>CAVRUG010000004.1:0-2442827 GCA_963724305.1 uncultured Solirubrobacterales bacterium
GCATCAACCCGAGGTGCGATGTGAGCTGGCGTACAAGCCGGCGCCTCCCCGACGCCATACCTCCAAGAAAAGCCTCTAGGGAGGAAGCGCGTGCCCGTACCAAAACCGACACAGGTGGGCAAGTAGAGAATACTAAGGTGATCGAGATAACCCTCGTTAAGGAACTCGGCAAAATTGCCCCGTAACTTCGGGATAAGGGGCGCCCCAGTAGGGTGAAACCGCTTGCCGGTGGAGCCCGAGGGGGCCGCAGTGAATAGGCTGAAGCGACTGTTTACCAAAAACACAGGTCTCTGCTAAGTCGTAAGACGACGTATAGGGGCTGACGCCTGCCCGGTGCCGGAAGGTTACGTGGAGTTGTTAGGGCTTGACCCGAAGCAGCGAAGCTAAGCCCCGGTAAACGGCGGCCGTAACTATCAGTTGACCGAGGTAGTTGTAAAACTTGGCTATATGCTGGAACATCCGAGTATCCCGCACTACTCGTACGCATCGTTCTGTCTGAGCGGTGCGCTACAGTGAAAATGTGTCGGGTGCGGACAATCAGCAGGAAAGGCCCAGGGTCCAGTCGGACCAGGACGGTCAACCGCGTAAGCGGTGTCCTGGACGGCGTCAAAGATGCTGGGAATCCTCAGAGACTATACGCCAAGCTCGTCCTCCAGACCGGGGGCGGGATGAGATAGTCCGCTCTCATGGGCGACCATGAGAGTCCGCCAGAAATGTGCGGACCGCCTGGAAAGTCCAGGTCGTAACAGGAGGAACGGTCCTAAGGTAGCGAAATTCCTTGTCGGGTAAGCACAAACACTTGCCCCGCCGTCTCGCGAGAGACGGCCGAGAACCGGCTCATATCGGGGAAACCCTCCCTGCCAAAGTGGCAGCGGGCAATCCCGAGGGAAGTCCTAGTGACCCCCTAACGACTGATCCGAAAGGAGAGGCGTATCACGCTCCGGAAAGTCCGGAAATCAATGTGATGCGCAATACGCCGGCCCTCATCGAAAGACAAGGCGCCTATGGAAGAGCAGTACCGCTGGACCCCTGGTATGTCACAGGTCTGACGGAGGGCGAGGGATGCTTCTGCATCTCCTTGGCCGTCCGGGCGAAGTTGCGAGCAGGTCTCGAGGTGAGACCATCGTTTTCGCTCTCACTCAATGAGAAGGATCTGAGGCTGCTGGAAGGTCTGAAGGCGTTCTTTGGTTGTGGTTGGATCCGGGAGTCGAAGGGAGATCGCACCTTCAAGTACGAGGCGCGGTCGATCGGAGACCTCACGGGAATCATTCTTCCGCACTTTGAGCGTTTCCCCTTGCGGGGATACAAGGCGAGAAGCTGTGCAGGCTTCTCTCAGGTATGCCGGATGGTCGAACAAGGAGACCATCTGCAGCGGGATGGTTTGCGAGAGATCGTTGGTATCGCCTACCAGATGAATCTGGGAAAGCGCCGCCACTCGCAGACTGCACTCCTAAGGGTGCTGGATGAGGTGAAGGTATAGTCTGCGCTCTCGGGTGACGAGAGAACACGCGAAGTTCCGACCTGCACGAATGGCGTAACGACTTCAGCACTGTCTCAACGAGGGGCTCGGTGAAATTGCAGTCTCGGTGAAGATGCCGAGTACCCGCGGCTAGACGGAAAGACCCCGTGAACCTTTACTACAACCTGGTATTGGGATTCGGTGCATCTCGCTCAGGATAGGTGGGAGGCTTTGAAGCGCCGGTTGCGGCCGGCGTGGAGCCATCCTTTAGATACCACCCTTGGTGTATTGGGTTTCTAACAGCATTCCGTGAATCCGGGTGCTGGACAGTGCCAGGCGGGTAGTTTGACTGGGGCGGTCGCCTCCCAAAATGTAACGGAGGCGCACAAAGGTTCCCTCAGCACGGTTGGAAATCGTGCGTAGAGCGCAAAGGTAGCAAGGGAGCTTGACTGCGAGACCGACAGGTCGAGCAGGTGCGAAAGCAGGTCTTAGTGATCCGGCGGTAGCAAGTGGAAGTGCCGTCGCTCAACGGATAAAAGGTACTCCGGGGATAACAGGCTTATCGGGCCCAAGAGTCCACATCGACGGCCCGGTTTGGCACCTCGATGTCGGCTCGTCGCATCCTGGGGGTGGAGTTGCTCCCAAGGGTTGGGCTGTTCGCCCATTAAAGCGGTACGCGAGCTGGGTTCAGAACGTCGTGAGACAGTTCGGTCCCTATCTGCCGTGGGCGTTGGAGAATTGCGAGGATTTGTCCCTAGTACGAGAGGACCGGGATGAACGCACCTCTGGTGTATCTGTTGTCCTGCCAAGGGCATAGCAGGCTAGCTACGTGTGGATCGGATAACCGCTGAAAGCATCTAAGCGGGAAGCCGGCCTCAAGATGAGTTCTCCCATCCCCTAGAGGGAGTAAGACCCCTGGTAGACCACCAGGTTGATAGGCCGGATCTGGAAGGGCGGTAACGCCCGTAGGAGACCGGTACTAATGGTTCGAGGGCTTGACGGATTTTTGATTTCAGTGGTACCCGCTGTGGCAACTGTGCAGTTTTGAAGGACCGGGGAGGCTGGTCGCTCACCTTTTTCCGGTGGCTTTGGCGAGAGGGAAACACCTCTTCCCATTCCGAACAGAGCAGTTAAGCCTCTCAGCGCCGATGGTACTTGGCCCGCAAGGGCCCGGGAGAGTAGGACGCCGCCGGTTCTTTAGCACCCACGAGCCGCCCACCGGGCGGCTCGTGGAGCAGATCAGATAGGCTCGCAGCCATCTCCCGCACAGCCGACTTCTACGCTCGCATCAGCCCCTACATCGCGCACCGGCCCGGCAGCGCATGGGCTGCCCAGGCCCACGCGTGGATCGTTCGGCGCACCGGAGGCCGGCTCGCTGGCCGTCTATTGGGTGCCGACGTCCTCGTGCTGCGCACGATCGGGCGGCGCACCGGCCAGCCGCGCGACGCTCCGATGTTCTTCGTGCCCTGCGGTGACGGGTTCGCGGTAGTGGCATCCAACGCCGCCTCCACCCGCACGCCCGCCTGGTGGTTCAACCTGCAGGAGCACCCTGACGTCGATGCGCTTGTGCGCGGACACACCTACCCGGTTCGCGCGCGAGCCGCCACCGAGCAGGAGGTGGCAGAGTTGTGGCCGCAGCTGGTCGAGCTGTACAGCGGCTATGAGCATTACAAGTCGATTGCCAGGCGCGAGCTGCCCGTCGTGATACTCGAGCCGCGCTGAAGGGTGCTTGCGGAGGTTCGAGGCTTCTCCGGGGATGTGTGGTGCGGCGCGAGACGCAACCTCCGCGCCTCGTGCTTGCCAGGTGAGTTACGCGTAGTACCGCGAGATCACCAGCAGCTGGCTGAAGATGTCGTGTCCAAGGATCACCAGCACCAGCAGCGCCCCCACGGCGGGGCCCCAACGGCGTCCCGCGCCACGAGCCGCCAGCGCCAGGACGGCGCCGAACAGCACTAGCATCGGCATCAGATAGCGCGGCTCGATGTAGGCACCGATGTCTTTGGGGTATGCGAGGTAGTCGCTGGCTCCCACCAGCGCCATCACCCCCGCCGTCATCACGCAGTACACCGCCAGCTCGGCCACGCGGGCCGCGAGGACGCCGCGGTTGCGCACCAGCTCACGCATACACAGCCCGGCGATCAACGCCGCCGGGATCAGTGCGAGGTTATACACCCACGCGGGGAAGAAGGTGTCCAGCCAGCCGTAGCGCCCGACGAGGCCGTCAAACCACAGGTGGCGGGTGGTCGAGACGCCGTGGAAGTACACCGGCATCCCCGGCAGCGCCGGCAGGTAGAGCTCCCACAGGTAGCTGAGCTTCGCGAAGACCGAGCCTTTCGCCCGGATGAATTGAACGCCCGTGGGGCCGACGTTGAGCACCGAGAGGTGCCCGGTCAGTGCGTTGAGCGCGAGGTACACCACCACCGGGCTCACCGCCACGCCCGCCGCGAGCGCCAACGAGCGGTAGGCGTCTGAGCGCGGCACCCGTGCCGCGCGGTGCGTCAGGATCCCCAGCGCGAGCGCCGCGCCCGGGAGCAGGCCGATGAAGTTCACCTTGGTCAGCACGCCCACCGCGATCACGGCGCCGATCGCCGCGGCCCGCCCCGGTGTCAGTCCCAGCCGGAACGTGCGGGCCAGGACGAAGAACAGCGCGGCCGACACCGCGTACAACATCGCGTCGGGATTCACCGCGCCCGACATGAACCCCAGCAGCGGGAACAGCGCCACGCCGAGCCCACCCACCGTCCACGCCCAGCGCACGCCCGGGAGCGCTTCGCGCAGGAACAGGAAGGCGAACAGCGCCGTCACGCCCGCCATCAGCGCCGACAGCAGTCGCATCAGCGCCAGCCGCGTGAGCACGGTGCCGCCGAGGTTGTAGGGGATCGTCTCCAGCGCGTAGTACAGCGGCGGCTGCTCGGTTGCCACGCCCGCGTCCTGGCTTGCGCTCGACGCGGGCGTGCTCAGCGCTCGTTCCAGCGGCGCCTGTTCGGCCGCGGTGGCGATCGTGTGGTCCTGCGGCAGCCCTCGCACCTGCTGGTATTTGAGCCCGATCAGCGTTTCGGTCTCCGAGGCGGAGAACTTTTCTTCGTTGGACGCCGGCAGCGTTCCCGTCGTGGCGAGGTGCTGCACGTAGGCGAAATGGCTGGGTTCGTCGGTGATCTGGAAAGGAGGCGAGATCAGCGACCAGCACACGGCGTTGAGACACGCCACCGCGACGCAGATCCACGCCGTCCGCGGGATGTTCGCGAACGCCTCCGCCAGCCGGCGCGAGGAGGGCGCCGGCGTCGCTCGACGCCTCCCCGGCGCTCGCCCTGCAATCGGCCCGCTGCGGGCGGGCCAACGCTCCCCAACCGCCGCCTTCCCGGCGGGCGGACGTCTCACCGGCGTCCGCGCCGTCGTGCGCCTGCTCACCGGTCATCCCTCCCGGTTGCGGCCGGCGACATCGGGAGTGCGCTGGGCATGCGGCCCGTGTGGGGAGCTCGGATCGGGCTCATCGCAGCTCCCGCAGAATGCCCCAAGACATGAGCGCCACCATGCTCAGCGCGAGCGCCAGCAGGAAGAAGACGACCCACATCCCGCTCCAGGCGCGGCCAAGGCTGACGTGCCTGGCGACCGTGGAGATGAGCGTCGTCCAGGAGCTGTGCCCCGCGCGCACATATTCGACTCGCAGCCGCCCGTGCAGGTGTTCTCCGCGTTCGCTCACCGCCACCGGGGCCGAGGTGCGAGCCCCCTTGAATTCGACTTCGCCGTTGAGGTCGCTCAGCCGCACGCAAACGGTCGCTGGCGCCACGGCGCGGGCGACGGGCGCGACCGGCACCGTCACCTCGCTGCTGGTCCATCCGGCGCCGGTGCTCCCGCGAGTGACCACGCGCCCGCCCGACAGCACTCTCACCGCCACCCGCGGGCCGACGATCGACACCAGCGCCAGGCGGATCGCGGAGGTGCCGGCTGGCAGCGTTTCGTCGCCCTGGCAGACTCCGACATCGCGTTCGGCGACCCCGATCGAGTTTTCCGCCGGCACCCGGTTGGTGCCGGCGAGCGTTGGCGGCGAGCGCGCCAGCGTCACACCGACGAGCCCCGCGATCAACACGAGCCCGGCGGCGAGGACGATGGGGACGATGGATGTGCGCACGATCTCCCTGGCGATCACTCGAAAGTGGCTGGATGCCCGGCGGCGGGTTCGGCGAGCCGAACCGGAAGCGGATGATCGTCAGCGGCCTGGAGCCGGTCAAGCGTGGCTTGGCGGCTCTGCGTAAAACGCCGCACTTCGCTCGCCGGGCTTCGTAAATGCCCTGCAAATCGACTGGTTCTGCGCCGCTGGGAAAGGAGACTTCGGGGTACGCGAAGTGACAGGAATGTTTCTCTCGGGATCCTTGGCGCAGAGGCACACCTGCGGCGGGGCTGCCGGCTGACCTCCCCGCCGCGGTGTTCGCCATTCACCCAGCGCCGCGCGGTGCGCGGGAGCCCATGCGGGCTCGTGAAGCGCTGCCGTGCGTTCCTCCTCGCCGACCTCCCAGTCGACCGGATCGTCGTCCTCGAGCAGGAGGAACGCGCGGGTCAGCGCGAGCGCATCCCGGGCGCGCTGCGTGAGCTTCGATGTCCGAGGTGAACAGAACATGTGTTCGCACAGTACGCACCCCTCCGGACGGAAGGGCACGAACATACGTGCGTAGCCGCTCGATTGCAGCGGGAATGGCATGGTTGAGCCAGATCGGGGCGTCGTAGCTGCAAGGAAAATTGCACCCCACCTGCGCTATCGACGTTGACAAGGGCCGATCGTGCAGGTTCCGCAGCGCAGTGCGCGAACTCCAAGGCGATATGGCTGTTACCCTTGGCTCACGACGCCACGCCGGTCCGATTCTCGGCCGCAAGGGGCGCTCGAAGCCCATGGAGAAGTTCGTCATCGAAGGCGGCGTCCCGCTCTCCGGCACACTCACCCCGGCCGGGAACAAGAACGCGGCGCTGCCGATCCTCGCCGCCTGCGTCCTCACCGGGGACGAGGTACTGGTGCACAACGTGCCCCGCATCCGCGACGTCGAGGCGATGGTCGCGATCCTCGAGCACCTGGGGGTGCGTGCAGCCTGGGTGGGCCCCAACGAGCTCTCGCTGTGCGCCGCCGGCGTGCACGGCGTGGAGGTCGATCCGGAGCTCGCCGAGCAGATCCGCGCCTCATTTCTGCTCGCGGCCCCGCTGCTGGCGCGCTTCCAACGGGCCGTGATGCCTCCGCCTGGCGGTGACGTGATCGGCCGCCGGCGCCTGGACCCGCATCTCGACGCCTTCCGCGCGATGGGCGCGCGCGTGCACTGCGGGCGCGACATCCTGCTCACGGCAGAGGGCGGTTTGCGCTCGACCGACGTGTTCATGGACGAGCCCTCGGTGATGGCCACCGAGAACGCGCTGATGGCCGCCGCGCTCACGCCCGGGCAGACTGTGATCGGCAACGCCGCCTGCGAGCCACACGTGCAGGATCTCGCGCGGATGCTGGTGAAGATGGGCGCCGACATCCATGGCATCGGCTCCAACCTGCTCACCGTCAACGGCTGCGAGCAGCCTGCACGGCTGCGAGCACCGCATCGCCCCCGACCACATCGAGATCGGCAGCTTCATCGCGCTGGCCGGGGTCACCGGCGGCGAGCTGCGGGTGCGCGACACCGTCCCCGGCGACCTGCGCATGATCCGCCTGGTCTTCGAACGGCTGGGGCTGCGCACCGAGCTGCACGGCGATGACATCCTCGTGCCCGGCGGGCAGCGGCTGGTGGCGCAGGCCGACGTGGGGGAGTACAAGAGCAAGATCCAGGATGGCCCCTGGCCGGCCTTCCCCGCCGACCTGACCTCGATCGCGGTCGCGCTTGCCACTCAGGCCGAGGGCTCGATCCTGATCCACGAGTGGATGTTCGAGAACCGCCTGATCTTCACCGACAAGCTGATCCTGATGGGGGCCGACATCGTGATGTGCGACCCCCACCGCGCGATCGTCACCGGCCCGCGGCGTCTGCGCGGCGAGCGCGTGGAGTCGCCCGACATCCGCGCCGGGATGGCGATGCTGCTGGCGGCGCTGTGCGCGGACGGGCGCTCGGAAATCGGCAACATCCGCCAGATCGATCGCGGGTACGAGCGGATCGACGAGCGCCTGCGCGAGCTCGGCGCCAACATCGAGCGCGTCGCGGTCGAGCCATCGCCCGCCGTTCGGGTCTGAAAGAAGAAGGGCCCGACCGAAGCCGGGAGACACGCGTCCTCGGCGCGAATCCTCCGTTTCGGCTAGCCCGCCCGCGGCCGACCGCGCCACCCCCTATAGCCTACGGGCCATGACCCACCCGATCCCCAGCGGCACGCGCGACGTGCTGCCCGACGAGATGCGCGAGATGCGCGCGATCACCGAGGCGCTGAGCGAGGTCTTCGAGCAGGCCGGCTACGGCGAGGTGTACACCCCGGCGCTCGAGTACGAGGCGGTGCTCGCGCGCGCCGACAGCGCCACCCCCCCGCCGGCGTACCGGCTGTTCGACGAGACCGGCGCACTGCTGGTGCTGCGCTCGGACATGACCGTCCCGATCGCGCGCGTGGTCGCCACCCGCTACCCGCACTCCGAGCCGCCGCTGCGCTTCTGCTACCTCGCGCACTGCTACCGCGCGGTGCGCCCCCAGCGCGGCCAGCCGCGCGAGCTGCTGCAGGCCGGCATCGAGCTGCTCGGCTCGCCCGCGCCCGAGGGCACCGCCGAGGCGCTCACGGTGCTCGTGCCGCGCGCTCGACGCCACCGGCCTCGCAGGACTACCGCGTGGGTCTCGGCGACGCCTCGCTGTTCCCCGCGCTGATGGCGGGCGTGGGCGTCCCCGAGCGGCTGCGCGCAGCGCTGCTGGAGGCGCTCGTGCGCCGCGACTTCGTCGAGCTCGAGCGCCAGCTCGGGCGAGGCCGGGCTGCCCGCCGTCGACGCCGATCTGCTGCTGCGAGTGCCGCAGCGCGCGGCGGGCCCGGAGGCGCTGGAGGGCCTGCCGGGACCGGCGGCCTCCGCGGTCGGCGGGGATGCTGGCCGTGTACGCGCTGCTGGAGCCGGCGGTGGCGGGGCGCGTGATCTTCGACTTCGGGCTGGTGCGCTCGCTCGGCTACTACACCGGCGCGGTGTTCGAGGTGTACGACCCCGCGCTGGGCGCCCCGATCGGCGGCGGCGGGCGCTACGACGAGCTGCTGGGTCGTTTCGGGCGCTCGCTGCCCGCGGTGGGCTTCGCGCTGGGGGTCGACCGCCTGCACATCGCACTCGCCGGCGAGGAGCGCGGCAGGGGAGCGGGGCTGACGCGGTGAGCGCGCTGGGCGACCTCACGATCGCGGTGCCGCGCGGCGCCCTGTTCAAGGACACCGTCGCGCTGCTGAGGCGCTGGGGGTGGACACCGGCGAGCTGAGCACCAACGACCGCAAGCTGCTGTTCGCGGAGATCGGTGTGATCACGATGCGTCCCTCCGACGTCCCCACCTATGTGGAGGCCGGCGCCGCCGATCTCGGGATCACCGGCAAGGACGTGCTCGCCGAGCGCGCCACCGGGGAAGTGGGCGGCGTCGGCCGGTCGGCGACCGGCCGCGAGGTGTACGAGCTGCTCGACCTCGGGTATGGCCGCTGCACGATGGTGCTCGCCTCGCATCGCCGGCGACCCCGATCCCGCGGCGGAGGCGCTGCGCCGCCTGGGGGTGATGCGCGTGGCCACGAAGTACCCTTTGATCGCCGCCCGTCACTTCGAGGAGACCGGCCGCCAGGCGGAGATCGTGGAGGTGAAGGGCTCGGTGGAGCTGGCGCCGCTCACGGGGCTCGTGGAGGCGATCGTGGACCTCACCGCGACCGGCACCACGCTGCGCGAGAACGACCTCGAGGTGCGCGAGGAGCTCTTCGAGTGCACCGCCCGCCTGATCGCCAACCCCGTCGCGCACAAGCTCAAGGCGGCGGCGATCGACGACCTGCTGGAGCGGTTGCGTGCGGGTTGAGCGCCTGGACGCCGGAGTGCCGGCCCGCAGCGCTAGCCAGGCGCCTGCGCCGCAGCTGGCGCCGCCGCGGCGGCCCGACGCCGGAGAGCTGCGTGGCGGAGATCGATCGCGGTGGTGCACCACGAGGGCGACGAGGCGGTGCTGCAGTACACGCGCGAGTTTGACACTCGCCGGGCGCCGACCCGCGGCCGCTGCTGGTCGCGCAGGCGCAGCTCGACGAGGCGATCGAGGGCCTGCCCCTGGAGGTGGTCGCGGGGTTGCAGGTGGCGATCGCCAACGTCGCCGCAGGTCTCACAGGCGGGAGTGGGGGAGGACGTGGCGACGCAGCTGCCCCAGGGCCAGCGCGTCACCGTGCGCGAGCTGCCGGTGAGCGCGGCCGCGGTGTACGTGCCGGGGGGTCGCGCTCCCTACCCGAGCACCGCGGTGATGGGCGTTGTCACCGCCCGCGCGGCCGGGGTGCTGGACGTGGTGGTGTGCTCGCCGCCGGGGCGCGACGGGCAGATCGACCCCCTGATCCTCGGCACCTGCCGCCTGCTTGGGGTGGAGCGCGTCTACCGCATGGGCGGCGCCCAGGCGATCGCCGCCCTGGCCTACGGCACGGAGACGGTGGCGCGCGTGGACGTGGTCGTGGGCCCCGGCAACATGTACGTGCAGGAGGCCAAGCGCCAGCTCTCGCAGACGTGGTGGGCATCGACTCCTTCGCGGGCCCCAGCGACCTGCTGGTGGTGCTCGGCGAGGACGCCGACCCCACCTGGTTGCACTCGACCTGCTCGCCCAGGCCGAGCACGGCGGCGGGCGAGCTTCGTCGCGGCGATCTCCCCCTCGCCCAGACGCGCTCGACGCGCTCGCGGACGAGGTGGAGCGGCTGGCGGCACGAGCCCCGGCGGAGGAATCGCGAGCCCGAGGGCGGGTGCGTGCTGGTGCAGAGCGCCGATGCGCGCGAGGCAGTGAGATCGCCAACGACTTCGCCCCCGAGCACCTGCAGCTGGTCGGCGCCGAGCCCGAGGCGCTCGCGCCACGTCGGTGCGCAGCGCCGGCTGCCTGTTCGTGGGCGCGGCCGCGGCCACCGCGTTCGGGGACTACGTGGCGGGCTCCAACCACATCCTGCCCACCGCGGGCGCCGCGCGCTTCGCCTCGGGTCTCTCACCGCGGCACTTCCGCCGGCGGATGGCGGAGGTGCGGCTCGGCGCCGTGGGCGGCGAGACGGCGCGCAAACTGGCGGCCGCCGGCGCGCCCGATCGCCCGCGCGGAGGGCTTCGAGTGGCACGCGCGCTCGATGGAGGCGCGCGCGGCGGGAGCAAGCGCCGGAGATCCCCGAGGCGCCACAATGTCCTCAGAGATCGGGTCGGGGAGAATTGATCCGATGAGCGCCTCCAGCACCAATACGAGAACGCGCACCGCCACAATCGAGCGCCGCACGGGGGAGACCGACGTCGAGCTGACGCTCGACCTCGACGGCACCGGCGAGGGCACGCGGGCGACGGGGGTGGGCTTCCTCGACCACATGCTCGACCTGCTTGCCCGCCACGGGCGCCTGGACCTCGACGTGCAGGTCAACGGGGACCTGCAGACGGGTGCGCACCACACCGTGGAGGACACCGCGATCGTGCTCGGCCAGGCGCTCGACGAGGCGCTGGACGACCGTGCGCGGGATCGTGCGCTACGGCGTCGGCGTTCGTGCCGATGGACGAGGCCCGCGCGAGCTGCGCGATCGACATCTCCGGGCGCCCCTACACGCTGTTCGAGGCCGACCTGCCGCCGGGCTCCACAGGCGGCTTCGAGCACGAGCTCACCGAGGAGTTCTTCCGCGCGCTCGCCAACGCCGCGAAGCTCACGCTGCACCTGCGGGTGGAGGCCGGCACCAACGCGCACCACATGATCGAGGCCGCCTTCAAGGCGTTCGCGCGCGCGCTGCGCGCCGCGGTGGCGCTCGACCCCACCGAGACGGGCGTGCCGAGCACGAAGGGGACGCTGACCTCATGAAGCAGCGCGGGCGGGCCGCGGATCGTGGCGGTCGTGGACTACGGGATGGGCAATCGCCGCTCGGTGGAAAAGGCGCTGGAGCGCGTCGGCGCGCAGGCGTTCGTCAGCCGCGACCACGCGGAGCTGCGGGCCGCCGACGGCCTGCTGCTCCCCGGCGTGGGGGCGTTCCCGGCGGCGATGGCGACGATCCGCGAGCTCGGCCTCGACGAGCTGCTGCGCGAGCGCGCCGCGGCGGGGACACCGCTGTTCGGGTCGTGCATGGGGATGCAGCTGCTGTTCGAGCGCTCCGAGGAGCACGGCGGCGCGGAGGGGCTCGGGCTGCTGCGCGGCGAGGTGCGCGGGCTGGCGGCGGCCGCGGCGCGGCGCCGGAGCCCTGAAGCTACCGCACATCGGCTGGAGCGAGGTGCGCTGGCGGCGGCGCTCGCCGCTGAGCGAGGGCCTGCCGGACCCCGCGTTCCTCTACCACGTGCACTCCTTCGTCGCGCACCCCGCCGACCCCGAGGTGGTGCTCGGCACGGCGGAGTACGGGGAGATATTCCCCGCGGTGGTGGAACAGGACAACATCTACGGCGCGCAGTCGCACCCCGAGAAGTCCTCGACCCACGGCTTGCGGCTGCTGGGCAACTTCGTGGGCATCTGCGCCGCCGCGGCGCAGGCGCCGCGCGGTCGCCGATCGGTCGTTGGCCTCGTGACGCGCAAGCAGAGCGGCAGCGAGCGCCACCAGGCCCCTGCCGTGACCACGAGAGCTCGGCTCGCAGCTCGGTCGCGCCCTCGGCCGCCGGCCCGATCCTCCATGATCCTCTACCCCGCGATCGACATCCTCGGCGGCAACGCCGTGCGGCTGGTGAAGGGCGACTTCGACGCAAGAAGGTCTACGACGAGGACCCGCTGTCGGCCGCGCGCCGCTGGGTCAAGGAAGGCGCCGAGCACCTGCACATGGTGGACCTCGACGGCGCCCGCGTGGGACAGCCGGTGAACCTCGAGCACGTGCGCCGCATCGCGAGCGAGCTCGACGTGCCGGTGCAGCTGGGCGGCGGGCTGCGCACGCCGGAGGCGATCTCCGAAGCGCTCGCGGCGGGCGTCGAGCGGGTGATCCTCGGCACCGCGGCGTTCGCCGACCCCGACCTGCTGGAGCGCGCGCTCGCACGAGCACGGGCCCGGGCGCGTGGTGGTGTCGGTGGACGTGCGCGGAAGCCGCGTGACGACGGAGGGATGGACGAAGGCAGCCGACGTGAGCGCCGACGGAGGTCTTCGCGGGCCTGCTCGACTCGGGGGGTGCGCGAGCTCGCCTACACCAACGTGGACCGCGACGGGATGCTCGACGGGGTACGGCGCGAGGATGTGGTGTGGGTGGCGCGGGCGGCCACCGGCGGTCACCTGATCTACTCGGGCGGGATCAGCGGGCTGGAGGATCTGCGCATGCTGGCGGCGCTCGGCGAGCCCAGCCTCACCGGCGTGATCGTCGGCAAGGCGCTGTACGAGGGGCGCTTCACGGTGGCGCAAGCGCGGGCCGCGTTGGGGTAGGGGTTGTGCAGGATGCCTGTACGGCATCCTGAGCAGGGCCGCATGCGGCCCTGCTTGGAACGGCCGCATGCGGCCGTTCCCGGGGACGCGCATGCGCGTCCCCGCCGTCGGCGCATGCGCCGACGGAACAGCACCCCCGCCAGGCGCACGTAGCACCGCGCGCTGCGGGCGCTACCGTGAGCGCGTGCACCTCAAGCGCGTCATCCCCTGCCTGGACGTAGACCGCGGCCGCGTGGTGAAGGGCGTCGAATTCCTCGACATCCGCGACGCCGGCGACCCGGTGGAGCTGGCTGCTCACTACGACCGCGAAGGGGCCGACGAGCTGGTGTTCCTCGACATCACCGCCACCCACGAGCGGCGCGAGACGATCGTGGCGCTGGCGCGGCGCACCGCGGACGAGGTGTTCGTGCCGTTCACGATCGGTGGCGGCATCCGCTCGGTGGAGGATGCGCAGGCGGTGCTGGACGCGGGCGCCGACAAGGTGTCGGTGAACTCCGCCGCGCTGGCGCGCCCGCAGCTGATCGACGAGCTGGCGCGGGTGTTCGGCGCGCAGTGCGTGGTGCTCGCGATCGACGCCAAGGCGCAGGCACGCCCGGCGCTCACCAACGGCGCCCGGCCCAGCCCCGTGGAGGGGGTGGAACTTGGCTTGGAACGGGCTTGGGAGGCGTACGTCGCAGGTGGGCGCACCCCCTCCGGCTATGACGTGCTGGAGTGGGCACGCGAGGCGACCGAGCGCGGGGCGGGCGAGATTTTGCTCACCAGCATGGACCGCGACGGCACCAGCGACGGCTACGACCTGGAGTTGACCGCCGCCGTGAGCGAAGCCGTGGGGGTGCCCGTGATCGCCTCCGGCGGCGCGGGCGAGCTGTCGGACCTCGCCGATGCGCTCAACGCCGGCGCCGACGCCGCGCTGTGCGCCTCGATCTTCCACTACGGCCGGCACACGATCGCCGAGGCCAAGGAGCACCTCGAGCGCGCCGGCATACCCGTGCGGCGGTGAAGATGGCCGAGACGCCGCTGAGCGCACCCACCGCACCCGCTACGGCCGACCTGCGCGAGCGGTTGCCCGCGCAACCCGGCGGCGCCCAGCTGTTGGCCGCGGCGACCGAGATCGCCCCCGTCGGAGCCTTCCTGGTGGGGGGCGCCGTACGTGACCTGTTGCTCGGCACTCGCCCCCGCGAGCTCGATGTGGTGGTGGAGGGCGGCGAGGGCCCCTTCGGCCAGGCCGCCATGCGGCTCGCGGGTGCGCTGGCCACACGCCTTGGTGCCGGCGCTTCGGTCAACCAGCACGAGCGCTTCGGCACCGCGATCGTCGAGTGGGAGGAGGAGGGGGAGGGGGCTCGGATCGACATCGCCACCGCTCGCCGCGAGCGCTACCCCGCGCCGGGTGCGCTGCCGGAGGTCGAGCCCGGCTCGCTGGCCGAAGATCTCGAGCGCCGCGACTTCACCGTCAACACGCTCGCCTGTGCGCTCGACGGCGCACGGCCGGGGGCAGCGGGGGCCGTGCCCAATGCGCTCGAGGACCTTGCTCCCGCGCCGGGGGCCATGGAGGAGTCGCGCGCTGTGCCCGGGGCAATGGAGGAGTCGCGCGCTGTGCCCGGGGCAATGCAGGAGTCGCGCGCTGTGCCTGGTGCCCTCGAAAAGTTGCAATCGGTGCCGGGAGCGCTGGAGGACCTGCGCGCGCGGCGTCTGCGCGTGCTGCACGAGCGCAGTTTCCTCGACGATGCCACGCGCCTGTGGCGTCTCGCGCGCTACCGCGCCCGCCTCGGGTTCGCGGTGGAGGAGCACACCGCGCAGCTGGCCGCCACGGCGGTGGCGGAGGGGGCGCTGCGGACGGTGTCCCTCGCGCGGATCGGCGCCGAGTTGCGTCTGGCGCTGGGCGAAGCCGATCCGCATCGCGGCGCTCGCGGCGCTTGACGAGCTCGGCGTACTCGCGGCGCTGCATCCGCGGCTGCGGTTCGACGCGCGACTGGCCCGCGACGCGCTTGAGCTGCTGTCCGGCGCCGAGGGCTCCTCGGAGCCGCGGCCGCGAGCGGACTTGTTGCTGCTGGCGGTTGTGCTGCAGCCGATGGTGGTCGACCTGCTGGAGGAGGACGTGGATGTGGAAGGCGACATGTACGCACTGCTCGAGGGCATGGAGTTCCGCTCCGCCGAGATCGCACTCGTGACCCGCGCGGCGATCTGTGCTGACGCCCTCGCCGAAGAGCTGGCCCGCGCGGAAGAGCGCTCGGAGATCTACGAGGCGGCCTCATTCGAATCGCTCGAGGGCGTGGCGCTCGCCGGCGCGTGGGATGAGCCAAGCTGGAGCGATGCCCGCATCGCCGCTCACCGCTGGCTGACGGAGCTGCGCAACATCCATCTGGAGATCACGGGCGCCGATCTGCTCGCGGCGGGGCTCCCGGAGGGGCCCGAGATCGGCCGCCGCCTGGAGGCCGCTCTGTGCGCGAAGCTGGACGGCGAGCTAGCCGACGGTCGCGAGGCGGAGTTGGCGGCGGCGCTCCAGCTACGGTGAGCGCCGATGGGTGACCGCCTCGACACCGACGCGACCGATCTGGCCGCGCGCCTGCGCTTCGAGCTCCCCGGGGGCGGCCACGCGCTATTCACCAGCCGTGCCGATGGCAACCTCTCGACGCTGCGCGGCCCCGGTCACGAGCGCGGCCGCCGTGAACGCGACCGTCTCTGCGAGGAGCTCTGGCTGCGCTGGCTGTGTGCCAGCCGCCAGGTGCACGGCGTGTACGGTGCAGCGCCTGAATGGACGCCTGCCCGCCCACGCGCGCGGCGGGCAGCCCGTGGAGATCGACGCCGACGGCCACGCCACCGCGCTGCGCGGGCTCGGGGCGATGGTGTTGGTGGCAGACTGCCTGCCTGTGATCCTCGGGTCCGAGGGGCCGTCGCGGCGCTGCACGCGGGCTGGCGTGGGCTCGCCGGCGGAGTGCTCGAGGAGGGGGTGCGCGCGCTGCGCGAGCTCGGCGGCGAGGGGAGAGATCGCCGCCGTGGTGGGCCCTGGCGCCGGCCCGCTGCTGCTACGAGGTCGGGCGAGGAGGTGCACGCCGCGTTCGGCGACCGCCCGCCGCGACGGGGCGCAACCTCGACCTCCCCGGCGCTCGCCCGCGATTGTCTCCAGGCTGCCGGGGTCGCGCAGGTGGAGGACGCCGGGGTGTGCACGATCTGCGACGAGCGCCTCTACTCCCACCGCCGCGAAGGGCTCGCGGCGGGGCGCCAGGCGGGAGTGGCGTGGCTGAGTTGATCGCGGGCACTCACCGCGCGAGCCGGGTGGCGCTGCGGGGCGGCATGGCTGAGCTGATCGCAGACAATCCGCGCCGAGCGGTCAGCGAGAATCTCGCTCGGCCGCGAGCAGATCGCCTAGCCGCCGCCGCGCGGACGGGACCCCTCCGAGGTGCAGGTGCTGGCCGCCACCAAGTACGTGCCTCCGAGGATCTGCCCGCGCTCGCCGAGGCGGGCATCTGGCTCGTGGGGGAGAACCGCGCGCAGGATCTTCAGGAGAAGGTCGCCGCCCACGGCGAGCTCTTCGCCTGGCACTTCATCGGCCAGCTCCAGAGCCGCCGCGTGCCGCTGATCGTGCCCCACGTGCGCCTGATCCACTCGCTCGCCAGCGAGTCCGCCCTGCACGCGCTCGAGCGCCACCGCGACGCCGCGCGCGCCCGGGGCTGGAGGTGCTGATGCAGGTCAACATCGCGCGCGAGGCCGGCAAGGCGGGCGTGCTCCCCGAGGAGCTGCCGCTACTACCTCGAGCGCTCCCCGTTCCGCGTCGCGGGCCTGATGACGATGCCCCCGCTCGCCGCCGACCCCGAGGCGAGCCGCCCCTGGTTCGGCGCCCTGCGCGAGCTCGCCCGGCGCCCACGGCCTGCGCGAGCTCTCGATGGGCACCTCCCAGGACTACCCGATCGCGGTCGAGGAGGGCGCCACGATCGTCCGGCTGGGCTCGGCGCTGTTCGCTGATCGGGCAGGTAGTGCGCCGGGCCATCCAAGAGGCGACGACGGCTAGGCGATAAGCCAGGGAAAAGTCGCGCAGATTCAGCGAACAACGAAATCCCCTTAGAATGGCCTTTCGCGACTCCTGGCACCGCGCGCTCGTGTACTTCGGCCTCGCCGAGGAGTACCACGACGAGTACGCGGACGAGGCCCCGCCCGAGGCGGCGCTGGAGGAGCACTACCGCGAGCGCCCCAACGTCCGGCGCCTGCGCCGCCGCCGCGACGAGATACGACGAGATCTTCGCCGAGGAGGAACCCAGCGGGCGGGCGGCAGGCCGCGCGGGCGGACGGACTGCCGGGGATCCGACGACGGCACTGCGCTCCGTCGGCTCGCGCGCCAACGGCGACGTCCGTGTCCACCTCGTGATCCCCAAGTCCTTCAACGACGCCCAGCAGGTCGCGGACCGCTTCAAGGACTCGATCCCCGTGATCCTCAACCTCCAGGGCACCGAAACCGATCTCGCCAAGCGCCTGATCGACTTCGCCTCGGGTCTCACCTACGCGCTCGACGGCGGGATGCAGCGGATCGCCGACAAGGTCTTCATGCTCACCCCGCGCAACGTCGAGATCTCCGCGGAGGAGCGCGCCCGGCTGATCGAGAAGGGCTTCTTCAATCAAAGCTGAGCGGCCGCGTAGGGTAGGCGCCCTATGCGAGATCGGTCTGATCGGAGCAGGCAACATGGCGCGCGCGCTCGCCCGCGGGTGGGGGCGCCCGTGCTGTGCTTCGACCCCGTCGCCGAGCGCGCCCGTGCGTTGGCCGAGGAGACCGGGGGAGAGGCGCTGGCCGAGCAACGCCGAGGTCGCCCGCCGCGCCGAGCTGGTGGTGCTCTGCCACAAGCCCGCACAGCTGCGCGGCGTCGCCGAGGAGGTCGCGCCCGCACGCGCGCGCGGTCGCCTCGATACTTGCCGCCACGCCGCTGGAGGCGGTGAAGGATGCCTACCCCGAGCGCCCCGTCTACCGCTTCATACCCTCGCTGCCCGTCGAGGTGCGCCAGGGGGCCGTCGTGCAGGCCGCCGACCCCGAGCGCGCGGCGCCGGTCGAGGCGGCGCCCGGCGGGGACAGCGCCCTCGACGCGCAGGTGCGCGAGCTCTTCGCCGAGCTCGGCTCGCTCGTGGTGCTCGACGACGCCCTCCTCGACGTCGCCACCGGCCTCATGTCCTGCGCCCCCGCCTACGTGGCGCTGATCGCCGAGGCCCAGGTGGACGCCGGGGTGCGCCGTGGCATTCCCGCCGCGGAGGGCGCCCGGCTCGTCGTCCAGACGCTCGCCGGCACCGCGGAGCTGCTGCGCCGCCGCGACTACGACACCCTCGCCCTGCGCCGCGAGGTCTCCTCGCCCGGGGGGCTCACCGCGCGCGGGGTCGACGCCCTGGAGCGCGCGGGGGTGCGCGCCGCGTTCGGCGACGCCCTCGACGCCGTGCTGCGACGGCGCGGGCGGGGCGGGCCGGGAGGGCCGGGGCAGGAGGGACCGGATCGCGACGGCGAGCGAGCGGGGCGGGAGCGGAGTCGATGACTCCTGCTCGCCAGCGCCCGCACCGATGCTCGCCAACTACGTCTCGACGCTGATCTACGTCTACATCCTGCTGATCTTCGCCCACATCGTCATGGGGTGGCTCTTCGCGTTCGGCGTGCGCCCTCCCTACTCCCGCGCCTCCAGCGCCGTGATCGGCTTCCTGCGCGACGTCTGCGAACCGTTCCTGCGGATCTTCCGCCGCATCCTCCCCGGCATGGGTGGCCTTCGACTTCAGCCCGATCGTCGCGATCGTCGTGCTCGAGATCGTCAACAGCGTCGTCGTGCAGGGCATCATCGGCGGTTGACGACGCTCCCCGCTGGATCCGGCGCCGCGCTCGTCGCCCTCGCCGTCTCGCCTCGACCAGCTCTCCAAGCGCGCGGTGCAGGCACTCGATCGTCCCCGGCGAAGAACGCAGGGTGCTGCCCGGGATCGAGCTGGTGGACACGCGCAACCGCGGGGTCGCCTTCGGCTTCCTCCCCGGCGATCACGTCGCCGTCACGGTCGTGATCGCCCTCGCGCTGCTGGCGCTGCTCGTCTACTTCGCGCGTCACGCCTCGCGGCCGCTGATCTGGCTGCCCACGGGGATGCTGCTCGGCGGCGCGCTCGGAAACATCCTCGACCGCTTGCGCGCGGGGTCGGTCACCGACTTCGTCAAGCTCCCCCTCGGCTGGCCCCCCTTCAACCTCGCCGACGTCTCGATCACACTGGGGGTCCTGATCCTCCTGCTGTGATCGAGCGCCCGGGATATCGCCGAGGGCCGTGAGGCGCGGCGGTCCTGTGAGGAGCCCGCCGGGCGTCCCTCGAGGAGCGCCGCCTGAGTCCATGACGAGCAGCACCCGTTCACGATCGCCTACGCAAGACGAGCACCTGCTCGTCGTCGACAAGCCCGCCGGCCTCGTCGTGCACCCCGCGCGCGGGCACCGCGAGGGCACGCTCTCCCAGCTGCTCGCCGGCGTCGCCGCGGGGGGGGAGGCGGGATCCGCGAGCGGCCGGCATCGTGCACCGCCTCGACCGCGACACCTCCGGCCTGCTCGTGGTCGCCCGCTCCGAGGAGGCCCACCGCGCTGCTCCAGCGCGCGCTCGCCGCGCGGGGCATCGAACGCGAGTACCTGGCGCTCGTGGAGGGCCGCCCCCGCGCGCGCAGCGGCACGATCGAGGCCCCGATCGGGCGCGACCCCGCCGTGCGCACGCGCATGGCCGTCGGCGGCAACTTCCCCCGCGAGGCCCGCACCCACTTCACGCTCGAGCGCGCCCTCCCCGAGCACTCGCTGCTGCGCGTGAAGCTCGACACCGGCCGCACCCACCAGATCCGCGTGCACCTCCAGGCGATCGGCCACCCCGTCGCCGGGGACCCCGAGTACGGGACCCCGGGCCTGCTCGGTCTGGAGCGCCAGTTCCTGCACGCCACCCGCCTCGCGCTCGACGCACCCCGTTCACCGGGGAGCCGCTGGAGGTCAGTCGGCGCTCCCGGCCGACCTCGCCGCCGCGCTCGGCGCGCCGAAGGTCTAGCCAAAGTCCCTCCTCTTGCTCCCGCCACGGGGGGATCCCGGGACGGAGGGGCGGTCATTTGGGCTATCCTGACCCGTCAAATCTGATCCCTCGACCCGTATGGAGTCACGGATCGCGGCCCTGCTCGCAGGACGACCGGCCTCGCCGGTCCTCTTCCTGTGAGTCCGCGCTCCGCCATACGGATCACGCAGCACCACCCATCAAGGAATACTCACAAGGGAGCAACACCGTGGCTCAAGTAGGCATCGCGGAACTGCTGGAGGCCGGCGTGCACTTCGGCCACCAGACGCGCCGCTGGAACCCCAAGATGCGCCGCTTCATCCATGGCGAGCGCGGCGGCATCTACATCATCGATCTGCTCAAGACCGCCGTCCTGCTCGAGCAGGCCCGCGAGTTCGCCGGCACCCTCGCCCACCGTGGCGGGACCGTGCTGTTCGTGGGCACCAAGAAGCAGGCCCGCGACACCGTCCGCGACGTCGCCACGGCCGCCGGCATGCCCTACGTCAACCACCGCTGGCTGGGCGGGCTGCTCACCAACTTCCAGACCATCAACCTCCGCATCCGCCGCCTGCACGACCTCGAACGCTTCGAGGCCGAGGGTCAGCTCGCGCTGCTGCCCACCCGCGAGCGGATGGCCCGCCAGGCCGACCTCGCCAAGCTGCGCGCCAACCTCGGCGGCGTCAAAGACATGCAGCGCGTCCCCGACGCGATGTTCGTGATCGACCTCAAAACCGAGGCGATCGCCGTGCGCGAGGCGCAGCGGCTGCGGATCCCGATCATCGGCCTCGTCGACACCAACTGCGACCCCGACGGGATCGACTTCGTGGTCCCCGGCAACGACGACGCGATCCGCTCCTGCTCGCTGATCACCCGCGCGATCGGCGACGTCGTCGCGGAGGGCCGCAACGTGTTCCGCGCCGAGGAGGAACGCGCCCGCCAGGAAGCCGAGGAGCGCGCCCGCGATCGAGGCAGAGGCGCGCGCCAAGCGCGAAGCCGAGGAAGACGCCGCCCGCCGCGAGGCCGAGGAGCAGGCCGCGCAGCAGGCCCAGGAACGCCTCGCCGCGCAGCAGGCGGCTGCCGCTGCTGCCGCGGCGGCCGAGGCCGCGCCGCGGCACCGGAGGCCTGCGCCCGCCCAGCGCCACGCCGGCCCCAGCGGACCAGCTCGGCGAAAGCAGCGCCCAGCAGCCGCCGCGGAGCCTCTCGGCGAAGGCGACCCCCGGTCGGCAGCGAAGCCGCGCAGGCAGAGGCAGCTCCACAGCTGCCGCCGGAGGCGCCCTCGCGCAGGCCCCGACGGCCCCTCCGCTCCGGAGCCGCCTACGGCGCAGGCGCCCGCCGAGCCACCCCCGGTCGCGCCCGCCGCCGAGGCGGAGCCGCCTGCGCCGGCCGCTGCCCAGAGGCTCCCGAGAGGGCCGCAGACCGCCGCCGGTCGAAGCCCCAACCTGACGGCGATGCGGCCGCCGTCGCAGACCCCCGAGGAGGCCAGCACAGCATGAACGCCGTGGAGATCAGCGCCAAAGACGTGAAGGCCCTGCGCGACCGCACCGGCGCGGGGATGATGGACTGCAAGAAGGCCCTCACCGAGGCCGCGGGCGACCTGGAGAAAGCGATCGAGATCCTGCGCCTGCGCCAGGGCAAGAAGATCCAGGACCTCGGCGAGCGCACCGCCACCGAGGGCACGGTGCAGTCCTACATCCACCCCGGCGCCAAGGTCGGGGTGCTGATCGAGGTCGACTGCAACACCGACTTCGTCGCCACCAACGAGGACTTCACCGGCTTCGCCCGCGACGTCGCGATGCAGATCGCCGCCTGCCCCACCGTCGCCTACGTCAGCCGCGAGGACGTGCCCGCCGAGCGCGCGCGACGCGGAGGCCCGCATCTACGAGCAGGAGGCGGCCGACAAGCCGGAGAACGTGCGCGAGCAAATCGTCGACGGCAAGCTCGACGCGTGGTACAAGACGATCGTGCTGCTCGAGCAGGAGCTGCACAACCCCAAGTTCGAGGGCAAGACCGTCCAGCAGCTGCGCGACGAGCTCACCGCGAAGACCGGCGAGAACGTGGTGATCCGCCGCTTCGTCGGTTTGCCGTAGGCCAGTAGGGCTCAGGGCGGGTATAGGCTCGCGGCGATGGCCCCCGCGTTCAAACGCATCCTTCTGAAGCTCTCCGGCGAGGCGCTGATGGGGGAGCTGCAGTTCGGCACCGACCCCGCGCGCGTGGCCGCCGTCGCGCGGCAGGTCGGCGCGGTGCGCGACCAGGGGGTGCGAGGTCGCGATCGT
Organism: uncultured Solirubrobacterales bacterium; assembly: GCA_963724305.1. Taxonomy (GTDB): domain Bacteria; phylum Actinomycetota; class Thermoleophilia; order Solirubrobacterales; family Solirubrobacteraceae; genus Palsa-744. Next base: position 22,215 of record CAVRUG010000004.1, read on the forward strand.
GGTGGGCGCCGGCAACATCTACCGCGGGATGAAGGGCGCCGCCGCCGGGATGGACCGCTCGACCGCCGACTACATGGGGATGCTCGCCACGGTGCTCAACGCCCTGCCGCTCCAGGACGCGCTGGAGAAGACCGGCACCGACACCCGCGTGCAGTCGGCGCTGGCGATCTCCGAGGTCGCCGAGCCCTACATCCGCCGCCGCGCGATGCGCCACCTGGAGAAGGGGCGCGTCGTGATCTTCGCCGCCGGCACCGGCAACCCGTTCTTCACCACCGACACCGCCGCCGCCCTGCGCGCCGCGGAGGTCCACGCCGAGATCATCCTGATGGCCAAGAACGGCGTCCAGGGCGTCTACACCGCCGACCCCGCGCTCGACCCGACCGCGCAGTTCATCCCCGCAGATCACCCACATGGAGGCGCTGGAGCGCCGCCTGCGCGTGATGGACTCCACGGCGCTGGCGCTGTGCATGGAGAACGGGATGCCGCTCAACGTCTTCAACATGGACGACGAGCGCAACATCTCGCGGATAATCTCCGGAGAGCGGGTGGGCACGCTGGTATCGACAAACCCGAGCGACGAGGAGGGCGGCCATGGTTGAGGCTGAGCTGTACGGGACTGCCGCCGCACGACTGTGGGCCGGAGGTGGGCACGATGGCCGCTGAGATGATCGACGAGCTGATCGAGGACGCCCGCGCGCGGATGGCCAAGTCCGTGGAGGCCACCCAGCACGAGCTCGCCACCGTGCGCACCGGCCGCGCCAGCCCCGCGCTGCTGGAGCGCGTCGTGGTCGACTACTACGGCGCTCCCACCCCGCTCAACCAGCTGGCCACGATCTCCGCGCCCGAGGCGCGCCTGCTCACCGTGCAGCCCTACGACAAGTCCTCGATCAAGTTCATCGAGAAGGCCATCAACGAGTCCGACGTCGGCCTCAACCCCTCCAACGACGGCAACGTCGTGCGCCTCGTCGTGCCCGAACTGACCGAGGAACGCCGCCGCGAGCTGGTCAAGGTCGTGCGCCACCTGATCGAGGAGGGGCGGATCAAGATCCGCAACGTGCGCCGCGACGTGATGCACGACCTGCGCGAGCTCAAGGAGGCCGGCGAGGCCGGCTCCGACGACGAGCACCGCGCCGAGGTCGAGCTGCAGAAGCTCACCGACGCCCGCATCGCCGACCTCGACGGCGTGCTCAAGGCCAAGGAAGAGGAGATCCTCGAGGTCTGATGGCGGGCGCCGAGCCCCCTGCCGGGCCTCAGGTCCCGCCCGCCCCGCCGAAGGCGTCCGAGTCCCCCGCGCCTGCCGAGCGGGCGGAGCCGGGGACGGTTGCGCGGTACGTCGCGATCATCACCGACGGCAACGGTCGCTGGGCGCGCGCCCGCGGGCGTGCCGGTCAACGAGGGGCACGACGCCGGCGCCGACACCGTCAAGGCGCGCCTGCGCGACGCCGTGGAGCTCGGGATCGAGGAGCTCACCGTGTACTCCTTCTCCACCGAGAACTGGTCGCGCCCCGCCGCCGAGGTGCAGGGGCTGTTCGAGATGTTCTCCCGGCGGATCGCCCGCGAGACCCCCGAGCTGCACGCCGAGGGGGTGCGGATGCGCTTCATCGGCCGCCGCGAGGGGGTGCCCGAGGAGCTGGTGGAGCAGATGCGCTGGGCCGAAGAGCTGACCGCCGCCAACGCCACGATCACGCTGTTCGTCGCCTTCAACTACGGCGGGCGCGCGGAGATCCTCGACGCCGCGCGGCGCTTTCAGGCCAAGCGGTGGCGGCCCGTCGGGACGCGAGCGGGCGTGGAGCCGCGCGGATCCGAATCCGAGAGGAGGAGTTCCGTCGCTGCCTGTACGCGCCGGAGATGCACGACCCCGACCTGATCATCCGCACCAGCGGCGAGCGGCGCCTCTCCAACTACCTGCTCTGGCAGTCCGCCTACTCCGAGCTCGTCTTCCGCGAGGAGCTGTGGCCCGACTTCACGCGCGAGGCGCTCGAGCAGTCACTCGCCGAGTTCAGCGCCCGGCGGCGGCGCTTCGGCGGGCGATGAGCTCTCCCCAACGCTCGGACTTCGCCGCGCGCCTGCTCGCCGCGCTGCCCGCGATCGCGTTCGCGCTGTTCATCGTGATCGAGGGCGGCGCGGTCTTCGCGCTGGGCGTGTTTGCGCTCGGGGTGGTCTGCATGCACGAGCTCTTCTCGATGTACGACCGCGCCCACCCGTGCGCCTCGCCGGCCTGATCGCGCTCGCCGGGCTGCTCGCCGCCGCGCTCTATGGAAGCCCGGCCCCCCGGAAAAAGTGCTGCTCGCCGCGGTCGCCTCGCTGCCGCTGCTGTTCCTGCTGACCCTCACCCAGCGCCGGCCCAGCGTCGGAGGGACTGGTCGATCACGCTGCTCGGGATCTTCTGGATCGGCCTCGCCCTCGCCCACGCGGTGCTGCTGCGCGACCTGCCCCACGGCGAGGGCATCGTCATCGACGTCCTGGTCGGCACCTTCCTCGGCGACACCGGCGCCTACCTCGGCGGGCGCCTCTTCGGCCGCCGCCCGCTCGCGCCCGCGATCTCGCCCAACAAGACCGTCGAGGGGCTGGTGATCGGGATGATCTGCGCGGTCGTCGCCGTCTGGATCGCCGGGCGCTACCAGGAATGGCTGCCCGGCACGCACGCGCTCGTGCTCGGCCTCGGCGTCGCCGTCGCCGGCCCCATCGGGGACCTGTTCGAGTCGTTCGTCAAGCGCGAGGCGCGCGTCAAGGACGTCGGGGCGACTGTTCGGCGCCCACGGCGGCGCGCTCGACCGCCTCGACGCGGTGCTGTTCACGGCCGTGGTCGGCTACTACATCTGGCTGGCGTATGTCTAGGCGTCTGTCGATCTTCGACCTCCCCACGCGCGCGCCGGCGAAGCGTCCGCCGCTCCCAGGCCGCGCCGGGCGCTCCCATGCCCAAGCGCCTGCTGATCCTCGGCTCCACCGGCTCGATCGGCACGCAGGCGCTCGACATCGTGGGCCGCAGCGAGGAGCTCGAGCTCGTCGGCCTCTCCGCCGAGCGCTCCTGGGAGGCGCTGCTCGAGCAGGCCCGCGCCCACGGGGTGGGGCGGATCGCGCTCGTCGAGCCCCACGCCGCCGCGCGCGCCGCCGAGGCGTGGACGGAGGGGGAGGTGCTCGGCGGGCGCCGAGGGTCTCGTGCGGCTGGTGGTGGAGTCCGGCGCCGAGCTCGTGCTCAACGCGCTCGTCGGCTCCGCCGGGCTCGGGCCCACCGTGGCGACGCTCGGCGAGGGCATCGACCTCGCGCTCGCCAACAAGGAGTCCCTCGTCGTCGGCGGGGAGCTCGTCACCGCGCTCGCCGAGGCCACCGGCGCGCAGATCGTGCCCGTGGACTCCGAGCACACCGCCCTGCACCAGCTGCTCGCGGGCCAGCCCCCCGGCGCGGTGGAGCGGCTCACGATCACCGCCAGCGGGGGGCCCTTTCCGCGGGCTTCACGCGCGCGCAGCTGCAGGAGGTCACGGTCGAGCAGGCGCTCTACCCACCCGACCTGGGCGATGGGCAGCATGAACACGATCGGCTCGGCCACGCTGATGAACAAGGGCCTGGAGCTGATGGAGGCCCATCACCTGTTCGGCACCCCCTACGAGCGCATCGACGTGGTCGTCCACCCGCAGTCGCTCGTCCACGGGCTGATCCAGCTCGCCGACGGCGCGATGCTCGCCCACATCGGCCCCCGCGACATGCGCGTGGCGATCTCCTACGCGCTGCACGGCGGCGAGAGCGTGGACCTCCCGATCGCGCCCCTCGACCTCGTGAGCGTCGGCGAGCTGACCTTCGAAGCGGTCGATCTCGATGCGTTCCCCTGCCTGGAGCTCGCGCGCGCGGCGGCGCGCGCGGGGGGCACCGCGCCGTGCGTGCTGAACGCCGCCAACGAGATCGCCGTGCACGCCTTCATCGAGGGCCGCCTGCGCCTTCGCCGGCATCCCCGCCGTGATCGAGGCGACGCTGGAGCGGCTTCCCGGCGGCGCCCGTGCGCGCCTTCGAGTCGCTCTACGAGGCCGATCGCGAAGCCCGCGCGATCGCTAGCGAGTTGCTGCCACACTGAGACTAGTGAGCTGGGTACTCACGATCCTCGGCATCGCCGCGCTCGATCATCCTGCACGAGCTCGGGCACTTCACCGTGGCCAAGGCCGTGGGGATGCGCGTGGAGCGCTTCTCGCTGTTCTTCCCGCCGAAGATCGTGGGGGTGCGCAAGGGGGAGACCGAATACATGATCGGCGCGATCCCCGCGGGGGGGTTCGTGAAGATCACCGGGATGAGCCCGCAGGAACTCGAGGGGCTCGAGCCGGAGGTGGCGGCGCGCGCCTACTACAACCAGCCGCCGTGGAAGCGCATCGCGGTGATCCTCGCCGGCCCCGGCGTCAACCTGCTGATCGCCTTCCTGCTTGTTCTGGGCGATCCTCTTCTCCGGCAGCCTCGCCGGCGTCGCCACGCTTGAAAACCTCAACCCCTCGATCCACACGCGCGTCCCCAACACTCCGTGGCGGCGATCGAGAAGGGCGAGCCAGCCTATGGCACGCTCGCGCTCGGCGATCGGATCCTCGCGATCGATGGACGGCCCGTGAACGAGACATCCGCGATCAAGGCGATCGGCGCCCATCGCTGTGCCGGCACTCCCGCACGACGGCTGCCGCGCGGCGACGCCCGTGCAGCTCACCGTCAGACGCGCGGGACGCATCGTCACGCTCTCCGATCTACCCCCGCTACAGCGCGCAACTGCACCGGATGCTGATCGGCTTCGACTTCGGCGCCACCCCGAAGCGCTACGGCCCCTTCGCCGCCGCCGGTGCGGCGCTCGGCGAGATGTGGGGGATCACCGCCCACACGCTCACCAACATCGGCCACGCCTTCACCAGCGCGAAGGTGCGCCACGAATTCAGCAGCATCGTGGGGATCACCGTGGCCACCCAGGAAGCCGTCACCGCCGGTGCCGGCTACGCGCTCGTGATCGTCGGCTTCGTCTCGCTCGCGCTCGCGATCATCAACCTCTTTCCGTTCCTGCCGCTCGACGGCGGCCACGTGCTGTGGTCGGTCGCCGAGAAGGTCCGCGGGCGGCGGGTCTCGCTCGCGGCGATGTGGCGCTTCAGCTCGGTCGGGATCGTGCTGCTAGCTTTCCTCGTCATCAACGGTCTCAGCAACGACATCACGCGGTTGGGGGGATGAGCGGACCCACCACGAGCACGGCCGGGCCCACGCCCGACAGCGAGGGCCCCCCGGTGGCGCCGCCCTCGTCGGCGCACGCCACGACGATCGTGGAGGCGTTCGAGATCACCTGCTCGCCGCCTGGCCGATCGCGTCGCGATCCGCACCAAGGGCGATGAGCAGACGCTCACCTGGGCGCAGTGGCACCGGCGCGTGCGCAATCTCGCCGGCGGGCTGCACAGGCTGGGGCTGCGGCGCGGGCGAGACGCTCGCGATCATGCTCTCCAATCGGCCCGAGTTCCACGTCGTCGACATGGCCGCCGTCACGCTCGGGCGCGACCCCGTTCTCGATCTACCAGACCTATGCCGCCAACCAGATCGAGTACGTGGTCTCCGACGCCGACGCGCACATCGCTGTGGTCGAGCGCCAGTACCTCGAGCGGCTGCTGGAGGCCCGCGAGCAACCTGCCCCGCCTGGAGCGCGTGATCGTCGTCGACCACCCCGACGTGGAGTCCCTTTCCGACGGCGTGCTCACGCTCGCCGAGGTCGAGGCGTTCGGGCGCGACCCGCAGACGCAGGCCGCCGTGGAGAGGCCGCCGCGCAGGTCGGGCCCGAGGATGTGCTCACGCTGATCTACACCTCCGGCACCACCGGGCCGCCGAAGGGGGTGCAGCTCTGCCACCGCAACCTGCTCTCCGCGGTCGCGGGGCATCGAGCTGATGGTCGAAGTTCCCCGAGGAGTCCCGTGTGATCTCGTGGCTGCCCGCGGCGCACATCGCCGAGCGCGGCGCCCACCACTACCTGCCGATCGTCTACGGGCTGCAGATCACCAGCTGTCCCGACCCTCGCCAGGTGCTCTCCTACCTGCCCGAGGTGCGCCCCCAGTGGTTCTTCGCCGTGCCCCGCATCTGGGAGAAGCTCAAGGCGGGCCTTGAGACGATGGTCGCCGGCCAGCCCGAGGAGCAGCGCGCAGACCGAGCGCGCGCTTGCCGCCGCGGTCGAGAAGGTGCGCCTGGAGCAGCGCGGCGAGCCGGTGCCGGCCGAGCTCGCCGCCGAGGTCGCGGCCGCCGACGAGCAGATCTTCGCCGGGCTGCGCAAGATGCTCGGCTTCGACGAGGTGCGCGCGGTCAACGTCGGCGCCGCTCCCACGCCGATCGAGGTGCTCGAGTTCTTCCACGCGATCGGCATCCCCGTGTCGGAGCTGTGGGGGATGTCCGAGACGTGCGGAGCCGGCTGCGTCAACCCGCCCGAGCGGATCAAGCTCGGCACCGTCGGGCCGCCCGCCCCGGGCGTCGAGATCTCGCTTGGCCGAGGACGGCGAGGTGCTGGTGCGCGGGGAGATCGTGATGCTCGGCTACCGCGGCGACCCGAGAAGACGGCCGAGACGATCGACTCCGACGGCTGGCTGCACACCGGTGACATCGGCGAGCTCGACGAGGACGGCTACCTGCGGATCGTCGACCGCAAGAAGGAGCTGATCATCAACGCCGCCGGCAAGAACATGTCGCCCGCCAACATCGAGGCCGCGATCAAGAGCGTCTCGCCGCTGATCGGCCAGGCCTGCGCGATCGGCGACCGCCGCCCATACAACACCGCGCTGATCGTGCTCGACGCCGACTTCGCCCCGATGTGGGCTGCGCAGCACGGCCTCGACGGCCGCACCCTGGAGCAGCTCGCCGGCGAGCCCGCGGTGGTGAGGCCGTGCAGGAGGCGATCGACGCCGCCAACTCCCGCCTCGCCCGCGTCGAGCAGATCAAGAAGTTCACGATCGTCCCCGGCGACTGGCTCCCCGGCGAGGACGAGCTGACGCCGACGATGAAGCTCAAGCGCAAGCCGATCTCGGAGAAGTACTCCGCCGAGATCGAGGCGATGTACGCGTAGGTACGCGCCCGGGGCCCCCGGGTCGTTGACTTCCCCGAGTGGGGGGACCATACTGCTCACGCCCTCGCCCGCTGGACCCGGACTCGAGGTGGACGGTGGGGGAGGCCAATAAAGCAATGGGGGCCTTCCACCAGCTGGTTGGGGATGGCTCCTTCTTCATACCCATAGCCTCAGCGTCTCGCTGAGTCAGAAGGAGATAAAAACATTATGTTCAATGTACGAGCAGCACTGCTGGCGCTGGCGGCGGTTCTCATCGCCAGCGCATCGGTGTCGGCTATCGCGTCGGCGCAGGTGGGGCCGGTTTGGCACGTCAATTCAAAAAAACTGGAAGCGAGCGAAAAAGCCGCGTTTACGGGAGAAAATTTCGCGGGCTCCACGGCCACGATGAGCACGACGATCCTTGGTAAAAAACTGATCATCCTATGCAAAGCCTTCACGACCGAAGGCTTAATCCTCGGCGGTAATCCGGGCAAAAGCGAAGGTAGCATCGAATACAAAGAATGCGGCCTCGAAGCCGAAGGCAAATTAAGCACCGCATGCGTGGTCACGTTGGAAAAGAGCAAAGTGCTGGCCGAACTCGACCACTTACTCGGCGGTAGCGAACCAAAACCGATATTGGTTGATTTCTACCCGCAGACGGGATCGGCGTTTTCCAAGCTCACAATCACCAGCAAAGCCGGCGAAACCTGTGTGTACGCCTTATCGGGCACTGAAATCAAGGTTGCCAAAGAAGCCAAATATGGCGTGGCGTGCGCGGACACACATCAGGAAGTCGAAGAATCGACGGCCTTAATCATGTGCACCGAACCGGCGATCACCGAAGTGGAACAAGAAGGCAAAGCGGTCAAAGTTGGGTTGGAAATGGCCGGTGCCACGGTGACGTTCAAAGCGGATATGTTAAGCAAACTGACAAGCGGATTATTATTCGGCGCCTGGCAAAGCTAGCTCTCTAACGTCCTAGAAGCAGCAGTGTGGGGCCGGGGTCGCACTCCCGGCCCCACGCATACCCAGCTCTTGACCAGCGGGCCCGCGCGCTCGGGGAGCGCCGGCCCGAACAGCGCCTCGATCTCACCCCGGCGCAGCAGCTCGATCTCCTCCCAGCTGCCACTCGCCCCCAGCTTCCAGTAGGGGCGGCGCAGGCTCGGCGCCAGCCAGTGCGCGAGCGGCAGCAGCGCGTGTGGCTCGATCGGGAACGACCACGCCGGGGTCTGCACATACCAGCCCCTGCCCACGCGTCGCAGCTCGGCGGCAAACGCCACGCGGCGCTCCGGCGGGACATGCTCGATCACGCTGTTGCAGTACACGAGGTCGAACTCGTTCTCGGCGAATGGCAGCCCCTCGCTGGCGTCGGCCTGCACGAACGGCCCGGGGTAGCCTTGGCTGGGCGCGATGTCGGTGCCGGTGATGTCGAGCCCGGGCTCCAGCGCTCTGAGGCCGATGCGCCCGCAGCCCACGTCCAGCACGCGGCCGCCCGGTAGCAGGCCGGTCAGCTTGAAGAAGCGCTCGTGCCGCTGCCGGCGCGCGCGGGCAGCATAGGGGGAGGCGATTCGCGCGAGCGGCCCGCGTGCGGTGGGGTAGACCTCGGAGGGCACTTGTGTCACCGGCATCGGAGGTAGGTGCGCATCATCGTAGAATCAAAGTACAGATGGCTTCGGAGCGGCAGATCACAGTGGGGGGCATCGCGATAGGCGGCGGCGCCCCCGTCGTCGTGCAGACGATGACCAAGACCGAGACCGCCAATCTCGCGGCGACGATGGATCAGATCGTGAAGGTGGCCGACGCGGGCGCCGACATCGTGCGCGTCGCCGTGCCCCGCGAGCAGGATGTCGAGGCGCTGCGCACGATCGTCGAGCGCTCGCCGATCCCGGTGATCGCCGACATCCACTTCAACCACACGCTGGCGCTGAAGGCGATCGAGGCCGGCGCCCACTGCGTGCGGATCAACCCGGGCAACATCGGCGGGCCGGAGAAGGTGGGGGAGGTCGTGGATCTGGCCCGCAAGAAGGGCGTGCCGCTGCGGGTCGGCGTCAACTCCGGCTCGCTGCCCCGCCATCTGCGCCAGCTCGAGTACGACAACCCGGTCGAGGCGCTCGTCACGGCGGCGCTGGAGACCGTCGCGCTGATGGAGAGCCTCGGCTTCCACGACTTCAAGGTCTCGATGAAGTCCACCTCGGTACCCAACACGATCGCCTCCAACCGCCTGCTCGCGGAGAAGATTCCCTACCCGCTGCACCTCGGCGTGACCGAGGCCGGCACCAAGTGGTCGGGCTCGCTGAAGTCCGCCGTCGGGCTCGGCACGCTGCTAGCCGATGGGGTGGGCGACACGATCCGCATCTCGCTCTCCACCTTCCAAGCTGAGGAGGAGGTGAAGGTCGCCTGGGAGATCCTCAAGGCGCTGAAGCTGCGCGAGCGCGGCCCCGACCTGATTGCCTGCCCCACCTGTGGGCGCCTGCAGTTCGACATGGACTCCGTCGTCGCCGAGGTAGAGCGGCGCCTGGAAGCCTACGAGGACCCGATCGAGGTCTCGGTGCTGGGCTGCGCGGTCAACGGCATCGGCGAGGCGCGTCACGCCGACTTCGGGATCACCGGGGCCAAAGACATGGGGATGATCTACTCCAAGGGCGAGCCGCTGAAGAAGGTCCCCACCGAGCAGTTGGTGGATGAGCTGTTCAAGGAGATCGACCGCTACTACGCCGCCGGCAAGACGGTGCAGCGCGACGAGCTCGCCGCCGCCGAGGCGCGCGAGTGGCTGGCGGAGAATGAGGACGCCACCGCGATGACGCCCGAGAAACTGGCTGCCCTGGAGGCAGCCGCTGCGCACAACGACTCAGAGGCCGACGCGGTGCTCGAGTCGATGCTCATGCCGGCTGGGGGTAACGGTGGCTCCAGCGTTCCGACCCCACTCGACGAGACAGTCTCGCCCGTCGCCGGCCGGCGCTTCAGCCGCAACTGAGCGCCGGCCCTCGGAGATCCGCTCAGCTCGCCGCGGCGAAGCGCTCCGCGACCTTCGACCAGTCCACGACGTTCCACCACGCGTCGAGGTAGTCGGGGCGGCGGTTCTGGTACTTCAGGTAGTAAGCGTGCTCCCACACGTCCACGCCGAGCAGCGGCGTCTTGCCGCCTGAGATCGGGTTGTCCTGGTTGGCGCTGCCCACTACCGCGAGGCCGCTGCCGTCGTGCACCAGCCACGACCATCCCGAGCCGAACTGGTTGATACCTGTTTCCTTCAGCTTCGCCTGGAAGTCCGAGAATGAGCCGAACGCCGAGTCGATCGCCTGCGCCAGCGCCCCCTCGGGCGCGCCACCGCCGCCGGCGCTCATGCTCTCCCAGAACAGCGTGTGGTTGTAGTGCCCGCCGCCGTTGTTTTTGACCGGGCCCTTCTTCTCGCCGAGGCTGTCGAGGTTCTTGAGGACCTCCGCAACCGGCTTGTCGGCCCACTCGGTGCCCGCGAGCGCGGCGTTGGCCTTGTCCACGTACGCCTGGTGGTGCTTGTCGTGATGGATTTCCATCGTCAGCTTGTCGATGTGGGGCTCCAGCGCGTCGTACGCGTAGGGGAGCGGCGGAACTGTGTAGGCCATCGGGGAGACTCCTTTGTGTCTGGTTCTCGTGGTTGGCTCGATTGAAGATCGTCGGGTCGCCCGCTGTTCTATCAGAGGCTGCCCGCTCGCCGGCGGCGCGAATCGTGAAATCGAGACGGTCCGTAGGATGTGGCCCCATGACCCGCCTCTCTGAGTACCTGCTGCCCACCGAGAAGGAGGCCCCGGCCGACGCCGAGGCGATCTCGCACAAGCTGATGGTGCGCGCCGGGCTGGTACGCCAGATGGGCGCCGGCATGTGGACATGGCTGCCGGCCGGATGGCGGGTGCACCAGCGCGTGGTGGCGATCATCCGCGAGGAGATGGACGCGATCGGCACGCAGGAGATGCTGATGCCGGTGCTGCAGCCGGCCGAGCCGTGGCGCAAGACCGGGCGCCTCGAGATCGAGGAGCTGTTCAAGCTCACCGACCGCAAGGGCTCGGAGCTCGTGCTCGCGATGACCCACGAGGAGGCCGTCACCTTCCACATCGCCCATACGGTGCGCTCCTACCGCGACCTGCCGCTCGCCGTCTACCACTTCCAGGTCAAGGAGCGCGACGAGCCCCGCCCCCGCGCCGGGGTGCTGCGCACGCGCGAGTTCGTGATGAAGGACGCCTACACCTTCGACCGCGACGCCGCCGGTTTGGATGTGAGCTACGACCGCCAGGTGGGCGCCTACGATCGCATCATGCAGCGCACCGGCCTGCGCTTCTACCGCGTCGAGGGCGACGTCGGGATGATGGGCGGCAGCGGCGCGCACGAGTACATGGCGCCGTGCGCGGCGGGGGAGGACCGGGTGGCGCTCGCGGAGGGCTACGCCGCCAATCTCGAGGTCGCGTTGCGCCACCCCGAGATTCGCGAGATCGCGGCCCGCCCCTCCGCCGGCGGCCCCGCGGACGCTTCCGCCCAGACCACAGACACCTCGACCCAGGCCACAGCCCCCTCCGTCCAGACCACAGACACCTCGACCCAGGCCACAGCCCCCTCCGCCCAGACCACAGCCGATTCACCCATCTACATGCTCGGCGACCAGCCGCTGACGATCGAGCCCGCGATCGAGATCGCCAACATCTTCAAGCTCGGCACCCGCTACTCCGAGCCGCTCGGGGCGCGCTACCTCGACGAGCACGGCGAGGAGCACGCGATCTGGATGGGCTGCTACGGGATCGGCCCGGCGCGGATCGTCGCCGCCGCGGTCGAGCAGTACGCCGACGAGCACGGCATCTCCTGGCCCCGCGCGCTCGCGCCGTTCGCGGTGCACCTCGTGACGCTCGGCAAGCCCGGCACGCCCGAGCGCGATGCCGCCGACGGGGTGTACGAGACGCTGCGCGCCGGCGGGGTGGAGGTGCTCTACGACGACCGCGATCTCGGCGCGGGGGAGAAGTTCGCCGACGCCGAGCTGCTCGGCTGCCCGCTGCGGCTCACCATCGGGCGGCGCTCGCTGGAGTCGGGCGAGATCGAGGTGCAGCTGCGCCGCGGCCGCCAAAGTGCCCCCGGCCTGCCCCTGGGCGCCGAGCCAGAGGCGCTGCTGCGGGCGGTAGATGAGCTGTGCCAAACACTCCCCTAGAGGGTGGCGCGGGTGGCACCAAGCCGCCGAGCCGGGGCGGGCGGGATCGCCGTCAGTCCATCACGGTCCGTCGCCTCGTCGGCCTCGACCGCTCCGGCCCGCCGCCGCCCCAGACCGCTGCCGGGCAGCCGCTGCGGCCGTGGACCGTGCCCAACGCGATCGGCTTCCTGCGGCTGGCGCTGATCCCGGTGTTCCTGGCGGTGGCGCTCTCCACGGCGGATGGCACCGGCGCGCTGCCCGCCGCGCTGTTCGCCGTGATCGGCTGGGGCGACTACGCCGACGGGATCGCGGCGCGCGTGACCGGCCAGTACAGCCGCCTGGGTGCGCTGATGGATCCCCTCACCGACCGCCTGCTGGCGATCTCCGGGGTGGTGGTGTGCTGGCATTTTTCGCTACTACCCCGCTGGGCGCTGGCGGTGTTGGTGGCGCGCGAGCTGGCGATGCTCGTGCTCGGCCGCTACGGACTCTCGCGTGGCGTCGAGCTGCGCATCAACTGGCCCGGCCGCCTCTCCGTGGCGCCGCTGATGGGCGGCTTCTTCTTCGCGATGGTGGGACTGGAAGGGCTCGGCACGATTCTGCTGTATATCGGCCTCGCCCTGTCGCTCGCCGCCACGGCGCTGTACGTGCGGGATGGCGCGAGGCAGCTCTAAGAACATCTTTCCAAAAGACCGGCACGCCCGGAATGCAAGACCTCAACCTCAACTTGACGCTTCGGTATAGTGGCCGAAGAACTGTCGACCAAAATAAAATTAAAGGCCGCGAGAGGAGCACAGAACCAGAATGGACACGTTTCCCGACCTAGGTGCCCTCACGGACGCCGAGCTGAAGAACTTGATCCGCGAGCTGACCGACGAGGAGACCGACATCTCCTACCGGCGGCGCATTCTGCACGGGAAGATCGACATCCTGCGTGCTGAGCTGGTCAACCGCTTGCAGCACAAGCACGACAACGGCGAGCAGTTGATCACCGGGGCGGACGTGGAGCAGCTCAGCGAGATCCTCGCTGGCCGAAGCGGGGATGCGAGCCGAAGGCGAGTGTCTCCCGACTTCGGTCGATCGATCGCTCGCCAGGGCGAGCCGCAGACCGACGCCTGAGGGAACAGCGGGATGGCGACGCTCTGCCCCGAGTGCGGCTCCGCCAACGGCGAGGGCGCCAACTTCTGCCAGCGCTGCGGCGCCTCGCTGCGGGTGGCGGAGACAGGAGAGGGAACGGCGGGCGAGTCGGTCACGGCCACCTACCGCATCGACGAGAGCGGCGAGCTGGTGCCGATCGAGCTCGACGAGGTCACCGCGCGCGGGCCGGCGCTGGTGGTGAGAGCCGGCGGGGGCCGGGTGGGCGAGAGCTTCCCGATCGAAGGCGAGCGGATGAGCATCGGCCGCCGCCCCGACAGCGAGGTGTTCCTCGATGACATCACCGTCTCGCGCGACCACGCGCTGCTGATCAGGCGCGGCGACGATTGGCATCTCGACGACTGCGGCTCGCTCAACGGCACCTACGTCAATCGCGAGCGGATCGAGTCGCACCGCCTCGAAGAGGGCGATGAGCTGCAGATCGGCAAGTACAAGCTGAGCTACCACGCACGCTGATGGCAATCCCGGCAACCACCCTCTCTTCCAAGCCGTACACGATCGGCGCGGTGTGCAAGGCGCTGGCGCAGGAGTTCCCAGACATCTCGATCTCCAAGATCCGCTATCTGGAGGACCAGAAGCTGCTCAACCCGCGGCGCACGCCGGGCGGCTACCGTCTCTACAGCCAGGGCGATGTCGCACGGCTGCGCACGATTTTGCGGATGCAGCGCGACGAGTTCCTGCCGCTGCGGGTGATTCGCCAGGAGCTGGCCGCCGGGCGCAGCGACGAGACGCCGCCGCCCGGATTCGATGGCGACCCCACCAACCCCGCTCCGGCGGCACATGGGGGCAGTCAGGGGGCGGGCGGGCATCCGTTCATGGGGCGCAGGCGGCGCGCGAGCGTGAGCGTGCGCGAGGAGAGCGGCGCGCTGTATACGCTCGAGGAAGTGCTGGATGAGACCCAGGCGGACGCGAAGCTGGTGCGCGAGCTGGAGGAGTATGGGGTCGTCAAAGGCGAGCAGCGCGGCGGGCAGCGCTATTACGATGAAACCGAGCGCGAGATCGTCGGCGCGGTGTCCGAGCTGGCGCGCTACGGAGTGGGGGGGCGCAACCTGCGCGTGTTCCGCACCTCCGCCGACCGCGAGGCCGGCCTGCTGCAGCAGATCCTCGCCCCCGCCCTGCGCTCGCGCAACCCCCAGCGGCGCAAGGAGGCGCTGGAGGCGCTCGAGAACCTCGCCGCGGTCACCTCGCACCTGCGTCATCTGCTGCTGGTGCGCGACCTGCGCAAGATCGTAGGCTGAGGACCGATCAGAGATCTACGGAATCTCCGATCGGCCAGCGGCCGGCAGGCGCCGCGTCGTACTCTTCGACAGTGCCTGTCACCGCACGTACCCGCACCCTGGACGCGCCCGCCGGCGAGGTGTGGGAGCTGATCGCCGACCCCAACCACCTGCCGCGGTGGTGGCCGCGGGTGACGCGCGTGGAGGGCGTTGAGCGGGATGCCTTCACGAAGGTGTTCGCCAGCCGCAACGGCAGGCTGGTGCGCGCGGACTTCCAGATGGAGGCGGACGAGCGGGCGTTGACGCTGCACTGGGAGCAGCAGGTGCAGGACACGCCCTTCGCCCGCGTGCTGTCGGCCGCCCACACCGAGCTGCGGTTGGAGCCCGCCGGCGGCGCCACGAAGGTGACGATCGAGCTGCGCCAGAAGCTGCGCGGGCTGTTCTCCAACCTCGGCTCCAGCCGCGTGCGCCGCGCGGCGGGCAACGTGCTCGACGAGGCGCTCGATGGCCTGGAGCGGATCTTTGGCTGAGAAGCGCTCATCTCGCCGCGGGCCGCGGCGCTGTGGCTCGTGCCTCGACGGCAGCGGTCCAGGTGGCGATGGAGTGCTCGTGATAAGGCGGTGGGTCGTTGGCTGATACCCCAACGATGCGGTGGTGGGGGTGGGGGGATCCAGCACGGGCGCCGGCGGTGGGCCCGGCGATGCTGCTGCTGTTGCGCGAGACGGTGGGAACCTCGCCCAATCCCCGCCCGCCGGTGGCGCTCGCGCGCGTGCAGCTGCCTCCTGCGCAGCTCCCCGAGGGCGCCCGCGCGGAGCTTCAGAGGTTGCTCGGTGCCGACGCCGTGCGCGACGATCACGCCCAGCGTGTCGGGCACGCCGCCGGCAGGGGCTACCCCGACCTCGTGCGCCTGCGCGCGGGCGAGCTCCCGGAGGCACCTGACGCCGTGCTCTACCCGAGTAGCCCCGAGCAAATCGGGGCGCTGATGGCGCTCTGCGCGAAGCGCTCGATCGCGGTGGTGCCGTTCGGTGGGGGCACCAGCGTGGTGGGTGGGGTGGCGCCGCTGCGGGGCGAGCACGCGGCGGTGGTGGCGCTGGACATGGGCGATCTCGACGAGCTCATCGAGATCGACGCCGAATCGCGATTGGCAACCGCCCGGGCGGGAATGCGCGTGCCCGCGCTCGAGCAGCAGCTGGCGGCGAGGGGCCTGACGCTCGGGCACTTCCCGCAGTCCTTCGAGTACGTCTCGCTGGGGGGTTGCGCGGCGAGCGGCGGCGCCGGGCAGGCCTCCACCGGGTATGGGCGCTTCGAGGAGCTGGTGGTGGGGGTGCGGCTCATCGCGCCCGCGGGCGAGCTCGAGCTCCCGGCACGGCCGGCGAGCGCGGCGGTCCCGGATCTGCGCAAGCTGCTGGTCGGCTCGGAGGGCACGCTGGGAGTGATCGGCGAGCTCGATCTGCGCGTGCGCCCGGCGCCGCGGGAGCGCTGCTACGAGGGCGCGTTCTTCGCGGACTTCTCCTCGGGCGTGAGCGCGCTGCGGGCACTCGCGCAGGAGCACGTGGCGCCGGCGGTGACGCGGCTCTCCGACGAGGCGGAGACGCGGATGTCGTTCGCCCAGGCACAGGCGGCCGCGGGGGCGGGGCGAGCGCAAGGAATAGAAAGCGTTCGCGACGCGTTGCAGGCCCGTGCGAAGAGCCGTGTCGGCCGGGCCTACCTGCGCGCGCGCGGCTATGGCGACGGTTGTCTGGCGATCCTCGGCTTCGAGGGCACGCAAGAGGAGGTGCAGCGCGGCAAAGCGCGGGCGCACGAGCTGGTGCGCGGCCACGGCGGCCTGCCGGTGGGGCGCTCGCCGGGGGAGGCGTGGCGCAGGCAGCGCTTCGCGGCGCCCTACCTGCGCGACGAGCTGCTCACCCACGGCGTGATGGCCGAGACGCTTGAGACCGCGACGCGGTGGTCAAACGTGCGGCGGCTACACCGCGAGACATGCGCCGCGATCGAGCAAGCGCTGCGCGCCCAGGGAACCGAGGGCGTGGCGATGTGCCACGTCTCGCACCTCTACGAGACGGGCGCCTCGCTGTACTTCACGCTGCTGGCGAGGCAGCGTGAGGGCGCGGAGATCGAGCAGTGGCAGGCGGTCAAGCGAGCGGCAGGCGACGCGATCGTGCGCCACGGCGGCACGATCACCCACCATCACGGCGTCGGGCGCGACCACCTCCCGTGGATGGAGAGCGAGCTGGGCTCGCAGGGGGTCGAGGCGCTGCGGGCACTCAAGCGCCAGCTTGACCCGGCCGGGATCATGAACCCCGGGAAGCTGTTGCCTACCCTAGCTTGAACGCCCCGCTCAGCACGATCGGCCCCGGCTGCTTTGGCCGTTCTTCGTGCTCTTCGGTGAGGATGATCGTGGCGAAGTGGGCAGCGTTGGACGGCAACGATTGGGCCGCTTTGAGGGTCCCCTTGGAGCTCACCGTCGTGCCGCCGCCGAGGAAGTAGGCGTCGGTGGGTGTGTTGTACAGCCACGCCGCGTAGTGGAAGCCGCTCGTCGGCGGCAGGTGTTCGGCGGCGAGGATGAAGGCGTGTTCGTTGCCCTCGGCGATCACCTCGACCAGCCCCAGCGCTTTGCTGGTGCTGTTGGGCGGCGTGAGCGGAAGCGTCGCGGTGAGATGTGGTTCGCCAGCTTTTTTGCCCGAGCCAGATTTGCCGGAGCTTGTAGATGTGCTCGAGGTGGTGCTCGGGGTAGTGGTGGCGGTGGTGGTCGATCCCCCCGCTTCGCTCGGCGTGGAGGAGGTGGTGGCGGAGCTCGGGGAGGAGCCGCCACCGAGGCCCACGATCAGTGCCACGGCGACGACCACCACGACGGCCAGCCCACCGAGCAGGAGCGCGCCGCCGCGCCGCGAGCTGGGGGCCTGCTTCGCGTCGGCCGCGGGCGCAGCGTCATCGTCCGCCGCGGACACGCCGGCATCATGGGGCGCAGGCGCGTTGGGGTCCGCCGCGGGCACGCCGGCATCATGGGGCGCAGGCGCGTTGGGGTCCGCCGCGGGCACGCCGACTCCAGCGGGCGCCGCCCCATTCGCGATCGGCTCTTCCGTATGGGACCGTCCCGTGGGGATCGCGGGCAGCTCTCCACTCGCGAGCGGGGAGAGCTCCCCCGCGAGCGCCCGGGCCCAAGAGCGAGCGGCGGCGGAGCTCTCCAGGTACGCGAGCGCCGCCGACTGCTGCGCCGCCGGCGCCTGGCTGAGCAGGTACTCGCCCACCTGCTCGCGCTGCGCGGCGCTCAGCTCGCGCGCCTGGCGTGGGGCGAGCAGCGCCAGCCCGGCGTGTGCGCGGTCGTGCACCGCACGCTCCTCGATGCTCAGCATCGCGGCGATCTCGCCGTAGCGCTGTTGCCTGCCCACGAGCAGTGAGAGCACTGCTCGCAGGTCGGGTGGTAGGTCCTCGACGCGACTCATCGGTGATTCGTAGGCTATCGTGGCGCCGCAATGGGCATCCCCGGCGCCGAGGAGATCAACGAGGTGCTGCAGGGGTTCGACCGCCTGTACGGCCTGCAGCTGCTGGAGGTATCCGCCGAGGAGGTGTGCGCCCGGGTGGAGGTCCGCGACGAGCTGCGCCAGCCGGCCGGTCTCGTGCACGGCGGCCTATACGCCTCGATCGCGGAGTCGATGGCCTCGCTGGCAACCGGGATGTCGGTGCTCTCGGAGGGCTCGGTGGCGATGGGTCTCTCCAACAGTACGAGCTTCCTGCGGCCGATCACCGCGGGCGCAGTACATGCGCGCGCCACGCGCCTGCACAAGGGCCGCACGACGTGGGTGTGGGATGTGCACTTCAGCGACGACGCCGGCAACCTGTGCGCGTTGACGCGCATGACGATCGCGGTGCGCCCGCTGTCGGAGACGCCGCCGTCTATTTCTTGAGCAGCTGCCCCGTGGGGCCGACTCCCGCCGGCGCGATCGCCGGCTGCTGGGAGGGCAGCGGCCGTTCGCCGTAGCCGGTGTCGGGCAGCGGCGGCGCGAGCGGCGCGCCGGGGAGATCCGATTGAGAGACCGGGCTCCGGCCGGTCAGCCCGCTGCCAGCTGCGCCGCCGGATGGCTCGTTGATCGTCACCATCGCCTCGGCGGCGGCACGGGCGAGCGCCGGTCGATTGGCGTAGAGGTCGACCACCACGCTGCCGGTCGCCAGGGCCAGCGCCCTGCCGCCAAGGGCCGAGCGGCCATGTACGCCCCTGATCAGCACCGCGCCCCGGGCAGCGCCCCCGCCGGGCAGGAAGCTGTTGTCGGGCGAGGTGACGATCTGCAGGGGGGTCACGCACACGCTCTCGCCTCCAACCAGGCAGTTGCCGTACTGGACTTCGTAGGCCCCGCTGGGGTCGCGTCCCACGTCGGTGATCGGCAAGCCCTGGAAGGTGCCCCCGAGCCAGTACACCGGGAAGCCTTCCTGGATCGCCAGCGACTCCAGCGCGCTCGGCGGGGTTGGTCGGTCTTGGATGGTGTTGGCGCAGGCGCTCAGCCCAAGGGCGCCGAGTAGGAGCAGCGCGAGCGCGGCAGTGGGGCCTGTTGCGCACGATCATCGGTACCAGTTGGTGATCGGCATACGCCGGTCGCGGCCGAAGGCGCGGGTGGTGATCTTGATGCCGGGTGGCGCCTGGCGGCGCTTGTACTCCGCCAGATCCACGAGGCGGATCGTGTTGTCAACCTCCTCGGCAGGCAGCCCTTCGGCGATCAGCTGCTCGCGGCCGTGGTCGAGCTCGATGTAGCCGTGCAGGATCCGGTCAAGCAACTCGTAGGGGGGTAGTGAGTCCTCGTCGCGCTGGTTCTCGCGCAGCTCCGCGGAGGGGGCGCGGGCGATGATCGAGCGGGGGATCGGCGCGTCAGCGGATGAGTTGCGCCACTCGCACAGTCGGTAGACGAGCGTCTTTGGCACGTCCTTGATCACCGCGAAGCCCCCGGCGAGGTCGCCGTAAAGGGTGGTGTAGCCGACCGACATCTCCGACTTGTTGCCGGTGGTGAGCACCAGCCAGCCAAACTTGTTGGAGAGCGCCATCAGCAGGTTGCCGCGGATCCGGGCCTGCAGGTTCTCCTCGGTGAGGTTGGGCTCTCGTCCGGCGAACACCGTGTGCAACGTCGCCGTGTAGGCATCCATCGGCGTGGCGATCGGCAGCTCGTGGACGCGCACTTCGAGCGCGGCCGCGAGCGCGCGCGCGTCGTCTTGGGTCGCCGCGGAGGAGTAGGGGGAGGGCATGATCGCCACGCTCACCCGCTCAGCGCCAAGCGCGTCCACCGCGAGACAACCCACCAGCGCGGAGTCGATCCCACCGGAGAGGCCGAGCACCACGCATTGGAAGCCGTTCTTGCGCACGTAGTCACGCAGGCCGAGGCACAACGCGGCGTAGATCTCGGCCTCCGCGGGCGCGATCGGCGCTGGCAGCGCTCGCGATTGCGCTCGAGCAGCGGGGGCAGCGGACGCGGCGAGATCGAGCTCGCAGACCAGCAGGTCCTCCTCGAACTGCGCCGCTCGTGCGATCGTCGCGCCGGTGGGATCGAGGACGAAGGAGTGCCCGTCGAAGACGAGCTCGTCCTGGCCGCCAACCAGCGCGCAGAAGGCGATGTGGAGGCCGTGCTCGCGGGCGCGCTGCGCAAACAGGCGCTCGCGCTCCAAGCCCTTGCCGGCGTGGTAGGGGGAGGCGGAGATGTTGACGATCAGCCGTGCCCCGCTTGCGGCCTCTTCGGGGACTGGATCGCCGCCCACCCCCGGTCGCCACAGGTCCTCGCACACCGTCAGCCCGACGGGTTGCCCCCCGACTTCGATCACCGCGCCCGCGTGGCCAGCCACGAAGTAGCGCTGCTCATCGAAGACGCCGTAGTTGGGGAGGTGCACCTTGCGGTACACCGCGCGCACGCCGCCTTCGGCGAGCACCGCTGCGGCGTTGTGCACGCGCGGCGTCTGGGGCGTGCCCACCCACTCCTCGCTCTCCTGCTCGACGGTTGCCGTCGCTGCCTGCTCTCTGTTTCCGGCCTGCTCTCTGTTCTCGGCCTGCTCGGTGTCCCCCGTCCCTACCGCATCTCGCGTCCACTCCGGGTACCCCACCACGGCGACGATCCTCTCGACGCCGCTCGCCAGCCCCTCTAGTGCGGTGGCGGTGTCCCGCAGGAAGTGCTCGCGCAGCAACAAATCCTCGGGCGGGTAGCCGGTGAGCGCGAGCTCGGGGAACAGCACGAGCTGCGCGCCCTGCGCCCGCGCGGCGGCGATACCCGCGCGGATTAGCCGCGCATTGCCGGCGATGTCGCCGACGGTGGCGTTCATCTGGCAGAGAGCCAGGCGCACTATTGCTTGGCGGCGGCCCGACCGGCGGGGCGGGTGCGGCTTGCTGCTTTGCCCCCACGCCCATTTGCGCCGGCGCCGTCCGGCGGAGGCGATGCCGCGAGCTTGGCCCCAGCGGCCCCGCGCGAGGCGGTTCGCTTCGCAGTGGTGCCGTGCGGCGCAGTCCGCTTCGAGGTGCTGCCGCGGGAGGGGCGCCGGCTGGCTTTCGGAGGGTTGGCGGCACGGGTGAGCCGTCGGATCGCGCGCTCCAGCTCCTGTGCGATCAGGTCGAGGTCGGGGAGCGCGTCGTAGTCGCCGAGCAGGCCGAAGCCGAGGTGGCCGTTGTAGCTCATCACCGCGATCCCGAGTGCCTGGCGGCGGGCGAGCGGCACCACCGGGTAGAGCGAGCGCAGGCGGTGCCCGAGCAGATAGAGGGGGAACTGGGGGCCGGGCACGTTGGTGACGACCAGGTTGAAGTAGCGCTGGCGGGCCTGCAGGCGCGCGGCCTGGCTGAGGATCGTCGGGGGCGCGAAGCCGGCAAGATTGGTGAGCACCTGGGCGCCGACCGCTTGGCCGGAGTGCTTGAGCTCGTCCATCGCGACGCGGATCTCCTCGTAGCACGCCGCGGGGTCCTCGATGCCCACTGGCAGCGGCGCCCACATCGCCGCCACGCGGTTGCCGAGCGCGCCGCGCTCGACGTCGGCACGCACCGAGACTGGCACCATCGCCTTGAGTACCAGCCCCTCCGTGGGCTGCTCGTGCGCGCGCAGCCAGCGGCCGAGCGCGAGGCTGACGGCCGCCAGCACCACGTCGTTGAGGGTGCCCCCGAGCGAGTCCTTGATCGCCTTGAAGCGCGCGAGGTCGGCGTCGACCCAGGTGTAGCGGCGATGGGGCCCGATGTCGACGTTCAGCGGGGAGGGGGGAGCGGGCGCGTTGATCCCCGCCAGCGTGGTGGCGCCGACGCTTGCCAGCCCATCGCGCAGCTGCGTCAGCGCGCGCAGCGGACGGCGCACGACCCGCCGGGCGCCGCGCGCCATCTCCCCGGGGACGGTCGTGCGCTCCAGCAGCGCCTCGCCGAGCAGCTTGGCCGAGCCGGGCAGCGGCCGCGGGCTCCACGGTGGAGGATTGGATGCCGGCCCACCCTGGGGATCGGATGACCGCCTACCCTGGAGATTGGATGCCCGCCCACCCGCGGCGTCGAACAGCACGGTGGTTATGTCCACCCCGGAGATCCCATCCACCAGCGCGTGGTGGGTCTTGGCGATCAGCGCGAAGCGCCGGCCCGCCATCCGCTCGACCAGCCAGATCTCCCACAGCGGCTTGGAGCGGTCCAGGCGCTGGGAGAAGAGCCGCCCGGCGAGTCGCTTGAGCGCCGCCTCATCGCCCGGACGCGGCAGCGCGGTGTGGCGGATGTGGTAGTGGGGATTGAAATGGGGATCGTCGGTCCACACCGGGCGCCCCTGATCGAGCGGCACGTACGCCAGACGCTGGCGGTAGCGCGGCACGAGGTGCAGGCGGCTCTGCACGTGCTCGACGAGCTCCTGCGGTGTCGGCGCGCGGCCTTCGAAGATCATCACCGACGCCACGTGCATGTGCGCGGTGGAGTGATCCTCCAGGTGCAGGAAGGCGGTGTCGAGGCCTGTGAGGCGGTCGGGATTTGCCATCTGGCTGTGATTGTCGCTGCTGGAGGGCCGCCCGTCAAACGCGCGGATGGGAAAAGTCTCGGCACGAGTCCCAACCATTGGGGCAAGTACGTAGAAAACCCGTATCTTTGACCTTTGGCGCCCTTGCGCGGCCGCTTGTGTGATCAAACGCACACTAAAACGGGTGGCTGCCGCTCTATCGTGCCCCGCTCGACTCAGCCGAGTCGCCTCCGTCGTTGGAGGCGAGCGGGGGACCCACTGCCGGATCGTGAGAGGACGGTCTGGATGGGGCGAATCGGCCGCTGATGCGGCTGTAACGCCTTCGCCGGCGCACGCCATCGTGCGCGGGCGGCGCGTGAGCCCGACAGCTAACCCCGTAGGCGGTGACCAAGGAGGACACATATGTACGTACCCGCTACGCCTGCGCTGACGGTGACGGCACTGCCACCCAACGCGATCGCCGCGAATGAAGCCGGATCGCCGCCCGAAGCCATCTTGACACCCGCGACCGTCGCGCCACAGGTGACGCGCCTGCGCATCCGGCGCGCCGTCCTGAACGTGCTCGACGGACGCGCGGCATCGATTACGGGCTCGCTGCGCGTCCCGGCCCGGAGGGGCACGACGCAAAAAACGGTGAGTGTGAGCCGGCCCGCGGGTACGACGACACAGCTGCCGGGCACAACCCTGGCGGCGGGTACAACTTCTCCGACGGGCATCGCACATCAGGCGCGGGTGGCGCGGCGGACGGTCCTTCTGCAGGTGCTCGGGCGCCGCGGCTGGCGCACGATCGCCGCGGCCCGCACGGGAGTACGTGGGCACTTTCGGCTGCGCTACCGGACCGATCGCATCGGCAGCGAGCTGCTGCGGGTGCGCTTCGCGGGCGCCCGCGAAGAGGATGGCTCAAAGCGCGCCGTGGGCCGGCTCAACGTCTACCGCCTCGCCGAGGCCTCGTGGTACGGGGGCGAAGGCAGTCTCGCCTGCGGCGGCTGGCTGACGAGCGCCACGCTGGGCGTCGCCAACAAGACGCTGCCGTGCGGCACGCTCGTCACGCTGCGCTACGACGGACGCACGGTGCGCGTTCCGGTGGTAGACCGCGGCCCCTATGTGGCCGGTCGCGAATACGACCTCACCGAAGCGACCAAGCGGGCGCTCGGTTTCGAAGGGGTGGGGGAGGTGTGGGCGACCAGCTGAGGGAATCCCGCGGCCCGAGGGGGTTTCCTGAGGCTCGAGGGCGGCTCCCGGAGGGCCGTGTGTGGCTGGAGGAAGGAGGGCGTGACCGCACCCGGGTTGGGGCCTTCTCGCTCGGGTGGCTGGAAGGGGCCTTGGTCACCTGCCCTTGTGGGTGGCCTTGGGCGCGGGGATCACGATTGTGCGAGCGCTCCTGACCGGCGTCTTGCCGGGCTGGCTGACCGTCACGGTGACGTGCGCACTCAGGTGATGGAGCTTGCGCAGCAGCGCGGCGCCCTTGCTTGTCAGCTTCAGCGAGATTTTCTCGCTGTGGCCGGGCGCGAGGGTGAGCGTGGCACGGCCGATCACGATCGGCTTCGGTTTGGCTTTCTTGTGTGTTTTGTGCGCCGAGGAGTCCTCGGCCGGCATCTCCCCGCTGATCGTCACCTGCACATCGGCCGTGCAGTCCTCGCCACCGGACGGGCAGGTTACGGTTTGACCCGTATTCACCGTGACGGTCGAGCCGCTCTGCTTGGTCGAGGGCGGTTCCTTGTTGCTGACTTTCGCGTCGTCGTCGGAGTTGTCGTCATCGTCGTTGTCATCGCCCTTGCCACCCGAGCCTGAGGATTTGCCGGAGGAACTCGAGCTGCTCGACGTCGAGGTCGGAGTTAGGTTGACGGGAGGTACGAAGACCGGTTCTTCTGGTTCGAGCTTGCGCTGTTCTTCTGTGAATTCCCCGCCGCTCGCCGCGCCGAACAGGTCCTTGTTGAGCGCCACGCCGTTTGCGCCCGCCGCACCGTTTGCGCCGGAGGCGCCCGTCTGGCCTGCTTCGCCTTCCGCCTTGCCGCCAGAGCCCGCTGTGCCGCCTTCGCCGCCCGTCCCGCCCGGGCCGGCGTCGGGCACCAGATAGCCTTGATATGAGCTCGTACCTCCAAGACCGGCGACCACCCCGTTGCGGTAGACCGTGTTGGCGCCGATCAGCGTCACGGTGTCGGTGCTGTAGATCGCGCCGCCCTCGCCGCTGCCGCCGTTGCCTGCATTGCCGCCGGCGGCTCCCGTGCCACCGGCGCCGCCGTCGGCGCTACCCGGGCTTTGCTTCCCGATTACGGCTTCGTGTTCGCAGACCGATTCTCCGAAGCTGAGTCCGCCGCTGCCGCCCTTGCCGCCCGCCCCGCCCTGGCCGCCGGGCCCCGATTCGCCGCCGTGGGCTTCGTCCTCTTCAAAGCTCGATCCTTCGATGCTGAGCGTGCCACCGGCGTTGTAAATCGCGCCACCGAGGCCGCTCGCTCCGCTGCCGGCCGCTCCGCCGGGCTCGCCGATGCCGCCGGCGTTGCCTTCGACGCCTTCGTCGCCGAAGCCGCCATTCCCGCCGTTGCCTCCCGATCCGCCGGCGCCGCCGGCGCCACCGTCGCCGCCCTCCACGAGGTCACCGTCAAAGCTCGTCTGCTGCACGGTCAGCGTCCCGGTGTTGTAGACAGCTCCGCCCTGCGCTTCGCCGCCATTACCGGCCGCCGTGCCGACACCGCCGTCGCCGCCAGCTCCCCCTTCGCCGCCGTTGCCTGGCTGCTTGCGGTACGGCGTTGGTCCGCCTATTTGTTGCGGGCACGAGGCTTCCGCTCCTTTGCCGCCTTCGCCACCGTTGCCCCCTGCGCCACCGCCGCCACCGCTCCCACCCTGGCCGCCAAAGCCGCCGATGAGCAAGTCACCCTGGAACTGATCGCCGCTGAGCGTCACCGTT
The DNA here is from genome assembly GCA_963724305.1 of uncultured Solirubrobacterales bacterium. Taxonomy (GTDB): domain Bacteria; phylum Actinomycetota; class Thermoleophilia; order Solirubrobacterales; family Solirubrobacteraceae; genus Palsa-744. The sequence continues at coordinate 47,585 of CAVRUG010000004.1, forward strand.
CCGGCGTTGCTGATCGCCCCGCCCTGAATCGCCGGTGCGTTGACGGCGTTGGTGGCGATGAAGCCGCCGCTTCCTCCACCTGTGCCGCCGCCACCGTCGGCGCTTGATTCTTCGATGGCTTCCAGTCCGGATTTACCTTCGGTGCCGCCCTTTTCGAAGGCGGATTCCTTTTCTTCTTCTTCGCCTTCTTCGCCTTTTTCGCCCTTGAGCTTGGCCTTGCCGGCGGAGACGCCCGAGGGGCCGGTGGTCGATGCGCTCAGGTCCACGCCTTCGAGCGTCAGCGACCCGCCCTTTTCGACCGTGAACAGCCGCGAGTGGCCGTTGTGTTCGTTCTCGAACGTCGGCAGCGTGCCGGGCTGGGCGAGCAAGGTGACGCTCGTTCCGGATGGGACCTTGAAGCCTTCGGCCAGCTTGTTGGGCGGGGTTTCCTTGGGTATCGGAACCTCGATCTCCGGGTTTTCCAGGCATTCGAGGACATAGGTGCCACCCTTTTCGACCGCCTTTTCGATCGCTTCGGTCGTCTTCTTGGCTTCCGAGGAGCACTTGATGGGCGTGGGCCCTTCGGCACCGGCGAGGCTCACCCATAGGGCAGCCGCCACTCCCACCACCAGCGCAAGCAGCGCCACGACACCCAACCCCCGCCTCGTCATCTGTCCATCCCCCTGTCTCTCTCTTCCTGCCTCGCTCTGGGGCACCGTGGATCGAACCGCCGCAAGGGTACTCATCGGCCCGGCCGGTATTCTCGAACGCCGGTTACTGACGGAGGTCCCACGAATGAGCGAGCAGGTTCCCTACGCCAACTACCAGTACGAGGTCTACCTGCGCGGGCTGGGCGGGCAACGTCCCGCGCGGCCGCTGGACTGGCGGCGCCTTGAGCGCGACGCCTACCGGCTGCTCGCCGACGGTCCGCGCGGCTACATCGCCGGCGGTGCGGGGCGCGGCAAGACGATGCGCGCCAATCGCGAGGCGTTCGACCACTGGCGGATCGCGCCGCGGATGCTGCGCGACGTCTCCGAGCGCACGCTCGCGCGCACGCTGCTGGGGACGGAGCTGCCCGCCCCGGTGCTGCTCGGTCCGATCGGGGTGCAGACGCTCGCCCACGCCGAGGGAGAGCTGGCGATGGCGCGCGCCGCGGCGGAGGTGGGGGTGCCGTTCGTGGCCAGCACCGCCGCGTCACACACGATCGAGCAGATTGCAGAGGCGGCAGGCGAGCTGCCTCGTTGGTACCAGCTGTACTGGCCGCGCGACCGCGAGCTCGCGCGCAGCTTCGTGCAACGCGCCGAGCGCGCCGGCTACAGCGCGATCGTCCTGACGCTCGACACCTGGATGCTGGGCTGGCGCCCGGCCGACCTCTCGGGCGGCTTCCTGCCGTTCCTGTGGGGCGAGGGCAATCGCAACTACCTGGAGGACCCCGTCTTCCGTGCGGCGCTGCCGGCCCCGCCCGAGGAGAACATGCAGGCCGCGATCGGCCACTGGGCGTGGCAGTTCGCCAACCCGGCGATCACCTGGAAGGACCTCGCGTTCCTGCGCGAGTGCACCGAGCTGCCGATCGTGCTGAAGGGCATCCTGCACCCCGACGACGCCCGCCTCGCGGTCGAGCACGGGGTGCAGGGCGTGCTGGTCTCAAACCACGGCGGGCGCCAGGTCGATGGCGCCGTCGGCGCACTCGATGCCTTGCCCGGGGTGGTCGCGGCGGTCGAAGGCCGCTGCGAGGTGCTCTTCGACAGCGGCATCCGCAGCGGCTCGGACGCGCTGAAGGCGCTCGCGCTCGGCGCCGGCGCGGTGCTGCTCGGTCGCCCCTACATCTGGGGCCTCGCGCTGGGTGGCGCTCAGGGCGTGGTCGAGGTGCTGCGCTCGTTCCTCGCCGACCTCGACCTCGCGATGGCGCTCAGCGGGTATGCCGCGATCGATGAGGTTGGGCCCGACGCGCTGGTAGAGCAGCGCAGGTAGAGCATCTGCGTGGGGAGCCATCTCGAGCAGCTCAGACAGATCGATACGCGGCTCCTCGAGGCGCTGAGCGAGGCCCGGCAGAGGGATCGAAGGCGCTCTCGGGCCCGCCGGATGGAGCGCTAGATTCGCCCGAGAGTGTCTGTTGAGTACCCCGAGCCCTCCGGGCCGAGCACGGCCCACATCGACTGCGACGCCTTCTACGTCTCGATCGAGCTGCAGCGCCGGCCGGAGCTGCGCGGGCTGCCGGTGGTCGTCGCCGGCACCGGACCGCGCGCGGTGGTCACCACCGCGAGCTATGAGGCGCGGCGCTTCGGCGTCGGCTCCGCGATTCCCGCCGCGCGCGCCCGGCGGCTGTGCCCTCAGGCGGTGTTCCTCCCGCCCGACTTCCCCACCTACCGCGAAGTGTCGGGGCTCGTGATGGGGATCGTGCGCGGACAGGTCGAGCGGGTGGAGGTGGTGGGACTCGACGAGGCCTACCTCGACATCAGCGGCCTCTACTCCCCACGCGCGGCGATGCGCCGTTTGGTGCACGAGATCCGTGAGGCGACCGGGATCGTGTGCTCGGTGGGGATCGGCCCCAACAAGCTAGTGGCGAAGGTTGCATCGGACGCGGAGAAGCCCGCGGGCTTCGTGGTGCTGAGCCGCGAGCAGGCGTGCGCGCGCTTCGGCGGCTCGCCCCCGGGCCTCGTACCCGGGATCGGCCCCAAGACCGCGGCGCGCCTGGCGCAGCTCGGCCTCACCACGCTCGCTGCCCTTGCCGCAGCGCCCGAGACTGTGCTGGTGGAGCGCTTCGGTCCCAACCTCGGCCGCGAGCTGCGCCGCCGCGCGCGCTTCGAACACGACGGCGAGGTCGGCGCCGCGCGCAAGGTCGTCTCGGAGTCGCGCGAGCGCACCTTCGACCACGATCTTCACGATCCCGCGCAGCTGAGCGCGTTGCTGGAGCGGATGTCCGCCGAGCTGTGCGCCAGCCTCGCCACGCACGGGCGCAGCGGGCGCACGATTGGGATCAAGGTGCGCCTCGACGACTTCACCACGGTCACCCGTGCCCACACGCTCGCCGAGCCGACCGCTGATCCGCGGGTGGTTGACTCGGTCGCGCAACGACTCCTGCGCGAGTACGCCCCGCCGCGCCCGGTACGGCTGCTGGGTGTGCGCGTGGCCGGCCTGAGTAAGCAGCGGACCGACGACGACGCACGAGCTGGGGAGCGAGAGAACTCGCCCGCGCCGGCAGATGACCAGCTCGCTCTGCCGGTGTGATTAGTTCACAAACAAGTAGGTGAAGCCCACTGCGCTCGGGCTGAACACCCGCGAGCCGGCGTAGGTGGCGTTCGCCCGCCAGTTGCCGGGTGACGGTGGCGTGAATGGGATCGACGCCGTGCCTTCACGCACCGTCGCTTCGAGCGTGCGGTAGAACTGCCAGCCGAAGACGGGGTCGAAGCGCTGCACTTCCACCTTCACCGGGCCAACAGCTGCCGGTCCGACGCGGACCTTGATTTCCACCGCCCGGCCCGCGACGCCGTGCTCGGCGCCGAAGGACACCTTGGTGTGGGTGATCGTGCGCGACTCGCGCGTGAGCGTGAAGTTACCCGAGGTGTGGTTGCGCTCCGAGACGACCGCGTAGTAGTGGCCCTTGCGCAGCTGCTGCTGGAGCTTCTGCGGGCCACTGCCGCTACACGAGCAGGCGATCAGGCCGCCATTCTGGTCGCGCAGCTGCAGGTTGAATTCGGCGCTCGACGGCGCGCTCAGCCGCAGCGTCAGGTTGGAGTGGCTGGTGACGTCCATCCGGTAGAGGCGCAGCACCTGCACGCCGCTGCCCTGCAGGCGCCCGCTGGAGCGCCCGTAGTTGCCGAGTTCTTCCCCCGGGGTGATTTGCATGCCGTTGGCCACCGTCACCTGTAGGTGGAAGCGCTGCTCGCCCTTGCGTTCGGGGTCGGGTGTCACCTCAAAGCTGTAGATCCCGCCCTTGCCCTGCCCGGGGGTGAACAGCCGGTAGCCGCCGCAGTTCACGCGAAAGCGCGCGGAGGCCCCTTCGAAGGAGTGCGTCCCCGGTCCGAACAGCGCACCGTTCACGCACCCTCCTTTGGTCTCGTTGACGAGGTTGACCAGATAGCTGACCCCGGCGTGCATCACGATCGAGTAGGCCGCGTTGCTGTTCTGGATGCGATCCACCTGGCCGCTGGCGCCGGCGCTGGACAGCCGGGGTCCGGGCGGGGCGATCGCGGGGGTGGGCTGGAAGACGTTGAGCGTGAAGGCGGCCAGCTGGGAGGTGGGGAGCGCCGCCACGCGGATCTCGTATTCGGTGTTCTTCTTCGCCTTGAACGTCAGCGAGGCTTTGCCTTCTTCTTCGGTGGCTTGGCAGGCGACCGGTAGCAGCTGCGAGCGCACCGCCTTATACACGTCGATCGTGCCGTCCAGCTTGCCGCCCGCGGCTAGTTCCACCGCCGCCCGCTCGGCCGCGGCGCCGGTGTGCAGGCTGTACCACACCGAGCTGATCGTGCCGGGCACACAGCTCGACTGCGCTTCTCCCGGCACGGTCGTCGCTCCCACGGTCGTGCCTTCGATGCTTGCCGGCAGCGCGTGAATGGCCTGCGCGTTCGCGACTTCGTCGTTCGCCGGCGGCTTCGGGGCTTCGCTCGGCGCCGCGCCGGCGGCGGACGAAAGGGCAAACGCGAACACCAGCGCGAGCGCCGCAAGCACTACTCGTGACAATCGAGTCATTGAAAAATCATACGGGGAAGACCAGACGGATAAGATGCGTCGATGCCCATCGTGCGCGTCGGCGAGATAGATCTCTCTTACGAGCGCAGCGGTTCGGGGGCGCCGTTGCTGGCAATAATGGGCATGAGCGGCACCCTGCTGACCTGGGGCGAGCCGTTCCTCGGGCCCCTGCGCGAGCGCTTCGAGGTGATTGCCTACGACCATCGCGGCGTCGGCGAGAGCAGCCGCGTGGAGGCGTCCTTCACGACCGCCGATCTAGCCGAGGACGCGGCCGGGCTGCTCGATGCGCTGGAGGTCGAGTCTGCACACGTGCTCGGCATCTCGATGGGCGGCATGGTCGCCCAGGAGCTCGTGCTCGCCCACCCGCAGCGGGTTCGCACCCTCGCCCTCGGCTGCACCTACTGCGGCGGCGAGGGCAGCACGCTCGCCTCGCCCCCCGTCGCCCAACGGCTGTTCGAGGCGATGAGCTCCGGCGAGCGCGAGGACGTGCTCCGTACCACCTGGGAGATCTGCATCTCGCCCCGTCTGCGCGACGACGCCGAGCTCTACGCGACCTTCCGCGAGCTGGCGAAAGAACGGCCGGTCGCGCGCGAGGCGATTGCGGCGCAGATGCAGGCGATCGTCGCCCACGACACCTCCACGCGACTCTCCGAAGTGCGGGTCCCGACGCTGATCGTGCACGGCACCGCGGACGAGTTGATCCCCGTGCAGAACGCCCACGTGATCGCGGGGCACATGCCCGACGCGCGCCTGGAGCTGTTCGACGACATCGGCCACCTCTTCTTCTGGGAGCTTCCTCAGCGCTCCGCCGAGCTCGTCTGCGAGCACGCGTTGGTCAACGTGTAGCAATACCTCATCGCGCGATGACCGCACGCGAGCTGAGCGTCCTCACCGACGACGGGGTCACGCTCTCCGGAGAGGAGACAGATCCCGTCGGACCGGACCCCTCCAGCCCGGGGGCGGGTGAGGGAGCGGGTGGGGTTCCCATCGTCTTGTTGCACGGGCTCACCGCCACCCGGCGGTATGTCGTGATGGGCTCGCGGTCGCTAGAGCGCTCCGGCCACCGCGTGGTGGCTTATGACGCCCGCGGCCATGGACGCTCCACTCCAGCTGTCGTGGCCGGAGGACAGACAGCGGGCGAGGCTGAGTACGGCTATGCGCGGCTGGCACGCGACCTGGAGGCGGTGCTCGACGCGCTCGAGCTGGGTCGCGCCGCACTCGCCGGCGCCTCGATGGGGGCCCACACCGCCCTGCGCTTCGCCCTGGCGCACCCCGAGCGCGTGGCCGCGCTGGGGCTTGTGACGCCGGCCTTCGACCCCGCGGCGCACCTCGGTGCCAGCGGTGGCACGGGCGCCGCGCCCGAGGGGGCGCTCCTCGGGCGGGCTGGATCCGATGGCGATCGCGACCTGCTCGCCCGGGCGTTGCGCGAGGGTGGGGTGGAGGCGTTCGTGCGGGCTTATGACTTCTCCACCGTGCCCCCCGCGTGGCGGGAGACGGTGGAGCGGGTCGTCTCGCAGCGCCTGTCGCTGCACGAGCACCCCGCCGCCATCGCCGACGCAATGGAAGTCGTTTCCCGCTCACGGCCGTTCGAGGACTTCGCCGAGCTGGCCGCGATCGCCGTTCCAACCGTGGTCGTCGCCTCCCGTGACGAGGTCGATCCCGGCCATCCACTCGCGCTGGCCGAACGCTACGCGCTGGCGATCCCCGGGGCCAGGCTCACCGTCGAGGAGGGGGGACCACCTGTGCGGTCCCCGATCGCGTGGCAGGGGGGCAGCTGTCGAAGGTGCTGGTGGAGCTGCTCGCTCAAGCCGACGGGAAGTGATCCGCATCCGGGGCCCACCGGCCGGATGCAACGCCGGCGCGCAGTCGGGCGCGATCCTGCCACCGGTCGCTTCAGGATCGCATTCAAGGTCTTCTGTGCCGCAGGCTTTGAGGAGAACCACCTCAAGCTGTGGCGCGTGCAGAGGTCCACACAGACCAACTGGGAAGCGTTCCTGCGCGGATTGGAGGGCGCTCCGCCGCGGTTCGCTGCAACAACCACCCGGCGTGTGGGCGAACATATGTTCGATAGCACGCAGGAGGTAGGCTTGCGAGCACGAAAGGAGTCATAGCCTTGGCCGACAACAGCGCAATCGAGTGGACGAACGCGACTTGGAACCCCGTCACGGGCTGCGACAAGGTTTCGCCGGGCTGCGCCCACTGCTACGCAGAGACATTCGCTGAGCGCTGGCGGGATATCCCCGGCCACCCTTACCAGCAGGGCTTTGATCTGCGCCTGTGGCCGAACCGGCTCAACCAACCGCTGCGCTGGAAGCGCTCGCGGACGATCTTCGTGAACTCGATGAGCGACCTTTTCCATGAGCGCATCCCCGAGTCGTTCATACGGCAGGTGTTCGAGGTCATGGAGCAGGCGAGCCAGCACACCTTCCAGATTCTGACCAAGCGCCACGAGCGACTGGCCGAACTGGCACCGACCTTGCCTTGGGCTCCGAATATTTGGATGGGAGTCACCATCGAGAACCGGCGCTTCGTGCATCGAGCGGACTACCTTCGTGAGGTCGATGCAGCGATACGATTTATCTCCGCTGAGCCGCTGTTGGGTCCCCTCGAAGGGCTCGACCTCAACGGCATCGACTGGTTGATCGCGGGCGGCGAGTCTGGGGCGAAGCATCGACACTGCGACGCCGCCTGGATACGCGACCTGCGCACCCGCTGCGCAGAGGAGGATGTGGCGTTCTTCTTCAAGCAGTGGGGGGGTCGCACATCGAAGACGGGGGGCCGATTGCTCGATGATCGGACTTACGACGCTATGCCGTCGCCGTCCGGTCGCCGGCACCACGAGCTAGCTGTCGCGGCCGTTTAGCCGCCGCTTACGTGGGCCGCTCTCCATATCAAAGAGCGTTGTCTGCCCAAGCTCCTCCTGAACGCGCAGGCGCACACGGTTGAACACCCAATCCATGATTTTCTCGCCGGCGTCGTTGTCGGTGGCGAAGATCAGAAAGTACATGGGCTGGCCGTTGGACTTCTTGATCTGCCGGTCAAGCACCATGGTGTAGCCCAGGCGCTTGAAGCCCTCTGCGTACATGCGCACATACTCGCCGCGGGCCTCCTCCGCGCTGATCTGGCCGGACTCGCGCCGCGCATAGATGTCTTTCCAGCCGTCGTGCCCGTAGATTCGGGTCACGAGCTCTGGATGGTCGGGCGCGAGCCGCACGAATCCCATATCAGTCGGGAACAAGATGAATTGCTCGATCTTGTTGGGACTGTGCCCGCGCTTGTGCTCGGCGATCGCCTCGACCGTTGGCCACTCAAGCTCCGATCCCTCGGGATCGAGGAACGCGAACGCCGGAGCCCGTCGAGGAATGAGACCCAACATGGCCGCAACGATCTTGTTGGCGTCCTCATTGAAGCTCTCCACCCGGCCGCCATAGCGCTCGGTGCGATGCGCCAGTGCTTCAAAGGCGCCGGCGTGGCTCTCGGCGACAGCGACCTTGATCGCCTCGGGCGACCGTGCCTCCAAGGCGATCAGCGCAGAGCCATTGATCTCCCGGTCGCGGGTCGTAGACCAGTTCAACCCGGTTCCCGCGAACAAGTCCAGGGCATACCACCCGCGAGCCGTACTGCACGCCTTTGCAAAGGAGTTGAGATAGGCGTCGAGGATCATCAGCTTCTCCTCCGTCCACGACGCAGCATCTCGCGCCGGATAGCCGTCCGCCGCGTTGTGAAAAGTCGCTCGTGCCATGCAGCCCGCGACTTTAGACGGCGCTTCGGAGGTTCTAGGTCAGCGTCAAGTCCCAGATAGCAATACCCGCCCTCTCCGGGTGTCTCCCTCAAAACTGAGAGAGACACCCACAGTTGGCTGCGTGCGTTATACATAAAGCATGACCGTACGCGAGTGGGACGGAGGGGTCTACGACCGCATCTCCGCGCCGATGGAGGCGCTGGGCCGAGCCGTGCTCGACCGGCTGACGCTCGATGGAGACGAGACCGTGATCGACGCCGGCTGCGGGTCGGGGCGCGTGACGGAAGCGTTGATCGAGCGGCTGCCACGGGGGCGGGTGATCGCCGTGGACGCCTCGTCTTCGATGCTCGCCTCCGCGCGCGAGCGGCTGGGGGAGAGCGCGCAGGCGCAGGATGGACGGCCACCTCGCGTGGAGCTACACGAAGGAGACCTGCTCCAGTTGGAGGTGGCGGAGCCGGTGGACGCGATCCTCTCGACCGCCACGTTTCACTGGATCCTCGACCACGAGCGGCTGTTCGCCCGTCTGCACACGGTGCTGCGCCCCGGTGGGCGGCTGGTGGCGCAGTGTGGGGGGGAGGGCAATATCGATGTGCTGCGCGGAGTCGCCAACGAAGTTCTGGCGCACGAACCGTACGCCACACACTTCCGAGATTGGCAGGCGCCTTGGAACTACGCCGGTCCCGAGGTCACCGAGGAGCGCCTGCTGGGAGCAGGCTTCGCAAGCGCGCAGTGCTGGCTGCAGCCGGCCCCGCAGCAGCCCGAGCACCCGCGCGAGTTCCTCTCCTCGATCGTGCTCGGCCCGCACTACCAGCAGCTGCCGGCGGAGTTGCGCGAGCAGTTCATGGACACCGTGCTCGCCGAGCTGGGCGAGCCCGTGGTCGTGGACTACATCCGTCTCAATATCGACGCTGTCGCGTAGCGCTCACGCCAGCGCCGCGGAGTCGGTTGCGGCCCGCCCGGTGAGCGCGGCGTAGCGCCCGCCCAGCTCCAGCAGCTCGTCGTGGGTGCCGCGCTCCACAATGCGCCCGGCGTCGAGCACGAGGATCTGGTCGGCGTCGCGCACCGTGGAGAGGCGGTGGGCGATCGCAATCGTGGTGCGCCCGCGCGAGAGCTCGTCGAGCGCGAACTGCACCGCGCGCTCGGTCTCGGTGTCGAGCGCCGAGGTCGCCTCGTCGAGGATCAGCACCGGCGGGTTGCGCAGGACGGTGCGCGCGATCGCGATGCGCTGCTTCTCCCCGCCGGAGAAGCGATACCCGCGCTCGCCCACGGGTGTGTCGTAGCCCTCTGGCAGCGAGGCGATCAGCTCGTGGATCTGCGCGGCGCGCGCGGCGTCTTCGATCTGCTCGATGCTGGCGTCGGGGCAGGCGAAGCGCAGGTTCTCGCCGATCGAGGCGTGGAACAGGTAGGTCTCCTGCGAGACCAGCCCCACGGTGGCGGCGAGCGACTCCAGCGTCACGTCGCGGATGTCGGTGCCGTCGATCGTGATGCGCCCGCGCTCGGGCTCGTACAGGCGCGCGACGAGGTAGGCCAGCGTGGTCTTGCCCGAGCCGGTCTCGCCGACCAGCGCAGTGCGCGTCCCCGCGGGGATCTCGGCGGCGATCTCCTGCAGCGTCCACGGGCCGTCGGGGCGGTAGCGAAACCACACGTCCTCCAGGCGCACCTCGCAGGCGATGCCGCCGCGGGGGCCCATCCCGTCCCCCCGGCCCACCGCGCCATCGCGGCTCGCCGCGCCCGCGCCGAGCGGCACGGCGCCGGGGCGCTCGACGATGTCGATCGGCAAGTCGAGGTACTCGAAGATCCGCCCGAACAGCGCCAGCGAGGTCTGCACTTCGAGGCCGACCGACAAAAGCTGCTGCATCGGGAACAGCAGGCGGGTCTGCAGTGTTGTGAAGGCGACGACCGTCCCGATCGAGATCACGGCGTGACCGTGCACGGAGGTGTAGCCGGAAAACCAGTACACGGCGGCGGGCATGATCGCGAAGCTCATCTGCACCGAGGCCATCCGCCAGCGCCCCGCCATCCGCGCGCGCACCTCCAGGTCGGCCAGCTCGGAGGACTCCGAGGAGAAGCGCTCGACCAGCTCGCCGGAGCGGCCCATCGTTTTGCCGAGCAGGATGCCCGACACCGACAGCGACTCCTCGACCAGCGTGGACATGTCGGCGAGGCGGCCCTGGCGCACCGACTGGATGCGCCGGCGCTCGTTGCCCACGCGCCGCGTCAACCACACGAAGAACGGCAGCAGGATCAGCGAGAACAGGGTCAGCTGCCAGCTGAGCGCAAACATCGCGACGATCGTCGCGGTGACGGTGGCGATCGTGGAGACGGTGGAGGTCGCGGTACTCGTCACGACGTCGTCGATGCCACCGATGTCGTAGGCGATCCGCGCCTGCACCTCGCCCGAGCGGGTGCGCGTGAAGAACGCCAGCGACATCCGCTGCAGGTGCGCGTACACGGCGGCGCGCAGATCGTGCATCACGCGCTGGCCCACCTGGTTGGAGATCCACGTCTGCGCGACGCTGATCACCCCGTTGATGATCGCCAGCGCGATCATGCCGGCCACCATCCACGTGAGCAGTTCGAGGTCGTGCCCGACGATCCCCTTGTCAACCGCTTCGCGCAGCAGGAACGGCGAGGCGACGCTGAGGATCGAGCCGAACACGATCAACCCGAGCAGCAGGCCCAGTCGCACGCGGTAGGGGACGAACAGCCGCCCGATTCGCCGCAGAGGGACGGGATACCCACCCACCCCGTCGGGAGTGTCCTCGGGGCGGGGCGCTTTGCTTCGCGAGCCTCCGCGCTCTGGGCCGCCGCCGCCGCGGCCCTCACCGTGGAAGCTCACCGCATCCTCCCGAATCGCCGCGCGCTCATCCAGATGACTGTATCCACCGGCCCCGCCGGGACTATAGATTGCTTGGGATGGGGCTCCGGCTCTGAAGAGCCTGCGCCGGGCGGGGTTGTGCGGTGATGTTCAGCGGGCGTGCAGCCACGGGCGCGGCGTCATACGATTGAGGCCATGAACCTCTCCCCGTCGGAGATCCGCGTGCTGGGCTGCCTGATGGAAAAGCAGCGCACGACCCCGGACGTCTACCCGCTGAGCCTCAACTCACTGCGGCTAGCGTGCAACCAGTCCACCAACCGCGATCCCGTGGTGCAGTACGACGAGGAGGTGCTGCGCGACGCCCTGCATCGCCTGCAGCGCCGCGGCTACACGCGCCTGACCAGCGGCGCGGGCAGCCGCGCGCCGAAGTACCGCCACCTGCTGGCGGAAGCGCTGCCGATGGGAGAGGACGAGCAGGCGGTCGTGTGCGTGCTGATGCTGCGCGGCCCCCAGACCCCCGGCGAGCTCAAGCAGCGCGCCGATCGGATGCACTCCTTCGCCGACCTGGGGGGGGTGCACGAGACGCTGGAACGGCTGATCGGCCGTGGGCTGGTGGCCGTCCTGGAACGCCGCCCCGGCCAGAAGGAGGAGCGCTACGTCCAGCTGCTCGGGGACGAGGCCGAGGACTCCGACGCGGCGCCACCGCCCATGCCTATGCCCACGCCGATCCCTCGGGCCGTCGGTGGCTTGGAGGAGCGAGTGGCGCGTCTGGAGCGCGAAGTGGCACAGCTGCGCGCGGCGCTGGGGGACCATTCCGCGGAGGAGCAGTCCTCGGAGGAGCAGTCCTCATACGCGGGGCCCGTGGAGGAGCAGTCATCGTTTGTGCCCCCCAACCAGGGTGCCGAGCGTGCCGAGGCGGAGCTTTCAGCCATGCCGGACGACGAGGAGGCAGAGGGGGCAGGGGAGACGCTCGAATGGACGTGAGCCACGCCACCGCGATCCTCGCCGCCACGACCAGCTCGACCGGGGATACCGCCACCGGGGTCGGCATCCCGCTGGCGCTCGCGGCCGGGTTGGTGTCGTTCCTCTCGCCATGCGTGCTGCCGCTGGTGCCCGGCTACCTCTCGACGGTGATCGGGGTGGCGCCGGCGGATATCCAGGGCGCGGGGGCGCGGCGGGTGCTCGGCCCGAGCCTGCTGTTCATCGCGAGCTTCTCGCTGATCTTCATCCTCCTGGGCCTCACGGCCACGCAGGTGGGGTCAGTGCTCACCGATCACATCGTCGCACTGCGCACCGTGGGGGGCGTGTTGATCATCGCGATGGGGGTGCTGTTCCTCGCCACGCCGTTCGTGGACGCGCTCAACTTCCAGTGGCACTCGCAGTCGCTGATGCGCGTGGCCGGCCGCGGCGGGCCGCTGGTGGCGGGGGCGGCGTTCGCGATCGCCTGGACCCCCTGCACGAGCATCACGCTCGGCGCGATCCTCACCCAGGCGGCGGTGTCGAGCTCCGCCGCCCACGGGGCGCTGCTGCTCGCCTTCTACTCCGCGGGCCTGGCGATCCCGTTCCTACTGATCGCGCTGGCGTTCGAGCGCGCCACCGGCGCGCTGGCGGTGGTAAAGCGCCATTTCCCGGTGATCGTGGGTCTCGGCGGGCTGGTGATGGTGGCGCTCGGGCTGCTGATTGTCACGGGCGAGTTCACGACGCTCAACTCGCAGGCCAACAGCTGGCTGCAGGGCACCGGACTGGACATTTCAGGAATCTGAGGGCGGGTATCCGAGCCAGCGCTAGCGATTCGCTCGCGGCCGGCGCCAGCGAGCAGCTGACGCTGCGCCTCCTGGTTGCAAACTCGGGCGTTGACGGACGCCGATAGAAACAGATCGTGACCGCTGTAGCCCGTCCCAAAGCGAAACGGCCTCGGCCGGCGCCCGCCTTGGACGCCTCGGCGTAGCGTCCATCGCGCTCTGTACAACGGGTATGTCAGGAGTCACAGCAATGAAACGCATGCGATCGGTGTCAATTTATCTGGGTGCGATTCTGGCGGCGAGCGCGGTCGCCGCCGCGTCAGCGTCGGCAACAGTCAGACCGCACTTCGTATTCGCGGGCACTCCCCCTCCAACGTCTGAGGAAGTCAACATCAAACTAGTTTCCCCCTCTGCCAACTTCTACGTCGAAGGCAGCAGCAGCCGGCTCATCGAATGCACGATGGCGAGAGGGCATGGTGAAATCCTCAACTCTTTCGGCGGCATTGGGATGATCAACAAACTCGCAATCACGTTCGAAGAATGCAGCGTGCCAGGCCACACGACTACCTGCTCCATCAACGGTTCGCTGACGCACGGATCGATAAAAACAGCCGTTATCGAAAGCGAGCTCGGCTACGAGCCGCCAGCCGTGACCTCGGAAGTGCTATTCAATATGGTGCCCAACGGCGGGGTTTTCGGCGAAGTGACATTCAGCGGGACCTCTTGCCCGCTAGCTCCTGGCACGTACCAGATCGAAAAAGGCGTCATCCCCGAAATCCCCTCCATCGACGTGGACACCGCTTCACCGATCGCATGGTTCCTGGGGGTGTTCGAACTCAACGCCTTCGATGAACAGTGGCACAAGGAAATCGAAGTGATGAGCGGCTCCACCATCCTCGACCACCTCAAGCTTGGCGCCAAAGGCATCGGCCTCGAGGCCGAACTGGAATTCAATCTGACCAGTGGCAAAGTCACGATCAAAACGACTTGAGCAACCGCATTGAATGCGTGACTAGCGGTCTCCCGCCCACCGCTGCCCGGACGCAGTCGTGGGCGGGCGCCGCCGCTCCCGGTAGCGCCGTTCCCATGCCTCTTGGTTGCGCTTGGCGTCCAGCACGAACGGGGAGTAGCCGATCGCTTTGACGATTCCCTCGTTGATCGCCGACTCGGGGAATGGTAAGGGGCGCATCACGTCGACGAACAGCACGACCCGCGTCTCGTCGGTGTCGTTCCACACCTCGTGGTTGAAGGTGTCGTCAAACACCATGCTCTTGCCCGCCTCCCAGTGGCGGATGTCCTCGCCGACCCTGATCCGGCAGTGGGTGGCGTCCTGCGGCACGATCAGCCCAAGGTGGTAGCGCAGCACGCCCTTGTAGGGGCCGCGGTGGTCGAGAATGTGCTTGCGCGGGGAGAGGATCGAGATCATGGCCGTCTTCATCCCGGGTATCTCGCGCATCAAGGCAGCCGTGCGGGGGCACATCTCCACCCCGAGCTTCGCCTCGAAGCCGTACCCGTACAGGAAGAACGTCTTCCAGCGGTCGTCGTCGGTGATCTCAATCTGGTCCTTTGAGATGTCCTGGAAGTTGGCCAGCGCCGCATGATCGTCGAGCAGCGCGGCGGCCTCCTCGCGGATCACTTCCCAGTTGCGCTCGATGTGCTCCACCCAGCAAAAGCGCTCCAACGGAAAGAACGTGGCGTCGCCCACCAGCGAGCGCTGCCCGATGAAGCGCTCGATGGGGGCGAGAATCCGTTCACCTACGGCAATCGTCCATTGGACGATACGTTCCCACATACGGCTCAGATCTTACGCCGCCCGCCGACAGACTGTTGCGCGACTCAGGCTGCCTCGCGCAAAGCCGCCAGCTCGGGCGACTCCGCGAGCTTCTTCAGCGCGCGCTGCTCCAGCTGGGAGGCCCGCTCCGCCGAGAAGCCGAGGCGCTTGCCGATCGCGGTGAGCGTCTGCGGCGCCTCGTGGCCGGTGCCGAAGCGCAGCGTCAGCACGGTGCGCTCGGTTTCGGGCAGCTGCGAGATCGCGAGCTGCACGAGGCGCTCGCGCTCGTTCTCGTAGGCGGTCTCCTCGGGCGGCTCCTGGTCGGAGGGCAGCAGGTCGCCGAGCGCGGTGTCGCCGTCCTCGCCCACCTGCTGGTCGAGGCTGACGAGCGCTGCACGCTGGTGGCGGACTTCCTCGACTTGGTCGAGCTCGAGGCCGGTCTCCAGCGCAATCTCCTCGGAGGTTGGCTCGCGACCGAGGCGCACCGAGAGCTCGCGCTCGACGCGGCCCACCTTGCGGGTGCGCTGCGCGACGTGCACGGGCAGGCGGATCGTGCGCCCGGAGTTCTCCAGGCCCCGCTGGATCGCCTGGCGGATCCACAGCGTGGCGTAGGTGGAGAAGCGAAAGCCCTTGCGCCAGTCGAACTTCTCGCTGGCACGGATCAGGCCGAGCATCCCCTCCTGCACGAGGTCGGCGAGCGGCAGGCCCTGGTTCTGGTAGCGACGCGCGTTGGAGGCGACCAAGCGCAGGTTGGAGTTGATCATCAGTTCCTTCGCACGCAGGTCCCCACGCTCGATCCGCTGCGCCAGTTCGATCTCCTGGTCGGGCGTGAGCAGGGGGTAGCGCCGCGAGTGCGCGAGTAGCTGGTCGACGGACTCGGGGATGAAGCTTTCGGGCTCAGGGGCCGCCACCGGACGGCGGCGTCGGGCGCTCGATGAGGGCTCGGAACGGCTCTCCGCGAAGGGCGAATCGAGGGCAGCGGGTGCCTGCACGGTGTCGCGTGGGGCGTCCGCGGCCTCCAAAGTGTCTAGTGTGGTGATCTGATGGCTATCGTCTGTCATGAGTCTGGTCCTTCGAATTGAAATGGAGGGCCCGGTTGTGGTCGGGCCTATCTCCGATGCCTGGAGTCGGAATTATAGGGCATGGTAGTTGCGTTGTCAATTATTCTTAGCGGAGCGGCATAACGCGCGCGTTGATCCAGCCTGGACACGGGGCACGCCCCTGTTGGAGCCCATCAGGGACCCATAAGTTGCTCTACCCGAGAACATGATCTACCCACCTAGGTAGATCGTTATTCGGGGGTTATCTGTCCTGATGCGCTTCTTTATTCGCGCGCTTCGCCAAGAAACCTGCGCGGCCGCTGTTCGGCTCATCGGACAGATGCGTGGTTGGCGCGAGCGAGAGGTGCCTCACTGGCCGAGTGGATGGCTGGCCACGCCACTTCCCCAGGGGTGGAGCGTCGAGCGTGGCCGTCGCCGCGCCCGCCCGGCTCACGGGCTGTCTGACCTAAGGAGCCTGGGCTTCGGCTTCGGCCCCCGTCGTCGTCGTGAGGACCGCGGCGCTGCCGCGGGTGAGGGTACGGCGCACGAGGCCGGGGAGCAGTAGACGGGCGACGGCGGCCAGGAAGTAGGGGCGCGGCACGTAACGCTCTGCACGGCGCCCCAGTCCCACCTCGACGATCGCCTCGGCCACGCGGTCGGGTGTGGAGACGATCCACGCCGTCTGCGGTCGCGCCAGCAGCTCGCGGGCCGGGAAGCCCTCGGTGGCGATGAACCCCGGGAACACCGTGCCCACATGGACGCCGTGGGTGTGCTCCTCGGCACACAACGCATCGCTCCAGCCGGTGAGCGCGAACTTGCTCGCCGAGTAGGCGCCGGTGCCGGGGCGCGCGACCCGCGCGGCGGTGCTGGAGACATTGACGATCGCGCTCGGAGCGCACTCGCGCAGCAGCGGCAGCAGCACCTCGGCGAGGCGCACGGGCGCATCGAAGTTGAGCGTCATCGTGCGCCGAACGTTGGCGTACCCGCCCTCGGCGAACGGCGCGCGCCAAGCCGCCCCGGCGTTGTTGACCAGCAGTGTCAGGCGCCCGTCGTATTGCTCACGCACGTGCGCGAGGACGCGTGCGGGGGCGTCCTCGTCGGTGAGGTCGAGCGCCAGGCAGCTGCACGCGGCGGGCAACGTCTCGGCGAGCCCGCGCAACAGCTCCTCGCGCCGTGCGACCAGTACCAGCTGCGCATCGGGCTCGCGCGCCAGCCGCCGCGCGGTCGCCTCGCCGATCCCGCTGGATGCGCCGGTTATGACGGCAACGAGTGGTGCGCTCACGGGCGCGACCTTACAGCAAGGGCATCGCACCGATGGCTCCGCATCACGGCTCCCGAGATGATTCGCAACCAACCAAGCTGGCATCACCTCAGCGGTGCCCGGTAGGCTGTGGTCATGGAGTCCTCGGGTCAGCTGCTGCCGGTCGAAGGCCACCACTTGAGGGGCATCTCCCCGCGCGCCTTTCAGCACCCCGCCGACCGCGCCGCGACGGCGGCGCTGAAATCGATTCCGTATCTGGACACGGTGGTGCGCAAGCTGATCGAGCTGGGGTATGAGCGCGCGCTGCGCCAGAGCTATCTGGGCTCGGCCGTGAGGCTCTCCGAAGAGCAGCTCGGCGACGTGTGGCGCGAGCACGCGATCGCGTACACCACGCTCGACATGGTCGATGTGCCCGATCTCTACCTCACGCAGTACCCCTCGCCGAACGCGATGGCGATTGGCGCGAAGCGCCCGATCGTGGTGGTGCAGTCGGAGCTCGTGGGGCTGCTGGACGCCGGGCAGCGTCGCGCGGTGTTCGCGCACGAGGCCGCGCACATCCTCGCCGACCACCAGCTGTACCGCACCGCGCTGTACATCCTGATGCTGTTGGGACGGACATCGCGGCTACTGCTGCCGCTGGCGCCGATCCGCACGGCGCTGATGGAGTGGGAGCGCGCGACCGAGCTGAGCGCCGACCGCGCCGCGGCGCTCGTCACGCGCGACCCGCTGACGGTGTGCCGCACGCTGATGTGCCTTTCTGCCGGGGCGATGGTCGAGGAGCTCGACCTCGACGTGTTCATGCGCCAGGGCCTCGACTACACCGAGCAGGGTGGGGGCCTCGAGCGCCTGACGCGTTTGCTGATCGACCTGGGCGTCAGCCATCCGATGCCCGTGAAGCGCACGCACGAGCTGATGGCGTGGGTGCGCTCGGGGGAGTTCGACCGGATCGTCGGCGGCGAGTACCCGACCCGCGATGAACCGGTCGATGCGCGCACCGAGGGCAGCGAGGCCGTGTCGCACTACTCCGAGCGCTTCCGCGACGCCTTCCGCGACGCCGGCGAGTCGATCAACTCCGTCGGCCAGCAACTCGCCGACTGGCTGCGCAAAAACCCGGGCGGGGAGGAGGACGACTTGGAGGACGCGGGGGATTAGCGCCCCCGGTCGCGCTCCGGATTTGAGGAAGGAGCGTGGGCGGAGCGCGAGACAACGAAGCGGTCGCGGGCTCTCCTCACGTCTCGGAGGCGCGCTCGGAGCTGCGGCGGAGGTTGCCGACGAGCAGCCCGATCACGGTCACGAGATAGATCTGGCCGATGAGCATCTCCAGCACCGAGAGCGCCCGGCCGACGCTGAGCACAGGCGAGAGGTCTCCATAACCGGTGGTGGTGAGCGTGGTGAAGCTGAAGTAGATCTCCTGGCTCTGCGTGACCACGGCGTTGGTGACCTGCCCGAAGTAGGGGTGCGGGCTGAGGCCGACGATCACGCGAACGATGAGCGCGAACTCCAGGCCGATCAGCAGGTAGGTGGTGAGCGCGCCGGCGACCGCCTGCAAGGTCACCCCGCGAGCGCGGACCAGCCGCACGATGCCGCGGGTGAGCACCCCGAGCACCACCGCCAGCGCGGCGGCCGTGGCAGCGGAGCCCACCCAGCGCGGCACAAGGTTCAGGCCCACCAGCGCAGCCAGGCCAAACAGCACCACCACGGTTAGCGTCGCGAGGGTGCCCTGGGGGTGCAGGTCTCGCTCGCCCGAGCCACGCTCGCGTGAGGTGACGATCACCGCGAACAGCATCGCCCCCTGCAGCACCACCGCGACGGCGCGGCCGACCGGTGTGTCGGGCGCGAGGATCGAGAAGAGCACCGCCAGGATCGTGAGCGCGAGCACGACCCCATAGCGATGCTGCGCCCAGTGGGAGTCCGGAGGTGACTCGCCGCCGGTGCTGAGGCTGGCGTCTTCGTCGTCGGGCGACACCGCAGAAGGATTGCGCGAGCGGCGGCGGATCAGATGATGTGTCAACGCAGCTCCCTACTGGGAGCCCCACTTGCCCTGACCGTAGCGGGCGAGCTCCAACCGCGCCACCACGCCGCGGTGAACCTCGTCGGGGCCGTCGGCGAGGCGCAGCGAGCGCGCCACGGTCCAGGCGGCGCCGAGCGGGAAGTCGTCGCTGAGGCCGGCGCCGCCGTGCAGCTGCATCGCCATGTCCACCACGCGCTGGGCCATGTTGGGCACTGCGACCTTGATCTGCGAGACCGCGCCCAGACATCGCCGGGGATTGGGTGTCGATCAGCCATGCGGCGTGCAGCACGTGCAGGCGGGCTTGGTCGATCGCGATTCGCGCGTCGGCGATCCGCTCGCGGTTGCCGCCGAGGTTGGCCAGCGGCCGGCCAAATGCGACCCGCTCGGTGGCGCGGCGGCAGGCGAGCTCCAGCGCGAGCTCGGCGAGGCCGATCAGGCGCATGCAGTGGTGCACCCGCCCCGGGCCGAGGCGCGCCTGGGCGATCGCGAACGCCTGGCCGGGCCCGCCGACGATCGCGCCGGCGGGGAGGCGCACGTCGGCGAAGGAGACCTCGCCGTGCCCGCCGGGGGCGTCGTAGAAGCCCATCGTGGAGAGCATCCGCTCGACCTTCACCCCCGGGGTGTCGAGCGGGACGAGCACCATCGAATGCTGGTGGTAGCGGTCGGCGGTGGGGTCGGTGAGCCCCATGAAGATCGCCACCTTGCAGTTGGGATGTCCGACGCCGGTGCTCCACCACTTGCGCCCGTTGAGCACCACTTCTTCGCCGTCGAGCGTCGCCGTGGCCTGCATGTTGGTCGCATCGGCGGAGGCGACGTCGGGCTCGGTCATGCAGAAGGCAGAGCGAATCTCCCCGCCTAGC
The DNA here is from genome assembly GCA_963724305.1 of uncultured Solirubrobacterales bacterium. GTDB lineage: Bacteria > Actinomycetota > Thermoleophilia > Solirubrobacterales > Solirubrobacteraceae > Palsa-744. The sequence continues at coordinate 67,498 of CAVRUG010000004.1, forward strand.
AGCGGCACAAGCCAGCGCTGTTGCTGCTCGGGGGAGCCGAAGTGCAGCAGCACCTCCATGTTGCCGGTGTCGGGCGCGTTGCAGTTGCACACCTCACTCGCGATCAGCGAACGGCCCATGCGCTCGGCCAGGGGCGCGTACTGGACGTTGGAGAGCCCCGCACCCTGTGTGTGCCCGCCCACCTCGGGCTGCCCGGCAGGAAGAGGTTCCACAGGCCCTCCGCGCTGGCTTTGCCCTTCAACTCCTGGATCGCCGGGTGCACGATCCACGGGTTGGAGCTCCCTAGTAGCTCGCGGTGGTAGGGCTCCTCGCGGGGGGCCACCTCGCGCTCGATGAAGGCGTCGAGGCGCTCCAGTAGCTCGCGCGTGCGGGGGGAGTGCTCGAAGTCCACTCACCCCACCTCGAGCACGACCTTGCCGGTGGAGCGCCGCTCGTCGATCTCCTGCAGCGCCTCGGCGGCGCGCTCCAGCGGAAAGCGCGCGCCGACGAGCGGGCGCACGACGCCCTCTCGATCATGCGGCTGCGAGGCGCGGCGCCGATCTCGACGGCAGAGCTCGGGGCGGGTGAGCGCATAGGCGCCCCAGCCGGCGCCCACAACCTCGACGTTGCCGAGCAGCAGCCGGTTGACCCGCACCTCGGGGATCGACCCGCCCGTGAACCCGACCACGACCAGGCGACCGTCGGGGCGCAGCGAGCGCAGGCTGTCGGTGAAGCGATCGCCGCCGACCGGGTCGAGCACCACGTCCACGCCGCCGCCGGAGAGCTCCTTCGCCTCTTCTCGCCATGGGCCGTCGGAGCGCAGCACCTCATCGGCGCCTGCCTCGCGCGCCACCCGCGCCTTCTGCTCGCTGGAGACGACCGCGATCGTGCGCGCGCCGAGGCCCTTCGCGACCTGCAGTGCCGCGGTGCCCACGCCGCCGGCGGCACCATGCACGAGCACCGTCTCGCCCTCGCGCAGCCGTCCGCGCAGGGCGAGCGCGAAGTAGGCGGTGTGGTAGTTGAGGATCAGGCCGGCGCCCTGCGCGAAGTCGAGCGCGTCGAGCAGCTGGAAGGTGAGGAACGGGGGCGCCACGGCCGCCTCGGCGAAACCGCCCCCCATGCAAAAGGCGGCCACGCGCTGCCCGGGGCGTATGCCGAGCTCCGTGGCCTGCTCGCTCGCCTCGCGCACCACGCCCGCGACCTCGCCGCCGGGGACGAACGGCAACGGCGGCTTGTACTGGTACTCCCCGCGTGACTGCAACACCTCGGGGAACGAGACGCCGGCCGCGTGGACGTCGATCACGACGCCCTGCCCCGGCGTGAACATGTGCGACGGAGGCGAGTCGGGCGCGGGCAGATCGACCATGCGCAGAGCGCTGGTAGGGCCCGTGAGATCTACGATCTGGACTGCCTTCATTGCGCCTCCTCGTCTCCCGCCGCCAGACCGGGGTCACATTCAACACGCTTTGGATGCGCGGGGGGTGCGGTCCCTGTCGGGACGACGCCGGGGGCCTGGACACCCTGGCCACAGGTCGTGGTCAACCACCTTGCGGCCGGCGGCCGGCACCCGACCGACTCAGGGCCTCGCTCACGTCGCGGGGCAGGGCACTGAGGTGTGCGCACTGGTGTGGGAGCCGTCTTCGAAGGAGAAGGAGGCGGAGAAGTGAAAGCCACCGCGGGGGCAGGTGCGCGGCAGGACGATCCCGCGTGGATGGTAGGGGAGGTACTGCCGCGGGTGTGTTCGAAGTAGACGAGGTGTAGGGGGCCGATCGTGGAGCGCAGCTGCACGAGCGCGGCATTGGGCGCCCCGGGGAGCGTGGGGACGAGCGGAATCGTGGTGTTGAGGTCCCCGCCGAAGGGATCGGGGGCAGGCAGCACGAGGCCGTGGAAGACGATCTGGGCGGAGACGGGGGAGTGACCTTCGGCGTAGAAGAGCAGTCCTATGTGCCCTTCCTGGATGTGGGCCATGAAGATCGATGTCTGGGTTGTCTCGCGCAGCACCTCGGGCCCGAAGGGCACCTCGACCAGCCCTTTGCCGTAACCCATCTGCGACTGGGAGGGGCAGCCTTCGGGGCCGTGGGCTTCGAGCACGGCGGCGCTGCAGGTTTCGAGGCCCAGGCCGCTGGTGCCGATCCCGAGGTTGGCGGGGTAGTAGAGGTCGAGGCTGACCAGCGGCGAGGGGACCCGTCCCGTGGTCGTCGCGATTGTGAAGCCGAAGATGATCGTCGTGCCCTGCCCGAGGTGCTCGGGGGAGAGCGCGGCGCTCAGCTTCGCCGTGGGTTCGAACCCGGCGGCGGCGGCCCCCGCCTTGGTCGCTGGCCACGCGCACACGGATGCGATCACTAGGAAGAGCGAGACGAACGCCGCCGTGGCCGGCATTGTTCGGACCTTGAAGATGGTTCGGTGCACGTAGAGTAACCATACATCCACAGCGCGTCGAGGAACCACGCACGTTTCTGACTGTTGTCTCTACGGGCTGGACCTACGCCCGCTGCCATGTGGCGAGGCGTATCAGCTTGCCGGGGTTGACGCCGCGAGCGGTGAGGATGCAGGTGTGACCGGCTTCGCGCCAGGTGACGATCGTCGGGTTGGCGTGGCTGATGACATGAAAGCTCATGTCGTGGTGCTTCACGGAGGTGCTATCGGCAGGTACCGCCAGCGCTGGGCCGGCGACGATCGAGTAGCCGATCCGCTGCGAGTGTGAGTTGGCATAGAAGACGGTGGTGACGGCGCGCCCCCCAACCGTGTCGGTGCGCGCTCCGACCGCCTTCCAGCCGAGCGTGCCGCCCCAGTATGGGTAGGCGATCCCCACAGCGGAGGCTGCCAGTAGATGAGGGTCGTGGGCGCTCTCGGTAGGGGCGGCCCCGGTAATGGGGCGCAGGCCCACACCGGATGCCTGGAGCACGGTGGGAGCGTTCGTGCTGCCCCCTGTGGTCAGCACCAGCACGAGCACCACCACCACTGCGGCCGCGAACGCGCCACCGGCGAGCAGCCGCGAAGGCAGGCGCAAGGGGGAGGAGCGCCGCGAGACGCGCGCGCGCTCACGCCGTGCGCCCCGGGCAGCGGTCGCGCCAGCGCTCGCCGACCCCTCGCCCGCGGTGGCGTCCCCGATGGCCGCCTCTCCCTTGGCTGCCAGCTCGATCGAGCGGCGCAGCAAGGTGGGTGCCTCGACCTGCTCCAGTGAGCGCATGAGCATCACCGCGCGGCGCTGCTCCTCCAGCTCGGCGGCCAACTCGGGGCTCTCCGCAATGCGCGCCATCAAGGACTCGCGCTGCTGGTCAGAATGCGGACCGCCGGAGGCGTGTGCCTCCCGGCTTCGGTCGGGCAGCGTGCCGTCGGCGAGCGCCGCCAGCGCTGCGTGGATGTCTTCAGGCTCGCGACTCATGGGGTGCTCTCACTCTTCAGACGCCGCGCGGGGGTCTCATCTTCCCGCCGAGCGGGAAGATCTGCCCTCACCGGCAGGTCTTCGTGCGCGTTGCCGTCCTTGGATGGCGATGAGGACTCCAGCGCGTGCACCACGAACTGGCGCGCGCGGAACAGCCGCGTGGCGACGGTGGCCTCCTTGGTGTCAAGGACACGCGCCGCCTCGCGATGGGAGAGCCCGGCGATGTCGCAGGCGACCAACGCCAGGCGGTAGCGCTCGGGGAGCCCGGCGATCGCTGTGAAGACCTCCCGTGCCTGCAGCGCCTCCTCGGGCCGCTCGCCGCCGCGGGGATCGACGGGCTCGATCTCCTCGATCGCGGTCGCGCTGACACGAGGGCGCCGGCTGGCGGTGCGGCGGTCGGTGAGAAACGTGTTGCGCAGCACCGTCATCAGGTAGGCAAGCTCGTCCTGGCCGCGCAGCAGCCGTGGGCGGGCGAGCACGCGTGCGAACGTCTCCTGAACGAGGTCTTCCGCCTCGTGAGGCGAGCCGCACAACGCCCATGCGGCCCGGTAGAGCCGGTCGAGATGGCGCGGCAGCGACTCGGGATCGAGCGCGGGCATCGCGCTCGACTGTAGCTGAAAGGTTTATCGTTGCCGCGGAGTCTGTTGCAGTGAGAGGCGCAAACAGGCGCCCACGCCGACGCCCAGACAATCTCAAACTTCAGGAGAAAAGCGTGCGACACCCCTCAATCTTTGCCGCGACCACTCTCGCGGTCGCTGGGCTGGCAGTCGCTGGCTGCGGATCCAGCGGTAGCTCCAGCTCGAGCAAAACCGAATCGGGCAGCAATCCCGCGACGAGCGCCTCCACGACGTCTACGAGCGCAGCTGCCACCGGAGCGGGCGGGGGGACAGCGATCACGACTGAGCACACGCCGCTCGGCACGGTCCTCGCGGCGGGCCCGAAGCACCTGACGGTGTACCTGTTCGCGGCCGATACCGGCTCGACCTCGACCTGCTCGGGCGCGTGCGCGCAGGTGTGGCCGCCGGTGACGACGACAAGCGCCCCGAAGGCCGAAGGCGAAGCGGTGGCGGGCGACCTCGGCACGACCAACCGCTCAGAAGGAGCCAAACAGGTCACCTACAAGGGACACCCGCTGTACTGGTATGTGAGCGACTCCAAGGCGGGTGAAACCACCGGGCAGGGCGTCCAGAGCTTTGGCGCCGCGTGGTGGGTGCTGTCGCCGAGCGGCAGCGAGATCACCGGCTCCTGATCGGAGCTGATCGGAGCACCGCGAGCGCCCGCGAGAAAAGGAAGCGGGAAGGATCGGAGCACTTTCGGAGTCACAGGGGTGAAGGAGCCCCTGTCAGGGCGCAGTATCCCGGTGCGCGGCCGTCAAGCAACGGTGGCCGCGCACCGGGCGATGGAGGCTTCCCTTTTGGCAGAAGGTAGATCAATCCCTCCGCCGCTCAACCAGCAGCGCGAGCGTGGGGCAGGCCGCGGCGGCGCGGCGTGCGTGGGCGAGTAGCGCAGGGTCGAGTGGCGCGCTGTCGAGAATCGGGTAGCCCCACTCATCAAGGGAGATGCGCTCGGGCAGGAGCTCGTGGCACATGCCGTGGGCCTCGCAGGCGATCGGATTGACGCGCAGACGGTGGGGGGTCATGCCGGAGCGGCGGTTGTTGGGCGGGAGTCACGCGGCTGCGGCAGCTCCGAAGGTCGGGCGCAGGCCGCGCAGGGGCCGCGGCTGGCATGGTTGGAAAGCTCCCGTGCGAACACGTCGAGCGCACTCGCAACGAGGCGGGCGACGCCATCGGGATGGGAGCAGGCGCCCCGGCCACGGACGAGCCCGGCGAGGGAGCGCAGACGCTGGGCGGCAGCGTCCCGCTCGTCGTAGCGCCGTGCGAGCTGTCCGCTGCGGGGGCCCTTGACGCGCCCCCAGATGTCCCCGCTCAGCCGATCCCCGGCACCACCCGCGAGTTGCTCGAACAGAGAGGCGATCGCGTCGAGCCCGAACACGCACGGCCCGCACTGGCGGGCGCTCTGCGACGCCAGCCAGCGGGTGAGGCGAGCGAGCTCGGCGACGGGGCAGGCCTCGTCGGAGAGCACCACGACGACGCCGGCGCCGAGCGAGGCGCCGAAGGGGGAGAGGTGGCGATCGGAGAGGACCACTTCGTGCAGCTGCGAGCCGTCGATCCACGTCCCCGAGTAGCCGCCGAGCAGCACCGCGCGCGGCCGGGCGGTGAGGCCGTCGGCCGCGTCGATGAGCGCCGCGAGGGGGGATCCGTGCTCGATCTCATATACCCCCGGGTGGGCGACGCTCCCGGCGAGCGTGACCAGCGCCGAGCCGGGCTGCGCGGGGGTGCCGAGCTCGCGAAACCAAGCGGCGCCGTGGCGTCCGATCAACGCAAGGTGGGAGAGGGTCTCGACGTTGCAGACGAGCGTGGGGCGACCGCGCACACCCCGTTCGAAGGGCCGCGGCGGAGTGAAGGTCGGCAGCGCGGGGCCGCCCGAGAGGTGGCCGACGAGCGCCGACTCGTGGCCGGCGACGTAGCGATCGGGGACGGGGCGCAGCTGGAATTGGACCCCATCCACCCGCCCCCCGCGACGGGAGCCGCGCTCCTCGAGCGCACGGGCAACTGCGTTGAGCGCTGGAGGCGAGGACTCACACACGCCGAGCAGCACCTCATGCGCGCCGACCGCGGCAGCGGCGAGGTGAGCGCCGTCGATCACCAGATGCGGGAGGGAGCGCAGCAAAGTGCGGTCCTTGGCTGAGGCTGGCTCGCCCTCGGCGCCGTTGACGACCACGATTGGCCGTGCCCCGCCGAGCACAGAGCGTGAGGCCCCGGCGACCGCACGCAACTTCTCGGCGGTAGGAAACCCGGCTCCGCCACGACCCAGCAGGCCGGCGCGCTCGACCTCATCGATCAGGCCCGAGGCGACGCCGCGGCGAGCCCGGCCACGGCCTGCGAAGGCGGGAAGCTCGCCGTGCAGCGCAAGATGCTCGCTCAGCCCCAGCGCACCGCGGGCGGGGATGCCGGCCAGTAGCCGCGGCAAGCCTGGCGCCTCAGAGGCGGAGTGATCGAGTAGCTGGTGGGGTAGGTCGTAGCCGTCCCGGGGTAGGCCGTAGCCGTCCCCGCCCCAACTCGCGGGCGCCCGGGATTCCTGGTAGGCACTCACGGATTGCCCACGATCTTCGAGCGGGAGCCGGAGGCGTGGCCAAGCAGCGAGGATGGGGTGCCAGACCGCCGCGCCCATTCCGAGCCGAGTGGCCCGGAAGGCAGCCACAGCACCAGGCCAAGCGCGAATGCGAAGGTGCCGCCGATCGCCAGGCCACGCCCGCGCGCACCCTCACGCGAGAAGCCCCCGAGCGTGCGCAGGAGTACAGCGCCGAGCACCAGCGCGAGGCAGAACGCGCAGAGCGCGAGTAGCCAGCTGGCTTTGACGTCGCTGCCGGTGCCGAGTGTGTGCAGCAGCGCAACAGGCCAGCAGGCATAGGCGAGCCAGTGCGTCACACGCCATACCCGCGGGCCGACGCGCCCGCGCAGCAGGCTGGTGAGGATCACCGCGAGCAGCAGGTCGAACGCGACGGCGCCGAGCCCCAGCCAGAAGGGCCGGTATGAGCCGACGAACGGCACGAACGCATCGACAAGCGAGATCGAGGCGAACGAGTCGAGCACCGCGGTGAGGATGTGCAGCACGAGGAACACGAGCGCCAGCAGCGAGACGCTGCGATGCAGCGCGTCGACGACGAAACGCGGCCAGGAGGGCGTGCTGAAGCGCCGTACATCGACGACCCCGAGCGCGACGGCGATGCTCAGCAGCAGCAGCGCGACGGCGCCGGTGGAGCGGGTGAGGTACCAGTCGAGGCTGGGACCGGACGTGGCGAGGGGGAGCAGCAGAGCGCTCATGGGAGATCGTCCACGCGCCGCGTTGACACTACCGCCCGCCCGGGGGTGGGACTTCCATGTCCCACCACGGAAGCGCGCGTGCGATCGGGCGGTACGGCTACGAGATCGGGCGGCAGAGCGGTTGATACGCGATCTGGCCTCGCCGCCGGCGCCACCCTGTCGAGTGGCCAGTCGCCGATCCTAAGCACTGCGCCGTCATGGGCGACCAGGCGCGCGGGCAGACCGAGCGCATCCAGCCACGCCGGCGCAAGGCGGCCGCGCACGAGCGCGGCGGTGGCGGCGATATTGGCGTCGGTGCAGTCGGCGGCAGCGACGCTGACGGTGCGCCAGGGGCCGCGGGCGGGAGCGCCCGAGGAAGGGTCGATGATGTGATGCATTGTCCGCTCGCCGCGCCGCCAGCGGCGCACCGCGACGCTTGATGTTGCAAGGCCGCCATCGACGATCGCGACCACCTGCCCGGGCGCGTCGGGCCCGGAGCGGTGGTCGTCAGTGACGTGGATCCGCCAACCGCCCGGTGGGGCAGGGCCAGCGGTGGCGATGTCGCCGCCGAGACTGACCAGTACACCGCAGCGCGCGGCCTCCCATACCGCGCGGGCGCCGCGGTCGGCGGCCCACGCTTTGGCGGTTGCCCCGAGATCGAGCATGATCCCGCTTGGAATCCGCGCCGTGGAGAACATTGGGTCGAGTCGGACGGTGCGGTGGCCGCTGAGCCGCCGGGCGATCAGAGTGGGAAGGGAGCGGTTGCGCAGGTCCCCTCCATCAGCGGGCGCCTCCGTGGCGACCCGCGCCTCGGCGTGCTCGCACCGGTCGTCGGTGGCCCACGCAGCGTTGGAACCCCGCAGTTGCTCCAGCAGGGAGAAGTCGCGGTCGTAGCCGGCGAGGACCAGCGCGGCGCCAACCGTCGGATCGACATCGCCGTCGGTGAGCTGCGCCGCGCGCAGCGCAACCTGCAGCGCCTCGATCAGCAGCGGCGCCACCGGCACTGGCTGGCCCCCGGCGTGCGTGTTGACGCGGTTCAGGTCGGAGTCGTCGCGGAAGCGGCTACAGGCGCGGTCGATCGCGGCGAGTTCGCGCGCGAGGATCGCGCTCGCATGGGGCAGCCACCGAGGCTCGGTGACGCGTAGCACGACGGTGCTGCCGAGCGCCTCCCAGCGCGCCGTCGCCGTCGCGGCGCGCTGCGTGGGCGTGCAGGTGGGGCGAGCGCGTCTCACGATCCACCCGAAACGACCGGAGCTTCCGGTGTTTGCGCCTGGGTGGCGGAACTCCCTTCGCTGCCCGATGAGCTCGATTCCGAGGAGGAGCCGGAGGAGGTGGATCCGGATGAGGAAGAGCTGGATTCGCTGGCGGAGGAGCCCGATCCCGACGGGGAGGAGCCGGATTCGCTGGCGGAGGAGCCCGATCCCGACGGGGAGGAGCTGGATTCGCTGGCGGAGGAGCCCGATCCCGACGGGGAGGAGCCGGATTCGCTGGCGGAGGAGCCCGACTGACTGGCAGACGACCCCGATTCTCCGGCGGCGCTGGATCCAGCTTCAGAGCCGCTGGATCCCTGTTCGCCAGTGGAGGGAGAGGAGGAGGATCGTTCAGTGGCGGAAGACGACCCTTCGGTCGTGCTCGACTGTGGCGCCTGCTTGGCCGCTTTGAGTGTGGAGGTCCCGGTGGAGGTGCCGTTACCCGTACGTGTGCCGGTCGTTCCAGTGGAACGGTGGACCTCGCCGGAGCTCGTCGCGCGTGTCTCCTTGAGCGTTTTGCCGGGGAAGGCGCCAGCGGCAACCGCGGTAAGCACGCCGGTGAGCGTCGCGCTGCCGGCGATCAGCCAGCGGTTGGCGCGGCGCAGCCGCCGTAGGGCCGCGTCGCGGGAGCGGGAGGTGTGGTTGGGGTTGACGGACATGAAACGCAGTGGAGGCGTGGTGCACGGGTGGAAGCTGAGTCTCAGTCTGCCGCTGGAACGCAAGCGGTGGCTAAAGGGGGTGTGAGAGGTTCCATAAGACTTTGACCCGCGTGGCGGAACGCCTGCAAGGTGTCATGGCCGCGACGGCACCTGTACGGAGCGACCTCAATGGCCGCCGATGAAGACGCGGTGGTAGGTCAGCCACGGACCGAATTCGGGGATCAGCAGCAGCGCCAGCCCCAGCCCCGCGAGCAGCGCGCCGGTGAGCGCGAGCACGCGGCCCGCACGGCTCGCGCGCAGGTCGTGCGGCGGCGCGCTTGGCTCGGGCACGGCCGGCTGCCCCGTGGTTGACCGCCCCGGTTCGGTTTGACGGCCGCCCGGTTGGTGTGCGATGCCGTCAGCGACCTCCGAGAGCACCGCCACGCGAAGCTCGTGGCCCCCGTTCAGCGTCTGCATGACCTCGGGCAGGTGGCCGAGCACGTGCACGGCCGTCGCCGCCAGCCACACGAAGAAGCTCGCCTTGTGAACCAGCAGCAGCGTCGAGCGTGAGCTGGGGCCGAGCAGCAGCAGCGCGACGCCGCTGACGAACACCACGACCGTGCTGAGCACTACCAGCGGGGCGAGTAGGCGCAGGTAGGGCGGCGGTGGGCCCTTGCGGAGGTAGACAGGGTTGCGGGTGTAGTAGCGCACGAACCGGTAGCCGGTGCTGCCCAGCTTCAGCGCCACTGGCCCGAGCAGCAACAGCCCGATGAAGAGGTGCTCCCAGATCAGCGGGCCGATGCGCAGGATTGTGACCCCGAGCGCCGCAAGCAGAAGGAACAGCACGATCCCCGTCAGCACCGTGAGTCGCTCATTGCCGTCGCTGCCGCCCGCCCTCAGGCGTGCCCACAGACCGCCGAACGCCGACCCGCTCCGCCCGCTGGTGCGAGATTGCCCGCCGGAGGCCGCGGAAGTAGTTACCGGATGGGCCGCCGACGGGCTGTCCTCAGGCTGGCGCGGTGCGCGCGGCCCGCTCTGTTGCTGGCCGGTCTCCATCAGATGAATGTCGGCACGCTCGCTAAGCGATACCTAACAGCTCAGTGAGAGAGCTCATATGATGCCTCTGAAAGGCACTGCTCGCCCATCGCGGCTCCGGTGGGGCCCTATCCTGGTGGTGATGGTGCGGTCGGCGCAACCCTCCGAGCAGGCGAGCACTATGGCGCCGTCGATCCTGCTGATCGAGGACGAGCCGGGGATCGTCGATTTCGTGCGCCGCGGCATGGAGGCCGAGGGCTTCGCGGTGCAGGCCGAGCACGATGGGCTGGCAGGCGAGGCACGTGCGCTGGGCGAGAGCTTCGACGTGGTCGTGCTGGACATGATGCTCCCGGGCAAGGGCGGCATGGAGGTGCTGGGCACACTGCGCGCCGCCAAGCCTGCGCTGCCGGTGATCGTGCTCACCGCCAGAGGCGAGATCGAGGACCGAGTTGCCGGGCTGGATGCCGGCGCGGTGGACTACCTTGTCAAGCCTTTCTCGCTGGCCGAGCTGTTGGCGCGGGTGCGCGCCCAGCTGCGCAGCGCGGCGCAGGGCTCGACCACGACGCTGCGGGTGGCGGACATCGAGGTGGACATGCTCAGCCGCAAGGTGCTGCGCGCGGGCCAGCCGGTGCTGCTTTCGACGACCGAGTTCGAGCTGCTCGTGTATCTGCTGCGCCACCACGGCAGGGTGCTCACGCGCGAGCAGATCCTGAGTGCGGTGTGGGGCTACCAGCACGACCCCACCACCAACATCGTGGATGTGTACATCGGCTATCTGCGCCGCAAGCTGCGCGGGGTGGGCGGGTACCAATCCCCCGCGCCGATCCACACCGTGCGCGCGGTCGGCTACCGCCTCGGCCATGTCGGCTGACAGAGCAGCCGGGGCGGGAGTGCGCCACCCGTGCTAGCAACCACCGATGGGATGGGCGGTGGAGGGGATGCGCGGGCCAGCACGATTCGGCGGCGAAATTGGATGCCAACTAGCCTACGTTGGCGGCTGGCGATGTGGGTGGCGCTCGTGGTGGTCGTCTCCTCCGGGATCACCTTCTTCGCGGTGTACCGTGGCACCGGCACTCAGCTGCGCCGCCAGATCGACCGCGAGATGGCGGGAGACTCGGGTGAGCTCGCGCACGCCCTGAGCGCCTCGGGCGCGCGCACGCCCCAAGCTGTGCTGGCAGTCGCTCGCGCGTACGTCGCCGGCCAGCCCTTCAACGCCAGCTCCACCGTTCTGTATGCGATCGTCCCCGGCGCGGGCACTGCCACCAACACGCCCGAGTTGCTCGGCAGCCACGCGCCCGACGATGGCGAGAGCGTCGCCGTGCAGGCACAGGAGAACCGGGCAGCGCGCCAGCTGCTCGCCGCGCGCGATGGGTTCTCGACGCTTGCGCTCCCCGACGTCGGCTACCTGCGCCTGCTCAACCGCCAGGTGCGCATTGCCGACACGGGCGCGCATGCGTCGGCTCGGCGCGTCACCGTCGGCGTGGGGGAGCCGTTGGCGAGCGTGGCGCGTGCCCAGCACGGGGTCGCGCGCGCCTTCATCCTCGCCGGCTTCCTGGCGCTCGCTGGAGCACTGCTCGCCTCGCTGCTGATCGGCAGCCGCTTCTCGCGTCCGTTGCGACGAATGGCGGCGCTCGCCGCGCAGGTGGACGCCGGCGACCTACACCCGCGCATCCACGATGTGGAGCGCGAGGGCCGCGAGGTGCGGGTGCTGGCGGACTCCTTCAACCACATGCTCGATCGCCTCACCGACGCGTTCGCCGGCCAGCGCGAGTTCGTCGCCGACGCCTCGCACGAGCTGCGCACCCCGCTGACGGTGATCCGCGGGCAGCTGGAGGTGCTGGCCGCCCAGCCCAACCCCCCAGGTGAGGAGGTGCGCCGGGTCGAGCGCCTTGCGCAGGCGGAGATCGCGCGCATCACTCGCCTGGTCGATGATCTGTTGCTGCTTGCCAAGGCCGAGCAGACGCAGTTCCTGCGCGTGGAGCCCGTCTCCTTGGAGAGCTTCGTCGAAGAGTTGTGGGACGGCACCACCCTGCTCGCCCCGCGGCGCTTTGAGCTGAGTGAGGTGCCGGTCGGCACACTGCACGCGGACCCCGATCGTCTCGCGCAGGCGCTGCGCAACCTGATCGGCAATGCGATCGAGCACACCAACGATGGGAGCGGGCTGGTGCGTTTGGAGGTCGAACATATCGGTCGACAGGATCGAGGCGTGGGAGCTCAACCCTCCGCCGGGCCCCCGGGGGATCAATCCCTGCGTTTCGTCGTCGAAGACGACGGGCCGGGGATCCCGCCCGAGCAGCGCGAGCGCGTGTTCGACCGCTTCCACCGCACCGACGCCGCCCGTGATCGGGCGTCGGGCGGCACCGGCCTCGGCCTCGCGATCGTGCGCGCGATCGCCGAGGCCCACGGCGGGCAGGTGCGCGCCTCGGCGAGGGCTGCCGGCGGCGCTCGCATCGAGCTGGAGCTGCCGCGCTTCAGCGCAGGTACACCGCAAAGAAGTCGCGATCGTCCGGGGTCAGGTAGCGTTCGGCCGGGCGTTCCATTTCTTCCAGCAGCTTGAACGGCTGGCTGGCACCGGGGTGGGCGTAGGCGTTGAACGAGGTCCAGTAGGAGTTGATGTCGAGCTCCATCGCCCGCACCGCGCCGGCGTGGATCAGGATCTCGGCGAGGCTGCCGACCGTCTGGTCGTTGGCGGCGGCGTAGAACAGATTGCCGTGGCGGTCGATGCCGATCCCCGAACGCCACACCTGCACGGCGTTGCCGAGCGTGGCGCCCCATTCCGCGCTGTCGTTCAGGGTGGGACTGGGCCGCCCGCCGGAGACGATCAGCGGCAGGTTCTGGCGCGCGAATGCCACTTCGGAGGGCACGCTCGCACCGCCGTGCCAGGAGATCACGTCGTAGCGCCCGTCGGCGTATCGCACGAACGTCGCCTGGCCGTCGCGCATCGGGGCATAGGTGTGCCCGCCCAGCGCCCACCCGCCCCCGGCGTCGACCAGCTTGAAGCCGCTGTTGAAGGTAGCCAGGAGCCGGCCGCGGGCGGCAGGGGGCACCTCCATCGGGCCGCGCGAGGGCAGCGCCACGGAGGGCTCCAACCGTCCCGCGTACAGCGAGATCGTGGTGCGGGAGGTGTTGATCCAGGCGACGCCCGCCACCAGGCGCGGGTATTCGGAGGGGTCGCTGCGGAAGGTCGTGACCAGCAGCGGCGGGTCGCTGCGGCTCTCCGTCGCCTGCGTGGGGCGCCACACCCCCTCGCCGGGCAACGGCGGGTAGGCCAGCGGGTGCACGCGCGGCGGGCGGTCGATGATCTTGACGCCAGCGTCGCCCCCGCCCGCTGCGGCGACGCCGACCTTCGGCAACGCATGCAGCGCCGGGCCGCCCTTTTCGGGGGCCTCGAGCGAGTAGTACACCGACTCGACTTTCGTCACCAGCCCGGCGGCTCCGTGGTCGCGCAGCCACTCCACCGAGCGGATCCCGAGGCTCGAGTTGGAGGGTTCGAGCATCGCGCTCGTGTAGGAAGCGAGCACCGGTAGGAGCGCCACCAGACAGGCGGCAAGCAGCACCCGCCGCAAACGCGCGGCCGGGCGGTCGGTGGGTGGCCGCCGCGATCGGGCGGGAGGCAGCGCCGCTCCGGCTGGAAGGGCCGGTCCGGAGGGGAGCGCCGCCGGTTGGCCGATCGTCGCGCTGCTGGGGGCTGAGATGTGCGACTCCATCGCCGCGATCGTAGGCCACCGCGCCTTTTGCACCCCTAAAAAGCGCTGCAACCTAAGAGCATTTTCACCCACCGCTGAGCCGCGCCGAAGTTAGATGTACTGCCATAGCCCGCATCAGCCCTACCACCACCGGCATAGGCCCTACAGAACCCCTCAGCAGCGAGGAGGCCGCGACGGAGTTCGAGTTAGATGTCGCTCATGCACCCGGCCGGCAGATAACCCGCCCTGGTGATCCCGGCCACGTGGGGCCAGACATCGGGAAGCGCGCGGTGAGCCGTGCGACGCTCGGTGCGCTCGTGCGCGCCTGCCGGCCGCGGCAGTGGCTCAAGAACGTGCTTGTGGTCGCCGCCCCTGCCGCTGCCGGGATCCTCACTCACCCCGACGTTGCCGGCAAGGTGGTGGTCGCGTTCGTGTGCTTCTGCATGCTCTCCAGCTCCACCTACCTGCTCAACGACGCGAACGACCGCGACGAGGATCGCCATGATCCCACCCGTCGCAACCGGCCGATCGCCGCCGGCGAGCTCTCCGTGCGCGTTGCGGTTGGGACCGCGCTCGTGCTGGCGCTCGGCGGCCTCGCGCTCGCCGCCGCCGTGCACCCTGCGCTGGCGCTCGTCGGCGCCGGCTACCTCGCGCTCACCGCCAGCTACACGCTGTGGTTGCGCAGCGTCGCGGTGGCTGACATTGCAGCCGTGGCAGGCGGGTTCGTGCTGCGCGCGCTCGCCGGCGGTGCCGCCACCTCAGTGCCGCTGTCGCGCTGGTTCATGCTCGTCACGTCCTTCGGCGCGCTGTTCATCGTCACCGGCAAGCGCTACGCGGAGCTGATGAGTCTCGCCCCGACGCGCGACGGCGCGGATCGCGCTCCGGCCGATCGCGGCCCATCGACACCGGGCGACGGCGGGCGGGCGGGCTCGGTGCGCGCGTCGCTCACCGCCTATTCGGAGCGCTACCTGCGCTTCGTGCTGGGGCTCGCCGCCACCGTGACCACCACCGGTTACTGCCTGTGGGCCTTTCAGCGTGCCCACAGTGCGAAGCTCTCCTGGTATGAGCTGACGGTCATCCCGTTCGTGCTGTGGCTGCTGCGCTACGCGCTGCTGCTCGACGGCGGCGAGGGCCGCGCACCGGAGGATCTCGTGCTGCGCGACCGCTTCCTAATGAGCATGAGCGCCGCCTGGCTGGCAGTGTTCGTCACAGGTGTGTATGTCGCCCGCTGAGCTCGCTCCCGCGCCGCCGCGCGCCGTCACCGATGCCCCGCATGTGGAGGAGGGCGGAGAGCGGCTGCTGTGCGGGTGGGGCCACACAGCGCCCACGTGCGCACGGCTGCTGCGACCGCACACCGCCGAGCAGGTGGCGCAGGTGCTCGCCGGATCCCACGCGCCGATCGGCGGGACGATCGCGCGCGGGGCCGCACGCAGCTACGGCGACGCCGCCCAGAACGGTGGCGGCACGGTGATCGACGCAACTGCCCTGGAGGCGCCGATCGCGGTCGACCCGGCGGGCTCGTACGTGCGGGTCGGCGCCGGGGTGAGGTTTGCGCGGCTACTGGTGTGGCTGGCGGCGCGGGGGCTCACGCTGCCGGTCGTGCCCGGCACGCGCCACCTGACCGTTGGCGGGGCGATCGCCAGCGACGTGCACGGCAAGAGCCACCCGCGCGACGGCAGCTTCGCGCGGCACGTGCGGTCGTTCACCCTCTGCACCCCCGCCGAGGGACCACTGCTCGTCTCAGCCGAGCGCCACCCCGAGCTGTTTCGCGCCACGCTCGGCGGCATGGGCCTGACCGGTGTCGTGGTGGAGGCGACGCTGTGCCTCGCGCCGCTGCGCAACCCTCGAGCCGTGGCGGACATCGACCGCCTCGACACGCTCGAGCTGGCGGTCGCCGCGGTGGCGGGCGAGCAATCCCACCGCTACACGATCGCGTGGGTCGATCTGCTCGGCGAGGGTGGCGCGTTCGGGCGGGCGGTGCTTACACGCTCCGACGAAGGCCCCCCGATCGAGCTCGCCGGCGTGAGCGGTGGAGGGCCGCGGCGAGTGCCGGGCGCGTCCACCAAGGCGAGAGCTGGCGAGGTGGACACGACGACGCCAATCTCTCTGCTCGCCCGCGTCACCGTCCCGCGCGGCTTCCCTGGTGGGGTGCTGCGGCCGGCGGCGGTGCGGGCCTGCAACGCGCTGCACTGGCACACCGCGCCCCGGTGCGCGCGGGGGCGGACGCTCAGCATGGGCGCGCAGCTGTTCCCGCTCGATGCGCTCGGCGAGTGGAGCCGGCTGTATGGGCCCAGGGGAATGGTGCAGTACCAGTTCGCGCTGCCTCACGGCGAGGAGGAGACGCTGCTGGGAGTGGTGCACCTGCTGCGCTCCCGCCGCGCGCCGATGTACCTGGCGGTGCTCAAGCGCTTCGGCCCGGGTGGGCGGGCATTCGAGCAAGGCGGCCCGCTCTCGTTCCCGATCGAGGGCCTCACGCTCGCGATCGATCTCCCTGCCGGCGCGCCCGGGCTCGATCGCACGCTGGACGACGCCGATGAGCTCGTGGCCGGCGCGGGGGGGAGGGTGTACCTCGCCAAGGACTCCCGCCTGCGCCCCGCGATGCTGGCCGCGATGTACCCGCAGCTGGAGCGCTTCGAGGAGCTTCGCGGGCGCGTCGATCCCGACGGGGTGCTGCGCTCGGACATGGGACGGCGGCTGGGACTATGCCGGTGAGCGACGCCACCGCCGCGGAGCTGCGAGCTGGTCCGGGCGTGCACGATCCCGCCTTCGGAGCCGGCGCGGCGGGAGCGCGGCGCGTGCTCGTGCTCGGCGGAACCTCCGAGATCGCCACCGCGATCGTGCGCGAGCTCGCCGCTGGCGAGCCTTGCGAGGTTGCACTGGCCGGTCGCGACGCGCCTCGCCTGGACAAGGCCGCCCAGCAGCTGCGTGGCGCCGGCTGCGCGCGCGTGCGAACACTGGCGCTGCAGGCAACCGCCGTGGACAGCCACCGTGCGGCAATTGCGCAGGGGTTCGAGCTGCTGGGGGGAGAGTGTGATCTCGTCTTGCTTGCGGTCGGCCTGCTCGGCGAGCGCGGCGGCCTGCCGGACGATCTTCGCGGCGCGGTGGAGGTGCTCGAGGTGAACGTGCTCGGCTGCGGCTCGCTGCTGCTGGAGAGCGCCCACGCACTTCGTGTACAGGGGCGAGGGACGATCGTCGTCCTCTCTTCCGTTGCCGCCGAGCGCCCGCGCGCCACCAATGCCGTCTACTGTGCCTCCAAGGCGGGGCTCGACGCGCTCGCGCAGGGGCTCGACGACGCGCTCGCGCCGACCGGCGTGCGCGTGCTGGTCGTACGGCCCGGGTTCGTCACCACGCGCATGACGCGCGGTCTGCCGGTCCCACCGCTCTCCAGCGACCCCGAGAGCGTCGCCCGCGCCACCGTACGTGGCCTGCGCCGTGGCGCGCACACCGTGTGGGTACCGGCCGGACTGCGTTGGGTGATGGCACTCCTTCGGCTGCTGCCCCGCCCGTTGTTCCGGAGGCTTCCGCTGTGAGCCCCAGAGTGCGACGCTCGGCGGGGACGGGCGAGTGGGCAGCTGTCGACGGCCGCTCGGCGGCGGACGGAACCGAGGGTTGGAGCTCGGTTGCGTACAACCACTCCTCACGCCACCACAGTCACGCTCCCATGGGGACGCCCGAGTTGGTCCACCGTCGCCGCGCTGCCGTGTCACACGCCCGCCGCCGGCGCCGGCGACTGATCGACATGGCGCTCGGCCTTGTGCTGGCGCTGTTGGCAGTCCTGCTTGCACCGGGGCTGGCGATCGTCGCGCTGCTGATCGTCGTCGCGCTGCTTGCCTGCGCGGCCTCGTTCGCCTATGAGCAAATCCGTCGTCGCCGCGCCGGCGGCCGCTGATCTCGGCCGGCGCCACGAGCGTGCCGCGCAGCAGCGTGCGTCAGCGTGGCGACAGCCCCTCCAAATCCCTTTAAAAAAAACCTTTACCCACCGCACCATCGGCCGGTGCGCGTTGTTGGGAGTCTCAAGGGTGCCCCCTGACATGACCCAGCTCGCAGGCGCCAGCGATCGGCGCACCTTCCTCAAGCAGGGGCTGCTGGCCGCTGGCGGCCTCGCGCTCGGCTCGGGGCACCGTGGCCGCGGGCGCATGCGCTCGGGGCGGGCACCGAACATCCTCGTGATCGTCGTCGACCAGCTGCGCACCCCCGCGTGGATGCCAGCCGCCGCGTTGCCCGCGGCCGTGATGCCCAACCTGGCCGCGCTGCGCGCCGGCGCCGTCAGCTTCGAACGCCACTACACCGCCTCCAACGACTGCAGCCCCTCGCGCGGGGCGCTCCTCACCGGGCTGTACTCCCACCAGACGGGCTGTCTGATCACCGGCAACAGCCATCTGGACCCCGGCTTTCCGACGTGGGGGACACTGCTGCGGGAGCTCGGCTACTCGACCTGGTGGTGGGGCAAGTGGCATCTCAACCCCAACCCGCAGGCGACGCTGGAAACCTATGGCTTCTCGGGCGGCACCTACCCCTCGCCCAACGGGGCCCCGGGGCAGGGTGCCGCGGTCGATCCGGCGATTGCCGCCCAGTTCGGCGAATGGCTAAGCCTCGAAGGGGGCAGCGAGCCGTGGTGTGCGACGGTGTCGTTCGTCAACCCCCACGACATCGCCTGGTGGTATCGCTTCACCGAGCAGATTCCCGCGGAGAGCGCACCGCCGGCGCTCGCGACGAGCCTGCCCGGCAACTTCGAGACCCCCGAAGCGCTCGAAGCGCAGCGCAAGCCCCAGCTGCAGCGCTCGCTGCAGGACACCGCCGCGCGCTCGTTCGGCACCGTCCCCTTCGCCGGCCCCGAAGCCGTCGGCTGGTGGACGGGGCTGATGAACACCTACCTGATGCTGCAGGGCTACGTCGATGAGCAGATCGGCACGGTGCTCTCCGCGCTGGCCGCCCAGCCCTCCGTGCAGGCCAACACGGTGGTGCTGTTCACCTCCGACCACGGCGAGTACGGTGGCTCCCACGGGATGCGCGGCAAGGGCGCCTCCGCCTACGAGGAGGCGATCAGGGTGCCGTTGTACGTGCGCGACTTCCGCGGGCTCGCGTGCGCTGCGCCGGGCGTGGGGCGGACGCAGCTCACCTCCTCGGTGGATGTCGTGCCGCTGCTGCTCACGCTCGCCACAGGCTCCTCGGCCTGGCGCCATCACGGGCGCTATCACCATCTCGCGGGGCGGCACAACCTCGCCGCGATCTGTGCCCACCCCTCCGCTCCCGGGCGCCCTTGGATCTTGCACGCCACCGACGAGGACGTCACCGAGTTCGCCACCGAACAGTACGCCGCCTCCGCGCCGCGTCACGTGGTTGCGCTGCGCACCCAGCGCGGCAAGCTCGCGACCTACTCCAACTGGCGCGAAGGCGCGCTCACGGCCGAAGCGGCCGGGCAGGAATTCGAGCTCTACGACTACTCCTCCCCCGGTGGGCGGCTGGAGCTGCTCAACAGCGCCGGCGCCGCGGGGGCCCTGGAAGAGGAATTGTGGGTCATGCTCGAAGAACAGGCGCTCCCCGGTGAGCTGCGGGCGCCCCTGCCCTCCTCGCTGCGGGCTGCCCAACGTCGCGGCTTCGCCAACTACGAGTCGGTTGAAGAATCCGAGAGCTACAAGGCCTATGCTGCCCACCTGCGCGACGCCGCCGAACCCGCGCCCACTCCGGATTGAGCCTCCCAACCTCGATCGAGCCGTTCGCCCGCGTCGATCGGCCTGCGCCCGAAATCGAGCTCGACCCAGGCCCGAAAAGAGCCTCGCTCAGCGTTCGACACAGACGAAAAACGGTTCAAAATACGTACTATTTACACTCCATGTTTCCAAACGCCCGGTCTGGGGTAACATTTGGTTTGACAAGATGGAAGAACGGGTTTTGAAATAGGGGAGGGTCCAGTATGCCGCGCACAGCAATACCTCAGAACGAGTGGACGGTTCCCAGCCTGCGCGAACCGCGCTACTCGCAGTCGCTCGAGCGAGGCCTCGCGATTCTCGCCTGCTTCACGCCCGACCGGCCCGTGCTGGGGATCGCCGACATCGCCGACTCGCTCGGCATGAGCCGCTCGACCACGCACCGCTACGTGATCACGCTCGTCGCGCTTGGCTACCTGGAGCAGGGCGCCTCGCGCAAGTACCGTCTCGGCCTGCACGTCACCGATCTGGGGATGTCCGCGCTCAACTCGACTTCGCTGCGCGAGCACGCCCAACCCTACCTCGACGAACTGCGCCGGCGCACCGGCTACACGATCAACGTCGCGGTGCTCGACGGTCCCGAGATCATCTATGTCGCCCGCGCCCGCTCCCACCGCCGCGGCCAGCAGCGGATCGACCTCGGCCTGGCGCTCGGCTCGCGCCTACCTGCCTACTGCACCGCGATGGGCAAGCTGCTGCTCGCCCACCTCCCCGACAGCGAGCGCCGCGAGCTGCTCGGCGAAATCAAACTGGAGCGCCGCACCCCCAGCACGATCACCAGCAGGCGCCTGCTGGCGATCGAGTTCGAGCGCATCCGCGAGGATGGCATCGCCGTCAACGATCAGGAGCTCACCGCCGGGCTGCACTCGATCGCGGCCCCGATCCGCTCCGACTCGCGCGAGGTCGTCGCCGCCGTCAACATGGCGGCGCACAGCTCGATGATCTCGCTGCAAGACCTGATCGACCACCTCGGCCCGCACCTGGTCGCCACCGCAGATCGTGTCTCCGCGCGCCTCGGCTACCGCCGCGACGACGAGATGGCCGCCGCGGTCGGCGCCATCTGATGAGGCTACCCCTGGCGCTTGGGAACCGCTTCGATCGCCTGTGCCGCGGTCGAGACGCGTAGCAGCACAGTCGATTCGCCCGGCACGCTCGCGCCGATCCCGCCCGTCGTGCTGGTGACTGCGCCGCTCCACACGTTGCGCAGCTGATAGGCGTTGGCGGCCGGCATCCCCACCGCGGCGGCGCTGGCAGTGATCTCGAGCGCTTTCGAGGAGCGGTTCAGCAGCGCCACCGCGCGCGCGCCGTTGGCGAGCGGCTTCACCCATACCTCGCCCGAGCCGCTGGAGGAAACCAGGCGCGCCTGCTGGCCGGCGGCGTCCTGGTCGATCGCGATCGCTTCCCTGTTGGTGACCGTCGTGTGGGTGGCGCTCGACATCGAGATCAGGTCCTCGCTGATCATCAGCGGCGCCGCCAGCATCGCCCACATGCTGAACTGCGTGCGGAACTGCGCCGCCGACATCCCTTGGTCGGGGCCGAGGTAGTCGGGGTCGTTCCAGTGGCCCGGTCCCGCCGCTTCCGGTTGGGCGGCGTCGGCATCGAGGTTGCGCAACACCGAACTGAATTCCACATCGCCCGGCACGCCGACGTCGGTGTCGGTGCGCCAGCTGTTGCCCACACTCGGCCCGAACGTGTACGAGCTGAAGGCCGAGTTTTCGAGCGTCGGGACTTCGCTTTCGTACTGGCCGGGCTGTAGGTAGTCACACACCGACAGCAGCATCGGGCGGTTGCTGGCGTTGTGCACGATCGCTTCGTGGAGTTCCGCGTACGCGCTCGCCGGGTTCAGGCGCTGCTGGATGCCCCCGCAGAAGTCCACCTTCACCGCGTCGAAGCCCCACTTCGCGAACGTGTTCACGTCCTGTTGGTAGTGGCCGTAGCTGCCCTGCCCCTTGCCGCCGCAGCCGTTGGTGCCCGCATCGGTGTACAGGCCCACTTTCAGCCCCGCTGCGTGCAGCGTGCGCGTCAGCCACGCCATCCCGTGCGGCCATTGGGTAGGGCTCACCGTGATTTCACCTGCCGCGTTGCGGGCCCCCTGCCACCAGCCCACGTCCAGCCACAGGTAGCGATACCCATCCTTGATCAGCCCTTTCATGCGCATCTGGCTGGCCTGATCGAGGACCGTCGCCTCGTTGTAGTGCGAGCCGAACGCAAAGTACGTGTCCCAGCCCATGTACGGCGTGGGCGCCAGCACGCCCACCGGCGTCGCCGCGCCGCTGGCCTGCTTGGCGGTGGTGGTGTGGCGTGCGGCCCGCGGGTGGGGGTGAGCTCTGGTCGAGCGGGCGCTCCGGTTGGGGGTAGCGTGCGCCAATGCCGCGGGAGGCGCGAGCAACACCGCGCATATCATCGCCCCCACCAGAGAGCGGGGGAGGGTGGGGAAGTGCAGCCTGTCCAGCGCCGCGCTCACCGGCCTCGACGGGAGCGTGCTCGACCGGTCGATGCCTTGCGCGAGGACGCCTTGCCCGCCCCGCCCAGCGTCACTGTGGCGCTGCGCAGCTGGGCGCTGATCGCCCCCACCACGGTGCCGCTCACCGAGAGCTTCGCGGTGAGCTTGCGCAAGCTCCTAAGCAGGCGCCTGCCGGTCGTGTTCAGGGCGACTGTGACCGTGCGCCGCTGGCCTGCCGGCACGTGCGCGGTGACCGCGCCGACCGTCACCGTTTTGTGCGAGGTCCGCCGCGCGGCCGCCGATCTGCCGAGACGAGCGGTGCGTCGCCGCGCAGCCACCGCGATCACGCGGCTCCCACGCAGCGTCTCTACGACGGTCAGGCGCAACGTGATCGTGCAGCTCCCCGCCGCCTGCGCCGAGCACGTCAGCGGCACGCTCACCGTGCGGCCCGCCACGTGCGGAGTCCCCACCTGGGTCTCGGAGATCGCGCCCAGCCCGCCCGCCGGCACGGTCACGAAGGCGCTCGTGGCGCTTGCGCTGCCCCCCGCGTTGGTGGCGGTGACGCGGCATTGCAGATGGTGTGTGACATCGGCGCTCGCCACCACGTAGGTCGAGCCGCTTGCGCCGGAGATCCCCCTGGTGTCGCGCAGCCACGCGTAGGCCAGCGTCGCGCTGCTCGCGCCGCTGCCGCTCACGCCCGATTTGCAGGTCAGCCGCTGTCCGGGCGCGGGGATCCCGCCGATCGAGGGGTGCGGCTGCACGAGCGGTGGCGCAGTCGTCTTGAAGGTGGCGTTCGCGGTTCTCGCTTCGCCGCTAGCACTGATTGCCGTCAAGCGGTAGTCGTAGGTGACGTTCGCCGCCAACCCGCTCAGCGCCGCGCTGACGGGCTGGTTGGCGCTGCCGGCGGCGAGCGTGCTCGAACATGGCGCGCTCTGCCCGTACGCTTCGCTCGTGCCGTATTCGAAGCGGCAACTCGCAAGCGCCGCGTCGTTGGTGTCCACCGTGCCGGTGAGCGTCGCCGTGGTTTCACCCACGGCGCTCGGGGTGCCGGTGGCGACGGCGGGTGCGGGGACACGGGTGACGAGCGCTCGACCGGCCTTATCGACAGCCACGCACAGCCCTTCGGATACGCAAGAGACCCCTGATAGCGAGGCAGGCGAGTCGATCGGAGCGAATGCCCAGGTGGGTGCCGCCGAAGTGGGGTTGTCGCCGATATAAGCGCCGCCGTTGCCGGTGCCCAGTACGCAAAGCCCGGCCGTGGCGCAGGAGGCAGCCGTCGGCGTGCCGCTCGCCAGGCCGAGCGGGGTGGCGCTCCAGGTGGCGGTAGAGGCGCCGGGCAGCCCCGCGCCGGGATTCCCGCTCGCCAACGCGGTGCCGGTTTCGTCCACGGCCACGCATACGCCGGCTGGTGCGGAGGCGCAGGAAACCGCGAGCAGGGGGGAGTTGTCGATGTGCCGGGTGACCCATGAGGCTGCAGGTTCGCTGCTCTCCAACGCGTCGCCCGTTGCGTCCACCGCGACGCACAGCGGACCCGCGACGCATGACACCGCCGTCAACGCGTGTCCGATCGGGATTTCCCTCCAGCTCGCGCCGCTGCCGGCGCCGGGATTGGAGCTGACGAACGCGTTGCCGCTCGCATCGACCGCCACGCAAAGGGAGTTGGAGGCGCAGGAGACCCCGGTGAGCGCCGCGCCGGAGATTTTCGTGGTGTGCCACGTCGAGCTGCCGCCCACGGGGTCGGTGCTGATCGCCACGTGCCCTTCCCCGTCGACCGCGACGCAAAGAGAGCTGGAGGGGCAGGAAATCCCAGTCAGCGCCCCCGCGCCCGTCCCCGCGGTGTGCCACGCCGCCGAGCTATCGATGATGGGATTCGTGCTGACCAGCGCACGGCCCGACCCATCGACGGCCACGCACAGCGAAGCCGAGGCGCACGAGACACCGGTCAGAGCCGTCGTACCGTCGATTTCGGCCGTGCTCCAGCTCAGCGGCGGCGCCGCGCCGGCCGGAGAGGCCACCGCGCAGGCGAGCAGCACCGCACACAGCAACGCCGCGGCCGCGCTCACGGCGCGAACAGCTGCCATCGACTCTCTGGGGATGGGCCCACCGTGGGGACGATCCAAGTGCACGTCCACCCCTAACACCTTCTCTGGCTCGCGGTTGCGCATCGGCAAGGAAGATTGCCAGACCGAGTGGCGACTTCCCTGGCGCAGATGCTTGTCTGCGTTGGCGAGTCCCCCGAGTTGAGATCAGCAAGTCATCCCGTCTGACAAATGTCCAGCCTATCTAAACGATTCCATAAAAGCGGCATCACGCCCTGGTTTGCTGTACCGTCCGCGCTACATGCCGCGCAAGCGAACAGTTGGACTATCAGCCGGCGAGGCAGTGCTGGGCCTGGTGATCGAACAGCCCGACAGCGCCTCGCAACTCGGTCGGCGGCTAGTCGAGCGCTTCCGCTCCGCCCAGTTCACCCGCTCGACCGGACACAACGCGCTCGCCAGGCTCGCCCGGCAGGGGCTCGTGCGGGTGGTCGCCGACGGGGGCGCTCCCGGCGAGGAGGAGCGCTACGAGGCCACGCCGCAGGGGGTCGCGCACTTCAGCACATGGCTGCGATCTAGCTCGACCGCGGCTCCGGCGCTGCGCGAGGAGCTGCAGGCGAAGATCGCCTTCTGCGCGCCCGAGGACCTACCACGGCTGGTTGAGGCGATCTGTGCCGAGGAACGCGCCTGCGCCAGCATGTTCGCCGCGGCGCAGGGCCGCCTCAGTGCCGCCGAGCTCCTTGCACCACGCGGCCGCGCCACCGGCGCGCGACGGTGGTCGGAGCTCGCCCGCCAAGCGGTGCTGCGCGACGAAGCGGCGATGTGGGGAATGCGCTTCAAGCGCCTCGAGCGGCTGCGCGCGCGCTTAGAAGAGATGGGCGCCGAGGTGGGGGACCGGCTGGCGGGCGAGGCAGCGGACCCGACCCGCTCGAGTGCGGATCGCGACCCCGGCGCCAACGCAGCCGGGAAGCGTGAGACGGGCGAGATTCAGAACCTCCCTGAGGCTGAAGAGGTTCGAGCCGCGGCGAGGGCCGCCCGGGCATGAGCCCGCTGCTCTCGCTTGAGGGCGTCGGCAAGCGCTACCGCCGTGGCCAGCGCTCGCACTGGTTGCTGCGGCGCGCGACGCTCGAGATCGCCGCCGGCGAGGTAGTTGCGGTGGTGGCGATGCGCGGCCAGGGCAAGAGCACGCTGTTGCGGATCGCCGCCGGCATGGAGGTGGTAGACGAGGGCCGGGTGCTGGTCGACGGATGCGACCTGGAGGGTCTCTCCGACCGGGCACACGCGCGGTTGCTGCGTGAGCAGATCGGGCTCGCCGGCCGACTCGGCCCGAGCCTGGACGTGCAGATGCTCGACTACGTGGCGATGCGTCTGGCGATCGGCCGGCGCAGCCGCCGGCGTGAGGTGCGCTCGCGCGCGATGGAGGCGCTCGGGCTGATGGGCGCGGCCCGCTGCGCCGAGCGTCACTGGGTGGAGCTCTCCGACTGGGAGCGCGCACTGGTGGAGCTCGCCCAGGCGATCGCGGGCACGCCGCGGCTGCTACTGATCGATGACGTGCTCGACGGGCTCGGGATGCGCGAGACCGACGAGCTGGCGCGGCTCGTGCGGATGCTCGCCGAAGACCACGAGATAGCCGTGCTGATGGCGGTCTCCGACCCAGAGGCGGCGCTCTGCTCGCACCGCGTGCTGTCGCTCGCCGACGGGCGCCTCTCCTCGATGTCGCCGCCGGCACTGCTGCCCGCGGACGCCACCCCGCCGAGCTTGGAGAACGTGATCGACTTTCCGCGCAGCCCCGAGCCGAGCCTGCGCGACGCCCGCGGGTGATGAGCTGTCAAGCGATCCACGGGTGGTGGCGCCTGTGGAAGCGAGCAGGGGCTGGACGGGCCGCCGTGGTGGATCAGCCGATCGCAAGCACTCCACCCGCCTGGCGGTAGGGGAATGGCACCGTGGGCGATCCTCTACATCTACCGGGCCCGGCTACACGCGCGGCTGGTGCTCGTGCAGGAGCTGCTGGCGATCCTCGGGATCGCCGTCGGCGTGGCGCTGCTGTTCGCCTCGCAGGTTGCCAGCACCAGCCTCGACGGCTCGATCCGCCAGCTCTCCGACGGGATCGTCGGTCGCGCCAGCCTGCAGTTGCTTGCGCGCGATCCACACGGTTTCGACCAGCGGCTGCTCGGCCGGGTGCAGGGCCTGCCCGGCGTCAGCGGCGTCGAGCCCGTGCTCGAAGCGCGCGCCACCGTCACCGGCCCGCACGGACAGCGCACGGTCGAACTGATCGCCAGCAACCCCCGCTACGCCAACCTCGGCGGCGCGTTGCTGCAGAGCTTCACCGCCACCCAGCTGGGGACGCTGCGCGTGCTCGCACTGCCCGCGCCCGTGGCTGAAGCGATCGGCGTCGACTCGCTGCAGATGGTGGGGCTGGAGATCGGCGCGCGCCGGCTCACCGCGCTGATGGGGGCGAAGCTCGACGCGGGGGACATCGGCGCGCTCGTGCGCAGCCCGGTGGCGATCGCGCCGCTGGCGTACGCACAGGAAGCGACAGGTCTGCGCGGGAGGATCACGCGAATCCTCGTGCGCGCCCGGGCCGGGCGCCAACGCGAGGTGCGAACCGAGCTCGAAGCGCTCGCAGCGGGACGGTCGCTCGACGTGGAGCCCACCGACATCGACGCGCGGCTGTTCGCCGCCGCCGCCGCGCCGGCCAATCAGAGCGAGGAGTTGTTTGCGGCGATCAGCGCGCTCGTCGGCTTCATGTTTGCGTTCAACGCGATGCTCGTCACCGCGCACTTGCGCCGCGGCCTGGTCGAGACCCTGCGCCGTCGTGGGGCGACGCGCACGATGACCGTGCAGGTGCTGCTGTTCGACGCCTTTGTGCTCGGCGTGCTCGGCACGCTGCTCGGGTTGGCACTCGGCGAGGTGCTCTCGATGCTCGTGTTCCGCGTGGACCCCGGCTACCTCGCATTCGCGTTCGCCGTCGGAGAACAGCGGATCGTCGCCTGGCAGAGCATCGCGCTGGCCGCCGGCGCCGGCCTGCTGGCCGCCTGCATCGGCGTGCTAGCTCCGATGCGCGGGCTGCTCACACCGCGCTTGCGCTCATCGCCCGGCTCCGAACTCGACCCCCGCGGCCGGGTGAGGCCGCGGAAGCGGGCCGCCACAGACGTTGCGCCTCGCGCTGGGGATCGGCTGCCTGGCGCTCACCACCGCGATCCTGCTCGCGCGGCCGCAGGCGGCGATCCTCGGCAGCGTCACGCTCGGGGTGGGACTGCTGTTGCTGCTGCCGCTCGCCTTCGATGCGCTGCTCGCCGCCTTCGAGGTGCTGCAGCGTCCGCTGTATGCGGCGTCAACCCGGATCGCCGTCGTCGAGCTGCGCACCCCCACAACCGTATGCGCTCGCTCGCTATCGCAGCAACCGGGGCGATCGCGGTGTTCGGCAGCGTCGCGGTCGAGGGAGCCCGCAGCAACCTGCAGCGCGGCCTCGACGCCTCGGCGCGGGAGATCGACTCCAACGCAGCCGTGTGGGTGAGCCGCCGGGCGCCGCCAACACGTTCACGACGATTCCCTTCCGACAGGGGGCGGCGCTGCGCACGCTCTCCCGCACACCGGGTGTCAGCGCCGTCGGGGTCTACCGTGGCGGCTTCCTGGACTGGGGCGGGCGGCGGGTGTGGGTGCTCGCACCGCCGCGCACCGCTGCCGCTCCGATACCGCCCGGCCAGCTCGTGCGGCGGCGAGCTTGCCCCGCCAGCGCGGCGATCCGCGCGGGCGGGTGGGCGGTGCTCTCGCAGGCGCTCGCCGCCGCGCACCACCTGCGGATCGGCGAGCCCTTCACGCTGCCCTCGCCGCACCCCACCACTTTCCGGGTAGCGGCGCTCAGCACCAACCTCGCCTGGCCCTCCGGCGCGATCGTCGTGAATGCGGGCGACTACGCGCGTGCATGGGGCAGCACCGAAGTGAGCGCCTACCAGATCCGACCGAGCCGGGCACCTCGCCCGCGGCGGTGCGCATGCGGATTCAACGAGCGCTCGGGCCACGCACCGCGCTGGTCGCGCAGACAGCCTCCGAGCGGATGCAGTCCAACTGCGACCACCACACGCCAGTCGCTCTCGCGCCTGGCGCAGATCGGCACGCTGGTGCTGATCGCCGCCGTGCTCGCGATGGCCGGCGCGATGGGCTCGATGATCTGGCAGCGCCGGCCACAGCTGGCCTACATCAAGCGTCAGGGCTACAAGCGGGGCGTGCTGTGGCGGGCACTGCTGTGCGAGAGCGCGCTGTTGCTCGGGGCAGGCTGCTCGCTGGGGGCGCTGTTCGGTCTCTACGGCCAGCTGCTGCTGAGCCACGCGCTGGCGAGCGTCACGGGCTTCCCGATCGTCTTCTCGGTGGGTGGTTTGGCGGCGTTCTGGATCTTTGCGCTGGTCAGCGCGGCGGCGGTGGCGATCCTCGCCCTCCCGGGCTATCTTGCGGTACGTGTGCGTCCGACAACTGTCAGCACGATCTAGCGGCGCAACGCGACGAGTAGCTTTTTGTCTGCGCAATTCTTGTTTTATGAAAACAAGTTGAGCTGTCGGCGCTAACCCTTTGCGTCAAGATTGCGGTTATGAGGCCACGGGGGTCGGCTATCCGGGAGCGGTCGGCTTGAGCGAGCGGGGCATCTCGCTCGGGCTGACCGTCGAGCAGGTGGCAAGCGTGATCGCCGCGGCGAGCGCCGCCGGAGCGGAGAGCGCCGGCCTGCTCGCCGGGCTGGCCGCGCCGGGGGAGCTCACCACCTCGTCGCTGCTCGAGGACCGCACCATCTCGCGCTCGCTGCTGTTCGGGCTGGTCGTCCTGATCTCGTTTCCCGCGGACGGGAGCGATCGCGGCATCAAGGAAATCGCCACGGAGCTCGACCTGCCGCCCTCGACGGCCCACCGCTACGCGCACACTCTGCTCGCGATCGGCCTGCTCGAACAGGACCCCCGCTCGCGCCGCTATCGCCGCTCCGCGACACTGCAGCCGAGGCCCAGCCGATGAGCGCGTGCGCTGGCCACAACCAGTCGCCGCCCAGCGTGGGGTCCGGCCGCGCGCGTCGGCTACCGCCGCGAAGATGAGCGCAGTACAGGGAAGTCACTGGCCTCCTCAGCCGCTCGCCCCGGTGGAACGAGCCTGCAGCAGCCGCCGCGCGACGGCCCCGCCGGCGGCGCTGCCGACGAGCACGAAGCCGGCCAGCACCAGCCAGCTGAGTAGCGCGAAGGCGATGCCGATCGTGCCGAACTGCTTGGCGGAGGCGCTCAGCGAGTGGGGGAGATACACCACCGAGAAGCCCATCAGCGCGGTCATCCCGAGCGCCGCCAGCACGGCGCCCGGAAGCAGCTCCCGCCAATGCAGTCGCCGCCCCAGCAGCACATACGGCGTCGCCAGCCACGCCACGACCCCGAGCAACAGCGATCCACCCACGTGCCACCACCCTCCGGCGATATCCGCCACCAGCGGCCGCAGGCCGATGTAGACGGGGATCAGCGCGATCCACAACAGGTGCCACGGGGTACCGCGAATGCCGGCGTGGGGCAGCTCGTAGGAGAGCTCGTACATCCGCTGCATTGCCCGCGCAAGCGACAGCGCCGAGAACAGCACGAGCGCGAAACCGATCACGGTCACGCTGTGGGCGACGATCGAGGAGGGCGCAAACACTTCGCGCACGCTCTGCGCGGCCGTGCCAGAGAGCGCCAGGCGCTTGATGATCCCTTCGGCGAAGTCACGCGAGGCGATCGCCGGTGCCACCGCGCTGTAGACGATCAGCAGCGGAAACAGGGAGCTGAACGCGAGCGCTCCGAGCGCCACTCCGCGATCGACCGCCTGGATCGCGGCGAGGCGTTCCACCCACGCCACGAGCGGCCCGACGGGGGCGAGCAGCAGCCGCAGCGGAGCTCTTTGCCTGTCCGCGAGCCGCGCAGGGATCCGCATCTCCGTCCTCCGCCGGTCAAGGGGAGTCTTCGTCAGCGCCGCTGCCGCCGCCAACCAGCGCGATGGCAAAGCCGTCGTGGCCCTTTTCGCCCACCGTCTGGACGACGGTTGCGTTCAACCGGGGCTCGGCGGCGAGCAGGTCGTAGAAGCGGCGCACCTCCTGCACACCACCCTCGCCGAGGCGCGGATCGTAGCCGTCGGGATCGAGGATCACGCCGCCGCGCACGACGTTGTCGCCGATGA
Organism: uncultured Solirubrobacterales bacterium; assembly: GCA_963724305.1. Classification (GTDB taxonomy): domain Bacteria; phylum Actinomycetota; class Thermoleophilia; order Solirubrobacterales; family Solirubrobacteraceae; genus Palsa-744. The sequence continues at coordinate 97,692 of CAVRUG010000004.1, forward strand.
TCACGCTCCCCGGGCGGGAGAGCTTCAGCGACCACTCCAGATACCCCGGGTAGTTGCGCTTGTCGGCGTCGATGAAGATCAGATCGAATGGCCCGGCACCCTCGGCGTGCAGTTCGGGCAGCGTCTGCAGCGCGGCTCCTACGCGCAACTGCACCATCTCCGCCACGCCGGCGCGCGCCAGGTTGGCGGTTGCGAGCTCGGCGTGGTGGGGGTCGAGCTCGAGCGTCACGATGCTTCCGTCCGCTGGCAGCCCCCGTGCCAGCCAGATCGTGCTGTAGCCGCCGAGCGTGCCGAGCTCGAGGACGCGGCGAGCGCCGTGGATGCGCACCAGCAATTCCAGCAGCTTGCCCTGCGCCGGGGTGACCGCGATCGGCGGGAGGCCTGCGGCCTCGCAGGCGGCGACGGCCGCGTCGAGTGCCGCGTCCGGGGGGAGCAGGCGATCGCAGATGTAGCGATCCACCGCGGTCCACAGCTCTTGGGTCATGGGGAGAGGGAAGAGGAGCTCATCGTCGGTGCGACCCATCTTTATCAGCTTCGCTTGGTGCTCGCAGGTGGGCGTTGGTGTGGACAGGTCGAGCGTTATGACAACTGGGACAATTTTGGCAGGGCTCCCAATCGCCTTGATCCGATCGCTTGGAGCTGGGATCGTGCATCGGCTGGGCGTATCGTGCCCCGTTGTCTAGGATGGTCGGCCCTTTTGTCGTTCAATCGGAGGTCGTGATGGCCAGCGCAGGACGCGGAGACGCAAACAGCGAGGATGAGCAGCCCGACCCAAGGACCAAGCTGATGCAGGAAGTGGCCGACGAGATGGATCAGATCGAAGCCGACTATGGCGACGACTACCAGATCGGTCGCGTCGTCACGATCGTCGAGGTCGTGCGACCCAATGGCGAGGTCGGCCTACGCGTTCGAGCTGGACAGCTCCCGTGGGTCACGCTCGGGATGCTGCACTTCGCCGAGAAGGTCTTGGAAAGCCAGATCCCAGGTTCCCAGTAGCGCGTGGGGGCGTCAGCCGCCGACGTACGCCGCGAGATGCTCGCCGGTGAGGGTGGAGCGTGCGGCGATGAGATCGGCGGGTGTGCCCTGGAAGACAACCCGGCCGCCGTCATGGCCGGCGCCGGGGCCCAGGTCGACGATCCAATCGGCGTGTGCCATGACCGCCTGGTGGTGCTCGATGACGATCACCGACTTGCCGGAGTCCACCAGCCGATCGAGTAGGCCGAGCAGCTGCTCGACGTCGGCGAGGTGCAGACCGGTAGTCGGCTCATCGAGGATGTAGATGTCGCCTTTCTCACCCATCTGCGTGGCCAGCTTGAGCCGTTGGCGCTCACCGCCGGACAGCGTCGGCAGCGGCTGACCGAGGGTGAGGTAGCCGAGCCCCACGTCGGCGAGCCGCTCCAGGATCTTGTGCGCTGCCGGCGTCTTCGCCTCCCCGGCGCCGAAGAACTCCAGGGCCTCGATCGTCGGCATCCCGAGCACCTCACTGATGTCCTTGCCGCCGAGCTTGTACTCGAGCACCTCAGCCTGGAAGCGCTTCCCCTCGCATACCTCGCAGGGGGCCGCAACGCTGGCCATGATCGCCAGGTCGGTGTAGATCACGCCAGCGCCGTTGCAGTTCGGACACGCACCCTCGGAGTTGGCGCTGAACAGCGCCGGCTTCACGCCGTTCTCCTTTGCAAACGCCTTGCGGATCGGGTCGAGCAGCCCGGTGTAGGTAGCAGGGTTGCTGCGCCGCGAGCCCTTGATCGCTGCCTGGTCGATCGCGACGACCCCGTCTCGGGGCGGGCGGGAATTGACAATCGAACCGTCGATCAGCGAACTCTTGCCCGAGCCCGCCACGCCGGTGACGACAACCAACACACCGAGCGGGATGTCAACGTCGACGGCCCGCAGGTTGTGGGTGCTGGCACCACGGACCTCGAGCGCGCCATTCGGCGAGCGCACCGCCTGCTTGAGGGCAGCCCGGTCATCGAGGTGGCGGCCGGTGATCGTGCCGCTTGCCCGCAGCCCTTCGACGGTCCCCTCGAACATCACCTCGCCGCCATCGGTCCCGGCCTTCGGGCCCAGGTCGACGACATGGTCGGCGATCGCGATTGCCTCTGGCTTGTGCTCCACCACCAGCACGGTGTTGCCCTTGTCGCGCAGCTGCAGCAGCAGCTCGTTCATCCGCTCGATGTCGTGCGGGTGCAGCCCAATCGTGGGCTCGTCGAAGACATAAGTGATGTCGGTGAGCGAGGAGCCGAGCTGGCGGATCATCTTGACGCGTTGGGCCTCCCCGCCCGAAAGCGTGGCCGAGGGCCGCTCGAGCGAGAGGTAGCCGAGCCCGATGTCCACGAACGAGTCGAGTGTCGCGCGGAGCGCCTCGAGCAGCGGCGCCACCGACTTGCTCTCGAGCTTGCTCACCCACGCGGCGAGATCGCTGATCTGCATCGCGCAGGCGTCGGCGATGTTGATCCCTTTGATCTTCGACGACCGTGCCTGCGCGCTGAGCCGGGTGCCCTCGCACTCGGGGCAAGTGGTGAAAGTGACCGCCCGCTCCACGAACGCTCGGATGTGCGGCTGCAGCGACTCCACGTCCTTGGCGAGCATCGACTTCTGGATCCGCGGGATCAGGCCCTCATAGGTCAGGTTGATGCCGTCAACCTTGATCTTGGTCGGCTCCTTGTAGAGGAGATCGTTGAGCTCCTTCTTGGTGAACTTCTTGATCGGCTTGTCCGGGTCGAAGAAGCCGCAACCCAAGAAGATCCGGCCGTACCAGCCGTCCATGCTGTAGCCGGGGATCGTGAGCGCGCCGTCTCTGAGCGACTTGCTGTCGTCAAACAGCTGTGTGAGGTCGATGTCGTTCACCGAGCCCCGGCCCTCGCAGCGTGGGCACATGCCACCGAGGATGCTGAAGCTTCGCTTCTCTTTTGTCGTGCGACCGGCGCGTTCGAAGGTGACTGCGCCGGCGCCCGAGATCGAGGCGACGTTGAAGGAGAAAGCCTGGGGCGAGCCGATCTGCGGCTTACCGAGCCGGCTGAAGAGGATACGCAGCATCGCCCCCGCGTCGGTGGCGGTGCCGACCGTGGAGCGAGCGTCAGTGCCCATCCGCTCCTGGTCGACGATGATCGCAGTCGTCAACCCTTCGAGCACGTCGACCTCGGGCCGCGCCTGCGTCGGCATGAAGCCTTGCACGAAGGCGCTGTAGGTCTCGTTGATCAGCCGCTGGGACTCCGCGGCGATCGTGCCGAACACCAGCGAGCTCTTGCCCGAGCCGGAGACGCCGGTGAACACCGTCAGCCGGCGCTTGGGGAGCTCGACGCTGATGTCCTTGAGGTTGTTGACGCGCGCGCCGTGCACGCGGATCAGGCCGTGGCTGTCGGCATCGTGCGACGCAGGCGAGCGCGTCTTCGACCTCGTGGCCATACCTCTATCGTGCCTGCATCTGCCAGACAGGACCGCTCATCGGTCCTGAACCAGCCCGAGGACGTTGCCGTCGGGGTCGGTGAAGGTGGCCACGGTGCGGCCGGGGCCGACCTCGTGCGCCGGCTCCTTCACGGTGGCGCCCGCGGCGGTCACCTCGGCGAGCTTTGACTCGATGTCCGCCACCTGCCAGTAGGCCACCGGTGAGGCCATGCTCTGCGGCCCGCCGTTTGGCACCAGCCCGATGTGCTGGCCCCCAGTGTCGAAGCCGACGTAGTAGGGGGAGTCGGCCTGCGGTGCGATGCCGAGCAGGGCCGTATATAGGGCCTTGGCTGCCTCCAGGTCGGAGACGGGATGCAGCACGATCTTGATTCCCTGGGTGGAAGAGTCGGTCATGATCACTCCTGAGGTCGTGGGTCAACATCGACCCGGTGTGTGCGGTCGTGTTACGACGAACGGCGAAGCGCGAAATCGACAGGGTATGCCAAGCGGCGCCTGTGTCCTCACGTTCTGGCCCGGGCTGCGGCCACGGCGGCTGAACGGTCGGGTAGACGTGGGTGATCGCGGGTCATCCGCGAGCGCGCGTGAACGGCCGGCACCGCTCCTACGCAGGCGGATGCTCGGCGAGAGGCTAACCAGCGGCTCGGCGAGGCTAACCAGTTACTCGATGCGCGGTAACGGATCCCAGCTCGTCGAGCGACTCGCGGATGAGCCCCGGCAACTCCTGCCGGTTGGTCTCATCGACGTAGCGTTCGAACGCGACCTTGAAGACGGCGATCCCTGCCTCGGCGGTCAAGCTCGCGACCGGGTCCTCGACGCCCCGCCGGCGCAACGCCTCCGCGAGCGCGGCAGCGAGTGACGCGAGCTTGATCAGCTCACGCTCTTGAAGCTCTGTGCTCGACGCGATGATCGCCTGGCGCTCACGTGCGAGCTCCCCGCCCTCCTGAATAAGTGCGCCGGCGGCCTCGAGACCAGCGGCTGCCGCGTCGATCGGTGCCAGCGACGCGGGCGCTTTGGCGACCGTGCTCACCAGCAACTCCTGCAGCGCGCCCGCACCCGCAAACAGGACCTCGCGCTTATCGGCGAAGTGCCGGAAGAACGTCCGCTCCGTCAGTCCCGCACGCTCGGCGATCTCTGCCACCGTCGTCTGCTCGAATCCGCGCTCGCCATAGAGCGCGAAGGCCGCTTGCATCAGCCTGCCGCGCGCGTTTGGCTCCCATCGACCCATGCCACAATCCTATTCGACGGCAGCGGCTGACATGGATGCTATGTTGATGGCAGTGACTGTCATCGATCGTCCAATGGAGGTTTCTCATGCGCGTATTCGTCACCGGCGCGTCCGGCTGGATCGGCTCCGCCGTCGTTCCCGAGCTCATCGGCGCGGGCCATCAGGTCATCGGGCTGGCTCGCTCGGATGCCTCGGCCGACGCCCTCACCGCCGCCGGCGCCGATGTGCACCACGGCGATCTCGATGATCTCGACGCCCTACGCGATGCCGCTGCGGCGTCGGATGGCGTGATCCACCTTGCGTTCAAGCACGAGCTCGCGTTCTCTGGTGACTTTCAGGCTGCCGCCGAGGCAGATCGCCGCGCCGTCGAGACGTTCGGCGAGGCGCTCGCGGGCTCCGACCGGCCGCTCCTGATCGCCTCCGGGATCCTCGGGGTGGCACCGGGGCAGGTGGTGAGCGAGCAGGACGGGCATGGTTCCCACGCCGCCATCGCCGCTTTCGGCGGCGGTCCGCGGGCCCGCTGGGAAACGGCCGAGTTCACGCTGTCCCTCGCCTCCCGCGGTGTTCGCTCGTCGATCGTGCGGCTCCCGCCGACCAATCACGGCGACGGAGATAACGGCTTCATCGCGGCCCTCGTCGGCATCGCCCGCGAGAAAGGGGTCTCGGGGTACATCGGCGATGGAGCCAACCGCTGGCCAGCGGTGCACCGGCTCGACTCGGCCCGCCTATTCCGCCTCGCGCTGGAAAAGGCACCGGCGGGGACCACGCTGCACGCAATCGCCGAGGAAGGCGTGCCGGTCGGGGAGATCGCCGAGGTCATCGGGCGACATCTAGGCATCCCGGTCGTGTCCGTCTCTGCGCAGGACGCGGGGGAGCACTTCATTTGGCTAGGGGGGTTCCTCGGGCTCGACGCTCCAGCTTCCAGCGCGTGGACGCGGGAACTGCTGGGGTGGGATCCGACCCAGCCCGGGCTCATCGCCGACCTTGACCAGGGGCATTATTTCCACAAGAGGTAGCCTTTGCTGTGTGCAGATGGACGGCTCGGCCACGGCTCACTTCGAGCGTAAGCGTCCTGGCTGGTTCACCAGCCATGTGTTCAATCCGGCCGTGGCCGGCCTCACCCGCCTCGGCATCAGCCTGTTCGGCTCGCGCGTGCTGGAGGTGCCAGGGCGCACCTCCGGTGAGCCGCGTCGCACCCCGGTGAATCTGCTCACCTTCGAAGGTGAGCGCTATCTCGTCGCGCCGCGTGGCGAAACGCAGTGGGTGCGCAACCTGCGAGCCAGCGGGGAGGGCCGGCTGCTGGTTGGCTCGCGCAGCGAGCACTTCGCCGCGGTCGAGCTGGCGGACGACGATAAGCCACCCGTCCTACGCGCCTACCTGAAGCGCTGGAAGTTCGAGGTAGGCGTGTTCTTCGACGGCGTCGGGCCAGACTCCTCGGCCGAGCAGTTGCGCGGCGCCGCACCCAAGCATCCGGTGTTCCGGCTGCAATGAGCGAAGGAGCCAGCATGTCACGTGCAATCAAGACCCCGGGTCCCGACCACCCGATCACAATCACCTCGAGCGGCGACCATGTCGTCGTTCGTAGCGGTGAGGCGACGATCGCCGACAGCCACTCGACACTCGTTCTGCGCGAGGCCAACTACCCACCGGTCCGCTACATCCCGATCGCCGACGTCAACCGGTCACAGCTCGCGGCCAGCGAGCTGACCACTTACTGCCCGTACAAGGGCGAGGCGTCCTACTACTCGATCGCCCGTGACGCGGAGCGCGGTGCCGACGCAGTCTGGTTCTATGCCGATCCCCGCCCGGCGGTCGCCGAGATCAAGGGCCACGTCGCGTTCTACTCCGACCGCGTCCAGCTCTCGGTCGAGGAGGCTGACGGCGCAGAGGGCTGAGCGCAGATGCAACACCCAAACCATTCATCGACGCAGCCCACGACTTGGTGCCTACGTTCTCTCACCAGGCCGACGCTTTGCTAAACCGGTCGCGATGGCACTGATTCAAGCAAGCGGCCCTCTCTGTCGAGAGCTTCGACGTCTGCTCCCGTCACGGCCCTTCCATGTGCGCTTCTGGGACGGAGGGGTCGTCGGGGCGACCGCCCCCAACGCCCCGACATTCATCGTGCGAGGACCCTCGGCCCTCGCGCACTTCCTTCGAGCTCCCGGATCGCTGGGTCTCGGTCGCGCCTACACCGATGGCTCGCTGGCGGTTGATGACCTCGATGCGGCGCTCATCGTGGTCGACGAATGGGAGCCACCGGCGCTGAGCAGCGCCGAGCGGGTACGTCTGGGCTTGGCCATCATCGCCGCGGCAGCGCCCGGTGGGTTCCCGCACCGCCCGGCTCTCGAGCTGATCCTCCGTGGGCGCCTTCACAGCATCGAGCGCGACGCGGCGGCGGTCCGCTACCACTACGACGTTGGCAATGACTTCTTCGCCCTGTTCCTGGACGAGTCGATGACCTACAGCTGCGCGATCTTCTCGCGCGGCGCGCAGACGCTCGAGGACGCCCAGCACACGAAACTCGAGCTGGTGAGCGGCAAGCTTGGGCTGGCGCCCGGGATGCACGTGCTCGACGTCGGCTGCGGTTGGGGCAGCTTCGCGATCCACGCGGCCCAGAACTACGGTGTGAGCGTCACCGGCGTCACACTCTCACCTCCGCAGGCCGAGCTCGCACGCAAGCGGGTGGCCGAGGCCGGGGTCGAGGATCGGGTGAACATCCGTGTAGCTGACTACCGCCAGCTGCCGCACACGTCCTTCGACGCGATCGCGAGCATCGGCATGGCCGAGCACGTCGGCGCGCGCCAGATCGACCTCTACGCACGGTCTCTATACACGCTGTTGCGTCCCGGCGGGCTGCTCCTCAACCACGCAATCGCGGCCCTTGACCCCAACCACAAACCGCTCGATGACATCTTCTCCACTCGCTACGTGTTCCCCGACGGCGAGCCCCTGCCGCTGTCACGCATCCAGCTCGCGCTCGAGCGCGCCGGCTTTGAGAGCGAGCATGTAGAGGAGTTCAGGGAGGACTACACGGTCACTCTGCGTCACTGGAGCCAGCGGCTGGACGAGCACCTGGACGCCGCCAAAACGCTGGCTGGCGAGCAGCGAACTCGCATCTGGCGTTTGTATCTCCGTGCCGCGCGCCGTGGCTTTGAGACGGGCGAAACGGCCGTCTATCAAGTCCTGACGCGAAGGGCGCTGTGAGCGAGCGGCTTCTGCGGGAGCTCGAACCAGGGTCCTAGCCGTCGTTGCCCGCACGCGCCTCGGTGGCGAGCAGGTCAACGCCACGACCGGCCGCGCGTTCGACCACCGCGCCGACCCTCAGCGGACCGCCCTCAGCCTACGCGCGGCGTCTCATCGAGATCGGGTACGTTCGCTGAGGCATGGAACTCGAGCGCGCAATCCGAACAAGGCGCACCCACAAGGTGTTCGCTCCAGAGCCAGTGGCGCCCGAGCTGCTGCAACAGCTGTTCGAGCTAGCACGCTGGGCTCCAAACCACCACCTCACCAACCCATGGCGCTTTCGGGTGCTCGGCTCTCACACGGTTGAGCGGCTCAAGGAGATCGCCGAGAACGCCGCTCCCGGTTCAGCGAGCAAGCTCGATCGCGCGCCCACCCTCGTTGTCGCATCGGCTTTCATGCAGGGCGACAGCGCTCAGCAAAGGGAGGACCTGCTCGCGAGCGCGGTCGCCGCCTATCTGGTGCTACTCGCCGCCCACGGGGCAGGGCTCGCCGGCTACTGGCGGACCCTGCCGCTCCTCGACTCGCCGGTCGGCCGGGAAGTGCTCGCACTCGACGCCCTCGAGACCCCAATTGGGCTACTCCACCTCGGCCGCCCTCGCCAGGACCAGCATGTACCCGAGCGGGCGCCCGTCGCTGATTTCGTGAGCTACCTGCCCTAGAGACCCGTGGCGTCACACCTCTTTGCGATGCGTCTCCTCCTCGCGACGGTGACCATCGCGCTCGCCACGACCACATAGGGTGTCACCCATGCACCCGATCACCAAGAGCTAGGGGACCTCATGATCGACCTCTGGAGCGCCGTCAAGGACCTGCCGATCGCGATTGAGTCGTCCTCGTTCGAGGCGCTCCTGCCGAGCGGCCCGACCGGGCTCGAGGACCACTCGACGACGCAGCTGCGACTGCAGGGCCGTGGTGAGGAGGGCGTCGGCGAGCAGGTCGGCATGGGGGATGCCCAGGAGAGCCTGCGCGCGAGCGACTTCCCGCTGACCGGCGAGTGGGCGACGCTCGCCGGCTTCCTCGCCCACGTTGACGCGATCGACATGTGGCATGAGCCGCCCGAGTACGAGCTGCAGCGCAACTGGCGGCGCTGGACGTTCGAGTCCGCGGCGCTCGATCTCGCGCTGCGGCAGTCGGCCACGAGCCTGCCCGAGGTCCTCGGCCGTACGCCGCAGCCGGTGACGTTCGTCAACTCGTTCGGGCTCGGCGATCCACCGGACATCGACAAGGTCGCCAGCCGGCGGGCGATACATCCGACGGTGGGCTTCAAGCTGGATGTCGCGCCGCGTGGACGCAGGAGATCATGGACCGCATCGCCGCCGTCGAGGGCGTCGCGACGATCGACTTCAAGGGTCAGTACGGCCTCGAGGTAGAGGACGAGGCGGCGCTGCTGGCGATGTACGAACGCACGCTGGCCACGTTCACCGAGGTCGTCTTCGAGGACCCGCACGACCGCCCTGCGGTGCTCGAGCTGCTCATGCCGATCGCGGATCGCGTCTCCTACGACGCGCCGATCACGAACGTCGCGTCGATCGGCGCGACCCCTATCAAGGTAGCGGATCGTGAACGTCAAGCCCTGCCGCGTCGGCCGCCTGCAGGAGCTCAGCCGCTTGTACGCGTACTGCGAGTCCGCCGGCATCCAGATGTACAACGGCGGCATGGGCGAGCTCGGCGTCGGCCGCGGGCAGGCCCAGCTGCTCGCGTCGCTCTTCCATCCTGGCGCGCCCAACGACATCGCGCCGTCAGGCTACAACCTCGAGGATCCACCGCCCGGTCTACCGCCGAGCCCGCTCGATCCCAAGCCGGACCGCGGCTTTCGCCGCCGGTAACCCGCAACGCCCATGGGCGGCAAATCCCTGGAACGTGCTAGGCCGGGCTGCATGGCCTCGCCGTCACAGCGCGAGGATCAGGTCGCGGACGGCGGCCGGCTGGGAGAGGAAGGGGTGGTGGCCGGCGTCGAGTTCCACGACGCTGTCCGCCCGACCGGCGAACTCGCGCTGCAACTCAGCGGGGGTGCCGTGGTCCTCTGCGCAGAGGAGGTATGTCGAGGGGACATGCCGCCAAGCCGCTGACTGCACCGGCTGCTCGAGAACCGCCAGGCTCTGCCGGGCCGTCTTGTCAGTAGCCTCGCGCTGGATCTCCGGGTCGCAGTCCTGCAGGAACGTTTCAGCCAAGGCGTCCAAGCGGACGGTGAACGTGCCGCCCTCGGGGTCGATCTCGAGGAACGGGGCGGGTTCCTCCCCGCCGAACGAGGAGAGGCTCTGCCCGACCTCCGGCAGGTAGCTGGATACGAGCAGCAGATGGCGCACGGCCTCGACGCCCGCCGCGGCCTCCGCGGTGACGATCCCGCCGTAGCTGTGGGCGACCACCACAGTCGGTTCGTCGCTCGCAGTCAAGACGTGTCGGACCGCGGCGACGTCCTCGGCCAGCCCAGGTCCTCCTGCATTCGTCGGCTCACCCGTCTCGCCGCAACTCGGCAGAGCGGGCGCCTCGCTGGCGAGGCCCTGCTCGGCCAGCAGCTCACCGGTTCGGTGCCACCACCACGATCCGTCCTCCACGCATGCCCCGTGCACGAAAACGATCCTCATCATGACCTCCTCGTCGTGGGTTGATCTACTATCGAGCAACAATAGACGTACCGATCGTTACGTGAAAATATTGGGCGATGGGCAGACAGCGCCAACCACAAATCAGGCAGCGGCTCCTCGACGCGTGCACCGACCACGCGCTCGCGCACGGACTCCCGGACCGGCTCGGGCCGCTGGCCGCCGCCGCAGGCACATCGAACCGGATGCTGATCTACCACTTTGGGACCCGTGACGGACTGCTCCGCGAGGTCCTCGGACAGGCCCGCCGGCGCCAGGTCGAGGCCTTCACCGACCTCATACGCCTGCGACTCGACGAGCCCTACCCGACCACCCTGGCCCGCGCTTGGTCCGCGATCTCCGGGCCACAGGGCGAGCCCTACCTCCGCATGTTCGGCCGGCTGCACGACACCGCAGGAGAACCACTCTGGCCCGGCTTCCGGCGGACTGCGACGACCGACTGGCTCGCACCGCTCGAGGTAGGCATGCGCAGCCTCGGCCGACCTGGACTGGCGACCGTCGTGCTCGCCGTCATCCGCGGCCTGCTCATGGACCTCGACGCCACCGGCGACACCGCACGCATCGACCGGGCCTTCCGCGACTTCCTCGCCACAATCGATAGCACCTCCTGACAGCCCGCAAGAGCACCGGGTGAGCGGCCTGATCCCGTTCGTGCACGTCGATGACGTGCAGCGGTCGATCGACTTCTACCACCACCTCGGGTTCACCCTGGCGAGCGTCTACATCTACAAGTACAAAGGCACGCCAGTGTGAGCCGAGCGCCCCTGGTCCCTGGCTCAGCCGCGGCGCATCAACCGTCCGACGGCCGCCATCATCTCGGCGGTCCGCTCGTCCTGCTGGTCGGGCTCGGCGCCGATCACACAGGTGTGGGCGTGCCCGTCGAGCAGTCCGAGCGCAACCTTGTCCAGCGCCGCCTGGACGGCGGAGATCTGGGTGAGCACGTCGATGCAGTAGCGGTCTTCCTCGACCATCCGCTCGATACCGCGGACCTGGCCCTCAATCCGCGCAAGGCGGGCGAGCAACTGGTCCTTGGTCGCGGTGTAGCCGCGCGTGGGGGAGGTGGGGGTAGGCGTCATGCTCGACATAGTACCATTACCCCCTATGGGTATATTGCTACTGCGCTGGTGATCCATCGAGCAACGCCATGACAGACGTTCTGGACGTGATCTGGCACGGCCTCCGGGACTCGTTCCTGATGGCCTGGGAGGTGTGGTGGGCGCTCGTGCTCGGGTTCGCGATCTCCGGGATCGTTCAGGCGTGGGTGCCGCGCGAGCGCATCGAGCGGGCGCTGTCGGGGTCTGGACCCAAGCCGCTCGCGTTGGCGACCAGTCTCGGCGCCGCCTCGAGCTCGTGCTCTTACGCGGCGATCGCGATCGCCAAGTCCCTGTTTCAGAAGGGGGCCTCCGCGACCACCGCGCTCGCGTTCCAGTTCGCCTCGACCAACCTCGTGTGGGAGCTCGGGCTGGTGCTGTGGGTGCTGATCGGCTGGCAGTTCACGCTCGCCGAGTATCTCGGCGGGATCGTGATGATCGTCCTGATGGCCGTTCTCCTGCGGGTGTTCGTCTCGCCGCGCTTGGAGACCCAGGCGCGCGAGCACGCCCAGCAAGCCGACACCGGCCACCAGCACCACTTGGCAAGTGAGCAGCTCAGTTGGCGTGAGCGACTGACCTCGGTGTCGGCGTGGTCGGACGTCGCGCACAACTTCCGCGGCGACTGGCAGATGCTCTACAAGGAGATCGCGGTCGGGTTCCTGCTCGCCGGGTTCATCGCCCAGCTTCACAACGGCTTCTTCAACGGTCTCTTCCTGCGGCACACCGGTGGTGTGCTGAGTGCGATCGAGAACGTGATCGTCGGCCCGATCATCGCCGTTCTGTCGTTCGTGTGCTCAGTCGGCAACGTCCCCTTGGCTGCAGTGCTGTGGTCGGGCGGGATCAGCTTCGCCGGGGTGCTCGCATTCCTATTCGCCGACTTGATCGTGCTACCGATCATCGCGATCTACCGCAAGTATTACGGCACCCTGTTCACGGTACGGATCGTGGCGCTGATGTTCCTCACGATGGTCATCGCCGCGCTGATCGTCGACGGGCTGTTCAGCGCCGCCGGCCTGATCCCGACCGGGCCACGGCCCTCGCGCGGGGAGATCTTCGGCACGATCACCGTCAACTACAAACTGTTCCTGAACATGCTCGGGGGGGCGATCTTCGCCGGTCTGTTCTGGCTGACCGCGCGCCGCGGTGCCACCGACCCGATGTGCGGGATGAAGGTTGACCGCGCCAAGGCGGTCACGAAGGAGCTCGGCGGCCAAACGTTCTACTTCTGCTCTGAGCACTGCCTGCACGCGTTCGAAGTCGACCCCGACCGCCATCGCCGAGAGCCAGCAAATGTCGCCCATGCGCACTAACCATCCCGCAAGACGTCCTCGTCCTCAGCGCGACCGGGCGACTGGACATCCTCGTCGATGTCGTGCGCGGCCTGTGCCCACCTCGAGCGAGCACTCGGCTAACCAAGTCCGGTCAGGGAGTGCCCGCACGAGACGCGAAGCGCGCTATTAGTCGGCCCACCAGTCTCGCTGACCCTCCACGTCTTCCCGCGGGTTCTCGCCGAGGTGGGGCGCGCCGAAGACGAGGATCTCGAGGCCCTGCGGCCCGGCCTCGTACCCTCGCCATGTACCGGGTGGAACGCGCACGGCGTCCCACTTCTTGACCTCGACGATCTCGTCATCGAGCTTCATCCGCCCGCTCCCGCCCACAACGACGAACACCTCCTCCTGCTCCTTGTGCGTGTGGCCGTAGGGGAACCGGTAGTTGGGCGGGATGCGCTGATAGCTGAGGCCGGACTGCTCGAGCTCGAGCGCCGTACCCACCAGGCGGAACTCTAGATCCGGCGCGCCGTCGAAGTTGGACCCGACATCGACCGGATCCGCTCGAAGGTTCGTGAGGGTGAACGGCACCGCCGCGATTCTATGGCTCAGGAGGTCGCACCGCCGCCGCTGCGGCCTCTCACCGATCTGTCGGATCGCGCTCGCGGCGATCCAGCGGTCGGCGTTGTGCCAACGCGATCAGTCCTGTTCTGGCCTTGAGCGCCGGTGGGCTGGGGAGTAGCCTTCGGTGCGTGCCTGGTTGACGCTGACCACTTCCGTATGCGGCCTACCCTCGTCCGCCTCCCTGACGGTCTGCTAGTTCGTGTGCGTCGGGCGCCGCGGACCTGAGACGACACGTAGGACTCAAGACCAGACGCGAAAGGAAGACGAGCGAAGATGAGCGTGATCAACGAGAGCCCGGAGGTAGCTCTGATCCAGCGGCTGTGGGCGGGGATCTCCCGCGGTGACCTGTCGGTCCTCGAGCAGGAGCTTGCGGCGGACGCGCGCTGGCGGGCGGTGACCGACGGGCCGTGGAACTGCGAGGGCCGCGAGGCGATCATCGACACGATGAGCCGAAACCTCGCCGGCCGCGTGCGCGGCACGATCGAGGAGACGATCCAGGACGGGTCGCGCGTGCTCGTCGCCTTCCGGCCTGAGACGCCCCTTCCTAACAACGAGCGCCCACTTGACGAAGGAATCGCCTACATGGTCGTGACAGTCCGGGACAGGAAGGTCGTCGAGCTGAAGGGGTGCGCAGACCGGGCCGTTGCCAAGGCATACCTGAAGGGCGAGGAGATGCCGGCTGCCCCCGTGCTCGAGGGCCTCGGCCGGCCCGCGGTCGTGCAGCCGGCTCCCGAGCACCGGGTGAGCGGCCTGATCCCGTTCGTGCACGTCGATGACGTGCAGCGGTCGATCGACTTCTACCACCACCTCGGGTTCACCCTGGAGAGCGTCTACAAGTACAAGGGCACCCCGGTCTGGGCGGCGCTAGAGAGCGATCGAGCGCAGCTGATGGTCAGCACCGACGGCGACGCGGTCGATCCGGCCGGCCAGGGGGTGCTGTTTTACCTGTACTCGAGCGATCTGGCCGCGCTGCGCGAACAGCTGCTCGGAGCCGGCATCGACGCCGGCGAGATCGAGGACGGCACACCCGGACCACGTCAGCAGATGCAGCTCACCGACCCCGATGGTTACGTCCTGATGGTCGCTCAAACCGAGCCGGAGGACAACCCTAGACCCGACACCGAGCAGTAAACGGAGATGGCTGGTTGTGCGGGACAGCCGCATGCGGCCGATGCCCCGGGGTGAACGTCCGCGGCGACCTTAAGCTGATGTGTGTGTGCGTCCGTAGCTCGGTGAAGCCGGAAGCCCAAAGCAGCGTTTGGAAGGGAGATCAATGTCAGTGATAGACGAAAGCCAGTGGATTGCCACACGGACGCCTGAGTTCCGCGCGCTACACGACCGGATCAAGGTGGCCACGCGTCTCTCCGCCAAGCTCAGCGCGCTCTGCTACGACGAACCGGAGTCAATCCAAGCGGCTTTCGAAGAGTTGATCGGCAAGCCCGTTGGCGACCGTCTCAATCTCGTCCCGCCCTTCTATAGCGATTACGGGCTGAACATCACCGTCGGTCAAGCCGTCTTCATCGGCTACGAATGCGCGTTTACGGGCCACGCAGCCATCAACATCGCCGACGGGGTCATGATCGCTCACAAGGTCAACCTGGTCACGGCTGGGCATCCCGTTGAGCCCGACAAACGGAAGGCCTATATCACCGCCGAACCGATCACCATCGACACAAATGTGTGGATCGGAGCCGCGGCCACGATCCTCCCCGGCGTGACGATAGGCGCCGACTCTGTGGTTGCCGCCGGTGCAGTAGTGACGCATGACGTCCCCCCAGCAACAGTCGTCGCGGGTGTCCCGGCGATGGTTGTCCGACAGCTGTAGTGCGCTTAGGCTGCGACGTCCCGCCGATCTGAGACAGCCGAGTCCCATTCATCTGAGACCGTGACGTCCCGTCCATGTGAGACCGAAGCGAGGACCTCAATGGCGCGGTCCGCGAGACGACGATGTGCGAGGACGCTCGCTGCAGCTTCCGCCCGGGCAGCGCTCCTTATGCGAGCGATTCGAGCGTGAGGTCGGGTACGGCCTTGAAGATGGTGTCGTTGGAGACGAGCGGGATCCCGAGTCGGATCGCGCTCGCGGCGATCCACCGGTCAGCGTTGTGCTCGCGCTGCGCGAGAGCGTGGCCGATCGCGGCGCAGTCGGCACGCAGCTGGGCGCATATCGCCACGAGCTCGGGGCCGGTGTGGACGACCTCCGCGCGCTGGATCTTGCTGTCGAGCTTCAGCATCCGCGCCTCGCCCCAGCCGCGGCGGATCGCCCCGTAGCGCAGCTCCGTGGCCGTCTGGAAGGAGATGAACGCTGGCCGGCCGGTGATGATCGGCGCGTAGCGTTGAGCGAGCCATGAGGTCGGGACCAGGTCGGCGCTGAAGACGTCGGTGTCGATCACGATCGCGCCGCGCGATCCGGGCGCGGTCACGACTGGACGGCTGCGAGGAAGGCCTCGCCCTCCTCCTCGCTGAGACCCTCGATCACCATCTCATCGTGGTCAGGCAGCGGACGCGCCCGTCGCAGCAGCTCCTCGACCGGGAGCTCCAAGTGCTCGGGTTCGCTCTGGCTCGCAGGATGTGTCGACATGGCCCTTGAAGTGTAGGGGCATCGCCGCTGGCTTTGTTCCAGTGCAGCGTCTCACCGCCGCCGCGGTCGTAGCAGCCGCTCTACAGCAGAGGCTCACTGCCGTCGCCGACCATATCTGGACGGCGGCCGAGATCGTCGGAATGCTCCAGTAAGCGATCTACAATTGGGCCATATGAGTCACTGCCCGAAGTGCAAACGCCGCATACACGATGGCGAAGACACCGAACCGTTCTTTGTCGCGCCCGCTCTGGGTGCGCCCGGGCGCACGGTGCCAGCCCACGTGAACTGCTCGCGTCAGAGCGCGGCATTGCCAGCCGTGTCGAGACCTCGGCCGCCGCGCGGACCAGATGTCCGAACGACAGATGAAGAGTACGGGCCGCGCAGAACGGGCCCGACCGGCAGACGTTAGACGAGCTTCTCGGCTCCTAACCATCGGGAGTGAGTGTCACCCTGCATCGACTCGCACCGGGGCCGCAACGGGTGTGCGCCTGTGCGCCTCTTGCGGTCCAGGCCGACGCGTTCTGCTCTCCGGGCAGATCGCCGCTCCTCCCGCCCCGGGTTGGTCAGGAGGAGGCCGATGTCTTCTCCAGGTGCTCCTCTGCGTGTAGCTTCAGCACTTGCCCGGCGGCGGCCAGCGGATATGCGTACCATTGGTGTGCGAGCGCGGCGGGAATTGTCGCGTTCTCATACAGCCGGGTGCCGATGCGGTCAAGTACCTCGCAGGTCGCTCTGAGTGTCGGGTAGTCCTGAAGGGCGAACGGGTCGCTCGGCGTCACTCCGAGTCGCCCGAGGGGGGGCACCGTCATCGTGAAGATCGACCCGTTGCGGGCGCGGTAGAAGAAGTGCCGGCCGTAGTAGGTGTCGGCTCCGTGGGGGCTGCCTTTGAATGTGATGTAGCGCGTCACATAGTCCTCGGTGAGGACCATCAGCTGTCCTACGGGTATGTGCTCGCTGATGGCTTGGGCGTGCTCGCTGAACTGCCCGGACTTCTCAAGTCCGACGATCACGGGCAGGCTGAAGTTCCGCGAGGCCTGCTCGCCTGCGAGTCGCTGGAGGCGAGGCAGCAAAGGTCGCTTGATCGTGGGCGCGCATTTGCAGGCCAGCGGGGATCGTGATGCATGTTGGGGGTGACGACAACCATCGCTGCGGCGTCCCGCCGATCTGAGACAGCCCGATCTCGCCCATGTGTGAGACTACGGCGCCTTCTTCGTCGCCGGAGCAAGCGCTGGTGCTGGCTGTAGCAGGAGGCCCCAATCGGCGGCAACGTGTTCGAGGGCCGGGGGAGGGGGGTCGGTCAACGGGATCGGCGGGTCGATGGCTTCGAGTCGGGCGCGGCCCTCGAACAGGGCGTAGCAGGGCAGGCCGTCGAGCCTGGAGGGGAAGCGAATCCCCGCGCAGCCGAGCTCGTCGTGGGCGTCTGTGGCGAGCGCGCGGGTCACTGCGCGGCGCCTGACCGTGACTTGGGCGATGTCGAGGTGGGCCATCCCGTGGGCGGCCAGCAGGGCGGCGTGGCGCTGCTCGATCTGGTGGCGCACAGCTGGGTCGGTGAGGTCGAGGATCTCGCCGTCGCTGTCGATTCGGCAGGGAGCGAGCACGTTCTGGCCTCGCCAGTCGGCAGAGATTTCCTCGGCTGGCAGGTCGGCGCGGGCGTCCTCGCCGAATGTCTCGAGATAGCGGGCCAGCTCATCGGTGTTGCGACGGAGGTCAGCGAGCACCTCGCGCAGGGCGGTCTCTGGGCGGATCGCGCAGTAGAGCGTGCGAAAGCGCTGCTTGGAGTCGTCGAAGCGATGGTTCCAGGAGCATCGCTCGGTTGGGATGAACCCGATCGGGTCGGAGATGTGGCCGACCCGCCAGCGGACCTCGCCCGGCGTCTTCAGGCCGGGGGTGTTCACACGTCTGCGCTGGCGAATTGGCGCGCGGCGCGGACCACGGCGACGAAGTCCTCGGGTACCTTGCCGTTGCGCAGCACCCCGATCGGTGCCTGGTCGTCGAGGCGGCTGTTGGTGCCGAACAGCCAGTTGCGGGTCGTGGCCTGGTCGTAGCAGTCGAGCAACATGCGCACGACCTTGTAGCCCTCGCGCAGCCGCAGTTCGACCTGCGGAGTGGGTGTGGGCCCGTCGGGCTTGCGGTAGCGGCCGATCTGCTTGACGTCGTTGAGCCCGGCGAGATAGGCGGTCATCCGCTGCCCGAGGGTGTCCTGCAGGAAGCCAGCGACCGCCGCGGTTGGCTGTGCGGACGCATCATGCTCGAGCTGCTCGGCGGTACTGAGAACGAGGGGCATCGTGTTCCTCCTTTGGTCACGTCCACACTACCATATAGCCCACCCTAAAACAACCCTCAAAACACACGAGGGAATATCTCTCTGACCGGCGCGTGATTCAGATGTTGCTCTGGTCGGCGGCGGTCACGTCTGGGGCCATCCCGCAGTCGGTTCAGGCGGCGGGGCTGTCGCCGACGAGAGCGCGGGTCGCCCAGTCCTGGTGCTCGTAGACGTGGAAGTACTGGAGTGGCACCCGTTTCGTGGCCTGTCGCGGGCTTTAGCGGCTAGGGCTGTTTGATTGTTGGTTTCTGCTCTCTCTCGTATTCCTCTGGGGAGAGGTATCCGAGGGTGGAGTGTCGTCTTGGCGGTTGTAGAAGGCCTCGATGTACTCGAACACGGCCGAGCTGAGATCGCGTCTGCTCGGCCATGACTGGCGGTGCACGAGCTCCTTCTTGATCGTCGCGAAGAAGCTCTCGGCGACGGCGTTGTCGTAGGCGTCGCCCTTGGACCCCATCGAGACCGCGATCCCGGCGTCGCGGGCCTGCTGTCCAAAGCCCAGAGCGACATATTGCGAGCCCTGATCGCTGTGGTGTATGAGACCGGGCTCGGGCCGGCGAGAAGTAACGGCCATCTGCAATGCGTCCGCGACGAGCTCGGTGCGCATGTGCTCGGTCATCGCCCAGCCGACGATCCTTCGGCTGTAGGCGTCCTGAACAGCGGCGAGGTAGAGCCAGCCCTCCCAGGTCCGCAGGTAGGTGATGTCGGCGACCCACAGCACGTTCGGAGCGTTGGGCCTGAACTTGCGTTCCACCAGGTCATCGGCGACCCTGACGCCCGGAACCCGGATCGTGGTGCGGCCCTTCTTGACCTTCACGAGGCCCGAGATCCCGGCCTGGCGCATGATCCTGCGGATCCGTTTGCGCGAGACGACAGTGTCCTGGCCGAGCCTGAGCTCAGCCTGCACTCTGCGGGAGCCGTAGACGCCGCGTGCGTTCTCGTGGATCTCCTTGATCCTCGAGGTCAGCCACGCATCGGAGAGCTCACGGTCACTCGGGCCCGGCGCTCCCAGGCATGAAACCCCGATTTGGAGACCCCGAGGGTCTCGCACATCACAGAGACTGGGAACCTGGCCCTCTCCGCCGAGATGATCCGGTAGGCGCTCACCGGGTCTCGGTCTCCGCTGCGAAGAGAACCGCGGCTCGCTTGAGGATGTCGCGCTCCTGTTCGACGCGCTTGACCCGTTTGCGAAGCTCACGGAGCTCTTCTCGCTCCGCGGACGTCAATCCGTCCTGGCGTTCTCGACTGTCGAGCTGGTGCTGCTTGACCCAGTTATGCTGCGATTGCTCGCTGCAGCCCAACGCCCCGGCAACGTCTTTCACGCTCCTGCCGCCCAACACCAACTGCACGGCTTCGCGGCGAAACTCCGGCGGATACGGCGGTCTGCTTCGTGGCATCACAGACATCCTTTCGCGTCCAAGCCACTAAAGCCATCAAGAGGCCGTCAGACGGGTGCCACTCCAGTCGGCGAGATCGAGCGCGTACGCACCCTGGGTCGCGCGCCGGTCGTCATAACGCCGCAGGAACGCCGCGGCGAGCTCGCCAGCGGTCTCCGGGCACTCGAACGGCAGATCGCCGCGCGCGGCCGCCAGCAGGTTGTCCGCGAGCTCCCGGCGAGCAGCTTTCAGATCGGCGAGCTGGCTCGGGCGCTCGAGCGACTCAAGATCGGTGCCGAGAGCGGTCATCTGCAGGCTTTCGACGCCGTTTTGCCGCTTCCTTTGCGTGGTCCATAATTCCCGTTACGGACCAAAATAGGGCTGAGAGCAGGAGTTTTACGATGCGAGGACCGCGGGAAGCGACCACGCGACCGCACCGACTGGGCAGTTTCGGGAATCCGCGCGCCGCCTCGGCGCCTAAGTGATAAAGCGGTGGATGGCCTCGTTGGCGTGGTCCTGAAACGACGGGTTGGCCAGATCGGGGAAGATGTCTGCTTGGTCAACCAGGGGACCCTTGAGCTTGTTGGCCGCGCTGGCGTAGAACACGCCGCTGGACAGAGTCGGGTCGGTGACACCGTCGATCAGTCGCTTCGCGCCCACGTCAAGTTTGTGGGAGATGCCTAGGGCGGGCATGACGTATTTGGCCGCTATACGCAGCGGTAGCGCAATGTCGTTGGAGGCTTGGGTGCCGGTGGTGGCGCCGGGGCTCACGGTGATGAAACGGCGGTCGGGGTATTGGCGGGCCAGGTAGGCCATCCACAGGGCCCCGATGTACTTGGCCTGCGCGAAGGCTAGGTTGAAGTCCGCTTTTCCGACGGCGAAGTAGCTGCCGTCGATGACGGTGGCGAGCTCGTCGGCGGAGGTTGAGACGAACGATGGCCGTTTCATCCCCAACTTCGGAAGTCCCCTGGCTGCCTCGCTTCCGGCGAGGACCGCCACCTCTCCGAGTTGACCTTCGGCCAGGAGCCCTTCTAGGAGGACGACGTGGCCAAGAACATTCGTCGCGAACACGGTGGTGACCCCGTCAGCGGTCAAGGCCATCGACTGCGGGCCGATGACACCAGCGTTCATCACCAACGCGTCGAACGGATCCGCTGATGCCGGCCAGGCCGGCGCGGACCGAATCCAGATTGGCGACATCCATGACAACGATGTCGAAGATGCGCCGGCCGGTCGCGGCTTCGAGCTCGGCCTTTGCCGTAGTCGCCCGATCTCGGTTCCGGCACGCCAGGTAGATCCGGGACATCTCCGGACGAAGAGCAAGTTGCCGGGCCACATCCTTGCCGATCCCGACGTTGGCGCCCGTGATCAACACCGTCTTTTCTGCGGTGGTTTGCATTTGAGTGCTTGGCTCCTTTGGTAAAGACGTGGTCATTGGTGATCCGGGGTACGGTTGTTCAGACTTTTGCGTCTCGTCGCGGTCGCGCCGTGGGTGTTTGGCGGGCCTGCCGCGGTCCGTGGCCAGCCGCCGGGGGCGGGCGCGGCCGGGCTCGACGTCTGACCGGCCACGCGCCCGGGACCCTCTCCTTCACCGGTCAGGGGCTGCCCCACCAGGGGGCTAGCGACAGCCCCCAGGATCATCTCCTCCTCTCAGATCGCGGTGCGGCCGCCGTTGACGTGGATGATCGCGCCGTTGATGTAGCCGGCCGACGGGGTGGCGAGGAATGTGATGACGTCGGACAGCTCGTGCACGTCAGCGACCCGGCCGAGTGGAATCGTCTTGGCGAACTCTTGGGCCATCGCCATCATCGGCTCTATGGCCGGGGTCCGCGTCGGACCGGGAGCGACCGCGTTGACGCGGATGTTCTGCGGCCCGTATTCGGCGGCCCACGCCTTGGTGAGCAGCTCGATCGCGGCGCGCGAGGCGCCGTAGGCAACCAAGCCTGGCTGGCCGTAGCTCGCGACCATCGTGGAGACGTTGATGATCGATCCGCCGCCGCGGGCGGCGATCTTCGGGGCGAGCGCGGCGACCAGGAAGAACGGCGCCTTGACGTTGATCTGGAACAGACCATCGAACGCCGCCTCGTCGGTGTCAACCGTTGAACGCCCGGGCGGCAAAGCCGGCACAGTTGACCAGAACATCGATCTCCCCTGCCGCGTCGGCGACGCGCCGCACCTCGGACATCTCCGAGAAGTCAGCGGCGATGAACTGCGCATCGTGCCCACCCGCCCGGATCTCCTCTACGGTGCTCGCGCCGCGGGTCTCGTCGCGGCCGGTGATGATCACCGACGCGCCCTTCTCGGCCATCGCCAGTGCGGTGGCGGAGCCCATCCCGGATGTGCCGCCGGTGATAAGGGCGGTCTTGCCTTGAAGTGACATGTATCGCGTTCTCCCTTTGAGTGGTTGTCGCGACCCTGGAAATGGATCGTGCGTTCCACTCTAACACGGAATGGATAGGGCAATCCATTCCGTTGGTAGAATCTGCGGTATGACCACGACTAGCCCCTCGCCTCGCGCGTTGACGCGCAAGGGCCAGGAGACCCGCCAGCGCATCGTCAACGCGGCGGCCGGGTTGATCTTCCGGCAAGGCGTCGCCCACACGACGATCGAGGACGTACGCGCGGCGGCGGACGTCTCAAGCTCGCAGCTCTACCACTACTTCGACGACAAGCCGGCCCTGGTCCGGGCAGTCGTTGACCACCAGGCCGACACAATGGTCGGCGGGCAGGAGAACTTCGATTTCAGCACGCTGGATGGCCTCCGAGCCTGGCGCGACTTCGTGATCGCGGCCCAGCGCGAGCACGGCTGCAGCGGCGGCTGCCCAATCGGCTCTCTCGGAGGCCAGCTAGCCGAGACCGATCCCGACGCAAGAGCCCACGTCGCCGAGGGCTTCAAACGTTGGGAAGCCGAGATCCAGAGCGGTCTACGAGAGATGCAAGCACGAGGCGAGCTCGCGCCCGACACCGACCCCGACACCCTCGCCCTCGCGCTGCTAGCCGCCCTGCAGGGCGGCCTGCTCCTCACTCAGGTCAAACGCGACACCAAGCCGCTAGAGGCCGCGCTTGACGCAATGATCGAGCTGGTCGCCCGACTCAGCGGCGACAGCTAGCACGAAGAGAACGCGAGCGCATTGGGGGCAGCGGAGCGTCCGGATCCGGCCCACAAGCCCGCGGCACCCTTCGACGATTCGCGCGGTCCGGCGCCCCTAGCGTCTGTCGCAACTTCGTGAGACGAATGTGGCAAGGACATGAGACTGGTGATGTGGCAACTTCGTGAGACCCGCCAGCTCGTCAGACGACACCGAATGAAACCGGCTCGCAACACTGGAATGAAACCGGTCGCGCGGTGATCTCTCGCGGCCGGGCGGCAGTGCGCGGCAATGGCGCAGCGTCGCGCTGCGCCATTGGGCGAGCTCGGCTCAGATGGCGGGAGCGGCTTCGTTCGTAGGCGGCCGGAGGGCGGGTCATCCGGGCTGGCCGAGGACGGTCGCGGCGACTGCGAACAACTGCGACTACAGCCGCGCCGCCTCACCGAACACCGGCGGCGGCTCCTGGTCGCAATGAAGCCGCTCGGCAGCACATCCGCGTAAGCCAACCCCAACCCGGCTGTCTCACATGGGCGGGATTACACCGTCTCAGATGAACGGGATTCCCGTCTCACATGAACGGGACGCCGCAACCGACTTGCAAACTGATGCACTACCACGTCGTGGGTAGTGTCTCAGTTTGAATATGCCCGTCTGGTCGGGCATTTGAGGAGGTAGGGTCGCTGGCATCCCATAGACCAGCGGTCCCGACGCGGGTGGTACCCCGCGCCGGGACCTTGACACAAGGAGCCGGAACTCCCTATGTCCGATGAGAACCCTACCCGTGTTGACGCGGGCGACTTGTGGATGGCGCAGCGCGTAATCGTGTTGCAGCTCCTCCGCGATGATCACCCGGAGCAGTGGACACGCCAAGAACTCGAAGCGGAGATCGGCGACATCCCCGAGCGGACGATCCTCGCCGCACTGGTGTATCTCGCGATCGAGGAGGTGCTTGAGGTAGACGAGAACGGGGTGCAGGCGAGTAAATGCGCCCGGTACATGGATGAGCTGGACTTGATCGCGGTCTGATGCCCTCCAACAAGGACCTGGGCCGGGCGGTTCGCCGGCTGCGCGAAGCCCGGCGGCTCTCGATCGAAGCCCTCGCAGGCGACGCCCACATGCACCCCACGTACCTGTCCGCGATCGAGCGCGGCTTACGCAACCCGACATGGGCGAAGGTATGCGACCTCGCGCGAACCCTCGGCCTCACGGTCTCCCAGCTCGTGCAGGTGGTCGAAGCGGAGACGTACGGAGCGGTGCGCTATCCGGACCCCGGAAAGAGGGCGTGATGGCTGAGGACGCCTACAAGGCCGAGCGCGCCGGGCTGCTGCTCGCGCTCGGCCGGAAGCTCCGCACCGAGCGCAAGTGCCGGAACCTCTCGCAGGAAGCGCTCGCACACATCGCCAGCCTGCATAGAAACGAGATCGGCTACCTGGAGCGCGGCGAGCAGGAGCCGTACATATCGACACTGCTGGTCCTCGCGGACGCGTTGGGACTCCCGCCGTGCGCCCTGCTCTACGGGCTACCTGTGCCGAAGGAGCGCAGATCTCGGAGAAGCTGATCGCGAGGGGGGCGTTGGGCGCGGCGGTTTGCAGTGGCCCCGGCGCGGCGGCTTGAAGTGGCCCCACTTCGCGTCGGTTGTTGTGTGTAGTTGATCTTCTCTGATTGTGACTTGCGGCGGTGTCTCGTGGAGCGGAGCGCGTAGCGCGTAGCGGAACGAGATATCGCCGGCGCGCCTCGCGGGTGGGGGTCAGGCGGCCCCTTTCTTCGCTTTGGTGAGGCCGTGGCGGAAGCGCCAGGACTCTGCTCCGGTGTCGATGATGTGCGCTCGATGGGTGATGCGGTCCACGACGGCCTTCGCGAGACGGGCGTCGGGGAAGACCTTCGTCCACTCCCCGAACGGGAGGTTCGTCGTCACGATCAGGCTGGCGCGCTCGTTGCGCTCGGAGATGACCTGGAACACGAGCTCCGCGGCGCCCTCGGGCAACGCGAGATACCCGAGCTCGTCGAGGACGACGAGCTCGGTTCGGGCGTAGCGCGCGATGACTTTCTGAAGCTCGCGTTTGCTCTGTGCTGCTTGTAGTTCGTTCGCGAGCGCGGCGAGGGTGGTGAAGCGGACTCGTCGTCCTTGTTGGCAGGCGAGCACCGCCAGGGAGATCGCGAGATGGGTCTTCCCCG
Source organism: uncultured Solirubrobacterales bacterium (assembly GCA_963724305.1). Taxonomy (GTDB): domain Bacteria; phylum Actinomycetota; class Thermoleophilia; order Solirubrobacterales; family Solirubrobacteraceae; genus Palsa-744. The sequence continues at coordinate 122,686 of CAVRUG010000004.1, forward strand.
TGCCGCTGTCGCCGAGGAGGATCACCGACTCGCGGTCATCGATCCAGGTGCCCTGCGCCAACGCGGCGATCGTGGCCTGGGGGATCTTCGGGTTCTCCTCGAAGCGGAAGTCCTCCAAGCGCTTCATCAAGGGAAAACGCGCGTCGATCAGCCGTCGGCGTTCGCGGCGTTCAGCTCGCTCACAGACCTCGGCCTCCAACAGCGCCGCGAGATAGGCGGTCGGGGTTTGCTGGTCGCGTGTCGCCTCCTCGGCGAGCGTGCGGAAGCGAGCCCTGACGGTTGGGAGCTTCAGCTCGAGCGCGTGCGCGTCGATCAGGGTCTCCATCGCTAGGACCTGCGCCGGGGCGCTCACTGTGCTCCCCCTGCTGGGACGAGCAGCTCGTCGTAGTGGCCGAGCGTCGGTGGTGGCGCCCCGAGGCCCTGCAGACGCTGTGGGAGATCATCAAGCTCTCGCGGGACGGCCCGGGAACCACGGCTCGTGAGCACCGCGACCGCGCGTCCGTCGTGCGCACCCGCTGTGAGGGCGCCACGGACCGCTTGCTCCACCTCGCCGGCGCTGTGCTCGCGCGCGAGCAGCAGCACGTCGATCATCTGCCGCGCGGCCTCCGAGGCGCCGTATCGCTCGGCGATCTTCTCCCACAGCTCGTCGAACACCGATGGCCAGGTGCCGCGCTCGCGCTGCTGGGAAAGAGCGAGCGACCCAGCCAACGCACCCGGCTTGCGCGCGAGCAACTCCAGATAGTGGTCGAGTGACGCTGTGATCCCGAAGCGGCCTTGCTGGCGCTCGTGGACAGCGACCAGCTCCCCGCCGTGACGGCACTCGATCTCGCGCGCGCCGACCCGCGCGTGAACCCGCAAGCCGGCGAGACGGACGGGCACGGAGTAGCGGTTCTGCTTGATCGTGACCAGCGACTTCGAATCCACCCGCGGCGTCGCCTCATCAGCCGTGGACGCCCGCTCAGCCGGCAGGCCTCGCAGCAGAGGGCGCTCCCTGGCAAACGACTCACCGACGGTCTCCTGGCGCCCCGTGATCCGCCGCGACAGGTCGGACTCGCAGCCAGCGAGCATCCGCGCGTTCAGCTCCCCGAGCGAGGAAACGTCCGGGACCGGGACGAAGTGACGGCGCCGGAAACGCCCGACCTCTCCCTCCACACCGCCCTTTTCGTGGGCGCCCTCGATGCCCGGGGTCGTGAACTGCGACTCATAGAGATAGTGCGAGCGCAACGCGATAAACCGGTCCGTCTCGACCCTGCGCCGGCCGCGCAAAACCTGCTTGACCGCGCTCGCGAGATTGTCATAGCGCAACAAGCCGAACACGCCACCAAACCAGTCAAACGCATGCACGTGAGCCTCCAAGAACGCTTGCTGGGAGCAGTGCGGGAACGCCATCGCGAACGCCGCACCAGAATGACACGCACGCATGTGAAACAGGTAGACCCTCGCCGCCGATCCAGCCATCGCGACCTGCGCCTCACCCCAGTTGACCTCGGCCTCCACACCCGCACCGTGCACTTGCGGCACGAACGCCTGGACGCCTTCGCCGCGCTCGGCGCGGCGATCGTGAACGTATTCCCGAACAGTGCGCTCAGCGACATCAGCCGCGTGCTCATCACGCAGCCGCTCCCAGACCCGCTTCGCGGTATGACGCTGCTTGCGCGGCGCATCCCGGTCCCCGTCAAGCCAGGAGTCGATCAGCTCCCGATACGCCCCCAGCTTCGGCGCTGGCCGACCCACAGGCTTGCGCTTGACGGGCAGCAACGGCGCCGCCAACGCCTGACGCACCGCCCGCCTATGCACCCCATACCTCGCCGCCAACGCCCTCGTCGAGGTGCCTTCCCGATCCCTGTCCCGCCTGATCTGCTCGAACGTCTCCACTCGTAATCCCATTCCTCACTGCCGCCTCCCGCTCGAGCTCCATGAGCCTCAAACAGTCAGCAGCCAGTCGGACGGAGGTGGGGCCAGTTCAGACCGCCGCAGTGGGGCCAGATCAAACCGCCGTTCCCACGCCACGTCGTAAGCTGAGTGGACGGGTGGATGAGTGGGATCAGCGGGGAGAGTTGGTAGCCTTCGGGCTGTGCCGGACCGCTCACGCAAACGCCCGCGCGACCCGAACCAGCTCGCCAAGCTGATCGTAGACATCGCCACCGGCGAGGTCGAGGACACGGCGGAGGACACCGCGAAGGACCCCGCCGCCGTCGAACTGGGGCGCAAAGGCGGCCTGAAGGGCGGCAAAGCGCGCGCCGAAAAAATGACGGCGCGCGAGCGCGGCGACGCTGCTAAACGGGCCGCACAAGCCCGGTGGAGCGCTCGTAAGCACTGAGGCGCGAGCCTGCACCTACCCAAGCGCGTGCAGCACAGCGAGATTTCTCGGGCGAATGTAGAGCAGGTCCGGCTCGGTCACGATGGGCTGAACGAAACCGTACCGCGCAAACAGGTTGCGACTTGGCCAGTTGTCAGGCGCAATGAGAGCTTGGACTGGCGGCATAGTGCCGTTTCGGCTCAAGCAGATATGACGCAACACGTCGATCAGCAGAACATCGCTCAGAGACAGCCCATCGCAGGACGTGTAGCCACCACGGTACTGAGCACTTAGGGCTATGACCGCTACGTAAGCCGCATCACGATACGCCGCCATAGGAAACAGCGGATGTTCGAAATGCACGCCCTTCCATTCGATTGCCGTGAGCCCGACAAGCGATCCGCTCGGCAAAAGACGCGTCACTCGCAAAGTGGCGAGCGGATGCTCTCCCGCATGGTGTTCAGCGACGATGCTCTCGACTACTCCTTCTGCATCAAGCCGACCATCCCCGCATGAGAAATGGGAAAGCTCAGCACATCTCTCGGCATCCTCCGTACGAGTCTGTAGCTCGCCCTCGATGGTGGGCATAGGGCGCTACAGCCTACTGCTGTTACGAGAAGGCGTCCTCGCTATGCAGTTTGATGAGTTGATCTGCCTGCTCGTCTGTCAGGGCGATGGCAACACGGCCACGAGCCCGGCTCACAAGCGCGAGGCTCACTTCGCTAGAAGTCAGTGGCATAGGCTCAGGCGCGGTGGCCTGCGGGACTTCCGACAGGCGATCTAGTGTTTCCAGAGACGCGTCGTCCGCCACTCGGCCAAGCATTGCGCCGACCCACGGCTGCTGGAAGTGCCAGGTGACACCCTGCTGCGTTCTCGGACCGAACAGATCGTCGAATAGCACGTCTTCTGCTTCAGGGTACCCGGCGACACCTGTTGCCAGCCTATGCCGAGTGATGTCTATGGTGGCCACGTCTAGTCTCCTTGCTTTGATAGTAGACGCATCGTGGGTCCATCCAGGAAAGCAAACGCATCGCTCACCCGTATGGACATTTGGTCTAGTCCGATCGCTTCGGTTAGCGCCGTTCGCGCGACCTTGTAGTCCAAGTAGACCAACCTATTGTCGTTGACGTCCGGCTCAATGCTCAAATCGTCCTCGTCTGGCGCGGCGCCGGGCGCACGTGGGTTACGAAACCTGGCACCTCCGGCAAAGTAGCCATCGCCGAGAGCCGCAAGCAACTCGTCTCCGTGCATCAGGTGCTCGGCCACGAATGCCTTGGCGTCACCGCCTGGCGCATCTACGGAGGCAATGACCTGGATAGCGCACTGCAAGAAGGCCTCGATATGCAATCGTCCGGCTGCGAGCGTCAAGATGTCCTTTGCCTTGGCCTCGGCCATCTCGGCAGTAAGAACGTCGAGACCATTCATCTTGGCCTCAATGCGAAGTAGTGCAGGCCGCAGCTCTACAGCATCATCCGGCCCGTTGCTGAACAATGCGCCCCGGCCGTTCGGCGTAAACTCGAACGCTTGGTAGGAGTGGCGCCGGGTGACCTCCGCGAAGATGCCCTGTAGCTCCCCCTTGTCGAACGGAGGCGGCGGCATCTGCCGCGGCTGCGGCACAAGCGCAACCATAAGTGATTTATAGCGTGGCTCCACTGGACGCAATCCCCTTCGGCCGGACATGCTACCGGCCTCGCGTTCCTCGGGTGTCGCCAGGCTGTTAGACCGCAAAATAGTTTTCTGTCCGACCGCTCATGCATAATGTTCGGTATGAACAGGTTGAGCGCCGAGAAGCGCGCGCAGATCCTTTCGATGCTGGTCGAGGGGAACAGCCTCCGCGCGACGACCCGAATGGCGGGCTGCTCGATCAACACCGTGTCGAAGCTCCTGCTGGACGTGGGCGACGCGTGCGCTGAGTACCAGGACCGGACTCTGCGCGACCTGTCGTGCAAGACGATCGAGGCAGACGAGATTTGGTCGTTCGTGTACTCGAAGGCGAAAAACGTGCCCAAGGACCACGAAGGTGATCACCGCGGCGATGTCTGGACATGGGTCGCGCTGGACGCCGACTCGAAGCTTGCCGTGTCGTGGCTCGTCGGGGAGCGCAAGCTGGGCGACTGCTGGACCTTCATGGAGGATCTGAAGGAGCGTGTAGCGGGCCGTATCCAGCTCAGCACGGACGCACACCAGACCTATCGCGGTGTCGTCGGCCTCGTCTTCAGCAAAGGCGAGGTTGATTGGGCGCAGCTCATCAAGCAGTACCGCAGTCAGCCCGTCGGCCAGGGCCGCTACAGCCCACCTGTGTGCGTCGGGACGAAGACGAAGGTCCGCCTGGGCGACCCGGACCCGACGAAGGTCAGCACGAGCTACGTGGAGCGGCAGAACCTCACGATGCGTATGGGAATGCGCCGGTTCACGCGCCTCACGAACGGATTCTCCAAGAAGCTCGACAACCACACGGCCGCCGTCGCGATCCACTTCATGCACTACAACTTCGGCCGGCCACACAAGACACTCGCCAACCCGTACCCACGAACCCCGGCGATGGCCGCAGGCGTCTCCGATCACGTCTGGAGCCTGCGCGAGATCTGCGGCGTCCCGCCGATCTGAGACAGCCCAGTCCCACTTATCTGAGACCAGACGGTCCCATTCATGTGAGACTCGGCCGGCGGCGTAGCGCCCTGCTCAGCGGAGCGCGAGGGACTCGAGTAGCGTCACGGCCGCGTCGGCATCCCGAGGGCTCGCCCGGCTGCCGCTAGCCCCACGCGAACGCGATTGCTGGATCCATGGGGCCTGCACACAACGTCGCGGTCTGATTGGCTCAGCGGGCCATTAACCCGACCCGCCGGTCAGACTGGCGGCGCGCTGGAGGTGGTGTGCGACTCGATCAGCTTGAACTTCGCGCTGGGGTTCTGCTCGCGCGGCAGCTCGGCCACGATCGTGACGTCGAGTCCGGGGTCGGCGACGCCGGCGGCGAGGAGCTCTGAACGTAGTGTCGTGTCGATGCGCCGGCAGGCCTGATCTGTAGGCGCGGCGTCGCGAAGCACGACGAGCACGTGCAGGCCGCCGTCGTCGTGGATGATCTTGTACTGGCGTAGCTCTGGGAGTGCGACCATAGGACTCTTCAACGTATGCGGGTGCACGGCTACGGTCCTTCCGTCGGTTCCCGTCATGTGCAGGATGTCGTCGCTGCGCCCGTCCAGCGACACCATGCGTGCGAGGGGGCGCCCACACGGGCAGGGCGCGCTCGTGAGCGCGGCCATGTCAGAGACCTCGTAGCGGATCAGCGGCTGGGTGTGCTTGATGAAGCTCGAGACGAGCAGCTTCGCACCGACGACGCCGTCGGGGACGGGGTCGTCGCGTTCGTCGACGACCTCCATCAGACAGAGATCCTCGAAAACGTGCATCCCCAGGTGACGCTTGCAGTCGCCCGCGTAGAAGCCCTCGGTAGCGCCGTAAACGTTGAACGGCTCGACGCCCCACGCCGCACGGATGTTGGCGGTCATCTCCTCGGTACGAAGCTCGGCATTGGTGCAGACGATCCGGGGAGCGATGTGCAGCCGGCCCTCGAGTTGCTCGACTGCCAGTAGCGACGCGATCGACGGGTAGGCGACGAGATTCTCGGGGCGGTGCTTGTTGAGCGCTGCGACGAGCTCGCCGAGTGATGTGCGCGCGTCGAGCCGTAGCAGGGCGTACAGGCCCAGGTCGATGCTCAGGCCAAAGCGCGTCGACATGTGCAGTGGGCTGCTGGCACCAACAATGGCGACGCGTAGTCGGGGTCCAAGTCGTGGGCGCACGCCGGTGAGCTCACTCCAGCGCAGTGACGCGGACAGGCACTGGCGCCATTCGTGGCGGTTGTAGACGAAGACGCCCTTGCGTCCAGTCGTGCCACCGGTTGGCATGCAGCGATAGGCGCCGAGATAGAGCTCGTCGCCGCGGATCCGCTCGAGATGACTCTCGACCCCTGAGAGCCGCAGCCGCGGGTCGCTCACCCACTCGTCGAATCGCTCCATCAGCATAGTCTTGGTCACGACCGGCAAAGCACGCACATCGAGGTCGTCGGCGAGTTCGATGCCGGCATACAGTTCGCGGTAGAACGGAGAGGTCGCCGCCGCGTGGCGCGCCGTCTGAACCAAGCAGCGTCGCTGAAGCGCCAGCAGGTCCTTCCGCGGCGTGCCGATCGCCGTGAGCCGCCGGAGGTGACGCCTCGCCCCGACGAGATCCCCAACGCGGCGCCACACCGATCCGTCGCTCACGAGCGGCTTCCTGGCATAGCGGCGCTGTAGATAAGCGGTGTAAGGGCCGCTGTGTGTGCCTCCACAATGTCCAAAATTACCACCGGTCGAGTGTCAGCAGCCAGCCACCCCGCGCAGAATGAGGCGAGTGGACCACGTCGTCGCCGTCGGGTGTATGCGACCCCCAACTGACCAGCACAACCCTCACGAGCGCGTACCACCCGGCGACCCAAGCGCATTGTCTCCCAACCTTGGTGCGTGAGGCGAGGTGGACCCGGCGCAGAGCAGGTTCTGCTCTGCGAGGAAACCGTCGATCGCGCTTGCTACCTCATCGGGTCGCTCGAGCATCGCAAGGTGGCCTGACTGCGGCACCACGACTTCGCGGTCCGGGTGCAGCGCGGCGCAGAGTTGTGCCCCGTCGCGCGCGGGCAAGAAGCCGTTGTCCGCGCCCCAGATCACGCAGACGGGGACCGGGACGCGGTTGTGTTCTACGCCGGCGAAGCTGCCGATGTGCTCGCTGATGCTGAGCAGCACGCGCAGCTGATCAGGATCGCGGCTTGCGTCACGGAGGTGGTCGCGCAGCTCGGGGGAGACCCGCTCGGGCTCGACGAGCAGCATCTTGCGAACGCCGGCGGCGGCGATGAGCTTGGGAGTCGGAAGGCGAGCGCTCAGCCAGCCGAGCACCAGGGCTGTACGGCGGCTGCGGCGGGCAATCCAGAGCAGTGGCCGCAGATAGCCACGCGCGGCGGTGCGATCGGTGAGGACGTTGACAGCGATCACCGTCTGCGCGCGCTCGGGGCACTGGGCGGCGTACGTCAGGGCCGTGGCCGCACCCATACAGTTTCCGACGAGGGTAACCTGGTCGAGCTCGAGCTCGTCGAGAAGTGCGGCGAGCTGGGCGACGTAGAGGTCGAGGGTGTAGTTGACGTGTGGGCGGGCGGAGCGTCCGAAACCCAGCATGTCCATCGCGACGACGTCGTGGTCGCGGGCGTAGCGCTCCAGCAGGGGCTCCCAGATGCGGTGTGAGGTGCCGCCGTTGTGAAGAAAGACGATCGGTGAGCCGCTGCCTTCGCGCCGATAGAAGACCTCGTGGCCCTGGTAGGAGAAACTGCGCATGGCGTTCATCCAGCATGTTTCGCAGTTACCGTCGCGGTTCGCAACGGAGGTCAACCCCTGTATTTGCGGGTCAGGACTCTGGGCCCAGCCCGCTGATGGCCTGCGGTAGCGCCTCCCTGGCGCCGCGGCCGGAGATGCCGAGCTTTGCGTACACCTTGCCGAGTGTGCCCTCGACCGTCTTCAGCGTCACGTAGAGTTCTTGGGCGATCTCGCGGTTGCTGCGCCCCCTGGCCGCGAGCGAGGCGACACGTGTCTCGGCCGCTGTCAGCGCGTCGGCGCCGGTGCGCACTGGCCGACGTGGCCGCGCTCCCGTCGCGCGTAGCTCTGCGAGTCCCAGCGCGGCGGCAGGAGCCGCGCCGCATCGGTGGGCGATCTCGATGCCGTCGGTGAGCGGCTCGCGGGCGGCGATTCGCTCACCTCGGCGCCGCAATGCTGCCCCCAGTGCGATCAGCGATCGCGCGTGCTCCAGCCGGTAGGACGACGGCGCCAGCAGATCTACTGATTCGCGCAGCTGCGCAATCTGTGACGATGGCTCGCCGACGAGCGCCGCGGTGCGCAGCGCCGGGCCGAGGATCCCGGCGGAGTTGAAGCGCCTGGCGTCCTCGAGTAGTTCCGAGGCGATCGCACGGGCACCGTCGGTGTCTCCCCGACGATGGGCGACCGTCACAGCGATTGGCCGCCAGAAGTCTCCAATACCAAGAATCGGCGCGTGTTTCGCCCGGCGGCGCATATGGTCCAGGTCGCTGCTCGCCTCATCGAGTCGGCCTTGCTCGATGTGGAGCTTTGCTCGCGCGTGATAGAGGCTGACGCTACCGCGCGCGTCCTCGGCCCAATGAACGGGCGCCGTCGCAGCCAGCGCCTCCTCAATGGCACCGATGTCGCCGGTGTCCACGAGTGCCAATGCCTTGAACCCGTGGCACCATGCCTCGTGAGCGCCGGAATCGCTGACGGCCAAGCCGGCCTGCGCGCGTGAGACAGCGCTCGCCAAGTCGCCGCGGCACCACGCGGCAAACGCGAGGGTGGCCTCCATCACCATGATCTCGCGCCGGTGCCCTTCGCGGCGGGCTGCAGGCAGCTCGCTTTCGGTGACAGCCTGAGCCAGGTCGGGTCTGTCGGCGGCGATCAGCACCCACGTCGCCATCGTCCATACCTCGGCGCTGAACCCGGCGCTGCGAAAGCCTCCCGCCCGCAGCGCCCGCTCGGCGAGCGACGCCGCCTGCGGGGCCGATCCGCCGCGGAGAAGAGCACCGACGGCCATCACGCTGAGAACCGCTTGCGCGGCCGGGCCGTCCGGCACGCGCCCTTCGTAGTGCGCAAGCCGCTGCAACCCGCGCTCGCGCGCGCCTGGCGTGAGGAAGGCGTGCACGATCAGCTCGGCGTCGATCCGCTGCTCGAGCTCGGCGTCAGCGCCGTCCAATGCCTGAAGGCCGGCCTCGAGGGCGCTCAGCGCCTCCCCGGAGCGCTGCAGGAGCGAGAGTGTCTGGGCCTTGGCGATCGCGATTTCCGCCGTGTCTGTTGGATTACGTGCGTTTCTGAGCGCCTGGTCGTAATGGTCCAGTGCCACGTCTGGTTCTCCGGCCGCGTCCTCGGCGCGAGCCAGGGCGCGCAGCAGCGCGACCCGTTCCTCTGGTGGGGGACCCTCGGCAAGAGCCCGGCGCAGCTGCTCGGCGGCCGCGTCCGGTGCGCCGCGCCCGAGCACGGCGTGAGCGGAATCTCTGAGCGCTGCGACGGCCCACGGTTCCCCGGCTGGTTGGCATCTCATCAGGTGTGCGGCAACGTCGCGGACGTCTGCGCCTTCGCGATCGAGCAGCAGCGCTGCTTCGCGATGCCAGGTGTCGAGCCTGGGGGATGGGAGTCGTGCGTGGACTGCTGCGCTGATGATCGGGTGAGCGAAGCGCAGTGGCAGGCCGGTTTTCAGCACGCCTTTCGTGGTGAGTGCATCAATGATCTCCACAACTCGGGCCGTGGCCAGGTCTGAGAGTCGGCTGATAGGCCCAGGTTCGGCTCGGCTCGCGAGGATCGAAATCAGACCGACGACGGAATCCGCGCCGGCACCGAGCGCTTCGATGCGCCGCCACACGTGTGCCGCCAAGCCGCGCGCGTCGACGTACTCGAGTTCCTCGATCGCTGCGTCGTCGGGGCGGACGCCGCGCTCGCGCGTCTCGCGCAGCAGCTCGGCGAGATACAGCGGGTAGCCGCCGGTCTGCTTCCTGCAGGCCTGTGCGAACTTTGCCGAGGGCGGCTCGCCGAGGATCCGGTGCACCATCTCCCGGACGCCGCCCACACTGAGCGGTAGCGGCTCGATTCGCTGCGACGCTAGCTCGCTGAGGTCATCGGTTGCGGCTCGCGGCGGCTCGCCGGTGCGGATCGTGAGCAAGACAACGACGCGCAAACCATCCAGCCGTCGACACAGGTGACAAAGGTGGCGTAGCGACGGCTCGTCGGCCCACTGCGCATCGTCAACGGCGAGCAGCAGCGGTTGTTGCGTGGTCATGTCGTCCACCAGCCAGTAGAGACCGTCCAGCACCTGGTAGGACACGTCGGTGACGTTGTTGAGCCCGGTGGCGCGCCCAAGAATCGGGGCGATCGTCTCGCTGCGCTGGGCTTCATCGCTCGCTGCCCCTCGGTAGATCTGGCGTACGATCCCGTAGGGAAAGCCGACCTCGAGTTCTGTCGCCGAGGCGCCTCGAGTAGCGAACCCGCGCGCCGCAGCAAGCCGCTCGGCCGTATGCCAGAGCGCGGTCTTGCCGATGCCGGCGGGGCCGGCGACAACCACGAGGCTGCCGGACCCGGCTTGTGCAGCCGTCAGTGCCTCATCGAGCTTGGAAACGGCTTTGGAGCGCTCAACCAGATCTACCGACACGACAGCAATGTAGTTCGCGCCGTCACGTGACACTCAAATGCTGGTGCGTGCGCGCTAGCCCATCCACGCGAAGATCACCCTGGCCCGTGGGGTTGGCCCGGGGTTGCGGTGGTTAGTCTCCGGCGGACCGATGCGGCTGCCACCGATCATGTTCGCGTTTCGCTGCGCTCTAGTTCGCGATGTTCCAGCGCACCGTTACACGGCGGTGCATCGGGCGTGAAGGTGCTGACGCGCCCAGGGGCCCTGCAGCGGGACAACGGGCCCACGATTGCCTATGACGTCGCGGGCCGCGGTCCTCTGGTCGTGTTCGTGCATGGCCTCACTTCATTCCGGCAGACCTGGGATCCGGTCACCGCGCTGCTCGCCGAGGAGTTCACGTGCGTGCGGTTGGATCTACGTGGTCACGGGGCTTCCTCGCACGCCGCGGATTACTCGATGGTGTCGCTGGTCGGTGACGTACGGGCCCTCGTCGAGGAGGTGGCACTCGGGGAGCCCGCGATCGTCGGTCACTCCTTGGGTGCGAGTGTCGCCGCTGTCTACGCCGCGGCGCACGGTGCGCGTGCCGTCGTCTGCGTCGACCAGTCGCTGCGGTTCGGCGAGTTCGCTGGGCTCGTGCAGGCGCACGCAGAGGACCTGCGCAGCCAGCGCACGATGGAGGCCGTGCTGTCGATCGACCGCGCTCTCAAGCTCGAGCCCTACACGGGGGTCGAGAATATGGAGCGCAGGGTGTTGGCGTTTCCGCGCGAGGTCGTCCTCGGAATCTGGGACGCGCTGTTGACGACCCCTCCAGAGCAACTAACCGCGATCGCCGAGGCGATCCTGCCCCGAATCGCCGCACCGCTCCTATCGTTGCACGGCTCGCCGCCACCACCGGACTACGCAGCCTGGCTTACCGGCCTCGCGCGCAGCGCGCGTGTCGAGATCTGGGACGGGACTGGCCACATGCTTCACCTAGTCGACCGGGAACGATTTGCGGCACGCGTGCGGGCGCTATTCGCGGACCCAGCCGCGCCCTGAACGCTCCTTCGCGCTGACGCGGACCATCGCGCCGGAGCGCATCGCCTGGATGTCAGCGTCGGTGAGACGGCGAACGACTCTCATGTGAACCTCCAGTGTGTCGGCGGGCCCGGTCGTCGAGCCCCTTCACACACACAGAAGTGATCGATCTCTAGTCCACAGTGCGCGCGCTGACGGCCAGGAGATCGTCGCTGGCGCACACCAACATGGGCGCGGCGCCGATCCCTACCACGGGCGCGGCGTCCTCGCAGCCAGGCCGCCACTGATCGCTGTGCAGCGCGCGTGCGCGCAACAGTCCGCGGCTTCTCCAGCGGCTCAGGGTGTGGGCGTCAACGCCGAGCGTGCGTGGGGTGCCTGGAGGCATCGTCATCTTCCCGAGAGGATAGGGACAGGAAGGCGACGGGGACTAGCACGAATTTGGCAGCAGCCCGCTGCCAAATTCGCCGCTCGGGGTCGATCACCGAGTCCCAAGTGCGCCTGTGGCGTTCCCAGAGTACGACGTCCACCGGTGTCGGCTACGGCTCGAGTGCGCCGAGTAGCCGGTGCGTGGGGTGACGGTTGAGGCTGTTTCGGTTCTTGTCATAACGTCGCGTCGTGCGGGGATCAGCGTGCCGCGCGGCGTCCTGCACATCCCGCAGCGATGCTCCTTCGTCGAGCGAGAGCGTTACGAAGCCGTGGCGCAGGGCGTGGGGGTGGAGGTCGGGGATGCCGATCTGCTCGCCCATTCGCTTGATCAGCTTGCCGGCGTGCTGGCGCGTCAGGCGCTGCCCGGTGGAGGTGATGAGTAGCGGTCCTTTGGTGCGCGCGCCCTTGGCTCGGTCAACGGCGTGCGCGACGGCCGCGTTCAGCGGTGCAACGGCGGCCTTTGTGGTCTGGCCCTTGCCCTTCAGTTTCAGCACGCGGTGGCGGCCCTGCTCACCGAGATCCTCGATGTCCGCGCCGACAGCCTCAGAGACCCGCAGGCCGAGCTCGAGCAGCAGCAGCACGAGCAGCAGCTCACGTGGGCCCTCGGCGCGGGCCGCTGCGATCAGCCGCCGGGCACGCTGCTTTGAGACCCCCGCGGTCGCGGCCTGGTCTGGGACTCTCGGACGGTCGGCGAACTCGACCGGGTTGCGGGCGATCATCCCGTCGTAGTGGGCGCGGCGGTAGAAGTGCGAGAGGCATGCCAGGCGTCGTGCCATCGTCGATGGCACGGGCGCCTTGCCGTCGAGCAGCGGCTCGCGCTTGTAGCTCTCGATCGTCGCGAGCGTCGCCTCGAGCGGGCCGGTCCCGGCGCGCGCGAGCCACACGAACCAGTCGGCGAGATCGAGCGCGTACGCGCCTTGAGTTGCGCGCCGGTCGTCATAACGCCGCAGGAATGCCGCGGCGAGCTCGCCGGCGGTCTCCGGGTACTCGAACGGCAGCTCGCCGCGCGCGGCCTCAAGCAAGTTGTCCGCGAGCTCGCGCCGAGCAGCTTTCAGATCGGTGAGCTGCGTGGGACGCTCGAGCGGCTCAAGATCGGTGCTGAGAGCGGGCATCTGCATGGCTTTCGACGCCGTTTTCGCGCTTCCTTTGCGTGGTCCATAATATCCGTTACGGACCAAAAATAGGCCGTGAGCAGGACTTTCTCAGTCTACAGTTCCGTCGTCGGCGGGAGACTCGTCGGTCCTCAGTTGCGACTGTCCTGCGCAATACGGCCTATAACAGATGACTCACCTCGCTGGCAAGGAACGCCTGAAGCACCTCTTGCGAGAACGGTTGCCATTTTCCAGGCGGGTTCTGCATGGTAATAGGTGATGTCGGACCTTTTTCACCACTGCAGAGGGCTGGCCGCCCCGATTGGCCGCATCGGCTGTGTCGCGATGACGCTTGTGACTGGCCACCTGGTATTCCTCGCGCTCCTCTGTGTTTGGCGTCTCGTGCACGTCGTCGGTGCCGCGCTGTGGGAAGGAGTGCGTCCCCACGTAGTTGCATTCGGCTCGGCCTCTGCGTTCGCGTTCTTCGGTTGGCTCCGACGCGGGTTGGGGCTGCCACCCGAGACGTGAAAAGAACCCAGATGCGACCCTATTTTCTTGGCGAGACCGGGGCTTAATGTTCATGACAAAGAAGAATTTGACGCTTCTGCTCAGCGTGGTGGCGGTCGTCGAGAGCACGGTGCAGCTGCTGATCGCCGTCATGGGCATCATCGCGGTGACGTTCGTGGTCGGGGCGCTGTCGGGGGCGTTCATCACCTATTACATGCTTGCTCACGAGGATTCGTAAGCTCGCTGACGAGACCGCCTACTCCGTGCCCGCACTCTGCGGCTCGTCCGCTTGGACCTGCGCTGCGCGTTCGTTGGTTCGCTGCACCTCGATGCTCATCGCCTCCCAGCGCTCCCCCAGCACATTCAGACGCGACTCGTCTGACGGAGCGGCGCTGTCGCCGTGCAGCCACGCCGCGTAGTCGCGCTCGCGAAACGCTCCAGCGGCCTTGCGGGCGAGCATCCACGGCAGGCTCGTACCGGCCTCGACGATCCCGAGCAGCTTCTCGTAGTCGGAGATGTCCAGCAACTGCAGCGGCTGCACACGGGTCTTGGCCAGGGCCTGGGTCGTCTCGGGCTTGACGCTCTCGCGCACGTATTTCCAAACGTGTCTGGTCTGCATCAGGTGCCCGACGGACACCACGACGGGCCAGATGCGCTCGATCGAGGCGAGGTCGATGCCGGGGAGCGTCGCAGCGCCGTCGAGCAGCGCATCAATGCACCCGGCGACCTGGTCGACCTTCACCACAAGCAGCTTGGAAACCTCTCCCAGCGCCTCGCTGACCTCGCCCGTGGCCATGGCGTGCGCGGTAACGCGGCGTGCGTGCACCTCGAACAGGATGAGATCCTTGCCCCAGCCCACCGCGACGTCGCTGGTGCGCTGGCCGCCGCCTTTGCCGTAGCGCTGCTCGTCGAGGACGGTGGCACGCGAGTCGATCGCGGCGTGAGCGAGGTCCAGGGCGTAGCGCTCGACCGCCTCGCCGACGAAGCGGGTATAGCGCCCTGAGACGTCGCTGCCGAGCGACTGGGCGTGCGTCAACGCCCGGTAGTGGAATCCCTCGCCCAGCCAGCTCAACAACCATGGCGCCCCTAGCAGCAGCAGATCCCCATTGGAGAACCGCAGAAAAGGGGTGCCCTTGAACGGCCGAAACTCCCACGAGAGCGCCGTGCCCGCGCCATCGAGCGCCTTGAAGCTGTCCTGTAGCTGTGCCCGAGACGCGGAGATGATCGGCAGCTCGCGCGGCACGCCCGAGAGCCCGAGAACCTTCAATAGCTCGTCGATGTGATGGGCCTGCAGACGCGGCGTTGGCGGGTTGCTGGTGAAGGCATTGGCGACGGCCGAGAGCCCGAACCCGAGCACGCGCTGTTCCTCCGGCGTTAGGCCGCTCGCGGCGAGCCAGGCGTGCACCGGGACGAAGTTGTCGGAGCTCCGCAGTTGATCGCTTCGCATGAATCGCAGGAAGTCCTCGCTACGGGTCATCTCCTCCATCACTGGCGGCCGGTTGAAGAACGATGATGCCTGCACCTCGTAGGCAACGATCGCCTCGGTTGTGGGTGCCCCCAGTGGGTCCTCGAGCGCCGAATGGGCGCCGAGCACCGCCCGTTGGAGCGTGCGAAAGTCCTCTGGTGTGAGCTCAGCGAAAGGCTCCTCGCGCGCGTCTTCGATCAGTAGCCGCATCAGCATCGCGATCGGTTGCGGCGAGAAGATCGGGCGTGCCGGCGAGCGCTGCAGGACCCTCGTGTAGCGAGAGAGCAAATCAGGCCAGCTCTCATAAAACCAGCGCGCCAGCGCCCACTGGCCGGCGGGGTCGCTCAGCACCCGCTCCGCGCGCAGGTTCAGCAGCGCGAGGCTGAGCATCGCTGACTCGAACGGCAACGTCCGCACGAGCTCGCGCAACTCGGCCAGCGTCGTCTCACGCAGCCAGAGCGCCTGCTCCTCGATGAACACCGACATCTGGTCGAACTCGCTCGGAGATGGGCGAACCGACGGCACCTGTCTCACAGGCATCTCGCTTTGGGCCCGGGTCTCACCGTGCCGGCGCGAGCGCCGTTGACGCTGGTGCAGCTTCTTGTTCTGACTGCGCTTCCTCGACACCCGCGACTCACCGTAGGGACTGTCACGGCGAATCTCACCTCTGCGCCCGGCGCTCGGGAGCAATCATGCAAACTGGTTGCGATTGCGCACCTTTCTCGAGCTGAATAGCGCAACGCTGTGCTCTGTTCGCCTCGGCATGGAGACCACTCAGGCGCGGGAGCGGCTTCGCTCGTATGCAGCCCGGGTGTAGTTGTAGGCCTTGCGCGCATCGGGAGTCTCGCTGGAGCGCGGCGGGCCCGGAGCCTCGGCATAGCGGCTGCCCTCCGAGCTTCGGCTGAGTGGGTTGAAAAGGTCCTCGCGGGCCTGCTGGAAGGCGCGCATGTGCAGATTGCCGGCGATCCGGTCCAGAAGGTCGACTAGCTCGAGGTGCTTGGCGGGCTCGAGCAGCACGATCGTCCCGTCGCGATCGAGGATCGCACGCGCACGGTGCAGCGAGCGCAGCTGCTCGGAGATCCGCGCGCCGTCGCCGCACCCGCTCAGTTCGCTGCGGGCGCGGTGGCGCAGCGCCAGGTGCGCGACGACGCTCCAGCCGACGGGATGCGCGAGGTTCTCGAGCAGCCCAACGCCGGCGGGCAGCTCTTCGACGAGCGCGAGGACGTCGGTGAGCTCGGCGGCGTTCAGTGTCCAGCGCCCGCCCTTGTGCGTCTCGATCACGCCTGCGAGCTCCAAGCGCCTGAGCGCCTCCCCTACCTGTTCTCGGGAGGGCTTGTGCATGGGCAGCTCGCGATCCGAGGCCGTTGCTTGCGCGATCGAGCTGTATGCGCCGGCGACCAGGTAACGGCAGATCGGGTCGTTCAGCAGGAACGCGAGCTTGCGGCCTGGGCTCATTTCGGAAATCGCCTGAATCCGAACGGCATCGCGGGCCTAGATTCGGCGCAAAGCCCCCATAATCCTTGAGCGTTCCGTCCCATGATGGGTGTAGCGTGACAGGGCCAAGTTGCTAGGACTGTTCCAGACAGTAGTCACAGATGGCGTCTACCAATCGACAAGCCACGCGCCGGCGGGCACCTGCAGCGGCAGGCGATCAGACCGACGAGCCCTTCGCCGAGGCGCTCGCTCGCCTGAAGGCGAGCCGCGGCCTGAGCTTCCGTGCCCTGCACGAAGCAACGCAGGCCGCGGACCCGTCCGGGCGCGGGCTCTCCGGCGCGCACATCAGCCGACTGTGCAGTGGGAACGATCCTCCGTCCCCGGCGACGATCGCGCTGATCGCCAAGGCGCTCCGTTTGTCGCCTCGGTACTTCGCGGAGTACCGCTTGGCAGAGGCGCGTGCACTCTTTGACGAGCGTGGTCCAGGCGGGCTGAAGCCCGCGCTCGCGCAGCTGCGCCGACTCGAAGCCAGCCTCGGTACGCCGCGCCCGGCGAGAGCCCCGGGTGCGCGAAGCCGCCGCCGGGCACCCTGACCACAGCCCCTCCCGCGCGAGAATCCCCTAGCGTTACGCTTCGCGGTTAAGCGTAAGGCAGGTGTGTAGTGACGCTTGAGTCAAGGATGAGCGAGGCGGTGATCGCGCGCAAAGAGCAGCGTCGCGCGGGGCGCGTGTGGGCCCCGGAGGTTCGCGGCGCTCTGTGCCACCGGCTGATCGCAGAGATCTGCGCGCGGGAGATCACCGATACCCGCTCGATCGAGGCGCTCGCGGTCACCATGTTGCCGACCAGACTCGCGCCGGTGCACCGCCAGGCACTGCTCACCTTCCTGGTACCGATGGCCGGGTCCTACCTGCGGCATTTCAGCCGGCCGGGCTGGCGGTTCTTGGGCAGTGAGGTAATCGTCGGGCCAGTTGCGCTCGACCTTCTCTGGCAGCACGGGAGCCGCATGGAGGCCGACGAGGTGAAGTCGAGCGCCTCGACCCCGACGCTGTGGCGAGCCGCCGCGCAGGCACAAGCCGTTGCCCAAGCCCGCGCCGGCCGGGGACACTTCGGCGAGGCGTTCGCGGGGGTACGGGTCACGGCGCTGGCGCTCGGCGAGTCCGTATGGGTGGCGGCGTGAAGCGGATCGCCGACCGAGAGCGCGCCGAGGCGATCATCGCGCAGATGCGGGCGCTCCAGGCCGAGCTCGGCCACGTCCCCGACTGGTACCTCAGAGAGGCATGCGCGGAGCTCAAGCGCTCCCGCGCCTCGCTATATCGGTGGGTGAAGGACGGTGTGCCAGCCGGTAGGTGCGAGCGCTTCAGCCTGAGTGACGCGCACAAGGTGGCGGTGTTCGATGAGCACGGCGCCGGCGGTGCGTGGGCAGCACTGAGCAGGACAGGCGAGGAGCTGCCCTCGCGCGCAACCTGGTACCGCGCCTCCAGCCGCGACCTCAGCATGCTTGAGCAGCGCTACGCCAAGGCCGGGTTGCCTGGCGCACGCCGCGCGCAGCTGCGCCTGGAGCGCCGTGAGGGCCGCCGCGGCGAGGCGCTGATCGCCGATCACAAGCTGGCCGACGTGCTCGTCTCCCTTCCCGGCAGCCACAAACCGGCACGGCCCTGGATCACGAGCTTCATGGAGCCGTCCACGCGCGCGATCGCAGGCCTCGCGGTGTCAATGCGCCCACATCGCGGCGTCGTGCTGGCTGCCCTCGGCGAGGCAATGCGCGAGCGTCCAGAGCTCACGCCGGCGTCCGGCAAGCCATGGATCGTGCGCTTCGACAACGGCCTTGAGTTCCTCGCCAAGACGATCCGCAGCGCTGCGCTCGATCTGGGCTTCACGCCGGTGCCGCTGCGGCGCCGCTCGCCGTGGCTGAATGGGAAGATCGAGCGCTGGCATCAAACGATGACGCGCGAGCTGATCCGGCGGCTGCCGCACTGGACCGACGGCCCCAAGCGCGAGAACGGAGAACTCGACGTCCACCACGACGTCGAGCCCGTCGCCATCGAGGTGTTCATAGCGCTGCTGCTGGAGTGGGTCGCTGAATACAACTACCAGCGCCCGCACTCAGCGCTCGGCGGGCGCACCCCAGCGCAGGCCTGGGAGGAGGACAAGACGCCGCTGCGGGCCGCAGGCGAGCAGGAGCTGCGTCGCTACCTGCTCGAATGCCCGGGAACGCGCGTCGTCGAGGCCAGGGGCGTGAAGCTCCAGGGCCGCTGGTACACCAGCGAGCACCTGCAGCCCCTCGTCGGCCGCCGCGTCGAGCTGCGCCTCATGCCGCACGACAACCGCTGGGTCGAGATCTACCACGACGGCGATTGGATCTGTAGAGCCGTGCGCCACGACGAGGCCTCCGAGGCGCAACGCCAACGCGTGCTCGAGGCTCGCGCCGATGCAGCCCGTCGCGCCGCCGGGATCGCCCGGCGAGCTAAGAACAGGGCGCGCGTGCGCTGGGAGACGATGATCAGCGCCAGCGCGCCGCAGCCGACCAACAGCGTCTCCCGCCAGGAGGCCGAGGCCCTCGAAGACCAGGACGCGATGCTGCTGGCCGCGCTCGGCCTCGAGCATCGACGCGGGACACTACGCCAGTAGCGATGGCCACGACCACGTTCAATCCGCCAATCCGCCATCACGCCAACCCGCCGGGCGTCGGGATCATCGAGACCGAAGGGCTCCTGATCGCCGAGCACGCGCTGCGGTATGTGATTGTCCATCGCCAGCTCGGCGCGCTCACCGGCGTAGCCGGCACCGGCAAGACGTTCGCACTCCAGGTGCTACTGCGCGCGCGCAGCGACATCCACGTCGTCTGGATCGAGGTGCAGGTCAAGCCGACGATGCTCTCGATCGCCCGCGTGCTCGCACTCGCGCTGCTCGGCGAGGTGCCGCGCGGCAGCCGCCACGAGCTCTCCTATCACCTCCAGGATGCCCTCGTCGACCAGTCCGGCGAGGTTCCGCTCGTCGTCGTCTTCGACGAGGCGCAACGGCTGAACAACGAGTGCGCCGAATACCTGCGCTATCTGCATGATCCTCAAGACACGAGCTTCGCGATGCTGCTCGCCGGCGGCAACGGCTGTTGGGAGACGATCCGCCGCGAGCCGATGCTGCACAGCCGCGTGCACGAACCGGTGTTCTTCAAGCCCCTCGGCGAGAAGGCGCTGCTCCAGATGCTGCCCAACTACCACGCTATGTACGAGCACGCCGATCCCGAGCTGCTGCTCGAAGTCAACCAGCAGCGCTGCCACGGCATCCTGCGCCACTGGTCGGCGTTCACCGCCTCGGCCGCCCAGTTGCTCGCCCCGCGCGGAGAGCAGACGCTGACCGGCGCGATCGCCGAAGTCGTCTTGCGCCAGCCCACATGAGCACCGATCTCGTACCTCGGACGGTTCTAAGGGCAGAGCGCGAGCCGCAGACGCTCGCCGGGTTGTTGGGCTTGCACGACCTGGACCGCGGCGTTGTGGTCTGTCACCCAGTGCCCCCACGAGCAGGAGGTGCGGGTCAGCTTGCGCTCGACGTTCTCCACGCCCTGGGCAAGCGTCCCAGCGCAGGCGGCTGGCCGCGTAGGTCCGGTGTCGCAGCGCACTACGCCAAGGTCTGGCTCGAGGCAGAGCGGGTAGGCGACCTGGTACTCGTGCGCGCCGGCCT
This sequence comes from uncultured Solirubrobacterales bacterium, assembly GCA_963724305.1. Taxonomy (GTDB): domain Bacteria; phylum Actinomycetota; class Thermoleophilia; order Solirubrobacterales; family Solirubrobacteraceae; genus Palsa-744. The sequence continues at coordinate 142,793 of CAVRUG010000004.1, forward strand.
GTTCGCCCCCGCCGCGCTCGCCGAGCTCGTGTCCCTCGCGCGCGAAGCCGGCACCCGCACCTGGCTTGCGTTCGATGACCCGAAGCGCAGGCGTGCGGCGGGCGAGCTCCTCTCTGCTCGGGCAGTGGACGCAGTGCAACCGAGCGGCGGTCGGTGCGGTGTGCCTACCCCAGGGGGAGCGCGAGCACAAGCATGGCCAACGCCGTCTCCGTGGCTCGCGCGCGCCGCGGGAGCGCGGATCTTCACGGCGCAGGAGTTCAACGACATCGACGCGCGTATGCACAACGCGTTCAAAGCAACGAGCACTTACATCAGAAGCCAACGAGAACTCGGGTACAGATCGCTACAGCACTTCCCGGGCGTGATGGCGATCGACCCGGTTCCCCTACGTCGTCACGCCCGCCTGATCGGCGTCGGCTGCGCCCTGCTCCAACACGGCTTCGCCGCCGAGATACGAGAGCGCCGCCCGACCGCCGCGAAGCCGGTCGTCCTCACGCCGACCCGCATGCAAGCGGCCCAGCTCCGCCGTCACGCGACTCCCGCGAGCGCGGCTTTTCACGCGCTCACGTCGCTGACCGACCTCGATGGCATCACGATCCAGAGCATCACCCTCGACCAGGTCATCGAGACCGACCGCGGCGTCTGGACCGGCGGATATCTCCTTCAAGGAGCGGCTGCAGCGGCGCTTAGAGCTCAGCGCACCGTCCAATACAGTCGCGGGCTCGCGTCGAGTCAGACGCTGTTCATGGACGCACGGATTCGCGACGATGTCTCCTCCTGGGGGAGGGGCGACATCGCCCCGCCGATCACGCTCGAGGTCAAGCTCGCGCGGCTGAGTGCTCCGCTCGACATCTCGTTTCACCAGCCTCACCTGGAGGCAGACCTCCAGGCGCCATCCCAAGAAACCCAAGACGAGGCCGAGCTGATCCTGCGGCTGCTGCGGCTGACCCCATCCAGAGACATACCGCTCGCGAGGCTGAGTGGCCCCAGGCGAGCAGCAGCCGCGCGGCTGACTGCCACGTCCGCAACGAGTGTCCACGAAGGGTTCATCGCCGCCAGCGACCACCTGCGCTTCAGCCAATTCCTTTTCGATCCCACCCACTACATGGCCAACCACGTCGAACCGCGACCATGGCACCTCCAGCCACAAGCCTGAGCGCGAATTTCCAAGCGCACCTCGCCGGCAAGAGCCCGCGCACCCAAGAGGTCTACCTGGCCAGCCTTGAGCGCCTGATGAGGTGGGCGCAGCGCAACGAGCTCGACCTCATCACGGCGCAGACCCCGGACCTCGAACGCTTCCTCGCTGAGGAGGTTCGTAGCTACGCGAGCGCCACCATTCACGTCCGCCGCGCGGCGATCCGCGCCTTCTACGCACACCTCATGAAGGAGGGGATCGTCGAATCGAACCCCGCAAGCGGCTTGCACATAGCATCGACCGAGAGCATCGCCACTGTACACGGGCCCGTCGAATACCTAACAGACGAGGAGATCACTCGGCTTCGACAACACGCACTGAAACGCGGAGCCGTCTGCAGCCTCGTGATCTGCATGCTCCACGAGACCCCAGCCACCTTGCGACAGATCGCACGCCTCGACATCGCTGACTTTGCGCGAGACACCGGCGGCAGGCCCTTCGCGATCCTCGCACAGAAGACCGCCGCCGCTAAGACGCCCTGGCCAGTCAGCCAGCAAGCCATCCAAGCTGTCGAAGCACTGAGCAACGAGTCGCCGCGCCTGATCTCGCCACTCACGCGAAACCCGAACCTAGCCCTAGTGCAGAGGGAGGTCCAGGAGGCTCGACTGAGCGCCGGCGTTCAGATACCCGACATCGTCATCGCGCTCAAGCGCGCGCACCGGCGACGGCTGCAGCAGCTTTGTGCGCATACGCGGCTAACGCCGCGCAGTGTCATCCGCTACCAACGCATGTTGCTCGACAAGATGACGCCGCTCGATCGGCGCTGCTGAGAGCCGCAGTAGGCGTCGATGGGCGACATCCGGGAGCCGCGACCTCGAACACGCCAGTCTCACATGGATGAGACGGAAACGCCGTCGCCCAGTCCCACATGGATGAGACAAAGCTGTCTTAGATGAGTGAGATTCCTGTCTCACATGAATGAGACGCCGCAAGATCGCCGAACTTTCAAACTGAGACACTACCACGTCGTGCTCGATAATGAATGTTATGTAAACCTAGGTCGATCGATGATGCCTACCACCGCCTAAAGGGATCGATCCACGGACCCCACAGGGGCTCCACGCCGGCGTGACATCCTCACGGCGCGCGCTGGCCAAGGCCTACCTTGGCACGTTGTCGTAACGCACTGCTCTCCCAGAGCCAGGTTATGTGTACTTGAGCGCTCGCACCCGCTCATGGATATCGACTGGCGTGTAGGACATCGTGGCGTCGAGCAAGTTCTCGAAAAAGCGAGGAAGGGCCAGGGCTGGCGCGGGATCCTCGACCCGATTGAGCTTGGGGCTCGCGCTGTCCCCGTCCCAGTCGGCCACGAGCAGCACCGTGCCATCAAAAGGGCCGTCTGGTCGGCGGAGTCGCACGAGAAGGTCGCGGAGCAGCTCGTATGCGCCGCCCTCGAACACATTACTGCGCACCAGGAACGCAAATCCCATCGCGGTCAGTGGATAGCGGTCGCGCAGGTTGTGAGCCTCCCCGATGGCCTCCTCATAGCGATTGTTCTTGTTATTGAGGTAAGAGCTGAACTGCGTCTTACCCGATACAAGGACGTCCGGCCCGCGCAGCCAATCGGAGAGCACGACCGCGTCCACCTGCTTGCTGTAGAAACGCCCTAGAACCTTGGTTTCGGAGATGCCGGGCATGGCCTGGGCAACCCGATTGACATAGCTTCTCAGCTCGGGGGGCTGCAGCCGGTTTCCGAGCGCCTCGTAGTCGGCCAGCAATTGAAGGAGCCTCTCGATAGCCTGCTCCACCTCGGCGAGCTCCGGAGAGAGCACTCGTGGTTGTTGCGCGCGAGGAAATACCGATGCAGCGTCAAAGCCGGCGCGGCGTAGCTCGTACGCGATGTAGGCGTCAAGCGACTTTGCAACGCGTCCGGACTGCTGCGATCGCGCATGTCCCTTCTCGATTGGCACCGCCAGCAGATCGCGGAGCATTGCGTAGTCGGGGACGTACTCCCGCTCGTGCTCGTCGGTCGCCGCAACCGGTTTACGCCAGGGCGGCACGTCGGTGCCACCGACGGTAAGAAGGTGGTCAAGCTCGGCAAGTACGTCAGGCTTTGATGCTCTCGCCATTCAGATCACTCTGCCGAGTTCTACGGGCGCGCAGGAGGGTGGCGGCGTCACGAATCGCGAGCACCTCGTCATTGCTGAGACCCATCGCTCCCTTCAGCAGGCGGCGATCGACCTCCGCCACCACGCTCCACCACTCACCGCGCCTGAGCGCGGTATCAAGGCTCGAAGCGTTCTCTTCCGAGCGTCCGCCAAGCTTCCCGCAATGCCTGTGGCGGTGGAACCGGAAGTCCGGCAGCCTCGCGGGGCTCCATCTTGAGGATGCCTCCCCCGTATGAGCGACCCATCACCTCCGCACCGAGCATCGACGCTGAGTTAAGCGCAAGGAGGGGCAGTGCCTCGCGTGCCAAGCGCGGGGCGTCTGCTTTCAGGCGTACCCCGTGCATCGAGTTCAAGAAGGTCGCCCCAGCGGCGTTCTCGATCAAGCGCGGGTAGCGGTGGGACATATACGTGAAGAAAAGATCGGGAGCGGACACCGCCGGTGGACGCCACCAGGGGTCGCGCACCGTGCACTTGTAGGCATCGGGGATCCCTGCCGCTTCGCCATGGGCGATGTACTCGCTCAAGCCCTTGCTTCGCGACTTGGCCTGTGGATGCAGAAGCCACACTCGCTCTCCCGCCAGCTTCAGCTCCTCCCACTGGGCCTGGGAGAAGGCCAAGCCCTTCAGGTGACGGGTGCCGGGCGGGGAGATGCGCTTGAGGTGTCGCTCGTGGATGGCATACCTCTTACGCGTGGTGTCGGAAATCGCGAAGTAGTTGTTGGCGCCGGTGACGGTTCCCAGTTCGGGCGTGCCATAACTGTCGAGGCGAACCATGCGTTCGAGCGCAACTGACTCGAAAAGCTGCCGCACATCGAGCGACAGCACGAGGTCGCTCCACTTGCCCTCGGCCGCGGGAGAGGCGCCCACAGGGTCGAGGGGGTGCAGATCCGCTAGATCGTCGGCACCCTCGACGTGGTAGATGCAGAACGGAGCGCAGGGACCAGTGCCGTGCGCCACTAGTAGCACCACCTGCTCGTCGGCGTCGCGGAACTGCAGTCGCTCGAACATAACCAGGTTGACGACCCTGAATCGGGCGCGAAGCCAGCGCCGGATCGGCTCGGCATAGCCAACGGTCAGCAGCTCCGCCGGGAGCACCATCGCGAGACGTCCGCTCGGCTTGAGAAATGCCGATGCGTGTACGAGGGTCGCCGCCCAGGATGACGCGAGACCGGAGAGACGTACTCCCTGGGCCAGTGCGGCCGCGGCTGAACGTCTGCGGACCGTCCCACGATGCTCTTGATAGCGCACGAACGGCGGGTTCCCGATCACCGCATCCTGCCAACCGACTTGATCTCCCATCTGCGCCGGCGTCTGGAGATCGAAGAAGTCCGAGCGCACCAAGTTCGCGCCAGTTCCTTCTGCGGCAAGCAAAGCCGCCGAAGCCTTGAGCGATGGGCGGTGCAGGTCGACTCCCGTCAGTTGCCGCGAGATCGCCGTCGGCCCGGTGTTGAGCGCTTTCAGTCGCGCGGCCGCGGAGAGCAAGAAGACCGCCTCGCCGCACGTCGGATCCATGACTCGATCGTTCGGGCCGCGAATGGCCCAGCGTGCCAAAAAGTCAGCGATGGCGGGAGGCGTGAAAAAAGCTCCCCGAGCCTTGCGCAGATCGGAAGAGTCAAGAGTGCGGCTCTGCACGCGCACCACCCTATCTACGGCACCGGACGGGAACGTCTGTTCGATAGGCGCCATAGTCAGAGATGCATTCAGAGGCCGAGGCGTGCTCGATAAGGTCAGAAGCCTCAATGGCTGAGAAAGGCGACAACGGCATCGAGGTCGAAGGGCTGGTCCGCGACTTCAAGGGCGGCGTGCGCGCCGTCAACGGGATCGATCTGCGCGTGGCGCCCGGTGAGATCTACGGGTTCCTCGGCCCCAACGGTGCGGGCAAGTCGACCACGTCGCTGATCTTGACGACGCTGCTGCCGCCCACGGCCGGCTCGGCTCGTGTGGCTGGGCTCGACGTCGTGCACCAGGGGCCCGAGGTGCGACGCATGATCGGCGCCTCGCTGCAGGACTCGGCGCTCGATCCGTTCCTCACGGGCAGCGAGCACATGCGCCTGCAGAGCTCCCTACATGGTCTGCCCAAGCCCCAACGCGAGGAGCGCGGACGCGAGTTGCTTGCGCAGGTGGGGCTCACCGAGGCCGCCGAGCGCAAGGTGGGCGGCTACTCGGGCGGTATGAAGCGCCGGCTGGACCTCGCGCTGGCGTTGGTGCACCGGCCGCGGCTGCTGTTCCTCGACGAGCCCACCACCGGCTTGGACCCGCAGAGCCGCGCCGCGCTGTGGGAGGAGGTGCGGCGGCTGGCGGTCGATGGCGTGACGGTGTTCCTCACCACCCAGTACCTCGAGGAGGCCGACGCGCTGGCAAATCGCGTCGGGATCATCGACCACGGGCGGATCGTCGCCGAGGGCACCCCCGCCGAGCTGAAGGCCGCCATCGGGCGCCCCTCCGTCGAAGCCGTCCCCCACGATCCTGGCGAGCGCGAGCGGCTGGCGGCGGTGCTGGAGCGCTTCGGCGAAACCGCAGCGGCAGCGAGCAATGGAGTGGCCGTGCGGCTGCCCCGGGGCGCCGGCGACCTCGCGGAGATCGTCCGCGCGATCGACGCCGAGAACCTGCAGGTGGCCGATCTGCGCCTGCACTCCCCCACGCTCGACGATGTCTTCCTCGCCAAGACCGGTCGCTCGGCAGCCCAGCCGATCCCCGGATGACGGGAGCCAGCTGATGAGCCCTGAGCTGATCACCCAGGTGGGCGCGCTTGCTCAGCGCTCGGTGCTGAAGACGCTGCGCCAGCCCTTCCAGATGTTCCCGATCATCTTCTTCCCCGCGATCCTGCTGATCATCAACGCCAGCGGGCTGCACGCCGCCACGCTGCTGCCGGGCTTCCCCACGCACTCCTACGTGTCGTTCGCGATCGCCGTGGCGTTCATCCAGGGGGCGATGTTCTCGCTGATCAACACCGGCACCAACCTCGCCGAGGACATCGAGACCGGCTTCTTCAACCGCTTGGCGCTCACTCCCCTGCGGCGCGTTTCGCTGATCGCCGGGCTGCTCGTCGGCGTCGCCGCGCTGGGGGCGATGCAGTCGGCGGTGTACATCCTGCTCGGGGTCGTCGTCGGCGCTCACCTCGACGCCGGCCTCGCCGGAGCGCTGATGGTGATCATGCTCGGCTCGCTCACCGCGCTCGCCTTCTCCACGTTCGGTTGCGTCGCGGCTCTGCGCACCGGCTCCAGCGAAGCGGTGCAGGGGCTGTTTCCGCTGTTCTTCGTGTTCATCTTCCTCTCCTCCTCCAACCTGCCCCGCTCGCTGCTGAAGACCCCCTGGTTTCACACGGTCGCCACCTGGAACCCGATCTCCTACCTGATCGAGGGCTTTCGCAGCCTCTACATCTTCGGCTGGGATGGGACCGCGCTGCTGCGTGGATTCGGTGTGGCGATCGGGCTGCTCGTCCTCGGCCTGCTCGCGGTGCAGGGAGCGTTGAAAACGAGGCTCCAGCGAACGTGAGAGCAGCTACGCACACAACTTCGGGCGAGCCCCCTTATCCCCCTCCTCCCCCCTCTTCTTTCTCCTCGCCGACCACCCCGCGCGAGCAGCAGTCACGCAGCACCGTGTGGGGCGTCGCCTTTGCGATCGCGTGGCGCGGCATCCACACCTACGTACGCCGGCCCGAGCTCGCGATCCCCTCGCTCGTCTTTCCCCTGATCTTCCTCGCCAGCTTCGCGGGCGGGCTCTCCGCTCTGGGCGGTGTGCCCGGCTTTGACTTTCCCGCCGGCTACACCGCCTTTCAGTTCGTGTTCGTGCTGTTGCAGGCTGCGATGTTCAGCGGGTTGTTCACCGGCTTCACGATCGCCTTCGACTTCGAGAGCGGCTTCGCGCGACGGCTGATGCTCGCGGCCGGCAACCGCCGCGGCGTCGCCCTCGGCTATGCGCTTGTGGCGCTCACGCGCGCGGCGATCACGCTCACCGTGGTGACCGGCGTGGCGCTGCTTGCCGGCATGCAGATCACCGGCGACGGCATCGACATGTTCGGCCTATACGGGCTGGCGGCGCTGCTCGTGCTCGTCGGCTTCGGTTGGGCCGCCGGCGTGGCATTCCGCTTCCGCACGATCCAGGCCGGTCCATTGATGCAGACCCCGGTCTTCCTGATCCTCTTCCTCGCGCCGGTCTTCGTGCCGCTGCCGCTGCTGCGCGGTTGGATCCACGCCGTCGCCTCGGTCAACCCCGCGACCGCCTTCCTCGACGCCGGTCGCGGGCTGATCTCAGGCGTGCACAACCACACCGCGCTTGCGTACGTGTGCGCCGTGGCGCTGATCTGCGTATTCACGCTGTGGACGTTGCGTGGGCTGCGAGCGGCCGAGCGTGCGGGGTAGACAATCGCAGCCGTGCGGCTAGCCCGGCGTCAACAACTCGGCCGTCGACGCTCGCTCGGATGGCCCGACAACTCGGCTCTCACCCCAGCTGGTAGACCAGTGTGACCTGAGTGGAGAGGGTGCAGCCTTCCGCCGCCGACTTCTTGGCGGAGTGTCGTTTGTGGTGCTTGCCTTTGGCGCTCGCTTTGTGGATGGTCGGTGTTGCTGTCCACCGCGCCGCGGGCGCAGACGCCGCCGCGAACACTGGCGTCCTCGCGGATCCGAAGTCGGGCTGGGCGCCTTCGTATTCCACGCCTTCAGGACACTGGATGTAGCCACCGCCTTCGGCGATGCTCTGCACCTGACCCAGCGTTGCACTGGTCTTTTCGGCGAGGAACTGCGCCTTGGCCTGACCGTCTGTGATCGCGGCGGCCATCGCCTGGCGGTATGCCGCGATTGCCGCTTCGCTGCTTGCTACCGAGGTGACGGGGGCGTTGGCGACGCCTTCGACGCTCACGGTGCGCAGTGGCGCACTGGTCGATGGCGTGGAGCTCGAGGTCGTTTCGGCCTCGGCCGCCAACACCAGCACTCCACCAGCCAACAGTCCGGTTGCGGCCATGCCCGCCACTACGATCGGGAGTCTCATACGGGTCTCCTTGCCGAGGTGCCTGCCACCCACAGCGTAGCGAGGTCTGTGGACGCGGCGCGCCGCCTCCGTGCCAGGGCGACCGGTCGCCCGGAGTCCTCCCGTACGCCGCGGGCATCACACACACCAACTCCGGCGTCAGCAGGACTCAAGGCGCCGCGGACACAACCACCAGCGGGCCCTCCGTTGCCGGCAGCTCCCCCGTGTCGAAGGTGGCGCCGTCGAGGCGGTGCACGTCGGGGTGGCGCTCGAGGAAGGCGTCAGCGGTTTCGAGGAAGCCGATCCGCGGTGTGCGGTAGTGCATCGGCACCACCCAGCGCGGCGCGAGGCGCTCGACGATCGCCGCGGCGCCCTCGGCGCCGATCGTGGGGCCGCCGCCGACCGGCAGGATCAGCAGGTCCACCTCGCCGATCGCCGCGGCCTGCTCGGGGCGCAGCTCGCTCTGGCCGAAGTCGCCGAAGTGCGCGACTCGCACGCCGTCCAGCTCGAACACGAAGATCGTGTTGGGGCCCCGTTCGGTGCCGGCCGCTTCGTCGTGCTCGGAGGAGATCGCCGTGATCTCGCCGATCGGGGACTCCAGCTTGCCCGCGGTGGAGCGCAGGATCGTGGGATCGCCGCCGATCGCCTCCACGCCGTTGTGGTCCATGTGCTCGTGGGTGACCAGCAGCAGCTGCGCCTCCACGCCCTCGATCAGTGGGTAGTCGAACTGCATCCCGCGGGCGCCGGCCAGCGCCGACATGTCTCCGAACGGGTCGATCGCCACCGTCGTGTCGGCCGAGCTGAGACGAAACGCCGACTGGCCATACCACTCAACCTGCATGCTGCTCCTCCTTGGTCGGTGTGTGCGTGATCGCGATGTCCTGCAGGCTGGGCGCGCTCCCGTTGGTGTGAGCGCCGTTGTGCTCGTCCTCTGTGGCTCCGTCGAGGCTGCCGGGCGCGGCCGGTGTGTCCGGTGGCGCGTAGTGATACTTGCCGCCCCGCATCAGCGACGCACCCGCAGCGATCAGACAGGCGACGATCGCGAATGCGAATGCCTCGTGCAGGCCTGAGCTGAACGGCGCCGAGATCAGCTGCGGAAAGAAGGTGCGGCCGGTGAGCGCGGCGTGGTTGGCGGGCGAGAGCGCCGCGAGCGCGTGCGTGCCGACGAGGTTTTCGACCGGGTTGTAGCCGAGGAAGGCAGCGAACAGGACCGACACGGGCGGCACGTGCGCGACGCCGGCGGCGGTGGCTGCTGAGATGCCGTGGGCCTTCAGGCCGGAGGTGAGCGTGTGGGGCAGGCTGGATGCCAAACCGAGGATCATCAGCGTGAAGAAGATCCCGATCGACAGCACCTGGGCGGAGTTCTGGAAGGTCTGGTTCATGCCACCCCCCGCCCCCCGGTGCTGGGGCGGCAGGCTGTTCATCACCGCCGCGCGGTTGGGCGAGGCGAACATCCCCATCGAGATCCCCATCAGGAACAGCACGGCCGCGAACTCAGGGAAGGCGAAGTCGATCGGCAGCAGGCTCAGCAGCACGAAGCTGAACGCGGCGGCCAACATCCCCCCGGTGGCGAACCAGCGCGCCCCGAAGCGGTCGGACAGGTACCCCGAGGTCGGCCCGGAGATCAGCATGCCGATCGTCAACGGCAGCATGTAGATGCCGGCGCGCAGCGGCGTGTCGGAGTAGTTGACGCCGTGCAGCGGCAGCCAGATGCCCTGCAGCCAGATGATCAGCATGAACATCAGCCCGCCGCGCGAGATCGCCGAGAGGAACGTCGAGAGCGTCCCGAACGAGAAGGCGCGGATGCGAAACAGCGGCAGGCGGAACATCGGCTCGGCGACCCGCTGCTCGATCACCGCGAACGCCAGCAGCGAGAGGATGCCGGCGCCCATCAGGCCGAGCACCTTGGGGCTGGTCCAACCGGTCGCGTGGCCGCCGTAGGGGCGGATGCCGTAGGTGACGGCGACCATGATCAGGATCAGCCCGAGGGCAAACGTTATGTTGCCTCCCCAATCCACGCGTGCGCGTTTGGGGGTGGAGCGCTCCTGCAGCTTCAGGTAGGCCCACACCGTGCCAAACAGCCCGACGGGCACCGAGATCAGGAAGACCAGACGCCAGTCGATCGGCGCCAGCAGGCCGCCGAGTACCAGCCCGACGAACATCCCGGAGACGCCGACGATGTTGTTGATGCCCAGCGCCATCCCCCGCTGATTGGCCGGGAAGGCGTCGGTGATGATCGCGGCGGCGTTGGCCAGCAGGAAAGCGGCTCCGACGCCCTGCACGATGCGGAACACGATTAGGTACATGGCTCCGGCCTGGCCGGTCAACCAGTTGACGGTCAGCACCAGCGAGGCGGCGGTGTAGATGACGAAGCCGAGGTTGTACATCCGCACCCGCCCGTACATGTCCCCCAGCCGCCCGAGGCTGACGATCAGCACGCTCGTGACAACCAGGAAGCCGAGGATCATCCACAGCAGGTAGAAGCTGTTGGCGGGCACCAACGGATCGAGTTTGATGCCACGGAAGATGGCCGGCATCGCGATCAGCGTGATCGACCCGTCGAGCGTCGCCAGCAGCACCCCTAGAGTCACGTTGGAGAGCGCGACCCACTTGTAGCGATCGTGCGTATCGGGGGAGACCCGTGGCGGGGATGCGATGGCCACCCCTCCAACCTAGCAACCTTACGGTGACGTAAGGATCAGTTTGACGGGGATGGGGGATTGGGGATGGGAGGCCCGGCCCGGAGGCCGACCTCTGGATGGGCTCGTGGTTGCGTGTCGGGGGCGCCCGTGGCGCTCAGGAGGCCGGCGGGCGATACACAGTCACGACCGCGGCGCCGCCGAGGCCGATGTTGTGCTGCAGCGCCGCCTTGGCGCCGTCCACCTGGCGGCCCTCTGACTTGCCGCGCAGCTGCCACGTCAGCTCCGAGCACTGCGCGAGGCCGGTCGCCCCGAGCGGGTGGCCCTTGGAGATCAGCCCGCCCGAGGGGTTGACCACCCAACGCCCACCGTAGGTGGTGGCCTCGTCCTCGACCAGCTTGTGGCCTTCGCCCTCGCCGCACAGGCCGAGCGCCTCGTAGGTGATCAGCTCGTTGGCGCTGAAGCAGTCGTGCAGCTCGATCACCTGGATGTCCTCGGGGCCGAGCTGCGCTTCCTCGTAGGCCTCACTGGCGGCTTTGCGCGTCATGTCGGCGCCGACGATCTTGATGCAGTCGGTCGTGTCGTCGAACGTCGAGGAGAGATCGGTGACCATCGACTGCCCGGCGATCTCGATCGCCTGCTCCCACAGGCCGTGCTCGTCGACGAAGCGCTCGCTGGCGACCAGCGCCGCGGCGGCGCCGTCTGATGTCGGCGAGCACTGCAGCTTGGTCAGCGGCTCGTGGATCATGCGGGCGTCCTTGATCTCCTGCAGCGTGTACTCGTCCTGGAACTGCGCGTAGGGGTTGTTGACCGAGTGCTTGTGGTTCTTCCAGCCGATCCAAGCGTAGTGGTCAGGCTCCGAGCCATATTTCTGCATGTGGTCGCGCCCGGCGTTGCCGAACATCTGTGGCGCGAACGGCGATTCCTCAAGCGGGCGCAGCTCGATCATGCGGCCCATGTGCTTGTCCAAGGCGGGCGTGCGGTCGGTGTACTTCATCCCCAGCGAGCCCTTCTCCATCTTCTCGAAGCCAATCGCCAGACCGCAGTCGATGAGGCCGCCCTTGACCGCTTGGCGCGTCAGCCACAGCGCGCTCGAGCCGGTGGAGCAGTTGTTGTTGACGTTGACCACCGGGATCCCGGTCAGCCCCAGCCCGTAGACCGCGCGCTGCCCGTAGGTCGAGTCGCCGTAGCAGTAGCCAGCGAAGGCCTGCTCCACGAGGTCGTAGGCGATGCCGGCGTCGGCGAGCGCCTTCGAGCCGGCCTCCAACGCCCAGTCGGGGTAGTCGCCCTCCTTGGTGCCGGGCTTGTCGAACTTCGTCATCCCCACGCCGATCACGAACGTCCTATTGCTCATCGCTGGCTGCTCCCCGGTTGTGGTCGCTGGCTGCGCCGCGGGCGTTTGCCGCGGCCTGTGCGCTGCAACGGGATCATAGAGCAGCGGTGGAACTGCCTGGAGCCAGCCAGATCGATCGGGATCCCAAGCCTACTGTCATCCATCAACCTCGCAGATGCAGGGATTTTTGACGAGATGTTTCCAACTATGAATCTTTACCTATAAACCAGAACAAAACGTGGTATAAACCTCGATGTCCGTTTACGCGGATGCCCAGGGCGAAATCCACCAATTCGCTCGAATGGGGTAAGGGGTCGGGGCTGGTCGGCGCCGGAGCCTGTATCCACCACGACGGACATGCGTCCACCAAGGGAACCCCGTCGTTGACCGCCCCGATCCCCACCCCGTAGAGTACCAATCAATCAAATACGCCGCGTCGCCGTTGTGAGTCGCAAACCGACGGCGGAAGATGTCCGGGCGTTCTCGCCAGCGATCAACAACGCCGCCGGAGACCCTGCGATCCCCGGCGGCGTCCAGTTTTCTACGATCGCTGCTACGCGGCCACTGTGGCCACTACGGCGTCGTGTGTTTCTCCGCCGCCGCGATCGCGGCTTTGATCGCCGACTCCGCTTCTTTGGAGCCCGGGATCTTGTCCCAGCCGACGCGGCTCTGCCCTTCCTGCGCGTCGGCAAGCAGCGTCGCCGGCAGTGGCGAGGAGTCGCGGTTTTTCGCTTCTTCCTGGCCTTCCGGTCCGAGAACGTAGGCGAGGAAGTCCTTCGTTGTGCGCTGCCGCGACTCCACTGTTTCGGTGTTGCCATAGACGGTCGAGGCGTCGTCCCAGGCGAGATAGTAGGCCAGCGTGCAGATCGGCCAGCCTACCTTACTGCCCACTGCCGTCACCGCGCGCCAGATCGGCGTAACGGTTGTGTCGTAGCCACTTGGAACGTAGTTGAATTCCGGATTGTCGCAGTTGGCTCCTTTGACGTTATCTTCGCCGGAGTTCGGGTCGCGGGTAGGCTCGACCCGAGCACCCGCTCCATTCCGCACGGAGAGCCAGAACAGACCTCTGCCGTTGTATTCGGGGTTGTGTGGCGAGAAGACACCAAAGCCTTCGTCGCGCGCGTTGGGCAGGCTCGCGAACCCAATCGAGCCTCGCGTTTTGGCAACAAGCGCGGCCTCCCCGAGATCGCCGAGTTCCGAACGCACAGCAGCAGTTTCGCCGCTGTCTTTGGGCCATGTGGTGTTCGCAAGCGAGTTCCACCCGCGACTTGAGTTAACCGTCGCAAGCCACTGCTTGAACACGAACGTCGTGCCTTCCGAGCCACCGGGCACGACCCGCTTGAGCGGAAGGCTCGCGCACGATGATTCGAGTCCCGGCAGCAACTGGCCCCAGGTGGCGAGTTCTCCAGCATAAGCCTTCTCCAACGTCGAGTTGGACACGATGAAGCGCCCATCGCCCGTCGCCTCTTCTGACGGAATTGCACAGCCCGCTGGGAAATGCACAACCGGCACCACGGCAGTGCTCGCAACGGGAATCTGACGGATCAAGCCTGAGTCTTCTCCCGGTTTGTCGCCGAGATCAATCTTGAGCCACTGCTTCAACGTGGGCGGTTCTTCGTTGGCTCCGAAGATGTAAGCAGGATTGCGCCTGCCGTTGACAGAGCCAAGGGCTTCGAGCACAGCCAAGTTGGATTCGGCGAAATATTCGATTCCGGGTCCTCGCCCGGCGCACGCCAGAGGGGACGTAAAGTCGTTCTCGCCAAATTCCGACGCCCAACGGCCTGTTAGTTCAAGGTGAAGAAATGTGACAGGCGCTTCGGCGACACCTCCCGAGCACTGGGTGTTGTAGGGGGGTTTGAATTCCGCTTGAGCGACAGATGCCGCTGCTAGCGCGAGTACACCAACGAAAACGGACGCAACCGCAGTCCGTCTCAACGCTCCGAGGAGCGAGAAGTATCTCATAACGCCTTCCTTCCTTTCTATTCTGAGTTGGTACTATAACCTTGCCCATTTAGGCAGGCCAATCGAGTCGCACACAAATAATTAATCGCAGAATGGAAAAATTATTGGGGCTTGCGGAGCCTGTCCGGCGACGCAAGCGCGCACCGGACGGGGCACTACTACTTCTTGCGCTTCTTTTTCCGTTTCGGCTCGTACTTATGTCGGGCCTGACTTTCACAAGTCGCCCGCTTCTTCTTCGCCTTGAGCTTTTTACATTCTTTCAAGGCGCGCGCCAGCTTCTGCGCGGTGGTAAGCCGTTTTTCAACTGGCGGCGGGGATACAGCCGATTTTTTTTCGATAGGCGGCGGGACAACCACCACTTCCTTGATGGATTCTGTGATCGGTTGTGGAGTGCCCTGGATGACCAGCGGCAGAGAGCTTTCGCTTGCGACGCCTTCTTTATTGATCACCGTCAGTACCACTGTATCTTCAGCCGCGTACGTATGCGGGTTTGCGAACACGTGCGATACGACCTGTTCGTTTTCTTTTGTGGTGACGATTTCCGACCCATCGCCAAAGTTCCACATATATTCCAATTCATGTGTCGCTTCGCACCCCAGCGTTTGGGAGCATTTGCCAGCCAGATCCAGCGACGCTTCTGCATTGAACGTCACTTTTTCGCCTGGCTTCGGTTCATTTACGTTTGGGCTTGAGTCCGAGATTTCGAAGCTCGCCCTCGGCGGTGGAGCGGTGACCTTAATCTTCCGGCTCACCGGCGGCGGCGAACCAAACCCGGAATTGTCCACGACCATATTCAGCGTGACCGTATATTCACCGGGCGTCAATAGCCTATGTTCCGTGAGCGCCAAGCAGGCCGAGGGACAGCCCGCATTGACTGTCTTGGTATACGGTTCTGGACCTGCGATTTCCCATGTCAATTCTTGTGGTTCCGCTCCGTGCAGTTCGTTGTTGGACGCATTCAGCGTGACCTTGGCGCCCTTTTCGATATTCACAGTGGCATTGGTTTCACTATTTCCGTCTACTGTCAGCGACGTAGTCGGCTCAGGGCAGCCATGCCCGCCCGGACCGAACTCGATAAGGTGAAAACCATATGGGTAGGGCTCGTTAGGTCCGAGTTCCCACCCCTCGTCGAGTATGTATACCACCCCCCCACTCCCAGCAGCAATTGCGAACTGATCGGACTGGATGTGGCATTCGCTGGTCTTTTCCGATACCTTGCGCCCACCATAGACTAGTTGCTGTGCGCCGGTTGCGGTGCTAAAGCCACGTACCTCGTAACTACCTTCTTCCACTTCTTCGTGTTCCGGTTCGGTCACTGCCGGTGCATAGACGAAGCCGCTGTCGGGCGAGATAGCAAGTTGCTCGCCAAGGCTGCGTTGGTTGGTGCCTGAAAACGACGCACCACCGGTCAATTCGGTTGGTTCATTTTCTGCTGCCAAATGTATGTCAGTGACCTTTGGGTTGGACAAGCTATTGGGTGGCGCCGTTTCAAGCTTGACTACTCCGGGGGACCAACCTTGCTTTTCGTTGTATATATACTTCCCGCCCACGTAGATAGTGCCACTTGTACCAGCCGCGATACCGGTTGCCGTATCTTCATCTACCGTGATTTTTTCACTCGTATCATCCAGTTCTTCGCCGGGTTCTAGTTTACCGGTTTCCAGAGACGGACCGGTAGCGGTGATACGTTGAATAACCGTGTTGCCATTCACGTTCTCGCCCAGAACCACCAGATTATGTGTGCCGGGTTCAACGGAAAGGCCGTGTGGATTGCGCAAAACCCCACCGGACCCGGTGCCCGGCTTTGTTTCTGGAAATATGTAAAACGTTCTTTCTTTCTTCAGTGTCTGAGTGGAATAAACTTCGATTTCAGTTGCAACCCACTGGTTTTGTTCGCGTCCTAGTCCCGTCGAGATCCCCTTCAAGACATACAGACGATGCAGCGTCGAATCGACTGCAATGTTGGTGACATACTGCGGCCCAACACCGAGCACGGGTTCTTCGGGAACAGGAATCTCAGCTTCCGCCTTGGGTCCACCGAGAGTAGCTTCGAACTTCTGCACCCGCAGATCGTCCACACCAGAGATCGGCTCCCCGGATCGGGGATCTGCACCTTCCGGATCGTCCACTACAAACACTGTGTTAGCTTCTTCGGGATCGACCGCAAGATCAATCGGCCAATAAAATTCACCTGGGCCTTTACCAAATTTCCCCAGTTTGCCGATTTCTCCGAATGCTTCGGCTCGAGCCGAAGGTGTATTCACAGCGCAGCCAAGTAAGGCTACCACAACAGCAGTCAGCATGTTCAGCGTGGTTCGCACTGTGGTCGATCGGGATCTTGTCACCAGTCGCTCCTTTGGATGTCCGTCAGGTTCGTCATCTTTGTTAGTTCGACTGGTGGCCGACACCACTGTGCCGGCCACCAGCTATTATCTGTTGCGTTTCTCTACCTAGCTATAGTTCTCGTAAATTGACTAACGCAGCCTCTTCTTTGGCCCGGTTGCCGACTGCTTCTTCGACTTTTAGGTAATCGTGTCCTTTGATCGCTTCCTGGCCTTCTTTGCTCACCACATATTCAAGGTACTGCATAGCAGCCAGACCTAGATTTGCTTCTGTTAATCCTGCTAATTTGTAGTTACCCAGCGCTATGTCATAGGTGAGCGTGCAGATTGAGTAATGTTTGTTTCCTCCTTTGGGGTGCGCACCATTGACTTCAGACCAGTTGTCGTTGGCGCCGTATGCTGGAATTGTACCGTAGGCGGTTTCTTTGCAATTGGATTCGGCCGGTGTTACAGATGGTTCCCCTTCTGAGTTTCCCGGCTCTTCGAATTTTTTATTTGATTCATTTTCTACCGCGAGCCAATGGTACGAGCCACCGGCTTTGTACTGTTTGCGTGCATCAGCGAGATTGGCATAACCGATCGCACCGGTGGTATTGACGACTTCTTCGACCTCGCCGCTACCGCCGCTGTTTTTCGCCACAATCGCCTTCGTGCCGGCACATGTACCCTGTCCGGGCTCGGGCCATTCCAGGTTTTTTGTGGGTTCCCGGTATTCCGACCATTTTGTTTTAGAGCAGGTTTCGTTTTCAATTTCTTTGAGATAGGTCTTGAACACGTACGTCGTACCGGACACATCTTTCCGTACGACGCGTTTGATTAATGCGTCACATGCTCCACCTGCCGTTCTGGGACTCGCCTTGGGGAGGGCAAGCCACCTGGTTACCTGCGTATTTAAGACTTCTTTCAATTCTTTGTTCGTGATTTCATTGATCGTGCAGCCCACGGGCGGGTGCGCGATCACGGCAACGGCAGCCTGCTCGACCGGGATGACGATCGCCTGAGTTTCCCCATCCGAGGCTTCGTCCAGTTCTTTGATCTGTTTTGCGTTCAACGGTTCGTCCGAGGCAATAAACTCGTAACCCGATTTATGCGGCGTGTTCCCGGCGCCTTCATCTTCGATGCCCCACGCCTTGCGCCCGGCGCCACTGCCGGTCGATTCGTAGGTGACTTTGCATTTGC
This sequence comes from uncultured Solirubrobacterales bacterium, assembly GCA_963724305.1. Taxonomy (GTDB): domain Bacteria; phylum Actinomycetota; class Thermoleophilia; order Solirubrobacterales; family Solirubrobacteraceae; genus Palsa-744. The sequence continues at coordinate 160,515 of CAVRUG010000004.1, forward strand.
TTCCTGTGATCCATAGTCCCTGAGCGACGCCCTGCAGCGACGACCCCTGGCCTTTGATGGCTGTTTCTTCGCAGATTCCTCTCGTTCCTTCGATTGCGTACGCCGAACCCGCCGCCATCGCGCTCACGGCCAGGACACTGGCCATGCACACAAGCAAAAGGCTCCATAACTTGTACTTCATTTGTCACTCCCTTGGTAGACGGGCCTCTGACGAGACCCGGTGGTTCCCGACCCCCCACCCTGGCGGGGTCGCGGTGGATACAGTTCCAATTGTCCCACGGGAGTTTACGCCAAAATGTTAGTAAACGGTTATCGTTTAGTCAGAAACAAATGTAAACAGTTCTCTTGCTCCGTCCGCCGTGCCGGGAACCGCACCGGTGCAAGTTGCCGCTGCGGACGGCGCAGACCCACCCCCGCCGCGGCGGCGAGCAGCACGAGCGCCAACGGCCATGCCGGCAGCGGCGCTTCGGCGGGGTGCTCGTAGGCAACCATGTGGTGCACCATCTCGGTGGCGCCCTCCCCCTGCTCTTCTCGCTCGGCCACGCTCACCGGTTGCGAGACGGGGCTCTGCGCCGGCACCTGGGCGGTGCCCGACGGCGGCGTCGGGCGGGCGGCGGCGGGAGCCGGCGGCGGCACGAGCGCCACGATCGGGTAGAGCTGCGCCTGCGGCGGCAGGGGCGGTGGCGCCGGTGCCGGTCGATGCTGCACGTGCGGGACGATCACGGGGGCTGGAACCGATGGCACCGCGGGCGGCGAGGCGGGAGGCCGCAGGGTTCCGCTGGGCGTGACCGCGCGCGCGGGGGCGAGCGCCGGGGGCACCACCGCCGCTGCCCCCTGCTCGGCAGCGACGGGTGGGTGCAGCACCGGCACCGTGCCGCACGGCTGCTCGACGCTGCCGGCCCGCACAGTCACCTGCTCGGAGTAGGAGAGGCCGCCGGCGTGCACGGTAACGGTTGTGGTGCCGGCGTTGTACGCGCAGAACAGCCCCGACTCCTCGCGAGGAACCACCTGGCCGGTTTCGTTGAGCGGTTCGCCATCGCTACCTTCTTCAAAGCGACCGTCGGCGGTCAGTTTGCCGCCGGTGTTTCTTGGTTCTCTTGGTTCGTCGGGGATCGGCTTGCCGTTGGCGCCCTGCAGCACCGTTGCCCCGTATGGTTCGGCCGGGTCGGCCTCCACGAACTGGCCGGTTCGCGGTTCGGAGGAGGTGAAGGTGTATTCCGGGAAGACGCCGCCGGTGCAGCCGGTTCCCTCGCATACACTGGGGATCGGCAAGTAGGGGTCGGGTGCGAAGAGGCACCCGTCGCCGCCTTCCTGCGCGCATTCGAGCCCGGCCTGCGGGCGTCGCGCCAGCGCGTCGAACAGCGTCGGGTGGCTGCGCCGCAGCAGCACCCCGCCGGTCGCGTTCAGCGCCAGTTCAGAGATGTCGGGCACCAGGCGCACCCTGACCTTCGCGCGGTTGTCGGCTTCGCGTTTTGCCGTCGCGTTCACTTCAGCCAGCAGGAAGCCGCTCGCGCCGAGGAATTCCTCCTCGTTGCCGCCGGGAAGGCGATGTCTGCCCGAGAAGACCCCCACGTAGCCGAGCGTCCCGTCCCCGTACTCCGGCAGCGGGGGCGCGCCCCGTTCGGTGAGCGTGAGTGTGCGGTCCTGTTCGGGACTGTCGAAGAAGTAGGCCGACGCGCCGGCGTTGTCCTCGCCGTAGGCGAGATTGTTCGCTTCGAATTCCCTCCTGCACGCATCGCCGGCGGGCGGTGCCCCGGTGAGGAGCGTCTGCGATACCTGCGCCGCGTCGGCGGCCCCATTGGTCGGGCTGTCGATGCCACGGTTGCCGATCACGATCGCCGGCACGCTCCCTCCCGGTTTGCTTTTGGTCGCGGCCGCGGCCAGCTGCTCCGCCAACCAGCACTGCTGGGCTTCGCCCAGCGAGGGCTGGGAGTAGTCGAGCACGATCACCCTCACCGCTCCCCCGGAGCCGCTCGATTCGAAGGCGTATGCGCCGGTTTTCGCCATTTCTTCGGGCGGCGACTGCGCCGCCGGCGCATGCGTTCCCGTCATCGCCGCGTTCCACAGGTTGAGGTTTCCTTCGCCGTCGAGGTCCGATTCGCTGGGTGCGGCGAACACCCCCATCGCGCCGGCCGCGCTCGACAACAGTTCCGCGTAGCTCTGCTCCTCGCGTGCGAAGGCAGCTTCGTCGAGGCCGCCGCCCTGCCCGAGCCCACCGGCGAGATGAGGCCCGGTGTACAGGAAGTCTCGCACGCCCGGCGTTTCGCCGGCGCGGGCGACCGCGTCGGCCAGCCACACGTCGGGGCCGAGATCGTCCGCGGCGAGATCCGCGCACGCCGTCGCGCACTGCGCGCCGCCGCCGATCGCGAAGGTGGCTTCGCCCGGGCTGGTCTGTTCCTGCACGACCGTGAAACCCTCTGGCGCCGGGCCGCCCGCCGGATAGCGCATCACGCCCGCGGTCTGGATCTCTTTCACTGCTTCCTTGCCTGAGTTGTCGTTGATCTCCCCGGTCTGCCCGCCGACTGCCCAGCCCGCTTCGCCATCCGGACTGAGCGCGAGCGCCAGCACGGCGTCGGGCACGATCGGCCAGTCCACCCGGCCGTGTTCGTGGTCGGGTACGGGGTAGTCCGCGTGCTCCTCGTCGTGCCACCCGTCTGGCGTTTCGCGCAGCAGAAAGCCGCTGGCGGGGAGCGGGTAGGGCGCTGTCGCCACCGGCGCCTCGCCTTCCAGCGAGGGCTGTTGCAGCAATTCGTCGCCGAGGAAGTCGTTACCGAGGCGATCGCGGCCGGGTTCGATCGACACAACCGCGCGCAGCCGACCGCCTTCGCGGAACAGCGCCAGCGCCACGGGAAACCCGTTCACCCCGCCCGCCGGGGCCGGCTGCCATGGCTGGCCGGGGCCCTGGCGCTCGATCACTTCACCCCCCGCGGTCGCCAGAGCCGCGCCCCCGTCCGGCAGCCCGGCCACCTGCACCGGCACCGTGAGCTGGCCGACCGCCGCCTCCGCTTCCGTGTCGACGTGCCAGCCGGAGCCGTCGTTGGCCAGCACCCCGCCGGTGTAGCCGCGGCTGCCCTCCGGGTCGGGGATCTGGTAGGTGACAAGCGCTTCTTCGCCGGCGAACGCGATCGAGGTGAAGTTGGCCCCGGTCGGGCCCGCGAGCCCTTCCGGCAGCGCTTCCTGGTCCCAGCTCTTGCCGTAGCCCAGCAGCACACCCTGCTGGCCGATCGCGTAGCCGCGCAGCGGCTGGGAGGGATCGAACGCGATCCCGGTGAAGTTCGCCAGCGCGAGGTTAGGGGGGCGCGCGGGGTCGGGTTCCCACAGCCCCGTTTCGGCGCGCCACAGCCACATCTTGGCGCCGGTGCCGACGGCGAAGGCGCGGTTGGGGGTGGGCCACGCGACGCCGCGCAGTTCCGGTGCTTCAGCTTCCCGCACCGCTTCTCCGCTTGCGGTGAGCAGCGCTTCGGGCGTCCAGCCCTGGCCGGGGACGTAGCGGGCGATCTGCCCGTTGTCGCCCACGGCGAGCGCCTCGGCGCCCAGTTCGCCGGCGCTCGCCCCGGGCTGCTCGGCGATCGCGTCCAGCGGGCTGTGGAACGGCACCGGCCACGACTGCACGCGGTCGGCTTCGGGGCTGGTCGTCAGGTGGGTGAGCGGCCCGCCTAGCCAGCCTTCTTCGGGGGAGGCGAAGGCGGCGCCGGCGCTCGTGCCGGCTTCGCCGCCGATTCCCAGCACCCGCTTGAAGGTCGCGCCATGGAGGCTGAGGCTGACGCCGTTGCCGAGGCCAGTGATCACGCGCTCGCCATACTGGCCTTCCCCCGTCCAGGCGAAGCTGCGGTAGGGGCCGTTCGGCAGGCTCGATTCGAGCGGTTGGGTGCACAGCTCGGCGGCCTGCGCACCGGCCGCCGCCGGTGGACTGCACCAGCTCGCGGCGACCGTCTTTTTGGCGATGTCGTAGTAGAGCGTGAAGCTGACCTCCTCGCTTGTGTGGTGGGGAACTTCAATCCCCAGTTGCCCATCGACCCACAAGCCCTGGCCGGTGACCGTCAGCGGCTGCCCGCCGGCGAGCGCCGCCACCTGCACCCCCACCGGTTCGTGGCTTGCGGTTTCCAGCGACAGCCTCGCGTGCGCGAATTGAGCGCCCAGCGAGCCCTGTTCGCCGGCGCCGAGTGGGCGCTGGACCCAGCGCGCCACGCCGTCTTCTTCGGTGCGGGTAAACAGGGCGATCGCTTCCGCGGCTGCGCTGGTCTGCGCGAGCAGCCACGCGTTCTGCAGCGAGGTCGCGCCGATCGCCAGCACCTTGAACCCGGCTTGCGGCTTCGTGCAGGTGGCGCTCGCTTCGGTGCCCGCGCAGATCGGTTCGCGCGTCCACGAAACCCCGTCGAAGAACAGCACGCTTTCCTGGACGGCGCTCGCGGAGCCCTCGAAGGGCACGAGCAACACGCCGGTGTGGGAATCGCCCGACTGTTCGACGGCGCTCATCAGCACGCCTTCTCCCTTGGTCGCCGACAGCGTCTCGCCGGGTCGCAGCAGCGCGTTCGGCGCGGCCGGCTGGCCACCCGCCGGTTCGGCTGTGAGTGTCGGCGCCTGTTGGAACTGCTGCGTGCCGGGGTTGCGCACCAGTACCTGGCCGGCGCCGGCATCGGCGCCGACGATCGCCACCCCGCCGCCCGGCGTCGCGCTGCCCGCGAGCGGGCCGTTGGCCGGCATGAAGCCTTCGAGCGGCTGGCCTTCGACGTCCACTGGCGGCGCAAAGGGTCGCCATGTGTCGCTTTCGTCGCTGTAGCGCTCGATCGTGAACCCGGGGTTCGTGTACCCCCACGTCTCCCCGCCAGCCTCGCCGGGGGAGGAGCCGATCAGCGTCATGCCTTCCGGGGCGCCCAGCACCGGCTGTGCCACCGGGGTCGCCGGGCGCGTTTCGGTATTCCCAGCGGTGGGGGTGGGGAGCGAGAGACCCAGCAGCGCGGCGGTCACTAGCGCCGCGCCGGCGCGGGCGGGGCTTAGCCGGTGCGCGCGCGCGGCGGCACCGGCATGGTGGCCGTGCCATCTGCTCATGCCGGCGGTGGTGGCGACATCGCGGTGGTGAACGGTTCCCTCGACAGACCGGCGGGATCGCGCAGCGAGGTGGTGACCACCGTCGGGCCACCGGTCGGGCTGGCGGCCGACCGGAACGGAACCGTGCCAATCGCCTTCACCAGCAGCCTGAGCTTTGTCGGCCACGCGCGGCGGCTGAGCCGCACCCGCAGCGTATGGGGCCCGCCGGAGAGCACGCGGCTGTGGGTGGCCGCGACGGTGCGCCCGCGGCGCAGCGCCAACAGCCGCACGTGCGACTTGGTGGCAAGCGTGAAGGTCAGCGCGAGCGTCGTACCGCCCGTGACCCGGTCTTTCACGTTCGAGAACAGTGGCTCGCGCGTGCGCGGCGCCGGCGGCGTGGCGGGCACCTTGACGTCAGCCGGCAGCACGGGCGCTACGTTCGCGCCCGAGTCGTCTTCCGGGAAATCTTCTTCGGTGGCGGCGAAGGGAACGCTGGCGTCGGTTGGGCGGGAGGCAATAACACCCTGAAAGGCGGGGTCGTCGTCTTCGGGGTACTCTCCGCCCAGGTGAAACAACCAGCCCTGACTCGTCACCGCCCAGCAGTCGCCAGGCGCCGGGCAGGCGACCGTGTCCGCTTCGCCCTTGTCGCCGAGCGTTTCGCCGACTTCGGGCAGCTGGACTTCGCCTTCGACGCTTCCATCGGCCCCGATCCGGACGAGGTGCGCTGGCGACTTGGCGCTTTCTAGTGCTGAGCCCGTCGCCACCCAGGCGTCGTCGCTCCCCGGTTCGGCGGCGATTCCCCTGACTTCGCCGAGCACGGCTGGATCGCTGAGCGTCACCTGCTGGAACTGGCCGCTAGCGCCGAGCAGCAGCAGCGCCGGCGAGCCCTGGCCGGTGATCGCCCACAGCCCGCTTGGGCCCACGCTAAAGCGAAACGCGCCGGGACCGCTATAGGTGAACGGTTCCCGTTCCCCGGGTGTTTGCGGCGCCTGCGCCAGTGGCCCTTCGGAGAGCAGTGGCACGAACGGATTGCTCGAGCCTTCCACAATCTTGTGCAGGAAGAACGGTTCGGTGGGATCGTACGGCTGCAACTCTACGCTCTCGTAGAAATGGCCTTTGTAGAAGGCCATGCCGGTGACGTTGTGGGCCGGATCCTGGATTTGCAGTTCGCGCGTTTCCAGTGAGGGCAGGGCGCTCACCGCGTGTCCGTTCCAGTGCAGGTGAAAGGCGCCGTTGTTGACGGCCCCCGGCAGCGTTTCGCCGCCGAACCAGCAGTCGTTGGGTTCAGAACAGGCTGCGGCGTCCATGTGCTCGTAGGAGCCGGGCACGCCGATCGGCTCGCCGTAGGAGGCGACCACTTCGAGTTTGCCGGAGGAACCGGGTTCGAAATGGCACAGCGAGCGGTTCTGCTGTTCGAGTTCGACGTTCACTCCCAGGCCGATCTGCTGGCCGATCTCCTGGTCGGCGATCGTCCAGAAGTCATCCGGCCCTGCCCACGCGATGCGCCCTTCGCTGCCGCCGCACACCTTCGAGAGCGATCGCCACGCGACCCCGTTGTAGAAGTAGAGTCCGGCCGGGATCGTTTCGTTGCCGCCAGTGATCAGCAGGCCGCGGTTAGGTGCCCAGAAGCTGACCTGACCGATGTGCCCGAGTGGCACCGGCACACCAACCGGGTTCTCTCCTTCCGGTGCCGGCGGTGGGGGCGGCTGTTCGGAATGCCAGCCTTCGGCCGCTGCGCTGGCCGCAAACGGCACCACCAGCGCGAGCGCCAGACTCGCGACCAGTGCGGCCCGTGCCCTGATAGGGCGTTTGCAGGGCGTTGTGGCTTGGTGCCACAGGTTCACCACAGTATTTGTCACCGCCGTTCACTCGCTCCAAAAGGCAGCTGGTTGGCGGCATCAGAACGGAGACGGCGGGCCGCATGAGCCTTTGGCTTTTTCGTACGGTTCTTTGAGTCGCCGAAGAGTCTGGCCTGGGAGGCGTGCAATGCGACCGCGATCGTTTGTATCAGTGACGGACCTCCCAGGCCGGTAAATGTGACACGCACAGAGGCATAGATGCCCGCCGGGGTATGCAGTAGGTCTGAGTAAGCCGGGGCGACCCGCAGGGGCAGTTCGAGCAATCCCGGCACTGCGGTGGAGATATGCGCGGCAGCGACCGTGCGGCTCCTCAGCGCGCGCGCGCGGCTCGGCCTGCGCCTCCGCCTCGCCGCCGATCCCCGGATACGATGGGCGGAGCGGGCCGACACGACGACCGGCACCGTCGCGGTGGCGCTCGCGCTCACCTGCCCCGGGCCGGGTACCACCACGTCGAGCGTTGCCTCGCCACTGGCGTGCGTGACCGCGACCACGCTGAGGCGCCACTGCGGCCTCGTCGGTTCCTGGCCAGGGGGCGCCGCGCCGACTTCGGCCAGGCCGGCGGAGCCCACGCTCTCCAGTGAGGTGACTGTGAACACGTCGTTAGCCCGGTTGGCGTCGCCATATACAAGGTTGGAGGCGGTATCGGCGAACGCGAGCGTGCGATCGTCTTCGGTGAACGACGGCGCGGACGCGCCCTTTTCGGTGATCGAGGTGGACCCGTTGCCTTCCAGCGACGCGTCGTCAGCGGGCCCGCGCGTGACCCGCTCGAGCGCTTCGCCGTCGACGATCTCATACAGTTCCATGACCCCGAGCTGCGACGGCGGTTCTTCGGTGTAGCTGAGCGGCGCGCGCGGGAACTGCTGGCGCTGAGTGGTGAACGCGATCCGTTTGCCGTCGGGCGAGATCGCGACTTCGTACACATCCCCCGCAGTCGGCACATATACCAGCTGCGTGCCGGGATTCGGCGTCAGGGGGACCGGGACCTCAGGCGTCAGATCGCGCACCGCTTCGGTGCGACTCAGACCTTCGTGCATGTCCACGGCGAACGCATTGGCGGTGCTGTCCGGGTCTCCGATCAGTGCTGCGGAGTAACCGTCGTAGCTCAGCTGGGGCGTGCCGTCATAGCGATCGATACTGAGCCAGCCATAGTTGGTTTCGTCGCCGCCGTCCACGCCTTCCCACGCCATCCGCGGGTAGGGTCCTTGGCACGCCGGCGTTTCGACCGTCTGACCCGCTGGGCATTCGTTGCCGACCATCCGCCGCGTCGGCGCGCCGGGCCCATCGCCGACCCGCCGCCACAGCGGCTCGTCGTAGGCCTGGTCGGTGCGCTGATCGTCGAATTCGATCTGCGGCCCTTCCCCATTTAACGTCGGCGCCTGCGCGGCGATGTTCGCGCCGAGCCACGCGACGGCCGAGCCGTCGCCGCTGAGCGACGCGCCCGGCAGCGTCTCGGTCCCGCCCGTGCCCATCTGCACACTCGGCGTGACCGCGCCGCCCGCAACCGGGCATTCGGTTGGCGTTGCCGTTCTCGGGCATTCGTTCATGGCCCCGGTGGTGGGATTGCGTTCGGCGCTCACGAGCATCGTGATGTCGCTGTTCAGGTAGCGCACCACCACCTGGTCGGGCGGCGTGGTCAGCTCGCTCGGGTCATGGCTCGTCAGATCGGAGTCGCTCTCGGTGACGAACGCCACCTCGCGGCCGTTGGCGCTGAGCGACACCCGCTCGGAGGCGATCGCTCCTTCCTTGCTACTGCCGTAGGTCAACCCTTCGCTGCTGCCGTTCAGCGCCGAGGCCAGTTCGTAGGGACATTCGCCATCGGCTTCCATCGCTTCGGTGCACGGTCCCACGTACGCCGGCGTGCGCGCCATGTCGCGCACGTAGACGTTGCTGCCGGTGTTCGCCCGCTTGACGAGCGCTTCGCTGCTCGTGAAGCTCACGTAGCGGCCTTCGGAGCTGATCGATGGCGCCGTTGCGCCGCGGGCGATCAGCTGTGGCTGTGAACCGCTGCGCAGGTCCTTGAGCCAGACGCCGGCGACGCCGCCGAGGCTGCCCTCGAAGGCGAGGTACTCACCGTTGGCGGAGATCGCAGATTCCCCGGCTTCTTCAAATTGTTCAAATTCACCGACCGACTGCAGGTAGATCGGCCCAAATGCGGCGTGCGCCGGCAGGGCGAGTAGTCCGCCGCCCGCGAGCACCACGGCGACCGGCACGAGCAGCCTCCCAAGGACACGCGCCACGCTCATCTGACCTGCACCCGCAGATGTGCGGTGCCCGCGTTGCCGACCTTATCGCGCATATACACGACAATCGTGTAACGGCCCGCGTGGGCGTAGGTATGCCTGACCGTGAGCTTGCCGTTCGCGTGGGTGCCATCGCCGAAGGCGATACGCGTATCGCGCGCCACCGCGCCCGCCTGCGCGTCGGTGATGCGCACGATCACCATGCGCCCGCGCGCCTTGCGCACGTGCGCGACGGGAGGGGTGGCCGCGACTTTCAGTTCGGCTTCGTCGCTCAGCGTCTGCTGCCCGGAGGCGTCGGTCGCGATCACCTGGGCGGTGCGCACGCCGCTGCCGAGCAGGCGCCGGTCGGGCAGCACGCCGAGGCCGTGGATGCCGCGGAGCACGACGTGGCCGTCGATCACGAGGCTGTAGGTGACGCCGCCAGTCGCGTCTTCGTCCTCCGACCATGAGAGTTGCGCCGCGCTCGGGCGCACCCACGTCTTAGGGGCGTTGAGGTCGAACGGCGGCGGCGGCACGCTCACACGCTCGCCGACGATCTCATACGCGCCCGGTTCGCCCTCGCGGAAGCCGAGTAGCGCCTCGCCCGATTCCGACCCACCGATCGCGAGCTGGGAGACCGAGCCGGCCTGCGCGCCCGACACTTGCGCCGCCTGTGCTGCGCCGTCGGGAAAGTCCTCGCGTACGCCCACGCCTGCCACGCCGCCCGCCGGCCACGCGCTCACACCGCCGCCACTGGGGTTTAGCGCGGTCACCGCACCGGGGCCGCTGGGCGCAGCGGCCGGCCCGAGTGGCACCTCGGGTGCCACGCCACTGCGTTCGTTGCCCGTCAATATTTGCGCGGCGCCGGCTGCGGCGAAGGCGATACGGTATTCCCCGAGGTCGTCGACCGCGACGCTCGGCGCGCCGACCTCGCCGGAGGCGACGCCAACGCGCGTGGCGCCGAGGAACTGCGCTCCGCTTGGCGCAGTGGTACCTGGCAGCGTGTTCGCGAAGATCAGCGCCCTCGTCGGCGAGCTGCCCGGCCCGCCTGCCACCGTGCTCAGCACCTCCGCCTCGCCGAACGCGCTGACGCTCAGACCCAGCGCAGTCGCGTCGGCGGTGACCGGCGTGCCCGCGTATGTGGACGGGCTCGCCGGCAACACCAGCCCGAGCGTCGTGCCGAAGATCCGCCGCGCCCAGATCCTCGCGATCCCGTTTGCTTCGGGCTCCTGCCAGGCGACGACGGCTTCGCCCGAGCGTCCCAGCCCGACCTGCGGGCCGTTCGCTTCGCTCGGTGGGCGCATCGTCAGCAGCGGGTCGCGGTTGACCCGCGCCAGCACGGACCAGCGCGCGCCGTCGTAGCGCGCGACGCGGATGTCCGCGAGCACGTCGCCTGAGCGCAGCTGCGGGATCGTGCTGAAGACGCCGCTGGTCTCGAAGTTGTCGGTGATCGCGCGGTAGGCAACCAGCCCCTGCCCGTTGGAGGCGATCGCCAGCGAGGGGCTCACTCCGGTCCCTTCGCCTACGTTCGGGTCGACCACGTACTGCGGCCCGAAGGAGCTCGCGCCCGGCCCGAGCGTGCTGGCCATCAGCGCGTCCTGCACCCTATCCCCCACCGTGGCGATCTGCGTAACCCACACCGCCACCAACTCGCCTCCGTCGGCGGCGCCGATGCGCGGATCGGTCGCGGCATAGGGGCTCTGCCAGTCGACGCGCACGGGCGCCAGCCAGTGCCCGTCCACGTACTGGGCCGCGAACACGTGTGGAGCGCCTTCCACGCGCTTGGCGTAGATCAACCCGCCATTGCCGTCAGCGGAGACCGCGGCGCCGCCGAATTCGCCGATTGCGGCGCTCGGCCCCTCGATCGTCGTAGGCGGCAGGATCAACGCGTCGGCGGGCGGGCATGCCCAGCATCCTCCAACCAGCGCGAGGGCGGCGCACAGCGAGCAGAGCAGTATGCCAGGGCGGGAGGTTAGAGACACACGAAACGAGTCTGTTGATCAGGTCCGACGAGGGCAGAGTTCCGTCCCCCTCTCGCGCGCCGCCGGAGGGAACCAGCGCAGGAGTGATCGGAAGACCATTGACAGGCTGCATGCCCAGGGAACACATGTCAAGGCTGTTTACTAAACGATTACATCCCTGCAACAAAACAAAATGGCGGGTGCGGCAAGCGATAGACCCTACTCGAAGTGGGCCGAGGATACGAATGCGCTCGCGCTTCCCGGGCCGCGGCCGATCCTGCCAGTGGCTCGACAGAGATTCGCGGAGCCGGGATGCCGCTCCGAGTTGGGACTTCCACAAGGTGGAGCAGCCCCGATCCGCTGCAAGTGGATAACGCTCGTACCGTACCAAGTCCGTACCCTAGAAAGGGTGCAAGATGAGTCGCAGTTGGGAAGGTTCCTGTGGACGGCGCTGCTCACCGGCGTGGTCGTGCTCGTCGTCCTCAGCTTCGCGCGCCAGCCGCTCTCCGGCGGCGACGGGCAGGCGGCGGGCTTCGGGCGCGCGGTGACGCTGTGGGTGGCAGGCGGTGAAGCGGGGGGCCTCGCCGAAGCCGTCGCCCAGCAGGCGGCGGGGTGCTGGGCGAGCGATGGCCACACCGCGCAGGTGGGCAATCTCTCTGGCAGCTCCAGCGCCGCGGTCGCCGGCTTTTTGACCCGCGAGCACGGCACCCCCGAAGACCTGCTCGTGATCACCAGCACGACGCTCTCCGACATCGCCCACGACCGCAGCGTCGCCACCCCGCTCACCGAACCGCATGAACACGCGCAGGTGGCAACCCGTCTGCTCGCCAATACCACACCAATCGCCGTGCTCGGCAGCGATCCTTTGGTGCTCGCGGTGCGCGCGGAATCGGCGATCCGCACCGACGCCGAGCTACTGGCGCAGATCCGCCGGGCCTCCTCCCCCGCACTGCTCGGCGTCGCCTCCGACACCTGGCTGCAGGACAATCTCGCCGCACTCGTGCACGGCGCCGGGCTGCATCGCGAGCTGCCGTACACCCTGTTCAGCTCCTCGCGCGAAGCGCTCATCAGCCTCGAAGCGGGCGAAATCGAAGCCGTACTGGCGCCCGCGAACGCGATCGGCCCGCAGCTGCGCGGTGAGCGGCTGCGCGAGTTGCCGTGGCCGTCATGGAGCGGCGCAGCACCCCGCGCGTGGGTCGCGATCGTCGGGCCGACCGGACTGCGCGCGGGCACCGTCGCGACATTGCGCTCCCAGGCCAGCCGCCTCTGCGCGGGGACCGACTGGAGCGAGTTGTTGCGCGGCGACGGGCTTTCGTCGAACGCGACTGAGCGCGGCGCGGCTCAGGGACTTCGTGCGGGCCAGCGTCGGCGAAACCGACCGGCTGCAGGCGCTCGCGGCCCACATCGTGCGCGGCCCTTGAGCCTCCCGCACAACCCCTCCGACAGCCTTCCGTTTATTGTTCAGCGGCGATGTTTAGAGTCGGCTACGATTGTTCACCTGGCGGGTGCGCGCTCGCGGACGACTCCGACGTCCGATGGTCGGGGGACGCGCGCACCTCAAGCGCGAGTGATGCGATCCGATGCCGATGCCCCTCACCCCTGACGACTACGTCCGCCTCTACCGCCGCCAAGCGCAATCGCTGCTGCTCTTCTTCCAGCGCCGCGTCCACGAGCCCGAGCTTGCGCGCGACCTGCTCGCGGAAACCTTCGAAGCGGCGATCGCTGGTGGCCCGGGCTTCCGCGGCAGCACCGAGGAGGAGCTCTCCGGCTGGCTGTGGAGCATCGCCCGCAACACGCTCGCTGAGCAGCGCCGGCGCGAGCGCGGGGAGATCGAGCGCCAAAGCCGGCTGGGACTGGCGCGCGTCGCCCTCTCCGACCGCGAGATCGAGCGCGTCGAGGAGCTCGCCGGGATCGCCGAGCTGCGCGAGGCCGTTGCGCAGCGCCTGGCGCTGCTCCCTGAGGAGCAACGCGAGGCAGTGCGGCTGAGAGTGCTAGAGGACATGCCCTACAACGAGATCGCCGCGCACATGCAGATCAGCCCCGACACCGCTCGCGCACGCGTTTCGCGGGGGCTGCGCACTTTGAACGTCGCGCTACGCGAGCAGCACCAGGCCTGGAGGAACGGATGAGACCTTCCTTGCACGATCGGCAGCGGGCCCGGAGGAGCGGATGAGCCCCTCCCCCCCCGAGGCATCGCCCCCTGAGAGCTCCTACGACGCGGAACTGCCATTCCTGCAGGCGCTCGAGCACGAGGTCGCCCGCAGCGCCGAACGCGCAGCTCTACCGCCGCACGAGCGATCGGCTCCACGCCGACCACCAGTGCGGATTCAGAGCGGATCGCACGCGCGGCGCGGGCTACACACACGCACCACCAGGCGCGTGGTACGCCGCGCGCTGACGCTAGTGGCACTGCTCTGCTTGTTGGGCGCGAGCGCCTTCGGCGCGCGCGAGGCGCTCTCAGGTGCCGGGTCCAATCCCAGCGTGGTGCGTCGCGGCGCGTTCGTGCTCGTCGCACATGGTGTGGCCGGCTCGGAAAGCTGGTCGCTGCAGGCCTACAGGCTGGGCCCCGACCTCTGCCGGGTGCTGCTCGCGCCCGGCAGCGAGGGATCACGCTGCTCCCCTGCGCCCTCACTGGCGGCCGTGGACGTCACCAGCTCAACCGGAGCGCTGCAACGCTATGTCTTCGGGGTGACCGGACCGCGGATCGCGTGGGTCACAGTGCGCGCCGGCGGCGCCGTCAAGACAGTCCGCACTCGGGCGCTGAACTCCGCGCTCGCGCGGCGGGCAGGCCTGCCGCCCGGTGCGCGCTACTTCGTCGCGGCCTTTGCGCGACCCTATGGCGCGCCCGACCCACCCGCACTCGTACGTGGCCTCGACTTCGCGCGCCATCGTACGGGCGCCCCGCTCGCCAGCTGCATCGAAGGCGAAGAGCCTAGGCAGTGTCCGGGCTGACGTGCGGCCGCCAGTGCACTGTGCGCTCGCGCGGTGAAGAAATGTAGGTAGTACGAGGGCGTCCGGGCCGGGGGGCCTGTCTACCCGCCCGCCACACCAACTTCACAAGTTGTTTCGATTTTGTTACCAAATCCGCTAAGCTCGTCACAAACGGTAGTCAACTCCGTCATGATCAGCTTATGCAGAGCACAGGTATCGAGATCCCCCCAATTGTCGACGGCGAGGTCCTCGCCGCCTCGATGCTCGAGGAGATCCGCCTCACCGCTGAGCGCCGACTACGGCAGATCGAACCGCTGATCGAAGAGGCCGAGCGGCTGCGCGACGTGCTCGAGGTAATCGGGCAGCGCTCTTCGCGTCGCGCTTCGCGCGCGGAAGGCGAGAGCGCAAGCGCAACTCCCCGCGCTGCGAAGGGTGCCAACAAGCGCGTGATTCTCGAGCTCGTCGGACGGCGCCCCGGGATCACGCCGGCGCAGATCGCCGCCGCAACCGGCATGAAGCGCACAGTCGTGGCCTCCACGGTCAGCCGCCTCAAGCGCCACGGCGAGCTGCGCGACCACGAGCGGGGGGGCGTGTGCCTGGCCTCCGAGCCCACGCCCGCTCGCGGCCCTGGCCTCGTGGCCGTTCAGTAAGAGCGGCTTTCCAACAGGCCAGCGGGACCGGATGTGCCCCGGAGCACACGGCCCACCCCGCAAGACCTCTAAACTCGCGGTCGTTGCGTAAACGTCGGTGCTGAACCGTTGATCAACGTTGGGCATCTTCTCCGGATGTTCACATCAACGTCGCGGGCCGGGTATCTTAGATAAGGAGAACAATGAGCAACCCCCGCCTGACCAGTTCGGCGCGCCGTCACTCGCGCGCCCACCGCGCCGCCCAACGCCTTGCCGGCGCATCGAGCGCAGTCGGGCGTGCGCTCACGCGCGATCCGCTCTCCGCCTTCCTGCTTGCCGCCTCCGTCGGCCTGGCGATCGCCTTCTTCGCGTTGCTCGGCTCGCTGCGTCCGCAGGCGCAGGGCCACCAGGTGGCGTTGACCAACATCACCACGCTGGCGGGCGCGCAGCGGATCCGCTCGGCCGAACTCCTCGACCACAACCACCAGGTGATTGCGCAAACCAACACCGGGCTGCAGATCTACGCCGACTACCCCTCCTCTGACTCCGCCACGCTCGAAGTCTTCAACATCCTGCGCAAGGGCGGCGCCGAGGTCTCGGTCAACCCCCAGAGCAGCCTGCCGGCGCGCCTGATCGTCGTGCAGTTTCTGATCCCGATCCTGCTGCTGGTGTGCTTGTTCGCGTTCTTCACACGCCAGACCAAAGAGGGATCGGGTGGAATCGCCTCCTTCTCCAACTTCCGCGGCAAAGGCAAGCGCAAGAAGGACGCCGGGCAGATCACCTTCGAATCGGTGGCCGGCGCCGGCGAGGCGGTGGCCGAGCTGCGCGAGATCAAGGACTTCCTCGACGACCCCACCAAGTACTTGGACGCCGGAGCCGCGGCGCCCAAGGGTGTCCTGCTGGTGGGCCCTCCGGGAACCGGCAAGACGCTGCTGGCCCGCGCCACCGCCGGTGAGGCCGACGCGGCATTCTTCTCCGCCTCCGGCGCGGAGTTCGTCGAGTCGCTCGTCGGGGTCGGCGCGGCCCGCATCCGCGACCTGTTCGCCAAGGCGCGGCGGATGGCGCCCGCGATCGTCTTCATCGACGAGCTCGACGCCGCCGGGCGCAAGCGCGGCGCCGGCGTCGGACAGGGCAACGACGAGCGCGAGCAGACGCTCAACCAGCTGCTCGTCGAGATGGACGGCTTCGGCGGCGACGCCGGCGTGGTCGTGATGGGTGCCACCAACCGCCCCGACATCCTCGACCCGGCGCTGCTGCGCCCCGGCCGCTTCGACCGCCAGGTCGTCGTTGACAACCCCGACGTGCACGGCCGCTTCGAAATCCTCACCCTGCACGGCAGCGGGCGGCAATTCGACGCCGGCGTCGATCTGCTGGAGATCGCCAACCTGTGCCCCGGCTTCTCCGGCGCCGAGCTCGCCAACGTGATCAACGAGGCGGCGCTCCTGACGGTGCGCGAAGGCCAGGTGGAGATCGATCAGCACACTCTGGAGGAGGCGATCGATCGCGTCGTTGCCGGTCCAGCAAAGCGCCACGTGCTGAGCGAGGAAGAGCGCTGGACGATCGCCGTGCACGAGGCCGGGCACGCCGTCGCGACGCGGTCGATCGGCCAGGTGGTGAGCGCGCAGAAGCTCTCGATCGTCGCACGCGGGCGCCAGCTAGGGACCGCCGCGCACATGCTCACCGACCGCGACGCGGTGATGCACGGCCGCTCCGACCTCGAGCGCCACCTGGTCGCGATCCTGGCCGGCACCGCAAGCGAGCTGATCGAGTTCGGCGAGGAGTCCACCGGGGGCAGCGACGACCTGCACGCCGCCACCAAGCTCGCGCGGCGGATGGTCACCAGCTACGGGATGAGCCCCCGGCTCGGGCACATCACGATCGGCGAGGCCGGCGGCGAGGTCTTTCTCGGCGCCGCGCTGCAGGACCTCGGCTCGATCGGGCCCAACACGCTCAACGTGATCGACGGCGAGGTCGAGCGGATCGTCGAGGAGGCAGAGGCGCGCGCCGAGTACACGCTGCGCGTCAACTGGGACACCGTGCGCGAGACCGCGCAGGCGCTCGTCGAGCACGAGACGCTTTCGGGCGTCGCGCTGGAGGCGGTGCTCTCCACCGTCCATCGTGTCGATCTCGCCACGATCCCCCTGCCCGAGCGCGACCCCGATACGCCGCGACGGAATCTGTAGCGGCTCGCACACCCGCGCGCGCCAGCCGTAGTAGCATCGGTTACATGCACACGTGGATCTGGTTCGTGTTCCTCGCGGTGGTGCTGATCAAGCTGCCGATCGCCGCGTTCATGCTGTGGATCCCCTTCCGCTCCGACGCGGCGCTCGAGGCACGTGCTGCCGCCGAGTCAGACCCCCCCGGCGAAGACGAAGGTGGCAGCAAGACGCTTCCCGGCGGCTTTCGCCGCCACTGGCGCCCCCGCGGGCCGGTCCCCGGCCGCGGTCCCAGGCGCGGGCCACATGGCGGCAGCGCGCCGCCCGCCCCCGCTCGGATCCGCGTCACGAAACGGGGCGCCACGCGCGTCAGAGCCCGCCAGTAAACACGACGCACGCTCGCCAGAGCCCGCCAACGGCCAGAGCCCGCCAACGCCAACCCAACGGTCCCCTCCCAAACCGGACGACGGCCTCTCCCTGGCCGTCATCCGATCGAATCTGTCTCCCTCCTACCGCGTTTTGCGATGGCGCTTGCGCTGCTGCTTGGCCGCCTTCGCCTGGGCTCTGCGCTTGCGCAACCGCCCCTCTGGGTTGCGCGTGCCGCCGGTCATGCCGCCCTCGACCACCGGCGCCACCGAGCGCGCGTCGTGCAGGATGTAGAAAGCGATCCCGCCCAACACGATGAACATCGCCACCACCGCCATGATCATCGGCGTGCTGGTCGTCGAGCTCGTTTCGGTGGTGGCGGTCGTTGCCGTGGTTGTCGTCGTCTTCGGCGTGGCGGCCGCCGGTGCCGCGGTGGTTTTGACTTTCACCGCCGGTGTGGCGGTTTTCACTTTCGCGACTCCCGTCGCCGGTTTCGCGGCTCCGGTGGCTGTCGTCGTGGGGGTGGCGAACAGGTTCTGCCCCGCGCTCGCGCAGGCGGAAGGCGCGATGCTCAGGACGAGCAGCGTTCCCGTTGCGGCTGCACATGCAGCAAGCCGCGCTGAGCTGATCGGAATGGGTGTACGCATCAGCAGTTCCTCCGAGCGCCGAGCATAGCGCCATCGAGCCCGTACAATGCCCAGCCGATGGCACCGAAGCAGCGACAGATCCGGATCGAGCAGCGCGGCGCCGCCAATGCGATCCAGGCGCTCGAGCAGCGCACCGACGAGGAGCTCCAGGCCGAGACCAAGTTCAAGTCTGCGGCGCTGGCGATTCTCGGCGCGCGCGCCGCCGAGCGCTTCGACGCCGACCAGGCGCGCTCCTACTTCCAGCGCGCGATCGCCTCCGCCCGCCCCCAGGAGCGGATGCAGCTGCGACGCATGGCTGACGCCTCGCTGGCGCTTGCCGAACGCCGCCCCGGCGATCTGCGCGAGGCCGTCGAGCGCCTCGGGCAGGAGCCCCCCAGCGGACGTCAGATGTTCGCGCTGCGCGCGATGGGCCTTCTGCTCCCCCCCGCCTCCGCCGGGATCCTCGCGCGCTTGCGCGGCATCCTGCTGATCCTGGCGCTGATCATCGTGCTGCTCGCGGTGGGGCTCGGCATCGTCGAGCTGGTCGCGCTGCCCTTCGGCGGGCTCGGACTCGCGCCCGGCATCCTGCTCGGACTGTTCGTCGCGGCCGCTGGGATCGCGATCGCCGCGTTGATCGGCCGGCGCCGGCGTGCGAAAGCGCTCGCCAACGCCCGCGCCCCCAAGAGCTGAGCTTGGGGCACGGCGGTGAGACGTGGCCTGGCGCCACCGTGGCGGGACCGTAGTCTGGCGCCACGGCAGGCGGCTGTTCCCGGGGCGATCTTGGTAGCGCTCCTCAGCTCTCCGACAGCGTCGCCTGGCTGATCACCACGGGGTGAACCGGCTGGCCGTCCTGCGGCGGGATCGTCGCGAGCTTGGCGATCGCGTTCACGCCCGCCATGCTCCCCACCACCCTGCCGACCAGCGCGTACTGCGGCGGCAGTTCGGTGTCGCTGGCCGTCACGATGAAGAACTGGCTGCCCGATGCGCCCGCCGGGTCGGTCTCGGTCTTCGCCATCGCCACCGTCCCGCGCGTGTACTGGAGGTTGGCGGGCGGGCGCTCCACGATCGTGTAGCCGGGCCCGCCCGAGCCGTCGCCGTTGGGGTCGCCCCCCTGGATCACGAAGTCCGCCGCCACGCGGTGGAAGGTGAGGTCATCGTAGAAGCCGCGCTTGACGAGGTAGGCGAACGAAGCCGTCGTCTTCGGCGCGCGCTTCACGTCGAGCTGGATCGCGATCGCCCCGCAGTTGGTGGCGAGCGTCACCACGTAGCGCTTCGCTGAATCCAGTCTGTTGGTCGGCCGCGGCACGTGCTGGGGGCCTCGCGGTGCGGGCTCTTTGACGCGCCTGCAGCCGTCCTTCGTGCCTGCCGCCACCGAAGGGACGCCGTCTGCACTCGCGCTGGCGTTCGAGGAGGTCACGGCGGCGGTCCTGCTCGTGCCACACGCGCCAACGCCCAGCACAGCCACCAACGCCGCCGCGGCCGCCGGCAGGCGGCTCACCACGCGCATCGCCTCAACCGCTCCTGGTCCCTGCGCACGACGCCAGCTTAGATGCGCTCACCCCCACCCGCGCGCACTCTTCGCGCAATCTTAATCTTGCCTTACCACTACGCTTGCGCGATGTCCGCGTCCGATCGGCAGGCAACCATCGAGCCGGCCGCCCCACCCGCGGGCGGAGGGGCGGCCCCGAGCTCCGTGTGCCTGATAGTCAACCCGGCCGCCGGTGGCGGCCGCGCCGGCCGCGTCGCGTCGAGCGTCGTGGCGGCCTTGCGCGGGTACGGCCTCGCCGTGCACCGCGAGGACACCCGCGACCTCGACCACGCCCGCGAACTCGCGCTGACAGCCGCACGCGGCGGCGAGATCGCGGTCACACTGGGCGGCGACGGGCTCGCCGGAGCCGCCGCCGACGCGCTACGCGCCGTGCCCGGCTCGATCCTCGGCGTGCTGCCGGGCGGGCGCGGCAACGACCTGGCGCGCGTGCTCGGCATCGGACAGGACCCGGTCGCGGCGTGCGCGACGATCGCCGGGGGCATCGCGCGCGAGCTCGACCTCGGCCTCGTCGGCGAGCACACCTTCGTGGGCATCGCCAGCTGCGGCTTCGACTCCGACGCCAACCGGATCGCCAACGAAGCGCCCTCCTGGCTGGGCAACCTCGTCTATGCCTATGGCGCGCTGCGCACGCTGCTCGCGTGGCGCCCAGCGCGCTTCGAGCTCGTGCTCGACGGCCAGCGGCACACGTTCACCGGCTACAGCGTCGGCGCCGCCAACTCAAAGGCCTACGGCGGCGGCATGTACGCGGCACCCGACGCGCTGCTCGACGACGGCCTGCTCGACGTCCCCTACTGCGAAGAGATCCCCAAGCTGTGCTTCCTCACGCGGATCCTGCCGAAGGTCTTCAAGGGCACCCACGTGCGCGAGCCTTCCGTGCACGTGCTCCGCGGCCGCGAGCTTCAAATCGCCGCCGACCGGCCCTTCACGCTGTACGCCGACGGCGACCCGATCGGCGAGCTGCCGCTGCGCGTAAGCGTGTTGCCCGCAGCGGTGCGGGTGCTCGTCCCGGCCGACAGCCCGCTGGGGAGCACAGGTCGCACCAGAGGCACCAGGGGCACCGAGCCTGAGGATCGCGGCGCGGGCACCGCCGCAAGCCCGTCCAGCGACGGACCGTGAGCGTGCTGCTCGGCCCCAAGCTCGCACTCGCCCGTGCGGCAGGCGTGCTCTCGCGGCTGCGCGGCGGGGGTGCCACGAGCGTACCCGGCAAGGTGCTGATGCGCCTGCAGCCGGACGCGGTCGGCGTGCTCGGCTCCCGCCTGGCGCACGGCAGCGTGCTGATCTCCGCCACCAACGGCAAGACCACGACGGCCGCGATGGCCGCTGCGATCCTCGAGCGCGAGGGCGTACGGCTCGTGCACAACCGTGCCGGCGCCAACATGGCGGGCGGGATCGCTTCGACGCTGCTCGCCGCAGCGCATGGCCGCGATGCGATCGACGGCGAGCTGGGGCTGTTCGAGGTCGACGAGCTGTGGCTGGCGCAGCTCGCGGCGCAACTGC
Source organism: uncultured Solirubrobacterales bacterium (assembly GCA_963724305.1). Taxonomy (GTDB): domain Bacteria; phylum Actinomycetota; class Thermoleophilia; order Solirubrobacterales; family Solirubrobacteraceae; genus Palsa-744. Next base: position 181,336 of record CAVRUG010000004.1, read on the forward strand.
GACCCCGCGCGCTCCTGCTCGGCAATCTCTTCCGCGACCAGCTCGATCGCTATGGCGAGCTCGAGACGATCGCCGACAGCTGGGCTCACACCGTGCACGCTGTGCTTGGCCGTGATGCTCGGCTCGTGCTCAATGCTGACGACCCCGTGGTGGCCGACCTCGGTCGCGAGCGCGCGGGGGTCACCGCAAACGGGGACACGACCGCCGGGAGCGCGCTCGGCGACCTGAGAGTCGTGTACTTCGGCGTGGATGACGACTCGCTCGCCCTCCCCCACATGGCCCACGCGGCCGACGCCAAGCACTGTCGCAACTGCGGGGCCCCCTACCTGTTCGAGGCCGTCTACCTCGGCCACCTCGGCCATTACCACTGTCCCTCCTGCGGTCGGGCACGCCCCACGCCAGCGGTACTTGCCACCGACGTGCGGCTGGAAGGAGTACGCGCGGCGCGCTTCACGCTGCACACCCCCACGGACGCAGCCGAAGTGGTGCTGCCGCTGCCGGGCCTCTACAACGTCTACAACGCGCTCGCTGCCGCTGCGCTCACCCATGCGCTGGAGGTGCCGCTGGCGGGGATCGTGGCCGGCCTCGGAAGCATGCGGGCAGCGTTCGGCCGCGCGGAGAGCGTCACGATCGGCGCCCCCGACCAACCCCGCGAGCTGCGCATCCTGCTCGTCAAGAACCCCGCGGGCGCCAACGAGGTGCTGCGCACGCTCGCGTTGGAGCCAGGCGAGCACGATCTGCTCGGGGTGCTCAACGACAACATCGCCGACGGCCGCGATGTCTCCTGGATCTGGGACGCCGACTTCGAGCTGCTGACTGGCCGCGTGCGGCGCGTCACCTGCAGCGGCACCCGTGCGGCTGAGCTGGCGGTACGACTGAAGTACGCGGGCGTCGAGCCCGAGCGGATCCACGTGCAGCCAGAGCTCCCCGCCGCCCTGGCGGCCGCACAGGCCGATGCGCCGCCGGGCGGGGGGCCGCTGTATGCGCTGCCCACCTACACCGCGATGCTGGCGCTGCGCGAGCTGCTGAGCGCCGGCGGCCAGACCCGGAGCGCGCTCACATGAGCACCCTGCGCGTCTGCGCGCTGTACCCCGACCTGATGAACATCTACGCCGACCGCGGCAACCTGCTGGTGCTCGAACGGCGTTGTGCGTGGCGTGGGATCGGCTTTCGGTTGACCCCATGCGGGCTGGGTGAGCCGCCGAACGGCGACGCCCACAACCTCTTCTACCTCGGCGGCGGCCAGGATCGCGACCAGCGCCTCTGCGCCGAGGATCTGATCGCGACCAAGCGCGAGGCGCTGCACGCCGCCGCAGCGCGTGGCGCAGTCGTACTCGGTGTCTGTGGCGGCTACCAGTTGTTGGGGAGCTCCTATGAGCTGGGGCCCGGCGAGGAGCTGCCAGGGGTTGAGCTGCTGGATGTGCGCACTGTGCGCGAGGACGGCCCCCGCTTGATCGGCAACATCGCGATCGAGACCGCGCTGGGGAGCGGCGAGCGGGTACTCGCAGGCTTCGAGAACCATGGCGGACGTACCCACCTTGGCGCAGGCCAGACTCCGCTCGGCCGTGTGCTCAAGGGCTATGGCAACGACGGCCGCAGCGGCTTCGAGGGCGCGCGCAGTGACAACGTGATCGGCACCTACCTGCACGGCCCGCTGTTGCCCAAGAACGCGTGGTTTGCGGACTGGCTGATCGCCACTGCGCTTGGGATCGACATCGCCGAGCTGGCACCGCTCGATGACACGCTGGAGGAGCGAGCCCATCGCGGCGCGCGCCACGTTGCGGGAGTCTGATCAGGCTACGGCGAAGCGGGCAAAGCGCGCAGCCAGGCGCGCCGGCACGAGCGCGCGGACACGGACTCCCTCCGGGGTGTCGCGACGTGCCAGCTCACCCGCAACCTCGTGCAGCTCAGCGAGGCTGGAGCCACTGGCGTAGGGTACGAGCAGGTCCAGTGGGCAGAGCGTGTGGCGCAGCTCGGACTCAATCCGCGCCGCCAGCTCCTCGATACCCTCGCCCGTAACGCCGCTGATCAGCACCGCCTCGGGGTGGCGCAGGCGCAGCTCCTGACGCTCCTGTTCGTCGAGCAGGTCGGCCTTGTTGAGGACCAGTACACGTGGCGAGGCGTCGGCGCCGATCTCCTCCAGCACCTCCTCGACGGCACGACGCATCGCCTCCATCTCGTCCTCCTCAGCCGAGGCGTCGAGCACGTGCAGCAGCAGGTCGGCGCGGATCGTCTCCTCGAGCGTGGCGCCGAATGCGTCGACCAGCTGGTGGGGAAGCTTGCGGATGAAGCCAACCGTGTCGGTGACGAGGTGGGGGCGGCCACCGATGTGCACCGTACGCGTGGTCGGGTCGAGCGTGTGGAAGAGGCGGTCGCGCACCCGTCGGTCGCGCTCGGCCTGATGATCGGCGCCCGCCCGCCCCGCCTGCCCGGCGCGACCGTAGGCGGCCGTGAGGGCGTTCAGCAGCGTCAACTTGCCGGCGTTGGTGTAGCCGGCGAGCGCGACCGTCGGCAGCGCGGCGCGTTCGCGCTCGGCGCGCATCACCGCGCGAGTGCCGCGCACGTGCTCCAGGCGCCGGCGCAGCGCGGCGATGCGGTCGCGGGCGAGGCGGCGGTCGGTCTCGATCTGGCTCTCCCCCGGGCCCCTCGTGCCGATTCCGCCGCCGAGGCGCTCGAGGTGGCTCCAGAGGCCGCGCATCCGCGCGAGGTTGTACTCCAGCTGGGCCAGCTCGACCTGCAGCTTGCCCTCGGCGCTGGCGGCGTGGGCGGCGAAGATGTCAAGGATCACGGTCGTACGATCGACGACCGGCAATCCCAACTCGGTCTCGAGGTTGCGCTCCTGGCGTGGGGTGAGCTCGTCGTCGCAGGCGATCACGTTGGCGTCGCACTCCTGCGCGGCCTGCTTGGCCTCGGCCACCTTGCCCGGCCCGAGATACGTGTTGGGGTGGGGCTGCTCGCGGCGCTGCACCAGCTCCCCCACCACCGCCACGCCGGCGGTGCGCAACAGCTCGCCCAGCTCGCGCACGCTGCTGTCATCCGCGTCGGGAAGCGCTGCGATGCAAAGGGCTCGCTGTCGCGCGCGGGGGGAGCGATCCGCGGCAGGTCCAGACCCGTTCAGCGAGCTCGAATTGGGGGTGACGGCGCTACGGCCGTTACGACTGCGATCCATTCACCACCGATTCTACGACCACCCGCGCGCCGGTTCAGGAAAGTGTCGCCAAGCGCGCGACGGCCTCCGCGAGGCGCTCGTCGGGCGTCGTCAGCGAGATCCTGAACCAGCCCTCGCCGCTGGGGCCGTAGGCGCTGCCCGGGGAGATCACCACGGCGGTGCGCTCGAGCACGTGCTCGCAGTAGGCAACCGAGCTCTCAAAGCCCGCGGGAACCGGCGCCCACACGTAGATCGTGCCCTTTGGCGGGGTAACGTGCACGCCGGCCTTGGCGAGCGCCTCGCAGACGAGATCGCGGCGGATACGGTAGAGCTCGTTCATCGAGGCGACCTCGGCGTCGGCCTCCGGCGAGAGCGCGGCGATCCCCGCGAGCTGCACCGCCTCGAACAGGCCGGAGTCGATGTTGGTCTTCAGCCGCCAGTAGGTCTCCAGCGCCTCGCTGTTTCCGACCACGGCCGCGCAGCGCCAGCCGGTCATGTTGTAGCCCTTGGAGAGCGAGAACACCTCGATCCCCACCTCCTTGGCGCCCGGGGTCGCGAGGAACGAGCCCGGACGGTGGCCGTCGTAGGCGATCTCCGAGTAGGAGAGGTCGTGCACAACGAGGATCTCGTGCTCGCGGGCAAACGCCACGACGCGCTCGAAGAAGCCCTCGGGCGCGAGCGCGCCGGTGGGGTTGTTGGGGTAGTTGAGGTAGATCAGCTTCGCGCGGGCCAGATCGGCGGGGGCGATCGCATCGAGGTCGGGGACGAAGCCGAGCTCCGGCACGAGTGCCAGCGGCACCGGGTCAGCGCCGGCGAGCAGCGGCCCCGCGCTGTACACCGGGTAGCCGGGGTCCGAGGCAAGCGCGGCGTCGCCGGGATCGAGGAAAGCCAGGTTGAGGTTGAAGATCGCCTCCTTGGCCCCGATCGCGGGGATGATCTCGCTCGCGGGGTCGAGCTCCACGTCAAAGCGCCGCGCGTAGAAGTCGCTGATCGCCTCGCGGAAGTCGCCACGACCGCGGTTGGAGGGGTAGCGGTGGGTCTCGGGCTCGGTGACGGCCTCCTGCATCGCCTCGACGATCAACGCCGGCGTCGGGCGGTCAGGGTCGCCGATGCCGAGGCTGATCACGTCCACCCCGGCGGCCTGCTTGGCGGCGATCTTGCGCTCCAGTTCGGCAAACAGGTAGGGCGGGATGCGGCTCAGGCGATTACTCGGTCTCATGCAGCTCCTTTAGGAAGTCCTCGCTGAGCTGGCCCTCATACACGGGCCGCGCCCAGCCTGTCAGATGCACCTGCAACTCCTCCCCCACCTCGACCTGCAGCTCGCCGCCGTCGAGGGCGACGGTGATCGGCGGTCCCATTCCGCCGCCCTCGCCGAGATGGTGCGCGACCGCCGCGCCGGTCGCTCCGGTGCCCGAGGAGAGCGTCTCCCCCACCCCGCGCTCGAAGATCCGCGCACGGATGCGGTTGGGTTCGGTTTTGGTGTACCAGGAAACGTTGGTGCGCTGCGGGAAGAGCTCGTGGCCCTCGATCGCGGGGCCGATCGCAGGCAGGTCGAGCGCCAGCAGCGCATCCAGGTCCTCGACGTGGATCGCGCACTGGGGGTTGCCGATCGAGACGTGCTGGAAGCGCCAGCGCCGTCCGCCGGCGCTCAGTTCGCCGTGGCCGTCGGGGGGCCCGCTGGGGAAGCTCGGCGAGGTGAGCGACGCCGCGCCCATGTCTACGCGGCAGCTGTGCGGGCTGAGAATCGTCGGCGCAATCGCCCCGGCGGCGGTGTAGATCGAGAAGACGTCCTCCTCGGCCCAGCCGTGACGGCGCAGGTAAAGCACCGCCTCGCGCGCACCGTTGCCCGATAGCTCCGCCTCCGAGCCGTCGGGGTTGTAGATCCGCAGCTGAGCCACGAACTGGGGATCCTCGCTGTGGGCCAGCACCAGCACCCCGTCGGCGCCCACCCCGAAGTGCGGCATGCAGAGCTTGCGGATGCGCGCCGGAGTGAGCTCGAACGGCAGCTGCGCGCGCTCCACGATCAGGTAGTCGTTGCCGAGCGCCTGCCACTTCTCGAATTGCATCGGGCCGATCTCTGCGGGGACGGTCATTGCGCCCGGAGTTTATGCCCTCACCAGGCGCGAACAGTCTCGTCAAACAGCATCGGCGGGTGGTGCGTCAGCGACACCGTCGGCCACGAGCAAGCCCACGATCTCCGCGGCGAGCTCCTCCGGAGAACGCCCGGTCACGTCGATCAAGTGGACGCCCGCGAGCTTGCGCATCCACGAGAGCTGGCGGCGCGCGTAGTTGCGGGTGTGCCGCTGCATCGCCTCGACGTCGCCGGCGAGCAGCTCATCGAAGCCGAGCGCCTTGCGCGCGGTGACCGAGGCGCCGGCGGCGTGGGCGCGCAGCACCTCCTCGCGTACCCCGGCCGCAAGCATCCACTCGACGCGGGCGTCGATCCGCGCATACAGCTGCTCGCGCTCGAGCGTCAAGCCGACCAGCAGCGTGGGGCGGCGCACCTCGTCGGTCCACAGTTGCGAGGGCCCCTCGGGCGGCTCCAGCTCGCCGGCTTCGAGCAGCTCCAGCGCGCGCACGATCCGCTGGCGGTCGGTTGGCTCGATCTCCGCGGCCGCCCACGGCGCCGCGCGCGCGAGGCGGGCGTGCAGCGCGGGGGCTCCCTCCCGTTCGAGCTCCGCGGTGAGCCGCTCGCGCAGCCCCTCGGGCGGGGGCGGGCGCAGGCGCAGCTCGGTGAGCGCCGCGCGCAGGTAGAGGCCGGTACCACCGACGACGATCGGACGCCGGCCCCGGGCGAGCAGCGCGTCGATCTCGGCGTGCGCCAGCTCGGCGTACTGGCCGGCGCTGAAGGAGGCGTCGAGCGGCAGGAAGGAGACGAGCCGATGCTCGAGCGCGGCTCGCTCGGCCGGCGAGGCGACGCCGGTGAGCGTCTCCAGGCCGGCGTACACCTGCAGCGCGTCCGCTGACACCGCCACCGGGTCCTCGCCGTCGGCTCGCAGGCGCGCGGCGAGCGCGACCGCTAAGGCGGTCTTGCCGACGCCGGTGGGGCCGAACAGCGCAATCACTTGCATTCGCGTAGGCTGACAGCAGATGAGGATCTCCGGATCGACAGTGCTGCTCACCGGCGCCACCGGCGGCCTCGGCGAAGCGATCGCCCGCGAGCTGGGCGGGCGTGGCGCGAAGCTGATCGTGACCGGTAGGCGCACCGACGTGTTGGAGGGGTTGGCGAGCGAGCTCGGCGCCCGGGCGCTGGCAGCCGACCTGGCCGACCGCGCCGCCGTCGATCGCCTGGTGCAGGAGGCGGGCGAGGTGGACATCCTGGTCGCCAACGCGGCGCTTCCAGGCGCGGGGCGCCTGGAAGAATTCACGCTGGAGGAAATCGACCGCACGCTGGAGGTGAACCTGCGTACCCCGATCGCGATGGCCTACGCGCTGGCACCGACGATGGCGGCGCGCGGCGCGGGCCACCTGCTGTTCGTCTCCTCGCTGTCGGGGAAGGCGCCGTCCGCAATGGCCTCGCTGTACAACGCGACCAAGTTCGGGCTGCGCGGCTTTGCGCTGGGCTTGCGCCCGGAGATGCGCGAGCGGGGCGTCGGCGTCTCGGTCGTCTGCCCGGGCTTCATCCGCGATGCGGGCATGTTCGCCGGCTCCGGTGCGAAGCTCCCCCCGGGGGTGGGCACGCGCAGCCCGCACGACGTGGGCCGTGCGGTGGCCGAGGCGATCGAGCACAACCGCGCTGAGGTGGATGTCGCGCCGCTGCCGCTGCGCGTCGGCACGGTGTTCGCGGGTTTTGCCCCTGGCTTCGCCGCGACCGTCACCCGTAAGACGGGCAGCGACAAGCTCGCGGCGGAGATCGCGGCGGGCCACCGCGCGAAGGGCTGAACCACCCCACGGCCCTCGTGCTGCCCGGCCGCGCCAGCCGCCGGCGTAAGACGGTCCCGCGAACTCCTTCGATACGCCTTAGAGAGGCGTTGCGGGCCGCTTAGGGACGAGGCGCAGGATGGGTGGCGTAAGGAAAGCCCCCAACCGACCACACAGGAGGTCCCATGAACAGGGCAAATACGATCAGGGCGGTCATCGTGGTGGGCGCGCTGGCAACGGGAGGCGCAGTCGCCGGCATCGCCGGCGCGGCCGCGGCTCCGAGTGGCACCAGCGGCACGACGGGTGCAACAACGACCCAGTCAACGCCGTCGACGACGACCACTCCGTCCACGACAAACACCCCCTCGACGCCGTCCAAAACAGCCCCGGCGCCGAACTCGACGAGCCCCTCGGGCCACCCGTGCCCGAACATGGGCAAAGGGTCGAGCGGGGGATCGAGCTCGAAATCCGGATCGGGCAGCGAATCGGGTTCGAGCTACACAGGCCCACCCTCGGGGCCTGCCGCTACCTCCGCGTAGCAACCAATAGTTCCTCCCCGGCGAGCGTCTGCGAGGTTGCGGAGTCGATCCGCACCTCCGTCAGCTCGCCGGGCGAGGAGAGGCCGGCGAAGTTGACGACCTTGTTGTGGCGGGTGCGACCCCGCAGCCGCGAGGGGTCGGTGCGGGAGGGCCCTTCGACGAGCACCTCAAGCTCGCGCCCCACGAAGCGCTGGGAGCGCTCGCGCGCGTGGCGCTGGACGGCCTCGACGAGCCGCTCCATGCGCTGTACCTTGACGGGGTGGGGCACGAGGCCCTCGGTGATCGCGGCGGCCTCGGTGCCGCGGCGGGGCGAGAAGAGGAAGGTGAAGGCGCTGTCGTAGCGGACCTGCTCGACGAGCGAGAGCGTCTGCTCGAAGTCCTCCTCGGTCTCGCCGGGGAAGCCGACGATGATGTCTGTAGTAAGTGATACGTCTGGAACGCGCTCTCGGATCACTGCAACTCGATCGAGATACCGCTCGCGGTCGTAGGTGCGGCGCATCGCCTTGAGGATTCGTGACGAGCCGGACTGCAGCGGCAAATGAATGTGCTCACATACTGTACGTAGAGAGGCATGCGATTGGATCACATCTTCGCGCATATCCTTTGGGTGGGGTGAGGTGTAGCGGATGCGCTCGATGCCCTCGATGGCGTCGAGCGCGTGCAAGAGCTCGGCGAAGCTGCGCGAGCGCCGTACTCCGCCTGTCTCTCCCGGCGCTGCCGGCTCGCGCAGATCGCGCCCGTAGGAGTTGACGTTCTGGCCCAGCAGCGTGACCTCGAGCACTCCTTCGGCGGCCATCGCGCGGACCTCGGCGACTAGCTCCTCGAAGGGCCGGCTGACCTCGCGTCCGCGGGTGGAGGGGACGATGCAGTAGCTGCAACGGCAGTTGCAGCCGACGCTGATCTGCACCCACCCCTGGAAGGGCCGCTCGCGGTGGGCGGGCAGGCGCCCGGTGAAGCCCTCGAACTCGAAGTAGCCCTGCGCGGTGAGCGACTCGGAGGTGAGGAACTCGGCGAGACGGTGGACCTGGCCGGGACCGAAGGCGACGTCGACGAACGGGAAGCGCTCGAACACCTCCTCCTTGACCGACTGTGCCCAGCACCCCCCCACGCCGACGATCCGCTCGGGCCGTTCGAGCTTCAGCCGCTTGGCCTCTCCGAGGTGCGCGATGAAGCGGGAGTCGGCCGACTCGCGGATCGAGCAGGTGTTGAAGAGGATCAGGTCGGCCTCGGCGCGTGCCGCTGCCTCGCGGTAGCCGAGCGACTCGAGCATCCCCTTCATCCGCTCGGAGTCGTGCTCGTTCATCTGGCAACCGAAGGTCGTGACGTGATAGCGCACGACCCAAGGTTAGCCAGATGAGCCCGTCTAGTGTCTAGGCTGCGGCCGCCACGCGCTCCCGCTGCGACTCCGGCACGGGTGCGACCTCGGGCGGCGTCTCCTGTCCCGCTTTGACGGAGTCCTCAACGGACTCCAGCGGAACCGAGGGTCCCTCGGGCGAGATGCCCCGCGCGGCGAAGATCTTCGCGCGGATCTCCTTGGCGATCGCCGGATGCTCGTCCAGGTAGGCCTTGGCGTTGCCGCGACCCTGGCCGAGGCGTTCGTTGCCGTAGGAGAAGAAGGAGCCGGACTTGGTGACGACCGAGTCCTCGATGCCGAGGTCGATCAGGCAGCCCGTGGAGGAGATGCCTTTGCCGAACTCGATGTCGAACTCGGCCTGGCGGAAGGGGGCGGCGAGCTTGTTCTTGACGACCTTGACGCGTACGCGATTCCCGACTGCCTCGGTGCCGTCCTTGAGCGTCTCGATGCGCCGGATGTCGAGGCGCTGGGAGGCGTAGAACTTCAGCGCGCGCCCGCCTGGCTGGGTCTCTGGCGAGCCGAACATCACGCCGACCTTTTCGCGGATCTGGTTGGTGAGGATGCAGAGCGTGGAGGTGCGGTTGAGGTTGCCGGCGATCTTGCGCATCGCCTGGGACATCATCCGCGCCTGCGAGCCGACCGTCTGGTCGCCCATCTGCCCCTCCAGCTCCACGCGCGGGGTGAGCGCGGCAACGGAGTCGATCGCGACGACATCGATCGCCCCGGAGCGTACGAGCATGTCGGCGACCTCCAGGGCCTGCTCGCCGTAGTCGGGCTGGGAGACGAGCAGCTCGTCGATGTCGACGCCGATCTCCTTGGCGTAGAGCGGGTCCATCGCGTGCTCGGCGTCGATGAAGGCGCAGACCCCCCCGAGTCGCTGGGCCTCGGCGAGGACGTGGTAGATCAGCGTCGTCTTCCCCGAGGACTCCGGACCGAAGACCTCGACGATGCGCCCGCGCGGAACCCCGCCGATCCCGAGCGCGAGATCGAGCGACAGCGCCCCGGTGGGGATCGCTGCGACGCGCACCTGCGCGCCCTCATCCCCCATGCGCATGACGGTGCCCTTGCCGAACTCGCGCTCGATCTGCGTGAGCGCACCCTTCAGCGCGGCGTCGCGGGCCTTGGCGGCCTTGTCCTGGTCGGTCGGCATCGGAAGCTCCTCCGGAAGTCGGGAAATGGATCGATCGCAAACGTTAGGGAGCGCTCCGGACGGAACACTTGTTCGATTGGGGGTCTTTTGGATGGGCTCAGCGAGCTAAAGCTCGCTACTGTCGGCGGGGTCCGCGAGGGCGTATGTGGCAAGCCCCTCGTATACGGCCTTCTCGGGCGTCAGCCAGGACCGATGCAGGGTGACCGTGCGCGGCGTGAACGATAGCTGCGGCGTGGGTGGAAGCCCGCGCTCGCTCGGGCCTTCGGAGGGGCGCATGCGCGCAACGGTAACGTGCGGGCGAAAGCGCCGGCGCGGGCGGCCATCGATGCCCAACCCTGCGGGTAACGTAGCGGCTGTCACGCCAGACTCGCAGACTCCCGCCAGCGTGGCGGCAAGCTCTCCGTGCAGCGTCTCCAGCGCGCGGTCGGGCGTGTCGTGCAGCTCCACGGCAAGCGTGCGCGGGTGGCGTGGCGGTAGCCACAGCGGCGCCCCGAACGAGAGCTCCCCGATCGGCGCGGCCTCCGTGCAGGCTGCGGCGATCGCGCCGTCGAGCACCTCGATCTCCCCCACCGGCTGGTTGCCGAGGAAGCAGAGCGTGACGTGCAGCGTGTCGTCGCCGAGCAGCCGCAGCTGGCGGGTTGGAAGCGGTCGCGATTCCCGACGGCGGCCGGGAGCTCGCACGACGCCTCGGTAGGTCATCGAGGATGCGCGCACGTCGAGACTCCTCCCTTCGCGCACACTCGCGGCGGCGGCGCGCGCCCACGCAACCAACTCCCCGCGCGCCTCAGCGGGCAGGTCGAGCGCGACGAACAACCTGGCTTCGGCGCCGCGGGCCATGCCGGTCATGATCGCAACCGCGGGCGCGGGCCGGCGCAAGTCAAATGTCCCGCCCGGGCCGGACATCGCGCTGCCCTCTGGAGGGAGTCGGTGCAAGTCAAATGCCCCACCCGATCCGGCTATCGCCCTGCGTTCTCGATGGGGCCGGCGGGGGCGCCGGCTCTGCTAGGCCAGCGCCCCCGCTCGGCGGGGTCCGAATGCGTGGAGAGGAGGTCACGATCCGGACTCTCTGCGGTCGCCTGGAAAGTCGGTAGGGGCGCCCGAGAGCTTTTTACAAGCGTACAGTGGCCGACCGCCACTTTTGTTGTCCTGGCTTGAAATCTGTTCCGATGTCCTTCCATCCCTTGGAAAACGTACGCATAGATGTACCACGCGCGCAAGGGCAGCACAAGAGAGTGTTTCTGACTCGCGGGTAGCCCATGGGTCAGTGGCGGCATCACGGAGCCGACGGCGAGGTACGCAGGGCAGCTCAGCGGCGCGCCGAGGACCGGAGTGACAGAACCTCGGGGAGCTTCGCTTCGAAGCCCGAGAGATCATGTTCGCTGGTGAGGCGCGTCGTGTGGTGGTCCGTGGGTCGATCGGTATCAACCTTCAATCGCGGCCGACGGGGGCGCCGGGGTGCGTGCCGGCGCCCCCTGCCGGTCGTCCGAATGCGTGGAGAGGTGGTCACGAATCCGGATCTCCGCGGGCGCCAAAGAGAGGGAGTGTCGCCCGAGAGCTCTTGGGAAGTCGCGCTGCTACTTCTTCTTGCTCCTCCCCTTCGCCTTGTGCGCGTGTCGTTTCTTGCCGGTTGTCTTGTGGCGGGGACAGGCGGTGACGGTCGCTTTGACGCTCTGCACGAGCACGGCGCCGTTCTGGCCTTCCATGGTGGTAGCCACGGTGGGCGCGCGTCCGCAGAAGCTGCCCTTCGCCTTCCCTGGCAAGTTAGCCCCGAAGACGGCATGCGGCCCCTCCGGCAAGACGGCTTCAAACGAGGAGACCGGGGCGTCGGGCACCGTTTCGAACGTCGAGTACGCGATCCCCTTTTTGATGTCGGTCGCTCCGGTGAGATCGATCGTCACGCCGCCGCCCTGGAGCACGAAGACCACGTCCGGATAGGCCGCCCCTCCGTGGGAGACCAGATAGGCCGGGCCACTCAACGGAGCGCTGAGGACCGGCGTGACGGCCGTCCCGGTCCCGATCACCGACCCCGTCGGACAACCCGAGGGGTTGGCCGCGAACTGCGTTTCGGTGCAGGCACCCCGCAGCGTGGAGAGCCTGGCGGGCAGCGATTTCGGAAACGCCAAGTGCACCTTGTGCATGTTCGCTTCCCCCGGCTTCTGGGCAATCTTTACGACCAAGCTCGCCCCGTTGACCCGGCTCGTCTTGCCCTGCGTGGAGAGCTTGAACGACGGCTTGAACGGCAGGTTCGCGCAACCGGTAGCGGCGAACGGGCTAGAGAGAGCCGCGCTGGCGCCCTGCGCCCCGGTGACCGTGGCGGTCACTGACTGGGAGTCGCAATCGGTCGGATTAAACGTGAACCCAGGCCGATTGACTTCGACATCCACCGTCCGCACCCGTAGCGGTACCCCATCGACGATCGTCGGGAACGGATTCGATACGACGCTCGCCTGCGCCGTGTTCGGATTGATGCGGATCGCCCCGCGAACGACTACGTTGCCGAGGTTGAACGGTCCTGCCACCGCAGGGACCACGACCACATCACCGTACGGTCCGTTGTTGTAGGGCCCCGTGAGGTAAATCTTGCCTGTCTCCTCGAGTGGCTCGGAGCCGGCACCCGCGGTGACCGTGACCGTCCCGATCTGAGAGGCTTCCGAGCACGTCCCCGCGTTCGCTTCCGCTTCCCCGCACAAGGGGACGCCTGCGAGCTTCGCCAACAGTCCCTCAGGGAGGGTCGCTTCGAGACCGGTGAGGTCCTGTTCGCCGTCCCGGCGCGAGAGCTGCAGCACGAACGGGCTATAGCCACCCGCGGTCGGCGTCATCGTTCCCGCCACGAACCCGGGCTTGAATGGCAGCGCTGCGGGGCACGCCCCGCCGTGACCATCCCAGTCAACGCTGAACGGTTCGGAAGCCTGAGAGACTTCCTGACCGGCCCACGACGTCAGCGTCGATTCAGTCGCGAACGAACCGCACGTCTGCGGGTTGGCAAGCGGCGCCCTCGGCCCACCGTGGAGGTGCAACGCCAATTCGCTGAACGGGAACTGCGGGTTTTCCTTGAAAGTCGCCTGCAGCCGGCCCGTGATGGGGTTGGCCGAAACCGTGCCTGGCAGCTTGACAATCACCCCAGAGCCTTCCACTTCGATGTAGAGACCGAACAATCGGCCTTCGCCGGACGTGCCGCCTTTGCCTTCCGCGTACGCGTCGGAGCATGCGGGCTGGCCGGAGCCTCCGCATTCGGGCTGCGCAAGATAAACGTGGCCCTGGAGCGGCGCCGCTTCATCGGGTTCTTTGCACGCCGCCTGCCCTTCGCCGCCACAGCGGGTCGGCAGGTCGGGCGTGAAAACGTCAACCGTGCCGAGCGTCGACGCTTCCGGGCATTTGCCCTTGGCCGGACGCTCCAGACCATCCGCGCCGACTTCTTCAGAATCTAGGCCAGAAATGTTGATCCCCTGTGGACCTTCGAGATGACAGCCGACTAGGCCATACCCAGCGGAAGGAGAGACCGACACGCCTTCGGGCAACGCCACGGTCACGTTCTTCAGCTCGGGCGTAGCGAGTTCTTCGAAACCTTCCTTCTGCGGACTCTTCAGATCGAAGCTGTACGCCGAAGGCGTGTCAATCTGCGAGGTTCCTTCCTGCTGCGGCCCGGAACCCGTTTCACTCGGGCCCATCACAACCGTCGGACTGAACTGCGACTGCAGATGGTTACAGTCTGCCAGCTGGGGATAAACAGTCGCTTCGCTGGCGACCTTCTGACCCAGATGCCCCCACGATTCCACTTCAGCACGTGCCTTTTCTGGTTCAGTACTGCAATGCGTCGGGCTCGTCAAGAATGCCCCCCCAGGTTCTTCCCCTTCCACCCTCGCTGGTTCACCATAGAATGTGAGCACTGCCCCAAACGCCCCAACACCGCCGCCGGGAAGGCCAGGAGCAGCTACTCGCAGGCGGTAACCCTGGGCGCTGTGTACCACGCTCGCGTACAGATCGAGTACATCAAAGTCCACCACGGCCCCGAACTCCGCGGGATAGCCACCCTCGGGAACCATGTTGTAGAGCGCCGAGGTTGGCACCGTGTGCGAGTATGAGAATTCATCCGTGCTGACTTCCGCACCGACCTCGATCGATCCCACGCTACTCGCGACAGGACATTCATTGCTTTCGAGCTCTACTTCCGTGCACTTCGCCCGCGCCTGCGGGTCGCCGATAAAGCCCAACGGCAATTCGACGGCAGCGCTCTTCCAGTTTTCGACGGGCCCGAAGATACTATTTCCCTGAGGCTCCGAGAGCTCGACCAACGGGACCTCAAGGCTCGTCGTGACCTGCCACGGGTGAGCGCCGGCCTGCAGCGACGCTGTTCCATCTTCATTGCCCACTTCAACGCTGAATTCGCTCAAGCCAAACGGTGGCGCCTCCGAGCTCACCAGCGTTTCCTCAGACGTAGACGTCGCCGTACTCGCTCCTCCGCCTTCGATCGACGCTTCGTTCTTCAACATTTCCCGTTCGAGGTCTGTTGGGGCCGTCACATAGACGGTGATCGGAGGCGCGGACCGGCCCGCAAGAATCGGGCCTTCGTTGTACGTACACGTCACTTCGGTGTTGCCTGAACCCCCTGTGCAGCCCCATACTTCGCGTTGGCTTTCTGGAGTAGCTGCGGTCGTGAGGCCCGCCGGCAACTTGTCTTTCACCGTGATCGTCCCATTGGATTCCATGGTGCCGACGTTCATCGGTAGCAACTGGTACCTGTCGCAGCCGAGACCAAAACTCACATTTTGGCACATCGTAGCGTCGTTGGGGGAGAAACGCGTCGGCTCGGGCACCCCGCGGATCGCCCATCTGACAGTACCAGTCGCCGACGCCCAAGAGGCACCGAGCGCGAGGATGGCCAGGACAAGGAGAGGTAGAGCAAGTCGTTGTGAAATACGCATGGCTACTTGCTCCCCTTGCGCCGGTTGACTTCTCGGCCTTTACTTGCACCGGTTAGCTTCTTGGCTTTTGACTTCTTCTCCTTGATTTTGACGCATCTGCCGTGTTTTTTGGTGAAGTCTTTTTTGCACTTCTCCGGTTTTGGCGTGGTTGTTATCTGCCCAGGCGGTTGTTGAGCATCGGCCGGCGGGGCTGTGAGATTATCGGAGCCCATCACGCCTGCGCTAGCGGGCAGACCGAACACCCGCGCGGAACTCGGCGTGCCCTGACACGCTTCGCTAGCGCACGCCGCCGCCACGATCGGCGCCAGAAAGCCCCCATCTTCGCGCGCGTCATATATGTCGACCTGGGTGTCAACATCCGCCGGAACCAATGGGTCCGCCGTCAGGAAGAACGCATCGATACCCGATGCATCCAAACCGATCGCTTCCGGGCTCGCGGCGTTCGTACCGATCAGGTAAACGTTCCCATTTGCGATTGAGCCACTTGAGCCTTCGCTGCGATACTCATAGACGTTCACGGTATCCGCTTCCGAGCCTTCCGTCAGGCCACCCGAGCTATAGAAGAGAACGCGCGAGCCATCTGCGGACACTGCAAGATCAGTCGTGGAATCCGTGGGCGCTGACACCCCACTGTAACTCTGGCTTTGGATAGAGGAGGAATGCACTTCCGCGTTTGCGACGCCCGACGCATAGCCGGCCGCGCCGACCGAAACACGCACAAGTCTTTCCTCTTGGGCGTCATACTCGAACACCTGCTGCAGACCGCTTGTGTTCCCAGCCAGATCGGCACTGCTCTCGAACACGAGAAAACGGCCTTCCGGCGTCGCCTGCAAAGGGCGGTGATCTTCCTGGTTCCAGTCGCGAGCATCCGCTCCGTTTCGTTCTTGGAATTCCCTTATAAAGGGCCTTTCGCATTCTTCTTTTTCTTCGCCGCTCAGCACCATGCAAGGAGCCTCATCTGTTCCAAGTTCTACCTTCGTCTCCGAAGAGAGTGTGGCAACGAAGATAGTGTGCCCGCTCGGGTATACGCTGTCGCGCTCGAACACATAAAGATTGTTTGCCCCCTGCGCCGGCGACTTTTTTTCAGCATTCATCCCGGCAAGAACTCCCTTTGCAACAAAATATACATGTGACCCGTCCTCTGACACGCGTGCCACACCCTGCACTTCCGGGTCGGAGGATTCGTGGCCGGGCGATCCACCTGACACCCGCACGATCTTTTCGCCAACGGGATTATCAAAATCATACTCATATATATTTGGTCCGACGTTGCCCGCAAGCAATTCCTGTTCGGTGAGGAAGAAGGCCTTCGAGCCATCTTGAGATGCGCCCTGGAATATTGATCGCTTCTCAGTCGTTGCAGGCTCTTTTAGTGTTGGTACACCCGTACGACAGAATATGCACTGAGCAAAGGATGGCTCAGAAATCGCTACAGTCTGAATTTGGCCCACCCGCGCGTACAGTTCATCAACTTCAGGCGCTTCCGTGGCTGGTTTGCATCCACTGTTTTCGTGACCTTCAGGAGTGAAAAATACAGTTTCCCCATTTGCAGAGACCGCGTTATACGAGTCTTGCCCTCCATCAAGATTCGGTCCCGTATATCCCACATCTACTCCACAGTTGCTGATCAGGTCACCTACGTCATTGACTCCCACAAGCATCGGCCGCTTGTTCTCGACTCCTACATACTCATACAGCGACTTATGATTAGTTTCCGGCTGTGTCGTATCGCCCGGCCAGAGGAATTCTGGATGCTCCGCGCGGATTGTGAACAGCATGCGCGATAGATCGTCCGATGCACCGGCAAATCCAACTTCTTCATTATCCCCTCCATGGTTGTCGGCGGGGGGGCCTGTTGCTCCCCCTGGCGGGATCAATGGTCCGACTTCGACAAACGAGCCACTCGGTTCGCGTACATCGAGCATCGTCGAATAAATCGATCTCGACTGGCCGAGGACTTCCCACATGGTTGCAGTTGCATCTGCACTGACGCCAAACAGATGGGCATTGGGGGTTAGCGAAGTTGGGGGAGTAGCCGAAGACACTACCCACCCCGAGCCAGAGCGCGCGAACTGGTACACGGCACCAGACCCCCCATCAATTGGGTCGCTTTCGGTACCCGCGAATGCGCTGAGCGAGCTCACAATCACGCGCGATCCTTCGCTCGATATCGCTTGCACGTGCATATTACCGTTGCCATCCTTGTACGGTGGGGTCACCATCTCATACGCACGACAGTCGGGTAGATAGTTCCTGAAGCCTGGAGAGGATTCTGTCGCCGTTGGACATTCCTGCTCGTTGACGTCCCCTGCAGCAAATACAGAGCCCGACACGATCAGGGACGACAAAAAAACAGCAGCAACAGCCCCGGCCAAAGCCATACGGTTTAACATATCCCCTCCGATAATAACGCCTCTGGTCCGCACAAAACTGCCAAAAAGAGTGTGGGACCACTCCCAACGTGGTCCCACACTACAGGATCTCAATCTAGCCAGAAAGTTTGACCCAACTGACTACCTGCTAGTGCTATCAATGATTTGCCAACGTAAGTAGATTCATTCCCTGCAAGTTCGAGCTTGGCCACTTTTTCTTCTTTTGCCGTCCCTCCGGATTGCAGCCAGTATGTTGCTATCCTAGGCGAGGGACAGTTGAGTTCGTGTTCTACAAGATGTTCATTTCCTACGTCTTCACAGGCCACTTCACCGTCTATCGGCAGCCCGACTTTTTCCAATGTTTTTACTGGACATTCGGTTTCCATTTCTATTTCAACAAAAACTTTTCCACTTGCCGGTGCGAAAACAGTGACTGTTGCTGCTTGGTTTTCACTTTCCTCGGCTTCTTTGCTCGCAAAACCAATCGTAGACTTTAGAAGTTTTGTTTCGATCGTCCCAAATGTGCCGCCTTTATTCCTTACTTTGCAGTTTGCATGGCCTTCGACTGAACATTCTTCGTACGCAATTGTCTCTGAATCCCCCGCAGGTTCACCGCCTCTTAGCAAAGCCTCACCAACGAGTTTGAGTTTTTTACATTCTATGGTTATACCGACTTTAGGTGCACTTAGCTTCTGGACCCCATTTGCTTTTGCTGTGATTAATCTAGTTTCGTTTTCAAGGAGTAATCTAGTTTCGTGTGTCTTTTCACCACCGAGTTTAGTACATGTACCATCACTCCACTGGCCGTTGTTCGGTCCTCTTGTTTCACATATCACCCATTTAGGGTTTTTTGTAGCCGCCGACGCGGACGCCGACACAACTGCGCTCAACGCCATCGCGGCCACGAGGCACAGCCCCATGATCTTTATTGACTTCATTTGCTACACTCCTTTGTGTTGCGCATGGCCCTGGAGCGCCCTTTTGATCAGGTTGTGGCGTTCCGGGGCCGATTTGTCTCTGCTCCCACGCTTCGGCACGCAGAGAATGCTTGGCCGCCGAGGCTTTCCCCCCGCGTTGCCGCGGCGATCGCCTCGTGTGAACCTGGGTGCCCACCCGGATGCCGCTTGGGCGGGCCTGCCGAAGAAGCTTTTCGTGATCCCTGTTCTGACCCTCTCTCTCGTTGTCTTTGCTCGCCTCGTCCTGTGAACTCATACTGCCATCTCCCCACCAAGCTGTCAAGGGGTGACACGTTGAGCTTGGGCACTTGCCGTGCCGAACCAGCCTTGGATTCTTAGGCCAATACCGAGGTTTCGCTATATTTCGCGACATTTGGGATCTGTTTCCAACTGGTCTTTGTCGTCTTGATTAGATTTACGCTCACTGCTCGATAATCATCACGTTTAACCATGCAAAAGCTGCCGCGACCCTCACGGTGCACGGCAAAACCAGTACGACCAAACCCTCCTTTGGCACGGAGCACGATTCGGCTCGCCTCCAATACCGTGGGGACGAGTGTACCACATGTCAGGACGGATTTGTTTCGCTACCTTCAGACGGCGGCTTTTGGCGCCAGCAGCTGACGCACGAGGTGCAGCCCCACTGTGGTTGCACGCTCGCGGACGTCCTGACGGCCACCCGGTAGCGTCACCGTGCGCGCACGCGAGCCTTCGGGGGCGATCACGCTCAGGCAGACCGTGCCCACCGGCTTCTCCTCGGTGCCGCCGCCGGGCCCCGCCACGCCGGTGATGCCCACACCCACGTCCGCTCCGAGGCGCTCACGCGCGCCCTTCGCCAGCGCCTCCGCTACCTCGGGGGAGACGGCACCGTAGCGCTTGAGCAGCGCGGCGGGAACGCCCGCGAGCGCGACCTTGGCCTCGTTGGCGTACACGACGATCCCCCCGCGCATGTAGGCGGAGGCGCCCGGCAGGTCGGTGAGACGGGCCGCCAGCAGGCCCCCAGTGCACGACTCGGCCGTGGCGATCGTGCGCGCGGGCACGCCCCCGTCTCCGTGCAGCAAGGCCGCGACCTGCTCGTCGATCGTGCTGCCGTCCTCGGAGAAGAGCTGCTCGACGTGGCGCTCCCGCACCGCCGCCACGAGCGCGTCGTAGATCGGCTGCGCATCGGGCTCGTAGCGGGCGACTACCTCAACCTCGCCCCGTTTCAGGCAGGTAGTCACCTCCAGGCGCTCGAGCTCCACGCCCTCGCGCTCGCTGACCCTGAGCGTCTCGGCGATCTCGGACTCGGGGATCCCGAACAGGCGCAGCGTGCGGCGGCGGTAGACCGTGGCGCCTGCCAACGCCTCGCGCAGCGGGCCGGCGGCGGCGAAGTCGTCACGTACGGCCGCCTCCCACATCGGTTGCAGCTCGCGCGGCGGCCCTGGGAGCACGACGACCACGGGACCGGTTTTGCCCTCGGTGGGGGTCACCACCAGGCCCGGGGCGGTGCCGACGGGCTCCAGCACCGTCGCGCCCAGGGGGATCGTCGCCTGCTTGCGGGCGCCCTCGCGCATCGCCTCGACGCTGACGTTGCGCCAGCGGGCGCCGAGGCGCGCGACGATCGCCTCGATCCGCCCCTGCAGCGGCTCGTCCCACACCAGCTCGCGGCCCTGAAGCTCCGCCACCACCTCGGCGGTGAGGTCGTCGGCGGTGGGGCCGAGGCCCCCGCTGGTGAGCACCACGTCGAAGCGCTGCTCCGCCATGTAACGCAATGTGGCGAGCATATCCTCGCGGCGGTCGCCGACGATCGCGATCTCCGCGAGGTTGACGCCTAGCTCTTCCAGGCGATCGGCCAGCCAAGGGCCGTTGCGGTCGGCCACGCGGCCGGTCAGCACCTCGGTGCCGGTGACGACGATTCCCGCGCGCACACTCACCGGATCACCCGCTCACTTGCATGTCGGGGCTTCGCTTTCCACCAGCGAGCGCATCCCCGTGCGGGTGATCGCATAGCCGATCGCGCCGGAGGAGGCCGGTACGGTCACCGGCTTGCCGTTGACGATCAGCGTCACGGCGTTGTTGCCGAGCGTCAGTTCGAAGCGGCTTGCGTGGTAGGTCGGCTCGGGGCTTTCCGGGGTCAGGATCACGCCCGGGATCCGTTTACGCCCGCCGTCGCCGATCAGGCAGACGTACACTTCCGCGCTCGGTTCGAGCTTCAGCGAGGCCAGCGTCGCCGTCGCCGTCGTGGTTGCCGTGCCGGTGGGGTGGGCTCGGTGGACCCGTTTGGGGTGTGTGCCCCGCGCGCTGGTCACCGGGATCGTCGCCGACGGTTTGCTGGAGGGCGAGCTGCCGCCCGAGAGCAGCGCGTACACCAGCAGCACGATCACGATGCCCACCGCGCCGACCGCCGCCATGTAGGCGCGCGAGGGGCCCGTGCGCGGCGCCGCGCCCGTGCCCCGGCGCATCGCCCCGCCGGCGCGCTGGCGGGCGCGGCGGGGGGCCGACACCGTCTGCTGCTGGATCGGCTCGATCCCGTCGCCGGGGTGCTCGTAGTGCAGCTTGTACTCCTCCACCAGGGCACGGCCGTCGAGGCCGAGCGCGTTGCCGTAGGTGCGCAGGAAGCTCTTGACGAATGTCGGCCCCGGCAACAGGTCCCACTCCTCGTTCTCGAGGGCGCGCAGGTACTTCGCGCGGATCTTGGTCTGCGCCTCGATCTCCGACACGTCGATCCGCGAGCGCATCCTGGCCTCGCGCAGCGTCGTCCCGATCTCAGGCATGGACGGCACCGGGAGGGGGCCCGCCAAAAGTTACTCCGAGCTCGGGCATCTAGGTTCAGAAGGCTAGTTGACCGCCCGCTCCTCCAGAGCAGCCAGCACGCGCGGCACGTCAGCCTCGGCGATCAGCACCTGGCGGGGCTTCGAACCCTCGTAGCCGGAGATCACGCCGCGGCGCTCGAGCATGTCGATCATCCGGCCCGCGCGCGTGTAGCCGAGGCGCAGGCGCCGCTGCAGCATCGAGGTCGAGGCGGTCTGCATTTCCGCCACGAGCGCGATCGCGTCCTTCAGCAGCGGATCCTCGTCGGGGTCGAAGTCATCTGCCCCCCCCTCCCCCTCCTTTGCCGTCGGCTCGACCTCCTCCAGCAGCTCCTCGCGCAGCTCCGGTTCTCCTTGCTTGCGCCAGAAATCGGTCAGCTTCGCGATCTGCGGCTCGTCGATGTAGGCGCCCTGGATGCGCTGCAGGCGCGAGGAGCCGACGGGGCTGAAGAGCATGTCCCCCTGCCCCAGCAGCGACTCGGCGCCGTTCTGGTCGAGGATCACCCGCGAGTCGGTCTGCGAGGAGACCGCGAAGGCGATCCGCGAGGGCACGTTGGCCTTGATCATGCCGGTGATCACATCCACGCGCGGACTCTGCGTCGCGAGCACGAGGTGGATGCCCACGGCACGCGCCTTCTGCGCGAGACGGATGATCGAGTCCTCGACGTCGGCGGGTGCCACCATCATCAGGTCGGCAAGCTCGTCGATCACGCAGAGGATGTAGGGAAGCGGGGGCTCGCCCCGCGCTTCGCGCGCCTTGTTGAGCTCAGGCAGGCTGCGCGTGCGCGCCAGCGACATCGTGCCGTAGCGCTGCTCCATCTCTCGCACGAGGTTCTGCAGCGCGTTGGCGGCCATCCGCGGGCTGGTGATCACGGGGGTGAGGAGATGGGGGATGGACTCGTAGTGGTTGAGCTCGACCTGCTTGGGGTCGACCAGCACCAGTCGCAGCTCGTGCGGGCTGGCACGCAGCAGCACGCTCGCGAGCATCGCGTTGATCGCGCCCGACTTGCCCGCGCCGGTCGTGCCCGCGACCAGCAGGTGGGGCATCTTCGCCAGGTCGGCGCCGATCGCCTTGCCCGCCACATCCTTGCCCAGCCACACGGTGAGGGGCGACCAGTCCTTCGGGGGCTCCTGGTAGACGTCGCCGAGGCGCACGATCCGCCGGCGCGCGTTGGGAACCTCCACCCCCACCGCCTGCTTGCCCGGGATCGGCGCGAGGATGCGAATGTCGGTCGCGGCGAGCGCGTAGGCGAGGTCGTCCTTCAGCTGCGTCACCTTCGCGACCTTCGTCCCCGGGGCGAGGCGCAGCTCGTAGCGGGTGATGTGAGGGCCGGCGACGGTGCCGATCACCTTCGCCTGCACACCGAAGTGCCCGAGTGCCTCGACCAGGTTGGCCGCGGTGCGCTCCTGCCCGGCGGTGTCAGGACGCGACTGCTCGGCACTCGAGCGCGACAGCACTTTGGTCGCCTCCGGCAGCCGCCATTCGAAGTCGGGGTCGTCGGTGATGTGCTCGCGCAGGCGTCCTTGGGGGGTGAGATCCTCCGGGCTCAAAGCCCCCACGCCTGCGATCCCCTCGCGCGCCACCTCCTCTTCGGCCTCGGCGGCCGGCGGCAGCTCCTCCGGCTCGGGGTCCAGCTCCAGCGGTTCCTGCGGCTCCTCTTCGACCTCGTCGTCGGCCCACGGGTCGACCGGCTCCAGCGGCCGGTCGCCATCCAGCGAGGGCGCCTCCACGTGGGTGGCGCGTACGACCAGCTTGCCCGGCTCGGGCTCGGGGGGCAACAGGGTCTCCAGGGGCGTGCGCTCTTCGAGCGGATCGGCCGCCGCTGCCCGCGAAGCATCGCCCGCGAGCGCGCCCGGTGCATCGCTGCCCCTATCGCGATCGGCCGCAACCCGCGCTTTCAACATCCGCGTGCTGTTGACCATGCCGCTGCCGGTCGCGCGCAGCACCGCCGCCAGCGAGGCACCCGTCAGCAGGATCACGCCCACCACCAGCAGGAACACGACAAGGATGTCCACGCCGACCTGCTGCACCAGCCGATGCGCCACTTCGTAGAGCCCCTGCCCCCCAGCGCCGCCGTGCACCTGCAGGTAGTCCGAGGACCAGTGCGAGGCCGGCGTGCTCTGTCCCGAGCTCACGCCCAGCGTCCCCGCCGCGAACGCCAGCACCACCGCACCGAAGAGACATAGGCTGCCCGTGCGCAGCGGGCGCATCGCTGGCAGCACCGGACGCATCAGCATCGCCGCGCCGGCACCGACCAGCGCGAGCGGCGCCAGCACCTTCGCGCGCCCCATGCTCCAGCCGAGCGCGACCGCTAGCGCATGACCCAGTCGGCCGCCTTCGCCGTTGCCGTACAGCACCACGCCCATGAACACGCCGACCGCGATCAGTGCGAGCGCCAGCACGTCACGCTGGCGCTGGTCGAGCGCGGGCAGGCGTGGCGGCCACCACGGCGGTGGCCAGCCCGAGCCGCGCCGCCGCTGGCGGCCGCGGGCTTTGCCGGTCGATCTGCGTTTGGTGGAGCCGCGAGCGACCGGCGCTCGGCGTGTGCTGCGCGTGCGTGTGCTTGCCATCCACCCCGCAACTTCGACGCCGGGGCTTCAGACCCTGCCTCGTCGCGGCCGGTGATCGCCCGCCGTCGAAGCATCTTTGTCCAAACCCCTTACCATCGCTTTAGTACAAATCGATACACAGGTACTCCATATGAACGATTTCTCCCGCGCACCCAGAATCCTCGTGGTCGAGGACGACGAGGACATCGCCCAGGCGTTGCAGCGCTCGCTGCGGATGGAGGGCTACGAGGTGCGGATCGCGCTCGACGGCGCCGCCGGCCTCGAGCAGGCCCACAGCTTCGTGCCCGACCTCGTCATCCTCGACCTCGGCCTGCCGAAGGTCGACGGCATCGACGTCGCCCGCGGCCTGCGCGAGCAGGACGACGTGCCGATCCTGATCCTCACCGCGCGTGACGCGCTGGAGTCGCGCGTGGAGGGGCTCGACGCCGGCGCCGACGACTACCTCGTCAAGCCGTTCGAGCGTCAGGAGCTGCTGGCGCGGATGCGCGCGCTGCTGCGCCGCCGCCCCCCGCGCGGCTCGGCGCCGCTGAGAGTGGGTGACCTCTCGCTCAACGCCGACACCCACGAGGTCGTGCGCGGCAAGCGCGGGATCGAGCTGACCCAGCGTGAGTTCGAACTGCTCGAGTACCTGATGCGCAACGAGCGAATCGTGATCTCCCGCCAGCGGCTGCTCGACGAGGTGTGGGGCTATGACCCCTTCTCCCAGACCAACACGATCGAGGTGTTCGTCTCCAACCTGCGCCGCAAGCTCGAGGCCGAGGGCGAGCCTCGTCTGCTGCACACCATCAGGGGGGCCGGTTACGTCCTACGTGCGTAACTTCGGGGTGGGCGGGTCCGGCTCGTCGGCGGCCTTCGACCGGCTGCCGATCCGCACGCGCCTGGCGCGCGCCTCCGCGCTGCTGACGTTCGTGATCCTCTGCGCGTTCGCGCTGGTCGTCGGCTCGCTGACCGTGCATCGGATCCGCTCGGACTTCAACAGCGAAGTCGCTGCCCCGCCGACCGCTGACCTCTCGGGCCTGCTGCGGCGTGATCGGGTCCGCAACAAGCAACTCGCCGTCACCCAAACTCGACGATACGCCGCTCCGGAGCATGCCGTCATCAGGGATCCTCTCCCCTCCGCGAGCGTGATCGCAACACCCCCCATGCCCCCGAACTCGACCCCCCCACTGGGCGGATCGACCGTCTCAAGGGCCGCGAAAACGTCGATGGCTACCGGGTCGAATCGCGAGAGGAGCCCCTGTCGACCGGCGGCTACGTGGTGATCCAGTACGCCCGTCCGCTCTCCGACGTGCAGCCGACGATCGCCGCGTGGAGCTGCTGCTGGTGCTCGGCACACTCGCCGGCTGCGGCCTGGCACTGCTGGCCGGGGCGACGATCGCCCGCCGCGCGATGCAGCCGATCGCCACGCTCACCTCCACCGCGGCGGAGATCGCCCGCACCCAGGACTCCCGCGCCGCGATGCCCCAGTCCGAGGCCGACGACGAGGTCGCGGAGCTCGCCCGCACGCTGCAGGGGATGCTTCAATCGCTCGACGACGCCCACGCCGAGACCGAGGCGATGCTCGCCCGCCAGCGCCGCTTCGTCGCCGACGCCTCGCACGAGCTGCGCACGCCGCTCACCTCCGTGCTCGCCAACCTCGAGCTGCTGGCCGAATCGCTGCACGGCGATCAGGGCGACGCGGCGCGCTCTGCCCTGCGCTCCTCGCGGCGCATGCGCCGGCTGGTCGCCGACCTGCTGCTGCTCGCGCGCACCGACGTCGGCCGCGCCGTCGCCGCGCAAACCGGTGCGACCTCGCCCAGGTGGCGCTCGACGCCGCCGCCGAGCTCGGGCCGCTCAGCGGCGAGCACGAGCTCTCGATCGACGCCCTCCCGGCGTCGTCGAGGGCGACCACGACGAGCTTCTTCCGCCTGACGCTCAACCTGATCGAGAACGCGCTGCGCCACACCCCGCCCGGGACCGCGATCCGCGTCTCCACCGCACCGAGGACGGCGTCACGGCGGGCAGGGCGACGCACTGCTCGTGGTCGAGGACGACGGCCCGGGCGTCCCGCCCGAGCTGGCCCCCACCCTCTTCGAACGCTTCGTGCGCGGCGCGGGCGACCGCGGCGGCTCGTTCGGCCTGGGCCTGGCGATCGTGCGCGCCGTCGCCCAGTCGCACGGCGGCTCGGTGACGCCTGGAGCCCGCCCCATGGCGCGCGCTTCACGTGCGGCTGCCGCTGGCGCCGCGCTACGCCGTCCGCGCTGCCCGCGCTGCGCTTAGACCTCGACGACGACCGGCAGCACCATCGGCCGCCGCTTCAGCCGGTCGTAGACCAGCTGCGCGAGGTCGTCGTGCAGCGCCTGCTGGATCAGGTCCACCTCGCGGATGTCCTCCTCGGCGGCGCGGTCGCAGCGACTCCTCGACGGTGCGGCGGATCTCCTCGACCAGCTTGCCGGCCTCGTCGAGGAACGGGACGCCGCGGAAGATCACCTCGGGGTCGGCGACCGAGCGGCCGTCCTGCTCGGCGATCGTGGCCACGACGATGAAGATCCCGTCGGCGGAGAGCATCCGCCGGTCGCGCAGCGCCACGTCGGCCATGTCGCCGATCTCCACGCCGTCGACGAACACCATCCCCGACTGCTCGCGCTCGCCGAAGCGCGCGCCGCGCTCGTCGATGTCCAGCGGCAGGCCGTTGTCGCCCTGGAAGATGTCCTCGCGGCGCGATCCCCACCGCCTCGGCCAGCTGGGCGTGCAGGCGCAGGCGCTTGAAGTCGCCGTGGAAGGGCATCACGTAGCGCGGCTGCACGAGGTTGAGCATCAGCTTCACCTCCTCCGCGTAGCCGTGGCCGGAGGCGTGCACCGGCGCGTCGGCGCGGGGTCACCACGTCGCAGCCGATGTGGTAGAGGCGGTCGATCGTCTCGTTCACCGCGCGCTCGTTGCCGGGAACCGGCGTGGCGGAGAAGACGACCGTGTCGCCGCCTTGCAGCTGCACCTGCGGGTGGTCGCGGTAGGCCATCCGCCGCAGCGCCGAGAGCGGCTCGCCCTGGGAGCCCGTCGAGATGATCACGATTCGCTCGTCGGGGAAGTCTTCGATCTCGCGCACCCCCACCAGCATCCCCTCGGGCACCTCGATGTGCCCGAGCGTGCGCCCGATGCCGACGTTCTTGCGCATCGAGCGGCCCACCAGCGCGACCTTGCGCCCCAGCGCCTCGGCCGCGTCGACGACCTGCTGCACGCGGTGGATGTTGGAGGCGAAGCTCGTCACCACGATCCGCCCCTCGCAGCGGGCGAACACCTCCTCCAGGTGGGGCCCGACGCCCGACTCCGACGGGCGAGAAGCCCGGCGCGATCGACGTTGGTCGAGTCGCCGCACAGCAGCAGCACCCCCTCGCGCCCCAGCTCCGCCAGGCGCGAGACGTCCGCGGGCGGGCCGTCCACGGGCGTCTGGTCGAACTTGTAGTCGCCGGTGATCAGCACCGTCCCCAGGTCCGTGCCGAGCGCCACGGCGCTGGAGTCGGGGATCGAGTGGGTCATGTGCACCATCTCCATCGAGAACGGCCCCAGCTCGAGCACCTCGCCCGGCGCCACGTCGTTGAGCTCGACGTCGCGCAGCTTGTGCTCCTCGAGCTTCGAGCGCGCCATCGCCATCGTCAGCGCGCCCCCGTACACCGGCGGCAGGTCGCGCGTCTCGGCCGAGCTCGCGCAGCACCCACGGCAGCGCCCCGAGGTGGTCCTCGTGGCCGTGCGTGACGACGATCGCCTCGATCTCCCTGCGCGCGCTCGCGCAGGTAGGAGAAGTCGGGCAGCACGAGGTCGATGCCGACCATCTCCGGGCGTCGGGAAGCGCAGGCCGACGTCGACCACGACGATCCGCCCGTCGTGCTCGACGACGGTCATGTTCTTGCCGATCTCGCCCAGCCCGCCGAGCGGCAGGACGCGCAGCGCTCACGCGGGGCTCACGCGCGGTCGCGCGACGGCCGGGCTCGGGCGCCGTCGCCGACGAGCAGCCCGTGGCGCTCGAGCATCGCCCGCACCGCCGCGAGCTCCTCGGCAGTGGCCTCGACGATCGGCAGGCGCACGCCGCCGACGTGGTGGCCGAGCAGGTTCAGCGCCGCCTTCGTGCAGGTGGGGCTCGAGGTCAGGAACAGCGTCCTGTAGACGTCGCTGCAGCGAGGCGTCGATCTCGGCGCGCTGCTCGGGCTCGTCGACCATCCGCCGCATCTCGTTGCCGACGACGTGGCTGGCGACGCAGACGCCGCCGGCCCCGCCGATGTCGAGCGTGCGCGCGAACGAGCTGTCGTCGCCGGCGTAGAGCTCGAGGCCCTCGATCAGCTGCAGCTCGTCCGCGTTGGCCTGCTTGACGCCCTCGATGCCGTCGATCTGCGCGAGCTCGGCGAGCAGCTCGGGGCCGATGTTGGTGCCGGTGCGAGCGGGGATGTTGTAGAGCAGGATCGGCTTGTCGGTGGCCGCGGCGACGGCTTCGTAGTGGCGCTTGAGGCCGAGCGGGCTCGGGCGGTTGTAGTAGGGCGTCACGGAGATGATCGCGTCGGGGCCGAGCGCGCTGGCCCGTTCGGTCAGGTAGACCGCGTGGCGCGTGTCGTTGGTGCCGGCGCCGGCGACGATCGTCTTGCCGGGCGGGCGCTCGGCGACCGCCAGCTCGATCAGCGCGAGCTGCTCCTCGTCGGTGAGCGTCGCGGCCTCGCCGGTGGTCGCGGCCACCACGAAGCCGTCCGAGCCGTGCTCGGCGAGGTGGTGCATCAGCGCCACGAACGCCTCCTCGTCGACGCGCAGCCGCCGCGTCGAACGGCGTCACGATCGCGGTCAGAATCGTTCCCAGGTTCGCCCATCTGGCCATTATCCCACGTCGCTCGCATCTCCGGCCGAAGCCAGGGAGCCTCCCCTAGCGGTTCCCGTTTCGGCCAGCAGGCTCTCGAGGCCCACGGTGAGCGGCTGCCTCGAGCGCGGCGATCCGGCGGACCGCGAGCAGCACCCCGGGCATGAAGGACTCGCGGTCGATCGAGTCGTGGCGGATCGTGAGCGTCTGGCCGAGATCGCCGAGGATCACCTCCTGGTGGGCGACCAGCCCGGGCAGGCGCACGGAGTGGATCGGCGGCGGCGGGCCTGCCACTCGCTTGCGCCATCAGCCGCGCGGTGAGCGCCGCGGTGCCGCTGGGCGCGTCGAGCTTGCGGTCGTGGTGGAGCTCGACGATCTCCGCCTTCGCCATGTGCGCGCGCCGCCTCGGCGGCGAAGCGCATCATCAGCACCGCGCCGATCGCGAAGTTGGGCGCAACCAGCACGTTCGCCCGGCGCGACTGCTCGGCGGCGCGCCCTGCCCAGCTCGCTCCATGTCGAAGCCGGTCGTGCCGATCACGACGTGCACGCCTGCCGCGATGCATGCCAGCGCATTCTCCAGCGCAGTCTGCGGCTGTGTGAAGTCGACGACCACGTCGGCATCGGGCAGCACTTGGGCGAGCGCCGTGCCGAGCAGCGGATCGGCACGACCACTCAGCTGCATGTCGTCTGCGCCCTCCACCGCCGCGCAGACAGCGAGGCCCATGCGACCGGCTGCGCCGGCAACCGCCACGCGGATCACGCCGCGACCGCCTCCAGCGGCGCCAAGGCCGCGCGCAGTGCCTGCTCGTCCGGGCCGATCGCCGCAATCGACAGCTCCGGGCCGCGGAACAGCTCGGCGGCGAGCTCGCGCAGATCGTCCATCGTGACGGCGTCGATTCGCGCGATCACCTCCTCCACCGAGAGGATCGGCAGGTCGCACAGCACCGAGCTGCCGAGGCGGTTCATACGCGCCGCGGTGGACTCCATCGCGAGCACCATGCGGCCCTTGGCGTTCTCGCGCGAGCGCTCGAGCTCCTGTGCGTCGGCCGGTTCGCGCACGAAGCGCTCGAGCTCGGCTGCCAGCACCGCCACTGCCTCTTGCAGGTTCTCCGGGCGCGTGCCGACGTACAGCCCTACCTCGCCCGTGTGGGCGTAGAGGTTGGAGAAGGAGAAGACCGAGTAGGCCAGGCCGCGGCGCTCGCGCACCTCCTGGAAGAGGCGCGAGGAGGCGCCGCCGCCGAGGATGTTGTCGAGC
The DNA here is from genome assembly GCA_963724305.1 of uncultured Solirubrobacterales bacterium. Taxonomy (GTDB): domain Bacteria; phylum Actinomycetota; class Thermoleophilia; order Solirubrobacterales; family Solirubrobacteraceae; genus Palsa-744. The sequence continues at coordinate 211,067 of CAVRUG010000004.1, forward strand.
ACGCGCAGCGCGAAGCGCCGCTCGTCCTCGCGGGCCATCCCACGGCCACCCAGACATAGGTGGTACTGCTCGGTGTCCTTGCGCAGGAAGCGCACGCGTCGCTTGAATGGAGGCCCTCCCACCCCGTCTAGGCCGAGTGCTCCGTCGAGGGAAGGCTCGCCGGCTGCCGACGCCGCGGCGGAGGTCTCAGCCCCACGCCCGGCTTCGGCCGCCAGCGCCATCTCCACGAGCGCGTCGTGGTCAACCGAGCCGGCCGCGGCGATCACCACTTCCGCGGGGGTGTAGTGGGTGGCGTGGAAGGCACGCAACTGCTCGCGCGTCACCGACCCGACCACCTCGGCACGCCCGATCACCGCGCGCCCGAGCGGGTGGGCGCCGAACACCGCCTCGCCCAGCACGTCGAAGACGCGGTCCTGGGGGTCATCCTCGTACATCGCGATCTCTTCGAGCACGACTTCGCGCTCGGCCTCGAGCTCCCCCATCAGCGGGCGCCACACCATGTCGGCGATCACGTCGAAGGCACGCTCCAGGTGGCGGTCGAGCACACGCGAGTAGACCGAGGTCGCCTCCTTGTCGGTGCCGGCGTTCAGCTCGGCGCCCATCGCGTCGAAGATCTGGTCGATCTCCTCAGAGCCGTAGCGCTCGGAGCCGCGGAACAGCATGTGCTCGAGCAGGTGCGAGATCCCCGCCTCGGCGTCGCGCTCGTGCGCCGAGCCCGCGCCGATCCAGAAGCCCAGCGCGACCGAACGCACCGCCGGCAGCGGCTCGCTCACCACCCGGACTCCCGAGTCCAGGGTGGTGATGCGATGGCCGACGCCGTTCATGACCTCAGCCGCGACGACGTCCGGCATGTCCGCCGTCCAGGGGGCCGTGTGGCTCCAAGACCGATCGCACAAAGCGATCGCAACCGGCCAAGGGACCCTCCCGCAGCCCTCTCCGGCTCAGAACCGATCGCGGTCGCGCCCGGAGCCGTGGCGGGGACGGCCGGAGCCGCGCGGGGCCGAGTCGCTGCGGCCACGGTCACGGTCGCCGCCGCGGCCATTTCCCTCACGACCGTTATTGCGCGAGGGGCCCGAGGAACGGCCTCCGCCGCCGCCTCCGCCGGCACCCACCGCTGCCAACTCCTCGACCGTCTTGCCCGCGATCTCCGGGTCGTCGGCAAGGCGTAGGCCGATGCGCCCGCGCTCGCGGTCAACCTCGACCACGCGCACGTTGATCTCGTCGCCTTTGTTGAGCACGTCCTCGACGCTCGAGATGCGCTCGCCCGGTGAGACGTTGGAGATGTGCAGCAGCCCGTCGGTGCCCTTCGCCAGCTCCACGAACGCGCCGAAGGTGGTCGTCTTGACGACCTTGCCGAGGAACTCGTCGCCGACCTCGACCTCCTTCATCATTGTCCGGATCCGCTCCAGCAGTTGGTCGGCGAGCTCGCCGTTGGCCGAGTAGATCAGCACCTGGCCCTCGTCGTTGACGTCGATCTGCGATTCGTACTCCTCCGAGAGGCCGCGAATCGTTTCCCCGCCCTTGCCGATCAACAGGCCGATCTGGGAGGGGTCGATCTGGATCGTCTGGATCCGCGGGGCGAACTGCGCGAGCTGCTCGCGCGGGGTCCCGATGACGTCGGCCATCTTGCCGAGGATGAACGTGCGCGCCTCTTTGGCCTGCGCAAGCGCGTCGCGCAGGATCTCGAATGTGACGCCCGTGATCTTGATGTCCATCTGCAGCGCGGTGATGCCGCGCTCGGTGCCGGCGACCTTGAAGTCCATGTCGCCGAGGTGGTCCTCGACGCCGGCGATGTCAGTCAAGACGATGTAGTCATCGCCCTCTTTGATCAGGCCCATCGCGATTCCCGCGACGGGGCGCTTGATCGGCACCCCGGCGTCCATCAGCGACAGCGAGGAGCCGCACACCGAGGCCATCGAGGAGGAACCATTTGACTCGAGGATGTCCGAGACGACGCGGATCGAGTAGGGGAACTGCTCGATCGAGGGCACCATCGGCGCGAGCGCGCGCTCGGCGAGCGCGCCGTGACCGATGTCGCGGCGCTTGACGCCGCCCATGCGACCTGCCTCCCCGACCGAGAACGGCGGGAAGTTGTAGTGGTGCCAGTAGTACTTTTTGGACTCGAGGCCGAGCGTGTCGATGCGCATCTCCTCCTTGAGCGTGCCCATCGCCACGACGCTCAGCGCCTGCGTCTGCCCGCGCGTGAACAGCGCCGAGCCGTGCGTGCGCGGCGTGACGCCGACTTCGATCGAGATGTCGCGGATCTCGTTCTCCGAGCGCCCGTCGGGGCGCTTCTTGTGCACGGCGATGCGCTCGCGAATGATCGCCTTCTCGAGCTTGTCGAATGCGAGCTGGACAGCCGCGCGGCGGGTCCTGGCGCTCGTGAGCTCCTCCTCGGAGGCACCCTCGGGAGCGGCCGGGGCGTGCTGCGCGAGGATCGCCTCCTCGACGGCCTTGGTCGCGTCCTGGCGCTCGAGCTTGTCCTCGACCTGTGTGGCCGCGTCGAGGGCGCTCCCGTGAGAGCCGCGGATCTGCTCCAGCAGCGAGGTATCGACGCCGATCGTCGCGAAGGCTTTCTTCTCCTTGCCGACTTTCGCGGCGAGGTCGCGCTGGAGCGCGCACAGCTTCTTGATCTCCGCGTGGGCGATGTCCAGCGCGTCGAGGATCTCGGCCTCTGGGATCTCGTTGGCGCCCGCCTCGACCATCAGGATCGCGTCCTCGGTACCGGCGACGATCAGGTCGAGGTCCGAGCTGTTCTCGGCACCGGCCTGCAGATCTTCCTCGGAGGGGTTGACGACGAAGTTGCCGTCGACCTTGCCAATCCGCACCGCACCGACGGGCGTCGGCAGCGGGATGTCGGAGATCATCAGCGCCGCGGAGGCGCCGTTCATCGCGAGGATGTCGTAGGGATGCACGTGGTCGATCGAAAGCGGGATCGCGACCAGCTGCGTGTCATAGCGCCAGTCCTTGGGGAACAGCGGACGGATCGGGCGATCGATCATGCGCGCGGTCAGCGTGCCCTTCTCGCCGGGGCGGCCCTCGCGCTTGAAGAACGAGCCGGGAATTTTTCCGGCGGCGTACATGCGCTCCTCGACGTCCACCGTCAGCGGGAGGAAGTCGACGTCGCGCAGGGAGCCGGCGACGGCTGTCGCGAGCACCATCGTGTCGCCCTGGCGGACGACCACTGCGCCGGAGGCCTGCTTGGCCATCCTGCCGGTCTCAAACGAGATCTCGCTACCAGCAATCTCCACGGAGACCCGTGTAACGGCTACATCACTACTCATATTCTCTGCCTTCCTCGTCCGCCCTTCGGTCGGCGGCTCTGTCTTTTTATTCTCTGTTCCGAACCTAGAGCAGCTTAGCGGCTATGCGGCGTGACTGTTATCCCACGACGCTCAGCTCAGGCGTTCTTCAGGCCGCCGAGGATCATGTGCACGCCGGGAAGGTCGGCGGGCGAGGGCGCCTGGTAGCTCCAGCGCACGACCCCGTCGGGGCCGACGATCACCAGTGCGCGCTGCGGGAAGCCGCCCTCGTGCAGCACGCCGAAGGCGTTGCAGGCCGCTCCCTTGGGCTCGAAGTCCGAGAGCTGCGGGATGTGGACGCCGAGCTTTTCGCGGAAGGCTTTCTGCGCCCACGTGCTGTCGCAGGAGACGCCGTAGATCGCGGCGCCGTCGGCCGTGATCTCGCCGAGCTCCTTCTCGTACAGCTGCAGCTGGTCGGTGCAGACGGGGCTGAAGGCAAACGGGTAGAACACAAGCACGGTGGTTTTGCCGCGCAGGCTCTTGGTGGTGAAGGGCTCGCCGCCTTCGGTGGCGAGACTGAAGCTCGGAACCTCGCTGCCGGGGTCGAGAACGCTCATGACGGCTCCTGAGACGGTCGAGGGCCAAGCGGAGCACGGACGCAGCGAGCGCAGTGTGCTTTGCACATAAGCGAGTGAGGACAAAGCTCCGCGCAGGCCATCGATCGTCTCAGGCTACTTGCGCAGGCCGAGCTCTTTGATCAGCGCGCGATAGCCCTCGAGGTCGGTGCGCTGCAGGTAGTCGAGGAAGCGCCGCCGGCGCCCCACCAGCATCAGCAGGCCGCGGCGCGAGTGATGGTCTTTCTTCTGCCCGCGCAGGTGCTCGGTGAGGTGGTTGATGCGCTCGGTCAAGAGCGCCACCTGCACCCTGGTGTTCCCGGTGTCGCGCTCGTTCGCGCCGAACTTGGCGGCGAGCTCGCGCTTTCTCTCAGTGGTCAACGTCATCGGCGGGGGCACACGGTAGCAAAGACTCAAACGTCGGCGAGGACCACGCGCGTCTGCTCGACGTCGCGGTGCATCTGCTCGACCAGCTCCTCGACCGTCGCGAAGCGTCGCTCGCCGCGCAGGCGGCTGATGAAGTCGAGGCGCAGCTCGCTGTCGTACAGGTCGCCTTCGAAGTCGAGCAGGTACGCCTCGATCAGCTCGCCGCGACCTGTGGTGAAGGTCGGGCGTACCCCGATGTTGACGGCCGCCTGGTGCTCGTTGGCGAGGCAGGCATAGATGCCGTGGCCGGGACACACGAGCGCCTCGTCCGGGATCAGGTTGGCGGTTGGGAAGTCGAGCGTGCGTCCACGTTCGTCGCCACGCACCACTTCGCCTCGCAGTTGGAAGGGGGCACCGAGGAAGCGCGTCGCCTGATCGACCTCACCGGCCAGCACGAGGCCGCGGATGTGGCTGGAGGAGACGATCTCCCCGTCCACCTCCAGCAGCGGGTGCACCGTCGTTTGAAAGCGTCCATCGGCTGCCAGCAGCTGCGTGTCGCCCTGCGCGCGGTGGCCGAAGCGGAAGTTCTCGCCGACCGAGACTCGCACCGCCCCGAGCGCCTCGACCAGCACCTCGTCGATGAACTCCTGCGCGCTGCGCGCTGCGAAGGCGGCGTCGAAGGGAATCACGATCAGCTCCTGCACACCCAACGCGGCGATCAGCTCGGCCTTCACCGCGAGCGGCGTGAGCAGCTTCGGCGCGTGCTGGGGCGCCACCACCGAGACCGGGTGGGGTTCGAAGGTGAGCACGCTGTCAGAGCCCCGGATCACCTCGCGGTGGCCGAGGTGCACCCCATCGAAGGTGCCCACCGCCACCTGGCGCTCGCGGGACTGCACATCGGGGAGGCTGGTGATCTGCACGCGAGGAAGCCTAGTCCAGCCGGGCCTAGTTCAGCCGGGCGAGCGCCTGCTCGACCGTGAGCGGCTCGGGAGGCTCCCACGGCTCGCCACGTCGCGGCGGCGGTACCGCGTCCTCCACGTCGAACGGCCCAATCGCGGTGCGGCGCAGCTCCACGCAGTAGGCATCGCCGAGGTCGGCTATCAGCGAGCGCACATACGTGCCCGAGGAGCACTCGATCAGGAAGGCGGCGCGTTCTTGCTCGCGCCACAGCTGCTCGAAGCGGTGGACGGTGACGATCCGCTCGGGCATCTCGAACTGCTCTCCGCGTCGCGCGCGCTTGTAGGCGCGCTCGCCTTTGATCTTCACCGCCGAATGCATCGGGGGTCGCTGGCGTATCTCACCGGTGGGCAGCGACGGGGGGTCGGGTGGCAGCAATCCGGTGTTCGTGATCTCCCCCTCTGGATCGCCGGTGCTCGACACCGCGCCTAGCTGGGCAACCGTCTCATAGCGCTTGGGCAGCCCCATCAGCTGCTGTTGGATGCGCGTGGCGCGACCGACCAGCACCAGCAGCAGGCCGGTGGCGAACGGGTCGAGCGTGCCGGCGTGGCCGGTCTTGACGCCCCCCAGCGCACGGCGCACGGCGGCGACCACGTCGTGCGAGGTGATGCCCGCCGGCTTGTCGATCAGCAGAACGCCGTTCACGCCGGCGTCGGCGCGGGGTGCAGCTGGGCGGCGATCTCGCGGCGTAGGAACTCGATCAGCTCCTCGGACTCCAGCGTGGTGGAGAAGCCGGCGGCACGGCGGTGCCCGCCACCCCCCTGCGCACGAGCGATCGCGGAGACGTCCACGTCGTCGTCGACGGCGCGCAGCGACACCTTGCGATCGCCGCGACGCTCGGGCGCGGTCAGCTCGCGCACGAGCGCGGCCACCTTCGTGCCCCGCACCGCGCGCAGATGGTCAACGATCCCCTCGGAGTAGCTCTCCTCGGCCTCCACGCGGCGGAAGTCTTCGGCGCTCAGCACGGCGATCGCGAGCTCGCCCGAGTCGAAGCGCCGCGCCTGACCGAGACCGAGCGCGAGCAGCTCCAGCTTCGGGTAGGGCATCTCCTCGTACAGCCGGCGGTAGATCGCCTGCACGTCAACGCCCGCCTCGATCAGCTCGGCCGCCATCAGGTGCGCGCGCGGCCCCGTGTTCTCGTACATGAAGCGCCCCGTGTCGGTCACCAGGCCCACGTACAGGGCCTGGGCCACGGCCGGCGCGGGGCTCACGCCCAGGCCATGCATCAGATCCCAGATGATCTCCGCTGTGCACGAGGCATCCGCCACCACGTAATCGACGGTGCCGAAACGGGTGTTGTCGTGATGGTGGTCGATGTTCAGCAGGTGCGCCCCCTCGCGCAACGCGTCGGCTGAGTTACGGTCGATGTTGCCGCAGTCCAGCAGCACCACGGTGCGCTGGGCGATGTCCGCGGGCGGTGCTTGGATCGCATCGGCGAGGTCGAAGAAGCGGTATTCCAAGGGCAATGGCAGCTCCCCCGGGGGGACGAACATCAACGAGTCCTTGCCGAGCGCGGTGAGCAGCCCCTGCATCCCCAGCAGCGAGCCGATCGCGTCCCCGTCCATGTTTTCGTGCGTGGCCAGCACGAAGCTCGCATCCTCGCGGATCCGCTCCAGCACGAGCGCGCGGGTCTCGGCCAACCCGGCCGCCGTCGAGGTGCCGTTCTCACTCATCGGCGTCCGCCCCCATGCCGGTCTCCCCCCGGCTCGTCCGCGCTTGCCTGCGGCCCATCGATTCCGGCCCCAGACCAGCCCGCGCCCGGCTCATCGACGTCAGCTTCCTGCTCATCGAGCAGTGCCTCCAGGCGCATCGCTCGATCGGTGGTGTCGTCGTAGATGAAGTCGAGCGTGGGCGTACGCTTCAGCCGCAGCTCGGAGGCGACGCGCCGCTGCATATAGCCGTGTGCGCTACGCAGCCCGGCGAGCGTCGCTTCACGGTCGGGCTCGTCGCCGAGCACGCTCACGTACACGCGGGCATGGCTGAGATCAGCGCTGGTCCTTACATCGGTCACGGTCACGAATCCCACTCGTGGGTCCTTCAACTCGCCTGCCACCACCTCTCCGATCACCTGCCTGATCGCCTCGTCAACGCGGCGCATGCGGCCACTGGTCATCCTACTCTCCGAGCCCGTCGCGTTTGCAAGCGCTGCGTTAGGACAGCTCTCGCTCGACCTGACGTGTCTCGTAGGTCTCGAGCACGTCGCCCTCGCGCAGGTCCTGGAAGTTGGCGAGCACGATCCCGCACTCGAAGCCGGCCGCAACCTCGCGGGTGTCCTCGTTGAAGCGCCGCAAGCTGGCGATCGTGGTGTCCTGGATCACGGTCCCCTCTCGCACCACGCGCACGCGCGCGCCGCGTGTGACTTTGCCCTCCGTCACATAGGAGCCGGCGATCGTGCCGATCCGCGAAGCCCGGAACAGCTGGCGTACCTCCGCCTGGCCGAGCGTGGTCTCGACCTCCTCGGGCTCCAACAGCCCCTGCATCGCGGCACGCAGCTCCTCGATCGCGCGGTAGATCACCGCGTAGGAGCGGATCTCCACGCCCTCGCGCTCTGCCATCTGGCGCGCGTCGCCGACGGGGCGCACGTTGAAGGCCAGGATCAGCCCTTCGGAGGCGGCGGCGAGCATCACGTCGGACTCGTTGATGCCACCCACGCCACGGTGGATTATGTTGACCTTCACCTCCTCCTGAGGCAGCTTGGCGATCTCATCCTCGATCGCCTCCAGCGACCCGGCGACGTCGGCCTTGATCACGAGGCCGAGCTCCTTCACAGCGCCCTCGCGAGCGAGCTTGAAAACGTCCTCGAGCGAGACTTTGCGCCCCGAACGCCGCGCCAAGGCCTCGGTCTTCAAGCGGTTGGCGCGGATGCCCGCGAGCTGACGCGCGCGCCGCTCGTTCTCGACCGCCCTCACCGTTTCACCGGCCTCGGGGACACCGTCGAAGCCGAGCACCTCGACCGGCTCGCCCGGCTCGGCGCGCTTGGTGCGAGCGCCGGTGAAGTCGTGCATCGCGCGCACCCGCCCGAAGTGGGCTCCCGCCACCAGCGCGTCGCCGACGTGCAACGTGCCACGCTGGATCAGGATGCTCACGACCGGGCCGCGGCCGGGGTCGAGCTTCGACTCGATCACGGTGCCCGACGCTTCCGCGCCGCGGTTGGCGCGCAGCTCCTCCAGATCGGTGACGACCTGAATCGTGTCGAGCAGCTCGTCGAGGCCCTGGCGGGTCTTGGCGCTGACGTCGACGAACTCGGTCTCCCCGCCCCAATCGGAGGGCTGCAAGCCGTGCTGGGCCATTTCGGTGCGTACGCGGTCGGGCTGGGCGCCCTCCTTGTCGACCTTGTTGACGGCCACCACGATCGGCACGTCGGCAGCGCGGGCGTGGTCGATCGCCTCCTCGGTCTGGGGCTTGACGCCGTCGTCGGCGGCCACCACGATCACCGCCAGGTCGGTGACGCGCGCGCCGCGCGCGCGCATCGCCGTGAATGCCTCATGGCCGGGGGTGTCCAGGAAGGTGATCTGCTTGTCGGCATGGTGCACCTGATACGCGCCGATGTGCTGGGTGATGCCGCCGGCCTCCCCGGCGGCGACCTCGGTCTCGCGGATCGCGTCCAACAGCGAGGTCTTGCCGTGGTCGACGTGGCCCATCACCGTCACCACCGGCGGACGCTCGACGAGGTCCTCCTCGGCATCCTCGAACACCGGCTCCGCTTCCACGTCGTCGGCGGCGTGGACGATCTCGATCTCCTTGCCGAGCTCCTCGGCGACGACCTGGATCGCATCGTCGGAAAGCGTCTGCGTGAGCGTCGCCATCTCCCCCAGGCTCATCAGCTTCTTGATCACTTCCGGCACCGGCACGCCGAGGTACTCGGCGACGTCCTTGACGGTGGCGCCCGAGTTGATGCGCACGAGGTTGGCGTCGCGGATCGCGGCCGTGTTGTCGATCGGGGCGATCGTCTCGTCGTAGGTGCCGCGACGCCGACGGCCTCTACGCGGCCGGCGCTGGGGCTGGTTGGCGGGGCCGGCCTGCTGGCGACGCGAGGCCTGCGAGTCGATCACCACGCGGCGGCGCCCCGGCTGAGCGGCGCCCGCGGGAGCACGCTCGCCTGTGCGCGAGTCGCGCGTGGGTCGCACCCGCTCGGCGGGCGGTCCACCGGTCGCGGGAGCCTCACTCCCCACATCCGCGACGGGCGGAGCTGCGGCGGCAGGAGCCTCCGCCGGGGGGGGTGGCGAGGTTGGCGCGACAGCTTGCGGCGCCTGTGTCGTTGGAGCTGGCGAAGGTGTGGCGAGCGTCGGAGCAGCCGATGCCGAGCCGTTTGCGCCAGAGGCGCCATCCCCGTTCAGCGCGCGCAGAGCGAGCGACTCATCGACCGAGGATGAGACCGTCTTGACGTCGATGCCGGCAGCCTTGAGCTCGGCGAGCAGCGCCTTGCTCTCGACTCCCCGCTCTTTAGCGATCTCGTGTACGCGCTTCTTGCTCATGATGAAATAGCGAGGGGCCCAGCTCGCCGGCCTTCGGCCGGCTGCGCCACCCTCTTAGTCGATTCTACGGGCTCGGGATCGAGGGTCACAGGGCAGCGCAGCGCGCGGGCGATGCCGCGGCGGCGTTCGGCCAGCCGCAGGCACTCCGCGTTGGGGGTAACCGCCGCGACGCCCGCTCGGCAGAGGTAGGCGCCGCGCCCAGGGAGCGTGGCCGTCGGGTCGATCACCGCGCGCCGTGAGCGCCCACCGTCATCGCAAGCGGCGGCGATGCGCAACAGCTCCGACTTCGGCGCGATCCGCCCGCAGCCAACGCAGCGACGCCGGGGCACGTGATCCTTTATGACGCCTGCTCCTCGGCGGCCTGCTCGGCGGGAGCCTCCACCACGGGCGCGCCTTCGAGGGGAGCCTCCACCGCCTGCTCCTCGACAGCCACAGCACCGCCGTTGGCGCTGAGCTCGGCCACGCTGTCGCCGGCGACGGCCGCCAGCGCCTGGTGGGCCTCCAGGCCGCAGTAGCGCGAGCCGGGCAGCGCCGCGTTGGGGCAGCGTTTGCCGTTGGAGAGGATCGCCGCGCAGCGCCCGGAGACTTCCTCCTCCTCGTAGCCGTGCTCGGCCTCCTCGGCGGCGAACTCGGTCTCCGAGCGGATGTCCACGCGCCAGCCGGTGAGGCGAGCGGCGAGCCGCGCGTTTTGGCCCTCGCGGCCGATCGCCAGCGAAAGCTGGTCGTCGGGGACGATCACCGTCGCCTGCTTAGCCTCGTCGTTGACCAGCACCTCGCGCACGCGCGCGGGAGACAACGCCTTGGCGACAAAGCGAGCCGGCTCTTCGTTGAAGGGGATGATGTCGATCTTCTCGCCGCGCAGCTCGGAAACCACCATCCGCACGCGCGAGCCGCGCGGGCCGACGCAGGCGCCGACCGGGTTGACGCCGTCGGCGTGGGAGATCACGGCGATCTTCGAGCGGTAGCCGGGCTCGCGCGCGACGTTGGCGATTTCCACGAGGCCGTCGGCGATCTCGGGGACCTCCAGCTCGAACAGCTTCTTGATCAGCTCGGGGTCGCGGCGCGAGACGATGATCGACGGCCCCTTGGTGGAGGCCGAGACCTCCTTGATCACCGCCTTGATCCGCTGCGAATGGTCGTAGCGCTCGCCGTCGACCTGCTCGGACTTGGGCAGCAGCGCCTCGACGCGCTCGCGCAGCTGCACGAGCGTGTAGCGGGAGTCCGACTGCTGCACGATGCCGGTGATCAGCTCGCCCACGCGGTCGCGGTACTCCTCGAACATCATGTCGCGCTCGGCCTCGCGGATGCGCTGCAGGATCACCTGCTTGGCGGTCTGCGCCGCAATCCGCCCGAAGTCGTCGGGCGTGACGTCCTGTTCGCCGATCTGGTCGCGGTACTCCTCGAACTTGGCGGGGTCGATTTCCGGCTCCTCCGGTTCGCGCAGCTCGCCCGTCTCGGGATCGACCGTTGTGCCCTCGTCGATCGTCTCCACGATCAGGTGCGCCTCCAGGCGCTCGGGGATGATCAGTTCGATCACGCGGAAGTCGGCCGTTTCGCGGTCCATTTCCACGCGTGCGTACTTGGCCGAGCCGGGCTGCTTCTTGTACGCGGAGAGCAGCGCGTCCTCCAGCGCGATCATCAGCTTCTCCGGCTCGATGCCCTTCTCGCGGGCGAGCGCGTGCATTGCTTCGAGGATTTCACGTGACATGGCTGTTACTCCTCCACCAGGTTGGAACGCCGGATCTGCGCGTACGGGATGCTCACCAGCGTCCCCTCGGCGGCGAGCGTGATCTCCGTGTCAGAGGCCCCCACGAGCTCCCCGGTGTAGCTGCGCCGGCTCGCCGCGGAGGGCTGGTTGGCCAGTCCCCCCGTTGGCTGGTCGCCACGCGTGCGGACCCGTGCGCGGCGGCCGACGAAGCGGCGGAAGTGGTCGGGCTTGGTGAGCGGGCGCTCGATGCCGGGCGAGGAGACCTCCAAGGTGTAGCGCTCGCGCAGCGGAGTGAGCGCCGCCGTCACGCGCTCGCAGAGCGCGAGCGTCACCCCCTCGGGATGGTCGATGAAGACGCACAAGGTCCCTCCGCCGACGACCTCGGCGAGCAGTACCTCCACATCCGGCTCACACTCGGCGAGCCGCTCTTCGATCTCTGTCTGCAACGTTGTCATGGGGCCCTCCTCACATTAAAAAGAGCGGGCATCCGCCCACTCTCGGTCCGACTGCCGGCGTCCGCACGCCGACACGAAAGCTGTGGGTCGAGAATAGCATCGGCTATCTACGCGCCGTGCACGGCGCGTAGCGAACGCTCCCGGTAGATACGGTAGTCGCGGCGCTCGGGACGCAGCGAGCAGGCGAGCGCCAGCGGGTGGCGCGCCTCCTCGTGGCGGCCCAGTTGTTGCATCGCGCGACCCAGGCAGAAGAGCGCGTAGTCGTTGGTGGGCGTCTGCGCGGCGATCGCGCGGAACTCCGCCGCGGCGTCCTCGTAGCGCTGTGCGTGGAACAGGGCACGGCCGAGCGCCTCGCGGATCGAGGCCTTGTCGGGCTCGAGCTTGCGCGCGCGGGTCAGCGGCACGATCGCCGCCTGGTGGTCACCATGGTCGAGCAGCTCACAGCCGCTGCGGTAGAGGTCGTAGACGCTGTCCATACGCCCACTCACTGTAGAGCCCAACTTCGTGCCGCGCACCTCGCGCGAGGCGACCTGCGGAGCCCAACTTCGTGCCGCACACCTTGCGCAAGGCGACCTGCCGGTGGTGCACCACGACTGCGCACGCCTGCGGCGTTTCTCTCCCAGCGCCTCTACCCAATCCTGTCGGGTGGGCTGGTGCGCAGGCGCTCCACGGCGTCGAGGATCGCCGCCGCGATCTCGGCCTTGGCGGCGCGCGGAACGTGCTGCTCTCCCCCGGCACTGACGATCGTGACCTCGTTGCTGTCGGCTCCGATGCCGATGTCCGAACGCGAGATGTCGTTGACGACGACCGCGTCGAGCGCCTTCTCTTCGAGCTTGCCGCGTCCGTACTCGACCGCACCGCCGCCGTGCTCGGCGGCAAACCCCACGAGTGTCTGTCCGGGACGCCGTCTGGCCGCCAATCCCTTCAGCACGTCGGGAGTCGCTTCGAGCTCCAGGTTCAGATGTTCGTGGCCGGCCTTCTTGAGCTTGCCGTCGAGCGACTCCGCCGGTCGGAAGTCGGCAACCGCCGCGGCCATCAACAAGACGTCGCATTGCGGGAATTGCTGCTCACACGCCTCGCGCAGTTGCTCCGCAGTTCCAACCTCTCGCCACGACACCCCCGCGGGGCGTGGCAGGGCGATGTTGGCCGCGATCACGGTCACCTCGGCGCCTCGCGCGCGAGCAGCCTCAGCCAGTGCCAATCCCATGCGCCCGGAGGAGCCGTTGCCGATGAAGCGCACGCTGTCGATCGGCTCGCGGGTGCCACCGGCGGTGACGAGCACGCGCAGCCCCCGCCAGCTGCCGGCGCGCGCAGATGCAGCGCTGGCGTTCCCCGCGACGGCGAGCGCGGGCGCGCCGCTTGCGTTCGCTGTAACCGTACCGCTCGCGACGGCGAGCAGCGCCTCGCAGCGCTCCAACAGCCGCGCCGGATCCGGCAGGCGACCAACCCCCTCCTCACCTTGCGAGGCCAGACGGCCGGCGTCGGGCTCGACCACGTGCACGCCACGAGCGCGCAGCGTGTCGAGGTTGGCGCGCACCGCGGGGTGCTCGTACATGTGGTTGTTCATCGCGGGAGCCACCACCAGCGGGCAAGTGGCGGCGAGCGCGGCGCTCGTCAGCAGGTTGTCGGCGAGGCCACCGGCGAGCTTGGCGATCGTGTTGGCGGAGGCGGGCGCGATCAGGTAGAGGTCGGCGTTGCGCACCAGCTCCAGATGGCTGATCGGGTCGTGCGTGGGAGGCTGTTGGCCGAACGGGGGATGCACGCCGGAGGCGAGTGTCTCCCCGCTTCGGCCGGGGAATGCCCCGCGCGCGGGATCGCGCTCGAACTCTTCCACCAGCACCGGCGCGCCACTGAGCGCCGCGAACGAGGCGCGCCCCACGAAGCGACAGGAGGCGGGGGTCTGCACGACCCGCACCGCGTGGCCGGCGCCCGTCGCCAGGCGCACGATCTCCAGCGCCTTGTAGGCGGCGATCCCACCACTCACCCCGAGCAGGATTCTGGGCATACCGGGGTTTTAGAGGGATGTACGCAAGTCGGCAACCGATGGTCCCAGCATTGCGGTGCTAGGGCGTTCGCTGAGCAAGCGAGGCAAGGACGCAGGGAGCGTGGCGTGCTCAGCACGCGAGCGACCGAGGACGCAGCATCGCGCCGCTCAGCGGGCGCCCTAGCGGTAGTGGTACTTGATCTTCCCTCGCGCGATCTCCTCGAGGGCGATCGTGAGGTAGTTCTTCGAGGTGGTTTCGATCATCGGCGGCGGGAACTCGTCGAAGGTGCCCTCGCCAAGGTTGTGGTAGTAGCTGTTGATCTGGCGCGCGCGCTTGGCGGCGACCAGGACAGAGGCGTAGTTGGAGTTGACGTTCTCCAGCAGATGGTCGATGCGGGGGGAGATCAAGGTAGTGGTGCCCTTTCGTGGTGGGACCTGGATTGTAGAGGGTCGGCGCCCACGCGCCCGATCTCCGACAGCCCCTCCCGGCCACCGCCCCTCAACTCAGCGCTGCGCTAACGATGTCCGTCAGCTGCGCCAACGCGTCATCCAAGCGGTCGTTGACGACCACGTGGGCGAACTCCGATTGCGCGGCGAGCTCCTGCTCAGCGACCCTCAGGCGCCGCTCCACCTCCTCGGGGCCGTCGGCGCCGCGGCCGATCAGGCGGGTGCGCAGCGCCTCGAGCGAGGGCGGGGCGATGAACACCTGCAGCGCCTCGGGCAGCGCGGCGCGCACCTGGCGGGCGCCCTGCACCTCGATCTCGAGCACCAGCGGCACGCCCGCACGCACGCGCCCGTCGAGCTCATCGCGCAATGTGCCGTAGCGCCGGCCGGCGTAGTCGGCGTGCTCGACGAACCCGCCGGCCTGCACGCGCTGCTCGAACTCGTCAGGGGTCAGGAAGTGGTAGTCGATGCCGTCCTGCTCGCCCGGACGCGCCAGGCGCGTGGTGGCGGAGACCGACAGCTCCAGTTGCGGCAGGCGCTCCATCAGACCGCGGATCAGCGTTCCCTTGCCGACACCCGAGGGCCCGGTGATCACGAACACACGCGCCACGTCGCAGGGCTGACCTAGCGGCCACGCAGGAGCGAGACAAGCTCCGAACGTTGGCGGTCGGAGAGCCCGCCGATCGTCTTGCTCGGGGCGATGCGGCAGAGGGCGAGGATCTTGTTGACCTTGACCCGTCCATACTTCGGGACGGCCAGCATGACATCGAACACCTTCGCGGTTTCGATGTACTCGGGAGGTTCCAATAGAAGCGTGTGGATCGATAACCGCCCGGCCTTTAGCTCGCGCTTCAGCCGCGCGCGCTCAGAGCGAATCCGGTTGGCTTTGGCGAGCGCGTCCATACGCTGATCGATGGAGCGTTCGGGGGCCGCCGAGTGCTTAGTGGGCGTCGTGCCCGTCGCCGTCATCATGGGCGGCGAGTCTACACACCACCGCGCGGCGATGATCGCGCGGCACCCCAATTCGTCTCAAGCTCGACTTGAGGTTTAGGCGTGTGGAGGGTAGTGGACAGTGGGAGCCCGTGTTTGCAGGGGTTTTGCGACCCAATCCAGGGGGTCCACACGGTGCCCGCGGCCCTCGTCGGCGAGCACGCACGAGTGGGCAAACGGGGCGCCGGCGTGGCGCTCAGAGGATCCCCTCGCGGCTGCCTACCAGCTGCTGAATCGAGACGGCGCCGACGGCGCGCACGCGTTGCGCGAGCGCGCCGTTGACGTGCGACGGCCACGCCGGACCACCGTACACGAAGCCGGTGTAAGCCTGCAGGAGCGTAGCCCCGGCGAGGATCCGCTCCCAGGCATCCTCGGGCGTGGAGATGCCACCGACGGAGATCAGCACCAACCGATCACCGACCCGCTCGCGCAGCAGGCGCAGCACCTCCACGGCGCGCGCGCGCAGCGGCGGCCCGGAGACTCCCCCGCCCTCGACGCCAGCGACCACCGACGGGTCCGAGAGGAGGGTGCGGTCTTCGCTGGTGTTGACCGCGACGATCCCGTCGAGCCCCAGCTCCAGGGCGAGGTCGGCGATCGCGAGCAGCTGCGGGTCGGCGAGGTCGGGACCGAGCTTGACGAGCAGGGGCACCTCGGCTCCCATTTCGCGGAGCTCCCGCTGGACCTCGCGCAGCAGCGGCCGCAGCAGCTCTACCGTCTGCATCTGTTTGAGCCCCGGCGTGTTGGGCGAGCTGACGTTGACAACGAGGTAGTCGCAGACGGTGGCGAGCGCGCGCACGCCCGCGCGGTAATCGCCGGCGGCGCGCTCGAGCGGCACCACCATGCTCTTGCCGATGTTGGCCCCCACGACGACACGGCCGCGGCGGCGTCGCAGGCGCGCGGCGACCGCGGCGGCGCCCGGGTTGGGAAAGCCCATCCGGTTGAGCAGCGCGCGGTCGCGGAGCACCCGGAAGACACGCGGCGGCGAGTTACCTGGTTGCGGGTGGGCGGTGACGGTGCCGATCTCGACGAAGCCGAAGCCGAGCAGGCCGAGGCCTTCGAAGCAGCTGGCATCCTTGTCCAGCCCGGCCGCCACCCCGAGCGGACTGGGAAAGCTGAGGCCCAGCGCCTCGACGCGGAGCGCCGGGTCGCGGGCGGCGAGCAGCCGTCGCAGGAGGGCGGCGCAGCCAGGGATCCGGCACGCCGCACGGAGTGTGGCGGCCGCCAGCCGATGCGCTTGTTCTGGCGGCAGCCGCCGCAGCACGAGGTTGAACAGCGCGGCGTACAGAGTCACGCCACCCCGGCGCCGGGGCGCTCGGGCGAGTCGCCGGCGGGCGTGACGCCTTCCGCCTCCTCCCCACCCCGGCCAGCGGCATCGGCGCCGGACGTTTCGCGCCCGCGGTGGAGCTCCTGCAGGCACAACACCGGCGGGGCACCGGACTGGCGCGCGGAGGAGATCGCGCGCGCGGCGGAGACGCCGGCGGCGAGCGTCGTCAGGCAGGGAACTCCGCGGGTCACGGCGGCGCGGCGGATCTGCCAGCCGTCGGTGCGCGCGCCCGAGCCCGTGGGGGTGTTGACGACCAGGTCGACATCGCCGCGCTCGATCCAGTCCAGCACGTGCGGCGAGCCCTCCGAGACCTTGTTGAGCGCCTGCGCGGGGATCCCCATGCGCGCGATCGCCTCGGCGGTGCCGCGCGTGGCGAGGATCCGAAAGCCGTTCTCGTGCAGGCGCTCGGCGATCGCGAAAGCGCCCGCCTTGTCGGCGTCGGTGACGGAGATGAAGACGGTGCCGTGCAACGGCAGCGGACAACCGGCGGCGGCCTGCGCCTTGGCGAACGCGGTGGGGAAGTCGCGCGCGATCCCCATCACCTCCCCGGTCGAGCGCATCTCCGGGCCCAGCACCGCGTCGGAGCCCTCGAAGCGATCGAATGGCAACACCGCCTCCTTCACCGAGACGTGGTCGCCAAAGCCCAGCCCTTCGCGCTCGCGCGGCAAGTCCAGCGCGGCGAGCGGCTCGCCGAGCATCACGCGGCAGGCGAGCTTCGCCAGCGGCAGGCCGACCGCCTTGGAGACGAACGGCACGGTGCGCGAGGCACGGGGGTTGGCCTCGATCACGTACAGCTGGCCATCGACCACGGCATACTGCACGTTCAGCAGCCCCACCACGCCGATCGCCAGCGCGAGCTCGCGCGTGGCGGCGCGGATCTGATCGAGCATCTCCCCTCCCAGCGAGTGCGGCGGCAGCACGCAGGCGGAGTCGCCGGAGTGCACGCCGGCCTCCTCGACGTGCTGCATGATCCCGCCGATCCACACCTCTTTCCCGTCGCACAACGCGTGGACGTCCAGCTCGATCGCATTCTCCAGGAAGCGGTCGAGGAAGATCTTGTCAGTGTCCTCGCCCACCTCGCGGCGCAGATAGTCGGCCAGGCCCTCGCGCGAGTAGACGATCTCCATCGCCCTGCCACCGAGCACATAGCTGGGGCGCACCAGCAGCGGGTAGCCGACCTCCTCCCCACTCTGCAGCGCCTCCTCGACCGACCGCGCGGTGGCGTACGGCGGCGCCTGGTAGCCGAGGCGGCCGAGCAGCTCGCCGAAGCGCCCGCGATCCTCGGCGAGGTCGATCGCCTCCACGCTTGTGCCCAGCAGCGGCACCCCGGCGGCGTGCAATCCGGCCGCGAGCTTCAGCGGGGTCTGGCCGCCGAACTGCACGATCACACCCTCCGGCCGCTCCACCTCGACGACCCCGAGCACGTCCTCCAAGGTGAGCGGCTCGAAGTAGAGGCGATCGGAGGTGTCGTAGTCGGTGGAGACGGTCTCGGGGTTGCAGTTGATCATCACCGCATCGCGCCCCGACTCGCGCACGGTCATCGCGGCGTGCACGCAGCAGTAGTCGAACTCGATTCCCTGTCCGATGCGGTTGGGGCCGGCGCCGAGGATCACTACCGAGGGGCGCTCGCCGCGGCGCACCTCGTGGGCCGGCAGCGTACGGCCCTCGCCATCTGTGCAATAAACTTCCCCTCGGGGCCGGGGGCGCTCCCACGCCGAGTAGTAGTAAGGGGTTTGTGCCGGGAACTCCGCCGCGCAGGTGTCCACCGCCTTGAACGTGCGCTCGCCCGCGAAGGGCGCCTCGGGATCCTGCGCCAGCGCGTGCAGCTCGCGCAGGAACCACAGGTCGATCGAGGTGCGCTCGTGCACCTCCTCGATCGCCACGCCGCGGCGGAACAGCTCGAGGATCGCCTCGAAGCGCTCGGGAGCGGGGACGCCCAGATCCTCCAGCAGCTGCTCGTCGGAGACCCCACCAAACCGCGGCGGCTTGTCGAGCTCGCGCGAGCGCAGCGCCTTCGCGAACGCCTGCCCGAACGTGCGCCCGATCGCCATCGCCTCGCCCACCGACTTCATGTGCGTGGAGAGCGTCGAACTCCGCGCCCGGGAACTTCTCGAAGGCGAAGCGCGGCCACTTCACGACCACGTAGTCGATCGTCGGCTCGAAGCACGCCGGGGTGAGGCGGGTGATGTCGTTGGGGATCTCCTCCAGCAGGTACCCCACCGCCAGGCGCGCGGCGATCTTCGCGATCGGGAAGCCCGTCGCCTTTGAGGCGAGCGCCGAGGAGCGCGACACGCGCGGGTTCATCTCGATCACCAGCACCTCCTCGGTGGTCGGGTTGACCGCGAACTGCACGTTCGAGCCCCCCGTCTCCACGCCCACCGCGCGGATCACCGCGAGCGACTGATCGCGCAGGCGCTGGTAGAGGCGGTCGGGCAGCGTCTGCTGGGGGGCCACGGTTACAGAGTCGCCCGTGTGCACCCCCATCGGGTCGATGTTCTCGATCGAGCACACGATCACCACGTTGTCCGCACGGTCGCGCATCACCTCCAGCTCGAACTCACCCCACCCCAGCACCGACTGGTCGAGCAGCACCTGCCCGATCGGCGAGGCCTCCAGGCCCCGCGCGACGATCGTGCGGAACTGCTCCGGCGTACGCGCGATCCCACCGCCACGGCCTCCCAGGGTGTAGGCGGGGCGCACGATGCACGGCAGGCCGATGTCCGGCAGCGCGTCCAGCGCCTGCGCGAGACCACGCTTGACGTCTACGCGACGGAGCTCCTCGTCCCAGCCCGAGGCGATCGCGCTGGCCGGCATGCTCAGCCCCGCCTCGGCCATCGCTGCGCCGAACAGCTTGCGGTCCTCCGCGCAGGCGATCGCCTCGTAGTTGGCGCCGATCAGCTCCACTCCATGGCGCTCCAGCGTGCCATCGTCGTGCAGCGCCTTGGCGAGGTTCAGCGCGGTCTGCCCGCCGAGGGTGGGAAGCAGTGCGTCGGGGCGCTCGCGCTCGATCACCTGCGCCGCCGGCCCCGGCAGCAGCGGCTCGATGTACGTCGCGTCCGCCAGCTCCGGATCGGTCATGATCGTCGCCGGGTTGGAGTTCATCAGGACCACCTCGTAGCCCTCCTCGCGCAGCACCTTGCACGCCTGCACACCGGAGTAGTCAAACTCGGCGGCCTGTCCGATCACGATCGGACCCGAGCCCAGGATCAGGATGCGGTGGATGTCCTCACGCCGTGGCATCAGCACGCGCCCCGGTCCTCAACAAACAGCCCCTTCCCCGACCCCCCTTGTGGGGGTCCCCTTTAAAAAATCCCTTTCCCCGCGCGCGCGTCACGCCGTCGCCTCCGCGATCCGCGCCAGGAAGCGGTCGAACAGGTACATGCTGTCGTGCGGGCCCGGCCCCGCCTCGGGGTGGTACTGCACCGACCCGCCCGGCACGTCCAGCAGCTCCAGGCCCTCCACGGTGCGGTCGTAGAGGTTGACATGCGAGAGCTGCGCGGCACCGAAGTCGGTCTGCCAGCGCACCGGCTTGTCGCCATCGATCGTGCCCTGCCCGCTCGGGCCCACCACCGCGAAGCCGTGGTTCTGGGAGGTGATCTCCACGCGCCCGGTGTGCAGGTCCTTCACCGGGTGGTTGGCGCCGCGGTGGCCGAACGGGAGCTTGAAGGTCTGCAGGCCCAGCGCCCTGCACAGCAGCTGGTGGCCGAGGCAGATCCCCCACACCGGCTTGCGTCCGATCAGTTCGCGGACGGTATCCGTTATGTACCCCAGCGCGGCCGGGTCGCCCGGGCCGTTGGCCAGCAGGATCGCGTCCGCGTCGCTGTCCAGCAGCTCGGCGGCCGGTGTCGCGCACGGGTACAGCGACACGCGCGCGCCACGCTTGACGAGGTTGCGCACGATCGAACCCTTGATCCCCGTGTCGATCACCGCGATCTTGGGGCCGTCGCCGTCGCCGTGGTGGCTGACTTCGATGGGGCTCACCACCGCGACGAGATCCTGTCCGTCCATCGGCGGCTCCGCCTCGATCAGCGCCCGGGCCTGCTCGGGTGCGAGACTCGCGGGGAAGATCCCGCCGCGCATCGAGCCCTGCTCGCGGATGTGGCGCACCAGCGCGCGCGTGTCCACGCCGGTGATCCCCTGCACGCCGCAGTCCGCCAGCCACTGCAGCCAGCCCTGCTCGGCGCTCGGCGCGTCCTCGCTGTCGCACGCTTCGCGCATGATCGCGCCCCGTGCCCACGCGCGCTCGGACTCCATCGCCTCGCCGCTCACGCCGTAGTTGCCGATGTGCGGGTAGGTGAAGGTGATCAATTGGCCCGCGAACGAGGGGTCGCTCATCGACTCCTGGTAGCCCGACATGCCGGTCGTGAAGACGACCTCGCCGACCGTGGGGCGGGCGGGGTCCGATCCACCGCACGCCTCGCCCTCGAAGCGGGCGCCGTCTTCTAGCAGCACGTATGCCGTCGGGTCGATCATAGGATCAGCTTCTGGACGGCTTTGAACTCGGGCGTGCCCGCTCGCTCCAGCAGCTCGAACAGAGCCGCCTCCACCGTGGTGATCACCGCGCCGGCGCGCTCCATCCGCTCCAGGCCCCGCTCGTAGTCGAGCGTGTGGCGCGAGCCCACCGCATCCGCCGGGACGTGCACCTCGATGCCGCGCGCCAGCAGGTCATGGACGGTTTGGGAGACGCACACGTGGGTCTCGATCCCGCACACGAGCGCCTGGGTGCGCCCGTGCTGGCCGATCTCCGAGCGCTCGAAGCCCTCCGCTCGCGCGGCGGAGAAGACGCTCTTCTCGATCCTCGGCTCCTCCTCCAGGCCGAGCTCCGGCGCGCTGTGGCCGAGGCCCTTCGGGTACTGCTCGCTCACGAGGGCGGGCAGCCCGAGGATGCGCGCCCCCTGCACGAGCTTGGCGCACGAGCTTGCCACGCCGTCGAAGGATACGTAGCCGCGGAACGCCTCTTGAACGTCCACCACCACCAGTGCCGCGTGCTCGCGGGAGAGCAGGCTCATACTGCCACCGCCCTGCCTGTGCCCGGCGCGTGCGCATCCACGGCTCCTGCCCGTGCGCGACTCATACCGCCACCGCCCGGTTTGCGCCCTTTGCTCGCTCATCCGTGCCGTGAACCGGTGCGCGGTATGCCACCGCGCCCGCGGCCACCGTCAGCAGCACCTTCCCGCGCAGGCGCCTCCCGGCGAAGCAGCAGTTCGCAGAGCGGCTCTGCCAGCCGTGCTCGCCCGCCACCCACTCGGCGTCGAGATCGAGCAGCGCGATGTTGGCCTCCGCGCCCGGCGCGATCGTCGGGACGGGGAGGCCGAACAGCGCGGCGCCGGCGGTCATCCGTTCGAGCAACACCCCTAGCTCCAGCACTCCGGGCAGCACCAGCTCCGTGTAGAGCGCGGCGAACGCCGTCTCCAGGCCGGTCGTCCCCATCGGGGCCTCGGCGAACGGGAGCGCCTTCTCCGCCTGCGCGTGCGGCGCGTGGTCGGTGGCGACGCAGTCGATCGTGCCCGCTCGCAGTGCCTCGACCAGCACCTTGCG
Source organism: uncultured Solirubrobacterales bacterium (assembly GCA_963724305.1). GTDB lineage: Bacteria > Actinomycetota > Thermoleophilia > Solirubrobacterales > Solirubrobacteraceae > Palsa-744. Next base: position 233,164 of record CAVRUG010000004.1, read on the forward strand.
GTCGGCCTCGGTTGCCAGCGGGGGGTTCATCTTCATGCTGGTGTTCAGATCGCCCACCGCCTCCTCTGTCAGCAGCAGATGATGGGGGGTCGCCTCCGCGCTCACGCCCACGCCGCCGGCCTTCGCCGCCGCCACCGCCTCCACCGAGGCGATGCAGCTGAGGTGCTGGAAGTGCACGCGCGCACCCTCGCTGCCGGCCAGCACCGCGTCGCGGGCGACCATGCTCGCCTCGCTGGAGCTGGGGATGCCGGGGATGCCAAGCTCCGCGCTGAGCGCCCCCTCGTGCATCGCCCCCCCGCGCGAGAGCGATCGATCCTCCTCATGCAGCGAGATCGTGCCACCGCACTCGCGCTGGCGCTGAAGCGCTTCGCGCAACACCCCCGCGTTCGCCACCGGGTGCCCGTCGTCGGTGAAGCCCAGCGCGCCCTGCTCGCGCAGCGCCGCCATCTCCGTCAGCTGCTCGCCGACGAGGCCGCGCGTGAGCGCCCCGAGATTGCCCACCGGCACGTGCGCCTCGGCAGCGGCCGTTTCTCGCACCGAGCTCAGCAGCTCCGGGGAGTCGATCGGCGGGTCGGTGTTGGGCATCGCGATCACCGCGCCATACCCGCCCGCGGCGGCAGCCCTGGTGCCGCTCTCGATGTTCTCCTTGTGCTCCTGGCCGGGGCTGCGCAGGTGCACGTGCGGATCGAAGAAAGCCGGCAGCGCATACAGGCGACCCTCGCCCTCGACGATCTCGAGCTCTCCCGCTGCCTGGCCGGCGGGGAGCGTCCCCGTTGAGAGCATCCCGGGCGCGCTCAGCTGCGCGATCGCCCCGCCACGCATCAACAGGTCGAAGCGGCCATCCACGCCGCTCGCCGGGTCCAATACGTGCACATCTCGCAGTAGCAAGTCCGCTGCGGGAGCGGGGGAACGAACCAATGAGGGCGCGCTCATTGGGTACGCGCCCAGTCAGGCATCGGTTCTGTGCGAGTCGGCAAGCTCATTGCATTATCGAGGACGCCACCGCCGGCGTGCCTTCCGCTGGCTCGATGCTCTCACTCGCGGCCGATCGAAGATCGGCCGGCGCGGGGCGGTTCGACCAACGCTCAAGCCGTGCGGGGCCGCGCTCGGGGAACGGGATCTCCACCGTGTCGAAGTCGCGCGCCACCTCGGCGTCGGGGAACGCTGCGCGCGCCTCCTCGCGCACCTCGCGCCCGGCGTAGCGCGTCGATAGGTGGGTCAACAGCAGCATCCTCGCCTCCGCGTCGCGCGCCAGCTCGGCCGCTTGGCGCGCCGTGCTGTGGCCGGTCTCTCGCGCGCGCTCGGCCTCCTCCTCGGCGAACGTTGCCTCGTGCACCAGCACATCTGCCTGGTGCGCGGCGATCGCCAGCGCCTCGCACGGGGCGGTGTCGCCGGAGAGCACCACCTTGCGGCCCTCGCGCGCGGGGCCCACCACCTGCTCGGGGGCCACCCCGTTGACGGTCTGCCCGCGCACCAGGCGCCCGAAGTCTGGCCCGGGCTTCACGCCCAGGCGCTCTGCCAGCGCCGGGTCCAGTTCGCCGGGGCGGGCGTCCTCGACAATCGCGTACCCCACCGCCCCGGCGCGGGTGTGGTTGACCGGCACCGCCGCCACCCGGTAACCGTCGCGCTCGACCGCCTCCGTTGGCTGCAGCTCCACCACGCTCAGCTCATACGGCAGCCGCCTTCCGTAGATGAAGCGGGTGTCCGCCATCAGCTGCTTCAGGCCCACCGGTCCGTACACCGTCAGCGGTTGCTCGCGGTCGCGCAGCGCGAAGGACTTCAGCATCCCCGGCAGACCCAACCAGTGGTCGGCGTGGAAGTGGGTGATGAATACGCACTCCATGTCCGCCAACCCCACTGAGCGCAGCAGCTGGCGCTGGGTGCCCTCGCCGCAGTCGAACAGCAGCCGCTCACCGCCGCGGCGCACCAGCACCGCGGGCAAGCCCCGGCGAGGGCTCGGCACTGAGCCGCCGGTTCCCGCGAAGAACAGCGAAAGATCCATGTTCGCAACGGTAGCGGGGGGTGGCGATGGGAGGGTTGCGGGGAGCAATCAACGCGCAGCTGGGAGCAGCTTGCTTGCCGCTAAGCTCCGCAGTGCGGATGTCGTCTCGGACGGCTTCTCTGCGCCCGTAGCTCAGTGGATAGAGCGCTCGCCTCCGGAGCGAGAGGTCGCAAGTTCGAATCTTGCCGGGCGCGTTGCTCGATCCCGTGTAACCATGCGGGATTCGCTTGTTAAGCGGCTCTCCGCTTGACCGTCTCCGAAGCCTTTACCTCGCTCCGTTCGCTCATATTCGCCCAAACGCCGCCCTCGACCAGCGCCTGCATCTGCGCCTTCTCATCCTCGCCGCGGCGCATCGACTGGCGGTACACCCTGAGCGCGAGCGCAGGGTCGGTGTGGCCCATTTCATCCATTACGGTTCCGGGGTCCTCGCCGAGCGCGTACAGCAGCGAGCAGAACGTGCGGCGGAGCGAGTGCGGCGTGAGCTTGTCCGGGAGTGGCGGCAGGTCCGCGCGCTTCAGGTTCTCGTTCGCGCGCTTGACGGTCGCGCGGAGCACGCGAGAGCGGAAGTTGTCATCGCTCATGCGCCCGCCGCGACCCGTGGCGAACACGTAGGCGTCCTGGTCGATCGATCCGCGGCCCGCGCGGAGCGTCAGCAGCTCGTCTCTGAGCGCGCCGCGGATCTTCACGACCCGGTCTCTTCCCGCGTCGGTCTTGGAGCCCGTGTGCAGCCATCCGGCCGCGAGGTCCACATCTCGCCAGCGCAGAGCGCACAGCTCGTTGATCCGTAGGCCGGCGAACACGAGCACGGCGAGCATCGCGCGCCGCTTGATGTGCCGGCGGTTCGACGCCGCGCCGCGGTCTAGCTCGCCGGCTGCGTCCAGTAGCGCCGCGATCTGCCCGGCGGCGCTCAGGTAGGAGCGCACGGGCTCGCGCTCCTTGACGCGGAGGTCTTTGTCCTTGGCGGGGTTGTGGTCGATCAACTTGCGTTTTACAGCGCGCTCAAGGATCGCCCCCAGCAGCGTCACCGTCATGTTGATCGACCGGGGCGAGAGCGGCCGGCCCCCGGCAAGCTTGCCGGCGATGTAGCGCTCCACCGCGTTGAAGTCGATCCGGTCGATTCGCTGCTCGCCGAACTCGGGCAGTAGGTGGCACTCCAGCCGCCAACGGTAGTCCGCCCGCGTGTTCTCGGCGAGCTGCGCCTGATTGCGAACCCACCAATCCTCCGCGAACTCGTGGAACGTCGGGACCTCGAACTCGACGGGCGCCTCAACAGCCGTCGGCGGTTTCCACAAGCCGCGCGCCACGTCCGCCATCACGCACGCAAGCTCCCGCTCCGCGTCCGCGCGGGAGACAACCCCCAGCGGCACCGTGTGGCGCCGGCCTCCGGTGCGGAATCGCAGGGAGCGGCGGATCGCTCCAGTCGCGTCCGCACGCTCGACTATCTGGCCTGTCGCTGGCCTTGCCATCGCTTGCTCCCTTCGGTTGTCATGTCCACAGTTTCCTCTGCGCACCGGCGCGTCATCGCTGCGCCGCCTCGCGGCCGTGTGCTCCCTTGAGGTGTCTCGCCGGCCGGCGGTCCCTCGGGACGGGCACCCCTTCCGCCAGCCCCTGCAACCGGAACCTCCAGCGCGTCGGCGAGGATCAGCAACGTGAGCAGGCCCGGCTCGCCCTGCCCCCGCTCCAACACGCCGATCTCGTTGCGATGGAGGCTCGCGACTTCCGCGAGCGCTTCCTGCGCGAGGTTCCGTCGCGTGCGTAGCGCACGCAGGTTCTCCCCGAAGATGCTCAACAGCCGCGCGCGCTCGGCCGCATAAGCACTCATATCGAGATCAGTCCCAGTGCATCGATACGCCTCGCGGCCTTCGACGCCTTGCACTGCTCCTCGCCGAGCACGACCACGCCCACACCCCCCAGGCGCCGCACGGCCTCCTCGACGATCTCGGCGGGCATGTCCTCGATCTCCTGCGTCAACTCCTTCAGCGTCCACCGCTCCGGGTGGTCGTCGCGGAGCACCTGCAACACGATGGCCCGCTCGGCGATCCACAACTTCTGCGCCCTGCTCATCCTGCGTGTCATCTTCGGTTCCTCCTTGTGGTTGGAGGCCCGGGAGAACTGCTCTGGCAAGGAAGCCGCGCCGCCCGACTGTTGGTAGCTTGGCTGGCGTGCCGGGAGTTCGCGCTCTCGGTGCCACGCCCCCGGCCGTGCAACCGGCGCGGGGGCACTTTGACGTATACGATGGGAATGATACTCCGTGGATATTCGCACGTCAATGGGCGACGCTCCAGACGATGCCGAAGGGGAAACCTCCAACGTCCGCTCAACTGGCGCTCGGCGACGCCATGCGAGCCATCCGGGAGGAGCAGGGCACCTCCCAGGAACGCCTCGCACTGACGGCAGGCATCGACCGAAGCTACTTCAGCGCCATCGAGCGCGGCGAGTTCAACGTAACGCTCGGCGTCCTTCTGAAGGTCGCGTCTGGCCTCGGCGTTCCCGCTTGGGAGCTGCTGAAGCGCGCGAAGCTGTAGTTCACGGAACCTCACGGTCGTGCTCCCGGTGGGCGCGTCGCGTCGCGGGGACGCACGACAAGAATGCGACCGGGCCGCCGTGGACCGTCAGCCGGACGGGGACCGCCCCGGCGGTGAACGGGCGAACCCTCGGCCCGAGTCGAGGTAGGGAAGTCAGCCGATGGCTGTCGGCTGCCGCCAGTGAGCAGTTCGCGGGCACGCTGAACGTCGAAACGCAGGCGCGGCTTTGAGCCAGCCCCGAGCCGTACAGCGCCGAGTTCGGCGCGGTGTTCGTAGACCCATGAGCGCGTGACCCCGAGTTCGGCCGCGAGTGTCGCCGCGTCGACAAGTCCGCAGCCCGAGGAGGAGCCCTCGCCGCGCATCAGCTCGACCACCCGTCGTGCAACGGCCTCCACGGAAGCCGCGTCGAGCGTGGCGTTGGACTCGGGGCGCTCAAGGTCGTGGTCGAACGATGGGCGGTCGTGTGGGGCCATCGGTGTTAATGACCCTGAGCCTCGCGAAACGGCCAACGACTTTTCGGCTCACGGTCTGCCGGCGTCAACGACGCGCCCCTGACGCACGCTCAACGCGCCGGCCCGGCACTCTCCCGCCTCGCCGCGTGCCCCCTCGTGGCCGCCCGCCGATGTCCGCCGAACTCTCGCCGTCGCTTCGCTCCAACAGCCAAACATCCGCAGATGCACAACCCTCCGGGTGCTGTGTGATCGCTGTGTGACGAAGTCGTTGGCCGGTTGAGCGCGCTCGCGGTCAATAACCCATGTGATGACCGCAGCCAGCATCGGTGCCGCCAGGGGCGGCGGGTACGCCCGCTACCTGGAGAGCAAGACCGTGGAGCCCGGGCGCGGGGACTACTACCTGACCCCGGATGGCGAGCTGACGCAGGCCCCTGGCCGGTGGCTGACTGGCGCGGAGACCCTGGAGAGGTTGGGGATCGAGGCGGGCGGCCCGGTGGATGGTGCGGACTTCATCGCGCTGATGGAGGGCCGCCACCCCGGCACCGGCCGGTGGCTTCGACCCGAGGGCGCCGGCGGCGGCCGGGGCGGCGGGATTGATATGACGTTCAGCGCGCCGAAGTCCGTCTCGACGGTATGGGCGCTTGGGGACCCGTGGCAGTGCGAGCAGATCGAGAGCGCGCACGCCAGGGCGGTCGAGCAGACGATCCACCACCTGCGAGAACAGGTGCCCGTCGTGCGGCGCCGCTACAGCGGCCAAGTCGTCGAAGAGCACGCCAAGGACGTGATCGCGACCGAGTACCGGCACACCACCGCCCGCGGTGTTTCCGGCGCCCAGGCACCGGACCCGCAGCTGCATAGCCATGTCGTGATCACCGGCGCCGTTCGCGAGGACGACCGGATCGTGGCCGTCGCGTCGCGACCGATCTTCCGCAGCGCACGGGAGCTGGGAGCGTTCTACCGTGCTGCGCTCGCCGAGGAGCTGGTGCGGGAGGGGTACGCGGTCGAGCAGGGCACTGGCAAGGATGGCCGCTACTTCGAGATCGCGGGTGTCCCCCAAGAGTTGTGCGAGGCGTTCTCCGGTCGCTCCCGTGAGGTTGCCCGCGCGGCGGAGCGCTTCCGTGCCCGCTACGGCCGCGCACCGGAGCGCGGCGAGCTGCGCAACCTTGCGCTCGAGAACCGCCGAGCGAAGACGCTGACAACACGCTCAGACCTCCAACAAGTGTGGACACAGACCGGACACGATCACGGGTTCGGGCCGGACGAGGCCGTGCAGTTGATCGGCGCATCTGAGCGCCCTGCAGTCGAACGCGCGATCGAGGATCGCGTCGAGGCGAAGCTCACCGAACACCACGCCGTCTTCGACGAGCGCGACCTACGCGCGGTCGTGCTGGAGCAGGCCACCGGGGAGCTGGCGCCGGATCAGGCGCTCGCCGTGGCGCACGGGATGATTCGCGATCGGCGGGTACTGACCTTGGAAGGCGGGCGGATGACCACGCTCGCTGTGCGCGCCCAGGAGCATGCGATCGAACGCCGCGCCGCCCAGCTCGCCCAGCCCACAGGCCGAGATGCTGGCGGCGTCGCCCGCGAACACGCTGCCCGTGAGGTCGCCGAGCGCATCGGCGGGCCACTCAGCCCCGAGCAGCACCACGCCCTCGAAGTGCTCACTGGCCCCGAGCGCGCCGCAGTCCTCGTCGGCCCCGCCGGCACCGGCAAGGGAGTGGTGATCGACGCCGCCGCCCGCGCTGAGCAACACGCCGGGCACGAGACGGTCGGGGTCGCCGTGTCCGGGTCCACCGCAGAGCGCCTCGGTGCCGACAGCCCCGCGCTCGCCGGGCAGACACTCACCCTCGACTCGCTGGTCGCCCGCGCGAACACCGGCACCATCCACATAGGCCGCGACACCACGGTCATGCTTGACGAGGCGGGAATGATCGATCACAAGCGCCTCGACGCGCTCACCGGGCTCGTGGAGCGCTCCGGGGCGAAGCTGGTCGCCGTCGGTGACGGCAAGCAGCTCCCCTCGATCGGCCCCGGCGGCATGTTCGACCGCCTCACCAACCATGCGCCCACCGCCGAACTCGCAGACATCTACCGCACCAAGGACCCAGCCGACCAGCGCGCATGGCAAGCGCTACGCGCGGGAGAACCCGAGCGCGCGATGGCGCACTACGCCTCACGCGGCCAGCTACACCTCTCCGACACCCGCGACCAGGCCGCAGAGCAAGCCGCACAAACATGGGCCACGCTCACCGAGGGCCGGGATATCCGCCAGGTCGCGCTGATCGCCGACGCCTCCAACCAGGAGATCGACCGGCTCAACGCCCGCGCCCAACACCTACGCGCCCAGCGCGGCGAACTCGGAAACCACGAGATCCCACTCCCCGGCGTCCACTACGGGCTGCGCGAAGGCGACCTCATCGCGTTCACCGCCCAGCACCGCCCACCAGGGCAGCCGCGGGTCGAGAACGGCACCCGCGGACAGGTCAGCGCCATCCACGACCGAGGCGTGACAGTCACGCTCGACGGTTCACAGCGTCGGTTGCAGATCGCCCGCGAGGATCTGGAGTCGCTGAGGCTGGCCTACGCGCAGCACGTCTACCGCCAGCAGGGCGCCACCGTCGAGCGCTCCGTCGTACTCACCGGCGGCTGGCAGACCAGCAAGGAGACCGCCTACGTCGAGGCAACCCGCGCCCGGCACGGCACCACCTGGTTCATCGTACGCGAGGACCTTGGTGAGGAAGGACAGGACGCCGGGCGGATCACGCGCCTTGCCCAGAAGATGACCAACAGCCGCGCGCACACCCCGTCGCTCGCGTATCCGGAGCGCCTCGACCCCGGCTGGGCACCGAGCCACAACCCGCTACGGCTCCGCTCCGCCCTCTCGCCGACACGCTGGCTGACCCGTACACCCAATCGCGATATGCCCGGCCGCAGTACGGGCCGTGGACGCTGAGCGATCCCCGATCGAAAATGCCTCTCCTATACCGGTTCACGAGGACGGTCATTGGCCAGCCGGCGCTGAGTAGGCCTGTTCAAGGACGCGCGGCTTTGGGCGCTTCGATGTGCTGTTCGTATACCGCATCGATCGCCTCGCCCGCTCGATCCGCGGACTCGCTCAGGTAATCGACGAACTCGACCACGCCGGCGTGATGTTCCGTTCGGCAACCGAACCGTTCGACATTGGCACGCTGGCTGGTCGGACGACGCGGTGCAGATGCTCGGCGTGTTCGCCGAGTTCGTGCGGGCGCTGAGCCTAGAGCAGATCACGGCCGGGCTTGAGCGCAAGGCCGCACGCGGCGGCAGGTGCGGCGGGCGCCCCTTCGGGCTCAACCGGATCACCGGGCGGGATCACTTGTCGTGCAACGCTACGGAGGCGCCGCTGGTGCCGGTGATCTTCGATGAGTATGCCACCCGCAAGATCGGCTCATCGGCGCTCGCCACATGGCTGAATGAGTAGGGCTACCGTCTCCGGTCCTGCGTTCGGCGGAAAGTGGCGCGGTGCCGGGCGCGTAGCCATGTCTGATGCTGCGCCTAGACTCCATCGTGTGCTTCGCGTCCACTACTCAGGATCCATCCGTGGCGCCCACATGTTGTCACGCGAGCTTTCCGACGCTGGCTTCCGTGCGGAGTTTCCTCCACCGTTGGAGCGGCGCGGCGTCGGACAAGACGTTGTCCACGTCACGATGGAAATCGCATCCCAGGCCGAAACCGGATTGATCGGTGCCGCAGCTACCGAGGCGGTCAGGCGCATTGTGCGTGCCTTCAAGGAGCGCAATCCCGGACTGGAGGCAGATACCGACGCCGGCGAGGACGAATAGCCCTCGCCGAATGCCGGCTTTGAGGATTGTCGATGGATACGCAACGCGACACGCCACGAATTACACCTCGACGCCTCCCGGTCTACATCGAGAGCAAACGTGTGCGGCAGGCCGCTACCGATACTGCGGATCGCAAGCGCTATGAGAAGCCCATCAACGCGCATCTCGCCGCCCAGCGAATGGCGCTCGACGGGCTAGAGCACACTCATCAGCAACTTGCAGACGGCTATGGCTTCGATCTCGTTGCTGACACCCGACCGGCGGCAATCTGGCAGATGTCAGGTCGTTGCATCGGGATTGCCCGCCTCATCCTGGATTCGGTCGCCCTCGGGTACACGTCCGAGCATCTAATCCTCATTCGGTCCTTGCATGAGGCCGACCGTCTCCTGGACGTGTTCTGCGATCCCGACGAGTCAGGGCTGCTGACACGTTGGCTCTCCGATGAGCGGACTATCAAGCCATCTGAATCCCGGAAGGCCGAACAACGATTCGAGGAGCGACTTGGCGAGTGGATGACCGACGAGGGCTTGCCAGAACTGCCGAGGACGGAGCAGCCTACCCGCGAGCTGTATGGCAAATACTCGGAAGCCGCCCACCATCGCCGCACCTACGTCCAGGATCTCGTGTCGTCGCCCCTTCGCCAGATGCTGCGCGGGCGAGCAACGACTTGGGAACGTCGAGCTGTGGCCGCGGGCATCGCCGCGGCCACAGTAGAGGAGGCTGTTGAATCGGTCGGCGGCGGACTCGCGTTCTTCTACGGCACACCTTGGTATGAGGAGAACATCAAGCCCTACATCGAAAGCTTCGCGGCACTCCGCCTCTCACAGCCTTTGCGTTAGGCCGGATAACGTGTGCAATGTGGTGGGTCATCGACTAGACGCATAGGTCGCAGTAAGTACATGCTGGATCTAATCCGTCGAAGGTTCCACCCAACAAGAAACGCCAACTACACGATGGTGCGGTCATCGCTTCTTGGGTGTTTTTGGAGTCGCTCAATCTCTAGCCCAGCAGCTTCTTGATCGCCTCGCGCGCAAGTTGCTCGTACCTGCGCGTCGCCGCGTAGCCATCCTCGATCGACTCGATCACAACGCTGGGGGCCTCGCCGTCGATGGGTTCCTGTTGTCCGCTGTGGCGGGCCATGTCCGCGTTCAACTGGTGGCTGCGGACTGCCCTGACGGCTGCGTGATGGGCTTTCGCGGCGGCCTCGGCGGTTTTCACGAGCACGTCGTCGGCGTGTGGCTGGATGCCGAGTCGTGCGATGGCGCCGCGAGCCTTCTGGAAAGAGTCTTCCGCTGCGTGGATCAGCGGCCACATCTCCTCAGGTCTCGTCGCAGCGAGGGACAGGTACCGTTGCCGCAGCGCCGCTGCGTTGTCAGCAAGACCCTCAAGCGCAACCTGCACCTCTTCGATGTGCGCGGACAGACTGTCGGCGGCCTTCAGGCCGCGCTCGTGATGGATTTTCCGTCGGTCGGAGAAGTAGGTGCCGAGAATCGGAAAACCTCCGACTGCGAGCAGGCTGGCGATCCACTCGACGGTGCTTGGGCCAGTGCTTGCGAGCGGGAGCGGCACTGTTCCAAGCATCGCATCCGGGTCGGCTGTCCCGTCCGACCTGCACATACGCCCGCAGCATCGATCTGAACCACCTGCGTGCCTACTTGTTCCTCCCCTTTGCGCGCGCCGCCGCTCGGCGTTCTTTCCGGTTGCCCACCGCGGCTACGGCTTGAGCGCTTCCCGCGGGCACAAGTTCTACGACGCTTACCTTTCCCACGGGGTCGATTTGGCCGATAAGTAGACCCTTCTCGTCGGCGAGCTTCAAGACATGGTGCGTTAGGAGGGTGATGAGTTCGCCTGTTAGCCGCTCCACCTTGGCGTGGGCGGCAGGGACATCGAGGTGAGGCGCAAGCGGATTTCTTGCGTGCAGCAGGTCGCTGAGCATCCCCCATTCTCGGTTCCAGCGGTCCTCCGTCAGCGCGCCTTCGATTGGGCGTAGCTGTCGCAGCTTGCCGGGCTCGTCGTGGGCACGGTTCGCTTTCGGCCAGTAGTCGGGGTTGGCGTTTCGCGCGAGCTTCCGAGCCGCATCGACACTCTTGTCGCCGAGCGCAGTCGTGATCTCTTCTACCTTCGCGCGGTTGGTCACGAGGGATGCCATCACGATCAACTCGATCACGATTCTGAGCTGGAGTGCCGCGCTTTCGAGTGCTGGCTGCTTCGGGTCCGGGCTGCAGGAAGGTGCGGGCCTGCTCGATGCGTCGATACATGTCTTCGAGGAGGCCAAGGTAGAGCTTCCGATCTTGCTCTGGAATCAGGTCGCCAGGTGCCATGGGCAAATGATGCCCGCATCCTGTTCGAGGAGGAAGGCAATCGTAGGCAGATCCTGCTGGCGTTGGACGGATTCAACAAGAAGACGCAGAAGACCCCCGGTCAACGATTGACCTGGCGAAGCGGCGCCTGGCGGATTGGCGGAAGCGGGGAGATCAGAAGCGCGTTGCGCGCGACGGGCGTCCGCTGCACCGTTGAGACGCGCTAGCCTATCTCCGGAAAGAGATACCGCTGTAGGTATCGACGCCACTCAGAAAGCAGGCAAGGTCATGCCCGAGCACGATTTCCTGGACAAGATGATCGGCAAGCGCACGGCGCGCAACCCCGAGTTCCCGCGCTTGCTGGACGCGGCTCGTCGGCGCCGCGAGCTGCTGCGTGCCCTGGCCGCCCAGCGCGAGGAGCAGCGACGCTCGCAGACCGCCGTCGCCGCGGCGATGGAGACCTCGCAGTCCTTCGTCGCGCGCTTGGAGACCACCGCGGCCGACGCAAAGATATCGACCGTCGATCGCTACGCGGAGAGCCTCGGCTACGTCTTGCAGTACCACCTGATCCCGACGGACAACGCGGACAACGCGCCGTCGGTCGTGGTGCACGGGTAGTGGGTCAGGCTACGGCACGGGGCTTCCCTTGCGACCAAACACGGCGTCGGCCTCCGGAACATTGGGGGCGGCAGGGATCACTTCTACGAAGCCATTTCGCTCGAAGAGGTTGCGGCTGTCTTGGTTATTGGGGTCCACCAGTGCGAAAACGTCTGGAGTTCCATGCCAGAGCCGGTTGATCTCGCGCAACGCATCCGAGAGAACTGCGTCGCCGAGGCGTGCCCCGTTCTTGTATTTGCTTCGGTAGTGCTCGCTGACGCCGATGACGGAGATATACGGGAAACCGTTGAGTTGCTGGAGCTGAGGGTTGTCGAACGCTCCGGGGTGGAACGCTGCTAAACCGACCAGCCCTCCATCTGGTTGCTCCAGCGTCACGCGAAACGTGCCTTTGCGCTTGCCCGAACAGTATTCCCGGACGATCGTGTGCACTTCCCCTTCGGGCCTGCGGCCACGTTTTCCGCAGCAGAACCGCTTGAGAGGCGCGTACTTCTTGGGATCTACGGTAAGGGCGTCCAGCCTACCCTGAATCTCGGGCATGCGGACTGTTTTATCGACCCGAGCGGGTGAACTCCGATATTTGTCTTGCTTGCTCGTCCGTAACGTGGATGACGAGCGGCGCCCGAGCGTCGCTCAGTTTGGATCTACCCGCGTCGATGACGGTGGGTCGAGGGCGACCGACTTGCTCGCGCAGCATTGCGTCCGTACGCACGGCGACGGCCCTCGCCGCTGAAAGGCCCACGTCAGCGACGGTCCGAAGCAGCTTGGCTGCCGTGTAGAGCGGGGAAATGGATTGTGTGGCCATAGCTCTCTTCCGAAATCCGTCCGAGCCATATGCTAGCGCAAGAAACCTACGCGATTTGCAGGGATTCTTCAGTCGCGGCCAATGCTTTCCCGCAAAATCCGGGTACGCCACGCATCCGCCCGGGTGCTGCTCGCCCGATCCGGGCGTTGTGGGGGCACAGGGGAGGACGCCAAAAAGACGTCCTCCCCTGCCTCTACCGTCCTCCAGCCGCAACTGCTCGGAGGGCACTCCAGGGTGGTGTTCTGGGCCGGGCCTTTACCCCGGTGACCCGTTGAGAGACGGAGATTGGTTCGATTCCAAGGCCCTCCGCAGTTGCTACCGGAGGACCAAACCTACTTGCAGGCATGATGGTTGTCCACCCGGTGTGGGCTTCGCCAGATCGTGACGCTTTCCTGCGTAAGCGTCACGATCTGGATGTCTCCTACATGGCACCATCGCGGGCTCTGGCGCGCTGCCTCACGCCAACACACAAGCCCGGTCAGGTCCAGCGAGGCGAACCGCCAGCCCGTGGAGGATGTCGAGGATGGGGATGACGAACGCCGGGTCCTCGGCTCGAGGTTCGCGCTGGGGCTCGGTTCGCAGCGCGACAATCATGGCGACGACGCAATCGTCGGCGTCGACGACGATCGACCCGGAGTCCCCAGGGCGCGCGAACGGTTGACCGTCGCCGTAGACGAACCAGCCGCGGAGGTAGTCTCGAGCGATCGGCGGGCCGCCGGCCTGCGGGAGCACGACCTTCAGGGACTCCGGCGTCGGGTCCAGCAGACCCTGGGTCAAGCCGGGAGTGTTGATACCGCGCTTGAAGACGGTGACGAGATCGTCGTGCCCTTCGAGGTTTCGCGCACGCCCGGAGATGACCGTCTCGCGAACGACGTGCCCAAGCGTCACATGGCCGTCGACGAGCACGAGGCTGGCGTCGAGCCGCACCTCCTCGCACGGCTCGGCGGGTTGGCTGTCAACGACATCGCCGATCCGGGGATCTCCCGAGGACACAGCACGCACGCCGGTGCCGAGGAGCACTTCGCGCTGACCAAGAGGATACGCGGCGGACAGGCTTCCCACGACGTGCGCCGCAGTCAGCATCAGCGGGCCGCTTCCGTTGGCGCGCAGGACCGGCGCCCCGTAGGAGCCGACCTCGTGAAGCTGCCCAAAGCGGTTCAGACCGCCTGGGTAGATGCGGTCGCCCGGACCGGCGCTAACAGGCCGCGGCGCCAGCTTCAGACGACTTGGTCGAGGCGGGCCACGGCGTTGATCGCGCCGTGCGCTTGTTTGACTCGCACCGTGAGCCCGCGGTAGCTGGACGGAACATCGATCGGCCCAGTCGCTCCGACATCAAGGAACCAGGCGTCTCGCCGCTCAGGGTCGCGCCGCACGGCAACCGAGGAGAAACCGGCCTGCGCGCGATGGGCGCGGTAGAAGTCCACACGGATCTGCTCGCGCTCGGCGGGGCTGATGTCGATTAGGCTGCTCACACGCTTCATGGTAGCCGTCTTATCGGCGCCGATGTGGCGCCGCCTCAACGCCTCGCGTGCACAGGCGCGGTCCGACCCGCACGTACATCCCGTCCCGACGGCAGAGCAAACGGCTTGCAGCAAACGACGGCGCGCTGCGACCTGTTGCCCCTCGACGATGAGGGAAAGTCGCGCGGTCGGAATGGGCATATACGCCCAAACCCCTCGGAATCGCCCGTAAACCGGCGCTATTCGCCCGCTCGCGCCCGAAGCGCCATTTGGGCCAATCCTCAGCGTTCAAGCGGGGAAACCCCCAATATCGTCCCTCGGCCCCCGACGCCTCCGGAGCGAGAGGTCGCAAGTTCGAATCTTGCCGGGCGCGTCGCTGAAGTGCTCTAGGAAGGGGAAAGACGCTGCATGCAGCGACTCAGGCTGTCCGCGCGTTCGGCAGCGACGTCAGGTCGCCAACGTTGGGTCGCGAATTCGATGAGTCGCCCGGCATAGTTTGGCCCGGTCTTGCGACCACCTCCTGGTGTCGGCACCATGTCTTGTCGCACGCGCCGGTCGCGCGACGCCCGTGCGATCTTCACCATCGACTGCTTTGCGTCAACCTCGGCCTCCGGATTGTTCGGGACGAGTGCTTGACTGACGCGAAGGTAGCGCGCCAAACCCTCTCGGTCGGCCATCAGCCATGCCTCCGCCTGTCGAACGGCCACTCGGAAGATCATGTGCGGAGATGGTGCTGGGATCGTCTGGCTGACGAAAGCCGGCGCACACGCTGCGTCGCCGTTGAGATCGACAACGATGACCCAGGGGCTGAAGTGCGCCGCCGCGTTGAACCCCGCCAGCTTTGCTAGCAGCTTCGACTTGCCCCCTTGAACATAGATCGTCCCGGCCTCTCGACCTACATGCCCCAAAAGAGTCCGAACGATCGCCTCGTCCACAATCCCCTCGACGGCGCCGGAGACAGGTGACAGGCCAGCGTTCACGGCTAGTCGGCAGGAAAGAACGAAAGCTGCTCGGCCCGTTGTGGGCGAGTTTTGGGAATCACGATGTCCGCGACGCTCAGACCACCATCGAGTAGCGCTGATATCTCCGATCCCTCTGAAGCAGGCCGTACAGCGGTGCCCTCGTTTTGTGGCATCAAGAGGAGAACCTCGTCGAGTCCAATCCCATCATCCTGAAGCAACTCCGGCGAGTGCGTGCTCACGATCACCTGGCGACCGGCTCGAGATTGCATACGCGCGAGCATCTGGGGCACGTACCGGACTACAGCCGGATGGAGGGACAGCTCGGGCTCCTCCAGCAGCAGTGGCCCGCCGCGTTCGAGTAGCGCCCAGAGCAGCCCCAGTAGGCGCAGAGTCCCGTCCGAGAAGTCCGCCTCTGACTGCCACGCGCCTTGAGGTCTCCAGTGTTCGTACCTGCCTTGCAGGTGATATATGCCTCTCACATCCTGGTTCAGCGCAAGCGTCTCAAGTTGTGGAACGGCGATCTTCAGCGCGTCAACGATTTGGCGCAGACGTGCGACACGAGTCCGCTCCGGCGTTTTGGCGATCTGCTCGATGAAATCGCCTCCGTAAGGATCGTCCGTCCTGCCGATCGACCGGTCAGGCTCGCGCACGAGTTGCGGGACGATGTGCGAATAACGCACGGTGCGCAAAAAATCGGCCACGAACCGAAATTGACGATTTGCGTTGACCTGCTCGAGAAAGGTCTGGCCCAACCGCGCGATGTCGTCTTCGTCGTCGGCGTCAGGCCGGCTGAGCCGCTCTTGGCCCTGCTCGCGGACGATCTCCTTCCTGAGGTAGGGGCGTTGCTGGTTGTCCTGCGCGAAGCTGACCTCGTACTCCCACGCACGCCGATTCTCGTCCGTTCCGAGGGCGATGCGAAGCTCCACGTCGGGATACCGACGAGCGGCGAGCGAGCGCAGCGCAGAGACACCGTTTCGCTTCCCGACGGCGTCCGCGAACCCGCCTCCGACTGCCACGATGTCATGCAGAAACCGGATTGCGTCCAGGAAATTGGACTTGCCCGAGGCGTTCGGCCCGACCAGAAACGCGCGTCCAGCGAGATCGACATCGACCTTGGGAAAGTTACGCCAGTTGCTGAGGCCGAGATGTGTGATCCGTGTGGCCGACCCACCGCCTGAGCGTTTCTTCGTGGATTGGACGGCCACGCTGAGCATTCTGCCAGAGTCAGCGCCATCGGCATCCCTGGAGTCCATTGAGCCTGCGTCTGCCGTCTTCTCGTAGCTCTCATCGAAGTCGTTGGAATTGGCAATCCGTCCTCCTGCATTGACGAAGATAAGGGATGGTTGCCAATCTTCTCCATGTGACCGAAGACCTGAGTATCGAGTCAGCGCTTGAGCGCCTGAGCGCGTGGATGTCTCGCCATGGGCGTGAGATCCAGGAATCGATGCAACCCCCCGCCACCGATCGAGAGCTCGACGAGCTGAGACGTGCGATCGAGCCCTACGAAATTCCCCCCGAAGTGATCACGATGCTGCGATGGCACAACGGACAGCCACGCGAACCTGAATCCCCACCCTTGCTTCCTCTGCCCGAGGGTCCGCTCCTTGGCGCAGGCGACGCCGCCAAGTCATACAAGTTCCTCACGGAGCGTCTCGAGCCCTGGCAATGGTGCCCTCTGTGGGTGCCGATCCTGCAACACCGCTGGTCTCAGACGGGTGTCGAGATCGTCGCCGACGGGCCTGGAGTCGTGGTCGAAGCAGACTTCGGCAACCCCCACCTGACCATCATCAGCAGCTCACTTGCAGCGTTGCTACATGCAACGGCCGACATGGCCGAGGCGGGCCTGCTTCCCGACCCACCGTACTCCGAGTGCCAAAGGCTGATCGCGGACCGCGCCGAGCAGGCCGGTTGGAGCCACTGGCCGCACGACCGGATCATCCCCCACGATGTGGAGGCGTCGAACTGGCCTGAGCGCTGGCGCGCGGCGAGTAGCTTCTAGACAGCGCTGCCCTGGGGGTCTCGTGCTCCTCGCCCTGGCAGACTAAGGGCTGTGTCAAGAGAGACCGTCAACCCGACGAGCCAGGCGCTCGACGGCCCAACGACCGACCTGAAAAGACTCTTCCGCGACGCCCGCCGCGACCCTGAGCTCGCGGTGCTCGAGGGGCTGCACGCGCTCAAGCACGCGCTGCGCTTCGGCGCGCAGGTGCTGCACACCGTGGTCGTGTCGCCCGCGCGGCTCGGCGCGCTCGCCGATGCGTTGGCGCCCGACGTGCGCGAGCGGATCCTTGCCGACGCGGAGACAGTGACCGCCGAGGTATTCGCGACGCTCGCCCCACTGGCGCCCTCGACCGGGGTGATCGCGATCGCGCGGCGCCCGCCCACCGATGCCGACGCGCTTCTCGCCGGGGCGCGATCCGCACCGATCGTTCTGCTGGAGGGCCCCAGCGACCTTGGCAACATCGGCGCGTGCGTGCGCGTGTCGGCTGCCGCCGAGGCCGCCGGGGTGATCACGACGGGCATCCACGACCCCTGGGACCCCGCGGCTTTGCGGGGCAGCGCCGGTTTGCACTTCGCGCTACCGGTCGCACGGCTCGGCGAGGAGGCGCTCGAGCTGATCAGCCCCACGCAGACCCCCGCCCACACCGTCCCCGTCCTCCCCGCCGGCGGCCCGAGTGAGCCTCGCCCGCTGATCGCGCTCGACCCCGACGGCGAGCCGCTGCGTCCCGGGGAGCTGCCCGCCCGCTCGATCCTGGCGTTCGGCGCCGAGCGCCAGGGGCTCTCGCAGGAGCTGCTCGATCGCGCCGATGCGCGCGTGTGCCTGCCGATGCGCGCGGGCGTCTCCAGTCTCAATCTCGCCACCTCGGTGGCCGCGGTGCTCTACAGCTGGCGGCTTGCCGGTGAGGGGCTTGAGGACCTGGGTTGATTGAGGCGTCCATCGAGGTGCTCATCAACGGTGCTCGTCAGCTTGCGGGCGTAGGCTGAGGCCCATGCCTCCGATCGCTCCGCTCGCCGTCTCGCTTCAACTGGAGGACGTCATCCAGCTGGTGCCGATGGCGCTGCTTTGCCTGCTCTATGCCTCGCGTGTGCGTGCCTTGGCGTCGAGCGGTCAACCCGCGCCCGGCTGGCGTCAGGGATGCTTCTACGCCGGGGCCCTCGTATTTGCGCTCGCGCTGATCGGAGTCGGGAAGGCCGGCGAAGAACTGCTGTTCGTGCACATGATCGAGAGCCTCCTGATCGCGGAGGTTGCGGCGCTTTTGATCGTGCTCGGTCTCACCGCGCCGTTGCTGGCACCGATCCTCGAGATCGGTCTCTGCGACCGGCTGCGGGTGCTCTCCAACCCGCTGGTCGCGTTTCCGTTGTGGGCCCTCGACCTCTACCTTTGGCATCTTCCCGGGCCCTACCAGGGGGCTTTGGAACATGCTGGGCTGAATCTCCTCCAGCATCTGATGTTCCTCGGCTTTGGGGTCAACCTTTGGATGTGCTTGTTTGGACCGCTGCCGGTGCCCGGCTGGTTTGGCAGCCTTGGGAAGCTGCTCTATATCCTCGCCGTGAGCCTCGCTGCTGCTGCGCTTGGCAACATCTTTCTTTGGTCTGATGCTGTCTTCTATCCCTTTTATTTGGGGGGGGATTCTCGGCACCATCTGTCGCCTCTTGCTGACCAGAATCTTGCTGGGGCGGTGATGATGGTTGTCGTCAGCCTCTTTACGGTTGGGCTGTTTTGGTGGTTGTTTCGGCGTTCTGCTCGCGAGGCGGTGGAGCGGCAGGAGTTGCTTGATTTTGCTCGTTTGCATGGGCTCTCGCTTAGTGATCAGCGGGCTGCTCGGGCTGTTTCTGCTGGGCGCGGTGGAGAGCTTCGTAGGCGGCTCGAGAGCCGGGTTGAGGTTGGCGAGGGATCGCCTGCTCGCGCTCTGGCTCGTGACTCTTGACGGGGGAGGGGGAGGGCCAGCCCTCCCCCTCCCCCGTCGCCCCCACCCCCTCCCTTTGGCGTTGTAATTGGCGCTGGTTGGGGCGGCCGTCGTTATGATTGCGGTATGTGCGTTGGTTGCGCTATGGCTGCGGCTTCGGCTGCTAGTGGGTTTCGGACCTGGTTGCAGACGCACCACATGGGGTGGCTTACGCCTCGTCGGATGCGGGCGCTTACGGTTGGGGCTATGTGCGCCGCTGGGCTGGTCTCGACGATTGGGGTCAGTGGGTCTTCGCTGCCGACTCCTCCTGCCGCGGCGCATCACGTCGCGAAGTCGCGCTGAGCACCCCTGCCCGCTGGTCGCCCGGGAGAAGATCGATCCGGGGGCCTGTCAATCGGCGCTTCAGGCGGTGAAGGGTGGGGTTAGCCGCCGGCTACTGCTGGGAGGATTGTCAGCTCGGCGCCGTCTGATACTGGGGTTTGGAGGCCGTCTAGGAAGCGGATGTCCTCGCCGCTCAGGTAGACGTTTACGAAGCGCCGTAGGCCGCCGTCATCGTCGGAGATTCGGGTGCGCAGCTCGGTGAAGCGCTCGAACAGGCTGTCGAGCACCTCCTGCACTGTTGCGCCTTCCAGTTGTGCTTCGCTTGCTCCTTCGGCGGCGGTGCGCAGCTGGGTGGGGATCTTCACGGTCACCGGCATCTCGGCTCAGCTCCTTGCGGCGATGCCCGCGAGCGCGCCGTTGCTGGCTGCTGGTGCGCCGTTGCCTGCCAGGGCCACATTGGCCTTGGCGGCTGTTTGCAGCTTGCTCTCCACCTGGGTCTCGAACTGCTCGACGCTTGGCTCGATCGTGTGGGTCTCGAAGGTGCCTCGCACTGCGTCCAGCGTCTTCAGGCCCTCGCCGGTGATCACCAGCACGACGCGCTCGGCGGGGTCGATCTCGCCTCGCTCGGCGAGCTTTGCCAGCACCGCTGTGGTGACGCCGCCTGCGGTCTCGGTGAAGATGCCTGTGGTTTGGGCCAGGAGGGCGATGCCCTGCCTGATCTCCTCGTCGCTCACCGCGTCGATCGAGCCGCCGCTGCGGCGTGCCTCCTCCAGCGCGTAGGGGCCGTCCGCGGGGTTGCCGATCGCCAGGGACTTGGCGATCGTGTTGGGCTTCACTGGTCGGCACACGTCGTGGCCAGCCGCGTATGCGCTTGCCACCGGGTTGCAGCCCTCGGCCTGCGCTCCGCTCATCCGCGGCAGCTCTCCGCTCACCAGACCCAGCTCGCGCCACTCGGCGAAGCCCTTGGCGACCTTCGTGAACAGCGATCCCGAGGCGATCGGCACGACGCAGCGGTCGGGCAGCTCCCAGCCGAGCTGCTCGGCGATCTCGAACGCCAGCGTCTTGGAGCCCTCGGCGTAGTAGGGGCGCAGGTTGATGTTCACGAACGCCCACTCGCGCTCGGCGGAGAGCTCGGTGCAGAGGCGGTTGACGTCGTCGTAGTTGCCCTTCACCGCCACCAGGCGGGTCCCGTAGACGCCGGTGGCAAGCACCTTCTGCTCCTCCAGGTCGGCGGGGATGAAGACGTAGGACTCAAGACCCAGCGCCGCGCCGTGGGCGGCCACGGAGTTGGCGAGGTTGCCGGTGGAGGCGCAGGCGATCGTCTGGTAGCCCAGCTCCCGCGCTCGCGCCGCCGCCACCGACACCACGCGGTCCTTGAAGGAGTGCGTGGGGTTGGCCGCGTCGTTCTTGACCCACACCTCGTTCAACCCCAGCCGCTGCGCGAGGCGGTCGGCGCGAACCAGCGGCGTGCAGCCCGCCGGCAGCCCGACCCGCGAGGCCAGCCGTCCCGAGGGCCCTGGTGGTCCACCCGCCAAGGGCAGGAAGTCGGCGTAGCGCCAGATGTTCTGCGGGCCTCCCTGGATGCGACGGCGCAGCTCGCCCACGCCGCCGTCTGTCAGGCGGCTGTGATCGTAGGCGACCTCCAGCGGGCCGAAGCACCGCTCGCACACGTACAACGCCTCCAGCGGGTACTCCGCCTTGCACTCTCGACACTTTAGGTTGCTGGCAGCCATCTGGCCTCCTTCATCGTCTTCGCCGTTGTCCCGTGTGGCGAAAAACGTGGAAGCCCCGCCACACATCTGTCTGGAATTGGCACCTTCCGCGTTGGGACGCGGTGGTTGCCGGGGCTTCGTCGGGCCAGTCCCTCCACCCCTCTTGATGTGCACTGCTGTGGGCAGTATATCGAACGCGCGACGGGAAAGCATTAGATCGCGCCCCACTGCTCCACCATCGCCAGGTGCCCGTCGCATGGGCGCAAAGCCGCAAGGTCTCCCGTGACGCCTCCCACGGTAACGCTCCCGCACGGACGGTGTACGCAGGTCGATGCCCACGATTCCCCCCGCCGCGCGGCGGCACCAGGAGCGAGACGTACTCGGGCCCGGCAGTCCCGAGTACCGCGATCCCGAGCAGGGCGAGGACGCCTTCGACCTCGGGGAGTCCCTGCCCAAGAAGCGGATGCTGATCGTCGTCAACCCCTATGCCTCGACGGTCTCCGACAGCCTGCGCAACCTCGTCGTCGACGCCCTGCGCAGCCGCTTCGAGGTCGACGCCCGTGACACCGAGTCCCGTGGCCACGCGACCGAGCTCTGCCGCGAGGCCGCCCACGAGGGCTATGACGTGGTGGTTGCCTTCGGCGGAGACGGCACAGTCAACGAGGCCGCCAACGGCCTGCTCGGCTCCGCCACGCCGCTCACCTGCCTGCCGGGCGGCTCGGCCAACGTGTTCGGCAAGATGCTCGGCATCCCCGGGTCGCTGATCGACGCCACCGAGCACCTGCTGGCGATGGCCGACGACTGGCGCATCCACAAGGTCAACCTCGGCGTTGTCAATGGGCGCTGCTTCACGTTTGCCTCGGGCCTCGGCCTCGACGCCTCGGTGGTGGAGCGCGTCAACGCCAACCCGCGGCGCAAGGCCCGCTGGGGGCCGTGGTTCTTCACCTGGGTGGCCGTCACCACGTTCGCCCGGCGCTATCTTCTACGCCCCCCGCGCCTCACCACCCACCTCGGCGGCGAGGAGCATTCGGGCGTCACCGCCGTGATCCAAAACGGCAGCCCCTTCACGTACTTCCGCAACCGCCCGATCGAGATCGCCGAGGACGCGCAGCTCGACTCCGGCACGCTCTCCACCTGCGTGCTGCACCGCGCCCGGCCGATCGACATGCCGTTCATCGCCTGGCGCGCCTTCTCGCGGCGTGCGCGCCTCACGCGCCACCGGCAGATCACCGCGCTCGCGCCCGCCACCGAGCTGACCGTTCGCACCGCCGACGGCGAGCCGCTGCCGCTACAGGTCGACGGCGACTACCTCGGCGAGGTGGCCGAGGCGCGGTACTCGATCATGCCGCGGGCGCTCAACGTCGTGGCCTGACCAAGGCCACATCCCCGGCCAAGGGGCCAGCAGCTGCCCGCCCTCCCCCGGCCCCACCACAACCCAGGAGGTGGGTCGGGAGGGGGGTCCCCCCTCCTCCTATCCCGCCGGCCCGGGTGTCACGCGGTAGGCGTCGAACACCGACTCGGTGTTGCGCAGGCGGTTGATCGCGCCCTTCAGCGCGTGCGTGTCGGCGACCTCGATCACGAAGCGGTTCTTGACCATCGGCGGGTTGGAGAGGCAGCGCGCTTCGACGATGTTGGCGCCCGCCTCGGAGAAGACCCGCGAGAGGTCCTCCAGTAGCCGGTGGCGATCCCACGCGTCGATCTGGATTTCGACGACAAACCCGCTCGACTGCTCACCCTCCCAGTACACCTCGGTGAAACGTTCGGGGTTCTTACGCAACACCGTCGCGTTGGGACAGTCCTCACGGTGGATTGTGATGCCGCGGCCGAGTGAGATGTAGCCGACGATCTCATCGCCCGGCACCGGTCGGCAGCACTTGGCGAGGCGCAGCATCACATCGTCCACGCCCTCCACTCTGATCCCGTACTGGCCGGAGGAGCGGGTCGGGCGCCGCGCGGAACCCCCCACCTTGAGCAGGTCACTGGCGGCGGTCGCCCCGCCGTCGGCCGCCTCGCCGCGCTTGAGACGCTGCATCACCTTGTTGATCACGATCTTCGGAGACACCTTCGCGCCGCCGAGCGCCATGTAGAAGTCATCCGCCTTGCGGTAGCCCATTTCGCGGATCACGTCCGCCAGCAGCGCCGAGCCGGTGATCCGCTGCGCCGGCAGCCCCTGGCGCTTGAGGTGCTCCTGCAAGAGCTCGCGCCCGGTGTGCTCGGTGTCCTGGCGGGACTCCGCTTTGAACCACGCCCGGATCTTGTTGCGCGCGCGGGTGGTCTTCACCATCGCCAGCCAGTCGCGCGAGGGGCCGCGGTCGCGCTTGGTGGTGAGGATCTCGACGATGTCGCCGCTGCGCAGCTCGTAGTGCAGCGGCACGATCTTGCCGTTCACCTTCGCCCCCACGCAGCGGTGGCCGATCTCGGTGTGCACCTCGTAGGCGAAGTCCAGCGGTGTGGCGCCCGCCGCGAGCGACTTGACCTCGCCCTTGGGCGTGAACACGTACACCTCGTCTTCGAACAAATCGATCTTCAGGCTCTCCATGAACTCCTTGGGATCGGACATGTCCTGCTGCCAGTCGAGCATCGAGCGCAGCCACTTGACCTTGGAGTCGTCCTCGAGCGTGCCGGAGCGCTCGCGCCCGGGCTTCTCGCCGCGCTGCTTGTACATCCAGTGCGCCGCCACCCCGAACTCCGCCATCTCCTGCATGTCGGCGGTGCGGATCTGGATCTCCAGGGGCCGTCCCTCCGGACCGATCACGGTGGTGTGCAGCGACTGGTACATGTTGAACTTGGGCATCGCGATGAAGTCCTTGAAGCGCCCCGGCAGCGGCTTCCACAGCGAGTGGATCACCCCCACCGCGCCGTAACAGTCCTTCACGGAGTCCACGATCACGCGCATCGCGGTGAGGTCGTAGATCTCGTTGAACTCGCGTCCCTTCTTGGTCATCTTCGCGTAGATCGAGTAGAAGTGCTTGGCGCGGCCGGCGATCTGCGCTTCGATGCCCACCTTGCGCAGTTCGCCCGCAAGGTACTCGCCGGCCTCGCTCACGTAGCTCTCGCGCTCCTCGCGCTGCTGGGCGACCAAACCCTTGATCTCCTGGTACTTGCGGGGTGCAGGGTCGCGAACGCGAGGTCCTCGAGCTCCCACTTGATCGCGTGGATGCCCAGCCGATGGGCGATCGGAGCGTAGATCTCAAGCGTCTCCTTCGCCTTGTCGATCTGCTTCTGCTTGGGCATCGCCTCGATCGTGCGCATGTTGTGCAGCCGGTCGGCAAGCTTGATCAGGATGACCCGCACGTCGGTGGCCATCGCCACCATCATCTTGCGGTAGTTCTCAGCCTGCGCCTCATCGCGCGAGTGGAAGGTGATGCCGGTCAGCTTCGTGACGCCGTCCACGATGCCCGCGACCTCGGCGCCAAAGCGCTCGCGCACCTCCTCGATCGAGGCCGAGGTGTCCTCCACGGTGTCGTGCAGGAGCGCCGCGCACAGCGTCTCGGTGTCCAGGCGCATCCCCGCGCAAATGCGGGCGACACCCACCGGGTGCACGATGAAGTCCTCGCCGGACTTGCGCCGCTGGTCGGCGTGGTGCTCGCAGGCGAATACGAACGCCTCTTCAACGCGCGTGCGGTCGATCTGGATCGTCGTGTCGGCGGCGTGCTCGGAGACGATCGCGAATAGGTCGCCGAGCAGGCGGCGCTCGAACTCGTTGAGCTGCCCGGCGATCGCGGGCGATCGCTCCGGCTCCTTGGTGGTGCTCTCCTGCACCCGGTGTGTCTGCTCTGTCGCCATTCCTTTAAGGGTAGGGCCTTTCGGGCTGGGGTCGTGTGGCCAAATCCCCAGTTGCACTGTGAGACTCAGGCGAAGAGCACCAACTCCCCCTCCTCCTCCTCGGGAGCTGTCTCGCCGAGGGCCGGTAGCTCGCTCGCTCGCGCTTGGCGCAGCACCAGGCGCGGCTCGCTCACGCCCCGCCACTCGTTGACCTCCAGTGTGAACGTCGCATCGGCGGGGATGCCGTCGCGCACGGGCAGGCTGGTACCGGCGCCAAACGCGACCGCGCGGGCGCGGGCGCCGTCGGCGAGCACGGTGAAGCGCACATGCCTGCCCTCCCCCATCGGCCGGCGCTCGGCGAAGCGCGCGCCCTGCACGAGCAGCGATACAGACGGATTGGCGCAGCCGAACGGCGCCAGCGTCCGCAGCTCTTCGGCAAGTGCCATCCCCAGCTCCTCGCCCTGCACGATCGCATCCACACGCTCGCTGCGCACCAGCTGCTCCGTGCTCAGCACGCGCTCGGCGTGGGCCGCGAATGCCGCGGCGAAATCCTCCAGGCGCTCGCGCTCGATCTCCAGGCCCGCCGCCGCGCGGTGGCCACCGTGGCGCAGCAAGTGCCCAGCGCACTCGTTGAGCCCCTCCAGCAGGTCGAAGCCCGCGATGCTGCGACCCGACCCACGCCCCGTCGCGCCATCGAGCGCCACCAGCAAGAATGGCCGGTGGTGGCGCTCGGCCAGGCGCGAGGCGACGATCCCGATCACCCCGGGATGCCAGTCCTCGCCGGCAAGCACGTACGCGGCACGTTCACCCAGCGCCGCCACCTGACGCTCGGCGTCGAACAGGATGCGTGTCTCGGTGTGCTTGCGCTCATGGTTGGCGCGGTCGAGCTCGGCCGCGATCTCCTGCGCGCGCACTGGATCCTCGGTGAGGACCAGCTCGAGGCCGGCGTCGGCGCGGTGCATCCGCCCCACCGCGTTTAGCCGCGGCGCCAGTGCGAACGCCACGGTGCGCTCGTCCAATGGACCGCCGCTCGCGCGCGCCACCGCCAGCAGTGCGCGCAGGCCCGGCTTGGCGGTCGCCGCCAGCGCCCGCAGGCCGCGGCGCACCAGCGCACGGTTCTCACCCAGCAGCGCTACCACGTCGGCGATCGTCGCGAGCGCCACCAGGTCGAGATCGTCGTGTGGGCATAAACCCGCCCGCCGACGTCGGGCGGCCGAAACGGAAGCTCGGCCTCCCACAGGCCGAGCGCCAGCTTGTACGCCACGGCGGTTGCGCACAGGTCGGGGCAGGGGTAGCCGCACACGGCGGGGTGCACGATCGGCGCCCGCGGCAGCGCCCCGTCGGCGCGCGGCGAGTGGTGGTCGCTGACTACCACCTCGATCCCCAGCGCCCGCGCGAGGTCCACCTCCTCGATCGCAGTGATGCCGCAGTCCGCGGTGATCAGCAGGCGCGTGCCGCGCACCGCCAGGCGCCTGATCGTGCGCGCGTTCAGCCCATACCCGTCGCTGGCCCGGTCGGGCAGATACCAGTCCACGTCGGCCCCCAGCGCACGCAGGACGCGCACCAGCACCGCGGTGGAGCAGATCCCGTCGACGTCGTAATCGCCGTGCACGGTGATCCGCGCTCCGGCGCGCACCTGCGCGAGGATCGTGCTGAGCGCCTCCTCGATCCCCTCGAACGCGGCGGGCGGGTGCTCCTCGTCGGCCGCCAGGAACGCCCGCGCCCGCTCGGGGTCCGCCAGTCCGCGGCGCACCAGCACCTGCGCAACCGCCCCACTTATCCCCAGCTGCCGTTCGAGCGCCTGCACCTGGGGTTGCGGGCACGGCGCGATCTCAAAGCGGCTGCTCGGCACCATCCCCGTCCACCCTACGGGTGGGTCTGGACAGAACTATCGCGACGGTATGGAAGCTACTGAGGGGGGAGGGTGACCGCCGCCCGCAGCCCTTCGCGGCGGATGCCCTCCCAGTAGACAGCGGCCATGCCGATCAGCGAGCCCGGCACCGCGAACAGCACAACCGCGATGTCGGTCTGCTTTTTCCCGGGGATCGCGAGGCCGGAGACTTTGATGCTGTAGATCAACGTGCTGATCACCACTGCGCCGATCAGCGAGCCGATCAGCGCGCCGACGATCCCGCCCCAGAAGCGGTCGGGCAGCCAGATCGTGAAGTGCCAGATCGCGAGGCCCATCATCACCCAGCCGAGCATGCCCATCAGCGGTTCTCCCCATGGCGGTGGTCGCCGGCAGTGGCGATCGGGCAGCGGACGTGGATGTGGTGGCGGCCGGTCATCGGCTCCTCCCGTGACGTTTGTTTCGTGGCCGTTTGGGGCGTTTGGGCGGTTCCTTGAGAACGAGGTCCTCAGGGGCTAGATCGGCCGCGGGGTCCTGCGGCGCCGCGGTCTCCTCCGGCGCGGGAGCCGCAGGGGCTTTCGGGACACGCTTCCTAGCGGGCATCGTGCCCGTGCCCGTAGCGGATGGTCCGGTGAGATTCGATGTCTGCCCGCCCTGTCCGCGGCGGCCGTTGCCACGGACGCCGGCGGCCGCTCCCCGCCCACCGCGTGGCGCGGTGGTGCCGTCCTCCCGCTCGATGTCCAAATCGCGCACCATCTCCTCGAACTCCTCCTGTGAGACCTGCTCGCCCGGCTCCTCCGCTGCCACCAGCAGGCCGCCTTTGCGCTGGCGACGGCGCTGTTTGGCGGGCTCCACGTCGATCGGCGAGCCGTCGAGCGCGGTCGCGTAGGGGGGTACGGCGCCGAAGTCGCGCACCAGACGCGCACGGCGGTTGCGGTAGGAGCCCTCACGTTCCTTCCAGTGGGTGAGCACCGGCGAGGCGATGAAGATCGAGGAGTAGGCCCCAGAGGCGATACCCACCATCAGCGCAAAGGCGAAGTTCTTCAACGTTTCGCCGCCAAACAGCAGCAGCGCCAGTACCGGCAGCAGCGTGCAGAAGCTGGTCGCCAGCGAACGCGTGAGCACCTCCGACATCGAGCGGTTGACGATCTGCGAGAACGCGGCGCGCGGCATTCGTGGCACGTTCTCGCGCACGCGGTCGAACACGATGATCGTGTCGTACAGCGAATAGCCGAGGATCGTCAACAACGCGGCGACGGTCGCACTGCTCACTTCGCGTCCGGTGAGCGCATACACCCCTGCGGTGATCAACAGGTCGTGCATCAACGCGATCAGCACTGGCACCGCGTACTTCCACTCGAAGCGCAGCGCAATGTACACCGAGATCACGATCAAAGAGGCGATGATCGCGATCACCGCCGACCTGGCCACCGTCGCACCGAAGGTCGGCCCGATCGAGTTGTCGGAGGTGTCGCGCAGCGGGCTGATCTTGGCCAGCGATTCCTCGACCGCGGCCACCTGCTGCGGCTTGAGCTGCTTGACCGAGATCTGATAGCCGCTGCCGCCAACGCTCTTGTCGCCGGTGAGCTTCTGGATCTGGGCGTTGGAAAGGTTGTGTTCGCGCAGCACCGTACGGATCTGTTCCTGGGAGACCGGCTGGGTGAAGCCCGTCAGGATGCGGGTGCCGGAAGTGAAGTCGATGCCGAAGTTGATCCCCTTGCCGCCGATCGCCAGCGCGCCGATCAAGAGGATCGTGCCCGACAGCGTGAAGAACCACTTCGATTTCCCCATGAAGTCGAAGCGCAGTGCGCGCTTCGCGCGGGCGGCGCCGAGCAGTGCGGGGTGGCCGATCACGCGCGAGCGGCCCATTGAGCCGAGCGCCGCCTGCGTGGCGAGCACTGCGGTGAACAGCGATAGCAGCGTGCCGATGCCCAGCGTGAAGGCGAAGCCCTGCACTTCGGCGGTCGCCAGCGCGAACAGGATGAAGGCCGTCATGAACGTCACCACGTTGGCGTCGACGATCGCCGCGAAGCCGCGTTTGTAGCCGGCGGCGATGCCGGCGGGGATCGAGCGCCCGGCGCGGATCTCCTCCTTGATGCGCTCGAAGATCACGATGTTGGCGTCCGCCGCGATGCCGATCGTCAGGATCAGACCGGCGATGCCGGGCAGCGTCAGAACGATCGGGATCGCCTTGATCAGCGCGAAGTAGTAGATGCTGTAGATCGCAAGACCGCCGATCGCGATGATCCCCAGCACGCGGTAGAAGATCAGCAGGAAGATGCACACCACCAGCAGACCCACCGCCATCGCGAGCAGGCCCTGGTTGAGCGCCGTTTTGCCGAGCGTCGCGGAGACCTGCGAATGGGAGATCTGTTCCAGCTTGATCGGCAGCGCGCCCGACTGCAGCTCGTCGGCGAGGTTCTGCGCGGAGGTGAGCGTGAAGCCGCCGGTGATCTCCGAGCCGTTGGAGGCGTCGATCCCGTTGGGGTACTGCGTGTAGTCGATCGACGGTGCAGTGATCACCTGTTCGTCGAGCACGATCGCGAAGTGCTGCAGCGCTTCGGGCTTGGTGACGCCGGGCAGCTGCGCGTTTTCGCCGCGCTTGGCGATTTCCTTGGTGACCCGTTCGAACACCGTCTTGCCGTGTTCGTCGAAGCCGAAGGTCACGTCCGGTAGGCCCGAGCCCCCGCCTTCGCTCTGGTAGCCCTGCTGCGGGTTGTTGATGCTGCCACCTTCGAGCACCGGATTGTCGTTGAGCACGTAGAAGCTGTTGGGTTCGGCCTTGGTGATCTTGTTCTGGAATTCTTCGGGGCGCGCCTGCACGAGCACCGTGCCCGGATTGACGTGCACTGCCTTTGCCTGCACGCCGGCCGGCGGTTTGTAGCCGTCGGCGTACAGCTCGGCCTGCGTGTCGGCAGGGCCGCAGGTCGGCTTGCCACCAGCGCACAGCACCTTTTCGTGCTTGGAGTCCACCAAGTACCACGAGCCGTAGATGCAGCCGCCCACCTGCGCCGGCGTGCAGCCTTTCTGCAGTGTGGTCGCGTTGGGGTAGAGATAGGGCTTGCGTTTGGCCGCCAACTGCACCGCTTTGTACTCGGGCAGTCCGCAGCGCACCGCGGCCGGTTCGGGCCCGCAGGTGACGGCGCGGTTGGTCGGTTCGGGGTTACCCGAGGGCCCGATCACGTTGGGCTCCCAGTCGTAGAAGAGCAGCTGGGCGGTCTTGCCGACCTGGTCTTCGGCGCGCTTGACGTTGGTCACGTCAGGCAGTGAGACGTTGATTTCATTGGCGCCGTACAGCTGGATTTCCGGCTGCGCGACGCCCAGCTGATCGACGCGCTTGCGCATGATGTTGATCGCGCGGTTGAGCGATTCGGGATTGACCTTGGCGTGCGCGGTGGGAATCCCCTTGTAGATGAACGACACCCCACCCTTCAGGTCGAGGCCGAGGCGCGTCGGCTTGGTGGCGATGATGACCGCCGACACCACCAGCAGGAAGGCGACGAGCAGTAGCACGAGCGTGTTGCGGCGGCGATCGGTCATTGGGAAAAGACTACTTGTCCGGGGTAAGGACGAGCAAAAGACCGCCCTCATCGTCGTAGGCGGGGAACATGTCGGCGCGCGCGGTGGCGGGCAGATCGCGGTCGCCGCTGACGCGCACCGGCTTGCCGAGCGCGCGCACCCCCCACTCCAGCACCGTGCCGACGGGATCGTCCCCGTTGGAGAACTCCAGGCCGAGCGCCTGCGCGACCGGCCGGCCGATCACCGCTTCCTCCTCCAGGCCGGTGAGCGCGAAGGAGTTCTTGCCGCAGCCGATCACCCGCCCCTCGCGGTCGCAGACGAAGAACGCGGCGTCAGGCGCTGGGTAGTAGTCGTCGAGCAGTTCGAAGAGGAAAGCGAAGCCGCACTTGGCGCAGCCCTTCGGTTGGCGGGTGAAGCCGAGGTTGCGGTCGAGCTCGCTGGAGCGGTGGCCGCAGTTCGGGCAGATGAAGGGATGGGACATGGTCGCCAGACAAAGAGTAGGGAAGGAGCCGCAGCGAGGCTCCGCCCAATGGAACACCCCGTGAGGGCCTAGAAGAGCGCCTGCTCGCCCGCCGCGTCCGGGCCCGTGCCCCCGACCGTCGAGCCCAGCCACCCCGCCGGGGGCTCCAAGCCAAGGTGGGCGAACGCCGCCGGCGTGGCGGCGCGACCGCGCGGGGTGCGCTTGAGCAGGCCCTCGCGAAGCAGATGGGGCTCGTAGACGTCCTCGATCGTGTCGCGCTCCTCGCCGACGGCGACCGCCAGCGTGGAGAGGCCGACGGGGCCGCCCTCAAAGCGCTCGCAGATCGCGCGCAGGATCTCCCGATCGAGGCGGTCGAGTCCGCGCTCATCGACCTCCAGCAGCTCGAGTGCGGCGCGCGCGGCGTCGGCGCTGAGGACACCCTCCATCCGCACCTCGGCGTAGTCGCGCACGCGACGCAGCAGGCGGTTGGCCACGCGCGGCGTGCCGCGGCTGCGCGCGGCGATCGCCTCGGCGCCGCCCTCCTCCAGCGGGATCCCGAGGATCCCCGCGGAGCGCCTGACGATCGTCGTGAGCTCCGCGGTGGTGTAGGACTCCAGGCGCGCCTGGATGCCGAAGCGGTCGCGCAGCGGCGTGGTGAGCAGGCCCGTGCGGGTGGTGGCGCCCACCAGCGTGAAGGGCGGCAGATCGAGCGTCACCACGCGCGCCCCGGCGCCCTGACCGACGGTGATCGGCAGGCGGCGGTCCTCCATCGCCGGATAGAAGGTCTCCTCCAAGGTGCGCGGCAGGCGGTGGATCTCATCGACGAAGAACACGCTGCGCGGCTCCAGGGCGGTGAGAAACGCGGCGATGTCTCCCTTTCGCTCCAGAGCGGGGCCTGCGGTCTGCACGAACGGTGCCCCGAGCTCGCTCGCGACGATCTGCGCGAGCGAGGTCTTGCCGAGGCCGGGTGGCCCGGCGAGCAGCAGGTGGTCGAGTGCCTCGCCGCGCGCGGCGGCGGCCTCGATCGCCACGGCGAGCTGCTCGCACAGCGCGCGCTGGCCGACGAACTCATCCAGGCGGCGGGGGCGCAGCGAGCGCTCGAGCTCGTCCTCGAGCTCATCGTGCTCGTCCAGGTTGGGAGTTTGGATGCGGCTCATCGGAGGATCACCCCGTGCGCGCCGTACGCAGCGCCTGCGCGATCAGCTCCTCGGCGCTGTCGCCCGTGGCCTCGCGCAGCAGCTCCTCGGCCTCGCCGTGGCTGTAGCCGAGCTCCAGCAGCCCGTCGCGGGCGAGGGTGCGCGGGCTCTCCACGCGGCGGGCCTTGATCGTGGTGCCCACCGCGGCGCCGACGTCGATCTCGACGCTTACCCCCACCTTCTCGCGCAGCTCGACGATGATCCGCTCGGCGGTGCGCTTGCCGATC
Source organism: uncultured Solirubrobacterales bacterium (assembly GCA_963724305.1). Taxonomy (GTDB): domain Bacteria; phylum Actinomycetota; class Thermoleophilia; order Solirubrobacterales; family Solirubrobacteraceae; genus Palsa-744. The sequence goes on from CAVRUG010000004.1 coordinate 265,057, forward strand.
CCCGGCACCGCCTGCAAGCGCGCCGCATCGCCGGCGGCGAGCGCTGCCACCAGCTCGCGTGGCGGCCCGGCGGAGAGCACCGCGAGCGCGACCTTGGGGCCGACGGCCTGCACGGAGAGCAACATCAGGAAGAGGTCGCGCTCCTGCTCGGAGTGAAAGCCGTACAGAGCGAGCGCGTCGTCGCGCACGATCAGGTGGGTGTGCAGCGTCGTCTCGCCACCCACGGCGGGGATGTGACGCAGCGTCTCAGCCGACACCGCCGCGCGATGGCCGACCCCCCCGCAGAGGATCACCACGTGGTCGGCACGGCGCACGGCCACTGCCCCTCGCAGCAGCGCGATCATGCAGAGACCCCCTCCGCCGCAGCCACGGCGTGCGCCAGCGGGGCGGCGTTGAGGTGGCAGAGCGCCACCGCGAGCGCATCGGAGGCGTGGTCGGGGGTGGGCAGCTCAGAGAGCGAGAGCAGCGTCTGCACCATCCGCGCAACCTGGGACTTGCCCGCACGGCCGTTGCCGCACACCGAGGACTTCACTCGTTGGGGGGTGTAGGAGAAGCACGGCACCCCACGCTCCCCGGCCGCGAGCATCGTCACGCCGCGCGCATGACCCACCGCAAAGGCGGTTTGCACGTTCTGGCCGAAGTACAGCTGCTCCAGAGCCATCGCGGCAGGGCAGTGCTCGTCGATCAGCGCCAGCACGCGCCCGTGCACACTCGCCAGGCGCGACTCCAAGCTGGCCCCCGCGGGCGTGTCGATCACCCCGCCGTCGAGCGCGGCCATACGCCGGCCGCGGCGGGCGACGACACCGTAGCCGGCGTTGGCGAGGCCGGGGTCGATCCCGAGGACGATCATGGGCAAGCGCTCTCTCCCAGGTGGTTGGCGGGAGGGGGTTTGAAGGCCCACCCGCCCGGGCCTGCCCGGCCGGGTGAACTCTGTTCTAGACCTGGGTCGATCCCGAGGACGATCATGGGATGTGATTCTGCGCTGGCGGTCGGACGCCTGCCCGCACCCGCCACGGCGCCGCGCCCGAGGCCCACAGGTCGTTGAGCGCGATGGCGTCCTTGTAGGTGTCCATGCACTCCCAGAAGCCCTCGTGGCGATAGGCGCGCAGCTGATCCGCGGCGGCGAGCCGCTGTAAGGGCTCGCGCTCGAGCACGGAGTTGTGCGCTAAGTAGTCGAGCGCACCGGGGCGCAGGCAGAGGAAGCCGCCGTTGATCCAGTGCTCGGAGCGAGGCTTCTCGCGAAAGCCGAGCACACGGCCATCATCCCCATCCAACTCGGCGACGCCGAACTGCAGCTCGGGGCGCACGACGGTGATCGTGGCGAGCGCCCCGTGCGCCTCGTGAAAGCGCAGCAGCCGCGCGAGGTCGATGTCAGCGAGGCCGTCGGCGTAGGTGAGGCAGAACGTGGGCTCCCCCGCCAGCAGTCCCTCCAGGCGCTTGACCCGCCCCCCCGTGGGAGTATCCAGGCCGGTGTCCACGCACTGCACCCTTACCCCCTCCGGCCATCCCCGCGCAGCGACGAAGCGCTCGAGCAGCTCGCCGCGGTAGCCAGTCGCCAGCAGGAAGCGGCGGAAGCCCTGGGCGGCGTACAGCTCGATCACGTGCTCCACGATCGGGCGCCCACCGATCTCGATCAGCGGCTTGGGGATCTCGCGGGTGCGCTCGCGCAGGCGGGTGCCGCGACCGCCACAGAGGATCGCGACGGGTGGTCTATCCAAGAGCTCGCGCGAGCATCTCGGCCGGGACGTCGAAGTTGGCGTGTACCGCGGAGACGTCGTCGTTCTCTTCCAGGCCGTCGATCAGCTTCATCAGCTTCACGACCTGGCCCTCGTGCTCGATCGGTACGAGGCTGGAGGGCCGGTAGGTGAGCTCGGCGCTCTCCAGCTCCACGCCCGCCTCCTCCAGCGCCCGGCGCACCGCGGTGAAGTCGGCGAGCGGCGTGATCACCTCGAAGACGTCCTCGTCCTCGGAGATGTCCTCCGCTCCGGCCTCCACGGCGGCCAGCAGGTCGTCCTCGGTGTAGCGCGAGGTGTTGACGACGATCACGCCCTTCTTCTCGAACAGGTAGGCCACCGAGCCGGGCTCGCCGAGCGAACCGCCGAATTTGGTGAAGAGGTTGCGCACATCCGGCCCGGTGCGGTTGCGATTGTCGGTGACGGTCTCGACCAGCAACGCCACACCGGCGGGACCGTATCCCTCGTAGATCACCGTCTCCAGCGCCTCCCCGTCACCGCCCTCGCCGGTGCCCTTGGCGATCGCCCGTTCGATGTTGTCCTTCGGCATCGACGCCGCTTTGGCCTTGCGGATCGCGTTCTCAAGCGCCGCGTTGGAGTCCGGATCCCCCCCACCCTCGCGCGCGGCGACCGTGACGGCCCGCGCCAGCTTCGTGAACGCCGCCCCCCGGCGGGAGTCGACGATCGCCTTCTTGTGCTTGATGCTCGACCACTTGGAGTGTCCTGACACGACCAGTCCTTTGGGAGGGGGTTTGAAGGCCCGCCCACCCAGGGACCGGCCCTCCCCCGGCAAAGCTTAGGATGCAGAGCACATGAACGCTCCCTCCCCCGAGATCTTCAAGGCCTACGACATCCGCGGCCTGTACGGCGAGCAGATCGACGGCGAGATCGCCGAGTCGATCGGCCGGGCGTTCGCGCGCGTGCTCGCACAGCTGGAGGGCAAGCCGGTGGGCGAGCTGTGCGTGGGGCTGGGGCGCGACATGCGACTCACCGCGCCGGAGCTGGCGGCGCGCTACAGGGAGGGCATGCTGGCCGAGGGCGTGCACGTGCTCGACGCCGGTCAGGTGGGCACCGAGATGCTCTACTACCTCGTCGGTTCGCGTGGGCTCGACGGCGGGTTGATGTGCACCGCCTCGCACAACCCGAAGGCGTACACCGGCTGCAAGCTGGTACGCGGGGGGGCGCTGGCGCTGTCGGGCGACAGCGGCATCCAGGACATTCGCCAGCTGATCGAGGCCGGGCTCGGCGAGGATGGGAACCCCTCCGCCCACGGGACTGTCGAGGAGGTGGACGTGCACGCGGAGTTCCAGCAGGCAGCACTGGGCTTCATCGATCCTGAGACGATCCGCTCGGTCGAAAAACCGCTGAAGGTGGTGGTGGACGGCGGCAACGGGATGGCCGGCCCAATGGTCGGCCCGCTGCTGGAGGGGCTGGGACTAGAGCTGATCGAGACCTACTGGACCCCCGACGGCAACTTCCCCGACCACGAGCCCAACCCGCTGCTGCCCGAGAACCGGCGATTCATCATCGAGAAGGTGCGCGAGACCGGCGCCGACCTCGGGATCGCCTGGGACGGGGATGCCGACCGCTGCTTCTTCATCGACGACGGCGGCGAGTTCGTGGACGGGGACTTCCTCACCGCATTGCTGGCCGAGTCGCTGCTCGCAAAGCACCCACGCGAGGCGATCCTCTACGACGTGCGCGCCTCGCGCGCGGTGCCCGACACTGTGCGGCGCGCCGGCGGCACGCCGTATGTCAACCGCGTGGGGCACGCCTTCTTCAAGACACGCATGCGCACGGAGGGCTCGCTGTTCGGCGGAGAGGTGTCCGGGCACTACTACTTCCGCGACTTCTACTGCGCCGACTCGGGCACGCTGCCGGCGTTGTTGATCCTCGAGCAGCTCTCGCGAACCGGCCAGCGCATGTCGGAGCTGCTGGCGCCCTACCGCGAGCGCTACTTCATCTCGGGGGAGATCAACTCCGAGGTGGCCGACCAGGACGCGAAGATGCAGGAGATCGCGGAGCGCTACGCCGACGCCGAGCAGAGTCATCTCGACGGGATCTCGATCGACTACGAGGATTGGCACTTCAACGTGCGCCCCTCCAACACCGAGCCGCTGCTGCGCCTCTGCCTGGAGTCGCTGCGCTCCCACGAGGACATGGAGCGCCGCCGCGACGAGGTGCTGGCGCTGATCCGCTCATGAGCCCGCGCGGCAAGGCATCCGCGTCCAAGGGACAGACGGGCCGCGGCGCCACGCCTCCCTCCAAACGCCTACAGCGCCAACGGAGAAGACCCAACCAACGGCCAAACGGCCCAGAAGCGCACCGGTGCGATCGGTGAAAGCGAAGGCGCCGTCCAAGGGCGCTGCCACCCAGGACGCTGGAGAGGCCGCCGCGCTGGAGCGCGCCGCGGCGGAGGGGATCCATCGCCTGGCGATCCCCACCCCGTTCGCGGTGGGTCGCGTCAACGCCTACCTGATCGAGGACGACCCGCTGACGCTGGTGGACTCCGGGCCCAACTCCGCCAAGGCGCTCGACGAGCTCGAACAGGCGCTCGCCACCCGCGGGCACGCGATCGAGGACCTGCAGCTGCTGGTGATCACCCACCAGCACATCGACCACATCGGCCTCGCCGCGATCCTCGCGCGGCGCTCCGGCGCGCAGGTGGCCGCCCTGGAGGGCCTCGACCGCCGGCTGCGCGACTTCCGCAGCGAGTCCGAGCTCGACGACCGCTTCGCGGCGCGCATCATGCTGCGCCACGGGGTGCCCACCGATGTGGTCACCGCGCTGCGCGCGGTGTCCGCCAGCTTCCGCGCGTGGGGCTGCACCGTCGAGGTCGATCGGCCACTGGCGGCGGGCGAAGAGCTGAAGCTGCGCGACCGCACGCTGCGCGTGCTGCACCGCCCCGGCCACAGCCCTTCGGACACGGTCTTCCACGACGAGCGCCGCTCGCTGCTGATCGCCGGCGACCACCTGCTCTCGCACATCTCCTCCAATCCGCTGATCGCGCGGCCGCTGGAGGTGGAGGGCGACTACGCCGGGGATCGCCCGCAGGCGCTGATCGCCTATCTCGACTCCCTGCAGCAGACGCGCGCGATGGATCTGCAGCTGGTGCTCGGCGGCCACGGCGCCCCGATCGCCGACCACACCGCGCTGATCGACGAGCGTTTGCGTATGCACGAACGGCGCGCCACGAAGATCCACGGCCTGATCGCCGAGCGGCCCCGCACCGCCTACGAGCTCGCGCACGCGCTGTGGGGCAACGTCGCCGTCACCCAGGCCTACCTGACGATCTCCGAGGTGCTCGGCCACGTCGATCTGCTGCTGCGCGACGGGCGCGCGGTGGAACAGATCCAGGACGGGATCGCCCGGTTCGAGGCGCGCTAGAGCGGCTACGCGGCTACTTCGAGTGGTTGCCCTTGCGGCGCTCCGCGTCGGAAATACCACGCGTCGGAAAGTCGATGACCGCCGCCGCCTCCCTCTCGATCGAGTGCAGCTCTCCCTCCTCGATCGACATCAGCACATCGAGCGACAGCAGCGCCTCGGGCTCCTCGGAGGCGATCATCAGAGTCATGCGCTGTTCGCTCGCAAAAGACCGCAATGCATCGAGAAACTTCCAGAGTTCCATACGGCCTGGTATCACCGCCGGCTCGTCCACGATCAGTAGGGACGGTTCGAGCGACAGCGCATGGGCCAGCGTGACCCATAGGCGATCGCTAAGAGGGAGCGAGTGCATCATCACGTTCGAGCGATCTGCCATTCCAACCCTGTGGAGCATCTCATGTGCGTGGCGCCTGGCTTCGTGAGCGCCAAGCCCACGGGCAAGGAGAGGTAACAAAACGAACCTCTCGACCGACACGTTCTGGGGCGGCCAAGCCGGCTCTCCTATCCACGCAAAGCGAGCGAGCATGAGTCGCTCCCGCTTCCCAGCCGACATCGTGGTTATGTCGTGCCCTTCAAATCGCACTGTGCCCTCGCTCGGAGAGTCGATCCCCGCGGCGAGACGAAGAAGCGTCAACTTACCCGAGCGATGACTCCCCAGTATGCCGATCCGCTCGCCAGGACGGACCTCGAAAGACACGCGATCGAACACGGGCCGCACGCGGCGGGCGCTCTCGTAGCGCTTGCTGACATTCTCGAACGCGAGCAGCGGCTTGACCGCATCCGCCGCGCCGCTTGCCGCATCCGGGTCGAGCCCTTCGAGGTGAAACTCAATCGCCTCGCGCAGCTCACGCTCGCACTCCTCGCGCGTGGCTCCCGTGGCAACGACACCCGGAACGTCCGGGCTGTACGCCGAGTAGTTGGTGGCGTCGTCGCCCTCGACGACGATCCGGTGGCGCTGAGCGGTCATCTCTGCTTGAGTCCTGCCTGTTTGAGAATGCTAGCGAGCGTCTTCGGATGCAGGGTATCCCTCGGCTTGCCTGCAACCGTAACCTTGCCCGGTCGATCGGAATGCTTGAGTTGACGATGGCTCCCCCGAACGCGACACGTCTCCCAGCCCTCCCGTTCCAGGAGTTGAATCACCTCGGCGACCTTCATTGCCAATGACTCCTACCAATCGGTTCGGTCGTCACCGTCAGGAGGTCGGGCCAATCGTCATATGGCGATCGGCGGTCGTGGCTCAGGAGCCCTCAATCTCCCCCAAATGCTCGATGTTCGCCCGGTCGTCAGCCTCCGTGGAGGGCGCCCCCGCGAACCATGCGTCGAGGATCTCCCGAAGCTCGGCCTCCGAAGTGGAGCGCAGGCTGAGCGCAAGCGCGTTGGCATCGTTCCAGCGCCGCGCGCCCGCCGCCGTGGCGGCGTCGGCGCACAGCGCCGCGCGCACACCAGCCACCTTGTTCGCCGCGATCGACGCCCCGGTGCCCGTCCAGCAGCACACCACGGCCTGCTCGGCGTGCCCCTGTGCCACCTCGCGTGCCGCCACCTCCGAGGCCCACGCCCAATCCTCGCGCTCGCCCTCCCCGGGCGATCCACCCGGCGCCTGCGCATGCGATCGGCGCGCCGCCCCCGCCAGCGCGCCGTGCGCGCTCACCTCGTGGCCGCGGCGCTCCAGCTCCCCAATCAGCATGTCCGCGATCCCCACCCGTTCGTCTGCGGAGACTGCGATGCGCATGTCGCACATCCTCCCAGACGCCGATCCGCGCCTCATGTGCTCGCCATGCACCCGCGCCCCGTGTGCTCGCCATACACCCGCGCCGCGTCGCCGGCCCGATGAGCTTCCGAGCCGAACCGGCTCACAGAAACGACAACGTGCGCTAAAGTCTTTGACAGTTCACTGATTGGACGTACAGGACAGGCGTGCTCGGCAGGGTGGGCACAGAGCGAGGGGATCGATGTGGTCGCACCGAACGGGGAGGTGGTCGTGGACAGCGCCAGCGCCAACCCACACCTGAACGTCTTCGACCCCTACCGCGACCTCGGGCGCACCCACGAGGACCAGCTGACGCGCGCGGCGATGATCGTGCTGCGGCTCGTTCCCCTCGCCCGCGAGACGCTGCTGCGCTCGATCGGCGAGCCCTCCCAGAGCGAGTTGCCCGACTGCGCGGTGGACATGCAGGCGACGCACATCGTCGATGCCTCCGAGGAGAGCGCCGCCGGCGGGGAGGTCAAGCGGGGGCGGCTGGTGAGCGTGTTCCTCACGCCCGACACCGAACCGGCGGAGGGCGACGGCGAGGTCAAAGACACCAGCCGCGGGCAGCGCTTCGACGGCGTGCTGCGCTTCGACCCCGAGTTGGTGGTGCTGCTGGAGAGCAAGGTGTGCACCCGCTGGGCGCGGCGCAACGGACACCGCGTCGGCGAGCTCAACCTCGGCAGCGCGCGCTTCGCGCAGCGACGCACCTGCGTGCTGCGCTGGCACGACCTGCTGGAGTCGTGGTGGCGCCTGGTGGAGCTCGGCGTGCTCTCCCCCGCCGAGCGCGCGCTGGTGCAGGACCTGCTGACCTTCGCCCACCAGGACTTCGGCCACCTGCTGCCGTTCGGCTCGCTGCGGCGGGTCGGCGCCGACCCAGTGCGGCGCAAGTGGCGACTGCGCTCGCTGCTGCGCGAAGCCACCGGGTTGCAGCCGGAGCGCGTCGGTCTCGCCCACGTGCGCCTGGACACCGCGCTCGGGGTGATCTCGATGCAGCGCGCCGCGCTCGACCTCGACGGGGACGAGCTGATCCTGCACTTCTGGCCGGGCGAGCTCAAGCGCCAGGCCGAGCACCTCTACGGCGCCGGCCACGCCGAACGCCTCGTCGAGCTCCAGCAGAGCAAGGGGGATGGTGGCGGGGGATGGCGTGTGGAGCCCCAGCCGCAGCTGGGCTTCCGCAACGCTCCCGCGCGCACCCGTGTCTACCTCACCTCGCGCCTGGACGCCGCCACTTACATCCGCCGCTGGCACAGCGAGGACTTCAAGCAGGTGGGAGCCCACAACCCGGACACGATCCTGTCCGAGCTGTGGCCGTGGCTGCTGCGCCGCCGCTACGCCTCCGCGCGCGACAAAGCCCGCCTGGAACCGTTCCTGCGAACGCTCGGCCGCCGCGCTGCCCATCTGCGCCCCAGCATCCATGTGGCGCGCTCGTGGCCATTCGAGCAGGCCGTCGCGCTCGACGACGAGGGGCTGCTAGCGGGAGAGATCCACGACGCGATCAACCGTGTGCTCGACCTGCTCGAAGAGCCGCTCATCCTGCTGCCGACGGAAGCCCCCGAGCAGCACGAACCTCCTGCAGAAATAGCTGGTGCAGCCGCGCATCGGGTGTGAGCTCGGCGTGAAAGGCCACCGCCAGTCGGCTGCCCTGGCGGGCCGCCACCGGGTGCCCATCCACCTCCGCGAGGATCTCCACGCCGGGGCCGTGCTCGGCGATCCAAGGGGCGCGGATGAAAACTCCATGCAAGGGCGGCCCATCGATTCCACGCACCGCCACCGGCGCCTCGAAGCTCTTGATCTGGCGGCCGAACGCGTTGCGGTGCGCGCGCATGTCGATCAGCCCGAGGTGGTCGCGGTCGAGCATGATCAGCCCCGCGCACGAGCCCAGCACGGGGACCCCTTCGCCGTCAGGCGGCGGCCCGCACAGCGCCCGTAGCGGCTCGGCGAGGCCCTCCCGCTCGATCCCCAGCGTCATCGTCGTCGACTCCCCCCCGGGGATCACCAGTCCCTCGATCCCGTCGAGGTCGGCAGGCGTGCGCACCTCGCGCACCCGCGGGGGGGTGGGCCCCAATCTCTGCAGCATCCGTGCGTGCGCCTCGAAGCCGCCCTGCAGCGCGAGGACGCCGATCAGGGGCTCGCCGTCTCTCACTACCAGCCGCGCTGGGCCAGCAGCTGCCCGTCGCCGAGCTTGGAGCTCTCGAGGCTGACCATCGCCGGCCCGAGGCCGCGCGAGGCAGCCGCCACGCGCGCGGGGTCCTGCCAGTGCGTGGTGGCCTCCACGATCGCGCGTGCGCGTGTCGGCGGATCCTCGGACTTGAAGATCCCCGAGCCCACGAACACCCCCTCGGCGCCCAGCGCCATCATCAGCGCGGCATCGGCCGGCGTGGCGATCCCGCCCGCGCAGAACAGCACCACCGGCAGGCGACCGTCGGCGGCAACCCGCCGCACCAGCTCCAGCGGCGCCCCGTGCTGCTTGGCGGCGCTCCCCAGCTCGCTCTCTTCGAGTGTGCCGAGACGGCGGATCTCGCCGCCGATCATGCGCATGTGGCGCACCGCCTCGACGATGTCCCCGGTGCCCGCCTCGCCCTTGGAGCGAATCATCGCCGCGCCCTCGCCGATCCGCCGCAGCGCCTCGCCGAGATTGGTGGCACCGCACACGAACGGCACCTTGAACGCCCACTTGTCGATGTGATGGGCCTCGTCGGCCGGAGTGAGCACCTCCGACTCGTCAACGTAATCCACCTCCAGCGCCTGCAGCACCTGTGCCTCGACGAAGTGGCCGATGCGCGCCTTCGCCATCACCGGGATGCTCACCGCCTCCTGGATGCCGGCGATCATCTCCGGGTCGCTCATCCGCGCCACACCGCCGTCGCGACGGATGTCGGCGGGCACCCGCTCCAGCGCCATCACAGCGGCGGCGCCCGCGTCCTCGGCGACCTTCGCCTGGTCGGGCGTCACCACGTCCATGATCACGCCGCCCTTCAGCATCTCCGCCAGGCCGGCCTTCACCGCGAATGTCGCCTCGTCACGCATGAGGCGCAGTTTAGACGCCCGGCCCGCGCTACTTCAGCCGGAAGGCCTTGATGCGGTCTTCGTACTGGGCGCTGTCGCGCGCATACACGCCGTAGGCCAGCGCCTGGATCAGGCTGAGCAGCGCCGCGTGCGAGCGCACGTAGGCGGGGCTGTTGGAGGAGTAGTACAGCTTGATCTGACCGAGCTTGGCGACCTCCGAGAGGGTCGCGTCGGTGATCGCCGCGGTGCGCGCCTTGCGGTGACGTGCCAGCTTCATCGCGCGCAGCACCAGCGGATGCGGGCGCCCGGCGGAGAGCCCGATCACGAGCGTGCCCTGGTCGATCCGTCCGAGGCGGCTGAGCGCCTCCTGGGAGGGGCTTGCGACCACCTCCACGCGCAGGTCCAGCAGCATCAGCAGGTGGCGCAGGTAGCTGGCGAAGAACGCCATCTGGTCGGTGCCCGCCACCAGCACCTTTTCGGCGCTCACGATCGCGTCGATCAACTCCTCCACGTCACCGCGCGACACCTTGCGCGCGGTCTCCTCCACGTTCAGGTGGTCGGCCGCCAGCGCCGCCTCGAACTCGTTCTGATCGAGCGAAAACAGCGGCGCCGAGCTGCCGTTTGCGGACTGATGGCTCTGATTGGATCCGCGCGGGGCGGGAGGGGTGGGTGGGCCCGAATGCTGGCGCCGGTACTCATCCCGCGCCGCCGCCTGCAGCTCGGGGAAGCCCTCGAACCCCAGCGCTTGAGAGAAGCGCACCACCGTGGAACTCGATGTGTTGGCGCGACGCGCCAGCTCCTCAGCGGTTTGGAAGGCCGCCTCGTCGAGGTGGTCCACGATGTACTGCGCCACGTCCTTCTGCGAGCGCGAGCACTCGTCGAAGCGCGTCTGGATGTACTTGGAGAGACTTTGGTGCTCGCCCGTGACACCCACCGGCGGCTCCTGCACAGTTGAGGTCGATCCCGTTCGTTTCACGGCCCGTTGTTCGACGCGCCTTACTCGGACTCCTCCCGGACGGCTGGCGATCTTTCAGCGCAACGTCTGCGCGAGCTCCACGAAGTACTCCAGCGCCCGCGGGTTGGCGAGCGAGTCCACGCTCGCCGCTTCGCTCGGCGCGGCGCCCATCAGGATCCGCTTCACCGGAACCTCCAGCGTCTTGCCCGAGAGGGTGCGCGGCACCTCCGCGATCTGCGCCACCTCGTCCGGGACGTGCCGCGGCGAGCAGTCCTCGCGGATCCGGCGCCTGATCTTGCCCTTGAGGTCCTCATCGAGTGTCACGCCGGGGCGCAACACCACGAACAACCACATCTCCAGCTCCGGTGCGTGGGATCCGGAGCCCACCCGGGCACCGGATCCACGTGGGATGTCCACCACCAGTGCGTCCACCACCTCCTCCACCGCGCTCGCCGCGCGGTACAGCTCGCTGGTGCCCATCCTCACGCCTTGGCGGTTGATCGTCGCGTCGGAGCGGCCATAGATCACCGCGCCACCGCGTGGCGTGATCCTGATCCAGTCGCCGTGGCGCCACACGCCGGGGTACATCGAGAAGTAGCTCTCGAGGAAGCGCGGCCCCACCCGGCTCGCCGGCGCGTCCGGCGGCGGGCCGGGGTCGTGGGCGGGCGAGTCGGTGGGTGAGTCTCCCCAGAAAAACAGCGGCATCGAGGGCAGCGGCTCGGTCAGCACCAGCTCCCCCACCTCGTCGATCACACTGTGCCCCTGCTCATCCCACGCCTCCACGGCGCAGCCCAGCACACGGCACTGCAGCTCCCCTTCGTACACCGGCAGCAGCGGACAGCCGCCGACGAACGCCGTGCACACGTCGGTGCCCCCGCTGGTTGAGAACAGCCACACATCCGGCTTCACCTCCCGGTACACCCACGCGAAGCTCTCTGGCGCCAGTGGCGATCCGGTCGAGCCGATGCTGCGCAGCGCGCTCAGGTCGTAGTCGCGCGCCGGCTTCACGCCGGCCTTCTCGCAGGCGCTCAGCAAGCCGGCACTCACGCCCATGCAAGTCATCTTTGTGTGCTCCGCCAGCGCCCACATCGCGCCCAGGTCGGGGTACCCCGGGCTGCCGTCGTACAGCACGATCGCCGCCTCCGTGAAGAGGCAGCCGACCAGGAAGTTCCACATCATCCAGCCCGTGGTCGTAAACCAGAACATGCGGTCGCCGCGGTGCAGGTCGAGGTGCAGATGGCTCTTCTTCAGCTGCTCCAGCAGGATCCCACCGTGGCTGTGCACGATCGCCTTCGGCAGGCCGGTCGTACCCGAGGAGTACAGCACCCACAGGGGATGGTCGAAGGGCACCTGCTCAAACTCCAGCTCCCTGCCCTCGCCGCGCTCGCACAGCTCCTGCCAGGTCAGCGCCCCTGGCCAGGACGGCGGCGGGACATCCACCGGATCCGGCGGCGCGTCCCTGGTGTCCGCGTTTCCCGCGCCGGCGGCGGCAGACCTCGACGACACCGGGGTGGCGGACCGGGCAGCGCTCTCGAACAGGTAGGGCACCAGCACCGTGTGGCGCACGGTCGGCAGCTCCGCGAGGATCTCCCCCACCACCGCCCTGCGGTCAAAGTCCTTGCCGCCGTGGCGATACCCGTCCACCGCGAGCACCACCTTCGGCTCGATCTGGGCGAAGCGGTCGATCACGCTGCGCGCGCCAAACTCCGGTGCCGCGCTCGAGAAGATCGCGCCCACGCTGGCGCTCGCGAGGAACGCGATCAGCGTCTCGGGGATGTTGGGCATGTAGGCCACCACCCGATCCCCTCGCTCCACGCCCAGCGAGCGCAACCCACCCGCCACCGCCGCCACCTGCGCGGAGAGCTCGCCCCACGTCAACTGGGCGGGTGGGTCCTGATCACGCAGCTCCGAGGCGTGCAGCACCGCGATTTGGTTGGGATCCCGCCCACCCTCGCACCCCTTGATCGGTCCGCCATCCCGCTCGCCGCCGGTTTGACGGGTGCACAGCATGTTCTCGGCGTAGTTGAGCTCGGTGCCGACAAACCACCGCGCGCCCGGCATCGTGTGTTGGCCTGAACGGGGATGCCGACCAACGGCCGGTGTCTCCCGGCTTTGGCCCAGCACTTGCGAGTACGGGCGCGAGCAGCGCACCCCGAAGTACTCCCAGATGCTCGCCCAGAAGCGCTCCAGCTCCGTTACCGACCACTCGCGCAACTGCTCATACTCCGCGAACGTCCTGCCCTCGCGCTCGCCCGCCCAGCGCATGAAGCCGGTCAGCCACGCCCGCTCGCGCTCGGCCGGGGTCGGCTCCCACAGTGGCGTCTCTCGATCAGGATCCATCGCAGCCCCCTCTCCGATCTCCCCACCAGCCCATTGCGCCCCCATTCTCTCAACTCATAGGCAATGATTCGTATAAGCCGAAAACTCAGTATGCCAGTCCGCCGACCGAGGCGTCGTTAAGTAGACGTTAGGCTGATCCACACCTACGCACCGCGCTGGACCCTTATCCTCCCACCCCGTGGATGCCTCCGCCCTGCGCGCGCAGTTCCCGGTGCTCTCCCGCGTCGCCTACCTGAACGCGGGCACCGACGGTCCGCTGCCAGCCGCCGCCACGCGGGCCGCCGCGGAGGAACTGGCGCGCGAGACCGCCGAGGGGCGCACGCTCGCTCATTTCGAACGCCGCGGAGAGCTCAACCACGGGCTGCGCGGCACCTACGCCTCGCTGCTCGGCTGTGCCCCCGAGGACCTCGCGCTCACGACCTGCACCAGCGAGGGGCTCTCCCTGGTGATCGACGGCCTGCGGCTGGGTCCCGGCGATGAGATCCTCACCAGTGGGGAGGAGCACCCCGGGCTGCTCGGCGCGCTGAGCGCCGCGCGCGACGTAAGTGGCGTGGCGATCCGCGCCGTGCCGTGGGATGAGGTGCCCGACGCCGTCGGCCCCTGCACGCGGCTGATCGCCTGCTCGCACGTCAGCTGGATGACCGGGTCGGTCGCGCCGGCAGCGCTCGCCGGGGCGAGCGTGCCGGTGCTGCTCGATGGGGCCCAGGGAGTCGGCGCGATCCCCACCGATGTGCGCGCGCTGGGCTGCGCCGCCTACGCCGGCCCCGGCCAGAAGTGGCTGTGCGGGCCGGACGGCACCGGCATGCTCTACACCACCCCCGAGCTGCGCCAGCGACTCGCGGTGACGCGCCGCGGCTACGCCAATCTCTCAGACCCGAGTGCCGGCGTCGATGCCTCCCTGCATGAGGACGCCCGGCGGTTGGACACGCTTTCGCAGAACGCCGAGACCGTCGCCTGCGCGCTGGCGGCCTGTGAGGTGCTGGCGCGCTTCGGCTGGGCGGCGCTGCACGAGCGCGCCGGGCTGCTCGCCGCGCAGTTCGCCGAGCAGCTCGCGGCGCGGGGCCGGGAGGTGGTGGGCGGGCACGCGCGGAGTACGCTCATCTCATTCTCCAGTCCCGACCCACTCGCCGAGCGTGAGCGCCTCAGGGAGTGCGGAGTCGCCCTGCGCGACATCCCCGGCCGCCCCTGGCTGCGGGCCTCTGTGGGCGCGTGGAACGACGAGGAGGATCTCGAACGGCTGCTGGATGGGCTTGCACAGTGACTCCCCCTGACCCCCTCCATGGGGATCCCGGACGGCCCGCAGGGGTTGGCCGAAACGGGGATGCTCGCCAGAGGCGAGTGTCCCCCGGCTTCCGCCGGAGGGGGTGCGTGGGGCTCGATGGGTTGGGATCCTCTTAGAGCACTCTTAGGTCTTAATGGTCTCTTAGCATCGTTTCCGCTTTGCTTCCATACGTGAGCGAGCGTTCTGCCGCGTCTCGCACACGATCTTCACATGAGCGCTTCGCCTCCCACGATCCCACCCTCGCAGCCACCGCTGCCAGAGCCCGCCGGCGAGCCGCCTGCGACGATCGCCGGCGCGCCGCAGGCTCCCACGGCGGCAGCGCCCGTACCGACCCCCGCCCCCGGGCGCACGCGGCCTAGCCTCCGCGCACCCAGCCTGAACGCCATGCTCGGCTGGGCGGCGCTGGCGCCGGTGCTGGCGCTGGCGGCCGTGCTGAACACCGAGAAGCTCTCCCAGAACGGCTACGCCAACGTCTTCTACGCGGCCGGCGTGCGGTCGATGCTGGGCTCCTTCCACAACTTCCTCTTCAACTCGTTCGACCCCGGCGGGCTGATCACCGTCAACAAGCCACCGTTGTCGCTGTGGGTGCAGGTGGTGAGCGCCAAGCTGTTTGGCTTCCAGCCGCTCAGCCTGCTGCTGCCGCAGGCGATCATCGGGGTGCTGACGGTGGCGCTGCTGTACGCGGCGATGCGCCGCCCCTTCGGCCGTCCCGCGGCGCTCGTGGGGGCGTTGGCGCTGGCGGTGTTCCCCTCGTTCGTGGCGGTCTCGCGCGAGAACGGCGTGGACCCCGCACTGATCCTGCTGCTGGTGCTTGCGTGCGCCGCCGCGCTGCGCGCGATCCGCACCGGCGGTTGGCTGGCGCTGCTGGCGAGCGCGGCGCTGGTGGGACTGGCGTTCAACACTAAGACGCTCGCCGCCTGCCTGGTAATCCCGGGAATCGCGCTCGGCTACCTGCTGTGCGCGCGCGGATCGATCTGGCGGCGCCTGCTGCAGCTGCTCGCTGCCGGCGTGGTGCTCGGCGCCGTGGCCTTCTCGTGGATCGCGTTCGTGGAAGCCACCCCTGCCTCGCAGCGCCCGTACGTGGGCGGCTCCACCGACAACACCGAGCTCAACCTCACCTTCGGCTACAACGGCTTCGGCCGCGTCGAAGGCCAGGTGGGAGGCCCCGGGCGGATCTTCATCAAGCTCGGCGCCGTGGCGCCCTTCCCGGCGCGCACACGCACACACACCGCGTTGCGCGCCAACAAGACGCGCGCCCCCACGCACGTGCCCAACCCGTTGCTGCCGGATGGCCACTACACCGACCCCACCCCGTTCGGCGGACCCACCGGGCCGCTGCGCCTCTTCCACTACGGCTTCGGCGGCCAGGGGGGCTGGATGTACCCATTCGCGCTGCTCGGGCTGGTGGCGCTCGCTTTGTCGATCCTGTGGCCACCGCGCGGAACCGCACGGACGGAGACCGCGGACGCCCGCACGGTCGAGCCGACCGGTGCCCGCGGCTGGTGGGAGTCCGTCCGCCGCGACGAGCGCACCGCCGGGCTGTTCGTGCTCGGCGGCTGGTTTCTCGCCGAGTCGGCGTTCCTCAGCTTCGCGCAGGGCATCGTGCACCCCTACTACGTCTCCGCGCTCGGACCTGGCGCCGCCGCGATGATCGGCGCCGGCGCGGTCGCGTTCGCCCGCTTCGGCCGGGCGCGCGACTGGCGCATGTTGCTGCTGGTGCTCGCGGTAGCCGGCACGGTCGCGGCGCAGCTGGTGTTGCTGCGCCGCGAACACTACCTGCACTGGCTGCCCCATCTGCTGATCGCCCTCACCGCCGTCGGCCTGCTCGCGATGGTGGCGGTCCGCCGCCTGGCGGCGCCCGCGATGGCGCTGATCCTCGCCGCGCTGCTGATCGCCCCCACCGCGTTCTCCACCACCACGTGGTCGGTGCCGGTCGAGGGCACCTTCCCGGCGGCCGGGCCGAAAGTCGCCGGCGCGCTCGGCCCCTATGGGGTGACCGCTCACGACGTGAAAGTAGACCGCGACCTGATGCGCTACATCAACCGCCATCACCCCACCCGCAAGTGGGAAGTGCTGACGGTGTCCTCCAACACCTCCTCCACGCTGATCCTGCTCGGCTGGCGGGCGGGCGCGGTGGGCGGCTACAGCGGCACCGACCCGGCGCTCGACGGCCCCGGTCTCGCGCGGATGGTGGCGCGCCACGAAGCGCGCTATGTGGTACTCGGCGGCGCCTACTCCTCACGCGGGGGCAACCTCGCCACACACGCCGTGATCCGCGCCTGCCACTACATCCCCTCCGAAGTGTGGCTGCACTTCCCGCGCTGGTCGATCTACAGCCTCGCGCTGTACGACTGCGCCGGGGACGAGCGGGGACTGGCTGCCAGCTGAACGATCGTGGCGGGACATGGAAGTCCCGCCCCCAGCGTTGAGCTGCTCGATTCCTCTGCTTTCGTCTCGATCTGAGGTGTCGGGCAGCACACCGTGTGGGTGTCGGCTCAGTGGCTGTTGTTGACGCCCGGCTTCAATAGTGGGAAGAAGTGGAAGCCGATGTCCCTGACCACCTCGATGATGAGCTCCGGCGTGAGCTCAGCGGAGGGGTCGGCCAGTTGCGGCGGAAGGGTAGGCGTTGAAGATGCGCTCCAAGAAGGCCTCGCCGCCAAGCACGCCGGAGGGTGCGTCTAGTCCTACCAGCTCTTGCCGTGCGCCTCGACCCGCTCGAAGATCGTTTCCGCGTCGTTCTTCGTGAACCACTTTTTCACCGGACTGTCGACGACCAGCCCCGACGATGTCGCCGCCGTCCAGAACGAACGGTTCATGAACGTCTGGGAAGGGACCTCGCAGAACCAGTGGTCGAAACACTCCGAACTCACGAGCAATACCGCTTAGCACCGGGACCTGCTCGGGCGTGTAGCCGGTCATTATCTGCGCATACTCTTCATATGTCGGCTGGCGGCCAACCTCGCCAACGAGGGTGCTGATGAAGTCGGTCACAAACCCATCCATCGTCGGCTCAGCACCGGGCGGCGGGGCGTTCCACGGTGCAGTCACCGCCTCGCCGATCTTGAAACGGTTGTGCTCGTCCAGCGTGTTGTAGAGCTGGGTGTTCGTGTGGTAGTACTCCTCGCCGGAATCCGGGTTGGGAGAGTTCAAGTCGGTCGTGATGCTGTAGGGCACGACCTTCCGCTCGGAGCCGTGCTCAGCCCACGCAGGGATCGGGTTGCTGAGGTCCTTGCCAATGACCCCGTCAAATATCTTGCCGTCATCCGGCCCGTAGAGACGCCCCAGCATGTTGTCGAGGGAGCGGTTCTCGAACAGCACGAGCACCACATGATCCATCGCGTGAGAACAATTAGGGCTCATCGGTGCCTCCTTTGATAGGCGACTGGCCCGCCGCTGGATCTTGGACTTCGGTAAACAACGCGCCCTGTCCTGCTCCTGAGCCTGAGACGCCGCCACCGCGGCCTCGGAGGACGAACGCAATGAAAACCGCGACTGCAGCGCCGGCGATCGGGCCCGCCACATATACGAGGTAGTCCGAGAACTGCCCCCCGACGAGGTCGGGGCCGAACGTGCGGGCCGGGTTCATCGAGGCGCCAGAGATCGGGCTGCCCCAAAGACCGGCGAGAGCGATATAGCCGCCCACACCGAGCGCGCCGAACAGGCCTACGTTCTGGGCGCCGGACGCTGTGCCCAGAATCACGCTGACCAGGCCGACAGTCAGGATGAACTCCATCCAGAACGCCGCGCCCGCCGAGTACGACGCGGCCGGATAGTTCGACCCGTAGGTAGCCGACACGTTGACGACCGCATGCAAGAACAGCGCGGCGAGCGTCGCGCCGGTCAGCTGCACGACAATGTAGCCGGGCACGCGCTTCCACGGGAAGTCGCGGCGCAGGGCGAACGCGATGCTGACGGCCGGATTCAGATGGGCGCCCGAGACCTTGCCCATGTACAAGATGATCCCCATCACCGTCAGGGCCGGTGCGACGACGGCATCCGTATGACTGATCACGCCCGGAAAGGCATGGCCCATCATGCCGCCCCCGGCCGCCGCGAGCACCAGAAAGAACGTGCCCAGCGCCTCTGACGTCAAGCGCCGCCACTCTTGGCGAGGATCTTTGAAGTCTTCGACCCGGTCGATGAACTCCTGCTCGTAACGCCCGATCAGGCCCTGAGCCTGAACGGCCTGCATCGCGGAACTCGGCGCTGCTGACATCGAAGCCCCCCTCGTCGCGAACAAGTGGCGTCGCATTCTGGCAAATCGCTCGCCGCTGCGACAGCCCTCTACGCGACGACCGACAGCTTCTTGTCGAACGCGCGCGCGAACAGCTCGCTCTCCCGCCCCGCTGCCCAGCGGGGCACCGCCGAGCCGCCCTCCGCCAGCAGCCGCAGCTGCACCGAGCCGTTCTCTGCGCTCAGCACGGTGTCTTTGACGAGCTGGTCGCGCGAGCGCTCCAGGTCCTCCGCGAGGCGCAGCAGCACAGCGCAGCGGTTCAGCCGCGCCACGTCGCCCGCGCCGAACAGCGCCGCCAGCGGGCCCGGGTCGGGCATACCCTTGCGGTGATAGCGCGCCGCCTGCGCCACGATCGCCACCTCCTTCGGCGAGAACCCCGGCAGACCCGCGCTGAGGATCAGGTAGCGGGAGTGCTTGTGATGGTCGTCGTAGTCCACCGACATCCCGATGTCGTGCAACATGCACGCCGCCCACAGCAGCTCCCGCTCCTGCGCGTCGCCTTCGTGCAGCCCCATGCGCGCCAGCTGGTCGAACATGCCGAGCGCCAGCCTCGCCACATGTTGCGTGTGGGCACGATCCACGCTGTAGCGCGCCGCGAGGTTCTCCACCGACGCCCGACGCACGTTTTCGAACAGCGGCGGCGCGTCGGGGTGGGCAGGATCAGACAGGTGGCGCTCGAAGAACACCCCCTCGCGCAGTCCCGCCTCGGTTGCCTCCAGGGCGTCGAAGCCGCCTGCTTGCAACGCGCCCTCAACCACCACCGCGCCCGCCAGGATCAGGTCTGCTCTGGCCGGCTTCACCCCCGGTACGCTCGCGCGCTCGGAAGGTGGCAGCGCCGCCAGTCGCTCGACGATCTCCCCCAGCGCCTCGCGTGTGACGGTCATGCCCTGCACCCCGTTGCTCGGAAGCCCTTCCGCGCGCTGCGCCACGGCGGCCAGGCCGCGCACCGTGCCGCCGATCCCCACCAGGCGCCGGCCCGTCTGCGACAGCCACGTGGCGCTCTGCAGCTCCGTTGCCACGTGCTCGCGCAGCGCCTCGATCTGACGCGGCTTCGCCGGGCCGCCATTGGGCAGGAAGCGCTCGGTCATCCTCACCGCTCCCACCTGCCACGAGCCCGACTCGTGCGCCCTACGGTCCCGCACCCCCACCAGCTGCATCGAGCCCCCACCGAGGTCCAACATGCAGCCGTCGACCAACGTCGTCGAGTTGACCGCCGCCAGGTACCCATAATGGGCCTCCTGCTCGCGGCTGAGGACGCGGATCGGCAGCTGCGTGCGCTTGCGTGCCTCCGCGAGGAACGCCGGCGCGTTCTCGGCATCGCGGATCGCACTGGTGGCCACTGCGTCCACTGCGCTGGCCTCCGTCAAGCCGGCCGCCTCGCAGAAGTGGGCGAATACGTCCAGCGTCGCCAGTGCGCGCTGCATCGGCTCCTCCCCCAGCCTGCCGGTGGCGGCCATCCCTTCGCCGATCCTCACCACTTGGTAGATCTCGTCGCTGCGCTGCCACCACCCCTCTGTGGCGGTGAACACGACCAGCCTGAAGGAGTTCGAGCCGAGGTCCATCACTGCGAGGCGCTCGCATGACTTCTTCATTCGCTGAGCGTATTCCTCCCGTCGGAGGGCTCCGGCGGGTCAGGCGCTCTCGCGGCTCCGGGGCGGGGCAAGCGTTTTCTCGCGCGGCGCCGGCGGGTCAGGCGTTCTCGCGACTCCCGGGCAGGGCAGGCGTTTCTCGCGTGGCGCCGGCGGGTCAGGCGTTCTCGCCCACCAGCGCGCTCGTCACGTAGCGCTCGTCGGAGAACACCTGCACGTGCGCGACCTTGCCATCCTTGAACTTCATCACCCAGGTGGTGGGGGCGTCTTCGAACGACCCTCCTGAGCCGCTCCCGCTCACCAGCCCCAGCGCCACCACCGCGCGCCCGGCGGAGCGGATCTGCTTCAGGCGGATCGTCAACTGCTCCCAGTGCCTCTCCACGTCTTCGGTGTAGCGACGGATCCCCTCGTGGCCGCGGTAGGGCTCCCCGTCGCGCGTCACCGCCGCCGTCATCGGCTGGAAGACGATGTCGGGGTGCATCAGCTCCACCACACTCTGCAAGTCGCGACGGCTGAACGCGTAGAACAGGGCCCTCACGATCTCCTCATTCGACAGCGGCTCGGCCGGTTGCGCATCCCTCACTGGCGGGTCCGGGGTCGAGGTGGGAGCGGCCACCTCCAACCGCGGCCCCGCCTGCTGGGGTGCTGCAAGGATGCTTGCCACGGGATTGTGACTACCCGCTGGTGGGGCTCGGCAAACGACTCGCATATCCTCTCCTGTCACAGGCTCTTGATCATCGTGGTTGACCTGTCTGAGCGCGAGCCTTCCGAAGAACGGCTGGAAAGACAGCGAACGACGCTCTCGTTTGGATCGGGCGCCAGCAGGTTCGCAGCGCCCGCCTCAGCCAACGCGCTACGGACTTCGCGCGACCCGGGAATCACCGCGAAGTCATGTCCCTGTCTCTTGCAAGCGCTACCGCGGAATGCGATCGTTGTGACCCCGCTCGAGTCGATCGCATCGAGTTGACGAAGGTCGAGCGTGAGCGTCGTGACGCCTTCCTGGCACAAACACTCGATCTCCTCCTCGAGCTCGGTAGCGGACTGGTGGTCCAACTTGCCCGTCAGGATCAGCTTGTGACTCCAGACGGGCGCACTCGCGAGCGTCAGGCGCGGCCGAGCGTGGGACGCTGACAGGCTGGTCTCAGCGTCCCCGGCGTGGGCTCGATCCGCGACTGCTCCTGCCGTGTCGTCCTGATTGCGCGCATACCGGCTCGTCGTCAACAATGTCAGATGACGTTTCATATCTATACAGCTCCTTTTTCAACAGGTCTTCGAACTGGTGGCCAACAGGCCCGGACCAGGCGGTCCAGAGCCGAGGTGGAGAGAGACCGGGGGAGCTAGTCCGGTCGCTCTGGGATCAGAACGAAGAACGACGTGCGCCACGACGGCTGCGCAAGGCGCAACCGCCGCATCGCGCGCGGCGCTGCTTGGAGGAGAACACCGACAAGTGTTGAGGATGCCGAGGAAGCGGAGCCCGAGCCGCCCGCCGCGGCCGATCCACCGCCTGCTCCACCGGACCCCCCCGATCCGGGGAGGGGGGCAGGGAGATGGTTTTCAACTGCAGAACCACTGTCTTGGCTGCCCGGATGCGCGCCTGCCACGATCGCGGTCGACGACGGCGACGAATCGATCGTTGCGAGGATGCTCGACACCGACGAGACGGTCGAGATGCCCAACCAGCCACAGGCGTAGCTCGCTCTGATCGATGCTCCGATCGCGGCGAGCACACAGCTTGCCTGCCCAACGCAGCGTGCCGAGGCGGTTCGCGGCCGCAGCGCGAGAGAGGGCTGGTCCTGGACCGTCGTGGAGATTTCAGACGGGACGCCGGTGGGAATAGCGGTTGTCACGGAAATCGACGCCGCCGGGGCGACTTCGCCCGCATCATCTTTGTGGGCCAGCCCTGACGCATCGGCAGGCGCCTGCGGGGTTTCCCCCATCCCTTGGGTGGCTTCGGATCCCGCTTCGGCGGCCACTTCACTGGCAGTCTGTTCAACGGTCTTTTTTTCTACCGTAGGAGCTTCTTCAGATACGGGCCGCGTTTCATCGACCACAGGTGGGGCAGGGGGCGGGGCTTCTGGGGCCACCGGCGGGGCAGGAGGCGGGGCTTCTTCGGCGGCCGTCGGCGCTTCTTCCGCAGCAGATGGGGACCCGGACGAAGCTCCTTCAGAAGCAGACGGCGCTTCTTCAGACCCAGAAGGCGCCCCAGACGAAGCTTCTTCAGAAGCAGACGGCGCTTCTTCCGCAGCAGATGGGGACCCGGACGAAGCTCCTTCAGAAGCAGACGGCGCTTCTTCAGACCCAGAAGGCGCCCCAGACGAAGCTTCTTCAGAAGCAGACGGCGCTTCTTCCGCAGCGGATGACGCCCCGGACGAAGCTCCTTCAGCGGCAGTCGGCGCTTCTTCGATGGCTGGCGGGGACGCAGGCGAAGCTTCTTCAGCAGCAGACGGCGCTTCTTCAGCTGTGGGAGCCGCTGGTTCTTGCGGTGCACCGTCTTCCGTAGCCGCTTCGCCCATCGAAGTCCCCGCGGCGCTGTCGGGCGCGTTCGTTCCACGCGCTTGGGCACCGGCGGCAAAGAGGAGTGCCGCGAACACAAGCGAGACAACCAGCCAAAGCGCGAGCCGCCCTTGGAGCAGGACCCGCGTTGACGGACTCTTGACCAGCTCGATCATGTTCTCCTCTTAACATACGAGCTTCGGATTCGATGCGAGCTACATATTAGTTCGCGGAGCCCATATGAGCTTGTGGCTCCTGATCGTCATCCCAGCGCTAAGCTCGTACGGGCATGACTACATCGCAAGTGGAGTCCGCGCGCCGAGGATCTGACCGATGCGCACGCCTTCGGTTTGGAGTCAGAGCGAGCTGGATCGAGCGGGGGCATCGAGGCTCGTGCTCGTCCTGACACGCAAGGCCAGGCAGAGCATCATGATCGGCGACGACGTCGAGGTCACGATCCTGTCGAGCGACCATGCAAAAGTGCGTATCGGCATCCGGGCACCCGCAAGCGTCCCAGTACACCGGACGGAGATCTACCTCGAGATCCAGGCGGAAGGCTCCCCCGAGCGCGCGCCGGCTGTTGGGCTCGACTGAGGCCTCTCGACCGCACCTATGGGGAGCACGATGTCGGGCGCGTGGGGTACGCCATCGGGATGCAGGATGTGCGCAAGCAACTCCAAGCCGTCGATCAGTCGCGGACCGGGACGAGAGAAGTAGGCGGAGGCGTTGACGGCCACGACCCGCGGAGCGGCCAGGGCAGCCAGCTCGCTCGCGTGAGCCAACGCCTCCACGTGCGCACGGGGGGCGTCGTAGCCGCAGGGCATCACCACCACGACCTCGGGCTCCGCGTCGGTCACCGCCTCCCAGGAAACCGTGGTCGAGGGCGCGCCAGGCGAGCCCAACAAGCTCTGTCCGCCCGCCAACTCGATGAGCTCGGGAGTCCAGTGACCGGCGATGTAGACCGGGTCCAGCCACTCGAGCGCAACCACGCGCGGACGCGGCTTTCCGCGTACCGCGAGCTTCACACGCTCGATGCGCGCGGTTGTCTCTCCCACCAGCGCGACTGCCCGCTCATGGCGACCGGTGGCCTCGGCAAGCGTGTGAACATCGCCCAGAGTCTCGCCCAGGGTGTGCGGATCCAGCGAGATGACCCGGGGTCGGGATGGAATCCTCTCGGCGAGCTCCGCCACCTCGGTGTAGGAGACCGCGCACACCGGGCACAGCGCCTGCGTGACGATCAGGTCGGGGCTGAGCGCGGCGAGTGTCTCCCGGTCGAGCTCGTAGATGGCCTCACCGCGCAGTGTGCGCTCACGCACCGCCGCGTCGATCTCCGCGGCGCCAAGGCCAACGGGCAGCACATCGCGCGTCACCCGCTTGGCCGTTTGAGCAGCCGGCGGGTGATCGCACTCGTGCGTGACCGCCACCACTTCAGGACCAAGTCCGAGTGCGAACAACAGCTCGGTGGCGTGGGGGACGAGACTGACGATCCGCACGGCTGTGACTGTATGCGCAATGCAGCGGGTAGCCCGGGTGTCAGCCGCCTATGGGTCTTGTAGGGCAGCTCTCCAACCGGCCGGCCCCCTCGGTGTGCGCGAGTCGATAGTCCGGGCGCGCCAGAACTACGGGCGTCCGAACGGAGGTGGTTATCGGTTGACCCACCGCATCGATGCCGACCTATTGGCCGGGTAGGGTGAGGCGCCGTGCCCAAGGTAGTCGTGGAGAACTTGCGCAGCGCGGTATATGCAAGCTACGAGGAGCTCGCGGCGCAGGTGCAGGCGGATAGCGCGCTCGACTCCAAGCTCCTCGGTCTACTCGGCTTCTTCGCCGTAGCCGGAAGCCTCTTGCTGACTCTTCGTCATGGTCTGCATGATGGGAGGGTGTTGCTGCTCATCGGCGTGGGACTCGGCGTGCTCTCGTGTCTCGTTGGGAGCGTGGGCAGCTCAAGCCCCAACGCCGGGCCGCCGCAGAGCGCTCGCGTTTGCCGTTCGCGCACCGCTCCTGCTCGTCATCGCCTACGGTCTGGTGTCGCTGTTCTGATAGCGACTAGAATGAAACGTATGGAGAAGCAGCCAACAGCACCTCTGCCCCCGCCCTCCGGCATCCCTCCGGTCAAGATCCCCACCGGGCCGTCGCTGAACGGGCTGCGAGGGCTATTCCACCGCAACGGCGGATCGCGTATTGCTTCCCCCGCACCATCTCCGGCTCCTACGCCGGCAACGCGCGACTAACTCGCCTCTAACCTGCCTCGTCCACCACTGGATCGCAGACGGCAATCTCGGCCACTCCAAATGGGCCCGGCAGGACTCGAACCTGCGACCTAGCGATTATGAGTCGCCAGCTCTAACCAGCTGAGCTACGGGCCCGCTTCGCGCGGGGGACCGCGCGGTGGGCAGACGGTACCAGCGATCCATTGCTGCAGAACGGTGCGCACAGGGTTTGGACGGCTGGCGGGTGCCGAACCGCTCGCGACGCGCTCTTGCCATCCCGGGTGGCGTCGCTGACGAGCATCCCGCCTGCGACAGGATCATGCAGGGGACCATAACGCGGCGCAGACCCACGAATGGTTGTATTCCATCCATCGACAACCACGAGGGAAGGCGTGCAGAGATGGCTGAGCGAGCGGCGATCGTCACAGGGGCTTCGAGCGGGATCGGGTTGGCGATCGCGCGGGTGTTGGGCGAGGAGGGGTATGGGGTCACGATGGCAGCGCGCCGCCCGGAGAAGCTCGAGGGCGCGGTGGCGGAGCTGGCTGGGGCCGGCTTCGATGTGCACGGGGTAGCGGCTAACGTCTCCCACGAGGAGGAGATCCAGAAGGTGGTGGCCGCCCACCGCGAGCGGTATGGGCGGCTGGATGTGCTGGTCAACAACGCGGGTGTGGGGATCGGCGCCCCGCTGGCGGAGATCCAGACCAAGCGCCTGGACATGCAGCTCGACATCAACCTGCGCTCGATCGTGATCTTCTATCGCGAATGCGTGGAGCTGCTGCGCGCGGCGGGCGCCGAGCACCGCAATGCGCTGGTCGTCAACACCTCCTCGATCTCCGGCAAGCGCGCCGAGGCGTGGTTGTCTGTGTACTCGGCCTCCAAGCATGGCGTGGTGGGTTGGACGGAAGCGATGAACAAAGAGCTGGGCGCCGACGGGATCAAGTCCACCGCGCTGTGCCCCGCGTTCGTCGATACCCCGATGACCGACTTCATCAAGGGCGAGGTCAAGCCCGAGGAGATGATCCGCTCCGAGGACATCGCCGAGGCGGTGCGCTACCTGCTGCGGGTCTCCCCCGCGTGCGTGGTGCCCGAGATGATGTTCGTGCGCCCCGGCGACGCGCTGTAGGGCGAGCCCCTGTCACTTCACATAATGAAGGGTTGGGGTCCGAAAAGAACAACATGTGTACCCCTCCCCGCTCCCGCAGGCGCACCGCAGACCCACGCCGCCCGCTCCGCCGCCTGACTACATCGAAATCCGCACGCGGCGACGGCCCAACCAGCGCGGGGCACGCAGGCGGCGCGCGATGATTTCGCCGCCGCCCGGCTCCAGCGTGAGCATCGCCTCCGCGCGGGCCCGCTCCCGCTCGGCGCGCTCATGGCTGGCGCGCAGCGCGGCGTGCTCGTCGATCGCCTGCGCGAGATCGACGCGCTCCTCGTCCAGCAGGCTGCCGCGCAGCAGCGCGACGAGCGTGGAGAGCTCGTGCGAAGTGGCCGGGCGCCGGCGTCGCGCATGCGTGAAGCGATCCCAGGAGCGCGCGAAGGAGAGGAAGTTGGTGCGCCCACCGCGGCGGTGGGCGGCGAGCATCGGACACACTCCGCCCTCGCCGTCGGTGTAGGCGCCGACGATGATGCGGGGACTGCCGAGCACCCCCTCCAGCATCGCTTCGCGGGTGCCAACGGGTAGGCACTCGATCGCGAGGCGCAGCTCGCGGATCGTGCGGGGGTGGCGAGACGAGCGGATTGGCATAGGCTGTCAGTGCCAGCGGCTACCGGCCGGCGGGCGCGTCCAGCGTAAGGCACGGGGTCGCGCACGGCAACGAATCCCCTTCCCCTGAAAGGAAACTTGCGCATGAAGCTCGGCGTCCACATCGGCTACTGGGGTCTCGGCCTCACCTCGGAGGACCAGCTGCGCATCGTGCAGGAGGCGGAGCGGCTCGGGTACGACTCGGTGTGGGCGGCGGAGGCGTACGGCTCGGACACCGCCACCGTGCTGGCGTGGCTGGCCGGGCAGACCTCGACCATCCGCCTCGGCGCGGGGATCTTCCAGATGCCGGGGCGCTCGGCGGCGATGACCGCGATGACCGCCGCCACGATCGACCAGCTCTCCGGCGGGCGCATGATCCTTGGGATCGGCTCCTCCGGCCCGCAGGTCGCGGAGGGCTGGCATGGGCAGCGCTTCGCCAAGCAGTTGCAGCGCACGCGCGAGTACGTGGCGGTGGTGCGGATGGCGCTGGCGCGCGAGCGCGTGGAGTTCCACGGCGAGACGCTCGATCTGCCGCTCCCCGACGGTCCGGGCAAGGCGCTGAAGCTGACGATCCGCCCCGTGCAGGAGCGCATCCCGATCTACCTCGCGGCGATCGGCCCGAAGAACACTGCGCTGGCGGGCGAGATCGCCGACGGCTGGATCCCCACGCTGTTCTCCCCCGAGCACGTCTCCGAGCTACGCCCGCTGCTGGAGGAGGGCGCGGCGCGCGCGGGGCGCACGCTCGATGGCTTCGACATCGCACCCACCGTCAACGCGTTCGTCACCGACGACCTGGAGGCGGCGCGCAACGCCACGCGGCCGTTCATCGCGCTGTACGTCGGCGGGATGGGCTCGCGCAAGCAGAACTTCTACAATAACCTCGTCCAGCGCTACGGCTTCGAGGCAGAGGCCAAAACGATCCAGGACCTCTACCTCGAAGGCAAGCGCGAGGAGGCGATGGCGGCGATCCCCGACAAGCTGATCGACGCCGTCTCGCTGTGCGGCCCCCCCGAGGTGGTGCGCGAGCGCCTCGCCGTCTTCCGCGACGCCAGTGTCGGCACGCTCGGGATCACTCCGCTCGCGTTCACCGCCGAGGAGCGCCTCACGCAGCTGCGCTTGGTGGCGGAGCTGGCCGCTGCGTAGGGCAGATTCCCGTGTGGCGGTCCAGGTGAGGGATTTTTAGGAGGGAGGATGGGGCACGTAACGCGCACCGCGGCCGAGATGGGAACACGGGGGCAGATGGGCGACGAGCGGGGCGCCCTCGTCGTCGAGGAACATGCGAGGCACCCACCCCCTGGCGACGACGACGACCGGGTCCGCCCGCGGCGGATCCTGCTCGGCGCCTTCGGGGACCCAGGCCACGCCTTCCCCATGATCGCGCTCGGGCGTGCGCTGGCGGCGCGCGGGCACGAGGTGACGCTGCAGACGTGGGAGCGCTGGCGCGCGCACGTAGAAGCGGAGGGTGTGCAGTTCGCCGCAGCCCCCGAGTACCACGTCTTCCCGAATGGACCGGAGCCACTCGACTTCTACGAGGCCGTGGTGCACGCCACTCGCGACACCCTCCCGCTGGTGCGCGAGCTCGAACCGGAGGTCGTGGTCGCCGACATCCTCACGCTGGCCCCCGCGCTTGCCGCCGAGCTCGAGGAAGTTTCCGTCGCAACGCTCATTCCCCACGTGCACCCCCACCCGCCGGCGGGTGCCCCGATCTACTCGATCGGAGCCCGCCTGCCACGCACCGCTCTCGGCCGCGCCTTCTGGCGGCGCGCCACTCGCCCCGTTGAGCATGGCCTGGAGCGGGGCCGGCAGGACCTCAACTCCGTGCGGGAGCGCCTCGGCCTGCCGCCGCTCGACCACGTCCACGGCGGCATCAGCCGGCAGCTGGCGTTGGTGGGAACCTTTCCCCAACTCGAGTACCCACGCGCCGCCGCGGGCGGTCGGGGAGGCTTGAGCGGAGACGGACTGGTGAGCGGCTGGGGCACCACCACACACGTGGTCGGCCCGCTGATCTGGGAGCCCTCCACCGCGGACGTCGAGCTCCCGCCGGGCGATGACCCGCTCGTGCTGATCGCCCCCTCCACCGCCCAGGACCCCGAGCACCGTCTGCTGGGAGCCGCGCTACGAGGTCTCGCCGACGCCCCGGTACGCGTGCTCGCCACCTGGAACCGCCGTCTCCCCCCGACGCCACTGCCGGTCCCCGCGAACGCGCGCGTGGTCGAGTGGCTCTCCTATGCACGTACGATGCCCCTCTGCGACGTGGTCGTCTGCCACGCCGGCCACGGCACGCTCGCCCGTGCGCTCGCCAGTGGCTGCGCGGTGGTCGCCTGCCCGGTGGCGGGTGACATGAGCGAGAACGCCGCGCGCCTGGACTGGGCCGGCGCGGGCGTTCGCCTCCCTCGCCGCTTCATTTCGCCCCGACCTTTGCGCCTCGCCGTGGAGCGAGCGCTCGATGATTCGGCGATCCGTATTCGCGCGCGGGAGCTGGCCGCGTGGTGGGTGGGGAATGACCCCGCTGACACTGCAGCCGGGCTGGTGGAATCACTAGCCGCTGCGACCCACCGAGCACCTCAGCAGGTGCAGGCTTAAGACTCCGGGGTCCGGCGCAGTAATTGTTCGACGGCTGCACGCGGCTGTTCGAGTACCGCGTCTGAGGCGATCAGCGCGGCGACCGCGCGGCCGCCCGCTCTACTCGCGGACACTATTTAGTGATGGCGCTTGGGTGCGATAAAGGTCAGCGTGAGCGTCTCCACGACGACCTGTTTGCCGCCGGTCATCTCCGTGGCGACGAGCTTGACGTGCAGTGAGCGGTATCGCGCGAGAAGTGCGCGCCCGGTGCTGTCGAGGGACACGCTCAGCGTCTTCGACGTCCCGCCCGCGAGCGATGCCGATATGTGCCCGAGCGTGAGGGTTCGCATCTTCGTCTTCGTCTTCGCAGCCACCGCGACGACCTTGCCCATGCGGAGCGTCTCGAGCGCCGACAGCACGAGCGAGTCCGCGCACGTGTCCGTGGCCGCACCCGCGCAGGCGAACGTGAGCGAGGCGACGTCCCCCTTTGTTTTCACATGCGCGAAGCTCGAAGTGCCTGCGCTCGCGCCCGCGTTGCCCGCCCCGCCGGGGTTGCCGACTCCGCCGGGGTTGCCGGTCCCGCCACCGGGGTTGCCCGTCCCCGCGCTGCGGTACACGGTCGGGCAGGCGAAGACCCCCGTGGTGGAGACGACGTCGAGCGCGTCGGCGTAGACGATGTCGGCGCCCGGCCCGCAGGTGATCTGGTCCTGGATGCCGTCGGCGGCGTAGATTGTCGTGTTGCCGCCCGGACAGGAGACTTCGAGGTTGCAGAAGGACTCGGCCGCGTAGATGCTGTCGGGACCGGTGCCGTCGGGACCGGCGGTCTTGATCGTGTTGTCGCCGGCGCCGCCGCGCAGCGTGTCGCCGCCGGGGCCGCCTTCGATCAGATCGTTGCCGCCCTCGCCGTCGAGGATGATCGGTCCGGTGCCGGCGATCAGCGTGTCGTTGTTTTCGCTGCCATCGACCTCGGTCACGTTCGTCTCGATCGTGTCGTGTTGACCCGCGACGCCGCTGTCGGGCAGCCCGTTCGACTTTCGCGGTCACCGGCCCCGGGGCGCCGTAGAAGGACACGATCGAGCTCCCGCCTTCGCCGTCGAAGGTCTCGTTGCCGCCGTCGTAGCTGTCGGCGTTGGGCGCTTCCAGGTTGAACGTGATCCCGAGTTTGTTGGTCCCTTCGCCGCCGGCCTCAAGGCTGTTGCCGCTCGCCCCACCGGTGATTTCGTCGTTGCCGCCTTCGCCGTAGAGCTGGTCTTCGCCGCCGCGGCCGTCGATCACGTCGTTGCCGGGGCCGCCCTTGATGATGTCGTCGCCCGGGCCGCCGATCAGACGGTCATTGCCGATACCGCCCGTGAAGATGTCCTGGTCGGGAAATTCGCCTTTGTATTCAGGCGGGTTGGTGCCCTCGATGAAGTCGCCGCCGTTGCCGGCGTTGACCGTTGCGCTCTGGTACTGGAGCGGAGAGTCCAACACGTAGCTGTCGTTCGTCCCCCCTCCGAGGTTCGCCGTGAACCTTTCCGCGTCGGGGCAGAGCACATCGTAACCGTCCGGCTCGCAGGGCGCAACCGCTTCGTAGCTTCCGGAGAAGACGTCGTAGTAGTCGCACTGTTCAGACTCTGGTCCGGCAGGGTTGCATTTGAGGCCATTGTCCACTGTTTCGGCGCCGCCCGACAACGAGACGGTGACGCTCGTCTCTGTGGCGTCGTTCCCCTGAAGGTGGCTCGTGCCTTCTCGTTCCGCGCTCGTGCCTCCGTGTGGATCGGTGTAGCTGATCGCGATGTCGGCCGTCGCGCTCGCGGTCGCAGCGCACGCGAGCAGGCAGGCAGCGCAGGCAAGAAGCGCCGCGGCCAGCTTGGCCGAAGCGAGTCTCGTTAGTACGACCGGGAACACCATGGAGCGCTTGTGAAGATACCCGAGAGCGAACTGTGGCGGCGGTCCCGTCTGGGCCTGAGCGTACCGGCCTAGAGCCGTTGTGGCAAAAGATTACTCCGGGGGTGGGACTCGAACCCACAACCTCTCGGTTAACAGCCGAGCGCAATCTACCAATTGAGCTACCCCGGATTGTGCTACCCAGGAGGATAGTGACCTTGACTGTAGAGATTCTACGCGAGCGAATGCATTCCCGCCTCAACCTCAGCGTGGCAGTTGGCGCACAGAAGAATGCACTTCGCCGCCTCAGCGCGTGCTCGTTCGAGCGAGCGGGCAACCCCGCGATGACTCAGAGCGAAGTTCTTCTCCCGAGGTTCGCGATGATGGAACTCCAGGGCAGCGATGCATCTATCGTAGCCGCATAGCTGACATGCGCCTCCAGCCTCTTGGACGAGCGTCTGCTTGACCTTCCGTCGGCGACGACTGACGGCATCGGCACGGCACTTGAGACACCTGTATCCACCCTCAGCGCGCAGCTGGTACATCGTGGCCCCATGGTGGGGACAATCCAGCATCATCCGAGTCGGTTGTGCAAGCCTTGCCCGTTGGTCGGCGCGCACCTGACGTATCGTCCCTCTCCGAGTTTTCAGGCCGTACTCGAGCAGCCAATGTCGTACCGTCGGCTTGCTCCGCGCAACCGCCTCCGCAATCTCAGCGATCGAGGCACCAGACTCGACAAAGCGCTCCAACTCCTCGCGTGAGAGTGCCCCCCGCGCGGCATGCTTGTCGCGATTGACAGCCTCCAGTCCAAACTGCGCAACCCAGTAGGCAACCGTCGATTCGTGTTTCCCGACCCGCCGCCCAATCTCTGCAAGCGAGAGTCTCTGGCTCAACATTTGCTCCAACGAACCCCTATCCATGCACCCCATTGTCCGCGATGGACCGGACGGAAAAACGAACGTACGTTCGTTCTGGTGACCTACCCCCCGGTCTCCGCCAGCGCCCGCTCGTAAGCCTGCTCGAACGCGCGTTTGACCTCGATACGCCGGCGCGCCAGGTCGCTGACCTCGCCGCTGCCCTGCGCGCGCGCGGCGAGGATGCGGCGGTCGATACGGGCGAGGTCGAGCTGCATCCGCTGCACGTCGAGCATCGCCGGTGCCGCGGCGCTCGGCAGGCGCCCGGCGGCGACCACCAGCTCCGCCAGCACGCCCGTCAGCTCCGGGTCCTCCGACTCGATGCCCGCCATCGGTTCTGAGAGCTGCCCCGCGCGCAGGTGAGCGGCTGCGCGGCGCAGCCGCTCGCTGGTGAAGTGCTCCGCAGGGTCGAGCTCCGCCAGCGCCTGCTCGCCCTCGGCCGGAGCGGCGATGCACAGCGCCAGGAACGTTCGCTCGGTCTCCGCCCTGCGCGACAGCTCCGCCACCGCAAGCCGATCCGTTGCGCGCTTTGCCGGAGCCCGACCCGGAGCCGGCGCCGACAGCAGCGTCTCGGCGAGGCTCTCCGGCAGCTCCAAACGCCCGGCCACAAGGCGCGTCAGCTCCATCCGCATCGCGCTTGGCGCCAGCGTGGCGAACACCGGGCGCAGCTCGTCCACCATGCGGTCGCGGCCCTCGGGGCTGGAGTGGTCGCCTGCCGCCAGCACGCGTTCCACACGGAAGCGCACGAACGGCACCGACTTCGCCACCGCCGCGGCGATCCCCTCCGGCCCGTCGCGCTGCACGAGCTCCGCCGGATCCATCCCACCGGGGAAGCTCACCACGCGCAGCTCCAGCTTCCGGCGTGCCGCCAGCTGCGAGGCGCGCAGCATCGCCTCCTGACCGGCGGTGTCGGCGTCGAGCGCCAGCAGCACCGTGGTGGCCATGCGTGCCAGCTCCCCCACCTGCTCGGGCGTCAGCGCGGTGCCCATCAGGCCCACTGCGTTGGGCATCCCCGCCTGGTGCATCGCGATCACGTCGGTGTAGCCCTCGCATAGGATCACGCTGCCGGCGCGCGCCGCGTGGGCGCGGGCGAGGTCGGCGCCGTACAGGTGACGGCCCTTGTGGTAGACGTCGTTGTCGGAGGTGTTCAGGTACTTCGGTTTCTGCTCCTCCCGCAACGCACGCGCGCCGAAGCCCAGCACCCTGCCGCGGGTGTCGGCCAGCGGGAACATGATGCGCGCGCGGAAGCGGTCGTACACGCGCCCCCGTTCGCTTGAGGAGCGCTGCACCAGGCCGGTCGCGTACAGCTCCTGCTCGGAGAAGCCCGCCCGCCGCGAGGCGCTCAGCACGCGATCCCACGCGCTCGGGGCATACCCCACGCGGAACGCCCGCAGTGTCTCCTCGCGCAAGCCCCGGCGCTCGACGAGGTAGTCGCGCGCGAGCGCAGCCTCCGGGGACTCCCACAGGCAGCGCTCGTAGTAGCCGCTGGTGCGCGCCAGCAGTCCCAGCAGGCGCTCGCGGCGGCGGCGGCGCTCGGCTTCGCGCGGATCCTCCGCCTCGCGCTCCAGCTCCACCCCGCTGCGGTCGGCGAGCTGCTCCAGCGCCTCTTTGAACTCCACCCCCTCGCTCTCCTGCACGAACGTGAACACGTCCCCCTTCGCGCCGCAGCCGAAGCAGTAGTACACCTTGCGCGTCGGGTCGATCCCGAAGGAGGGGCTGCGCTCGTCGTGGAAGGGACACAGCCCCTCGTAGGCGCTCGGGCCCGCACGGCGCAGGTCGGTACGGGTGGACACCAGCTCGACGAAGTCCACCGCGTCGCGCACCCTGTCCTTGGACTCCTGTGTGTAGCGGGCCATCCGGGCCTACGCTAGCCGCTGCACGCCTCCGCTGCCGCCAGCCCCCGACACTGCCGCCGGCCGCCCTCGCGGTACGGGCGCTCATCGCCACGCGAGCCCCTCCCCTCCTCCTCCCCCCTGCTAGCGCGCGAACGCGCGCGGTACCTGGAGGTCGGTGTAGGCCCTGATGCAGTAGCGGTCGGTCATCCCGGCGATGTAGTCGGTTACGCGCTGCGCCAGGTCAAGCTCCCCCAGCGCCTCGCTCTCGGTCGCGTCCGCCGCCACCGGGGGGGTCTGCTCGCCGCCGCCTGGCGAGCGAACAGGCAGCAGCTCGGGGTGCTCGACGTAGTGCTCGAACAGCGCTCTCACCACCCCGATGATGCGCTCGCGCTCGGCGCGCACCTCCGGACCGAGGTAAACCCGTTCGAACATGAACTCGCGCAGCTGTCCCATCGCGCGGGCCGCCTCGTCGCCCTGGACGATCTCGCCGGCGCGCTCGGAGCGCTCAACCATGTCGTGCACCAGCGCGTCGATTCGCGTCGAACCCGAGCGACCCAGCGCGGCAATCGGCTCCGCGGGGAGGTCGCGCTCGTGCAGCAGACCGGCGCGCACGGCGTCGTCGATGTCGTGGTTGATGTACGCCACGCGATCCATCACGCGCACGATTCGCCCCTCCAGCGTCGCCGGCTCGGGGGCACGGCTGGAGTGGTGGGCGATCCCGTCGCGCACCTGCGCGGTGAGGTTGAGGCCCGCGCCATCGCGCTCCAGGCACTCCACCACCCGCAGCGAGTGCTCGTAGTGGCGAAACCCTCCACCGAAACGCTCGCGCAAGCAGGCGTCCAGCACCTCCTCGCCGATGTGCCCGAACGGCGGGTGCCCAAGGTCGTGGCCCATCCCGATCGCCTCCACGAGATCCTCGTTGAGGCGCAGCGCGCGTGCCACCGCGCGCGAGATCCCCGTCACCTCCAGCGTGTGCGTGAGCCGCGTGCGGTAGTGGTCGCCCATCGGCGCCACAAACACCTGTGTCTTGTGTTTCAGGCGGCGGAACGCCTTGCAGTGCACGATCCGGTCGCGGTCGCGCTGGAAGGGGGTGCGCAGCGAGCAGTCGGTCTCCGCGTGCGCGCGCCGTGGCGGGTAGGAGCGTGCCGCGAGCGGCGAGAGCGTGAGCTCCTCGAGCTCCTGGCGGCGCGCCGCGAAAGCCGCCGCCACCGTCTGCTCGTGCGATACGGTGCCCATCCGCGGGATATTGTGGCAGCGCCCGCGACGATCCCGGCCGCGGGCGGGCGTTCAGCGCTCCTTTTTCCAGTCGTTGCGCCCCGTGATGCGGTGGACCCAGTGATGCCACCGCTGCTGCTTGCCGGGATCCTCGCTGTACAC
This sequence comes from uncultured Solirubrobacterales bacterium, assembly GCA_963724305.1. GTDB lineage: Bacteria > Actinomycetota > Thermoleophilia > Solirubrobacterales > Solirubrobacteraceae > Palsa-744. The sequence goes on from CAVRUG010000004.1 coordinate 300,322, forward strand.
GGGCGCCTTGTGCTCCGGTTCGGGCAGGCCGCCGATGGCGATCGCGTCGATGCGCAGGTCGCAGCCACGTTCGTGGATCGAGGCGATCAGGCCCGCCTCGACGAAGCGAATGCCGTTGTTGGAGGTTGCAACCAGGAGTCCATGAAAGACGTCTTCCTCGGGGGCCGACAGCACACACATCACCGTCCCCACCTGCGTGCCATCCGATGCCAGCACGGGCACACCGTCGTCGAGCAGCTGGTAGGCGATCGGCAACCCCTCGTCCACGACCAGCACCATACAGGCAATTGGCCCACCGCCGTGGCGATCAGCCGTGGCGCTCAGCCGGCGCGCGCCGCCGCCGGCATCAGCCGCAGGTGGGCGTGGTGCTCGAGCGTCTCGGAGATCGCGCGCTCGACCTGGCCAAGCGCGCGCTCGGGCGCGTCGGGGGTCTCGGCGAGGGCTCGCCCGAGCGCCTCCACCATGAAGCCGTGAGCGTCCTCCGCGAGCGGGAACGACCCCGCCTCGCAGGCGCCGCACACCACCCCGCCGGCGGCGCCGGAGAAGCCGACGAGGTGCTCGCCCTCCCCGCAGTGGGCACACGCTCCCAGGTGAGGGGCGAGGCCCGCCGCGAGCATCAGCTTCAGACGGAACTGCAGCGCCGCCGCGCGCGTCGCGGGTGCTGGCCGATCTCCGATCGGTCGGCCCTCGAGCGGTGGCCCCCCCGTACCGGGATCCGCCACCCCCCCCGTACCGGGATCCGCCACCCCCCCCGTACCGGGATCCGCCACATGTCTCCCCGCCGTGGTCTGCTCCCCGACCCGTGCATCGAGCAGCGCGAGCTGGCGGCAAAGCAGGTTGAACACTCCGGGATGGGGCTCCGAGGTCTCGAACAGCCGTCCCACCGCGTCGCAGGCGCGCGCGGCGGCGTCCAACGCGCCGGCGTCCTCGCGCAGGCGGGGATGGCCGTCGATGGTGTGAGCACCGGTGACCGTCAGCAGCTCGCCGCGCCCCTCGTGCAGCTCCAGGTGCAGGCGGAAGAACGGCTCCAGACGCCCCCCGAAGCGACTGCGCGCGCGCCGTACCCCCTTGGCGATCGCGCTCACTCGCCCGCGGTGAGGGGTGTAGAGGTGCAGGATCCGATCCGCCTCCCCGTAGCGGATCGAGCGCAGCACCACAGCCTCGGTCTTCACTGGCCCGGCCATCTCGACCGCGAGTGTAGGCATCGTTTCGGCGACCACCACGCAACATCGCATGTAGACACCGTTGCGGCGACCACAACGCAACTTCGCATTATGCGTGGTATACATTCCGACTGAGGTAATTGTCCCGATTCACGCCAGACGGCGAGGATCCCGCTCCACCGGCCCTGTGTACGCTCGGGCAGGCAGCAGCTCGGTGATAGCGGATTAGGGCATTGACAGTCAACGGCTGCACCGACGCCATGCCGTTGGGAACGAGGGATGAGAAGGGATGCGATGCCAGGCATGGATGTCCTGTCCGGGCCGCAGTTGCCGATTGACAGCCCCACGGGCCTCCACGGGGAGAGCCCTGCCGATGGCCTCTCCGCCGAGTGGCCGGGTCGCCCCCATATAGACCGTCCCCAACCGGCGCTCACGATTGTGCTGATCGGCGGTCAGCGCCTGCTGCGGGACGCCACCGCCAGCCTGCTCACAGCCCAGGACGGGTTGCAGGTGCTCGGTGCGTATGCGTCCGCGGCCGAGTTCCTCACCGTCACGTGGGAACACCCTCCGACAGTGCTATTGCTCGACTGGGATGGTGGCCAGCCGGGCAACTGCGGGGCCGCCGTGCAGTTACTCAGTCAAGCTTCCGCGCAATCGCGGATCGTGCTGCTCTGCCGCACCGTCTGCGAGGAGGTCGTGCACTGCGCGATCGAGCACCGAGCCAGCGGGGTGCTGCTCAAGAGCTATTCCACCGAGGACATCCTCGCCGCGCTCGCCTACACCGCCACGGGGCGCACCGTGCTACCGGCCGGGTGGCAGCAGTTGCTCCCCGCCCAGCTCAGCAACGGTGCCCGGTTGAGCCCCCGTCACCGCCAGATCCTGGCGTTGATCGCGGTCGGCAGACGCAACGAGGAGATCGCGCGCGAGCTCCAGCTCAGCCCCAACACGATCAAGTTTCACATCCGTGCCCTGTATTCGCGGCTGGGAGTGCGCAATCGCGTCGAGGCCGCCAACCTGCACGCGCAGATCGCCAGTGGCGACACTTGAGCGCCCTGAGCCCAGGATCGCGATAGTCGGCGGGGCCGAAACGCTCATCGCCGAGGCGCTCGCTTGGATGCTGATGAAAGGTGGCTGCAAGGTGGTGGGCGTCTATCCGAGCTGGCGCGAGCTGAGCGCCGCAATGCGCACGTGCAGGCAGCGCCCCCAGGCCGCGATCGTCTACGCCGACGACCCCACCGTCGGCCCCGAGGCGGTCGCCGAGATCAAGCTCGCCCACCCCGAGCTGAAGATCCTGCTGCTGTGCGAGCTCGCCACGCCCACCGTGGTGCGCCGCGCGATCGAGGAGCGCGCCGAGGGGGTGGTGCTCACCTCCGACTCCATCGAGGAGACGATCCTCGCGCTGCGCAACGTGTTGGAGGGCCGCGCGGTGATGCCCGCCGGTTGGCAGTCGGCCTCGGCACAGGCAAACGATCGGCTCGCGGCGCTGAGCGCGCGCGAGCGCGAGATCCTCGAGCTGCTCTCCAGCGGGATGAGCAACAAGCAGATCGCCCACCACCTCACGATCTCCTCCAACACCGTCAAGTTTCACCTGCGCACGATCTACTCCAAGTTAGGGGTGCGCAACCGAGTGCAGGCGATGCAGGCCCTCGGGCAAGGGTGCATGACGGCTCCAGAAGGTGAGCGCCCCAGCGAGCACGACAGCCTTTGGGGTGGCGTTTTACCTACCCATACAAGCGGGGTCAAAAACTACCCCACATGATGATTGTGCAAAGAGTGGAACACCCATAGCATCCGTGAGGATGGAATACCCGTCGTGGGCCCATCGTGGCATCTCTCACACCTCGTGTCGTTGCAAGGCACTCGAGCTCACCAACCAAGGAGGAGGCCGCACACATATGCGACCACAACACAAAAGGAAAATGATCGCGGGGCTCGTCTCCGCGGTGGGAGCGGCGATGCTGGCCCTCGGCACGCTCACAGCTGGCGCCGCTGCCGCTCCAAGCCAGATATTCACGTCCACATCCGACGGCCCGCAGAGCGCCAACATCCCGTATGTGGCGTGGGTCGGCGAGCACGTGCGCTTGGTGGCGTGCGACCCGGCAATCAACACCAGCGAAGAAGGCGGCCAGCGCGTCAACTTCCAGCAGGAGGACTGGTCGGGCAACCCCGATCCGGCCGAGATCCCAGCGCCCGAATCCGGAACCCAGGCGTTCTTCGCGCCGAGCGCGGGCAGCAGCCAGGCCGAAGCCGGCGACGGCTGCGTGAAGATCGACTACAAGTCGCTGAACCCGGGCTTGGCTCGGATCAGGGCGGTCGTCACGAACAGCGCCGGAGCAGTCGTGTTCTCGCATCAGTTCCTGGCGATCTGGCTGACGGTCAACACGCCGACGCTGACCGAGCCCCCCTACGGTGGCGACCCCTCGGGCAACGGCGAATTCGTGCCATCGCCCTTCTCCGAACCCGAATCGAGTGCCGACCAGGGCCTCGTTCAGGTCAAGGTGACGGGCAGCTTCCCGGTCGAACCGACCTCGCCGCTGCACAACGTCCTCCCCGAAGCAAGCTACAGCCTGCCCGCAAGCTGGGAAACCCTGGCCGATGCGCTGGCGAGCAGCTCCGGAGAAACCGAACCGCCGGGCAGCAACCCGGGCCTGTGGGACATTCACGGAAGCCCAGAAGAAGGTCCGAATTCAGACGCGGTCGGACCGTTCGATCCAGAGGTCACCGAAACGCTGCTCAGCAACGGCAGGCTCAATGCCGACGACAGCCCGATGCCGGCGATGCGTGTCAACGTGCACCTCGCGGCCAACGAAGGCGGCTCCAGTCTGGGCGGCGTGGGTCAGATCTCGGGCGCGAGCAAGGCCCAGATCTACTCCGACAACCCGTACTACAGCGCGTACATCCCGGCCACCGATCGCCCCGAAGCTCAGGCATCCGGTATCGACGGGCCAAGCCCCGGAGGCGACTTCCCCGGGTTCTTGAACAAACACCCCGAACCGTACAAGTTCTGGACATCGGTGCTCACCAGCGGGTCGCGCACCGCCGAATCGACGGGCTGCCTGCAGCGCACCGGCGGCCAGGACGATGAGGAAGGCTCGACCTACTACCAGACCCCGAGCGGTTCGTTGAACGAAACGTTCTACACCGACGAGCGCGGCGAAGTGCTCGTGACGTACACGCCGGGCGACGGGTTCTACCTGAACCACATCCCCGTGTTCGGCGGAGCCGAAGGCGAAAGCGAAGCAGGCAAGATCATCAAGAACGCCGACGGCGGCTGCGACCTGAAGAACCTGTACGACGAAGTCATCGGCGAATCGTCGATCTCCGCCACGGCCGTGTATCCATATCAGCCGGTCGACTACAGGCAGCAGAGCTCAGAAGGGTCGCTGATCAAGAAAGTCAGGTCGAAGTGGGAGAAGGAATTCTTCGAGTTCCCGAAGGGCAACGGCAAAGAAGAAGCGAACGTACGGATCGTGGTTGCCAAGGCGCAGGACATCGACGGGCGTCCGATCGTCGATGAGACGGTGTGCTTCCACGCACAGCAGGAAGCCGGGCTTTACAAGTTCAGCAACCCCACCAACGGAGACACGCTGTCTGACCCCGAACAGCTGCTGGGCAAAGGCGGCGAAGTCTACCTCGGCGGCAGCTACGTGACCAACCCCTATCTGGAAGGCACCAACAGCCTCTGCGCAACCACAAACGACGAAGGCCTGGCGGCGATCGACTTGGTGGACAGCACGTTCGCATCGGTCGATCTCACCGCGCGGTACGAAAACGAGGAGATCGTCCGCGATCATCTCGTCAACTTCTCGACGAACCTCGGCGCGAAGGAAAAGAAAGAAGCAGAAGAAAAAGCAAAAGAAGAAAAAGAAAAAGCGGAAGCAAAAGCAAAGGAAGAAAAAGAAGCCGAAGCGAAACAGGCGAAAGAAGAAAAAGAAGCAGAAGCAAAGAAAGCCAAAGAAGAAAGAGAAGCCGAAACAAAAGCAGCGGAAGAAAAACAGAAGACCAGGGAACTGGCGGCCGAAGAAGCACGCATCAAACGGGAAGCCGCCGCTGAAGAAAAACAGCACAAAAGAGAAGCCGAAAAAGAAGCGGAAGAAAAAAAGACCACAGCAGAAATCGAAGCCGCCAACGCGAGGCGCGCAAAAGAAGAAGCGGAAGCAAATGCAGCGCGAGAGGCGGAATTGGCAAAACGCAAATCAGAAATTGAAGCGTCAGCCAAGCCGCTGGTAACTCCGATTGCGGGGGCACTCGCCAGTACGAGTGACAAGAAAGGCAAGGCACACGCGGCCTCCAAAAAGACGAAGAAGAAGGCCAAGAAGGTCAAGAAGCACAAGAAGTAAGACATCGCGCCAAGCGACTGCCGAGGGCCCGCCCAGTGCGGGCCCTCGGTGTTTATCGCCTCGACGACTGGCGATTCCTCGGTGTTTATCGCCTCGACGACTGGCGATTCCTCGGTGTTTATCGCCTCGACTACTGGCGATTCCTCGGTGTTCGTTGCCTCGACGACTGGCTATACTTTATGAAGTAATGAGTCTCATCACCGTGTACACGACCGAGCCGTGCGCCTACTGCGCTCGCGTGAAGGGTCTTCTGCGCTCCCGCGGGCTGGAGTTCGCCGAGGTCAACCTCTCCAAGGACCCCGAGGGCCGTGTGGAGCTGGCGGCGAAAACCGGGATGATGACCTTCCCCCAGGTGCTCGTCAACGGCCAGTTGGTGGGAGGCTTCAGCGAGACGCAGGCCGCCGCCGAGGACGGCCGGCTGGACGAGTTGCTGGTGGCCTGAGACCCCGACCGCTTCCCCGCGGGCGTGGTTGGCAGTGCTCGCAGACATAGGTGCCGCGCCCGCCGACCACCATCTTCACGATCGTGCGCCCGCAACGCGGGCAAGGCAGGCCCTCGCGACGGTGCACAAGAAAGCGATCTTGGAAGGAGCCCTGTACCCCGTCGACGTGGCGGAAGTCGTCGATCGTCGCCCCGCGCGCGTCGATCCCTTCGCCCAGCGCCTCGATCACGCCCTCGCGCAGGCGCGCATACTGGGCGGGCGCGAGCCGCCCCGCGGGGCGCAGCGGGTGGATGCCGGCGCGGAAAAGCGCCTCGTCGGCGTAGATGTTGCCGACGCCGGCGATGCGGCGCTGGTCGAGCAGAAACGTCTTCACCGGCGCGGCACGCCCGCGTGCCAGCGCGCGTAGATGCTCGACGGTGAAGCGCTCGTCCAGCGGCTCCAGCCCCAGCCGTGCGGCGAAGAAGTGCTCCATCGCCTCCTCCCCCAGCAGCAGCTCGCCGGTGCCGAAGCGGCGAGGATCGACGATCACCAGGTGCCGGCGGCGGGGACCGCGCGTACCAGCCAAGGCGGTCGGCGGACGCGCTCCCGGATCCAGCGCTCCGCGCGGCGCGCTTGACTCGGCCGTCCTGCTGGGCGCGCCCAGCAGGACGCGCACGCGCACGTGCGCAGGCTCCGGCTTTGGCTCGCATAGAACCGCGCCCGTCATGCGCAGGTGCTGCGCGAGGAAGACCTCATCGGCGAGGCGCCACAAGAGATACTTTCCGCGCCGCTCCAGACGCTCCACACGCCGCCCCACCAGTGCTTCAGCGAGCTCCTCGGGCGCCAGCGGGCGCGACCAGCGCGGGTCGAGGATCTCCACGCGCAGCAGGCGCCGACCCTCGACAAGCGGGGCAAGCTGGCGGCGGATGGTCTCGACCTCGGGCAGCTCGGGCAAGGTCGCCCCAGCATATGCGGCTTACCTCTTTGCGCGCGGGTGAGCGTCGAAGTAGACGCCCTTCAGACGCTCCGAGGAGAGATGGGTGTAGATCTGGGTGGTGGCGAGGTCGGCGTGGCCCAGCATGTCCTGCACCGAGCGCAAGTCGCAACCGCCGGCGAGCAGGTGCGTGGCGAATGTGTGACGCAGCGTGTGCGGGCTCATGCGCTCTGAGAGCCCCGCGGAGCGAGCGTGGGCCTGCACGATCTTGTAGAGGCCCTGGCGCGTGAGCGGCCGGCCGCGGTGATTGAGGAAGAGCGCATGAGCGCCGGCCCCACCCTCCAGCTTCGGGCGTCCGCGCTCGCACCACGCGCGCAACGCGCCTACAGCGGCGCTCCCGACGGGCACGATTCGCTCCTTGGAGCCCTTGCCACGCGCGCGCAGCATACCCTCCTCGAGATCCACGTCGCCGAGCTCCAGCGCGATCGTCTCCGAGGCTCGCAACCCACACGCGTACATCACCTCCAACAACGCGCGGTCGCGCAGCGCGAGCGGCTCCATCCCCGCGGGCTGGCGCAGCAGCAGCGACACCTCCTCGCGTGTGAGCACCAGCGGCAGCTTCTGCAGGCGAGGCGGTCCGCGCAGCTCGGCGGTCGGATCGTCCTCGAGCAGACCCTCGCGGCGCAGATGCCGGTAGAAGGAGCGCAGACAGGCAGCCTTGCGCTGCAGCGTGGCAGGCGCAACCGCGGGACGCTCCTCGGTGCCATCCGCCAGCTCGGAGAGGAACGCCGCGAGGTCGCCATGACCAACGTCGAGCGGGCCCAAGCCACCACGACGCAGAAACTCGCCGAACTGGAGTAGATCGATTCGGTAGGCCTCCAGCGTGTTGCGCGAGAGTCCCCGCTCCAGCTCCAGATAGGCGAGGAAGTCGAGCGCGAGGCTCTCGATGCTCGCGCTGGGGGCGGTCATGCTCACGGCTGGGCATTTCGCCCTCCGTGGAGCTACTCCTGCTGGCCGAAACGGGGATTCGCGCCGCAGGCGCGTGTCTCCCGGCTTCAGTTAGCGGCAACGGCCGCCGGCAAAGCCAGCGCGATCTCCAATGTCGCCTCCAGCGCCGCGGCGCTTACTCGCTCGCCCGGCTCGTGGTTGCGCTCGGTGCCGTTGGCGAGGTTGACGACGGTCAGGCCAGCCGCGATCAGTGCGTTGGCGTCGGAGGCACCGCCGCTCGCGATCCGCAGCGGCTCATACCCGCAAGCGCGCAGCGCGCACTCGGCGGCGCGCACCGCGGGCGCGGAAGGAGAGGTGCGATAGCCGGTGAAGGTGCGCTCCACAGTGACATCCACGTCGCATTCGCACTCGGGGAGGTTGGCGGCCTCGTGCACGCAGTCCAGCAACTCCGCGAGGATCTCCTCGGCGCGCTCTTCGCGCTGCGCGCGCACCTCGGCAAGGATGGAGCAGCGCTCGGGGACGACGTTGATCGCCGAGCCGCCGGCGATCGTGCCGACGTTGGCGGTCGTGTGCGCGTCAATCCGGCCGAGGCGCATATCGGCGACCGCACGCGCGGCGGCCAGGATCGCGCTGCGGCCCTCCTCGGGTCGCACGCCGGCGTGGGCGGCAGCGCCGCGGAAGGTCGCCTGCAGGCGGTGGTGGGTCGGGGCGGAGAGCACCAACTCGCCGATCGGAGAGGCGTGGTCAAAGGCGTAGCCAAAGCTGCTGCGCAGGCGGGTGTGGTCAAACGCGCGAGCGCCCGCCAGCATTCGCTCCTCGCCGACGGTGAACAGCAGCTCGATGTCCACCGGGGCGCCAGCGCCAGCCTCGGGTGGGTGGGCGCCGGGGCGATGGGTGGCGGCCAGATCGCGGTGTAGACGGCGGGCCAGCGCCAGCAGAACGGCGACTGCCGCCTTGTTGTCCGCGCCGAGGATCCCCTCGTTGGCGTTTTCCCAGAAGCCGTCGTGTAGCACCGGCTCGACGGCGGCCTGCAGCGGCACGGTGTCCATGTGCGCGCACAACAGGATGCACTGCCGCTCCTCGGTGGAGTCTCCCGCGACGGGTGAGGCAGCTATCCGCGCGAGCAGGTTGCCGCAGTCTGAGCCCGCCGCCGCGGCGGCGCCATCTTCCTCCACCTCGATCCCGAGCGCCCGCAGCTCCGTGGCAATCCGCTCTGCGCAGGCCCGCTCGTGGCCCGAGGGGCTCTCGATCCGGCAGAGATCGGCGAAGATGTCGTGCAGGTAGCGGCGCTCCAGCTCGTCAGGCGGAGCAGGCGAAAGACGCTCTGCAGACGCACCCGCCCGCCCATCGGGAGGATCGCCCTCGAGCGCTGGGCTCACCGGTTCTCGGCGAGTTGCCGTCCGACCGGCGAGCGGTCGTCTTCGGCGGGCTCACCGCCGGCCTGCCCACCCCGCTCGCCCGCCTGCAGGAGCGCGGCGGCGACGAACTCGCGAAACAGCGGCGCGGGACGCTCAGGGCGAGACTTGAACTCGGGGTGGAACTGCGAGGCGATGAAAAATGGATGCCCACCCTCACCACCGGGCAGCTCGATCGTCTCGACCAGGCGCTCGTCGGGCGACGTGCCGCAGATACCGAGGCCGGCGTTCTGCAGCTGACGGCGCAGCAGGTTGTTGACCTCGTAACGGTGGCGGTGGCGCTCATACACGACCGCCTCGCCGTAGATCGCGCGCACACGGGAGCCCTCATGCAACTTGATCGGATCGGCCCCCAGGCGCATCGTTCCGCCGAGGTCGGCGATCTCCTTCTGCTCGGGCAGCAAGTCGATCACGGGGAAGGGAGTCTCGAGATCGAACTCGGTCGAGTTGGCGCCCTCCATGCCGGCGACGTGGCGCGCGAACTCGGCGACGGCCACCTGCATCCCAAGGCAGATCCCCAGGTAGGGGACGCGCTGCTCGCGCGCGATCTGGGCGGCGGCGATCTTGCCCTCGATCCCGCGCCCACCGAAGCCCCCGGGGATCAGGATGCCGTTGACCCCACTCAACAGCTCGCGAGCGTGCTCGCGATCCTCGCGGCTGTGGGTACCCGCGCCCTCCAACCGTTCGGAGTCCACCCACTCGATCTGCACGCGCGCGTCCTGCAATGCGGCGGCGTGGCGCAGCGCCTCGGAGACCGACAGGTAGGCATCCTCCAGCTGCACGTACTTGCCGACGATCGCGATCCGCACGGTATTGATAGCCCGCCCACCCATGTCCCCGCCGCCCTGCTCGCCCATCTCCCCGCTAGCCCGTTCGCCGGCTCGCTCGGCGCGCTCGATCGGCTCCGTCCAACTGGCGAGATCGGGCGCGGGGGCCTCCACGCCGAAGTGCTCGAGGATGAAGTCGTCCACACCCTGTTCGCGGAAGGTAAGCGGCACCTTGTAGATGTTGTCCACGTCGCACGCCGACACGATCGCACTCACCGGGAGGCTGGCGAACAGCGCGATCTTCTTGCGGATCTCATGCGAGAGCGAGCCCTCCGAGCGGCACATCAGCATGTCGGGGGCGATCCCGATGCGGCGCAGCTCGTTGACAGAGTGCTGGGTGGGCTTGGTCTTCAACTCGCCGGCGTGGCCGATGAAGGGGACCAGCGTCAGGTGGATGAACATGCAGCGCCGCCGCCCCACGTCGACGGGGAACTGGCGGATCGCCTCCAAGAACGGCAACGACTCGATGTCCCCCACGGTGCCGCCCACCTCGGTGATCACGAAGTCGACGTCGCTCGACTGCGCGATCAGCGCGATGCGCTGCTTGATCTCGTCGGTGATGTGGGGCACCACCTGCACGGTGCCCCCGAGGTAGTCCCCGCGGCGCTCGCGGCGGATCACCGTGTCGTAGATCCCGCCCGCGGTGACGTTGGAGGCACGCGAGGTGTTGGCGTCGGTGAAGCGCTCGTAGTGACCGAGGTCGAGATCGGTCTCGGCGCCATCCTCGGTGACGAACACCTCCCCGTGCTGGTAGGGGGACATCGTGCCCGGATCGACGTTGATGTAGGGGTCGAACTTCTGCAGCCCCACCGTGAGGCCGCGCGCAACCAGCAGCCGCCCGATCGACGCGGCGGCGATGCCCTTCCCCAGCGAAGAGACGACGCCGCCGGTGATGAAGATGAACCGGGTCTTGGCCGGCGGGTCTGCGTGGCGGTCGGGCGCGGGGCGACTCATGCTCTGTCTCGAGAGTCTAGCCCCCGGTCCCACGGAACTCTCGCGGTGCTCGGCCCTTCGTCCACGATCCGGCCGTGCGCTCCCGCCCGGTAGGCACCGCCACCGATGGAAAGTGTGTCGGCGTCTCCCGTGACGCCACGGAAAGCAGCGCTCCACCACCCATTGAAGGAGACCGAGCCGTGACCGCGGCCATCTCGACCCGCGCCCTAACTCTTGTGACCGCCCTGGTCGCCACCGCGCTCCTGCTCGCGCTGGCTCTCTCACCCCCAGCCAACGCGCGGGCGCACAGCGCAGCCTGCACCCATTCGACCAACCGCTCCAAGCGCAGCACCTCCTGCTCCGCGAGCAGAGGCAAAGGACGCCGCAAGGGTAGAGCGCGAAAGCACTCGAAAAGCGCTGCTCATCAGCACACCACGGGGTCGCCCACACCACCCAACGGCGGCGAGCAGCCCGAAGTCGTCGAGCAGCCCGAAGTCGAACAGTCCGAAGGCGAACAGGGGGGTGGCGGCCAGAGCACGGGCCCAGCGAGGAGCCGACAGACGGGGTCCTCCAGCCCAGCGCAGGCGCGCTGCGCCGACGCCAGCGCGCCTGAAGCCGTGGAAGAAGGCGAAAACGGCAGCGAAGAAGCGTTCGTCTGCGAAGACGGCTCCGAACCATCATGCGTGGGAGATCTCGTGCAGGTCGTCTCAAGCGACGGTCTACAACTGCTCTGCCAAGCGGCCTCCGAGGTCCAGCGCCCGAGCTGATCAGGTCTGCATAGTCAGTCAAGCCGCCTTGCGCAGCTCGCGCGCGTGGCGGCGCGCCGATGGGTCGCGCTCAGGAGCACCCAGCATTCGCACTAGCTCGCTCAGCACCTCGGGCTCGCCGAGCCGCTCCACCCGCGTGCTGGTGCTGCCAGCGGTGGCGTCCTTCACAACTGTGAAGTGGCGCGCGGCGAGCGAGGCGATCTGGGGCAAATGGGTGATGCACACCACCTGGCGCGTGCCCGCCAGCTCACGCAATCGCTCACCCACCGCGCGGGCCGTGTGGCCGCCGATGCCCGCATCCACCTCGTCGAACACGAGCGTCGTCTCCGAGCCGCTGTTGGCGACGGTCATCAGCGCCAGCATCACACGCGACAGCTCTCCGCCGCTCGCGATCTCGCGTAGCGGGGCGGCGGGGACGCCGGGATTGGGAGCGATCATCAGCTCGACGGTGTCGCTGCCCGCCGGCCCGGGCTCACGCGAAGACAACTCCACCGCGAATGCCGCGTCGGGCATCGCCAGCGCGGCGAGCTGCTCGCGCACCGCCTCTGCCAGGCGCGGCGCAGCGGCCTCACGCGCGTCGCGCAGCCCCACCACGTAGGTCTCCAGCGTGGCCTGCGCGGCCTGCATGTGCTCGCCTACCTCCTCCATCGCCACCGCCGCGCCCGCCAGCTGCTCGCGTCGTTGGCGGGCTCGCTCGGCGTACTCCAGCACCGCCGCCACGGTAGGCCCGTGCTTGCGCAGCAGACGCTCCAACGCGCCAAGACGTTCTTCCACTGCCTGCAGCCCACCTGCCGTGTGATCGCCGAACTCCCCCGCGCCCACCGTCTCCCCCTCCAGCCGCTCGCCGTAGTCGCGCAGCTCACCGGCGAGATCCCCAGTCTCGATGGCCAGCACTTTGGCGCGCTCGGCGAGCTCGTCGAGTACGGGATCCACGCCCACGAGCGGATCCAGACGCGCAGCCGCCTCGGCCGCTAGCGCAGTCGCCCCGGGCGCGTCGGAGCCGCCGTCGTAGCCCTGTCCACCGGCGAGCGCTTCAGCTGCCGCAGCGGCTGCCGCGAGCAGCGCATCGAGTCGCCGCAGCCGCTCGCGCTCGGCGCGCAGCCGCTCCTGCTCCCCCTCCTGCGGCGCGACTGCGTCGATCTCGGCGAGCTCGTGCTCGAGCAGGTCGAGCTCGCGCTCGCGCTCGCCATCTAGCCCACGCAAATCCTCCAGCTGCTGGCTCAGCTCGCGCACCTCGCGATAGGCAGCCGCGCAGGCGGCGCAGCGCACGGCCTGCTCGGGCCCGATGAAGCCGTCGAGGATCTCGAGCTGCGCGGCGGCCAGCGTCAGCTTGCGATGCTCGTGCTGACCGTAAAAGGAGAGCAGCGCCTCCCCAATCGTGCGCAGGTCGGCCACGGCGATGGTGCGGCCATTCAGGTAGGCACGGGTGCGCCCGTCGACCCCCACGCGCCGCGCCAACACGATCTCTTGTGCGTCCTGCGCCAGCAGCTCCCAGTGCTCCCCGCCGCGCTGGCTGAAACGGGGATGCCCGCCGAACGGGGGATGCTCGCCGGAGGCGAATGTCCCCCCGCTTCGGTCGCAGGCGAGTGTCCCCTGGCTGCGGCGCGCCAGCAGCTCCGGGGACGGCGCGAACGCGCCCTCGACATATGCCTCGCTCGCGCCGGGCCGCACGATCCCTGCCCGCGCGCGCCCGCCGAGCAGCAGATCGAGCGCGTGCGCCAGCACGGTCTTGCCGGCACCGGTCTCGCCCGTGAGCACGTTCAGCCCCGGCGCCAGCTCCAGCTCGGCTTGCTCGATCAGCAGCAGATTCTCGACACGCAACTCCTGTAGCACGCTTGCAGGTCTATCAGCAGGTACCGACGGATCGGCGACGACGGTGGGCGCTCTCGCGTGAGACCGGCACGTAGACTTGCGTTGATTGGGCACCACGTGGCTCTCTCCCCCCGCACACGGCATGGTTGCCCGCGAGTTCGATGACACCGAGCGTCCCCTGCGGGGGTCGATCGAATACCTCTCGCGCGATGCTCTGTGCGAGCGTTTGGAGGAGGAGGTCAACCGGGCCGCCCGCCACAACACCGCGCTCAGCTGCCTACTGCTCGACATCGAGGATCTGGCCGTGCTGCGGGTCGCACACGGCGACCGGCTAGTCGAGCGCGTGCTTGCTTATGTGGAGCTTGCGCTACGGCGCGAGCTGCGCCGCTTCGACCGGGTGGGGCGCCCCTCGGAGAGCGAGTTGCTGATCGTGCTCCCCGGTGCCGACGCCCTGCGCGCGGAGGTCGTCGCGCGGCGGATGCTCATGCGTCTGCGTGCGATCAAGCTGGAATCCTCCGGCCATCGCCGCTCGCTGCGGGTCGCGGTCGGGCTCGCGCAGTGGCGGGCTGGGATGAGCGCAGGTGCGCTGCTCGAGGAGGCGCGCGTGGCGGTTCGACTCGAGCGCTCCGACAACGGATTTGCGCACATCGCCGACGGTTAGCGTTCGCGTCTGGTGGGCACTTGCGCTGCCACCTACCCAATTCGCGCGGCCACGCCGCCTCCGGCCGCGCGAGCGGTGGAGCGCCAGAGACCGATCGTCGTCCGTGGGCCGATGGCACCAGACACCGTGGTAGCGGATACGACCCCCCGAGCGGATAGGTTTTCCGGATGCTCTCCGGCTCCGAGCTGTGGCTTCTGCGCCTGATGGCCGATCGCGGCCTCGCGCTGCTCGACGCCACCACGCTGTTGATGGTGATCGAGGAGCGCGCCGAGCTACGCGTCGCCGCCGCCTCCGGCACCGGCACGCCGCGACTGCGGGTGGTGCCCGTGCAGGGCTCCGCGTTGGGCGCGCTTTATCTCACCGGGCGACCGGTGGCACTCGACCGCCCGCGCGGGCAGGAGGCGGCGTGGCTACACGAACTGGGCTTGGAGGCACGCGCCGCTTTGGTCGAGCCACTGAGCATGGAGAGCCACGGCGGCGGCCTCGTGATCGCGCTGCGTACAGGCGGCGGCTTTCGCGGGCCCGACCGTGAGGCGTTGGCCGCGTTCGCGGCGAGCGTCGCGCAGCGTTTGGCCGCCGAGCGCTCGGTCGAGATCGAGCGTCTGCGCTTCGGCATGGAGGCACGCGAGCGCGAGCGCACGCGTTGGGCGCGCGAGATCCACGACGAGACCGTGCAGGGCCTCGGCGTGCTGCGCCTGAAACTAGCCGACGCGCGCGACCGCCACGACGAGGCCGCGCTCAGCGAGGCCGTCGACGCGGTGCTCGAGGGTCTCGGGGTGGAGATCGACGGGCTGCGCCACCTGATCACCGAGCTGCGTCCCGCGGCGCTCGACGACCTCGGCCTGGTGCCGGCGCTTGAAGCGCTCGCCCGCCGCGCACACGCGATCGACGGCCTGGAGGTGCGTACCGAGATCACCCTCGACCCCGCCGGCGAGCGACTCGACGCGGAGCTCGAGAGCACGATCTACCGCGTCGTGCAGGAGGCGCTCACCAACGTCTCCCGACACGCGCAAGCCTCGCGGGCGGTGGTCGGCATCGCGCTCAACGGCGATGGCTCCACGGTCCGCGTGTCGGTCGCCGACGACGGTCGCGGCCTACCCGCGGGAGGCACCGGCCTCGGCCCACGCGGCGATGGCCTGGAGGGCGGCTTCGGGATGTCCGGGATGCGCGAGCGCGCCGAGCTGGTCGGGGGGGAGCTGGAGCTCGGAGCGGGCGGCTGCGGCGAGCGCGGCGAGGGCACCACGGTGCGGCTCACGGTGCCGCTCGCCGGGCGGGCGGTGGTGGTGTAGCCCACACTGACGCGCTAGTCCACGAGACCCAGCCGCCGCGCGTATGCGGTGAGCTCTGCGCGCGAGGAGAAGCCCAGCTTCTCGATCGCACGGGCGCGGTAGGTCTTGACGGTGCGCTCCGCGACGTGCAGCTGCTCGGCGATCTGCGGGTTGGTGTGGCCCAGCGCGATCAACCTCACCACCTCGCGCTCGCGCTCGGACAGCGCCGCCCCATCCTGCGTGCTCTCCCCGCCAGTCGCCATCAGCGCCCCCAGCCTCGGGTGCAGGTAGTTGCCGCCGGCCACCGCCAGCCGGAAGGCCTGCAGCAGCTCGGCGGGCTCTGCCTCCTTGAGCACATAGCTGCGCGCCCCCGCCCGGAGCGCCTGGCGGGCGTACTCGGGATCCTCGCGCATCGTCAGGATCGCGACGGCCAGCGGTGGGTGGGCGACGAAGCACTGCGGCAGCGCCGCCAGGCTCGAGCCACCGGGCATCGTCAGATCGAGCGTCAGCAGGTCGGGTTTGTGGGCACGTACTTCGCGGATCGTCGCCGGCACGTCGGCGGCCTCGGCGACCACGACGAACTCCTGCGCCTCGCGCTCCAGCACGGTGCGGATCCCGTCGCGCACGACGGCGTGGTCGTCGGCGATGATCACCTCGATCGGGCGATCCACCCCGGGCGTGCCAGTTTGCATCCGCACACCGTAGCGGCCGCCGAGGCGGCAACGGGCTCTTCTCAGGCGCTCCGCGACATCCCTACGGGCCCTGCCAGAGCGCTCCGCGACCCGCCCGCCAGTCTGAGCATGCACCCCCGGGACGACACCGATCGGCACCTTTGGGACGACACGATCGGCACCATCCGGACGGCAGACAAACGCCCGCGCAGGTCGCATCATGTCGTGTGTAGTGACCTATCCAAACGGCACCCACCGATCCGGACCGGCAGCAAGCGACAGGCAGGGCGCCGTACGCACACCGAGAGGTGAGACGATGCGCAACACAACCACACCACAGACGAAGTTGGGTGAGCGGCGATGACCGTGTTAGGCGTCGCACTCGTATGGCTGGCGATCGCGGCAGTGGCGTTCGTAGCCCTGTCGGCGCTCGCGCGCCTGTCGGCCAGCCGCAACATCGATGCGGAGCTGGGGATCGTCGGCGAAGCCGAACTGATCGACTCCAGCTACATGACGACCTGAGCCCAGTGATGAGATGAGCCCTGCAACCCTCAGCGCCAAAAAGCACTCACGCATCCTGGTTGCCGGCGCCGACCCTGCGCAGCGCGCGGCGGTGCTGCACGACCTCAGCCAGTCGCTACCAGAGGGCGCCCAGCTCGGGGAGGCGGGTGCGGTCTCGGAGGTGCTTGAACGGGCTCCAGCCAGCAGCGTGGTGATGCTCGCGGGCGACCTCGGCGATGTGTCCGCGGAATCGTTGATGCTCATGCTCGGCAGCCGCCACCCCAACCTTCCCGTCGTCGCGCTCGGGCTCGCGACACCCAACGTCAGCCGCCAGGTCACGCTCGGCTGGTGAGCGCCGGAGCGCCGCACAGGTGCTCGCCGATCGCCCCATCGCTGCGCGCATCGATTCTCTAGACACTGCGCTTGCCGCTCGCCTCTTCCCGGAGTTCGCTCTCCAGTCGATCCCACCCGCACTCCGTCTGACGAGCGCGCGCCGAGTCCGCCTGCACGAAATCCACCATCTCGTCCAGGCGAATCTCTCCCCCCCGGCGCAGCCGCTAGCGTGGCGGCGTGTCGATCCTGCCAACCTCTCCCCGGCTGCGGCGGATCCTAGCCGCCTACACGGTCAACAAGCTGGGCACCTGGTTTGGCACGGTCGCCCTGTCGCTGGCGATCTACGACCACACCCACGATGCCGCGGCGGTCACGGCGCTGTTCGTCGCACGCTACCTGCCGGCGCTGGCGGTGCCGGCGCTAGTCGCCCGCGTGGAGGCCTCGACCCACAGACGCACGCTCAGCGCGCTGTACGCGTTCGAGGCGCTCTGCGCCGCGCTGTTGGCGGCGACGGTGTGGCACTTCATGCTGCCCGCGATCCTCGTGCTGGTGGCGCTCGACGGGGCGGTGGAACTAACCGCGAGTTCGCTTTTGCGCGCCCAGGCGGCACGCGCCGGCGCGGAGCAGGGCGCCGAGCAGGGCATCTACAACGCCAACGCGGCGCTCAACGTGGCGCTGTCGGCCTCGGTCGTGCTCGGGCCGACACTCGGGGCGCTCGCCGTGCGGGCCTTCGGGGGCCCGGTCGCGCTGCTCATCGACGCCGGCTCGTTCCTCGCCTGCGGGGCTCTGGTGGTGGATCTCTACGTGTACGTCGAGGAGCGCGCCGGCGCCTCGGTGCGGGCACGGCTGGCCTCGGCCTGGGAGCACGTGCGCGACGCGCCAGCCCTACGCGCCATGCTGCTCACCCAAGCCACGGCGCTGGTCTTCTTCGAGACGGCCGCGCCGGTGGAGGTGTTCTACGCGAAGGGCACCCTGCGCGCCGGCGATGTCGGCTACGGCGCGCTGCTGGCAATCTGGGGTGTCGGCCAGCTCGGCGGCAGCCTCCTCTTCGCGCGTGGCGCGCGCCGCTCGCTGGGGGCGATGCTGACGCTCGGCACGCTCGCGGTCGGCCTCGCCTATCTCGGCTTCGCCGCGGCGCCCACGCTGGCGCTCGCGGCGCTCGCGGCGCTGCTCGGCGGCGTCGGCAACGGCGTGCAATGGGCATCGCTGCTTGGCACCGTGCAGCTGCTCACGCCCGAGCGGCTGCGCGGGCGCCTGATGGGCGGGGTCGAATCGATCGGCGCCCTCTGTCCCCTGATCGGCCTGCCGCTGAGCGGGCTGGTGATGGCGCTGAGCTCGCCCCGGATCGCGTTCCTCGTGTTCGGCTCGATCATCGCCACCACCACGCTCGGCTTCGCGCGGCTGTGGGCCACCGGCATGATCCGCGCGGGCGACCCCACCGCGAGCGTGCCACCCGAGATGGGCCTCACCGCCGAGACCATCGATTCGGCCTCAGGGCAACTGGCTCGGACGACATACTCAGGATCTCGCGGGGTATGACGGACTGTCGTTAAGTGCCACCCGGTATCGGTCGTTAAGGACGACAAGGACCGACTAATGCCCGCATCCAAGATCACGAGACAACTTTTCTGCGCCACCGAGGCGCTGCTGCTCGCGGGAGCCGTCGCCGCCGCCGTCTTGACTTCTCGCGCGGAGGATTGGCAGCCGATCCAGCTGGTGGTGCTGCTGATGGCGCTTGCGCTCGGTGGGCAGCGGTTGAGCATCAACCTCCGGGGACAGGAGATCACGGCGGCTTTCATCGCACTGGTGCTTGCCATGACGCTGCTGGGCCCTGCACCGGCAGCCCTCTTTGGCATCGCAGCGATGATCTTGACCTCCGCGACCAGGCGACTGCCGCTGACGTCCTGGCTCACCAACCTCGCCACGTTTGCCGTCTTCCCAGTCGTCGGCGGCCTGCTGGCTCGGGCATTGGTCGGCAATATCCACCACGGCATCCAGCACACCACGCAGGGCATGACCATCTTCGCGCTCGAGGTCGTCGCCGTGTTCGTAGTGACCGACAGCATGAACTTTCTGATGATCGCTCTCGACAACTGGATTCTCGAGGGCCGTAGGCTGCTCGGCCAGGTCCAGGACGTACTGGTGCCGATTCTTCCCGGACAGATCGCGGCGGCAGCGCTTGCGGCTGCGCTGGCGGTGGCCTATGCGAATCTGGGCTTTCCGGTTCTGCTCAGCTCGGTGTTGGTGATCTTGATCTTCCAATACCTGGCGATGGCGCTGTTGCGCTCCGAGGATCGAGCCGATCAGCTGGAGGCACGCTCGATGCACCTCGCCTCGCTGCAGCTCGGGGTGCTGACGACGCTGGTCCAGACGCTCGCGCTGCGCGACCGCGTGACCGCGCGCCACGCCGCCGCGGTCGCCCGCTACGCGCGCACGTTGGCGCAGGAGGCAGGTTGCAGTGAGGCCGACCAGGACATCGCCCACACGGCGGGGCTGCTGCACGACATCGGCAAGTTCGCGCTGCCCGATCGGATCCTCAACGCCGAGATCCTCTCCGACGAGGACTGGGCGCTGATCCGTCGCCACCCGCAGGACGGCGCCACGCTAGTGGGGCGCCTCGACGGGTATGGGCCGGTCGCGGACGCAATCCTCTACCACCACGAGCACGTCGACGGTAGCGGCTACCCAGCTGGGCTGATCGGCAACGAGATCCCGTTGCCCTCGCGGATCCTCGCGATCTGCAGCACCTACGACACGATGACCTCGCGCGATTCCTACCGCTCCCCGATGACCCCGCAGGATGCGATGACCGAGCTGCGGCGGATGTCAGGGCGTCAGTTCGACGGAGAGCTCGTGAACAGCTTCATCGCGATGCTCGAGCGCGAGGGACCCGCAAAGCTTGCCTCAGGCGACGAGGCCGACTTCGAGGCCGAGCTCGCGTTCGAGCGCCGCGCACGCGCGATCGCGCAGCCCACCGCGCGGTAGGGTCCACACCAACAACAAACGAGCGCCGCTCTAGAGCGGCGCTCGCTAACAAGCTGACTGCTTGGCTCAAGCCAAGGACTTCTACTTGTTGAAACCCATGCTCGTCCTCCTTAGCTCGGGGCCCAGGGCCGCGTGAATTGGGGGGCTTTGCGGCCCCCGGTCCCAACCTCTCCAGGACAACCGCCACCTCTCGACATGAGTAGGTTTGCGCAGGATAGTACCAGTGTTGGACGAATTGTCCAGTTTTGCTCGGATATTCGCTGCTAAGTGCAGTATTTATTGCAAATGCAGGAGTTTCGAGGGGCCCGCAATATTCGAGATCTCCCCGCCGGACACCCCGGCCGACGGGGCCACCGGGGGTCGTCGGAGGCACACGGTCAGGCAAACGTCCACAAAGGTGCGCGACGCTCAACTTCCGAGGCACGTGTGCCGACACACTCGATGGAGAGGCGCACCGGAACAACATCCGGAGTGCCCTCCGCAGCCCACACTGGCTCCTTGGCCTTCGACTCAGAGGACCCCCGATGCCCTTCGCCCCACCCAACTCCCCGCACAGCGATCGCCAGCTGGTGTTCACCAGCTCGCAGGCCGCGCGCTACCTGGGCGTCTCGCTGGCGACCATCCGCCGCTGGGCGGACGCGGGGCACCTCGACTGCTATCGCACGCCCGGTGGTCAGCGACGCTTCTCGCGCGAGCAGCTCGACGGCTTCGTGGACTCGCTGCCGCGCACCGGCGAGCACGGCGTGCCGGCGACAGTCCGCAGCGCCGCCTGAGCCTGTTCAGCGCGCGAGCGGATACTTCAGGCCCGCTCGGTCGGGCAGCCCGAGCCCAGCGACGACAGCCTCGACGCGCCTTCAGCGAGCGAGCCGGCCGAACTTCTCGCGCAAGCGGCGGTAGAAAGAGGAGCCGGGGAGCTGCGCGATCGTGCCGACGCCGTTGACGAAGCGCGCGCGGATGTGCTCGTCGGGGCCCAGCTCGCAGACGGGGCGCCCGTCGACCGAGACGTCCAGTGCCTCGCGCGAGCGGTTGTGGATCGTGATCGGATCGGTTGGCGCCACCACCAGCGCACGGGCGGTGAGCGAGTGGGGCGCGATGAAGGAGACCACGAACCCCTTCACCCCCCACGCCATCACCGGTCCGGCGTTGGCGAGGTTGTAGCCGGTCGACCCCGCGGGCGTGGCAAGCACTAGCCCGTCGCAGCGCACCGAGCCGACCTCTTCACCGTCGAGCGCGTACGCCAACTCCGCCACGCGCTCGCCAACGCGGCGGTGGATCGCGACGTCGTTGATCGCGGTCTCCTCGCCGCAGGGCGTCTCGAGCACGATCCCGGGGAGACGCAGCAGCTCGAAGCTGCCGCTGAGCGCACGCGCGACGCCATCCTCGATCTCCTCCGGCTCGACGGTGGCAAGAAAGCCGATCTCGCCGAAGTTGATTGCGAACACCGGCACCGAGCTGCCCGCGTAGAGCTGCAATGCGCGCAGGATCGTCCCGTCCCCGCCGAGCACGATGCAAAGTTGCTCCGCACCCCCGCCGATCTCGGTATCCACCTCGACACCGGGTTCAGCGCGCAGACCGTGCTTGACGGTCTCCTCCGCGTCGAAGCGCAGCGTCGCGCCGACAGCGCGGGCCCGCTCGATCAGCGCACCCAGCGCCGCGTGGGTGTCCTCGACCCGCCGGTGGGTGAGCACGGCGACGTTGAGAGGATCCCCGCCAACGTGATCTGGCTTTTCTAGATCTACGCCCTCCGGGCGGGGGCCAGTAGATGACTGGTTGGTCACGCCCATGACTCCCTGGTGAAGCGATCCTCCATGCTCACGACCCCTTCCCCTCCCCAGACTGGTCGTCCACGCTCACGACCCCTCCCCCTCTCCGGACCGGTCAGCCACCCTCACGACTCCTCCCCGTGCGCCATGTGCTCGATCTCCTCCACACTCTGCGCACCGCCCACACGCTCCGGCTCGGCCAGCCAGATGAAGGTCTCGCGATTCCCCTTGGGGCCGGGCAAGCCGGAGGAGCGGAAGCCGAGGACGGCCGGCGGGCCGGCCGAGCTCTCAATGCCCGTGATGGCGAGCCCGACGGCCACAAGCGCGGCACGGCGCGCGTCGGGGTCGCGCACGACACCGCCTTTGCCGACCCGCTCACGCGGTGCCTCGAACTGGGGCTTGATCAGCGCCAGCACGTCGTAGGGAGCGGCGAGGCAGCCGACCACGGCTGGCAGCACCTTGGTGAGAGAGATGAACGAGACGTCCACCACCGCGAGGTTGGGCACGGCGGGAAGGATCGCAGGATCCAGCACGCGCGCGTTTGTGCGCTCCAGCACATGCACTCGCGGATCGGTGCGCAGACGGTGGTGGAGCTCTCCATAACCAACGTCCACGGCGACGACCTCGGCCGCGCCACGTTGCAGCAGGCAGTCGGCGAAGCCCCCCGTCGAGGCCCCCACATCGAGCGCAACCCTCCCCGACACCGAGATCTCGGTGCGAGCCAGCGCGTTCTCCAGCTTGATCCCGCCGCGCGACACATACCGCGGGCGCTCGGCGACGCTCACGACCACGTCTTGCGCCACCATCTCCCCCGGCTTTTCCGCGCGCCGCCCTCCGGTCCCCACCCGCACCTCCCCCGCCATCACCGAGGCCGCGGCGCGGCTGCGCGACTCAAACAGCCCGCGCTCCGCCAGGAGGGTGTCCAGCCGCTGCTTGCCCATCGCCCGAACGGTACCCGCTCCGCCGCACTGTGCGGTCAGCGCCAACCTCGCCGATCGCCCCTCCACCGCGAGGGCCTTCAAGCATGCAGCCGCGTTCGACGATGCTGCGCTAGGAGCGGCGCGCGAGAGGCGGTTAAATGAAACGGCCCGCCTGGGAAGCGGGCCGTTTCGAGGGAGGAGGGATGCTGCTGTACTTCGGGTCTAAAAGCATGATGCCCGATGCGGGCAGTCTTGTGTGTGAGAGTGCGCACAGATGTTCGATCTTTGCTCAAGCGATATAACGCACGTATGTTCGCCGGGCCACACCAGCCAATGGCTCTGGAGCCAGCCAAGCTCCCAGTCTCTACGCCTCCACCGCCGCTGAGTCGCGGTCGAGGATCGCCGCCGCCACGCGCTCGGCGATCTTGGCGCCCGTGAAGCCAACCTCCTCGTGCAGCAGCGCCGGCTTGCCGTGCGTCACGTAGCGGTCGGGCAGGCCCACGCGGAGGATCCTCGGGGTTAGCCCCATCTCGCTGAGGGTCTCCCACACCGCGCTGCCAAAGCCTCCCGCGAGCACCCCCTCCTCGACGCTCACCAGCAGGTCGTGCTCAGCCGCAAGCTGT
The DNA here is from genome assembly GCA_963724305.1 of uncultured Solirubrobacterales bacterium. Lineage (GTDB taxonomy): Bacteria > Actinomycetota > Thermoleophilia > Solirubrobacterales > Solirubrobacteraceae > Palsa-744. The sequence goes on from CAVRUG010000004.1 coordinate 323,607, forward strand.
GCCATCAGGCCCGCGTCGATCGGCTTGGCGAAGCGCGCATCCGCGACCGTCACGCCGATGCCGCTCCCCTCCAGCAGGGTCGCCGCCTCCAGTGCCTTGCCGACGCCGCTGCCGTAGCCGACCAGCGCCACACGGCGGGGTAGGCGGGGTCCGATGCTCGCCTCGCGGAGGATCTCACCGGTGCCGATCGCGATCGCGCGCGGCTCCTCGGGCAGCGGCACACCGACGCCCTCCCCGCGCGGGTAGCGCAGCGCGATCGGCCCGTCGTCGTAGAGCAGCGCAGTGCGCAGCATGTGCACCAGCATCGCCTCATCGCGCGGTGCCATCAGCACGATGTTGGGCAGGCAGCGCAGATAGGCGATGTCGAACACGCCGTGGTGGGTGGGCCCGTCGTCGCCGACGAGCCCCGCGCGATCCATCGCGAACACCACGTTCAACTTCTGCAGGCACACGTCGTGCACGATCTGGTCGTAGGCGCGCTGCAGGAACGTGGAGTAGATCGCCGCCACCGGCTTGACCCCCTCGAGTGCGAGACCAGCTGCGAACAGGATCGCCTGCTGCTCGGCGATTCCCACGTCGAAGTAGCGCTCCGGGAGCGCCCTTTGCAGGATGTTGAGGCCGGTGCCCGAGTTCATCGCCGCGGTGATCCCGACCACGCGCCGGTCGCGTTCGCACTCCCTCACCAGCGCTTCGCCGAAGACCTGGGTGTACTGCGGCTTCGCCACCGCTGCCCGCGCCACGCCACGCCCGCCCGCGGGGCCTGTGCTCGCGGTCTGCGAGGCTGCCGGCACGGGTGTGGGCGAGCCGTTGAGGATCGACTTCGGCTTCGCGGCATGCCACTTCTCCATGCCCTCGAGGCCCCCGTCCTCCGCCGGCGCGAAGCCCTTGCCCTTGACCGTGGCGATGTGTACGACCACCGGGCGTCCGGCGGCCAGTGCCTCGCGCAGTGCCTCACGTAGCGCGCGCACGTCATGGCCGTCGATCACTCCCATGTAGGCCCAGTCGAGTTCCTCCCACCACAAGCCGGGGGCCCAGAACGCCTTCAAGGACTCCTTCAGCTGGGGACCCAGCTTCTCGAAAGCCGCGCCCACCGCGCCCGGCAGCCGCGCGAGGCCACCCTCGACGCCCTCGCGGGCATGCCACAGCTTCGGGTTCAGGCGTACGCGGTTGAAGTAGCGCGACAGCGCGCCGACGTTCGGAGAGATCGACATCCCGTTGTCGTTCAGCACCACCACGATCGGCGTGCCCATCCCCCCCGCCTGGCTGATCGCCTCGAACGCCACACCACCGGTCATCGCGCCATCGCCGATCACCGCCACAACCTTGCCGTCGGGATGGTGGCCCCCGGCCGCGCTGCTGAGGTGGCGCATCCCCTCCTTGATGCCGACCGCGTATCCGACCGAGGTCGAGGCGTGACCGGCGCCGATGATGTCATGCGGGGACTCCGCGATCGAGCAGAATGGCGCGAGGCCGCCATATTGACGGATCGTGTCCAGTCGATCGCGCCGGCCGGTCAGGACCTTGTGCGGGTAGGCCTGGTGGCCGACATCCCACAGGATCTTGTCGCGGGGCGAGTCCAACAGCGAGTGCAACGCCACCGCCAGCTCGCAGGTGCCGAGGTTGGCGCCGAAGTGCCCCCCGATCTCCCCCACCGTGTCGATGATGTACTCGCGTACCTCCTGCGCCAAGCGCTGCAGCTCCTCCTCGGAGAGGCCCAGCAGATCCTGCGGCCCCTCCACCTTGCCCAGCAGCGATTGGTTTGGTTGCCCCCCGCCGCCGCTGTCTGGTCGCTGGTCGCTCATGAGGTACGGGTGTAGATGAAGTCGGTGATCCGCTCGAGCTCGCCGGTGTCGCGCGGGTAGGCGGGATCGACACCGGCATGTGCCGCCTCCGCCAGGGCCGCCCGCGCCGTGCGGTGGGACTCCGCGGCCAGTGCCTTCGCTTGGTCGATTCCGAACTCGCTCACGTAGGTGCGCTTGCCGTGACGCTCATCGCTTCCTTGGGGCTTGCCGAGCGCATCCTCGGTCCCTGTCACATCGAGTATGTCATCGACGATCTGGAACAACACGCCCAGCTCCGCCGCAAAGCGGTTGAACGCCATTGTCGCAGGTCCGTCAACTCCGCCCAATGTCAGCACGCACAATACCGATGCCCCGATCAGCCGACCGGTCTTCAGCTCGTGCAGACGCCGCAACCCGCCCAGCCCGTGCGGCGCCGTGGCTCGTACATCCGCGTACTGGCCCCCCACCATCCCCCCCGCGCCCGTCGCCGCGGCGAGCTCCGCCGCTGCCGCCAGCACCCGCTCGGGCGCCGCGCGCTGGTGGGTCAGGAGATGGCGGAACGCCTCCGCGTACAGCCCATCTCCGGCGAGGATCGCGACGTCCTCGCCGAACGCCACATGGCAGGTGGGCTGGCCGCGGCGCAGCCCATCGTCGTCCATCGCCGGCAGGTCGTCGTGGATCAGCGAGTAGGTGTGGATCAGCTCGATCGCCCCCGCCAACGGCAGCACCTCGTGGTGCTCCAACCGCACCGCCTGGGCAGTCGCGAGCGCGAGTACGGGACGGATCCGCTTGCCGCCGGCCAGCAGCGAGTAGCGCATCGCCTCGTCGAGGCCCGCCGTCAGATCCTCCTCGGAGAAGCGCATCTTCTCCAGATAGCGCTCCACCTCGGCCCGCAGGTGTTCGGGGTAGGAGGCGGCGGAGATAGCGCCAGCGGGCACTACAGCAGTGAGTCCTGGCCGGGGGGCTGGCCGATGATTTGGACCCCACCCACCCGCTCGCCGGAGGCGAGTGTCTCCCGGCTGCGGTCGAGCACCTCGGCACGCGCGCGGCGCTCGAGCTCCCCCCCGCGCGGTTGGCCAGCGCCGCGCACTCGTCCACCAGTGTCGCGGCCGCGTCGGTGGAGAGCTCACCGGAGCGCAACTGCTCCGCCGCGCGTTCCAGGCGCCCGATCAGCTCGTCCAGGGAGTCAGTCGCTTCGTTCATGAGATCGGGGCATTCTCCCGTACTTCGCGCAACACCGCCGCCAGCACCCCGTTGACGAACCCCGGGGCATCCGCGCCGCAGAACGTCTTCGCGCCCTGCACCGCCTCCTCGATCGCCCCCTCGGGCGGAATCGGCGTCTCGCCCGGCGACGCGTCGGGGTGCAGGATCTCGATCAGCGCCACCCTCAGGATGCTGCGCTCCAGCGGCTGGATGCGCTCCACCGACCAGCCGTGCGCATGGCGGTCGATCACTTCGTCGAGCTCCGCCGCCCGGTCCGCCGCCGCGTGCGCCAGCGCGCGCGTCATCAGCGAGGCGCCCGCTGGGAGCGTGTCGGCAAGCGGCAGGCCGGTGAGATCGTGCTGGTAGAGCGCGAACACCGCCTGCCGCCGCTGCTCGGAGCGGCGCACTCAGACCCTCGCGGGGTCGAGCTCGGAGCCCCGCCGATGGGGCTTAGGCGAGGCTACGTCTCGTCCTGACCCGACCGGATGGGGCAACTCAGGCAAGGCCACATGTCGTCCTGACCTGGCCGGATGGGGGGGCTCAGGCGCGCGAGACATATTCGCCCGAGCGTGTGTCCACCCGCACCCGCTCCCCCACGTTCACGAACAGGGGAACGCTGATTGTGGCGCCGGTCTCGAGCGTCGCTGGCTTGGTGCCGCCCCCCGAGGCGGTGTCGCCGCGCAGGCCGGGCTCGGTCTCGGCGACCTCCAGGTCGACAGCGCTCGGGAGCTGCACGTCGGAGGGCTGCTCGTCGATGAACAGCACATCGACCTCGCTGGAGGGCTTGATCCAGCGCAGCGCCTCCGCGAAGCTGCTCTCCGGCACCGCCAGCTGCTCGTAGGACTCGGTGTCCATGAAGTGTGCGTCGGTGCCGTCCGCGTAGAGAAACTGCATCTTGCGCGCCTCCGTGCGCACCGGGCGGAACTTCTCGCCCGCCCTGAACGTGCGGTCAATCACTGCGCCGTCGGAAGCCCGGCGCAGCTTCGTGCGCACGAACGCACCGCCCTTGCCCGGCTTGACGTGCTGGAACTCCACGATCTTGAAGACCGTGCCCTCCACGTCGATGTGATTGCCGTTCTTGAATTGATTGGTAGTTATACTCATGAATGTTTCCAGTAGTTGCCTACGAGCGGTTGCCCGTCCGAGGCAACCCCGTCCGACGCAACCTTCTCATAGCGCCAATCCTACTGACAGCGTCGGTGGCGCCCCCGAAAGATCGGACGTGGGGGGCGTCCGTCCTCGGGACGTGGGGGGCGTCCGTCCTCGGGACGTGGGGGGCGTCCGTCCTCGGGACGTGGGGGGCGTCCGTCCTCGGGACGTGGGGGGCGTCCATCCTCGGGACGTGGGGGGCGTCCGTCCTCGGGACGTGGGGGGCGTCCGTCCTCGGGACGTGGGGGGCGTCCGTCCTCGGGACGTGGGGGGCGTCCGTCCTCAGCTGGCCAGGTCGACGAGGCCCTTGATCGCAAGGTAGGCGCCAGCGGCGGCGGATGCCACAATCGCGACCGTCCGCCCGTTGTGGGCAAACCATCTGTTGATCGCGTCGAGCGTGCGTTCTGCGTGGCCCGGGATGATCAGCAGCAGCAGCATCGGGACCTCGATCAGCCACAGCATCACTGCGACCGTTGCGGCGAGGTCCAGCAGCTCATTGGACGTTGAGAGCTTCGCGTCGGCGATCGCCTTGACGGCGGCAATGTAGATCGGCGACGGGAGGATGTACAGGGTGATACCCAACACAAACGCCAGCCTGCGGCTCGCTAGATAGCGATCGATCTTGGAGGGCCCACTGGGCGCCTCCGGGTGGGCGTCGGGGTCCGGTCGCTTCCTCTGCAATCGAACGGCAAGCGCGATCAGCAGCACGCCGAGCACCAGCTCGATTGCCGTGCTCGCCGATCGGCTGGTGGTAGCGGTTGCGCCGAGTTCTTCGAGCAAGAACAGCATCACTGTGCCCGTCGCGTACGTCACGAGGAAGGCCGCGATCACGAACGCGACGACGCGAGAGCGCAGCTGCTGGCCGCGTCCGAGGGCAATCACGGCCGCGACGGCGGGCGGATAGATCGAGGCGGCGAACGCGAGTGCGAGGGCCTGGGGCGGCAAGTCAGGGACGCTTGTTATCTCAGCTGGTTGATGCGATCGCGAGCCAGGCCGACAGTCTTCTGATCAACGCTCCCCGGGCATGGCGTCGCAAACGATGCCATGGTCCCGCTATCGCGCGAAGCTGTACGCGTTGGCGACACAGTATCGCTTGTCGCGGGCGGCTCTCGAAATCGCCGCTCTGAGAGTTCCCTCCAAACAATCTCCGAACAGGTCACGTCCGGACTGTGCCCATTCGATCCCTCACCTCGCCGGGGCCGTGTGATCTCTGTAGGTGGCGTTAGGATTCGGTGGATGAGTTCGGCTAGTTATGCGGCAGGTGTGCCTGCGAGCCGTGCCCAGACGCTATTCGGCCGGGTGATGGCGCTCGTCGCGCTGACGGTGGGGTTTGCGACGCTGGGGGTGTACCTGGGCCGGAACTTGGGCGGAGCCGGGTGGTTCGTGGCGTGGTTGATCGCGCTCGGCTGCCTGGTCGGGCTGAATGTTGCAAGCGCACGCGGGAACCACGGCCTTGCGTTGGCGCTGCTACTCGCGTTCGGCCTGCTGATAGGCGCGAGTGTGGCTAGCACCATCAATTACTACTCTGCGACCGATCCGACCGCGGTCCGCCAGGCATTCGGGGCGACCGCGCTGTTCGTGGGCGGCCTCGGCTGCGTCGGTTACGCAATCCGTCGCGACCTGTCCTTCCTATACCGAACGTTGTTCTGGCTGCTGCTGGTGCTCATCCTCGCCGGCATCGCGCTGATCTTCGTTCGCATACCCGCCGCCTACACGATCTACTCGCTCGCCGGGCTTGCGATCTTCGGCCTTTACACCGTCGTGGACTTCAACCGGCTGCGCCACGCAGGGAAGAACGAGGCGATCCCGTTGGCAGCCGGGATCTTCCTGGATGTCCTGAATATCTTCCTGCTCTTCCTGCGGCTGTTCTCGCGCTCCTCCTAGGAGCCCCAGCAGCGTCATCCCAACTCATTGCGTCGGGCTCCCCCCGACGTCGCAGCCTGGCGACTTCGAGTGCCGCCGGCGTCCGACGGGTAGTTCGCCTCGTTTCGTCTTCGGGGTGTTGCGGATGCGGGGCGCTGGCGCAGCGGGGAGATTTGGATCGACACCGGCTGGGCTGGTGGTGGCGGTAGTCTTGGATAAGGAGGGCGGATGGCCGACAAGCGCCAAAAGAGGGTTGCCGAGTTCATTGAGCCGTTCCGGGTCAAGCCCGGTGCGAAGGTGACCCTCGCCAAGGACTTCGACCCCGCCTTCAAGGGGGGCGTGAAGAAGAAGCGGGAGGGTCGCGCGCTGCTCGCTGAGGGGGTGCGGCTGCTGTCCGAGTACCAGGCTCGGCTTGCGGCTCAGGGTACGTGGGGGGTGCTGGTGGTCTTGCAGGCGTTGGATGCGGCCGGCAAGGACGGGACGATCCGCCACGTGATGAGTGGGGTGAACCCTCAGGGTGTCGCGGTGCACAGCTTCAAGGTGCCCTCGGCGGAGGAGCTCGATCACGACTTCCTCTGGCGCTACGCGCGGCGCCTCCCCGCTCGCGGCGAGATCGGCATCTTCAACCGCTCCCATTACGAGGAGGTGCTCGTGGTGCGGGTGCACCCGGAGAACCTCGATCGCCAGAAGCTGCCGCAGGCGGCGAAGAAGGGCGACGTGTGGCGCCGACGCTACCGGGAGATCAACGACTGGGAGCGCTACCTCGCCGAAAACGGCATCCGGGTCGTCAAGCTGTTCTTGAACGTCTCCAAGGAGGAGCAGCGCGCCCGCTTCCTGCGCCGGATCGATCTTCCCGACCACAACTGGAAGTTCTCCACGGCCGACGTCAGGGAGCGTGAGCACTGGGATGAGTACCAGCGGGCATTCTCCGAGACGCTCTCGCACACCAGCACGGAGTGGGCTCCGTGGTATGTGATCCCGGCGGACCGCAAGTGGTTTGCCCGGATCGGCGCCGCGGCCGTCCTGGTTAACACGCTGATGGAGATCGATCCTCGCTTCCCGCCCGTCACCGACCAGCAGCGCCAGGCGCTGCTCGAGATCAGGCAGCGCCTCGAGGAGCAGGCGCCCAAGGGGGCCGCCGCCGACCCCTTCGAACAAGAGCGTCAAGACGCAAAGGACGACGAGCCCGGGCGCGATGGTCAGGGGGATCGCCACCGGTCGCCCGCGCCAGGCCGGCCCGCGGTCAAACCGGAACGGTGAGGATGGCGACGGCCGCCAGCCGGCGTATCGACCAAGCCGCTCCCACCCAGGACTGGTGGCACCTTTCCCCCGAGGACGTCGGTGCGCGGCTGGGCGTCGATCCCGCGGTGGGGCTCTCCGTCGAGCGGGCCGCCGAGCTGCTCGATCGCCATGGCCCCAACGCTCTGCCGGTGGAGCAGCCGGTGCCGGGCTGGCGGCGGCTGGGTCGGCAGTACGCGACCTATCGGCGACGGTTGTATTCACGAGCGCGGTCGCACTTGCGATTGCCGCCATCCCGGAGGCGATGCCCACGGTGTTGCAGGTGATCCTGTCGCTCGGCGCAGCGGATTTGGCCAAGCACGGGGCGGTTTTGACGGACCTGGCGTCGGTCGAGACGCTTGGTTCGACCTCGGCGATCAACTCCGACAAGACCCGGGACGCTGACGATGAACCAGATGACCGCGATCGAGGTGGTGGACCCAACCGACCGCTATACGATTTCCGGTAGCGGCTACGAGCTGCAGGGCGGGATCCACCATGCCGCCGGGTCCTCGGACACGATCGACGGCGCGATCCTGCCCTACGTCGTCGCCAGCGACGCCGCGCTCGTGGACGGCAAGGTCGTGGGCGATCCGACCGAGGGAGCTCTGCTCGTGCTCGCCCACAAGGCGGGCCTCGACATCGATACGACACGGGATCGGTTCCCGCGCCTGGCGACGCTGCCGTTCGACCCCACCTACAAGCTGATGGCGGCCTTCACGAAGGCGTCGGACGCCTCGGGCAGGGAGGTTGTCCGTTGCTTCGTCAAGGGCGCGGCGCCAGCGGTGATGAGTCACGCCGCGAGCGCGCTTGCCGCCCGCCGGAGCATCCCCTGGGACGCGGATCTGCGCGCCCGCGCGGAAGCGAACGTGACCCGTATGGAGGGACAGGGGCTGCGCATGATGGCCGGCCGAGTCGATCATGACCGCCGGCGTCAAGCTCACCGGGCTCGTCGGCCTCTATACGGCGATCTGCCTCGATGCGCTGATCCACCTCGGCAAGTCCCATTACGGAAGCACCGTGATCGGGTCGTCGATCGGGCTGACCGCGTTCGCGCTGATGCTCGTCGTCGCGGCGTACGAGAGTCGCAGCACCCTGAGCTCGACGCTGACGAGCGCTACCTTCGACAACTCCCGCATGAACTGGACCGCGCTCGTGGAGACCGCGCTCGTGGAGATCGCGCTCGCGGTGCTGGTCACGCAGCTGGACGCTTTCAACAGGCTGCTCGACACGAGACCCCTCACCGCCGGCCAGTTCGGGCTGGCGCTCGCCGCCGCCGTGCTGCTGCTCGGGCTGTGGGAGCTCGGCAAGCTGATCGCGCGCCGGCAGGCGTCAGGATCGCCCCAGACGATCCAGCGCGCAGTCGCCTGATCGGATCTCCTCGAGCGCGGCCTCGAGCGTCGGGTAGAAGTGCTCGCGGTCGAGGGTCTCCAACAGGTCGGCATAGGCCATGCCCTGCGGAACAAGAATCGCGGCCAGCACCGCACCGGCGAGGAGGTCCGCTTGCAGCCACGCACGCTGATACCTGCGGATGACGCGAACGCCCGGCACCCAGCGTTCGGCTCGGCTTGAGCTCACCCGACCGGGGCCTCCCGCATGCAGCGTGCGACGAACACCGCCCAGCCCGTCCCGAGGAGAACGCCGGCGAGGACGTCCCCCGGGTAGTGCACGCCCAGGTAGATGCGTGAGAGGGCGACCGCGAGCACCAGCGCCAGCGCCAGCCCGGCGGCCACGCGGGTGACCAGCGGCGCGACTCCCGCCGCCGACAGCGCCAGCACGAGCGAGAACCAGAACGCGCTCGCCTGCGTGGCATGTCCCGAAGGAAAGCTCGAAGCCGGTCACCGCCTGCAGGTGCTCGACGGGGGGCCGTGGTCGGGACACGAGCAGCTTGACGACATCCGAGAGCAGCATCGCGCCGGCGAGACTCAAAGCCACCACGAAGGCCTCCCGGCGCAGACCCGCCCGGACGAGCAGCAAACAGCAGACCAGGGCGAGCGGGACCAGCACAAACGCGCTGCCCGCCCAGGTCACCACTTGCGCCACAGCGGTCAGACCGGCCGAGCGTTCGCTGGCGACGTCGCGTACCACGTCCAGCCCGCCTGACCCGACCAGCGCGGTCACGAGCGCCCCAGCCCCCCAACCGACCAATATGAAGACGACCAGGCCGAGCGCCAGACGTGCCGCGGGAAGCCTCACCTGCCCACAGCCACCTGCAGCAGCGCGCCCACGACGTCATCACGGTCAAGGCCGAAGTGGTTTCGAGTCCCTGCGGGAATGCAGACGTAAGCGATGTCGTGCCGGGCGGCAACGATGAGCGCAACGACCGCCGCGATACGGAGCCGCCACGGCAGCCGCGCCGCAATGGCCTCCCTCGCGCTCATGGCGCCCTCGGGCGGAATGGCTGCTGCTCGTCGTGGCCTTGACCTACGATCCGGCAGGTCGCCTCGGGCACCTCGTTCGACGAGTCCGACAGCATGCTCGATCGCGGCGAGTGGGTCGTCCTCGAGGCCGAAGGTAAGGGCAAGAGATCCTGAATACGCGAGCCAGCGGCACATTGGCGGATCCTTTCTTCGATGCTGCGGTTGTGTCTAGTCTAGGTTGCCGTGAGGCCTAGTCGCAGGTCCGGCGTCGAGCACTGACCCATGAGACTGGCGCCCAGATGCTGCCATGCGTCGAGCTAACGAGAATGCCGTCTGAGAGAATTGACGATCTTGATGGCGCCAGCCTGCGCGAACTTCATGCGTTCGTACTGGGACTCGGCCGCTCCCTGGCCCTTGCCGGAACCGCTCGCGTGTCATAGGAGGCTACGTAGTTAACCCTATTCCGGTCTGCGGTTATTCCCGGACAACGCCATGTATGGTCAATTTATTCTGTCTCGATGGCGGCTATGGAACCAACGGCTGGTCGCCTGTCGATGCCCAAGTCTGCGGCAACCTCGATCCCGAAGCCAAGAGCCAACTACCCGACGCTGCTTGGGTTTCCATGATCAGCGACACACACGACCGCCGGCGCAGCGGCGGCTACGGTGAAACTCCTTGCGACAGCCGCTGGGACAGAATCGGGACGCGCTGGGCTTTGCGGGCGTGCGCGCTTTGCCTCTCTGGGCTCACCTTGGCCGCGTGTGGCTCAGGCGGGGCAGCGAGTGTGGCCAGCAGCCTGAGCCAGACGGTCTCCAGCCGCGCGGAGGGCGCCACCACGAGCACCGACAGCACTACCCCTACAGCCACGCAGGCCAAGACCGAGACCCAGCCCGCCCAGAACCAGACAGCGACCGCGTCGGCGAAAACGAAGTCGGCGACGACCGCAGCTGCTGCCAAGACTCCGACGACCACGAGCACCACACCGACGAAGACGGAGACGGTTACTAAGACTCAGACGGTCACCGCACCGTCGAAGACAACGACCGTGACCGCACCCACACAGACAAATACCGTCGTCAAAACGCAGACCGTCACCGCCCCGACCACCCCGACCACAACGTCGACCAGCCACGCTCCGGCCGCGGCGGCCGTCGGCGCCGCGGCGGCCGCTAACAAAGAACCATCCTCAGAATCGAGCGGTCTGCCGGGGTGGGCCTGGGCATTGATCGGGGCTGCCGTCGTCGGCGGCGCGATCTGGATCATCACCCTGATTCGGCGTGGTCGAAACGGCAGTTCGCCGAGCGACGGGCCGGGAGACCCAGGAGCACCGGGCGGCGAGCCACCGCCGCCCAACGCGCAGCCTCAAGCATGAGCGCTCCCAGCTCCCGGACTGCCACCTAGCCGAGCGAAATGTCTAACCCGCCGCAAGACGTCCGCTCGATCACCGCGGGTGTAACGACTCTCCTCAGCGCTCTGGCGCGACCAGGACGGGGCGCCCGGCGTGGGCGAGTACGACGTGCGAGACGCTGCCGAGCAGCGCCGAGGCGACCGTGCCGAGCCCGCGTCAACCGCATACGATCAGCCGCGCGTCGAGCTCGTCGGCGATCTCGATAATCCTACGTCCTGCGCCTTCCGTGGCCTCCTCGACGCGATAGTCGGCGTCATAGCCATGGGCGCGTGCGCGCTCCACGCCCTCCTTAGCGGCGTCAGCGGCCAATTGGGCCTGCTCCCCATCGACGCGCTCCTCGTCGCTCAGGTAGCCGCCGCCGAAGCCCCCAGCCCGCGCCAGCAGCACCGCCGCGGGCTGCCAGATCGTCAGCACCACCGCAGGCGCTGGATGGGCGACGAGCTCCACCGCCGCGGTCATCGCCGCCCGCGACCCCTCCGACCCGTCGTAGCAGAACAACACCGGTCCAGGCATGGAGTCTCCTCAGAAGTAGTCGTCTTACACGTACAGAGATTCGACATCCTAGGCGCTCGACAGCGAGGCAGGCGCGAGACGGCCCGCAGGTCACGACGCAGGCCCTCCACCGAGGAGCGCCTCCAGAGCCGATAGCCGATGCCGTTCTGGATCTCCCGATAGGACGCCAAGCTCAATGATGGATTCCGTGCCCGGGGGGGGGCGCGGCCGGCAGGAGGCCGGCGGCGGGGCGGCGCCTACCACGTGAGGGCCTCATCCCGCGAGTCTGAAATATCCCAAGGAGCCTATCTGACTAAGATTCGGCAATGCGGGAGGCCGTGGGGCGATCGGCCGGCGAGCGTGAGGTGCCGCCGGCAGCAACTCGGGAGCGCAACGGGGGTACGCCCGGGCGCAACGGTGGCTCCCCGCCGCAGATCGGCGGCCTGTGGGGGTACGTCGAGAGTCTGGCGGAGCGCGCGTGGCGCTCGCTGCCGCGCGTCTGGCGCTCCCCGCCCAACCAGCCGCCGTGGGCGCGCCCCGCGCTACTGGCGATCGCCACGGTCGCGGGGCTGGCCTACGGGTGGGGGATGAACGGAGCGGCACTGGAGGACTTCTATGGGGCGGCGGCGCGCAGCATGTCATCGAGCTGGCACGACTTCTTCTTCGGCGCGTTCGACCCGGCGGGCACCGTGTCGGTCGACAAGCTGCCCGGAGCGCTGTGGCCGCAGGCGCTGTCGCTGCGGCTCTTCGGATTTCACGTGTGGGCGATCGTGCTCCCACAGGTGGTCGAGGGAGTGCTCACGGTCCTCGTGCTCTACCGCGCGGTGCGACGCCTCGCGGGGCCGCTCGCCGGAATCGTCGCGGCCGCGGTGCTCGCCACGAGCCCCGTGACGGTGGCGCTCAACCGCGGCAACGTGGCCGATTCGCTGCTGATCCTGTTGCTCGTGCTCGCCGCCGACGCCACCTCTGCCGCGCTGCTGGCAGAAACGGGGACCGATTGGGGAGACGTGTATCACCCAGCCCCTGCCAATGGGCGATTGCTCAAACTGCTGCTGGCGGGGGTGTGGGTGGGGCTGGCGTTCCAGGTGAAGATGCTGGCGGCATGGCTGGTGCTGCCGGCGCTGGCAGCGGCCTATTTGCTGGCGGCGACGCCGCGGTTGCGCACCCGCCTCAGGGACGTGGCGCTCGCCGGGGTCGTGACGGTGGTGGTGTCGCTGAGCTGGATGACGGTCGTCTCGCTGGTGCCGGCGCACGACCGGCCGTACGTGGACGGCACGCAGAACGACTCGCTGTTCAGCCAGGTATTCGACTACAACGGGATCTCGCGCCTCGGGCGCAGCAACGTGTTCGCTGGCGCCGGCCATCCGGCGCAGTTCCTCGTGCAGCTCTCCGAAGCTGCCTCGACTCCGACGCACAGCGTCAAGCCGGGCCCCGGCAGGCTGCTGAGCGGCGTGTTCGGCCGCGACGACGGCTGGCTGCTACCCGCCGCGCTGATCGCCGCGGCGGCGATCCTGCTGGAGCGCGGGCGGGCCCGCGCCGACCGGCGCGACCCGCTACGGGCGGCAGTGGTGCTGTGGGGGACGTGGCTGGTGGTGCTGTGGGCCTTCTTCAGCGTCGGCGGCTACCCCAACTCCTACTACGTGGCGGCGCTCTCACCGGCGACCGCGGCGCTGTGTGGCGCGGGCCTCGCGCTGGCGTGGCGCTATCGCGGCCACCGTGCGGCGCCAGCGACGCTCGCGGGGGCGCTGGCTTGCTGCGTGGGCTACGGGGTCTACCTGCTGCGGGGCGGCACCGCCGTGCCCGGGTGGTTGGCGCCAGTCGCCGTCGTGCTCGGCGTCGCCGGCGTGCTGGCGCTGTGGGCACCTCGCTGGCCCCGCAGCGGCTTCGGAGCGCCATCGCGCGGCGTGGTGGCATTCGCGGTCGCGTGCGCACTGCTGCTTCCAGGGGTCGCCGCGGTACTGATGGTGACGCGTGGCCTCGGCCCGTTCGCCGCGCCGTATGAGCCGGCGTCCGCCACGATCTCGCGCGCACAGGCGCGCAGCACGCGCCTCGCCGACGAACAGGTGGTGGCCCAGCTCGCCTCCACCTACGACACCCCGATCCCGCTCGCCACCGACTCATCGATCCTCGCCGCGCCCTTCATCCTCGCGACCGGCAGCGAGGTGCTGCCGATCGGAGGCTTCCAGGGTGGGATCCCCGAGCCCGGCCTCCCGCGACTACAGCGCTATATCGCCGCGGGCGAAGTGCGTGCGTTCGTGGTGCCGGTCCACAGCGACGATCCCCGCATCGAGTGGATTCATTCCCACTGCACGTTGCCGGGCTCCGAAGGCGCGGGCGCCGGCCCCACCGCGCTGTATGTGTGCAACTGACCGGCCGACAGCAGCCGGCGTCGAAGGGCAGCAGCCGGCGTCGAAGGGCAGCGGCCGGCGTCGGAGGGCAGCGGCCGGCGTCGGAGGGCAGCGGCTGCCCGATGAAGCGCGAGCTTGGTGTGGGCGTCGGCGGGCCCCAACCTATGAGACGACCGTGAGCTCCTTCGTGAGACCTGTGAGCACCAGCGGCCCACTGTCGGTGACCGCGACCAGGTCCTCGATGCGCACGCCGTAGCGACCGGGAACGTAGATGCCGGGCTCGACCGTCACGATGCAGCCGGCGCGCAGCGGCTCCTCGCCCGCGGTGCGAGAGAGGCGCGGAGCCTCGTGCACCTCGAGGCCGACGCCGTGGCCGAGGCCGTGGCCGAAGTGCTCGCCGTGACCGGCCCGCTCGATCAGCTCGCGGGCGGCGGCATCGATCTCTTTGCCGTTGGGGCCCGGGCGCACGGCGGCGAGGCCGGCGAGCTGAGCCGAGAGCACCAGCTCGTACACCTCGCGCGCCCCCTCGGGGAGGCGCTCGCCGGTGGCGTAGGTGCGGGTGCAATCCGAGCAGTAACCATCCAGCAGCGCGCCCCAATCGATCGTGACGAGCGTGTCGGGTGCGATCCGCTCCGCGCGGGGCTCGGCGTGGGGCAGCGCCGCGTGCGGGCCGGCGGCGACGATCGAGGGAAAGCTCGGGCCGGCGGCACCGAGGCGGCGCATCCGCAGCTCCAGGTCGATCGCCACCTCGCGCTCGGTGCGGCCGGCGAGGCCCGCTTCAAGCACTTCGCGCAGCGCTGTGTCGGCGAGCTCCGACGCGGCGCGGATACGCGCCAGCTCGGCCGGCTGCTTCACTTCGCGCAGCTGCTCCACGAGGCCGCCGCAGGGGACGAGCTCCCACCGCTCGTTCAGCAGCTCGCGCAGGCGCGTGTGGCGCTTGACCGTCATCGCGCCCTCCTCAAAACCCAGACGACCGCCGCTGGCAAACAGCTCGGCGAGGTTCGTGCGCGGCGGCTCGATCTCCTCCCTGGCGCCCTCGACGGCGGGCTCCTCGCGGGGAGACAGCTCCCCGGCGAGCGCCTCTACCAGGTCGATCTTGTAGATCTGGCGCTCGAACAGCCCGGGCACCTGCGCGGCGGACTGCGTTTCGTAGCGGAAATCGGTTAAGAACAGCTTCGGCCCGCTCTCGGCGGCAGCAATCAGCGCCAGACAATTGGTGCCCGTGAAGCCAGTTATGTAGCGCAGGTTGACCGGATCGGTGAGTACCAACAGATCGGGCTCGGCCTCGTGCTCGCGCAGGAGTGCCGCGAGCGCATGGGTGCGCTCGACCTCGGGGTTGGCGCTCACGCAGATGCCTCGTCGAGCACGGCGCGCAGGCGCTGTAGGGCAACCCGGTACCCATCGACCCCCTGCCCGCAAACCGAGGCGACGCAGAGATCCTCGATCACCGACACCCGCCGCCACGGCTCGCGCGCCTTCACGTTGGAGAGGTGCACCTCCACCGTCGGCAGCGCGGCGATCTCCAGGGCATCGTGGATCGCCCACGCGTAGTGCGTCCAAGCGCCGGGGTTGATCACGATCCCGTCGGCGTCCTCGCGCAGCAGATGCAGGCGCTCGATCAGCTCGCTCTCGGAATTGGACTGGAAGAAGCGGGCGCGCAGACCCAGCTCAGCGGCGAAGGCGTCGACGTTTTGCTCGAGCTCGGAGAGCGTCAGCGTGCCGTACTGCTCGGGGTCACGCTGACCCAGCATGTCGAGGTTGACCCCGTGCATGACCTCGATGCGGTAGGAGGCGTCGGCCATGTAGGCAGCCTACGCCAGCTCGGCGACGGCGGCTCGCAGGTCGTCCGCGGCCACCTCGCAGCCGACCCGCACGTCTCCGGGGGCGTGCACGAGCACGAATGGGGTGGGGGCGGCTCCTACTCGCTTCTTGTCGTGGGTAACAGCCGCCACGACTTCCTCTACGTCCACCCCCTCCAGCATCACGGGAAGGCCGCGTGCATGCAGCAGTTCGCGCACCTGAATGCGCAGTTGTTCGTGGCTCGAGAGACGAAGCGCGGCAAGCAGGCCGAGCCCGACCGCTTCGCCGTGGCGGTAGCGCCCGTAAGCGGTGGCGGTCTCGATCGCATGACCGACCGTGTGCCCGAGGTTGAGCACCTGGCGGCGGCCACCGTCGCGCTCGTCCTCGGCGACGACCGCGAGCTTCAGACGCGCGCAGGCGAGGATCGTGTGCTCGTCGGGCGGCGACCCCGGCGCTTCGGCGCAGATGCGCTCCCACAGCTCTCCGCCCGCGATCAGCGCTGTCTTCAGCACCTCCACCCAGCCGGCGCTCAGCTCCGCGGGGGGCAGTGTGCCAAGCGTGTCGGGGTTGACCAGCACCGCCGCGGGTTGGTGGTAGGCGCCCACGTAGTTCTTCGCCTCGGGCAGATCAACGCCGGTCTTGCCACCGTAGGCGGAGTCCACCTGCGCGACCAGCGTGGTCGGTATCTGCACGACAGGCACACCGCGCTGGTAGGTCGCTGCGCAGAAGCCAGCGAGGTCCCCCACCACCCCGCCGCCAAGTGCCACGACGTGGTCGGCGCGGTTCATGCCGGCGCGCGCGAGCTCGCTCCATACGTGCTCGGCCGTCGCCAGCGTCTTCGCCGGCTCGCCCGGGGGGATCGCGATCGTGTGCACCGGCTCACCGGAGGGCACCCTCGTCAGCCCCTCAAGCTCACCCGGCCCCCTCAAGTACAGCTCATCGACGTCGGCGTCGGTCACGCAGAAGGGCCGCGAGACGGCGCGGTCGAAGGGCCACACGGCTGCGAGGCGCTCGCTGGCTGAAACGGGGATTCGCGCCGCAGGCGCGTGTCTCCCGGCTTCGGTCGAAACGGGGACCGATTGGGGAGACACTCGCTCCGCTCGCATCCCCAAATCGGCCAGCGCCGCAGGCGCGTGTCTCCCGGCTTCGGTCAGCAGGCCCGTGCCGATGAACACCGGGTAGTCGCCCGAGGCCGACTCGGCCCACAGCAGCCGGACATCGGCGATCTCCTCGTACATCCCGCGCCGCTGCGCGTACAACGCCTCGAAGGCCTCGCGGTCGCGCGCCAGCGGGCGCTCGGCGCCGTCGCCGCGGTGTACGCGCTCCCACGCGACCTCCGGCGCGACCTCGATCAGCGCGGTCGTGTGTCCTGTGAGCGCCGCACGTACACGCGCGGAGAGCACGCTGCCACCACCGAGCGCAATCACGTCGCGGGCGTCGGCACCCTCCAGCAGCCCGCACACCACCTCCTCCTCCGCCGCGCGAAACGCCTGCTCCCCGTGAAGCTCAAACTCGTGGGCCACCGAGTGCCCGAAGCGCTCCACCAGCAGCGCGTCGCCGTCGATCGGCTTGCGTCCGCGCTGCTTCGCCAACCGGCCCGCAAGGGTCGACTTGCCGGCGCCCATGAAGCCGATCAGGACGAGCGCCACCTCACACCGCCCCCGTCGGCGACGCCGCGCCGCGCGCGTGGCGGGCACTCAGGGTTCGCGACAAAGTCAATGGCGGGATCGGGGTGGTCGATTCGTGGATGGGATGCGACGCACGCGAGCGCAGCCGTGCTGGTGGCACGGCGAGCACCGCGGGTGGCGCAGACCGCCGCGAAGCGGCCGCACCGGCCCGTCAGAGACTTTGTCGTGGACCCCTAGCGGCGCCAATCGATCCTCTCCTCGTAGGCGCGCACCGCCTCGTGGACATCGTCGATGTGATCGCCACCGAACTTGCGGCGGTAGGCGTCGGCGAGCACCAGCGCCACCATCGCCTCCCCCACCACGCCCGCGGCCGGCACGGTGCAGGAGTCGGTGCGCTCGCGCAGCGCCTCGGCCGGCTGAAGGGTGGCGATGTTGACCGAGCGCAGCGGCTTGGTGAGCGTCGGCAGCGGCTTCATCGCGCCGCACACAACCAGCGGCTCGCCGGTACTCATTCCCCCCTCCAGCCCCCCCGCGCGGTTGGTTTCGCGGTAGTAGCCGCGCTCGGGCGAGTGGAAGATCTCGTCGTGCGCTTGCGAGCCCGGAACCCCGGCGATCTCGAAGCCGGAGCCGATCGAGACGCCCTTCAGCGCCTGGATCGAAAGGATCGCCATCGCCAGACGGCCGTCGAGGCGCTCCTCCCAGGACACGTGCGAGCCGAGACCCGGCGTAAGGCCGAAGGCGATCACCTCGAAGACGCCGCCGAGCGACTCGTTGGCCTTGCGCAGCATGTCGATCTCGGCCACCATCGCGCGCGTGGCCTGCGCGTCGAGGCAGCGCACCGGCGAGTCGTCCACCGCGGCGAAGTCATCGAGGGTCAGCGCCCCCCGCTCGGGCGCGCTCACCGAGGCGATCTGCACGACGTGTGAGCGCACCTCCACACCGAGCGCCCGCAGGAACGCCTTCGCCAGAGCGCCGCCGGCGACGCGCGCCGCCGTCTCGCGCGCGGAGGCCCGCTCGAGGATGTTGCGCACATCGCTCTGCTTGTACTTCCAGGTGCCCACCAGATCGGCGTGGCCGGGACGCGGCAGGTGCACCTCGGGGACATCAGCCTCGACCGGCCAGGGGTTCATCCGCTCCTCCCAGTTGGCGTAATCGCGGTTAGCCACCTGCAACGCGATCGGGCCGCCGAGCGTGAGCCCGTGCCGCACCCCTGCGGTCACGGTCGCGGCGTCGCGCTCGATCTTCATCCGTCCGCCGCGGCCGTGCCCCAGCTGCCGGCGGGCCATGTCGGCGTCGATCTCCTGCGCGCGCAGCTCGAGACCCGCGGGCAGACCCTCAACGATCGCGGTCAGGCCGGGCCCATGGGACTCGCCAGCGGTGGTGAGGCGTAGGATCATCGGCGCTCAGCATATGTCGTTCCGCGCATCCTCAGAATTTCGATCGCCGTAGCTGAGCCTCGGGCGAGCTGCTCGCGTTGGTGGCTGGGCACGGAGGCCCAGCCCCCGGGCGGACGGTACACGCGGCTACGCGCGCGGACGATCTCCCCCACCCACCACTCGCCGGGCTGCGTTACCCGTGGTGGTGGTGATGATGACGGTGACGGTGGTGAACGCTCGCGGCGCTCGCGGTGGCCGATTCCTTGGTGATGCTGAGCACCTTCAGTTCGTACGGCACGCTCTGACCATCCGGTTCGAGGTAAGTCAGTTCCTCGCTCTGTTCCGCTTCGAGGTCGATCGCTTCGCACTGTTCGGCGCTCGGGATGCAGACGGCCGGGCCTTTGAGGATCGCTTCGCGGCTGAGCGCAAACACCGCGCCCTTGCCGTTGCCACGCGCGCCGGAGAACACCAGCCGCACGTCCTGCGCCGAGGGGAGCTGCTGCAGGCGTTTCAGATCGGTGTACGGGGTCAGCTGCGAGAGCGCGCCGGGGGTCGTGGACAGCACGCCGAATTGCGCGCTCACGGTGTACACGGGTGGCTTGGGCTTCGTCTTCTTCGGCGCCGGCTTCACCGGAGTCGAAGGCTGGGTCGTGGAGCCACCCGTGTTGGTCGAGCCGGAGCTGCTTTTTTCGACGCTCGTCGAGCTGGAGCTCGTGGAGGGGGACGACACCGAGGAGGTGCCAGCACTCTTGGCGGTCGCCGTCGAAGCCGACTTCGGCGAGGGCAGCGGGGTGAAGGGATCGCGCGAGCCGGGCTTGTGCCGGTAGCGCGCGCCTTCGGTGGTCTCGGAGACGGCCGCGTTGGGATTGGCCTTGGCTTCGGTGACCGCCACATTGGTGCCGTGCGAGACCGGGGAGGGATTGGCGGCCCCAGCCGCGGCCGAGGGAGTCGTGCCGGCGGCGCTCGATCCGCCACTGTCCAGCACCACGTAGGCGACGGCGCCCGCGAGCGCGAGGCACAGCGCCACCAGCACCGGCAGCAGCCGCCGGTCGGACAGGTCGGACTTCAGCGAATTCAGGATCTCGTTCATGGCGTCGCCTTTACGACTGCGGCGGTGGTTGGCGCGGCCGAGGAGGCCGCGGAGGTCGTGGTCGCACTCGGGCCGGCCGCGGTCGCGCCGCCGGTCAGGCCCTGGCTGGCGGGCAGCACGTAGGCGGTGGCGGTGATCGTCGCAGTCAGCGCGCCGGAGGAGCCAGACCCGCCCGTGGAGGAGCCCGAGCCCGAGTTCTGGATAGTGATGTCGGCCCCCTGGATCGTCAGCAGACGCCCGCTCACAGTCAGCTGACCGGCGGTGTTGCGCTGGGCGAAGCCGTCAACCTGTCCGAGCAGGTGCGCCAGCCCCTCGAAGCTACCTTTGAAGACGAACGTGAACGGCATCGGGGTAAATGCGGAGGGCGTGGCGGAGGTGGCCGCCGCGGCCGAGGCGGAGGCGCTGCTGGAACCGCTGGAGCCAGCGGAGCTGCCCGAGGTGATCGAGGTGAATTCGATGTCGCGCTGGTCGGACGCCAGTTCGAGCTGGTAAATCAGCGAGGGCACTTCCTCGGCGGCCGGCACCGCTTTGCCGAGGCTCACAACCGAGCTGTAGGCAGCGTCGTAGCGCTGCTCGGCGGCGCGCGCGCTGTTGGCCTGGCTCTTGGCGGTTTCCAGCTGCTGGCGGGCGCTCTGTACCTGCGCCTGCTCGGCCCCCGCCTTCGTGCGCTCGGGCGAGACGACCAGCACCCAGCCGCCGGCCAGCAGCACCAGCACGACGACGGCGATCAGCACCATGCGGTCACGGGTGGTCATCCGGCCGCCCCCTTGCCCTTATCGCTGGTGGACACCGCTGTGGAGCCGCTCTTACTCGACGAGCCGCCAGCGGGAGCTTCGCTCGGGTCGCTCGCCTCCAGCGTCTGGACGCTCGAGCTCGGCGGCGTCGGCAGCGGCTGGAAGCTCACCTGCGCGGAAAAGGAGGGGTCGTCTGCCGGGCATGTGCCACCGGAGCCGCCCGAGCCACCGCCGTCGCCAGACCGGGCAGAGCTCTGCAGGGTGACGTTGCTGACGCCGCTGATCAAACGTAGGCGCACAAGCATCTGCGCGACCGCGATCTGGCTGGTCGCGCACCCGGCGAGCGTGAAGGTGGGCGTCGTGCCGGGAGGCGTGGCGGAGGTCACAGGGGCCGCGGTGGCGGCGGACGCCGCGGGCGAAGTCGCTGAGGCCGGGGTAGAAGCCGTGGACGCCGTAGAGCCCGCCGCGGGCGCGGCCGCGCTTGTGGTCGCCGAGGCGCTCCCCGTCGAGGAGCCGATCGTCCCCTGCAGCGAGCTGAGCGAGATCGTGGGGGGCAGCACGCGGCTCAGTTCGTTCATCGCCGCCGACCAGCCGAAGCGGGAGCCGATTAGCTGGGAGATCGTCTGCAGGCGCTGTTCGCGCATCTGCATGAAGCTCGTGTAGGAGGACAGCTGCGCGGCCTGTGCCTGCACCTGCTGCGCCTGCTGCGTCAGCGCCGCCGCTTCGGCCTTGCGGCTTGCGAGCTGGTGGCTGGCCGACCCATACATGAAGATGAGGAGCGCCGCGCCCGCCAGCAGTCCCAGCACCCCGAACGCGATGCCCTGCGAGCGCCGACCGATGGCGCCGCCCTTGCGTTGTTCAGCGGGGATCAGGTTTACGGCCTTCATCGTGGTGCCTCTTCGGTGGCCAGACCCGTGGCGATCGCCAGGCGATGCAGGGAGATCGACTGTGCGGCGCCCGCATCCGCCCCGTGGGCGTAGTGCACCGACTCGCGGCGCACCTGCAGGCCGAGGTCGGCCTCGAGCACCTCCGCGAAACCTTTCATCTCCAAGGCCGGCCCGCTCAACACCACGCTGCTCACTTCGCCGCCGCCCTCCTGGGAGCGGTGGAAGTCCAGCGAGTTGCGCACCTCCCCGACAATCTCGCGGATGCCGTTCTCCAGCACCATACGCACCTCGGGGTCGACGCTCGGCGCGGGGGCCGCGGGGGCTGGTGCAGACCGCGGCTCCGGCGGAAGTTCGGGAAGATCGAGATGGATCGAAGGCGCCCCATCGGTCGCCCCCTCGGGTGCCGCCGGAGGCTGCACCGCGGTGGGGTCCTGCGCGAGCGCCAACGTATCGACGGCCTCGGGGTCGGGGAGCACGAGGGCCGCGGCTGGCTGGGGCAGCGCGGAGGGCGCACTCGGCGCAGGCGGCATCGGCTGGGCGGCAGCGCCGGGGAGGGGCAGGTCGAACTCGGACAGCATCGCGCGCGCCTCGACCAGCGGGATTCCACGGCGCTCGGCGATCTCGCTCGCCATCGCCTCCAGTCCGCCGCCGACGACGCGGGTGAAGCGGCACAGCGTGCCCTCGGCGATCGCCATGTTCGTGAGGCCACCCACGTTCAGGTACAGCACGCGCTCCGCGGCGGCGGCATCCCCCTCGCCACCCTCGCCCTCATGCGCCGGCTGGACATTAGCCGCGCCCGCGCGGTAGAGCGAGCGGATCAGCGCGAACGCGGAGAGATCGATGCCCTCGGGGCGCAGCCCGGCGTGCTGCACCGCGCGCAGCAGGCGCTCCACCATCTCGCGCTGGGCGGCGACGACGATCACGCGCTGACGCGGCCCGTTCGGAGTGTCGAACACGCCGAGCGAGTGGTAGTCCAGCACAGCGGAGGCCAGCGGCATCGGTACCTGATCCTCGGCCTGAAAGCGCACCGCGGTGTCGAGATCCTTGCGGTCGGCCACCGGTGGCAGCTCCAGCGTGCGCAGCACCGTGCGCTGGTTGGCCAGCCCCACTCGCACGCGCTTGCCGAGGCCGGCGTCGCGGAAGAGCTGTTGCAGCGCCATTCCGAGCTCCCGCTCGTCGATCACCTCGCCCTCGCGCATGATGTCCGGCGCGAGCGCGGTGCCGGCGGCGCGCTCGACGACGATCCCGCCGTTGACGTGCGCCTGCACAGCGGCGATGTAGCCGGGCTGGATATCCAGCCCGACGAGGCTCCCGCCCCCGCGACCGAGGGAGAGATTGAGATTGAGGTTCGGCTTCAGTGCGCTGAGCGACGGCATTGGCAGAGACGTCATCGACTTTTCTTGCCGATCGCTGAAGGGGCAATTTTCCGCGGCGACATTTCGTCCACCCGGCACACCACTCGGGCCGACGCACCCGCGGGCACCGCTCGGGCCGACGCACCCGCGCACACCGCTCGTGCTGTCGTACCCACTGCAACCATCAATGCACGAAGGTGTGCAGGTACCAGTTGACGAGCGGCTGCCCTGCAAACACCGCGACGATCCCTCCCAGCGCGAGGAAGGGGCCGAACGGCACCGCGGTCTTGCGCCCGGCCTGTGCGCCCTTGCGCGCGACGATCACGGCCCCCACCAGCACGCCGCTCAGCAGCGCGATCAGGATTGCTGGGGCCACAGCTGCGCCGAGGAACAGCCCCATCACGCCCGCCAGCTTGACGTCGCCCATCCCCATCCCCCCGGGGTAGGCGAGCGCCGCGGCCAGCAGAAAGCCGCCCGCGGCGGCGCCGGCGATCAGCCGCGTCGGCTCGCCCGCAGGATCGAGCGCCGTCCCCAGCCCGAGCGCCAACAGCGCTCCGGCTCCGGTCAGCTTGTTGGGGATGATGCGGTACTCGAGGTCGATCAGCGCGGCGGGCACCAGCAGTAGGATCAGCGTCACCGACAGCGCGATCCCTGCCGCGGTGTCGTGCGCGAGCACCGCGCCGGCGCACAGCAACGCCGTGCCGGCCTCGACCAGCGGGTAGCGGGGGGAGATCGGCGCCGCGCAGTTGCGGCAATGGCCCCTGAGCAGCAGCCACGAGAGGATTGGCACGTTGTCGTACGGTCTCACCGGCGTTCCGCAAGAGGTGCAGCGCGAGCGCGGCTTGACGATCGACTCGCGGCGAGGTAGGCGGTACGCGACTACGTTCAGGAAGGAGCCGAAGACGGCGCCCATCACTCCGGCGAGGGTTGCCTCCATGGGGTGATGATCGGCGGGAGCGGGGCGGGGCTTGAGCGGCTACGGATCCTTCGGCGATCCTCGCGGAGCAGAAGGCTCGAGCGCGGTGTGCTGCTAGCAGCCTCGCCTACGAGGACCAGGTTTTGCCGACGCAGCCGCCTTTGGTTTTTTCGGCTTCTGCGTTGCAGCCACGAGTGACCACACCTTCTTTGTTCTTGGTGATGGTGTATTCGGCGCCGTTGGTAGCCACCGCGGCGACTTTGTAGCCTTTGCCTTCTTCTGTCGCGAGGGCTTCCTTCACGTAGGCTTCGTTTTTGCCGGCTTCGACCGTGAGCCCTTTTTCATATTCCTGGAGCTGGCTTGCTTTTGTCAGCCCCGTGTATTCGCCGTTGTGGTCAGTCGCGTACGTTTCGACCGTCGTCTCGGCGGTGTTCACGAGCGCCTTCGCCGAAGAGTCAACAGCCTTGCTCTTCTGGCTCAGGAACGCAGGAATGGCAATCGCGGCAAGAATGCCGATGATGAGAATAACAACCAGCAATTCGATGAGCGTGAAACCACCCTCATCGCCTGCACGCCGACGCGCGGAGGAGAAGCTGGAGTTGAGATTCGGCTTTATTGGGCTGAGCGACAGCATCGGTAGAAACCTCATCGGTGTCTGCGGCTTATCCCTTTAGGGGCAATTTTCCGCGTCGTCGTTTCGTCCGTCAGCGCATGAAGCTGCGCCCGGATCTCTAAAGGTCAAGCCAATCGGGTAGGCGCCGGGCTCACCCCGGCGCCCCCCACACCACCGGACGTGCGGGTCCGCATCTGGCGGTTCGCTCAGCATCCCGGAAACGGCGGTAGGGGCCGGCGAATCCCTTCAGGCCGTGGCTGGTCCAGTAGGCGTTTGGTAGGGCACGCGCGAGCGGCGCCGACCCGGCGATGCGCCAGTATCCCTTGCGTGTGCAAGCCCACTGATGGGCCTGACCCTCGGGGATACCGAGCGCGACCAGGTTGCGTCGCTTGGTGTGGATACGTTTCCACTCCTTCCAGCGGACCTGCCGTAGCCTACGTCTGAGCCACTGATCGAGCTCCTCAAACGGCGAGGGTGTATCGGCCAACGCGAAGTAAGCCGTCCACCCGACCGTGAAGCGGTTGATCTCTGTGATCCGCCGCTTCATCGAGATGCCCCAACGCCGCGAGGTCAGCCGGCGCAGGCGGTCTTTGGCTCGCTCGCGAGCCTTCCTATCCATCCGCACCTTGACCTCACCGTCGCGGCGAAAGAAGCCGAACCCCAGCAGGGGCCGCTTCGTCGCCCAGTCAACCACCGACTTCTCACGGTTGACCTTGAGCTTCAGGCGTTGCTCGACATACTGCGTGACGCTCTCCATGACGCGCTGCCCCGCGCGCTCGCTCGCGACATAAATCCTGCCATCGTCTGCGTAGCGCACAAAACGATGCCCGCGCCGATCAAGCTCCCAGTCGAGGCCGTCAAGCATGACGTTACTGAGCAACGGCGAGAGCGGAGAACCCTGCGGGGTTCCTTCCTCGCTCGTATGCACCAGCCCGCCATCCATGACACCAGTTTCCAGGTAGCACCGAATCAACTTGAGCACCTGCTTGTCGTGGACCCGTCTTGCGACCCGTGCCATCAAAGCGTCGTGCTGAACCCGATCGAAAAATGAGTCGAGGTCAAAATCAACGCACCACGCCGCGTCATCAGCGATGAACTGGCGTGCCCGCTCGACAGCATCATGCGCCGAGCGCCCCGGTCTGAAACCGAAGCTATGGGGGTGGAAATGCGGGTCAAAGACAGGCGTGAGCACCTGCAACAGGGCCTGGCAGATCAACCGATCCACCGCAGCCGGCACCCCTAACGCACGCAGACCACCCGAAGGCTTGGGGATCATCACCCTCCTGACGGGCTGCGGCCGGTAGGTACCCGCGTCAAGCTGCGAGCGGACCTGCGGCCAATGGTCTTTCAACCACGCCCGCAACTCCTTGGTGCTCATCCCGTCGATGCCCGCGGCACCGGCGTTCCGCTCGACACGTCTGAGCGCCTCAGCGAGATTCTCGCGGGCCAAGAACCGCTCCCACAAGCTCGCCTCAGCGGGGTGAGCGCTGGTGTCATCCGGCGCCGAGGAGCCACTGCGCTCTGGCCGGGCATCCTCGGGCTTCACCCTCAGACCCTCCCCGCCAGGCCCCCGGAGGGGTTGGCTGCGATCAAAGCGACTCCCACGAGCACGAATGTCCTATCGCTCGGCTTCGCGTTCGGCCCTTTCCGGCGATACTGATCCCCGCCGGTCGTATGGCCTCTGCTGACTTCTCCACGGCGAGCAGCGCCCTCTCGGGCACCGCCGTCCCGCACCACCCCGCGAACCACACGGACGGGGCATCTGGGACACCCATAGAGATCTCCCCAGGTAAGACCAGCAACCTTCATCGCGCACCCACCGCGTCTACGTGACGGCCCCTTGATGGACATCGGGCTTCGCCACGTTTTGCTGGCTCGCCCGGACCGCCCCGCCTTATACGCGCAGCACAACGAAGCCCGAACAGCCTCGCTGCACCATGTGTTCCTAGGGTCGCGACTTCGCCTCCGGCTTCCTTCCCACCCCGCCTCACGACGACGCAGTTGCCTTCGACTTGTGGTTGGTGCCATCAACCTCCACAGGGGACTCGCACCCCCGAGCTGCTAGTCATGCTGGGCGCACAAAAGAGGGGGCGGCCGGTTGGCCGCCCCCTCCATCAGGCATGTGTCTTCGGTGGCAGGATCGCCCAGAGCCACGGGGGCTGGGAACGATCTGCCGGCTAGTCGTGGTCGCTTACGAGGACCAGGTTTTGCCGACGCAGCCGCCTTTGGTTTTTTCGGCTTCTGCGTTACAGCCACGAGTGACCACACCTTCTGAGTTCTTGGTGATGGTGTATTCGGCGCCGTTGGTAGCCACCGCGGCGACTTTGTAGCCTTTGCCTTCTTCTGTCGCGAGGGCTTCCTTCACGTAGGCTTCGTTTTTGCCGGCTTCGACCGTGAGCCCTTTTTCATATTCCTGGAGCTGGCTTGCTTTTGTCAGCCCCGTGTATTCGCCGTTGTGGTCAGTCGCGTACGTTTCGACCGTCGTCTCGGCGGTGTTCACGAGCGCCTTCGCCGAAGAGTCAACAGCCTTGCTCTTCTGGCTCAAGAACGCAGGAATGGCAATCGCGGCAAGAATGCCGATGATGAGAATAACAACCAGCAATTCGATGAGCGTGAAACCACCCTCATCGCCTGTGCGCTGGCGCAGTCGATCCAACATGTGATCCTCCTAGGATCCGGTTATGGCGCCAGCCCTTGGTTCCCATCGCCCCAGATGGCGATGCTTCCCCCGTGCGTCGATTCATTCGGCTCGCGGAGGTCACCGGCTTTGTCACGCGCGATCTGCGCTCTGCCCTGAGACCTCGTGCTGGCTCTTGTTGGCCTCAGCATCGGCCTGCATCACGAGCGCTTGAGCCGCGCAAGCGGGGTTGGACGTTTGGGCGTGGGGTCCGTATGCAGCGCCTCAGCGCACGGACGATGCACGCGCCAGAGTTTGTCGAGGGCATGGCCACCGCCAACGCCGAACTGGCCTCGGGCGAGACGGTCTCGCCCGCAGACATACGCAGGGACCTCGAAGCGGACCTGCCTCCGAGCGCTCGGTAGACGAGCCATCCGGGTCGCGTCGAGGGACCTCGAGCGCGCCGCTTCAGCATTGCCGACCTGAGTGGATTGTCCACATCCGTTGACTGAATCGCACCCCAAGCCGGGACGTTCGCACGCTCGGCGTCTGCGGAGCCGGGGGCACCAAACGGCTGATAGCGTGCTATCATTCCCCTATGGCGCAGATCCTGATCCGGCAACTGGACGACGACGTGAAGGCCAGGCTGCGCCGGCGCGCGCGCCGCCACGGCCACAGCACCGAGCAGGAGGTCCGCGAAATCTTGAGCAACGCCGTCCGCGGCGAGCAGCGGTCTCCCACAAAGCTGGGATCCCGCATCGCGGCCAGCTTTGCGGGGATCGGCCTCGAAGAGGAGATCGGCGAGCTCCGCGACCAGCCGGCACGTCCTGCTCAGTTCGAGCAGTGATCCTCCTCGACACGAACGTCCTATCCGGGTTGATGCAGCACGTCCCCGACCAACAGCTGGTTGAGTGGCTCGACGATCAGCCTGTGGAGTCGATCTGGACGACCGCGATCACGGTCTTCGAGGTCCGCATGGGCCTGGAGCTGCTGGCGCCGGGCCGGCGCCGACGGCAGCTGGAGCAGGCCTTCGACCAACTCCTCGCAGAGCATCTCGAAGGCCGCATCCAGACTTTCGATCAGACAGCCGCGATGGCAGCCGGTACGATCGCCGCGAGCCGGCAACGCGCTGGCCGCACCTTGGAGATCCGCGACCTGCAGATTGCGGGCATCGCCACTGCTCGCAGAGCAAGCGTCGCGACACGCAACGTTCGCCACTTCGAAGGACTCGGGTTGGACGTGATCGATCCGTGGTCAACGTAAGCCGCGGGGGAGGATGGTGGTGACGGGGTCCCTTTTGAGGTGGTCTGGTCCCCGAGTAATGGACCAGACCAAGTCAGACGCCAAGATCGTGGTTGCAGATACCCATGGGAGTAATCGACGCCCACCGCTCCCCCGGTCGCGCAGTCCGCGCCGGGCAGGACGCACGCGAGGGCGTCAACGAGCTTTGCGCCTATCCGCCGTTGCACCCGCGCGGTCTCCTTGGGCGCATCGTCCAAGCGAACGGCGGCGACCCGGTAGACGCGCCGTCCGCGCAGCAGGAACACGTCGTTCTGCGGTGCGTGATCGGGGTTGAGCCAGGCCAGGTTGTGCGCGCGCGGCGGCCAGGGCGCCGGCTGCTGAGCCCCGTCGCGGTGGCAATCGCTGCTCGCGACCTGCTCGAAGAAGGCGAGTGCCCGATGCGGTGTGCGGAGCACGAGGACGTCGGCGACGAGGTCGTAGTACCGCGTCCACCAGCGCACCTCATACCCCGCCGGCCACCGCCCATCCGCCAAGCGCGAAGCACGCGGCCCCAGCGGCGAGTTGTCCGACCACATGTCTTCGGGGGCGATCACGCCCCCGCTGTACCCGCGGCCACGGGTGACCGCGAACACCCTCAACAGACCGTCACGCAGCTGGAGCAGATCGCCACGGTCGGTGCTGGCGAGTGGGGGCAATCCTCGAGGCGCACACCACGTCGAGGCTCCCCGGGCACTTCCGCTCCCGCCGATCCCAGCGGTGTCCAGCAGGCTTGTCCTCGTGCCCAGCAAGGAGACGATCGCGGCGACCAGGCACACCAGCAGACCGGTCAGGCGTACCCGCCGATGTGTCCACCACGCCGCCGGCGGCCTCTCTCGATCGGGCTCCACACCTCAACATCGAGCAACCGCCTTCCACCCTTGAGACCATGGGCTTGGGTGCGAGGCCCATCGTGCGGTCAACCGGATGGATCGGTCGACGCAACTGCCAGCGAGGAGTGGAGGGCGATTGCGTCGAAGTCGCTGTCCTGGTGAAGCAGCTCTGCGTCAGCTCTGATCGCGACGGCGGCGATCAGGCAATCAGGGAGCCGGCGAATCGTCTTGCCCCCGCGCCGGCACGCGCGATACAACGAGGCGGCCGCCTCGTGATCCGATGGCTCCTCGAGCGCCAGGAACGTGCAGCGATCGAGCAGACGGCGCAGATCGCTGGCGTGGCGCTCGTCGCGAGCGCCGGCCAGAATCTCCAGGATCACGAGCCCTGTGGTCGCGAGCTGCTCGTCAGCCTCGATCGCCGCCCTGAGGCGCAGATGGGCTGGGCTTCCGGTGGCTCGCTGAAACTCGATCCAAACCGAGCTATCAA
The DNA here is from genome assembly GCA_963724305.1 of uncultured Solirubrobacterales bacterium. Lineage (GTDB taxonomy): Bacteria > Actinomycetota > Thermoleophilia > Solirubrobacterales > Solirubrobacteraceae > Palsa-744. The sequence continues at coordinate 353,103 of CAVRUG010000004.1, forward strand.
CGAGGATCACGATGCCTGTGGGGTCTCGTGCAACCAGCTGCCGCGCAGCTCGTCGAGGTTGCCCTCCCATCCGGTGCCTTGCATCTCCAACGCTTCCCCCCGGCTCATAGGCTCGAGGTCCAGCCGGCGGAGTGCAAGATCGATCGCCGCACGCTTGGTCGCGACGCGGTAACGGCGCATGACGCGCTCCACCAATGCATCATCCAGATCGACGTTTGTGCGGCTCATGTGTAGAGCATACACCAGGGGATCAGTGGGGTACTTCGGCGTGGGTGTGAGTGGCTGCCTCTCCATCCACATCAAGCTCTCCCGGGCTTGGGGTCTGCGCCTTACGCTTCAGTCTCGACAGACGCTTTCTGGCCCCCGCCCTCCAGCCAAGGCTCCTGAGCATCGATACCGGACGTGCGCACGCCGGTACCCTGGCACCACGGGCAGGGGATTTTGCGGGATTCCCCGCCGAGGTTGGAGACCACCTGGCCGGTGCCTCGACAGGGCATGCACTCTGGCTCGTGTTTGGCCATCGGACCGCGAGAATAGCGTTATGGAGATGAGCGCGGCGACGGAGGCACCCCCGGAGCAAGCCCAGACGCCGGTGCCCCGGGTACCTGCGGAGCGAACTCGCACCCTTGCCAGATGGGCCGGCTGGGTCGCACTGGCGGCGATCACGGCCGGCGCCGCCGCGCTTCGCTTCGCCCATCTGGGGCAGGTGATCGGCGACCCCTTCTATGACGGCGCCGTGCGCAGCATGGGTCTCTCCTGGCACAACTTCTACTTCGGCGCGGTCGAGCCCTCGGGGGCGATCGCGATCGACAAGCCGCCCGTGGACCTGTGGCTGCAGGTGGCGAGCGTCAAGCTGTTCGGCTTCGGCTCCGCCGCGCTGAAGACGCCCGAGGCGCTCGCCGGCACGCTCGCGGTGCCGCTGCTGTACGCCGCGGTGGCGCCGGTGTTCGGCGTGCGCGCCGGGCTGGTCTCGGCGCTCGCGCTCGCGGTGCTGCCGATCGAGGTAATCACCGCGCGCAGCGACACGATGGACGCGGTGATGATGGCGCTGACCGTGCTCGCGCTGGCGTTGTTGGTGCAAGCCGCACGCGGCGGGCGCACCGTGTGGCTGCTGGGGGCCGCCGCGGCGCTTGGGATCGCCTTCGACGTGAAGCTGCTGGAGTCGGTCGTGGCGCTGCCGGGGCTGGTGCTGATCGCCTGGCTGGGGCTGCCGGGCACGCGTCGCCGCCGCCTCGCGCAACTGGCGCTGGCGGCAGTCGTGTACGTAGCGGTTGCGCTTGCGTGGCTGACCGGGACGCTGCTATTCCCCGCGCACGACCGGCCGTGGGCGTACGGCTCCACCAACGGCAGCGCCTGGAATTCCTCGTTCGTCTTCAACGGCCTCGACCGCCTGGAGGGCAAGTCGCTTGAAGGCGCGCAGGTCGCCTACCAGCCGAGCCACCATTACCCCGAAGCGACGCAGGTCGAGCGCGACGCGATCCCGATCCTGCCGCCCTCGCCGACACGCCTGTTCGACCGCGTCGGCCCACTCTCAGGCGAGCGGCTCGGCCTGGAGGTGCTCGTCGGCCTGCTGCTGGGTGGGGCGGCGCTGGGTGCGCTGCTGTGGGAACGGCGCACGCGCAGGCGGGAGGCAACTGCGACCGATGCCGCTCCCAATGGACCGCCCGCTCAACAGCGCCTGCGCCTCGCGCTGCTGGCGGGCCTGATGCTGTGGCTGCTCACCGGCATCGCACTGTTCAGCGACATGAGCCGCCTGCACCCCCGCTACACCGAGGCGTTCACGCCCGCGGTGGCGGCCACGCTCGGGATCGGCCTCGCGTGGGCGACCGAGCGCCGTGGACGCGACCGCCTGCTCGCGCTGAGCGTGACGCTGCTCGTGGCCGCGCTCTACGCCGAGCGGTTGCTGTTCGGGACGAGCACCGTGTGGTGGATCACGACAGCCGGCGCGGTGAGCGCGCTAGCGCTCGCCTGGAGCGGCTTCCCACGCAGGGACACGCTGCGCGCCGGGGTCACCGCGCTTGCGCTCGTCTGCATACTGGCGATCCCGCTGTGGGCCTCACTGAATGCGGTGCGGGAAAATGTCTCGGATACCAACCCCCTGGGCATCCTGCACCACGATGAGCTCGCGCCACTCAGCGCCTACCTGCGGGCCCACCAGGGCAGCGCCTACTATGAGGTCGCGTTCGACTCCGGCACGAAGATGGGTGAGCTGGTCGAGCGCGACGCCCGCCCAATCCTCGTGCTGAGCACGCTCGAAGGCCACGTCTTCACCTCGCTCGCGCGGCTGCGCGCACTGGTCGCCGCGGGCAAGGTCCGCTACGCCTTCCTCGACGAGGGCTGTGGGCCGCAATCGCCTCCCACCGACCCCGACTGCTCGGCACCAGCCCGTTGGGTGAGCGAACACGGCACGGATGTCTCCAGGCAGGCGGGGATGCCGCGGCCGGGGATGCTGTGGCGACTGCCCGAAGCACATCCTCCCTCCCCCCACGGGGGATCCCGTTCGTTTCCGTCAGGAGCCTGACCGAGGAGGGATGAGGCGCGATGACGGGTACCCTCCGCGGGTAATGAATGCCACCGAGACACCAACATCTCTGAAGATCCTGGTCGTCAACGACGAGGAGACACTACGCGAGACATTGACGCGCTCGTTCTCGCGCGAGGGCCACACCGTCGAGGCGGTGTCTTCGGGCACCGAGGCGATTGCGCGCGCCGGCGCCGATCACTTCGATGTGGTGCTGCTCGACGTGGCACTCGGCGCGGGACCGAACGGGTACGAGGTGTGCCGCACGCTGCGGGGGCAGCGCAACGTGGTACCGATCATCATGCTCACCGCCCTCGATACCGAGGCCGACGCGGTACAGGGGTTGGAGGCCGGAGCCGACGACTACGTCACCAAGCCCTTCGGCCTCGCCGAGCTACGCAGCCGCGTGCGTGCTGTGCTGCGCCGCTCGGGGCCACGCGCGCTCGGGCGCGAGACGATCGCCGTGGGCCCGGTGGCGCTCGACCGCGGCCGCCGCGAGGTGAGCGTCGCAGGCGAGCCGGTGCGCCTGACCTTCTCCGAGTTCGAGCTGCTGGCGCGGCTGATGTCCGAGCCGGGCCGCCTGCTCAACCGCCAGGAGCTGCTGCGCGCAATCTGGGGCGACTCCGCCTACCGCGACCCGCGCGCGATCGACGTCCACATCCGCCACCTGCGCGAGAAGCTCAAGGAGCACCCCGAGGAGCCAAAGCTGATCCTGACAGTGCGCGGGGCCGGCTACCGCTTCCAGGAGCCCTGATGCGGGGATGGCTGCTCGGCCTGCGCCCGCGGCTGCTCGCCGCGCTGCTGCTGAGCAGCGCCGTGACGCTTGCGGTAGCCGCACTTGCGCTCCTCTCCCCGCTCGAGCAGCGGCTGCGCACCGACGGCGAATCGACCGTGGTAACGGCACTCGGCGCCGTGCGGCCTGAGCTGGCGGAGATTCCAATCGAAACGGGGCGTCTGAACGAAGCGGAAACGCTCAAGGTCGCGCTGGTGCTGCGACGCCGCTCGCAGGCAACGCTGACGATCCTCGACGACCAACTGGACGTCGTCTACGCGGGCTCCAGCCCCACCCAGGACGTCCCCGATTATTATGGCGAGGCGCGTCGCGCCCTACGCACCGGCAGGGCGCCCGTCAGCGAAGTGCGCAACGACGAGCTGATCCTCGCCCAGCGGATCAAGATCTCCGGCCGCCACTACGTCGTGGTGCTGACCAAGCGCCTCGACTACGTCGCCTCCGCGGTGCGCGTCGTGCGGACCGCCTTTCTGGAGGCCGCCGGCGCCGGCCTGCTCGTTGCACTGCTGCTCGGAATCGGCCTGGCTACCACGCTGCTGCGCCGCCTGGAGCGCCTGCGCGACGCCACCCGCGAGCTCGAGCGCCGTGGACCGGAAGCCGACCCGCTGCCGGAGGATCGCGCCCGCGACGAGGTCGGTGAGCTGACGCGCGCGTTCGCGGGGATGCAGGCGAGGCTGCGCCGTCAGGAGGCAGCCCGCCGCGCGTTCGTGGCCACGGCGTCACACGAGCTGCGCACCCCGCTGACCTCGCTCGACGGGATGCTGGAGCTGCTCGAGGACGACCTGCGCTCCGAGCAGCTCGACATCGAGGATGCGCGCGAGCGCACCGCGCGAGCGCGAGCCCAGTCCCGGCGACTCTCGCGCCTGGCCTCCGACCTGCTCGACCTCAGTCGCCTCGACGCCGAGGTCGCGCTGCGCAGCGAGCCGCTCGAGCTCGGCGAGCTCGTCCGCGCGGTCGCCGCCGAGTTCGAGCTCGCCACGCCAGCCGACCGGGGACCGACGCACAGGGCGCGGCTGGATGTCCATCTGCCGACACGGCCCTGTTGGGCGCAGGCCGACCCCGGAGCGGTGGCGCAGATCGTGCGCATCCTGCTCGACAACGCCCTGCGCATCGCCCCCGCGGACTCGAGCGTCGAGATCGATGTCGCGGCCGCCGATGGGTGGGCGCAGCTGAGCGTGCGCGATCACGGCCCCGGCATCCCCACGGCCGAGCGCGAGTTGATCTTCGAGCGCTTTCAGCGCGGGTCGACCACCGGCGGGCACGGTGGCTTCGGCTTGGGCCTGGCAATCGGGCGCGAGCTCGCCGCGCGCATGGGCGGGACGCTGGAACTGCTTGACGGTAGATTCGACCCCACACATCCCGGAGCGTGCTTTGCACTGCGCCTGCCGGGCGCGCGGGAGGATTAGCTGATGTCCGACGACACCGTGATCACCGAGATCGCCGCGCAAGCACAGCGCAGCGGTCAACTGGCGCTCGACACCGAGTTCATGGGCGAGGGGCGCTACCGCACCCTGCTGTGCCTCGTGCAGCTCGCGGTCCCCGACCACACCGCCGGTCTGCGGATCGAGCTGATCGACCCGCTGCAGGAGCACCTCGACGGAGCGCCGCTGGCGGAGGCGCTCGCCGATCCCGAGGTCGAAGTGGTGGTGCACGCCGGACGCCAGGACATCGCGCTGCTGCGCCGGCGCTTCGACACCCCCGTGCGCAACGTCTTCGATACGCAGGTGGCCGCCGGTTTCGCCGGGATGGCGGCACAGGCCTCCTACGAGACGCTGCTCTCCGAGTTGCTTGGGGTGCGCCTCGCCAAGAGCGCGAGCTTCACGCGCTGGGACGCGCGCCCGCTCTCCAGCGAGCAGCTCGCCTATGCGCGCGAGGACGTCGTGCACCTGCTGGAGCTCGCCGGGGAGCTGCGGCGGCGCCTCGGCGCTTCCGGGCGCCTGCAGTGGGCACGGGAGGAGTGCCGCGCCGTGGAAGAGTCAAGCGACGAGCGCGATGAGCAAACGATCCTCGCGCGTCTTCCCCGCATCCGCAACCTCAGCGCGGTCTCGCAGGCGACCGCGCGCGAGCTGGTGGCGTGGCGCGAGCGGACCGCCGCCGCGAAGGACCGCACCGTGCAGAGCGTCCTCGCCGACGCGGCGCTGGTCGAGCTGGCCAAGCGCCGCCCCGCCACGATGCGCGAACTGGAGCAGATCCGCGGCCTCGGACAGGGTGGCCTGCGCCGCAGCGGCCCCGAGCTGCTGGAGGCGGTCCGCGCCGGCGCGGAGCAGGCAGATGGGCCGCAGATCCCGCTGGAGCGCCTCGCGCGCGGCGGCTTCCCCGACCCCGCCGACGCCCCGCTCGTAGCGCTCTGCGAAGCGCTCGTCCGCGCCCGTGCACGTGAGGCCGATCTCGCCTACGAGCTGATCGCCGCCCGAGCCGACCTGCAGGCGGTCGTCACCGCTGTTCGCACCGCCGCTCCGGAGCCAGACGTGCGCACGCTGCGCGGCTGGCGGCGGGAGCTGGTCGGCGCAGAGCTGCTGGAGCTGCTGGACGGGCACCTGTCGCTGTCGGTGCGTGGGGGGAGCCTGGAGATCGGCCGGTAGGCCGCTACTGAATGTTGTTGTAAACCGTGAACAGCGGCATGTACATCGAGATCACGATGAAGCCGACGATCCCGCCGATCACAATGATCATGATCGGCTCCATGATCGAGGTGAGGCCCTTCACCGAGGCGTCGACGCGGTCGTCGTAGAAGTCGGCGATCTTGCCGAGCATCGAGTCGAGCGCGCCGGTCTCCTCGCCGACGCCGACCATGTTGGTCACCATCATCGGGAAGATCGGGATGTCCGCGAGCGGGGCGGAGATCGTGCCACCGCGCTTGACCGAGGAGATGATGGTGTCCATCGCGTCTTCGACGACGACGTTGCCGGCGGTTTTGCCGGTGATCTCCAGGGCGTGCAGCAGCGGGACGCCGGCGCCGGTGAGCGCCGCGAGCGTGCGCGACCAGCGCGCGATCGCCACCTCCTGCACGATCGTGCCGATCTTCATCGGGATGCGCAGGCGGAAGCGGTCCCACTGGGGGCGCCCCCAGGAGCTCGACTTCCACTTCAGGAAGGCGACGATCACCCCGATGGTGCCGCCGATCAAAAGCCACCAGTCGTTGATGACCAGATGCGACATGGCCACCGAGACCTTCGTGATCGCCGGCAGTTCGCCGCCGAATTCCTTGAACACGTTCTGGAACACCGGCACGAGGAAGGCGACCAGCGCCATCATCACGCCGACCGCGAAGACGATCACCAGCGTCGGGTAGATCATCGCCGATTTGATCTGGCGGCGCAGCGAGGCGTCCTTCTCCAGCTGGTCGGCGACGCGCAGCAGCGAGCCCTCCAGCAGACCGCCGGTCTCCCCCGCGCGCGTCATCGCGATGAACAGCGGGTTGAACACCTTCGGGTGGCGCTCCATCGCGTCGCTCAGCGGCAGGCCGGCCTCGACGTCCTTGCGGACCGCCACGATCGTGGCCTTCAGTTGCTTGTTCTCGGTCTGTTCCTCCAGCACGTACAGCGCGCGCAGGATGCTCATCCCGGAGGTAATCATCGTCGCCAGCTGGCGCGAGAAGACCGCCAGGTCGCCGGCGGTGACCCTTTCCATGAAGGTCAGGTTGATCTCGCGCGAGGTGTGCTTGTCGGCGATGTCGAGGACGATCAGCCCGCGCGCCTTCAGCTGGTCGGAGACCGCCTGCTTGGAGTCGGCATCGACCTCGCCCTTCGCCTTTGCGCCGGCGAGATCCATCGCCTTGAAGACGTAGGTGCTCACGTCCTACCCTCCCTCTCTAGGCCGCCAGCGAGCTGGCACCGAGCAGGCGCCGCAGCTCTTCGGGGGTGGAGGAGCGCGATTCGGCCATCTTCTGGGAGATCTTGCCGCTGCGCACCAGTTGCGACAGCGAGGCGTCCATCGTCTGCATCCCGTGCGCGGTGCCGGTCTGCAGCGTCGAGTAGATCTGGTGGGTCTTGCCCTCGCGGATCAGGTTGCGTACGGCGGGCGTCGGCACCAGCATCTCGCAGGCGACCACGCGGCCGGAGCCATCGGCGGTGGGCAGCAGCTGCTGGGTCATGATGCCCTGCAGCGCGACCGACAGCTGCACGCGCACCTGCCCCTGCTGGTGGGAGGGGAAGACGTCGATGATGCGGTCGATCGTCTGCGCGGAGTCCTGCGTGTGCAGCGTGGCGAACACGAGGTGGCCGGTCTCGGCGGCGGTCAGTGCCGTGGAGATCGTCTCCAGGTCGCGCATCTCGCCGACGAGGATCACGTCGGGGTCCTGGCGCAGGGCGGCCTTGAGCGCGTCGCCGAAGCTCTGCGCGTCGGAGCCCAGCTCGCGCTGGTTGACGATGCAGCGCTTGTGCGGGTGCAAAAACTCGATCGGGTCCTCGATCGTCATGATGTGCTCGTCGCGGGTCTGGTTGATCGCGTCGATCATCCCCGCCAGCGAGGTGGACTTGCCCGAGCCGGTCGGGCCGGTCACGAGCACGAAGCCACGCGGCTTGCGCGTGAACTCGTGCACGGTGGCGGGCAGGCCGAGCTCGTCGATCGAGGTGAGGCCGACGGGAATCAGGCGGAAGGCGGCGCCGATCGCGCCGCGCTGGTAGTAGGCGTTGACGCGGAAGCGGGCGTGGCCGGGAATCGAGTAGGCGAAGTCGAGCTGCCAGTCGGTCTCCAGGCGCTGGCGCTGGTCGCCGGTGAGGATCGAGTAGATGATCTCGCGAGTGTCGGCCGGCTGCAGGATCGGGTACTCCTCCAGCGGCGTCAGGCGCCCGCGTACGCGCACGGTGGGATGCGCCCCGGCTGCCATGTGCAGGTCCGAAGCGCGGCGGGAGACGACCTCCATCACGAGGTCTGCGAAATCGATGCCCATCGCCCCGCCCATCGGCCCCGCCGCGCCGGTTGCGTCGCAGCATGTGAGGGAGTGGACGAAAATTCGAGTGAGCGGCGCAAATGCAAGAGATCTTGCTAGCCGCCGCCCAAGACCCGCGCGAGCTCCGCGATCGAGGTGCGGCCCTGGCGTACCTTGTCGAGGCCGTCGTCGCGCAGGCGGCGCATCCCCTGCTGCATCGCCACCTCGCCGAGCTGCTCGGCGGCGCGGCGTTCCAGCGCGAGGGCGCGGATCTCGGAGGTGACATTCATCACCTCGTAGATCCCCGCGCGGCCGCGATAGCCCGAGCCGCCGCAGCGACGGCAGCCGACGGGCTCGTAGGCCTCGAGGTCGACGATCGCCTTGTAGCCGTTCTGGCGCAACACCTCCGCGGAGATGATCGTGCGCTTCTTGCAGTGCGAGCAGAGCGTGCGCACGAGGCGCTGCGCGAGCACGCAGTCAAGCGCGGAGGCGACGAGGAACGGCTCGATCCCCATCTCGATCAGGCGCGTGATCGCCGAAGGGGCGTCGTTGGTGTGCAGCGTGGAGAGCACGAGGTGCCCCGTCAGCGCCGACTCGATCGCGATCTGCGCCGTCTCGCGGTCGCGAATCTCGCCGACCATGATCACGTCGGGGTCGGCGCGCACCATCGCGCGCAGCCCGGTGGCGAAGTTGAGGCCGGCCTTCGGCGAGACCTGCACCTGGGTGATCCCCTCGACCTGGTACTCGACCGGGTCCTCGACGGTGATGATGTTCTTCTCGGGGGTGTTGAGTTCCTGCAGCGCCGCATACAGCGTGGTGGACTTGCCGGAGCCGGTGGGGCCGGTGACGAGCACGGCGCCGTGGGTCTGGTGGAAGGCGTGCTCGAAGCGCTCGCGCTCCTCCTCCCCCATGCCGAGCTTTTCGAGCTTCATCACGACCGAGTCCTTGTCGAGGATGCGCATCACGATCGACTCGCCGTGCACGCTCGGGAGCGTCACCACGCGCAGGTCAACGTGACGGCCGTCGACGGTGAGGCCCACGCGCCCGTCCTGGGGCAGGCGCCGCTCGGAGATGTCGAGCTCGGCCATGATCTTGATGCGAGAGACAACCCCGGGGCCCATTTTGCGCGGCACCGTGGTGATGTCCTGCAGCACCCCGTCGACGCGGAAGCGCACACGCGTCTCCTTCCCGTCGGGCGCGAGGTGCACGTCGGAGGCCCCCTGCTCGACCGCCTGCGCGACGATCTGGTTGACCAGCTTGATCACCGGCGCGTCGTCGTCGGTCTCGTGCAGCTCGACGACCTCCGCCTGCGCCTCATCGCTCTCGGCCAGCTCGCCGCTCGCGGCGACCACGTCGTCGAGGCGATCCAGGCGCGAGATCAGCGCGGTGATGTCCTCCGGCGCGGCGACCGCCACGCGTACCTCGAAGCCGGTCATGATCGCGATGTCGTCGACCGCCAGCACGTTGGAGGGGTCGGTCATCACTACCAGCAGCGTGCGCTTGTCCACGAACGCCACCGGCACCGCCTGGTAGCGCTTGGCCGCCGCGGTGGTTACGAGGTTGGCGGCGCTCATGTCCACCTGGAAGACGCCGAGGTCGAGGTGGTCGAGGCCGTAGCGCTCGGCCAACGCGCGCGCGAGCCCGTCGTGGGTGAGGATCCCGCCTTCGACCAGCACCCGCTCGGGCGTCGTCCCGGAGCTGCGCGAGGTGGCGATCGCGTCGTCCACGCGCTCGCGCGCCACCAAGCCCATGTTGACGATCACGTCGGTGAGAAAGCGCGAGGAGGAGCCGCGCCGCGAAGGCGAGGTGATGCCCTGGCGCACCTCAGGGGCCTTGGGCAAATCGGCTTCGGGCTCCGGGAGCTCAACCACCACCGGCGCCTCCTCCGTCTCGACGGCGAAGATCTCGTGCAGGTCGGCGCCGTCAGTCGGGTAGGCGCTCATGGCCACCACCCAGCGTCAGTCGGGCGATTCGCGAGCCGCGCGGCGCATGACATCCAGCGGCGCCGGCCGCCCGGTCCACAGCTCGAGGCTGAGCGCACCCTGGGCGACGAGCAGCTCCAGGCCGTCGAGCGTCGGCACACCCTGCTCGCGTGCGCAGGCGAGCAGCTCGGTCGAGCCTTGGGCGTAGACGAAATCAACCACATACGAGTACCTACCGACCAGATCGTGCTCAAGGCTCAGCAGGTTGAGGCCACTCTCGGCAGCGCTAGCCGGGGGTACTAGTCCGACCGAAGTGCAGTTGATCAGGATGTCGGCACTTTCGGGCAATCCCACTGCCCGAATCCCGAAGTCGCTCGCGAGCGCGCGCGCGCGGCCCGGTGTGCGGTTCCACACCGACACCTCCCGCGTCCCCGCCTCGCGCAGCGCCCACACCGCCGCACGTGCCGTGCCGCCCGCCCCGAGCACGAGCGCAGTACTACCCCGAGGCGCGTGCCCGGCGCGCTCCATCGCCGCGATCAGTCCCGGTGCGTCAGTGTTCTCCGCGGCGATCGTCCCGTCGGGCGCGAACGTCAACGTATTGGCCGCCCCGATCGCGCGCGCCGCATCGCTCGCATCGTCCGCGAGCGCGAGCGCCCGCTGCTTGTGGGGGATCGTCACGTTCGCGCCGTGGAAGCCCGCACCCCTGAGCGCTCGGGTCGTCTCCTCGAACAATCCCGGCGGCTCTGCCGGCACCGGCAGCCGCTGGTAGCTCCACCGCGGCGCCAGTCCCAGCTCGCGCAACGCGGCATTGTGCATCGCCGGCGAGCGGCTGTGCGCCACCGGCCAGCCGAGCACACCCAGACGGGTCATCTTTTCTTGCACGTCGGTTCGCGCCCGCCATTGCGATCCACCGCTTCCCGGTAGACGGCCGCGTTGTGTTCGAATTCGGCGTTGCTCGTCGAGAACACCAACTCCCCGCAGCCGTCGGCACCGTTGACGTAGTACAGGTAAGGCACCTTCGCCGGGTGGGCGGCCGCATCGATCGAGGCCATTCCGGGGTTGCTGATCGGGGTCGGCGGCAGGCCGACGTGGGTGCGGGTGTTGTAGGGGGAGTCGGTCTGCAGCTGCGCCTCGGTGAGCGGCGCCGAGAAGTCGTTGAGCGCGTAGCGGATCGTCGCATCGATGCCCAGCGGCATCCCCAAGCGCAGGCGGTTGTAGATCACCGCGGCAACCTTCGGTCGATCGCGAGCCAGCAGCGCCTCGCGTTCGACCATCGAGGCGACGATCAGCAGCTGGTAGGGCGTTATGTGAAGCTCACGCGCGCGGCGGATCTCATCGGCGCCGAAGTTTTCTTCGAACGCCTGCAGCTGCAGCGCGACCAGATGCCGGGCGGGCGAGCCGGCATACAGTTCGTAGGTGGCGGGGAACAGGAAGCCTTCGAGGTTGGGGGTCCCTGCAGGCGCCCCGTAGTGCGCGGGGTCGAGCAGCGAGGAGCGCCGCGCGGCGAGGAGGTAGCTGCCAGTCAATCCCTCGCCCGCGGCGATCCGCGCGATCTGCCCGCGGGTCTCCCCCTCGGGAATCGTGACCCGCACGATCTTTGGAGGGGGAGGAGGAGGGGGAGGGGCAGTGGATTTGTGGAGGGCCGTCGCGATCAGCAACACCCCCGCCGCGATGCCAACCAGGGCGGCAAGCCAGCCCAGGCGCCTGCGCCGTCTGGTCACGCTGACAGCCATGACTCCAACATCAGCGCCGCCGCGCGCGAGTCCTCGGACGTCCGGGCGTCCTCCATCCGCTGCGCCATGCGCGTGGTGAGGCGCTCGTCGTGCAGCTCTACCGGCACCCCCTCCCCCAGCCGCCGCCTGAGGCTCGCGGCGAACTCCCTGGTCTCGCGCGTCTGCGCGGTCTCCTCGCCCGAGAGCGAGAGCGGCAGTCCCACGACGATCCGCTCGACCTCACGCTCGGCCACGAGCGTCGCCAGCGCCTCCAGCCCGCGGCGGGTGGCCGGGCGCTGGACCGCGTCGATCGGGGTGACGATCGTTCCTGTCGGGTCCGCGAGCGCGCAGCCACAACGTGCGCTGCCGTAGTCGAGACCGAGCACGCGCATCAATCGCTGGCGAGCACGGCCTCGATCGCGGCGCGGCCGGCGGCGAGCGCATCCTGGAGCTTCTCCACCTCACGCCCGCCGGCCTGGGCAAGGGTGTCGCGTCCGCCACCACCTCCACCGACGACCGCCGCGGCCGCCTTGACGATCGCGCCGGCTTTCACGCCGCGCTCGACCAGCGATGGAGCGACGCCGACGATCAGGTGCACGCGGCCGTCGAGCGCGCCGCCGAGCACGATCGCGGCGTCGGGCAGCTTGCCCTTCAGATGGTTGACCAGCTCCGGCAGCGCCTTGGGGTCGGCGACATCGATCGCGGCGCTCAGCACGCGCGCACCTGCGACCTCACTGGCCAGGGCGATGAGGGCTTCTAGATCGACCCCATTACCCACTCCCCCGCCGCCACCTACCGCCCCGCCGCCGCGGAGCCCCTTCAGCTCCTTCTCCAGCCGCCGGCGCTCGAGCTCCCGTTCACGCACCGCCTCGGGCGCGCCCTCGGGGCGGGTGCGCAGCGTGGTGGCGATCTCCGCCAGCCAGCGGTCGTGCGCGCGCAGCAACTCGACCGCGGCCGGACCAGTCAGCGCCTCGATGCGGCGCACGTTGGCGGCGCTGGAGGTCTCGCTCTGGATGTGGAAGAGCCCGATCTCGGCCGTGGCGCGGACGTGCGTGCCGCCGCACAGCTCGCGCGAATAGTTGCCTTCGCCGATCTGCACCATCCGCACGACCTCGCCGTACTTCTCGCCGAACAGCGCCATCGCGCCGAGGCGACGGGCCTCCTCCAGGGTCGTGGTGATCGGACGCACCGGATCGTCAGCGAGGATCCACTCGTTCACGCGGTCCTCGACGTCGCGCAGCTCCTCGGCGGTGAGGGCTTGGGAGTGGCTGAAGTCGAAGCGCAACTTGTCGGGGCCGACGTAGGAGCCGGCCTGGCGCACGTGCTCGCCGAGGCGCTCGCGCAGCGCGGCGTGTAGCAGGTGAGTGGCGGTGTGGTTGCACTCGGTCGCGTGACGGGCGGCGTGGTCGACGCGCGCAAGCACCGGCTCGTCGGGATCGAGCGTCCCCTGCTCGACCACCACCGCGAGCGCCTGGTCGTCGCCGAGGCGGAAGACGCCCTCCACGCGTGCGCGGCAGTCGCCGTGCTCGCACTCGATCGTGCCAACGTCGGAGACCTGGCCGCCGCCGGCGGGGTAGAAGGGGGACTCGGCCAGCTTGACGAGATAGCGCCCACCAACCTGCCCATTTGCCGCCTCCCCGCCGGTATCGCCCACCGCAGATGCAGTCTCACCGCGCGCCGCGATCACCTCGCCACCGGCCGCAACGCCGTCTCCCGCCGGGGAGCCGTCGCGAGACATCGGGGAGCCGTCGCGAGACATCGGGGAGCCGTCGCGAGACATCGGGGAGCCGTCGCGAGACATCGGGGAGCCGTCGCGAGAATCGGGGAGCCGTCGTCAGGTGGGTCAGTGCGCCAACCGCGGTGTGCTGCGTCTCGGTTTCATAGCCGGTGAAGCGCGTCTGGAAGCCCGCCTGCGCCGCCAGCTCCCGCGCGCGCTCGCGTGGGTCCTCACCGGCGGCTTGCGCTGCGCCGCCCGCTGCCGCGCGCGCCCGCGCCCGCTGCGCGTCCATCAGCCGCTCGAAGCCCTCGGGGTCGACGCCGAGACCACGCTCGGCAACCAATTCGCGCGTGAGGTCGAACGGGAAGCCGTAGGTGTCGTGCAGCTCGAAGGCGTCGGCCGCGGCGATCCCCTCTTCGTCGGCGTCGCGCGCCCGTTCGATCAACTCCTCCAGCAGCCGCGTGCCCTGCTCCAGCGTGCGCCCGAAGCTCTCCTCCTCGGCGGCCAGCCACTTCTCGATCGCCACGCGCTGGGTGCTCAGCTCGGGGTAGGCGCCACCCATCAGCTCGCGCACGACCTCGGCGTAGCGCACGAGGAAGCCGCCCTCCATGCCGAGCGTCCGGCCCTGCTGGATCGCGCGGCGCATCACACGACGCAGCACGTAGCCGCGCTCCTCGTTGGAGGGCACGACGCCGTCAGCGACCATGAACGACATCCCGCGCGCGTGGTCGGCGAGGATCCGTAGCGCGCGGTCGGTAGGAAACTCCTCGCCGTAGCGCTTGCCCGACAGCTCCTGGCCGAGGTCGATCAGCGGCTGAAACTGGTCGGTCTCGAATACCGACTCCTTCCCCTGCAGGATTGCGGCCATGCGGTTGAGCCCGAGCCCGGTGTCGATGTTGCGCGTCGGCAGCTCCACGAGGTGGTCGTGCGGATCCTGGTTGTACTGCATGAAGACGAGGTTCCAGAACTCCAGGAAGCGCTCGTTCTCGCCGCCGGGGAGATCGTCGTCTTTGCCGAAGTCAAGGCCACGGTCGAGGTACAGCTCCGAGCAGGGACCGCTCGGCCCGACCGGCCCCGCTTCCCAGAAGTTCTCCGAGCGGGGGCAGCCGACGATCCGCTCGCGCGACACCCCCACCGCCTCCCACAGCTCGATCGCCTCCTCGTCGGCGCCCAGTCCGAGCGCCTCATCGCCCTCGAACACCGTGACCCAGATGTCCTGCGCGCTGAAGCCGAAGACCTCCCGCGAGAGCTCCCACGCGAACTCGATCGCGCCCTGCTTGAAGTAGTCGCCGATCGAGAAGTTCCCCAGCATCTCGAAGCACGTCAGATGCCGCAGCGTCGAGCCGACCTTCTCGATGTCGGGCGTGCGGAAGCACTTCTGACAGCTGGTGAGCCGCGGCGCGGGCGGCGCTTCGCGCCCCAGGAAGTAGGGCTTCAGCGGCTGCATCCCGGCCGTGGTGAGCAGCACCGAGCGATCCTCGGGCGGCGGCACCAGCGAGGCGGACGGCAGCCGCCGGTGGCCGCGCTCCTCGAAGAAGGCCAGGTAGCGCTCGCGGATCTGATCCGAGGTCATCGTTGACCGATCTTACGCGGCGATCGTGCCGTAACCAATGATCACGTCGCCCTCGTAAAGGCATGCGATCTGCCCCGGCGCGGTGCGTGTGATCGGATCATGCAATTGCACCTCGACATCGGCGTGCCGCCCCGGCTCTGGATCACCAGACAGACGGCACGGGAACAGTGGCCCATGCGAGCGCACCCGCACCCCGTTGACGCGCGCACCCTGCCGACGAAGCGTGACGTCGCGCACCGCGACGGTGCTGGTCATCAACGAGGCTCGAGGACCGACAGTAACGGTGTTCGCGACAGGATCGGTGCCCAGCACGAACAGCGGCTCGGGTCCACCAGGCAGCCCGAGACCATGACGCTGCCCAACGGTGAACGCATGTGCACCGTCGTGAATGCCGAGCTCTGTGCCATCGACATCGACGATGCTTCCGTGAGCCACCCCGACATCTCCATGACGCGCGAGGAACCGCGGCAGCGAGGTGCCCGCCAGGAAGCAGAGGTCCTGCGAGTCGGGCTTATGTGCCACCGACAGCCCCTCGCGCTCGGCGATCTCGCGCACCTCGGGCTTGGTCAGGCTCCCCAACGGAAACGACAACCGCGCGAGCGAGGCGGGATCGAGCCCAGCGAGCGCGTAACTCTGGTCCTTGAGCCGATCGACGGCGATCCGCAGCAGCGGGACGGGGGGATCGGCGGGCTGGGCGGGGGACTGGTCGGCGGAATGAGCGAGGGACTGGTCGGCAGAATGAGCAGGGGACTGGTCGGCGGAATGAGCGAGGGACTGGTCGGCGGAATGAGCGAGGGACTGGTCGGCAGAATGAGCAGGGGACTGGTCGGCGGAGTGAGCGGGGGACTCGAAGTGCACGCGCGCGTAGTGGCCAGTAACCAGACGCTCGGCCCCGAGCCGCGTGGCAAGCTCGAGCATCGCGTCGAGGCGCACGGACCCGTTGCAGCGGATGCAGGGGTTGGGCGTGCTCCCCTGCGCGTAGCCCTCCAGCCACCCCGCGACCACGCCGGCGCGGAACTCCTCGCGCAGGTCAACTGAGAAGTGGGGCAAACCGCGAGCGTGTGCGAGCGCACGGGCACCGCGCACGGCCTGCGCCGAGCAGCACGAGCGCTCGCCGTCGTTCTCGGCATCCGCCCACAGCTCCAGCGTCACGCACACCACCTCCTCTCCCCCGCGTGCGGTGAGCAGCGCAGCCACGGCGGAATCGACGCCGCCACTCATCGCGACCAGGGCACGCTGCCCACCATTAGGCGGCGGCGCCAGCGCCGCGGAGGCGCGTGCGGCGGCCCCGAGCGCGCGGTGCAGCGCGTCGGCGGCGAGCTCAGCGGCGTGGCGCTTGGCGGGATGCAGCCCCCCCAGCTCGGCGGAGATCTCCTCGGCGCCGACGCGGGCGGCCGCCAGCAGCGGCACCCCTTGCACGAGCGCAACCGTCGCCGAGCCGGCGGCGAGCGCGGCGCCGCAACCGGAGGCGTCGAAGCCGGCGTCGGCGATCAAGCCCTCGGGCGAGGACTCATCGAGCGCCAGCGAGATGCGCACCAGATCACCACACGCCGCCCCACCGGCGGCGCCGGTGTACGCGTCGTCGGGCGTGTGCCCGCGCCCCTGGGGGCTCTCCAGGTGTGCGGCGAAAGATGCCTCGGCGATCACTCAGCCGAGTTTAGGGCCCTACCCTTTGGCTTCGGCGATCGCCTGTTCGAGCGCGAATTCGTCGGTGAGCCCGGTGACCGTCGTGACCGCGCGCTTGGGGTTGATGATCAGCAGCGTCGGGGTCTGGTAGATCTGGATGTCGCGCGTGATCGAGCCGAACGAGTTGACCTGGTTGGCGAGCGCGAAATGCGCCGCGACGTGATGGCGGAGCTTGTAGGCGACTTCGGTGGTGTCGATCGCCGTGGCGTCGTCGTCGTAGCCGCTGGGGTTGAGGAAGAGCAACAGCACGGCCTTGCCCTGGTGCAGCTCGGCGGCGATCCTCGCCGGTGAGGCGGGCTGCAGATCGGCCTTCATCCTGGCGACGAGGACCCCTTCGGCGTGCGCGACCTTCGACTTCAGTCCGAGCGCGGGATCGATCGCTTCGACCAGGTCCACCACCGCCTTCAGATGCAGCGCTTCGGTGAGGTTGTGAAGCGTGAGCGCCGCCGTCGCGGACGGCGCGGCCGGGTGCGGCCCATGCGTCTGCGCGTGGGATCGTGCGGCGGTGGAAGCGCCGTGGTGCGTGTGCACCGTCGCTGTGGTGTGATGCGTGTGCACAGTCACGGTGGTGTGATGCGTATGCACAGTCGTGGCCGTGTGGTGCGCGGACGTGGTCGCATGGTGCGTGCCCGCGGCGGACGTGGTCGTCGAGACATGCGTCGTGGTGGCAGACCCGGTCGAGGCGGATGCGGTCGAGCCATGTACTTCCCCAGCGTGCTTTTCCTCATACGTCACGCCCCGTTCCTCCTTGGCCCCGGCTTCGTGGGCCCGTTTGATGTCCCGCGTCAAGCCTTCCAGGCCCGGCACCGGGCCGTGGTAGACGCGGCCGGAGCCCGCGCCGGAGGCGGATGCGTGCGTGGCGGCGCTGCTCGGCGAGCTGCCGGGCGAGGAGGCGGCGCTCGGCGAGGAGCCCCCGCTGGAGGTCGTTCCATTGGAGCGATGCAGCACCATGAACCAGGTGGCCATCAGCATCGCCAGCGCGAGCATAGCCACCAGAGCGATCTGGAAAGGGCGCGAGATCTGGGCCATCAACCCCAACTTCGGCATCCACGCCGCGCGAGTTGAGCCCCAAATCGGGGGTGGACGAGCCTGGGCAGCCGCAGGCCCGTCCGGCCAGTGCTCTGGCCCGAGCCTCGAGTGCTCGGGCCCGAGCAGCCAATGCTTAGGCCCGGGTGGGTCCGGCTTGTTCGCGGATTGCGTGCTCGACTTCGCGGCCGCGGGCGGTGAGCTGCCAGGCGTTGGGCTCCCCGCGGGCGGGGGCCGAGCCCGCGTTCTCGATCAGGCCGAGGCGCTGCAGGCGCACGAGCAGCTTCGAGATCTGACCCTGGTCCTGCACACCGGAGGCCTCGGCGACCTGGCGGTTACTCGCGTTTGTATGGGAGGCGATCGCGCCCAGCACGCGGACCGTGCGATAGGTGAGGCGCATGTCAAGACCCTCCAGCGGATTGCTCGCCGGGCGCTGGGAGCGCGGCCGCGCCCTCGGCGCCGGCCTCGCGGCCTCCTTCGCCGCAGCGGCCGGACCCAAGTACGGCAACACGATCATCGCCATCAACGGGTTCAACAGCCGCAGCATCGGCTTCGGATCCTGCTCAGCGAAACGAGAGTAGAGAACCCCGAGCACACCGCCGACGACGCCCTCGGCCGTCAGCCGCGTCGGCGCGAGGCCGGCCCTGGCATCTTTGCGGCCGGCATCGACGGCATCCACGAATCCCGCGATGAGCTCCGCGCGACGCTTCAACGCCTCATGGCAAGCGCTGAGCGTATCCACCACGCACAGACCACCAAGACCCGGCTCATCATCAAGGAACTCCAGCAACGCCGCAAGACCCGCCCGGATCTGCTCACGCCACCGCACCCCGCTCCCAGCCCCACCGGCAACACGAGCCGGGCGGGCCAGACCACGCGCCCGGTCGGCTACCCCGCCGACACGGACACC
This sequence comes from uncultured Solirubrobacterales bacterium, assembly GCA_963724305.1. Lineage (GTDB taxonomy): Bacteria > Actinomycetota > Thermoleophilia > Solirubrobacterales > Solirubrobacteraceae > Palsa-744. The sequence continues at coordinate 371,830 of CAVRUG010000004.1, forward strand.
GCGAGTGACCTGCTCGAACGCCGGCAGCACTCGCGCCGTGCCGCGCTCGATCGCCAACTCCAACGCCGCCATGAAGCACGCGTCGCGATCCTCGAACATTTCATAAAACGTCCTGCGCGAAACACCCGAGCGCGCCACCACGTGCGACACAGTCAACCGCGCCGTCCCCCGCTCCCTCGCTGCCTCCACCAGCGCCGCAATCATCCGCGCACGCTGAATATCCGGCACCCCACTACGCCCGACATCCCCACCAACCACCAAACCACCCGCACGCACCGAGGCCACACCGACCCGTCCCGAACGGCCATCCGACACTACGCCATTGCGCCCACCACGAGCACGCACAGTCATAGCGCCCACCTCCTAACCCTTCTTCCGCTTCCCACGCCCCTTACCCTTCGAGCTACCCCTCTTCCGCTTACTCTTCGGCTTTTGCTTCGCTTTCGGCTTGGCGGCAGAAGTCTTCGACGGTGGGGCGACCCCGATCGGGGCGCCCACCGGCGCCACCTGCATCACCGAAGATGGATAGCTCGCCGTGGTGAACGTCTGATCCGGGCCATAGCTCGTACCGCCCGGGTTGCTTGCCACCACCCGGTAGTGGTAAAGCGTGCCCGGCTGCAGGCCTTCCACGGTCGCGACCACGCCCTGGCCACCTTCGAAGGCGCCCAGTTCTACCGCCACGCTTGGCCAGCTCTGCCCATAACCCGTGCTCGTTCCATACTGGAACTGGTAGCTGGTATCCCACCCCATCGGGTCCACCGCGCCCGCCAACGCCGCCGAACCCGTCGTCACTTCACTCGCACCACCCGTCTCGACCCCGGGCAAAGGGACCGGCGGAGTCGTGAACTGCTCGTCGGGGCCCGTCACAGTCCCACCGGGGCTGTTCGCCACCACAGCGTAGTGATAGGTCGTGTCCGGCTGAAGACCCGTGATCGCCTGGCTCACCTCATCTTCGGCATACCCCTCCGGCGCATACAGATCCGGGACCGGCACCACCTGCCCGTAGGCGGTACTCGTCCCATACTCGAAGTGGTAGCTCGTCGGCACCGAACCCGGCTCGATCGTCGCGTTCAACGTCGCGCCCAGCGCACTCATGTTCGAGGTCGGGAGGCTGCCGACCTTGGCAGGTGTCCTGAACACCTCATCCGCTCCATAATCGGGACCATTGGCGTTGCCGACCGCGAGCCGGTAGTGGTAGAGAGTGCCCGGCAGCAACCCCGTCAATTCCGCGCTCACCGGCACGCTTTCCGTGCCCGCACCGGGTAACGAGGAGCACCCGGCGCTCGACCCGTATGCTTCGCTTGTCCCGTATTCAAACTTGCAGCCGCTGACCGCGACACCTTCCGGGTTCGTCACGCCACCGACCGTCGCGCTCACGGCCCGCGAGTTCGAAACAGCGCCGGTGCTCGCATTCGGCACCCCGACGTACCTAAAGAAGATATCGACCTCGTTTGCGGTGGAGTCCACGACATAGATCGCATGCGTTTGACCGATCGCCGCGACGGCGACACCGCTGCCACCGCTCAACCGCCCGGAGCCAAACTGCGCGATGGGGCTTTCATTGGGTTCCCCAAAAGGCCCGTACTCCACCACCGACGTTCCCTGATCGACATACACATCGTTCGACGCGGGGTCAACCCCGATACCGGTCACACATCCGCAACCTTCCAATCCCGGGAAGAAACCATATTGGTAGCCGCTGAGGACGAACCGCAAGGCACCGTGGGTATTGATCGGAACGACGTACACGCCGTCCCTGGAATCGACCGCCATCCCCGGGATCGCTTCTATGCTCGTGACGCCGCGGGTGACGAAGCCATTGCTGACTGCGTCGTCGAACTCATCCAGTCCGCTTTCGGACTCGTAGACCCAGAGATTCCCGGACGGATCGACGGCCACGCCAACCGGCGCCTCTTCGAAGCGTCCTTCCCCTCCCGTCAACTGGTTGATGTACGCACCGGTCGCGGTGAACTTGTCAACCACGTCATGGCCGGGATCGGATACATACACATCGCCGAAGGATGGGCTGCTCGCATCGCTATCGACCGCGACGGCGTTCGGCGAGGCAAACTTCCCCGTCGGAGACGTTTCGCCGTCGAACTGCCCGAGATATTCACCGCTCGCTCCGAACCGCTCGACGCGATCGTGAGACCCGTCCACGACGTAGACTTCACCGGTTGAATTGTTCACGGCGACCCCGGTCGGTTGCGAGAATTGGCCGTTGCCCGCGCCCGCCGACCCGAACGCCTTTTGGAAGACGATCGCTTCCGCCCCCAGCGCCGGCGCGCCCGACAGGAGCAACCCACAACCAACCAGGCAGAACGTCGCCAGGCCCACCACCGACAGTTTACGAATCGTACCCTTTGGCATTACTTGCCCCTCCCCACGACACCAACATGAGCACCGGTCACCGTTCTGCTCGCCTTCTTGGCAAGCCGCTTCTGCCTGGGCTTCTTCTTCTTTTTCTTCTTCGCCTTCGGCGTCTTCGCCTTGACGGTCGCGCTTTCCGTCGTGTCGGTCGGGAACGCCACCGTCGGCGTCGCGATCAGCGGCTCGACCGCGGGAGCGCTCAACACCGCGGTTGGGAACACCGGCGTCGTGAATGTCCGATCGGCTCCAAACGTCATGCCACCCGGGCCGCTCGCCACCAGCCGATAGTGATAAACGGTCCCCGGAGCCAGACCCCGAAGCTCACCGTCACACTCTGTGCGCCTGTCTGCGAGCCCACTTCGCCGAACACCCGACTGCCGTACGTCGTATCGGTCCCCAGGTCGAACTCGTAGAACGCCTGCGAGCCTCCCGGATCGACCGTCCCCGACACCGACGCCGAATTCTGGGAAACTTCACTCGCCACGCCTGTATCCACCACCGGAGCCAATGGGAGACTAGTAGTGAACGTATGATCCGGCGAAACCACTTCTTGGCCACCCAGGATCTGGCACGACACCGAACCCAGGTTCTCCCCGGCGAGGCCGTTGATCGCAACCAGCCGGTAGTGATAGGTGGTGTCCGGACGCAGATTCGAGAGCTGCACGCTGACCGGCACTCCGCTGGTGCCTTCCCCGAGATCGTTCTGGACGACCTGCGGCAGGAAGCCCATCTCATATGTAGTGGTCTGTCCATACTGCACGCACCACCGGGTGTCCGACTCCAACCCGACGCTCCCCGGCACGATCGCCCCATTTAGCGTCGCTGAGCGCGTGCCCACCACCGGCTGGCCGACCGCGATCGTCGGCGGCGGCGGGAGCGTGATAAACGACTGGATCGGCCCTTCGCCAGTGCTCCCGGCGCCGCCGCCGAACGAGTTGTGCGCCACCACCTGGTAGTAGTACCGGGCGCTCGGCTGCAACCCGGACAGAGCAACGCTCACCGGCAAGCCCAGGAAACCCGACCCCGCGTCCGCCGGAGACACCGGCGCGCTGGCAGCCCCGGCCAGCGTCGGACTTGTCCCATACCGCACTTCGTAGGCGGTATCCAGGGAGTGCGGATCGACCTGCGCGTCAACCACCGCCGTCGTTTCCCCCAGATTCGCATCGCTCTCACGACCAACGGCCGGTGCCCCCGGCGGTGGTAGTGGAAACGTCCCATACACCACGATCCGGTTACCCGCGCGTTGGTAGAGCTTCCCGATGCTGGTGCCATATGCGAGCGCGTTCCCGGCGCTTGGGAAGCGGCCGACCAGCGAGCCCGAAGAGGTGTACTGAAGGATTTCGTTCGTTCCGCCGACGACGCTGAAGACTTCGCCGGTGGCGAGATTCATCGCCAATGCCCCTCCACCCTGCCCGCCTTCCGGATTGAGAGTTCCAACAGGTTCCCCCGCGGGGTTCATCTTGATAACCGGCCCACCACCGCTTATATAGATGAATCCACTGGGATCCACCGTAATCGATCGGAAATCGTTGTTGTTTTCGCCTACGAACAGGGCTTCCGCCCGAAGACCCTCCGGGAAAAACTTGAAAATTTGTCCTAGGGCGTTGACATATAGGTTGTCTTCGAGGTCCACCGCAATTCCCCACGGCTGGAAGGTTAGTATGCCTCCCGCCCCGCTTTCGATCTCCGAGATATAGCTGCCCGCGGCGCTGAACTTCTCTATACGTGGGTTGAGCCCCTCTGAGAAATTTCCTCCGCTGAAAAGTCCTCCGTCGGCGACGTAGACATCGCCGTTGACCGCGCTCACTGCGACACCCTGGAGTTCGCCGAACTGCCCAGGGCTCGTGCCTGCCATGCCGGCCTGGCATTGATCCCCCGACACCGCGGTGCATACGTTCTCTTCCGCTTCGCCCGCCCCTTCTTCCACCTTGGTCTTGTTGACGTCCTTGCCGAAAGTCATGATGAATTCGCCGGTAGAGCTGAACTCGACCACCCGGTAGTGACCGCCATCCGTCACGTATACGTCGCCCGTGACAGGGTTCACGGCGATGCCTTCTGCGGTGGCAACTTGTTGATTCGCCTGCAGTGCGCCGGGGCCGGTTTCTCCGAATTCGCCGATGACGCCGATGCTGGCGTGTGCGATGCCGGTGTTCAGCGCGAGCGCGCAGAGCGCGGTGACGCTTGTTGCGGCCAGCCTGCGGAGAGTGATGGTCATCTCAGCGTCCCTTTCCGTTTCCGGTGTGCCTGTAGCTGGCCCCGTGGGCCTGCCCGGGTTTCCTCTTGCTCGCCCTGGCCTTCTTGGTCTTCGCTTTCGGGCAGCTGGTGACGGCGATCTTGCTGCTCTCGTGGATTTCTGCGCCGTTCTGCCCCGTCAGCGTGACCGGCATTCGCAGACTGCTCTTGCAGAGATTGCCGTTTGCTGCCAGCGCCGAGTACGGGCCCTCGGGTAGATACAGCTCGAACGAGCCGACCGGGACGTCCGGGACGGTCTTCAGCGTCGAGCTCGTGATGCCCTGTTTGGAGATGAACGTCGACCCTACGAGATCCACGCGGACGCCGTAGCCCTGTAGGACCATGATCAGGTCGGGGTACTGTTCGCCACCGTGAGAGACGAAGTACGCTGGGCCGGCCAATGGGACCGGCAGCAGCGGTGTGCTCGCCCGTACCGCGCCGACGATCGATGCCGGCGGGCAACCCGCGGGGTTCGCCGCGAACGTCGCTGCCGGGCACGCCTTCTGCAGCGTCGTCAACCGCGCCGGCAGTTGCTTTGGCAGTTCGACTTTGACCGCCGCGATGTTCGTCAGCGAGCCCTGCGGTCCGGTTGGATAGTGCACCTGAACGTCGAGGCTCGCCCCGTTCACCCGCGAGGTGTGCCCCGAGGTCGAGACCGCGAACGTCGGATGGAACTTCAACCCCGCGCAACCGGAGACCGCGAACGGCGCCGACACGTTCGCCTGCGCGCCCTGCGCACCCGCGATCGTCGCGGTGACGTGCATCTGCGAGCAGTTGGAAGGGTTGTAGATGAACCCCGGGCGATCGACCGTCACGTTCGCGGTGCGCAACCGCAGCGGGATTCCGTCGATGATCTGCGGCAACGCGTCGGTCGTGACCGTCAACGCGCTCGTGATCGGGTCGATGTCGATCTTCGCGCGAACGACCACGTTCCCGAGGTTGAATGGGCCAGCGACGGTCGGCACGACGATCGAGAGGCCGAATGGGGCGCCCCCATAGGGGCCGGTCAGGTACAGCGACCCCTGCGTGTAGAACGGGTGGCCCCCCGGCCCAGCCGCGACCGTCATCGTCCCGATCCGCGAGCCGGCCGGACAGGTCCCCAGCGACGCCTGCGGCTGGCCGCACAACGGCACCCCCGTCAGAATCCCCAGCAACCCCGGCGGCATATGCACCTGGATCCCCGCGAGATCCTGTTCGCGGTCCTGCCGAGAGAACGTCAGCGTGAACGGGCTGAACTGTCCCGCGTCCGGGTTCGAGGTGCCCGCACTGAAGACAGGATCCAACGGCGGACTGCTCGGGCACGCCCCCCCTTCCCCGTTCCAGTCCACGTCGAACTGGGAGGTTGGGGTCGCGTCCGGGGTGATCGGAGAGCTCCACGGCGTGAAATCACTCGTCGTCATATATGTCCCGCAGCTCTGCGGCGTCGCCAGCGGAGCACGCAACCCACCCTTGAAATGCAATTCCAGATGACTGAACGGAAACTGCGGGTTGTCGGCAAACGTCGCGGTCACCTGGCCCGTCGAAGTGTTCACATACACCGTGCCTTCCTTCTTGATGACCACCCCCGACCCACGCGCTTCCAGATACAGCCGAATCATGTTCCCATCGGCAGCATCCGCGGTCGAGCACGGGTCACAACGCGGGCTCTCCAGAAACACCTGGCCTTCCAGCGGACTCGCCAGCAACGGCGTCACGATCTTGTCCGTTCCAACCACCGACTCACTCGGGCAAGAGCCCGCGAGCGCCGATTCCAGCGCTATCTGCGCGGGACTACACCCCTGCAACCCATCAGCAGCCGAAGGATCCAGCGACAGCCCCGCCGGCAACGTCACCGTCACGTTCTTCATCTCCGGCGTCGGCAAATTCGGCGGCAGCTGACTCGACTGCGGCACCGACAAGTTCACCGAGAGCCCCGCCGGTTCATCCGCCTCTGACGTGCTCGGCAACGCTTCGATCGCCGGCGTGAACTGCAACAGGTCACACCCCGTCAACTGCGGATACACCACCGTCGAGACAACATGCCACGCCGGGTCACTCAAATCCGGAGAGCCATCGGCAAGCCACCGACCCTGTTCACCCCAACTATCGGACATCGCGGTCGCCGTCAACGAACCAGCCGAGCAATCGACCGGGTTCGTCAAAAACGCCAACGGCTGCAACCCACTTTCCACCGGTTCTTCGTGCGAGTTGAACCGCAGCGCGTTATGCACCCTTTCAGCAGGCACACCCCAAAACGTCAACGCAATATTCGAGATCCTGACCGCCTGCGGAATACCGAACGCCCCGACCCGCAGCACGTAACCCTGCGGCGTCGGCACCGCCGACGCGTACAGGATGATCGCATGCCCACCGAGATTGAACCCGAACTCTGCCGGATACCCCGACTCGGGAACCATGTTGTAAATCGGAGAAAAGAGCCCGTTGCCGGCACCAAAGGACGACCCGACGATATGGCCACCCGTATCCGTCTGAATCAGCCCCACCTCGCTGCTCGCTGGACATTCGGTCTCGCCAGCAGTGAGACCGCTGGCCCTTGGCGGTTCCAGCGCGCTCTCGGGACACTGCGTCGCGTCCTGCGGGTCGCCCACGAAGCCGGGCGGCAAGTCGACCACGACATCCTTGACTTCCCGCACGGGAAAATCGGTCAGATTAGCCACTGCGCCGCTGCCCAGGTGCTGGTAGTTTTCTCCGTATTGGGCCAGTCCGTCTGCGGTCTCAGCGCCGAAGTTGAAGCTCGCCGTAAGCCCGAAGGGATGATCCCCGGCTTGGGTGTCAACGCTGCCGTCCGCGCCCGCCATATCGAGATGGAATTCATCGAGACCCGGCGCGGCGGGGGTCGTCGAGACCGCATTTTGCGCACTCGCGACCGCGGGCGCCGACACGCCCCCGCCGAACACTTCCACGACGTTTGTCACGCTCCCCGACAGCGACGGGGAGACACCGACGAAGATCTTCACTTGGATCACTTCGTCCGGCTTCAACACCCCCCCAAAGACACACCTCACCAGCGGGCCGCCGGCGCAGCTCAATTCACGTTCACCCGCACCACCGTTGACTTTACTGAATACCCCCTCCGCGGCAAGGCCGTTGGGGAGCGCGTCCACAATCGTGATCGGCGTCCCGTCAGTCGGCGCGCCGCCCGAGTTCGTGACCGTCAGCAGATAGCCGTCGCAGCTCCGTTCACCCGGTTCATTAAGCTTGTTACAGCTGTTGTCTTCGCTCGCCAAGAAGTTCGTGGGCGTCGCGATCGATCCGATTCGAAAGCCCGGCGCGGGAGCCACGGCCGCCGACGCGCCGGGCACACCTGCCAGCCCAACCGCCAGCAGCGCTCCCGCCGCGAAAACCAACACCCGCCCCCTCATGACCGGCCTCCCCTCTTCGCGTCCCCCCGAGCAACTCGTTTGGCAGCCTGCTTGCCCCGCCGCCGCTTGGTCTTGCTCCTCGCCTTCGGCTTGCCCTTCGTCTTCTTCGCCTTTGATGTGGTCGCGGGCGCCGGCTGTGGCGCCGCTGGGGAAAGATTCCCACCACCGGCCTGCGATTCACTCCCCGGCGCGAGCAGCACCGGCGACGCGCTCAACTGCCCCTGGCAGGCATCGCCTTCACATGTCGGCGGGGCGGCCGGAGGCGGAAAGCCACCGTCGGCACGCGCATCGTAGACATCAGCCTGCGTATCCCCATCCTGCGCCACCAGCTGATCATGCGTTTCGAAGAACACGTCCGTGCCCGATGGATCGACGAACAGCAGGCTCGCGCCGTACGTGTCATGCCCGTCAGAGATCAGATACACATTGCCGTTCTCATACTCATACACATTTGCCGCTCCGCTGACCGCCTGCGGCACCAAGCTGGCGTTGCTCGTGAAGAACACAGCCCCGTCGTCGGCGACCGACAAGCCAGTCGCGGCGTCAACGGGCGAGTTGGCGTTGGCGCCGCCTCTCGCTACTGAGGAGCGCTGCGCAAGAGTCGGCGCGGAGTTGTTGCCGTTGGAGTCGTAGCCTTCCTGGCCGATCGAGGCTCGCACTAGCGCGCCCGTTTCGGCGTCATACTCGAACGCCTGCCCACCATCGCTCGTGTCGTCGGGAGTCACGTGAGCAGAGGTCACAAACGCAAGAAAGCGTCCATTCGACGAGAGGCTGTCAGCCTGCAGCCCGGCCCCCGACAAATTGGCCACAAAGGCGATTCGGCCAGCGGGATACCGAGCGTCGCGCTCGAACAGATACAGGCTGCCCGCGCCGGCCCGAGCGGTCTGCCCCAAGGTGTTCGGAGCGCTCGTCAGCGCGCCGGTCGCGGTGAAATACACGTGCGTGGCATCGTTGGAGATCGCCAGGACGCTCTGCACACCGGCTTCCGGGACCGGGAGCGTCCCGTCGCCAGCCGAGACGCGCGTGAGGCGCTGCCCTTCAGGATCTTCGAAGTCGTACTCGTAGAGGTTGTTGCTCGTGTCGGCACCCAGCAACGGCTGACGGGTCGTGAAGAAGACCTGCGACCCATCCGGAGAGGCGCCCTGGAAGGTCGCGCCGGCACGCACCGCCAGTGCGGTGTCGCATGCCGCGCAGTCGGCCGGCGAGGGCTCGGAGATCGCAACCGTGTGCGCATCCGCTTCGCCACCGTCAACCCGCGCGTACAGTTCGTCAACCGTGGGCGAGGAGCCACACGCAAGCGCGGTGAAGAACACGGTCGCAGCCGTCGTCGATACGCTGTTCCGCGACCTTTCGCTGGAAGGGCTGGGCGGCCCCAGTTCGGTGCCGCATTCGCTTATCAGGCTCGTGCTCGCCTGCCCACCGCTCACTCCAACCAGGCTCGGCGCGGTGTTGCCCGTACCCGAGTACTCATACAGCGACGGATGTTCGTTGCCGACGCCGTTCGGGGTCGGGTCGCCCGGCCAATGATTGTTGTACATCGTGAACAGGATGTGCGACAGGTCACCTGACGCCCCGTCATAGAAGAAATCGTCCTGGCCGAAGAGTTCCGGTTCGGCCGACGGCGGATACAGCGGCCCGACATCGACAGTCGCACCGCCCGGCTCGCGCAGATAGAAATCTCCCAAAATCTTGTACGGATTGACTGCATGCAACGCCTGCGTCGGCGTCGAGGCCAACCACAGGCTGCTGGCGAGATCCGCGGTGTAGTCCGCCGGCAGCGCCACCGGAAAGCGCGATTGTGGCAAGCTGATCGGCGCGACCGTCCAACCGGAGGAGCCCCGGGCAAGCTCATAGTAAGAGCTGGCGGACGAGTAGAGATTGCCGTTATCATCGATCTCGTTGTTGGCTTCCACGCCCGCGAACGTGCCAAAGCTTTCGGCTACCAAGCTCGTCCCGTCCGCGGCGAGCGGCCCCACGTCCACCGGATACCCCTCCTTGTAGGGAGGGGTGACCATCTCGTACGCACGGCAGTCCGGCAAACTCGCAGACGGCCCCACACGATACGCTTCGTTCGGGCACGCTTCCGCCAAGGCAGCGGGAGCCAGCGCGAGCGCATACGCAGCGGCGGCCAGAGCGCAGCACACCGCGAATACCGACCAAAGCCCGCGCGCAGGCAGCCGCGGGATCACATGCAGAGACTCACTCATCGAACCATCTCCTCCTCCAAGGCAGAGGGGAGCACCCCTCGGTTGCATGACGACGCGCCGAGGGGCGCACGCGGCACAAGCGTTGTGGCTCCCACGCAGGCGCCACCGCGTGAGGCCGGCTGCATCCCACCGCCCGCGGGGGCTACTGCGAAGCGGCGCGAAACCGCGCGATGAGGAGCACTAGCGGCTAGGCCGCTAGGCGAAGAGAGAGAGAGAGAGAGAGATGCGACAGCGCCAAGCTGGCGCATCTAGCATCACTCTCAGGGCGAGCCGCAACGACTCTTGACACGCTGATCCCTCTCAAACTCACGCGAAAACCAACTCCCTCATCGAAACGACCCGGTCCCTCTCCCTGGCAAACAAACCCTGCCAGTACTACCTAAAAAGGCTGGCCACAGAGTGGTCAGACCCAAACCGACTCCTATGTTTGATCGGAGAAGAGGATTGGCTTGTCGGAGGTACGCAGCCCGATGGGCTGGGTCAGCCGGCTTGCCACCCTCTTCCACCTAGGTTCCTTGAAGTCAGGACCCGAGGCACGTATGACTATAGACACGTTCCGCCAACGTGTCAAGTCCTCAATCGTCTACAGGTCGCCTGGGGAGCGCAGGCGCTGCGTTCTTACAGCGCGCCGCGGCCTCGCAGGACCGCGTGGACCACGGTGTTTGTGGGGAGCTCTTCCTGCGCGCGGGCCTGGGTGTCCTTGAGCGTCGTCTCCCCCATATCCCCGTCGGTACCCCTACCGCCGACGATCGCGATGTAACGGGCGCCGAGGCGCTCGGCGTGGCCCAACTGGTTCTTCAGCGAACGGCCCGCCAGCTCCATCTGCGCGGCAAGACCAGCGCTACGGGCTTCGTGGAGGACCTTGAAAGCGGTCCTTGCGGTGGTACCCACGGACGCGGCGCTGGCGACCGTGCCCGCGGGCGGTTGAGCTTGCGATCCGAGCCCCTCCCCCTGCCCCCCCTTGTGGGGGGCCTCCTCCTCACCCTTCTCAAACGCGATGTAGAGATCGATCGCCGGTGGCACGTCCGGAGGCGCGTTGCTTGCCAGCATCGCCCGCTCCACCCCCATCGCCCAGCCCATGCCGGGGGTTGGAGGGCCGCCCAGCTCTGCGACGAGGCCGTCGTAGCGGCCCCCTCCCCCCACTCCGCTCTGCGCTCCGAGCGCGTCCGATGTCAGCTCGAACACCGTGCGGGTGTAGTAGTCGAGTCCGCGTACCAAGGTCGGGTCGATCTCGTAGGCGACGCCCGCCTCGTCGAGCAGGGCCCTCACCTCGGCGAAATGGTTGGTGTCCTCGGGGTTGAGGTGGTCGAGCAAACGGGGGGCCGTTGCCATCGTCGCGCGGGTGCCGGGGTGGTCGGAGTCAAACGCTCGCAGGGGGTTGAGGTCGATCCGCTCGCGCACCTCGGGGGCTAGGTCCTCGACGTGGGCGCGCAGGTGGGCCTGCAGCTGCTCGCGGTATTGCTCGCGGGCCTGTGGGCCGCCGAGGCTCGACAGGCGCAGGCGCGCCTCCTTGACGCCGATCTCGTCCAGCAGCGTGCTCAGCAGCACGATCGACTCCGCGTCCACGGCCGGCTCCTCAGAGCCGAGCGCCTCCGCGCCGACCTGCCAGAACTGGCGCTGGCGGCCCGCTTGGGCGCGCTCGTAGCGGAAGAAGCTCGACAGGTACCACAGCTTCACCGGCTGGCGCAGCTTGTGCATCCCGTGCTCCACGTACGCGCGGCACACGGGGGCGGTGCCCTCCGGGCGCAGCGTCAGCGAGCGGTCGCTGCCGTCGGTGAAGGTGTACATCTCCTTCTGCACGATGTCGGTCGAGGCGCCCACGCCGCGTGCGAACAGCTCGGTCGCCTCGAACGTCGGCGTCTCGATCCTGGCGTACCCCGCCCCCTCCAGCAGCGCCCGCGCGCGGTCCTCGATACGGGCACGCGCGCTCGCCTGCTCGCCCAGCACGTCGTGGGTGCCGCGGGGGGCCTTCAGCTTCGAGGCGCTCACCGGCGGGACGGTTCGCCTGCTGTCGCCGGCGCCTGCGTGGCGAGACGGATCGACTGACCCTCGCCCTGGGCGGTCGCGGTGCGGAGCTCTGCTAGGAACGGGTTGGTCTGCAGCTCGCGACCCAGCGTCGTGACGCCCATGTGACCGGGGTAGACGACGGCATCGGGCGGGAAGCGCTCGATCAGCGTCCCGATCGACTGCTCCAGCGTGCTCCAGTCGCCGCCCGGCAGGTCCACACGGCCGACCGAGCCCTGGAAGAGCACGTCGCCCGAGAGCAGTACCGGGACCTGCCCAGGCTCCTGGGCCTCGTCGGGGGCAGGGGTGGAGGTAGGGGTCAGCGCGTACGTCACGTGCCCGGGACTGTGGCCCGGCGTGAAGATCACCTCGATGTCGAAGCCCGCCAGCTGCAGGCGCTCACCGCCCGCGACCGTCTGCTCCGGCTCCCAGCTCTCGAACGGTCCGAAGCCCTGCGGCACCCAGCGCATGATCTCGCTCAGCAGCGGCCGCTCGATCTCTGGGCAGTACACCGGGGCGCCGGTGGCACGCGCGACGGGCGCCACGGCCCCGATGTGGTCGAAGTGGCAGTGGGTGATCAGGATCGCCTCGATCTCCACGCCCAGCGCCTTGGCGGCCGCCAGCAGCCGCTCGGGCTCGTCGCCGGGGTCGATCATCAACGCGCGGCCGCTCGTCCGCTCCGGCGTGACGATGTAGGCGTTCTCCTGAACGGGGCCCACGGTGAACATCCGCACGTCGGGGGATCCACTCAGAGGGGCCCGGCTCCCCGGGGGCACACGGCCCGAAGGGCTGGGTCGGCCGTCTGCGCCACCCTCTGGGCTCACTGCGCTTCCGCCTTCGCCTTCGCTTCCGCCTTGGCCTTCACCTTTGCCTCTGCTTTCTGGCGCTGGCGGCGTTTGTACATCCACGCGTCGGTGTAGTAGCTGATCGGGATGTAGAACAGCAACACGATCGGGAACAGCGCGATCGCCTCGCTGGAGTTCTTCAGCACCACGATGCCGATCAGCAGCATCAGGATCGCCGCGAGCATCGCCCTGACGATCGCGCCCCTCCACGTGGGCGGGCGGTCGAGCCGGTTCTGCTGCTGTTCGCGCGCCTTCGACTTCCCGGTGGCGGTCCCCTTGCGCTCCTCGGCGGTCGGGGGGCGCCCGGTGCGCCCGCGTGACTCCACCATTCCCGCCGCGTTGCCCCGGTGCTTGGTCTTGCGCTTGGTCTGTGCCATCCAGCTACAAGCCTAGTGCCTTCTCGATCGTGTGGCGCGTAGGGTCGAAGCCGGGCATCGGCACGTCCGTGGGGAAGCCCTCCAGCGCCGCCGCGGGGGCGAGGCCGACGAGCTCTGCGCACGCGATCGCGGCGTGGGCCTGCACCGCCTCCACCACCGTGCGCAACGGCACCTCGGTGGGGCGCTCGATGTTGAACGACACCTGCGGTCCGCGCTCCAGCGCCACCCCGATCGCGCGCACGCCCGACAGGCCTTCGGCGCCGCCCTCGCGAATCAGGGCCGCGATCCGGTGCGCGTCCTGCACGGTGGCGGGGGCCATCAGCTCGAGGTTGAAGGCCACCAGCGGCGGGCGCGCTCCGACCAGCGTGGCACCTGCCGTTGGGTGCGGGACGCCGGGGCCGAAGTCGGGGGTCAGCTCTCCACTGCGCATCCGCTCCGCCAAGGCCTTCACGCCGCCCCTGCGCAGCTCCGCGCGATGGCGCCCGCCGCTGAGCTCCCCGTACAGGAACACAGGCACGCCGAGCGCCCCAATCTCCTCGGCTGTCACGAGCGCCTCCGCGCACGCGGCGCCACGTAGCGCGGGGTCGAGGTAGACCACCGGCACCACATCCACCGCGCCCACATGTGGGTGCTGGCCGAACCGGGGATGCTCGCCGGAGGCGAGTGTCTCCTGGCTTCGGTCGAAACGGGGATGCTCGCCGGAGGCCAGTGCCGCCCGGCTTCGGTCGCGCCCGTCGCCGATGTCCACGCGCTTCACCGCCTCCGCGGCGCCCGCCGCCAACGTCGCGGCCAGCGAGCCCACGCTGCCTGCGAGCGTGAACACCGCGCGGTGGTGGTCTGCGTCGCTGTGCACATCCAGCAGCTGCGTCTCCCCGCCCGCGGTGAAAGCCGCAGCGATTGCCTCCAAGTTTGCGGGGTTGCGGCCCTCGGAGACGTTGGGGACCGCCATCAGGGGGACAGTGGTCACAGTCGCGCCAGCACCATACCCGTGGCAAGCAGCACCATCGCTAGTGCGCAGGCGCTGAGCGCGCCCTCTGCCGGAGCCGCCAAGCGGGCCGCGTCGAGCGGCACGACCGTGCCGTCTGTGAGGCGCTGCTCGCCCTCCACCGAGAGGGTGCGCCGGCGCAGCTCGCGCACGGGCGTGCTGAGGCGCCGCTGGGCGATCGTCATCATGAAGCAGCCCACGGCGGCCAGCACCGCCGCGACGCGGAATTCGAGCGCGTTGACCCAGTAGCCGGTCAGCGCCGGCAGGGCGCCCCACGAGGCGGCCAGCCAGAAGGCGGTGTGGAAACGGCCGTCCCACCACTCGAGGTTGTAGGCGAGCACGATGAACGCCCCCGCGCACACGAACGGGATCAGCGTCAGCGAGATCGTCACGGCACCCACCACCCCGATCGCCACCGCCCCGGCGAGCGAGACCGCCGCCATCGCCACCAGCGTGCTCCTGGAGAGGTGAGTGCCGAGTGGCCGGCCGTTGAGCTCGTCGAGCACGTGCGCGCACACGCCCACCCCGAGCAGGAACGCGGCGAGCGTCGCCAGCAGCCGCCCGCCGTACAGGTGCGGCGCGACCGCCGCCCCGATCGCCACGTTGGCGAGGTTCCACGCGGTGTACGGCGGGTGCAGCACCGTCACCAGGTCGCGCCAGCCCCCCGGGCGCAAGGCGTAGAAGGCGGGGCGGTCCAAGGGCGTGGAGGCTGTCATCGCCTCGTGCCCCACATCACCACGCCCCCTCCGAGGCTCATGCGCCTGACCTGGACCCCCTCGATCCCGGCCGCGCGCCACAGCTGCACGACCCGCTCCAGCGGGACGCGCTCGTAGAAGTCGGGGATGCTGTGCGCGAGAAAGCTCCCCGTCGCCGACCACTCGCGCGAGAACAGCCGCCCCAGCACCGGCAGCCCCACACGCGTGTACAGCCGCCACGCCGCGCGCCACAGTGGGGAGGGTGGCACGGCGAACTCGAGCATTGCAACGCGGCCCCCCGGGCGCACCACGCGCGCGAGCTCCACGAGCGTGGCCGCGGGGTCATCGACGTAGCGCAGCAGGTAGGTAAACGTGAGGTGGTCAAACTCCGCGTCGGCAAACGGCAGCCGCTCGGCCTCGCCGTCCACCAGCGACACGCGCGACGCGAGCGCCGGGTCAGCCGCCAGCCGCGCTCGTGCGCCGGCGAGCATCCCGGGGCTCTGGTCGAGCCCCACGACGGTGCAGCCGTAGCGGCGCACCAGCTCCTGCGCGACCATCCCCGTGCCGGTTGCCACATCGAGCACGCGCTCGCTTGGCGCCGCGTCGATCGCCGCCACCATCGCCCGCCGCCAGCGCGGGTCCTGGCCGAAGCTCAACAGCGTCGCAACGCGGTCGTACTGGCGCCCCAGCGGCGCAAACAGCTCGCGCGCCTGGGGTTTGCGAGGCGGGTGGGCAGACGGGTTGGTTCCCACCCCTTGCGCTGCCAACTCGCTCATCGCGCCACGGTTCCCATCGCACCGACAGTCTCGCGCATCCGGCCGCGCGGGGCGATGCGAGCCCGGGCCCGGCGGTCACGCCCTCAGTGGACGGCGCCCGCGGGCAGGTCCAGCAGACGGACGCCGCGGCAGGTAGCGGCCCAAACCGAGCCGCGCGCAGCCCGGCTATTCGATCGTCAGGGTGAGTGACGCCGTCGCCGTCTGGTGGACCTTTTTGGTGGAGTCGGTCACCTTCACCGTGAACGAGAACGAGGTCCCGGGTGCATATTTTTTGAGAGCGACCTTCCCCGACAGCAGCCCTGCGGTGCTCAATTTGATGCCCAACGGCAGTTTGCCGGAGACTTTCGCCCATTTGAGGGGCTGGAGGCCGCCGACCGCTTCCAGCTGCTTGCTGTAGGGCACGCCCGAGGTGACCTGGGGCAGCGAGCTGGTCGTGACGTGCAGCCCCACCACCGTCAGCGTGAACAGCTGGATGCTCTCGGCGCCGACGCCGTTGGCGGCGGTGAAGGCGATTTCGAAGGTGCCGGTCTGAATCGGGGTGCCCGAGAGCACGCCGTTGGAGAAGCTCACGCCTGCCGGCAGCGTGCCCCACTTGGTGATCGTGGGCGCGGGGGTGCCGGTGGCGCTCACCGTGAAGGAGCTCGCGGAGTCGTCATTGAAGGTGGCCTCGTCGGCCGAGGTGATCGCCGGCGGCGCGTCCACCGTGAGCGTGAAGCTCTGCGTGACGAAGCCGGCGCTGTTGCTGGCCTTAAAGACGATTTTGAATTCGCCTTCCTGCGTCGGCGTGCCGCTCAGCGTGTCGGTGCCTTCGTTGAATTTCACGCCGTGTGGCAGCGTGCCTTGCACTTCGACGGTCGGCATCGGATCGCCTTCGTCGGTCACCACGAAGCTGCCTTCGTGACCCTCGGTGAACGTGGTGCTGTCGCTCGAGGTGATCGTCGGTGCTTCGAGCACGCTCTCGCTGGTCGTACCCGAGGATTCGTCGTAGTTGGTGTCGCCGGAGTAGGTGGCGGTTATTTCATCGGCGCCCGGCGGACGCTCGTGCGTCGTCAGGCACGTCGCGACATCGGGCGAGCCCTCGTTCAGCGGCCGGTTGGCGCACCCGGAGATCGGTCCGTGGCTGTCCACGAAGGAGACCGTGCCGGTCGGGGTGCCGGCGCCGGGAGCGACGGGGGCCACAGCGGCGGTGTAGGTGACCGGTGCGCCCACCACGCCATTCCCTTCGTCGGAGGAGCTCACCGAGGTGCTCGTCGCGACCCCCGGCGTGGTGGCCGAGGTGAGGTGAACCGTAAGGATGTTGCGGTACAACGCCGGGTCTTTGGTGCCCACGATGTACGGAGCGGAGGCGTTGGTCCCGAGTTTTGTCCCCGCCGTGGTGACCGGTTTGGGGATGCGGTAGCCGGAGAACACCATCGTCAGTGACCCATCGGGGTTCTGCACGACGGCGGGGCCGTACGCACGCCCGCTGTAGTAGGCGCTGATTCCCAGCGGTTCGTCTTTGCCTTCGGCGAGCGCCTTGTCCTGGGCGGCCGAGGCCGAGAACGTGTAGTCGGTGCTCACGACGACCTTCGGCACCGACCATTCCTTGCCGTTGGTCGATTCGGTGTAGAAGATCTGGTTGAAGGCGTCGCTGTCGCCGTCGGTCGCCCACGCCCCCGACAGGAACATGCCGTAGCTGCCGTCGGGGTTGGTGACGATCGTGCCGCGCGAGCCGATGAAGCGCAGCTCGGTCGTGTCGGGGCTGCCGGGAGCGAGGTCGGTCGGTTCGGTGTTGGAGGGACTCGTCTGCTGGTAGGGGTTGGAGAGGTCTTTGTATTCGCCCGAGTCGTCGCCCGTGCTCGAAGACGTCCCGCTGATCGGGCCGAGGTCGGTGAAGTTGATCCCGTTTTCGGTGTAGGCCGCGCGCAGAACCGTGTAGTCCTCGTTGTTGGCGAACAGCTTCTCCGGCCCCTTCGAGGATGAGTTCTTGCCCTCGCCGATCTTTTCCAGCGTAGACACCGGAGCGACGGCGGCGTTCGGCCCGCCGACCCAGTTGCCTTCCTTGACCGATCCCGTGCCTCCGGTGCAACCGGTCAGGTCGTAACTGCCGGACGGCACACCCGTCTGCGAGGCGAGCGCGTTACCGCTGCACGTCACTTCCTGGATCGGTGAGCCCACGGCAGTGCCGAGATAGATTTTGAATGAGCCCGTGGTGGGCAGCGGCTCGCTCGGGTGCACCGAGGGCGTGTAGTTGATCGTCGTCGTCCCTGCCCCGGGAAGCGTGAGCGTTCCCGCTTTGAATTCATTTTTGGTGTTCACCGCCCCGTTGGTGGTGCCGACGATGAAGTAGGCGAGGATCTTCTCGGTGTAAAGGACAACCGTCGAGCCGTTGGGGGCGTTCGGGTAGCTGCGCAGCGTGCCGACGATCCCGTCGGGGGACTTCAGGCCGGTCGTGACCTGAGCGTGGGGCGGCAGGATCGGATCCATCGTGATCGCATCGCCCTGATGGACGACCAGCGGCGAGCCGCTGGTGTTGGTGCAGTCCTCGATCTTCGTCGTCGGGTTGGCGTTGGACTGCGAGCAGTAGACCGTGTCCCCGCCGACGTAGAAGCGATCGGGCGCGTTTTCGTTGAGGATGAAGGTCGTCAGGGGCGAGACGGCAGGGTTGCCGTTGAGGATCCTGATTTCCGCGAGGCCGCCTTCGCCGCTGGGCAGGTTCGGCCCGGCGGGGATCGTGTAGGTGGCGCCCGGCACCACTGTTTTCGTCCCCAGCGCTTCGGGGTTGGCCGTGGCGATCACCTGGACGACGTCGTCTTTGGCTTTGACGATCAGTGGGCTGGATCCGGCGACGGTGCATTCCGTGAGCTCGGCCGGCGCCGGCGCCGCGGTCGTGCCTTTGCAGGTGATGATCGATTTCGACGGCGAGGGGGCGTTGTAGTCCTCGTAGGGTCCCGCCACGATGTGCTCGGGCGAGCTCGCTTCGCCGAGCGTCGAGACCGGGATGCTCACGCCGCTGCCGCTGGTCGGGACTTCGACTTCGGATTCGGCGTACGTGTTGGGGTCGATGCCGACCGATTCGCTCCCCGGCAGCGCGGCGAGCGGGTCGGCCGCGGAGGGTTCGACGTTGTGCACGAGCATCCCCACGCCTTCGTAGTCGCCCGCGGGGCGCTGCAGCGTGTAGAGCTTCGTGCTGCCGCCGATCGAGGCTACATAGGGGTGGCCCTGGCCATCGTCGTTGGTGTCGGCCGTCGGGCAGTAGTCGGGGTTCTGCTCCAGCGCTTTGCCCTCGGCGACCCAGGTCTTGCCGTTGTCGGTCGAGCGCGCGACGGTGATCGCCTCGTCGGCGTCCTTCGGCCGGTAATCAAAGTAGCCCGTGAGCGAGCCGTCGGGGTTGCGCACCACATCGGGGAAGTAGTAGGGGGAGAATGGCAGCGTGCTGCCCGCCGGCTGCGAGACGGGCGTGCCGGTCTCGGGATTGGCGCCGAGACCCGAGCAGTAGCCGTCGAGCGGCCCCGGCGTACCCGCCACGCCGCTCGGGTAGGGCTCTGTCGTCGCTTCTTTTTCGCTCGGTTTTTCATTTGGATAGACGGCGACGTTGGGCTCGCTGACGCCGCCGAGCGTCGTTTCCGGGCCACCAAAGGAGAATTCGGGCAGCAGATCGGAGTTCGGGTATTCACTCCCCGCGGAGGGATCGCCCTGGGAGGTGTTCCACGGCCCGCCTTCGATCGTGTCCACGACCGGGGTTTCCGGCGTGTAGGCTGTTCCGCTCGCCGCGGCCAGCGGGGCCACCACGAGCATCAGGGCGAGGGCGCCGCCCCCGCAGAGCGTGAACAGGGCACATCGAAGAGCGTTGAAACGGCGCACAGGATCTCCTCCATCGGGAACGTGACGCCGGGGCTTCTAACACAGGGATTCGGCGCTCCCGTGGCAAGTCACGAGATGTTCACGAGATCCGGCCCAAGGTCACCAGATCTTCACGAAATCGGGGCACTCGGAACGACCTGCTCAAAAATGTCGATTCGGCGGGCACCCGTTCGACGTATGGTCAGCGCCGGGTAGAACCTCCATGACGACCATGCGGAGGCCGGCGGCCAAACACGACGACAAGGAGCAGCGCGATGCGATTCATGATGATCATGATCCCCAGCCCCAGGGCACAGGAGAGCTGGGACCCCAAGCCCGAGGATGTGGCGGCGATGGGCAAGTACAACAAACAGCTCGAAGAGGCGGGCGTGCTGCTGGCGCTCGACGGGCTGCAGGAAACCGCGAAGGGCGCGCGCGTCGGGTTCGCCGGAGGCAAGCCACGGGTCACCGACGGGCCATTCCCGGAGGCCAAGGAGGTGATCGGCGGCTACTGGATGATCGAAGCACCCTCCAAGGAGCAGGCGGTGGCGTGGGCCACACGCTGCCCGGCGGCCGACGGCGACATCATCGAGGTCCGCCAGGTATACGAGATGACGGAATACTCGCCAGAGGTGCAGGCAGCGGCAGCCCAGTAGAGCTTCTGGCTGGCCGGTCCCCACACTGGCCGGCCAGCCAGTATGATCCGAGACCCCCCCTTGGCGAGAACGGAGGTTCTCATGGCGATATCGGCAGAGAGTGGCATGCAGAGCGTCGACGTGGACAGCCTCGACCTGGACGAGGTGCTGGTGACCGAGAGCCCGCTGTGGGAGGACGGCCCCCCGCACGAGCTGTTCGCGCGGCTGCGTGGCGAGTGCCCCGTGCACTGGACCAAGCGGATCACCGAATTCCCCGAGGAGGCCGGGTTCTGGTCGATCACGACCGCCGACGACGTGCTCACGGTCAGCCGCGACTGGAAGACGTTCTCCTCCGAAAAGGGCGGCGTCACCGGCGTCTCGGCGGTGTTCCCGCTGGAGCTGGTGCGGGCGATGTTCATCGGCATGGACCCCCCCAAGCACGACCGCATCAAGGCGCTCTTCCAGGCCGGCTTCACACCCAAGCGGATCGCCGCCCACGAGTCCACGATCCGCGAGATCGTCACACGCGTGCTCGACGGCTTGGAGGGCCGGGAGACGTGCGATCTCGTCAACGATGTGGCCCAGCCCGTCGTGGCGCGCGTGATCGGCAGCTTCATGGGCATCTCCGAGGAGGACGACATCGCCTGGGCGCGGCTGATGAACGCCACGCTCGGCGCCAACGACCCCGACCTCAACCCCGACGGCATCGACGGCGCGGTCGCCAAAGAGGTGCCGGAGATCTTCGCGCGCTGCGGCAAGATGATCGCCGAGCGCCGCGAGCACCCCACTGAGGATCTGACCAGCGTGCTGGTCCACGCCGAGATCGACGGCGAACGCCTGGAGGAACACGAGATCGTGATGGGCTTCTTCCTGCTCGTCGCCGCCGGCAACGACTCCACGAAGGCAACCTACTGCAGCGGCATGCGCGCGCTAATGGAAGACCCCTCCCAGCGCCGGCAGCTGCTCGACGACCCGTCGCTGATCCCAAGCGCGGTCGAGGAGTCGTTGCGGATGTTTCCCGCCTTCGCTCACTTCCGCCGCACCGCCACCTGCGACACCGAGGTCGGCGGACAGCCGATCAAGGAGGGCGACAAGGTGATGATGTGGTACACGTCCTCCAACCGCGATGAGACTCGCTACGAGAACCCCAACTTCTTCGATGTCACCCGTAACCCCGAGCACCAGGCGTTCGGCGCCGGCGGCCGCCACTTCTGCCTCGGCACGGCGCTCGCGCGCATGGAGCTGCAGATCCTGCTGGAGGAGACGTTGCGCCGCTTCCCGGCGATGGAGATGATGGGGCAGCCGACGTTCGTACAGTCGCCGTTCCTCAACCAGCTGAAGACGCTGCCGGTGCGGCTGCGGGCGGAGTAGACCTCGAAGGCGGTTTAGACCTCGGAGGCACGGCGTAGACCTTCCAGCTAGGAGGGAGCGGCCTAGAGAGCGCCGGGCTCAGTACGGACAGCCCAGCGTCCAGTGCTTCAGACTGCCGACCGACGACGGGGCGCGACGGGTGAAGCGCAGCGTGACCTTGTGGTACACCCGCAGGCCGGCCTTGCATGTACGCGCGCCGTTGGCCCTCACAACGACCGGGTAGCGGACGACTTTGCCGCTGGCGCAGTTGGGGGTGCAGGTGTTCGTCTCGAGCGTGCCCGTAGCCAGGGCGCTGGCGCCTCCGAAGCTCGACCAGCGCAGTCCGCTGAGGGCGGTGTTGCCATCGCCGCAGGTGAGGGTCACCATCTTCGGACGACTGCTGGCGCTGGTGCAGTTGGTGATCTTGATGGTCGACGTCGCGGAAGCGCTGGCGCCGACCACGGCGGCCACGCCGATGGCCAAGGTTCCGCCCGTCAAAATACATCGATTGAGGAGTCCCATCGCGCAATGATTGCACAGGTGCTCGATGCCACGTGCCTGTACGGTGGTGCCACACGGCAGAATACGAGCGATGGGAGACGGTGGTGGAGCTGCTGAGCGAGTGGATCGACTACGAGAGCCCCGCAGGGGCTGTCGCCGGGTACCTCACCCGGCCCGGCGCGGTGAGCGGGCCAGCGCCCGGAGTGGTGGTGATCCAGGAGGTGTGGGGGGTTCGACGGGCACATCGCGGACGTGGCCGACCGCTTTGCGAACGCGGGTTATGTCGCGCTGGCGCCCGACCTGTACTCGGCCGGCGGTGGCAGGCCACCGGTGCTCGCCACCGAGCGCGTGGCGGCCGCCAAGGCGTTCCTCAACACGATTCCCACCGGGCAGTGGATGGCGGTGCTCGGCGACGAGCAGCGGCGAGCCGAGGCGCTCTCACAGCTTCCGGCCGGCGAGGGGGAGGCCGTGGGCGAGACGATCGCGGCGCTGTTCGGCGGGGCGGGCGGCGACTCCACGCGCCATCTCGGCGTGCTGCGCGCGGCCGTCGCTTTCCTGCACGCCCATCCGTCGTGCGCGGGGCGAGCGGTCGGCTCGATCGGCTTCTGCCTGGGGGGTGGACTGTCGGCGCTGCTGGCCGGCGAGGAACCGGAGCTCGGCGCAGCAGTGATCTTCTACGGCTCCTCGCCGAGCGCCGAGCAGGCCGGCTCGATCCGTTGTCCGCTACGTGGCTTCTACGGCCATGACGATCCCCGCATCGTCAACGGCCTGCCCGCGTTCGACGCCGCGCTGGTCGCGGCGGGCCTGGATCATGAGCTGCGGATCTACCCCGACACCCCGCACGCCTTCTTCAACGACACTCGCCCGAGCTACCGCCCCGAGGCTGCCCGCGACGCGTGGGGTCGCACCTTGGCGTTCTTCGGCGAGACGCTCGGGCCGGTGCCCACCGTGCCGGTGCAGGAGGCTGCGCCCGCTGCCTGAGGGCGCCTTCCTCTCTCTCGTCAGACTCTGAGTCCAAGTCCCGCGCCGGAGCCCGGCGCGGGACTGTGGCACACCAGGAGGTTCTCAGCGCCCGGAGCGAGTGCGCAGCGCGAGGCGGATCGAGAGGCCGGCCCCGAGCAGCAGCACGCCTGCTCCCACCACCCACGTCAGGTTCAGCCCGGTGAAGGGCAAGGTCGACGCTTTGGCGGTGGTCGTCGGAGTGGTCGTTTCCACGGCCGGTTCCGCAGTTGTCGTCGGCGTGGTTTTCGCTGCTTCTTTGGAGGGTTCTACTTCTTTTTTCGGTTCTGGTTTGGTCGTCGGAGTGGGCGGTTTCTGGTTGTAGCCAGAGGTCCCTGTGCTCGACGTGCCGGTGCTCGTCGTGGCGAGGGCGGGCGCGGCGGGGACGAGCAGCGCCAACACGGCCGGCAGAGCTAGCAGCCCGCGGCGGGCTGGCCGAAAGGGGGATGCGAGCCACATGCGAGTGTCGCCCCGCTTCGGTCGGCGGCCACGCAGCCCCATGCGGCGGCCCGATGTCTGGCTGGTGGTCGCTGCAGCTGCTGTCTGGGGCCGGCTCGACGCCATTCCTTGGGTACGAGTCATGCGCACCTCCCGTGTTCTGTGTTCGATTGGGGCCCCGGCGGGGTCGGGGTCGTGGTCAGGGTCCCGCGAAGTCTATTGCCATCGGTGGATCGCATCATTCCCGTTCTACCCAACAGCCGTTTCTCCTCCCGGAGAAACGCGGCCGGCAAGCGTCCCCTCGGCGAGTCGCGCGCGCAAAACCTTCTTATCGAACTTGCCGACGCTCGTTTTGGGCACCTCGGCGATGAACGCGAACTCGTCGGGCAGCCACCACTTCGCCACGCGCGGGCGCAGATGCTCGATCAACTCCTGCGCGCTCGCGCTGGAGCCCTCGCACAGCACCACGCAGCACAGCGGCCGCTCCGCCCAGCGCTCGTCGGGCTTGGCGATCACCGCCGCTTCGAGCACGTCGGGGTGAGCCATCAGCTCGTTCTCCAGCTCCACCGAGGAGATCCACTCGCCGCCGGACTTGATCACATCCTTGGAGCGGTCGGTGATGCGCACGAAAGCCTGCGCGTCGATCGCCGCAATGTCGCCCGTGCGCAGCCAGCCCGCGTCGAACTTCTCATCGCCCGAGGGATCGTCGTAGTAGCGGCGGGCGATCCACGGGCCGCGCACCTCGATCTCGCCGGTGGACTCCCCGTCCCACGGGACCTCCTCGCCGTCGTCCCCGACCAGGCGCAGCTCGGTCCACGGCAGCGGCTTGCCCTGCAGAGCTCGTTCATCCCAGTAGCGCTCGTCGTGGCCGCGATCCTCGGCGGGGTCGGAGAAAGTCACCACTGGGCTCGTCTCGGTCATCCCCCACCCCTGGTGGATCACCACCCCGTGGCGCTCCTGGAAGTCCTTCATCAGCTGCCGCGGTACCGCCGAGCCGCCGCACACCGCGTTGCCCAGCGAGGAGAGGTCCACCTCGTTGGCGTCGGCGTATCGCAGCATGTCGGCGAAGATCGTCGGCACGCAGCCCATCACCGTGGGGCGCTCTCGCTCGATCGCGCGCGCCAGAGGCTCGGCCTGCATGAAGCGGTCGGGCATCAGCAGGTCGGCGCCGCACAACGCGGCCGCGAACGGCAGCCCCCAGGCGTTGACGTGGAACATCGGCACGACCACCAGTACACGGTCGCGGCGGGAGAGGCCGAGGTTGTCCGCCATCAGCGCCGCCGTCGCGTGCAGGCACACCGAGCGATGTGAGTACAGCACGCCCTTGGGGTTGCCGGTCGTCCCGCTCGTGTAACACAGCGACGCGGCCTGGCGCTCATCGAGCTCGGGGTAAAGGGATTCAGAGCCCGCCGCGTGTGTGGAACCGGCATCGGAGTCCGAATCGGCCTGCTCGAGGAGCTCCTCGTAGCGCAATACGTTCGGGAGCTTGGTGTGGGCGGGATCCGAATCCCCGGGGTTGGCGGGATCTCCCATCACAATGAAGTGCCGCACCCCGTTGAAGGTTGGCGCCAGCGGCTCCAGCAGCGGCACGAGCGAGTCGTCGACGAAGATCACCTTGTCGTCGGCGTGGTTGACGATGTAGGTGATCTGCTCGGCGAACAGGCGGATGTTGAGCGTGTGCAGCACCGCCCCGATGCACGGCACCGCCATGTACAGCTCGAGGTGGCGCTGGTTGTTCCATGCGAACGTCCCCACGCGATCGCCCTGCTCGATTCCCAGGCGCTTCAGCGCCCGCGCCAGGCGATCGACCCGCTCGCACACTTCCCCGAAGCTCGCGCTCACGGTCCCCTCCGGCGTCAGCGTCAACACCCGCGCGGCGGGGTGGCAGTCGCGCATTCGCCGCCGCGCGTGCTGCAAGCTCAGCGGGAAATCGTCCTGCATCAATCCCTCCAGCATCCCCATCACCGGAGCATACCTATGAGCGCCCGCTCCTCGGAGCCGAGCGGTGTCGGCAGCCGATCCCGGGCAAACCACCCCACCTGGGCGATCTCGACGGGTTCGATGCGCACCTGGGAGGGGTCCTCGATCTCGGCGTGGGCACACGTCAGGCGAACCGCGATCCGTTCCAGGTGGGTCTCGAACGTCGCCAGCTCGCGCAGCTGCAGGTCGTGCAGACCGAGCTCCTCCTCCATCTCCCGTGCAGCCGCGCGCAACGGCGGCTCACCGCGATGTACCCCGCCGCCGGGCAGGTACCAGACCTGACGCCGACCATATGTGTGGCGCACCAGCAATACCTGCTCGCCGTGGGTCAGCACGCACTTCACGCCGCTGCTGCTGCGCCGCCACAGCATCGCGCGCAACTGCACTCCCCGCCATGCCACCCGATACACACGGCGCATTGCCAATACGCGCCAGGAGTGCACTGCACTACCCATCCCCTGGCCAGGTGGGCGGGCCCAAATCACGGGCCTTCACTCAAAAGAATCCGATCCCGCGCACGTCACACCCGTTGGCCGAAGCCGGGGGACACTCGCCCCTGGCGAGCATCCTCGCTGCGACCAGCGCGCCTGCCCGCCGTCAAGTCGCGGTACACGCCGCGCGTGCGGCGGGCCACGTCGCTCCAGTCGAAGCCCAGCACGTGCTCGCTGGCCTCCGCCACGAGGCGCTCACGCAACTCGTCGTCGGTCAGCAGGCGCTCGATCATCGTGCCGAGGTGCGCCGCGTCGCCGCCGTTGAAGCGAAGGCCGACGCGCTCACCCGCTGGCACCACCTCGCGCAAACCGCCCGTGTCGGCGACGATGCAGGGGCAACCAGACGCCATCGCCTCCAGCGCAACCAGCCCGAATGGCTCGTAGATCGAGGGGACCACGCACAGGTCGGCGATCCGGTACAGCGAGTGCAGGGCGTCGTCGCCGATCCACCCGAGGAAGGCGCCGTGCTCCAGCAGCCCGAGGCGCTCGGCTTGCGCCTTCAGCTCGGCTTCGTGCGTGCCGCTGCCGGCCACCAAAAAGCGGACGTCGCCGACGTGCTCGATCACGCCTGGCAGCGCATCCAGC
Organism: uncultured Solirubrobacterales bacterium; assembly: GCA_963724305.1. Lineage (GTDB taxonomy): Bacteria > Actinomycetota > Thermoleophilia > Solirubrobacterales > Solirubrobacteraceae > Palsa-744. Next base: position 398,484 of record CAVRUG010000004.1, read on the forward strand.
GCGAGCTGAAAGCCCTTCTCGTACACAAGACGCCCAACGAGCACCACCAGGCGCTCCTGCGGCTGTGCGAACTCCCTGCGCAGCGCCTTCAGATCGCCCACCGGGCGCAGGTCGCGCGGGTCGATGCCGTTTGGAATCACCGTGATGCGGTTCTCGTCGATGTCGAAGATGTCCGCCACATGGCCCCGCATGTAGTGCGAGCAGGTGATCACCGAGTCCGCGCGCCCCGCCATCCACTTCTCCACGGCGTGGATGTGGGCCTGCGGCTCGTCCTGCACCCAGCCCTGGTGGCGCCCGTGCTCAGTCGCGTGGATCGTCGTCAGGTAGGGCACCCCGAGGCGCTCCGCCAGCGCCGCGCCCGCGTGCGCCACCAGCCAGTCGTGACCGTGCACGAGCTCGTATCCCCGCTCCCCCGACGCCCGCAGCTCCGCGAGCGTCTCCCCCGCCCGCACCATGTCCTGGTTCATCCGCTCCACCCACCCCACGAAGCGCTCCAAATCGCGCGGCCAGTTGGGCTCTCGCACGCGGTACACGCCCACCCCCGCGCACTCCTCGATCTCCACGGATTCTCCCGTCCCCCGCGTCAGCACATCCACCGCCACGCCCTGGCGCACCAGCTCCTCCGCCAGCTTGCGCACGTGCCGTGCCAGCCCGCCCTCGATCACGGGTGGGTACTCCCAGGAGAGGATCAACACTCGCTCTGCCAAGTCCCCCACCCTACCCATCAAACGACTTGGAGGCGAGTAGGGCGGCCGGCGCCGGGGAAGGAAGGAATGACCCCGACGCCGGCCAGCCAGCGCATGACATGCCCTTGGAGGAAGTCACAGCGCCGGCGCTTGGCGGAGGCGGTCTCGCCAACGGCCGCTCCTAAGCTCTCTCATCTCGACCCGCCCCGGGCGTGTGTGTCCTCTTGTCTGGAGACTATTTGTCTGAGACACGCGATGCTCCCTCCGTGGAGATCCTAGAGCCTTTCGTGCACGGCGTCGGCGCCGACCCCGACCACGCCGAGGGTCCCGCGGGGCGACACCACGAGGCCGCCGACCGCAGCTGAAAGGGCTATCCCGCGCTCGGGCCGTCAACTGCTGTCCGAGCTAGGACTGGCTTCTCGCCAAGCATCTCCCAGTGGCCCACCGTGCGGCGCAGCTGGAAGTAGGCGATCACGCCGGGGACGCTCGGCAGCCAGAATGCCAGCAGGCGGTACACCAGTACCGCGATCAGCGCCAGCCCACCCCCCACCCCGAAGGCCACCAGCGCTCCAATCATCCCGCCGTCCACGCCGCCGATGCCGCCGGGCAACGGCAGCAGGTTGGCGAGCATCCCCACGAAGTACGCCTGCACCAACACCGCCACCGGCGGTGCTTCGCCGAAGGCGCGGAAGCACGCGTACAACACCGCGACGTTGAACGCCCACCAGGTCATCACTCCCAACAGCGCCAGTTCCGGGTGGCGCAGCTTCTGCAGTGCGAAGCGCGCCCCATCCGACGCCGCGGCCGTGGCCGTCGCCAACCGTCAGCCAGCAGGTGCACCACACGCCGGCCGAGCCGCGACTTACGCCGGCGCTCCAGCCTGGCTCAGACGCCGCTCCAAGTTGGGGGGCACGAGGGCCAGCACGGCGATCGCCACCAGGCCCACCGCCCCCACGATCGCCGGGACGATCGTGATCGCGAACGGGTGCGGGCCGGGGAACGCACCCGCGTATAGGCCCACACCGCACACCACCAGCGCCGCCATGTACACCCCGTAGAGCAGCATGAGGAACGCGATCATCCGCTGCGCGACCTCGCGTGCTCTCCATTCCCGAGCGCCGCAGCGACCACGCCGTGACCGCCACCCCACCTGCGCCGCCCGCGGCGAACAGGCGCGTCGCCGCCAGCCCCGCCATCGTGATCTGGTAGCTGTGGCGCCAGTGGATCGGCGACCCTTTCGGTACGTGCACGCCCTGGAAGATCGCGATGTAGCTCGCCATCGACACGACCTCCACGATCACCGCCACCGCGATCCACCGCGCGTTGCCTTCGTCGAGGCGGTCCCACGTGTGCCTCACTCCACCCAGCTGCGGCAGCACGAAATACAGGAACGCCAGCGCCGCCAGCACGAAGGTCCCGAACAGCAGCATCCGCCGGCCGGTGAGGCGTACGCGCAGCACCTCCTCGTGGCTCGGCTGCCGGTCGGTGCCTCGGCGCTCGGCGATCCGCCCGGGGCGCACGTGCGCGAGCCTCCCGCCCGGGCGAACGCCCGCAAGCCCCACCGGGGGCGGTCGGCACCCTGCTCACCCGGCCGCTGTCGGGGCCCATGGCGCCCACCGGCTCAGCCTGCAACACAGCCATCCCACTCTCCTTCGACGCCCCACCGCCTCGCCCCTGCGTGCTCGCCTCCCCGGCACATACGCCCACGCGAGCTTCCCGACCCGTCATATCCCGTCCCCGTGCGCCCTTGCCTCCAACGCCGCCACCGCGCGCGAGCAGCGGCTCAGGGCCGGGGCCGCGCGCGGCGCCAGGCGGCGCACCGCCACCGTCAGCGCCGCCCCACCGAGCAGGTCGGCGACGTAGTGCTCCCCGAGGTACACCAGCGCGAACCCCAGCGTCGAGGCGTACGTCCAGCCAACCGCGCCGGCCGCCGGACCACTCTCGTCGAGCAGCAGCGCGGCCATCACGGATGTGGCGAAGTGCAGCGAGGGCATCGCAGCTAAGGGGATTGCCTCCAAGCACACTGTAGAGAGGGCCCCCAGCCGTCACGCCAAAACGACTCCCCGTACTCGACCATCATCCGCCGCACCTCGATCATCCGGTGGGCGGTACTGGCATCGCCCGGTCGCCTCCGCGTCGGGGCAGCTCCGACCGCGGCCGGGCCCAGGCCGTTCTCCGGCGCCGACGCCGCATACCACGGGCGGTGCCGTCGGCAGCACCCAGTAGATCATCGCGCCGATATCGAACACCGCGTAGGTCATCATCGCCGCCCGATCGAAGCGCTCGGGATCGCGCAGCATGATGTACACGAGCGCGCCGTGGGGCACCATGAACCACGACCAGTGCGCCCACACCAGCACCTTGTCGAGCGTCCGCCATCGGGGGCCCTCCGGGCCGACCCGCGCGAGCCTGTGCTGCAGCCTCACCGTCGGCAGCTCGCCGAGGCCGAGCACACGGTCGATCGCGATCGGGTAGTCCACGTGCACCCGCCGCATCTGCGCGGCGGGCCGTCGTGGGGCGACTTGTACGCAGCCATGTACGCCCACATCTGCAGACCGCACGTCGCCACATCTCGCGTGCGCGAGCGGCGCATCGCGACGCACAGGCCGAGTCGGCGCGCAGAAGGCGACCGTCTGCATCGCCAGCGGCGGCGCCTTCACCTTTCTGCGTACCACCGGCGCCAGCCACCCCCGCCGCCACTACACCCCAGGCGGTTGCTCTGATCGCCCTCCTGACGCCGCACAGGGCGGGGAGTATATGAGGGCCGTCGAGGTCCTCGCGTCAGGGCCGTTGCTCACGAGCCGTGCGCCGCCACGTCGAGCGCCTCGCCTCGCGCCGCCGCCACCAGCGCGTCCACGAACGGGCTCGTCGGGTCGGCCTCCGGGTGCCACTGCACGCCCAGCACGAAGCGCCGCGCCCGGCAGCTCGATCGCCTCGGGCAGACCGTCGCGCACCGAGGTAGCCGCTCACCATCAGACCCTCCCCGATGCGATCCACCCCCTGATGGTGGTGGGACTTGGTCGCGTGGCTGGGTACTCGCCCAGCGATCCGCTGCCGCCAGCGAGCCCTCGCCGCAGCGCACCTCGTGGTCGGCGCCGTCGAAGCGATGCCCGGCACGCGGCAGGTGCTCGTGGTGGCCGAAGCGCTCGGGCAGGTGCTGCAACAGCGTCCCTCCCTAGGCCACGTTGATCAGCTGCATCCCCCGGCAGATTCCCAGCACCGGCAGCTCGCGCGCGATGCGCCCGCGGAAGATCGCGATCTCGAAGGCGTCGCGCTCGGGCACCGTGCTCGTCGTCTCGGGGTGGCGCACTCGCCATAGGCGGCCGGGTCGATGTCGGCGCCGCCCGCCAGCATCAGCCCGTCGAGCAGCTCCAGCGCCTCGCCCGGGTCCTCGCACGAGCGCGGGTCCGGCGGGATCATCACCGCCAGCGCCGCCCGCGCTCTGCACCGCCTCGACGTAGTTGCGCGGCAGCAGCATCGCCTGCTGATCCCACACGCTCCAGCGGGCGCGCTCCAGGGCGGTGCAGATGCCGATCACGGGACGGCGCATTGGCACACCATAGGATGCCATGTGCCGGTACGCACCGCCAAGCCCGATGAGCGACGACCGCCCCGCACCGCACGAGAGGAGCCGCGATGAGCGATACCACGCCCGCACCGCGATGGGGACCGAGCCCCGCCCCTGACACCGTCAACCTGCGATCGGCCCCGACGGGGTCGCCACGATCGAGCTCAACCGCCCCGCAGGCGCTGAACGCGTGGAACCAGCAGTTCGGCCTCGACCTGCTCGCCGCGCTGCGCCGCGTCGGCGAGGAGGACGCGGTGCGCGCCGTGGTGCTCACCGGGGCCGGGCGCGCGTTCTCCTCGGGGGCCGACCTGAAGGACTTCGGCGGCGAGATCACCCCCGAGGGGCGCCCCGACATCTACAAAACGCTCACCGAGCGCTACCACCCGATCATGCACGCGATCCGCGAGCTGCCGCTGCCGGTGCTCGCCTGCGTCAACGGCCCCGCCGTCGGCATCGGCTGCTCGCTGGCGCTCTGCTGCGACCTCGTGCTCGCCGCGCAGAGCGCCTACTTCCTGCTCGCCTTCGTGAACATCGGGCTCGTGCCCGACGGGGGCTCCTCGCTGTTCGTGCCCACCCGCGTCGGGCATGGCGCGCGCCACCGAGATGGCGATGCTCGGCGAGCGCGTCTCCGCCGCGCAGGCGCTGGAGTGGGGGCTCGATCAACCGCGTCGCTCCCCGACGAGCGCGCTGCGCGAGGAGGCCGCCGCGCTCGCCGCGACGCCTCGCGGCCGGGCCCACCCGCTCCTACGCCGGCTCCAAGCGCCAGCTCAACAGCTGGCTCTACACGCGCATGGACGAGCAGCTCGAGCTCGAGGCGCAAGCTGCAGCAGGAGATGGCCGGCAGCGAGGACTTCGTCGAGGGCGCCACCGCGTTCGTGCAGAAGCGAGCGGCGCGGTTCTCGGGGCAGTAGGCGTGGCTCGAATGAAGCACCGCGCGAGGGCAGGGCATCGATGACGATGCCTACATCTCGGACCCCCGCCGAATGGCCTTTCAGCCTCGGCCGGCCGGGCGGAAGGGCCCTGATCCCCTCGTGGCAAACGTCATCAAGCGCATTCCGCCCGAGCCTGAATAGAATCCCGCTCGCCTTGAGCCACCTGCTCCCCACAACTCTCGTTCGCTCTTCACCCCGCAGTCGGGCGGCTCGCCGAACGCCGACGAAATCGACAGCCTCTACAAGATCACCTGTACATCGCCCTCGTGATCTTCGTCGGCGTCGAGGGGGTCCTCGGGTATGCGCTCTGGAAGTTCCGCCACCGCAAGGGCGCCGTGGCGGCCCAGATCCACGGCAACACGCGCCTGGAGATCGGCTGGACCGCTGGGCGCCGCGCTGATCTCGTGATCCTCTCGACCGTCACCTTCATCAAGCTCTCCGCGATCCAGGACCCCCCGAACTCGAGCGCTCGGCGGCGACATGCTGGCCGCGGACAGCGGCGAGCTGTACGCCACCGCCGACCAAGCCACCTGCCACCGAATGGCAAATCGCTCGAAATCACAGGTCATCGGCCGCCAGTTCATCTGGCAGTACGTCTACCCCGGCGCCACCAACCCCGACGGGCTGGGAGCGCCCTACTCCTACACGGAAATGGTCGTCCCCACAAAAACCACGGTGACGCTCAACATCGTCTCCTCGGACGTCGTGCACTCGTGGTGGATCCCCGCGCTCGGTGGCAAGTATCCAGGCCGTCCCCGGCTACCACAACTACAGCTGGTTCAAGATCGAAAAGCCCGGCGTCTACCGCGGGCAGTGCGCCAACCTCTGCGGTCGCGGCCACGCCCGCATGATCGCAATCGTGCACGCCGAGGAACCGGCCCAATTCGACATCTGGCTGGCCAACCAGAAGCGGATGCTCGAAGAAGCCGAGGCGACGCGGCCAAGGAACGGACCGCGCTCAACACCCACACCGGACCTGAACAGGTCGAGAACCCGTGAGAGATCGGGAACCCGGCCGCCCGGGCAGGCCAGGGTCGGCCGGGCCTTCAGACCCCCCTCCCACCAGCCCCACATCCACCAACTTCCCCACAGCCATCGACTACACCACTGAAGAACTGAGAGCAAGCAACCGATCATGGCCACCTACGCAGCCCCCGCACCCCAGGTAGTCGCCCACCGCGTCGATCGCGAGGAGCGCGGCTTCATGAGCTGGCTCACGACCACCGACCACAAGCGGATCGGGATCATGTACATGGTCCTCACGTTCGTGTTCTTCATCCTCGGCGGCGTCGAGGCGCTGATGATCCGCCTGCAGCTGGGCGCTCCTGAGAACACGCTGGTCGCCCCTCAGACCTACAACGAGCTGTTCACGATGCACGGCACCACGATGGTCTTCCTGTTCGTCGTGCCGATGATGGCCGGTCTCGCCAACTACTTCCTGCCACTGATGATCGGCGCGCGCGACATGGCTTTCCCGCGCCTGAACGCGCTCTCCTTCTGGCTGCTGCTGGCCGGCGGGATCGTCTTCTACGCCTCGATCTTCTGGAACCCGCCAGAAGCTGGCTGGACGAGCTATCCGCCGCTCTCCAACGCCTTCTTCTCCCCCGGCGGTGGCCAGGACGCATGGATCTACCTGATCCACCTCACCGGGATCTCCTCGCTGGTGGGGGCGATCAACTTCTACGTGACAGTCGCCAACATGCGTGCGCCCGGCATGACCTGGGGCCGGCTGCCGCTGTTCATCTGGGCGATCCTCACCTACTCGGTGCTGCTGATCTTCGCGCTGCCGGTGATCGCAGCGGCGGTCACGATGCTGCTCACCGACCGCCACTTCGGCACCCACTTCTTCGACGCCGCCACCGGCGGCTCGCCGCTGTTGTGGCAGGACCTCTTCTGGTTCTTCGGACACCCCGAGGTCTACATCATGGTGCTGCCCGCGTTCGGGGTCGTCTCCGAGATCCTGCCCGTGTTCGCGCGCAAGCCGATCTTCGGCTATAGGGCGATCGCCGCCTCCACCGCCGCGATCGGGTTCCTCGGCTTCCTCGTGTGGGCCCACCACATGTTCGCCACGCCCCGATGCCCGAGGCGATCATCATACTTCGCGATGCTCAGCTCGATGCTGATCGCGATCCCGACCGGCGTGAAGATCTTCAACTGGATCGGCACGCTGTGGCGCGGGACGATCGAATACAAGGTGCCACTGCTGTTCTGCGTGGGCTTCATCGCCGTGTTCATCATCGGTGGCATCTCCGGGGTCTTCCTGGCGATCTTCCCGGTGGACTGGCAACTCAACGAAACCTACTTCGTGGTCGCCCACATCCACTTCGTGCTGGTCGGCGGCGCGGTGATGCCGATCTTCGCCTCGATCTACTACTGGTTCCCCAAGATCACCGGGCGGATGCTGAACGAAGGGCTCGGCAAGCTCAGCTTCTGGCTGATCTTCTTGGGCATCCTCGTGACCTTCATGATCCAGCACGCGATCGGTCTGGAAGGGATGCCGCGGCGTGTCTACGAGTACGAAAACGTCGGCCACCTCGCGCTCTACAACCTGATCTCGACGATCGGTTCCTTCATCCTCGCCGCCGGTGTACTGGTCACGTCATCAACGTCCTGCGCAGCCTCAAGCGGGGCGCGATCGCCGGCCCCGACCCGTGGAAAGCAAACACGCTCGAGTGGTTCACAACCTCGCCGCCCGCCGTCAACAACTTCGACGCGATCCCGCGCGTGCGCTCGGCCGAACCGATGAAGGACATTCGCCTGGAGATCGAGCGCCGCACCTCCGCCGAGCCAGCGCCCGGCCAGGCGACGGTGCCAGTCGGAGCCACGCAGGTCGGCGTGTAGCGTGCTAGCCGATCGGCGAGTGCATCTAGCCGGCCGATCGGTCGGCGCCCCGACGGCCCAGCCGGCTAGACTCCCCCCGATGGAGGGCTCAACCGCACCCCTTACGGCCACCCCAGCGCTCGACGCCAAACGGCTGGGTCTCGCCCCGCGCACGCTCCAGCAGCTGCGCGACTACCTGGAGCTGACCAAGCCAAAGGTCCAGTCGCTGCTGCTGTTGACGACGATCGCCACGATGTACGTGGCGGGCGACCCATCCCCATTGCTGGTCGCGCTCACCTGCCTCGGAGGCTACCTCTCCGCCGGAGGAGCGGGAGCCGTCAACCACTGGTTTGACCGCGACATCGACGCACGCATGGCGCGCACCGCCACGCGCCCGATACCCGCCGGACGGATCGCCCCCACCGCCGCGCTGACGTTCGGTTGCTGCCTGGCGGCATTCTCGTTCCTAGAGCTCTCGCTGACGGTCAACGTGCTCGCCGCCAGCCTCGCGCTAGCCGGCTTCCTAGGCTACGTGCTCGTCTACACCATGTGGCTGAAGCGGCGTACCCCACAGAACATAGTGATCGGAGGCGCCGCCGGCGCCGTGCCGCCACTAGTCGGATGGGCAGCGGTGACGGGCTCAGTCAGCGCCACCGCGGTGCTGCTGTTCTTCATAGTCTTCTTCTGGACCCCACCACACTTCTGGGCGCTGTCGCTACTGATGAAGGGTGAGTACGAAAAGGTAGGCGTACCAATGCTGCCAGTAGTGCGAGGCGAGGCCGAGACACGCCGGCAGATCCTGCTGTACGCGGTACTGCTGTACGCAGTCACGCAGCTACCCTTCTGCGCCGCCGGCTTCGGTGGCCTCTACCTAGCAACCTCACTGATACTCGGCCTCGGCTTCATAGCCGGCGCCGTGCGCCTCTACCGCCGGGCCGATCGCCGCAGCGCCCTACAGCTCTACCTCTTCTCCCTAGCCTACCTAGCCCTACTCTTCAGCGCGATGGTGCTAGACGCCCGCCTCCATCTGTAAACTGCCCTCCCATGGACCGCCGCCTAGCACGCAAGAACATCCGCCTAGCCCTGATAGTAAGCGGCATCTGCCTATTCATGTTCGGCATCACCTTCGTAGTAGCCGCCCTATACGTCTCATGAGCAAGCCAAGAAGCGCCCCATGAGCCCAATAGACCCCGAGCTCCCCCCCGTAGGCGAGGAGGTTCACCTCCCCGGCCCAAGCCTCCTACCACTGCTGACAGCAGTAGGAATCACACTAGCCCTGGTAGGTATCACCACAATGATCGAGCTAACCGTGATCGGCGTGATCCTAACGGTGTGGTCTGTAGCCCGCTGGATAAAAGACACGCGCCGCGAAATAGACGAGCTACCGCTCGAGCACCACCACTAATCACCAAGGCCCAGCCGCAACCCCAACGCAAACCCGACGCCGGGAGCCCACCAAGAAGCAGCTCCCACGAGGAATACCCCCCACCGAAGACCCGGGGGAGGGGGTGTTGGGGGAGGGCCCAACCCTCCCCCAACGGGGAGGGGGCCTTGGGGGAGGGGCTCCCCCTCCCCCAATTCGGTGAGGCACCGCGCATGGCCCCTCAACCATGCGCGGTCCCATCGTTGGTGGCCCATCGTCCCCGACCGTCCCCCGGCGGCGGGTGGATAGGCCACCAAACCTCTCCTACCCCACCGCGGCGCTCGCCGGAACGGGACAGGCAGCCCCATCTTCGGTCCAGCAGCGCACGATGTCGCGAACGGAGAGGACGCCCACGGTCTCCCCTCCCTCGACGACGATCAGGTGCCGGAAGCCGCCACGCGTCATCGCGGCGGCGGCCTCCTCGAGCGACCAGTTGGGCGCGGCGTACACCGCCTCGCTGGTTAGGTGCTCGGCGACAAGCTCTTGGTCGGGATCCTGCCCGGCGCCAATCGAGTGCAGGATGTCGCGCTCGGTGAGGATCCCGGGGCCGTTTCCCTCGGGGTCCATCACGATCGCTGCGCCCACACTCCGCTGAGACATCAGCCGCGCGGCATCTCGCAACGTATGGCCCGGGCCGGCCGTGACGATGATTGGACTCATCCCTTCGTGCACTCGCATCGGCGTGCTCCTTTCTGGAGTCGTTCTCCGCCGTCCCAACCCGGAAAGAGGCCGCGGCTTGCCGGCGAAACACAGTCTGTGGGCTTAGTCTGGCCGGCCACGCCACCCTCTCCGGTGGAGATCTTTGCAACGATTGCCTCAATGTAGTGGGTCGAGCACGTTATGTCAAGAGAGCCTTCAAACATCGGTCAAGGGAGCCTCCAAATACCGCTCGGACGGCCTCTTGCGGCGTCCCTCAGCAGGCGCTTACGGCGAGGGCAGCACGTCGAGCTGGCCACTGGCGGCCTCGATCACGCCCCGCGCTACGCCCTCCCACGACCAGCGTGAACGTGCGGTCGCCACCAAGCCCGCGCGGGTCTGCTCACGCAGCGCGGGATCGGCTCGCAGCCAGCCGACCAGACACTGTGCGATGGCCGGTATGGCATGGTCGTCGACGGGGAATGACAGCCAGCTCGCGGCTTCTGCCGGTACGGCGTCGGCTAGCACCCTGCTCACCTCGGCGAGGCCCGAGTGGGCAGCGCTCACCGGCAACGCTCCGCACGCCGCCCCCTCGGCCGCCACCATGCCGAACGCCTCAGGGAAGGTGCTGGGCACGACCAGCGCCTCGCAGGTGGGCAGCAGCTCAGCGAGCTCACCGTGCTCAAAGCGCCCGGCGAAGCGGGCCCGCTCGGGTAGCATTGCCGCCGCCGCCAGATAACGCTCGCGCCGTTGGTCGTGCAGATCGCCCAGGAATGCCCCAAGGTGGCGCAACGGCATCGACCGGGCAGGCCCATCCACCTGCGATTCAGCCGAGCCCCGAGCCCGGCCAGCCTCTGCCAGGTCGATCGCCCGCTCGAGCTCGCCGGCCGCCAACGTCGCCAGCAGACCCTCCAACCACTCGCCGTCGCCCCCGAAGCCGACGATCTCGAGGCGAGCCTCGGGAACCTGCTGGAGCACCAGCGGCCAGGCGGCGATCAGCAGGTCGACGCCCTTGTTGACGATCAGCTTGCCCACGAACGCCACGACGGGTTCCGGTGGCCTGCCAGCGGCGCGCTGCGGTAGCGGTTTGAAGAGCTCCACGTCCACCCCGGGGGGTCCCAGGCGGGTACGGGCTTCGATCGCCGGGTCTTGCAGCGCATCCCACAGGCTGCCCGCGGTGTGCAGCGAGCCGACGAGGACCCCCTCGGCGGGCTCGAGCCCTTCGCGAGCGTAGGGCAGAAAGCGCTCGGGGTCGGGCTTCACCGTGTACTCCAGCGCACTCCCGTGCACCTTGACGGCGTACGGCACGCGGTGGGCGAGCGCTCGCACAAGGATCGCGGGGCCCATCACCAGGTGGTTGGCGAGCGCCACATCGGGTTGCACACGCCTCACCAGCTCGCGTACGGCCCCGACGTTGGCATCGATGTAGCGCTCGATCTCCGCTTCGCTGCAGCGTGCGAAGGCGCGCGCTTCGATCCCCTCGTAGGGGTCCTCGACGTACACCGGCAGCAGCCCCCGATCTCGGGCCGGTAGGCGGTGCAGCGCACCGGCTCGTGTAACGTGCGCACGCGCAGCTCCCCCTGCTCCCAATCCCCGGCGGCGTCCACGAACGGCTGGCGCTCGGGGTGGCGGTCCTGGCAGAGCAGATGCACCTCGTGGCCAAGGCCCACCAGCGCCCGCGCGAGACGCGCGTTGTAGATGTTGGAGCCCGTGCCGGCGAGTAGGTAGCCGTGGAAGATCAGGATTCGCACCGGACGCCAGCCTACCCGCACTCCCTCCGCGGGCTTCGCTAGAGTGCCCGACGATGAGCGTGCAACAGCGATATCGCCTGCGCAATCCGGCAAGCGGGCGGGAAATCATCCTGGAGGCGCAACCCGACGAGATCTACCTCGACCGGGAGTCGGGCGATCCGCTGGAGGTCGTGGGCAAGGTGCTTCCGCTCGCCCCTCCACCTCCGGCTCCCCTGGTCTCGTCGAGAACCTGCGCTTCTGCCCCTGGTGCGAGCAGCTCGCCCAGAAGGATCTCAACGACTGCCCCACCTGCGGCCGTCGGATGGGTCCGTTGGGCTCGTGACCACGCGCTGGTCGAAACGGGGATTCCCCCCGAAGGGGGGTGTCTCCCGGCTTCGGTCGCTCGCCCCGATCCTCGCGGGCGCCGCGGCGTTACTGGTGGGCCTCACGCTGGGGGCCTGCGGAGGCGGCGGCAACTCCGCCGACGTGCGCTCCCGCAGCACCCCGGAAATCACCCCTCCTGCCAGCACCCAAGCCGAAAGCGAAGCGACGCACACCACCTCGACCACGACCACCGCCACGACCGCCAACAACCACGAGTTCCGGCTCCCCGGCAGCTCATCGGCCAGTTCAGGCGAAGAACGCTCTAGCTCCAGCGAATCGGCGGGCACCGGCAGCGAAAGCACAACCAGCCCCGGCACCAAACCGGCGGAAAAAACAAGCACCCCGGAAGCAAGCTCGGGCGCGAGCGGCGGCACCGGTGAAAGCGCGGCGAAAGGCGGCGGCTCGGAAGCTACGGGCGGTGGCGGCTCTTCGAGCAGCCCCACTGGCGGCGCCCAGGCTCCTTGAGCTACGGCCTGCCCTCCTGCGACGCCGACGAGCTCACGACCTCACGGACCTCGACCACTTCGAGCCAACGAGTCGAGAGATCAGAAGGACCTTCACGGCCTCAAGGAGTTGAAATCAAGGAGTTGAGATCAGCGTGGCGCTGTATGTGAGGCGCGCTTCGCGGTAGAGGCAGTAGTACTGCACGTTGGTGCCCAGCTGCTGCATCGACTGGACGCTGGTCTTGGTGCACTGGGTGCGCGGGCGACTGGCACGCCAGGAGGTTTCATTGGTGAAGCCGAGCGCAAGCGCGGGCGCCCAGGTGGGGACGGCGAGCGCGATCACGTCGCCCTTCTTGACCTGCAGGGTGGTGGCGAGGGGGAATTGGGCGGTCTTGCCGAAGTAGGGCTGCAGCTGCACGAGCGGGCTCTGCGCCACCAGCTTGAAGGCGAGGTTGGGCTTGGGCTGGGGCGCCAGCACGGCGATCGCGGCCGAGGCGGTGCCGCCCTCGTTGGTGTTGAAGAACTTGATCTGAGTGGCGTTGGGCTTGCCGAGCGAGACCGTCCACGCCACGACGGTGCCGTTGCGAGGAGTCGTGACGAGGGTGCGCGTCTTGCCCACCTTCACCTGGTAGCCAGTGGTGCGGGTGACCGCCAGGCACGACGTCGGGCAGCTCGGCGTGGTGGGGGGCGTCGTTTCCGGGATCATCCCCACTTCGGAGAGGTTCGCCAGCGAGCCGAGGGCAGCGCCAGCGCCAAGGCCGATGCCGGCCAGGAGCGCGATGAGCGATATACGGAGCGGATTGGGCCTGGAGCGGAGCATCTGGGGCATAGAACACGCCGAGAACGGGTATGTAGCGGTTCGCTATCGGTGGCCGAGTTCCTGCGCGGCCGCCGCGATCTCGCTTGCGTCCCCCGGGGTAGGCGTCCACGGTAGTCGCAGCGGGTCCTCGGCGTAGCGCGGGATCACGTGGAGATGGAAGTGGAAGACCGTCTGCCACGCGGCGGCGCCGCAGGAGTTGATCAGGTTGATGCCCTCCGGCACCCAACCGCTCGCTCATCCGCCCCGCCAGGCGCTGCGCCGCGGCCGCCGTGGCGCACAGGTCCTCGGGGTCGACGCTCAGCAGATCCTGCGCGTGGCGGCGCGGCACCACCAGGGCGTGGCCGCGGGTGGCGGGGTTGATGTCCATGAAGGACAACCGTGAGCTCGTCCTCCTCGACGATCGTGGCCGGCAGCTCGCCCGCGACGATCTTGCAGAAGAGGCAGTCGGGGTCGGTCATCGACGAAGCCATCCTATCCCGCGCCGTGCTGCACGGGCGTGGGCGAGCGCCTCCTCGCGCGCTCGAGACCTCCCCCGCGTATTGAGCGCCCCGCAACAGCTCCTCCAGCAACTCGCCGAGACGGTGGACCAGCGGGAATGCCCGAGCTCCCTACGCCAGCTCGATCCCCTCGCAGCAGCGGATGTGGCGGACCGCCCTTCGGCACGCCAGCCGATCGCATCCACGAGCATCGTGCGCGCGAGGCGCAGATGCGCCTCGATCGACTCCTGCGCGCGGTCCCCGCGCGTGGCGAGGCGGTCGGCGACAGAGAGCAGCGTGACGTCGACCTCCACGGGCTCGCAGGCACGCAGGTAGGCGAACACGCGTGCGGCGCGCAGCGGTTGGGGCTCGTGCACGAGAAAGCCCAGCCGCAGGTGGTGGCGCACGAGCGCCGCTACATGCGCCCGCAGGCGCCCGCTCGGCGCGCAGCCTGCCGAGCACCTCACCCGCCAGCTGCGCACCCCGGGCGTCGTGCCCGATGAACGTGACGCGCCCATCCGCAGGGGCGCACCTCGCGGGTGAGCGGCTTGGCGGCGTCGTGCAGCAGCGCACCCCAGCGCAGCGCCCCCCCGCGGGTCAGCCCGTCGGCGAGCGGCTCCGCGAGCAGCGCGGCGAGCGCGTTGCGTCGAAGTGCTCCATCTTCTCCGAGCGCGGCCGCGGGGTCCTCCTGCAGCGCGATCGCCTGCTCGAGCACCTCCAGCGTGTGCCCGTACACATCGCGGTGGTGATAGTGGCTCTGCTCACGCCCCGCAGCGCCTCCAGCTCGGGGAGCACGACGGCGGTGGCGCCCACCTCCCCCATCAGCTCCAGGCCCGCACGGCGCGGGCGCGTCGAGGATGCGGCGCAGCTCCATGAACACCCGCTCGCGGCGCGACCGCGCGCAGCCCCTCGGCATGCGCGCGCGCATGCGCGCGCGTGTGGGCGTCGGGCTCGAAGTCGAGCTCCACGGCGAGCCGCACGAGGCGCAGCACCCGCAGCGGGTCCTCCGCGAACGCACGCGGTCCCGCCTCGCGCAGCCGCCGGCGCGCGAGGTCCTCCTCACCGCCCAGCGGGTCGATCGCCTCGCCCGGCTGGCGCGCCCGGCTCTCCTAGTGGCTGGGCGATCGCGTTGACGGTGAAGTCGCGCAGCGCCAGGTCCTCCTCCAGCGATGGCGCCCCGCAGCCGCTCGAAGTCCACCTGCCAGGCGCCGTCGCGGGCGACTACGCGCCAGCCCCCATACTCCTCGGAGAGCGCGAACGCCGCCGCACGCGCCCCGCGGCGCGAGCGAGCGCGCGTGCGGCCTCGCGGGGCTCGCCGTCGAGCACCACGTCGAGATCGGCCGCACGCGGCGAGTGTCGCCCGACGTCACCCTTCGTCGTGAGCCCGGGGATTACGCCACCCGGAGCTCCGATCTCGCCGGCCATTGCGGCTCCGATCCCGCGCGGCCATTGCGGCTCGAACAGGCGATCGCGCACCGCGCCGCCCACCAGCCACGCTCGCCGGCCGGCGAGCGCGGCGCGGGTCAGCTCGAGCGGGTCATCCATCGCCGGCAAGGCGCGCCACCCCACGTCGCTATGGTGCACACGCGCAACGCGTGCGGTGAGCCCACAGGTGATCTCGTAGTTGATCGTGCCCAGGCGCCGCGCGAGCTCCTCGGCGGTGATCCGCTCCCCGCCCTGGACGCCGATCAGCACGGCGGGCTGGTCGAGCAGCGCGGGCGCGGTCGGGTCGGGGCCGAGGTCGACCGCGACGCTGTCCATGCTGACGGTGCCGACCAGCGGGTAACGGCGTCCCGCGATCAACACCTCTGCGTTGCCCGAGAGCCCACGCCGCCAACCGTCGCCATAGCCGATCGGCAGCAGGCCGAGGTGGGTGTCCCGCGCGGCGAGGAAGCGCCGCCGTAGCCGGTGCTGTCTCCGACGGCGCAGCGCTTGACGGCGGCGACGTAGGAGCTCAGCTCCAGCGCGGGCTCCAGGCCGCGCGCGAGCGGGTCCTCGCCGAACGGGTCCATGCCGTAGATCGCGATGCCGCAGCGCACCATGTCGAAGTGGGCGGCGGGCTCGCGCAGCACGGCGGCGCTGTTGGCGGCGTGCACGATCACCTCGGGGTGCTCTCGCTTGACCGCCGCGCCCAGCTCGGCGAAGCGTTCGCAGCTGCTCGTCGAAGAACACGTCCTCCGCGCTCGTCGGCGGTGGCGAAGTGGGTCATGACCCCCGACGAGCTCCACGTGCGGGTTCGGCGCGGCGGCGGCCACCACGCCGGGAGGCGCGCACGGGGTCGCGCACGCCGAAGCGGCCCATCCCCGAGTCGAGCTTGACGTGCACGCGCGCAGTCTTGCCCATGTCCTTCGCGAGCTCGCCGGCGAGGCCGACGAGATCCTCCTGCCACGCCACCACCTCGATGTCGAGGAAGACCGCCTCCTCGACCTCCAGCGAGCGCAGCGGCCCCAGCACGAGCAGGCGGGCCTCGGGCTCGTCGACGAGCTCGCGCGCCTCCGCCACGCTCGCGACCGCCAGCCACGTGGCGCCTCCGGCGAGCGCCGCGCGGGCGCTCTCGAGCAGCCCGTGGCCGTAGCCGTCGGCCTTGACCACCGCGCACAGTCGCACCCCCTCGCCCAGCTCCGCGCCCAGGCGCCGGCAGTTGCGCTCGATCGCGGCGAGGTTCACGCGCGCGACGGCGCGATCGACGCTCATGGCTGCCCCGCTCCGTTGCGCGCGGATGGGCAGCGCGGCGATCACGTCGGTGGCGATCACGCCCTCCGCGCAGCCCACCGCCTGGGCGGCGACCCGCCCTGCTGCTGCGTGCAGCCAGACGCCCGCGGCGGCAGCGGCGAATGCGGGAAGTCCCTGAGCGAGCAGCGCGGCAATCACACCCGTGAGCACGTCCCCGGTGCCGGCGGTCGCAAGCGCAGGGCTTGCTCCCGGGCTGACCGCCACGCACCCCGCCGGAGGGGTCCGCGATCAGAGTGTCGTCGCCCTTGAGCACCACGACCGCTCTGCGCGAGCTCAGGCGGCGGCGCGAACGTGGCGCAGGCGCTCGCGCTCGATCTCCCCGCTTGAGAGCTCCAGCAGCCGTCCGAGCTCGCCGGCGTGGGGGGTGAGCACGGTCGGGCGCCTCCCGCTGGGCGAGATCGCTCAAACAACCGGCGTGGGCATTGAGGCCGTCGGCGTCGAGCACATCGCGACGGGGCGCGCCGGGCGAGCTCGCGGGCAAACGCGAACGCGCCGGGCCTGCGCCCGAGGCCGGGCCCGAGCGCGAGCGCGCCGTCGCGGCTGTGCGGCATCGAGCACGCCTCCACGCCCGAGCTACGTCGAGCCGCCGTCCTCGTCGGGCAGACCGCGGGTCATCAGCTCGGGGAGCCCGCCCGTGGCGAGGACCTCCTGCAGGGAGCGCGGCACGCAGGCGGTCACGTAGCCCGCGCCGGCGCGCATCGCGGCATGGGCGGCCATCCGCGGTGCGCCGGTGAGGCCGCGGGAGCCGCCGGCGACGAGCACGTGTCCGCTCGAGAACTTCGTCGAGGCGGCGGCCCGCGGCGCGGGAGCAGGTCGAGCACGGAGGGTCTCGATCAGGCCGATGTCGGCGGCGGTGGTGGCGCCGCGGGGGATGCCGATATCGAGCGTGCGCACCTCGCCCGCGTGGGCCTTGCCCGGGTGGATCCAGAGGCCTGGCTTGGCGGCGTGAAAGGTGACGGTGATCGCGGCGCGCACGGCGCACCGCGCACACGACGCCCGTGGAGGCGTCCACGCCCGTGGGCACGTCCACGCTCACGACGGGCGCGCCGGCAGGCGTTCACCGCCTCGATCGCCTCCGCCATCGCCCCGCGGGGCTCGCCGGCGAAGCCGGTGCCGAGCAGCGCGTCGATGACCACGAGCGCGGAGATGCCGGCACTCGAGAAGCCCATCGCGCCGGCGGCAGGCCGGGCAGGCGCAGGAGGTTCTCGCGCGCATCCCCCTGCAGCTCCTGCGGTGATCCGGCGATCAGGACCTCGACCTCGCGACCGGCCTCGCGCAACAGGCGCGCCGCCACGAGGCCGTCGCCGCCGTTGTTGCCCTTGCCACACAGCACCGCCACGGGACCATCGGGCGCCAGCTCCTCGACGGCGCGCGCCACGCCGATCCCGGCGTGCTCCATCAGCTCGAGCGAGGGCACCCCTTGCTCGTTGATCGCCCAGCGGTCGATCGCCCGCATCGTCTCGGCGTCGGGCAGCGGCCGTGCACCACTGCGGGAGCGCTCCCATGGGTTGCGATCCTAATGGACGGGGCGGGGGATGATCCCTCGCACCCACGGAGCCCTACTCGACGGTGACGGTCTTGGCGAGGTTGCGCGGCTGGTCCACGTCGAGACCGCGGCGGCGGGCGATCTCGTAGGCGAGCAGCTGCAACGGGATCACCGCGAGGATCGGCTGGAGCATCCAGTCGATCGCGGGGATCGGGATCGCGGCGTCGGCGTGCTCGAGGATCTGCGCGTTGCCCTCGCTGACGACCGCGATCACGTGGGCGCCGCGGGCGCGGACCTCCTGGATGTTGGAGGCGACCTTCTCCAGCACCGGGGAGTCGGTGGCGACGCACACGACGGGGGTGGACTCGTCGAGCAGGGCGATCGGGCCGTGCTTCATCTCCCCCGCGGCGTAGGCGTCGGTGGCGATGTAGGAGATCTCCTTGAGCTTCAAGCGCACCCTCCAGGGCGACCGGCAGCCCGACGTGGCGGCCGATGTAGAGGAAGAACTCGCCCTCCCAGTGCTGGGCGGCGACGCGCCCGACTTGGGCGGACGACGCCGCCGGAGCCGTCGTCGGGGCCGGTGACCTCGGCGATGCAGTGGGGTAGGCGCTTGACCTCCGCCGACCAGCTCGGCGAGGCGGGCCGCGGGCAGGGTGCCGCGCAGCTCGGCGAGGCGCAGGCCGAGCAGGTAGAGGACGGCGATCTGGCAGATGAACGTCTTCGTGGCCGCCACGCCGACCTCGAGGCCCGCCCGGGTGAAGAGCACGCCGTCGGCTTCGCGGGTCGCCTGGGAGCCCATCACGTTGGTGATCGCGAGCACGGTGGCGCCGCGCTCGCGCGCGAGGCGCATCGCCGCGAGCGTGTCGGCCGTCTCACCGGACTGGGAGATCCCGATCACGAGGTCGCCGGGCCCGAGGACGGGGTTGCGGTAGCGGTACTCGGAGGCGACGTCGATCTCGACGGGCATGCGCGCCCACTCCTCGATCGCGTAGCGCCCGATCAGGCCGGCGTGGTAGGCGGTGCCGCAGGCGACCATCACGATGCGCTCGACGCCCGCGAGGATCGACTCGTCGAGCGTTCCCGGCTCGTCGAGGTCCACGCCGTCACCGCGGGCGGTGCGATCGGCGATCGTCTCGGCGACCGCGTCGGCCTGTTCGTGGATCTCCTTGAGCATGAACGTCTCGAAGCCGCCCTTCTCGGCGGTCTCCTCGTCCCAGCTCGACGGTCTCGGTGCCACGCTGCACAACGACCCCGTCGGGCGTGGTGATGGTGACGCCGTCGGGAGTCGAGCACGACGATCTCGCCGTTTTCGATGTACTGCACGGTGCGGGTCTGCGCGAGGAAGGCGGGCACGGCGGAGGCGACGAACTGCTCGCCCTCGCCGCGGCCCACGACCAGCGGGCACTCGCGGCGCGCACCCACGAGCGTTTCGGGCTCGTCGAGGCTCATCGCGACGAACGCGAAGTGGCCGTGCAGCTCGGCGTAGGCGGCGCGCACGGCGTCGGCGAGGTCGCCCGCGTAGTGGTGGGCGATCAGGTGGGCGATCACCTCGGCGTCGGTCTCGGAGGTGAAGGTGCTGCCCTCGCGAGGTCAGGCGCTCGCGCAGCGGTCATGTAGTTCTCGACGATCCCGTTGACCACCACGTGGACGCGGTCCCCGCTGTCGAAGTGCGGGTGGGCGTTCTCCTCGCTCACGCGCCCATGGGTGGCCCAGCGCGTGTGGGCGATGCCGGTGGTGGGAGGTTTTGTGAGGGTCGCCACGGGAGCCTCCCCGGCTCCCTCGCGCCGATCCCCACCCGCGTGCAGCTTGGCTTCCAGCGCGCGCAGATTGCCCACCGCGCGCACGGCCTCGATGCGGTCGTCGGCGATCACCGAGATCCCGGCGCTGTCGTAGCCGCGGTACTCGAGCTTCTTCAGGCCCGCGAGCAGCAGCTCCTGGACTGGGGGCCCGCCCCCCGGCCGCCCTCCCGCCTGCCGACATAGCCAACGATTCCGCACACGCAGATCGTCCTTTCGCGAAACGGTGAGAGCCAGGGGCTGGGCCGCACCGGCTCCATCTCCAGATGGAGGCTGTTTCGAAGATACCACCGGGCCGTAGGGCCCTAGAACAGATGTCCGCCGCCACCCCACCGCGGCTCGAAAGCAGGCGGCGCGAATGCGGCGACGCGCCGGACTCAGGCCAGCTCGCGCTCGACGAGCGCAACGAGGCGGCCGCAGACCTCGTCGGCCTCCTCGTCGGTGGGCGCCTCGACCATCACCCGCACCAACGGCTCGGTGCCGGAGGGGCGCACGAGCACGCGCCCGCGGCCGGAGAGGGCCTCGTCGGCGGCGCGCACCGCGTCGGTGACGGGTCGGCGCCCTCGAGCGCTCCGCGGTCGCGTACGCGCACATTGACGAGCCGCTGGGGGAGCTTGTGCATCGCGTCGCGCTCGCTCAGTGGGGCTCCGCCGAGCGCCTCGAGGGCGAGCAGCGCGCTGGCGATGCCGTCGCCGGAGCGGTTGAAGCCGATGTCGATGATGTGCCCCGACTGCTCGCCGCCGAGCACCCAGCCGCGCGCGCGCAGCTCCTCGAGCACGTAGCGGTCTCCGACCTTCGTGGAGGCGACGGCGATGTCCGCCTCGCGCATCGCGGCGTGGAAGCCGTAGTTGGTCATCACCGTCACCGCCACCCCCCCGCCCGCGAGGCGCCCGGCGCGCTTGAGGTGCAGCGCGGCGAGCGCCATCAGCTCGTCGCCGTCGACGACCTCCCCGGCGCCGTCCACCGCGAGCACGCGGTCGCCGTCGCCGTCGAAGGCGAAGCCCACGTGCGTGGCCACCCGCGAGCACCTGGCGCGGCGAGCTCCTGCACGTGGGTGGAGCCGCAGCCGGCGTTGATGTTGCGCCCGTCGGGGTGTCCGCGATCACGCTCACCGTGGCGCCGAGGCGCCTGAAGATCTCCGGCGCCACGCGGTGGGTGGCGCCGTTGGCGCAGTCGAGCAGCACCTCAGCCCGTGCAGATCGAGCTCGGCGAAGCGGGTGTGCAGCTCGCGCAGGTAGTCCTCGTGCGTGCCCCACAGCTCGCGCACACGCCCGATCGCCCGCTCCCCGGCGAGCCCGTCGTCAGCCTTCGATCGCGAGCGCCCGGCGGATCGCTCCCCGCCGTTTTCCCGGCGCCCCCCGGATCTCCCGGCGTCGCCACCCACCTCCACCATCCGCTGCAGCTCGCGCTCGATCTCGAGCTCGGTCTCGTCGGAGAGCTTGAAGCCGTCGGCACCGAAGAACTTGATGCCGTTGTCCTGGTAGGGGTTGTGCGAGGCGGAGATCACCGCCGCGAGATCGAAGCCGTAGCGCGCGATCAGCAGCGGCGCCGCGGGCGTGGGGAGCACCCCGCCGAGCAGCGCGTCCCCGCCGGCGGCGCTGACGCCGGCGGCGAGCGCGGCCTGGAGCATCTCCCCGGACTCGCGGGTGTCGCGGATGATGAGCACCTGGGGACGCTCCGCCTCGGCGAGCGCGGTCGCCGCGCGACCCAGTCCGAGTGCGAGCTCGGCGCTCAGCAGCTCCCCGGCGACGCCTCGGACGCCATCGGTTCCGAACAGCTTGCGGGCCATGGCGGGCGGGTCCTCTACCGCTTGGAGAACTGCGGGCGCTTGCGCGCCTTCTTCAGACCGGCCTTCTTGCGCTCCTTGGCGCGCGAGTCGCGTGTCAGGAAGCCGCGGCGCTTGAGCTCGCCGCGCAGGTTGGGGTCGGCCTCGAGCAGCGCGCGGGAGATCCCGTGGCGCAGGGCGCCCCGCCTGGGCGGAGATGCCGCCGCCGTGCAGGCGCGCGACCACGTCCATACGCTCCTCGTAGCCCACCGTCTCCAGGGGCTGGCGGATGTTGCGCTGCAGGGTGACGCGCGGGAAGTGCTCCTCGAGGGTACGCCCGTTGACCAGGTAGGCCCCGCTGCCCGGGCTGAGGATCACACGCGCGATCGCGGTCTTGCGCTTGCCCGTCGCGCGGTAGCGCGCACCCGCGGCGAGGTCGATTGCGGCGGTTGAGATCGGCTGCGGCAGCTGCTCCTGCGCGCTCTCCTCCTCCGCCTCGCGCGGCCTCCTCCAGCATCCTCCTCGATCGCGTAGGGGTCCACGGGGGCCTCCCGGGCCAGCGGATCGACGCCCTCGGGAACGATGTCCACTTCCAGATGCGCCCCCGGCACAGCGGGCTTGACGCGGGGAGCGGGCTCCTCGTCCTCCTCCTCGAAGTCCTCCTCCTCGGCCTCGGCAACGGCCTCCTCCACGACGACCTCCGCGGCAGCCGGCTCCTCCGCGACGACGACCTCCGCGGCGGCGAGCTCCTCCGCGACGGCCTCCTCGAGGACGACCTCCGCGGCAGCCAGCTCCTCCGCGACGGTCTCCTCGACGACGACCTCCGCGGCGGCGAGCTCCTCGACGACAGCCTCCGCGACCGCGGGATCCTCGCCCACCAGCTCCTCGGCGACGGCCTCCTCCACGACGGCCTCCGCGGCAGCAAGCTCCTCCGCGACGATCTCCTCGATGACGGCCTCCTCCACGGCCAGCTCCTCGGCCACGGCCTCCGCAACGGCCTCTTCTGCGATCAGCTCCTCGACAAGCTCCTCGACGATGGCCTCCTCGACGGCCTCCTCCTCCGAGGCGGGCTCCTCGATCGGCTCCTCCTGGGTGGGCTCGTCGGCCATCAGGCCTCGATCTCCAGCGGCTGGGGCTTCTGCGCGACGTGCGGGTGCTCGGGTCCCGCGTACACCTTGAGCTTCGTGAGCTGCTTGCGCGCGAGGCGGTTGCGGGGCATCATCCCCTTCACCGCGATTCGGATGATCTCCTCGGGGCGGCGCGCGAGCATCTCCTCGAAGGTGCGCGAGCGCAGGCCTCCGGGGTAGCCGGAGTGGCGGTAGTAGCGCTTGTCGGTGCGCTTCTTGCCGGTCACCGCGACCTTCTCGGCGTTGATCACCACCACGAAGTCGCCGGTGTCGATGTGGGGGGTGTACTCGGGCTTGCGCTTGCCCCGCAGCACGTCCGCGAGCTGTGTCGCCAGCCGGCCGAGGGTCTTGCCGTTGGCGTCGACGAGCAGCCAGTTGCGCTCGCGGTCGGTGGGCTTGGCGACGTAGGTCTTCATCACGTGAAAAAGGCCGCACGCAGACTGCCGCGCGCGGCGAGAGCGACATGATAGGGGATTGGAGCATGTCCGCATGCGGACATGCTGGGGAGGCCGCATGCGGCCTCGCCAGGAACGGCCACAAGTGAGCGCAGTGTGCCCGCCACCGCACGATGTGACGGTGGCGCCGGTCGGCGCATGAGACGCCGACCAGGATCAACTACTCCCACTCGATCGTGCCGGGTGGCTTGCGAGTAATGTCGAGCACCACCCGGTTGACCTCGCGCAGTTCGCCGATCATGCGCGAGGCGATCGTCTCCAGCAGGTCGTAGGGCAGCCGCGCCCAGTCCGCGGTCATCGCGTCGTCGGAGGTGACCGCGCGAATCACCACCACGTACCCGTAGGTGCGCTCGTCGCCCTGGACGCCCACGGTGCGGATGTCGGGGAGCACGCAGAAGGACTGCCACAGCTCGCGGTAGAGGCCCGCCTTGCGGATCTCCTCCTGCAGGATGTGGTCGGCCTCGCGCAGCACGTCGAGGCGCTCGCTTGCGTCGCTTCGCCACCGACGATCCGGATCGCGAGGCCGGGGCCGGGGAAGGGCTGGCGCCACACCAGGCGCTCGGGCAGCCCCAGCTCCGCGCCCACCGCGCGCACCTCGTCCTTGAAGAGCGCCCGCAGGGGCTCCACCAGCTCGAAGCGCATGTCCTCGGGGAGGCCCCCCGACGTTGTGGTGGGACTTGATCGTCGCCGCCCCCGTCCCCCCGCCGGACTCGATCACGTCGGAGTAGAGCGTGCCCTGCACCAGGTAGGCGCGCACCGTCGAGCTTGGCGGCCTCCTCCTCGAAGACGCGGATGAACTCGGCCCCGATCGCCTTGCGCTTGGCCTCCGGCTCGGTGACCCCTTGCAGCCGCTCGAGGAACCGCCGCTCGGCGTCCACCGCCACGAGCGGCACCTGGAAGGTGTCGCGGAAAGTCGCGATCACCTGCTCGCCCTCGTCCTTGCGCATCAGGCCGTGGTCCACGAACACGCACGTCAGCTGGTCCCCCACCGCGCGGTGCACGAGCAGCGCCGCCACCGAGGAGTCCACGCCGCCGGAGAGGCCGCAGATCACCCTCCCCTCCCCCACCTGCGCGCGGATGCGCGCGATCTGCTCCTCCACGATCGACGCTGCCGACCACGTGGGCGCGCAGCCGCACACCTCGGTGAGGAAGCGGCTGAGGATCTCCTGGCCGTAGGGGGTGTGCACGACCTCGGGGTGGAACTGGATCCCGTAGATGCCCCGCTCGACGCTCTCGACCGCGGCCACCGGCGAGGTGTCGAGGTGTGGCGAGCGCGGTGAAGCCGGGGGGCGGCTCGAAGACGGTGTCGCGGTGGGACATCCAGCAGGTCTGCTCCCGCGGGCGTCTCCCGCAGCAGCACCCCCGGCTCGTCACCGTGAGGTCGGAGCGACCGAATTCGCCCACCTCCGCCTGCTCGACGCGCCCGCCGAGCTCGTGCACGAGCAGCTGCATCCCGTAGCAGATGCCCAGCACCGGGACCCCGAGCTCCAACAGGCCGCGCTCCAGGCGCGGGGCGTCCGGCGCGTACACCGACGGCGGGCCCCCCGGAGAGGATGATCCCGCGTGGCCGGCGCGCCGCGATCTCCGCGAGCGGCACGTGGTGGGGGACCAGCTCCGAGAACACCCCGCACTCGCGCACCCGCCGCGCGATCAGCTGCGAGTACTGGCCGCCGTAATCGAGGACCACCACAGCGTCGGTGGCGGTGGCGGAAGCCGCGCGCGACTGCATGGCTGAGGCGGCAGCGGTGCCGGCCACGGCGGGCACACCGTCGGCGACGGGCGTCGCAACGGTGGCCGCCGAATCACTCATTGACGAGGGCGGCGGCCTTCCCGTTGACCGCGCCCATGCCCACGCCCTGGTCGCGCTGCAGCGCCTTGCCCTCGGTCTGCAGCGCGGGCGCGACGACGACCTCCGCGCGGTTGAACTCCGCGAGGTCCTTGTGGCCGCAGGTGGCCATCGAGGTGCGCAGACCGCCGAAGAGGTTGAAGGTGCCGTCGTTCTCGCGCGCGGGACCGACGAGGATCTCCTCGAGCGTCCCGTTCTGCGCTCGTCGCCACGCGCGCGCCGCGGGGCAGCGTGGGGTGGAAGGTGGCCATCCCCCAGTGGAAGCCGTGCCCCGGCGCTTCGTGGGCGCGGGCGAGCGGCGAGCCGATCATCACCGCGTCGGCGCCGAGCGCGATCGCCTTGGAGACGTCGCCCCCGTTGCGCATCCCCCCGTCGGCGATCACCATGACGTAGTCGCCCGTCTCGAGCATGTGCGTGGAGCGCGCGTGCGCGACGTCCGCGATCGCCGTGGCCTGGGGCACGCCGATGCCGAGCACCCCGCGCGTGGTGCACGCCGCGCCCGGGCCCACCCCGACGAGCACGCCGGCGGCGCCGGTGCGCATCAGGTGCAGGCCGGTGTGGTAGGAGGCGCAGCCCCCCACCACCACGGGCACGTCGAGGGAGGGGATGAACTCCTTCAGGTTCAGCGGCTCGGAGACGGTGGAGACATGTTCGCCGGAGACCACCGTGCCCTGGATCACGAGCACGTCGAGGCCCGCCTCCAGCGCGAGCTCGTGGTAGCGCAGCACCCGCTGGGGGGTCAGCGAGGCGGCGACGACCACCTTCTGCTGCTTGATCTCCTCGATGCGCTGGGCGATCAGCTCGGGCTTGACGGGCTCGCGGTAGATCTCCTGCATCTCGCGCGTGGCGAGCTCCTTGGGCAGCGCGGCGATCCGCTCCAGCTGCTCCTCGGCGTCCTCGTAGCGCGTGAAGATGCCCTCCAGGTTGAGCACCGCGAGGCCACCGAGGCGGCCGACGATGCCGGCGGTGCTCGGCGAGACGACCCCGTCCATCGCGGAGGCCATCATCGGCAGCTCGAACTGGTAGGGCCCGAGCTTCCAGGAGATGTCGATGTCGTCGGGGTCGCGCGTGCGCCGCGAGGGCACGATCGCGATGTCGTCAAAGCCGTACGCGCGGCGGGCCTTCTTGCCGCGTCCGATCTCAATCTCCATCACAGAATCCTTGCAGTCGAGCGCGGACGAGAAGACCCCGCACAGGGCGGGGCCAAGGGGGGTCGGCGGGGGGCCGAGCGGGTGCCTGTCGGAGACGGCGGCCAAGTGGATTCGAGCATAGCAATCGACCACGTCGCGACGCCTCGCGTGCGGCTCCCGGGGCCTTGGATATCCTCGCTGTGTGAGCGATTCGACGTCCACGGGCAACGGTCGCGGGCCGAGCGGAGCGCCGGGCGGCTACGATCCCCGCGCGATCGAGCAGCGCCGCCAGCGCGAGTGGGAGACCCGCAGGCCTTCCGCACGCCCCCGGTGCAGGAGGGGCGGAGGGCATCTACATCAAGGCCTCTGCGCCGTTCACCTCCGGGAACGTCCACATCGGGCACGTGCGCAGCTACGCGATCGGAGACGCCTACGCGCGCTTCCAGCGCGCGCGGGGGGAGCCAGTGCTGTTCGCGTTCGGCTTCGACGCCTTCGGCCTGCCCGCCGAGCTCGGGGCGATCGCCAACGGGGAGTCCCCCAGCCGAGTGGGTGACGCGCTGCGCGCGAGCACATGACCGGCCAGCTGAGCGGCTGGGCTTCTCCTTCGACTGGGAGCGCACGTTCATGAGCTCCGACCCGATCATGTACCGCTGGTCGCAGTGGCTGTTCCTGACGCTGCTGGAGGACGGCTTGATCTACCACGGCAGCGGCAGCGTGGATTGGTGCGAGACCTGCCAGACCACGCTCGCGACGATCCAGGTGGAGGACGGCACCTGCTGGCGCTGCCACAACCCCGTGCGGCTGATCCAGCGCCCGCAGTGGTACCTGCGCATCAGCGCCTACCTGGAGGAGAACGACCGCCGCCTGGCGGAGCTGCGAGAAATGGGAAGAGACCTCGCTGGCCAGCCAGCGGTTCGTGCTGGGCCGCGTGGACGGCGTCGAGCTGCAGGCGCACGCGCCGACGGGCGCGAGCTGACCGTGTTCACCCCCCACGCCGCGGGCATCGCGCAGGCGCGCTTCGTGCTGATGAGCCCCAAGCACCCCGAGGTGGAGCGCTGGAGCGGCGAGGCCGCGGTGGGCGAGCAGCTGGAGGAGATGCGCCTGGGCGGCTGGGAGCGCAGTTCGCGCGGCGCGGAGACGGCGCGCTGGTGGACACCGGCTGCACGCCGTGGCGATCCTCCGAGGGCTCGGCCCACCGCTTCCGCTATGTGATCTCCCCGGCGGTGGACGAGCGCTTCGGCGCAACCGCCGTGCTCGGGATCCCCGAGCTGGACCGGACCGACGAGCTGATCGCCGAGCGGCTCGGCATCAGCTCGGTGGAGCAGGAGAGGGTAAGGAGGAGGGGGGGCTGGAGGCAACGTGGATGCCGGCCCGAGCGGGCTTGGCTCTGCCGTGCGGCCCGCGGAGGTCACCGCGGGAGGGCCGGAGACGCGCACCCGGCGGTGCGCTACAAGGCCAACGACTTCTCGATCTCTCGCCAGCGCTCGTGGGGGACGCCGATCCCGATCGTTTACTGCGAGGCTGCGGGGCGGTGCCGATTCCGAAGGAGCAGCTGCCGGTGGAGCTGCCGCGCGACCTGAAACCGACCGGCGCCGGCAACCCGCTGGCGGAAAGGGAGGACTTCGTCAACACCACCTGCCCCCGTTGCGAGGGGCCGGCGAAGCGCGAGACGGACACGCTGGACTGCCACTTCGACGCGCTGTGGCTGTGGATTCCCGCGTGCGTGCCCGCCTCCGAGCGAGGGCGCTCGCTGGAGGAGATCCTCGCACTGGAGGATCTGCGCGCGTGGCTGCCCTCCGAGCGCCTCGTGGCGGGCAGCGACAGCGGCAACTTCATGTTCGACCAGCGCATCACCACGAAGGCGCTGCGCGACATCGGCCCGCTCGCGTTCCTCGCCGACGGCGAGCCGTTCGCGGGGGCGCTGATGCACGAGATGGTGATTCGCGATGGGCGCAAGATGAGCAAGCACCTCGGCAACGTGGTGGACCCCGACGAGCTGGTGGAGTCCTTCGGCGCCGACACGGTGCGGATGGCGGTGCTGTGGGCGGCGCGGCCGCAGAAGTCGCTGAACTGGAGCGACAGCGCGGTGCAGTTCTGCCAGCGCTTCCTGCACAACCTGTGGCAGTACTCTCAGGCCCGCTTCGCCCATCTGCGTGGAGGACTCGGAGGAGCTCGACCCCCGCCGCACCGAGCACCTGCGCAGGCGCTTGGAGAAATGGTGCGACATCGCGGTGGAGAAGATCACCGAGGAGCTGGCGGAGCTGGAGATGCACAGCGCGGTGCGCAATGCGATCCGCCTGCTGGACCGCATCAAGGACTACGAGAAGCGCGTGCTCAAGCACAGCGGTGCGCTGTGCCGCGAGGATCACGAGGCGCTGCGCGACGCGCTGGGGCTGATGGCGCGGGTCGATCATGCCCTTCGCGCCGCACGTCGGCGAGGAGCTGTGGCGAGTCCTCGGGCCTCGGAGAGCAGGGGGTCGATCCACAATGGCCACAGCCGGGCGAGTGGTCGCGTCAGCCTCCCGCCATGGCAGCTCGCGAGGTCCCACGTACCGAGCCGGTGCCGGTGGCGGGGGCCGAGGAGCCGGCGGGATGAGCCGCGCACACCGGCACCAGAGAGAAACAGCCGCCATCGACGACAGCGGGACAGTGCGAGGCTGCCGAGGTTGTGGCAACCTCGTATGCCGATCCCAACTCTGCGGAGATTCACCGAATATGACCATCTGGCCGACCGCATCCTCTGCGATGATGTGCTGAGACGCGGATGAGCACCGCACCGAACCAAGCCGGGGACATCCAGCGCACGCGCTCCTGCGCGACCGAGCTGGTGTGCCGCAAATGCGAGTTGCGCTCGCCCCTCGCCGAGGGCGGGGCTTACTGCCCACGCTGCGGCAAGAGCCTCGACGTCGACTACGACTACGAGCTGGCGGCGCGGCGCATCCGCGAGACGCCGATGGGAGAGCGCCCGCTCAACATCTGGTTCCTGGAGGAGCTGCTGCCGATCCACGACGCCGTCGGCCAAGCGCGCGTGGGCGAGTTCGCGGGCTTCACGCCGTTGATCAAAGCCGACCGGCTGGGCGCCGCGGTGGGGCTGCGCAACCTTTACCTCAAGGACGACAGCACCTCCCGCCCGAGCCTCTCCTACAAGGACCGCGTGGTGGGGATGGCGGTGGCGCGCCTGCTGGAGCTGGGCCGCAAGGAGATCGGGTGCGTCTCCACCGGCAACGTCGGCACCGCGGTGGCGGCGCTGGCGGCGAAGGCGGGGGTGGCGGCGTACGTCTTCTACCCCAACCGCCTGGAGAGCACCAAGGCACACGCCTGCCGCGCGCTCGGAGCGAAGGTGTGTCAGGTGGAGGGCAACTACGACGAAGCCAACAAAGCCTGCCGCGCGCTCGCGGAAGCGACTGGTCTGGAGTTCGCCAACATCACGCTACGCCCGTTCTACGCCGAGGGCGCCAAGACCGAGGCGTACGAGATCGTGCAGCAACTCGGCTGGCGCTCGCCGGATCACATCGTCTCCCCGGCCGCGGGGGGCACGCTCTCCTCGCGTATCCACAAGGGCCTGCAGGAGCTCGAAATGGTGGGGCTCGCAGCAGACCTCGCACACCAAGATCGATATCGCCCAGCCCGACGGCTGCAACCCGATCGCCGAGGCGATTCTCGGGCGGCGCCTCGGAGATCGTCCCCGTCAAGCCGACCACGCAGGCGCACTCGCTGGGGATCGGCTCGCCCGGCGACGGGGTATTCGTGATCGAGGCCGTGCGCGGCCGCGGCGGCACCGCGGCGTCGGTGAGCGACAAAGAGATCTTCGCGGGCATCGACCTGCTGGCATCCACCGAGGGCCTGCTCACCGAGCCAGCCGGCGGCACGACCGTGGCGGTCGTGAAGAAGCTGGCCGCCGAAGGGCGCCTCGACCCCGACGAGACGGTGGTGGCGATCGATCACCGGCAACGGGCTGAAGACCCTGTACGACCACCCCGCCAAGCCGTGGCCGTCGAAGGTGCAGCCCGACGCGGAGACGATGCGCGCGGTGCTGGAGGGCTTCCAGCGCGAGGCCGGTCTGGCGCCCGCCAGCGAGCGGCTGCACGCGTAGGTCACCACCCTCCCGCCGCACGCGGAGCCTCGCGGTCGGCCGTGGGCCCGCGTCAAGCGCGTAGACCCTCCGTGAGCCTGCGTCAAGCGCGTAGACCCAATAGGGTGCCGGCCATGGATGCCTCACTCTATGCCGATGCGCTCGCGCCGTTCCTCGCGGAAGCGCAGCGATTGCTGCCCGCCGACGCTGAGGTACTAGACGCGCACACCCACCTCGGGCTCGACGAGGATGGGCGCTCGCTGACGCTCGAGCAGTTGCTCGGGCAGCTCGACGAGGCGGGCGCGCGGCGCGCTTGCGTGTTCCCGCTGCACGACCCGGAGCGCAGCCCCGCCTACCGCGTGCCCAACGATCGCGTGCTCGCGTGGGCCGGCGAAAGCGATGACCGTCTGATTCCCTTCTGCCGCCTCGACCCCTTCGACGATCCGCTGCCCGAGGCAGAGCGCTGCCTT
The DNA here is from genome assembly GCA_963724305.1 of uncultured Solirubrobacterales bacterium. GTDB lineage: Bacteria > Actinomycetota > Thermoleophilia > Solirubrobacterales > Solirubrobacteraceae > Palsa-744. The sequence goes on from CAVRUG010000004.1 coordinate 429,282, forward strand.
GCTGCCGGCGCACGCGGGATCAAGCTGCACCCCCGCGCACAGGAGTTCGCATTCGACGGCCACGAGCTCGAGGGGATCTTCGAGGTGGCAGAAGCGGAGCGCGTGCCGATCCTGATCCACGCCGGACGCGGCCTGCCCCCGATCGCAAAGGGGCTCGCCGAACTTGCGCTGCGTCATCCCGAGGTCGTGCTGATCCTCGCTCATGGGGCGATCTGCGACCAGGGGATCCTCACCTCGATGCTCGCCGATCACCCAGGCGTGCTGTACGACACCTCCTGCTTCTTCGGGCTCGACCTGGTCGAGCTGTTCGCGCGAGTGCCCGCCGAGCGGATCGTGTTCGCCACCGACCCTCCCTACGGGAGCCCGCAGAGCGGCCTCTACATGACGTTGCGCGTGGCCGCCCACGCCGGCCTCGACGAGGCCACCACCCGGCTGGTGCTCGGCGAGACGATTGCGGGACTGTTCGACGGACGCGGGCTGCCGCCCGTCACCCCACCACGGCGGGGACCCTCGATCACGCTCTCCGGACGCCTCGCCCGCGTCTACGGCTACGGCAGCCTCACCGGCCCCGCGCTCTTCGCAGGCATCCCCGCGCAGGCACTGGCGGGGCTCGAAGATGGCGCTCGCCGCCTGCCGCGATCCTGCACCGGGGGATGTCGGGGAGGCACTCGAGGCGATCGGTGCGGCGCTTGCCGCCGCTGCCGCCCTGCTGCAGAGCGAGGATGGGGTACGACCTGCGATCGACCTCGTCTACCGCGCGATGGCGCGCGCGGTCACCGAGGTGCCGGACCCCGTTTGATCGGGCCCCTCGCCGTCGCCCGCGGCACACAAATCACGCAACGCCACGCAGCCACACCGCGGCCCACTCGCCACTGACGCGACGTCGGTGCTCGTGCATTTTCAAACGCTCTTCGAAGGCCCCCACCACCTCGTCGACCTGCTCGGCGAGCAGCCCCCCGGCGATCAGATCCTCCGGGGCGTGCTCGATCGTCTGCGCGAGCTCGAGCAGCAGCGGCTTCAGCAGGTTGGCAAGCACCGTCGGCGCGGCCACGCCACCGATGGGCGGCAGGCGCTCGCGGCGCAGGTCGAAGCTGCGGGTCTCCAACGCCTCGCCGTTGACCAGCGCGTTCTCACGGGCGGCCACGACGCTCTCCAGCTCGTTGTCGAGGCCCACCACCGGCCCATACCCGAGGCGGGCGGCCGCGATCGCCAGCACGCCAGAGCCGGTGCCGACGTCCAGCAGCGCTCCCCGGCGCCCCTCCTCGGCAGCCAGCTCCAGCAGCAGCTCCAGGCACATCCGGGTGGTGGCGTGCGCCCCCGTCCCAAACGCCTGGCCGGGGTCGATCACGATCTCCTCGACGTCCGCCCTGTCGCTTGGGGGCTCCCACGGCGGGCGCACGTGCAGTCCTGGCACAATCCGTCCCGGCACAATCCGTCGCGGCTCCTCTCCGTGAGCCTGCGGCGACTCGACCGAAGCGGGGAGACACTCGCCTCCGGCGAGCATCCCCCGTTCGATCAGCACGGGACGGTGGAAGCGCTTCCACCGCTCACCCCAATCGTCGGGCAATTCGCTGGTTGTGACCTCCACCAGCGCCTCCCCCGCCGCAGCCCGCAGATCTGGGAGTTGCGGTAGCTCGCCGGGGCTGCCGTACACCGCGTACTCGATCACCCCACCCCCCACCTCCGCCTCCTCCACCCCAGAGGGCGCCAGCTCCAGCAGCTGCGCAAGCACCAGCTCGGCGTCCTCGCGGCGGACGCGCACTGCAAGACGGATCACGCGGCCAGGCTGCTCGGGACGTGAGGCACCCCACTGCCGAACCGCACCAGACGGCAGCTCGTCACGCAGCCGGGTTGCTCATAGGCACCGCGCATCACGCGGCTCGGTGGTGCAGCGCGCGGCGCAGCTTGCCGAGGATCGACTCCTCGCCGCGCAGGTTGTCCTCGGTGAGCGTCTCCTGCACGCGCTCCAAGAGCTCGCGCTGCTCGGCGCTCAGGCGGCGGGGCACCACCACGTTGACGACCACGCGCAGGTCACCGCGCCGGCCGCTGCGCAGGCTGGGCATTCCCTGGCTACGCACCGTCAGCACCTCGCCCGGCTGGGTGCCGGGGGCGATCTTCACCGGCGTGGTGCCCTCGAGCGTCGGCGCATCGAGCGTCGCTCCGACGGCAGCCTGTGGAGCGGAGACGTCGAGCGCCGTGATCAGATCGTCCGCTTCACGTACGAAGCGCTCGTCGGGGCGCACCCGCACGAGCACGTACAGATCGCCCGCGGGCGCACCGGCCTCGCCCGCGTGGCCTTTGCCACCGAGGCGAATGCGCTGGCCGTCGGCAATCCCCGCCGGCACATCCACCGTGAGCGTGCGCCTGACGGCACGGCGACCCCGGCCGCGACACTCGCCGCAGGGCTGCTTGGCGGTGCGGCCGTCGCCGTGGCAGCGCTCGCACACCACGGTGCGCATCATCTGGCCGAAGGGAGTGCGCGTCACCGCCTGCAGCTGCCCCGCTCCGCCGCAGCGCTCGCAGGTCTCGATCGGGGTGCCCGGCTCGGCGCCGTTGCCGTGGCAGTGCTCGCAGCGCTCAACCACCTCGAAGGCGACCTCGGCGCTCTTGCCACTGGCCGCCTCGCGCAGATCGATTGCGAGCGCCGCCGCCACGTCCTGCCCCTGTGCGGGGCCTGCCCCGCGCCCGCCTCCGAAGGGACTGGCGCCTCCGAAGAAGGCGTCGAACAGGTCGCCGATCGAGCCGAACCCGTCGAAGTTGGGGGCATACCCGCCGGAGCGCAACCCGTCGTGGCCGTAGCGGTCGTAAGTTGCGCGCCGCTGCGGGTCGGAGAGGATCTCGTAGGCCTCCGCGGCCTCCTTGAACTTCTCCTCCGCCTGCGGGTCGTGGGCGTTGACGTCCGGGTGCAGCTCCCGCGCCAGACGGCGGAAGGATTTCTTGACGTCCTGCTCGGAGGCGTCGCGCGTTACGCCCAGCACCTCGTAGGGATCGCGGGGGGTGGAGGCGCGGCTCATCGCAGCACCCTAGTGGGTCCCATAAGTATCTTCCACGAAGCGCGAAAGCTCGTACGCCACCTCTTGCACCGCGGGGATCGCGTACGCGTAGTTCATTCGCACCGGGCCGATCACTGAGACGATCCCCAGCCGGCGCTGCGCCACCCCGTATCCCGTCGCCACCATCGCCAGCGAGCGCATCGCCGGAATCTCATTCTCCTCGCCGATCCGTACGTACACACCTGGCTCGCCCAGAGCGGTGCGCAGCACGTCCAGCAGCGCCACCCGCCGCTCCAGGAGCTCCATCAGCTCGTTGATCTGACCGACGTCGCGCAGATGCGCGTCGGAGAACAGTCGCGCCGTGCCGTCGAGGTAGAGCACGTGCTCGGACTCCGTCGCCAGCTCGCCGAACGCCGGGGCGAGGCGATCGAGGAAGGTGCGCTCCTGCGAAGGCAGCGTGGGGTCGGCGAGGCGCTGGTGGAGCATCCGCGCACCGAGGCCCAGCCCCACAAGACGGTCGTTGAGATACTCCCCTGCCCACGCCACCAGTCCCGCATCGACTGGCTCCTCGAACGTAGCGAACACCCTGGCGACCTCGCCGGTGGAGGTGATCACGACGGCCACGACCACCCGCGGCTGTACCGCGAGCACCTCGACGCGGCGGATCGTGGCGGTGCTCGCCGAGGGCGCGGAGACGATCGCAAGCAGGTCGGTCACCTGTGAGAGCGTCTCGGTGGTTGCCCGCATCGCCTCCTCCACCTCTTGACGCGTCAGCGAGAGATCCAGGTGCGGCGCCGCCACCAGGCCCTTGCCGGAGGTCAGCATCCGGTCCACGACGTAGCGCTGACCGGCATCGGTGGGGACCCGCCCAGATGATGTGTGCGGGTGCGCAAGCAACCCCTGCTCCTCGAGCAGCACTAGCTCGTTGCGTACGGTGGAGGCCCTGCAGTTGAGCTCCGGGTCGGCGGCGATCGCCCTCGATGCCACCGGTTGGCCCTCCAGCAGATACCCCTCCACCACCTTGCACAGGATCAGCTCCTGCCTGGCGGTCAACATGAGTCGATTGTACGAGCCGCCGGGGGGCCAACCTCACGACTGCTTGAACGCATCGACTTCTCGACGCCCATCAGAAGGCCGGCCGGGAACCCGTCCCACCTCAAAGACCTATCGAGCCCCCAACTGTCGGGAGCACTCGGAGACAGCCCACTCTAAACCTCGAGCTCGGCCTCCGCGTTGCGGATGATCTCCTTATCGCCCTGCACCGCCACCGTGTCGATCAGCACCTTGCCGTCCTGCGCCTCGCGCACGGTGCCGGTAACGGCCACCTCCTGCTCGGGGACGCCCATCCCACGGAACTGCACCGCGAGACGCCGCAGGTGCTCGGGGCCACCCGCTGCCTCCGTTTGGGCACGGGCAACCTGCGCCATCGACCACAGCCCGTGCAGGATGCGCCCGGGCAGCCCGACCGCACGGGCGAACTCGTCGTCAACGTGAATCGGGTTGAAGTCGCCGGAGGCGCCCGCGTAACGGACGGTGAGGTACTTGTCGGGCGTGATCTTCAGCTCGGGTATCTGTGCCCCCGCACTCAGGTCAGCCATTGCGCGCTCCTCGAAGCTCGGTCATTGCTCACACTCCTCGAACGATGTTGGTCCACGTGCCGCGGCACACCTGCTCGCCGCGTTGGTTGGTGGAGACCGACTCGAACACGTAGAAGCCCTTGCCCTTGTGCTCGTAGATCTCCTTCACGCTCGCGGTGGTGGTGATCTCGTCGCCCGCCACCACCGGCGGGCCCCACTCGAACTCCTGCCCCCCGTGCACCATCATCGGGAAGTTGATTTCGATCTCGGGGTCGAAGATCGGCGGCCCCACCGAGGGGGCTGAGTACACCACCGCGAACATCGGCGGCGCCACCACGTCGGCGTAGCCGGCGGCGCGGGCCGCCTCCACGTCGAGATGGACGGGGTTGGTCTCGCCAACCGCCCGGGCGTACTCCTTGATCTTCTCGCGGCCCACCGCATACACCGTGGGCTCGTACGTCTTGCCGACCGCTTTGTCGTTCACTGGCACCTTCGGATCTCCTTGCACGGGGAGGGTTCGGCGCGGCAGTCTATGGCATATCCGGTCTTTAAATGCGAAAAGCGGCCCGAGGCCGCCCGCGGGGCACCGGGAACCAGGTGCCCGGTGCCCCGCGGAACACGTCATGACTCGACGGCAGCTAGAAGACGAGGTCGATTTCGCCGCCGGCGCCGGCGCCTACGAGCTCGCGCTCCTCGTTCTCGGCTCCGTTCTCGCCACTCTCGCCGCGAGCGGTGGGCCGGTCGAGGAACTGGATGTTCTCGGCAACCACGCTCACCGCCTGGCGCTTCCGCTGGTCGGAACGGGGATGCTCGCCTGAGGCGAGTGTCTCCTGGCTCCGGTCGGAACGGGGATGCTCGCCTGAGGCGAGTGTCTCCTGGCTCCGGTCGGAACGGGGATGCTCGTCTGAGGCGAGTGTCTCCTGACTGTGGTCGGCGATTTCCCACTCGCTCCATTCCAGGCGCCCATCGACCGCTACGAGGCTGCCCTTGTGCATGTAACGGGCCACGTTCTCCGCCAGCCCGCCGAAGGCAGCGACATCGAAGTAGAGAGGCCGCTCGCGATACTCGCCATCGGTGTCCCGTCGAAGGCCGTTGCATGCGATCCGGAGGTTGCAAACGCTGTTACCGGAGGGCAGCTCGCGCAGCTCTGGGTCCCGGGTGAGATTGCCGATCAACACGACCCGATTGGTGCTTGCGTACGACATGATTTCGCTCCTTTGCTGTAAGCCACTGCCCCGCTAGAGAAGTTACGCGCTGCTTGGGACGGTACGCTCGCTCGGGGCGCCGAACTGCTCCGGCAGCGCGTCGAGCGGGACCACAACCACCCGCTCGTGAGCCTGCGCACGGTCGATCGCCCGCAGCACGGCGCGCTCCACCTCAGGTGGGGCGAGGTAGAGCACGCCCGCCACGCAGCGCGCCCGCGCCCACCCCTGGCAGATCGCCGCCAGGCGCTCCGGCGCCTTGACGGTCAGCTCCACCTCCACCGCCACCGGTAGACCGGCTTCCACATCGAGCGGCCACAGCACCAGATCGGGGTGGTGGCGCGATCCCCGCTCGCCCCGCGGACCTATACCGAGCTCGGCGCTGGCGAGCGCACAGCGGCGCTCGCGCTCCTCGCGGCTCAGCTCCCGCTCGCCCTGCACGCGGTGTTCGGGATAGCAGCGCTCGAGGGCCGCCCCAACGCGAGCGCACTCGATCAGGTGCAGTGCGTTGGAGGCGCTCACCGTACATGGGTCGAGACCTCGTACATCGGCCTTCCGCAGACCAGCGCGTGTGACCGTGTACAGCGCCGGATGACCTGTCAGCGGACGGCAGCGCTTCAGCAGCCGCTCACCTTCCGCCGCCCCCAACCGCCCACGCGCCGAGGCGGGGCTGACGCCAAGATGCACAGCCACAGACTCCGCTGTGACCGCGCCCATACCTGCCGCCCAGCGCACGATCGCCGTCCGCTGGTGTGGGGAGTTGTCGTGGTGTTTGGATCCAGAGACCATCGTGTGATCCTCCTTGCATCGTCGTGTTCAGTGGTTGCGATCGGGCGAGTGCATCCGCGCGATCGCGGCGCTGCGGGGGCTGCTGAGCCGGATCACCGCCGCATGACCAGTCGGAAGGCTCATCACCTCTTCGGGGCCGATCAACGGCTCGCTGACCCGCGTGCGGGTCGTTCGACCGTCGCTGCTGACCGTGGTGCGCCATGCACCCCTAGTACCTGCCAAACGCGCGATCAGCTCGGCCGACGCCGGCACTGCCTGGCGGTGGGCGATCACGCCGCTGAGGTTGCCCAGCACCTGCTCCTGCAGCATCTCGTGGCCTGGCAGGCGCAGGTCGGAGAGCTCCTGGGTGCCCAGCAGCAGGCTGATCCCCGCTGAGCGCGAGCGAGCGAAGAGACCGGCGACGTGCTCGGCGGCGATCGCGGAGAACTCGTCGATCGCCACTACGCACCGCGCCGGGCGCTCCTGCAGCGCCGAGACGACCGTCTGCAGGTCCTGCACGATCGCCGACCCCAGCATCTGCGCGAGCAACGGCCGCGAGTCGGCGCGGAGGCTGAAGTACACCACCGCCCCACTCCGCACCGCGCCCAGCAGCTCGATCGGCTCCGCATCCGGCGTGGTGGGATCGAGCCAGGGGCCAACATCGGACTCGGCCATGATCGCCAGACGGTCGCGCACTCCCGTCAGATCGCTGCGCTGACGGGTGGTGAGCGAATCCAGGTAGGCGTGCACAGCCCCCGCCCGCTCCTGTGGGAGCTCACGCGCAAGCAGCTCGAGGCCCGCAGGATCGAGCACTTCGACGAGGCCAGCGAGGCTCACCTCACGACCGGCGGTGCGCAGCGCGCGGACGGCGTGACCGAGGTAGCGCTGCGCCTGACGCTGGTAGTGGGGCTCGGTGAAGCGCTCCCCGGCGAGCGCCTTGTCGGCGATCTCGGTCTCGCCGCCGCGGGCGTAGGGGTTGTAGACCGCCGGCCCCTCCGGCGTCCACACGTAAAACGCCTTGCCCGCGCCGCCAGCGGCGCGGCGCAGGCGCTCGCACAGCCCCCGGTCGCCCTTTGGGTCCACCACGATCGCCGACATCCCATACGCGATCGCCGCCGTCACGATCCACGCCTGGGTAAACGTCTTGCCGGTCCCCGTGGCGCCAGCGACCAGGGTGTGCATACCCCCGCCGGCCGAAACGGGGACCAATTGGAGAGACACTCGCTTTTCTGAAGCCGGGTGACAGGCCCCTGCGGCGCGAGTCCCCGTTTCGGCCAGCATCCCCAAATCGGCCAGCGCCGGAGGCGAATGTCTCCCGGCTTCGGCACCGCCGAGCTCAATCGCCACTGAGCGTCCGCCGCGGTCCACACCGACACTCAGACGGCTGCCGCGCCATATGCGCTCGCCTCGCCCACCGGCAATGCGGGAGCTTGCGAGCCACGAGCCCAGCCGGCCGGCGCTGGTGCGCTGATCGCGGCTGGTAAGCCACGCGTACGCCCAATGCACGCCTACGCACAGGCTATCGAGCGGGGTGGTGCGCTGCGCGGCGATCTCTGCGAGATCGGCGCCGGCCTCCAGGTCTTCGCCGTGCCAGCGCCGGCCACGGAGGGTTGCTCCAAGGGCGGCTACGCCGAGGCTCACAGCATCGCCCGCCAGCACGGTGCGACTGAGCACGACAAGCGCAGACGCGCCTGCCGCCCAGCTCCAGTGAAGGTGCCAGCGGCGCATCAGGCGCGCAGCGAGCAGGCCGAGCAGTACGCCGATGACGATATGCACTGCTGTACCGACCAACCACTGGGCGAGATGCGCCAGCGGAGCCAGGGGATCGGGTTGCTGGTAGGGGGTGTTTTCGTGTGGTGGGGACATCAAGCCCCTCCTTTCGCTCTCGATGGAGCACCCGGCCGAGCCGAGTGCGGGTTAACGAGCGACGGCGAGCCCCGGGGCTCGCCGTCTGAGGTGCTACGTGGCTCAGAAGCTCAGATCAGGCGGTAGCCGACGCCACGCACGTTGACCACCCACTGCTCGTCGCCCTCCGCGCGCAGCTTGCGCCGCAGGCGGCTGGCGTGGGAGTCGAGCGTGCGGGTGGACACCGGCACTGGATATCCCCATACGGCGCGTAGCAGCTCTCCCTTGGCGAACACCCGCTGGGGCTCGCGTGCAAGGTGAACCAGCAGCTCGTACTCGAGGCGACGCAACCGCAGCAAGCGTCCGTGCAGGCTCGCGGCGTGCGCATCGCAATCGACCGTGAGCGGCCCCACATCCACCCGCCGGGAGTCGAAGCCGCCCACGGTGCGCAGCAGCAAGGCGCGTAGGCGGGCCCGCAACTCCAGGTAACTGGGAGGCCGTGCCAGGAAGTCGTCGGCGCCCGCATCGAAGGCCCGCAGCAGGTCGGACTCCGCAGCCTGGTGGCTCATCACGATCACCGGCAGCGCCACCGGCCAGTGAGTGTGGGCACTATCGCGCGGACGCAGGCCGCCACCGCGGATCTCCAGCAGCAGCTCGAGCGCCGATCTCGGTGTGTCCAGCTCGCCGAGCAGCACGATCCACGGCGGGTGGGCGCGAGCGAGGACCCGCGCATGTTCGGCGGTGCGCCCAATGAGCACGTGGTAGCCATCGGCCACCAGTTGCTCCACCAGCGGGCTCGCGACCTGCTCCTCGTGCTCTGCCACCAGCACCGAGGGCACACGGTCCACCCGATCGCGATCGCCATCGGCGCTCAAAGCTCAACCTCCCGCGGACTGATGCCAAGGCCCTCGCGCGCGATCACGGCGAGCACCTCGCTGTGGATCCACGGCGTAGGCTCGCCATCGCCCCCACCCTCGGGCGAGATGCCGACGCGACGGGAAAGCCAGCTGGTCTCGCCGCTGCTGTTGCCTTTGCCGTCGCGCTTGATTCGCCCGCAGCGGTGGGCGATCTCGCTGAGGCTGAGCCCTTGAGTGTGCATCGCGTGCAGCACCGCGCGGCGCAACCCCCGGTTGAGCACGATCCGGCTGGCGTCGAGGCGCTGCAGCTCGGAGCGCAGCACCGCCACCGACACCGCGGTGTCGTCGCGATGATGTGCCAGCGCCCTGACGGTGAGCGCACGGACAGGTTGGTAGCCCTCCATGCACGCGACCGCGTCGCGCACGCTCTCGGGTTGAGGACCGCCGGCAGGCTCGGGCCGAAAGCAATCACCCTCAGGTCGGGGGTCGCTCGCCGGCCCATCCGAGCCTAGCCCGGGCTCCACGGTGCCACCCCGCCGGCACCAGCGCAGCTCTGGGATCGACAGGCCAGTGGCGAGCGACTCCAACCGGTGGAAGCAGCCATGGCGGTCACGCAGCTGCACCGTCTCCGGCAGCGGGAGCGGATCGAGCTCTCCACCCTCCCGGGACAAGCATCCCTCGGAGAAGGGGGCTGTGCGCAGATCCTCGAGAGCAAGCGGACGGCAGCGATGCGGGCGGGGATCTCGCAGGTAGTGGCGGCACACGAGGTGGGCGTTCTCGAGCGGCTCGTCGGCAGCGAGGTGCGCCACCAGCCGTCGATCACCCCAGGTGGCGGCGTCGCGGTCTAGAACCAGCACGCTGCCGCCATGTCCGGGCAGCGCGAGGACCTCTCGCAGGCGACCATCTTGGTCGGTGTAGCGGGCGAGCGCACCGCAAGCTGTGAGACGAGCGGCTCGGGTGAGCGAGCGAACGGTCGGAGTGAACGTGGATCGTGAGGTGCGCGTTGAGGTCGCGGGGGGCGTGGTGAGGGGCATGACGCGTCTCCTGGCCCACGGGGCCGTCGGGCGGTGGTCGAGTGGGAGCGGCTTGTAGGGCTCCGGAGGACGGTCGTCAAGCAGCGCGCGAACGGCTCGCATGGCACGAAGGGTGGACGAGATCCCCATAGGGGATCTCGGGGGTCACGTGATGGGCGCCGGACAAAATCGAAGTTGGCGCGATCGGGTCCTTCGAGGCTCCACGCGGGTCAGCGGGGAGTGGAGGTGTGCCGTTGAAAAGAGTGCGGTGTGGCCTGGGTGAAGGGAATCGGAGGGCCGCGATGCTACCCGTCGCTTGGAGCCAGCGGCAACGCCTACAGCCTCTTCGCGGATCGGTCAGCGCAGTCCCCTGCGCCGTTCCGGCGCAGCCTGGCTCAACGGAGCCACTTCGGGCAACCTCCACTTGCAGTTGGGCATCTGCAGCGCGGTGCGCCGACTGCATGAGCTGGCACACACCAGGCAGGGTGACTGCATATTCGCGAAGGGTAAACGCGCATCTTGGTGGGTAACTGCGCGCAGCTTTTCGCGCCAAGTCGGCGACGACGGCTCAACATCGCTCCGATGGCGGCATAGCCCCCCACATGTCCTCATAGCCCCGCCACATGTCCTGCTACTACAGCGGGCGTGCGCCGGGCAAAAGCTCCCGCGGGACGATTGTCGCTTCACGCGCGCGGGGGTCGCCGTCCGCGAGATCGCTGCGCACCGCGGGTGGAAGAGAGGGAACGCCGTAGGCGAGCAGCAGCCCCTCGTGGGCATCGCGCTCGGAGGCGAACACGATGCCGGCACGACCGGGGTACTCCCACTCGTAAGGGTGCTCCCCGGCGTAGGCACGGCAGGCGCACAACAGATGGTCGGCCAGTCGGGCGCACTCGCGTGCGCGGGGGCGGTCGCGGCAGAGGAACACCACCAGCGGGTTCGGCCCCGCCCGCCCCGCGCCGTGGCGGGAGAAGCGGGGAACGCACACCGACCAGCCGGCGAGCAGGTGGTCGTAGCGCTCGAGCTTGGCCGCAGCGGCTCCCGTGGGAAGGCGATCGTCGCGCTCGATGAGCAGATGCACACCGGCAGCCCCACCCCTAGCCTCCTCGCCGACGCCGCCACCGCGACCACTTGCCGGCATCTCGTCGAGGCCAATCGCCTGGGAGCCCGCGCGTTTCAACGCCTTGCCGGAAATCTCGATGCTCGCGTCGGGGCGCACAGTGTCGAAGCGCTGCACCTCTGCACGAGCACCAGTGGGGTCGGTGCGCAGGAAGTCGTGCGGGGCACGTCCTCCCGGCAGGCGCAGGTCGCCGGGGCCGATCGCGATACGTCCGTCGGGAGTCGAGCGCAGCGGCGGCGAGATCGCCGACTCCTCCGGGCCCCGCAGCCGCAACGCCCCGCCTCCGATGACGCGCTCCAGCGCAAGCGCCCACCCGGTGACGTGCACCTCGTGGCGAGCTTGACGCAAACGGCGATCGCCCGCGACCGGCAGCGACGACGGGGCCGACACGGGGAGCATGGCGGAAGAGGATTTGGATATGGAGGAGGGGGCTCGTGCCTCATGTACCTCGTGCTGGGAGTGGGCATCCAGGCGCCCGCTCGCACCGAGCAGCTCGAGGCCGAGGGGGGCGATCACGTAGCACATGGGTGCGCCTCCCCCGTCGCGGCGATGGAACTGGAAGCGGCCCACAAGGCCGGCATCGGAGAGGCGCTTGAGACGCCGCTGGGTGGTGGTGACAGCGCGCCGGGGGTTGAAGCGGCGGTGGATCTGGCTGGTGAGTACGTGGCGCATCGAGGCGACGAGCGCGAGGATCTCCAAGTCGAGCGGGTCGGGGTCGAGCGCCCTGGGAGCGACAGCGGCCCTGGCCCAGCGCACGCGGTGAGCCGTGTCGAGGTCAACCAGCTCGGCGTAGCTCTCCGCGACAGTCGCCGGGAGTGGTGCCACCGCATCACCGCTGGGCGGCCCATCCGGCACCCTACGATCGTGGTGGGGCATGGAGGCCCCACCCCCAGCCGGCTCGTTTCCCCGTCCGCGCGCGTGGACGATCCCACCTGACTCCCTCTCGTCTCCCCTGCGCTCTGGCTCCGCCTCCCGGCGCTCCCAGTGGGGCTGGCTGAGGTCGGCGAGGTAGCGCCCCCCGCGCTTGGCCTGGCGGGCAGCGTGTAGGGCGAGGCGCTCATGGTCGACACGCAGCGGGATTGTGCTCGCGAGGAACGGCGCCTGACGGCCCTCTGGGGTGACCCAACTGACGATCGCGTGGTGCTTTGGCAGGTGCAATCGCGCGTCGGGATGGCCGAGCGCGGAGAGTCCGGTGATGTTGGGGCGCACGGTGTCGGAGTACTCCGCCATCATCAAACTCGCGGCGTCCCGAGCGTCCGGCACGGAGGCGGTGGCGAAGTAAACGCGGTGGGCGAACAGCGCGTCGAGCTGCGCGCGCACCTCGCGATCGGTCCACTGCGAGTCGCTCTGCCAGCACGCCACGGTCTCGAGGCCCGCTGAGCGCTTCAGCGCGAGTGTCTCGGCGAAGCCGCGGTTGAGCACCAGGGGCGCCTCGTCCACCTTCAGCGCCACCGCCACGCGTTGCTCGGCGGGCACGGTGTCCTGCTGGCGCGCCAGCGCCGCGTCGAGCATCCCCATCAATAGCTGCATCAGCACGGAGGTATTGCCGGCGCCCATCGCCCCAAGCGCGCCCTTCACCACGAGCACCTCCCCACGCGCGATCACACGGTCGAGGTCCACCGTGAGCGAGTCGTTGAGCAGCACGCGCTTGATCGAGGGCGAGTTGAGCAGCCGTGCGAGCTTGTTCACGGGGGCGTCCAACTTCGCGGTGGTGGTGCTGCGGGAGTCCGCCAGCTGCGCGGAGAGCTCCGCGGTGAAAAACTCGGCGATCTCCTTGTACTCGGGCAGCGTGCGAACATGGGCGCCGACACGGCTGCGATAGGCGTAGCCCTCCTCCCCCACCGACAGCAGGCGCGCCGCGTCCCACAGGGTCGAACGCCTGTCGTGAGCCAGCACAGCGATGATCGCGTTGCGCAGGTAGCGGTCCGAGGAGGCGCGGATGTCCGCATCGGACGACGTGCTTTAGCGGCTACATCGGTGGGCCGTGCTCAAACAAAGCGTCTGACCGGGACGTGGGCCCGGTCTCCCAGCATTGTTTACCCCTCGCCGTCAGCCGGGAGGACGGGTCCGTACCCACTCTTCAGATCGGCGAGCGTGGCTGGCGTGTGGCCCAGCCGGCCCAGTATCGCCGCCGCCGAGATGTCGGGAACGAGCGTCAGCTCACCATCAGGACGCTCATCCTCGACGAGGCGCTCACCGGCGATGTCGCCGCTGAGCATGACGTGAGCCGAATCGCTCATGTCCATATGATCGCAGGCGATCCGGCGCTTTCGCCAGCCTACGGGTATGCGCTCCCCGGCGGCTCGCGTTGTCCCTTCGATGCGCTCTTCGCAATGGAACGTTTAGTCCGGGCTCGATCCGGAAGCTCACGCCTGCCTGGTGGCCCAATCGTCGATCGAGCAGTCGGCCGGCCCCCGGCCCGGCTCCCGCTGCACACCCTGTCACACCCCTTGTGGGTTGACAGGGTGTGCCACGCTACCCCGCGGACGGGGGCCGGGGGACTGCGCTCCGCCGCGGTCGGGGCCCCCAACCAGGCGCCAGCCTGGTTGGGGAGCGGCGGACGATCGACCGTAACTCTGTCTTTTGCGCTTGGTGGCACGCTCACGCCTCGTCGCGGGGCACGGAGGCCCCGCGCCCGGGCGGCTGTATGGCGCACCCACGCACGTGGATGATCCCCTCCCCCTTACTGCAAGAGCAAGAAGAATCGGTCGGGAAGCAGGCGACGGGCGGGCGTCAGTTATGGACTGGTTCCGCGCGCAGAATGCTGGCGCTGCCGTCGGCCACGACGAGCACGACCGCGTGATCTTCATCGATCGCCCGTCTGATAGCGGCCCCCGTGCGTGGCCCGTCGGCGTTGATGAAAACGGCGCGCTCGGGGTAGGGCGAGCGTTCTTGATCGCCAGCTCGATCGCTTCCTCCATCACCCGCATCGCGGGCGAGTCGCCATTGTTCGTGCTCATCTCCTGCGCCATGGCTCGATCATTGGTAGCAGACCTCGAACGCCGTTTGATCGCCCTTGGCGGTCAAGGGCGGACCTCTCTCGGATGGTTGACACGGACCAACACAGGCGCCTGCTCTGCGCCGGGGGTGATGATGACCGCCTGCCCGGTCCCCAGGCGCTTGATGCGGGACGGGTGGATCTCGTACTCGTGACCGCGGTGGCGGCTGCCCTTGCCGCTCGCGCCGCCAGCGAGTACGCCGTCCTCGGTCTGCTCCGTCATCACCCACACCGGCTTCGTACCGGCCATCGCGGCGATCAGCTCCGCCGACTCGGGCACGTTCTGGCGGTGCGCGATCAACGTGGCGATGTTGCCGAGCACCTGCTCGCGCAGCGCTCCGTCCTCGGCGCCCCTCAGGTCCGCGAGCTCCTGGGTGCCGAGGATCAGGCTGATGCCCGCCGAGCGGGCGCGGCCAAAGAGCCGCGCGACCGGCTCCGCGGCGATCGCCGAGAACTCGTCGATCATCACCACCGTGGGGATCGGCTGGCGCTGCAGGCGCCCGACGAGCGTGACGAGGTCGATTACGACCGCGCCGGCGAGCATCGCGCTCAGCAGCATCCGGCGATCAGCGTCGAGGCTCATGTAGACGACGGCGCGATCCTCCACCGCCTGGTGGATGTCAAGCGTCGGGCGGTCGAGGTTCGGCTCGAGCCACGGGCGCAGGTCCGACTCGGCGAGGATCGCCAGGCGATCCCGGACGCCGGCCAGCTCGCGCCGCTGGCGCTCCCCGAGCGAGTCCAGATACGCCTGCACCGGCTCGGCCTCGCTCTCGGGGAGCTTGCGGGCGCCAACCTCCAGCTCGCGGGGGTCCATGTGCACCATCAGCGACACCGGCGTGACCTCCACGCCGGCGGCTCGCATCACGCGCACCGCGTGGCCGATGTAGCGCTGCGCTTGGCGCAGATAGTGCGGCTCGGTGAACACCTCGCCCGCGAGCGCCTTGTCCGCGATCTCCGAGTCGCTGCCCTGGGCATAGGGGTTGTATGCCAGCGGCCCCTCCGGAGTCCACTGCAGGAACTCGGCGCCGACCCGGTCTGCCGCGACCTGCAGCTCGTGGCAGAGCAGCCGATCGCCCTTCGGGTCGATCACCACCGCGCCGTGCCCCTGCTCGATCAGCCGGCACACCATCCAGGTCTCGCTCACAGTCTTGCCGGCGCCGGTCGCGCCGAGCACCAGCGTGTGCGAGCCGGACTCATACCCGACCGGGATCGAGACCGCCATCCCGCGCTCGTCGCGGCCCACGATGAGCCGTTCGTTGTGCACCCAACTGCCGGACTCGCGCAGCTGGCGCTCCTGCTCGCGTTGACGCATCACATCGCCGATCCCCAGCCGGGCGTGCGCGGCCTCGGCATGATCCGCGCCGTGCGCGAGGTCTTCGCGCTGCCAGCGCGCGCCGACGATGCAGCCGCGCGTCGCCCCCGCGAGCACCGCAAATCCCAGCAGCGGGTTGAGCTCCCACAGCACGATCCCCGCCGGGAAGCCGAGCATCGCCCATGTCCAGCTGAGGCCATATTCACGCAGCATCCGCGCGGCGAGGAGGCCCCCGCCGAACACGGCGCCGATCCCGACCACGATGAAGAGCAGCAGCTCGCTAAACATTGATGGCCTCCCGTCCCTCGGCGGCGAGCAACACCGCGGTCTCGCCCAGCGGCAGCACCGTGATCTGATCCCCCGCCCGCGTCTCCGCCACCGCGCGGCTCACAGCACGCGCCGCCTGCGGGGTGGCGAGGTAGTACACGCCGTGCACATGTCGTGCGCGGGCCCAGCCGCGGCAGATCACCGCCAGCCGCGCGGGCGCCTTCACCGACAGCTCAACCTCCACCGCCACCAGCCGCCCCTGCGGCGAGAGGAGCGCAAGGTCCGGCCGGTGCAGGGCCGGACGGCCACCCGGCAGCTCACCCACCCGCGCCGAGGCCAGCGGCTCGCCCTCGTCGCGCTCATGCGCGCGGATCTCCCGCTCGCTCACCACCTGCCAGTCCTGCCGGCCTCGATGCAGCGTCACCGCCGCCTGCGCGACCTCCCAGGCGTGCTCGTACCCACCTGGGCGCACGCGGTGAACGCCGAGGCGCTCCAGGCCGCGCCAGTGCAGGCCCGCCGCCGTCGCCACATACACGCCTGGCTTTCGGAACAGCAGCATCCGTTGCTCAAGCAGCCCATCCGCGACGAGCTGCCCCAGCCGCTCGTACGCCCAGCTGCGGCCCATCTCGAAGCGGCCCATCACATGCTCCGCGCCCGCCGCGCCCAGCCGGCCGACCCAACCCACTATCTCCGCGTCCCTCTCGGTTTGCATGGCTACCTCCGCTCGCAGGGAAACTTCCATTTCCCTTACTCCGGCCACCCGGGGGTGAGCGGGACAGTCATAGTCGCGGTGTTTGCGTGCGCTAGGTTTGCCCTGTGCGCAGCCTCCGCTCGAACCTCGGATGGCCCCGTGCCGCTCGCCCTGATCCTCTCCTCTGGGGCGCCGACGGCCCTGACCTGCTTGACGCCTCGCTGTCGCTCGCGCAAACTCAGCTGCTCGGCCAACTCGCCGACGAGACGAGCCTCGACGGCCGCATGATGGGCACCCTTGCCTTCAGCGGCGCGCTCCTGGCAGCCGATATCGCCGCCCGGGGTGTGCTCGGCGCCTACTGGTGGACGCCACTGATCGCGGTCGGTCTTGCGACCGCGATCTGCCTCGTTCCCACGCTCGGGATCGGCTCCGACTTCGCGCGCGACACCGACCTCGGCCCCGGCGCCGACACCTTCTACCTCACCTACGGCGGCCAACCATCCACCGCCGCCCGCAAGCAGTTACTCATCGACCTCGGCGGAGCGTTCGCCAACAACGCTCGCCGGCTGCGCGCCAAGCAGCGCGCGCTGCGCAGCGCCCTCGTCATCCTCGCCGTCGGGTTGATCGCCGCCGCGATGGTAATCGAGCTGAACAGACCGGCTAAGATGGTGGGTGTCAGTGAGCAAGGTCAGCACACCCAAGCCAGCTCCTCGTGAGCCGCTCCCGCCGGCGCCCGTGCCGATGCCCGGCCCATCGCAGGTGCCGCACGTCAGCCCCACCGGCGTGATCGCGAGCACTCACGACCACGTGCCGCATCTGCCGCTCCCCCGGCGCCACGGCAGGTAGACCTCAGCTGCCGGCCTGGCGCCGCTGTTTGGCGGCGACGCGCGCTTGAATTCCTGCGCGCGCAATGTCGATTTTGCCAGTCCTGCCACGCATCTTCTGCTGCGTCTCTGTCTTCTCGCCCGCGGCCTCTCGCCCCCCGGCCTTGCCGCCGCCGCGCCCGCATCCCTCTTGTTTGTTTTTTCTTCTTTTCTTTTTTTCTTTCTCTTCTCTCTGCTCTTCCTGCCCTGCCACTCCCTTCTTTGTTCTCCTGGATTTCGTCCACTCCCTCTCTCTCTTCTCTTCTCTTTCCCGTCCCATCCCTGGTTGCTTCTTGACCACCCGCACTCGATGTTGGGGGTGGGTGGTCAAGAAGCGCGCCAGCCCACAGGGGCAGGTGGGACGGGCCGCGCCAGCGGATCTTGTCTCCGTGCTCAGTTCCGTGGGCGAATCCGGGCCGCAAACCTGCAGGAAAGGGCAGGGCAGGCCACCGTCGCCAACCCTGCGGCCTCTACGGTCACCGCGAGGCCGCTCATGCGTCGCCAGGTGGTGCGCTTAGGGCTCGACGCGCACGACGGTTTCCACTCGGTCGATCGCACGATCGAATGAGACGACCCTGCGCACGCCGGTAGCCTCGGCGTTGGCAACCAGGTACGCCTCCGCGAAGTCCAGGCGCTCGCGCTCGTAGAGCTCCAGGGCACGGAGCAGGAGCGGAGCGTCGATCACCTCGACCGACGGCAGCGCGATCGCGGCCCGCATCAGCGTCGCCACCCGCACGCGCTCCACTTCGTAGAAGGACTCCAGCACATACACACACTCCGCCACCACCAGATCAGCCAGCATCAGCCGCTCATCACCGGCCAACGCCGCCGTCGCGCGCGTGGCCATCTCGGGCGGGTCGCCCGTGAGATGCCGGACGAGCACGTTCGTGTCGAGGAACGCGCTCAGCGGCGCCTCTCCGCCCGCGCGTGTCGCGTGCGGTGCAGAACCTCATCCCACGGGGTGCCACGCTTGGCGGCAGGCACCGCGACCGACCCCGCCAGCTGGATGAAGTCAGGCGTCTTGGCGAGCACCGCGCGGCTGCGCTCGACGCGGAACACGACCTCGTCGCCCTCCCTCAGATCCAGCGCATCGCGCACGCGCTTGGGAATCGTGATCTGTCCCTTCGACGTCAAGCGCGCGGCGGCATCCATTGCGTCCTCCTTACCAAAAACGTAATGTAAGGATAACAGCCACCCTATCGGTTCTTGCAATCGAGGGGTCGCGGTCTTTGACGACACCTCGATCTGGGCCAGCTAGTGCACCCGGCATCTGGATACGCTTGGTCTCGTCGCGGTTTGAGCGAATCCGGGCGTTTGGGCACTCGGCTGGGCCTCCACGAGGGGCGCACTAGATGCGTGCGGTCACACGGCGCGCCCGACTGGAGTCCGCGCACTACATGTCGTGCGGCTTGCCCAGCGCCATCGTTGGGAAGTCACTCGTCACGATGTCCGCAGGACGCCCCCACTCCCCCAGAAAAGCCTCAATGTCGAGCAGGCCGAGCAGCGATGGAGGCGGCCAAAGAGCGTCCGCGAGCTGCGGTGGCCAGATGCGCAGGAACCTGTCGTCATCTTCGGTCGTGTCGATGAATGCGAAGGTCCATTGCGCGCTGCTCACGATCATCTCGCAAAGCAGATGCGGGTAACCGCTGATCGAAAAGAACTGAATGCGATTCGGGTCCGGCCATCCCGCTGGGACGAACCCCCGCTGAGGTGGATCAAGGTTCTCCGTGACGTACGCGATTCGTATCGTGGCATTGTCTGGTGGCGCACCGCCGTGGAGCGTGCTGTACAGATACGACCGGAGTTCCTCCACCTGCTCCGCCGCGGCAGGCTGATTGGTTGGGCAAAGTGCGAGCACAAGAATCGTCTTGGCGATCCAGCCCGCGACGATCGCCTGCTGGCTGGGCGTGAGGGCCAGGGCAGAGCCGTCCATCATGGCCTGCAGTAGAGGGCGGGCGGGAATCTCAAATGTTTCGTTGAGTCGCCTCTGGCACTTCTGACAGACGGGCTTGAGTATGGACCTGCGCTGCTGTTCCCATTTAGGATCGACGAACACCTCCTGCGGGAAAGCTCGGAACCACTCCAAAATGAGCTTGCGGATCCACAGCGGGTGTGCATCCTCCTTCGTCTGCTGGCGAGGCGGAATGTCCTGTGTGCAGATACGACAGACAGGCTTCGGGTGGGGTTGTCGCTTGCGTCCTCCCATTGCGCAGGGCTACCCTCGCGCAAGATGACCGACGATAAGCACAACGACGAGCCTACCCAGCCGAGAAAGGGCGAGCCGGTCGAGATTCCCGCGCCGAAGGTCCCCACGATCCGCGCTGCGACGGCGGGACGTCAGGACCGTGGCCTTGACGCGCCCGCCACGTTCGAATCAACCGGCGGCATCGTCAGACCGCCTCTCCACCCACTCCGAAAAGCGCGGAGCAACCCAGCCCTTCACGGCTAGGCCGACCACCACGACGAGGACGAACGCGATGACCGTTGCCATGCGATCATTCTCCCACAGAAGCTACCTGGCGTCAGCGTATGTATGTGACTGGGCTCACGCTGAGAGCGGTGGCTGCCCCTGGAAGGCCTTCCGTCAGTCCTTGGTCCCTCCTCGACGCCGGCGTCGGAGTAAAGAGAGATGGCGAGTGCTGCCACCACGCCGAAGGTTCCCCCGATGCCCCCCGCCGCGATCCTCGCGGCGCTCGACACGTTCGCGCGTGTTACGCACGAACGCCATCCCGGTGTGGTGCTTGTGCCGCTAGGAGACGTGGGGTCGAATGGGGCCATTGTCGCGGCCGCGGCGGGGGAGATCGTCCGGCCCTTCGCCGCGCCAGAGGATCGTGACTCGCTCCTCGACCGGGATGCGGGCGTGGCCGCGCTCGACGATCACGGCGTCTATGGAGCTGCCGAGGATGCGCTTGCGATCCTCGATCGGTAGATCCTCGTAGCCCTCGATGATCTCAGCGCTTGGCGCGGCGGCGCTCGCGCGCTGCAGCTCGGCCTGGGCCTGGTTGACTGCGGTGGCGCGTGCTTCCAGGGCGGCGTGATAACTGCCGCCGAGCACGCGGCGGGCAGTCAGGTCGTTGGCGAAGGCTGTGAGCTCCTCTTCTGCGGCTTTGAGCGCCGCCGCGGCCCGCTGGAGGGCGTCGGTGTCCTGCTTTACCGCGAGCGCCTGCTGGGTCAT
The DNA here is from genome assembly GCA_963724305.1 of uncultured Solirubrobacterales bacterium. GTDB lineage: Bacteria > Actinomycetota > Thermoleophilia > Solirubrobacterales > Solirubrobacteraceae > Palsa-744. The sequence goes on from CAVRUG010000004.1 coordinate 449,960, forward strand.
CTGCTCGCGCCAGAGGGTCTCCACGTAGCGCTCGAGCTTGTGCCTGGCGATGCTCGCCGACTGCGGACAGACGCCAGCGGTGTGGATCGTGCGGCAGCGGTACGTGGGGATGTCCCCGCCCTTCGTGCGCGATAGCTGCGGCGCGAGCACGTAGCGGCAGCCGGCGCAGCGGGCGATCCCGCCCAACAGGTTCGGCTGTTTGCTGCGTGGGGCGGCCCGCACCGGGGCGAGGTTGGCGGCCTGCCACTCGGCGGCGCTCACGATCGCTGGATGGGCGTCAACGTTGACGGCCTCTCCCCTGTAGGCCTCGCCGAGGTAGACGCGGTTTTTGACGATGCGATCGACCATCGGCGGCGTCCAACGTCCTGCATTCGGGCGCGGGGCGAGCTCGTCGAGGCGGCGGGCGATCTCGGTACGGCTCTTGTGGGCGCCGCGCATCAAGAACGCCTCGCGGATCGCGGGGGCCTCAGCGCTTGTGGTGAGCCGCTTGTCGGCGCCCTTGTCGTAGCCGATCGGCGTGAACTTCGCGATGTGGATCCCGCGGGCAATCGCGTTGCTGGTGGCGGTCTCCCAACTCTCTGAGATGCGGTCGCGCTCGAGCTCGGCGAAGACGAGCAGGATGCGCAGGAACGCCTTGCCCATCGGTGTCGAGAGGTCGAGGTTCTCCGCGACGCTGATGAGCACCGCGCCGTGGCGCTCGAACTCTTCGAGGGTGCCCAGCGCGCCGACGAGCGTGCGGGCGAAGCGGTCGAGCTTGGCGACGATCACCCCGTCGCTCTGCCCGGTTCTGATCCGCTCCATGACCCTGCCGAAGACCGGGCGGCTCATGCTGCCGCCGGATACGTCGAGCTCCGGCTCGTGCCAGCTCAGCCTATGGCCGTGCGCCTTGGCCCAGCGCTCGATCTGCTCGCGCTGGACCTCGGGGGAGATGAAGCTCGCGCCGGTTCGCCCCGCGACCTTCGAGACGCGGATGTAGGCATCGAGCCTGAGATTGTCGGGTGCCATATCTATGCCGCATTATCACATTGTCATCTGTGAAGAGGTTTTTTAGAGCCCCCACCACATAGTCGGCGATCGTGTCCGCCGGAGCGTTCACGGCGAGCGGGTTGAAGCCGCAGGTCGGGTGTGCGCAGTCCAGCAACGTGCACGTGCGCTGTGCGGGCACCGCGCTCACGGCGGCCTCGGCGGCATCGCCCTTGGGGTCGAACACGATCACCGCGCAGCGCTCCCTGCGCAGATCCTCCGCCACGGTCGCCGCCAGGTAGCTCGACTTGCCCTGCTCCACCGCCCCGGGCACGGCAGTGTTCTGGCGGCGCATCTGCTGATGGATGGCGACCGGCCCGTGCGCATCGCGCAGCAGCCCCTTCCCTTCGCGGGGGCGCATGATCGCGGGCGGAGCCGGCGCCAGCGGCAGGGCACCGCGCGCGAACGGCACGGTGGTGTAGTCGATCGAGGGCGCATGCCACAAGGCGGCCAGCTCAGTCGACGCCATCACCCCCTTGTGCAGCCCGGGACAAGGGTTGCCCTCGCCGCGCCGGATGCGCCTGCTGTACAGCCCCAGTAGGCCGTGGCGCACGCCCGTCCCGCGCTCCACGAGACGGTTCTCTGCTCCCTCGGCGCGCAGCTCGGAGGCGATCTGCTCACACACGCGCCGCGAAGGCGCGAGCACGCGCAGATCGGCGAAGTACAACGGTCGGTGCTGCACCTCCAGGCCGCCGCGCAGCTCGACCTCCTCCACCAGCGAGCGGTCGCGCACGAACAGGTGCTCGCGCCGCTCGCGCGAGAGATGGTCCTCGTGACGCTTGTAGCGCCACTTGGCCCACCGTTCCAGCAGCGCGGGTGCCGGGGTCAACGCCAGTTGCACGAGCGCCTCCTCCCCACACGCTCCCATCACGGTCATCAGCCTGTCCATCGGCGGCTCGCGCATGAGCTCGTACGGGTCAAGCTGCTTCACCCGCTTGATGAACCCCGCGTGCTTCTTCAGACGCAGCAGCACGTACGCCGAGCGGGATGGGAGTGTCTCGTCGGGAGCCGCCACGCGGCAGTTGGGGTAGGCGCTGCGCAGCGCCGCCTCCACCATCCTCTCCATCCCCACCGGACAAACGATCGCGAGCAGCGCGCTTGCGGCGCTGACCGCGCTGTGGATGTAATGGACCTCGAGCGCCGCCGAGGGTTGACCACGCAGCAGGCGTCGCCACCAACGGCGCTGCAGGCGCTTGTGCAGCGCCTCGTACATAGCCACCACACCCTCCGCGCTCGTACGATCGGTGCGGTAGGGCTCGACGCGCAGGCGAACGTAGCTCCGCTTCGCTCGGGTACGAGCGCGGACACCAAACGCCAGCGCCACGCAGGGGAGCACGAGCGCCGCAAGCAACTCGCCGACTCCCCTCGCCGGGAATCCGCCCGCAGCGTGCGGCGTGTGTCGCGGGAGCGCTGCGCGAGCGGCAGAAGCATCGCGCAGGGCTGCCCCGATGCCGCCGTTCAGCAGCCACGCGAGTGCGGCCACCCCCACGAGGAGGGCTGCCAGTCCGAGCAGTCGCCAGAGCAGCAGTCGCGCGAGCATCTCCTTCCTGCTCCGACTGCCGGCCCTCGGCGGGACTGGTCCAAGGCATTTGCAGCGCTAGCGGGGGCGCGTGGCGCGCTCCACTTGACCGCCGCGGTCGGTGAGATACCACTCGTTGGAGGAGCCCATGATCTGACCTTCCCCGATGTTGTGCACCAGCTGCAGCCGCTCCAGGCGTGTCAGCAGCTTCGAGATCTGGCCCTGATCGGCGATGCCAGCGCCTTCGGCGATCTCGCGGTTGTTGGCGCCGGGGTGTTCGCCGATGAAGGTGAGCACCCGCACGGTGCGATAAGTGAGGCGCATGTCGAGACCCTCGAGTGGGTCCTTGACGCTCCGCCGCGGAGGTTTTTTGCGCTTGGGCAGCGGGGGCGGCGTGCGCGTCAGCTCGCTGCTCGCCGCGCGAGCGCCCAGATAAGGGAGCACGATCATGCTCATCAGCGGACCCAGCAGCGCCGTGAACGGCTCGCGGCTGTGCGCCAGCAGCCGCGAGTGCAAGACGGCGAAGACGGCACCGATCACACCCTCGGCGGTGACCTCCGGTGCTTCATCGGTGGCGCGCGCCACGCGGGCGCCGGCGCTCGAGCGTCCTTCGTCGATGACCTCCTTGAGCTCCACCAGCACTTCGGTGCGCCGCTTCAATACGCGGGGGCCGGCCCCCAACGCCTCCACCACGCAGATTCGCGCGAGGCCGGGCTCGTCATCCATGAATCGCAGCATCGCCAGCACGCCGGCGCGCATACCATCGCGCCAGCCCGGCTCTCGCGCGTATGCCTCGCCGACGAGCGCGCTGATCTGCTCGACCGTCTGGTCGAAGACTGCGAGGAAGCAATCCTCGCGATCCTCGAAGAGGTCGTAGAACGTCTTGCGAGACACCCGCGCCCGCGCGATCACCTGAGCGACTGTCAAGCGGGCGTAGCCGACCTCCTCCACCGCCTCTGCCGCCGCCGTCAACATACGGCTGCGCTGGATCTCCGAAACCTGTCCCCGGGGCAAGCCATTGGGACCGGAGCGCAGCCGCGGGCCGGTCAAGCGCGTCTTATCTTTCGAAGCCATTTTATTCCGCCTAATCGGTCAGTCTTGTTCACTGTGGACGATACGGTGGGCGCTGTGGCGCATTCGCGTCACGGCTCCCGGCGAGGATCCGCCGCCCAGCGTCCGCGGCAGCGGGCCCCCTCGGTGCTGAAGACAAAGGTTCATGGGTTGACGCCAAGAAGTCGAGCCGCGTCTCCCACTCGCCCGCGAGAGCTTTCGAGCGACGACCAAGATTCCGATAAATCAGATCTATGTGCCAGGATTGACTGGAGAATGGGGCCATGCGAAGGTGGTGTTGTCAAGTAAGTGTCATTGACAGTGATGGAACGATCGTAACGGGAGCGGCCGACAGACGCTCTGCGGGTGCCACCAACCCGGACAATCGGGGATGTTGGTCTAGCGCGCAGTCTTGCCTCATGGCGCCAGCCCGCCCCGCTTGGGAGCGCCCACCGTCGCTGAGCGTTGCCACTCGCGCGACGGGGACCAAGCGCGACTCCCGGGCGGCACATGCGGAGCGCTTTTTGGCGAGGAATCTGCTGGACTACACCTGATGGCCGCCGATCCTCGCGCCCGGGAGTTCCTCGAGTTGATGTCGCGTACGGTCGAGTCCCACCCGGGAGCGGATGCGCGGACCCTTCGTGTGCGAGCAGGCGTGAAGCGAGCCGCCGGCGACAAAGCGCTCGAGCTCCTGGAGCGCGCCGGCTTCATCGAGCGCAAGCAGGTCGCCGCGCAAGACACCTACCACAGTCTCAAGCCCTACCGCGCGAGCGTTGAGGCTCCGCGCACCGCATTCGCCAAGACCTACTCCGTGCGCCAGGGCGGCACATGACTGGCTCCATCTGCCCAGAAGACAGCAAGGCAGCTTTCCGGCTATACCGCCAACGGGATTCGAACCCGCCCTGGGGGTTCACGCAGGGCGAGAACCTGCATGAATACTGGGCTTAGGTGCTCTGAGGTGCGCTGATATTTCCTCAAATTGGTACCCCGATTGGTACCCTGGAGCCGCCGAATAGCATGTGGCGCCATGGACGTGAAGCCGCAGTTCGCTCCGTTGCCCGGGATCAGCCGGTCGGCGATCGACCGCGCCGGGGAAGAGCTTCGACGCTACTTGCTGGAGGGCGATGAGCCCACCGAGACAACCGTCGAGGCGTTCAACACCATGATCGCGTTCCGCGAGACGTTTCAGATGCCGCTCAACAAGACCGTCCTCGGCCTGCGCTCGATGGTGCGCAGCGAGCGGCCCGAGCTGAAACAGACCGGGTCGCGCGTCCCGGTCGTGCAGCGGCTCAAGCGACGGGAGCAGATCATCAACAAGCTGGTGCGCCTGGAGGGAAGCATGCTCTCGAACATGGGAGACATCGGCGGGTGCCGAGCAATCCTCGCCGAGCGGCGCCAGGTAGATGGCGTCGTCCGGCGCATCCGCAAAAACTGGCAGGTGCACGGAAAGATTCGCGACACTCGCGACGAGGCGGCGCCCAGCGGCTACCGCGCGGTGCATGTAATCGTCGTGCGCGATGGCAGGAGGATCGAGATCCAGCTCCGCGATCCGCGCGAGCAGGAATGGGCGCTCGCCGTCGAGCGAACAGGCACGAGGCTCGGCATCGGGCTCAAGGAGGGCGAAGGCCCTGCCGATCTGCGGGAGTACTTCCGCCTCGCCAGCCTGGGCATGTACCGTGATAGCTTAGGACTGGAGGCCGATCCGGCCTTCAAAGAGCAGTTCGCCGAGATGCGGGAGCAGGTGCGTCCCTACTTCAAAACCGGGAGGTGATCTCCATGTCTATCGTCCACTTCCTACTGGTCTACGACCGTAACAGCCAGCGACTCGTCCTCGACAAGGCCTTCAGCAACTCGGCCGAGGCTGTCCAAGCCTACGAGGAGATGGAGGAGAAGCACCGCGACGACAAGGGCGTCGAGATCGTCCTCGTGGGAGCCGACTCAATCGAGTCCGTAATGCTGACGCACGGGAACTACTTCGACGCCGTGCCGTCCGCCTCCCCGTACCTCGCCGGCGTGTGAGCCCTCAAGCCTTCGTCGCGCGCTTTGCTGCCTGAGCTGAAGGCCGCGGCCACGAGCTCCGCGTCCCGCGTCCGTGGCGCGTAGTCCGCATAGCGCTGTGTCGTCTGGATATCGCGGTGGCCCATCCACTCCTGCAGGGTCCGCATCCGCACCCCGGCCGCGGCCATCGCCGTTCCAAACGTGTGCCTGAGATCGTGGAAGCGGTGACCCTCGTCCAGCCTCGCGGCCTTCAGCGCACGGCGCATCCGACGCAGCGCCGCCGACTTGTCGAGCGGGGCCACCGCTCTTCGGGCTCGGGAACACGAGCTCGCCTTCGGCCGGTTCGCCGCTCGCCTGGTAGTAGCGCTCAAGCTCGCCGGCCACCTGATCGGCCATCGGCACGCTGCGGGTCGATCGCTTGGACTTCGGGGAGCCGAACTCTCCGCACACGTAGTTGCTGCGCACCCGGATCGCGCTCGCGGGCCAGTCCACATCGCGCCAGCGCAGCGCGATCAGCTCGCCGGAGCGCAGGCCGGTCATCGCGGCCGTCCGGTCAAGCGCCCGGTCGAGCGCCTCATACGGTCCCGGCTGCGCATTCGCCACGAGCGCGTCGAGCTGGTCGAGCTCGAGATAGCGGAAGCCGTCGTGCGCAGGGACCGCCGGCAGCTCGATTCCCTCGCACGGGTTCCACGTCGCCCAGCGACGGCGCGGATTCTTCGCGTAGTTGAACAGGGCGCTGAGCGTGCCGAGCTGGTTGCGGATCGTCTTGGGGGCGACGCCCTTGCTCTCCATCAACACCATCAGGTCGATCACGTCCTCGTGCGTGACGGAGCCGACCGCACGATCCCCGAAGAACGGCTCCAGATGGACGCGCAGCGTCGATTCCACGGCGAGCCGTGTTGACAGCTTGCGCCCCGCGCGCTCCAGGTGAGCCATGTAGCGCCGACCGACCTCGGCGATCGTCAGCGCCTCGGACGCCGGGACCACCGGCTTGATCTCGCCGATCAGCCGGCGCAACTCGGCCTCCGCCGCACGGCGCGTCAGACCATCCCGCGAACCCTCCGCGCGCTTCGGGCCGATCCTGCGCTTGACCTGCGTCCCGTTGTGGCGCCACTTGCCGTACCAGGTCACGCTCCCCGCGCTGTCCGTTTTCTCGAACAGCGCACCCGTGCCGTAACTGCGCCTCGCCTTCTCCAGCTTCGCTGTCATCGTGCCCTTCCTTCCGGAGCGTATGGCAGTCAGCACTCAACGACTGTCCCTGCGGCGTCATGGCCCCGCCTGCCGACGATCAGCCCAGGCAAGCAGTTCCTCGCGGTGAAAGCGAACATAGCGACCGAGGCGGACGTGCGGGATGCGCCCAGCGCGGGCCAGCGCAAGCAACCACGACGGCGGCACGTTCAATAAGGCCGCGCCCTGGCTGGCATCGAGCAGCGGCGTTACGGCCTGCTGGCCGATTAGTGCGGCAAGCTCCGCCGCAAGAGCGCGGGTGTCGGTGCCGTCAACTTGGATGCCCTTACCATACCAAATAAGCCAAACAAGCATGATCTAAAGGTATGCTCTATCCCTGATGCATTGGGCTGGAGGTTGGTTGTGCGAGAAGGCGCGCGCAGCGCGCCGGTCTCGGGGGGTGTAACTCGTCGTTTGCAACCAAACCACCCCAGGCTCCCAGGTGGACTTTGCCAAACCAATTTCTTGGGGCTGGCCGCCCCATCGCGCCGCCCACCCCCGGCCGCCGTATGAGCTGCAGCCCGGTACCGGGCGCCGCAGACCCGAGGGCCTCTGGCCTCGCTTCGACGAAGCCGTCCGACAGCTGAACATCGCCGCGACCGGGCAAAACATGCTCGACGTCGCCCGCGCCTACGACGAGTTCGGCGCAGCCGCGGCCGCGCTGGCAGAGGCGGTCGAGCGCGAAGACGGGGCGAGCAGCCGGCAGCCACGCACCCGCGCACGCCGCTCAGCCTGAGTCCCGCTCGGGAAGGCTCCCGCGTCCGAGTTGCTCAGGGACGCTTGGACGGCAGTGTCAGGGTGCGAGTGTCGTCCCACACCGAAGCTGGACGTTCGGCTCCGCGGCGGCGGCAGGGGCAGCCCCAGGGTCTCCGGCTCCCAGAGGTCGCGGCGTGTTGCCAGCGAGCTGCTGTCTGCTTGGGCACGTGCGAGCAACGCGTCGACGTGCTCGCGTCGTATTCGGAAGGCACGGCCGATCTTCGCCGCGGGCAGCGCGCCGCGGTCGATCCAGTTTCGGATCGTCTGAGCTGTCACCTGGAACTCTTCGGCGACCTGGGGTACGGTCAGGATCTGCTGCTCAGCCGTCGACAACTCAGAGCAAAATAGCAAAGCAAGCACTCTTTGGTGCAACTGTGTGCCGTGAGGCGGAGCGCAGCGAAGTCGAGCGGCAGGTTTGCCTTTTGCCGTTGCGGCGAGGACGGGCTTCGGAGGGCGGACGACGGGGCATCGTCAGGGCGTCGTGGGCGTGTGCGTGCGGCAGCGATGGGACACGGGCGGCGGAGGGGTTGACGTTCGAGTAATGGGATTGGTGTGATTCTCAGTCGGCTGACGTTGGGTAGAGTCGCGGGCCATGACCGTGGATTTGGTGGATGATCTCCGCGACCGGATTGCACGCGGGCGGGTGGTCGTGGTTGCCGGCAGCGGCGTCACCGCCGCCGCCACCCGAGGAAATGAGCTGTCCTCCTGGTCGGGGCTCATCGATTCGGGCCTTGAACACGCGGAGACATTGGTGGGTGTCGAGCCGGGCTTGCTCGACGCGGTGCGGTCGCTCTTGGGCGTGGGCAACAGCAGCGCATTGATCTCCGCCGCAGAGCTTGTGACCGAGATGCTGGGAAGCCGGGGAGGCGGGGAGTACGCTCGCTGGCTGCGGGAGACGGTCGGCTCGCTGAAGCTTGTGGACCCTGCGGTCCCGGAGGCGTTGATGTCTCTGGGAGCGCCAGTCGCCACCACGAACTACGACGATCTGCTCAGGGAGGCGTCTTCCCGCTGGGAGCGGGTGACATGGCTTGACGGCAGCGCCGTACAGAGGGCGTTGCAGGGCGACGAACCCGGAAGTCACGGCACGGTTTGAGCAGCGACGATGGATGGTGCGGTGCGAGACGACCGAAAGCGCCGCGGGTCTGGCCGGTGAGCTGGCGGCCACTCTCGGCGTTCCTCCCGGCGGGGATACCCTCAGCGGCGCCTTCGCGCTGCTCTCGCGGGCTCCGGCGGTCTTGGCGCTCGACAATCTGGAGACGCCGTGGGAGCGCGACACGCTCGCGGTGGAGGAACTGCTCGGCCGGGTGGCGAGCGTCCCGGGGGTTGCGCTCATCGCTTCAGTACGGGGCTTGGAGCGCCCGAGCGGCGTCCGGTGGGGGCAGCCGATCCAGCTTGAGCCGCTCGATCTGCCGGCCGCCAGGAGCCTGTTCACATCGATCGCGCCCGAGGACTTCGACACGCCGGCGCTCGACGACCTGCTCGAAGAGATGGGCGGCGTCCCACTCGCGGTCGAGCTGCTCGCCTACGCGGCCGACGGCGAGCCCGACCTTAATCACCTCGCCAAACGCTGGCGAAAGGAGCGAGCCCGTCTGCTTACGCGAGGGCCGGGCGACCACCGCCTGCTCAGCATCGCCGTATCGATCGACACCTCATGGAACAGCCCCGCGATGACCAACGCCGCGAAGAGGCTGCTGAGCATCTTGGGCGGACTGCCCGACGGGGTCGCCGACGACGACCTTGAGACTCTGCTGCCCGGCGAGGGGGCGGCTGCCGCGAATCTCCTGCGCCGCCGCGGCCTCGCGCTGGAGCAGGCAGGGCGACTCCGCACGTTGCCGCCGGTACGCCACCATCTCAGCGACGCGCACCACCCCGCCGAGAGCGACTGGCGGCGCACGATCGACCATTACCGCAAGCGATCCGCGAAGCTCGGTGCGCGCGCGGGGCAGGCTGGCGGCGGTGAAGCGATCTCAACGCTCGCGCGTGAAGCGGCGAACATCACCGTCGCGATCGAACAAACCCTCGAACGAGAGCAACCCGAACAGGGTTACGCCGCCGCCTACGCATTCATCGAAACTGCACGCTTCAGCGGCATCGACGCCGCCCCGGTCGTCAAGGCGCTCCTGCAAACCGCCGAACGATCAGGCGATGCGATGTTCTTGGCGGACGCAACCTTTCGCGCCGGAACCCTGGCCCTTGCGCGTTCCGACCATAACGCCGCCCAGGACTCATGCACGCGGGCACAGTCGCTGTACGAACAGGTCGGGGACGTAGTGGGACGGGCCAACTGCATGAGGATCCTCGGCGACATAGCGGTTACGCGATCCGACCACGTCCGAGCTCGGGACGCCTACACCCGCGTACAGCCGCTGTACGAACAGGTCGGGGACGTGCGCGGAAAGGCCGCCTGCATCAAGGGCCTCGGCGACATCGCGCTGCGCCGATCTGACCGCGACGCCGCACGGGACGCCTACACCCGCGCACAGCCGCTGTACAAACAGGTCGGGGGAATGCTGGGGCAGGCCAACTGCATCCAAAGGCTCGGCGACATCGCGCTTGAACAATCCGAATACGACGCTGCACGGGACGCCTACACCCGCGCACAGCCGCTGTACGAACAGGTCGGGGGAATGCTGGGGCAGGCCAACTGCATCAAGGGCCTCGGCGACATCGCGCTGCGCCGATCTGACCACGACGCCGCACGGGACGCCTACACCCGCGCACAGCCGATGTACGAACAGGTCGGGGGAGTGCTGGGGCAGGCCAACTGCATTCATAGACTCGGCGACATCGCGCTTGAACAATCCGAATACGACGCTGCACGGGACGCCTACACCCGCGCACAGCCGCTGTACGAACAGGTCGGGGAAGTGCTGGGGCAGGCCAACTGCATCAAGGGCCTCGGCGACATCGCGCTCGCGCAACCCGACTACGACGCCGCACGCGACGCCTACGAGCAGGCGCTGACGCTCTACACCGGGATCGCAGAGCCCTACTCGATCGGCATGACACGCCGGCGCTTGGCACGGCTGGAGAAAGACTCCCTTGCGCGATGCGCCCACGTATCCGACGCACGCAAGGCGTGGCTGAGCATCGAGCGAGATGACCTCGTGGCGCAGCTCGCCGCAGAGTTCACTGACTGCGTGTAGCCCAGCCCGCTTCGGCCTCCGCGTCCGTCGTGATGTTCCTGAGATGGAGCGTGATACGGGCCGTCGCGGAACCCAAACAGAGCCCCGTGGGCTCCCGTGGGGCTATCGCCGGAAGCCGCACAACCCCGCCCCGCCGGGGAGGATTGGCACCCTATTGGTACCCTGGCCCCGCCTCAACTACCCGAATCTTCAATGCTGGTGCGGCTTTCCTAAAGTACCGCCAACGGGATTCGAACCCGTGTTACCGCCGTGAGAGGGCGGCGTCCTAGTCCCCTAGACGATGGCGGCCAGTACGAGCAGCAGGCTCCGAGGCTAGCAAAGCAAGCCGCAATGCGACCGCGGCGATGGGCTGCCGGCCCCAAGGGCGACCCGTGCGATATCGTCGCTCCACCATCGCGCGGATGTGGCGGAATTGGTAGACGCGCACGGTTCAGGTCCGTGTGGATGTAAGTCCGTGGAGGTTCGAGTCCTCTCATCCGCACCTTGACGTCGCTACTCGAACCAGCGGGCTGGTTCGAGTAGGCTCCGGTGCCCGCATCCGTGAACGCCGCCTCTCAGCCCACCCAGGCCATCGATTCCCTCGGCGTGATCGCGGACGCCATGGCGCGCACGGAGGAGACGCTGGACCTGGCCACGCGCCATCTCGATTCCTCGCTCGTCAACGTGCTGGGCATCCTCGGCTTCGACAAGGAGTACGTCTCGGCGCAGGGGTCCTATCTCTACGACACCGACGGGCGTGCCTATCTCGACTTCCACACCGGCGAGGGGTTTGCCGGCCTCGGCCACAACCATCCCGACGTGCGCGAGGTCCTGCGCGCCGCCCTCGACGCCGACCTGATCGATGGCGTTCAGATCCACTACTCACCGTTGGCGGGCATGCTCGCGCAGGAGCTCTCACAGCGCTTGCCGCAGGGGCTCGACGCCGTGTTCTTCGCCAGCACCGGCGCCGAGGCTGTGGACTCCGCGATGAAGTTCGCGCGCGCCGCGACGGGCCGGCCGCGGTTGATCTCTTGCGAGAGCGGCTTCCACGGCGTCACGCTCGGGCCACTCTCGCTGGTGGGCGACGAGTTCTTCAAGGAGGGCTTCGGCCCGCTACTGCCCGGCTGCGAGCGTGTTCCGTTCGGCGACCTCGCCGCCCTGGAGACACAGCTGCGGACCAGAGATGTCGCCGCCTTCATCGTCGAGCCGATCCAGGGCCGCATGGTGACCCTTCCCCCAGAGGGCTATTTGGAGGCTGCGCAGGGGCTTTGCCGGCGGTACGGGACGATGTTCGTGCTCGACGAGGTTCAGACAGGGCTCGGGCGGACGGGGAGCTGGTTTGCGCTCGAGCATTGGGGCCTCGAGCCCGACTTCGTGCTTGTCGGTAAGGCGCTCAGCGGCGGCTACATGCCGGTCGCGGCGATGGTCACGACTCGCGCGATCTACCAGCAGGCGGTGGGAACGCTGGAGCGCTCCTACGTGCACCAGTCAACCTTCGGGCGCAACCGCCTCTCGATGGCCGCTGGCTTGGCCACGCTGCGCATCATCGAGCGCGATTGCATCGTCGAGCACGCCGCGCACGTCGGTGCCGTGCTGCGCGACGGCCTGGTGCAACTGCAACAGCGCTACGAGATGATCAAGGAGATTCGCGCCAGCGGGCTGATGATCGGGATCGAGCTGGGCGCCCCGAGCAGCGGCATGACGCGCCTGAGCTGGCGTCTGATCCACCTGGCCAGCGAGGGCCTCTTTCCGCAGCTGATCGTAATCCCGCTGCATCGCGACCACGGCATGATCACAATGGCCGCCGGCAAGAACGACGTGATCAAGCTGCTGCCGCCGCTGACGCTCTCCGAGAGCGAGGCTCGCAGCTTCCTCGACGCGCTCGACGCGGTGCTCGCCGAGTGCCACGGCAGCTCGAGCAAGAACCTGGCGGTCGTGCGCGAGATCGCCACCACCACGCTCCGTCGCCGAGCACGCACGATGCTTCCGTGAGCGAGCAGGCGCCGTCCCGCCGTACCCCCTCGCCCCCCGGTCCACCCCCTGAGCACACGCCTCCCGCTCAGGCCACCAAGCACGTCAGCTCCAAGCGTCTCTGCCTGATCACAGGCGCGAGCGGGTTCATCGGCGGGCGCCTGGCAGAGCGGCTGGTGGAGGAGGGCTATTCGGTTCGCTGCCTGGTACGCGCGAGCAGCGACACCTCACAACTCGAACGGCTCGGCGTCGAGCTCACTGCCGGCGACCTCGCCGACGCTGACTCGCTGGCGCGTGCCGTAGAGGGCGCTCACAACGTGCTCCACTGCGCGGCGCTGGTAACAGACTGGGCCACCACGACAGAGATCAAGCGCACCAACGTCGAGGGCACGCGCAAGCTGCTCGATGCCTCCGCCGGCGCCTCGGTGGGGCGCTTCGTCCATTTCAGCACCACCGACGTCTACGGCTATCCCGACTGCGCGGAGATCGACGAGTCGTACACCGCCACGCGGTTTCGCAATTGGTACGCGCAAACCAAGCTGGAGGCCGAGGCCGAGGTGCACAGCGTGGAAAGGGCGGGCTCGCTGGACACCGTCATCCTGCGTCCGGCCACTGTCTACGGACCTGGTTCGAGGGATGTCGTCGGCGAGATCGCGCGCGCGATTGAAGGCGGCCACATGCTCCTGATCAACCGCGGTCGCGCGGTCGCGGGCCTCTGCTACGTCGAGAACCTGATCGACGCCGCCGTGCTGGCGCTCCATCACGAAGCCGCGCCCGGGCACGCCTTCAATGTCAGCGACGGCCTTCCCATCACGTGGCGGCGGCTCTGCGACGACCTATCGGAGGGCCTCGGCGCTTCGAGGGTCCGGTGGAGCCTGCCCTACTCGATTGCCAACGGCATCGGCTTCTCGCTGGAGCACGGCTACCGGCTGTTGCGCCGCGCCACCGGCGTGAGCGCACCGCCGCTGCTTTCCCGGCAAGCGGTGCAGGTGCTGGGCGAGAACCAGGACTTCAGCAACCGCAGGCTCCGCGAGACGCTTGGGTGGAAGCCGCGCGTCAACTACGCCACCGGCCTCGAGGCCACTCTCGCTTGGCTGAGGGCTGAGCATCTCGCACCCACCTGAACCCTGCCGGTCCGCAACCGGCTACGCCGGCACGTCGGTGCTCGACTCCAAGCGCACCCCGCTCTGAGCCAACAGGGGCACGCCCCCGTCGATCACGTGGATGACCCGTGTCGCCCCGTGATGGGTGAGCAGGCTGGCGGCGGTCGCCGCCCGCACTCCCGCGGCGCAGATCACGGCGATCGGCAGGGCGGGATCCAATCCCCGGGGAATCCCCGCGATGTCGTGCCAGGGCGTGAACACCGACCCCGGTACGTGGCCGGCGTTCCACTCGCGCAGCTCACGGACGTCCAGCAGCTGTAGATCGGGTTCCTGCTCGAGTCGTCCGGGGAGGTCGGCGGCGGCCACCCGCTCGGTCTGGGTCACGGCATGCCGTTCCTGGCGCCAGTTGGTCATGCCTCCTGCCAACAGGCCCGCCACGTTGCGAACCCCCACCGACAGCGCCAGCTTGGCGGCGCGTCGCCCGTCGGCGTCGTCGCGACCGATGAACACGATCTCCCGATCGTGGTCGGCCAGCCATGCGAGCTTGGATCCGAACCCGGAGCTGAACGATGGAATACAGATCGAGCCGTGGATGTGAACGTCGTCGAACTGCAGATCGGTGCGGACGTCCACCAGCAGCGCCCCCTGCTCGCGCTTGAGCTGCACCTGGTGGGGGTAGAGCGCGGGCACCTCGACGCCGCTGGTGAGCAGTGGGCCGCGGTTGAGCGCCACGATCTTCTCGAAGTTGGGTGGCTGCGGGCCCAGCTTGGCGAGCGCCTGCGCGACGAACTCCTCCTCGTCCGCGATCGCGAGCGTCGGGTTGTGCTGCCGCTCATAGCCGACGGTCGAGCAGATCTTCATGTCCATGCCCGGCCCGCCGCACATCGAGCCCCCGAGATGCGCCGGCCACAGCTCGCAATCGTCGGGGAGCGTGAGCAGCCGCCGGTGCACAGAGCGGAAGATCTGCCGGGCTCCCTCTGCCTGCTCGACGGCCAGGTCGGTGCGGGCGACGTCGCCCACGAACAGGCTGTCGCCGCTCAGCACCGCCCACGGATCGCCGCCGCGGGTGGTGTCGATCAGCAGGAAGGCGGTGTGCTCGGGGCGATGCCCGGGAGTGTGCAGGGCGCGCACCGTGAGCGACCCCAATTGCAGCTCCCACCCGTCCTCGAACGGCTCGTGCTCATAAGCGGGGTCGGCCAGACGGTGGACGTGGATGTGAGCCCCCGTGGCCGCCACCAGGCGCCCGTGCCCGGAGACGTGGTCGGCGTGGTTGTGGGTCTCGAGCACGTGCTCGATCGTGACCCCCCGGTAGCGGGCCAGCTCGAGGTAGTCGTCGATCTCAAAGCGCGGGTCAACGACCGCGGCGACCCCCGCCCGCTCGTCGCCGATCAGGTAGGAGGCACAGCCGAGGTCGTCGTGGGTGATCTGCCTGAAGAGCATCGCCCACAGCCGTTGCTGCTCAGTGCGGCTGGGGCACGATGCGGATGTAGGGCTTGGGCGTCTTCCAGCCGTCGGGGTAGGTCGCTTTGGCCTCCTCGTCGGAGACCGACCCCGCGATGATCACGTCATCCCCAGGCTTCCAGTTGACCGGCGTCGCCACCTTGTGGCCTGCCGTCAGCTGCAGCGAGTCGATCACCCGCAGCACCTCGTCGAAGTTGCGGCCAGTCGTCATTGGGTAGATGAGGATCAACTTGACCTTCTTGTCGGGCCCGATCACGAACACGTTGCGCACCGTCTGGTTGTCCGCCGGCGTACGCTCGAGCGGGTCGCCGGAGGTGCTCGCGGGCAGCATGCCGTAGAGCTTGGAGACGTTGAAGTCCGCGTCGCTGATGATCGGGTAGTTGGGGGCCGTGCCCTGGGTCTCCTCGATGTCGCGGGCCCACTCCCCGTGCCTGTCCAGCGGGTCGACGGAGAGACCGATGATCTTCACGTCGCGGCGGTCGAACTCGGGCTTGGCGTTGGCCATGTAGCCGAGCTCCGTGGTGCACACCGGCGTGAAGTCCTTCGGGTGGGAGAACAGCACCGCCCACGAGTCGCCGATCCAGTCATGGAATTTGATGCGACCCTCGGTGGTGTCGGCCTCGAAATCGGGGGCGATGTCGCCTAGCTGCAATGCCATGTTTGCTTCCTTTCAGTCCACGCTGGTTGGTCGATTCGCGCCGTCTCCGCTGTGCGCCTCGGTCGGGTCCCGCGGCAGCGCCAATGTCCGGTGCAACTTTACGGACGCTCCGCCAGAGTAGCCTGGCCGCATATCGACGGCGGGCCCCCGACTCAAATCATCACTGATCTTATCGGGATCATGCGTTTCGTCGGAGTCGAGCCCGGATCACACGAGCGTCGGTCGCCGATACTCAGCCGACCGTCGCCAGCACGCCCCGTGTCACGCGCAGCACCGCGGCGACGACAACGGCACGAGGGGTGCCGGGGTGCTCGAGCCACCAAAGCGCCAAACCGGTGAGCGCGCTGCGGATGATCTCCCCCAGAGGCTCGAGCTCGGCCTCGGGCAGTTGCGGGGCGAACTCCCGCAGCAGCGCGACGTCGGCGGCGCGCTGCTGTCGTCGCAGCTCACGCTGGAGCGCCTCGATCTCCGGGTCCCCGGTGGCATCCTGAAACAGGTTCTTCGATGTGTGGGGGTGCTGTTCGACATGAGCAAACCACGCATCGATCATCGCCGGCAGTCGCTGGTCGGGCTCGCCCGGCTCGTTGAGGAAGGCATCCAGCGGCGCAGCGGCAAGCTCGTCCCGGCGGCGCGCAAGCAGCTTCATCTGCAGGTCCTGCTTGGACTCGAAGTGGCGGTAGAGCATCGGCTTGCTCACGCCCGCAGCGGCGACGATGTCGGCGACAGTGGTGGCGCTGTAGCCGCGCTCGGCAAAGAGACGGGCCGCGGCATCCTCGATCAACGCACGTCGCTCGTGGGCGGGCAACCGGTGCGATGCGGAGGGGCGATCGGGCGCACCAGACGGCCGATGGGGCGAGGCCGAAGGAGCCTCGGCAGAAGCGACAGGAGGGCGGAGCGAGCCGCCGTGGCGTGAGGTTACCATTAGGTGTACTATATGGTAACTTGTAAGTGTAGTCCCTACTTTCCAGGTCCCCCTTCCCCCTGCTCCGTCACCACCTCTCGTGATCGCCTCCTTTCACATCGCCGACGTTGGCGCACGCTCCCTGGGCCTCCTGCGCACACGACCCACCGCAGCCAAGGTGGCGGGCCTGCACTACGCCGAGATCGCGATCGCGGCGCCGCTGAGCGGTCACCTGCTGCCGGCGCCTCGCCCCGGCCGCCTCGTGCTGGTCGCCGCCTGGGAACATGATGAGGCGCTCGATGAGTTCCTCGCCAGCGATCCGCTCGCGGCGCGATTCGCGGGAGGATGGCACGTCCGCCTGCAACCCACTCGAGTTGTGGGTGGATGGGCAAAGCTGCCCGACCTTCCCACAGAAGAGCAGCCGATGGACGACGAGGAGCCCGCGGCGGTGCTCACGCTCGGGCGGCTGCGGCTCACGCAGACGCTTCGCTTCCTGCGAGCCAGCGCCGCGGCTGAGGAGCTCGTGGTCGGCGATCCGGCGCTGCTCGCCTCCACCGGGTTCGCGCGGCCGCCGGGCCTCCTCGCAACCTTCTCGCTGTGGCGCACCACCGCCGCGATGCGTGCCTACGCGCGCGGCCACGCCGACCCCGGGCACGTCCAGGCCGTGAGGGCACACAGCACGCAGCCCTTCCACCACGAGTCCGCCTTCATCCGCTTTCGCCCATACGCCGCTCACGGCAGCTGGGATGGCCGCGACCCCCTGACGAGCGCCCTCACCGCGACCGCCGACGTGGGCTCATCGAGCAGCTGAGACAGCCACTGCGCTGGCTGGACGCGTTCGTGGAATCCTTCCACTCCACCTGCGAGCAAGAAAAAACCCTGCGATCAGCAGGGTTTTCCCAAGAGCGGATGATGGGACTCGAACCCACGACCTTCTGCATGGCAAGCAGACGCTCTAGCCAACTGAGCTACATCCGCGTGGGCCGATCATTCTAGCCGGCCACACGGCATCGCGTCCTCTGGAGTGCCCCGCGCCCCCCAGGAATCTCCCTCGGTAGGCGGCCACTACCCTCGCGCACCCAAGTCGAGCGTTTGCTCCCGCCGGCCTTCACGCGGCAGGGCCCTCGCCGAGCTCGCCCGCACGTATGCGCTCCGCAAGCCGCGCCGACTCCTCGCGCACCATCGTGCCGTCTGGCAACTCGACCACAGGGAGCATCTTTTGACCGCTGCGCTCGATCAGATCGGTACGCCTGCCGCGGATCGAGGAGTGCTTGACAATCTCGTACTCGATCCCTGAATCGTCTAGCGCCTTCTGCACCCGCCAGCAGGGATGGGGCCCCTTGATGAACATGATGCCGCAGCGATGCAACTTGACGGCCATCGGCACCTCAGGAGGATTCCAACCTGCCCGACAGGGACATGGCTGGATCATACAGGGAGCTGGAGGGAGGTAGATCGACAGGATCCTCTCTTTTTCACGGCCCGCCCGGAGATCCGCAAGCCCCTCGCGACACCAGCTCGTGGCCGGGAAAGTCTGTGGGCACTTCCAACACCTGCCCATCGTAGACGGGTGGCCGCTTAGGCCGGTGAGGATCGCGGAAGGTCGGTCGAGACGTACCCTGTTGATCGACCCGGTCGTCAGCTGGTCGTCCGAGACCAGCGGCCGGGTCATCGACAAGACCCGCCAACAGCACATTTTGGACCGCGGTCCAAAGGCACGAAGGGCACGATGGGCCAATATCGACCCATGACCCGCTCCCTCTCCCACTCGATGCCCAGCACTCCACGACGGTTCTTGCTGCTCCCCGAGGAATCGCTCACCGCTCCCGGACGGGGGCCGCGGATACGACGCTACAGACTGACCAGCGTTGCGCGGCGCTCCGGATCGGGCGCGAGCGATCGCTCTCCCCGTCGGCCCACAGCCGACGGGGAGGGGCAGTAGCCGGGCGTCGGGAGCCCCACTCTCAGGGCTTCCTCGGATGGCGTCGCGGCGACCTGCGCGATCCACTGCGCCGGTAGGCTCCGGGGAACGCCGCGGCGCCCGCCGCGCCTGAGAGTGGGAGCAACCGATGGACGCGCCGACACGCCCGCTGCATCCCGGCCACGATCCAAGCGCCGAGGAAGACCCGCAGGAGCGGCCGGTGGACGTGCCCATCCATCTGCTGCACGACGGCGCACGGCCGCCGCACTATGCGACGCCCGGCTCACACGGCTTCGACCTCTGCACCGCCGAAGCGGTCGAGATAGCACCCGGGGAGATCGCGCTGGTGGGCACGGGCCTGGTGTTCGCTACACCGCCCGGCTGGTGTCTGCTGGTGTGCCTGCGCTCCTCCACCCCACGGAAGTTCGGAGTGATCCAGCCGCACGCGGTGGGAATCATCGACGAGGACTATCGCGGCCCCGCGGACGAGGTGCGGCTGCAGCTATTGAACTTCACCGCCTCCTCGACCACGATTCCAGCGGGCAGCAGGATCGCCCAGGGGGTGTTCGTGCAGGCAGGTCGGGCGCGGTGGAGCGTGCACGATCCCGCCGAGCACAGCCGCGGCGGCTTTGGCAGCACCGGCGGGTAGGGTCCGACCAAGCACCCGGGAGCGGCCCGGCAAGTTGAGGTTTACGGGCCGATCGGCGGGTAGAACACTTGCGGGCGCTCAGCACAAAGCTCAAGCTTGCATTTCAACCATCCGATGCCTGCCAGGATTCATTTGGCCAATACCAATCGCGATGGATGGAACCAAGGCAAAGCCCCAGGAAGCCAAAACCGACGGTCCTTTGGAAGAATGACCAAGATGACAGAGAGCTACAGATTCCTCCCCGCCGACATCCCCGTACCGATCGACGACGGGGCTGCCGACCACCTGCGGGGAATGGAGCTGCCGAGCATGACGCTCAGCTCCACTCTCGGCGAGCAACTCGACCTCGCCGCCGCCACCGAACGCCTCGTCGTGGTGTACATCTACCCGCGCACGGGAGTGCCGGGCGAGCCGCTGCCCGAGGGATGGGACGAGATCCCGGGCGCCCGCGGCTGCACGCCGCAGAGCTGCGCCTTCCGCGACCACGTGCTGGAGCTGGCGGCCTATGGCGCCTCGGTGCTCGGCCTGAGCGCCCAGTCGCACACCGAGCAGCGAGAGTTTGCCAGCCGCGAGCACATCCCCTACCCGCTGCTGAGCGATCCCGAGCTGCAGCTGGCGAACTTGCTGGGGCTGCCGACGTTCGAGGCTGCCGGTAGGAGCTTCTACCGGCGTCTGACCCTGATCGCCCATCAGCGGCGTATCGCGAAGGTGTTCTACCCGGTGTTCCCGCCGCACCGCAACCCGGCCGACGTGTTGGACTGGTTGGCGGATCAGCCGATATAAGAACGCGTGCCGCGGCCCGACCGGCCAAGCTCTTCCGGCTCCATCGACCGATCCGGCCGGCCATCGGTTGACGCCTCCGTCCCCGATGCCTCTGTCCCATACACGGCGGTGAGCCCTCGCAGCGTCACCATTCGGGTGGCGAGCGGGATGGCGAACAGGACAACGGCAGCCATCGACAGGAAGGCCGTAAGCGGGTGGTGGACGAGCGCCTGCACGAGCAACGCCACCATCAGCCCGCCGAGGTTGCCAGCCAGCCACACGATCGCCCCCGCGGTGCCCGCCGCAGGGCCGGCGAGTCGCTCGGCGACGGTCATCAGCACCGGCAGCGCGGGGAGCAGCACCGCGCCCATCGCCACCATGACTATGGCCCGTCCGGCGATCCCCGGCAATACCCCGAGCGCGACGCTGCCGAGACAGCCGGCGACGATCACCGCCCCCATGAACCGGCGCTCCGCGCCACGGGCCGCGATCAGCGCGGGTAGCACCGCGCAGCCCACCACGCCCGCGACGATCATTCCCACCAGCAGCGCCCCAGCAGCGGTTTCAGAGATTCCGGAGGGGTGCAGCAGCGTCTGCAACCAGGTGGAGAGCGCGACGAACACGCCGAAGCCGAGAAACGCGAGACCCGAGATCACACGGATCTCGGGATGCGCCCACAGCGCGCGTGCGACGCCCCTTTCGATCGCCGTCTGCTCCCCCTCGCCACTGCCGCGCCGGCGCAACGCCAGCGCGAGCGTGACGGCCGCCAGCACGGCGAGCGCAGCCTGGATCTCGAGCAGCAGCTCAAGCCGCGAGGCGCCCAGCAGCGGGCCAAGCAGCAGCGCAGCCAGCATCCCGACGAAGCCGGCGGCGGAGGCGAGCGAGATCCCCAGCGCACGCGAATGCGTTGGCAGGTATTCGCCGGGGAGCTTCGCCACCGCGCTCATCACCACTGGCTGGGCGAGCGCCACCAGCGACTGCCCCACCAGCGCCCAAGCGAACGTCAACCCGCCAAGGCGCACCAACCCACCCGCGGCGACCAGCGCTCCCCCAAGCGCGAGCGACGGGCGAAACCAGCGGTCGAGCAGCGCACCCGCGGGAATCGCGAGCACCACGTACAGCAGCGGGAAGATCTCCGCCAGCCATCCGATCGCGCCAACCGAGACCCCGTAGCGGTGAGCCGATTCTGTCGTGATCGCCGCATATGTGAGCCACAGCATCTGGGTGGCGGCCGCCACCGCACCATACGCGGCCACCACGCGCCAGCCCGCCGCGGTGGACTCCCGCGCCGCGACCGTCCGCCCCGCCATGTCCTGCGCAGCTTGCATTGCGGGCTTCCTAGCACAAACGGCACTCCAGCCAGCGCCAGCCCTCCCTCCCCGCGCCAGCTACCGGCAGCCCTCCATTCCCCAGGCCAGCCACCGGCAACCCCGCCCCCCGGGGGCGCCCGAACCGACTCAACTCTTTCGATATTCAGGTCCGTCCCGGATGGGCCGATATGTACAACGTGGCCCGGGGAGAGCGACAGCGAGCATGGCTGCCTGCCGCCGTGACCTTGTGCGTGGCGGCGCTCACCGCTGCCGGCGCGTTTCTCGCCGAGCGCCATGCGCAGCATGAAGCCCGGGCACGGCGGGCCACCCTCGTGACGAATATCCGCACGCAGGCGCTGTACACGGTGGACGCGACGGTCCAGCGCACCGCCGAGCTCGCCGCGAGCGTCGGCGCCGACTGGGACGCCCACAACGCGATCTTCACGGCCGCAGCCCGCGGATTGGAGCGCGAACCGGGGATCGACGGCGTGGGTCTGATGGAAGCGGTGACGGAGCCAGAACGCCGCCGTTTCGAACGCGCTCACGGCCCGATCGAGCTCGCCGCCGCGCGAACCGGCCTCCGGCGCAGGGCTCCGCGGATGAGCGAGTACTACGTGGTGCTCGACAGCGACCGCCGCACCGGCGGTCCTTCGAGCCTCGGGCTGGACGTGGCCGCGGAGCCCAAACGCCTAGCGACGCTCGAGGCGGCGGCCCGCTCCGGCCGGCCGCACGCCACGCCCACCCTGCGCCTGATGAATGGCGCCGGTGCCGGCACCGTGCTGTATGTGCCGATCTACGACCCCCTGCCAACCCCACCGCCGCCACCCGGAACCCCCCCACCCGGCGCCCCACCACGCGGCGCCCCACCACGCGGCAACCCCCCACCCGGCGCTCCACCACCGGCGGAAGGCGCACACGGCCCATTGCGGGGCTTCGCTTCGATCGGCTACAGCTACGCGCTGCTGCGCCCCGCGCTGGTGCGTGCGATCCCCCCCGGCACTGCGTTCGCCCTGCGGGAAGGGAACGTGACGCTGCTGGCCGACGGCACACTCGTAAGCCCTGCTACATCCCACATCGCGGTGGCGGGACGCACCTGGACGCTGGCGGTCGCCGAGCCCTCCCCCGACCGCTCGCTGCCGCTGGCGATCGTGCTGGTGGGCGCGATGCTGACGCTGATGGTGGCAACCCTCGGCGTACAGGCGCGCCGCCGGGAGCGCTACGCGGAGGCACTCGTCGCCCGCCGCCTGGCGGAGCGCGATCAGGCCGAGCGGGCGCTGGAGCAAGCACGCAACGAGGAAGCGATCGCGCGCAGCCGGTATGAGGCGGAACTGAAACACATGGCCGACCACGACCCGCTCACCGGCCTGCTCAACCGCCGCGCTTACGAGCGCAGCCTGGAGGAGCACCTGGCGCGCGGCGAGCGCTACGGCCACGCCGGCGCGGTGATGGTGCTGGACCTCGACTCCTTCAAGGAGGTCAACGACACGCTCGGCCACAGCGCCGGCGACGAGCTGATCATGCGCGTGGCGGGCGCACTGGCGAGCCGCCTGCGCGAGAGCGACACGCTGGCGCGCCTCGGCGGCGACGAGTTCGCGATCCTCACCCCGGTTGGGGAGTGCGAGGAGGCGGAGAGCCTCGCCGACTCGCTGCTGGAGGTGGTGCGCCAGGAGCGCGCCCCCCGCGGGCCGGGCGGCCGCGAGCGTCCGATCACCGCCTCGATCGGGGTGGCACCGCTGCAGAGCGCCGAGCAGCTGAGCGCCGAGGAGGCACTGATCAATGCCGACCTGGCGATGTACGACGCCAAGGAGGCAGGCCGCGACTGCAGCGTCACATACGGTGGCGCCGGCCGCGGGCAAGCGCACATCGAGGCCCGCTTGGAATGGGCCGAGCGGATCCGCGCGGCGCTTGACGAGGACCGTTTGGTGTTGCACGCCCAGCCGGTGGTGGAAACCGCCACCGGGCTCACCACGCAGCACGAGTTGCTGGTTAGGATGGTGGACGTCCACGGCGACCTGATCCCGCCCGGCAGCTTCCTGCCGGTGGCAGAGCGCTTCGGGCTGATTCGCGAGATCGACCGCTGGGTGGTGACCCGCGCGATCCGGATGCTCGGCGAACACCGCGCGGAGGGCCGCCGGCCGATCGTCGAGATCAACATCTCCGCCCACTCGCTCGGCGACGCGCAGCTGGCGCTGTACATCGGCCGTGAGCTGCGCGCCGCGGGGGTGGAGGCGACACAGCTGATCTTCGAGGTGACCGAGACCACGGCGATCGGCAACATCGCCGCCGCGCGCACCTTCGCCGAGCGCCTCGGCGAACTGGGGTGCCGCTTCGCGCTGGACGACTTCGGGGCGGGCTTCGGCTCCTTCTACTACCTCAAGCACCTCCCCTTCGACTTCATCAAGATCGACGGTGAGTTCGTGCGCAGCTGCGCCTCCGATCCGACCGACCGCTTGGTCATCCGCGCCGTGGTCGAACTGGCGCGCGGCATGGGCAAGCGCACGATCGCCGAGTTTGTGGGCACCGAGGAGACGTACACGATCCTCCGCGAACTGGGCGTGGACTACGTCCAGGGCTTCCATCTGGGCCCGCCCGCGCCACTTGAGAGCTGGCTGGGCGTGCCCGCCCGACGTCCTTAACGGGATCGGCCCGCCGGGGGCAGCGGGCCGATCAGGGAGGGAATGAGGGAGGGATGCTCCTCGTGCGTATATTGCCCGGACGTCTCAAACCCAAACACGGATTTGTCCAGTTTGGAGTTGTTGGAATATGACTTACCTCGAAAAAAGAGGCAGCGCAGCCGCGACGCCGCCCCAGCCGCGACACCACCTGCAGAGCCTCCGCGAGGCCCCTCGCGGAGGGCGACAGCGAGGGCGCGCGGACTCGTCGGGCGCCACATGCTACGTGGAGGGCAGCAGCGAGGGCGCGCGGCGCCCCCCGGTGGGCAGACCCTCGGGGGCAGCGGGCACGCGGGACTGCTTGACGTTGTAGAGGCTGCGATCGGCACGGGCAAGGCAGGCGTCGAGGTCCTCGCCCGACTCCCAGCCGCTGACTCCCACCGACCAATCGACCGGGAGGTCCTCCCAGCGCAGCCGTTCGAGCACCCCGCCGGCCTCCGACTGCGAGGTGGCGGGCAGCAGCAGCACGAACTCATCGCCCCCATGACGGGCGAGGATGTCGCCGGCGCGCAGGCGGGCCTGCCACTCCCGCCCCAGATCGGCGAGCACCCGATCCCCGGCGGCGTGACCCAAGCGGTCGTTGATCTGCTTGAAGCCGTTGAGGTCGAGCACCGCGATCGTGAGCGGCGTGTGCGTGCGGTCGGCGATCGCCCGCTCGCGGGCGGCGAGCGCGAGGAAGCCACTGCGGTTGAGCAGCCCGGTGAGCGGGTCGGTGTCGGCGCGCTGGCGCAGGCTTTCGCTGAGGTTGCCGAGCACCAGGCCGGTGGACCACGCCGTACCGGTGACGACCACCCACACGATCCCCATGTGAGGCAGCCCGCTCGCGATCAAGCCCGCCGCAAAGCCGACCGAGATCAGCAGCGCCTGCGCGACGAGCGCGCGGCGGGAGAAGAAGTGCGCCACGTACATCGCTGTCCACGGGTAGGCGAACGCCGCCAGCATCACCCCACCGGTGGTGCGCGCATTGGCGACCATCACGCTCAGCGTCACCGCGCTCAGCGCCATCAGCAGTTGCATGAAGAGCATCGAAGGGTTGCGCGCAAAGATCCACAGCCCGGCGCCGACCAGCAGCGCGAGCGTCCCGACGGCGAGCTCAAGATGCACGGGCTGCTGGACGCTCAGCGGGAATGCGGCCGCCGCGAAGCACTCCGCGCCCCGGCACACATACAGCAGCGCGGCCGCCCACACCATCGGCGGGCGCCTGTCCAGCAGCGACCCGAGTCCACCGCGGGAGATTCTCGGGAAACGCAAACGGAACATCTGCTCGTTTCTTCGGATCCCCCGGCCCCCGGCTTGAGCACGGGCCAACGAAAAAAACTCGCTGTTACCTGACATGACGGCGGAGCTGGAGCCGGCAGCGGGGGGTGGGGGATCGTCCACGCGCGGGGCCGCGGCATCGGGCGGCCCGGGGACGGGGCCTCCATGCCCCGTCATCGGCGAGCTGGCCACCACAACGGCTACCCTGGAGGTGTGCTCTTCGGCCGCCGCACCCCAATGATGGTCGACCCCGCCTCGGCGCTGCCAGGCCGCAGCGAGCCGCTCGCGGTGCCCGAGCGCCACGAGGTTCTCGGCACCCCGTTGCAGCTGCAAGCAGGCCAGACCCCGGAGGGACTCGAGCAGGCGGTCTTCGGAATGGGCTGCTTCTGGGGCGCGGAGCGGATCTTCTGGCAGGCCCCCGGGGTGTACACGACAGCGGTTGGCTACGCGGGCGGCATCACGCCCAACCCCACCTACGAGGAGGTGTGCTCGGGGCGCACCGGCCACGCGGAGGTGGTGCTGGTCGTATTCGACCCGGCGGCGACGAGCTACGAGGAGATGCTGAAGCTCTTCTGGGAGGGCCACGACCCAACCCAGCAGATGCGCCAAGGAGCCGACGTGGGCACCCAGTACCGCTCGGCGATCGTGTGGCAGAGCGAGTCCCAGCGCGCGCAGGCAGAGTCCTCAAAGGAGACCTACCAGCGGATGCTGAGCGCCGCGGGGCACGGGGAGATCGCAACCGAACTGATCGAAGGCCCCCCGGCGCACCCGTTCTACTACGCCGAGGCGTACCATCAGCAGTATCTCGCCAAGAACCCTGGCGGCTACTGCGGGCTGGGCGGCACCGGGGTTGCCTGCCCGGTAGGGCTCGCCACAAGCGGCTGACAACTTCGCCTTGAAAACGACGCGGCCCGCCGAGGCGGGCCGGGCTACAGGCGCTTGATAACCGCAGAAAGAGTAGCAGGCAGACGGGCGACAAAGCGCGACGGCGACTAACTCGTCTCGGCGCATGATAAGTGGCCACCTGCTCATATCGCCCGTCCAAGCGGCGGAAGGTGTGGGAATCGAACCATCCGGAGGATCGCTCCGGAAGAGTGGTTATCAAGCACCTACGACGACCACGTCGCTGCACCTTTCTGCACCGCATTGTACTCAGGCCCTGGGACGGGATCGGGTAGGCGCCGGGCTCACCCCGGCGCCCCCCACACCACCGGACGTGCGGGTCCGCATCTGGCGGTTCGCTCAGCATCCCGGAAACGGCGGTAGGGGCCGGCGAATCCCTTCAGGCCGTGGCTGGTCCAGTAGGCGTTTGGTAGGGCACGCGCGAGCGGCGCCGACCCGGCGATGCGCCAGTATCCCTTGCGTGTGCAAGCCCACTGATGGGCCTGACCCTCGGGGATACCGAGCGCGACCAGGTTGCGTCGCTTGGTGTGGATACGTTTCCACTCCTTCCAGCGGACCTGCTGTAGCCTACGTCTGAGCCACTGATCGAGCTCCTCAAACGGCGAGGGTGTATCGGCCAACGCGAAGTAAGCCGTCCACCCGACCGTGAAGCGGTTGATCTCTGTGATCCGCCGCTTCATCGAGATGCCCCAACGCCGCGAGGTCAGCCGGCGCAGGCGGTCTTTGGCTCGCTCGCGAGCCTTCCTATCCATCCGCACCTTGACCTCACCGTCGCGGCGAAAGAAGCCGAACCCCAGCAGGGGCCGCTTCGTCGCCCAGTCAACCACCGACTTCTCACGGTTGACCTTGAGCTTCAGGCGTTGCTCGACATACTGCGTGACGCTCTCCATGACGCGCTGCCCCGCGCGCTCGCTCGCGACATAAATCCTGCCATCGTCTGCGTAGCGCACAAAACGATGCCCGCGCCGATCAAGCTCCCAGTCGAGGCCGTCAAGCATGACGTTACTGAGCAACGGCGAGAGCGGAGAACCCTGCGGGGTTCCTTCCTCGCTCGTATGCACCAGCCCGCCATCCATGACACCAGTTTCCAGGTAGCACCGAATCAACTTGAGCACCTGCTTGTCGTGGACCCGTCTTGCGACCCGTGCCATCAAAGCGTCGTGCTGAACCCGATCGAAAAATGAGTCGAGGTCAAAATCAACGCACCACGCCGCGTCATCAGCGATGAACTGGCGTGCCCGCTCGACAGCATCATGCGCCGAGCGCCCCGGTCTGAAACCGAAGCTATGGGGGTGGAAATGCGGGTCAAAGACAGGCGTGAGCACCTGCAACAGGGCCTGGCAGATCAACCGATCCACCGCAGCCGGCACCCCTAACGCACGCAGACCACCCGAAGGCTTGGGGATCATCACCCTCCTGACGGGCTGCGGCCGGTAGGTACCCGCGTCAAGCTGCGAGCGGACCTGCGGCCAATGGTCTTTCAACCACGCCCGCAACTCCTTGGTGCTCATCCCGTCGATGCCCGCGGCACCGGCGTTCCGCTCGACACGTCTGAGCGCCTCAGCGAGATTCTCGCGGGCCAAGAACCGCTCCCACAAGCTCGCCTCAGCGGGGTGAGCGCTGGTGTCATCCGGCGCCGAGGAGCCACTGCGCTCTGGCCGGGCATCCTCGGGCTTCACCCTCAGACCCTCCCCGCCAGGCCCCCGGAGGGGTTGGCTGCGATCAAAGCGACTCCCACGAGCACGAATGTCCTATCGCTCGGCTTCGCGTTCGGCCCTTTCCGGCGATACTGATCCCCGCCGGTCGTATGGCCTCTGCTGACTTCTCCACGGCGAGCAGCGCCCTCTCGGGCACCGCCGTCCCGCACCACCCCGCGAACCACACGGACGGGGCATCTGGGACACCCATAGAGATCTCCCCAGGTAAGACCAGCAACCTTCATCGCGCACCCACCGCGTCTACGTGACGGCCCCTTGATGGACATCGGGCTTCGCCACGTTTTGCTGGCTCGCCCGGACCGCCCCGCCTTATACGCGCAGCACAACGAAGCCCGAACAGCCTCGCTGCACCATGTGTTCCTAGGGTCGCGACTTCGCCTCCGGCTTCCTTCCCACCCCGCCTCACGACGACGCAGTTGCCTTCGACTTGTGGTTGGTGCCATCAACCTCCACAGGGGACTCGCACCCCCGAGCTGCTGGTCATGCTGGGCGCACAAACAACTGTGGCCCCGCCGAAGCGGGGCCACAGTTGATCGCGTCGTGGCGAAGTCGCGCCCAGAGGATGGCGCGCTCCGCCGGAGACGACCTTGCCCTACGTCGCTCCGCCCACCGCAGCCGGTGTGGGCTGCCATGTCGGCGGATGCGGACCCCCGAGCGTCGGCACATCCGAGGGGTACACCTCGTTGCCGTGGATCGCGTGATCGCCGATCTCCAACTCCTCGTCGGAGAGCCGCAACGGGAACACCAGCCCGACGACCTTGAGGATGATGAACGTCGCGATCGCGGTGTACACGATCACCCACGCGGCGGCCTCGGCCTGCCAGCGCAGCAGCGTCCAGCCGCCGCCCAGCAGCAGCCCCTCTTTGCCCGGCAGGTTGGAGGCGCCGTGCACGCCGATGTACTCGACCACCGCCGGATCGGCCAGCAGCCCCACCATCAGGCCGCCGGCCAGTCCGGCGATCCCGTGTGTATAGATCACCCCCAGCGTGTCGTCCACGTTGCGGAACGGTCGCGTTCGGCTGAGGTAGCGGATAGCCATCCACACGATCGTCGCATCGACCGCGCCGATGATCATCGCGCCCCACCCATTGACGAACCCGGCGGCGGGCGTGATCCCGACAAGGCCTGTGATCATGCCGTTTATCGCGCCGATCATCGATGGCTTGTCGCGGTAGATGTAATCCCACGCGATCCACACCATCATCGCCACCGCGGTGGCGAGGTTGGTGTTGAGCACCGCCGCCGAGGCGTCGGCGCCGGCGTAGTAGGAATCCCCGCCGTTGAAGCCGTTCCAGCCCAACCACAGCAACCCTGCGCCACACGCCAGCATCAGCAGGTTGTTGGGCGCGTCGACCTCGCGATCTCGCTGCAATCGCGGTCCGATCACCCAGGCGAATACGAACCCTGAGATACCCGCAGAGAGGTGGATGACGTAACCGCCTGAGTAGTCGAGCGCGCCGTGGAAGGCAAAGTAGCCACCGCCCCACAGCAGGAACGCGTTGACCGTGTACACAAACGTGATCCACAGCGCCACGTAAGGAATCCACGCCTTGAAGTTGACCCGCCCCAGCACCGAGCCGAGCGCCAGGATCGGGGTGATCGCGGCGAACACGAACTGGAAGTACACCAGCGACGCCTCAGGGAAGTGGAACGGCGGGCCTTCGGTGACCGACGGAATCAGCGCCTGACCCTCCTCGGCGGTGTGGCTGAGCACGCTGCCGGGCTTGCCTAGGAACGATTCGAAGAAGAGACCGTGACCGCTCCCGACCGGAGTACCGAAGCCCATCTTGAACGCCCACAGGCACCACACGATGAGCGTCACGCAGAACGCGACGAACGTGAGCATCATGCTGTTGACCGACCAGCGCTTCTGCATCACGCCGCCATACAGAACCGCCAGGCCGGGCAAGCTCATCAGCCCGACGAACGTGGCGGCGGTCATCTGCCAGGCGTTGTCACCTGCGTTCAGCCAACTTGGGTATGACAGCCAGGTCATGTGCCTCCATTCCCTGTCGTTGTGGATCGATTGACAGCGCCTCCCCGCCCCCGGGCGAAGTGCGCCAATTGCGATTTCCTATGAAATCCGTCTTGCAGGGCGCTCGCCAGGGACATCCTGGCCAACACTTTGGGGAGGTCTTTCGACATTTGTATAGACGTGCCGAGCCGCCCACGACGGCACCGCCAATCGCCGCCCTGCTCCGCCGGCAGGTTGTTCAGCGCCAGATCCAGGCGACGCCGCACCCACTCGTATGCCGCCGGTGCCGCGAACCCCGCGAGAGTAGATAGCCCTCAGTGCCGGGGATCGAACGGGAAGCCAGCCCGCACGCAGGCGGTACGCAGCTCTTCGGCCACGCTTTTGAACGCACCCGGCGTGGCGCACACCGTACGTGCCTGCTCTCCACAGGCATGCTCGGTAGCGCCGCCGAGCGTGGACGCAAACGTCACTTCGATGCAGTCCTTGCGCGCGGGCGCACCGCTGGTTAGGGCAAAGACGCCGAGGCCAACCGCGGCAAGCGCGACGCACGTGAGCAGCACAGCTACGATCGTGCGCTCGCGCCGCCCCCACCGCAGCGGCTCGGAGAGCCGCCGGGACTGGTCCATCATGATCATCAGATCGGGAAGCCTACTCGCCGGGTTTGAAGGCGAGCGCGGCGGAGTTGATGCAGTAGCGCTGGCCGGTGGGGCCAGGGCCGTCGTCGAAGACGTGCCCGAGGTGACCTCCGCAGCGGCGGCAGCGCACCTCGGTGCGGCGCATCAAGAGGCTGTTGTCGGGCCGCAGCTCGACCGCCTCGGCGACGGCCGGCTCGGTGAACGAGGGCCAGCCGGTGCCGGAGTCGAATTTGGTGTCGGACCCGAACAGCTCCGCTCCGCAGCCAGCGCAGGTGTAGGAGCCGGTCTGCTTGTTGTGGAGCAGAGCCCCCGTGAACGGCGCCTCAGTGCCGGCGCGCCGCAGCACCTCGTACTGCTCTGGCGTCAGCTGCTCGCGCCACTCCTGATCGGACTTTTGCTCTGAGTTGGCTTGCGGTGTCTCGCTCATATCTTCTTTCTAGCACCACACGCTGGCATCGGTCGAGCCCGCTTGCATCGTCGGAGCCCACTGCATCCATCGCCCCGCGGGCGGGTAGGTTGACCCGGGAAGAGCAATCACCGACGAGCCCTGCCAATCTCAAGACAGAAAAGGAAGTGAGATGGAGACGATCAAGCTGGGCCGCACCGACCTCGAGGTCTCGCGCATCTGCCTGGGGACGTGGCAGTTCGGCGGGGATTGGGGCCAGATCGACCACGATCAGGCAGTGGCGACCGTCGGACGCGCACGCGAGCTGGGCATCAACTTCTTCGACACCGCCCAGGGCTACGGGTGGGGCGCCTCCGAGAAACTGCTCGCACAGGCGCTTGCCGGAGTGCCGCGCGAGCAGGTGGTGATCGCCACCAAGGGCGGCCTGCGCCAGGAGGGCGATGAGCTGTTGCGTGACTCCAGCCCCGCGTGGCTGCGCAAAGGCGTGGAGGAGAGTCTCGGCCACCTAGGCACTGACTACATCGACATCTACCAGGTGCACTGGCCGGATCCGCGCACCCCGTTCGCGGAAACGGCGGCGGCACTGGAGGAGCTGGTGCACGAGGGCAAGGTGCGCCACGTGGGAGCCTCCAACTACGACGCCCTGCAGATCGCCGAGTTCGAGCGTACCCGCCCGCTGGAGACGCTGCAGCCGCCCTACCACATGCTGCGTCGCGAGATCGAGCAGGCGGTGCTGGCGTACTGCAGCGAGCACGACATCGGCGTGCTGATCTACGGACCGCTCGCGCACGGCCTGCTGAGCGGGCACTTCACACGCGAGACCCACCTGGAGCACGACGACTGGCGCGCGGGCAGCGATCTGTTCAGCGGCGAGTCCTACCAGCGCAACCTGGGGATCGTCGAGCGCCTGCAGGAGTTGGCGGGGGACCTCCACATCACAGTCGCGCAGCTGGCGATCGCGTGGACGCTCGCCAACCCCGCGGTGCACGTCGCGATCGTCGGCGCCCGCCGCCCGGCGCACATCGAGGGCGCGGCACCCGCCGCGGAGGTGCACCTCGACGAGGATGCGATGGCGCGGGTCGACGAGATCCTGGCGGAGGCGGCGGTCGTCGGCGGCCCCACGCCCGAGGGGGTGTAGCGCCCACCGGGCTCTGGTAAGCCCGGAGAGCACGCCCGCCCCTTGGGACACAGTTGCGCCTGCTATTGTGATCCTTACGTTTACGTCAATTTGCAGGAGACGTTCGATAGGCGCCTCCGGAAAGACAGTCCCTTGGCCCGCGCCGCTCTGAAGACCAGCACCGAGA
This sequence comes from uncultured Solirubrobacterales bacterium, assembly GCA_963724305.1. GTDB lineage: Bacteria > Actinomycetota > Thermoleophilia > Solirubrobacterales > Solirubrobacteraceae > Palsa-744. The sequence goes on from CAVRUG010000004.1 coordinate 482,264, forward strand.
CCGCCACCCGCCGCCGGCTGGGGGTCGCGGAAGGCCACGCCCACTACAAGTGGTGGGCGCTCTCCTGCACCAGCCTCGGGATGCTGCTGGCGGCGACCAACTCGGGGACGCTGATCATCGCGCTGCCCGACCTGGAGCGCTCGCTGCACGCCTCGCTGCTGGCGCTGGTGTGGGTGATCCTCGCCTACCTGATCGCCGCGACCGTGCTGGTGCTGATGGCGGGGAGGCTGTCGGACCTGTTTGGGCGCAAGCGCGCCTATATCGGCGGCTTCATCGTGTTCGCGCTGGCCTCGCTGGGAGCCGGCTTCTCACCGAACGCCGAAGTACTGATCGTGTGGCGCGTCCTGCAGGGGATCGGCTCGGCCTTCCTGTTCGCCAACGCCGCCGCCCTGGTCACCGATGCCTTCCCCCACGACGAGCTGGGCCTCGCGATGGGCACCAACACGATGGTCGCCGCGATCGGGCTGGCGATCGGGCCGGTGCTCGGGGGCGTGCTGGTCGGGATCTCCTGGCATTGGGTGTTCTGGTTCAACGTGCCGCTCGGCCTCGCCGGCGCTGCGTGGGGCGCGCTGATCCTGCGCGAGCTCTCCAAGCCCGATGAGATCCGCGGGTATGACGTGCTCGGCAACCTCACTTTCATTCTCGGCCTCACCGGCCTCGTGCTGGGCGTTTCGCGCGGCGGGCTGAGCGGTTGGGACGACCCGATCGTGATCGGCGGGCTGATCGCGGCGCTCGTGCTGCTGCCGCTGTGGGTATTGATCGAGAGCCGCTCGCGCGCCCCGATGCTCGACCTGACGCTATTCAAGAACCGCCTGTTCGCGGCCGCCACCGCCGCCGCCTTCATCAACGGGCTGGCGCGCTTCGCGCTGATGTTCCTATTCGTCTTCTACTTCCAGGGCGCCCAGGGCAATACTCCGATCACCGCCGGCGTGAAGCTGATCCCGCTGGCGCTGGGGATGCTGGTGTCCTCGCCGCTGGCCGGCATTTACGCCGACCGGCACGGCTCGCGCGGCCTGGCGGCGCTGGGAATGCTGGTGAGCGCAATCGGACTCGCCGCGATGACCACGCTGCAGGTGGACACCCCTTACTGGCAGAGCACGCTGTGGCTGTTGCTCGTGGGCGTGGGCTCGGGCATGTTCAACAGCCCCAACACCGCCGCGATGATGGGCACCGTGCCCGCCAAGCGGCGCGGGATCGCCGCGGGCGCGCGCACGTTGCTACAGAACACCGGCGCGGTGCTGTCGATCGCGTTCGTGATGGCGATCGTCACCTCCGCCGTCCCCCGCTCGACGCTGTTCGCTGTTTTCTCCGGCCTTGCCAAAGGCCTTTCTCCGCAGAAGCTGGCGCCGTTCATCGACAACATGCACACGGCACTGTGGGTGCTTGCCGCCACCTCGCTGGTGGGCGCGGGTGTCTGTTTGATGCGTCCCCGCCATGTGGACGCCCACGCCGAGGAGCGAGTTCTCGCAGATCGGCCGGCCACGGTTGGAGCGCGCTCGTGAGCGCCCCCCTGCGCATCGGCGAGGTCGAGCAGCGACCGTCCGTCTCCGGAGCGCGCTCATGAGCGCCCCCCTGCGCATCGGCGACGTCGCCCGCCTGGTTGGCACCACGCCGCGCACGATCCGCTACTACGAGGAGATCGGGCTGCTCGCCGAGGCGCCAGCACGGCCCTCCGGGCAGCACCGCACTTACACCGAGGCCGAGGTGGAGCGCCTGCGCGAGGTGATGCGCCTGAAGAGCCTGCTTGGAGTGACGCTCGAGGAGCTCAAGACCCTGCTGTCCGCCGAGGAGGCACGCGCGGAGGTGCGCGCGCAGCTGCGCCGCGACGACGTCCACCCCGAGCGCCGCCACGAGCTGCTGCAGGAGGCACTCGGCCACATCGATCGCCAGCTGGAACTGGTCGAGCACCGCTCCGCCGAGCTCGCCAAGCTCAAGGACGAGCTCACCCAGACGCGCGCACGGGTGCGCCGCAAGTTGCGCGAGCTCGACCACACGCCGGCCGCGGCGCTCTCCGCCTGACCACGCCGACATGCGCGCGGGCGGACGATCCGCAATCGACGCGCCGCGGCAGCCCGGCCAACCGGGCATTTCCGCCGGCCTCCCTACATTGAGGGGGACCGGCAGTCCGACTCGCGAGTAAGGAGGCCAGAACTATGGAGCGCAAGTGGTGGACCCTGATCGCGGTGTCGATCGCGATCTTCATGCTGCTGCTCGACATCACCGTCGTGAACGTCGCGCTGCCCTCGATCCAGCGCGAACTGCACTCCTCCTTCGCCGACCTCCAGTGGGTCGTCAACGCCTACGCGCTGACACTCGCGGCCTTCCTGCTGACGGCCGGATCGCTCGCGGACCTGTTCGGGCGCCGACGCGTGTTCACGGCCGGCCTCGTGGTGTTCACCTGCTCCTCCGCCGTCTGCGGGCTCGCCGACTCTCCCCTGATGCTCAACCTCGCCCGCGCCGTGCAGGGAGTCGGCGGGGCGATGATGTTTGCCACCTCGCTGGCGCTGATCGCCCAGGCCTTCCAGGGCCGCGACCGCGGGATCGCCTTCGGGGTCTTCGGCGCCGTCACCGGCGCCGCCGTCGCCGTCGGGCCGGTCGTCGGCGGGATCATCACGACCGGCATCGGCTGGCAGTGGATCTTCTTCGTCAACGTCCCGATCGGCATCGCCGCCGTCGTGCTGACGCTCGCGCGCGTCACCGAGTCGCGCGACCCCAACGCGACCGGGGTGGACTGGCTCGGCCTGGTGACCTTCTCCGGGTCGCTGTTCCTGCTGGTGTATGCGCTCGAGCAGGGCAACGAAGCCGGGTGGGGCTCAACCAAGATCGTCTCGCTGCTGGTCGCCTCGGTGCTGCTGATCGCGGCGTTCCTGGTAGCGGAGCTGCGCCAGCAGCGGCCGATGCTCGATCTCAGCCTGTTCCGTCGCCACGCCTTCACGGGGGCCAACATCGTGGCGTTCACGCTCTCCAGCTCGATCTTCGCGATGTTCCTCTATCTCACGCTGTACATCCAGGACGTGCTCGGGTACGGCGCTCTGCAGGCCGGCCTGCGCTTCCTGCCGATCACGATGCTCTCGTTCATCGTCGCCCCGATCGCCGGGCGGCTGACCGTGCGCGTGCCGGTGCGACTGCTGCTCGGCGGCGGCCTCTTGCTGGTGAGCGGCGGGCTGCTGGCGATGACGGCGGTGGAACCCAACTCCGGGTGGACCGTGCTGATACCCGGCTTCGTGCTGGCGGGCGCCGGCATCGGCATGATCAACCCGCCGCTCGCCTCGACCGCGATCGGGGTCGTGCACTACTCGCGCAGCGGCATGGCCTCCGGCATCAACAGCACCTTCCGCCAGGTCGGCATCGTCACCGGGATCGCCGGCCTCGGCGCGATCTTCGCCCACGAGGTCAGCCACACCGTCAACTCCAAGCTCGCCGCGAGCGGGCAGGGCCAGGCCGTCCAGAGCGCTGCCCATGGGCATCTCTCGACGTTGCTGCAGTCCGGCGAAGTCGGAAAGGTCCTCCACGCCCTCCCCCCGGACCCCAGGCCGCCCTGGAGCACGCCTACCGCGTCGGCTTCACCGAAGCCTTCACCACGATCCTCGCGATCGCCGCCGCCGTCGCGCTCGCCGGCGCGGTGTGCGCGTTCGTGCTGGTGCGCAGCCGCGACTTCGTCAGCTCCGCCGAGTCGCCCGCCGAGGCCCCCGCGCGCGAGCCGGTCGGCGTCGAGGCCGGGGTCGGGGTCGGGTAAGTAGCCAGGCGTGTGCGGCCTGTGGGCGACGGAGCACGCCCAACCTCGCGTGTGCAGCTCGTGAGCGACGGGGCACGCCCAAACCCGCATGCGCAGGCCAACGGGCGCCGGTGCGAGGAACGCCTGCGTGCGGTCACTCGGCCCGGCGCTCGTACCCCGGGCAGTCGAGTACCGGCAGACGGGGGTAGCGTGGGTACGCGGGATCCTCGCGCGAGCGGTTGCACAGCGAGAAGACAGAGCCCCGCGTGTTGGGCACCACGCGCTGGAAGGCGCAGCTGTCGCACAGCCCGGCCGCCGGCTGCCGGCGTGACGCGGTCGATGCCGTCACGGAGGACATGGACGCAGCGTAGTCGAGCCACGAGGGTTGCCAGCCGGGCTTCGACGTGGAGCGACCGACCCTGCCGGGCTCCGACGCAGAGCGACCGACCCTGCAATAATGGTTGACTAAGCAACTATGGCCACCTTCTACCGACTCCTAGGCTTCCTGCGCCCCTACAGGCGCGGCATGATCATCTCCTGGGGGCTGGCGAGCCTCGCGATGGTGATCACCGTCGCGCTGCCCGCCCTGACGGGCCGAGCGGTGCAGATCATCAGCACGGCTCCCCAGCATCACCACGGCGCAGCGCAAGCGAGCGCACGCCACGAACTGACGCTGATCGCAGGCGCGATCGCACTGATCGTGCTGATGCGTTGGGGGTTCATGTACTGGCGGCGGATGGTCGCCGGGCGACTCTCGCTCGGCGTCGAATACGACCTGCGCAAGCTGCTCTATGGCCATCTGCAGCAGCTCGAGCTCGGCTTCTTCGACCGCCAGCAGACGGGCCAGCTGATGTCACGGGCGACCGTTGACCTGCAGGCGGTGCGGTTTTTCCTCGGCTACGGACTGGTGTTCATCCTGCAGTCGATCCTCACGATCGTGCTCGCGGGGATCGTGATGATCATCACCGAACCGCGCCTCGGCCTGATCTCGCTAGCGCCGGTGCCATTGGTGGTACTGATCTCCTACCGCTACGGCCGTCGCGCGCGCCCGGCGATCCAGCAGACCCAGCAGCGCATCGCCGAGCTGACCGCAGACGCCGAGGAGAACATCTCCGGGGTGCGCGTCGTCAAGGCCTTCGCGCGCGAGCCGCGCCAGTTGCAGCGCTTCGAGGGCAGCGTTGGGCGCGTGTTCAGCCAGGCGATGGTCGCGACCCGACTGGAAGCGAAGTTCAACCCGATGATCGGCTTCCTGCCCCAGCTCGGCCTCGCCGCAGTGCTGTTGATCGGGGGCAACGCCGTGATCCACGCGCACCTGACGCTCGGTCAGTTCACCGCCTTCTACCTGTATCTGAACATGCTGATCGCCCCGATGCGCACGCTCGGCGTGATCCTCAACCTCGCCCAGCGCGCGACCGCCTCGGGCGCGCGTCTGTTCCAGGTCCTCGACCGGCCCCCGCGGCTGACCTCACCGCCCGGCGCGCCACCGCTGCCGGCGGGCAACGGGCATGTGCAACTGCAGGGCGTCACCCTGCGCTACGACGAGTCCGACGAGTTCGGCGCGGCATACTCGGCGACGGGCGCGACGGAGACGGCAACTAACGGGCTCTTTTCGGCGAACGGCGCGCAGCTCCGACCAAGCGCCACAGCGGCCCCGAACGGCGCGCAGATCCCACCAAGCGCCACAGCGGCCCCGAACGGCGCGCAGATCCCACCAAGCGCCACAGCGGCCCCGAACGGCGCGCAGATCCCACCAAGCGCCACAGCGGCCCCGAACGGCGCGCAGATCCCACCAAGCGCCACAGCGGCCCCGAACGGCGCGCAGATCCCACCAAGCGCCACAGCGGCCCCGAATGGAGCCGCGGCTACGAACGGAGACTCCCCGGCTCATACCGCGCGGGCCGTGCTGAGCGACATCGACCTGGACGTGCCGGCCGGGCGCACGATCGCGCTCGTCGGCGCCACCGGCTCCGGCAAGACCAGCCTGGTCTCGTTGATCTCGCGGTTGTACGACGTGAGTGCCGGGCGCGTGCTGCTCGACGGCGCCGACGTGCGCGAGGTCGACCTGCGCTCGCTGCGCCAGGCCGTCGCGATCGTCAGCGACGATCCGTTCCTGTTCTCGGAGACAGTCGCCGAGAACATCGCCTACGCACGGATGGGCGGGCCTCCGGTCCCACGCGAGGCGATCGAACAGGCCGCCCGCCGCGCGCAGGCCCACGAGTTCATCGAGCGCCTGCCCGACGGCTACGACACCCGCGTCGGCGAGCGCGGCTTGACCCTGTCCGGCGGCCAGCGCCAGCGCATGGCGATCGCGCGGGCGCTGCTCGCCGACCCACGCGTCTTGATTCTCGATGACGCCACCTCCTCGGTCGACGCCTCGACCGAGCGTCAGATCAAGCTCGCGCTCGACGAGGCGATGGAGGGGCGGACCACGTTCATCGTCGCCCATCGCCTCTCGACGATCGCGCTGGCGGATGAGATCGTCGTGCTCGACCACGGCCGGATCACCGCGCACGGCAACCACGAGGAACTGCTGGAGGCTTCGGAGCTGTATCGCGAGATCGTCGAAAAGGGTCTCCCCGATCAGGTCTTCCTGACGCGGGAGCTGCCGCGCGAACGCGAGGTGAGCGGGATATGAGCGCGCACGGCGGGCGGGGGATGGGTGGCGGCGGTGGCGGGCGCGGGCTCGGCCCGGGGTCTGCGCGCGGTGGGGCGCAGTGGGACGGTGAGCGCGCCGCAAAGGGCACACGCGGGCGCAACCTGCGCGGCCTGTTGCGGCTGCTGGGCCCCTACCGCCTGCGCGTGAGCGCGATGCTGACGGCGCTCGTGCTCGGCACGGCGGCCTCGCTGGCGCCTCCGCTACTGGCGAAGGTCGCGATCGACGAAGGCATCGACCGCCACGACACCGGCACGCTCGTGCTGGTCGTGGTCGCGTTTCTGATCTCAGCGCTGCTGGTGTGGGCGATGACCTATGCGCAGACCTACCTCGTCGGCTGGGTCGGCCAGCGCGCGCTCGCGGACCTGCGCATCCGCATCTTCACCCACCTGCAGCACCAGCCGATCGGCTTCTACGAGAGCCGCCCCGCGGGGGTGCTGATCTCGCGCATGACCAACGACGTTGAGGCGCTGGAAAGCCTCGTGACCGACTCCGTCGTGACGCTGTTCCAGGCCGGCCTCACGCTCGTCGGGGCGGTCGCGGTGCTGCTGTTCCTCGATGTGAAGCTGGCGCTGCTGACGTTCTGTGTCGTACCGTTCGTGGCCGCCGGCTCGATCTGGTTTCGGCTCGTCTCGGCCGGCGCCTTCCGGCGCACGCGGGAGACGATCGGCGCGATCACCGCCTACCTGCAGGAGACCCTGTCGGGGATCCGCGTGGTGCGCAGCTTCGGCCAGGAGCCCCACCACGAAGCGCGGTTCGCGGAGCTGAACACGGACAACTGCGACGCGAACATGGTCACGGTACGACTCAACGCCGCCTACTTCCCGACCGTGGAAATGCTCTCCGGCATCGCGCTCGCGCTGATCGTCCTGTACGGCGGCTACCAGGCCCTGGAGGGTCACATCACAGCGGGCACCGTCGTGGCTTTCGTCGGGACACTGTCGTTCCTGTTCGAACCGATCCAGCAGCTCTCCCAGCTTTACACCACCTACCAGTCGGGTATGGCCGCGCTCGAGAAGATCTTCCAGCTGCTGGATATAACGCCGAACCTGACAGATCGCGAGGGAGCGCTCGCGCTGGAGCGCATCCGCGGCGAAATCCGCTTCGAGGACGTCTCCTTCGCATACACGGACGACGCGATGGTGCTGGAGCACATCGAGCTGACGATTCCCCCCGGCCAGACGGTTGCGCTCGTGGGCGCCACCGGAGCGGGCAAGTCGACGATCGCCAAGCTCCTCGCGCGCTTCTACGACCCCAGCAGCGGTCAGATCCTGATCGACGGGCACGACCTGCGCGAGGTCTCGAGCGACTCGCTGCGCTCGCAGATGGGGATCGTACCGCAGGAGGCGTTCCTGTTCTCCGGCACGATCGCAGAGAACATCGCCTTCGGCCGCCCCGACGCCGACGAGAACCACGTGCGCGAGGCCGCGGCGGCGGTCGGCGCGGAGGACTTCATCGCCGAGCTGCCCCACGGCTACGACACCGAGGTCGGCGAGCGCGGCGCGCAGCTGTCCTCGGGCCAGCGCCAGCTGATCGCCTTCGCCCGCGCGCTGATCGCCGACCCGCGCATCCTGATCCTGGACGAGGCGACCTCGAACGTGGACCTGCACACCGAGGGCCGGATCGAGGCCGGCCTGCGCCGCCTGCTGGCCGGTCGCACGGCGATCGTGATCGCCCACCGTTTGTCAACAATCCGCCAGGCTGGCCGCATCGTGGTGCTCGAAGGAGGCCAGATCGTCGAGCAGGGAACCCATGACGAGCTGATCGCCGCCGAGGGCCGCTACTTCGAGCTCTACCGCGACTGGGCATTGCAGGCCGCGGCGTAGACCTCACCCCGACGACCGCCAGCGCCGCCACTTCCAACTCGTTTCCCTCACAGGGCTCTCCCGGATGGTCGCCCCCCCACAGGGAGATCCCGGACGGCCCGCCAACAGAGCACCAACGTCTCGATCGCCTACCAACAGAGCGCCGACGTCTCGATCGCCTGTGTTCACTAGGCTTTACAGAAAGATCACTTTTTCTGTTGACTTTATGAGGTTTATGTCCTAACGTGCTCACCGCGGGCCGATCAGGCAGCCCACGAACCCCTCATCAGCAGGCCCCACCCCAAACCCACCTACCCCAAGGAGGAAGTCCCCATGCCCCGAATCACCACTCCCACCGCATCCCGGAGCGGCTGGCGGCGATGGCGCCAGCTGGCGCTCGGCGCCGCCATCGTCCTCGGCGCCGCCGCAAGTGCTCCCGGCGTGGCAGAGGCGACTACGCCCACGGCGCCGCCCCCAGTGACGATCCTCACCTCACAGCCCAACATCGGCCGCGGCGACATCTTCATCTCTCCGTTCGGCGACACCAGCACCTATGCCAACGGACCCGAGATCATCGACCAGCAGGGCAACGTCGTCTGGTTCAAGGCGGTCCCCGCCGGCGAGGAGGCGAGCGACTTCCGGACCCAGACCTACGACGGCCAGCCGGTCCTCACCTGGTGGCAGGGCACTGGGCTGGGCGGCCTCGGCGGCGGCACCGACTACATCTACAACGACCACTACCAGCAGATCGCCACGGTTAACGCCGGCAACGGGCTCAGCGCGGATGGGCACGAGTTCCTGATCACCCCGTGGAACACGGCGCTGATCCTCTCCTACACCACCGCCACCGCCAACCTCACCTCGATCGGCGGCCCCGCCGACCAGACCGTGATCGACGGCGTGGTGCAGGAGATCGACATCGCCACAGGGAAGGTGCTGTTCCAGTGGAACAGCGCTGACCACGTGCCCTACAGCCAGAGCGAGCAGCCGCTGCCGGCCTCACCGAGCACGCCGTGGGACTGGTTTCACATAAACGCCGTGAAGGTCAACACCAACGGCGACTTCCTGATCGACGCCCGCGACACCTGGACCACCTACGAGGTGGACCCCCGCACAGGAAACATCGTCTGGCAGCTGGGCGGCAAGGACTCGAGCTTCACCCTTCAGGCCGCCCCGGGGCAGGTGCTGGACAGCGCAGGCGAGATCTTCGCCTGGCAGCACGATCCCCAGCCGTTGGGCAACGGGGAGTACACGTTCTTCGACAACGAGTCCTCCGGCACCCCGCTGCTCCCCTACAGCCGGGCGGTCACGGTGAGGTTGAATCCGTGGACGCATGTCGCCACGCTGCTGTCCTCCGACAATCAGCCCGAGGGGCTGTCGGCGGCGTCGCAGGGCAACGCACAGCCGACCCCTGAGGGCAATCTCTTCGTGGGCTGGGGGGCGCTGCCGTACTTCTCGGAGTTCGACCCGCGGGGCAACTTGATCTTCAACGCCGAGTTCCCCGCCGGGGTCAACACCTACCGTGCCTACCTGCTGCCGTGGAATCCCGGTGGCTTCCGGTCGCCGTGGCAGCCATGGGGGCAGGGAGGCCCCGGGCACGGCCAGCGGTTCGGCGCGTAACACAGATGTTGGAGCCCCTCCGGCCCGCCAGCATGGGGGCCTGGGGGGCTCCAGCCAGCTCGAACCCGCACCCGCAGGCGAGCGGTACAGATACCGCCACGAGAGCACCCCTGCAAATGAAAATTGGATGGGACCTGCGGCTCTTTTGCAAACGCGACCAGGACGGCAATGGGCAGCGGGGCAGCTATCCTGGGGTGATGCCCACGCTGGTGATGGACCCTGCTCCGGTCGAGATCGACGCGCTGCTTGAGCAGCGGCGTCGCCTCGGGCTCGACCACCGCGACGAGATGTGGGAAGGCGTCTACCGAATGAATCCTCCGCCGTCGCACGAGCACCAAGCGATCGCCCAACAGCTCGCGGTGTTGCTGGACGGACTGGCGCGAGACGCCGGTCTGGAGCCCCTCATACAAGAGTTCGGACTGGGCACGCCCAAGGATTACCGCGTGCCCGACGGAGGTCTACACCGCCCCGGGTCCAGCGGTGTCTGGCACGCCACCGCCGCGCTCGTCATAGAGATCGTCTCCCCTGGCGACGACACATGGCAGAAGCTTCCGTTCTATGTCGCCCACCACGTTGACGAGCTCCTGATCATCGACCCCGAGAAGCACGCCGTCCACTGGCTCGGACTCACCGACGGCGAGTACCGCCCGATCGAGCGCAGCGGGCTGATCGACCTCGGCAGCGATCAGCTTGCCGAGCGGATTGACTGGCCATAACCAAGCCCGCAGACCGTCCGTCAGCCGTTCAGCACAATCCTGCTCGTTTCGCCGATCCCGCCAAAGCCACCCGGCGGCGGGCCGGCCCCTTCCGATTCGCCTTCACAGGTTTCACGACCTTCTCTCGCCACGCGGCTGAGATCTTCGTTCATAACGATCTTGCCGCTCGGCGAGCGCACGAGAAGCTCTTCAGGGCGACTGGTCGAAGCCAGGTAGACCAGCAGCCCGCCAGCGCGCAGGCTGCTCGGAAGGTGAACGCGGAGCACCGGAACCAGCTTGCCGGCGATCTTTGCCAGCACCGTATCGCGCGGCTGCTTGAGCAAGCCGTAGAAAATCGAGTATTCGTGCGGATGACAGCCGGCGGAGATTTCCGAGTCCAGCGGCGCCGTGCGCCTCACGGGTACCGATCCGATTAGACCGTCGGCGGCGCTTGGTTCTTCTTCTTCGCCCCCGTCGGAGCTCACCAACCCTTCCCCCGTCCTCAGCTTCAGCTGGGTGTGGATCCGACCGAAGAACCGGTACCGTTCGCCCACGATCGAAAAGCTCGGACCCTGGGGCGTGCTCCCGCGGACGAGGGTGTGCTTACCGCCAGGCAGGTATTTCAAGGGGTGCTTGGAGCAGCCAACGATCCGGCGCAGTTTCAGCACCCGCAGCGGACGCCCCTGAGCGTCACGCTCGGTCAACGACACGGGCACCGGAGAGGGACCACGCACCGCCTGGTAGTAGAAGGCGCCGGGGCCGCCCAAGCGGCGTGGCACGAACACCGGACGGGAGACGACGTGAGTACCGTCACTCATACGCAGGTCCACCGTGCGCGTGGCCGACGGCACCTCGGTCTCGATCGTCAGAAGTCCTTCGCGGCAATTGACGCTGGGCTCTTCCGAGCGCTTCCGGTGGGGCTCGAGGCAGACCTCCGACCCGCCAACGAACAGCTCCAAGATTCCCGGCTTGGCTTCGTCGGCTCCCCTCACTTCCACGCTCGACTTGCACGTGCCAGCAGAGCCGCCCTTTGTGCGTTCGAGCCAGACCGTGTAGCGGGTACCAGCCGCGGTGCGTCCCGCGCCAAGCTTGGTGGAGGATTTGGATTCGTGCGACATCGATTTGAGTATTGCTTCACTTCTTGCGCGGGCCGTCAGGCCAAGCGCGGCTTCGACACGCTTGCGAGCGCTGTCGATGGGGTTGGCAATCGCCTTTGCCGTCCGCACCTCCAGCTGGGAGGTCCTGCGCACAAGCGCCCTGTCAGCGCGAGTTTCCGGGAGAGACATCGATTCGCTCGCGGACTGTGTGGCGAAGTCCCTCAAGAACTTCGCAAGCTCAGCTTCACGCACCAGCGCGGTTGCCCTGCTGGCCTGGGAGAGTGTGTGGTAACCGCTGGCAGCCCAAGCCTCCATGTCCGCACATACGTCAGTGCTTTGCAGCTTCTGGTTTTCTTCGTGGGTGTCGCGCAAACCGCGGCTCCGTCCGAGCAGTTTAAGACCATTCATGGCATGGCTATGAACTTCTTGGAGTGTGATCGTGAGCAGGTGTTCTTGATGCCCCCGGACCCGCGTGATTGGCTGCCGGAGGGGCATCTGGCGTGGTTTGTGTTGGCGTCGATCGAGGAGATGGACCTGGGCGCGTTTTATGGCTCCTATCGCCAGGATGGGTGGGGTCGCGCGGCGTTTGAGCCGTCGATGATGGTGGCGCTGTTGATGTACGCCTACGCGCGGGGTGAGCGTTCCTCGCGGGGTATTGAGCGTCGCTGTGTGGAGGATGTCGCCTACCGGGTGATCGCCGCGCAGCAGACGCCCGATCACGCGACGTTCGCGCGGTTTCGTGTGCGTCATGAGGCGGCGCTGGCGGGGTTATTCAGCGAGGTGCTGGGGCTCTGCCGGGAGTCCGGCCTGGTGAAGGTCGGGGTGATCGCGATCGACGGGACGAAGGTGCACGCGAACGCCTCGCACCACTCAAACCTCGACTATGAGCAGCTCGCCCGCGAGATCCTGAAGGAGGCGGGGAAGGTTGACGCTGCTGAGGATGCGCTCTACGGCGATGCGCGTGGCGATGAGCTGCCTGAGCATCTGCGCACGCGTGAGGGCAGGCGAGCTGCGTTGCGTGCGGCCAAAGAGAAGCTCGCGCAAGGGCGCGCAGACACGCAAGACGGGAAGGCCGAGGCGCATGGTGTGGAGCTGAAGCTCGATCCGGACGCGATCGTCGCCCGGGCTGATGGGCGTGAGGGATGGTTGCGTGAGGCGCGCCGTCAGCTCGAGGAGCATCGTCGGATGGCGGCGGACCCAGTTCCGCGCTCGCGGGCGGAGCGTTTGCTTGAGTGCGAGCGTCGCCTGCAGGAGAACCTGCGGGTCGAGCGCGAGGCGAACGAGGCCTATGAGCACTACCGCGCGCACGGGCGGGACACCCAGGGCCGAAGGCTCAGTCGCCCGCCGAGCCCATATGAGCCACCGGAGATACCCGCCGGGAAGATCAACACGACCGACCTGGACTCGCGTAACGTGAAGACGCCGCGCAGCTACACCCAGGGTTACAACGTGCAGGCCGTCGTGAACGAGCAGCAGATCGTGTTGGCGGCCGAGGTCACACTCAGCTCCCCGGACTTCGGCCAGTTCGGGCCGATGATCACGGCAACCCTGCGAGAGCTAGAGCAGATCGGTGTGAGCGACAAACCGGCGGTGGCGCTCGCTGACACCGGTTACTGGCATGAGCAGCAGATCGACGAAGTAGTGAATACGGGCACCCAGGTCCTGATCCCGCCCGACGCCGGCAAGCACGAAAAACCTCGCCGCGGTTGGACCGGCGGTCGCTATGCCTTTATGCGCACCATTCTCGCTGGTGACCTCGGCGGGGGGCTCTACCGAAAACGCAAGGCGATGGTCGAGCCGGTGTTCGCTCAAACCAAGCACAACCGGCGCATCACGCAGTTTCAGCGGCGAGGCAGATCCGCCGCACGCTCCGAATGGCAGATGATCACTGCGACTCACAACCTAATGAAGCTCCACAAGCACCACCTAGCCGCCAAGGCGGCCTGAAAGGCCCCCGCACGGCAGCGACGGGCGACCTGCCGTGCAGAAACCGATCTCTCAGAGAAGCGCAGCCAACGCCACGGGCACAGGCCCATCACCCCCGGCCACTTTGAGCGACACCCACCTTCCAATCCGACTGTCTGGGCATGGACGACTTGCGACAACGCCGGCCCTCCTTGCGGCAACGCCTTCAGCTTTGCCAGGAGGGCCGTCACCGCTGGTCGCCCTGCTTCGGACTCTGCGGAGGCAAGCTCCATGGCGAGCTCCTCTTCCAGATCGCTCAGCTGTGTGCTCTGCCGCCTTTCTTCACCACGCTGACGCGCCGTGCGCCGGACGATGGGCGAACGGACTTCTATCTCGTTTCCTTCTTGGGGGGCTCCGACGAGCACACCTGGACATTCGCCAGCGATCCTGCTCGCGGCACCTTCGTATGCGCCAACCAGAGCCGGGGCGGCTTCAGCGAGGGCCTGAATGTAGCTATGGAGATCAAGGAGATACGCATGCACGGCAGCGCGGTCCGCTGGAGTACCCGCGGCGCGAGGCGACCCGGCCGACGCAACGCCGGAGGCCATCGCACAGACGGCGGCAACAACAAGCACGATCGCCGCAACCCTCTCGTATCCCCTTCGCACCGGCAAACCGCGGACAGCCTATAGCAGACTGGCGCCCAACCGCCGCGCGACCGGAACTTTTCCGACCAATTGTCAGGAAATCACGGCCCCGTTCTCGTGGCCCTCCCCCATGACGCGGTTATTTGCGACTACATTCCAGCGTCACGCGCTTGCTGCGCTCGTGACGGCTCACGTGCAGCGTCCTCGGACCCCCGCAGGGAACCGGGCCAGCGCCGATAGAGCCGTTAAAAAAGGCTTCGGCTTGGTACGTGCCGGGTTCGAGTCGTAGGACGAGTTCGCCACCTTCGTAGAGCGTCGCGTAAGGACGACGTTCGGCTCCAACGTAACGATACACATTAAGCGTACTATCAGATATCCCGCCCGGTGGAATGATATGTGATGGGTGATGTCGGTGGTGCCCAAGGCCACCGGCCCCGAACGTTACGAGAAGTGTTACCAGGGTAGCTAGCATAATAGCCTCAGCAGGTTCCGTAGTATATGTCGCCGGGAGTCGGCCCATTGTACCCGCCGCACAGCTGGGGCGAGCTTGAATTGTAGGGTTTGCTGTAGGGCCAGCCGAACCAGCCTTCCTCAAGGCCGTTGTAGCCTACTGAGCCATCCTGTGTTTGACGGTCTCCGTGCGCGGGGCACTTGTATGTTTGGATGAGCGCAACGTACAGTGCCCGCCGACGGAACGCAAGGCGCGCGCGCCCGGAGAAACGGCGCTGTTTGCCGGACGCCTCGGTCTAGTGGCCGGCGAAACTGACCCAGGATGTGGGCCGGCGGTTGCCGGCGCGTGCAACCGCCGCCGCCTGTGCCGTATCCGCATCGCCAGCCACCGGGGAGCGTCCAGGTTTTCTCGTAAGACGGCGAGCTCGCACCGCCATGTTCGGTGCCATGACCAGACAGAAACGCCTTGATCGTCAACCGCGCTTCGGTACGGGACACGTGTCCGCTCGATGTGACGTTGAACGGTTCGCCGTGCACCTCGACACGCCCGCAAGAGACCATGCTCGACGCAGGCGCGCCCATTCACACCACCACCCACGAGGAGGCGCTCACACCCGCCACCGTGTAACCATCACACCAGCCGCCACCAGAAACTTCTACGGCGAACGGGACAACCTCTCAACGCGAGGGATAGTGAGATGGATACGCCTGACGGGCGCCCGGCGCGAGACGCCTAAGCGACTGCGAGCTCAAGTTCAGCGTGGCTTGCCCTGGCGGGCAGCTCAAGCAGCAGTCCCTCACCGTGGGCCTCATCGAGAAGCCTGCGCGCGCCGATGAGCGTCAGGCCGGCGAGGTCGCCGTTCTCGTCGAAGCGGACCGCGTGCCCTTCGGGCGTCTCATCCCAGTCGGCCGCTCGCGCGGGGTCGCCGATCGAGAGATAGAGCACATCCGCGTCGTGGTCGTAGCGGACACGATCGAAGGTGTATGGGCCGATCTGGATGCTCATGGCTTGCGTCTCCTCGGGAACGCCGTCAGCACGCTCCCGTCGTTGTTCTCGTCAAAGGCTACTACCACCTTGAGCCATCGCGAAGGGCCTGCGCCCTGGAGGTAGTACCAGTCCTCGCCGACACGCGGGCTGTGGAGCAACTCGCTCGGCTCCCGGATCGCCTTCAGCACCTCGGCGCGCAGGCCCTCCATTTCGGGGTGGCCGTCGATGATGTGCTCCCAGCGGTCAGCGGTCAGATGGACCGTCCGGCCAAGGGGGTCAACCGCCGAGAGCATCCAAGCATCCTACGTCCAGGGAACGACAAGAGTCTCGGGGCCTCCGAGTCGCGTGTATGGTGCACGACTGGCCCAAATCCTGGCCCAAGCTGGCAACCTCACCGCAACGTCTCTGAAATACCCAAGCCATTTCCTGCTACTCCGGGACAGGGACTCGAACCCCAAATTCGTGCTCCAGAGGCACGCGTGTTACCGATTACACCATCCCGGACCGGGCGATCAAGGATAGTGGACCGTCACGTCAGAGCGTGAGCACGGCCTTCCCGAGCCCAACTGCGGCACCTCGTTGACGCCGACTCCTCGGCGCTGGTGAAGCTCGCCACCCAGCGCGGGGCACGAGGCGCCCCTCGCATCGGCGCATCCGGGAACCTCCTACCCCCCCGGCGCGCCGCCGTTGGCCGCGAAGAACCCCGTGATCGCGTCCTCCAGGCCGGGGTCGAGCACCAGCAGCACCTCGTCGCCGGCCTCGATCACGGTGTCGGCCTTGGGGACGAAGCCCGACCTCCGCGCAGCACGGAGATGATCAGCGAGCCTTCGGGGAGGTGGATGTCGGCGACGCGCTCGCCGACGGCGGGGGCGCCGGCGCCGACCTCGAGCTCGATGATCTCCAGGCGCTCCTCTTCGAGGGCGAGCAGGTGCACGAGGCCGTAGCGAGGCACCTCGTGCTCGATCAGGCGCAGGATCAGGTCGGTGGCGGAGACCGCGGGCTGGATCCCCAGCAGCTTGAAGTGCTCGTGGTTGCGGGGGTTGTTGACGCGGGCGATGATGCGGTCGCAGAGGTACTTCTCCTTGGCGACCTGGCAGACGAGCATGTTGTCCTCGTCGTCCCCGGTGACCGCGATCACGAGGTCCGCGCGCTGGATGCCGGCGCGCTCGAGCACCCACAGCTCGGTGGCGTCGCCGTACTGGGCGGCGTGCTCGAACTCCTCCTCGATCGAGAGGTAGCGGGGGCGGGAGGACTCGATCAGCGTCACCTCCTGGTCCTTGGCGATCAGCTCGCGGGCGAGGTTGCGCCCGACCTTCCCTGCCCCGACGATGATCGCGTACATGAGCTGAGGGCCGTGAGACCGTGGCGGGTGGTGCGCTAGGCCGCGTGCTCGACCGTCAGCGCGCGCTCGAACATCTCGATCGCGTGCTGGGTGGGGGAGATCGTGTGCAGGCCCTGTTCGCCGTACCAGCCGGCCCGCGCGGGGTCCATCACGCGGGCGATGCACCTTCGGCACGTCGAAGCGCTTCTGGGCGATCTGGGCGATGATCAGGTTGGTGTTGTCGCCGTTGGTGGAGGCGATGAACACGTCGGCGCGCTCCACGCCGGCCTGCACCAGGGCTTCGACCTCCAGGGCGGTGCCGATCGTGAAGAGCCCGCCGGCGTCCTCCCAGCTGGTGGCCTGCCCGGCGTTGAGGCGCTCGTGGGAGAGCGGGTCCTCGTCGAGCACCGAGACCTCGTGGCCGGCCGCCAGAGCGGACTTGGCGACGGCCGAGCCGACGCGCCCGGCGCCCACGATCAAGACGTACATGGGTCGGCAGGCATTCAGACGATGCCGGCTCCGGCGGCACGTCGGGTCCCCCGCGGGAGGGTAGGATCGGAATCGCCCTCCGCAGCCACGTCGAAGCGCACCGGGGGCGCGGTGACGATCACCCGGCAGGGGGCACGGGCGACTACGTAGCGCACGACGTCCCCGGCGTAGCTCTCCAGCCCCCGGCGGCCACCGAGGCGGGCGCCGCCGCGCATGCGGGAGGGCTCTTCGGCGCCGAGCACGATCGCCTCCACGCCGCGACGGCGGGCCTCCTCGACGATCGCGTGGCCGGCCCGCGGGCGCGGACGGTGGCGGTGGCGACATGCACGCCCTGGTGCTCCTCGCCGACCGCCTTGGCGCGCGCCAGAGCGCGCGGCGGGCGCGCCTTGATGTGCTCTTCGGGCAGGCGGGCATCGAGCGTGAGCGCCATCGGCATCTCGAAGATCCACACCGCCTCGATCGTGACGGTGTCGATCGCGGCCTCGTCGGTGGGCTCGCCGGCGACGAGCAGCGCGGCGGTCTGCACGATGTCGTCGTCCAGCGCGCCCCCGTGCAGCGGCACGAGGATCGAGCCGTAGTCGCGCGCGCGGGGCTGCTCGGGGCGCAGCATCTCGGGCGCCACCGTGACGCGCCGCAGGGGAGAGCTCTCGTCGAGGCGGCGGTAGACGAGGTAGAGCACGAGGCCGGCCGCCATCCACCCCAGCCCGACGTAGCGGGCGGGGTGGTGGACGACCATCAGCGCGACCCAGCCGGCGGCCGGAGAGCAGCGCGCCGAGCACGGCGAGCACGCGGCAGCCGCCGCCCCGGAAGCGCACTGAAGCGGCATGCGGAACGGCCGGCGGCGGTGGGGCTCGCGGTAGCGCAGGCGCACCACCGAGAGGTGAGCGATCGTGAACGAGAGCACCGCGCCGAAGGCGTAGATCCCGACGAGGAAGTCGAGGTTCTCGGGCACCACCAGCACGGCGGCGAGCAGGCCGGCGAGCAGGATCAGCAGCTAGGGGGTGGAGCGCCGCTGGTGCAGGCGCCCGAGGCCGCTGGGGATCTGGCGGTTGGTGGAGAGCGAGTAGGCCAGGCGCGAGAGCCCGAGCATCGCGGAGTTGGCGGCGGCGATCAGCGTGACGGCGACGACGGCGCCCATCGCGTAGCGCAGCACCTGCGCGAGCGCGTGCGGGCGCAGGCGGCTGACCAGCCCGATCACCGGGTCATCCAGATAGCGGTGGCCGAGCGCGGAGTGGGTGCCGTGGATCGGGAAGGCGGTGACGGCGAGCAGCGCCACGCCGACGTAGGCGAGGATCAGGACGACGATGCCGCTCGCCAGCAGCCGCCGCAGCGCTCGGCGACTGGCGATCACCTCGCCGGCCAGGCCGGAGGCGTACTCGACCGAGGTGAACGCCATCGTGGTGATCGTCAGCGCGAAGATCAGCCCCGACCACGTGGGCGCGCTGCCGAGGTGGATCGAGGCGGAGATCGTGTGGGGGTTGAAGTAGAGGACTAGGCCGAGCGCGATCACGAACAGCTCGAGCACCAGCGCCCCGACGACGAGCACGCCGATGCGCAGCCCGCGGCGGGAGGAGAGGCCGCGGATGTTGGAGAGCACGACGAAGGCGATGATCGCGAGCGCCAGCAGCAGCGCCTCGGCGTGGTGGCCGAGCGGCGCCCAGAACACCTTCAGGTACTGCGTCGCGGCGTACGCGCAGACCGCGATCAGGATGACGTAGTCGAGCAGGATCGCCCAGCCGGCGATGAACGAGACGAGCTCGTTGAAGGCGTAGCGTGCGAACACCGTGGAGCCGCCGGGCTCCTGGTGCAGAGAGGCGCCCTCCACGTAGGTGAGCGCGGTGAGCCCGAACATCAGCGCCGCGATCAGGAAGACGAGCGGGGTGAGCCCGAGCGCGTGGTTGACGACCACCCCGAGCGAGAAGAACACGGCCGCTCGCGAGCGAGGTGTAGACGATCCCGAACAGGATCGGGGAGCCGATGGTGCGGCTCGAGCGTCGCTGCCGACCAGGCAGTGAGACGCTCGCGCACCGGCTCCGTCGAGCCCTCGGGCTCCAGCCACTCCCAATCGTTCATCTGCACTTGAGGTTATGAACTGGAGGCCGTCCCACCCGCCGCCACCCGCCGCTAGTGGACGAGCGGACGGGTGGGCGGAGAGGCAGGCAGGTGGCGGCTCCAGTCCAGCCGGCTCAGGTAATCAGCGGAATGATCAGGATCGCGACGATGTTGGCGACCTTGATCATCGGGTTGATCGCGGGGCCGGCGGTGTCCTTGAAGGGATCGCCGACGGTGTCGCCGGTGACCGAGGCGGCGTGCGCGTCGGAGCCCTTGCCACCGAACGCGCCGTCCTCGATCAGCTTCTTGGCGTTGTCCCACGCGCCGCCGCCCGCGGTCATCATCACCGCGAAGAAGAAGCCCACGACGATCACCCCGATCAACAGGCCCCCGAGCGCCTGGGTGTCGATCAGCCCGACGATCAGGGTCATCCCGATCGGCAGCAGCGAGGGCAGGATCATCTCGCGCTGGGCGGTGCGGGTGACGATGTCCACGCAAGTGGCGTATTCGGGCTCTTCGGTGCAGTCCATGATCCCGGGGTGCTCGCGGAACTGGCGGCGCACCTCCTCGACGACCGCGCCGCCGGCGCGCCCGACGGCCTCGATCGACATCGAGGCGAACAGGCACACCATCAGCCCGCCGAGCAGCAGGCCGATCAGCACGGGCGGTTCGTTGATGCCGAAGCTGAAAGTGGTGCCGAGCTGCTTCCAGTTCCTTCTGGAAGCCGGCGAACAGCACGACCGCGGCGAGCACCGCGGAGCCGATCGCGTAGCCCTTGGTGACGGCCTTGGTGGTGTTGCCGACGGCGTCGAGCGGGTCGGTGACGTTGCGCACCTCCTCGGGCAGGTCGGCCATCTCGGCGATCCCGCCGGCGTTGTCGGTGATCGGCCCGAACGCGTCGAGCGCGACGATCAGCCCGGTCAGCGACAGCAGGCCCATGACGGCAACGCCGATGCCGTAGATGCCGGTGGTGCCGCCGCCCGCGAGCTTCCAAGCGCCGAGGATCCCAAGCACGATCACCAGCGCCGGCAGCGATGTCGCCTGCAGGCCCGAGCCGAAGCCCTGGATGATGTTGGTCGCGTGGCCGGTGATCGACGCTTTGGCGGTCTTCTTCACCGGCGAGAAGCGGGTCGAGGTGTAGTAGTCGGTGATCACGAACAGGCAGGCGGTGACGCCGATCCCGATAATCGCGCAGAGATAGAGTTTGCACCAGCTGATCGCCTCGGAGGTGCTCTTCAGCGCGACGCCGTGCATCAGCCAGTAGGTGATCGGCGCGAACGCAGCGGCGGCGAGCAGGCCGGAGAGGACGAGGCCCTGGTAGAGCGCGCGCTCGACGTTGCCGGTGGTGGTGCGCACCGCGAACGTGCCGATGATCGAGGCGATGATCGCCACGCCGCCGATCACCAGCGGGAAGAGCACCACGCGGGTGGACTGGTCGAAGGTGAGCACCCCGAGCAGCATCACCGCGACCGCGGTGACGGCGTAGGTCTCGAACAGGTCGGCCGCCATGCCGGCGCAGTCGCCGACGTTGTCGCCGACGTTGTCAGCGATCGTCGCCGGGTTGCGCGGGTCGTCCTCGGGGATGCCCGCCTCGACCTTGCCCACGAGGTCGGCGCCGACGTCGGCCGCCTTCGTGAAGATGCCGCCGCCGAGACGCGCGAAGATCGAGATCAGCGAGCCGCCGAAGCCGAGGCCGATCAGCGCATCCACCGCCGTCTTCTGAGTTGTCGTTGAAGACCGAGGTGAGCGCGCCGTAGTAGCCGGCGACCCCGATCAGCGCGAGGCCGACGACCAGCAGGCCGGTGATCGCGCCGCCGCGGAAGGCGACCCTCAGCGCCGGCGCGACGCCCCCGCGGGCGGCCTCGGCGACGCGCGCGTTGGCGCGCACCGAGACGTTCATGCCGATGTAGCCGGTCGAGCCGGAAAGGATGCCGCCGATCGCGAAGCCGCACGCGACGGCGATGTTCTGGATCGGGATCAGCGCGACGAACACGACCACGCCGACGACGGCGATCGTCGATGTACTGGCGGTTCAGGTAGGCGCGTGCGCCCTGCTGGACGGCGAGCGAGATGCTCTGCATGCGCTCGTTGCCGGGCGAAAGCGCGAGCAGAGAGCGCGTCGTCAGGAGCCCATACACGACGGCGCACACGGCGCAAACGAGGGCGACGACGACCCCGTGGTTTGTCAGGAAGCTGCTCAACAGAAATCCTCCGGTCGGTTGGCGTGCCGCGCGAAGGTCGCGCGCACAAATGTCCACCATCCGCCCGGATCGCTCAGTCGAGCGCCTACCCGGCGGAAAAGCGCGCGCAGTCTATCGTGCCGCGCGGCGGATGGCGTTTAGGTGGGTCGGCAACGCCCGTGGCGGGGCATGGAGGCCCCGCCCCCAACGCGCCCATTCTCCGTGGCCGCGCGCGCGGATGCTCCCCAATGATCTCCCGCGCGAACGACTCAGCGTCCCGGAACCCACAGCCGGCCACTGGACTCCGCGGGCCCCGGCCCGGGCTTCGCGGCGCCCGGCTGCGACGGGTCGGGGGCGGCCCGCGGTGGAGCCTCCGCAGGCGGCTGCCGGCGCCGGTGCACCCTGGGCGGGCGGGCCTTGGGCGGGCGGGCCTTGGGCGGGCGGGCCTTGGGCGGGCGGGCCTTGGGCGGGCGGGCCTTGGGCGGGCGGGCCTTGGGCGGGCAGGCCTTGGGCGGGCAGGCCTTGGGCGGGCGGGCCTTGGGCGGGCGGGCCTTGGGCGGGCGGTCCTTGAGACTCGCGCGCGTAGGCCATCTGCAGCTGGGAGAGCGCGTCGCGCAGCGGGCGCGCTTCCTGGGGGGCCCGGCGCTCGACCACCCCCATCAGCCCGCGCACGGCGTCGATCGCGTCGCGCACCTGCTCGAGGTCGCGCTCGGGGCTGCCCTGCTCGGGCGTCGCCTGATCCGGCCCACCGACCAGACCGAGGCGGCGCGCACCGATGTTCAGCAGCGAGACGGTCGCCTGGAGCACCATGTCGGCGCTCGTGATGCGGCTCAATTCGGCCTCGTAGGCCGCGCTCAGCTCCGCTTCGCTCGGCTGCCCCTCGGCTCCCGCTCCCCCGGCTCGCCCTGCTGGGCCTCCTGTGTGCTCACACCGCCACCTCCGGTGAGTAGGTTTGCTCTGGTCTCCGCCACCGACGCCGCGAAGACCTCCTCGCGGTCGGCGCCCGCCTCGATCATCGCGCGCTGGCGCTGAGCGCCGTTGCGCTCGGGGAAGGCCAGCTCGATGCCGAGCTCCCCGCGCACCGGGGCGCGTCCAGCTCGCCAGCCGCTCGATCGCCTCCCGCGCCGGGTACTCCTCGACGCGCTCGATGTCGATCAGCCGGCCGTCGAGGCCGAAGCGGATCGCCCGCCACATGTTCTCCTCGACCATCCGCGGTTCCGGGTCGGTGAACGGGACGCCCTCGTCGACGTCGCGCGCGGCCTGCGCCACGCAGGCCACGATCAGCCCGGCCAGCGCCTCGGACTCCGCCGCGGTGGCCTGCGCGTCGCAGATGCGCACCTCCACGGTGCCGAAGCGCGAAGTGGGGGCGCACCGACCACCACACCTGGGTGAACTCCACGATCGAGCGGGTGCGCAGCAGCAGCTCGATGTACTCGCGGTAGGCGCGCCAGCCGCCGAAGGCGTCGGGCACCCCGCAGCGAGGGAAGCTGCGGGTGAAGCTCTGGGTGCGCGCGGAGTGCAGGCCCGAGTCGCGGCCGTCGAGGTAGGGGGAGTTGGCGGAGATCGCCAGCAGCAGCGGCAGCACGCCGCGCAGCCGGTCGCACACGAGCACCGCGCGGTGGACGTCGCGCACGCCGACGTGGACGTGCATGCTGAAGGTGTTGTTGCGCCACGCCACGTACTTGAGGCCCTCCTCCACGCGGCGGTAGTGCTCGGTGTCGATGATCGCTGCTCGCGGTAGTCCGCCCACGGGTGGGTGCCGGTGGCGCCCAGCGCCAGGCCGTGCTCCTCGGCGAGCGCGAACAGCCGCCGGCGGTGCTCGCGCTGGCGGGCCAGCGCGTCGTGGAGGTCCGCGCCGGGGCCCGAGACGATCTCGATCTCCGCGGAGATCAGCTCGCCGGTGATGTGCTCGTGCAAGATGCACGCCCGGATCGCGCACGCGGGCGGCCTCGCGCAGCGCTTCGAAGCGGGGCACCAGTTCGAGCGTGGCGGGGTTGCAGCAGCGAGAACTCCTCCTCCAGGCCGACGGTGCCGTCCACCGCCTGCGCGAAGGTCTCCACCGCCCGGTCGAGGTCCAAGCTGTTCATGCGGTTCCGGTCGTCAGGTTAGGTAGAAGTACAGCGCGTACAGCAGGTCCACAGCGGGGCTGGAGGTGTGGACGGTGACCTCCGGGGGGCACGATCAGCAGCGACTCGGAGTAGTTGAAGATGATCTTCACGCCCGCCTCCACGAGCTCGTCGGCGAGCTCCTGGGCGACGGCGCCGGGGATCGCGAGCACCCCGACGACGATGTCCTCGTCCTCCACCATCTGGCGCAGGTCGCGGGTGTGGCGCACCACCTTGTTGCCCACCGTGGTGCCCACCTTGGCGGTGTCCACGTCGAAGATCGCCACCACGCGGAAGCCGTGGTCGGCGAAGATGTCCGAGGAGGCGATCGCCTGGCCGAGGTGCCCGGCCCCGAACAGCGCGATGTTGTGCTGACCCGCGGTGCGCAGGATCTTGCGGATCTGCGAGACGAGCGACTCGACGTTGTAGCCCACTCCGCGCTTGCCGAACTTGCCGAAGCCCGAGAGGTCGCGGCGGATCTGGGTCGAGTTGACGTGGGTGTAGTCGGAGAGCTCCTGCGAGGAGATCGTCTCCTTGCCCATCTTGCGCGCCTGCGTGAGCACCTGCAGGTAGCGCGACAGCCGCGCGGCGACCCCCAGCGAGAGCCGCTCGCCGGGGTTGGCGGGAACTCCATGCGTCGGCGCGCTCGACCTCCGCCGTGTTGGCCGAACCGGGGATGCTGCGCCCAGGAGCGGTCCCCGGATTCGGCCGAACGGCGAGTGTCCCCCGGCTGCGGTCGACGGTTCGAGCGACTACCGGTTTCGCGTCCGAGGTGCGTGTCCCCCGGCTTCGGTCAACTCTCCATAGGCCATCGCCCGTGACTATAGAGGTGGCCCTGCGTAGCCGCCTCACCGCGGCCGCCGCGGGGGTGAGGCCCACGCCCGTTCGCCTGTCGCGTAGACGTCGAGGGCAGGTAGTCGCGGATAGGGCAGCCGCTCGGCGAAGCGCGCGGCGCTGGCGATCATCGCGGCGTTGTCGGTGCACAGCACCCGCTCGCGGCACGTGCACGGTCGCGCCCAGCTCTTCGAGGCGGCGGCGCAGTGCGCCGTTGGCGGCGACCCCGCCACCGACCGCGAGGCGCTCGAGGCCGGTCTGCTGCAGTGCCCGCTCGGCCCGTTCGACAAGTCGCTCGACGATCGCCGCCTGGTAGGAGGCCGCGAGGTCCGCCGCCCGTGCCGCGAGTTCGGTCTCGGAGAGCTCGCGCACCTTATAGAGCAGCGAGGTCTTCAGGCCTGCGAAGGAGAAGTCCAGGCTGTGCGCGAACGCCTGGCGGGCGATGCCGAGCCCCGGCCTGGGGCCCGCCGGCGGGGAACGGGAACGCCTCGGGTCGCCGCTCGCCGCGAGGCGTTCGAGCGCGGGCCCGCCGGGGTAGCCGAGTCCAAGCATCCGGGCGCCCTTGTCGAACGCCTCCCCCGCGGCGTCGTCGAGCGTGCTCCCCAGCACCTCGAAGCCCTCGTGCTCGCGCACGTGCGCCAGCAGCGTGTGTCCGCCGCTGGCAATCAGGCACACGAAGGGGGGCTCGAACGGGCGGGTGAGGACCCGCTCGCCGGCTACGAAGTTTGCGGCCACGTGGCCCTGGAGGTGGTCCACCGCAGCGAACGGCAGCTCCCGCGCGGCGGCCAACGCCTTGGCGGTGGCGAAGCCCACCAACAGTGCCCCCACCAGGCCCGGGACCCTGGGTGGCGGCAACCAGATCGACCTCGTCCAGGTCGTCTCGGCACGCTCGAGCGCGCTGGGCCACGACGAGGTTGACGAGCTCCAGGTGGTGACGGGAGGCGATCTCAGGGACCACGCCTCCGAAGCGGTCGTGCACCTCCTGCGAGGAGATCACGTTCGAGCGCACCCGCCCCTCCCCGTCGAGCGACCGCCGCGCAGGTGTCGTCGCAGCTCGTCTCAAGCGCGAGATCATGCTCACCCCTGATCCATCCGTCCCACCGACACGGAGCCCCGACGGTCCCCATCACAGGAAGCCGGGGTTGGGCACATCCTCGAGCGACCCCACCAGCGTGGCGGGGTGCGCCACATGACCAGCGCGTCCTCGCCGTTGTCCTGGTAGTAGCGCCGACGCAGGCCCGCCGCGCGGAAGCCTTCGCGTTCGTAGAGGCGGATCGCGACGTCGTTGGAGCGGCGCACCTCCAGGGTGTAGCGCGCCTGCTCGTCGCCCACACGCACGTACAGCTCGCCGAGCAGCGCCGAGGCCACCCCTTCGCGGCGGTGCTCGGGGGCGACCGCCACGTTCATCACGTGCCACACGGTCTCGTAGCGCGAGCAGATCAGGTACCCCACGAGCCGCCGCTCGCGCTCGGTGTCGAGCACCGCGGCGAGGCAGACGCCGGAGGACTTGGAGAGCTCCAGCACGAACATCGCCAGCGACCACGGCGTC
This sequence comes from uncultured Solirubrobacterales bacterium, assembly GCA_963724305.1. Classification (GTDB taxonomy): domain Bacteria; phylum Actinomycetota; class Thermoleophilia; order Solirubrobacterales; family Solirubrobacteraceae; genus Palsa-744. The sequence goes on from CAVRUG010000004.1 coordinate 508,369, forward strand.
GGGAAGGCGCGGCGCTCGATCCCGATCACCTGCGGCAGGTCGGGGTAGGCCAGGCGCCGGATCTCCAGTGCGGCTGCTCGGGCGACTCTGCGACGTTCGGGCGCACCTCGGAGCCTCCGGTGCGCCTCACGTTGAACGGGGGACTGGCTCACTACTGCGCTTTTTCCAAGGCGATCTCCGCATCCGGCCGGCGGCGGTAGTCGGGCAGCACCGCCTCGGGATCGCCCGCCGGCGCGCTCAGGGCCAGCTCGCACAGCACCCCGGCGTCGACTCGGTGCAGCGGCGAGGAGTCCTCCGGGACCGCCACCGCGATCGCCTCCAGATATCCCCGAAAGCGTACCGCCCCATCCCCCACCGCCCAGCCACATCGCGCCCTCCGAAACGGGACGCTCGCCGAGGCGAGACGCTCCCGGCAGCGTCCTCGGGGCGCAGCGCACAGGGGTCCGCCGCTCCGCCCTCCGGCGTAGCGCGCGGCGAACACCTCGCCGCGCCGGGCGTCCATCACGCTAGCGACGCACGCCTCCGCTTGGCGGCGGCGCCCCGACCGCTCGCCGCACTCTGCGCCATCCGCGATCCGATGCCCCGCAGGGCGGCCTCGGCGAGAACCCGCAGGGTGCGAGACGCCCACCACCTCGATTCCCAGCGACTGCGCCAGGCCGCGCGCGGTGGCGACCCCGATGCGCAGGCCCGTGAACGTGCCCGGCCCCACGCCCACCGCGATCCGCTCGAGCTGCCCCCCAGCGCAGCCCGGCCTGGGCGAGCAGCTCGCTCGCCAGCGTCAGCAGGCGCGTGGTGTGCCCGGGGCGCTCGCCGGCGGGCGGGTCGTCGCGCGCCTGCAGCGTGGTCCCGTCGGCGAGCCGCAGCCCCACGACGGTGGCGGGCGTGGCGGTGTCGAAGCCGAGGACGATCATCGCTCTGCAGCGACCTCGATCCGCCGGCGGTCGCCGCCGACGTGGGTGAGCGTCACCCGCATCCGTGCCTCCCCAAGCTCGGGGCTGCCCTCCTCGGGCCACTCCACGAACGCGATGCTCTGCGCGGCTCAAGATAGTCCTCCAGCAGGCCCGGGTCCTCCTGCCCCAGCCCCGCCAGCCGGTAGAGGTCGAGGTGGGCGACCGTCACGCCGCGACCCGCGGTAGCGGTGCCCGATCCCGAACGTGGGGCTGCGTCACCGGGTCGCTCACCCCCAGCGCCCGCGCGGCTCCCCGCACAAGCGTGGTCTTGCCCGCGCCCAGCTCGCCGCGCACCAGCACCACGTCCCCCGCGCGCAGCTGCGCGGCCAACTCGGCGCCCAGCGCCTCGGTCTCCTCGGGGGCCGAGGTTTCGCGGACGAACACGGAGAAACTGTAGTGCCCTGTGGCGGGGCATCGGCGGCGAGCCCGGGCGCTACGGACCCCACTTCCGCTGCGGAGCGGCGATCTGCGGGTGCCCCCTACGCGGCGCGCAGCTCCTGCTCGTAGGAGAGCGCCTCGCGCTCGAGCGCGCCGCCGGGCCCGATCCGGTAGGCGCCCATGCGGGTGAGGGGCGGCGAGTACGCGTGGATCGTGATCGCCGGCTCGGGCGCCGGCGTGCAGTACGCGGTGGATCGCGCTCGCCGGGACGTTGAAGCACTCCCCCGCCGACAGCTCTCCGCACCAGCGGCGGGGAGCCCACCGCGAGGCGCTCCTCGCGCACGCGGCCGGCGATCACCGCGATCCCGCCGGCGGACTCGTCGTGGTCGTGAAAGCCCGTGTCCTGGCGGTCGCTCCAGCAGATCAGCCACGCGTTGACGCGCTCGTCGCTGAAGATCTGCTCGTACACGCGCGCGTCGTGCTCGTGGCGGACCAGGTGCCGCCAGCGGGCCGGGGTCGGCGGCGAGCGCGGCGGCGAAGCGCTCGAGCTGCGCGGGCTGAGGAAGCGCGTCCGAGGCCCTCGGCGGGCTCCGGCTCGGGCGCGGCCAACAGCAGCTCGAACCGCTCCACGGCGAGGCTCAGGGCGTTCAGGCGGCGCAAGTGGCTGGGCTGCCGCGGCGGACGACACGTACGCGCGCCGGGACGAGCGCTCACGAGGCGACCCCCACGCGCGCCGCACGGCCGACGGGCACGCATACGCGCCGCTCTGATCGCGCCGAATCGCGCCGGTGCGCTCCAGCAGCTGGGCGCCGTTCTCCGCGAGCAGCGCCTCGCGGCCGGTGGGGGTCGGCTCGACGACGGGACGGTCCGAGCCGTACACCAGCTGCTCCCCGCCCACCCGGCGCGCCATCGCCTCCACGGCGGCCGGACCGTAGCTGGAGGTGTCGTAGAAGCTCAGCGGATCGTGCAGGTCCACGGCGGGCCCGCCGCGCGCCGCGAGGCGCTCGCTGAGCAGCGGTGCCCCACCCGCGAGCATCGCGAACACAACCCGCAGCCGCGGGTGCTCGCGCCGCCCGAGCGTCGCGAACGTCAGCCACGCTGCCTGCATCTGGGCGACATAATCGGTCAGCGGACGCCACCACAGCGGCTCGCTCAGCGTCGCCTCGGCGGGCCGCCGGCCCGGCGCGGGGCCGGGGTGGACGAACAGCGGCGCCCCACGGGCTTCGCCACCCGCTCGAGCAGCGGCGAGTCGAGCGCCAGGGCGTCCGGGCCGGCGAGCGCTCCCGCGGGCAGGCAGACACCGACGCAGCCGCGCGCGAGCAGCCGATCGACGTCGTCGGGGTCCGGGTCCTCGAGCGCGATCGGCCCCCACGGCGGCAAAACCGTGGGGCAGCGCCACACGCCCTCGAGATGGGCGTCGATCAGCTCGTCTGCCTGCTCTCGCGGCAGCGCCTCGATGCCGATCGCGCTCGAGAGCGCCACCAGCGCGAGGTCGAGGCCGTCGCCGTCCACGAGGCTCGCGCGCCGGCCGGGCGATTCCGCCTCCCGGTCGATCACATAGGGCTGCTCGCCCGCGGCGTGCAGCACGGTGAGGCCGTGCGAGCGCCGGACGAAGGGGAGCGTCCGGCGAGCGGCCAGGGCGTCGAGCAGCGGGTCGGTCCAGATGTGCTGATGAACGTCGATCTGCATGGTTCTCGAAGGATCTCCGGTCGTCTCTCAAGCTCCGCCGAGCCTGCCCGCAAAAGCCTAAACCTCATAAAGTAGATCGACAATATCATCTTTTGCGGAGAGCGCAAGCCCCGAGAGGCGATTCTTTCTGCGAGCGCTTTCTGGCCAAGCTTGAAGCCCCCTCAACGACGACCGGCGCACGGGAGAGGGTACGTGGGCACGGTCGCCCTGCTTGGGAGGAGATTTGTCCACTATCGGCAGCTCTCCGTGGCCGGTCAGCTTTAGGGGCTTGGGCTTGCCGATCTCAGAAACAGGCCGAGCTGATCGACCTCGGTTCGCCGGCTCCGCGCTGGCACCGCCGGCTCACTGGGCGGGACCGGAGGGACTCCTCGGGCTCCTCGCCGCCTCTGGGACCTCCAGCCACTGCGGCTGCTCTGGCGCGGGCAGCGCCAGCAGCTCGGGCAAGCGGCTGAAGTCCTCGCGCAGCGTCTCGAGCATCCGCGGGGTGTAGAGCGCCGCCGCGGGATGGAAGATCGGGTAGAGCCGCACCGCCCGGCGGCCCACCTCGAGCACCTCCGGCTGCCCGTGTAGGCGCGTAATCCCGGTCGGATCGTCGCGCAGCAGCTTCGTGGAGAAGTTCCCCAGCGTGCAGATCACCCGCGGCTGGATCAGCTCCACCTGGCGGTACAGGTACTCCCGGCAGTTCTCGATCTCCACCTGCTGGGGGTCGCGGTTGCCGGGGGTCGGCACTTGAGCACGTTCGCAATAAACACATCCGTACGTGCCATACCGATCTCCCCCAGCAGCTTCTCCAGCAGTTTCCCGGCCGCGCCCACGAACGGCAGCCCCTGTTCGTCCTCGCTGGCCCCGGGGGCCTCCCCCACGAACATCAGCTCGGCGTCGGCGTTGCCCGCTCCGAACACCACGTCTTGCGTGTGGCGGCCAGCTCCGCGCAGCGCACGCAGACCTGCGCCTGCGCGAACACCTCCTTGAGGGCCTCGCGCCGCTCCGCGGCCGAGCCCGGCGAGTGGCTCTCCTCGCGACGACATGAGGCGTGATGGTATCCCGACCTTCGTCGAGAAGACACTCAAGGTGCCTCGCCTTAGCCGATGAGAGTCGTGCGTGGGAAACGGCATCTGCCGATGGCCTCGACGACGGGACCAATACCCTCTGTGCAACTGAGCACACAGCGCCCTCAATCCCCCACAGCCCACCTAAGCGCTGTATAATTCCTTACAGGCCGTCACCGGGCAAGCCCGGGATGGACCCGCAGCGCCGAGCTTCTCTTTTCGCGCCGGTATCCGCAGGAACTGGACCGAAGGCCATGAGCCACCATCACGACCGACTCGCCCCACGCGCATGAGCACACTGTGCGCATCGGGAGTCTGCACCGTGGCAGGGACGTGTCGGCCATGAGCGCGCCGCTCACCTTGTGGGCCTGTACCGGAGGCCACGCGCGCGATGAGAACGCTGCGCACCGTCGCCGAGCTCCGGGCCGCGCTGGCACCGTCCCGCGAGAGCGGCTCGACGATCGGGCTGGTGCCGACGATGGGCGCACTGCACGAGGGGCACCTCTCGCTGATCCGCCGGGCTCGCGAGCAGTGCGACGTGGTGGTTGTATCGCTGTTCGTCAACCCCGCGCAGTTCAACGAGGGCTCGGACCTGGAGCGCTACCCCCGCTCAGAACGCCACGACGCGGGGCTGGCGGCGGAAGCGGGCGCCGACCTGCTGTTTGCGCCCCCGGTCGAAGAGGTGTACCCGCCCGGCTTTGCCACCGCGGTGGAAGTGTTGGGGTTGACCGACCGTTTGGAGGGCGCCGCGCGCGGCTCCTCGCACTTCCGCGGGGTGACCACGGTGGTGACGAAGCTGCTGTGCATGACGATGCCCGACATCGCTCTACCTCGGCCAGAAGGACGCCCAGCAGGTGGTGGTGATCCGACGCCTGGTGGCCGACCTCAACCTGCCGGTGCAGATCGAGGCGCTGCCCACCGTGCGCGAGCACGACGGGCTGGCGCTCTCCAGCCGCAACGCCCTGCTCGACCCGACCGCGCGACCCCGCGCACGCGCGCTGCACACAGCGTTGTGCGCCGCCGGCGAGCTGGCTGCCACGGGGGAGCAGGTCTCCGCCGTCGCTGCTGGACGCCGCCAACGCCTCGCTGGCGGCCGCCGAGGTGCGCGCCGACTACGTCGAGCTCGTCGACCCCGACACGCTGGAGGCGCTCCCCGAGCTCGACCGCCCGGCGCTGCTGGCGATCGCCGCGCACGTCGGCGGGGTGCGGCTGATCGACAACGTCACCCTCGAACCCACTTCGGAGCCCACTCGACCACCAGGAAAGGCAGCGACAACATGCAGCGCGTGATGCTCAAGTCCAAGATCCACCGCGCGACGGTGACCGACTGCGACCTGCACTACGTGGGGTCGATCACGATCGACGCGGACCTACTGGAGGCCGCCGACATCCTCGAGCACGAGCAGGTACACGTCGTCGACATCGACAACGGGGCCCGCTTCGAGACCTACACGATCGCCGGCGAGCGCGGCTCGGGGGCGATGAAGGTCAACGGCGCCGCCGCGCGCCTCGTGCACCGCGGCGACACGATCATCGTGATCTCCTACGGCCAGTACGACCGGGCCGAGATGGAGCGCTACGAGCCCCGCGTGGTGCACGTGGAGGCCAACACCAACCGCATCATCACCGTCGACGACGCGGTGGCAACCCTGCTGAGCCTGAGGGCGCCAACCGCTTCAGAGAGGAACGCAACCACCATGTCCAGCCACCCATCCGCCCGCCCCGAGCAACCAGTCGAGTGTTCAGATCCCCCACGACCCCGGCCGCCTGCCGATGACGCTGCCGCTACTGGCGGAGAAGAAGCGGCTTGCGACCCGATCGTGATGGTCACCGCCTACGACTACCCCTCCGCCCGCGCCGCCGAGGCGGCCGGCGTCGACCTGGTGCTGGTCGGGCGACTCCGCCGCCACCACCGTGCTCGGCTACAGCGCCACCACGCCGGTGCGCCTAGAGGACATGCTCGTGCTGGCCGCCGCCGCGCGGCGCGGGCTGCGCACGCCGCTGCTGATCGGCGACCTGCCGTTCGGCTCGTATGAGATCAGCGACGAGCAGGCGATCGCCACCGCCGTGCGGATGGTGCAGGAGGCTGGCTGCGACGCGGTCAAGCTGGAGGGCGGCGGCCCCGCCTCCGCCAGCCGCGCCCGCGCGATCGTCGGCGCGGGCATCCCCGTGATGGGCCACGTCGGGCTCACCCCCCAGACCTCCACGGCGCTGGGCGGCTGGAAGGCGCAGGGACGCAGCGCGCAGGCGGCGGCGAAGATCGCCGAGCAGGCGCTGGCGCTGCAGAAGGCGGGCTGCTTCGCGATCGTCTTCGAGGCGATCCCCGCCGCGGTGACCGAGGAGCTGATGGGCCGGATGGAGATCCCCGTGATCGGCATCGGCGCCGGCCCCGCCACCGACGGGCAGGTGCTGGTCTTCCACGACCTACTCGGCATCCGCGACGGCCTGGGACCACGCTTCGTCAAGCGCTACGCCAACCTCCAGGAAGAGATGAACGCCGGCGTCCTCGCCTATGCGGAGGACGTCCGCGCGCGGCGCTACCCCGGCCCCGAGCACACCTACAAGATCGACCCGGCCGAGGTGGCCGAGCTGCACGAGCTGCTGCATTGAGCAGACTCGGCGGTGAACCCTGAACCGGCGAAGCCCCTACTGGTTGAGTTCGATGGTGTTCATGAGGTGCTTGTAGGCGAAGACGGCGTGGGCTTCCGTTTCGGCCAGTTCCGATTCGAAGGTTTCGATGCTGTGGAAGAGCGAGATGTCCCCGGCGGTCGCGTAGGGCCTGGCGAGCCTCTCGATCAACGGGCCTTCTTCAGCTTCGGGATCGACTGCTTCGTAGCTCTGGAGGAACTGAGTGGTGCTCGGGCTCAGCGTCTTGTAGCCGCTGGCCGCCCATTCTTTGATGTCGCCGCATAGGCTGGGAACGGTAAGGCCAACGAGCTTGTCGAGCTTGGTGGCGAAGCTCTTGACCGCGCGGGTGAGCCTGGAGTTGCTCCAGTGCAGGCCTTTCACCGCGTGGTAGAAGGTCTTGATCGGGCCGGCGCCGGTGCGGTAGCCGACGACTGTCAGCACGCCCACGACCTCGTTGTCGAGCTGTTCGGCACCGGTGTTCTGCGGCGATTCTGACGCCACCTTGGGGCATTCATTCGCAACCTGGTTGGCGTAGTGGTTGACGTTGACGAGCCCCCGTGGGAGGTCGGGTCGCGCGCTGTTCAAAAGCGTTTTGGTGGCGATGCTGAGCGCCCGCGTGGCGGCCATGTCCCCAGCGGACTCGCCAAAGGCGACCGGCGACATTGCCAGCGCCAGGCCAGCAATGACAAGCACGACCACCACAGACCCCGAGAACGCCCTCCTACCCATGGCTACCAGCCTACCATCTGCGCGAGGCCAGCGCCACCCCCTACCGCCGGCTGAGGCCTTCATCTGTCGTTGCCGGATCGTCGCCTACTTCTTGTGCTTGGGTTTGTGGCCCTTGACCGTCAGGCTGTATGTGTGGGTCGTGGGTGTGCCGCCGAGCGCCGAGGTGTAGGTCAGGGTCGCAGTGAGATGGACGGTCTTGCCTTTCTTCAGAAGCGACTTGATCTTGCTGGAGAGGCTAACCGTCAGCTTCAGCGGAACGCCCGCTGTGCCGCTGGCGGAGGTCCTGCCAGCGGCAGTGGTGGATGGCAGGCACTTGCCTTTGATCTTGATCTGGCCGTGCTTGCACTTCTTGGACTTCGCGGTCGTGGCCGAGGCGCTGGCGATCGACGCCGTCGGCACCGTGACCACCAGGGTCGCCTCACCAGACTGAGTTGGGACGAATGTGATCGTGACCGTCCCGTTCGAGTTCGACACGATGCTCTCGATCGCGTAGTTGCTGTCGGGGGTCGGTGGGATTACTGGCGTCGCGATCGGCGTCGAGATCGGCGTCGTCACCGGCGGTACGGCATCGCTCGCCACAAACTGCTGGGCGTAGACGGATTCTTCGTTGTCCCACACCAGCCATCCCTGCCCAGCTGAGCTGACTTCACTCGTCGCGTTGCCGTACTTGTATGTCGCAGCGGTGACCGGAGCCGGTCCCGTCCAGCTCGCCCCGCCATTGGAACTGAACGCGAGAGCCTCGGCGCCGTTGCCATCCCTGAACGTCACGTAGAGGTTGCCGCTCCCATCCTGAGATAGAACCGGTTCGCTTCCCGTTTCCGTGGAGATGACCGTCGTGGGGGTGTCGAAATCCCTGTTTTTCTGGTCGAACGCGTGATAGATGAGGTAGTTGCGCGCTTCTTCGTTCTCGACCACGCCGAAGCCGCTGGGTCCACCGGCTGCTGAGATCCCGTTGACGTTGCAGTCCGATTCCGAGTGGGTGAGTTCGGTCTTCCAGGCGCTGTGGGGTTTGCCGGGCGGGATTGCGTAGCTGTTGTTGGCTTCCTGGGGGCCTTCCCCGAACACGAAGGCCAGTTGGTTGTAGATGCCTTCGCCCCCGCATTCGTTCTGCGAAGAGGACACCGTATATGCCCCGAGAACGCCTGCCGCCGGTCCGCTCGTCACCGATGCATAGCTGTCTGCGCCCTGGCCGTATTTTTCGAGTTCCCTCGCGAGCTTGGCTTGCAGCGGGATGCTTTCCTCGCTCGGCGGGCAATGTTTACGAGAGCATTCTTCTCCAGGGCTTAGAGGAAACACCTCAAAGCCAGCCTGGCCAACGTTTTCGACGCCATCCGTTTCGAAGCCGAGATTGGTCCCACCGAGGCCGAGATCGCCCGTCCCCGGCAGCACCAGCGCCCGTTCGTCCTCCGCCGGCCTGGCAACGGATTTGCCCGATAGCAACGGCGTAAACGTCCGTCCGCCGTCCGTGGATTGCCACACCTGCTCGGGCTCGAACTGTTCGCCTTTGACAAAGACTTCCCCGGCGAACACGAGCACAGTCCCGCCGTCTATGAGGACTTGGACATGCCCAAGGATCGAACCGGGGCCAGCCGCGAGATGCAGCTGGCCGGTGTACGTGCACGCCGCAGCGCCGGTCGGGAGCACACAGTATTCGACCACTTCGCCGATGCCCCCCAAGTTCTTGGTGTTGTCCCAGGCGATGTACGCGGTGCCGGTGCTGTCAACGGCGACCGAAGGGCCATCGTAGGACTGCGGCTGGGCGATTTTGATCGGTGTACCGCTAACCGCGAGCGCACTCGCCGCTAACGCAGGCACCGCAACGGCCACCAGTCCACCGAGCAGTGTGGCGCGACGCAGCGCAAGGCGCGTCTTGGCCCTCCTTGCCGTGAACACCTGCAATGGGCGCAACATCACAGCCAACATGCTTCCCCGATCTGTCGTTGTTATCTGCCGCCGAGCCTCGCCTCCGAGCGAGCTTGGTTTGGAACAGTAGCGCTCCTCGTGGACGGGATCAGCGGTGGTCAACACTTTTCAACACGCGCGCAGGCGCGCCGGCGGCGACCGAGAACGGGGAGATGTCCTGTGTGACGACGCTGCCGGCGCCGATCACGCAGCGCTCGCCGACGCTCAACACCGCTGGTGACGACCACGTTCGCGCCGAGCCAGCAGTTGGCGCCGATCCGCGTGGGGCCCTTCGAGGTGAAGCCCTGCCAGGGGACCGGGTGTCGGGGTCCTCGTAGCGGTGGGAGGCGTCGGAGACGAAGCAGCCGTTGGCAAGCATGCAGTGCTCCCCGATCTCGACGAGCTCCTGGGAGGCGACCATCACGCCCTGGTTGAGGAACGTGCCCGCGCCGATCCGCACGCGCGCGCTGCCGGGGGCGGTGATCCACACGTTCGGCTCCAGCAGCACCCCCTCCCCCACCTCCAGACGGCCCTCGCGCAGGGCCTCCAGCACGTTGCCCTGCATCGGCCAGCGCGCGAACGCGCCGCGGCGCATCAGCTCCCAGTGGATCCGAGCGCGGTTCCATGGCAGCGTGTTGCGCTCGTACCACCGCCACTTCTGCACCCACAGCCTGGCCTCGCGGGCCAGGTCGTTCACGCCGCGGACCTTCGCCCGTGGTCTTGCGCCTGCGTGGCTTTGCGCGGTCCGGCGCCGTTCCTGGAGCCCCCGACCGCCGCGGCCAGCAACGGCGCGAGGAACTGCCCCGTGTGCGAGGCCGGCTCGGCGGCGACCTCCTCCGGCGTGCCGGCGGCGACCACCAGGCCGCCCTCCTCGCCGCCCTCGGGGCCCATGTCGATCAGGCGGTCCGCGCACTTGATCACGTCGAGGTTGTGCTCGATCACGACCACGCAGTTGCCGGCGTCCACGAGGCGCTGCAGCACCTCCAGAAGCCGCTGCACGTCGGCGAAGTGCAGGCCCGTGGTGGGCTCGTCGAGGATGTAGAGGGTGCGCCCCGTCGCCACCTTGGAGAGCTCGGTGGCGAGCTTCACGCGCTGGGCCTCCCCCCCGGAGAGCGTCGTGGCGGGCTGGCCGAGGCGCACGTAGCCGAGGCCCGACCGCGTTCAGGGTCTCCAGGCGCCGGCGCACCTTGGGGATGTGCTCGAAGAACTTCGACCGCCTCCTCGATCGGCATGTCGAGCACGTCGGCGATCGACTTGCCCTTGAAGCGGATCTCCAGGGTCTCGCGGTTGTAGCGCTTGCCGGCGCACTGCTCGCACGGGACGTAGACGTCGGGGAGGAAGTGCATCTCGATCTTGATCTGCCCGTCGCCCTTGCACACCTCGCAGCGCCCGCCCTTCACGTTGAAGGAGAAGCGGCCCGGCTTGTAGCCGCGCGCGCGGGCCTCCTGGGTTTTGGAGAACATGTCGCGGATCACGTCGAACAGGCCGGTGTAGGTGGCGGGGTTCGAGCGCGGGGTGCGCCCGATCGGGGACTGGTCGACGGCGATGATCTTGTCGAGCTGATCGAGGCCGCGGATCGCGCGGTGGGCGCCGGGCGCGGGCGCGCGCGCGGTGCAGGCGCGCGGACACCGCCTTGTAGAGGATCTCGTTGACGAGCGTGGACTTGCCCGAGCCCGAGACCCCCGTCACGCAGGTGAGCGCGCCGAGCGGGAAGGCGGCGTCGACGTCGCGGAGGTTGTGCTGCGTGGCGCCCTCCACCTTCACATAGCCCGTGGGTGTGCGGCGCTTGGCGGGCACCGCCACCGCGAGGGTGCCCGCGAGGTACTGGCCGGTGGCGGACTCCTTCACGCGCTGCACCTGCGCGGCGGTGCCCTGCGCGACGATCCGCCCCCCGTGCTCGCCCGCGCCGGGGCCGAGGTCCACGAGGTGGTCGGCGGCGCGCATCGTCTGCTCGTCGTGCTCGACCACGATCACCGTGTTGCCGAGGTCGCGCAGGCGCTCCAGGGTGGCGATCAGCTTCGAGTTGTCGCGCTGGTGCAGGCCGATCGAGGGCTCGTCGAGGATGTACAGCACCCCCACCAGCGAGGAGCCGATCTGCGTGGCCAGCCGGATCCGCTGGGCCTCCCCGCCGGAGAGCGTCGCGGAGGCGCGGTCCATCGAGAGGTAGCCGATCCCCACGTTCTCCAGGAACCGCAGCCGCTCGGCGATCTCGCGCAGGATCAGCCGCGCCACGTGGCGGTCGGTCTCGGAGAGCTCCACCTCGCTCCAGCCACTCGATCGCGCGCCGTGCGGAGAGCGCGCAGAAGTCCTCGATCCGCGTGCCCCCCACGAGCACCGCGCGCGACTCCGCGCGCAGCCGCGCGCCCCCGCACACCGGGCAGGCGCGCAGCGACATGTACTCCTCCAGTTTCTCCTTCACCCCCTCGGACTCGGTTTCGCGGTAGCGCTTCTCGAGGTTGGCGATCAGCCCCGCGAAGCGAGTCGAGTAGGAGCGCCGTCGGCCGAAGCGGTTGCGGTAGGTGATCGCCAGCGGCTCCTTGGTCCCCTGCAGGAACAGGTCCCGGTGCTCCTGCGGAAGATCCTCCCACGGCGCGTCGAGGTTCACGCCGTAGCTCTCGGCGAGCGCCTCGGCGACCTGGTCGTAGTAGTTGGAGAACGCCGCCGCCCGGCTCCACGGCGCGATCGCCCCCTCGCTCACCGACAGCGTGGGGTCGGGCACGAGCAGCTCGGGGTCGATCTCCATCTGCGCCCCCAGCCCGTGGCAGCGCTCGCACGCCCCGTGGGGAGAGTTGAACGAGAAGATCCTCGGCTCCAGCTCGACCAGCGATGGGCCGTGCTCGGGGCAGGCGAACCGCTCGGAGAACGTGAACACCGTGCCCTCCTGCGGGATCTCCCCGGGGACGATCTGCGCGTTGGCGGCGCGCGCGCCCAGCGCGCCGGTCGATGAGTGCCTCGTCTCCTGCTGCCTTCATCCGCACCTGCACCGCGCGTGGATGACCCGGCGACGAGTCCTCGCCCACCGCGTCCGGGTCCCCGGCCGCGCCGCCGCCTCACCGCGCTCGCTCTCCGAGGCGCGAGCCCCCCCGGCGGAGCCCTATCGATCTCCACCTCCACCAGACCGTCCGCCAGACGCACCGCGGTCTCGATCGAGTCGGCGAGGCGCTTGCGCACGTCGTGGCGCATGATCAGGCGGTCGATCACGACCGAGATGTCGTGCTTGTAGCGCTTGTCGAGCACGATCGATTCCTCCAGCATGCGGATGCGATCGTCGATCCGCACGCGCGCGAAGCCGTCGGCGCGGAGCTCCTCCAGCAGCTTGCCGTACTCGCCCTTGCGCCCGCGCACGACCGGGGCCATCACCATGAAGCGCGCGCCCTCCGGCAGCTCCATCACCTGGTCGATGATCTGCTCCGCGGACTGCCCTGTGATCGGCCGCCCGCAGATCGGGCAGTGGGGCTTGCCCACGCGCGACCACAGCAGGCGCAGGTAGTCGTAGATCTCGGTGACGGTGCCGACGGTCGAGCGGGGGTTGCGCGAGGTGGTCTTCTGGTCGATCGAGATCGCCGGCGAGAGCCCCTCGATCGAGTCCACGTCGGGCTTGTCCATCTGCCCCAGGAACTGCCGCGCGTACGCCGAGAGCGACTCCACGTAGCGCCGCTGCCCCTCCGCGTAGATCGTGTCGAACGCGAGGCTCGACTTGCCCGAGCCCGAGAGGCCCGTTATGACCACCAGCGCGTCGCGCGGCAGCGTCAGGGAGATGTCTTTGAGGTTGTGCTCGCGCGCGCCTGAGACGACGATCTGGTTGCTCGAGGGCATGCTCTGCACATCATACGAGGGCGAACAGACGTTCGTGTGGGGGAAGGGTTTTTATTGGGGGCGGTGCTCGTACCGAGCCGACCGCCGCCCTGCACGGCCCTGCGCGCCTGGCACGCGGGCCCTGGCGGTGGGCCGGAAGAGCACAGCGGCGCGGCGGCGCGCGGGCAGTGCAGCACCAGCGCGGCGCGGCGGCGCGCGGGCGGCCGCGGCGCCCTCGAAGCATTGCGTGCCGCTCCGAGGACGCCGGGACCGCTACCCCTCGCGGGGCGCTCTACACGTTGATCGCGAACGTCAACAACTGGGTTTCCACGGCCCCTCCGGCCGTGAGGATCTTGAACAGGGTGAATCTGTTTGTCTGCCCAGAGTCTTTTACGTATTCAAGGGTCATCGGGCAGGCTTCGTTGGCTCCGCCGCCGTTCGCCAGATACATGAAGTTTGCGCATTCGGCTCTGCTCATGCTGCCGATCGTGAAAAACAGGTTGCCCGGCTCTTCGATTTCGGCAACCAGGTTGTTGCCCGGGCCCACGCTGGCCACCGCCTGCAGGTTGAGCACCTGCACCAACATCGAGCGATTCAAGAATCTGATGCGGTCGGGCGTGTTCGGTTTCACCCGCAGCCTCCACAGCGTGGGCGGCGGTCTGCCCGGGGCCACCTGCAGCGCTTCCACGTAGCCGCTCAGCTTCCCTTCGTGCGTGGATTTGATGCCCGCCGCTTCGCACGCCGTTCCGCTGATGGCAGTCGTGACGCTCGTCAAGGCAAGTCTGATGCTGGAGCTCGAAGTTGCTCCACCACCGTTGGCTACGTCCACGGTTTTGCGTTCTTTGTTTTCTGTGGGTTCGATTTTGACTTCGCAGGTTGCTCCTTTTTTGACTTCGATTTTGAATGAGCAGGTGCTCAAGATCGTGGCCGATATTTCTTCTTCTTCTTTGGGCTCGCGTGCTTCCAGCCCACATTCGCTCGCGGTCACCGCTCTGGTGACTCCTTCGCTTTCGCTCAAGCACCTACCCCATGTTTTGACTTTGAAATGGAGACCGGGCCCTTTTTCGGATGCTTTCCCTTCTTTTTCGACTGTCCATTCCGGCGCTCCTTTGGTTTCGGGTTCTCCGCATTCGAACTTCGCTCCACCGGCTTCGACCTTCGCGCAAGGGTCTGATGCCCCCCGCGGACACGCCTGCTCCGGCCCGCACCATATTGGGCTCGAGGAGCTTCAGATCACGCACCGGCGACGATCTTCCGGGTTAGAGATCGACCGTGACGGTGTCGCCCTCGAGCGACTGGTCGCCCTTGGACGATTTGCCGCGGGTCGGCTTGAACCGCACGGTGAGCGTCGGCGATTTACCCGACATGTCCACCGTGAGCGTCAAATAGCCGTACTCGAGGATCGGTTCGACCGCCATCGCATACCCTTCCGGGAGCGTCTTTTCGGAGGCGTTGGGCTTGGGCTTGGTGACATTGTGCCCGCCGCTGCCCGCCACGATGTAGGGGATTTCGCCCCCTTCCACCGTGCGCGTGTAACGCTGGTAGAGGTGGGCGTGCCCAGAGAGCACCACGTCGGGGCGCAGGCCCGGCCGCGGCGACCGCCTTGTCGATGTCTTCGGTGAGCCCGCGCGTGCCGCCGTGCTTCTCGTCCACCGACAGCGGCGGGTGGTGGCAGGCAAGGATCACCGCGCGTTCGCCCGCTTCGCGCTGGGGCTTCAGGCGCGTCGAGCTCCGCGGTCAGGAATTCCAGCTGCCGTTCATCCAGCGTCGGGTAGCGCCCGCCCTCGGAGGAGATCACGCCGGGGCCCTCCAGCACGTTGGAGTACAGCCCGACGATCGACACGAACGGCGCGTCGAGCGTGAAGTACACGCCCGGCTGGTTCATCGCGCTGCGCACCAGCCCGCCCGAGTCAGGCGAGGGACCGGGGGCAGCAGCGCAGAAGTTGCGCAGGAAGGCGAACAGCGATTCGGTGTTTTCGCTCTCTTCGGAGGGAAACCCGTCGTGGTTGCCGGGGATCGCGAAGATCGGCGGCGTCGTAGGCACGGAAGGGCTCGTAGAACTGGTCGTAGTAGTACTGGTGCTCGCCGAAGCTGTACACGACGTCGCCGAGGTGGAACATGAACATCGGCCCCTCCCCCGCCGCGGCCGCCTGCAGCTCCGCCGTCATCGCGTCGGCCACGCTCGCCACGGTCTTGACGTGGGACCCTTCCGAGGGCGCCCGTGTCGCCGGCCGCGTGGAAGCTGATCCGCTTCGCCGCCACGCACGGCGCGAGCGGGCCGGCGCCGATCACCTGCGCGAGCTCCATCTGCGGCGGGCTCACCGCGCGGCTGGGGGACCGGCTGCAGCTGTTCTTCGTGGGCTTTGTAGTAAGGCGACTTGTAGTAGGCGTCGCTCGTGTTGTCCACCTGGAAGGCGCTCTCGTCTTCGCCGGGGTGGGGGTCGGCGAACAGCTGCCCTTCGGGGCCCACGAGGTTCTGGCTGAGGCCCGGCACCGGGGGCGTCGTCGAGGGGGCCGGTTTCGGCGCGGCCGGAGTGGGAGTAGGAGTGGGAGCTTCGGCGGCGGGCGCAGCGACCTTCAGCGCCTGCAGAAGCAGCGTGCCGTTGGGCCGGCCCCAGCCGGTACACGCGTCCCAGCCCGGGCCCGCTTTGTAGCTCCCGTTGTCGCCTCCGGTGATATCCACGAAGGTGTCCTTCAGATGCGCGTACAGCTGCGGGTTGCAGAACCCGAGCGGAGTCCCGGTGAGCTGGTTGAGCAGCGTGATCAGCGCCGACCACATCGGCGCGGAGGCGCTCGTGCCGCCGACCCCGCCTGGCTGGCCGTCCGGGCTCAGCACCCACATCGGGGTTTCCGGGTCGGCGAGGCTGGCGACGTCGGGCACGCCGCGCCCGGTTTTGCCGCTGCCGGCGTTGGGCGGCACGTCGGCGGCGACCTGCCACTCGGGCACCGGGAACAGGACGCTCACGCCCCCGCCCGTGGCGCCCTCCTGCTTGTCGAGGTCGTTCCACACCACCTCGGAGGAGATCGACCCGGTCGCCGGGTCGGCTTCCACGCGGATGCCCCCACAGGCCAGCACCCACGGGCTGGAGGCCGGGAAGTCGACGTGCGGGGTGCTGGTGCCGGGCTCGTCGGCGGAGCCTTCATCGCCCGAGGCGCAGCAGATCGTGATGCCCTGAGCGGCGGCCTGTTCGAAGGCGCCGTTGACCAGCTTGATCGCCTGTTCGGTCCACGCGCCCTTCGGTTCGTTCTCGGGATTGCCGTAGGAGCAGGAGATCACCTTCGGCTTGTTGGTCGTGTCGGCGACCGCTGCCTTGATCGCGTTCACCCACCCCTCTTCGGTGAATTCGGTGAAGTACACCGCCACGTCAGCCCCCGGCACGACCCCGCCGACCGTGCAGAGGTCGAGCAGCACCTCGCCGGTGGCGTCGCTTTCTTCGCTGCCGTTCCCGGGGTCGTTGCCGGGGCCCTGCACGACCACGTCGGTGAGCTTCGGCGCCACCTGTTTGAGCGTGTTGGCGAAGTAGCCTTCGAGCGCGCTCGCTTCGTAGCCACCCTTGGTGCCTTCGCCGTTGAACGCGAGCACCGCCACGCACTGCCCGGCGCCGTCGCCGGCGGGGAAGTCGAACAGCTTCGCGAGCATCGGCGGCGTGTACGCGTTGGCGGGCGGTTCGGAGGAGCCCGCTCCGCCTTCGGCGGCGCGCTTGGAGACGTGTGGGCGGGTGCGCACCATCTTGCGGTTGTCGAGGCCGAGCACGCCCTCGACCACGCCCGCCAGCTCGGCGGGGATCTGCACCTCGCCCTCGTAGGAGCGGTAGGTGCCGCCTCGCGGATGCTCGTAGCGGCCGAGCTTCACCCCGAACGCCTCGTTCATCTGCGCGGCTGTGCCCGACACCCGCACCAGGCGCTTGGCGATGCTCTCCTCCACCACTTCGAGCTTGTGCGCCTGCGCAAACGCGGCGACCGCCTCGAGGTCCGACTGGGCGGCGCCGAACGCGGCGACCGCTTCCTCAGGGCGCAGATATGTCCGCGCGCGGGGGGCGAGGCGGCCCAGCTCGTGCGCGGCCGGAGCGGGGGTGCCCTGCGGGTCGCGCTGGACGTAGACCGTGACGGTCAGCTGCTCGTGCGCAGCGACCGCCCCAACCGACTCGGTGGTGGTGCGGCTGCTGCCCCGCAGATGGAAACGCTTGCTCATGTGGACCTCCAAAGTCGTCGCGAGTGCTGGAATGAGGCCACCCATCAGAAGCATGCGCTTCCCCCACGATGGCTTGCGCCGATGGTACAGAAGACCGTTGGCTAAATGGATTCTTTTGGTGAAAATTTTTCGAACGACACCTCGAAGCGGACGAGAGGCCCGTGGCCGCGAGCGAGCGCGCGCTGCGTCTGCTGATCTCCGACGAGGCCCACGAGCCCGACATCCGCGGGCTGGCACGCCAGGTCCTAGCCGGCCCAGAGACGCAGCCCGACGAGCACACGATGCGTGCGGTCGAGCTGGAAGCGGTCTCTACGGCTCGAGCTCGCCGTCGTAGAGCGCGAACACCGCGCCCTGCGGGTCGGCGACGACCGCGATTTTTGCGATCGAGATGTCGATCGGGCCGGCGTGCACGGCGCCGCCGAGCTCCCCCACCTTCGCGAGCGCGGCGTCGAGATCCTCCACGCCGAAGTACGCCAGCCAGGATGGCGGGGCTCCGGGCGTCGCCGCTCGTATGCCACCAGCGTTGGCGTCGCCGTTCTTGATCGACAGGTACGGTTCGGGACTGCCCTCGAAGGGCGCCACGGTCCAACCGAAGAGGCCGCCGTAGAAGGCACTGGCGGCGTCGAGGTCGGTGGTCCCGAGCTCGTTCCACACCAGCGCCCCCGGCGCGTTGACGAGCGCCGCGCCGAAGTGCGCTTTCGGCTCCCACAGCTCGAAGTGGGCACCTTGCGGATCCTGGATCACCGCCATGCGCCCGACGTCCATCACGTCGAACGGCGGCGCGTGCACAGTTGCGCCCAGCTCCTTCGCGCGCTCCGCGGTCGCGTCGGCGCTCTCCACGGAGATGTAGGAGTTCCACATCGGCGGCACCCCCGATTCGCGCTGCTGGTCGGGCTGAGTCGCGATCGCGGCAACGCCCTTGCCGTCGCGCTGCATCATCGAGTAGACATAGTCGCCGTCACCGATCGGGCGATCGTCGGCCTCCCAGCCGAGCAGGCCGCCGTAGAACGCCTTCGCCCCCGCCTGGTCGGTGGTGGTGAGTTCGGTCCAGCAGAAGGTGCCGGGTGTGTAGCCGCTGCGCTCGCCCATCGCTAGGCACAGTAGCGCAGATCGTGATGGCAGGATGTGAAGGGTTGAGTACCACTCACTCTGTCGAGACGAGCACATCCTTTGATCCCACGCGCAAGCTCGTCGGGCTGTCACCGAGGAAGTTTTTCCCCGGCTCCGTTGAAGCAGCGCAGAAGTCGGTATGGTTAGCCCATACCATTTGGTATGCTTTCTCCGTACCGTGCCGAACCCATTCCTCTACGATCGTCCCCTCCCCCCACGAGATCTGATCGACCGCGATGGCGAGCTTGCTCTACTGGCTTCGCTCGCCGATAGCGGACAGTCGGCTCGGCTGACGGGTCCGCGGCGCTATGGCAAGACAACGCTGCTCGGGCGGCTTGCGCAGGTGATGCGTGAGGAGCACAGCTTCGCCGTCGCGACCGTCAACCTTTCCCACGCGACCACCATCGGCGATGTGGTCCAGCGAATCGGAGCAGCATACGACGAGGCGTTCACCGGCAAGTTGCGCCGGACGTGGCACTCGCTGCGGCGCCGCATCGACCCCAGCGCGACGCTCGGTGTCCCGGGCATCGCGAGCGTGGGGATCGTGACGGCTGCGCGAGGCTCGGAGCCACTTTCCGCGCTGCACGAACTGCTCGAGGTTCCAAGGCGCCTACACGAGCGGACTGGCAGCCGCAGCCTTGTGTCATACGACGAGTTCCACGAGATGCTGGCCGCGCAGCCCGACCTGGATGGGGTACTACGCAGCCACATCCAGCACCACGCGGGCGCGGTGTCCTACGTGTTCGCGGGCAGCCACGCAGGCATGATGGACGCCCTCTTCGGCGACCGCCGGAGGCCGCTGTTCGAGCAGGCTCGCGCAGTGCGGGTCGGACCGCTTGCGCCGCCGGACATCGCCGACTTCATCGAAGGCCGTTTCGCCGAAGCTGACCGCACCCTGGAGCCCTCGACCGCCGACCAGCTCGCCCGCATGGCCGCGGGACACCCCCAGCGGGCAATGATGATCGCCCACTTCCTCTGGGAGCAGGCTGCGCGGGGCATTGGATTGGAGGAGCTGCAGGCAGCTTGGAGGGCAGCGCTCGCGGAGGCCGCGGACGGCCTGCAGCGTACCTGGGAACTGCTCTCCCCCAACCAGCGCAAGCTCGTCAAGACCATCGCAGCCGGCCAGGATCATCCTCTGCGCAAGGCCGCCCTGGACCAGGAGGGGCTCGTCAAGAGCTCCGCGGTGGACGCGCGGGACGCGCTCGCCGCTCAGGGGGACCTGTTCATTCTCGGCCAGGGCCAGGTGGCACTCGCCGACCCGTTCCTCGCGTCCTGGGCGCTGCAGGGCGGAGAGATTTGGCAGGACTCGCCCGTCTCCTGAAGGCTCTCCTTCTCCAAAGGTCCGCTCGGATAATCCATCCATTCTGTTGGCGTGACCGGAACCCCTAAAAGACTTCCAAACACCTGCGGGAAATCGTCGCACAACGTCCCAGGCTGGGATGGCGGACACTACAGGGATGCAAACACCAATCGAAGCAGCACCAGCGCAGCTACCCCTCCCAGGCGGGAAGGACGGAGCAAC
Source organism: uncultured Solirubrobacterales bacterium (assembly GCA_963724305.1). Lineage (GTDB taxonomy): Bacteria > Actinomycetota > Thermoleophilia > Solirubrobacterales > Solirubrobacteraceae > Palsa-744. The sequence goes on from CAVRUG010000004.1 coordinate 528,313, forward strand.
CGTGACACTCCGGCCACTGCTGTGCGGCGAGATGCGCGGGCCGGCGGGCTGGTTCGAGGCAGACCCTGGCCTCGGCGGCACACTACGGGCGCTCGGCGTGAGAGTCCCAAAGCACGAACTGATCCGCATCCCGATCGTGGCGTTCCTGATCGAGCACCCCACCGCCGGGCCGATCCTGATCGATACGGGCTTTCACCGCGCAATCGCGGATGGCACACCGGCGCAGCGCAACCACAACCTCGGCCCGATCGGGAGGTTGATGATCCGCAACGTCGAGATGCGCGCAGAGCAGACCGCGGCGGCGCAGCTGCGCGCGCGCGGGATCGAGCCGCGGGAGCTCGGCCTGATCGTGATGACGCACCTGCACTTCGACCACGCGAGCGCGCTGGCGGACTTCCCCGCCGCCACGGTGCTGGTCTCCGCGCCGGAGTGGCGCGCGGCGAATGCGCGGGGAGCAACGCTGCAGGGCTACTCGGCCGTCCAGCTGGACCCGCGCCTCACCTACCGCACCGTGGACTTCCGCGGGCCGGGCGCGCACGCACGGGGCCCGTTCGAGCGTGCGCTGGACCTACTCGGCGATGGGTCGATCGTGCTGCTCGACACGCCCGGGCACAGCGCGGGACACCTCGCGGTGCTCGTCCGCCTGCGCGAGCGCGAGGCGCTGATCGCGGGGGATGCGATCTACACGATCGCGACCCTGCGCGAGGGCCGGCGGCCGTGGCACTCGCAGAGCCGCAAGGCCTTCGAGCACAGCCTGCGGGCGCTCCAGGCATACGACCGCGAGCACCCCGACGCGCTGATCGTCGCCGGCCACGATATGGCTCACTGGGAGACGCTCGCCGCGCGCTACGAGTAGTCAATCGACGCGCAGGACGGCCTTGCCGGCGATCCGGCGCTCCATCAGCGCGGCGATCGCCTCCGCGGCGTCGCGCCAGGAGGCCTCGTGGGCGACCGAGCAGTCGAGCGCGCCGTCGGCCACAAGCCCGACCAACCGACCGAGGTCCCTGCCACCGGAGCGAGTGTGGGCGAGCTCGGCGAACAGCAGGAGCCCGTACAGCCGCGCGCCCGGCGCTCGGCCGAACAACCCGCGCGTGGGAAAGATGGTTGGCTCCTGCGGGTCGGAGGCGGCGAAGGAGACAACGATGCCCCTCGCCGCGACACGCTGCAGCGCCGCCCCTAGCGTCGCGCCGCCGACGGCCTCGACGATCGCGTCGAACTCATCGCCGGTGGGCGCCAGCTCGGGGATGATCAGATCTGCCCCCAGCTCGCTCAGGCCCCGCGCCCGCTCGACGCTGGAGGAGACCGCGGTGACGTGGGCGCCCACACGCTTTGCCAGCTGCACCGCAAACCGTCCCACGCCGCCGCTGGCACCGGTGACCAGCACCCGCCGCCCGAGCACCGAGCCGGCGATGTCGAGCGCCTTCAGCGCGGTCAGCCCTGCCACGGGTAGCGCCGCAGCCTGAGCGTCGGAGACCGCCTCGGGTAGCTCGCACAGCGTCTCGGTAGGCACGGCAACCAGCTGCGCCCACGCGCCGGCAGCCACCAGGCCGGCGACCCGTGTCCCGGCCGCCGGGCCCGAGCCATCGGCCGCCGGGGTCTCGATCGCCCCCGCGAGATCCCATCCGGTGAGCTGCCCGTCTGCCATATCCGCCAGCCGTCGCGACTCGCCGCGGTTGAGCGAGAAGGCCCTCACCCGCACGAGCGCTTGGTTGGGAAGCGGCACGGGGTCGGGGACCTCGCGCAGCTGCACGTTCGCGGGGGCTCCGGGAGCTGCCGTGAGCGCGATCACGGTCCGATCCTAGCGACGAGCGTTCGCCCTCTCGATCGTTGCTCCCTTGATCGCTCGCCCTCTCGATCTCGAGTGCCGAGCTCTCAGCTTCGCGGGTCTACACGACAGCCGCAGAGGAGGCGCAACCGGGCGCGGGGTACTGCTCCATCAGATCCTGCACCTCGGCCTTGACGCGCGCGAACAGCTCGCTCTCGCCGCTGCGCACCGCGCCCACGACTTCGTCGAACCAGCGCGCGATCTCCCTCATGTGCTCGACGCCCAGACCACGGGTGGTCGCTGCCGGGGTGCCGATCCGCACGCCCGAGGGGTCGAACGGCTTGCGCGGATCGAACGGGATCGCGTTTGCGTTGGTGACGATTCCGGCTTGATTCAACGCGCTCGAGGACTCCTTGCCGCTCACCCCCTTCGAGGTCACGTCGATCAGGATCAGATGATTGTCGGTGCCGCCGGAGATCAGCGTGAATCCGCGCTGTGCAAGCTCCTCGGCGAGGGCCTTGGCGTTGGCGACGATGCTGTGCGCGTAATCGCCGAAGGCGGGTGTCGCGGCTTCGCCGAGAGCGACGGCGATCGCCGCGGTCTGCTGCTGGTGGGGCCCACCCTGCAGCCCCGGGAAGACGGCTTTGTCCAAGGCTTTCGCGTGCTGCTCACGGCACATCAGGATCGCTCCGCGCGGCCCGCGCAGCGTCTTGTGTGTGGTCGTCATCACCACGTCGGCGTGCGGCACCGGCGAGGGGTGGGCGCCACCGGCGATCAGGCCCGCGAGGTGCGAGACGTCGGCGACCATCAGGGCGTCAATCTCCTTGGCGATCGCGGCGAAAGCCTCGAAGTCGATCGTGCGCGGCACCGCCGTGCCGCCGCAGAAGAGGAGCTTGGGGCGATGCTCGAGCGCCAGCTCCCGCACCTCGTCCATGTCTACGCGACCGGTGTCGCGGCGCACCCCGTAGTGCACGGCGTTGAACCAGATGCCGGTGGCCGACACGCCCCAGCCATGGGTGAGGTGGCCGCCCGCCGGCAGCCCCAGCCCCATCACGGTCTCCCCCGGCTGCACGAACGCCAGGTAGATCGCCAGGTTGGCGGGCGACCCGGAGTAGGGCTGCACATTGACGTGCTCGGCGCCGAACAGATCCAGCGCGCGCGTCTGCGCCAGCCGCTCGATCTCATCGATCACCTCGTTGCCCTCGTAGTAGCGCTTGCCCGGGTAGCCCTCGGAGTACTTGTTCACGAGCACCGTGCCGTTTGCCTCGAGCACGGCCGGCGAGCAGTAGTTCTCAGAGGGGATCAAGCACAGCGACTCGGCCTGGCGCTGCTCCTCGCGGACCAGCAGGCGGGCGAGGTCGGGGTCCGACTCTTCGAGGACGTGGAGCATGGGGCCATTCTACTGCGGCCGGGGGCGGCGGCGCTGGCGCCGCTGGCGGCTCGGCGAGGGTCGCAAGATCACTTCCGACGCGATCGCTTGCGTGCACGGATCCGCCCGCGTGCGCGGATCGATTGCGAGTTCCTCGCCGACCGGCCACCGTTGCACTTCGGCCGCGACGAGCTTCTCGATGAGCCGCTGGCCCCACAGATGCGACCCTGCCCCGGGGCAGTTCAGGTCGAGGCTGGCTCCCCGGGAGCGATGAGCCTGGCACCAGGGATGTGAGTGGCGATGCGGCGTGGGTCTCGCGTGAGCAGTGGGCGAGCGGTCACGGCCGCGTGCGCACCGATCAAGAAGTCGGGGAGGACCGCGTCGCGCGTGCCTCCTGCGCGACGGTAGCCGGCGTGAGCGTGGCCGGCCAAGAATGCGGCCGCGGCTGGGATCTCCTCGATCACAGCCATCGAAGGCAGCGCTGATCGCAGCGCCTCGACCCGAGAAAAGCGCGGAGCGACCTCGGCGAGAACGACGGCGTTGACGACGATCGTGCCGCTCTGTGCGGCACGGGTGAGCTGCGCCTCGGACCAGGCCAGCCACCGCGGGTCCTCGGTGAAGACATCGAGCAGCACGCTGCTGTCGATGAAGACCCCCGGCGCCAGACTCACCGGCGGGTCAGCGCCAGGATCTCATCCGTGGTCAACTCGATGTCGCCTGCGCCTCGCATCCGCGCGATCTCCCGGGCGGCATGGTCGCGGTCCACGAGCATCCGCGCGCCCTGCTCATCCACCTCGAACTCGACATCGCTACCCGGATGGATACCGAGCGCCCGCCGAACCTCGAGCGGGATCGTGACTTGCCCCTTCTGCGTCACACGCACATCGTAAGACTAGCAAGTAATACCTGGCGCTACACGATGCGCAAGCAAGCATCCCGCGAGATGGGGATCCGTCGTTACGTGAGTGTCAGGTCGCAGAAGACGAAGCCGTCGCGTTCGACGACCTCGCCGGTCGCGTACACGATCGGCTCGGAGAAGATCGGCCCGGCATGGACGAAGGTGTGGAACTCGCCGTTCTCTCCGCACGGGATCAACACTCGCGGGCAGGTCGGCGAGAAGCTGCTCGTCATACGCTCGGCCCGCGAAGGAGACATCGAGCGCGCGCGGGTCCAGGCAGACGATGATCGCCTGGAAGCCGGCCGCGACGAACTCATCGTGCGAGGGTGCCGTGTCGCGGCCCCAAAGCGGGAAGAGGCCGCGCTTGCCGGCCGCGGTTAGTCGCGTCTCGCGGTATGCGCGGACGTCCTCGAGAAAGAGGTCGCCGAAAGCGACGGCCTGGACATCGGACAGAGGCGGGGAGGCAAAGGCCTGGGCCATGCGTGCTTCATAGACCTCGTTGACGCACGCGGGCGGGATGCGGACCTCGACGAGCGGGATATCGGCCGCGTCGGCCTGCCTGGTGAGCAGCTCGCGGCGTACGCCATGCATACTGATGCGGTCGTACTCGTCGGTCACGGTCGTGATCAGCGCCTCGGGCTCGATCCCCTGGCTGCGCAGGGTCCAGAGCGTGAGAGCTGAATCCTTGCCGCCGCTCCATGAGAGCGCTTGTCTCACACTCAGATCATAGTGTTGGTGGGTTCGATCGCGCGACGGATAGCGAGCGGTGGCGGCTTGTGGTAGCGTCGCGGTGCTCACTAGTGTGGGGAACTCCGGTGCGATTCCGGGGCTGACGCGCAGCGGTGTGGGTGACGAACGGATCGCAGGTCCACTGAGCCGAGCAAAAAGAAGGCTTGGGAAGGAGATCCGTGAGGTTGATCCCGAGCCCGAATATCCAGCTTGCGAGCGCTACGTCAACCGTCTTCGCGGACAGGGCCGTCGGCGCGCGCCGGTGGCGTGCGTGGTGTTCCTGTCGAGATAGGAGCATCACATGGATCTACTGCCCCATTTCCGCGCACCACTGAGAACGGCGCTCTACGGAATTGTGCTGTTCACCTGCCTGGTCGGGTCCTCCGGGATTGGCTTATCCTCGGCGGCGGCAGCCACCGGCCCGCACGTGACCGTGCATGTCAATTCGGCTAAAGAAAAGCTCGCGGGCGCCACGGTGCAGCTTGGCGAACCGGGTGCGCCGCCTCTGAAAGTGACGGGGAGCGCTAACGGCGAACTGTCGGAGATCAAATGCCCGGGTCTTGGAGCCGGTGAACTGCCCGCTGACAGCGTTGGTGCGGCGCTGCTGGCATTGAATGACCCCTTGAGCGTCACGGAACTGGAAGGCAACGGCGAATTGGAATTCGAAGGCCTCAAGCTGCCGATGGAGTCGCTCAGCTATAGGACCCCGGAACCAGGCGTTCCCGATGCAGGCTGGCAGCTGTGGGTAGGCGAACACTATTTCAATCTTGGTGCCGCCGCTCCAGTGTATGACCTGTGCGACGCGGTGCAGGAAGACGAAACGGTGGTGCTGCAGGCCAGCGATCTCGTCGGTTTGGGTGAACCCTACGTCCCTGACACGCCGCACATTCAGATCGAAGGGGCGCCCACGAGCGTGGTCGTCGGGCAGCGTTTCACGGTCACGGTCGCTGCTTTTGAACCCATCGTCGAATGGGGTCAGAACGGCACAGGAACACTGCGTACGACCGGCGGTGGCTACAGCGTCTCGGTCAACGGCGGGATACCGGCGCAGACCAACTCCAATGGCGAAGCGACGCTGACCGCGACCGCAGCCGATGTCGGTGGAGCGGAACTCGTCGCGCGCGCCGGCTCGAGCCCCACGCTGGAGCTGCCGACCGCCGATGGCAACTCTGCGCTCTCAGTACCCGTGAGCGCGCAGGTCATCGGGCAAGCGAGCGAACTCTCTGCCGCAGGCGGCCAATTCGCCTCGCAGGCGCTGGACACGATCGGTGCCCCCCAGTCGATCGTCGTGTCCGCGGTCAGCGGTGGTACACAGATCAGTGATGTGCGAGTAGCGGGGCCCGACGCGCAGGACTTTCTGATCAGCTCCGATGGCTGCACGGGCGTGACGGCCGACAGCGGGACGCAAGCGACCTGCACGGTCGGTGTGCGTTTCGCGCCCTCCCAAGAAGGCGCTCGCAGCGCCATGCTCGTGGTCTCCAGCACGGCCGGCATCGGAACGCTCGAAGTGCCGCTGAGCGGCAGCGGGACGGGTCTGCCGAGCGGCCCAACCGGCGAGCAGGGTCTTCGCGGCGAAGCCGGCCCACAGGGTAACGCGGGTACGCCGGGACAGACGGGCTCGCCTGGTGCCGCTGGCAGTCAAGGCGCCCCGGGAGCGCAGGGTCCACGGGGGCTCACGGGCCCGCCTGGCCGTGACGCGACCTGCAAGGTGCAGCGCGGCCGGGGCGCGCCACGGATCAAATGCACCCTCAGCGGCGTCGAGTCCAGCGCCGCATCGTCGGCGAGCCTGACCCGTGGCGGGCGCACCTACGCGCGTGGCACGGTCGCTTCGCTGCGTCCCGTGCACGGCCGCTTGGCAGCAGGCCGGTACACGCTGCGCTACCGCTACGACGGCCGTGGTCTTGCGGTCGCTGTCCTGGTTCCTTGAACAACCACGATTCGAAGGAGGCAGATTCGATGAGAAGCACCGTTTGCAGGCTCGTGCTTGCCGCTGCGACCGTCACCGCATTGCTGGTACCGGCCGTCGCGGCTGCGCAGACCCCGGTGGAATTGGGTGTGAAATATCTGGAAAAGGTGCAAAAAAGTGAAAGTGCGACTGGCGTACCCAAATTTGGGGGCGACTGGGCGTTGACTGCGCTGGCTGCCGGTGGCAAAGCGGCAGCGGATGTGCATCGTGGCAGCGGCTCGGTGTACGCTCGCGAATGGTACGAAAGCTACATCAACTCGGCGTCCTGGCTGGAAGAAACTAAGAAATTCGTAAATCCGGCGACTGAATACGAGAAGGCTGCGCTGGTGGCCTATGCGGCTGGAATCGATCCGGCCCGGGCATCAGTCGAACGGAACCTGCTCGCTGGCATCATCTCTGAATATCAATACGCGTCTGGGACCATGCCCGCCGGCTACTACGGCCTGCCGGGTAGGCTCGAGGGCACGATCTTTGCCCTGCTCGCCTTTGACGAAACGAAGTCGCCGAGCAAAGCAAAGTGGGTCCCGCCGATACTGATCAGCCAGTCGGTCGAAGTGGTCGAGAAAAACCAGCACACCGACGGCGGCTGGAATTACAACAAGGTCGAAGGCGAAGCAAAAGGCTTGGAATCGGCCGCGGAACCCGACACCACTGGGGCTGCGATGGCCGCCCTGTGCACCTCGGGCGTCAAAAACACAACTGAGGAAGAAGCGGTTTCGAAAGGCAAGGCATACCTGAAATCGATTCTGGAAAAAGACGGCGCCTTCAAATACATCGAAGGGGTCAACGCGGACTCCAACGCGTGGGCGATCAGTGGCCTGAACAAGTGCGGGATCAACGCCTCGGAATTCAAGAAAGAAGCCGGCGCCGAATCGCCGATCCAGTTCGTGGAATCGCTGCAGGTCAAATCGGGTGAAAATGAAGGGGGCTTCCTCTACAAGCCCGGTGGCAAAGTAGAAAGTTACACGAGCCAGGATGTCATCCGGGCGCTCGCCGGAGCCGGTTTCACGGCTGAACCGCCGACACCCACCAGGGCCGGACAGGAAAAGTGGAACTCCGCAAGCCTAATCACCAAGTTCAGCCCGACGTTGACGAGCTCGGTCGCACTGATCATCAGCAACGGCAGCTCGCCGATGGTCTGCTCGGTTCCGGTCAAATCGGAATCAGCAACCGAATCAACGAAGGTCAAGCTGCTGAAGGTGCTCACCAACGCAAAGGCGGGTACTGAAGTCAAGCCCTCCGGCTGCGTTAGCGAATTCAAACCGGAAAGCGGCACTGGTGCGATCACGAGCATCAACGGCACGAGCGGAACGTGGAAGGTGAGCTTCAACGGCGGCGAAAGCGAAGCAACGGCGAACCTCAACACTGAAGTCGAACTCGGCGCCGTGATCTACCTGAACGGATGACCCCTCGCTGCACAGCCTGCGTGTTCGTGCTCAGCTGCGTGCTGCTGCTCATGCACGCTGTGGTAGGCGTGGCCGCCGTCCCCCCAGCATCGGAGGGGGCAGCGGCCACGCCCGGCAGCATCTTTACGTTGGCGGGCGATCCGTTGATCGAAGGCATGGCCACTATGTTCGGCCAGGGTTTCTCGGCGATCGCGGTGTCAGGACGGACTTTGTATATCGCTGGCGGCGGAACGGACGTAATCCACGCGGTTGACATGTCTACCGACGAGGAGCGCGTGATCGCGGGAACCAGCGCTGCGGGCTTTGGTGGCGACGGGGGCCCGGCGATCGCCGCTGAGTTCGATGATCCGGACGGCTTGGTGGTTGACCAGCAGGGCGACGTGCTGGTCGCCGATAGCGCCAATGGGCGCGTGCGGCTGATTGCAGCGACCGACTGCGACTCAGGTTGCCCCTATGGGCTGGCGTTGACGACCAAGGGAGACGTCTACACAATCGCTGGCCCTGGGGCGTATCGCAGCTTCAGCGAAGGCCCGGCGGTGAACTCTGGGGTGGGAGAACCGGATGCACTGGTGATCGATACCCACGGCGATCTGATGGTCGTCTACGGGACCATGGTGCTGATGATCGCCGACTACGACTGTGACGAAAATTGCCTTTACGGGCTGCAGGCGACCGTCAAGGGTGACATCTATCATATTGCCGGGCGTCAATACTACGATGAATACTTTGGCGATGGTGAGCCCGCCACAAGCACCGGCCTGGACCCAGGAGGCCTGGCGATCGACGGCGAAGGTAACCTGGTGATTACCGATTCGTTCTACACCACCGAACGGGTGTTGATGGTCGCCGCTGCCGATTGCGCCGCCGATTGCGCTTACGGCCTGCTGTTCACGACCGCTGGATATATCTACACAATTGCTGGTGGTGGCATTGAAGCACCGGAAAGTAACGGCCTGGCGACAAGTACGAAGATACATCCGAGCCAAGTGCAGATCGACGCCACTGGCAATGTGTTGATCACCGAATCTTCCGAAGAAGGACGCGTACTGATGATCGCCGCGGAAACCTGTACATCCGCCTGTGCCTACGGCCTGGCAGCGACCATCAAGAACCACCTCTACACGATCGCTGGGGGCGGTACTCGCCTCGGTGACGGTGTACCTGCAGCTCAGTCGATGCTCGTCAACCCGTGGGTCATGGCGACCGTTGCAGATGGTGGGCTGTTGTTGGCGAGCGATCAGTCGGTCCGGCTGTTGGCTTCAGTGACGTGCACGAGTGAATGTGCGTTCGGGCTGGGAGCGACGGTCGCGAACGACATATACACGGTAGCGGGCAATGAGACCGCAGCGTTCTCGGGTGAAAGTGGATCGCCGACGGGACTCGAGCTCGGATGGCCACGTGCCGTCACCTCTGATGCCGTGGGCGATGTGCTCGTGCTGGATACCCTGAACGGACGTGTGCGGATGATTGCCGCGACGAAATGCGACTCGGACTGTGCGTATGGCTTGCCCTCCACCGTGCATGGGGAGATGTACACGATCGCCGGCGGGGGCAGCAGTATCGAAGATGGTGTGCCGGCACGCAGCGCCTTGTTGTCCGCGGTGAACGGCCAGGGCCAGGTGGAACCCTACGGTGAAAAGCCGACCTCGATGACCGTTGACGCCGCCGGCAATGTGATCGTCAGCGACGGCCGACAGCTGGTGCGGTTGATCGCGGCCTTTGATTGCACGACGAGCTGTCCCTACGGTTTGCACGCGATGGTCGGCGGTGACATCTACACGATTGCCGGGGAGGGGGGCTACGGGGATGGCGGCGACGACGGCCCGGCGATCAGTGCGCAGCTCGGTGACGGCGCCACGGGCATGGCGGTTGACTCCCGCGGCGATCTGCTGATCGCCGACAGGCCCAACAATCGTGTCAGGCTGGTTGCGGATAGCTCGTGTACGGCGGAATGCCCGTACGGCCTAACGGCGATGACCAAGGGCGACATCTACACCGTCGCCGGTACCGGCCAAAACGGCGATAAAGGTAATGGCAAGCCCGCTACGGGTGCGCAGCTGTCCAGACCCGCCGACGTCACTGTGGACAGTGAAGGCAACCTGTTGATCGCCGACACGGGCAACTTTCAGGTGCGGTTCGTCGCCGCCCACTCCTGCGCGAGCGGCTGCGCCTACGCGCAAAAGAGCACCACGGCCGGAGACATCTACCAGCTGGCCGGCGACGGTGCGTTTTTCTATCCCCAGGGAGAAGCAACGGATGGCGACGGAGGGAGCGCGCTCGCCGCTCCGATGCAGCTCCCTCAAGCGATCGCCGTCGATGGCGCCGGCAACGTGCTGATCGGCGAAGGCGAAGGCCCGGAAAGGCGAAGCGTTGTGCGGATGGTCGCCGCCGCGAGGTGCTCCAGCAGCTGCGCATACGGGCTGCCTGCCACCGTCAAAGGCGACATCTACACAGTCGCGGGCGTGAACTCCGCGATCAGCGGCTTCAGCGGCGATGACGGACCCGCCACCGCGGCGTACCTCGACGGCGTAACCGGTTTGGGCTTTGACAGCGCCGGCGACCTGCTGATCGCCGATACCTACAACAATCGCATCCGGCTGGTCACGCCGGCCGCATCGTTCAACGGGTACCGAACCGGAAGGCCCGAGCGAAACCCCCACCGAACACGAACCCGAAAATCCAGCCGGCGAACACCTCACTCGGGTGAACGTGCGGATCGTGGGAAAGACCAAGACGTTGTTCGAGGGCCCGATCTGGACCGAAGGCCACGACGTGCACTCTGCGGAACCCGACGGCGGCAACGCCGCCGAAGACGTTGCGGAACAGCCCTGCGACGGAATCAACCAGCTGGACCCGCAAAACCTCCAACCTGGGCCAACGCCCACTGCCGCCTCGGTTGACGCGATGGAACTGGCCGGTGAAACCGAAGCGATGGACGGACAGTGGTACCCCGGGTTCAACGACTACTTCATCAAACAATGGGGCTCAGACGAAGAAAACGGCGAACGCGAAGACAAGTCGTGGGGAATCCTCGTCAACAATGTATACACCGCTGTCGGCGGCTGCCAGTACCAGTTGCACGATGGTGACGAAGTGCTGTGGATCTACAACGCTTTCCAAAGCAGGCCGATCCTCGGCCTGTTCGCCGCCGGCGAGCACTACAGCTCCGGCACGCGGCCGCTGACCGCTACCGCCGAACTCGACCGGCCGTTCGAGGTCGCAGTGGACGCCTACGACGATCACGGCGAAGGTCAGCCCCCCGCGACACCTGAACGCACACCAGCGGACACGACGCCCTATGAAGGCGCCGAGGTGGCCCCGGTCCAGACCTCAGCGAAGGGGTTTGAGACCGTGCAGCGGGAAAGCTCCGAAACGGAAATCACCGACAGCGAAGGCAAGGCGAGCATCACTTTCACGACGCCTGGATGGCACCGCATCATGGCCGGCGCTCCGCTGCGAGCCCTGACCAAGGAAGAACAAGAAGAAGGGGTGATCCCAGAAGAAGAAGCGATCCGCTCCAACCGCCTGGACGTGTGCGTACCCCCCACGGGCCAGACGGATTGTGGAGAACCTCCCGCCGAAGATCTCATCCGCACTCCGTCACGCTACTTGCACAAAGGTGAAGAACCGCTCAATGAAGAACCGGCCGGCTCGCCCGCGGTCAGCCCTCCGACGCCCACCGTCTCGAACGCGCCCACAACCCAGCCTTCGATAGGCGATCCGGCTGCCCGAACGAAAACTCTCGCTCGGGTCGAGATCGGCGGCGGGCAGCTGAAGCTCGACTTCACCGCCGCCGGCAAGGCCACCATCCAGATCGCACGCCAATCGGGTCGGGGGCGCCACGGCCACTGGTTGCTCGTCAAGCGGCTTGCGGTGCGCGCCACGAAGGCCGGCACCATCCGGATCAAGCTGCCACGACTGGCTGCCGGCGTCTACCGCATCACCGTCAGCTCCCTGGAGGCAAAGAGCATCGTGAAAACGCTGACAGTGCCCCATATCCGACGATGATCCCAGCGCTCGATCGGCGGATCAGCACGGCCATGCTGACGATCGCGGCCTGTACGGCGGTGGCCCTGGCAGTGGTGTGTCCCGCTCGCGCCGCGAGCGCGCGCGATCCTAAGTTCCAGCACAACTTGGAAGCGACCGTGAGGTACCTGCAGGACTCTCAGAGAGAAGACGGGGGCTTTGCCGAACCGAGCAGCGAACCCGGCTCGGACTTCACCGCCTGGGTTGCGCTGGCGCTGGCGGCTGCCGGGATCAACCCGCGCGACCAGACGACTGCACCCCAGTATTGGGTTGGCGGGCACAGCGCATACACCTTCTTGGCCGAACGCGCGCGCGACGCCTCGCTGACGACGGACTTCGAGCGCGAACTGCTGGTCGTTGATGCCGCCGGCACCTCACCGCATGATTTCGGCGGAGTCAACCTGGCCGGCGAAATCCTCAAACGCCAGATCGCCAGTGGCAGGAACGCGGGCGCCTTCCCGCACGAAGCGGATGATCCCCGGACGCCAGGGGTCAACGACACGATCTTCGCGATCCTCTCGCTCAGCCCGATCCACGAACCAGCTGTCGAAGAAGCAATCGCCCGTGCCACGCGATGGGTGGAAGCACAGCAGAAGTGCGACGGCAGCTGGAACTGGAACTATGAGCCCGGAACCCACCCTTGCAACCCAGGGGAAAGGCGGCTGTTGCCGGGTGAAGAAAGGGGCGAAGTCAACATGACGGGCGCCGCGCTCGAGGCGTTGAACGCCGTCCACCGTGCAGACCCGGAAGGTCAGGAACGGGCGTTTGCGTACCTGCGTGAAGCCGAGACACCAAACGGAGGCTTCCCCGAGTACCTCGGCGAGGGGGAACCAAACGTAGCCTCCACGGCGTGGGTCGTGCAGGCGATGTGGTCCGCGGGGATGAACCCTGAAGAATGGCTCACGCACTCGGGTCTGGCTACTGAAGAACCGCTTGGTTATCTCGCCTCGATGCAACAGGAAGATGGTCACATCCGCTACGAGGCAGGCCTGGAAATGAACGGCATGTGGATGACCGCCTACGTCGCCCCCACATTCGCCGGTGACCCGCTGTCAATCCCCGAAGCGTCTTACGTAGGTCTTCCCCTCGAGGCCCCTGACAGCGGAGAGCCCGGAAACGGCGGCGTGTCTGCTCAGCCTGGAGGCGGCGTGATCTCAGGCGGCGGCGGTGACGGCGCACCGCTGTTCAGCCGCCCCCAACCCGGCAGCAATGGCCACACACCTGGCGGCGTCAGGCTGCTGAGCAGCAAACACACCAAGCGCAGAGCCAAGCACCGTCGCAACCCAGGCCCTGCCCGTAAAGCACCCGTGCCGACAGCCACCACCGACGGCATGAGGCCGCTGAGTAGCAAGCACGCCACGCACAGAGCCAAGCGCCGCCATAACCCGGGCCGTGCCCACAAAATACTCGTACCGACAGCCACCACCGCCAGCCTCCACCACGCCAAGGCACACGGCCAGTCTAAGAGCAAAGGCACAGGCGGAGTCGCGCTGAGCGGCACCGGCGGTGGAGGTGGTGGCGGCGGTGGTGGCGACGGTAAAGCACAAAGCAGCGGCCGAGAGGTCAAAGGGCTTCTGATCGGAACGCCAACCGGCGCGCTGGAGCCCGGCGCTCCGGGCCTGCGCGGCGCCGGGGCGGGAGAAAGCCAAACATCGTGGCTGGCGATCGGCATCGCCGCCGCGGCGCTCGCTCTTGCACTGCTGGGCGCGCTGGGGGAGCTCAGACGTCCGCGTGTGATCCTATGAGCACGCTCGCCACGACAGACGCCATCGCCGAAGCGCTGGCACGGATAGCCTCCTCGCTGCGCATCCCAGTTCTGATCCTCGCGCTGCTGGTGTTGCTCATCTGCGCCCTGGAGCTCGGGCGCTTCGCGATCGAGCTTCTCTCCCGCGCACGCGCTGGACGCAGCGCACTGCGCGACCTTGCCCGCCAAGTCGTAGCCAACCCACACCAGGCCGCCGCGCTCGCGGCCCGCGCACCAAGCTCGCTCTCGAGAGACGCGCTCCTGGAGATAGCCCGCGCGATCCTCGCCGGCGAGCGGGCCGGCATCGAGTACGCACTCGCCGACTACGAGCTCGCGGTCCAACGGCGCCTGGACCACACCCGGGTCCTCGTCCGTGCTGGACCAGCGCTCGGCTTGATGGGCACTCTGATCCCACTCGCGCCAGGACTCGCCGCCCTCGGCCACGGCGAAGTGAGCACCCTGGCCACAGACCTGCGCACAGCGTTCGCCGCCACCACGGTCGGGCTGTTGGTGGGCACAGTCGCATTCGCGCTGACACTCACCCGCACCCGCATGTACACAGAAGACCTCACCGCGCTGGAGCGAGCCACCGACTCAATTGGAGCAAAGACGCCACAGCCGACACAAGCGCCGCGCCCACCCGCCCGTGCGCCCATGCCAGTGTCCGGAGCGCCAGTATCCGCCGACGGTCAGCAAGCATCGGCAGGCGGGCCACCGCCGCCGCGGCGAATCATCGCCATTCCCGCCAGCACCGAAATTCCGGTTCCACCACCGCTACCGGAGACCGGCAGGTGAATCGCCGCACTGGACTTGGCCGCCACGGCCGCATCGAAGACGCCGCCGGAGACCCGCTGGACGGCCTGGTCAACCTGTTCGACATCGGCATCGTGCTCGCCGTCGCGTTCCTCATCGCCGGCCTCGGCCTTGCGCTAAATCGGCAGACGCATCGCCTGCAAGCGCGCAGGCCCACCACGCAGCACTCCCAGGCACTGCCCACGCCATCCTCCAGCGCCCCGGCAGCCAGCGGCCACGGCCAGGCAGTCGGGACTGTCTACCGTCTCGGCAACGGGCAGCTCGTCTATGTGCAGAAGAAGCCTTGAATCTGACACTACGTCATGCTCTACGGTGCTCCGCGATGGTAGAGAATCAGCGTGAATGGACGATCGGCGAGCGGTCTGTCGTCGAGCGGAGCGCCATGTCTTGATCCAGATGGCGTGAGCCCGGTGATCGTGAGCTATCTCAATCGCCTCTCGGACCTGCTGTTCATCTTGAGTCGGGTGGCCAACAGCGGCGCAGAGCTTCTCTGGCAGCCCGCTGGCTTGCGATGAACCTGTCCGGACGGGTCTGCATCATCGATCTGGCGCGACCAGTTGCTTCGCAAATAGCTATAGATCGCGCCGACGAGCGGGTAGTGCTAGCTCTCGACGCGGTGCCTCAGGCTGCGGTAGGCGAAGTAGAAATGGGCTGCTGCCGCTGGGACCAGCAGCAATCCCCACCAGCCTCCAACGCCGTAGCCATACATGATGGCGGTGAGGGCCACCAACCAGATCCCGATAAGAACGCGCACGGGGATCATGACGCGCCGGTGCCTGTACTCCCACGCCCATGAAGTTCGAAGCCTGGTTCGCAGTCGCATGTGGATCGTGCTTCTTAGTAGATCGGCGGCCTCCGCCAGTCGCGGCCACCGCTGACCCTCCTCAGCGCCAGCCATCAGCACCGAGAGGATCTCCTGCTCGTGCTCGTGGCGGAACGCGGCCGGGTAGCACGCGAGCAGACGCTGGTAGCGGCGCTCCAGGTCGGCGGCATCGGTCATCGCAACACTCCGACCGTATCTAGTCGCGACATCGCGACAAGGGCATTCGCTTGCAGGCGAGCTGCCTCGGCGGCGAGGCGCTCCTGGCCCGCGGCTGTGAGGCGGTAGTAGCGGCGCAGCCGGCCATCCACGATCTCCTCGCGGTCCACCTCGACCAGTCTGTCCGCGCGAAGACGATCCAGGGCCGTATACAAGGTCCCGGCGCGCAATCGGACGCGCTGGTCGGAGATCCGCTCGACGTCGGTGATGATCCCGTAGCCGTGCTGGGTGCCTCCAGCCAACGCGGTCAAGATCAGGAATGTCGCCTCCTGCATCGCGCGCTTCCTCATAGAGACAGTATATATCGCTTAACTGTCGATAGTCAAGGCGTCGGACACCCCCGCCAAGCAGGAGCAACATCTTGCTGGAGTGCCATCTCAAGGTGCTCTTGCAACCATTTTGCGACCACGAACCCCAGGAGACCGGGGCGCGAGAGACCGCGAGAGACCGCAAGAACGCGCAGAGAGATGCGGCAGACCATCCCGCCAGGCCCCGCACGCACTGGAATTGACCGCGAGAAGTCGCGAGAAGCAGCGGCTGGAGAAGATGCGCCTGGGGGGAATCGAACCCCCGACCTGCGGCTTGAAAGGCTATCGGTTTCTCGCTCAACCATGTACCGCGGGCCAGTAAATGCAACAAGATGCAACCAACAGTGATTCTCGATCGTCCTCAGCCGTCGCGCGGACAATCGCCATGGTGGTTAGCAGGCGACTGCTCACGCCGTCTAGCCTAGCCACGCTCTTCCGCTTGCGGCGAAAGCCGCGTGAAGCCTTGATTTCCCCATCCAGCGCTTCTGTAGGCGACTCCATCCGCATCTCCCCATCCTTCCGTCCGCAACTTCTGATTTCGTTTGTTTGATCGTGGGCACTCGACCCGACGATGCCGTCACTTTTCCCAACTATCAGTATAAGAGGACGGTCGGACGTCATGTTCGGTGTTAGCGTGCCAGCCTCCCACAAGGCGCTACAATCGACCTGTGACCACCAAGGTGCCCACATGAAGGTCGTGACCGTGCGCGACTTCCGCGACCACGCGACGGAGATGTTCCGCTCCGACGACGTGATCCTCGTGACGCGCGAAGGCACCCCCGCGGGGTTCTTCCTCCCGTGGGATACGCCGGAGCTGCCGGTCGAGGTTCGCCGCGAGGTCTTCTTGCGCCTATCAGAGCAGATCGGCGCCGAGCTGAAGGCGAAGGGCATCAGCGAGCCAGAGGTGCTCGGCGATTTCGCTGCCTCCCGCAGTCGTAGCTGACGCGAACGTCGTCCTCTCGGCCCTCATCGGCGGGCGTGCCCGCCTGGTGATCGCCTCCGAGCACGGACCGCGTTGCATCGCCGCGGACGCCGTAGCCCGAGAGATCGCCCGGCACATTCCGCGCCTCGCGTCAAAGCGCGACCTCGATCCCGCGCTGCTGTTCGCAGCGCTCCAGGTCATGCCGATCGAGTGGAAGGCCGGGAGCGAGTACGAGGATCACCGCGAGGAGGCCGAGCAGCGCATCGCGGACCGCGACCCCGACGACTGGCCGACTGTCGCTCTCGCGCTCAAGCTCGATCTCCCGGTCTGGACCCAAGACAAGGACCACACCGACGCCCGTATCGAGGTCTTCACGACCGGCGACCTACTCGACGCGCTGCGCGACGCCGGACACGGCGTGTAGGGCTCCGGCATCCCCCAGCGTGCGGCATGTTTGCACTTCCGTTTACACCCCGCCCTCTGGCAACCCCTTTCACGGCCCTCCAGCAACAAAAAAGCCCCGCGTTTGCAGGGCTCCTTTGCAGTGCGCCTGGGGGGAATCGAACCCCCGACCTGCGGCTTGAAAGTACGATCAGGTGCTTACACCCTTGTGCTCCTGCTCGGTGATTTGGCTCTACGACGCCGTTCCGGGGTCTCCGCCGGAGTCCCGTTTGGGGCTGTCTCCGGTTGTGGTGTTGCCCCACTGTTGCCCCAGCCGGGCAGGATGTCATCCCAGGCATCCGCGCCGCCGAGCCCGTCGTCCACCTGCTGGATGTAGACATCCATCGTGGTCGAGAGCCGCGAGTGACGGAGCCAGCCCTGCACCTGCTTGAGCGTCTTCCCGTGGTACAGCAGCAGCGACCCGCACGCCTTACGGAACGCATGGAACGCGATCCCCTGGTAGTCCCACACGGGGTCGCCGTTGGCGTTCTCGCCGACCTTGACCGCGAGTCCCGCATCGATGAGCGCCGGGCGCAGCACGCGGTTGTAGACATTGGCGTAGTTCAGCGCGGTGCCAGTCGCTGACGGGAAGACCGGCGCGTCCGTGTCGGCGTCCGCCGGTCGCAGTTCACTCAACCATGAAGCCATCGTCGCCGAGAGCGGCACGCGCGCCATGCTCGCGTCCGTCTTGAGCCTTTTGCGCCGGCCGCGGTAGATCTGCTCCACGACCATGATGTGTGCGTCGTCTCCCAGGGAGACGTTCCCCCACGTCAGCCCAAGCAGCTCCCCGATCCGCACCCCGCTCTGCGCGAGCAGCATGAAGAACACACGCCACTGCTCCGGCGCGGCCTTCAGGATCGCCACCACATCCGCAGCCGCGAGCTTGCGGCGTTTGATCGCGGGGTGCTCGTGCTTGGCCTGCTCGGTTGGGATGTAGCGGACGCCTGTGGCGGGGTTTGAGCCGAGATCGTCGTCTTCGACGGCGCAGGCGAGCATCGCGGAGAAAGCCACTTTGGCCTTGCGGATCACGGTCGGCGACGCGCCGCGCCTCTCCAGGTCTTTCAGCCATTCGCGTACTTCCTTGGCGGTGAGGTCCCGCATCCGCATCCCCGCGATCCGCAACGGAAGAATGTGCAACCGGAAACTAATCTCGTACTCGCGACGAGTGGACTCCTCAAACCCACGCGCGGTGCGCCCCCGGTAGTTGGGCAGCCACGCCTCATAGTAGTCGGCGACGGTCACGGATGAGAGCGGCTGCCGCTGGGTGGTCCCAGAGGCCATCTTGCCCCTGTGCTCGCGGGCAAGCTCAAACGTCGGGAACATCTGCTTGCGCTGGCGCCCTCGATCGCGCCAGACGATCCCCGGTGCCGGCGACCTCCTCGACGGCGTCGCACCCACCCCCACCGCCGGCGAAGACGCGGGATGCCAAGTCACCGGCGCCCTCACGCTCACCGCCGGGCAAACCGCGCGCATCCAACCTGATGGGAGCGCCACCGCACCCCGCGACGCACCCACCCCCGTCAAGCTCGCGATCGCCGCCGGCAACCTCATCCATACCCTCCCCTACCCCGAACCCGACCAGCACTACGGCACCCTCACCCAACCCTGGCCCGCCTACGACTGCTCCGGCGCCACCTCGTTCGCGCTCTACGCCGCCGGACTCCTCCCCCCCACCGCCCTCGACTCCACCGAACTCGAGACCTACGGACAACCCGGCCCCGGACACTGGATCACCATCTACGCCAACAGCACCCACGCCTGGATCGCCATCGCCGGCATAGCACTCGACACCGCCGACTACGGCGGACCACCCATCCCCGCCGGAACCGGGCCACGCTGGCGCTCAGAACCACTCGCCAACCTCAACGACGGCACCACCTACGTCGTGCGGCACCCGGCGGGGCTGTGATTATGAGACACGCTGCGGTCTTACTCGCGCTCGCGCTACTCGACGCCTGCGGCGGCTGCCGCAACCAGCGGGCTCCCATCTTCAGCGGAGCTCAATCCTGCCCTGGCATGACACCGGCGTACTCAGCGTCGCACAAGGTGGTGACGACGACTGTAGCGCTACACCCAATATGACGTCAGCGCAACGCGACTGACTTCCGTATTCCAGCTTCCGCCCAGTGCAAGGTTGTTCCGACGAGCGTCAACGAGAACGGTTCAACGTCGGGACTCGACGCTACCAATCTGAGCCCAGCACTATCGAGCACATGAACCTGGTAGTCGCGTTGTTCAGGCGTGGGACCCATAGTCCATGCGACCGCACCACCCCTTGTCACGACAATCGCTCGAGGAGTCCCAATTCCAACAGTGCTGGCGTACACCGAATGCAACACTCGACCGGTGGCCAGGTCGCGAACTTCGACAGCACCTTCTAGCCATGCGTCCGCAACGACCACGCCAGTTAGTGCCTCCAAGACGAGACCCGAACTGGTTCCTCCGGAACTCCCCCCGCCCGCTTCCGGCACCGGCCCGAGGAAATAGGAGCGCTTGTCCTTGTAGGCACAGCCATAGACATATAGAAATTCCGGGTATTCGGGGTTTTTGGGCGCCTTATACACCTCGGCCTGCGTCCCCGCTTTGAGCACATGTACATGCGAACCTCGGGGCGCGCAGCGTAGAGGCGCACCTCTATGACGGCTCGAGGCATTCGCTGCGGTGACACCTAGTAGAGCCAGCGTGACGAGCATGATTGTGACTATGCGTGACATAGCCTATCGAACCATCTTGAAGCACGGAAGTTATGCGTGGCTGGACGTTTATATGAGCGGCCCAATATGCTTGCCCCCAAGATCAATTCCCCCTTAGAGTATCGAATTCGACTATTTGTCCGATACTCTTTTTAGTCGCCTGTGGGTTGGTGCTGACCAATCGGAAGTATATCGGGTCTGCGCAGCCTCCTTCTCCGAGCGTCGTTGGGACGGTGGCGCGTACTTCGTTGGACACCCAGCTGCCTGCCTCATCGTGCAGAGTCTGGGCGGCGGTTGACTGGCCGTAGCTCGGTGACAGACCATATTCGAAGTAGTAAGAGCCAGTCTTAGCGCCCTGTGGATCCACCGTTCCCTTGAGCTCGACAGACGCTGGTGGCGTAATACAGAGTCCTTCAGCCCCATCGACATATTTCTCTGGTTCCACTTCGGATGTGGGTGGACAGACGTGTTTTTCGTAGGCGAGAACGCAGTAGGCAGGGCGTTCCCGACGGGATTTGCCTTCGACTTCGAGCAGTGCGCTGTCAAAGACATTGTCTTCTTGCTCCTTCAAAGTCGGCGCAGTGTACTGATAGTAGTACATACGATCGATCGAGTAAGGCAGGCCTTCCGATAGGTGCAGATATGTTTCGGCGGCCTTCTGCTGAAATTCCCGCTTTTCGTTCTTTTCCCCTTCAGTTTTGGTTTTGAGTTCACCAAGTTCTGTTTCGGCTTTGCCATCCTGCAACTCGACGCCCGCCTCGCTCATAAAGAGTCTCGGCTTGTGGAGGCGTTTACGAGCGAACTGTGCGAAATCGTTCGCGGTGCTTTTACTCTGGTTGAGAAGGTCTCCGTAGTCGTGGAAGCCCCAGTCAACTGGATCGCGGGGTTGCCCGGACCAGTAGCGCTTGTAGTAGTAGGTATGGCTTGTTTTCCTGCAGTAGTCGTGTAGGATCACGTTTCGATAGCACGGGGTGTAGCCAGTATGGTACGCCGAGAATTCGCCAGCAACTATTTCACAGCCTGGGCACGGAAGATAATGGGCGATTCCGCCGAGATCCGAGTTCGCAATCTCCCAGAACTGGGCCGCCCGCGCAGCGTCTTCGTGGAGTGGGTCTTCAGCGAAGTCGGGCTCGTTCCAGGCGCCCCATAGTTTGACAAGCGGCCAGCCGTTGGCTCTATGCCATGTGATGATCTCGTCGATGAGCCACGTCACGCCGTCTGCGTAGTTACGGGCTGTCGGCTGAGGGCATTTTTTCTCTTCAGGTGTGGCTTTGGAACTGTGCTTGCACGGATCGGCTACGTAGTCCTGCCCGATAGTGATGTATGGCCGGACCTACACGGCTCAGATCGAGCGTGGTCAGCAGCGGGTCGGGTGGCTCGTGCTGAGCAAGCTGGCCCACGGCCTGCGGGTGTCGGTCGCGCGTCTGGCGCGTGAGAGCGAGGGCGATCCCGCCGCCGCTGAGCCAGTAACCGGGGCACCGCCGTCCGATCCACCCGATCGTCCCGCACCATCAGAGGCCGATGTCGCCCGGGTCCTCACGCGTCGGCGTCTAGAGCGCGGCCTGTCCTTGGAGGAGTTGGCGGGGGCCACTGGGCTTCACCCGACCACCATCTCCAAGATCGAACACAGAGAGCGCGGATTCACCTGGCCAGTTCTGTGCGCGCTCGCCGATGCCTTGGACCTGATGGTGGCGGACATCATCGAGACGCCGAAGAGGACGCGGCGCGGACGGCTGGTTCGCGGTGAGCAACACCCGCTTCCCAGGCGATCACGTCCTCTCCTCGCCACGGCTTCGCGCCATTCCCGGTCACGACACCGCGGCTCCTACTCGAATCGGTAGCGGATGGCCGCGAACGCGACCGGCTCCCCGACGAGCGCTACGGCCATCCACCCGAAGCGCGGGGCGAGCGCCACCGCCATCACGCTTCGCTCTCCGGCGCGGCGTCGAACTCCTCGATACGCAGCAGCAGCGCGGTCGAGGTGATGCCGAGCGCTTCGGGTATATGCAGCAAGCCGCTGTAGCCGGGGTCCAGGTGCCCGGCTTCGATCGCTTCGAGCTCGCCGGCGGTCGATGCCCGCCCCTTCGGCTCGCCTCCACGCTCAGGCCCTGTTGCTCGCGGACCTCGGGGACAGCCCATCCGAACGCGACGAGCGCCGCACGTTAGGCCATCACGCCTCGCCTCCTTCCCTGCGGGCCGATGTCGTGCCAA
This sequence comes from uncultured Solirubrobacterales bacterium, assembly GCA_963724305.1. Lineage (GTDB taxonomy): Bacteria > Actinomycetota > Thermoleophilia > Solirubrobacterales > Solirubrobacteraceae > Palsa-744. The sequence goes on from CAVRUG010000004.1 coordinate 550,643, forward strand.
TTCTCGGCGCCCGGTAGCGTGTTCAGCAGCTCTCCCGGCGCCACCTTCAGGCCCCGTGCGAGATTGAGGATCGACATAAGGCGCGGTTCGCGCTTGCCGTGCTCGAACCGCCCGATCGCCGTGGGGTGTATGCCTGTCCGGCGGGCGAGGTCGTCTTGCGAAAGACCGTGCTTGGTGCGCAGCTCACGGAGTCGCTGCCCGAACGCAGTGATCGTGTGCTCCTGCCCGCTTCTGTCGGCATCCGGGGAGCAGGCCGCACCTGGCGGATCGCCTCCCACCCAAAAACCCGCTGACATAGCGATTACAGACGATACACTTATTCGCTTGGACTCCCAGATGTAGCGGTCGGCTCCCACCTGTCGCTGACAACCCGCAACTTGCGCCACCCCGCCGGGTGTCGTTGATCCCCAAACGCCATGAATGTAGGGCTATACCAATATGGCGTTAGTGCAACACGGTTGACCTTCGTTTCCCAGCTTCCGCCCAGTACAAGGTGCTGCCCACCAGCACAAGCGATTTGGGTTCTACGATTTCGCTAGACGCTAAAAGCCTGCTGCCGGTTCTATCTACGGCATGAACCTGGATCGGGCCGCCAGCCAAAGGTTCCGATATCCATGCCACGGCACCGTCCTGCTTTACAACAATTGCTGACACGGGGCCGAAATTTTCATTGTTGGGCGCAAAGATTCGGTGCAGCACATGACCGGTGAGTAGGTTGCGAACGTCAACGGGGCCTCCTAGCCATGCGTACGCGACTACCACACCCGCTAGTGCCTCGATGCTCACACCCGCACTGGTTCCTCCTGAGCTCCCCCCACCCGCTTCCGGCAGATTCCCGAGGAGGTAGGAGCGCTTGCTCTTATATGTGCAGCCATAGACATATAGAAATTCTGGATATTCAGAGCTTTTGGGAGCCGTATACATCTCGGCCAGCCGATCTGCTTTTTGCACATGTACATGTTCACGGTGGGGAGGGCACTGTGGAGGCGTCTTTTTATGATGGTTCGAGGCGTTCGACGTGGTTGCACCAAGCAGGGCTAACGTGGCGAGCAGTATGGGGGCTATTCGTGACATGAGCTATAGAACCATCTGGGATCACTGGAGTTGCGCGTGGTTGGACGCTTATATGAGCGGCCCAATATGCTTGCCCCCAAAGATCAATTCCCCCTTAGAGTATCGAATTCGACTATTTGTCCGATGCTCTTTTTAGTCGCCTGTGGGTTGGTGCTGACCAGTCGGAAGTATATCGGTTCTGCGCAGCCGCCTCTTCCGCGCGTTGTTGGGACGGTGGCGCGTACTTCGTTGGACACCCAGCTGCCTGCCTCCTCATGCAGAGTCTGGGCGGAGGTTGACTGGCCGTAGCTCGGTGACAGGCCATATTCGAAGTAGTACGAGCCGGTCTTAGCACCCTGTGGATCCACTGTTCCCTTGAGCTGGACAGACGCTGGTGGTGTAATACAGAGTTCTTCAGCCCCATCGATATATTTCTCTGGTTCCACTTCGGATATAGGTGGGCAGGCATGTTTTTCGTAGGCGAGAACGCAGTAGGCAGGCCGCTCGCGGAGGTGTTTGCCTTCGACTTCGAGTAGTGCGCTGTCAAAAGCGTGTTCTTTTTGTTTCGTCAATGTTGGGGCGGTGTACTGGTAGTAGTACATACGATCGATTGGGTAAGGTAGTCCTCCTGATAGGTGTAGGTATGTTTCGGCAGCCTCCTGCTGAAGTTCTCTCTTTTCGTTCTTTTCCGCTTCGGTTTTGGTCTTGAGTTCTCCGAGTTCGGTTTCTGTTCTTCCGTCCTGCAGCTTAACAGCAGCCTCACTCATGAAGAGTCTTGGCTTGTGCAAGCGTTCACGGGCAAATTGTGCAAACTCGCTGGCAACGTGTTTACTGTGGTTGAGAAGGTCTCCGTAGTCGTGGAAGCCCCAGTCGACGGGATCTTGCGGTTGGCCGAACCGCTTGTAATAGTGGGTGTGGCTTGTTTTTCTGCAGTAGTCGTGTAGGATCACGTTTCGATAACACGGGGTGTAGCCAGTCTGGTATGCCGAGAATTCGCCGGCGACCACCTCACAGCCTGGACACCGAAAAGCACGGAGGGCTCCGAGTCCGCTAAGGACGGAGTTGGCGATCTCCCAGAACTGGGCTGCTCGTGGGGCGTCTTTGTGGAATGGGTCTTCGAAGAAGTCGGGCTCGTTCCAGGCACCCCATAGTTTGACAAGTGGCCAGCCGTTGGTGGTGTGTCCGTGGATGACTGCTTCCATGAGTCGTGTTACGCCGTCTTCGTAGTTGCCAGGTGATGGCTGGGTGCATTTTCCTTCCGCAGGTTTTTCTGGTTCGATCTTGCACGGGTCTGTCACGTAGTCCTGCCCGATGGTGATGTATGGTTCGATCTTTTCTTTGGTGGTTTCTTCTACGTCCTTCAGCTTTTCGAGCCATTTTTCCAGATGTTCTCTTCCTTCGGTACGGCGGCTTTCGAGTTTTCCGGTTTCTTCTGGTGTTTCGCCGCGTAGTTTGAGGAAAATGTCGTAGGGGACAATCAGCCGGGCAGTGCGTATGTGGCGTGGAGTGTGTGCAGGCCCATTGAAGAGGTTGGGGTCAACGCCGGGGACGTGGGTGCCGTTTTCTTCGAAATGTTCGTCGATGTGTCCTGTTTCTTGTGGTGTAGGGTCGGAGATTCCGTAGCGGACGGGATCGCGTTCGGTGCTCTGTTTGTTAGTGGGTGCGGCGATCGTGGTGCTTGTGAGCAGGGGGTAGGTGGCGTTGGCGGCTGGTTTGATGATGAGGGTGATGGTGTTGTCTTTGACGGTGAGCGTTGCGGGCATGGTGTTGCCGTTGGCGTCGGCTGCGGTGGGGGGTGCAATCACGGCGAGGGCGTTGCCGGTGGTTTGCGTTTCGGCGTAGCTCATCACGCTTTTGGCGGTTTCGTAGGCGGCCTGGGTGTTCTGCGGCTGGGGTAGGCCGGGGGCGGGTTCGCCGCTGGGCGCGCGTGTTTGGGGGGCGTTGGGGAGTTCTGGGAGCGGTGCTTCTTCTTCGCTTTCCGATTCCCCTTCGGCCTGTTGGGCTTCGGCTTTTTCTTCGCTGGTTTCTGTTTGTTCGCCGCCTGTGGTGTCGCGCAGCTGTATGGGCTTGGTGGGCTGCTGGGGGGTGGGCGCGGGTTTGTCTTCGGTGGTTTCGATGATCGCGACCGCGCCGTTGGGGAGCTGGTGGAGTTCCTGGTCGGGGCCGAGGCGTGCCTGCCAGGAGAAGGAGTGTGCCGCGTCGGCGGAGCGTATCTGTAGGAGCGCGTCCAGGCCGAGCGGTTGTGGGCGTACGATCGCGTCTGTCGCGGGCCAGGCGTTTGCGAACAGCGCAGCAGCGCCGTTGACGATCGTGGGAAGCGTCGAGGCGTGTGTTGCGGTTTCGATGGGTGCGAGGCTGATTTCGCCGGCGGGGGTGTTTACGGCGAATTCCCCGGTCGTTTCCTTGGAGATGGTGGAGCTGGTAAGGGTGCTTTGCGCGGCGAGTTCTTCTTCGGCTTCGGTGAGCGCGGGTGTGATGCTCTGTTCTTCGAGGTTCGCGGTGCTCGAGGGTGCGAGCACGGCGGGGTCGGTGCGGGTGAGGATTTCCTGGGCTTCTTCGCTGCTCACTTCTCCGGTTGGCGGGGCGCTTGTGGCGGGGGAGAGCGCGGTTTTGCTGCCCTGCGGGCTGGTGGCGGTGATCTGGATGCGTAGCGTTGAGCCGAGGTCGGCGCTCTGGACGGTGTAGGTGGGTTCGATTGCGCCTTCGATGGGGGTGCATTCGGCGCCGGCTAGGTTGCAGCGCTGCCACTGGTAGGCGTAGCTCACTGGGCCTGTGGCGCTCCAGATTCCGGGGTCGGCGCTCAGCGTGCCTTCCACCTGCACCGTCCCGGCGATCGAGGGCGGGGCGAGTTGCTGCAGTGGTCCGGGGGCGACCGTGGGGGTTGGTGGGGATACTGCCGTGGTGCTCCCGTCTTCGTCCTGCGCGCTCACGCTCAGAAGTATGGCGTCCCCGACGTCCGCTTCGGTGGGGGTGTATTCGCTGTCGGTAGCGCCTTCGATCAGCTCGCATTCCGCTTCTGTGGGGCAGCGCTGCCACTGATAGGTGTAGGTGAGAGCGCCTTCGCCTGAGAACGAGCCCTGGCGGGCTGTGAGGGTCTGACCGACGAGCGCGGGCCCAGTGATCGAGGGTGCCAGCTCGCTCACCGGCGCCAGCGCACCAGCAATGAGCTGGGTCGCTTGGGAGGTCATGGTCGTGTGGTCGCCCAGTTCGTCGCCGGCGGTGATCGTCACACGCAGCCGGTGCCCGACATCCGTGGACGCGGGGATGTACGTGGGGAGCGTGGCGTCTTCGATGTCATGGCAGCCTGTCCCGGTCTGGTTGCAGCTCTGCCATTGGTAGGTGTAGCCGATCGCGCCGATGCCACCCGACAACGTGCCGGCGCCGACGGTGAGTACCTGCCCCGCCTGCGGAGCGCCGCTGATTCTCGTCAACGGTTCGCTTGCAAATGAACCGGCGGTGGCGATCACGGGTGTTGTTGGCGAGAGCGCGCTGACGGAGTCGGCAGCACTGTGCACGCCGACACGGATACGCAATGTTGTTCCCACATCGCCTTCCGCGAGGTCGTATTCGCTGCTGGTTGCGCCTGGCACCGGGGCGCATTCGCCGCCGTGTTCGTTGCAGGTTTCCCACTGGTAGCCGTACTGCGTTTCGGTGCCCACCCACGCGCCGGGGTCGGCTTGCAGCACCTGGTGCTCGTCGGGTACCCCGACAATCGCGGGGGGTTGCAGCTCGCTGGGTGGCTCGGCCCGCACAGTCGCGGTCGTCGCGGAGGTTGCGTGTGTGGACCCGCCGAGGTCGGTCGCGGTGACCTCGACACGCAGCGTAGTGCCGATGTCGCCGTTGGTGAGCTGATATTCGCTGCCGGTGGCCGCTTCGACGGGAGCACATTCAGCGCCATGTTCGTCGCAGCTTTCCCACTGGTACGAGTAAGAGACCGGCGCAATTGTGCTCCATTCGCCGGTGCTCGCGGTGAGCGTCTGCGCGTCCTGCGCGAGACCGCTCACGGCTGGCGGTCCGATGTTCGACGGGGCGGGTGGGGGTTCAACCAATGTCGGGCTCGATGGCGCCAGCGCCCGCCCGTAGGAGTCGCTCGCGGTCACCACGACACGGACACTCGCTCCGATGTCGCTCGCGGCGAGCGTGTACGTTTCGCTCTGCGCGCCCGCAATTAGCTCACATTCCTCCCCGCCGGTGTTGCAGCGCTGCCACTGGTAGCCGTAGCTGATCGGCTGGGCGCCCGACCAACTCCCCGGCTGCGCGCTCAGCGTCTGCCCGGCCTGCGCGGTGCCTGAGACCGACGGCGCGACCGTCAACGCCGGGGCTGGCACCCGTTCCACGCTCGCGGTCCCATCGACGTCCACCCCTTCCAAGCTGACGCTTTCACCGACCGAGAAGACGCCACCCGCAAGCGCGATGGCACCACCTTCCAGACCCCACATGCCGGTCGTCGCCTGCTGGGAGATACCACCTTCGCTGAACCGCAGCGTTCCACTCAATGCCCTGACCGTGCCGTCGTTGGTGAACGGCACCGCGACTGTGGTCGTCCCGGTCCCCTGCGTCTTCTCCAGCACCCCCGCATTCAGCACCATCGCCGGCGGGCTCAACGTTTCGCGATCGAAGATTTCGCCGGAGATGCCTTCAGCGCAGGCCCCGGCACACGCTTGCGAGTTGACTTCGAGCGTACCCTTGTTTTCCAGCAGGGCACCGTCGGACATTTCCAGCAGCCCCGCCGGCAGTGCGAGCGTGCCTTCGTTGACCAGTTCGCGCCGTATGAGTTGCGCCGGGGTGAACCCTTCTTCAATAACGCCGCTCGCGCCCGGAGCAATCACGGTGCGTCCACCCCCCCTCATCGTTCCATACCGCCATTCAAGGCGGCCCGTCACATAGATGCTTCCGGCGCCCGTCAGCGTGGGGGCATCCTGAGCGAGACGCAGCGTGCCAACACTCGACGCTTCAGCACCGCCTATGAGTTCGAGTGTGCCACTCAACATGTCGAGCTCCCCTCCGTCGTGTAGCACACCCACCTGTGCCGCTTCCTCATCGAACTCGACATTTATGCCCGGGCCGACGCATGCGATAGCGGCCGCACCCGGCGGACTGCCGCTCGACCAGTTCGAGCCTTCTTCCCACGACCCTTCCGAGGACCCGACCCACGTGTCCGTGCAATCATTTCCCACGGAGGCTTCGACAAGGGCACTCGGCGGCGATATCTGCGACGCCCGACCAGCTGTGTCGCTCGCGCTCACGAGCACCCGCAGTGTGCCAGCCACATCACCCGAAGTGGGCGTGTAGGAAGACCCGGTCGCACCCGACAGCGCGGCGCACGCTTCACCAGCCGCATCGCAGCGCTCCCACTGGTAGGCGTAGGAGAGCGGCGGCGGCCCCGCCCATGTCCCGGGCCGCACGCTCAACGTCTGCCCCTGCCGCGCGCTCCCCACGATTTCCGGGAAGGAGAAATCTACCGGTGCGCTCACAACCGTGCTCACCGCGGCACTCGCCGGCGAATCCGCCGTAGCGGCCCCGCCCGGGCTGGATGCCGTCACCGCCACACGCAGCTCATGGCCGACATCCGCCGGGCCCGGCACATACGTTGCTTCCGTCGCGCCTTCGATCGCAACGCATTCCACGCCGCCTTCTTCGCAGCGTTCCCACTGGTAGCCGTACCCGGTCGGCAGCGTCGCCCACGACCCGGTGGACGCTGACTCGAGCACCCCTTCCGCCGGCGTCGAGCTCGACAGGGAAGGCGCAGCGGTGTTCACCGGCACCGCAGGCAGAACTTCACCGGTCGCCATCGAGGTCGCCGAACTCGACCCGCCTCCGTCCGCGCCCGTCGCCGTGACCTGCACAACAAGCGTATGCCCAACATCCGCCGCGACCGGCGTATACGTCAACCCGGTCGCACCCGAGATCGCCACGCATTCCCCGCCAAGCACACCACACCGCTCCCACTGGTAGCCATAAGATATCGGTGGCACCCCCAACCATCCCCCCGCGGTCGCGCTCAACGCCTGGCCTTCCTGCGCAAACCCCGAGAATTCCGGCAGCACCATGTTCACTTCCGGCAACGCAACATTCAACGGCACCCGCGGCGGCCTCCACTCCACAACACGATCATTCCCCGAGTCCGCAACCCACACATCACCACTCGCGTCGACCGCCAGCCCCATCGGCGCGCGCAAACTCAAACCTTCGCCTTCGGACCCTTCAACGCCAAATCCGACCGCATACACACCACCTTCGCTGAAGACCTGCACCCGATCGCGGCCGAGTTCCCCGACCCACACATACCCGTCGGCGACCGCAACACCATCCGGTTCGAACATCTCCCCCGCTTCAACGCCACCCACCCCGAACTCCCCGACATACGCACCAGCTTCGCTGAACTCCTGGACCCTGTCGTTGAGCCTGTCAGCAACCCACACGTTTCCGTTGGCAGCGATCGCGACCCCAGACGGCTTATCGAACCGCCCGGGTTCCGAACCCCTAGAACCGACCACTTCCAAGAAGCCGCCTTCTTCACTGAACTCCTGAAGCCGATTGTTCCCGGTGTCAGCCACCCACACCAGCCCATCGCCATCAACAGCGATGCCTTCCGGGGACTCAAACTTCCCAGAGCGGGTGCCTTTGGAGCCAACGCTGCGCAGGAACCCGCCGCCTTCGCTGAACTCCTCGATGCGATTGTTCCCCGTATCGGCCACCCACACCTCACCACCGGGCGCGAGCGCGAGCGCGGACGGCGCATCCAGCTCACCATCACCCGACCCCGCCGAGCCGAACCCACCGACATATTCCCCGCCGGGGGTGAACTCCTCCACACGATCGTTGCCCGTATCGAGCACCCACAGATCCCCATTCGCTGCCACCGCCACATCCCCGGGATGCTCGAACTGGCCTTCGCCCGATCCTCTCGAGCCGAACTGCCCAGCAAACACAAACCCCGACCCAGCGCTCGCCACAACCCCCGTGGCAGCCGACGCCGCCGACGCCGACCCAGCGGCATTGGACGCCGTCACGGTGACCCGCAGCGTGCTCCCGACATCTGCAGCGCCCACCGTGTAGCTCGCGCTCGTCGCGCCACCAATCCCCAAGCAAGCTTCACCAAACGGGTTACACCGTTCCCACTGGTACGCATAGGAGAAGGGCGGCGTGCCCGCCCATTCCCCCGTGCCCGCGCTCAACGTCTGTCCTTCCTGTGCGGTACCCGAGATAGTCGGCGGAGCGGTGTTCGACGGGGCGAGCGCCGCCACCACACCGCTGGCGAGGGAGGTCGCGTGCGCCGACCCGGCCACGTTGCTCGCCACGACCATCACCCGCAGCGTGCCGCCAACATCGGCGTGTTCGAGCGTGTAGGCGGCACTCGTCGCGCCAGCGATGCTCGCGCAGCCTTCCCCGCTGCTGTTGCACAATTCCCACTGGTAGGCATAGCTCAACGACGGCGTGCCCTCCCATTCGCCTGTGCTCGCGCTCAAGGTCTGCCCGTCCCGTGCGGTACCCGAGATCACAGGCAGAGCGGTATTCGACGGGGCGAGCGCCGCCACCACCCCGCTCGCCGCCGAGGTACTCGACGCCGACCCGCCAGGATTGCTGGCCGTGACCTTGACCCGCAACGTGCCACCAACATCGGCGTGCCCAAGCGTGTAGGTGGCGCTCGTCGCACCCGAGATGCTCCCGCAGCCTTCCCCGCTGCTGTTGCACAGCTCCCACTGGTAGGCGTAGCTCAGCGGCGGCGAGCCGCTCCAGGACCCGGTGGCGGCGGTCAGCGTCTGGCCGTCCACCAGGGTGCCGGAGATCGTCGGCGGCGCGGTGTTCGACGGTGGGATCGCTGCCACGACCCCGCTCGCCGCCGAGGTCGCCCCGGTCGACCCGACGGAGTTTTTCGCCGTCACCACCACGCGCAGCGTGTCCCCGACATCGCCCGGGCCGAGCGCGTACGTCGAAGCCGTCGCCCCGGAGATGTTCGCGCAGCCTTCCCCGCTGCTGTTGCACAGCTCCCACTGGTAGGCGTAGGAGAAGGGTTCGGTACCCGCCCACGAGCCCGTGCTCGCGCTCAGCGTATGGCCGTCTTCGGCGGTGCCCGAGACCGTGGGCAGCGCGGTGTTGGCCGGCGGGCCGGTCGTGATCACCGCGGTCACTTCGCTGGTCGCGTTTTTGCTCCCGGCCGCGTTTTCCGCGGTCACGATCGCGCGCAGCGTGTCCCCGATCTGCGAGCCCAGCACCCGGTAGGTTGAGGCGCTCGCCCCCGTGATTTTTTTGCAGCTGCCACCCGTGCCGTTGCAGCTCTCCCACTCATAGGCATAGGAGAACGGTGGCGTGCCGTTCCACGTACCTTCGCTGACGCTCAAGAGCTGCCCTTGCTCCGCGGCGCCGGAGATCGCGGGCAGCACGGTGTTCGACGGCGCCAGCGGCGCGACGAGCGCGCTCTGCGCCGAGGTCGCCGTGCTCGAACCGGCGCTGTTGCTCCCCGTTACCGCGGCGCGCAGCGTGCCGCCGACGTCTTCATGGCCAAGCGTGTATTTCGCTTCGCTGGCCCCGGGGATGCTCGCGCACGATCCCCCAGCGCTGTTGCACAACGTCCACTGGTAGGCGAACGCGATCGACGCCAAACCCGTCCAGGTGCCTTTCGTCGAGCTCAGCGTGCTGCCGTCCTTCGCGGTCCCGGAGATCACCGGTGCCACCGTGTTCACCGGGTACTCCCCCGCGTCGTAGTGCGCCTTGATCCGGCTCGCCGACAAAGCCCCCGTATAGAACGCGACGTTGCTCATGCTCCCGTTGAACATCGGTTCGCTCGCAACCTGCGCCCTGCCAAGGTAATCGTCGGGGGTGCTCCCCAGCGACGCCGGTGAGATCGTCACGCCCGTCGTCTGACCGACCTGTTCGCCGTTCAGATACAACGTCAGCGTCCCCGAGCTCGTCTCCGTCACCGCCAGGTACTCCCACGCTTTGGATTTCAACGTCGGCGCCGTGACCTGGAACACCGTGCCAGCGCTCGTGCGGATTTCAAACAGCATCGTGTGTTTGGTCAGCGACGATGCCGGCGTCAAGTACATGTAGTTGGTGGAGCTCGACCCGAAGTCGAAGATCGGCTGCTTATACAACGTCGCGCCGCCCCAGTCTACCCACGCCTCTGCGGTGAACGCACTCGCACCGGCCAACGGGCTCGACGGCAGCGACGCATACGCTTCGCCCCCGAACGACCCCGCGCTGCTGCCACCGAACGGGCCTTCCCCGCCCAGCACGACCCCATCGTTGCTCGCCGTGTAGGAGCCCACCGAGTCGGCGATCGTGCTCGAACCCACCGCGTCACCGAACCGAAACTGCGCCACCGGGCCATCCGCCGCGACCGCGCTCTCATACGTTTCATACGGCTGCGTCCCGCCCGCCGCGACCGCCGAGACCAGCAGGCACAACGACACCACCAGCGCGACCGAGCCAAGACGAGAGCCTTGCGAGCGGGCGCGCAGACGGGGCCAGTCGCCCATCGATGGTCGCCTTCGGCTCATCGAGGCATACCTTCTCCGCTGAAAGGCCAAAAGTCAAGAGATCCTGAAACTTTCATTGAGAAAATTGCCGTAAAATGCGCATAATTCGGATCTACCAGCAAAGGCGTAGGAAGCTTCGTAGGCAGCTTCTGCCTGACTGTTCGAACATGGGACCCGGAGGAGTCTGGAGGCAAATCGAGCCATTGGCGATCAGCCATTTGCAGATCCACCTGTCTTCGCCGCAAGCGAGTGCTCGGCGGGAGCCACGACAATTTGGCCAACCGACAGCCCGACCTCTGGGCCAAGTTGGCTCAGCAGCTCCTCGCGGCTGTACGCCTCCGCCGGAACCGCAAGCTCCACCGCGGCAATCGGCCGACCCTTCGCATTCACCACTACTGCGGCGAGCGCGCGCCGGCCGGTTGAGAGCTCTTCGTCCTCGACCGCCATACCACCGTCCGTCACGATGCCCTCAAGCTCAGCGCGTAAGGCAGCCTTGGTCGCGATCGTCTTGCGAGTACGCCGTGTGAGGCGCAGTTTCGTGATCAGATCTTGCTGCTCCGCCGCGGGCAGGGGCGCCAGGAGCGCCTTACCCGCAGCGGTGCAGTGCACGGGCAGGCTGATGCCCACCCCGATGCCCTCATCGGCCCCGTACTGCCCTTGGCGAGACCCTTTCCAGCGGTCGATGTAGGCAACCTCGGTACCCGACAGCACCCCCAGGCTCGCGGTGCGTCCGGTCCGCGCCCTCAGTTCTCTCAGAGGCTCGCGAGCGACTCGGCGTATCTCCATCGAGTCCAGCATCGAGAGGCCTACGTCGCAGATGCGCGAGGAGAGCCGGTACTTACGCGTGGGCCCTTGCTCGAGGTAGCCGAGCGTCACCAGCGTCGTCGCGTAGCGGTGAGTGGTGGAGCGGCCCAGGTCGAGGGCGTCGGCCATGTCGGCAATCCCGAGCACCGGGTGCTCGGGGGTGAAGCAGGTAAGCATCGCTAAACCGGCGACCAGAGAAGAGGAGAACTTGCCGGGGTGCTCGGGATCGAGTGGCTTGGACATCACTCGGAACGATCCGCCGTGCCGGGGCCGGATTGCGGTGGGTTACTTGCTGTGATGTCCTCTCGCCATCGGGCAGCCAAGCGATATTTGCGGGTTCGATCTTGCTCGAGCACCCCGACTGCCACCCAGGTCTTGAGGTAGCGGAAGGCGGTTGTTTTGCTGATGCCGAGCTCGGCGGCCAGGTCCTTGATGCTTTGGTTTGCGTTGCCATGGAAGGCCGAAAGCAACAGGAGGCTCGTGACAACGTGCTGGCTGATGCTGTGATCGAACGATGGATCGTTGAGCAGGTCCGCCATCACAACTCGGTCTCGTCCACCGAGCGCGAGGAGCACACGCACAAGCGACATACCCGGGCCATTGCTGCCGATGATCTGCTGGACGACGCGCTCGGCCTGCGGAAGTGAGATCGGGACCCATATCTCAGGGTCGGTCCGCTTGGCCACAGGTGCCTCCCTCTTGCGCAGTGGGTGTTTGACGTATTACGCGTTGGCAAGTCGCCCGCACCGGTCCGGAGATGGGGCAGTCACCCATACCCCGTGCCTGCCCCACCAGAGCCCGATAGGTCCACGCAGCTCGTCGCTCGGACGCCGCCCGTGGTCGGCGCTGTCCGCAGTGGTGGCGCCTTGACGAGCCGGGCATCGGAACCGGGGCAGCTCCCGGTTGGTGCCCGGCCCGCCGTGGGACACGGCTACCGGCCCAGGGGAGCGCGGCATCGTTGGCCGACCCGGAGGGAACCTCGCCACCACGGGGACCAGGAGGCCCGGGATGGACGTGGCGAGGTCGTTCCGATCGGCGGCGATCGGGGGCGCCCTGCCTGTTGCGCACCCCGCTTTTCGCCACCGAGCGCAGCGGGCGAGGGCGCGGATTGCCCCCTGTCTGCTGCGCTGTCCGTTGCGTGTCCCGAGACGCCACGCCAAGCATGATCTAGCTTTCGGGAGTGTTTGTGTAGACAAGCTTTGAGTGTTCTAATGTTTGTAGCTCCCCGTAGGGTCAGAAATGGGGCTTGTCGAAGTTAGTGAACTTCCAGTATGCTGCACCATTCAATGGCTGCGGCCTCGGCGAACACGGCGACTGGTAGGGAGATGACCTCTCCGGTGTACTGGGCGCTTCTCGGTCTCGTGATCGCGCGCCCGAGCTACGGCAACGAGCTTTTTCGGCGCTTCCAGCGGGTGTATGGGGGTGTGCTCCCGATCAGCAGCCAGTCGCACATCTATGGGGGGCTCAACGTTCTTGAAGAGCGTGGGCTGATCACGCCGGTCGTCGGGGTCGACGCGCCCGCGCGCCAGCCCAAGCCGAACTACCAGGCCACGCAGTCGGGGATCGAGAGCTATGTGGAGTGGCTGGTGCAACAGGTTGACGCCGAGCGTAGACGCCAGGAGCTGTGGGTTCGCCAGCTGGCGGTTTTCGCGAACAATCCCCGGGTCGCGCTGGATGTTCTCAGCCGCTTCCAGCACCAGTATCTCAAGGGTGCGGGGCAGATTGGGCGCGAGCCTGCCGAGGGCGCGACCGGCTCGCGCGATGAGCTGATCGACGAACTCGTCGCCCGGCAGCAGCGTATCGCTGCCGGTGGGATGCTCGAGTTGCTTCGCGACGCTCAAGATACGTTCGAAGCTCGCGCCGAGAGCGCTGTCCGTGATGGCCCTGCTCGAGCTTGAGCATGTGGCCAAGGGCTACGGTCGCGGCTCGCGTGTCGTGCTCGCGGATGTGTCGCTGAGAATCGACCCAGGGGAAATGATCGTCGTGTGGGGCGAGCGCCAGTCAGGGCGCTCAACGCTCATGCGGATCGCGGCCGGGATCGAGGCACCGGACACAGGCGTGGTGCGTTTCGAGGGACGCGACCTGGCCGGGCGGTGCGGCGAGACCCTTGGCGGGGGGATCGGCTACTGCCGCCGGTCGTTCCGGTTGGATTGGGGTTTGACTGTCCTCGATCAGCTCGTGGCCAGCCAGTTGGCGCACCGGGTGCCACGGGCCACCGCGCTGGAGCACGCGTGGCAGGCACTGGAGCGGGTGGACGCCGTGTCGTGCGCGCCGCTGGTCGCGACCGACTTGAAGGTCGAGGAAGCGATGCGTGCCGCGGTCGCTCGCGCGCTGACTTCCAACCCGCGCCTGCTCGTGATCGACGAGCCGACGATCGGCGTTGACTCTACGAGGCGAGACGACATCCTGAAGCTGCTGCGCTCCCTCGCCGACGAAGGCATCGCGATCCTCGAGAGCACCGGGGACGGGACCGGCCTGCTCGGCGCCGACCGCACGCTGGTACTCGGCAAAGGCAGGCTGAGCGGCGAGCTGACCCCCGAGCTTGCTCCCGTGAGCGACCTCGCCAGCCACCGGCTGGCGCGAGGCGCGGGAGGAGGAGGCGTTGCTTGAGCTCGAAGACGTTGTCAAGCACTACCACGGCGCGGAGGAGGAGGTCCGCGCCGTCGATGGCGTGAGCCTCACGATCGCACCCGGGGAAATGCTTGCGCTGCTCGGCCCCAGCGGCTCCGGCAAGACGACCCTGCTGCTGCTGATCGCGGCGCTGCTGCGGCCCGAGGCCGGCGCGATCCGCTACCAGGGGCACGACATAACCTCGATGTCCGAGAGCCAAGCCAGCGACTACCTACTCAGGGATGTCGGGTTCGTCTTTCAAAGCTTTCACCTCATGCCTCGCGTCTCAGCGGCCGAGAACGCCGCCCGTAAGCTGCTCCTCCAAGGCGTCGGGATGCGCGCGGCGCGAGAGCGGACGATACCGTGGCTCGAGCGCGTCGGTCTCGGCGATCGCCTGCACCACACCCCAGAGAAGCTCTCGGGAGGTGAGCGCCAGAGGGTCGCGATCGCGCGGGCGCTCGCGTGCGAGCCGGGGTTGATTCTCGCCGACGAGCCGACCGGGAACCTCGACAGCCGCCACAGCCGGGAAATCGTTGAGCTGCTGAGCACGATCGCCCACGAGCGCGGCGCGGCGGTCCTGCTCGTCACCCACGACCAGGACGCGGCGGCGATCGCTGACCGCTCCTGCTCGCTACGCGACGGGCGGCTCACCGACACAGACACCGGCGCTCGCGCGCGTGACTCTCTCCCGGCGCGCCCACATGCCGCGACCACACAACAGTGAGTTGCTCCTCTGATGCGGCCTTACGCGCTTCTGTACTTCTACGGTAGGCGCCTACGGGTTCACGGCGTGCAGGAGCTGCTCGCCGGGCTAGGGGTGGCCGTGGCCGTGGCCCTGGTGTTCGCCGTCACGGTCACCGCGAGCAGCCTCACCGGCTCGGCCGCCAGCGTCGTCCGCACGGTCGCGGGGCCGGCAGACCTCCAGCTGCACGCGCGCGGCCCGGAAGGATTCGATGAGCACCTGCTCGCGCGCGTCGAACGTCTCCCCGGCGTCGAGCAGGCCGCCCAGCTCGTCGAAGAGAGCGCGACCGTGATCGGCTCCGCCGGTCATCGTGTCACGGTCACGATCGCGGGGGCCGGCGCCGGGCTCGCGCTGATGGACGGGCTCGCCCACACCCTGCCCGGCGGCGTGCTCTCACCAGGCAGCATCAGCCTCAGCAAAACAAGCGCCGACGAGCTGGGGATCACCAGCCTGAGCTCGCAGACCCCTGTGGCGGTGATGCTGGATCTACGCGGAGGAGCAACCCGGTTGAAAGTGTCCGCGATCCTCGGCCACGAAGCCGCCGGAGCGCTATCCCTTGCCCAGGTCGCCGTCATGCCCCTCACCACCCTGCAGCGACTCGCCGGGCTGCCGCACCGCGTCACCCGCATCCTCGTCCAAGCGCGGCCCGGACGCGAGGCTGCCGTGCGCTCCGAGCTTGAAACGCTCGCGGGTGCACGACTCACGATCGCTACCGCTGACCAAGAAGTCTCGCTCCTGAGCCAGGCCCTACGACCGAGCAACCAGGCAAGCGCGCTGTTCGCGGGACTCGCGGGGCTCCTCGGCTTCCTGTTCGCGTTCAACGCGATCCTGCTCACCACCCCGGAGCGGCGCGCCGCGATCGCCGACCTGCGCCTGGACGGCACCCGACGCGCAGCGATCATCCAAATGGTCCTCTTTCAGGCATTCTGCCTCGGAGTCGCCGCGTCACTACTCGGGCTGCTCGCCGGCTATGCACTCGTACTCGGCGTCTTCCAAACGAGCCCTGGATACCTCTCCCAGGCATTCACCCTCGGAGGAAACACGGTGATCGGAGTCAAACCGGTCGTGCTCTCACTGGCCGGCGGGATCCTCGCGACATGCCTCGCCTCAGCCGTGCCCCTGGGAGACCTGCGCCGCGGGCGACGCCTGGATGCCCTCTACGCCGAGACCGGCGAGCGCGACCAGCCGCAACGCAACACCCAACGACAGCTGTTCGCAATCGCCGCGGGGTTGGTCGCGATCGCCAGCGCACTGTTCGTGCTCGTGCCCTCAGCCGCGATCGTCTCATGTGTGCTGCTCGCACTCGCGACGATCCTCGCGGTCCCCCTGGTCCTCTCAGCCGTACTGCGAGTCGCCGAGCTACTGGCCCTGAGCAACGACAGGCTCACGACCCTCCCACTGGCGATCGGGTCGCTGCGAGCGCGAACGTTTCGCTCGCTCGCGCTCACCGCCACCGGCGCCGTCGCGCTCTTCGGCAGCGTCGCGCTGAGCGGCGCTCAACATGACCTTCTGCGAGGGCTTCACAACTTCGCGCGAGCCTACGCCGCCGGTGGACAGGTCTGGGTAGTGAACCCGGGATACATCCCCGAGACGACCAGCTTCCAGCCAGATCAATACGAGTCCCGGATCGCCCGGATACCAGGAGTCACCGCCATCCACACCTTCCAGAGCGAGTTCATGAATCTGACAAGCCGGCGCGTGGTGATCGTCGCGCACCCACCCGGCGCCAGTCAAGAAATCCTACGCACCCAGATACTCGCCGGCAACTTCCAAAACGCGCGCGAACACCTGGACGAAGGAGGATGGGTCGCCGTCTCCAAACAGATCGCCGAAGAACAACACGTTCACATCGGGCAAACACTGAAGCTGCCAACCCCCACAGGCCCATCCTCTTTCCGGGTCGCGGCCCTGACGACAAACTTCGGGTGGCCGGGAGGAGCCATCCTCATGAACACCGCCGACTACAGCCGCCGATGGGCGACACACGCGCCGAGCGCGTTCGCTGTCGATTTCGCGCCGGGCACCAACATCGCGCACGCTCGAGACGCGATCGCGATGTCGCTGGGCGCCGGCAGCGGCCTCGAAGCGATCACCGCGGCGACATGGAGCGCGCGGTTCGACACCCTCGCCGGCGAAGGGCTCGGGCAGCTCGGGGACATATCGACACTGCTGGTCCTCGCCGCCGTCCTTGCGATGGCCGCCGCGCTCGGGGCGAGCGTCTGGCAGCGGCGAGCCTCGCTGGCTGAACTGCTCCTCGACGGCGCACCCCGCCGCCTGCTGCGGCTCGTCCTCCTCACCGAAGCCATGCTCATGCTCTGCGCAGGGTGCCTGACCGGCGCAATAGCCGGCATCTACGGCCAGTTCGTGATCGATAGCTACCTCAAGCACATCACAGGCTTCCCGGTCTCGAGCATCGCCACCGTTGCCCGCCCAATCGAGACGTTCGTGCTCGTGATCGTCGCGGTCCTTCTGCTTGTGTCGCTCCCCGGCTGGCACGCCTCGCAAGTCCGCCCCGCGCTCGGACTGAGCGAGTAGCCGCCCACGATGCTTTCGCACGCGTCATGGAGCTTGAAACGGCTTACGCTCATCGGCAATGTTCGCATTTGGCGACCGTCCGCTCATGGCACGCATGGGCTTGGCGCTCGTGCTCGCGAACGCTCGCTACTGGAGCACCGTCGCGCCGGTCGTTCACACACAACTCGCCTACTGGGCCTTGCGCGCGGAAGAGATCCCCGATCCCGCCCTGCAGGCAGTGGCGCTCGTCAACCTCCACGAGGAGGGATTCAACGCGCAGGCGACCGCCACGCTCGCCACGCTCGCGCCCCGCGAGCGCCGCAAACCTGTCGTAGAAGCGATCGTCGGCCTTCAGATCATCTACGACTATCTGGACAGCCTGGTGGAGCAACCGCTAGCTGACCCGCTCGGGGAAGGACGACCGCTCTACCACGCGCTGGTTGACGCCGTCGTCCTGCGCGCCGAGCCGACGGGCGACTACTACCCCCACACCCCGCAGCGAGATGACGGCGGCTATCTGCAGGAGCTGATAGGAGTCGTGCGCCGAGCGCTGACGCAGCTCCCCAGCCAAGCCGCTATCGCAGAGGCCTCCGAGCGCGCCGCCAAGCGCTGCGCGGAGGCCCAGGTTCGCGCCCACGCAGCTCCCACCCTCGGACGCACACAACTCACGCGATGGGCACAGCACAACGCGATCCCCACCGGGCTCCAATGGCAACAGTTCCTCGCTGGCGCCGTGTCCTCCGGGCTCGCCCTGCACGCCTTGATTGCCGCCGCCGCCGACCCTCGCACCACCCGCGAGCAAGCCCTCGCCGTCGATGACGTCTACCTATCCATCTGCGCCCTGACCACCCTGCTGGACAGTCTCATCGACCACGAGCAGGACCGCAGCACGGGCCAACCCGGATACATCCGCTACTACCAGGATCGCGATGCCCTCGCCGAGGGACTCAGAAGCGTGATGCACCAAGCCGCGGCCCATTCGCGCGACACACCCAATGGCGCGTATCACCTCATGACACTCGTCGGCGTCGTCGCCTACTACGCCTCGGCCCCAACCGCCTCCAGCGAATTCGCACGCCCGGTCACCGAGCAAATCACCCGAGAGCTCAGACCAATCATCACGCCCACGCTCGCGGTCATGCGCGCATGGCGCACCGCCAAGCAAGCCCGAACCGCGATCACAAGCAGAGCAGGTCGCTGATGCACCCCGGAACAGCAGCACACAACGGTCAGCCTCCCAGGGCAGCGCGCCATGTCGCGATCATCACCGACGGCAACGGACGCTGGGCGCGTGCGCGCGGGCTGCCCCTGAGCGCTGGGCACAACGCAGGCGCCGACACCCTGAAGGCGCGCCTGCGCGACGCCGCAGAGCTCGGCATCCAGCAGCTCACCGTGTACTCGTTCTCGACCGAGAACTGGTCGCGGCCCGCCGAGGAGGTCCAGGGCCTGATCTCGCTGCTCGCACAACGCATCGCCAGCGAGACACCAGAGCTTCATCGGCAGGGGGTACGCATGCGCTTCATCGGCCGCTGCGACGGAGTAGCGCAAGGGCTCCTCGAGCGAATGCGATGGGCTGAGCAGCTGACCGCCGAGAATCAGCTCCTCACGCTGTTCATCGCCTTCAACTACGGCGCCCGCGCCGAGATCCTCGACGCCGCCAAACGCTTCCGGGGCGACACCGAGGAGGAGTTCCGGGCCTGCCTCTACGCCCCCGAGATGCACGACCCCGAGGTGATCATCCGCACCGGCGGCGAGCAGCGCCTCTCCAACTACCTGCTCTGGCAAGCCGCCTACGCCGAGCTGATCTTCCGCGACGAGCTGTGGCCAGACTTCACACGCGAAGCCCTCGAGCAATCCCTCGCCGAGTTCAACACGCGGCAGCGGCGCTTCGGCGGCCGCCGGGAAGCAGCGTTGTCGCACACCAATGAAGCGCTTTGCCGCTCAGAGCCCGATCCCGAGGTCGATGCCGCGCGCGGTTGAGACTTCGCGTCCGAGACGGCGGTCCGCGCGGTCGATCGCTTCGCGGGCTCGCTCCCAGTCGCGCTGCTGGCCACCGCGCTGCTTGGGCCGGGGGCCGAGTGCCTCAGTGGGGTCGGTGATGTCGTATTGCACCCGGTAGCGCGCGGCGTGGCGCACGCCGTTCTCCCATGCCTCGCGCTGCGCGGGCCGGTCGGGCCGCTCACCGAGGGTGGTCTGCACCCACCGGCCGGGGGTTTGCATCTCGCGATCGGCGAGCTCGTTTCGGAGCGAGGTGTGCTCCTGGGTGGCCTGGGTGATTGCGTGGTCGAGGCCTTCGCGTTCGGCGCGAGCCTCGACGGGGTCGCCGAGCTCGCGCTCCAAGCTGCCGCGCGGCGCGAGGACCGTGTCGAGCTCCCGCTCGTTGGCTTGCAGGGCAGTGGTGAGGTTGGCGCGCTCGATCGCGTGGGAGTCCTGTTCACGCCCGAGACGTTGGTTTGGCTCGGGCAGGCCGGTGAGTCGCTGGGTGAGTTGCTCGTGCTGGGTGGTGAGGGTGAGGGCGCGCGCGTCGAGGTCCTCGATGCGCTGCAGCTGGCGTGTCGGTAGCGCCGCGAGCTGCACATGCAGCTGATCGACGCGCTCGCGCAGCTCCCGCAGCCGCGCCAGGGTCGCCGTTGCCGGCGGCGTCGGCTCTGCGCGAGCGGCGGCGTGCTCCTGAGGTGAGTCACTCGCGCGTGTGCGGGCGCTTGCGAGGCTGGGGTCGTCTGTGCGGCCGGCGCCGGGTAGCTGCTCGATCGCGAGGTCTTCGTCGTCGCGCTCCTGCATCCGCCGCGCAACCCGGTCGAGCAGTTCGTGCCGGGTCGTTGTCGGGGTTTGGTCTGTGGGCGCGAACTCGCTGCGCTCCGGCTCGAGGTCGTCGTCGTAGACGAGCAGTCGTGTGGTTTCTCTGGCGCGGGAGAGCGCGGTGTATGACCAGCCGGCGGTGAGATCCCGGGGTGAGGCGACGACGATCGCACCCTCGATCGTTCCTCCCTGCATCCCGTGACCCGTCAGGGAGTAAGCGTGCTCCACATGCTCGGCGACGTACGCGGCGGGCAGCTCGCGTACCAAGCCGCCGTCAGTGTCGATGACGAGCCGGTCGGGGTCGAGGTGGCGCACGGTGCCCCTCATTCCGTTGTCGATGTCGAGCTGCCCGTCGTTGCGCCGGCAGATCACCCGGTCACCGACCGCGACCTCAACCGGGCCATAGGCGTGCTCCTGACCGAGCGCGCCCTCAGCACGGCGCAGCTCGCGCGCACCCTGGTTCAAACGGTCGCGTGTCTCGTTGTCCCTGGCGATCATCACCGTCTGCGCCGGCCCCGCCGTGGCGGCCGCGCGCGACCACTCGGCGAGGGCCTGCTCGCACGCGCCAGCGGGGTCGTTGAACGTCTCGATCCGCAGGTTGTGCTCGGCCCAGTCGAGGTAGCGCTGTGGGTGCCCGTCGTGCAGCGCGCCGAGCGCCCCGCGCTCCGCGGGGTCGCGCTGTCGCATCACCCCCGTCAGCTGCTGCGCACCGAGTGCACGACCGACCGCGCCGAGCCAGCCGCCGGCCTGCACGGAGGCGAGCTGCCCGGGTCACCGATCGCGACCGTCTTCACCCCCGCACGCTCCGCTGCCTCCAGGAGTCGTGCGCTGGGGCGCGTCGCAGCCATCCCGGCCTCGTCGAGGATCAGAACGCTGCCCGCGGGTAGCTCGTCGCCAAGCTGCTCAAGGTCGAGCAGGAGCCGGTCGAGTGTGCGGGTGGGGATACCGGCCTCCTCGGTCAGCTCGCGTACCGCGCGGCCGGTCGGCGCGACCCCGAGCACCGTGTAGCCCGCGCTCCCATACACCTGGCGCAGCACCCCGGCGGTGTACGTCTTCCCTGTTCCCGCGAGCGCCTGGATCACGCATACCCCGTGCCCCGAGCCGGTCACGGCGCGCACCGCCGCTGCCTGCTCCGCAGTGAGGGGACGATCAGCCGCAGCAATCGCACGCTCCGCCAGTGAGGGATCGACGATGCCGGCTCCCTCGCCGGCACGGCCGACCGCGGCCGCGATCAGCCGCCGCTCGACCGCCACAAGCTCCGCGGTCGTCATCTCACCACGACAAGTCCGGATCACGTCCGGGCGCTCCGCGAACCGCTCGGCCTGGCCGCGTACCTCCTCGACCAGCGCGCCCGCACCCGCGGCAGCGGCGAACTCCTGCAGCACCGCGCGATCGTCGAAGGTGTTGCTGCGCTCCGTCAAACCCCCAGCGCTCGTCAACCGGGAACCAAGCGCCTGATCGTCTACACCGCCACGCGTGGCGAGGCCGCGTGCCAGCCGCTCCCGGCCCGCCTGCAGAATCTCCACGATCCGAGCCGCGTCGAGGCCCTGCTCACCCGCGCGGGCTCTCACCTCCTCCCGCCACGTGTGCGTCTCAAGCCCGCACTGCTTGCGCTCCCGTGTGGCGAGCGCCGCGTGCTCGGCCGCGCTCTTTGACCCCAGGCCGATCCCGCCCCGCTCTGCCTCGCGCTGCATCTCGTGGCGGCGCTGCGAGAAATGCTCCACCACCGGACGCTCGAAGTCCGCCAGCTCCGCCGCACCGTTGCGGACCTCTCCCCACTCCAGGCCCAGGCGCTCGGTGACGAGCGCCCGCAGATGCGCCTGGTACAGGTACCCCGCCGTCTTCGCAGCCCGGTAGAGCTCCGTCCCGTGAAGCGCGGTGAACCGTCCGTCGGGGCCACGGGTGAGGTTCGCCGCGACGACATGCGTGTGCAGCTGCGGGTCAAGCGCGCGGCTCATCCGGTGCCGGTAGGCCGCCGCGACCAGACCGTCCCCGGGCTGCACGTGCTCACCGGCGTGCCCGCGACGGACCATCACCGCCGTGTCCTCCAGGTACCCCAGCGCCGCCCTCACCGCCTCTTCGTGGCATCCCACCAGCTCACCCGAGACCTGCTCCGGCGCGATCGCGAACAGGATGCTCAGCGTCTTCGGCGCGGAGAACGTGAGGTCATACGCTGCGACCTTCGGGTCACGTCCACTTGAGCGCAGCCGTGCCGCTCGGTCGCGTGGGTCGTGGCCGGCGATCAGCGCACCGAACTGCCCTTTGCCCACCCGGTCCTGGAGGCCGAGGGCGTGCGCGCCGGCGCCGGCCCATTCCCCGGGGGCCTCGCCGCGGCCGGTGTAGTAGTCGTCCTGGCCCTGGGCGACCTGCTGCTCGTAGTAGCGGTGCTGACCCAAGGCGATCTTTCCAATCGAGAGCATCAAAGGCCAAAATAGCAAAAGAAGGAACCTTTAGGTGCAACTGTGTGCCGTGAGGCGGAGCGCAGCGACGCTGAGCGGCGGGGTTGCCTGGCGGCGGTGTCGAGAGCGCGGCCGTAGAGGGCTGCGGCGGCGCCAGTGAGTGCGCGTTGGAAGGTGCGGGCGAGAGCCGAGCGCAGCGAGGGCGGCGCGTTGTTTAGAGGCTGGCGGGCGTGCGTCGTGTGGCGGAGCGCGCGGGTCGAGCGCTCGGGTGCGGCGCGGCGGCGGCGGGGCCGGCCTGGGGTGACCATTTTGCTCGGGGCCGGCTGCGCCGCACGGTGTTGGCGCATCCGTGCGGACGCCCGGTCGGCGTGCGTGACGTCGCAGTCGCGCCGCGCACGCCGCCGGCATCCGGCCTGCATCAGGGGCCGGTGACTCCGATCTCGCTCAGGAAGAGCACGCACCGCGAGAGGCGCACACGCTCGCCGTCGCGGACCACCGCGCCTGCCCCCCGCAGCCGCCCCAGCGCGGCCGCGATCACCTCGGGGGCGGCCTCCTCGTGCAGCTCCTCCTCCAGCTCCCTGCGCGTCCACTCTCCAGAGTGGTCGCGGTCGAGCAGCAGGC
Organism: uncultured Solirubrobacterales bacterium; assembly: GCA_963724305.1. GTDB lineage: Bacteria > Actinomycetota > Thermoleophilia > Solirubrobacterales > Solirubrobacteraceae > Palsa-744. The sequence goes on from CAVRUG010000004.1 coordinate 573,664, forward strand.
TGACGATCAGATGCTCGATCCCGAGACCGGAGCACCACTCCAGATCGTCGAGCAGCGCACGGTCCGCGTCGACGCGCGCCAGCTCCTCGAGGTAGCGCTCGTGGTCGGGCGGCTCTTCGCGGCTGGCTACTTGGGCCTGCGTGCTCGCGTCATCGAGCGCGCCGTGCGTGTCCAGGTGGGTACCGGGGCGCACCACTGGGTCGAGCTCCGCTGGGGTCGTGAATGTCGTCATCGTCGGTTCCTCCTTGTCGTTGGAGGCCCCGGGAACGGCTCTCGCGCCAACACGCCCAGACCGCCGCGGTAGGGTGTCCGACGCGCCGGGAGTTGCCGCTTCCGGTGCCGCGCCGGGGGCGGCCCCTAACCGTGCCCCGGCACTGATTGCCTACTCCTACATCCTACCGCATATTGTCGTAAGCGACAAGTCCGGTAGGGTGTCCAATCGATGGACTCCGATCACACCACGCGGGCGCCGCAGACCCTCGGACACGCGCTTCGCGCGCTGCGCGAACACGCCGGGATGACACAGGAGGACCTCGCCGCCCGCGCCGGCACCAACGCCGCGGCCCTCTCCCACATCGAGCACGGCCAACGCGACACCCGCTGGTCCACACTCGCCCGGCTGCTCGCCGCACTCGACGCCGACCTGCACCAGCTCGCCGACGCGATCACCGCTGCCGAGGCCGAGCACCCCCCACCACGCTGACGCCGCCCGCAACTCGCGAGACGCCGCCGTGTCCGTCGAGCAACTCTCAGCGGCGACTCTGGAGCATCACGACCGCGGGGATCTTGAGCTGCGTGAGTGGGCTGCGGCCGCCGAGCAGGCGGGTGAACAGTCGCGCCGATAGCGCCGAAGGCCAGCGGCCACGGCGCCTGGCATACCAAAGCGTGCCTCCTCCCCACGCCGCCGCGCCGAGTAGGAGGAACGCGATGCAGTAGCCGTAGCCGCCCTGGCTGCCGCACGCCCACGCCACCCACCACGAGCACCAGCCCGTGACCCGCGCCAGGGTCGGCCCGAAGCGCCACGCGACCCACCCCGCCACAGCCGCCAGGCCGAGCACGCAGATCACGCCGGCGAGCGGGCCGGCCGCGGCGAGAAGGGCGGCGGAGTCGAACGACACACGTTCAGTTTCCCACCCGGATCGGTCGGACAATTGTCGTCGGTGCGTGACTCCCGCGAGCCCGACGTGGAACCCGCCGGCAGGGCACCCAACCCCGCCACCCCATCCGTCGATCGAGCAGTCGGCCGGCCCCCGGCCCGGCACCCGCTGCACACCCTGTCACACCCCTCGCGGGTTGACAGGGTGTGACACGCTACACGCGGCGGGGGCCGGGGGACCGCGATCCGCCGCGCTCGGGGCCCCCAGCCAGGCGCCAGCCTGGCTGGGGAGCGGCGGACGATCGACCGTGACTTCCGCAGTTCGCCGGGAAGCACGCCTCGGCTGGTCGCGGGCCACGGAGGGCCCGCGCCCGGGCGGCTGTTCTGGCGATGCGGCGCGCGGACGATCCCCCAACGTACTGGCGGGGATGATCGAATCGATGCTCGCCGTCCCCGCGAGGCCGGGTGCGCATCCCGCCGGCGGGCGGTCATGATCTGCCGGGATGACCGATCACGACGCTGTGCTGTTCGACCTCGACGGCGTTCTCGTTGACTCGCGCGTGCCGTTCGCGCGCGGCGTCAACCACGCGCTCACGTCACACGGGCTGGCCGCGAGGCCGGAGCGTGAGCTGCATCAGTACCTCGGCCCTCCCCTTCACCGCACGTTTCGTGCGCTGGTCGGCGAGGAGTCGCTCGTTCAGCCGTGCGTTGACTCCTATCGCGCGCGCTACCGCGAGCTCGCCGCCCGCGAGACGACCGTATTCCCCGGCATCCGGGCGATCCTCGACGTGCTCGCGGAGCGTCTGCCGCTGGTCATCGCCACCTCCAAGCCGCGTGCGCTGGCCGAGCCGCTGCTCCACGCTCTGCACCTGCGCGGGTTCTTCGCTGCGGTGATCGGCCCCGAGCTTGACAGCGAGAACGAGCACAAGACCGTGACCGTCGGGCGCGCGATGCAGGCGCTCTCGCCCTGCGCGCGGCCGGTGATGGTCGGCGATCGCAAGCACGACATCGCAGCCGCGCACGAGCACGACATCCGCGCGATCGGCGTTCTCTGGGGCATCGGCTCAGAAGAGGAGCTGCTCACCGCCGGAGCCGACGCGCTCGCCCGCACTCCCGCCGAGCTCGCCACGCTCCTCGCCTCGTCGGGTTGAGAGCGTCGCAAACCGCCGGCACTGCCCCCGTCGCGGTCGCGTGCCGGTCGGCGTGCACCACGAGCAGCTCCGGTCCCTCCGCATCGGGGTCGGGGCGGTTGAGCGCCGGGTTCGCACAGCGCTCGCAACGGGCATCCGTGGAAGGGGCGTGTGGAGCCTTCTCTGGTGGGAGAACACGGGATCAAGTTTGATCGTTAGGATTGGCCAATGAACTCACCGGTCAGGGAGGATGGTGGCGCGGAGACTGGCGCGGATACGGGCATCCCGCTGTTTCGCGCCCGCTCCAAGGCAAAGGAGTTTCGCGCGCAGTTGGAAGAGCTGCGTGGCCGCGTGGATCGGCTCAACCTGTTGCCTACGATCGAACTCGAAGAGCGCAAGGTCATGCTGCTGAGCGAAACCGAGCAACTTGCTGCGTCGCTCGAACGCACGCGCGCCGAGACGGCGGCGACGATTGAGCACGAAACGGCCCTCGCCCGGGACGCTGCCCAGCGGGAGATCGCAAGCCTCGAAGAGCAGCGGGTGGCGCTCAAGCTGCGCGCGGCGGAGCTTGAGCAAGAGGTTGTGGTGACGGAGGAGATTTCGATCCTGCAGGAGGTAGGCATCTACGAGTACCGCCACCCCCTGACAGACGCCGTGGGGTACGAGGCACGGCTGAAGCGCCTGCGTGACACGATCAAAGTGATGGCCCAGAAAGACGGCGGCGCCGTTCTCTCCAATACGAACTGGACCGTCAACGGCTCGGCGCCAAAAGGCCGCGCAATGGTGCGCGACTATTCGAAGCTCGTGTTGCGTGCCTACAACGCTGAAGCCGACAATCTCGTGCGCGCGCTGAAGCCGTACAAGCTTGAAAGCGCGATCGAGAGGCTTGGTAAGATCGCGGCGACGATCGCCAAGCTCGGCAAAACGATGGACATCCGGATCTCTGACGAGTACCACCGCTGCCGCGTCAATGAGTTAGAGCTGACTGCCGACTATCTGGAGAAGCGCGCCGAAGAGAAGGAGCGCGAACGTGCTGAGCGCGAACGCCTGCGTGAGGAGCGTAAGGTGCAAGAGGAATTGGCGCATGAGCGCGCGCGGTTGGAGAAGGAGCATCAGCATTACCTGAACGTGCTTGCGCGCTTGAAAGAGCAGGGCAACCAGGAGGCGATTGAGCGCACGCACGCCTCGCTAGCCACCATCAAAAGCGCAATCGAAGCGGTTGACTACCGTGTCGCCAATGTGCGCGCCGGTTACGTGTACGTGATTTCCAACCTTGGTGCCTTTGGCGAGGGCATGGTCAAGGTGGGGCTGACCAGGCGCCTTGATCCAACCGAGCGTGTGCGCGAGCTAGGCGATGCCTCCGTGCCGTTTAAATACGACACACACGCGCTCGTGTTCTCCGACGATGCCGTCGGCCTGGAGTCCGAGCTGCACGCACGGTTGGCCGACCGCCGCGTCAACCGCGTCAACAAGCGGCGTGAGTTCTTTTACGTGACGCCAGCCGAGGTCAAGACGCAGCTGGTCGAGCTTGCCGGCGATCTGCTCGAGTACACAGAGACTGCCGAGGCCGTCGAGTACCGGCAGAGCGTCAACGAGCGCACAGCCCACGACTACGAATCAGGAGGCGGATGTGAACGACGCATCGCCTGATCAGGCGATGGAGACGGCCATCAGATGGGCGCATCTCTACGCGGCAGCCTGTGGAGAGGTATCCACCGCAGCCAACGCATGTCTCGAGGTCGCCAACCGGGCAGTCGGCGCTAGACTCAAGATCGCTGAGTGTCAAAATGGCCCTCAGCTGCCTGGGACCCCGACCGCAATCCGGAACTTCACGAAGTACGCTGAAAAGGCGGAGCAAGAGTTCGCTACGCTTTACCGCGCCTTTGCGGAGGCGTACGCTAACGCGCGCGATACAGCCGCCAACTTCCTAGCTGCTCAAACGGTCCACGATCCAGATACAGTTCTCATCCTCAATGTGCCTGAGGATGCAGCCGACAACGTGGCGGTCGTGAAGGAGATCCTGCGCGCTAACTATGGGCACACTCCTGCGGATTTTCTCGCGGGCGTCCAAGAAACCAACGAACTTCTGGAGAATCCGCCCGATGGGGGAAACATCTACACACCCCCGCCTCCAGCTCAGTTAGACGAGCGCATCTGCCCTTGGTGTGCCGAGACCATCAAGGCAGCGGCGATTATATGCCGGTTCTGCGGCCGCGACGTACAAGTCACGCCCAACGCTGGCTACCGTATCGAGGTTTGACGTCCGGGAGGGTCGCCGGCGAAGTTGGTGAGAAGAGTCACAAATCAGGAGGCCCCCGAGTGCGCACCACAGTCATAGGATCAGCTCATGGGTGACCTCGCGCAGCCGAAGACTGAACGGATAACGATCGACGATCGCTGGGCGATCGTCGGACCGCCAGTTACGGGCGGCATGGCATCAGTGGTAGAGGCGTTCGACCTCGACAACGAGTTCGGAAGGGTCGCCCTGAAGTTGCCGCCTGCGGCGAGCGATGACCGGTGGCGTCGGGCGGGCTTCGAACGCGAGCAGCAGGCCCTCGCGCGGCTCGTCCATCCGAACGTCGTCCGCCTGCTTGCGACGGGTCGTGACCAGGGCACGAACCAGCGCTATCTGGTATTCCCCTGGTACCCGACGCGGCTGCAAGACCATCTCAAAACCGTTGGGGCGTTGTCATGGAGCGCGTGGTGGGATGGCTTTGGGCGGCCGATCCTTACGGCGCTTGAGCTGATTCATCGCCAAGAGGTGATCCATCGCGATCTGAAGCCGGCAAACATCATGCTCGAAGACGACGGGACGCCTGTAATCATCGACTTTGGCATTGCCAAGCTCGAGCGAGTACTTGCGCCCGAACTTACCGTTGGCGGAGAGTCGCTGCCGTTCACCCCGCCCGAGGCCCAGACCCCGCCGCGGTATATGTCAACGAGGGATGTCCACGCATGGGGGGCCTTGACCGTCTTTGCGGTGAGCGGTGATGAGCCGTATCCGGAAGACGACCGTCCGGAGGCCGATGTTCTGGCCGCGGCGGTCGAGCATGCGCGCCCACGTCTGCCAAGTGGTGTCGCGAGTGCCATTACACGGTGCCTTGAGGTCGAGCCCGGTCTGCGGCCCCCGACAGGGGGTGTTCTGCTTGCGGACGTTGAAGCTGCGCTGGCCGGCGAAGAACGAGCGCACCAGGCACGACTCGGCGCCGAGGCACCCGTCGTCTACCTCCGCCTGACGGGCCGCGCACGTGACACCTTGGAGTCAGAGCGCGATCTGTTCTCCGCCGAGGTCGATGAACTGGTCGACGAGGATCTCTACGGTGAGTACGCAGTGCTGCCCTTCCGGGGGGAGGACGATCACTACGTGATCGTCGGCACGGAGCTCTCGTTGCACGCCACTGTTGCCGACGACGGGGAGACGCTGGTCGTGCTGAACGCGGCTACGCTTCCCGACTCCGCACTCGAGCGCGACCGCACGCGAGGCTGGCCCGGACCAGTGCGGTTCTCGACGCGAGCGATCGACGACCACGCGGCGGCGGCTGATGCGGTCGGTCATCTACGCCGGGAGGTCGCGGTACACGCGGCCGAGCGCCGTGTCGAGGATCAGCGACAGCGCCGGGCACGCCCATTGGCCGTTTGGCGCACGCTGCTCAGCCTTCTGCGCTCCTTGGAGAGCACCAACGAGGATCCACTGACATACCGAGCGATACGTACAACTCGACATGGCATTGCATTTGAGATGTCCCATCCTCCAGCGCGTGAACTCATCGGCCAGCGGCGCCTGGCTCCCGTAGACTCCGGAAGAGACTTCATCGGCGAGGTCGTCGATGTGAAGTCGCGGGAGCTCGTCGTGCGCACCATCTTGGGCGACCGCAGCGACGTTCTGGCCAGCGGTCAGCTGCGCCTCGACACCCGGGCTGCGTGCATTGCGATCGAACGCCAGCAGCGCAGCCTCGACGCGGTCGAGTACGGTCGCGCGCTGCGCCCAGATCTCGCAACGCTCTTGACCGATCCCGCTTTGGCGCGTCCCCCTCGTCCCATCCTCGGGATCAGGTTCAGTCCCGGGCTGGACGAGCCCAAGCAGCGAGCGATCGAGTCCGCCCTCGGCTCGGAAGACATCCTGCTGGTGCAGGGACCGCCAGGTACGGGCAAGACGCGCTTCATCCGCGAACTCGTCGTCCAGACGCTCAATCGTGACCCGGATGCCCGCATCCTGATCTCCTCACAAGCACACGCGGCTCTCGACAATGCCCTGGTCGAAGTGAAGGACGCCGATCCGACGATCAGGCTCTTACGGCTCGCGCGAACCGATGACGAGCGAGTCGATCCCGCTGTAGCCGACCTGCTCCTTGAGCACAACCTCAAGCGCTGGCGCAAGGACGTGGTCCTACAGGGAAACGCCTGGCTGCGACGCTGGGCATCAGGCGCGGGAGTTGTCGTCTCGGACGTCGAGGGTGCTATGCGCCTCCGCGAACTCGCCTCCCACCTCGACCGCGTCGGTGAGCTGACGATCCCGCTCGCCGAGGGCGAGACGCATCTGGAGAACCTGCGAGCAGCCGTGCGGCGAGCATCCCCCTCAGCGACGACCTCAACAACACTCCGCGAGCAGGCGGCAGAACTCGATGAGCTTCGGGAGGGAATTCGTACGGCGGAGGGCGGGGCGCGTGATGAGCTCGCTCGCCTGGTCGAACTCGGGCACCTGCCAAGCGAGGCTCGTGTGCGTAACCTCTCAAGCGAGGAGCTTCGCGCCCGAGCCGCAGCGCTGCTCCCAAGCAATCACAACGAGGCTGAGCATTGTGAGCAGCTGATCGGACTACTCGCCGATTGGCACGCACGCTTCGGCGCCGGACCGGCATTCGCGGCAGGGGCACTGCTGCGCTCCCAGGTCGTGGCGGCCACATGCGTAGGCCTTGGCGGCACGCGAGGGGCAGAGAGCGTCCCATTCGATCTGTGCATCGTGGATGAGGCCTCACGAGCGACCGCAACCGAGGTGCTGATCCCGCTGGCTCTCTCACGACGCATTGTGCTTGTCGGCGATGACCGGCAACTGCCGCCCTACGTGGAGGAGGCAATCAGAAGCCCGGAGGTCCTCGCACAGCACAAGCTGAACAAGGACGAGGTGCAGTCCTCGCTGTTCGTGCAACTCGCCCGGGATCTACCGAAGGAGAACGTCGTCGTGCTAACGCATCAACACAGAATGAACCCGGCGATAGGACGGCTGATCAGCGACTGCTTCTACGACGGCAAGCTTGGCTCAGAGCCACGTGAGCCGCTCGCGATTCTTGAGATGCTCGCACCGCGTCCAGTGACGTGGCTGACGACCTCCCACCTGCGCGGTCGATTCGAGCGCCGACATGGGTCAAGCATCGCCAACGATCTTGAGGCACGGGTGATCCGCACGTTCTTGAACACCGCCAACGGGCTGGCCGCCGCCGGTCGCAGGCACCTCTCCGTGGCTGTGCTCGCGGGATATGGAGCGCAGAGGGAGATGCTCGAGCAACGCCTGGAGGCAGACTTCACTGCGTGGCCACATCTGACGATCGAGTGCCAGACCGTGGACTCCTACCAGGGGCGCCAGGCAGATGTGGTGCTCTACTCTATGACCCGATCGAACCCGCGGGGGGACATCGGATTTCTTCGCGAGCGCCCGCGACTGAACGTCGCGCTCTCCCGCGCGCAAGATGTGCTTGTGATCGTTGGTGACCACGCCTTCGCGCGCGAGGCCGACAGGGCACAGGCGATTCGCCGCGTTCTCGATCACATCGAAGCCTTCCCCGAGGAATGCTGTCTTGAGCAGGCGAGGGTCCAATGAGCGCAGCCGACATCGCCTCCAGGTTCGCGCAACGGCCGGACTTCGAGCTGCTCGCCTATGCAGACGTCGGCCTACCCTACTGGCGAGTGCGCACGCGCTGTGAACTGCTAGCGCGCAAGCAGATCTCGCCGATCGATGAGTTCGTTCTGCGTGCCGTGAAGATCGGTGTAGACCGGCGCGACGAGATCTCCGTCATGCTCGGACTCGACGAGGTGATCCTAGATGGGACTGTGGGTGCAATGCTCGCCGAGGACTGGGTCGAGCTCGTCGGCACCGAGCAGGTGGCACTCACGGACAAGGGTGCGGTCGCCGAGCATGCAGCGATAGAAGAGCGCAGCGAAGAGCGCATGATCACCTTCGAGTTCGACGGCCTGCTGCGTCGCCCATCGCTGCTCGACCTGCCCTTGGAGCCCAGTCAACTGGCGGCACTCGGCGCACGAGAGATCCCCCCCTTCCCAGTCTCACGCCCCGACGAGTTCGAGTTGCGCGAGCACCGAAGCGAGCTCGAGCGGCTGATCCGCTCCTACGGTAAGCGCCGCGACCGCGAGGTAGACCTGCTCGCGATCAAGGAGGTCGTCCGCCGCGAGCGCGTGTTCCGCGAGGCCACGGCGCTTCTGTTTCGCGCTTTACAGGGAAACGAGCTGCGCGTCGCATTCGTTCTCGAGGACGAGCTGAGCAACGAGCATGAGCATGCCTTTGCACAGGCACGCCTGCTCGATCGCATCGGTCTCGCGCGCGGGGTACGCAGCCGCACCCAGCATCCCAGGCTGCTGGGAGAGACAGCGCGCGCCCTTTATGACGCCGACGCCGAGCAATCCGCCCGCGAGCAGATCCGACAGCGACGTCAAACGCTCGATGTCGACAGTGAGCCCAATAGCGTACTGAGCGACGCCCTGCGCCAGGCACGAGAGCGGCTGGGAAAGCTGGCCGTGCGTATGCTCGAGTGCTACGAGCACCCGCCGCTGCTCAACCTCGTGCTGCGAAGCGCCAAGGAGGACCTCCTACTGATCTCCCCACGCGTGACCGGCGCGGTCATCAACGAGGATCTGGCAGGCGAGATACGCCGCGCGCTCAAACGCGACGTTCGCATCCGCCTCGGCTACGGCATCAACCGGGACCCGCAAGCTGGCCTCGATGAAACAGCTCATGAGCGCCTCGGGCGTCTCGCCGCCGACTACCCGAAGCTTGAGGTCGCGCACCTCGGGTCCCTGAAGCTCAACGCGCTCGTTCGCGACGACCGGCTGGCAGCCGTCACTAACTTTCCGCTCCTCGCGCATCGTGGCGATGCGACACGCGCGCTAGGCGACGAGCGTGGCTGGCTGCTGGCAAACGCCGACCTCATCGCTGACGAGCGGGCGAAATGGGAGGATGTGTGGCAGCAGGCACAACCACGAGACTTTGGCGTCTCTGACCCAACGCCTCGCATGACCGTCGCAAATCGTCGCCGGGGTCGTCGGCAGTAGCGGCTGGCTGTTGTTCAGGCCCACCGGCCTGGTGGCCGCGATTGTGGGGGATCGCCGCCACCAGGCGGAGCACGCAGATCACGCCGTCGAGGTGTCCGGCCGCCGGCGGTCGGGGGTTGCGGAGTCAAGGGACATCACGCCACGCCCCCACCGGCGCGGCGCCGAACCCCTCGACGCGCGGCAACAGCTCGGTCGCGGTGGTCCCGAGCGCGGCCGGAAGGTGCAGCAGGCTGTAATAGCCAGGTCCCAAGCTGGCATTGAACACCGACGCGCCGCTGACGAGCTGGCGCGTTGGGAACGCCTCGGCGGGTCGTGTTGCCCCAAACGTTGCCCCAGGGCGGTTTTTCGACGCTCGCGCGACTCCTCTTAAAGCACGAATCCCGCCCAGTTGAGCGGGATTCGAGAGGTGCGCCTGGGGGGAATCGAACCCCCGACCTGCGGCTTGAAAGGCCGCTGGAAGCACCACGAACCGCGCATTTTGGGGCGATTTAGCGGCCCCAAACACGGCTTATAACCATAGGATCAGGCTGGTTTGGTACCCAAAGTGGTACCCACGAGCGATGTGGTACCCACGTGGTACCCACGGTGATAGGATCGCATTGGTCAGCCAACAAGAACCCCGCGCGACTCGTGATCGCCGGGGCGCGAACGCCGGAGATCGACCGATGCCAGCACCGAAGCCCAGCGCCACCATCGTCGTCCGCGAGCATCGCGGCCAGGTGTTCTACGAGGCCAAGTTCCGACACAACGGACGGCAGATCAAGCGACGTATCGGCCCCGCATGGCTCGAACGCGATCCCGACACGGGCCGCTGGCGCCGGCACCGCGGGCGTGTCGTTGACGGCGCCTACGACGAGCGCGCCGCCCACGTAGCCGCCGCGCAGCTCGTGGCCGAGTACGTCGACGAGGCCGCGAATGTCGAGCGCGTCGAGCGGGAGCGCCGCACGCGGGGCGTGACCTTCCGCGAGGTCGCGCACGCCTACCTCCGCCGGCTGGCGGACGTGGCCGGCGCCAAGCCTTCGACGCTGCGCGACCACGGCTACGTGCTGGCCGAGCCGGGCATTCCCCACAAGCGCGGCAAGGGAACCACGGCCGGGCACGTCATGGCCGCGCTCGGGAACCGGCCCGCAGCAAAGATCACCACACGGGAGATAGAGGATCTGCTGGCGACGGTCAGCGCGACGGGCGCATCGCCGCGGACGGTGAACAAGTACCGCAACATCATCGCGGCCGTCTTCGGCTACGGCTGCAGGCCGTCCACGTACTCGCTGCCGGCGAACCCGGCGCGCGCGGCTGACCGCCGCCGCGAGCCGCACCCCGGAGCGCTCGTGTTCTACGCGCCGGAGGATGTCGAGGCCATCGCGCGCGCACTCGCCGAGGGCCGGCACCGCGACCCGGCGCACCCCGCAATGAGCGATGGTGAGCGCGCAGCGCGGCAGGCCGAGGACTCCCATGACGCCGAGATCGTCCGGGTCGCGGCATACGCGGGACTGCGACTCGGGGAGCTCCTCGCGCTGCGCTGGCACGACGTGGACTTCGCGGGCTCGGTGCTGACCATCGCCCGCGCGATGAGCGCCGGCGAGGAGTGCTCCACCAAGTCCGGGCGGATCCGCCGGGTGCCACTCGCCGACCAGGCCGCCGCCGCGCTCGACCGGACGAGCAGGCGCGAGCGCTACACCTGCCCGGAAGACTTCGTGTTCTGCAACGTGTACGGCCGAGCGCTCGATGACTCGGCGCTGCGTCGCCGCTACCGTAGAGCGCAGGCCGCCGCCGGCGTGCGGCCCTTGCGCTTCCACGGTCTGCGTCACACGTTCGGGTCGTTGCTCGCGATGCGCGGCGTCGATGTGGTGACGATCCAGCAGGCGATGGGGCACAGCGCGCTCGCCACCACGAGCCGTTACCTGCACGCGCGCCCCGCTTCTGAGCAGGCCGGCGTGTTCACGCGCGCCTTCCGGTCCACCGTGGAGGGCGAGACTGAGCTTGCGGCAGCCTGAACTCGAAGACGTCCCTACGGACAACCGACGACAGCGATGGGTTGCATCGCCTCGCGCAGGACCAGCGCTTCGCACGCCGGCAGACTTCGAGGACACGCCCCAGAACGCCCGCGAGGCGACTATGCTGTTGACAGCATATGCGCTGTAAGGTATGGTGCCCAGATGTGGGACGTCGAAGTCACAGACCAATTCGAGCAGTGGTGGGACACGCTGAACGTCGAGGATCAGCAGACGATCGACGCCGCAGTGGGTCTGCTGGAGCAGCGTGGCCCAGGACTCGGACGGCCACTCGTTAACAGCCTGAAGGGCTCGCGCCACGCGAACATGAAGGAGCTGCGCGCGGGCACGATCCGCGTGCTGTTCGCCTTCAACCCGAAGCGCACCGCACTCCTGCTCATCGGCGGCGACAAGCGCGACCGCTGGCAAGAGTTCTACGCGCGCATGATCCCGCTCGCCGACGACCTCTTCGACGAGCACCTCAAAGAGCTTGAAACGGAAGGAGCACCATAGATGCCCACCAAAACCAAAAGCTTCAACGAGCTGCGCGAGCGGGCCCGCCGCCGTGACCCCAACTGGGGCGCCAACGTCGCCGAGCACCGGCGCGCGATGGTAACGCACTCGCGCTCGCCGAGCTGCGCCAGTCGCGGAACATCACCCAGATCCAACTCGCCGCCCAGCTCGGGATCACCCAAGGCAACGTCTCCCGGCTGGAGGCGCGCAGCGAGATATACCTCTCCACCCTGCGCTCCTACATTGAGGCCCTTGGCGGGCATCTGGAGATCGCCGCCGTCTTCGGCGAGGAGCGCGTCGCCGTCGCCGTCGGCCCGGGCGAGCACGAGGGCGTCGAGTAGCATCGCTACGATGCCCAAATGAACACAACAAGCAGCGCCAAGGGCGAGGAGCGTGCGCTCAGTGACTTCAGGGACGCGCTCGACGGCTGGCGCAAGGCGCTCGAGGCGCACCGCATGGCGCCCCCAGACCACGGCTTCAGCGCTCGCCTGGCCGGTCTCGCCGAGGCCGCGAGCAAAGAGGCGCGTGCCTGCCGCGCGGCGGACGCAGCGGGCTTTGACTGGCCACCTCATCGTGCCGCCGACCCCCGGCCGCCGTATGAGCTGCAGCCCGGTACCGGGCGCCGTGGACCCGAGGATCTTTGGCAGCACTTCGACGAAGCCGTCCGCCAGCTGAACACCGCCGCGACCGGCCAGAACATGCTCGATGTCGCGCGTACCTACGACGAGCTTGCCACCGCGGCTGCGGCGCTCGCAGAGGCAGTCGGGCAGGAAGACGGAGCAGGCGCCCGGCGGCCACGAGCCCGCGCGCGCCGCTCAGCCTGAAGCGCGAGTCATTCGCCGCCGCGTTCGGTGGCTCAGGAGCGCTTGGACGGCAGCGCGAGGGCGGCCGTGTCGTCCCACACCGACGCCGGACGCTCCGCTCCGCGACGGCGGTGTGGCAACCCGAGGGTTTCGGGCGCCCAAAGATCGCGGCGTGTCGCCAGCGAGCTGCTGTCGGCCTGCGCGCGTGCGAGCAGCGCGTCAACGTGCTCGCGTCGTATCCGGAAGGCGCGGCCGATCTTCGCAGCCGGCAGCGCGCCACTGTCGATCCAGTTGCGGATCGTCTGGGCGGTCACCTGAAGCTCCTCGGCGACCTGTGGGACGGTCAGGATCTGCTGCTCGGTCGTAGACAACTCAGAGCAAAATAGCAAAGCAAGCACCCTTTGGTGCAACTGTGTGCTGTGAGGCGGAGCGCAGCGACGCTGAGCGGCGGGGTGACCTTGCAGTCGGAGCGCAGGGCGCGGCCGGAGGGGATGCTGGGCGTTGGTGGCAGGCGCTGTGGATGCACGGGGGAGAACCCGAGCGCGAAGCCTTGGTGGAGTTCGTGGGCGAGCGTCGCATGGCGTCGAGTGCTCGGGTGCGGCGCGACACAGCGGCGCCGGCGCCGTAGGGTGCGCAGCCCTGAGAGCCCCCGACGTGAGCACCCCGCGAAGAACCGCCACACCGCCACCCCCTCCGTCGATCGAGCAGTCGGCCGGCCCCCGGCCCGGCTCCCGCTGCACACCCTGTCACACCCCTTGTGGGTTGACAGGGTGTGCCACGCTACCCCGCGGACGGGGGCCGGGGGACTGCGCTCCGCCGCGTTCGGGGCCCCCAGCCAGGCGCCAGCCTGGTTGGGGAGCGGCGGACGATCGACCGTGACTTTGCTGTTCCGCGACTCGCACCCAACGCGGGGCGTGTGGCCTTCCGCCTCGGGCCGAGGGTCAGGCAATGATCGACGGAGCAGCGTAGCTCCCCGCTCTTTTAGCCCACGGCGAGATCCTGCCACTCCAACTCGGCCGAGTTCTCTGGCGGGTCCACCTTCAGCTCCTGCGAGATGTCGTCGACCCCGCGCGCAAGGAACAGCGCCAGCTTCTCACGCAGCCTCACGCGATGCTCGTGCTCCATCTCGGCGCGCTTCAGTCTCACCATCTCCGCCTTGAACCGCATCGAGATAGGGGTGATCGTGTCGAAGATCGCCAGCATCGGCTCCTCAAAGCAGCCGGGGATCGGCTCCAGCAGGAAGCCGCGAAGCGCGATCTGGTTCGCGGGACTGTGCCTGCGAGCGTCGTTGTCGAGGCGCAGTTTCTCTGTGCGCTCTGGTTTACGGTCGCGCTGGTCCAGCTCGTGGATGCTTGCCGCGAGGAAGTACTCGCGCTTGCCTTCGTTGAAGTCGCAATCGTGCGACACCACGACGGCATAGCGTGTGCTACACGCCATAATCGCGAGCTGGGGGTCACCGAAAGGCGCATGCGTAGGATGCCCAGCGGGTGAGGTGGCCCGCTGCAAGCCGGCTTTCGCTGACGGGGAGTCAACGAGACCGAAGATGTCGCCTTGCCGGAGCCTCGGGCTCCACACCGCAGACCACAAGGCCGTCTACGCCCAGTCGTCGATGTGGATGTCCGCCTCGGCCCCGAGCGGGAGCGCGAGGAGCTCGTTCAGCGCCTGTATCTGCGCGGCGGTCACGGTGTCGTCCGCGATGCCTCCTTCGTCGTAAGCAGCAGGCTGGAAGTGGTAGATCGGCGTACGGGTGACACCGGAGATCGGTGCGCTGCTCGCCAACCTCGGGAACACGAGTGCGGTAGTCGCCAGCGCCACCGTCACGAGCGGGGTGACCTGGTACAGCGCGGACGCCCTCTTCCACGGCAGCCGCAGGCGCCTCCTATTCTTGACCCGCTTCGCCGGCATCGTCCCCGTGTCGAGCAGCGCCGAGGACCGCAGCAGCGGTTCGATCTGCGCTTCGTCGATGTTGAAGCCCGAGATCCGCACGCCCGCAATGGTGGCGGAGAGCGAGAAGTCCATCGCGCGGAGGCCTTCGGTCTGGAAGTCGAGGGTGGCCGCGCTCATCACACCGCTGCCTGCTGGATCCCGCCGAGGTCCAAGGTACCGTCGTGAGCGAACGGGATCGCGACGTGCTCAATGAGCTGCCATGCGAGGTCGTTCATAGTCCGAAGATCCTCCACGGTCACCCGCGTGTGCCGCTTCTCCAGCAGCGCGCCGTAGCGGTTGTTGATATCGACCGTCAGCTCCAGCCCTTCGTCTGTCACTTCGCCCTCCCACGGACGTATCGGACCGGCTGCCACACCCGGCGCCACCTGCCGCTGAACGGAGCGAGCTTCGTAGTGCCCGAGCGCGAGCGTCACGAAGTACCGATCATACAAACGCAGCCCGAGCTGCAGCCTCGCGTCGTGTAGCGCATCACTCTCCATCTGCGGCCGCAGATGCGTTTCGAGCATATGCTGCACATGGACCCCATGTTCGCCTTTCGTGGAAGCGCGGAGCGTGACGACGAGCCCCTCCCACACGGGCCGGGCGCCGATGC
The DNA here is from genome assembly GCA_963724305.1 of uncultured Solirubrobacterales bacterium. Classification (GTDB taxonomy): domain Bacteria; phylum Actinomycetota; class Thermoleophilia; order Solirubrobacterales; family Solirubrobacteraceae; genus Palsa-744. The sequence goes on from CAVRUG010000004.1 coordinate 589,011, forward strand.
GTTCCCACGCCTCCAAAAGTCGAGTCATCTTCTCCCCGACGTGCGGCGCGCAGAGGTCCGCTCTCGTCATGTACGCGTCGCGGAACTCAATCTCCAAGTCCGCCTGGATCTGCGAGAACGCGATCTGCGCTCCGCGCCCCGCAAGGATCAAGAACACCACTTCGGCAGGCGCAACCTCCGGCAGAGAACCCTGGACGACACGCGCGTCAAACTCTCCATGCAGCGCCGCGGCGAGCTGGTCAGCGGCGTCCTCTGTCCGCGGGGTTGGCTCATCGACGTCATATCGAAAGGAAAGCCGAGTGCTGCGTATCTTGATCCAGCGTATTGCCTGAAAGTTGGTCGGCAGCGCATCCCTTGTGCATGACGCGGGAACGCAGCCTTGCGGGAGGACGAACGCGCCGGAGAACTCCAGCGCTGTCGCTGCGCCCGCAACGCTAACTATAGTTCCATTATCCGGACAAGGCAAGCTCGATTTGCGGTGCAGACGCCACGTCACACGTCGCCGAGACAACCAGCTTTTGCTTTTTAGAAGCTATTTTGCTAATTTGGCCTATATATTGAGTCTTCTCTCTGGTCGCATAACAACTCAATGAATCAACTGAACCTCCTGGACGACCGCCGCCGGGAGTCCACCGCCCCGGTACGCCTCACGGCCGACGACGTGATGACGGCCCGCGAGGTCGCCGGCCTGCTGCACGCGCCCGCCAGCACGGTCGAAGATTGGGCGCGGCGCGGCGTGCTGCCGAGCGTCAAGGTCGGTCGCCGCAGGCTCTACATCCGCCAGCGCATAGAAGCGGTGCTGACCGCCGAACCCGAGGCGCAGCCGCCACGCTGACCGGCCGTTTGGTACCCACGAGTGGTACCCACGGGACGAAACCACCCAAACCGCCTCGTCCCCGATCCTCCGAATTCCGCTCCCATACAGGAGATTCTCGTAATGCGCCTGGGGGGAATCGAACCCCCGACCTGCGGCTTGAAAGGCCGCTGCTCTTTGGCACCCCGTAGGTTGCCGTTGACCACTGAGCTACAGGCGCATGAGTGTGTGGACCGCGGATTGTAGTTGGATGCACGGCCTCCGTGCGGCCGGGATGTGAGCGGTGTTCGTGTAGAGGGTGCGCGGCCGTGGTCAGCCCTCGACCGCGGCGTACACCTCGTCGAGCAGCTTGGCGCGGTCGGAGAGCTGGAAGCTGTCGGCGAGGTAGCGATCAGTTTGCTCTCGGGACTCGCCGCTGAGAGCCATGTTCAGAGCCACCAGCCGCGCCCCATCGAGATCCTCGGACCTCTGTGGCAGCGCCTCGGGGCCCTCCACGGCGGCAGGAGGCGATCTCAGCGCTACCGTCTCACGCTCCTCCCCCCCCGCCTCCGCCTCCGATCCCGGCGACGCAGACTCCGGTCGCTCCTCGCCCGAGGAAACTGCGGCGGGCGGCGAGATCTCCTGCTCCTGCTCCTGCTCTTGCTCCTCCTCCGCCGCTGACGTGACCTCCAGCGATGCATATGCATCCCCGTGCGATGTGTCCAGCTGCTTGGAGGCACCCTCCGCGCGGAGGGTGTGCGCGAGCGCGCTGACCTCGCCGTCGAGCGACTGCACCTGCGCGAGCAGTGCCGCGGCGGCACGCGCAAGTGCCTCCACGTGCGCCCGCGCCCGCTCCAGCTCGCCTGCTGCCTCCTCGCGGGTGCGTTGCGCGTCCCGTTGCGCTTCGCGCTCGATCTCCGTGGCTGTGGTTTGGGCTGCCTCGAGGATGCCCTGCACCCGGGTGGCCGCCGCCGAGCCAAGCGAGGGCTCGGCGCGGGTGCTCGCCGCCTGCTGTGAGATCTCCTGCGCCGCTGCCGCCAGCGCGTGCAGATGGGCGCTCACGGCCGCCGGGTCATATCCCCGCCGGACGAGGGGAAAGTTGCTCCGTTCGATGCTATGGGGATCCAGCTGCACAGCTGCGGGCAAGCCTACGCCAACTCCCCCGCCGGCGTCTCCAGCTCCTGAGCCTCGCGCAGATCGCGGCGCAGCTCACGGATCTCGTCGCGCAGCTGGGCGGCGTACTCGAAGCGCAGATCCTCCGCCGCGGCGAGCATCTCCTCCTCGAGCTCCACCGCCAGTCGCTCCAGCTCGTGCGTGGGCATCTCCTTCGCCTTGCCTTTGCCGCGGGCGCCGCTGCGCCGCTGCCGGCGCCCGCGCGGCACCTTGGAGTCGCCCTGCAGGAACTCGGCGATGTCCGAGACGCCCTTGACGATCGACGCCGCGGTGATCCCGTGCTGCTCGTTGTAGGCCACCTGGATCTCGCGGCGGCGGTCGGTCTCCTCGATCGCGGCTTTCATCGCGCGGGTCTCCTTGTCGGCGTACATCAGCACCACGCCGTTGACGTTGCGCGCCGCGCGGCCGATCGTCTGGATCAGCGAGGTCTCCCCGCGCAGGAAGCCCTCCTTGTCGGCGTCGAGGATCGCCACCAGCGAGACCTCCGGCAGGTCGAGCCCCTCGCGCAGCAGGTTGACCCCCACCAGCACGTCGTACTCGCCGAGGCGCAAGTCGCGGATGATCTGGATGCGCTCCAGAGTGTCGATCTCCGAGTGCAGGTAGCGCACGCGGAAGCCCATCTCCAGCAGGTACTGGGTGAGGTCCTCGCTCATCTTCTTCGTGAGCGTCGTCACCAGCACCCGCTCCTGGATCTCCACGCGCGTGCGGATCTCGTTCATCAGGTCGTCGATCTGGTTGCGTGTCGCGCGCACCTCCACCTCCGGGTCAACGATCCCCGTGGGGCGCACGATCTGCTCGACGATCCTGCCCGCGCGCGTGCGCTCGAACTCTCCCGGGGTCGCTGACACGAACAGGAGCTGGGGGGTGATCGAGAGGAACTCCTCGAAGCGCTGCGGGCGGTTGTCCATCGCGCTCGGCAGCCGGAAGCCGTAGTCCACGAGCGTCTGCTTGCGCGAGCGGTCGCCCTCGTACATCCCCCCCAGCTGCGGCACGGTCTGGTGGGACTCGTCGATGAAGCACACGAAGTCCTTGGGGAAGTAGTCGATCAGGCAGTACGGTCGATCCCCCGGGCCGCGCCCGTCGAGGATCCGCGAGTAGTTCTCGATCCCCGAGCAGAAGCCCATCTCGCGCAACATCTCCATGTCGTACTGCGTGCGCTGGCGCAGGCGATGGCTCTCCAACAGCTTGCCTTCGCTCTCCAGCTGCGTGCAGCGCTCGTTCAGCTCGGCGCCGATGTCGGCGACCGCCTGCTCGATCGATCCCTCCCTGACGTTGTAGTGCGTCGCCGGCCAGATCGCCACGTGCTCGAGGTCGTCCTCGATCAGCTCCCCGGTGAGCGGGTCGAAGTGCTGCAGGCGCTCGACCTCATCGCCGAACAGCGTCGCGCGGTAAGCAGTCTCGGCATATGCGGGGAATACCTCCAGCGTCTCCCCCCTGACTCGGAACGTGCCGCGCGCGAGCACAGAGTCATTGCGCGTGTACTGGATCGACACCAGTTTGCGCAGCAGCGCGTCGCGGTCGATCTCCTCGCCGCGGCTGAGGATCTGCATGTTCATCTCGTACACCTCAGGCGAGCCGAGGCCATAGATGCAGGAGACCGACGCCACCACGATCACGTCGCGGCGCGCGAACACCGCCGCAGTGGCTGCGTGGCGCAGGCGGTCAACCTCCTGGTTGATCGCCGAGTCCTTCTCGATGTACAGGTCGCGGCTGGGGACGTACGCCTCGGGCTGGTAGTAGTCGTAGTACGACACGAAGTACTCCACCGCGTTATCGGGGAAGAAGGTGCGGAACTCATTGCACAGCTGCGCCGCCAGCGTCTTGTTGTGCGCGATCACGAGCGTCGGACGCTGCACCGCCTCGATCACGCCCGCCATCGTCATTGTCTTGCCCGTCCCCGTCGCCCCCAGCAGCGTCTGGAAGCGCTCGCCCTGCTCTATACCCTCCGCGAGGGACGCGATCGCCTTTGGCTGATCAGCGGTGGGCGTGAAGACGGAGTCGAGGCGGAAGGGGGGCATCGCGACCGTGCTCTACGGTAGCGTCTTAGATCCACTCGGCGAAAGGTGCAGCGTGAGGCTCTTTGGCAGGGGCGTGCGGATTGCGGGGATTGCGCTGGTCATGGCACTCGCGGGCGTGGCAGGAACGGCCACGAGCGTGCTTGCCGGCGCAAGTGGGGGTGTGGGCTCGGCACCGGAAGGGTCGAGCCTCGAGGCGTGGGGCGCAGATACAACGGGCCAGCTCGGCGACGGTACAGGCGTGCGAGCCGAAAGCCGCACCCCGGTGGCCGTCAGCGGCATCACATGCGCCGTCGTGGCCGCCGTCAACGACAACGACAGCTTCGCGGTGCTGCACGACGGGACGATCGAGGGTTGGGGCGTAGACGAAGGCAACAGGTCGGGCGATCTCGGCGATAACGGAGCGAACTTCCCTCTCAGCCCCAAGCCGATTCCCATCGACGAAAAAGGCATCACCACCGCAGTCGGGATCACGGTGGACACCGCGGACGTCTACGTGCTGCTCGCGAACGGCACGATCGTCGGCTGGGGAGACGACCGCTACGGAGAGTTCGGGAATGGCACGGATCCAAGCGGCGGGTCGAACACGCCAGTACCGATCGCCACCTCGGTGACCGACGCCAAGGCCCTTGCGACCTCCGAGCACGGATCGACGCTGGCGCTGCTGAACAACGGTGAAATCGATTCGTGGGGCGAAGAAACCGACTCCCCCAACGAACAGGACACGCTTGGGCGCGAAGGCAGCGGCGCCACCCCAGGTCGCGTCGAAATCGAAAAAGGGAAAGTTCTCACGGGAGCCGAAGGGGTCGCCGAGGGGGCGAACTTCAGCCTCGCGCTGGTCGGTGGCGAGGTGAAGGCGTGGGGCGACAAGCGGAGCCCCACCAACGCGGCGCTCGGCGCCGGCTCGAAAGCGATCCCGAGCGAGGTGCCCGTGACCGTCGGCGGCGAAACGCCGCTGAAAGGCGTCAGCGCAATCGCCGCGGGTGCCAACTTCGGGCTGGCGCTCGTCAATGGCGAAGTGAAGGCCTGGGGAGACGGACTGCTCGGCCAGCTCGGCGACGGCACCAAGTCGGAATCCAACCTGCCGGTCGACGTCGCCAAGCTCACCGAACATCGTCGCGATCGCCGCCACCGAGGACACCGCCTTCGCGTTGGACCCCACGGGCAGGTGTGGGCCTGGGGCAACAACACGCAGGGTGAGGTCGGGACGGGCTCCTCCGAAGACACCTTCGACGAACCGGTCGAGATCGCGAGCCTCGGCGAAGGCAACATGGGCCTCGCGGATGGCATCGACTCCGAACACGAGATCGCATTGGGCCCCAACTCCGGCGGTTGTGAACCGGGAACGAAATCCAATGAAGAAAAAACCGTAGAAGGCAGCCCCATCACGGGAACAACCCCGACACAGACCTCCACGACACCGACCACGTCCACCACCCCAACATCTCCCACGTCCTCGACTCCCCCGGCCTCCGCTGCCGCCCACCTGGTGCTCGGATGCACGAACAGCAAGCTCACCCTCACCGACGTCATACAGCAGAACGGACACGTGCTGCTCGACGGCGCCGCCGCGAGCAGCCTCGCCGGCCACAAGGTGAAGATCCTCTTCGACGGCGCCAAGCTCGTCGCCACCGCCACCGTCGCCGTCGATGGGCTGTTCAGCGCTAGCGCTCCGCTGCCGCCACCGAAGCTGCGCGGCAGCAACAGCTCACGCTATCTCGCCGAGTCAGGCTCGCTGAAGTCGCTCGACCTGAAGCTCACCCGCCGCCTGATCCTCGACCCGCCCAAGAGCGCCGCCGGCAAGGTGTCGCTCAGCGGCGAGGTGCAACCACCTCTGGCAAAGCCGCCCGCAACTGTGCTCGTGCAGCAGCAGCTGTCGTGCGGCGCCGCCAAGACCGTCGCCCACTTCAAGCCCAGCGCGAGCGGCCACTTCACGGTGAGCGTCCGCGCGCCGGTAGGCGCGGCGGCCGCGATCTACCGGCTCTCGACCAAGGTGCGCGGCAACGCGACCAGCGCAAAGCTGTTCCCCACCAACAGCCTCCCCGAGCCGGTCAACCTCAGCGCTTGAGCCTCAGCTTCAGCGCTGAGCCCAACTCAGCGCTCGAGCCCCAGCTGCTGGGCGTATGTCGCCCGGTAGGCCCGCTGCGCGTCCAGCACTCGCCGCACGTATTCGCGCGTCTGCGGGAACGGGATCGCTTCGACAGTCAGCTCCTTCCCTTCCGCCCGCGCTCGGCGTCACCCATTCGTCGACGTTGGTCATGCCTGCGTTGTACGCGGCCACCGCCAGCATCTCGTTGCCCCCGTAGTGATTGAGCAGGTAGCGCAGGTAGTAGCTCCCGTAGGCGATGTTGATCGACGGGCGTCGCCAGATCGCCGGTTTGGAAGCTCACCCCGCCCGATAGGTGCGCGAGGAACTCCGCCGTGTCGGGCAGGATCTGCATCAGACCCTGCGCGCCCGCCGAGGAGGGGCGCGGGTCGAACTTGGTCTCCGCGTAGATGACCGCCGCGATCAGCGCGGGGTCGAGGTGCTTTTCGGCGGCCTGCTTGGCGGATCACGCCGCGTCCTGCAGCGGCAGCGTCAATTCGCGCACCGCGTGCTCCAGGCGCGGGGCGACAGACGCGATCAGCCCGACCGCCACCGCGAGGCCCAGCCAGCGTCTCAGCAGCCGTCGCCCCCGATCCCCGGCCACCCGAGCCGGGCGGGCGCTGACCGATCCGCGATCGGCTGCTTTGCGCGGACGTACGCTGCGCGTACAACTCGTGAGCTTGGGCGTTCATCCGCTTCAGCTTGTCAAGAACCTCCGACAGCTTCTTCGCCAACTCGCACTTCGCTCCCATCGTTGCGCACCGTGAACGTGGCGCGCGCCGCCTTCTCCTCCTGGGAGAGCTGGCGCGCGGCGCGCTCCTGCACCGAGCTCGTGGCCGCGCGCCGCCGCGCGCTCAGCGGCGCAGCTCCTCGGGGGCGATGACGGCGATCGTCGCGTCGTACAGCCCCTCCATCCCCGCCTCGAACAGCAGCGGAACCTCGACCACCGCCGCGCCGGCGGCGGCGGCGAAAGCGCGCGAGCCAGCGCCAGCCACTCCCCCACCCGCTCCCCCACCAGCGGCCACAGCAGCGCCCTCCAGCCAGCGGCGCTCCTGGTCGCTCGGCGAACGCGCGCCGCGCGATCGCCGCGCGGTCAACCGCGCCGGCGGGTGCCACTTCCGGGCCCCAGCGCTCCACGACAGCCTCCCGCAGGCGTGGATCGCGCGTGTACAGCTCGTGCACGACTGCGTCAGTCGAGAGCACCGCCGCCCCCAGCCGCTCCAAGGCCGCAAGCGCGGTCGACTTGCCCGCGCCCATCCCGCCCGTCAGCCCTACCAGTGGGACCGACCGGCTCGCGCCTGCACGGGCCGCGCCGGGTCAGTCCTGGGCGGCGTCGCTCGCCGCGGGCGTAAGGTCGGGATCCGCCGCCGGCTCGCCCTCTGGGGCCTCGGCAGAGGCTTCCGGCTCCTCCGCGGCGACGGCGATGGTGGGCTCCTCTGCGACGGCAGCGGGCTCCTCCACGACGGCGGCAGACTCCTCCGCGACCGCCACGCTCTCCGGCTCCGCCACTCGGCCGCCGGCTCATCCTCCGTTGCAGGCTCGGCGACTGTCGCCTCGGGCTCGCTCGCAGGCTCGGGCTCGCTCGCAGGCTCGGGCTCGCTCGCAGGCTCGACTTCGGCCGCCGGCTCCTCCGCCGCGGGCTCGGTGACCACCGCTTGGGGCCCACTCGTGACCTCTGCCGTCTCGACCTCCGTCGTAGCGAGCTCCGTCACCGCGGCCTCGGGCTCACTAGTGGCCTCTGCCGTCCCAGCCTCCGTCGTAGCGGGCTCCGCCACCACTGCTGTCTCGGGCTCGCCCGCAACCTCCATCTGCTGGATCTCGGGCGCCACCGCGGTCTGCGGCTGCACCTCCGCCGCCGGCTCACCTGCAATCTCCGCCGAGGGCTCGCCAGACTGCGCCCCGGCCTCGGCGGTGGCCTCTTCCGTGGGAGGCTCTTGGCCGGAGGCATCTGCTGGGCGCGGCAGCGGCAGGATCTGGTCCTCGACCCGCTTGGCCGACAGCGACAGGCGTCGGCGCTCGGAGTCGATCTCGAGGATCTTCACGCGGATCTCATCGCCCGGGTGGACGACCTCGCGCGGGCTTTCCACGTGGTGGACGGCCAGCTCGGAGATGTGCACGAGCCCCTCGACCCCGTCGAGGATCTCCACGAACGCGCCGAACGTGACGACCTTGGTGACGGTGCCCTCCAGCTCGTCGCCGACGTTGTAGGTGTCCACGATCCGCTGCCACGGGTCTTCCTGGGTCTGCTTCAGACCGAGCGAGATGCGCTGGCGGTCGCGGTCGATGTCGAGCACCTTCACCTGCACGGTGTCACCGATGTTGAGGATCTCGGAGGGGTGGTTGACGTGCGACCAAGAGAGCTCGGAGATGTGGATCAGGCCGTCGATCCCGTCGAGATCCACGAACGCGCCGAAGTCGACGATGTTGGAGATCTGCCCCTCGACCACGAGGCCGGGCTGCAGGCGGTCGAGGATCTGCTGGCGCACCTCCTTGCGCTCCTCCTCGAGCACCGCGCGGCGCGAGAGCACGACGTTGTTGCGCGAGCGGTTGAGCTCGATCACCTTCGTCTCGATTTTCGTGCCCATGTATTCGTCGAGGTTGGGAACCCGGCGGATGTCCACCAGCGAGGCGGGCAGGAAGCCGCGCACGCCGAGGTCGATGATCAGCCCGCCCTTGACGACCTCAATCACGTTGCCCTCGACCGGCTGCCCCGACTCCGCGGCGGCCTCGATGCGCCGCCACGCCTTCTCGAAGCGGGCGCGCTTCTTGGACATGATCAGGCGGCCGTCTTGGTCCTCCTTGGTGAGGACGATCGCGTCGACCTCCTCGCCGAGCTCGACCTCCTCGCGGGGGTCCACCGACTTGCGGATCGACAGCTCCCCGGAGGGGATCACGCCCTCGGACTTGTAGCCGATGTCCACGAGGACCTCGTCCTTGTCGATGCGCACGACGCGGCCCGTCACGACCTCGCCCTCCTCGAAGGGCTGCATCGTGGCGTCGTAGTTGGGGACGATCTGCCCTTCGACTTCGAGCAGGAGGCCGTTGGATCCCTCGACCACATGGGCGTCGGGCTTCTCGATCAAAGCTTGCACCGCTCGAAGCCTAGCGCAGCACGATCGGCAGCGGATGCCCACCCACGCCGATACCGCTCGGTACAGTCGCGCCGCGCTCGTATGATTGCGAGGTATGCCCGTACGCGCCACCAAGCGGGGAATCGAGCGCACCCGCCTGCAGGGCGAGTGCGACGTGCTCGTGTGCGGCGCCAGCTTCGCGGGCCTCGCCGTCGCCCGCGAGTTGGCGGGAAGTGGCGCTCGGGTGCTGGTGATCGACCGCTATGAGATCGGCGAGCGCCAGACCTCGGCGTGCGGCGTTCCCACCACGTGGCTGGACGCACTGCAGCTGCGCGGCGCGCTGCGCCAGACCTTCGGGGAGCTGGTGGTGCACACCCCCTGGAGAAGCTCGCGCTGGAGGCTGCCGTGGACGTTTTCGACTTTCGACTACCCCGCGCTGTGCGCGCTGCTGTGGGAGCAGGCGCAAGCGGAGGACACCCGCTTCGAGACCGCCACTGTGCGCAGCAGGGAAGGCAACACGGTGCACACCGACCGCGGCGAGCTGCGCGCCCCGCTGATCGTCGACGCGCTCGGCTGGCGGCGGATGCTCTCGCGCGCCACTCCGATCCAACCACCCAACGCAAGGCTGTCGCGGGGCCTCGAGGTGCACCCGCACGGCAGCGGCGAGGAGATGGAGCTGTGGATCGACCCCCGCTACGTCCGCTCGGGCTACGGGTGGAGCTTCCCCGCGCGCGATGAGGTGCGCGTCGGCGTGGGCTCGTTCTGGCCATCGCATCACGTCAAGCGATCCGACCGTACGTCTCGCTCACGACCTCGATCTACCCCCCGACGGGTATCAGGGCAACTGGATCCCCCACCAGCTGCGATCCGCGATCGAGGACGGCGTGTTCTTCGTGGGCGACTCGGCAGGCCACTGCCTGCCGCTCACCGCTGAGGGAATCCGCACCGCCTTGTACTTCGGGATCGCCTGCGGGCGCGAGCTGCGGACGGTGCTCGACGGCCACAGCACCCGCGAGCAGGCGCTGAGCCGCTACAGCTCCTTCTCCGACGCGCACGGATGGAAGTTCCGCTCGCTGCTCTTCACCCAGCGCGCCGTCGGGCGCCTGACCCCCACCCCCGCGGTGACCGCGCTCGCGCGCGCCCTCGAAAGCCCGCGGGTGTGCGAGTGGGCGTTCGAGCACTACATGCGAATCGCCCCGGCGTCGTTCGTGGGGCCAAATCCCGGGCGCCCTGTCCCCGGCCGGCGGGCAGCGGCAACAGCCACCGCATAGCCGACCGAGGATTGGCCGTCAACCGGCCCTCAGGCTACCGTATTCGCGCAGACAAAGCGCTGTGCCGATCACGCAACCTTCCGCAGCAGCGGCCGCGTTGTGCCCACAGCGGCCAGCGCAAGTCGGCTGGCCTCCAGGCCGCTGGCCCACGAGACCTCGGCGAGCAGGCCCGGGGCGGCGACCATGTCGCCCGCGAGGTAGACGCCGTCGCCGCGATCCACGGCGGGGCGATCGTGCCAGGTGCTGCCGGGGGGGTCGAGCGCGCCCGAGCGGGCGTCCATCACCTGCCGGCGGCGCCAGGTCTCGCGCTCGCGCCAGCCCGCGACCGACTGGTCGATCAGCCGCTCCAGGCGCGCGCCCGCCTGGTCGGTGCTCTCGCCGGGGCGGATCGGCATCTGCGTCTGGATCAGCTCGTGGCCCTCGGGGGCGATCGTGCGATCGGAGGACGAGTAGCGCCCGATCCAGCCCGACTCGTCGAGGTCGGAGACGATCCACGGGTCGCCGCGGCGGCGGGAGAGGCCGACGTCAAGGCACACCGTGCGCCCACTCGGCCACTGCAGCGGCTCGCCTCCGAGCAGCTCGCTCGCCTGGTGGAGCTCGGTGGCGAGGATCACGGGCGCCTCGGGCAGGCTCTCCACCCGACTGCCCGTCTGCACCTCGACGCCCAGCTCGCGCAGGCGGCGCTCCAGCGGCGCGACCATCCCGCTCCAGCCGCCGCTGGCGTAGCGCACCACCGTGGAGGGCGGCGGCGTGGAGAGGAACAGGCGCACGGTGCGCTCCCACACGAACGCCGCGGAGAGCTCGCCGGGGTCGTGGTGGTAGGTGTAGACGCCGGCCATCGAGCAGAGCATCGCGGCGATGCGCTCGTCGGTGTGCGCGGCGACCCAGCTGCGGAAGTCGGTATCGACCGGCGCCTGGCGGCCGCGCAGGCGCAGCACCGCGGGGATCGCGCCCAGCGGCGGCGTCCGATGCAAGGTGCCCTGGAAACGAAAACGCGCGCCGCCGAGCGGCGGGCGGACGTGGCCCGGCAGCAGGCCCCGCTCGTTCAGCCACCCCCACATCGCGCCATCGCTGTAGAGGGCGTGCGGACCGAGGTTGGCTTTGTAGGGGCCCTCGGCGCTACGGGCTCGCCCGCCGAGCTGCTCATGCGCCTCCAGCAGCCGCACCTTGGCGCCCCCCTCCGCGCAGGCGATCGCCGCCGTAAGCCCTGCAAGCCCCCCTCCGACAACTGTTATCTGGCTCATGGTTGCCTCCAAAAGAATTGAGAGTGTGCGACCACCGTAACCACCAACTGGCTCATAGTACAGTGCCAGTTGTGAACCCAATAACAGGACCAGTAGAGCTACTGGTGGAGCTCGACCGCGGTGGCGAGCTGCCGCTGGGCGAGCAGCTCGCCGGCAGCATCCGCGAGGCAATTCGCGCCGGGCGCCTGCCGCCGAGCGCGGCACTGCCCTCGACCCGTAGTCTGGCGCAGGAGCTGGGCGTCTCGCGCGGCATGGTGAGCGAGGCGTACAGCCAGCTGGCCGCCGAGGGCTATCTCAGCACCCGCCAGGGCGCCCCGGTGAGGGTGAGCGCGGCGGTGCGCGCCACCGTCCAGCGCGCGCCCGCCCGCTCGCTGCAGGAGCGCTTCCCCTACCACTTCCACCCCGGCCTGCCCGATCTAGCGAGCTTTCCCCGCGAGCGCTGGGTGCGCTCACTGCGGGCGGCGCTGCGCGAGTCACCGCTGGACGCGCTCGGCTATGGTGACCCGCGCGGGCTGCCCGAGCTGCGCGAGGCACTCACCGACTACCTCGGGCGCGTGCGCGGCGCCGCGGCCGACACCGAGCAGATGACGATCTGCACCGGCTTCATGCAGGGCTTCTCGCTCGCTTGCGGGGTGCTGCGCGGCCACGGCGTGGAGTCGATCGCGCTCGAGGACCCGGGCTGGCACGTGCACCGGCTGATCGCCGAGCAGGCGGGCCTACGGATCGTGCCGATCCCCGTCGACGCTGAGGGGCTGCGGGTGGAGGAGCTGATCCCCAGCGACGCCGCCGCGGTGGTCGTGACGCCCGCCCATCAGTTCCCCACCGGCGCCGTCCTCAGCCCCTCCCGCCGCGCCGCGCTGGTCGAGTGGGCCGAGCGCGACGAAGGGCTGATCGTCGAGGACGACTTCGACGCCGAGTATCGCTACGACCGCGTCGCAGTGGGCGCGCTGCAGGGGTTGGCGCCCGAGCGCGTGCTCTACATCGGCTCCGCCTCCAAGCGCCTGACGCCGGGCATGCGCCTCGGCTGGATGCTGACACCGTCGTGGCTCACCTGGCAGCTCTCAACCGCGAAGGCCGTGCACGACGGCGGCTCGGAGGTGGTGGGGCAACTGGCGCTGCGCGACTTCATCGGGCGCGGCGAGCTCGACCGCCACGTGCGGCGCATGCGCGCGCTCTACCAGCGCCGGCGCGAGGCGCTGCTGGAGGCGATCGCCCGCCACCTGCCCGACGCGCGCACGAGCAGCGCGGCCGCCGGCCTGTTCGAGCTGGTGGGGCTGCCCGACGGCATCGACGAGCCCGCGCTGCTGAAGGCCGCCGCCGCGCACGGCGTGGGCATGGAGGGCCTTTCCCTGCATCGCTTCACCCCCGGCGGCTCACCGGGGGTACTGCTCGGCTTCGGCAACCTCTCCGAGCCGGCGATCGAGCAGGGCGTGCGGCTGCTTGCGGACGCATACGCCGCGGTGCGTTGATCTAGGGCGGCGTTGTGCTGGGGTGTTTTGTGATCACGGGCACGCCGGGCCGCAGCACTCCGTCCGCGTAGGTCCAGGTCGTCGTTGCGCGACCGGTCGCGCAGCAGGTGGCGTCGTAGGACCCGTAGAAGTATTCGTGTGCGGTGATCTTCCCGGGCGCGATCGCGATCGTGAGGGGCGTCGGCAGCTCTTGGCGGGGCTGCACCCGGGGTGTCACGATGCCCACCACGGACAGCCGGCCACCGCGACCGCTGAAGATGACCCACGAGTAGAGCAGTGCACCGTCGGCGGTGCCGCCGCCGTTGTTGCAATTGACGTTGAGGCCCGCGTCATCTTCCCCGCTGCCCGCGAGATCCCCAAAGACGACCGCATCCCAGGCGCTGCTGACCGTGACGCCTCGCTTGCCGTCGAAGGTATCCCGCGACCACCGGCGCGGGATCGGCGTAACGAAGGCACTGCCATGATGAAGGCGAATCGGCTTTGAGGCGTCGCAGGCCGCACCGGGGAGCGTCACGCTGGCCCAGTCAACCTTGTGGATATCGAATGCCGACGCCGCCACCGCCGGCTGGTGGCGCTCGGCGCCAAGCCCGGTTGCGGCACCGACCAGCAGGATCGCCCCAACCACCACGCATGACCATCGAAATCGTGACATCCAAGTGATGCTGACAGACCCGCGCGACCTCACCGCCGCACCACCAGCGCGACGCCGATCACGAGCAGCACCAGCCCGACGATGCGGTGCAACGCAATCGGCTGACGGGCGATCCCGAGCAGGCCGAAGCGATCGATCGCGACCGAGACCGCGAGCTGACCGGTGATCACCGCCGCGGTGAGGCCGCTGGCGCCGAGCGTGCGCACGGTGAGGATCGCGACGGTCACGTAGGTCGCTCCCAGCAGGCCGCCGACCAGAGCCCACCAGGGCACGTGGGCAACGTTGCCGAGGGTGCCGAGACCCTGGCGCGAGAAGGCGGCAATCGTCACCAGCGCGACCGTGCCGACGATGAAGGAGAAGCTCGCCGCCTGCAGGCTGCCAACGGAGCGTCCCAAGCGGGCGTTGATCGGAGCCTGCATGCCCACCAGCACACCGGCGCCGGCGGTCAGCAGCACGGCAAGACCGCGGCTCACCTCCCCGCCTCCGACCCACCGGTTCGTGCATCGCAGGGGCAGCGCCGGCCCCCAGGGCCCGCCCCGCCGTCGCGGTGCGTGCCGGAGCGCAGGCACGAAGCGCTCACTTCGCCTCCAGCCAGTTGCGCCCCACGCCGATCTCGACCGCCATCGGCGGCTGCAGATCCCACACGCCGACCATCTCCCGCTCGATCAGCTCGCGCGCCACGGGGACGTCGTCGGGGGCGGCTTCGAACAGCAGCTCGTCGTGGATCGTGAGGATCAGGCAGGCGTCCAGGCCGGAGACCTCCAGGGCCCGGTGGCAGCGCACCATCGCCAGCTTGATGATGTCGGCGGCGGTGCCCTGCACGACGGTGTTGACGGCAAGCCGCTCGCCAAGCGAGCGCACCTGGTAGTTGCGCGCACGCAGCTCGGGGATCTGGCGGCGGCGCCCCCACAGCGTGGTGACGTGCCCCTCCTCCTTGGCGCGCTCGATCGTCTCGCGCATGAACTCGGCGACGCGCGAGAAGCGCGCGAGGTAGGCGTCGATGAACTCCTTGGCCTCCTCGCGCGGGATGTTGAGGCGGTCGGCGAGGCCGTAGTCGGAGAGCCCGTAGACGATCCCGTAGTTGATCATCTTCGACTTGGCACGCATCCCAGGGTCGATCCGCTCTGGAGCGACCTGGAAGACCTGCGAGGCGGTGGCGGTGTGCACGTCTTCGCCGCGCTCGAAAATCTCCTTCAGCACCGGCTCCTCGGCGGCGTTGGCGAGCACGCGAAGCTCGATCTGCGAGTAGTCGGCGGAGATCAGCACGCGCCCCTCCTCGGCCTCGAAGCAGCCGCGAATCTCGCGCCCCAGCTCGGTGCGGATCGGGACGTTCTGCATGTTGGGGTTGGTGCTGGACAGGCGCCCCGTCTGGGCAACCGCCTGCAGGAAGGTGGTGTGGATCCGCGAGCGTGGGTCGGTTTGCGCGGGGAGCACGTCGAAGTAGGTCTTGATCAGCGTGGAGAGCTCCCGCCAGCGCTCGATCTTCGCCACGATCACGTGCTCGGAGCGGATCGCTTGCAGCACGCGCGCGTCGGTCGAGTAGCCGATCTTGCCGCGTCGCTTGCGCGAGAGGCCGAGCTTCTCGAACAGGATCTCCCCCAGCTGCTGCGGCGAGGCGATCAGGAACTCCTCGTCGGCGAGCGCAAAGATTTCCTGTTCGAGCTCGGCGATCTCCTCGCGCACGCGCCCCGCCACCTCCTGCAGGCGCGGCACGTTGAGGCGCACCCCGACGAGCTCGACATCGCGCAGCACCCCCACCAAAGGCAGCTCGATGTCGCGCATCAACCCCTCCAGGCCGCGCTCGACAATCTGCTCGCGCTGCCACGCCGCCAGCGCCCCCACCAGCAGCGCCTCGCCGGCCGCCGCATCCGACACCTCGGCGGCCAGCCCGCGCTCCTCGCACAGCTCCGCGAACGGGTAGCCGCGCCGCGCCGGCTCCAGCAGATAGGCCCCCAGCAGCGTGTCGTGGACGAGGCCGGGCGGCACCAGCCCGAGCGCCTTGGCGTCGTGCACGACCACCGGCAGCTCCCCGCAAGCGGCGGCCACCTCCTCGGCGCTCTCGCAGTCGCCGCACAGTACCTCCGGCAGTCCGGCCGCCTGCCCTCCCCGCCCCGCGCGGGCGGAATCGGAAGAGCCGCCTGTGGCGGGCTCCCCAGCGCCTCCCCCCGCGGGAGTCAGGGTGACCGCGAAGCGCCACCCCACGCCCTCTGCGAACAGCGCACCCTCGGGGGTCTCGGGGGGACGCACCACGAGATTGAGCTCTGGCGCATCACCGGCGGAGACAGCGGGGACGAACGCCGGGATGTCGTCTGGGACCCCCGCGCGCACGCGTCCCGTGAGCCGCACCTCGGTGGCGCCCGCCGGCACCGCCTGTTCGGCCTCGCCGAGCGCCTCCTCGAGACGGCGCAGCGGGTCGCGCAGCTCGTACTCGCGGAACACCTCGCGTAGGCGCGAGCGGTCGGGCTCCCGCGCCGCCTCGGCGGTCAGGTCGAAGTCGAGTGGGACGCTGCGATCGACGGTGGCGAGCTGCTTGGAGATACGCGCGTCCTCCGCGTGCGCCGTGAGGTTCTGTTTGCGCTTGGCGCCGCTGATGTCGGGGATGTGCGCGAGCACCTCCTCCAAGGGGCCGTAGCGCTGGATCAGGTCGGAGGCGGTCTTGTCGCCGATCCCGGGGATCCCCGGGATGTTGTCGGAGGTGTCGCCCTTCAAACCGTAGAAGTCGGGGATCAGCTCGGGGGGGATGCCGTAGCGGTCGATCACCGCCTGGCGGTCGTACAGCTTGGTGTCGGTGATCCCGCGCGCCGTCGCCATCACCTCGACGAGACCTCGCTCGTCGATCAACTGGAAGACGTCGCGGTCGCCGGTGACGATCGTCACCGGGACGGGCGACTCAGCGCTCGCAGCACGCTCGGCGAGCGTGGCGATCACGTCGTCGGCCTCGTACCCCTGCACCTTCACGTTGCTGTAGCCGAACGCCTCCACCAGCGGTTCCATCGCCGGCCACTGCTGTTTGAGCAGGTCGGGGCGCGAGCGCCGCTGCGCCTTGTACTCGGGGAACAGCTCGGTGCGCCCTGAGGTGCCGGCGTCCCAGGCGACTACGGTCGGGCAGACGCCATACTCGGTGACGATCTTCACGAGCATCGAGGCAAACCCGAAGATCGCGTTGGTGGGCACCCCCGTCGAGGTGGCGATCGACTCGGGCAGCGCGAAGAAGGCGCGGTAGACGAGTGAGGGACCATCGATCAGGAAGAGGCGACGCTCCGTCTGCTCGCCGTTGGCCGCCGCACTCATCGCCCAGCACTTTACGCCAGGCCGCCCCGCCACCTCGGAGCCCTCGTGGGCCGGACACGGACCGCCATACGAGCCCCTCCTCCCCCTCCCCTTCCCTTCCCGCTGTGGATCCCGCCCGCCCGCGAGCAAATAACATGGCTGCAACACCTCGATCCAGGGAGCCACTTTCTCGTGAGCATCACCCCAAGCGCGCAGTACCGATTGACGATCCGCGTCCGGCTGGACGACACCACCCCCGGCGCCGTGGGACAGGTGACGAGCGCGATCGGCGAGGCCGGCGGCGTGGTGGTGGGAGTCGATCTCGTGGAGGCCGACGCCGACGCCAGCATCCGAGACATCGTGGTGGACGCCGCCAACCGCGAACACTGGGGCAAGATCCTCGAGGCGATCGAGGCGATCGCCGGCGTGGAGGTGGTGGACACGACCGATCGCACCTTCCTGCTGCACGTGGGCGGCAAGATCGAACAGCGCAACAAGCACTCGCTGAAGACGCGCGACGATCTCTCGATGGTGTACACGCCGGGCGTGGCGCGCGTGTGCATCGCGATCCGCGACGACCCCGAGAAGGCGTCGCAGTACACGATCAAGCGCAACACCGTGGCGGTCGTCTCCGACGGCACCGCGGTGCTCGGCCTGGGCGACATCGGCCCGGCGGCGGCGATGCCGGTGATGGAGGGCAAGGCGTGTCTGTTCAAGGAGTTCGCCGGCGTCGACGCCTTCCCGATCTGCCTCGACACCAAGGACCCCGACGAGATCGTACGCACCGTCAAGCTGATGGCGCCGGGGTTCGGGGGAATCAACCTCGAGGACATCTCCGCGCCGCGCTGCTTCGAGATCGAGGAACGTCTGCAGCAGGAGCTGGACATCCCCGTGTTCCACGACGACCAGCACGGCACCGCGGTGGTGGTGATGGCGGCGTTGCTGAACGCCGTGAAGCTCACCGACCGGCGCCTGGAGGACCTGCAAGTGCTGGTCATCGGCCTCGGCGCAGCCGGGATCGCGGTCACCAAGATCATGCACGAGGCGGGCGTGCGTCAGATCATCGGCGCCGACTCCAAGGGGCTTTGCACGTGCACCGCGAGGACTACCTCGACGGCTCGATGAACCAGGTGAAGCGATGGTTTGCGGAGGTGACCAACCCCGAGTGCCGCGCCGGCGCCCCGGCCGACGTGATCGACGGCGCCGACCTGTTGATCGGGGTATCGGGCGCGCGCGCCCTGCCGGCGCAGGCGCTGGCGAAGATGAACGACGACGCGATGGTGTTCGCGATGGCCAACCCCAACCCCGAGGTGAACCCCGAGGAGGCGGCCCCGTACGTGCGGATCATGGCGACCGGCCGCTCGGACTACCCCAACCAGATCAACAACGTGCTCTGCTTCCCCGGGATCTTCCGCGGCGCGCTGGATGTGCGCGCGCCGGCGATCACCGAGGCGATGAAGATGGCCGCTGCGCGCGCGATCGCCGCGATCGTCCCCGAGGAGGAGCTGCGCGAGGACTACATCATCCCCTCCGTCTTCAACCGCGACGTGGCGCCCGCGGTGGCGGCGGCGGTCGCCGAGCAGGCGCGCGTCAGCGGCATGGCGCTGGCCGGCCAGGAGGTCGGCTTCGCCCAGGCCGACGCCCCCACCGGGACGCCCGCCGCGGCGTGAGCCGATGCGGGTGACGCTCACCGGCGCGACCGGCCTGATCGGGAGCACGCTCGTCGCGGCGCTGGTGCAGGATGGCGCGGAGGTCACCGTGCTCTCGCGCAACCCGCGAGCGCGCCACCGCCGCAGCGGGCGTGCCGGCGGTCGACGCTGGGACCCGTTGAGCGGGCCGGCGCCCGTGGGGGCGCTCGAAGGTCGCGACGCGGTGGTGCATCTCGCCGGCGAGAATATCGCGCAGCGCTGGGGCGCGAGCGCCAAGCGGGCAATCCGCGAGAGCCGCACGATCGGGACGCGCCACCTGGTGGAGGGGCTGAGCGCGTGTGCGACCTCTGCCGGGCGACCAGCGGTGCTGGTGAGCGGTTCGGCGATCGGCTACTACGGCGCCCACGGCGAAGAGCCACTCGACGAGGAGGCGCCGCCCGGGGGCGACTTCCTCGCGCAGGTGTGCGTGGCATGGGAGACGGAGGCTGCGCGCTGCGCAGAAGCTGGGGATGCGCATGGTGCAGGTGCGAACCGGCGTCGTGCTCGACCCCCGCGGGGGGGCGCTGGCGAAGATGCTGCCCCCTTTCCGACTGGGCGTTGGTGGCCCGGTGGCGGGGGGCGCCAGTACGTCTCCTGGATCCATCTCGACGACCTCGTGGGGATCGCTGCGGGCGGCGATGAGCGACGAGCGCTGGTCGGGCCCGGTCAACGCCACGGCGCCCGAGCCGGTCACCAACCGGGAGCTCTCACACGCGCTGGGCCGCGTCCTGCACCGCCCGGCGCTGCTGCCGGTGCCGGGCGCGCGCTGGGCTGCTGTACGGCGAGATGGCGCAGATCGTCACCACCGGCGCGCGCGTGCTGCCAGCCAAGGCGCTGGTGCTCGGCTACGGCTTCCGCCACCCCCACCTCGACGAGGCACTGGAGGCAGCGCTGAGCCACGGCTGAGTCGCTCCCTGCCAAGAGCCCCTGTTGGGCGACGGCCTTCGCGGGCAGCGCGTGACCGACGTGACTTCAGCTTTTAGGCGACAGCTGGAGCGCCCGGTAGAACACCAGCCGCCCCCCGTGCACGCGATCCACGGCGTAGCGGGTGAAGGTGGTTTCGCCGTTGGGCAGCACCGAGTAGCGCCCCAACACCGAGTCGCGGTTGCGAATCCCGAAGAACTTGTTGATCACCGTCTGGCGGTCGTTGCCGTGGCGCCCCGCGCGGTGGATCGCGAGCAGCACGGCGCTCATCGCCTCATACCCGTACAGCGCGTAGGGTCCGGCGGCGTGGTGGAAGCGAGCGCGGTATTCGGCGAGCACCCGCCGCGCGGGGGGCGGGTAGAGCGCGAGTGGCAGCAGCGGCGTGGTCAGGTAGGTGTGCGCCGCCGCCGAGCCGATCCGCGCGGTGAACGAGGGTTCGGCGAGGCTGCTGGGCCCCGAGCAGGCGTAGGTGGGAGTCGGCGGCGTGCAGCTGCTGCCACAGAGCGATCGCGCCGGCATCCGGATTGCCGCTGAAGAACACCGCGTGGGCGCCGCTTGCGAGCACCTTGTGTACCTCGCCGGAGAATTCGGTGCTGGAGGTGGTTTCGATCTGGTCTTCGCCGAGCACGTGGATGCCGGCCCGTTTGGCGTCTTCGGCGAAGATCGACGCGAGCGGGACGTTGAAGGGGTCGAGGTCGTCGATCACGTACACGCTGCGTAGGTGCAGCAGGCGCATCAAACGCACCTGGGCGGCGGCCTGCACTTCATCGCCGGGCATCAGCCGCCCGAAGGTGCGCTGGCCGATTGGGATAGAAGCGTTCCGGTTCGTCCTGGCCGGCGTCGAGCGAGGAGGTGAGCCCGACGTAGGGGCTCCCGGGGCTCACCTGGAGGATGCCGGCGCCGTTGATCAGCGGCAGCGAGACGGCCGTGGCGGCGGAGTCGAGTCGCCGATGTAGGCGATCGTGGCGTTGTCCTGCGCGGCAACGCGGGCGTTGGTGGCGGTGATCCCGGGGTCGGCTTCCCCGGTCTTGGGGTTGGCGTCGTCGAGCGAGGCGTAGTTGATCTTGAAGCGCCCGACGCGCCCCCCGACCTGGGCGAGTGCGAGCTTCTCGCCGTTGACAATCTGCAGCGAGGCGGACGCGAGCGAGCCCTGCAGCGGCAGGCTGGAGTAGATGGTGAGGTTGGCCGGGGAGCGTGACAGCGGTCGAGACCCCCACCCCGCCGCAGCCGGCGGAGCAGGGCAAGCAGCGCCAGCCGCCAGTGCGAGACAGGGCCAGCCGAGCCGCACAGGCCGCTCGGCGCCGCTGCGACGGCGGCCGGGCAGGTAGCCGGCGAGGATCCGCATGCGGCGCCGACCAGCATGATCAAGGCGGCGAGCATGAACGCGTCGAACCCCTTGGCGCCCAGCGCCCAGAGCACGATCCAGACGACGAGACCGGCTGTGATGGCTGGGATCAATCCCATCGTCTGCGCATCCTACCGGGCGACGGGCGGCGTGTGTCGCTGATGCGAAGAAGGATACGCAAGCTAACCTCGCAACCCGCCGCCAGCTCGGCGACGAGCTCGCCCACCGCGCCAGCGGGGTCCTCGGCCTCGCCGGCGGCGCGCACCAAGCGCGAGCCGACGATCACCCCGTCGGCGCCGGCGTCGGCAGCCTGACGCGCCTGCTCGGGGGTGGAGATCCCGAAGCCCAGCGCCACGGGCACGGCTGCGGCGGCCTTGGCGCGCGCGACGATCTTGGCGAAGCGCTCGGCGAGCGCCGCGCGCTCCCCGGTCGTGCCGACCACCGAGACGGTGTAGAGAAACCCTCGCGCGCGGGCGCCGATCTGCGCGAGGCGCTCCGGCGGCGTAGTCGGTGCCACCAGCGGCACGAGCGCCACGCCGTGCGCGTCGCAGGCGGCGCAGCACCTCGGCGGACTCCTCGAACGGCAGGTCGGGCACGATCAACCCACTGGCGCCGGTGCGCGCCAGCCGCTCGACGAACGCCCCGGCGCCCGGGCGCGAGCACCATGTTGGCGTAGCACATCAGCACCACCGGCACGCTCGGGGAGAGCGCGCGTGCGACCTCCAACACTCCAGCGAGATGGCGCCGGCGGCGAGCGCCGCGTGGCGGCCTCGTGGATCACTGGCCCGTCGGCCAGCGGGTCGGAGTAGGGCACGCCCGAGCTCGAGGATGTCGGCGCCCCCTGCCACGCACGCCTCGCCGATCCGCAGCGACTCCTCGAGGGTGGGAAAGCCACCCATCAGGTAGGGCATCAGAGCTGCGACGTGGCCATCGCTCAACGCGCCGGCGAACGCAGCGGCGATCCGGTCGATGCCCGGCACGCCGGGATCGCGCTGCGCACCCCGCCCGCCGGGCGGGCGATGCGCACCCCGCCCGCCGGAGCGCTTCAGCGCGGAGGCACCATCCCCATCCCCCATCCCGACGGAGCTCTCAACGCTCATGACAGAGACAGCACCTCCGCCAGATCCTTGTCCCCGCGGCCGGAGAGGCACACCAGGTCCAGCTCGCCGTCGGCCTGAGCGAGTACCCAAGCAAGCGCGTGGGCGCTCTCGAGCGCCGGGATGATGCCCTCCAAGCGCGCCAGCTCGCGGAAGGCGTCGAGCGCCTCGCGGTCGGTGAACCGCCACATAGCGGGCGCGGCCGCTGTCGCGCAGATGGGCGTGCTGGGGACCGGTGCCGGGGTAGTCCAGGCCGGCGGAGACCGAGTGCGCTTCGACGATCTGACCCTCCTCGTCCTGCATCACCGCCGAGAGCGAGCCGTGCAGCATCCCCGCCCGTCCGCCGACCGTCAGCGGGGCGCCGTGGCGTGGCGTCTCGATCCCCTCTCCCCCGGCCTCCACGCCGACCAGCTCGACGCCCGGATCGTCGAGGAACGCGGTGAAGGTGCCGATCGCGTTGGATCCGCCGCCGACGCAGGCGATCACCCGCGTCGGCAGGCGCCCCTCGCGCTCGTGCAGCTGGGCGCGCGCCTCGTCGCCGATCACGCGCTGCAGGTCGCGCACGATCGCCGGGTAGGGCGCCGGGCCGACAACCGAGCCGATCACGTAGTGGGTGCTCGCCACGTTGGTCACCCAGTCGCGGATCGCCGCCGAGGTGGCCTCCTTCAGCGTGCGCGCGCCTGCGTCCACCTGGTGCACCGTGGCGCCCAGCAGCTCCATGCGCTGCACGTTGGGTCGCTGGCGGCGGGTGTCCTCGGCGCCCATGTAGATCTCGCACTCCATGTCCAGCAGCGCGCACACGGTGGCGGTCGCCACGCCGTGCTGCCCCGCCCCAGTCTCGGCGATGATCCGCCGCTTGCCCATCCGCCGCGCCAGCAGCGCCTGGCCGAGCGCGTTGTTGAGCTTGTGCGAGCCGGTGTGGTTGAGGTCCTCGCGCTTGAGGTAGACCGGCCACCCGCAGCGCTCGGAGAGCCGCCGCGCGAGGTACAGCGGCGTGGGCCGCCCGCCGAAGTCGCGCAGCAGCCCGTCGAGCTCGGCGCGGTAGCCGGCGTCGTCGCGAGCCTGCACCCATGCCTGCTCGAGCTCCGCCAGCGCAGGCATCAGCGTCTCGGGGACGTACTGGCCGCCGTACCGTCCGAAGCGGTGCTCGATCGTGCGCGTCCGCGCTCGCCGCGCGCGTCCACGCGGCCGACGCCAGCCGCCGAGGCGGCCGTGTCCGAGCCACCGCGCCTCGCGCGCCGGAGCCTCGCCGGCGCGTGATCGACCGCGGCGAAGAACGCGCGCAGCCGCTCGGGGTCCTTGCGCCCGGGAGCCGCCTCGGTGCCGCTGGCCGTGTCGAGCGCGAAGGGCCGTGCGCGGTGGCCGCGGGAGGCCGCAGGATCGCCTGCGCCGCGTTCTCGGGCCCGAGGCCTCCGCTGAGGATCAGCGGCACCGTGAGCGGCGCGCCTCGAGCAGCCTCCAGTCGAAGGTCTCCCCGGTGCCCCCGCGCAGGCCCTGCCTGCCCGGCGCGCTCGAGCGCGCGTCCAGCAGGTGGAAGTCGACGTGGAAGCGCTCCACGTCGTGCACCTCCCCGATCGCGGCCACCTGCACCGCCTTGATCACCTCGCCCCCGTGCGGTGCCCGACCTCGGCGCAGTACGAGGGTCCCTCGTCGCCGTGCAGCTGCAGCATCGTCAGCTCGAGCTGCTCGCTGGCCTGCACGACCTCATCGAGCGGGGCGTTGACGAAGACCCCGCAGAGCTCCACGTGCGGCGCAGCGCCGAGACGATCCGCGGCGCATCGTCGATCGAGCACGCGCGCGGGCTGCCTGCGTAGAAGACCATGCCCACCGCCCATGCCCCCAGCTCGACGGCGAGCTCGGCGTCGTGCAGGCGGGTGATGCCGCAGATCTTGATCTGCGGGAGCGTCGTCGGACATGGCCCAACGGTAGCGGCTGGCTCCTGCCGGCCAGGGCTGACTCGCGGCCAGGCGGGCGCCTCAACGCCGAAGCGCCCGCGGGTGCAGGCACTACGGCGAGTCGGCAATCTGTTCACTGCCGCCTGGAGCCAGCTGCGGCGCACGCTATTCCGGCGTGTTGGGGTTCGGGATCGAGTTGGGCGGCTGGCCGAGCGTGACCGTGACGTTCTTCTTGTTGTAGCCGCCGCTGCCCGACTGGCGCGCAGCAGTTCGAGCGTGACGGTGTCGCCGGGCTTCTTGGTGCCGATGGCGCGGCGAGGCTTCGGAGCTCGTCGACCTGCTTGCCGTCGATGCCGACGATGATGTCGCCACCGACTGAGATTTCGCTGCCGCCGACCTTCGCTTCGACGTTGCCGCCGCGGATGCCAGCCTTTTCGGCGCGGCGTGCCGGCTTCGACGCTTCTCGACCAGCGCGCCGCTCTTGACCGGCAGGTTGAGGCTGGAGAGCGAGCCGTCGATCGTGATCGTCTCGACGCCGAGGTAGGCGGTCCTGGACGGTGCCGTCCTTCTCGAGTTCGGGAAGCTCCGCCTTGGCGGTGTTGATCGGCATCGCGAAGCCGATGCCGATGTTGCCGTCGCTACCGCCACCGCCGGTCTCGATCTGCGAGTTGATGCCGATCACTTCGCCCTCTGGCGTTGAGCAGCGGCCCGCCGGAGTTGCCGGGGTTGATCGGCGCGTCGGTCTGCATCACGTTGTCGATCGTGAAGCCGTTGGGAGCGGTGATTTCACGCTGCAGCGCGGAGATCACGCCGGTCGTCAGCGTGCGGCTGAGATCGAAGGGGTTGCCGATCGCGAGCACCGGTTCGCCGACCTCGACGGTGCTGGAGTCGCCGAGCGTGAGCGGGTGCAAGCTGAGACCTTCGGTGGGGATCTTCAGCACGGCGAGATCCTGGGAGGGATTCTTGCCGACCACGTGCGCTTCGACGGTCTTGCTGTGTTCGAAGCTGACGGTCACCTTGCTCGCGTTCTCGACCACGTGCCAGTTGGTGAGGATGCGTGCCGTTGGCGTTGATCACAAACCCTGAGCCGGTGGCGGTGCCCTGCTGCTGCGCTTTCGCCGAAGCCGAACGGCGATTCGCTCTGGCGCACGATCGTCGAGGTCACCTTCACCACGCTGGGCGCGGCGCGTTCGTAGATTTCGTGGGCGGTCAACCCCCGCCGCCGCCGCTCCTCGTCGGGATGCGTTGCGAGGCGGAGTTGGACGTTGCCGGAGCCGCTGCCTGGACCTCGGTGACGGTCTTGTTCGAGGAGCTGAGGCTGCCGGCTGGCGGCAAGCACCGCCACCACGACGCCGCCCCCGATGAGGGCGGAGATGAAGGGGATCGCAAAGAGACGTTTCATCGCAGCGAGAGGGTCGCGGAGGGCAGGGATCAACGGCAGGCGTGGAAGGAAGGCTCATGTGGGTCATGGGAACAGGATGATCGGTAGCGATGAAGGCGCATCTAAAGGTGGGTCGTAATGCCTCTAAAGCTTCTCAGTCGCGCCCGCAAGGCGGCCTCCGGGTCGGGCGAGCGCATCAGCGTCTCCCCCACCAGCACCGCCTGCACCCCCTGCTCCTCCAGACGCTGCAGCTGTGCGGCGGTGGCGATCCCCGACTCCGAGACGACCACCACCTCGTCGGGGACCTCTCCGAGCAGCGCGAAGGTGCGCTCGACGTCGACGCTGAAGTCGCGCAGGTCGCGGTTGTTGATCCCGATCAACCGTGCCCTCACCTCGTTAGCGCGCGCCAGCTCGCCGCGATCGTGCACCTCGACGAGCACGTCAAGACCCAGCTCCCTGCGCCTGCTCGTGCAGAGCGAGCAAGCTCGGCTGGTCGAGCGCCGCCACGATCAGCAGCACCGCGTCGGCGCCGCCTATGTGAGCCTCGTGCAGCTGGTAGGGGTCGACGATGAAGTCCTTGCGCAGGATCGGCAGCGCGCAGGCGGCGCGGGCCTCGCGCAAATCCTCCAGCGAGCCATCGAAGTGCGGACCCTCGGTGAGGATCGATAGGGCGGCGGCACCGCCACGCTCGTAGGCGCCCACCAGCTCGGCGACGTCGGGGCACTCGCGCAACGTCCCGGCGGAGGGCGAGCGGCGCTTGAACTCGGCGATCACGGAGATGCCCGGCTCGACCAGGGCCGCATGGAGCGACCGGCGCGCGGCCGGGGCCACGCCACCGCCTTCCAGCTGGTCGATCGGCAGCTCGCGCTTGCGCCGCCCCACCTCCTCGCGGGTGGTGCGCAGGATGCGCTCCAGCACGGTGGCGCTCATCGGCTGCCTCGGCGGGCGCGTACTTGAGGGTGGCATCCACGTAGCTCTGCAGCGCGTGCGCGGCGCTGCCATCGGCGACCGCCGCGCGGGCCGCCTCGACGCCCTCGGCGATCGAGGCCACCGCGCCGGCAGCGTAGATCGCGGCTCCAGCGTTGATCAGCGCGAGATCGGCACGTGGCCCGGATTCACCATCGAGGATCGCACGCGTCACCGCCGCGTTCTCCTCCGGGGTGCCGCCTGCCAGCTCGGGGTGACCGATGGTGGCACCGCAAGCGCGGAGGCGCCCGCGACGCCGCCGGAGGGGAGTCGGTCGGGCGAAGCATGGGCGGGCTCAATGGGAGCGGGCGAGATGGGGACAAGCGAGATCGGGCCGGGCGGGATTGGGGCGGCGGGATCGGGGCGGGCGGGATTGGGGCGGGCGGGATTCCCATCCCCTCCGGGGAGATCGTGTAACGGCGGATATCAGAGCCATCCAGCTCGACGACCGTCGTGGGGGCCGAGCTCGACACCTCGTCCAACCCATCCTCGCCGCGCACCACCAGCGCACGGCGGGAGCCCAGCAACGCGAGCGCGCCGGCGATCGTCTCCAGGAAGCTGGGGTCGGAGACGCCGATCAGCTGCCGCGAGGCGCCCGCGGGGTTGGTGAGGGGGCCGAGCATGTTGAAGATCGTGCGCACTCCCAGCTCGTGGCGCACCGGCACCACGAAGCGGGTCGCGCGGTGGTGGGCGGGGGCGAACATGAAGCCGAAGCCTGCCTCCTCGATGCAGCGTGCCACCCCCTCGGGAGTCGAGGTCGATGCGCGCGCCGAGCGCCTCCAGCACGTCGGCCGACCCGGAGGGGCCGGTGGCGGAGCGGTTGCCGTGCTTGGCCACGGCGCACCCCGCGCCCGCGGCGATCAGCGCGGCGGTGGTGGAGACGTTGAACGTGCGTCGCCCCCCACCGGTGCCCGCGGTGTCGAGCAGGTTCTCCTGCGTGCTTGGCACGCGCGCGGCGAGCTCGCGCATCGTGCGCGCCATGCCCGCCAGCTCCTGAACAGTCTCGCCCTTGGTGCGCAGCGCAATCAGGAAGCCGGCGATCTGGGTCTCGGAGACCTCGCCGTGCATGATCTGCGCCAGCACCTCGGCAGCCTGAGCTTCGCTCAGGTCCTTGCGCGATGCGAGCGCGTCGATCGCGCTCGTGAGGATCGGGTTGGGCATCAGTCGAGGAAGTTGCTCAACAGCTGCTTGCCCTCTTCGGTGAGCACCGACTCGGGGTGGAACTGCACGCCCTCGGCCGGCAGCTCGCGGTGGCGCAGCGCCATCAGCACGCCGTCGCCCTCGGCCGAAGCCTCCAAGCAGGCGGGCAGCTCGCGATCGACGATCAGCGAGTGGTAGCGCCCTACCGTCAGCGGCGAGGTGAGGCCGGCGAAGATCGTGCGGCCGTCGTGCTGGATCGTGGTCGCTTTGCCATGCACGGGCGGGTGCAGCACCACGCGGCCACCGAATGCCTGCGCGAGCGCCTGGTGGCCGAGGCACACACCGAGCGTGGGGACGCCCGCCTCGGGCATCCGGCGCACCGCCTCCAGCGTGATCCCCGCCTCATCGGGGGTGCACGGTCCGGGCGACACCACGCAGCGCTCGTAGCCCCCGGCGAGCAGCTCATCAACGCTCGCGCGGTCGTTGCGCACCGTGTGCACCTCGGCGCCCAGCTCGCCGAGGTACTGCACGAGGTTGTAGGTGAACGAGTCGTAGTTGTCGATGACCAATACCTTCATCGGGCCCCCTGCTATGCCCAGTCGGCCTGTTCGCACGCCAGCGCAATCGCGCGCATCGCGGCGGTGGACTTCGCCACCGACTCCTCGTACTCATACGCCGGCTTGGCATCGGCGACGGTGCCGCCGCCGGCCTGGATGTGGGCTACCCCGTCCTTGACGACCACGGTGCGGATGTGGATCGCGGTGTCGAGGTCCCCGCCGTAGCTGAGATAGCCGATCGCACCGCCATACCCGCCCCGCTTGACCGGCTCGAGCTCGTCGATGATCTGCATCGCGCGCACCTTCGGCGCCCCCGAGAGGGTCCCCGCGGGGAGTACCGAGCGCAGCGCGTCCATCGCGCCGACGTCCGTGCGCAGCTTGCCCGACACTGCGGAGACGATGTGCATCACGTGGCTGTAGAGCTCGATCTCCATCAGCTCATCGACGGTGACGCTGCCGTACTCGCACACCCGGCCGAGGTCGTTGCGCCCGAGGTCGACCAGCATCACGTGCTCGGCGCGCTCCTTCTCGTCCGCCAACAGCTCGGCGGCGATGCGACGATCCTCCTCCGGGGAGTCGCCCCGCGGGCGGGTGCCCGCGATCGGACGCGTGGAGACGTGGCGACCATTGACCGTGAGCAGCGGCTCGGGACTGGCGCCGGCGACCTGGAAGTCGCCGAAGTCCAGGTAATACATATAGGGCGAGGGGTTGACCGCGCGCAGGCCCCGGTAAATGGAGAACGCCTCGACTGGCACCGGCGCCGACCAGCGCTGGGAGGGCACGACCTGGAAGGCGTCGCCGGCATGGATGTAGCGCACGATCCGCTCAACCATGCCTTCGAACTGGGCACGCGGCATGTTGGACTCGAAACGCGGCGTCTCCCGCGGAGTCGCCGGCGGCTCGGTGTGCGGCACGGGGCCGTCGAGTGCCTGGCGGATCTCGGCGATCGTTTGTGCGGCCTCCGCGTAGCGACGCTCGACTAGGGCGTCCGTGTGCTCCATCCCGGCGTCCACCTCCACGTTCACGAGGATCGTGACGGTGTGCTTGAGGTGGTCGAAGATCACGAGCACGTCGGAGAGCATCAGCGCCATGTCCGGCAGCCCCAGCTGGTCGGGCCCAGCTTCGCCCAGCGGCTCGACGGTGCGCACGAGGTCGTAGCCGAAGAAGCCCACGGCCCCGCCCGTGAACGGAGGCCTATCGCCAGGCTCTGCAAGCGGCGCCTGGCAGAAGCGCGCCACGTGCTCGGCCGCGAGCGCGTAAGGATCGCCGGGGTCGCCCAGCGACCAGCGCAACACCGAGCGCGGGCGCACGCCGATGAACGACCAGCGCCCCACGCGCTGGCCCTGGTCGGCAGACTCCAGCAGGAAGGCGGGCTCTGAAGGCGCGAGCGCGCGCAGCTTCAAGAACGCCGACACCGGCGTCTCGCAATCGGCGATGAAGCTTTCGCAGACGGGGACCAGGTTGTAAGCGCCGTCGAGCAGCTCGGGCGGGCGAGTCCCGGGCGGGCGGACTGCGCTTATATCTTTAGCGACGGCGGGCATCGAGCACCCTTAGTGACGGCGGGCATCGAGCACCCGCTCGGCGTCGGCGAGGGCGCGATCGCGGCTGTGCAGCAGCACGAGCAGGTGGTAGAGCACGTCGGCGGCCTCTTCGTCGACGCGCTCGTCGGACTCCTCGCGCGCGGCGCGTGCGACCTCCTCGGCCTCCTCCATCACCTTCTCGCCGATTCGCGGAGGGTCGTCCAACAGCGCCACGGTGTAGGAGCCGGAGGGCCGCTCGCGCGGCTCGCGCGGCAAGCGTGCGCTCGAGCGCGGGCAGCGTCTCGTGCGGCGCCGGCGGGTCGAGCTCCCCCCGGTGAAAGCAGGTGCGCTCGCCCGTGTGGCAGGCCGGGCCGGCGGGCTCCACCAGCGCGAGCAGCGTGTCGCCGTCGCAATCGAGCCGCAGCGCGCGCACCGCCTGGGTGTTGCCGCTCGTGGCTCCCTTGTGCCACAGCTCATCGCGCGAGCGGCTCCACAGGTGAAGCTCACCGGTAGCGCGCGTGCGCCGCAGCGCCTCCTCGTTCATGTAGGCGAGCATCAGCACCTCGCCGCTGCTCCAATCCTGCACCACGCACGGCACCAGACCACGCTCGTCGTACACAACCGAAAACGGGAGACGTGCGCCTGCGGCGCGCATCTCCATTTCAGCCGGCGCGTCGATCGGCTCCTTGGCGGGGGTGCTCATCCCGGAGATTGTAGGCGGCGCTTGGGTCTCCGCAGTGGCGCCCCGTCATCATTGTGGAGATGGCATCGGTGCTGGAGCGCAGGCTGATCGTGGTGAGCGGCAAGGGAGGCGTCGGCAAGACGACCGTGTCAGCCGCTCTCGGGCTGCTCGGCGCACGACGCGGGCTGCGCACGATCGTGGTGGAGGTGACCGGCGGCGAGGCGGGCGGCGAGACCGGGATGGGCCGGCTGTCGGCGCAGCTCGGACATCCAGAGCCGCCCCCCCATGGCATCGAGACGCAGCTAGGAGAGGGGCTGTGGGGCCTTGCGATCGACCGCGACCGTGTGCTCGGCGAATGGCTGCGAGCGATCGGGGGGCGGGTACCGGCGCGCGTGCTCACCTCCAGCTCGAGCTTCCAATACCTGATCGCGGCGGCCCCCGGCGCGCGCGAGATGATCACGATGGTGAAGCTATGGGAGCTCGCCCAGGGCCGGCGGCCCGGTGACCGGGGATCCCGGAACGGGGGGAGCACAGCCGCCGACAAGGGCAGCGGAGATGGAGGTGGAGGAGATAAGACCACCGCCGCCGGCGAACGCAACGGGAGTGCCGCCGCGAGCGGAGGAGGCGAGCGCGACTACGATTTGATCGTTTTCGATGCCCCCGCCACCGGTCATGCGCTGGCGATGCTGCGCTCGCCGCATACATTCGGGACGATTGCGCGCGTGGGACCGGTCGCGCGGCAGGCCGGCCAGGTGCGCGAATTGCTGGAGGACCCCGGCCGCACCGCCTACCTGGCGGTGACACACGCCACGGAGATGGGCGTCACCGAGACGCTGGAGCTGCGCGAGGGCCTGCGCCGCGAGCTCAATCGGGAGCTGGGGGCGGTGATCGTCAACGGCACCCTGCCACGGCGCTTCGAGGGCGAGGAGCTGCGACGGATCGCCGCGCTGGACGGCGCACCCGCCGGCGGGCAGGCCACAGCCGTGAGGGTCTCGGCTGTGCGCACGGCACATGCCGTCCACGAGCGGGCGCTGGCGCAGCAGCGCCAGATCTCACGTCTACGTCAAGGCGAAGGACCACACGGCGCGCCACCGGTGGTGAGGGTCCCGTTCATATTCCGCTCCGAGCTCGACCTCACGGCGATCCAGCGCATCGCGGAACGGTTGGAGCGCGGCCTGTGAGATGA
Organism: uncultured Solirubrobacterales bacterium; assembly: GCA_963724305.1. GTDB lineage: Bacteria > Actinomycetota > Thermoleophilia > Solirubrobacterales > Solirubrobacteraceae > Palsa-744. The sequence goes on from CAVRUG010000004.1 coordinate 620,436, forward strand.
GGTGGCGCAGGCGAGGACTCAGGGGCGACGGGCGAGCGACTCAGGAGGCCAGCAGCGCGGCGGAGATCCGCTTGGCGGCGCCGAGCACCGCCGGGCTGAGCGTCTTGCGCAGCTCTTCGAGCGTGTAGTCGTCGGCTGGGACGGGAATCCCGACCGCAGCGATGACATCGCCGTCGGGGCCGTGCACCGGAGCCGCGATCGTCCGCACTCCGGGGGCGAGCTCTTCGTCGCCAAATGCCAGACCATCCTCGCGCACCTGCTGCAGCTCCGCGCGCAGCGCCTTCTTGCTGCTGATGCTCTTCGGCCCCCGCTTCGTCAGCTCCAGCTCGCCGATCAGCTGTTCGCGCTGACGGTCGGGCAGGTTGGCAAGCAGCACCTTGCCCATCGCGGTGCACTGCGCCGGCAGGCGCGCTCCCGCCCCGAGGTCGAGGTCGACCGCGTGCTGCCCGCGGCGCCACCCGCGGCGCCGGTTGACGTAGCGGATCTGTGTGCCGTCGAGCACCGCCAGCGAAGCGGTGCGGCCGGTCTGCTCGCGCAGTTCGCGCAGGGGCTCGCGGGCCTTGCCACGCAGCGCCATCGAGTCCAGCACCGACATCCCCATGTCGGCAACTCGCGGCGCCAGGCGATAGCGGCGCGCGTGATCCTGCTCGAGGTAGCCGAGCGCCACCAGCGTGGAGGCGTAGCGGTGGGTGGTGGAGCGGCTCATGTTGAGCTCGTCGGCGAGCTTGGCGATGCCCAAAACCGGCTTCTGCGCACTGAAGCAGTTGAGGATCGCGAGGCCGGCTTGCAGCGAGGATGAGAACCGCCCGCGGCGCTCCTCCTTGAGCAGCTCCAGGCCCGTGTGGTCGGCCGTGTCGCCGGCAGCGGACGCCGTTCGCTTGCTCATGCTTCCACCCCTCCTCGATCACTCATACGCCTGCTGAAGCCACGAGCCGGATGCACAGCGCAGAAGCTGCGAGCCGGACGCCGCATCCAGCGCCCGGCTCGCGGTCGAGCGGTTCGGGGCCGGATCGCGCCACCCTTGGCATCCACGGTCGGGCGTCTTATAGGACGCCGCTGCACTTCCAGCCGGGGAGCCATGACCCGTAGGCTGACGTTTCCGTCCCGCATTGCGCGAGCAATGATCCCCGATGGTTGCGACGTGCTCAATGCACAGGTGAAAATCTTCAAGTTGACCATGCCTTTCGGAATCCGAGTCGCAGCTGTGGCTTGCACACGATTGGACAATATGTATATCAGTGTACACAGACGAGACGTCGCTGTCCAGCTGCAATCCGCCTGTCATCGTACCTAGCCCCCACCTCAGACTCACACCGCCTCCAGCCGCCCCAACCGGGCCATGGAAGTGGTGAGGCGCCTCGAAAAATCAGATAAACAATTGTGGCGAGTTTACAAACAAACAGTTAAGTGAAAATAACCAATTCCCGTGGTGAGAGATCCCGAGCGCCGGCTAATCCTGCAGGACGATCGCCGCTCGCACGCGTGTCGCCAGATAACCGGGCACGGCGACGATCACCACCGCGACGCCCGTCACAGCAAGCAGGCTGCCAATCGCCACCAGCGCACTCACCGAGGTCGCGACCGGAAAACCGGTCACAACCGCGAGCGCGTGGCTCAACAGCAGCTGGCCGCACAGCCCGAACAAAGCACCGATCGAGCACCCCACGCCGAGCAACATCGCGCTCTCCACCAACAGCGAGCGCCACAACACCCGTTTGTCGAAGCCGTCAACCTTCATATCCGCCAGCAACGGTCGCCGCTGCCAGATCAGAGCACCCATCGCGGTGGCCATCGCAAGGATCGCGGCGATCAGCACGAGGCTCGTGATCTGCGTCAAGCGCGAGAGCCCCTGGCGGCTGGTGGCACGCAGGCGCTGTTCGCGCTGCGAGCGGGTTTCCACCGCGAGACCCGCCCCGCCCGCGCCGAGCGCGCGCTGGATCTCACTACGTCCCTGCGCCGGCGACACGCCCGCGCGCAACGAGATCGCATAGGCACTCACTTCCCCACCCGGCCACGCGCGCGCGTAGTCGCTCGCGCTCATCACGATCGCGCCGGGCGGCCAGCCGATGTTGGTGCTGAGGGCCGCCACGCGCAGAACGATTGGCCGCGGGGCCGGAAGCATGAACGATTGGCCGACGTGCACGTGATGTTCGCTCGCGAGACCCTGCGAGACAACCGCCCACCCCCCGTGACGCAGCCGTGCGGTCGCCAGCGCCAGATCCCCATCCAGCAACTGGCTGGGTGGAATCGGATAGGCGGCCGAGGCCGGCGGCGCCAGCACCCACACCCGGCGCGAACCATCGTCGAGGAAGCCACCGCGGTAGAGCCCGACGCCGCGCACATCCGGCAGGCGCGCGAGCTCGCCCACCTGCGACGGGGGAAACCCAGTAGTCGCCAGCACGTTCTGCGCGCCAGCCGCTGTCACCCAGACGTCGGCGCCCGCGGTGAGATCGTGAGCGGTGTGGTCCAGTCCGCGCTGCAGGTTGCTCTGCGCGCCCTCCACTGCGACGCTGCCGAAAACCGCGGTGGCGCCGGTCGCCGCGATCGCGATCGTTCGCGACCAGTTGGAGGTGGATCTGAGCTCGATCACCGCCAGATGCAAAGCGGTGCTGCTGATCGAGCCTTGCAGACGGTGGGCCACGCGCAGACTGCTGCCCAGCAGCCACGGAAGCGCCAGCAGCAGGGCGACGACGAGACTGACGATCCCCACGATCGCGGCGCCCGGAACAACCAGCAGGGTGAGGGCCGCGATCGTCCAGCACACCACCTCCCCCAGCGCGACGCGCAGTCCTGAGCCGGTACTCATGCGCACAGGCGCGAGCGCCAAGCGGCGCGAGAGGATCGCTCCGCGCAGCGAGATCAACACGCCGGCAAATGCGGCCAGCATCCCCCCGCAGGTGGCGAATACGATGCTCTGCCAGCTGACGATGCGCTGCGCATCGATCGGGAATGCGAATGAGAGATAACCGGGGTTGGTGCTGAATAAGGCCGCGGAGAGCAGATCGCCGAGCGCCAGCCCGAGCAGCGAGGCGAGAATGCCGAGCACGAGGGCGTCGAACAACAGCACCTCGATGATCATCCGGCGGGAGTAGCCGTCGAGGCGCAGGTCTTCGACGAAGTTGTGGCGCTGCGAGGCGGTGAGCATCAGCGCGTTGAGGGCGAACAGAAAGCCCACGAGTGCCCCTATGACTGAGAACAGCTGCGCCGACTGATTGCTCGGAGCAGCGGCTTGATTGAAGAGCGTGGTGGTGAAGTCAGCGGGCTGGACGTTCAGACGCCCCGCCGCGAGGCGCTTCGAGCTCCGCGTGCACCTCGCTTTCACGCCCGTCGCGCGGGCGCACGAGGACGCCGGTGATGCGCCCGGGCAGTTGCGCCAGCTGCTGCGCATAGGCGAGCGGCGCAAACGCGAAGCGGCTGTGTGCGATCACGCCGAGGCCACCTTCGAAGAGAATCGCGCCGACAAACACACGTACGGCACGGCCGCCCACCTGCAGCTCGGCCGACTCCAGCGAGGTGAGTCCGATCGAGTTGGCGAGTTCGAGTGGCAGCGCCAGCGCCTGCTGGTGGTTGAGCTGAGCGGCGCTGAAGCGGCGTAGCAGCGGCCCACCGAGGTGCGCGTAGCGGGCGTCGGTGCTGAGCAGTTCGACCGGCTGCTGCCCCGCCGGGCCGATCAGATTGGCGCGCTCCTGGAACACCGGGATCGTGGCCTGCACCCCGGGAAGGCGCTGCACATCCCGGAGCACGCTCTGGTCGAACCCCTCCGGTCCGCGCGCTGCAAGCTGAAAGCGCATCGTCCCGATTACTCCGCTGACGAGCTGGCGCATCGAGGTGTTGGGGCTCGCGCCGACGATCTGCGAGGCAAACAGCAGCGCCACCCCGACCGCGATCCCGAGAACCGCAAACAGCTCCTGCGCCAGCCTCGCCCGTAAGCGGACCCGGTAGAGCAGGATGATGTTTCGCAGCCGCATCGCCGCGCGGGTCAGGGACTACGCGTATCGATCGATGCGAGCACCGGTTCGGCCGCGTAGTCGCTGAGTCGCCCATCGCGCAGAGAGTGCACACGATCGGCGTAAGCAGCCGCCTGCGGGTCGTGCGTGACGAGCACCGTCGCCACCTGACGCTCACGGCAGAGCCCTGCCAGCAGCGCGAGCACCTCGCGGCTGCGTCGCGAGTCCAGGCTGCCGGTGGGCTCGTCGGCGATCACCAGCTTCGGTTCGGTCGAGAGCGCTCGCGCGATCATCACCCGCTGACGCTCGCCCATCGAGAGTTGGCTGGGACGGTGGCGCAAGCGCTCTCCCAATCCGAGCTGCTCCAGCAGCGGGCTTACGCGGCGATGGGCCTCGCGCGGGGTGAGGTCGGTTCCCAGCAACTTCAGCGCAGCGTTGTCGAGTGCTCCCACACCCGGGATCAGGTTGAGCGTCTGGCGCACGAACCCAAGCTCTCGCAGCCGGTAGGCAGCTCCCTCCTGCTCTGAGAGCCCCGATATGTCGCGCCCGCCTACGCACACCGTCCCGCTGTCGGGCCGCAGCAGGGCGGCGATCAGCATCAGCAGCGTGGTCTTACCCGATCCGCTCGGCCCGTACAGCGCGACCAGCTCGCCCGCCGCGACCGACATCGACACTCCGTCAACGGCCCGCACGGGCTCGTCTTCGCCCACCGGGTAGTGCTTGACCAGGTCGCGCAGCTCGAGCATCACGCCAACCGCCGCATCGTCAGGCCGATCGGATCGTGCGCCGCGGGCATCAAACCAGCTGCTGCCTTCCGCGCAGATGGATCACCTTGCCCTGCTCCAGCTCCCCCGGCGGCGGCTCCGGCGGCATCGATGCGCTGCCCAAACGGCCCCCACCGAGCGAGAAGATTTGATCGGCGCGCATCGCCGCCGGCATGTCGGGGACCGCCATCAGAACGGCGATCGCCTGCTCGTCCACAAGCGAGTGCAAAAGCTCGGTCACCCGCTCGCGCTCACGTACGTCGAGGTTGGCCGTCGGATCGTCCACCAGCAGCAGCCGCGGCGCGCGCGCGATGGCATGGGCGATCCCGATCAGCGCCCGCTCTCCGTCGCACAGGCTTCCCCATCGCTGGCGCGATTGTGCGGAGAGTCCAACACGCTCAACGGACTCCTCGGCACGTGCGTACGCATAGCGGCGGCCGTGCTCCGCCAGCAACGGCAGCGCCACGTAGTCGAGCATCTGCAGATCGCTCTTGGGGCCCGTGCGGCGCACCCAGCCGATCCACTCCAGCATCAACCGCGCATGTTGACGCTCGGAGAGGCTGGCGAGGTCGACGCCGTTGAAGCACACGCTGCCGCTGTCAGGTGTCTCCAGGCGAGCGGCGAGCTTCAGCAGGGTCGACTTGCCCGACCCACGGGTCCCCCACACCGCCGTGAGCTCGCCCACCTGCACCTCCAGCGTGACGTCGCGGAGCACGCGCACCTCGGTGTCGCCCCGCCAGTAGCTCTTGCCGACGCCTTTGAGCGACAGCAGAGCGCCCACCCTCAGCTCCCCGAATGGCTCCCGCTGGCGGACCGATGGTCTGCGCTTTGCCAGCACTTCATGTACAACATACTCAACCCGCCGGAAAACGTGCGGCATGGATCTGCGAGCTGGTGGCACGTGCGGCTTGGATCTGCCGGCTGGTGGCCCGCTCGTATTCGGCGTGCATCCCTTCCAGCGACTCCCGCACGCCCTGCAGCCAGGTCAGCCGCGCCTCCCAGAAGGAGAGCTCGGCATCGCGGATGTGCACCAGCACCAGCCCCGACCACCTGTTGGGTGCCGGCGGGCGCATCCGCTCGAAGGTCTGCTTGAGCTCCTGTACCCGCGCCAGGCAGATCAGCTCCTGCCCGTAGACCAGCTCCACCAGCCGTGGCAGGTTGTGGGGCTGGCAGAGGGCGACCTTCATGTGCAGCTCGTCGCGCAGGGGTGGTGCCGTGGAAGATCTCAGCAGCCACTCCTCGAAGTGCCGCACGCCCGCGGGCGTCGCTTCGAAGGAGCGCGCGTCAGAGCGCGAGCCCGGCGCCCGCCGCGTGGCGGAGCGCGGCCGTCCGGCGACGGCTTGCTGGCGCCTCATGCCAAGCTGCTCGGCGGGTGCTGCGGCGACTGCCCGCATTCCCACGGCGGCTAGCTGCGGCCGCGCAACGGCCCTTCGTTCTGGTGACAATGACCCCCCCGCCTGAGAAAGCCCGTGTGTCCGCTCTGGCACCTGATCCTCACCGGCCTCGCCAACCGCTCGCACGAGGCCGTCACGCTCCAAGCGGGTGAGGGCCGAGTAGACATTGGAATCGACGAAGCCCGCCGAGGACAATCGCTGGCGTAACTTCGCCGTAAGACGATGGGCGGGGCCGGGCTCCTCGATCACCAGCCCCAGCACTGCAATCTTTGCTGACATTTCCCGCCGGCCCCCTTTGATGACTTGCTCTTGGGTTCCTCACGTCGTAGGACAACGTTTCCCGCCCCCGGACAACGCGTTACATAAACCGTACACCAAATGGGCGGATGATGCATCTTTTGAACGAACGGTTCAGATAACTTGAGAATAAATCTCCGTACTTGGACCGTACCGTCAACACTCCTCGCGGTGCCCAAAAAGGCGTCCTGTTGCCTGTATCCGAGTGGCTCTCCGCGATTCGGCACTCTCTCTTTCCGCCTGCCAAGATACGAATTATCCAATCCCCAAGCGATCGAGCAGTCCGTCGTCGCGGCGCCAATCGCGGCGCACCCTCACCGACAGATCGAGGTGAACCCTGGCACCGAGCTCTCGTTCGAGCTCTCCGCGCGCGGCGCTGCCGATCGCCTTGATCATTCGTCCCCTCGCGCCAACCACAATCGCCCGCTGGGAGTCGCTCTCCACCCAGATCAGCGCTCGTACCCGAGCCATCCCCTCCCGCACAAGCTCGATCTCCTCCACCACCACCTCCACCGCGTGAGGCAGCTCGTGAAAGGTACGTCTGATGGCCGCCTCGCGGATCAACTCCGCCACCATCAGCTGGGGCGACTGATCCGAGCGCATGTCGGCCTCGAACAGGAAGGGGCCCTCCGGCAACAGCTGCCGCAGATGCTCGACCAGCTGCCCGACGCCCTCCCCCGTGCGGGCCGATACAGGGAACACCTCTGCGTCGAGCCCCAGGTGGGCCGCGTCCTGCAACGCGGTGAGCGTAGTAGCGCGGCTCAGTCGATCGACCTTGTTGACGGCGATCGCCACTGGGGTCAGGTGGGGCGATCGTGGCAGGCCGAGCGCTTGGGAGTGGGTCGGTGAGTCGGGCGCGTGAGACACGGGTGGCGAGTCGGGTGAGCGGAGTGGGTTGGGTGGATGGGGTGGGTGGGCCCCCAACCCCTGAAGCGAGCGCGCAATAAAGCGATCTCCGGGGCCCACGCCCTGCTCCCCGTTGAGCACGAGCAGTACCGCGTCGGTGCCTTGCAGCTCCTCGCGTACTCGCTGGGACATACGTGCCGTAAGAGCGTCACGTGGGCGCTGCACCCCGGGCAGATCCACCACCACGATCTGGCAGTCGCCATCGGTCCGCACACCTCGTATCGCCCGGCGGGTGGTCTGCGCACGGTCGGAGACGATCGCCACCTTTCCGCCCACCACCGCGTTGACGAGCGTCGACTTGCCTACGTTGGGGCGGCCCGCCAGTGCCACAAAGCCGGCGCGAGTCACGACGGGGCCCAGCTCACGGTGAGGCCCGGGGAGATCCGGTGCTCGCGGGCAGGCTCTCCCAGCGCAGCAGCTCGGCCTGCACCGCCAGCATCTCCCCGCGATCGACCTCGTGATCCATCCCCACCAGATGGAGCACGCCGTGGACGATCGCCTCCCGCAGGTCCTCGGTGTACTCGGGGCAGATCACCACGTCGCCCAGCTCCCGTGGCGGCGCGCCGTCAGGCGCTCCGCCTACCGCGGCACGATCAGGGAAGGAGCTGTCAGGCGCTCCGGCGGCGGCAGCACGATCGGAGGAGGAGCCGGAGGCGGTGAGCGCCATCGAGGTTGGTGGGCTTGCGCCGTCGATCGGGAACGACAGCACATCCGTCGGACCGCGTTTGCCGCGATGGCGTTCATTCAACTGAGCGATGCGCTCCGCGTCAACGAACTCGATCGCCAGATGACCATCTTCGACGCCCGCGGAGGCCGCGGCGAGGATGCACAGCCGCCGCAACTGGCGCGCCGAAGGAGCTCGTGCTCCGAGCACGTCTGCGCCCAGCACCTCGATCTCCACTACGGCGCTACCCCTGCCGCCGGCGATCCGCCGCACGGATCTCCCGGGCGTCGCGCTGGGAGTGCGCGTCGTATGCCTCGACGATCCGCTGCACCAGCTTATGGCGCACGACGTCCTCTCCGCCGAAGCGCACGAACTCGACCCCCTCCACCGTGCCCAGCACCTCCCCGACGGCGATCAAGCCGGACTGCTGCTCGGGCGGCAGATCCACCTGGGTGACGTCGCCAGTGACGACCATGCGCGAGCCGAAGCCAAGGCGCGTGAGGAACATCTTCATCTGCTCCGGCGTGGTGTTCTGGGCCTCATCGAGGATCACGAAGGAGTCGTTGAGCGTTCTCCCACGCATGAACGCCAGCGGCGCGATCTCGATCACCCCCCGCTCCAGGTACTGGGTGACCTTCTCCGGGTCGAGCATGTCGTGCAGCGCGTCGAACAGCGGGCGCAGGTAAGGGTCTACCTTCGCCATCAGGTCGCCCGGCAGGAAGCCCAGCCGCTCGCCGGCCTCCACCGCCGGGCGCGTGAGGATGATCCGGTTGACCTCATTGCGCGAGAGCGCCGCCGCCGCCATCGCCACCGCCAGGAAGGTCTTGCCCGTGCCCGCCGGGCCGACTCCGAAGGTGATCGTGCGCTCGCGGATGCAGTCCACGTAGCGCTTCTGGTTGACGGTCTTCGGCGCCACGCGCAACGAGCGGTGGCGCCACACCACGTCCTCCAGCACCTTCGCCGGGGACTCGTGCGCATCCAGCGCCCCCGTCACCGCTGCGATCGTCCCCGGGCCGATCTCATGCCCGCGCGCGATCAGCTCCGAGAGCTCCTTCACCACTCGCTCTCCCGCGCGCATCTCCCCCTCCGATCCGTCGAGCGTCAGAAGGTTGCCGCGCAGGAACACCCTGCACTCAAGGTGCCCCTCGAGCGCTCTGAGCACGGCGTCCTGGCTACCCGCCAGCTCCGCCGCGACTTCGCCCGGCAACTCGATCTGGGTCCTCATCCGTCGAGCGCGGCCCGCACCAATCCCGAGACGCGCTTGCCGTCCGCGCGGCCGTCAACCGCGGCCATCGCCACCCCCATCGCGCGCCCCATGTCTCTGACCGACTCGGCCCCGCTGTCCCTCACTGCCCGCTCGACGATCTCCCGCAACTCGGTGTCGCCGAGCTCCGCCGGCAGGTACCCGGCGATCAGCTGCGCCTCGTCGCGCTCGCTCGCCGCCAGCTCCTCGCGCCCGGCCTCGTGGTAGGCCTCCGCGGCCTCCAGGCGGCGCTTGCGCTCGCGGCGCAGCACCGCCAGCTCGTCTCCGCCCCCGAGCTTGGCCTCCTTCTGTAGCTCCGAGAGCACCATGCGCAGCGCGCCCACGCGTTCTTTCTCCCCCGCCTTCATGGCGGTGGATAGATCGCCCTTGAGCTGCTCTTCGATGCTCACCTGTGGGCCAAGGATAGCCGCGGATCACGCCGGCGTCACGCGCAGACCGTCCGCGTGCAGCTCCTCGACGCTCACCTCAAGCAGCTCTCCCGCGCTGGCGGCGCCCGCCGGCAGGTAGCAGCGGGTGTAGTCGGCGGTGTACCCCGAGCACTGCGTTTGCGCCACCTTGTCCACCAACACGCACTCCCGCCCCCCGAGCTTCTCCACGCGACGGTGGCGAGAGCGCACCTCCGAGAGGCCCCTCAAGACCTGCGAGCGGCGCTTCTTCTCCTCCGGCGAGACCCTGTCGCCGAGTGCCTCGGCGGCCGTGCCCGGGCGAGGCGAGTAGGAGAAGGCGTGTACCCGACCAATGTTTGTCTCAGCCACCAGCTCCAGTGTGCGCTCGAACGCGGTCTCGTCCTCATTGGGGAAGCCGACGATGATGTCGGTGGTCACGTTCACCACGGGCACCGCATCGCGCAGCGACGCGATCGCCTCCTTGTACTCCTGCGCGGTGTAGTGGCGCCCCATCGCCCGCAGCACACCGTCGTCGCCCGACTGCATCGGCACGTGCAGGTGGGGGCACACCTTCGGCTCCTCCCGCAATGCCTCGATCAGGGAGTCGCGCACGTGGATCACCTCGACCGAGGAGAGCCTCACCCGCTCCACTCCCTCGACTTTGGCGGCCTGCATCATCAGCTGGCCGAGCTCCCATCCATCCTGTGGGTCGCGGTAGTCGCCCACGCTGATCCCGGTCATCACCACCTCCGGCTGACCCTGGCGCACGCGCGCCCTCACCTCCTCCAGCACGGCGGCCGCCGGGCGCGAGCGCGCGGCGCCGCGCACGGTGGGGATGATGCAGTAGGCGCAGTGGCAGTCGCACCCGTCCTGCACCTTCACGAAGCCCCGTGTGCGCGCCGACGCCGAGCGGGTCTCAAGGCGAGGGAGCTGCGCTGCGTCGTCGGCCGAGTGTTGCCGCGTGAGGCTTCCCAACGGGTGCTGTGCGCGCCCCCCCAGCGAACCTCGCCGCGGGCGGTCAGTATGTGAGCCCAGCTGCGCGCGGCCCACCAGCGGCTGGTGCTCCAGGTCGAACGCATCCCCCCAGCGCACCCGCCATCGCCTGCGCCACATCCTCCGCGGGGCCCGTAAACGGCCGTACCGCCGCATCGATCTCCGCGAACTGAGCTGCCCTCAGATTGGCCGCGCAGCCGCCCACGTACACCTCGCGCGCACCGCTCTTCAACGAACGGCGCACTGACTGGCGCGACTTCGCCTCCGCCTCGCCGGTGATGCAGCACGTGTTGATCACATGCAGCTCCGCCTCCTCCTCTGGCGCCTCCACGTGTCCCGCCTGCAGCAGCGCCTGGCGAGCGAGCATCGCGTCCGCATGGGAGACCTTGCAGCCGAGGAACTTCACCGCGAAACGCATTGCCCGGGCAGGGTAGCGCGGCGCCCTTGCCTCTGTCAGATCCTCACAGCTGCGGGCGCGCCAGCCCGGGGTTCCAGATGACCTCCCACAGGTGCCCGTCGAGGTCGCGGAAGTAGCCCGAGTAGATGCCCCATGGACGATCATGTGGCCGGCCGGTGAGCGTCGCGCCCGCTTCCTCGGCTCGGGCGAGTAGCGCATCGACGGCTGCCTGACTGGGAACTGTGTGGCCGATGCTGAACTCGCCGCTTTGCGCCAAGCCGGGTGCAATGCTGGCATCCTTCGCGAGCTCGCTCCGCGGATACAGCATCAGCATCAGCCCGCCCGCGAGCTTGAACATCGCTGCCGCTCCCGCTGGCGTGAGATCGTCGCCGGGGTAATCTGTGCCGACCAACTCGCCCGATTCCAGGCCGAGGCCATCGCGGTAGAACTCCAGCGAGCGCTCTAGATCATTCACCGCGAGTGTGATCACGTCGATGTGTGGCTCCATCTCCTGCCTTTCCGCCGGCGCCCGAGGGATCTTGCGTGACGAGAACCGGCGACTCGACTATAGAAAAACCCCGCCGGAGCGGGGCTTTTCCTTAGCAGGTCGGTAAGCCGGATTCTGTCGTGAGCAACCATCCATCTAAGCGGCCTACCTGGACCTTGGCGGGCAGCCTGCAAGCGGTCCTGTTTGGCCTTGCATCGGGTGGGGTTTGCCCAGCCGCCGCGTCACCGCGACGCTGGTGCGCTCTTACCGCACCATTTCACCCTTGCCCGCCAGCCGTTCACGTGGGACGGCCGGCGTCGGCGGTTTGTTTCTGTGGCACTTTCCCGCGGGTTTCCCCGGGTCGATAGATCGACCACCTTGCCCTATGATGTCCGGACTTTCCTCGGAGGTGGTGCCTCCGCGGCTGCTTGACCTGCCCGCTCAACTTAGCGAAACGGGGAGCACATCGTGAAGCCGCTCCTCGCCACAAGTCTGCACGACACCAGTCGCAGCTCAGGACAGCCGCGTTCCGCAGTCCACACACTCCCCGAAGTAGTCCGCCTCCTTGGCCACGTCCGAGCGAGAGCCGGCCACCCGACTACGACCCATCTCGCCGCCGCAAAGAGGGCATTGGGCGGTCTCTAACCTGCATAGGGCCCGCCATGTGTCGGCAATCATGTCGTCGAGCTTGGGGGCACCTGCGTTGTCTCCTTCTGACGCCGCCGCACCTAAGCGTGCCATGTGATCCGCCGGCCTGAAGCCAGCTGGCCTCAGGGACTTCCTTCCGGAGAGACCGGGCGAATGTCGGCGAAGACCTCGATGCCGAAGAAGGGTGCCTTCCATCAGAGACTCCTGAGCAGTCCAACCACACGCCCCAGCACCTTGACCTCCTTGCTGCGGATCGGCTCCATGGTCTCGTTCTCGGGCTGAAGGCGTATGTGATCGGATTCCCGGAAGAAGCGCTTGACTGTCGCCTCCTCCCCCAGCAGGGCCACGACGATCTCGCCTTCTCGCGCGGTCTCCTGGGGCCGCACCACCACGATGTCGCCCTCGATGATGCCGGCGTTCTTCATCGAATCTCCGCGTATGCGTAGGAGATACTCCCCCTCCTCGCCTCCTGCTACCTGGGGGACAGAGATGTACTCCTCGATGTTCTCCTCGGCCAGCACCGGCTGGCCGGCGGCAACCGAGCCCACCAGCGGCAGGCCTTCGGCGCGCACGATCGAGCGTACGCTGTCCACCGCGTTGCCCACCGCCCGGTCGAGCAGCTCGATCGCGCGCGGCTTGGAGGGATCGCGGCGCAAGAGGCCAATCTTCTCCAGGTTGGCTAGGTGGGCGTGCACGGTCGAGGAGGAGGCGAGACCCACTGCCTTGCCGATGTCGCGCACGGTGGGGGGATAGCCGTACTTGGCGGAGTACTTGCCGATGAAGTCGAAGATCTCCTGCTGGCGCTTGGTTAGATCCATGATCTCTTGGTCCCTTGGGTCGCTGGGCTGGAGGGTGGAACGAACATGTGTTCGTACAGTAGCGTTGCCCGCGGACGGATGCAAGCCTCGGGTGACGGTATCGCTGGTTGCGGTTCGATCACCTCCGGGCTCAAGGACGGATCTTCCCCTCCTCAGCGCGGACCGCGGTCAGTCGGGAATGCTGCCGAGCCCGACCATGGCGAGAGCTCGGCCGGGCTATACTCGCCGCTCCCCGCGCCCGTGGCGGAATTGGTAGACGCGCAAGGTTGAGGGCCTTGTGGAGATTGTTCTCCGTGGTGGTTCGAGTCCACTCGGGCGCATTGAAAAAGCCCTGCTGAGCGGGGCTTTTTTGATGCCTGCCTCGCTTCCGTCGGCTGGTTGCGCTATCGTTCGGATCGTTGCCAATGGCAACTCCGAACACTTTTCCGAACATCCCGCGTGCCGATGTTCGGACGAAGGAGGCACCATGAGCTACAGCAATGCGAAGGGCGGTTGGGAGGCCCGATGGCGAGACTCCACCGGCCGCCAGCGCTCGCGGCGCTTCAAGTCCGAGGAGACGGCCAGGGAGTTCGACGAGGCGATCCACGACCACGAGCTCTCCGAGCGCCGCAAGGAGACCCCGCACGGGCGCAGCGGCGGCATCTACCCGTATGAGACGGCGTCGGGGACCAGGTGGCGGTACGTGGCCAGGCGCTCAGATGGCTCGCAGACGAGCAAGCGCGGCTTCCCGAGCGAGAAGGCCGCGCGGGATGCCCGGCGCCGGCTGGTCGAGAAGCAGGAGCGCGGCGAGGTTCGCCATACCAAGGAGACCTTCGGGGCGTTCTGGGAGCGATGGCTGAGCCGCCGCAGGCCCTACCTGGAGCCGGGAACGTGGCAGGCATACGAGCGCGACGGCCGCCTGCGGCTCGTGCCGGCCCTGGAAGCGACGGCGCTCGGCCGGCTCGACGTCGAGCACGTCCGTGGGCTGATGGACGAGTGGGTCGAAGCGATGGAAGCCGAGGAGCTCGCCCCGAAGACGATCAACAACACCCTGGGGACGCTCGTTGTGTGCCTGAACGCGGCCGTCGAGGACGGCCTGATCGTGGCCAACCCGGCGCTGCGGGTGCCACGCCTCCCCCCTGGGCACATCGAGCGCGAGTACCTGCGCCTGCACGAGATCCCGCTCTACCTGGACTCCTGCTCGGCTGTCTACCGGCCGGTGGCGGAGCTGCTGATCGGCAGCGGCCTGCGCATCTCCGAGGCCCTGGCGCTGAAGGTGAGCGACCTGGAGCTTGAGGCCAAGGGGGGCGTGATCGTCGTCTACCGCTCGCGCAAGAAGGACTCGGTCGGGTCCACCAAGTCCGACCGCTTCCGCTCCGTGGAGATCGGGCAAGGTCTGTCGCGAGTGCTGCGCGACCACCTGGCCCGCCGTGCAGAGATGGCGTCCGGCGACCAAGCTGGCGCCCATGTGTTCGTGATGCCGGTGCGCACGCGCAAGCGCGATCAGGGACGGTGGGAGGGCGACGGCGACGGGCAGCCGATGGACCGCACAACCGTCTCGCGCGACTGGCACAAGGCGGCGCTGCAGGACGCGAGCCTGCGCGACATGCCGCTTCACGCCCTGCGACACACCGCGGCGGCGGCGTGGCTGGCGGGAGCAAACTCACTGATGTACGTGCAGCGCCAGCTCGGGCACGCGGACATCAGGACGACGGAGCGCTACTACGGGCACCTGGAGCGCCACGTTCTGGCCGCCGGCGCCATCGCAACCGAAGAGGCGATTGCCCGCGCCGCAAGAGAGCACAGCGCATAGATCGAGTTGGGCCTACCGGCGCACGCGGGGACGGGTACGTGCTCCGCGGGGCATGGCATCCGTGGGAGGCCAGGTCGGTCGCGCGGAGCGGCCCGGAACCCACTCCGCGCGAGCGTCGTCTATCCAGCGCTGGATATCCTCGGGCACGAACCGCAGCGGCCCGTGTTCCCCGCCGATGCGGATTGACGGGATGCGCCCTGTCTTGGCGGCCTCGTAGAGCCAGGCTCGGGAGACGCCGAGCTGCGCGGCCAGAGCCGTGGGCTTGAGCAGGGCGAGCTTGGGTTGTGGATAGTCCTCGTGCATGTGGTTGTTGACCACGATGGCTCCGAACCGGCCAGCGGATTTCCAGCCCTCACCTCCAACGTGCCGCGGCCAACGCGATCATCCCCGGGGTAGTGGCGGATCATGGCGATAGACTACGAACATATGTTTGGGCATACCAGCCAGGGACTGAATATGGGGCACTCCTCGCCATGACCAGCAAGCAGAAGAAGCGCAAGGGAGCGCACTACCGCCCTCATACCTCTCAGGTCAGTTCTAATGGCAGCGAGTCCTTTCGCATGGTCGTGGCTGCGAATCCGGGGACGGGGGTGACGGTCGCTCCTGAACTGGACCTCGTGAAGGCTGCCCTGCTGTACGGAGACACAGTCACACTCATCAGCCCGGTCACGACGATGCTTCTCGGAGTTGAGGCCCTTCAACACTTCTCGACCCACAAGCAAATCGAGCTTATGCGTCGAGTCGCCCCGGTCCTACTGCCTGCCGACGAGGTGCCGGACTTCGTACATGGGGTCAATCAGATTGATCAATTCCTCCGTACCACTGCACGGGGAGGGAGCGGGGCAGCCCGGATTCTCCGAGCAGGTCTACTTCAACAACTCCAGCCTATGCAACAGCAGCTCTCCAATGCTGTGCAGGGGATCGGGCACGAGGCTGGCATCGATGAGCTCGCCAAGGCCCGCGCCAAGGGGATCGTGCAGATCGAGAATGCCGATCCTGGCGATGCCGTGGAGCTTATCGCGGCCTGCATAGCCTCGGCAAAGCTCGCTGAGACTGGCGAACGGCAGGATGATGCATACACCACACGGATCGTCATGACGTTCGTACAGAAGCTGTCCAAGCATCTCTCGTCAGGACGCGAGTACCTCATCTTCGATGAGCCGATCGCAAACCTGACAGAGGCCGCGATCCGAGAGGGCCTCTTCTCGCCAGCGAAGGGGCCAGCAGGTCACAGCGCTCAGGCGATGACTGCATCTGCTCTCATGGGAAGGTTGCCCACTTTCCCAAACGCAACGGTTGACGAGGTCCTCGATATTCGTACGGAGTTGGCTCCGTCTCTGACGCAATTTCGGGCCGCCATGGTGACGATCTCGAAGACCTTCAAGAGTGCGGCGTGGGAAGCACACTTCGAGGACGAGGTCCACGATGCCTGGGTCGAGAGTGTCCTACCTGCCGTCGAGGCGATCGACGCATCGGTTCAGGACAATAGGTCGCTTCTCTCCCTGGCTGCTGGCATTGCCGGAGCTACGAACACAAGTGTCCCCGGACTCACCATCGTCGCAGCAGGGCTCCTCGGCCACGTAGGCGCTGTTGCAGCACTCGGCGGTGGCCTCTCGGGTGCCGCCCCCTTGCTCCAAGCACTTCGTAATCGAAAGATTGCCGACAACGACATCCGGATGCAGCCGTTCTATTTCCTCTATGCCGTCGGGCAGTCCTTGAGCTGATCCGCTGCGCCACGGGTCGAGGGCAGGCCATTATGGTGAGCCCCGTGTAGTCAGTTCTTAGGGACGATCTGCAGTCGTTGGCTCATCGTGTTCGCTCCTGTGCTGGTGGTTGGACGATGCGGTTGATGGTGCGGACGAGGCCCGGTATCCGGCTGGTGCGGCTGGGCGCGATCGAGTGGTGAAAGCGCGGCCCGTAGTCGCGGTCGGGCAGCTCGGGGTGCGCGAGCGATGGCGTCTGCGCGTGGCTGCGGCGCATGTTCTGAGCGAGGCGCTGGATGCGGTCGGTGTCGTGCCCTTCGACGCCGAGATCCTCGCGTGAGACGAACCAGTCGGTGCCCTGGCGGGCGCGGGACGCCTCGACGTAGGCGGACTCCTTACTCGCCTGCCAGCCCCCCGAGACGACCAGGGTGCGGGTGACGGTCGCGCCCTGCGCCCGGTGGATGTGCTGCGCGTAGCCGAGGCGAACGCGGGCGAGATCCTCGCCGGCCAATGTTCGCTTGCGGCCGGTCACGTCGAACTCGATCAGCACCTCCCCGGCGGGGGTCACGTCGAGGACTTCCCCTTGGCTGCCGTTCTCGATGCGCTCGGAGCCTGGCTCGTGGTGCTGGTCGATCATCGCTACCCGGTCGCCCTGACGGACGCCGTAGTGGACGCCGGGCACCTGGACCTCCAGCTCCCCGAGTTCCCCGCGCTCGGCTCGGTAGTGCTGTGCACGGGCGTTCAGGCGAGCGATCTCCTTGTTGGAGGCGTCGGAGATCAGCGCGACCTCGCTTGGGTCGTAGGTCTCGGTCAACTGTGCCCAGTTCTCTACGGCCTGCTCGACAGCCTCATCGCGGGTGTCCGCCATGTGTAGCTGTCCGCGGGAGTGGTAGTGCGCCATCGCGCGATCAGAGCGTCCGGCGCGTAGATCCGCCCACGCGCGCTGTTCCTCTGGGTCCAAGGTCCGGCGGATGTTTGAGAGCTCGGCGCTTGGCGCGATGTCGGCGAGCCGGTCGAACATGCCACCGGCGCCGATCGAGGGTAGCTGCGCGGCGTCGCCGATCGCGACGAGCTTGGAGCCGGTGCGCTCCACGACCTCGGTGAGACGGTCGAAACGGTCACTATCAGCCATACCAGCCTCGTCGAAATAGATTGTGGTGCGCTCGCCGATGGCGAGCTGCCCGCGGTCCACGCGCGAGACGAGCGCGTCGAGCGTGAGCGTCTGGCCGGCGAGCGCGGGGCTGTCCTGTCCGAGTCGCTGAGCGGTGGACCCCGACACGGCGATCCCCAAGGTCTGATGGCCGCTGTGCTGCTCGGCGCGGGCGGCGGCGTCAATCACCACGCCCTTGCCGGTCCCCGCAGGCCCGACGAGGATCGCGCCGCGCTCGGGGCCTGTGATGACCTGTAGCGCGTGGGCCTGCTCGGCGCTCAGGCGACCGCCGATTCGCTCGGCGACCTCCTCGCCGGCGACTGTGCGGGCCTTGACTCCGACATCCCGGCCACCCGCGCCGGCGAGCCCGGTGAACCTACGCTCGATCGCCTGCTCGCGAGCGCGCACCGCCAGCGTCGTCATCAACCCGCCCTCCAGCGGGAGCACGCGCCGTTCGGCGATCATCGCCCGCGAGAAGTCAAGCGCCTCACGCGGTGAGAGTTCGCCGACGGACTGCTCAAGCAGGACCGCCCGGAACTCGCCGGGCTCGAACGTCGCGGCGCGCTCGGTCAGACGCTCCTCGACCCTGTCCTCAAGGGAACCATCCGGCCGTGGTCCGGGCTCCACGCCGAGCAGCCGCGCGGGCTTATCGCCAGCGAAGTCAAAGCGCGTCGCCGTCTCGTTCCAGACCACCTGCAGGTCGGTGCGCGTGACGAGCACCTTCGCCTTGCGGTTCTCGAGCTTGAGCTGGCGCAGCTCCCCGCGCTCGGGCGCCCGACCCCACTTTGCGCGGAAGCGCTCCGCCGCCCTGGCGACCTCGCGGCTGCGCGCCGAGAAGGCGTCCAGCAGCCCGCGGGGTACCCCGGCGATCTCGAAGTAGCGCCCGTGTCTGCCGGTGCCCTGCTCGACCTGATACCCACGCTGCTGGAGTTGGTGCGCGAGCGCCGAACGGTAGTACGCGCCGACCTCCCGCGCCGAGCGGAAGATCGGCCGCGAAGCGACCGCGACGATCCGCCCGTCCTCGCGGATCGCGTTCGTGATAACGACATGGCTGTGCAGCTGAGGGTCCGGCGCGTCCCCTTCAAGGACACCCCGCGAAGTGGTGTGGCGGTACTCGGCGGCAACCACCTCCCGTGCGTGCTCCTCGACCTGCTGCCCGCCGTAGCGGCGGCGCACCGTCGGCACCGTCTCGGTGAGATGAGCCATCGCCTCCTTGACGGCCGCGGCGTGCGCGGCCTCCATCTCACGACGCTGGGCAGGGTCCCCGAGCGCCCATACCGCGGACACCGACTTCGGAGCGCTGAAGGTCAGGTCGATCCCGCCGCCGCGGCCGCCGGTGGCGCCCGCCCGGCGAAGCCACGCCCCACTTCGGGGATGGCGACCTTCCATCAGCGCAATGAAGTCCGGGCCCTCGATCGAGCTGCCCTCGATCCCCAGCCGCGCGAGCGTCTCAGGGCTCGCGAGCCACTGGCCGGGGGCCTGGGTCGGCTCCCCGTCGGGGCTCAAGTAGTAGTCCCCGCGCTCTGGCTCCACGGTCTTTGACTCCAGGTAGCGCGCGTACCCGCCGCCCTTGGCGGCGCCGATGCTGGCTGCGGTCATCACACCCGATACAGACCACGTCCCCCCGAGACCGGCCAACGAGTTTGCACAGCGCGTACACAGCGCTTGCTCAGGTGAGCATCTGCGGATGAAAAGTCAAGGGCTGGGGGAACTTTTTTCGTTGGGGGTGGTGTGGCTGCGCTGAAGGTGATGGTGGGAGCCGGGGTCAAGGCCGGCCGGAGGCCGCCCGTAGGGCTTGGCCTTGACCCCGGCGGCGCTTGACTCTTTGGGGCAGATAATGGGGATTGGCCGCCCCCTCGGGCGGCCTTGGGTGCCGCTTTTTGATCGTTGGCGCCCTTTGTATGCGCGGGAGCGTTGCCGTCCCCTCGTCTTGGGTGCTGGTCGGGTCGTGGGTGGCACAGTGATCGCACAGCGCCCGGAGGGTTGTGCATCTGGTCTATACGGCCGTTCTGTTGCGTCGGGGCCTGCTCGTGGCGCAGGAAGACGCGTCGACGGCGGGGCCGTCGACGCGTCGGGGGCTGTGGGGTGCGATGATTTGTGGGTGGTGCGGGTGACTGACGTGAGCGAAGCGCAGGCGTCAGGGGCTTGTGGCCTGCCGCGCGGCTTTGCCCTTCGAGGGCCTGTTGGATGCGCGCCCCGGTGTCGCACCCGCACCACCCTTCGGTGCCGTTGTGCGCCAGTCGTCGATGAGGCGCCGGTAGGCGAGCTCTGCCTGAGCTTGCAGCTCGCGCTCGGCTGCGCGCTGGCTGCTGGTCGGGCTGACTGGCGGCCCGCCGTGGCGGCGCGGTAGCGGCGGAGCGCCGGCCAAGAGTTCCAGGCGACGCGTCTTCTGCCGGGTCAACGACGGCCGCGCGAACGCGTAGTCCTCCTCCTTTGTGAGGAGGTGCCAGCAGAGAACGACGAGCTTGCGCGCGACAGCGACCGCCGCGATCTGCGCGCCACGGCGAGCGCGGACGCGCTCACCGAATGCCTTCAGTGGGCCGGGGCTTCGGATCGAGATCCAAGCGGCCTCGACCAACATCGAGCGGGCCTGCGGGTCACCGCGCTTTGAGATATGCCCATAGCGCGCTGGCTCTGACCCGGACTGGCGAACCTTCGGGTCCAGGCCGAGATACGCGACGAGCTGCCCCGGGCTCTGGAAGCGCGTGATATCCCCGATCGCCGCGATCACTGCCGCCGCGGTCCCGACATCGACCCCGGGGATCGTCAGCAGCCGCTGAAACCCAGGGAACACGAGGGCCTGTTGAGCGATCCGCTGGTCAAGTCCGGTGATCTCGCCGCCCAGGAAATCGATGTGGCGCAGACAGCTCCTCACCGTCTCGGCCTCCTCCTCGGGTAGCTGCTGCTCGAGCAGCCACACACGTCCCTTCTTCCCGAAGAGGTCGCTCACCGGGGGACGGCCGATCAGACACCTTGCGAGGACCGCGTGCACCTCGTTCTTCACTCGTGTGCGTGCCCGCACCAGCCCCGCCCGGCGAGCGACACGCCGACGCAAGGAACTCGTCGCCTCATCGGGCACCCACACCGCTTTGAGCATCCCGGCCGACAGCAGCTTGGCCAGCATCGCCGCGTCAAAGCGATCGGACTTCACCCGCGCGTGCGAGATCGCTCGCGTCTGCGCCGCATTACACACCACGACCCGGCCGACATCGCCCTCTTCCAGCAGCCGGGCGATCATCATCGCGCCGCAGCTGGCCTCCAACACCACCTGGTCATCACTCCGAAGACCCGCCGCGAACTCCCGGATCGCCTCCGGGGTACTCACTATCCGACCAACCCGCGAGACCCGGCCGCCGTCGACGACCGCGACCTCGCAGAAATCGAGGTGCACATCCAAACCAAAGAACCGCACAAGAAACCGCCTCCCTTCACGAACTGGACATATGAACTGGAAGGCACCGCGGGCAGCGACAACTACGGATTCGGGCTCTCAGCCCAACCGGGTGAGTCGCAGGGGCGGCCATCTAGTCATTGACGGGCTCTCAGCCCAGATGCACGGCGGCCTGCCCACAAGCGTCCTTCCCACGAAGCCCCTGTCCCGGTCAAACGACCCTACGAACACGACCGGACAACAGCCCACCCGGTATTTCATACCCGTAGTCTGTCCGGGCTTGGTGCTGTGCGCCGGGCGCGGCGAAGCCGAAGGCGAAGCAGCGCAGGCCGGAGGGATGCGAAGGCCGCCGCGAAGCGGTCGGCCGTACTGGCTGCGGCGAAGCCAGCAGTCCAGCGAACAGACCGTAGGCCGAAGGCGTGCAGCACCGGGGTCGATCAGAGAGCCGACCGCCGGGAGGCTCGGTCACAGCGGGCGCAAGCCCGCGTGCTACCTATGCCGATCCCCGACCAACCAGCACGCGCCAGCGTGCGAACATCGGCAGGGGACGACACCTGCGGTGGACACTTGTTGCCGGCCGAAAGAAGCGCTGGTCTGGACGACCCAACGCGGCGCTCAGCGCTCGACGCGCTCCATCTCCTCGAAGGCGTCGTCGGGCACGTTGATCCCGACCTCGTAGCCCAAGCGCTTTAGGGTTTCAAGCACGACCCTCGCGTGCTCGTAAACGCACTCCCGCGCCCTGATCGTCGGATCGAGGTTCGCGCGCTCGTGCTCGACGAGGACGATCACCGGGTCGTGCCCAACAGGCCCCAGCGTGAGGTGGGTTGCGCAGGTCGGCACGCCCTCGTGGCCGACGAAGGTGGAGTGAACATCGACGGCGAGTCCCAGCTCGGGCAGCACGGTGGCGATCACCAGGACGTAGGGTCCCGCCCACGTGCAGGTCGTCTCGCTGTCGGCCCGGCGGCCGTCGAGGGTGACATCGAGTGCGATCGTTCGCAGGGCGCCCACGGACTCTCACCGTAGTGCGCCCGGAGGCAGCCCACCGGTAGCCGAGACTGGTGGAGTGATGGGCACCTGGCAGTCAGTCACGGTGCTCGACACCTGCGCCTCGTAGTCTGTGGCGATGGCCTATCTCCTGTTCCTCGACGAGTCCGGGCACGATCTGAAGGACTCTCCCTACGAGGTGCTGGCGGGCGTAGCCGTCGAGGATCGGGACCTGTGGAACCTGATCTGCGCGGTCCAACAGTCCGAGGAGACGCACTTCGGCCAGCGCTACGCCGACGAGGAGCGAGAGCTGAAGGCCAAGCGGCTCCTGAAGCGCAAGGTCTTTCGACATGCTGCGCAGGCCGACCCGATTCCCGCCGCAGCGCGCCGCGAGTTGGCGCAAGGATGCCTACAGCACGGATCGACCGCAACCCGAGAGCAACTGACAGCCCTCGCGCAGGCGAAGATCGCGTTCGTCACGGACGTGCTGGGCATATGCGAGCGCTTCCGCTGCCGCGTGTTCGCCAGCGTTGTCGATCGCGATGCGCCACGATCCCGCCGCGACTTCCTCCGCAAGGACTACGCCTACCTGTTCGAGCGCTACTTCTACTTCCTCGAAGACCAGGATGCCCTCGGCCTTGTCGTCTTCGACGAGCTGGAGCGCACCCAGAGCCATCTCCTCGTGGACCAGATGGCCCGCTACTTCGGCCACGAGGGGCGAGGCGAGGTTCGCGCTGGCAGAGTCGTCCCAGAGCCCTTCTTCGTGCACAGCCATCTCACGACCGGCGTGCAGCTTGCCGATCTTGTCGCCTACACGGTTGCCTGGAATGTCCGCGTCGGCAGGATGGCCCGTCCCCGCCGCTCCGAGCTGGACGCCCTCGGACAGATCGTCTCTCGGTTGCGCTACCGCGCCGTCCGCGAAGTTGACGACGATCCTGGCCGCACCATCTGGAGCATCGCCATCATCGATGACCTACGACCCCGCGACGAGATTGACCGCGACACGCGGGCGTCATCGAACCCGAGCGCTTGACTTCTCTCCCGATCTGACCGATAATGCGCGTGGAGGCTTTGCGGGCTCAGCCCGCATTGCCTTTTCTTTTGGGCCGACCTCGCTCGTAGGCGCCTCGTCGATGCCCGGCGATCGTGCGCTCAACGGCCTGCGGTTGGTGAGCGAAGCCTCCCGCTCGGGCGCTATGTCGGCTTCTTGCGCGAACCGGCCGCCGCTCGCCGATGGTTCACACGGCCCCTCGGCTCGCTCGTCTATGCCGCCCGCCTGACGGCCCTCCGGGCATCATCGCCGCTGCCGAGCGCCCTGTTGACCTCGTCCACATCGAAGCGAGCCTGGTCGAACTCCGCCGCCGTCTGAAGGCCAAGCCACTCCAGCATCTCCCCGTGCTCCTCGTCAGTTGGATCGGCAAGCACCTCGCGTAGATGCTCATACCCCCACACTCCCCCGCAATCCTCGGGTGGGCAGGCGCCCTTGCCGGCGACGCAGATCGGATAGCGAACACCCTGCTCAGCGGCGAGCACCTTCTCAACAACGATCTCATGCTCCCAGTCATCGCCGAAGTCATAGGTGTAGCGAATCCGCTCGCCCTCTCCCTTGAGCAGCCGGCCGAGTGTCGCCTTGCGCTCGTCCCGGTGTCCCAACTCCGGATCCGCCAGCCCGTACTCGCAAGAGCCATCCGAGAACACGTGCATGTGGTAGTCCTCCCAGCCCATTGCCGCCTGGATCATCCCGTGCAGCCGGTCCAGCCGGATGTCGGTCGGGATCAGCAGCCGCCGCCAGACCGGCGGCTTCGAGGACCCGAGGAGACTGACCTTCACCTGCAGGATGGAATCCACCGGCCCACTCATGTCACCCTCCGATCGCAAGTTCTCAGTCCGAACACCGTCTTTTCGCACGGTACACGCCACCCCAGATGGACAGTTCGACCCGGCCGTCACCCTCGCCCACCGCGCGTGGGATGCGCCGAGACTGCTTCGACTCCGTGGCAACACTTTGGCAACGTTCATACCGTCCAATGCCTCCAGTGTGTCGCGGAAACCGCGCAATCTGGACGTTTTGGACGCCCCTGAACGGGTCTACACGTCCTGATTAAGGTTGAGGGCCTTGTGGAGATTGTTCTCCGTGGTGGTTCGAGTCCACTCGGGCGCATACGAAAAGCCCTGCAAATCAGTAACTGTTCAGGTCGCTTCTCGCCGGGTCAGGGTCCGGCGGTGGCGGGGAGCCAGGGCTGGTGTTTGGCGAGTTGCGCGAGGGCGTCGATTGTGTCGTGGCTTTGCTTGCGGGTGGTGCTGATGTAGGCGCGTAGGGCGAGGAACCGGTCGGCGCCGGCTGTGGTGCGCCAGCAGCCCGAGATCTTCTGCTGGATCTTGATCATGCGGAGGTCGCGCTCGGCGAGGTTGTTATCGAACGGGACCCGGAAGTCGTTGGCGAAGCGCAGGACTTGCTCGCGGTCGCGGTCTAGGCGGATGAGCAGGTTCCTGGCGGGGGTCTGCTTGATTACGCCGCGTTTGCCGGTCGGGGATCGTGCCGGGCGGGTTCTGCTGGTGGCCGAGCGCGATGATCTGCTCGTAGGCGGCGCGGTAGCCGGCGAGCGTCCACGGGTCAAGCGACTGCTCCCCGGTGGCCTTGGCGTCCTCGACGGTGACGTGCAGTGCGCGCAGCAGCATGTCGATCTTGGCGGCCCAGGACTGTCCCTCGGGATCTTGCTCGATAATCGCCAGCAGCTCGCGTAGGTGATGGGCGTTGCAGAGAGCGTGAGTGGCGCTCCCGTATGCGCGGTATTGCGGCCACCCATCGTGGACGGCGATCCCCTCGAAGCGCGCCAGCACCCCGGCGTGATCGATACCTTCGGTGCCACGACGATCGTGCAGCGCATAGAAGGTCAGCGTGCTGGTGCTGGAGCTGTGAAGCCAGCGCCCTCTCCCGCCCGCGCGGACGCCCGTCTCGTCGAAATGCACGACCGGCGAGTCAGATGATCTGCTCATGTACCCGGTCGAGGAACGCGCTCAGATCACCGGCGCCGTCCTTGACGAACGCCACGAGCGTCCCGGGTGACAGGGGCGCACCGAGCCAGTCCGAGAGCAGCCCAGCAGCCCGCTTATACGGCAGATGCTGAGCCGCGGTCAGATAGATCCCCAGGGCCCGCATCCGCGGCCCATACTGAGTGGGAGCGCTCACCTCCGCTGGAAACCCGGCGCTCGTCACGTGCCCGCAGGCGCAGCGCCGCCGCTGAGCGCGATACTCGCAGACCCTCAAACGCACCGGCGGCAGATCAAATACCTGCCGGGTCTCCTCGCCCACCAGCTCGCCGTCGGTGAGATCGCCACCGCAGCCCTCACAGCGCGGCGGGACATGCCGGACGACCTCATCAGGGCGCTCTACCCGCTGCAGATGACGACCTTTATGACCACGCTGCCCGCCCTGCTTACGACCCGACGAGCGGCGCAGGCTTTTCGGTGCCGGCGGCTTGGCAAGCCCATCCGAAGACGGCGGCCGCGACGAGTTACGCGAATTCGCCGCCAGACGCGCCTTCAACTCCGCGACCTCCGCCCGCAACTCCGCGATCAACGCCGCCTGCGAAGCGACAAGCGCCTCAAGATCCTCATACGACGGCCGCCCCTGGGACACATAACAACGTTCGCGGCCCAGCCGCCACCCCCTGCCCCACGACCTGAACAGTCACGCAAATCGCGGGGTTTTCGTAGTTAAGGGGGGCTTGAGGGAGGCGCGGGGCGATTGTTCGGTTTTGTGCCAATGGCACGGCCGAACAATTTGCCGAACATTTCGTGTGCCGGTTGTTCGGCTTCAGGGTCAAAGACCTACGCAGATGAGAGGCCCTTCCGACCACCTGGAGCCGAACAAGATGTGCCAGATGTGCCACGGGCAGCGCGCTCACCGGCGTGGTGTCCGCCCTTCGAGCGAGCAGCCCGGAGGCGCGAGATGAGCTACAGCCTGACCAGGGGTGTGTGGGAGGTGCGCTGGCGTGGTGGCGATGGGCGGCAGCGCTCGCGTCGCTTCGGTGATGATAGCGGGCCGCACAAGCGTTCGATGAAGCGATCCACGATGAAAAGACCAAGGAACGCAAGCCAGCGGGCTACGGGGAGAACGGCGGTGTCTACCCCTATGAGACCGCGCAGGGCACGCGGTGGCGGTGCAGGGTCAAGCGCTCGGATGGGAAGTGGTCTCAGAAGCGTGGGTTCACAAGCCCGAGCGCGGCGGCGAACTGGCGGCGTCGTCAGCTTGAGCGGGTCGAGCGGCGCGAGGTCGTCCACACGAAGGAGACCTTCGGCGAGTTCTTCCCGCGCTGGTTGACTCGGCGCAAGCCCTATCTCGAGGAGGGCAGCTGGAGTTGCTATGAGCGCGACGGTCGCATCCGGCTTCTTCCGGCGCTGGAGTCGGTGCCGCTCGGGGTGATGGAAGTCGAGCACGTCCGTGACCTGATGGACGTAATGACCGAAGGGATGGAAGCCGGGGAGATCGCGCCGAAGACGGTCAACAACACGCTCACCACGTTCGTCGTCTGCTTGAACGAAGCAAAGAAAGACAAGCTGATGGTGACGAACCCGGCGCTCGAGATTCCGAAGCTGCCCGACGCGCATGTGGAGCGCGAGTACCTGCGGCTGCATGAGATCCCGCTGTATCTCGACTCGTGCTCGCTGGTTTACCGGCTGCTCGCGGAGCTGCTGATCGGCAGCGGCCTGCGGATTTCTGAGGCGATCGCTCTGCAGCTCGGCGACTTGGAACTCGAAGACTCAGGCGGCGTGATCGTGGTCTACCGCTTGCGCAAGAAGGGGAAGGTCGGCTCAACGAAGTCAGATCGTTTCCGCGCGGTGGAGATCGGGCCTGGCCTCTCGGCGGTCGTGCGCGAGCAGGTCGAGAAGCGCGCGGCGATGGCCGGCGGCGACAAGCTGGACGCGCTGCTCTACACGATGCCCGTGCGCGTCCGCAAGATCGACCAGGGGCGCTGGGAGGGCGACAGCGATGGCAAGCCGTTCGATCGCACGACTGTCTCGCGTGACTGGCACAAGGCGGCGCTGCAGGATCCGGATCTGCGCGATATGCCGCTGCACGCGCTGCGGCACACCGCGGCGGCGGCGTGGCTGGCGGGCGGCAACTCCCTGAAGTACGTGCAGGACCAGCTCGGGCACGGTGACATTCGCACGACCGAGCGCTACTACGGGCACCTGGAGCGCCATGTGAAGAAGGAGGGCGCGAAGGCGACCGAGGCGGCGATCGCCCGCGCGGTGCGCGAGCACAACGGCCGCCGGCGTAGCGGCTACGCCCGTCAAGCCCGCGCGGGCACTCGCTGAGCGGGCCGCACTGTGGCGGTCGGTTGCGCTGAGCGGCCTGGGCTCCATGCGGCCCTGGCGTCGTTGACCCAGCGCTCTATGTCGTCGGGGTGGAAGCGCAGCGGCCCCTCCTCCCCACCGATCCTGATCGACGGGATGCGGCCTTGCTTGGCGGCGTCGTAGAGCCAGGTCCGCGAGACTCGCAGGCGCGTCGCTACTGCCGATGGCTTGAGCAGGTCGATCCCAGACGTTCCATCGCCGTTAATTGGGTTACTGACCCTCAAGGTGCTTGAGCGGCCAACGAGTTTGCCGTGGAGTACAGCCGCCGGAGATTGTTCCTCTACAGGCCGGAGCTGATGAGTGGGCGTCGCCTACGGTTTTGCCGCGGTTGAGGCGCACACGTCGTCTAGTACGTCGGCGAGTGCTCGGATGCGCGGCAGGTGCTGGCGCGTGAGCGTCTCGAGTTGTGCGTGTCCGGTTGGCGTGAGTTGAAGGTGGATCTGCCGGTGGTCGGTTTTGTCTCGGGTTCGTTGGATCAGGCCGGTGGTCTCGGCGCGTTGGGCGAGCTCGACGGCGCTGTGGTGGCGGATGTGCAGATCGTGGGCGACCTCGCTGATCGTCGGGCCGTTTTCGCGTGTGTGGCCGCGAACTACGAGCAGCAGCTGGTGAAGCGCTGGTGTAAGGCCGGTTGCTCGGGCGGCGTCTTCGCTCCATCGTGTGAAGGCTCGTAGCTCGCTGCGGAATGCGAGCAGGCGGCGGTAGTCGGAGTCCTGCAGTGACTGGCTAGCGGCTGTTGGGGTCATGGTGCTGGCTCGCGGACAGCCCGGAGTCTGGCGAGGCTCGTGGTCGCCTTGAGGGGGCGCAGGGGACGCTCGCGGTGGCGCTCCTCGATCAGGAGGCGCTCGTGTGCCTTGAGCAGGTCGAACTGACTGAGGAGGCCGAGGAGTCGCGGCGGCTCGTGGTCATCGATGACGGGGAGCACGGTGTGGCCGGTGGCGACCATCCGGTCTGCCGTTTCGCGCAGTGTCTCACCGGGCCTTGCGATGAGTGGGCTGCGTGCCGTTGCGCCGGCGGAGGATGTGCTGTTCTGAGGGGCGCGAATGTCGGAGAGCGCGAGCACTCCGAGCAGGCGCTCGTCGTTATCGAGCACCGGGTAGAGGCGTTGGCGGCGTAGCTCGGAGCCCTCGGGGAGCTGCTCGTAGAGCTCTGCGACGGTTGAGTCTGGTGCGACCGTGAGAACGTCGGTTTGCATGACGTCGCGGACAAGCAGCGCGTGCAGCGGGTTCAACTTCGTACTCACGCGTAACGTGGTACCCGCGGCGAGCGACCTTCTCGGTCAGGATCGAGCGCCGCAGTGTCAGGACACTGATGAGGTGCGCGATCGTGCACGCGGCGAGCAGTGGCAGAAGCGCTCCGATGTCGTGGGTCAGCTCGACCGCGAACACGATGCTGGTGAAGGGCGAGCGCATCACGCCTGCCATTGCGGCGGCCATACCGATCATGGCCCACGTTCCCTCGCTGGCGCCCGGCAGGACGGCGCCGAGTAGACCGCCGAGGGCCGCCCCGAGCATCAGCAGTGGCGCGAGGATGCCGCCACTGGTGTTGGAGCCGAGCGCAGTTGTCCAGATCGTGAGCTTGACGACGAGCAGCACGGCGAGGGTGCTGAGTGCGAGCGTACCGGCGAGCTCGGCGCCGATTGTGTTGTAGCCGACGCCGAGCGCGCGGGGTTCGATCAGCCCGCCGATGCCGACCACGAGGCCGCCGATCGCGGGCCACCAAGACCAGTGCAGCGGCAGGCGTCCGAACAGATCCTCGGCGCCGTAGACGCAGCGGGTCATCACCCATGCCAGGCCACCGCACGCTAGGCCGATGAGCAGCGCGCCGCCTGATACGGAGGGCACCAGGGTGGCGTGGGTGCTGACGGTGAACAGCGGTGCCTTGTGGAGGAGACCGGCGTTGGCGAGGGCTTCTCGGGTTGCCTCGGCTGCGCAGGCGGCGAGCGCGACGGGGATCATTGAGCGTGGCCGCCACTCGAACAGCAGCAACTCGACCGCGAGTAGCACTGCTGCGACGGGGGTGCCAAACACGGCGGTCATGCCGGCGGCTGCTCCGGCAACAAGTAGGCAGCGTCGCTCGGCAGCGGTGAGGTGCAGCAACTGGCCGAGGATGCTGCCGGTAGCGCCGCCGGTGACGATGATCGGGCCCTCGGCGCCGAACGGGCCGCCGGTACCGATGCTGACCGCGCTCGAGATGGGCTTGAGCACGGCGAGGCGTGGCTCCATGCGGCTGCCGCGCAGCAGGATGGTTTCCATCGCCTCGGGGATACCGTGGCCGCGGATGCGCTCAGAGCCGTAGCGAGCCATCAATCCCACGATGAGCCCGCCGGCAACTGGCACGAGTACGCTGAGCGGCCCAAGGACGCTGGTGTCCGGTGGGCCGAGCGTGGTCGAGATGGTGCCGGTGTAGGCGAGGTGCGTGATGAGCGCGATCAAGTCGAGCAGCGCGAGCGCGAGCAGCGCGACCACTGCACCGAGCGGTATGGCGCCGGCGAGCAGCGTGAGCACTCGTGGTGTGGTCGTGAAGTCCCCTAGCAGGCGCTCACTGCCGTGTGATCTTTGGTCGGGTGGGACTACGGCGTCGCTGGGGAACTGTTCTGTTGGGTTGGTGGCGCTCACGCAACGCGACTATATCGGGAGCCGATATGGTTTCTGTGGTCGCTGGGAGGCATGGCGAGTTACCGACCTGGCCGCCCACCGGAATGGCTTTGGTCTGAGCCGGTGGGCGGCGTTGGCAGCATCTGGACGGTAGAAAGGACAATCTGCAGGTATGGGTGGGCGGTTGAGCGAGGCGGTGCTGTGAGCAATCTGTGGCGAGCGGTGCTCTTTTTGCACTTGCTGGCGATGGCGTTCTTTGTCGGCGGCCAGCTAGTTTTGGCGGCTGCGGTAGTGCCGGTCGCCCGGCAAAGCGGTGACTTGACGCAGGTGCGTCGGGGTCGCGCGCCGTTTCGGTTGGGGCACGCTGGTCGCGATCACGGCGCTGGCCGCGACGGGCAGCGCAATGGCTAGCCACTATCACCTGTGGGCGGAGGGCGAGCTGCATGTGAAGCTCGCGCTGGTCGGCGTGGTGTGCGTGCTGGTCGTCTGGCATCTGAAGCGCCCGACTATGCACGTGCTGGAGGCGGCGATCTTCCTGGTGTCGCTGGTCATCGTCTGGCTGGGCCTTAGCCTCGCCCAGGGCTAGCGTGGCGGCTAGACGTGGGGATCGTCGCTGGGCGAAGCGTCAGCGGCGAGCTCCGCATCGCAGAAGGAGAGGATCTCGTTCATCCCGCTGAGCTCGAACAGGCGCTGCACATTCGCTGGGCCGGGGATGATCCGCAGCTCCTGGCCTCGTGCGACGCACCGTTCATGGCCTCCCATGAGCGCACGTAGGCCGCTTGAGTCGATGAACGTGAGGTTTCTGAGGTCAACGACTATGCGCTGTGCTTCGCATGAGGCAGCGTCTGCGAGAGCCGCTTCGATGTTGGGGGCGCCCAGGAGGTCCGCTTCGCCGTTCAGGGCGATGGTGTGTACCTCCGGTGTACTCGTCAGCTCGATGGTCAGGTAGGGGTGCTGACTGGTCACCTTCGTCCCCTATTTGGGAAGCGCGTTGTCTGCGTAATATAAGCGAGCGGGCGCGGACGGGGCCCTTGCCGTAGTTGAGCTCGAAGACCGCACGAGAGTGTGGTCCCGAGCGCACTGTCGTCGGCTTCGGTTTGTGGTCGGGGAGCTTCTTGGGCCATGATGGGGAGTAGTGGTTGCTGGGTAAGTCTACTGCCCGTCCAGCTACGTTCCGCCGAGAGCGGGGCGGCTTCGGAACCTGTGGTCAGGCGGAGGTAGTTCGGCCGCTTGCAGGGTGCGCGGCGGCCAGTCCCGGCGGGCGCTTGGCGGCCTCTTGCCGTGCCTCTGGGAGGCTTGGGTGGATGGCGATCGCTTCGGACAGACCAACGATCGTGGCGAGGCGCTTTAGCTGTGAGGTGTCGGGGATCACGAGGATCAGCTTGGCGCGGCGGTGGTCGAGGCGGTCGCTGAGGCGTAGCAGCATGTCGATGCCTGCGCTATCGAGGTAGCGTGTCTCGCTGAGGTCGATGATGAGGCTTGAGGCGTCGGGGCCGAGCGCATCGGCAAGTTGCTGTTGGGTGACAGTGGCGTTGGCGGCGTCGATGTCTTCGTGGATGTGCGCGATCGGGATTCCGTCGATCCGTTCGATGTTGAATGGGCTCATGCTTGGTGGGAGAGCTGCTTGGTGATGGTCACGACGGTTCCGTGTTGGTCGCTGTCGATCTTCACGTCGTCGGCGAGCGAGCGCATGATCTCGAGCCCCCGGCCGCCGCTTTGTGGTCGGGTCGTGCGCCATCGACCGCTATCGCGGACGGCAATCGTTGCCTGTCGGCCGGCGTGTTCGCAGCGCACGGTGAAGGTGGCTTCACGGGCGCCGTAGGCGTGCTCGATGGCGTTGGTGGCGGCCTCGGAGGCGGAGAGGGTGATGTCGAACAGCTCGTCCTCGGTGGCACCGAAAGCTCGCAGCCAGCGGCCGAGTGTGTTGCGCAGAGCGCCGAGCACGTTGGGGCGTGCTGGGAGGGTCATTTCGAGCGTATCTGCGAGCGGCATCGTCTCGATCGCCAAGAGGGCCACGTCGTCTTCGAGCAGGGTCTCGTCTAGCAGCGTGCGGTACACGCGGTCGGCGAGCGAGGAGTCGCCGCGACTGGCTGCCGTCTCGGCGGCGGCGAGGAGTCGGTCGAAGCCTTGGTCGATGGGCTCGTCGCGGCGCTCGATCAGCCCGTCGGTGTAGAGCAGCAGGCCGCTGCCGCTGGGAAACGGGTAGCGGAAGGCGTGGTAGTCGTGTCCGACGCGCACGCCGACAGGCAGCCCGTGCTTCTGCTGGAGCAGTTGAGCGTGGCCGTCGGGCCTGATCAGCAGTGGCGGCAGGTGGCCGGCGATGACCGCTTCGAGTTCTTCGGCTTCGGGGTCGAGTTCGAGGATCGCGAGGGTGGCTCCGCGGTTGCTGCCCACGGAGACGAGTAGGTCGTTGAGCATCGTGACGACCTCGGTGAGCTTGTGTCCTTGCATCATGTAGGCGCGCAGGCTCGCGCGGATTTCGGCCATCACGGAGGCGGCGAGCACCCCGCGGCCGACGACATCGCCGATCACGAACGCGAGGCGGCCATTATCGAGTTGGATGACGTCGTACCAGTCGCCGCCGATCTTGATGCCAGAGCCGGCGGGCAGGTACTTGGCGCTGAAGCGCATACCTGGTATCTGCGGCAGCGCATCGGGCAGCAGCGATCGCTGCATGATCGCGGTAACAGAGCGCTGCTCTGATAGGCGTGCGTTGTCGATTGCCAGCGCGGCGCGGTCAGCGGCGAGCTGCAGCAGCATCACGTCGTCCTCCTCGAAGGCACGCTTGACGAGCGTGCCGATGTGCATCACGCCGATGACGTGGCCTTGGACGTGGATGGGCACGCCGAGCATCGAACGGATGCCCCGCTGTCGGAGGATCGGGTTTACGACATCGGCGTGGTCGAGGTCCTCGATGATGATCGGACGCCCCTGGGCGGCGACGCGGCCAGCGAAACCACGGGCAAGCGGTATCTGCACGCCCTGGCGGACCTCCTCCTCCAGTCCTCGTGCGGCGCGTGCGACGAGGACCCCGCGATCCTCGTCGAGCAGCAGCACCGCGGCGGTGTCAACTTCCAGGGCGCTGCGTATGCGCTCCAGAAGCTCGGAAAGCATGTCCTCCAGGGACATGTAGCCGAGCGCGGAGTCGGTGATGCTCAGCAGATGGCTGCGGCGACTCTCAGAGACGGAGGAGCTGAGCGCGGAGTTTCCGTTACCGGCGTGGTGCCCCTTGTCCGCCTGCGTTTCGAGCCGCTGGGTCTCCACGGCCCATTTATACCCGTATTTGGCCGCATGCCCGTGCGGCGGCGAGTTGTGCAGGCGGGCGTTTCATAGTCGGCGTGAGGACCAGAGGATCGCGCTGAGGATCACCGAGACGAGCGCGACCACCAGGCCGGTGATCCAGCCGGCGACTTTTTGTGAGGAGAGGATTGCGCCAAGCGCGACACCGATCCCGATAACGCCGCCAGTGGCGATCACGCGAACGAATGCGGACTCCAGCGGCGGGCGCTGGCGCCGGTCGGGCAGCATCGAGACGTCTGTCAGCGCGTTCTCTCCGCGATCTTGTGTTCTCTCGCCGTGGCCTGCCATGCGGGCGGGGTTCTTAGCGTGTTGCCTTTTTGACGGCGCTGCGTGCTTTGCCGGCGGCGTCCTGGGCTTTGCCCTTGAGCCCCTCGCCGACGCCGCGGGCCTCGGTGCCCGGTTTGCCGGCGGCTCGCCCGGCTTGCTGCTTGGCGCGGCCTTTGAGCTCTTTGGCTTTGCCTTGCGCTCGTTGCGTTCGGTCGCCCATTGTCTCCTCCTTTGCTTTTGGTTGCTCTGATTGGTCTTTACCCAGCTAGGAGGGCCGGCTGAACAAGGGGGCGATGCATGTGCCGGTGCGCAGTCGAGCCCCGGCTCGGTCGGCTGTGTGTCATGCCGGGGTTGGCTCCCCGATGCGTTCGCGTAGCTTGGCGAGTGTGGAGCGCAGCAGTCGTGAGACCTGCATCTGGGAGATGCCGAGCTGTTCGCCGATCTGCGATTGGGTGAGCTCGTGGACGAAGCGCAGCTCTAGCAGGCGTTGCTCGCGTTCGGTTAGGCCCGTGAGCGCATCTTCGATCAGCAGGTCGGTCTCGACGTGCTCGTAGCCGCTGTCGTGCTCGCCGAGGGTTGAGACGAGCGGGGCGTCATCGTCCTCGCCGTTCTGCACGGGCGCGTCCAGGGAGCTGGCGGTGTAGGCGTGGGCAACCTGCAGCGCCTCCGCTACGTCCTCGTTGGAGAGCTCTAGGTAGAGGGCGAGCTGCTGGACGGTTGGTGATCTGCCGTGTTCGCGTGAGAGCAGCTCGATGGCGTCTTGGACGGCCTTGGAGCGTTCTTGGGCGCCGCGGGCGACATGGACGGCCCAAGAGCTGTCGCGGAAGTAGCGGCGTAGCTCGCCGAGTATTGTGGGGATCGCGAATGCCTCGAAGGGACGGCCGCGGTCGGGGTCGAACCTGTCGATCGCCTTGATGAGCGCGAGGTTCGCTACCTGCGTGAGGTCCTCGTATGGGAGTGAGGAGTTCCAGTAGCGGCGTGCGACCTTGCGGGCGAGCGGCATGTAGTGCACGGTCAGCGTCTCGCGGGCCGCCCGATCCCCGCGGCTGGCTTCGCGGAACAGTAGGTCGGTGGAGTGCTGGCGAGTGTTGCTCCGCGGCGGCGTTGGGATGGTGTGGGTGGCTGACATCGCGAGGCTGGTTGGCTCCTGCTGTCGTGCTGAGTTATGTGCAGACTACCCTCGCGCTTTTATGTGTAAACGGCCTATATGTCACGCAGCGCTGGCAGCAACTCGTTTGCGGCCCAGGTGAGAAACG
Source organism: uncultured Solirubrobacterales bacterium (assembly GCA_963724305.1). Lineage (GTDB taxonomy): Bacteria > Actinomycetota > Thermoleophilia > Solirubrobacterales > Solirubrobacteraceae > Palsa-744. The sequence goes on from CAVRUG010000004.1 coordinate 655,199, forward strand.
TGCTTTGGGTTTCTCCGCCGATTTGCACGAGCGCGATCTCCTCGAATCCCGCGTCGATGAACTGCTTGATCTTCTCGACGTGTTCATCGAGGTCAGGCCCGCAAGCGATCTGTTCGGCGACCTGCTCGGGCGTCACCAGCTCGGTCGCACTCTGGAAGGAGTCTGGGTTGGGCAGGTCGGCGTTGACCTTCCAGCCGAGGCCGAACCAGCGGAACTGGTCGTGGGCGCGCTCGATCGCGGTGTCGCGGTCGGCGTCGTAGCAGAGGGCGATCTGCCCGATGCGGGGCTTGCCGTCTCCGCCAGCGGCGTCGAACATCTCCACGAGCTGTGGCTTGGGCTCTGTGGCGACCAGCAGGTCGGCCTTGGCGCCCGCGAGCCGGCAGGAGTCCTCGCCTGAGACGGCCACGCCGATCGGTATTCGCTGCTCGGGTCTGTCCCACAGCTGCGCGGAGTCGACTTGGAAGTGCTCGCCGTGGTAGTTGACGGTGCCTTCTTGGTCGAACAGTGCGGCGATGATGTCGAGCGCCTCGGAGAGCATTTGGTGGCGCTCTGCGACCGCGGGCCAGCGCTTGCCGACAATGTGCTCGTTGAGGCTCTCCCCTGCGCCGAGGCCGAGACGGAAGCGGTTGCCGGAGAGGATCTGGATGGTGGCCGCCTTCTGTGCCACGACGGCGGGGTGGTAACGCAGCGTCGGGCAGGTCACGAAACTCATCAGCGGTATCCACTCGGTGGCTTGTGCCGCGGCGCCGAGTACCGCCCAGGCGTAGGGCGAGTGTCCTTGTGAGGCGAGCCAGGGTTGGTAGTGGTCTGAGATGACCGAGAAGTCAAACCCGGCTTGCTCGGCGCCTTGGATGTCGCGCACGAGCGCGTCGGGTGGAGACTGCTCGCACATCATCGTGTAGCCGAAGCGTGCCATCTCCCTGCCAATACCCCGAGGTGGTCTTCGCCAAGCTGCCGGGACGCCCGGCCCTAGTTTTGGCGATTGCGGCGTTTGGTGAACGGCGCGCGCAGGTCCTGCTCGTGGAAAGGTCCGCTCGTGTCGTTTTCGGCGGCGTATCGGTATAGAGCCACCGCGAAGATCTGCCGCACGACCCCGCTCAGCGCGACGAGGGCGACGAACACTGCGACCGCGAGCGCGAACACGGCGATGCGCCCCGCAGGGGCATGGCGGGTCGCAGCGATTCCGATGACGAAGACGACCAGCAGCGGGATCATCAGGACGATCGTCCACGCAGAGACGATCACGTTGCCGCTGATGCCCTCCCCCCAGCGCTGCTTGACGAGGGCTGTGGAGCGTTTCAGGGCGTGTGAAGCGCTGCCGCCTTCGAGCGCGAGAATCGGGATCGCGAACAGGCTCGCGATTGACCACGCCAGCCCGACGAGGCGCGCGACGATCGCGCCGGCGAGCGGCAGCCGCCGGGCGAGCTGCTCGAGCACGACGCCGAAGATCGTGGCGAACAGTGCCCACACCGCGAGCTGCCCTACCCGGCTGGCCGGGACCGCGAGTGCCTGGCCGAGGGAGAGTCGTCGTCCTTGCAGTCCTGCGGCTGCGGCAGCAGCGATCGCGGTGTTGAAGAACGTGCTGACGAACATCAGTGGGTAGGCGAGGATCAGCGCGACGATGGCCACGCGGCCGTCGACGAGGTGGCGGTGCCCGTGCGCGCTGCTGCTGCCGAGGCCGGCGACGCCGAAGATAACGGCGACGCCGACTGCTCCCACGAGCGTGGAGAGGATCGCGAGCAGCAGGATCACGCGATCCTTACGGACAACCTGCCAGGACGCCTTGGTCAGTCGCCAAGAGCGGGCGATTCGTCCTTCTCTTTGCTCTGGGGCTGAGGCTGTGGCGTTCATCACCAGCGTCCGTACCAGCGCCTACGTCCGCCACCGACGGGCGCACCGCCGATGAAGAACCCGATCAGCCACAGCAGTATCGCTACCACCAACACGATCCAGAGCAGATGGACGGCGAACCCGAGGCCGCCGAAGATCGCAAGGATCAATATCAACGCAAGTAGTGCCACCATCGTTTTTGAGCCTCCTAGAAGTTGAGTGTCGCTTGATGATGTCGCTTGATCTACCCCGCCGATCGGAGCGGCTAACCCCGCGGGCCCTGTCTCCCACCGTGAGTGTGTGCGGACTGCTTTAGCGTCTGCGTCTCGACCTGCGGACAGAATCCGGTAATCGCGAGTGCGAGCGCGATTACCCAGGCAATCCAGGTTTTATGGCCGTGTGAAAACAGCACCCCGCCAAGATGCAGGATTGAGGCTGCACACCACAATTAATCCTTCTCCCTTATGCAGCGAGGAGTTAGTCCGCGTGGACGGTGGCGCCAGCCTGGGCTGTTTGGTGACGACCCTCTGCGAACTCCTCGATGATCTTCGCGCAGAACGCTGGCAGGTCGTCCGGCTTGCGGCTTGAGACGAGCCCCTCGTCGACAACGACCTCCTCGTCGACCCATTCCCCGCCGGCGTTGCGGATGTCGGTTTGCAGGGATGGCCAGGAGGTGAGCTTGCGCCCGCGCACGAGGTCTGCCTCCACGAGCGTCCAAGGGCCGTGGCAGATGACTCCGACGGGCTTGCCCGCAGCAAAGATCTGCTGCACGAACTGGATGGCGCGCTCGTCGGTGCGCAGCTGGTCGGGGTTGGCCACGCCGCCGGGGAGCACCAGCGCGTCGTATTCGTCGGGGTCGGCGTCCTCGAGGGCCTGATCGACGGTGTATGTCGAGCTCTTGTCGAGGTGGTTGAACGCCTGGATCTCGCCGCTTTCGGGGGCGATCAGCTTGGGCGTGGCGCCCGCGTCTTTGACGGCCTTCCAGGGCTCTGTGAGCTCGACCTCCTCGATGCCCTCTTGTGCGGTGAGAAAGGCCACTGTCTTTCCGGTTAGCTGGGTGGATGCCATTTCGCTGCTGCCTCCCTCTGTTTCGTTGGCGAGCTTTTCGGTCTGTCGGTCGTCTACCCCTGTCCCCTGGGTGGCAAACGAGCCAGTAAGGGCAGTGGCCTGGTGTTTTTCACAGCTTGTCCTCAGCTGCGCGGTAGGCGACCTGCAGGAAGTCCGAGATGGTGTGTGCGAGGAATACGGAGCTGATGAGGCGCGTGAGGCGTGGGGCGCCGATGAGTCCGAGCGTGAGAGCGGTAGCTACCCATTGGGCGAGGCAGTAGGGGCACACCAGGAGCTCTCCGACGGCGAGGTGCAGACCGTGGCCGTAGGGTTCCTCCTCGACCTCGCCCTCCCCGCTTGGCTCTTGGTAGCGGGTGAAGGGCGCGCGGATGAAGCTCGTCACCTTGTCCTTGGCGAGCAGCCGGCTGAGCTTGTGTGTGGCGATGCCGACGAGCAGCAGGTCGCCGGTCGTGGGTCGCTCGGGCAGCTGGTGGTGACGGACGCGCAGCGCGATCAGGCCGCCGGCGAGGCCGGTGGTGTACGCGCCGGTGAGGATGGCGTAGGAGCCGAGCGGACGCTCTTGGCCGGGAGCGTAGTGCGAGGAGAGCGAAGCGAGTGGCGTCTTGCTGGGGCTGCCGGCATGGCTGTCGGGGGCATGCTCGGGCATGGTCTAGCTGTTGCTCTTTTTGGCGCCCTTGCGCCCTGCGGCGGCCTTCTGCGCTTTGGTGCCCCCTTGGGTGCTGGCTTTGCGTTTTGTGCCTGAGCCTGAGCTCTTGCCGCCTCGTTTGGATGAGCCTGGGCTGTTGGCGATCTTCGCTGCGCGTTCCTTGCTCATGCCCTTTTCGCGGAGTCCTTCGTACTGTTTGTCGTTCTTGATGCTGGGGCCGTGATCTTTGGCCATCGTTGGTCCTCCTCGGGTTTGTGGATACGCTGCGTCTACCCGCTCGCCGCACTGGCAAAAAGCGGACGAGGCTGCTAGCGGTGTTGGTGCTCGGCCGCGAAGCTGCGGAAGGTCTGGGCCATCTGCTCGTCGGCGTCGGGCTCCTCGTCCTCCTCGTCGTGCGGTGGGGGTGGGTCGGGCGCGGTGTCCGTGTTGGCTTGAAGGACCGCGCTCTCGAGGAAGTGACGCAGCTCAGCCTCGTTGCCCTGCTGGACGCCGGAGACCTTGATCGCCTTTTTGGTGAGGCTGACCTCTCCCCAGCCGCTGTGCGGCGTGTCCAGCAGCGCGAGCACGTTCTCGAAACGCGCCTTCCATGACTTCGAGGACGCGCCGGCCAGCTGCACGGTGAGCGTACCGTCGTCGATCTCGGCGGTGCCCCATTCGATCTGTCGTTGCTCGGCGGCCATGAGCTTGACCTACCCGGCGCGGCGGGGTTCGACACACGAGGCGAGGGTGCTCATTGCTCGCTGTCGTCGATTTCCCAGGCGACGGCGCGTGTCCACGCTCCGCCGCAGCCTTCAAGCAGGACGGGGAAGGCGGTGAAGAAGCAGCGGCAGCCAGCGAGCTCGTCCGGGATGTTGGGGTGGTCATGCGTGGCTGCTCACTTGCTGCTTGCTCGCGGGGTCGATGCGCTTGCCATCAAGGCGTTCGGCGAGTCGGCTGGCGAGCGCCATGATCGTGAGCGCGGGGTTAGCTGATCCCTGGGTTGGCATCACGCTGCCGTCGCACACGAACAGGTTGGGTATACCCCAGGCGCGGTGGTCTCGGTCGATGACGCCGGTCGCGGGTTTGTCTGACATCGGGCAGCCGCCGACGAGGTGGGCGTAGCGGTCGATCGTGAGGATGTCCTGCGCTTCGGCGGCGTGGAGGATTTCGTGGAGCTTGTTCTTGGCATAGGCGATGTTCGCTCGGTCGTTCTCGCACTGCGTATAGTCCAAGCGCGCGACGGGCATCCCGTTACGGTCGGTCTGCTCGGCGAGCGTGACGCGGTTCTCCGCTCTGGGCAGGAGCTCTGAGAGGCAGCCGATCGTGTACCAGTGGTTGTAGTCGCGCATGTACTCTCTGAGCGACTGCCCCCAGTGTCCGTCGGCGAGCACGTGCTCGGCCCAGCCGATCGGCAAAGGGCCTACGGTCTGGATCGAGAAGCCGCGGGCGAATCCGCGTCCAGGGTCGGTCTCATAGAACTGCTCGCAGTTGATCTCCGGCGGAGGCGCCTTGTACATGCGCATCTCCTCGGGGAAGCGTCCGGCGACCTGGGGTGCGCCCTGCACCATGATCCCCCGTCCCACGAGGTCGTTCTCGTTGGCGAGACCTTTGGGGAACCGGCTGCTGGTGGAGTGCAACAGCAGCCGTGGCGTCTCGATCGAGTAGCCGGCGAGAGTGATCGCATCTGCTGCTTGGAAGCGCTCTTGGCCGTCGTGGAAGTAGGTGACGCCGGTGCAGCGCCCTGACTCGTCGGTCTCGATCTGCGTGACCATGCAGTCGGCGCGCACCTCGACGCCGTGCTCCAGCGCGTCGGGGATGTGGGTGACGAGCGGGGACGCCTTGGCGCCGACCTTGCAGCCTTGTAGGCAGAAGCCTCGGTAGATGCAGTGCGGGCGGTGCCCGAAGCTGCCGTTGGCGATGCCGACGGGGCCGACGCGCATCTCGATCCCCAGGCGCCTGGCTCCCTCCCACGCCTTCAGCGCGCCGGCGCCGACCGGGTGCGGGCCGTGCGGATAGTCGTGGGGGTCGCCCCAGGGCCAGAATTCGCCGGCGACGGGCAGCTCGCGCTCTAGGCGCTCGTAGTGGGGCTTGAGATCCTCGTAGGTAATGGGCCAGTCGGCGGCTACTCCGTCGCGGGTGTAGACCTCGAAGTCTGAGGGGTGAAAGCGCGGCGTGAACCCGGCGTAGTGGATCATCGAGCCGCCGACGCCGCGACCGCAGTTGTTCTTGCCGAGCTCCACGGGATCATCGCCGCCGATGATGCGCTCCTCCGTCCAATACAGCGGGTGCGCGCCGGCCTCGTCTGAGACCCAATCCTCGTCGGGGTCCCAAAAGGGCCCGGCCTCGAGTACGAGCACCCGCCAGCCTTTGCGGGCGAGGCGTTGCGCGAGCGTTGCGCCGCCTGCTCCCGCACCGACGATCAGCATGTCGACCGCCTCGTCGGGGCTGTAGCGGCGCATACGCTCGCGCCCTGGCACACCTCTCCGGTGTGGATCGAGCAAGAACGCGGAGTCGTTCTCGGGTGGGCGCACTGCGCCCCTCAGAGCGACACGCAGACGGTCTCTCACTCAAGGCCCCGCTCACGCACATCGGCCACGGGGTCGAGCGCGAACTCTGGTGGGGCCTCCCAGTGCTCGCGTTGCCCGGCGCCGAGCCGTGCGTACCCGCGTGGGTAGGCGGGGCCGCCGAAGCCGATCTCATTCCACGCCCAGGGGTGTGAGTAGAACGCGCTGAGCACGCCGCGCATCACTACTCCCCACGCCTTCGTGACGGGCAGCTCCCAGTCGAGCTTACCTTCGGAGAACTGCTGCACGATCTCGTGCTGGGTCTCTGAGCTGGCGGCGGCGAACCCGTCGTCTGAGCCGTGCTCGCGGGCGCTGTCGTCGAGGTTGGCCGCGACCTGCTGCCAGGTCTCGGGGTCGGGCGGCATGTCGTGGTGGCGAAACCCGTCCAGGCGGCCGGCGTGGAGCTTCGCGTCGACCATCTCAAGCACGGGGATGCGCGGCTCTGAGTCCTGGCCGGTCACGACGTCGCAGAACGCTCCCAGCGTGCGTGCCTCCTGTTCGGTGAAGAAGCGGATCGGCGGGACGTTCGCTACCCGGTCGAGCACGACTCCGCGCGTCTTCGCGTCCCAATGGGAGGCGGCGCTCAGCACGTCGTAGTCGGGGTAGCGCCCGCGCATCTGCGGCGTGGTGCCCTTGCGCTGGTGTGGGAGCCCTGCGGGCGGCCCCGGCGTGGTGTCGCCGCCCTGCTTGGGGAGATGCCCGGCGGAGGAGCTCGGTGCCTGCGCCATCGCCCTCAGCGCTCCCGCTCGGCGAGCGCCGCCGCGAGGCCCATGCCGCCGACGAGAGCGAGCGAGCCGGGCGCGAGCAGCGGCGGCCCCATAACGATGTTGTAGAGCGGCTCTGAGAACCCGCCGGGCCGCTTGCGCACGCCTTGTATGTGGGTGTAGACGCCGATCAGTCCGTCCAGGCAGTACAGGGCAGACACAGCGGGCAGCACGGTCCTCGCGGCTCGCTTGGAGCCCACGCCTGCGAGTCCGGCGGCGGTGAGCAGCGGTGAGAGCGCGACGGGGGTCCACATCCACTTATCGCCGAAGGAGCCGCGGAAGTGCTCGAAGTAGATCTCCAGGCCGAGCGGCAGCGCGCTTGCGGCGGTCGCGGCGGCGAGTGTGCGCTGCGCGCGTCCGCGGCGCAGGTTTCCCAGCAGGCGCTTGGCGCTCATCGTCCTGGGAGGAACTCGGGCAGCTTCTGACGCAGCGCTTGGGCGATGATCCGCCGGCTGCCGGGGTCTCCGTGCAGGATCGCTGAGGCGAACGAGCGGGCTTGCTCGATCGTGATGTGCGGCGGCAGCGGCGGCACTTCGGGGTCACAGCACACCTCGAGCACAGTCGGCCGGTCGGCGGCGAGCGCCTGATCCCAGCACTCGCCGATCGCTTCGGGGTCGTCGGTGCGGATGCCGTTCAGCCCGATCATTTCAGCCCACCGCGCGTAGGGCACGTCGGGTAGTTCCTGGGACTCGACGAACTTGGGGTCGCCGGACATCGCGCGCTGCTCCCAGGTGACCTGGTTGAGGTCGCGGTTGTTGAGCACGAGCACGATCAGCCGCTGGTCTGACCAGCGCTCGCGGTACTTGGCGATCGTGATCAGCTCGGCGAGCCCGTTCATCTGCATCGCCCCGTCGCCGACGAGCGCGATCACGGGCCTGTCAGGGTGCGCGAACTTCGCGGCGATCGCATATGGCACGCCCGGTCCCATCGTCGCGAGGGTGCCTGAGAGGGTGGCCATCATGCCGGCGCGTAGCCGCACGTCGCGGGCGTACCAGTTGGCAGCCGAGCCGGAGTCGGAGGTGAGGATCGCGCCGTCGGGTAGGCGCTTTGAGAGCTCGTGGAAGATCAACTGCGGGTTCACGGGCTGGGCGGGCTCGTGAGCGCGCTTCTCGATGACCTGCCACCACTCGCTCATGTTCTTTTCGATCTTCTCCCGCCAGCCACGGTCGTCCTTGCGCTCGAGCAACGGCAGGAGCGCTTTGAGGGTGAGCGCGCTGTCGCCGACGAGGTTTACCTCCATTGGGTAGCGGATGCCGAGCATCCTGCCATCCAGGTCGATCTGCACGCCGCGGGCCTGGCCCTCCTCGGGCAGGAACTCCGAGTAGGGGAAGCTGGAGCCGACCATCAGTAGCGTGTCGCAGTCCTGCATCATGTCCCAGCTGGGGCGTGTGCCCAGCAAGCCGATTGATCCGGTGACGAACGGCAGGTCGTCGGGTACGGCGGCCTTGCCGAGCAGCGCCTTGGCGACCCCGGCGCCGAGCGTGTCGGCGACCTCGATCACCTCTTGGGTGGCGTGTAGCGCGCCGGCGCCGACAAGCATCGCTACGCGCTCGCCCGCGTTGAGCGCCTCGGCGGCACGCCGCAGTTGCTCGTCGTTGGGCGTGACGTTCGGGGGTGTGTAGCCCGGGCCGGAGTGCACGGTGCCGTGAGCGTGCGGTGGTGTCGGCACGGCTGGTTCCATCTGCAGGTCGTTGGGGACGATCACGCAGGTGACGGTGCGCTCGGAGAGCGCGATCCGCATCGCGCGGTCGATCAGGTGACGGATCTGGCCGGGCTCGGTTGCCATCTGGACGTACTCGTGGGCGACGTCCTTGTAGAGGGTGGTGAGGTCGACCTCCTGCTGATAGTTGCCGCCCAGGCCGAGCCTGGCCTGCTGGCCGATGATCGCGACGACCGGCTGGTGGTCGAGCTTCGCGTCATAGAGGCCGTTGAGCAGGTGAATCGCGCCGGGGCCGGAGGTGGCGAGGCACACGCCGGCTTCACCTGTGAACTTCGCGTGTGCACAGGCCATGAAGGCGGCCATCTCCTCGTGGCGAACCTGGATGAACTCCGGGCAGTCATCTGCGCGGCCGAAGGCGCCCATGATGCCGTTGATGCCGTCGCCGGGATAGCCGTAGATGCGTTTCACTCCCCACTCGTTCGCTAGCCGGTTGAGCAGGTGGTCGGCGACGGTCTCGCTCATAGCGCTCCCTTTCGGTCGGCGTGGGTAAAGCGCGGGGTCATGTCGTTCTCGGCGCTCATGCTCTGCCTCCTACCCATGTGCTGGCCCCGCAAAACTCCGTCGCGATGCGTGAGCCTTCGTGCGTTGACGGTGCTCGATGAGCGGTGGGCGTTCCTCGAGGGTTACGTGGCGTGTCTCCATCAGGCCGGAGGTGCTGGTGGGTGGCAGGATGATTGAGCTGCAGGCGTGGCTGTCGGCGAACTCCGGCCCAAGGAAGCGGGTTTGGGCAGCGAGGAGCACGGCGTAGGCCATCGCCGAGAGGTCGCGCAGCGGCTGGTGGCGGTTTTGTCTTTGCCCGAGGTCGACTTGGGCGAGCGCGTCCAGGCCGCAGGTTCGCCAGCTGTCGATCAGCATTGCTATCTCGACGCCGTAGCCGGCGGCGAACGGGATCTGTTCGAGCAGCGCCCGGCGCCCGGCGGTCTCCCCCGCGAGCGGCTGGTCGAACACAGCCAGCTGCGGGGCATGGAGGTTGAGCAGCGGCCTTGCCATCAGCTCGGTGACGCGCCCGCCGCCTTCGGCGAGCACGGTGTCGCCGTTGCGGAACGGGCGACGGAAGGTGCCCTTGACGAGCTGTATATCGGGGTCGCAGAGCAGCGGGCCGAGGAGCCCGAGGAGGAATCCCTCATGGAAGTCCTCGGTATCTGTGTCGGCGAACGCGATGATTTCGCTGCTGGTTGCGGCGAGTCCTCGCCACATCGCGTCGCCCTTGCCTTGTGAGGGTCCGTAGTCGGCCAGCAGCTCATCCTCTTGGGCGACGTGGAGCCCGGCTTGGCGGGCAATCGCGGCGGTCTCGTCCTGGGAGGCGGCGTCGATGACGAGCACCTCATCGAGCAGACCGGCGTCTTTGAGCCGAGCGGCGGTGCGAGCGATCGGGTCGATCGTTTGTGCGACTTCGCGGGCTGGCAGCAGGAGAGCGATGGTGTTCTGCTTGACGGCGAGCAGACGGTCGAGGGGGAACTCGCTGGCGTTGTAGGAGCGGCGGGCTCGCCAGTCTGCGCGCGTCAGGTCTTGCGCGAGGCCGCGTGGAGCGCGCCCGTCGGTGCGAGCGGAGGTCCTGACCCGAACGTGGCGCGGGCGGTGGATGGCGATGCCTTGCATGGCGAGCGCGTGGGCCAGCGCCTCGTCCTCGAGCGCTGCGCGTACTGGCAGTCCGCCGCAGCGCTCATACGCGGCGGCGGTCAGCGCGAGCGATGCGCCGGAGAAGTGCGGGTGCTCGACGAGCGCGCCGCCTGCGGTCTGCTGGACGGCGAGCGCGAGCCGCGTGGCGGCGCCCAGTTCGCGCACGGCGAGGGCGTGCGGGTCGAGCATGTCTCGCTCTGTGGGGTCGAGCTCGATGAGTCCTCCGATCGCAGCGGCGCCCGACCGCGAGAGGGCAAGTTGCGCCGAGAGCCAGTCGCCGGCGACAGTCGTGTCGGCGTCGCTGCTTGCGATCAGCCCCTCGGGTCGTCCGAGGCTCATGAGTCGTCGGCAGGCGATGCCCATGCCCAGGCGCCGGGCGCGTCCGACGCCTGGGGGATGCGGACGGGTCACGGTGTGGATGGCGAGCTGCTCGTGCAGCCGGGCGGTCTGCTGGATGACTCCGAGCGTGTTGTCGCGGCAGCCGTCGAGGATCGCGATTACCTCGTAGCTGTTGACGGGCATGTCGTGCTGGCTGGCGAGCGCGTGCAGGCAGGCGGCGATCCGGGGTGCCTCGTCGCGGGCCGGGATTACGACGACTGCGTGGAGGTCGGGGTGCGGCGGTGCGAGCTCGACGGCCGCCGGCATCCCCTGGAGGTCTAGCGGGTGCTCGTTCATGGTGGGCTTCCCCCGGCCGCGATGAGCTGTTGCGCTTGTTCGTAGTCCTCGTCGCAATTGTGGGTTAGTGCACCGACGAGCTTGTCGTGGTGCGAGTACCACACGGTGAACGCGCTGTCGGGGTGCTCGTCGAGTCTGCATTGGTCGTGGCCGTCGCCCCAGGCTGTGTACTTGAGGGTGTGCTGGCCGATGGTCGACCAGAAGCCGGGCACGTCTTGCCAGTGCGTGTTCTGGCCGGCGAGTACGCGCCCGGCGATCTCGCCTTGGCCGAGCGCGTCGCCCCAGTGTTCTACGCGCAGCCGTCGTCCTGCGCTGAGGTTGTGGGCGTAGGCGACGTCGCCGACAGCGAGCACCCGGTCGTGGGCGCGCATCTGCGCGTCGGTGAGGATCGCTCCCTTGACGATCGTAAGGCCCGCTTGCTCGGCTAGCTCGCTGCGGGGCTGAACGCCCATGCCGAGCACTACGTTGTCGGCCTCGATTGGGTCGCCGTGGTTGAGCGCGACGATGCGGCCGTTGTGCACGGCGGAGACCTTCATGCCCATCCGTAGCGTCACGCCGAGGTCCGCCAGCCAACGTGCGATGTGCTCGGCGGCCTCGGCGCCGAGGCGCTGCTGCTGCGGCGCTGGTTCTTGGCCGACGAGTGTCACCTGGGTGCCGCGCTGCGCGAGCGATGCGGCTAGCTCGCAGCCGATGAAGCCGGTGCCGAGCACGATGGTGTGGGTGCCTGGCTTGGCTTGTGAGGCGATGCGTTCGCTGTCGGGTCGCTCGCGCATGGTCTGTACCCGCGGGTCGTCCAGGCCGGGCAGGTCGGGCCTGGATGGTTCGGCGCCGGTGGCGAGCACGATCACGTCGGCTCTGAGCGCGTATCCGTCGGCGTGAACGGCGCCTGTGCTGGGGTCGATGGCTGTGACTTGGCAGCCGAGGCGCAGCTGGATGTCGTGCTCCTCAAACCAGCTGGGCTCCTCGATCGGTAGCTCGCTGGCGTCGAGCTCGCCGCGCAGGAACTCCTTGGTCAGCGGTGGCCGGCTGTATGGGATGAGGGTCTCCTTGCCGAGCATCGTGACCTCTGCCGTGCCGCCTGCCTGGCGGTAGGCGCGGGCGGTTGCCAGGCCGGCGGGGCCGGCGCCGACGATCACGATCCGCCGTGGGCTCATAGGGCATCGAAGCGGTCGAGCCTGTACTCCTCTTGGCGTGCGTCAAACGCGTGCCAGCGGGCGAGCTCGCGAGCGAGCCGGTCGTGCAGCTCATCGCCGCTCAGCGGCTCGTCGCGCCCAATGCCGCGCCAGCTGACAGTGAGCACGCTCGCACCAAAGCTGAGCTGTGTCTTGATCCAGCCGATCGCGTCCGCGAGCGCCGGCGGCTGTAGGTAGTAGAGGACCTCTGAGCAGACGATCAGATCCCATGAGCCAGGCGGGGTTTCCTCGGGAAAGCTGGCGCGCAACAGATCGACGTTGCTGACACTTTGCAGGTTGCGGCGGGCGAGCTCCAGGGCGCTGAGGGAGAAGTCAATCGCGACGACGTGCTGGCAGCACGCAGAGAGCTGGCCGGTGAACACGCCGATCGAGCAGCCAACCTCCAGGGCCAGGCCGTGGGTTTGCTTCGGCAGCGCTGCGAGCGTCGCCGCGTACTTTTCTTGCTCGTAGCTGCTGGTGCGGTAGCCCCAGGGGTCGGGGCTTTGCTGGTAGAGACGCTCGAAGCGCGCGAGGTCGGCGGTGGCGCTCATGCTCCCTCCGTGGTGAGTGTGTGCGTGCCGAGCTTCGCGATCTTGGGGTCCAGCCGATGCTGCAGGAGGAACAGGTCGAGGTCGCGGCGGGCGCGGTCTAGGGTGCTCGCGCCGATCAGTGCCCGTGACCCGCAGACCTGTGCCGCCTGGGTCGAGATCAGTCGGGCGGCGTCTGTGAGGACGATGCGGCATTCCAGGGCGAGCACGGCCGGGTCGAGCTCGGGTCGCGGATCATCTGGCTGGTTGAGGCTGTGGGTGGTGTGCGCGAGCCAGCGGTCGATCGTGCTTTGCGCGACGCGCATCCTGCCGAGCATGTGGGCTTGTACCGCATCGGTTCGATCGGGGTCGAGCGCGCTGAGGGTCTCGCGCATGATGCTGTCGGCGAGCCCGGCCCAGGTGGCGGAGGTGCGGATGCCGTCGCGGGAGAAGTAGGGCTCGCGTGAGAGCTCGCCGGGGCCGCCGAGGACCGCGAGGACGGGCGTGTCGTGGAACTCGACGCGGTGGCTCTCTGAGGCGCGCAGCCCGGATGCTTGATACCAGCCGCGGTCGATGCTGATCTGGCTGCTGGTGGTGTCGAGGTAGACGAGGCGGCGGGAGCCGTCGTGGTCTGCGGCGAGGATGAGCGCGCGCTGAACGCCGCCGGCGCCCGAGCAGAAGGTCTTGACGCCGCGCAGCACCGGCTGTCCGTTGGTGTGCTCGAGCCGCGCGGGGGGCCCCTCGCCGGCGGCTGGGTCTGCGCCCCATACGCCCAGCAGCAGCTCGCCTTCCTGTATCTGGGTGAGCTCGGTGGAGCGCAGCGGCTCGGGGGCGGTGAGGGTCAGCCGCTCGATGCCGTTGAGGTGTCCGTCGAGGATGCGCGCGGTCGAGGCGTCGGCGGCGGCCACTGCCTGCACGAGCCGCGCTTCGCCCGCCAGTCCATCGGGCGGGGGTGTGAGTGCACCGGCGGCGAGAAGGTCGGCGAAGTTCTCTGTGGGGAACCGTGGTTGGCGATCGAGCTCGGCGGCGCGTTGGGCGATGCGCGCGAGTGCGTCCTGCAGTCGTGCGGTGGAGGCTCGCGGGGGTAGCTGTTGGACGCTCACGCTGGCACCTCGATCGCTGGCGGGCTGATCGCTGGCGGGCTGATCGCTGGGTGTTGCATCGGGGCGAGCGCGAGACCGTCGGCGCGGGCGGCAGCGGCGAGCGCTGGTAGCAGCGCAACGGTGTTCTGGCAGCCGGCACGTAGTGCTCCGGGCCCGATTGCGTCGTGCATCAACACCGCCCCACCGTCAGCGAGCTGGTCGTGGATATCGGCGAGCATGTGGTGTGGCTGATCGCCGCGCCAGTCGTGCGTGTCGATTGACCAGCGCACGAGCTGCAGGCCAACCTGGGCAGCTGCTCGAACGCTCGCGTCGGTGCAGATTCCCCACGGGGCCCGCCAGAGCTGCGGGCTCACGTCCACTGTGGCCAGGGCGTCGAGCGCCAGTTCGGTGTCGAGCTGTAGCTCTGCTTCGGTGAGCTCGGTGTGGCGGATGTGACGGTCACAGTGCAGCTGGATCTCGTGGCCGGCGGCGAGCACGGTGCGGGCGAGGTCAGGGTGAGCGCGTACTCGTTCGCCGACCATGAAGAACGTCGCCGTGACTTCGCAACGGGCGAGTTGCTTTAGCACGCGCGGCGTCCACGTCTCGTCGGGGCCGTCGTCGAAGGTGAAACTCAGGGCGGATCGCGGCTGCGCTTGGGCTCTCTCCTCTGTGGTGGCCATGCCAGTGGCAGTCGTGCTGCTCACGGCTGGTCTTGGTACTCGCGCAGGAACCCCTCGAACAGGCGGCGGTGGCCCTCCTCGTCGTGGAGGATCGCGATCACCATGTCGTTGGTGACGGGATCGGTCTCCTCGGTCGCCTCGATGATCTCGTTGTAGAAGTCGATGGCGCCGGTCTCTGCCTCGATCACGCCCTTGATGACATGCACGATGTCCGTTTGATGCTCGGGCGGCTGCAGGTAGGACTGTTCGGCTCCGAAGTCCATCGAGCCGGGGACGATCCCGTAGAGCTCCTTGATGCGGTTGGCGAACTGGGTGGCGTGCCCGAGCTCCTCTTGGATGTCCTCGCGCAGGGACTTGATGATCTCCTGGGCGCGCACGCCGTCGGGGTTCACCGAATTGGCGAGGTAGCTCATCACGGTCTCGATCTCCATCCAGTACGCCTTGGTGAGCATCTCGACGATCCGCTCGCGCTCCTCGCGGGCGACCTCGGCGAGAATGCCGTTGCTGCTCTTTGTTGCTGACATGGCGGCCTCCGGTTGCTGACTGTTTCGGTAGTCGTTTACCCCGCCGCGGCGGAATGCAACCAGCGGGGAAGCGCCACGGCCGGGCGGAAGGCCGGCTGGTGCGGCGGGTCAGGTCGAGTGGCGTTCCTCGAGCCAGTGGTCGAGGTCCTCGTTGCTCATCAGCTCGAGGCGCAGGCTCGAAGGTTTGGCTGGGTGCGGGAGCCGTATCGCGATTCGCCATAGTGCATCGGTGGCCATCTCGTGCTCCTTTCCTTACGCGCCCGGATCGAGGCGATCGAGGCTGCCTTTGAGAGCTACCCGATCGTGCCGGCGCGAACCATGTAGAGCTGGGGCGGCCCGCTGCTTGGGTGGTTGTATTCATAGAGCACGGGGTATGGCCGGGATGATGCTTGGAGGGGTGAGATCGCACGCTTGAGGCGTAGTAACTGTGCGGCGCCGGGCATTGTGCGCCGGGCACGCGGCCGTGGCTTCGAGTACCTCGACCCCGACGGGGGGCGCGGCGATGACCCCGAGGTGCTGGAGCGGATCGCGGAGCTCGTGATCCCCCCGGCGTGGCGGGAGGTGTGGGTGTGCATGGACCCGCTTGGGCACCTGCAAGCCACTGGGGTCGACGCCGCTGGCCGCAAGCAGTACATCTACCACGAGCGTTGGCGGGCTCACCGCGACCGCCGGAAGTTCGACTCGATGATCGCCTTCGGTGCGGCGCTGCCACGGCTGCGTCGTCGTGTGGCTCGCGACCTGCAGCTCCCGAGCGGCGGGTCGAGGTGGGGCAGTTGACCGAGCGACGGGTGCTCGCGTTGGCGGTGCGGCTGCTTGATCTGGGGTTCTTTCGTATCGGCTCGGAGGACTACGCGGAGCGCAACGAGTCCTATGGGTTGACGACGATGCTGCGCGAGCATGTGACCGTCGAGGAGCGTGAGGTGATCTTCGACTTCCCCGCGAAGTCTGGGCAGCGGCGGGTGCAGGCGATCGCCGACCCCGAGGCGCTGGTGATGGTCGGGGCCTTGAAGCGGCGGCGCACCAGCTCGCAGTTGCTGGCCTACCGTGCGAGCAACGGCTGGAGGGACCTGACCGCCGAGGAGGTGAACGCCTACCTGAAGCAGTGCTTGGGTGGGGAGTTCACCGCCAAGGACTTTCGTACCTGGAACGCGACGGTGCTCGCCGCGGTCGCGCTGGCAGGCGCAGAGGAGGTGAAAGGAAAAGCCGCGCGTGAGCGGGAGGTCAAACAGGCGATCAAGACGGTTGCGGCGTATTTGGGTAATACGCCCGCGGTGTGTCGTGCGTCATATGTGGACCCGAGGGTGATCGACCGTTTTCAGGCCGGGGTGACGATCGCTGCGGCAATCGGTCGCGCTGGCCCGGATCTTGGCAAAGCGAGAGTCCGTGCTCGCGTCGAGAAGGCGGTACTGGAGTTGCTCGCGGATGCCAGCGACCGTGCCTGAACCGTTCGCGTGCGCCAGTGAGCGAGATGCTCACGATCTGGATGGCTTGCTCCGCAGGACTGTCTGCTCGAGTGAGGAGCGCAGCTCAGCAACCGACTCGTAGACATCGATGGCGCCTGCTTCGCACAACTCTTCTTTTGAGAAGCCGCCGGTCATCACCGCGAGCGTTTGCACGCCGGCGCGCTGGGCTGCTTGGACGTCCCAGGGTGTGTCGCCGATCATCACCGCCTGCTCTGGTTGCGCGTCCGCGCATTCCAGGGCAGCGTTCACGAGGTCGGGCTGGGGCTTGGTCGCTTGCACGTCGCTGGCGCTCGTCCATCCGTGGGCGAGCTGGCGCGCGCCGAGCAGGTCGATGTAGTGCTCGATCTCGGGCTGCTTGGCGGAGCTTGCGAGGATGACCGTGTGGCCGCGGTCGCGTAGGTCGCTGAGTAGCTCGCTGGCTTGGTTGACGGCTTCGACTTCGCCGATCATTTCGCTGTAGCGCTCGCTCTCGCGTGAGCGGATCTGATCGCCGAACCTGTGCTCCACGTCAGCGTCGGTGAGCTTCTCGACTAGCTGGTCGCCGCCCATGCCGATGTGACGGTGAAGGCGCCAGATCGGGAGGATGATCGCGTGGTCGCGGAACGCGCGATACCAGGCAAGCGCGTGCTGGTAGTTGGTGTCGACGAGTGTCCCGTCGACGTCGAGGATCGCCACGGTCATCGCTGCACGATGGCGGCGAGGAGCGCTAGGCGCAGCACGAAGCGGTTGCTGCCGCTCAGCGCCTCTTTGAGGAAGTCCATCGTACCCGCTTGCTCATCTTGGTGGCTGATACCCGCGTCCGTCCGATGCGAATCGCACCGGACGGGTGGTGCGGTTACGGTTGACGGGACGGGCGGTTGGGTAGATGCGCGGTGTGAGTCGCCGGCGTTTGATGGAGGAATGATGGGATCTGTCGTGGTGGCGGTGACGGGCGCAAGCTCGGGTGTAGGGCGCGCGACCGCGCAGGCGTTCGCGCGTGAGGGTGCGACGGTTGGGCTGATCGCCCGCGGGCAGGAAGCCTTGGCCGCCACGGCGTCTGAGGTGCAGTCGCTGGGCGGGCGCCCGGTGGTGTTGGAGTGCGATGTCGCTGACCCGCAGGCGCTCGAGGAGGCAGCGGGCACGCTGGAGGAGCACGGCGAGATCGGGGTGTGGGTGAACAACGCGATGGCGAGCGTGTTCGCCCCCACGTGGGAGATCACCGCCGATGAGTTCCGACGGGTGACTGAGGTCACGTATCTCGGGGTGGTGTATGGGACGTTGTGTGCGCTTTCGCGGATGCGCTCGCGGGATCGTGGTGTGATCGTGCAGGTCGGCTCGGCGCTGGCCTATCGTGGCATCCCTTTGCAGAGTCCTTACTGTGCGTGCAAGCACGCGATCCAGGGGTTCACCGAGTCGCTGCGTTGCGAGCTGATGCACGAGGGCAGCGGGGTCCGGGTGACGATGGTGCAGTTGCCGGCGATGAACACGCCGCAGTTCGACGCGGTGCGTACACGGCTCCCCCGGCACCCGCAGCCGGTGCCACCGATCTATCAGCCGGAGGTCGCCGCGCGGGCGATCGTGGCCGCCGCCAACGAGCCGGCGCGGCGAGAGTGGTGGGTCGGCGCGTCGACCGCTGTCACGCTGCTCGGCAATGCGCTCGCTCCCGGCGTCGGCGACCGCTATCTGGCGAAGACGGGGTTTGACGCCCAGCAGACCGATGAGCCTGTGCAGGCGGGGCGGCCGGACAACTTGTTTGCGCCGCTTCCGGGCGAGCGCTCAGCGCACGGCGACTTCGATAAGCAGGCCAAGCCGCGCAGCGTGCAGTGGGAGCTCACGCGCCACCGGCGGCTGGTTGGCGCCGGCGCTGTGGTCGCGGCGGGGCTTGTGGGGATTGGCGCGATGCGGCGGGGGCGATGAGCAAGCAGGCGCTGGCGATCGGCTCATATGGGCTGATCGGAGACTGTCACAGCGCCGCGCTGGTTTCGGCTGAGGGTTCGATCGACTGGTGCTGTCTGCCGCGTTTCGATAGCGGGAGCTGCTTCGGACGGCTGCTTGACCGTGAGCGCGGAGGATTCTGCACGGTAGGCGTGGAGGGCGAGGCGAGCTGGCGGGGCGTGAGCTATATCGAGGACACGCTGGTGCTCGAGAGTCTCCTTGAAGGGCCGCAGGGGACTGTGCGAGTGAGGGATTTCTTTGCGATGCGCGAGCATGGGGCGCTCGAGCCGCATCGTGAGCTGGTGCGGATCGTGGAGTGCGAGCGCGGCAGCGCGGAGGTGCGCTTCGAGGTGGCACCCCGGTTTGACTACGGGGCGGTGCGGCCGTGGCTGCGTCGCGCCGCGGTAGACGTGTTTACGGCGATCGGCGGCGACGACGGGCTCTTGGTTTGGAGCGACGGCGAGCTGCGCGTCGAGCAGGAAGCGATCGTCGCGGGCGGCCAGATCCATGCCGGGGAGCGGCTGCGACTGTTGATCCGGTTCGTGCGCCCGCATCTGCTCGAGCGAGAGCAGAGCGCGTTGGATGCCGGGAAGGTGGACGAGCGTCTTGAGGAGACCGTGCAGTGGTGGCGCGCTTGGCGTGAGCGGTTGAGCAAGGACGGCCCCGATCACGATGCGGTCGTGCGTTCGGCGTTGACGCTGAAGGCGCTGACCTACGCGCCGACCGGGGCGATCGTGGCTGCCCCCACGACCTCGCTGCCGGAGACGTTGGGCGGCGAGCGCAACTGGGATTACCGCTTCAGCTGGGTGCGGGACTCGACGCTGACGGCGCACGCGCTGGCGGAGCTTGGCTGCGAGCGTGATGCCCGGCGGTTTCGCCATTTCATCGTGCGCACCAGCGCCGGGCACGCCGAGGACCTGCAGATTCTGTTCGGGATCGGTGGTGAGCGACGCATCTCTGAGGAATGCCTGGAGTTGGAGGGCTATCGTGGCTCGCAGCCGGTACGGGTCGGTAACGAAGCTGCCGGTCAGCTGCAGTTGGACGCCTTCGGCGAGATCCTCAATCTGGCGTGGCGGTGGCATCGCCGTGGGCACTCCCCTGATGACGACGAATGGCGGTTCTTCTCAGAGCTCGTCGACACTGCGGTGCAGCGGTGGTCTGAGCCCGACCGGGGGATCTGGGAGTGGCGGGGTGAGCCGCGGCATTTCGTTCACTCCAAGGCGTGCTGTTGGGCAGCGGTGGACAGCGGCCTCAGGCTGGCTGAGGAGTGCGCGCGCACGGCGCCGACGCGGCGCTGGGAGAAAGCGCGCAAAGAGATGCGCGAGGCGATCGAGACGCGCGGCTATGACTCTGAGCGTGGCGTGTTTGTGCAGTGCTTTGACGAGCCGGCGTTGGACGCCGCGCTGCTGCTGCTGCCGGTCGTGGGGTTCGTGGAGTTCGATGATGAGCGGATGCTCCGCACCGCTGACGCGGTGCGCGCGGAGCTTGATGCGGACGGGTTTCTCTACCGCTACCGCCAGGACGATGGGCTGCCCGGCCGGGAGGGCGCGTTCCTTGCCTGCTCGTTCTGGCTGGCTGAGTGCTACGCCCGCCAGGGCAGGTTGCCGGAGGCGCGGGAGGTGTTCGACCGGACGATGGGCGCCGCCAGCCCGCTCGGCTTGTTCTCAGAGCAGGTCGATCCCGCCAGCGGTGAGCTGCTGGGCAACTATCCGCAGACGCTTACGCACCTCTCGCATGTCGCCGCGGTCGTCGCGCTCGCGCAGGCCGAGCCGCGAGCGACGCCGGTTTGAGCAACGACGGTTTGGGTATGTGACTGGCATGGAATTTGGAGGCATTTTCATTCTCGTGCTGGTGCTGATCGTGGTTGGCGTGCTCGGCGGCGGGCTGTATGCGTTGAGCATGTGGCTGCGCGGCAAAAAGCTGGCGCCCGAGGGCGATGAGATCGAGGGCAGCGGGGATGATGGTCCGCGGCCCGAGCACGTCGAGGTCGAGAACGAGCAGAACGCTCGTTTCGTCGGCACTCGCTGAGCGAGACACGATCGCGGGTCGGGCCGGTGAGCAGCGCAGACGCCGAGAGCCCCGCGGAGCATCCGACCCGCGGGGCGAAGCCCGTTGTCGAGCAGCTCACGGCGAGGACGTTCACGGTGCCGACGGACGCGCCGGAGGCCGATGGCACGCTTAGCTGGGATACGACGACGATCGTCGTCGTGGAAGCCCGCTCATCTGGACATACCGGAGTCGGCTATAGCTACGCGGCGGGCGCGGCAGCCGCGCTGGCCTCGGAGCTCCTTACCGATCCGGTTGTTGGCGGGGATGCGCTTTCGCCGTCGGCGGCGTGGGCAGCGATGCGTCGTGCGGTGCGCAACATCGGCTATCCGGGCGTCGCCTCGAGCGCGATCTCGGCCGTAGATGTCGCGCTCTGGGACCTGAAGGCAAGGTTGCTTGGGGTCGCGTTGAGCACTCTGCTGGGTCGGGTCCGCGAGCGGGTGCCGGTGTATGGCAGCGGCGGGTTCACCACCTACACCCCGGAGCAGATGCAGCGCCAGCTCACTGGCTGGGTGGCACAGGGAATCGGCGCGGTGAAGGTGAAGGTGGGCTCAGAGCCTGACCGTGATCCTGAGCGCGTTCGACATGCCCGCAGCGTGATCGGCGATGGGGTTGAGTTGTTCGTGGACGCGAACGGCGCTTACTCGCGCAAGCAGGCGCTGGCGCTCGCCGAGACGTTCGCGCGAGAGGCTCGGGTGTCGTGGTTTGAGGAGCCGGTCTCCTCCGATGACCTCGAGGGACTCAGATTGCTGCGAGACCGCGCCCCTGCGGGGATGGAGGTCGCCGCAGGCGAGTACGGCTATGACCTTTTCTACTTCCGGCGGATGCTCGACGCCGGCGCGGTCAACGTGCTGCAGACAGACGTGACGCGCTGCGGCGGCATCACCCAGATGCTGCAGGTGGGTGCACTGTGCGCCGCGCGTGGCTTGCGGCTCTCTGCGCACACGAGCCCGGCGCTGCACGCGCACGTGTGCGCGGCGATCGAGCCGCTCGCGCACGTCGAGTATTTCCACGACCACGCCCGCATCGAGGGGATGCTGTTCGACGGCGCCCCGCCGCTGCGCGAAGGCGGGCTCTGGCCGGACCCGACAGTCCCTGGGATGGGGCTGTCGTTGCGTGAGGGCGAGGCGGAGCGCTACGAGCACTGATGCCGAACACGGCGCACGCCTACGAGCACGTGGAGGGGATCTACCTGCCGATCGCCGTGGGCGTGTTCGTGCTCGTGCTCGGCACGCTGCTGGTGCTGCTGATCGCAGGCGCGAGACGCAGGACGCCGGGGCGGCGCTCGCAGGCGCTCGTGCTGGAGACGGCGTATGCGTGCGTCCTGGCGGCCGTGGTGGCTTTCTTGTTGTGGGTGACGTTCACTGCGGAGACGCCGATCGATCGCACGGCCGCGCATCCTGGGGTTCGGATCAAGGTGATCGCCGCGCAGTGGAGCTGGCGCTTCATCTACTCGGACGGCGTGAGCATCGCCGATGTGGATACGTGGCATCCGACGCCGGCGTATGTGCCGACGGGCAGCGAGGTTGAATTCGTGGGTAGCTCTGAGGATGTGATTCACGGCTTCTGGGTGCCCGGTCTTCACTACCAGCGGCAGTTCGTGCCGGGCTACACGACCCGCTTTGATCTCCTGTTCCAGACGCCCGGCTATTACGGCGGTGAGTGCTCGGTGCTCTGTGGAGAGGATCACAGCGAGATGCACTTCGCCATCCGGGCAGTCAACCCGCAGCGCTTCGGAGTGTGGCTCGCGCACGAAGCCGCCCGGCAGGGAGTGTCGTCGTGAACGCGGTTGCGGTGCCTGCCCGTGCGGCGTCGCGCACGTTCGCCTCGAGTGACCACAAGCGGATCGCCGGCGCGGCCTGCATGGTCGCGCTCGTGTTCTTCCTGGCGGGTGGGCTGTTGGCGTTGTTGATGCGAAGCCAGCTCGCGGCGGACGGCGGCGTGGTCTCCCAGCAGACCTACAACGAACTTTTCACGATGCACGGCTCGACGATGGTCTACCTCGTGATCGTCCCGGTCGCGCTCGCGGTCGGCCTGTACTTCGTCCCCTTGCAGGTCGGGGCGGCCGAGATCGCAGGGCCGCGCGTGGCGCTGGCCGGGCTGTGGATGCTGTTGTGCGGCGGTGTGAGCATGTGGTCGGGGTTTCTGACCAGCGGCGGCGCCGCGGCGGCCTCCTGGTGGGGGTTCGACCCGCTCTCAGATTCGATCCACTCCCCTGGCAGCGGCATGGAACTGTGGATCTTCGGGGTGATGCTGGCGACCCTCGGGCAGATCCTGTGGGCGGGCTGCATCCTGTCGACCGCGCTTCGCCGGCGTGCGCCGGGGATGACGCTGATGCGGATGCCGGTGTTCACCTGGACGATGGTCGTGACCTGCGTGATGGTTGTGTTCGGGTTCCCCGCGCTGCTGCTCGCCCTCGGGTTGCTGTGGGCGCAACGGCACTTCGGGGATGTGCTCGTCGGCGGCGCCGGCGCGGTGGACTACCAGGCGCTGTTCTGGTTCTACGGCCACCCAGTTGTGTATGTAATGTTCTTCCCGTTCGTGGGGATGGTCGGCGAGGTGCTGGCCACGTTCTCATCCCGGCGGTTCTTCGGCTACTCCGCGTTCGTGGTCGCGCTGCTCGCTTTCGCTGGCTTGTCGATGACGGTGTGGGCGCACCACATGTACACGTTCGGGGTGCTCTCGAACAAGTATTTCGCGCTGACATCGACCGCTTTGATCGTCCCGGCGGGTGTGGAGTATTTCGATTTCCTAGCGACGCTGTGGCGCGGCAGGCTGCGTTTCACCACCTCGTTCTTGTTCGCCCTCGGCTTCCTCGTGCAGTTCCTCGTGGGTGGGTTGACGGGGGTGATCCTTGCCTCGCCGCCGTTGGATTACGGGCTGAACATGTCGTATTTCGTGGTGGCGCATTTTCACTACACGATCTTCGCGGGCAGCGCGTTCGGCTTGTTCGCCGGCATCTACTACTGGTTTCCGAAGATCACCGGGGCGATGCTGCGCGAGCGTCTCGGCAAGCTGCACTTCGTGCTGATGGTAATCGGGACGAACGTGACCTTTTTCCCGATGTTCATCCTGGGTGCTGAGGGCATGACGCGGCGGATCGCGCGCTACCCCGCCTCGACGGGCTGGCAGGGGCTGAACGTTCTGGAGACCGCCGGGTCGGTCGTGATCGCGCTGTCGGTGCTGGTGTTCATGTGGAACATGCTGGTCTCGTTGCGTGACCGGCGCGAGGCTGGAGATGATCCTTGGGGGGCGCAGACGCTCGAGTGGGCGACAAGCTCGCCGCCACCCCGCCACAACTTTCACGAGCTGCCGCCGATCCGCAGCTACGCGCCCCTTTTGGATCTGCGCGAGGCGCACGAGGAGGTGGTCGTGTGAGACGCGCCGCTGTCGTGCTGCTCCTCTGGGGGTTGTGGCTGGCGGTGCTGACCGGCGTGCAGGCCGTGTTCGCCCCGAAACTGATCCAGTTCGCGATTCCGGCGGTGGCCAGCGCAGCGTGTGTTCTCGTCGGGCTTGTGGTGTGGGCGCTCGACATCCGCCAGGGGCAGGTTGACGGGCCGCGGCTGATCACCGACAGCTCCGTCGCTACGATCGCGCTGGTCGTCGGGGTTGCCGTGGCGCTCATCGGCGCCGGGTTCGGGCTGTGGCTGATCTTGATCGGCGTCGGCCTCACGGCGCTCGGCCTCGGCGGCGTGGTGCGTGAGCAGCGCGAGCGCTCGCGGGCGCTGCGCAGGGAAGGCTTGCGGTGAGCGCGCAGCCACCCACGCTCGGCCGTTTGCTGGGTACGTGGACCTTGGACCCCGTGCTGCTCTGTGTGTTGGGGATGACGGCCGGACTTTACGTGTGGGGCATGTGCCGCGCCTCCTCGCCCTGGCCGATCTGGCGAGCGGTTTCATTTCTGGCAGGGCTGGGGGTCCTGGCGCTCGCGTTGATGTCGGGGATCGACCAGTACGCGGATGAGCTGCTGTCGGTGCATGTGATCGAGCATCTGCTGCTGATCCTTCTCGCACCGATGCTGCTGTTGTGGGGTGCGCCGGTGCGCCTGGCGCTGAGCGCCTCCACGCCGGCTGCTCGACGCGCGCTGGCAGTGGTTCTGCGAAGCCGCCCGATGCGCTTGTTGACAAGGCCGGCGTGCGGGTTCGCGTTGTTCACGATTGTGGTGCTCACCACGCATTTGACGGGTGTCTATGAAGCGGCGCTACGCGATCAGACACTCCATGCGCTCGAGCACGCCGCCTACTTCTGGACGGGCACGCTGTTCTTGCTGCCGCTGCTCGCGGCCGACCCGATTCCGCGCCCGCCTGGTGCGATCGCGAGGTTCTCGTGGCTGATGGCCGCGATGCTCGTGATGTCGATTCCTGCCGGCGTGTTCCTGTTCGATGAGCACGTCCGCTACCCGTTCTATTTGGCGCCGGCGCGGGCCCTGCACGTCTCGGCGCTCGCGGACCAGCAGACAGCTGGGGTGCTGATGCTGGTGGCTGGCGGCGTGGTGATGGGTGTGCTGGCGATCGTGATCGCGATGAGCGCGATGCTCGCCGAGGAGCGACGCCAGCAGCGCCGCGACCGCTACGCCGACCGGAGTACCGGGTTGCCGGTGCGGGAGCTGGCGGGTCGATGAGACGCCGGCTGATGATGATGGTGGCGCTTGTGTGCGGCGCGCTCGCGCTGACTGACTTCGCCGCTCACTGGGACGCCAGCGCAACCCCCTCGCCCACTTCCACTGCCGCTCCTTCTGGGCTGGTGGCGCAGGGTCATGCGCTGTTCGACTCCTCCTGCGCGTCATGCCACGGTCTGAGCGCGCAGGGCATCAGTGACCGCGCCCCGAGCCTGCATGGCGTCGGCGCGCTGGCGGCGGACTTCTACCTGCAGACCGGGCGAATGCCGCTACCCAACCCGAAGGCGCAGCCGCTGCGGACGAGTCCTGCATTTCCGCCGAGCAAGATCAAGGCGCTCGTCGCCTATGTCGGATCGTTCGGCGGCCCTGGCATTCCAACGGTGCAGCCGAACCGAGGATCGCTCGCGGAAGGGCAGCGTCTGTTCGGACTGGACTGCGCGGGCTGCCACACGATCCAGGGTCAGGGCGGGATCGTGACCGGCGCGATCGTCCCTGCGCTGAATCAGGCGACACCGAGACAGGTCGGTGAGGCGGTACGGATCGGCCCGTATGTGATGCCTCGCTTCGGCGAAGGCGAGCTCACCGACACGGAGGTGAACTCGCTCGCGCGCTACATACAGAGCATCCAGCACCCAGACAACCTGGGCGGCTGGGGCATTGGTCGGATCGGCCCGATCCCCGAGGGGATGGTCGCGTGGCTGC
This sequence comes from uncultured Solirubrobacterales bacterium, assembly GCA_963724305.1. Taxonomy (GTDB): domain Bacteria; phylum Actinomycetota; class Thermoleophilia; order Solirubrobacterales; family Solirubrobacteraceae; genus Palsa-744. Next base: position 680,790 of record CAVRUG010000004.1, read on the forward strand.
TGGCCGCGGCCGCGCTGTTGTTGATCGCCAGGCTGCTTGGCGAGCGCACGAGCGAGCAGCCCGAACGTCCACCGCGGCCAGGGGGCGGCGCGTGAGCCGGGCCTGGAAGGCGATCGTGATGTTCGTGCTGTGGCGCACCGGAGGGCTGCGCTCCCGCTGCCAGGGGCAGCCCGAGGTGGACCCGTCTGAGCGGCACACAGGCGCACCCGCATGGGCGGAGCTATTGGTCGTGGCTGTGCTGCTGCTGGTGCCGGTCGCGGCGCTCGCGTTCGTCGCTCTGTTCGTGCTCGACCCGAATACGCAGCTGCTGGGTCTCGCACTCGGCGCGGCGCTCGCTTTGCTGGCTTGTGCGCTCGTGCTCGCGGGCCGCTGGCTGGTGCCACAAGAGACGAAGGTCGAGCAGCGCCCCCGACTGGCCGACCCGGACGCCGCTCGTGAGGTCATCGAGCAGGCCGCCGAGGGTGTGGAGGGCATCACGCGCCGGCGGCTTCTCGCCGGCGCCGCCGGGGTCGCGGGCGCCGGGCTGACGGCGGCGGTGGTGATTCCCGTGGCGGCGCTCGGCCCTGGTCTGGAGGAGCAGCTGCGACGCACACCGTGGCGGGCAGGGCGCGCGCTGGTGGATGAGCAGGGCAACCCGATGCTCGCGGCCGACATCATCGAACGGAGCTTTCAGACCGCGTTCCCGCAGAGCGCGGGCACCGCCGCCGAAGGCGGTGGTCAGGAGGACCTGGGCTCCCCCGTCGTGGTGGTGCGCGTTGACCCCGCGACGCTGCGGCTACCCGCCGAGCGCGCCGGCTGGGCACCGCAGGGCATCCTTGCCTACTCGAAGATCTGCACTCATGCCGCGTGCGCGATATCGCTGTTTCGAGACCCGCTCAGCCCATCCACCGAGTCCAAGGGGCCAGCGCTAGTGTGCCCCTGCCACTACTCCACATTCGACGTGCTGGACGGTGGCAGCGTCGAGTTCGGCCCCGCAGGCAGGCCGCTGCCGCAGCTGCCGCTGACTATCGACAGCGCCGGTGTGCTGCGCGCTGCTGGGCCGCTGTCGGGGCCTGTCGGCCCGTCCTGGTGGGGAGACCCATCGTGAGCCACACCGCCAAGGACCGGCCCGTGGACGCGGTGGCGTTCGTGGATGAGCGGCTGGGCGCGGCGCGTGGGATGCGGTGGCTGATGGATTACGTGTTCCCTGACCACTGGAGCTTCCTGCTGGGCGAGATCGCCCTGTACTCGTTCGTGGTGCTGGTCCTCACGGGCACGTTCTTGGCGCTGTTCTTCGACCCGGACACGACGCAGACCGTCTACCACGGCGGCTACCAGGCGCTGCAGGGCCAGAGCGTCTCAAATGCCTACACCTCCACGTTGCACATCTCCTTTGACGTGTCGGGCGGGCTGCTCGCCCGGCAGGTTCACCATTGGGCGGCGCTGGTGTTCGTCGCGGCGATCACCCTCCATCTGCTGCGGATCGTGTTCACCGGCGCGTTTCGCAAGCCCCGCGACATCAACTACTTCATCGGCGTCACCCTGTTGGCGCTCGCGATCTTGGAGGGCTTCGCTGGCTACTCGCTCCCCGACGATCTGCTCTCGGGGATGGGGTTGGCGATCGCGTGGGCAGTCGCGATGTCGCTCCCTTTGATCGGCGGCCCGTTTGCGACGGCGTTGTGGGGCGGCAGGTTCCCTGGGTCGACGGCGTTTGAGTCGCGGCTGTTCATCGCGCACGTATTCCTGCTACCGGCGATCATCGGTGGCCTGATCGCGGTGCACTTGGCGATCATCATGCGCCAGCGCCACTCTCAATTCGCCGGCCCCGGCCGGCGCGAGGACAACGTGGTGGGCACCCCGATGTGGCCTGGGTACGCGCTGCGCTCGTTGGGCTTGTTCGCGGCGGTCGCCGCGCTGTTGGTGGTGATGGGCGGCCTGATCCAGATCAACCCGGTGTGGCTGTGGGGCCCCTATCACCCCTATATCGGCACGAACGGCGCGCAACCGGACTGGTATCTGGGGTGGCTGATCGGCGCGCTGCGACTGATGCCGAACCTGGAGATCCACGCCTTCGGACACACGCTCGTACCAAACCCGTTTTTTGGTGGGGTGTTGTTTCCCGGCATCGTGTTCGGGCTGTTGTATGCGCTGCCGTGGCTTGACCGGCGCTTCATCAGCAGGGACTACCGGCGCCACGATCTGCTTGAGCGTCCGCGCGATAATCCGCGGCGCAGCGCGCTTGCCGCTGCGCTGCTCTCGGCGGTGGCGGTGGTGTTCGCGGCGGGCTCGGCCGACCGTCTGTTCTTCCAGTTCGGGTTTGGTTATGAAGGCGCGGTGTGGTTCTTCCGCGGCGCGTTCCTAGTCGTGCCGGTCATCGCCTATGCGGTAACGAAACGGGTGTGCGCGGGACTCGCGCGAGAGCAGGCGCATCCGTTGCGGGGCTGGAGTGGCCACGTCGTGATCCGCAACCGCAGCGGGGGCTTCGACGCTGACGCCGAAGCTATCGAGCTTGATACGGCCGAGCGCTAGAGATGAACGTAATCCCCTGCCGCTCGTGCAGCCTGATTGCGTGCGCCGCGTCTAACTTCCGCTCTGCTGCTGGTCTTTGATGGCGGCGCGCATGATCAGGCGCGCCCGGTGCACCTCGCTGCGCAGACCAGCTCTTGAGATCATCGGCTCCGCGACGGGCGTGGGGGCTCTGAGGAGCCGGCGCGCTGCTTCGGAGAGGCTGGTGAGCTGTGGCCCCGGTGCGCCGCGCCAGCCTGGTGGGCGAGGCGTTGGCGCGGATGTGGCGTGGGTGCTCATGCTGTGGTTGAGGTGAGTGTTGAGGCGTCGCTGTTGAAGTGCGGCAGGATCTCGTTGGCGTAGGTCTGGAAGAAGCGTTCTTGGTCGGGGCCGATCTGCTGGATGTAGAGCTCGTCGAACCCGGCGTCGCGGTAGCGACGGATCGCCTGCAGGTGCAGGTCGAGGTCGGGGCCGCACGGGACGGCTTCGGCCACCATGTCCTCGCTGATGAGTTCGCTTGCTTGCTCGAAGTGTGCGGGGGTCGGCAGGATCTGCGCGAGCTCGCCGGGTAGCTGCTCGTTGGGCCACAGCCGGTGTGCGGTGGCGCGTGCTTGGTGCTCGTCAGGAGCCCAGCAGACCTTCATGCCGCCCGCGACAGGCCCGTTTCCGCCGGCCTCGCGGAACCGTTTGACTTCTTCCTCCTCGGGCTGGACGGTGCAGTAGCCATCGCCAATCTTGGCGGCGAGGCTGGTGGCCTTGGGGCCGAACCCGGAGATGAGGATCGGCGGTGTCTGCTCGGGCAGGTCGTAGACGCGGGCGTTCTCTACTTGGTAGTGGTGTCCGCGGTGGCTTTGCATCCCGCCCTGCCAGAGGGTGCGGATGACCCGCACGGCCTCCTCGAGCATCTCTAGGCGCTCGTCAGCCGCGGGCCAGTGGTCGCCGAGGATGTGCTCGTTGAGCGCCTCGCCGCTGCCGAGGCCGAGCGCGAAGCGTCCCTCCAGCAGCACCGCGCAGGTCGCGGCGGCCTGTGCGATTACGGCCGGGTGGATGCGGACGGTGGGGCACGTCACTGCGGTTGTGACCTTCATCGTGGAGGTCGTCTGCGCGAGCGCGCCGATAGTCGACCAGACGAAGCCGCTGTGTCCCTGCTCGTCGCTCCAGGGGTGGTAGTGGTCTGAGATCCACAGCCCTTGGAAGCCAGCGTCCTCGGCCATGCGCGCCTGCGCGATGAGCTCGCGGGGGCCGAACTCCTCGCTGGACAAGAAATAGCCGATCTTCACCTCATGGTCTCCTTGATCGTCGCATTCGCGGCTTTTCTACCCCACAGCGGCGCGACTCAATCGTTCCGTAGCATCTGAGCGCTGCGACGCGTGCAGTTCTTCTGGGAACGGATGAGCGCAGCGTCAGGAGGGTCATCGCGGCGCCCCTCGAATAGACATTGATGGCCGACGCTCCCGAGGGCGTGGTGCTCGAGCGCAGCCGTGACCTGGCGGGCCGGCGGCACCATCCCTACTACCGCAGACTGTTGCTGTGCGCGATCGCCGTCTTGCCGGTGCTAGCGCTGCTTGGCGTGTTCGGCCAGAAGCCGAGCACGAGTTCGGCTGACACCCGCGCCGCGAGCCTGAGCATCACGGCGCCGGCTCGGCTGCGCAGCGGATTGATCTTCCAGGTGAAGGTCAGGGTGATGGCCCACCGTCAGATCAAGAAGCCCGAAATCGTCTTCGACGAAGGATGGTGGGAATCGATGAGCGTCAACTCAATCGAGCCCGAACCGACAGAATCGAGCTCCAAGGACGGGCGAGTCGTCCTGTCATACGGCAAGCTCGAACCGGGCGAATCGTTGACCAGCTGGATTTACTTCCAGGTGAACCCCACGAACGTCGGCAAGCGCCGTGAGGACGTTCAGCTCGATGACGGCGAAACCCCGCTCGTGAGCGTCCATCGTTCGCTGACGATCTTCCCTTAGCTCATGGACCTCGTAATCCGCGCCACCGTCGTCTTCTTCTTCATCTTCCTGGTGACTCGCGTCGTCGGTCGGCGCCAGCTCTCAGACCTCGAGCCATTCGACTTCATTCTGCTCGTGGTCTTGGGTGATCTCGTCCAGCAGGGCATCACACAGAGCGATGAGTCGGTGACGGGCACGCTGACTGTGATCTCGACGATCGCGCTCCTCTCGGTAGCGGTGAGCTGGATCTCATTCCGCTCTCCCCGCGCACGGCTGATCGCCGAGGGGGAGCCGATCGTGCTCGTGCAGGACGGCCGTCCGGTCGAGCGCAACATGCGACGAGAGCGCATCACGCTCGCAGACATCCAAGAGGAGGCCCGACAAGCACAGATCGCCTCGATCGGCGACATCCAGTGGGCGATCCTGGAGAACGACGGAAAGATCAGCTGCATTCCCCGCCGCGAGTGACGGCGGGTATGGACTGATGATGACCCCTGACGCTCAACCACCCCCCGCCGATCGCGAGAGTCACGCCGGTCGCTCCGGGCGCCGGGAGACGGACCTTGAGCGTCTAGATCGCAATCTGGAGGAGATGACCGGCGAGCTGCGCGTGGTCGTCACGGGCGTACAGGTGCTCTTTGCCTTTCTCTTGATCGTGCCGTTCAACACCGGGTTCGCGCATGTCGGAGATTTCGAGCGCACCGTGTATTTCGTGACGCTGGTGTTGGCGGCGCTCGCAGCGGTCTGCATGATCGCGCCGTCTGCTGAGCATCGCTTTCTTTTCCGTCACGACGACAAGCGTCACATCGTGTTCAGCTCAAACCGCGTGGTGATCGCGGGCCTGGTGTGCTTGGCGCTCGCGATGTGTGGTTGTCTGCTGCTTGTCACGACCAAGTTGTTTGGTGTGAGCGCGGGTGTGGTGACGGCGGCGCTGGGCGCGGTCCCGTTTGCGCTGCTGTGGTTCGTGCTGCCGCTGAGGAGGTTGCGCCTGCTCGACGAGCGCGACCCGACTCCAGGACGGTAGCGCGTCGGCGGCTTCGCCGCATGGCTAGTGAGCGAGTGGCTTCACCGTTTTCAGAACAGGGTGTCGGCGTCGGTGATCTTCGCTCGCATGTTGGTTTTCATCATTTGTAGAGCAGCGTCAGCGAGGTGCTCGTGAATGTGCGCCACGGCGTCGCGGGGGACGATGACCTGGAAGTGACGGACGTAGGCGTCTAGGGCGGAGTAGAGGACGCACTGCTCGGCGACTTGGCCGGTCAGGATCAGCCGCTCGATCCCTTGGTTTCGCAGTAGGCCTGCCCTCAGCGTTTGGCGGGGGTGCGTTTCGCTTTGGCTTTATTCGTAGCGGCTCGTTTGGGGCGTGCCCTGGTGGTTCCTTTGCGGCGTTGCGCGGGCGGGATCTCGGCTTGTACGACGGCTTTCGTGAGGACCGGGATCTGGCGCTCGAGGAAGCTAGCCATGCTTTGCTCCTCACGGCGGATCGCGCGTGCGAGCTTGGCGGTTTGGGTGTCGCCGAGCGTTTCGGCGAGCGTCTCGATCGCAGTGTAGGTCGCGATCTCCTCGTGCTCGTCGGCGTACTCGCTCTTGGCGTTCTTGAGCATCTTCTCCTGCTCGCCGGTGCCGCGGATGGCGTGCAACGGCCCCTTCGCGGCGGCTACGGCGCGACCGGCGATCTCGACTGCGGCGCCGGCGCCTTTGGCGATCGGGTCAAGGCCCTCGATCGGCACTGTCTGCGGGGTGCCGCCGAGCTGCTTCACTCGTTTCTCGAGCTCGCGGGCGTGGCGCTTGGTCTCTGTCAGATGCTGGCGCAGGCGCTTCTTGTAGGGCGCTCGGGTGGTCATGCCGATGTGTGCTTGGAGTGCGGTTTCGAGCTCCTTCTCCTTGCCGTATGCCTCGTTGAGGTATTGCACGAGCTTGCTGTCTCGTGTGCTCAGCTCAGCCATCCTGCCCTCCTTCGTGTCGTGGGGTTTGGAACGTGTGTGTGAGCACGGGTGCTTTTGGTTGGTATTGGTGGTTTTTGCCCGTTTCGCGCCGTGGGAAACGATGCGGCTGTGGGCTCGGCGGCTGGCTGGAGCTGGGCGAGCAGCGGGGAGTGATCGGATAGCCCCGCCTTGCGCAGTGGGTGCAGGTAGCGGCAGCTCGTGGCCTGCCACGGCCCGGATATGAGCAGGTGGTCGAGCCTGTAGCCGCCGCCCCAGCGCGGCCATTCCCAGCTGAGCTCGCGCTGCTGGTAGCCGTGCAGCTGCCGGTAGACGTCGTGGAACCCGTAAGCATGGAGCCCCTGGATGAGCGCCAGCTCGGCGCGGTCCCATGCCTCGCCGCGGTCGGGACGCAGACGGCCGTATTGGTCGCGTGCGAAGGTCCAGATCGTCCCGTCGGCGTGCTCCTTTCGCGGGGTGTTCAGATCGCCACAGAGCACGCGCAACTGCTGCGGCGCTGGGTTTGCCAAGTGCGCGAAGACCGCTTCGTGGGTGCGTGTCTTTGCGAGCTCTGGCTTGGGACTGGTGGGCGAGTGAACATTGACGATTTCGCTGCCGTCCTGCAGACCCGCGGCGAGCACTCGCTCGGGCCAGGGGATGTCGGGCACGGGGATCTCGTGGAGCGGTTCACGCGCAGCGGTGAGCACCCGCAGTGGACGGGGACGCTCATGTGAGTCGGGTGCTGCGAGGGTGTGGTAGCCGGCGGCTTGCAGGCGCTCGCTCCAGGCGCTCAGCGTCGAAGGTGCTAGCTCCTGAAGGCAGATCACGTCGGCGGCGAGGGCGAGCAGCAGCGTGGCCTGCTCGGGCAGGCGCTTGACGCGGCCGGCGAGATTCCAGGTGACTAGCTGCACTGTGCGGGCTGAGTAGAAGATGCTCCTGCTCCTACCCACAATCGCCCTCGCGAAAGCTGAGGCGGGCCGGTCGGGTCGCTTTCCTTCGACCCGATGTGAGGCGTATTGTCTGAGGCGATTACGCATGTTGCCCCCGCACTGCGCGAACAGCCGGGGGCGTGGCGACGAAGCCGAGACTCCGCCACACCGGGGACCATAACCGAGCCCTCCGGTGCGGTCTGGAGTCAACGCTGCCCGGCGCCTCCCGACCGAGACAAGGAGGACCAAGTGACGAGCAAGACCACCATGACGATGCCGGCGCCGGTCGTCGTGTTGCTGCGCGGAGCGCTCTATACGGAGTTGCAGCGTGCGTGCGAGGACGCCCCCGCGAGCACACCTGAGTACAAGACACGCCGTGGGTGGGCGCCCGTGCTGGGACGGATCGACGCGGCCGTGGGCGCGCTTGATGTGCTCGGCTGGGAGCAGCCCGTTGAGCAGCAGTCGCTGACGATCACACTCAACCGAACGATGGTCGAGGCCCTGGAGACAGAGGCCGAGGGTTGGGGGTGGCTCTCAGAACAGGTGCGAACCGAATCGGCGGAGGGCCGCGCACGCGCGGCGGAGCGCGCGGCGGCGATCAGGCGGTTTCTCGCGCGCCTCCCCGAGTGTCCCGAGCGGGCGCAGCTCGTGATCCCAGCTGCGGCAATGGCGCTTGTACGTGAGGGAGCCAATGAAGCCCTCACCGATGTGGCGGAGGCGATCGACCGGGGTGTGGAACCGCGAGAGTGCTGCAGGCGGCTTACGGGGATCTGCGACCTGCTCGATCTGATCGGGTGTGCGCCACGAGGCGCCATGAAACCGGGTGGGCAGCGTGGCCCACCCCCGGTCACCGCGATGACTGGGAGAAGCTGGGGGCAGCCTGGAGCCTGAGGTGAGGCCGAGGGTGGGAGCAGCCCCGACGACGTATCGACGGGTCGCCGCCAGCGGCTCGGGCGGGCAAGCAAAGGCAGAAAGGCATAGGGAAACCGAACTAGTGTTAGACGCCCCTTCACAGGTCACCAGCCCCGAAACTGGCGGCTATGGGCTGGCGCGGTGCTCGTGTCCCTTTATCCGATGGGGACCGTCTCGCTCGTCTTGGGATGAGCGAGGCCCGGTGGTGTGTTGCGGTGCCGCCGGGCGATGCCGCAGGGGTACAGCTAGATGCCGACCCTGCCAACCGGATCATGGTGAACGTGGGAAGCGTCCTGGTGGTGCCCGCCGGTCCTTCGGGGCCAGGGCAGGCGCACCGTCCGCTGTTGCCATCAGGACGTGGCAGAGGAGCCGTAGTACTCTGAGGTCGGGAAAGCCGGCTACACGGGGAAGGGCTCCAGCGAACGCGCAGCACGCGCGGAAGGAAGGAGGCCGCTGGTGAACACCGGCGCGTCGTTGCCTGGGCTCGATGAGGCCAGGGAGCGGGTACTTCACTTCCAGCGTAAGCTGCACGATAGGGCATCAGGTGATGCCGAGCGAAGGTTCCATGAACTGTGGAACCTGGTCTGCGACCCAGCCACGTTGTTGGTGGCTTGGTCGCGGGTGAGCGCCAACCGAGGGTCACGAACGGCCGGGATCGACTCTTTTACTGTGCGTCGCGTTGAGCAGGTGCTCGGCGTGGAGCAGTTCCTCGCGGAGCTGCGAGCGGAGTTGAAGGAGCAACGGTTCCGGCCTGCACCTGTCCGTGAACGCCAGATCCCCAAGCGCGGTGGCAACAAGCGCCGGCTGGGTATCCCGACGGTCAAGGATAGGGTCGTGCAGATGGCCCTCAAGCTCGTTTTGGAGCCGATCTTTGAGAGCGGCTTCTACCCGTCGAGCTACGGTTACAGGCCCGGCCGCCGGGCGCATGACGCGGTCGCTGAGATCGTCCATTTCGCGCACGCCCCCTCGGATTACGAGTGGGTGATCGAGACGGACATCGAGGCGTGCTTCGATCGGCTCGCACATTCCCAGATTCTGGGGGAGGTGCGACGCCGGGTCGAGGATAAGCGCGTCCTGTTGCTGCTGCGGTCGTTCCTGAAAGCCGGTGTGATGACGGAGACCGGCCGCCTGGAGCGGACGGTGACGGGCACCCCGCAGGGCGGGATCATCTCGCCGCTGCTGGCCAACATCGCTCTGTCCGCGCTGGACCGCCACTATCAGGCGGCCTGGGCACGGATGAGTACCACGAGCAAACGCCGAACCCTGCGCGCAAAGGGTCACCCGACCTATCGGCTCGTCCGCTTCGCGGACGATCTCGTCGTGATGGTCAAGGGAACCCGTGAGCAGGCACAGGCGCTGCTGGAGGAACTCGAAGGAGTGGTGGGAGCCATCGGCCTGAAGCTCAAGGCCGAGAAGACCGGCGTCACCCATATAGACGAGGGCTTCGTGTTCCTCGGGCAGCGGATCGTCCGCCTACCCAAGGGACCCAAGCGCCCCGTCTATACCTTCGTCAGCGACGAGGCTTTGGCCTCGATCAAGCGAAGGATCAAGGCCCTCACCGGGCTCTCCATGATCTACCTGGAATTAGGCGACCTACTGCGCAAGATCAACCCGATCCTGCGTGGCTGGACAGCCTACTTCCGCTACGCGGCGGCGAAGCGCACCTTCTCCTACCTGGAGTACTACACATGGTGGCGAGTAGTGCGCTGGCTTCGCAAGAAGCACCCAACGCTGACGTGGAAGGCACTCCGGCGACGCTACAGCGCCACCGGCATTTTCCAGGAAGATGGGATCACGCTCTATAACCCGGCGAGCACGCGCGTTCTGCGCTACCGCTACCGGGGAGCGCTGATCTGCACCCCGTGGAACGAGGCAACCGTGGACCCCAAAGGTGCACGCCACAGGCGCGTCACCAATGACGACCCACAAGCCCTCGAACGCCTACAAGAGACACTCGCATGAAACCGACCGCCACATCGACGCGTACGTGGAGAGCCGGATGCTCGGGAACGGGCACGTCCGGTTCGGAGGGAGGCGGCGAGGAAACCACAGCCGAAAGGCTGCACAGGCGCCTCGCCGCCCACCCTATGGAACGGCGACGAGGAGCCGGGCGAGGACGTCGATGGGGCCGAGCACGCCCGCGCGGTGATGGAGCTGGCACCGGCGATGCTTGCGACGTTGCGAACCGGCGTGAGCGACCTGGAGGATGCGGACCCGTCCAAGGGTGAGGTCGAAGCCGAACTACGGCTGCTGAGTGAGCTGCACGTGCAGGCCAGCGCGCTCTGCGGCAACTGACAGGTGGATCGCATCGTGTCTTGGTATGCCCATTGCCGAGGCTGGCGGACAGCGGTTAGCCTGCGTTGATCGTGAGCGGTCGCAGTCGTGGCACTACTTTGTCGAGGCGGGCCGGCGTGGGAACCAGCGGGGGCTTCTGATGAGCCGTGGCTGAGCATCGCTGGCCTTGAGAGCTTCCAGCTTGGTCGCCAGGCTGCTCAGCCCGGATCGGGTCTCCTGAGCCGACAGCACCACCAGAACAGCCACAATCTTGTCAGCCTCGCCAGAATCTTGGTTCGATTTGCTTGCTCTCGCCTGCATTTCGGAGGGTTGAGCGTCGCTATTCGAACCACGCGCGGCCGTGTTTGCGGAGCGGCCCAGCCTGCTGATAGCTTGAAGTCATGGCCCACCACAAGCGAAAGCGCCCCAAGCAGCGCCGCGCCGGCTGCCTGCTCTGCAAGCCGCAGAAGTTGCCGTCGCTGAAGAAGGCGGAGCGCAGGCGCGGCCGTCGCGACGCGCTTCTTCGCGAGCTTCGAGCCACATAGGCGCCGACTCGGTAGCCGGGACGTAGCGTCTCCGGCAAGCGGTAGCCTATTGGGGCATGGGTAAGCCACGGCATACTCAGATCGGCACAGATACCTCGCTTACGAGCGTCGCGCGGACGCGGGCCGGCACCGACCATGCGGGGATGCTTCGACCTGCCACACGGAGCCTAAGCGACGTGCTCGCCGAACGAGGCCCTCTGACCGGGCCCATCACTGACGCCGGCACACGGGCGCTTCTTGAGGTGTGCGGCGAGCGGTCCGACGGCGGGCACGACAGCCGCTGAACCGCCCGCGCCGCCCCCGGCCATCCTTTACGTCAACACCTCCGCGCTGCTCAAGCTACTCGTACGCGAGGCAGAGTCCGCCGCAATCGAGCGCGAGCTTCTGACGTGGAGCGAACTCGCGACCAGCGTCATCGCAGAAGTCGAGTTGCCGCGCGCCGTGGCGCGCGCCCGTGAGGAGCGGGCCGACACGGCGATCGATGGCAGCCTGGTGCTGCAAGGAGTGCTTTCCTCGGCCGCGATCATTCCGCTCAGCGAGAGCGTGGTCGCCGCAGCACGCATGGTGAAGCCGGTACACGTTGGTGCACTTGACGCCATCCACATCGCCAGCGCACTCAGCCTCGGCAAGCAACTTGCAGGCGTGGCAACCTACGACAAGCGCATGCAGGATGCTCTCGAGCCCCTCGGGGTCCGCGTGATCGCACCCGAGGAGGCCGCTCGGGACACACCAACAACCGATACATCAACCTCGGACGCTCGTGACAACAAGGCCACCGAGTAGCAGCAGCGGACATCTCAACGCCGTGGTTCCACCAACGCATATCGGCCCCTGACGACTCGGACGAATCGTGGGTCAAGTCCGCGAGCACCCATGCGAAGGCACCAACTTACGGACTCCATGGACACCGACTCACCGAGTTGTCGCTCCATTGCGCCTGCACCAAGTTTCGTTCTTCAAACCAAGGTGGTTCGAATAACTTCCGCTCGCCTGCATTGGCCCATCCCAACGGTGCTTCATAGTGTGGGACTCTCTATCCCACTGTGCGGGTGTACGCGATTTGGTACACTGCGGTCTATGACCAAGACCATCCCGGTGCGCGAGTTCCGGAGCAACCTGGCCGAGGTGCTCAGCGATGTTGCCGACCGACGCGACCACGTAGTCGTTACGCGCAACGGGCGGCCAGCGGCAGCAGTCGTGCCGATCGACGAGTACCAGGCGCTCGAGGAGACCGCCGAGATCCTGTCCGACGCAGAGACCCTGAGCGCACTACAGGCAGGACTCGACGAGCTCGCGCGCGGTGAGACGATCGAGCTCGGCGATTTGCGCCGTGAGCTGGCGGAGCTACGAGCGGCGAAGTAGCCGGTGGCTCGACTGGTACTCGCTCGACGCGCGCGCGCCGAGCTACTCACGCTCGCCTGGCCCCTGATCGACGCCGCCGAGGAAGCCCTCGCGCTGCTCCAGCGCGAACCGCACGCCGGCTATCCGCTGCGCGGCAGGCTGCGCGGCCTGTACTCGCTGCGAGTCGGCTCGTACCGGATCATCTATCAGCTTTCGGACAACGACAAGACAGTCCGAGTCGCCACCATCCGCCATCGGTCGGTCGCCTACAGCAGCGATCCACGCTAGAGATCTACGCCGCCGTGGTCGTCAGCGACGTGCTCGGATCTGATAGCTGCCGCGAGCAATCCGATCAAAGCGAGGCAGTTTTCCGTGGACGCCGGCCGCCAAGCACCAGCCCACGGAGTTCTCCGAGAGGGAATGGCCGAGCAGCCGCTCAACGGCCAGATGGACCTCGGCAACGCGCATCGGCCGCCGGGCGGACGCCAATACCTTGACGACGGCTCGCTGCACCACGCCGTTTCCCAAACGCCGCGATACCGATACCGGCTCCAGAGAGATCGGCTTGCTCGGTCGCAGCCGAGCGACCGTCGGCTCCTCGAACACCGCCGCCAGAGTCGCCGAGGGGTTTGAGAGCTGTCCTACCAAGTGCATTGGCCAGGCCAAGTGCATTGGCCAGGTTTGCCGTCCCCAATCGGCTGCCCGGTCGTAGCCTGCTCGGCGAGCGCTTTGTCGCGCTTTCTACCTGCCAATCGACGTAGGCGTATTCGCGGCAGTGGTCGGCCGCCGCCGCGCCCAGCTGGAGCACCGACGCGACGCAACGAGCGTGGCGGGTTCTAAAGCGGGAGCCCGAGCCATCCGATGGGCTCCCGACACGACCCGCGGCTACCACGGATGCCGAGGTCGGCAAATAACGGGCGAGAGCAAGAGGACGGTTTGCGATGGCGATGACGGGCATTGGCAGCACATGGATGCGATCCCGGGAGCGCCGCGGCGGCGGCTGCGCTTGGCGCTCGACGACGGCACCGCTGCGGCGGACGCTGCTCGGCGCGCTGCTGCTGACGACGGTCGCCACGGCGACGCTGGGCGCGGAGGCCGCCATGGCGGCCGGGCCGGCGCCGTACTTCACGGCGCTCGCCAGCTCCCTGAGCAGCGAACGCGGAGACGGGGTGGCGGCGGTGCTGCCCAGCGGGCAGGTTCTCATCGCCGGCGGCCAGGACGGAAGCGGCGTGCTCTCGAGCGCCGAACTGTTCGACCCGGCAAGCGACACCTTCACCAAACTGCTGGGCGCCGGCAGCGAAACGATCGAAGTGCGCCAGGGCGCGGTGGCAGCCACGCTGCCCGACGGCGACGTCCTGATCGCGGGCGGCTCCAATTACAAAACCTCCACCTACCTGTCGAGCGCGGAACTGTTCGACCCCGCCGACGACACCTTCACCAAGCTCGAAGGCCCCGGCAGCGAACTGACGGTGGCGCGCGAACACGCGGTGGCGGCCGCCCTGCCCGACGGCGACGTCCTGATCGCGGGCGGCGCGACGACGGTCGAAGAATTTCCTGGCTTGCAAATGGAAGAAGTTGTGTCCAGCGCGGAACTGTTTGACCCCGCCGACGACACATTCACGAAGCTCGAAGGGCCGGGCAGCGAACTCACCGAAGCCCGTTGGGGCGCGGTGGCGGCCACGCTGCACGACGGGGAGGTGCTGATCACCGGCGGGCGCGAACAGGGCGCCGCGGAACTGTTCGACCCGACCGACGACACGTTCACAAAGCTCGAAGGCGCCGGCAGTAGCCTCGTCGTGCCGCGCCAAGGCGCAGCGGCTGCCGTGCTGCCCGACGGCCAGGTCCTGATCGTCGGCGGCCTGCACGGAGTCGCGAACCAGGGCGTCGCGGAACTGTACAACCCGTCCAGCGGCACCTTCACCAAGCTCGAAGGCGCCGGCAGCGAACTGAGCGAAGTGCGCGAATTCGCGACCGCCTCGACGCTGCCCGACGGTCGCGTGCTGGTCGCCGGTGGCGTCAACTCGCAGGGCTGGCTTTCGCAGGCCGACGTCTTCCTCGCAGCGCCCGAGGCGCAGGTCGTGGGCGGCGGCTTCGGCGCGCAGACGGTCGGCGAGTCGCGGGCGCAGGCGGTGGTGGTCACGAACATCGGCGCCCAGGATCTGTCGATCGTCGGCGCCTCGCTCGAAGGCGCCGACGCGGCTGATTGGACGATCGACGGCGACGGCTGCTCGAGCCGCACGCTTAGCTTCGGCCAGTCGTGCACGATCTCACTGCTGTTCACCCCCTCTCAAGAAGGGTCGCTGCAAGCGACTCTGAAGCTCGTTGAACGACGAACCCGCGCAGGCCAGCAGCACCAGCCTGACCGGCACCGGCGTAGCCGCCAGCCACGGGCCGCAGGGATCGGAAGGCAAACAGGGAGCAAGCGGCGCGGCCGGCGTGCAGGGCAAACCGGGCACCATAGGTGCGACGGGCTCGCCAGGCGCCACGGGCGCGGCAGGCGCCACCGGCTCGTCCGGCGCGAAGGGCGCCATCGGCCCAACCGGCGCGACCGGGCAGCGCGGACCGGCGGGCCAGGTCGAGTTGGTCGTCTGCACCAGTACGCCGGGCAAGCACGGAGCGCTGCTGCAACACTGCGAAGCCAAGCCGAGTGCCAACCCATTCAAATTCACCGGACGTGGCCGCAAACTCGCGGTCTCGCTCTACCGCGGCGGACACCTCTATGCGAAGGGCTTCGCATTGTCCGCCGCCGACGGCAAGACGCAACTGCTGCTCGGACCGCTGCGCACACTTCCCCGTGGTCGCTACACCCTGACGATCGAGAATAGGCACGAGCAACAGCGCGAGATCATCACCGTCTCGTAGCCGCGATCGCGGCCGCCTCCGAGCGCCTACCCCCACTGGGCGCATTGGTGGGCCGCGAGTTGGCGGAGCTACGAGCCGCGAAAGAGCCGGTGGCTCGACTGGTACTCGCTCGACACGCGCGCGCCGAGCTGCTCGCACTCGACTGGCCGCTGATCGACGCCGCCGAGGAAGCCCTGGCGCTGCTCCAGCGCAAACCGCAAGCGGGTTATCCGTTTGCGTGGGAGGCTTCGCGGCCTGCACTCGCTGCGAGTCGGTTCGTACCGGATCATCTCTATCAGCTTGCGGAGAACGACAAGACGGTCCGAGTCGCCACCATCCGCCACCGTTCGGTCGCCTATAGCAGCGCTCCACGCTGACCGCCGCCAGCGCCACCGATGGGTTTGAGCGCAGTCCTCGATGCCCGTATCCATGGACCGGAACCACAACGGACGTTACTTCAGAGAGATCCACTCCATTGAGCCAATGCAAGAAGGCTCGACTCCCCCCCGGCGTGGAATACGCTTGGATCGGGCGCGTTCGTGGCGGAAACCTAAAGGCCGTAGTCCCCAAGGCATGAGGCGGAGAAACAGCGCAATGACAGCACAGAGGCTTCTCACCAACCATTTGGCCAGTAAAAGTGACTGGGACCCAAGTAGGTAAGCGGAGGACTGCGGTTGTGCTGACGCAGATCACCGAGAACATACTGGTGCACCAGAGCGACTTCATGCAGACCAATGCGGTGGTCGTGAGGGGACATACCGGTGTGCTGCTGGTCGACCCGGGAATACACGGCAACGAGTTGGCGGCGCTTGCGGATGAGCTGATCGAACACGGCGACGCTGTGTCGGTCGGATTCTCGACCCATCCGCATTGGGACCATCTGCTTTGGCACGCCCGGCTCGGTTCGGCGACCCGCTACGGCACCGCTCGGTGTGCGGCCACCGTCCAGGCCCGGCTGGAAATCGGACGCGACATGGCCAACGAGAGCGCTCAGGACGTCTCGCGGGATCTGTTCGGTGCGATCATCGCCCTACCGCCGGGGACGGAGTACATCCCTTGGGACGGTCCGCGAGTCCGCATCGTCGAGCACCAGGCTCATGCTCCTGGCCACGCAGCACTCCTGATCGAGAACGAGCGGGTGCTCGTTGCCGGCGACATGGTCTCAGACGTCTTGATCCCACTGCTCGACCTACACGGCGCACGCAACCCGGCGCAGGACTACCTCGACGCGTTGCGCCGCTTTGAGGACATCGCATCCGAGGCCGACATCTTCATTCCTGGACACGGATCCGTCGGCTCGGGCGATGAGCTTCGCCGACGGATCGACCAAGACCGGGCCTATGTGATCGCCCTGCGGGACGGTCACGATCCCGTCGATGCGCGCGTCGGCCCAGTCGCGACCTTCGGCCGAGACTGGCTACCCGGCGTACACGCCCGGCAGGTCCGAATGCTTTCCGAGCTCGGCAATTAGCCCAAACGAGTGCTCAGAACCCCTCGCCTCTCACTTGGCTCGCAGTTGCTCGCCCAAACAGCACACAGAGGCCGGTGCGGGGGTCAGTTCAGCCATGCCGAAAGCTCCTCCAGGGCGTCGGGGATCACGTAGTAGTAGGCCCACAAACCGCGGCGCTCCGAGTCCACGATCCCGGCATCCCGCAGCTTCTTCAAGTGGTGCGAGAGGGTGGGCTGGGCGATGGCGAACAATGGCACGAGCTCGCACACGCACACCTTCCCGGCGTGCTTGCGCAACACGTCCACGAGCTGCAAGCGGATCGGGTCGCCGAGCGCCTTCGCGACATCGGCCATGCGGATCGCCTGCGCGCGGTCCACGTCTGGGTAGACAACGGGCTCACAGCAGGGCTCGCCGGCCGGGCGCTTGGTCTTGGGGGTCAGCTCGAGGACGGGCAAATCGATGCTCATCAATCTACATATATCTATTGAAGTGGCGAATGTCAATGCAATAGTATCGGCGCCATGACGAGTGATCCGACCCGCTACGTGCTGTTCGTCTGCAACCACAACGCCGGGCGCTCCCAGATGGCGCAGGCGTTCTTCGAGCGCTACGGGCCCGAGGACGTGCGCGCCGAGTCTGCCGGAACCGAACCGGCTCCGGCAATCTGGCCGCCCGTGGTCGAGGTCATGCGCGAGGTCGGGCTCGACCTGTCCGGGCGCACACCCAAAACGCTCACCGTCGAGATGCAACAGCACGCCAATTGGGCAGTCACGATGGGCTGCGGCGACGCGTGCCCATACGTGCCGACGATCGTGGAGGAGTGGAACATTCCCGACCCCGCGGGCAAGCCGCTGGAGGAGGTCCGAGCGATCCGCGACCAAATCCAACAACAGGTCCGTGAGCTGATCGCCACCCACATCGACATAGGCGACTGATCGTGAGTCCCACGCCTCCGCTCACCCGCCGACTGCTTGCTGAGCTGATCGGCTCGGCGTTCCTCGCCGCGCTCGTGATCGGCTCGGGCATCGCCGCGCAAACGCTCTCGCCCGGCGACGTGGGCCTGCAGTTGTTCGAGAACGCCGCCGCGACCGCAGCGGGGCTGTTCGCGATCATCCTCATGTTCGGCCCTGTTTCGGGCGGGCACTTCAACCCCGTCGTCTCGCTCGCGGATGCGAGCTTCGGCGGCATCGCCTGGCGCGACGCGCTCGCCTACATTCCCGCGCAGGCCGCCGGCTGCACGCTCGGCGCAATCACCGCCAACGGCATGTTCTCGCTGGCCGCCGTCAGCATCTCGACGCACCACCGCGCCTCGCCCGCGCACCTACTCGCCGAGGTCATCGCCACCTCTGGACTGCTGCTCGTGATCTTCTCACTTGCCCGCACCCGCCGAAGCTCGATGGCGCCCGCAGCCGTCGGCGCGTACATCGGCGCCGCCTACTTCTTCACAAGCTCCTCCAGCTTCGCCAACCCCGCCATCAGCATCGGGCGCATGTTCTCCAACACCTTTGCCGGCATCGCGCCCGCGTCCGTGCCGGGCTTCATCGCTGCGCAACTCCTCGGCGGCGTGTGCGCCGTCGTCGCGATCCGTGCGCTCTACCCAGATGTGACACCAGCCGACGCGGTCGAGGTCGTTCTCCCGCACGAGCAGGTACGCGCGGACGGCGCCAGCTTGCAGGCCAGCATCCACTAGGGCGTACCCAAAACGACCTTGACATGTTCACACGGTTCGCAGCGCTTCAGTGGGTGAGAGCCGCGCGGCGCGAAGCGCGGGCACCAGGCCGGCGACTGCGCCGATCAGGAGCGCCGCGCTGAACCCACCCGCCCAGGCGAGCGTGGGGATGACGATCGCCCAGCCCTTGGCGGAGGCGTAGATCGCGGTCGCAAGCGCCCCGATCGCAATACCGACGACGCCGCCGCCAAGCGCGAGCAGGATCGCCTCGCAGAGGAACTGGATACGGATCTGTCCGCGGGTCGCGCCGAGCGCGCGGCGCAGCCCGATCTCAGAGCGCCGTTCCAGCACGGAGATGACCATGATGTTCGCCACTCCGACGGCGCCCACCAGCAGCGCTACCGCGCCAAGTCCCAGGAAGAGGCCGTTGAAGGCGCCTTGGGCGTCGGCACGCGCGGTGAGCGTGGCGGAGGGTTGGCTGACGTTGACTTCGTTGGGCGCTTCGGGGTCCGCGGTCGCGGCGAGCACCGACTGCACGGCCGCGACCTGGCTGTCTTGAGCGCGCAGGTAGACGGTGTTGGGGTGCCCTTTGAACTGCATGAAGCGTTCCGCAGCCTTGAAGCCAACGAGCACCGAGCTTTCTATTTCGGGTGCTAGCACCGACGGGCCGAGGATTCCGACGAGGTACACCCACTGATCGGCGGCCCAGATCCGCTCGCCGGGAAAGATGTGATCGATCCCGAGTCGCTGTGCAGCCGCGTAGCCCAACACCGCAGCCGGCTCGGTGGCGGTGGCGGCGTTCAGGTAGCGGCCTTGAACGACTTGCACGCCCAGCGTGTGTAGCAGGCCGAGACTCGCCGCCTCGACGCCGATGGCGTTGGTTTCGACGGCAGGGATCAGCGGCGTGCGGTACACGTTCCCATCGACCTTTCCCGTCTCGGCGACAGTTTCGACCGGGTCGATCCGGGCGATCATCGCGGGCGCGACGAGCGGCAGCTCTGCAGTCTTGCCGGCGAAGCTCTGGCCGTTGGTAACCGTCAGCAGATTCGTGCCGAGTCTGTCGATCTCTTCGAGCAGGCCAGCTTGGCTCGAGGATGACAAGCCAAGCACCGCCACGATCGCGGCGACGCCGATCGCGATCCCCAATGCGGAGAGCGCAGCGCGCAGCCGACGTGTGCGCAAACCGACGCTCGCGATGCGCGCGAGATCGGAAGGGCGCAGCTTCGGGGGGGCCAGGTTTACAGGATTGGGAGCGAGGTTCCCGGCCGTGCTCATCAGGACTGACCGGGTGCTTCGTTTACGAGCGCGAACGCTGCCGGTCTTGCGTGCTTGACGGTCGCCTTGACGATGTAGCCGCCCTGCGTGTCGTTGGCGGCGAAGACCGGCGCCACGGCGATTCCGCAGGTGCCCGACTTGACCTTGACCGTGTGGGGGTAAGAGACGTGGGCGCGGTGGTGGGGGCCGCGAGCATGGACCGCGAAGCGTCCGCTGGCGCCAGCGGCAGGTGCTGAGAACGTTATGAGCGCGTCCGGGACGGGGTTCTTGTCGGCGTCGGTGACGGTGACGGCGAGCCGGATCGGGAACGTGGCTCCCGCGAGGGTGGACTCTGTGGAGCCGACCCCGGGCGCGAGCTTGGCGGGATTGCCAGCGAGATTGGTGAGGGTGAATAGGACCGGCGCGACAGTGGGTGACCCGCCTTTGCCGGCGCTTTCATTCCCGCCCCGGCCGCCCCCGACCGAGGCGGTGGCGGTGAACGAGCCGGCGGCCGTATTCGCCGTGAGGGTCGGGGAGGTCGCCAGGCCACTCGCGTTAGTGGTGGCCGTGGCCTGGGCGCCACCTCCCGTGAAGCTGGCACTGGCGTCGGCGCCAGCGCCGCACGCGTTAGCGCCGCCGGAGCCGAGTGTGAACGCGACTGTGGTGCCCGCGACCGGGTTGCCGTTTGTGTCCAGCACCTTGACCTGCAGCGGCTGGGGGTAACGGCTCGTGACGCTCGCCGATCTGCTCTTGAGTGGGATCACGACGATCCTCGCCGGCACGCCCACGGCTGTGTTGGTCAGTGAGAACGAGACCGAGCCGTATTGCGAGCTGGCGGTGACGGTGTAGCTGCCCGCTACCTCGCTGGCGGTGAACGGCGGCGGGGCGACGGTGCCGGAGGCGTCGGCGCCGACCGTGGTGGTGTTGGAGGCGCTGGTGGAGAACACTCCGCTCGCGCCCTTGGAGGGCGCGCTGAACGTGACCGGGATACCCGCGGCGGCGCTCGTGATGGGACAGCCATCGCTGTTGGTGAGCGCGACCTGCAAGCCGATCGCAAAAGTGCTCCCGAGCAGAGCCGTCTGCGGTGTGCCCGCGACAAGCGTCATCTGGTTTGGGAGGTTGGATGAAGGGCAGTTGGATGTGGAGGTGCTTTCGCCGCCCTTTTCGCCCGAGGCCAAGGCCGGAGCGTTAGCGATCGTGCCCCCCCATGCGCCCGGGACGGCGGTTAGGAGGAGCGCGAGCGCCGCGCGGCGGCCGTGGCGGCGTAGCCGGGTCCACGCGGTGTGGGTTATTGCGGCGGGGTGGGCAGTACGTCGGTCTGGGTCTTGTGTGGTCATTGGCTGAGTGCTCTCTGTGCGGTGTTGTCGTTGACGATGCGTCCGTCGAGCACTTGTACTTGTCGTGGTAGGCGGGCGGCGAGGTCGTGGTCGTGGGTGATCACGAGGATCGTCGCGCCATCGGCATTCAGCTCGTGAAGGAGCTCGAGGATCGCTTCACCAGACGCGCTGTCGAGGTTCCCCGTGGGCTCATCGGCCAGCACGATCGCGGGGCGGCCAACCAGCGCACGGGCGATTGCGACTCTTTGGCGCTCGCCACCGGAGAGCTTGCTCGGACGGAAGTGCTCGCGCTCGGCGAGCCCGACCCGCGCGAGCGTCTGGGCTGCTCGCTCACGGCGCTCAGCGACGGGTACACCCGCGTAGAGCAGCCCTTCGGCGACATTCTCCAGGGCAGTCGAGTGCTCGGCGAGAAAGAACTGCTGGAAGACGAACCCGATGCGGGTAGCGCGCAGCGCGGCGAGCTCACGATCAGTGAGCCCAGCTGCGTCGAGGCCCGTGATCGACACCACGCCCGAGCTGGGACGCTCGAGCGTGCCGATCACGTGCAGCAGCGTCGTCTTACCCGAACCCGAGGGGCCCACGATCGCTACGAGCTCGCCCTCGCGCACCGCGAAGCTGACGTCCCGCAGCGCATACACCGGCGGCTCGGCGCCGTAGACTTTGCTGACCGCACGCAGCTCCAGCACCATCGGCGTCTGGCCACCGTCCGCGTACTCCAGGCCCGTTGGCTGCCGGCTCATGTTGGCTGCTGGCTCATGATGTCGCTGCCACCACCACGCGCTGACCGGCGGACAGCCCTTGGCTGCTGACCTGCACGACACCTTCGGCGTCATCGAACAAGCCAACGGTGACAGCCACCAGACGATGCACATGGCCTTCGGCGACCTCCACCGCGTAGCCACCACCAGCGAGCGCAAGCAGCGCATCAACGGGCACCGCCAACACATTTTCAACGCTTTCAGTGGTGATCTCGACGTTCACAGGCGCCTGGTCGAGGTGGCCCGTCGCCCCCGGGTCGGTGGGGGTCGCATCGACTTCGACGGTCGGGGCGCCTTCTTCTTCACCATGGCCAGAGCCAGACGGCGTCGTAGCGACACTGGAGACGTAGGTGATCCTCCCCGGCGTCGTCTGATTGTCCGGAAGCGTGATCGTGACCGCGTCGCCGACCTTGACACTCCCCTGCTCGGAGGCATCAAGCGCGACCTTGACCTGCCGCACAGTCGAGGTAATAGCGAGCACCGGCCCGGGCATGACCGCCTGGCCGACCGTCGGCGTCACGCTCGTGACACGCACCGCCCCGGGATGAAACACGACCGACCCCAGCAGCAGCTCACCAGTGACAGACGCACCACGCACAGACTGCAGCACTCGAATCGCGGCCGCGGTGGCGGCGGTGAATTCGTCCCCGGCGAGACCCTGCCCATAGCCAAGCGCCCGTAGGTTTGCGTTCAGCTCAGCGACATCCGACCCCGGGGACATCCCTGCGACGAACGCCCGCGTCGGTTGCACCGACCCGTACAGCAACAGCACCGGCTGGCCGCCGATCTCATACAGGCTCTGCCCGCGGCTGACGATCTGCCCGACCGAGGGCAACACTGTGAACGTGGAGCCCTGTCCGTAGAGGGCGGCGGAGGAGCGCGCCGTGGACAAGTTGGACTGTGCGCTCGCCAGCTGCTTTTCGGCCGATGAGACCTGGGAGCGGTCGGCGGCGACCTTGGCGGCAGCGCCGGTGGCGTTCTGCTGGGCTGATGACACCGACTGCACATCGCTCAAGCACAAGCTCCCACCCGCCCCCTGCGAACCGCCTTCCCCGGCAGGCGAGGAGCCGGCAGACGCCGCTTCCGCAGCACCTACGCCCGCACAGTCCACCTTCTCCTTGCCACGCGCCGCTACCAGCGTCGCCTGATGTCCCGCGAGCGCCTGCATGTCCGAGACCAACGTCGCCCTGGCGCTCGCCAGCATCCCTTCAGCGCTCGCAACCTGCTGGCCGGCCTGCTGGACGGTGGAGGGCGCCGTCCCAGATAGCACGCGAATACTCGACGAGCCCGCGTAGCCAAGCGTGCCACTCACCTGCGTCTGCTGCGAAAGCGACTCCCGTCTCACTGACACCAGCGAGACCGCGCTCGCGTTATCAGCAACACCACCGATAGCTTTCCCCCCGCCACCAAACGGGTCCGCGGCAACCACCACCACGACCGCCACCACCAACACCAACCCCACACCCGCGAGCACTCTGGGACGGGCACGGTCGGCCGGCGTGTCGAGGTTTGATGGCTCGCCAGACGATCCGCCCACGCCGCCCGCCTGCGCCACGGGCGTCGCGTCACCGGACAAGGAATCGCTCATGGATGCTGCTTGTACAAAATCGATGGTTTCGGTTCGTATGAATGCTGTACGGCATCGGTTCCTCACGGGTCTGTTCCGGGCTTGGGTCGTCTCCCGGGTCAGTTTCTACGCTGTGGGCTGTTTCGTCCCTGTTTCGCTCTCCGAGGCCTGCAGCACCCCTGGAGAGCCCCCGCCGCCACAACCGGCTGCGAGCAGCGAGAGCGCGGCAACCGCGGCGACGGTGGTGCGGACGGATGGATGGACGGCGGCTACGCGTGGTGCCTGTCATTGCCCTGGCGCCGGTGCCGCTTCCTGCACGTGGCCGGACCCGCCGTGCACTCCCCCGGGGATCAACGATTCGCAGTCGTGCACCGCCGTCTTGAACGCCGGCGAGCTCTCGTTGAGGCTCTGATGTTCAATGTGGGCTTGGCCTTCTGAGAAGGTCGGGTCGGGGAAGTTCGGCACGCCGTGCGAGCGGATGCACGCCGCCGCCTTGAGGTACTGGTCCTCTTGCGCCGGCGTCAACGCCGGTTCGCTGTGGGAGCCACCACCGGGCAAGAGCTTGCGGCAGGCTTGCTGGGCTGGCTTGAACTTGGCATTGCGCCCGACGCCTACGGGAACCGCCATCTTGACGCTGACTTCGTTGCCGTGTTCGCTGATCTGGGGCTCGGGAAAGTTGGGGAGCCCGTGCTCGTGCATACAAGCGGCATATGCGATCGCCTGGCTGCCGGGCGAGGATTCGTGACCTTCGCTCGCGGCGGCGGAGCCGGTCGAGGTGTGTGAGCTCGACGTGTGCGACCCCAGGCTCGCCACCCCCCCGTTCGGGGATCCGCCCCCGCCGCAGCCGGCGAGGAGCGCACCTGCGGCTAGGAGCGCGCCGCCCGCACAGACCGCTCGTCGCAGGCGGACCATCCTTGTGCCTCGCCCGTCAATGGGTGTTGCGTCGCCTCGCATGTCGTCTCCTTCTCGAGCTCGTACGGCAATGCTGCCTACTTGTACGAAATCGACGGTTTCGGCAACGTATCGCCGTCAACGAAACCGCACCGAAACCGCCCGGAGCTAACGTCGTGAGCGTGCGGGTGCTAGTGATCGAGGATGATGAGGAGATGGCCGAGGCCGTGGCGTTCGGGCTGCGCCGGGCGGGCATGGCAGTGGACGTCGCGCTGGACGGCCTTGCCGGGCTCGCTCGCGCGCGAGTCAACGACTACGACGTGATCGTGCTCGACCGCGACCTGCCGGAGATGCACGGCGATGAGCTGTGCGCGAAGCTGGTGGGAGACGAGTGTCGCAGCCGCGTGCTGATGCTCACCGCCGCGGGGATGGTGGAGGACCTGGTCAACGGACTCGCCCTGGGCGCCGACGACTACCTGACCAAGCCGTTTGACTTCCCGGTGCTGGTAGCGCGCATCGGCGCCTTGGCGCGGCGCGCCCAGCCCGCGATCCCACCGCTGCTGCGCCGCGAGGACCTGGTGCTCAACTCGGCCCAGCATCGTGTGTCTCGGGGAGGCAGGGCGATCGAGCTGGCGCCGAAGGAGTTTGGGGTGCTGGAGCTGCTGCTGGCCTCACAGGGGCGCTGTGTGTCGGCCGAGGAGCTCTTGGCGCGGGTGTGGGATGAGGCGGCCGACCCGTTCACGAACGCTGTCAAGATCACGGTCAGCCGCCTGCGCGCCAAGCTCGGGGAGCCGCCGCTGATCGAGACGGTCGCCAAGGCCGGCTACCGGATCTGAGTGACCGCCGTGGGCCTCGGCCGCCGATTGACCCGGCTCGCGCAGCGCCTGCCCCTGCCGCGGCGCACGATCCGCCTGCGCCTGGCGCTGCTCTACGGTGGCCTGTTCTTCCTCTCCGGCGCCGCCTTGCTGGGGATCACCTACACCGCCGTCTCTCGCACCCATGGCGCCTATTCGCAGTCCGTCGCAACCCCGTTCGAAATGTCCCAGTCGCGTGCCGCGCCCTCCGGCACCACTGCCCGGGGGCTCGCCGCGCCTCCCCAACAGGGCGCGGAACGAGCACCCCTTAACGGACCCACAGTGCGGAAGTTCAATCCCGGCCAGCACGGAGCCGACCTGCATGTGCTCGCGGTCGTGTCGGTGATCGCGCTGGCGGTGATGGCTGGCGTGTCGATGGGACTTGGATGGCTAGTGGCAGGACGCGTGCTGCGCCCGCTGAGCACGATCACGAGCGCAGCACGAGAGATCTCGGCCACGGACCTACATCGGCGGCTCGCGCTCACCGGCCCCGACGACGAGTTCAAGGAGCTGGGTGACACCTTTGACGGGCTGCTCGGACGGCTCGAGGCGTCCTTCCAGTCACAGCGCCAGTTCGTTGCAAACGCCTCCCATGAGCTGCGCACCCCGCTCGCCCGGCTAAAGACGCTGGCACAGCTGGCGCTGGCCGACCCGAACGCAAGTGTGGACTCGTTGCGCACCGCCCACGAGCGCGTGCTGGCCTCCGAGCAGCAGCTCGAGGACATGATCGAGGCTCTGCTCAACTTGGCGAGCGGCGAGCGTGGCCTTGACCACCGGGAGCCGGTCGAGCTGGCGGCGCTGACGGGCGATGCACTCGCCCCCCGCCGGGCGGAGATCGAACGCCGCGGACTGAAGCTACGCGCCAAGCTCGAGCACGCCCCAACTGTGGGCAGCCCCCCACTCCTCGAGCGCCTGGCCGCGAACCTGCTCGACAATGCGATCCGCCACAACAACGCCGGCGGGCGTATAGACGTGAGCACTGCCACCACCTCGGGAGCAGCGGTGCTGTCGGTGACCAACGACGGCCCGGTGATCCCGGAGCAGGAGCTCGAGCGCCTGTGCGCGCCTTTCCAGCGGCTCGGCGCCGCCCGCATCGGCCATCGCGACGGGCACGGCCTCGGTCTGTCGATCGTCCACGCCATCGCCACAGCTCACGCAGCCACCGTCACCCTCCGAGCCCAGCCGAACGGGGGCCTGGAGGTGGAAGCGCGCTTCCCCATCTCAAGCCCCGCCCGCAGCCACAGCCAACAATCCCCAACCGGCTACTGACAGACCTGCTGCGCCGCAGAAACCGCAATGGCACCGTCCCGGACGGCACGCGGATGCTTGACCTACCGGCCCGACCGGGACACGGTTGCCCATGTTGACCCCGTTTTGATCAGTGGTTGTGCAGCGGGAACGCGCACGCGGCCGACGCCCGTGTGAACGCCGGCGATTGCTGGTCGATCGTGCTCGGGAATATCAGGATCACTCCTTCGATATCGCTTATCACCCCGGCACCGCCAGAGCCGAACGGGTTGGACGGAACCGAGGTCCGAGGGTCGGGAAAGTCCTCGACGCCGTGCTGGCGCATACACCGCGCGATCCTCAGAAACCTCGCGAGCGTCTGCGGGGATGGTGGGGGCCCCGAGCCGGGACCACCTTCGGGCAGGAGGTTGTGGCACTTCGCCTGCGCCGCCTTGAACAATGGCGAATTGATCAGTCCAACACGCGCGTGGAAGGAGAAACCTCCGCTGGCGTTCGGGTCTGGGAAGCTGGGCACGCCGCTCGCGCGCATGCACTTGGCGTAGGCGGTCGCCGCCCGCTGGAGGCTCGCGGGGCTTTCAG
Organism: uncultured Solirubrobacterales bacterium; assembly: GCA_963724305.1. Lineage (GTDB taxonomy): Bacteria > Actinomycetota > Thermoleophilia > Solirubrobacterales > Solirubrobacteraceae > Palsa-744. The sequence continues at coordinate 707,587 of CAVRUG010000004.1, forward strand.
GCGACGAGCCGCCGCCTTCGGAGCTCGCCGACGAGGCGCCCTTCCCGAAGGAGAGGTGCGCGACGGTAGAGCTCGACGAGCCGCCGCAGCCGACGGCCGCGAGCGCGACGCCCAGGAGGGCTGCACCGGTGAGCAGGCGCGCTCGCGACGGGGCCAGCTTCTTGCTATGGATGCGGCGGTGCGGCATCTGGTCTCCTTCGGGGTTTGCGTCTTCGTCCCGGATCGAGGCTCACCGTCCCGGCCCGAAGTTGCATGCGGCCGCCGCCTGCTCGAACGCCGGCGAGCTCGTGTCGATCGACTTCGGGATCGCGAGGTAGTACCCGCCGCTGCCGATGATCCCGTGGTTGCCCGGGGTCGATGGAGGCGAGGTGCGCGGGTCGGGGAAGCCCGAGATGCCGTGCTCGCGCATGCACGCGGACACCTCGAGCATCCTCGCCTGCGCCTGCGTGGACGGGGGTCCGGAGCTCGGAGGACCCTTCGGCAGCAGGCTCTGACACGAATGTACGGCGGACTGGAACGCGGGCGACTGTATGGTTCTCGGCGAGCCCATCCGGACTGTTTGGCCACTGACTTTCGGGTCGGGGAAATTCGGCACCCCGTGCGAGCGGATGCACCTGGAGAACGCGACCCCCGATGCGACGGCACTCGTCGCGGATGCCGAGGTGCTCGCGCTGCCCGTCGGGCTTCCTGAACTTCCCCCGCATCCTGCCACCAGCATCCCGCCCAGGAGTGCTGCGGCGGTGAACAACCGGGCTCGCGGCGGGGTGAGCCTCTTGGGATGGGTGCTGTACGGCATCTGGTCTCCTCCGAGGGGTGTGTCCTCCTCCTGGATCCTTTCTACGCGGTCGGCTGTTTCGTCCTTGTTTCGCTCTTCGAGGCCGGCAGCGGTCTTGCTTGCCCGAGCCGGTGAAACAGCGTTGAAACACCGCGGCGCTACCTTCAGGACAAGGAGCTATAGATGCGAGTGCTTGTGATCGAGGACGACGAGGAGCTGGCCGGCACGGTCGCCGCCGGCCTGCGCCAAGCCCGGATGGCGGTCGATGTCGCCTTCGACGGCCAAGCTGGTTTGACGCGCGCGCTGGTCAATGATTACGACGTGATCGTGCTCGACCGCGACCTTCCCGCGCTCCACGGCGATGAGGTGTGCGCGAAGCTCGTCGCCGCCAGCGGACGCGGCCGGGTCCTGATGCTGACCGGCGCGGTGGAGAGTGAGGATTTGGTCGACGGACTTGGGCTCGGCGCGGACGACTACCTGGGAAAGCCGTTCGACTTTCCCGTTTTGGTTGCCCGCATTGGCGCCCTTGCACGCCGCGCGCAGCCGAGCATCCCGCCCGTGCTGGGACACGGCGACGTGGTGCTCGATACAGCCAAGCGCCGCGCGCAGCGCTCTGGCCGTGATCTGGAGTTGACGCCCAAGGAGTTCGGTGCGCTGGAGCTGCTGCTCGCCGCCCAGAGCCGGGTCGTCTCAGCCGAGGAGCTGCTCGCGCGCGTGTGGGACGAGAACGCCGACCCGTTCACAGGCGCCGTGAGGATCACGATGAGCCGCCTGCGCGCCAAGCTCGGCGATCCCCCCGTAATCGACACCGTCGCGAAGGCCGGCTACCGCATCGGCGGCCAGTGATGGGCGTCGCGCACCCCCGGCTCGCGCCACCCTCCTGGCTGCGATTGCCTCGCCGCACCGCCCGGCTGCGGCTCACCGTCCTCTACGGCGGCCTCTTTCTGCTCTCCGGCGTCGCGTTGGTCGCCACTACCTACGTCCTCTTTGAGCGGGCGACCGAATACAAAGCGCCACACCTACCAAAGATCCCCCACACCCCCGCCATCCAGCAACTCCACTTTCCAGGTGTGCCTGCACCCGCAAACGCGGCTCTGCCTCAGGGTCAATCGGTCGTTATCGAGCATCCGCATCCTCTGGCACAGGCTCAGCAGGAACTGGTACAGGCTCAGTACGAGCTGTCACATGCTCGGCCCCGGCTAATAGGAGGTGTGCCGACTCAGCTGGCACGGGTACAGCATCAGGTAACAGCGGCCCAGCATCAGCTGGCACAAGACCAGCGCCAACTGACAGACGCTGTACATCAGTTGGCACGGGTAGGACCCGTCCAAGCCGCACAGCGCGCTGCCGACTCCCACCAGCTCCTGGTCAACTCGGGCATCGCCCTGGCCATCGTGGCCGTACTCGCCCTCCTCGCCGGCTGGCTCGTCGCCGGCAGGATGCTGCGACCCATCCGGACCATCACCCGCACAGCCCGACGGATCTCCTCTACCAGTCTGCACGAGCGTCTGGCGCTCGACGGCCCACAGGACGAGCTCAAGGAACTCGGGGACACCCTCGATGACCTGTTTGGGCGGCTCGACGATGCGTTCGAAGCACAACGCCAGTTCGTCGCCAACGCCTCGCACGAGTTGCGCGCGCCGCTGACCCGCCAGCGAGCCCTGATCCAGGTCGCGCTCGGCGACCCGGACGCGAACTTCACCTCGCTGCGCACCGCCCACGAGCGCGTGCTCGCCTCAGAGCTTCAGCTAGAGCAGATGATCGACGCGCTGCTGACACTCACGCGCGGTCAAGCCGGCCCGCAGCGCCGCGAGCACCTCGACCTCGCAGCCATCACCTCCAAAGCCCTGCTCGCGCGCGAGTCAGAAGCCCAAGACCGCGGCCTCCACGTTCGCGCAACGCTAGCCACGGCGCCAGTCGCAGGCGATCCGCGGCTTGCGGAGCGCCTGATCGCCAACCTCCTCGACAACGCGATCCGCCACAACATCCCCCAGGGAAGTGTCGAGATCACCACCGGCAGCCGTCACCAGCACGCGTTCCTAACAGTCACCAACAGTGGCCCGACGGTCCCCCCCGAGGAGGTGCCGCGCCTCTTGCAACCGTTCCAACGTCTTCATGGAGCCCGCACCAACCACGCTAGCGGGAACGGGCTCGGCCTCGCGATCATCAATGCGATCGCCACCGCCCATCGCGCCACACTGACCGCCCAACCGCGCCCAGGGGGCGGGTTGACCGTCGAAGTCACGTTCCCCGGAGCAGCACGTGACGCGCAGCAGCGCACCACGATGTAAGCTTTCTCACCACCCTCGGATCTACGACCTTATGATGAGGCGAAATACCCCTTCAGGATGAAAGCGGGCAGACGAAGTTGGTCCTTGTGGCTGATTGATTTCCAGTACGCTCCGGTTAGCGTGAAGCAAGTGATCAAGTTGTGGGAGCACGGTAACCACCACGGGGCTCAACTGCTTGCCTCGGTCGCCTTCGTCTAATCAGGGAGGCATCCACTAAGTGGGATCTGTTCGCGACGATCGCCAAACTCCGCAGGCGCCAGATGGGCATGGCGGCGCACCGACCGACCAGCTTCCGCTGATCGGTCGTTTCTTCGCCGCTCCAGTAGCAGCAAAGGTCCCGGAGGTCATCTTTATCTTCTGGGTGGTGAAGATCCTGACGACGGCCGGCGGGGAGGCCACGTCGGATTACCTGAAGACATACGGCAACTTCGGGGGCGGCGGCATTGAGGTGCTCGTGATCATCGTGGGCCTCGCGCTGCAGTTCGGCACCCGGCGCTACCGGGCGTTCGCGTACTGGTCGCTGGCCTTTGCGATCGCGATCACGGGGACCGGCGTCTCGGATTTCCTGCATCTCGACGTCCACATCCCCTATGCGGGAACGACGCTGCTGTGGGCGGTGGTCCTGGCCGCGATCTTCTGGGTTTGGCAGCGCAACGAGGGCACACTGTCGATCCACAGCATCACGACCCAACGGCGCGAGGCCTACTACTGGGCGACGGTGTTCGCGACCTTTGCCCTTGGGACCGCGCTCGGAGACTTCACCGCGGTCTCACTGAACCTCGGCTACCTGGACTCGGGCATCCTTTTCACGGTCGTGATCCTGATCCCCGCGCTGGCGCACTGGCGGTTCGGCCTGAACGGGATCGCCGCGTTCTGGATGTCATACATCGTCACGCGGCCGCTGGGCGCCTCCTTCGCCGACTACATCAGCAAGCCCAAGAACACCAGCGGGCTCGCCTTCGGCGACGGCCCCACGGCGATCGTGTTTGCCCTCGCCGTTCTCGTCCTCGTTACCTACCTCGCGCTCGCCCGCCCGGACATCCAGCAGCCGCTCGAAGCAGCCACGGCAGATACACGATCGACGCCTGCGCCGCCCGACCTCCTCCACGTGGGCGAGCCCGAGCTCGAGATGGACTGACATAGCCTCTACGACATAGGACGCGCGAGAGCGCCTAGCGGTCGCCGTCGTCGTGCTGCTCGTCGTCTCGATCGGCCGGGCGCTGCGACTCAGGTAGTGCGCGGATCAGACCTGCGGTGGACGCGAGCCGGGCGAAGTTGGTCCTCGTGGCCGTTGTAAACCGACTTCGGCCGCCTTAGCCTGCGCTGAGTGATCGATGTTCGAGGAGTCAGCAAGCGCTACGGCGAGAAGGTTGCGGTCGACGACCTGACCTTTCAGGTGCGCCCCGGCATCGTGACCGGCTTTCTCGGTCCCAACGGCGCGGGCAAGTCGACGACGATGCGTCTGATCCTCGGGCTGGACGCACCAACAAGCGGTGAGGTCTCGATCGACGGGCGCATCTACCGTGATCTACCGGCACCGCTGCACGAGGTCGGCGCGATGCTTGAGGCACATGCGATCCACACAGGTCGCTCGGCCTACAACCATCTGCTCGCCCTCGCCCAGACGCACGGCATCCCACGCAGCCGCGTCGAGGAAGTGATCGAGCTCGTCGGTCTCGGCGAGGTCGCGCGCAAGCGCGCTGGTAGCTTCTCGCTAGGGATGGGACAGCGCCTCGGCGTGGCCTCGGCACTGCTCGGCGACCCGGCGACGGTGATTCTCGACGAGCCCGCCAACGGGCTCGACCCGGAGGGCATCCACTGGATTCGCACACTGCTCAAGCGTCTTGCCTCCGAAGGGCGCACGGTCTTTCTCTCCTCGCACCTGATGAGCGAGATGGCGCAAACCGCCGATCACCTGATCGTCGTCGGACGGGGCAGGCTGATCGCCGACACGTCGGTAGCCGAGTTCGTGCGGCGCGCCTCCTCTGATGCAAGCGTGCATGTACGCGCCTCGGAGGCGTATGAGCTGCAAGAGGTGCTCCAGCGAGCGAGTGCCGAGGTTCGCAGCGCCGGCGAAGGGCTGCTCGAGGTCAACGGCCTCAGCGGGCAGCAGATTGGCGAGCTAGCGCTCGCGGCACGGATCGTGATCTCGGAGATGACTCCGCAGCAGGCCTCGCTGGAGCAGGCATTCATCAGCCTGACCGGCGAGTCGGTCGAGTACCGCGCCGGCGAGAGCGAGCCGGGCGAGCTCGAGAAGGTCGGCGTGGCGGCATGAGCGCAACGCAGGCAGTGCCGGCCGTCGCGGCGCCAAAACGACTCGCCTTCACCGGTGGCGTGACGAAGCTCGGCGTGCTGCGCTCGGAGTGGACGAAGCTGTGGTCGCTGCGTTCGACGCGCTGGTCGTTGCTGTTCGCGTTCGTCACGATGGCCGGCCTCGGGCCGCTGATCGCGGCCGTGACGATGAGCCGCTGGGCGCATCTCACCCAACACGAACGGGCCACGTTCGACCCGATCAACACAGCCCTCGGGGGCTATCACCTGGCGCAGCTCGCGATCGGCGTGCTCGGCGTGCTGGTGATCTCTGGCGAGTACTCGACCGGACAGATCCGTTCGACGTTCATGGCAGTGCCCCGGCGACTTCCGGTGCTCTGGGCAAAGGCCGCGACATTCGCGGCTGTCACGCTCGTGCTGACGCTGCTCGCCTCGCTCATCGCTTTCTTCGTGGCGCAGGCGATCCTCACCCAGCACCACGTGAACGTCTCGATCGGGCAGGCTCCGGCGCTCCGCGCCGTGATCGGCACTGGTCTCTACATGGTTGTCCTGGGCGTCTTCGCGCTTTCACTCGGCGCGCTCGTTCGCAACACAGCCGGCGGCATCGCGATCTTCGCCGGCGTGCTGTTCGTGTTGCCCGGCCTCGTGCACGTGCTGCCGGCGAGCACTTTCAACGCGATCAATCCCTACCTGCCGTCCAACGCCGGCGCTGATGTGCTCAGCAACACGACCGATCCCGGAATGCTCGCGCCGTGGACCGGCTTCGGTGTGTTCTGTGCCTACATGGTGGTCATGTTCGTCGCTTCCGCTGTCCTGCTCGTCCGGCGCGACGCCTGACGCTTTTCGCCACGCGAGGGAATCTCAGACGCGCCGCCGCGTGCAACGGATGCGCCCTAGCCCCACCCATGAACGTCGCAGCCAGGATCCTAGGCGTGCATACCGTGCAGGATCAGGGTGAGGTAGCGCTGCCAATCCCAGCCGGGCTTGCTCACATCGATCGTCGCACAGATGCCGCACATGACCATCGGGATGTCGCTCGCCTGGAAGTCATCGCGCAGCTCCCCGGCGAGGTGGGCGCGCGAGACGAGCTCGGTGGCGAGGAGCATGAACTCATCCGTCTCCGAGGCGGCATGGGCGAAGACGCGCTCGCCGCCGCTCATGAACGCGAAGCGTGTCGCGGCGTCCTCGGCAACCGACACCAGGTTCGCGCGCAGCGCCGCGGCGAGCGCAGCGAACGCGCCGGAGTGCTCGTCTGCGAGCGCTCCGCGCAGGTTCTCGTTGAAGAGATCGAAGCGTTGGCGGACGAGCTCGCCCATCAGCGCCTCCTTGTCGGGGAAGTGCCGGTAGACGGTGCCGACGCCGACACCGGCGCGGTGCGCGACCTCGTCCATCTGGACGTTGGGCCGCTCGCCCGCGAACAGCTCGCGCGCCGCCTCGATGATGCGTTCGCGGTTGCGGCGCGCGTCGGCGCGCAACGGGCGCTCGTTCTCCAGCTCGGTGTCTATAAAGGTCTTAGTCGACATTTTCTCGCCCTCCCCTTGAAAGCGGAATCCTAGTTCACTATAGTCGCCGACGCAACCGGAACCGGAGGTCAGCTTCCCGATGAGCTCGCTCGCCCAAGCCAAAGCCCACGCGCCGTCGCTTGACACGCCCCGTGCGAAGAACCTCGCCCTGATGCTGTTGGCGATGACGCAGTTCGTGATCGTGATCGACGCGTCGATCGTCAACGTCGCGCTGCCCTCGATCGGCGCAGCCCTGCACTTCTCCCGCGACAACCTCTCGTGGGTCGTGAACGCCTACACCCTCACCTTCGGCGGGTTCCTGCTGCTCGGCGGGCGTCTCGCCGACCTGCTCGGGCGCAGGCGCATGTTCATGCTCGGCCTCGTGGTGTTCTCGTTGGCGTCGCTCGCCGGCGGCCTCGCGCAGTCGGAAGCGTGGTTGATCATCGCACGGGCGATCCAGGGCTTGGGCGCGGCGATCGTCTCCCCGGCGGCGCTGTCGATCATCACGACCACGTTCGCCGAAGGTGCCGAGCGCAACCGCGCGCTCGGCATCTGGGGCGCCGTCGCGGGCCTCGGCGGCGCCGCCGGCGTGCTGCTCGGTGGCATCCTGACAAGCGGGCTGAGCTGGCGCTGGGTGCTGTTCGTCAACGTCCCGATCGGCCTGATCGCCGCCACGCTCGCCCCGCGATTGCTGCTGGAGAGCCGCGCCGAGAATGGCACCGAAGGCTTCGACGTCCCCGGAGCGGTGACGGTCACGGCCGGTCTCGCACTGCTCGTCTACACGGTCGTCAACGCCGTAAACGTCGGCTGGGGCTCGACCGCGACGCTGCTGCGCCTCGCGGGGTCGGCCGCGCTGCTCGTCGCGTTCGTCGTCATCGAGAGCCATCAGCGCCACCCGCTGATGCCATTCTCGATCTTCCGCCTGCGGACGCTCAGGGGCGCGAACATCGTCGGCCTGCTGATCGGTATGTCGCTGTTCTCGATGTTCTTCTTCATCTCCCTCTACCTGCAGGACGTGCTCGGCTTCTCGCCGATCAAGACCGGTGTCTCCTACCTCCCGCTCGCGGGCGGGATCGTCCTCGCCGCGGGCGCCGCCTCGCAGCTCACCACGCGGGTCGGGTTCAAGCCGACGTTGATCGCGGGACTGCTGTTCATCGCGGGTGCGTTGCTGTGGTTCTCACGTGTACCCGCGCTGGGAGGATCCTTCGCGGCGGACGTCCTCGGCCCCTCGCTGCTCGCAGCGATCGGACTCGGCCTGGCATTCGTGTCGGTAACGATCGCCGCGGTGACGGGCACCAAGCCACACGAGGCCGGTCTCGCCTCGGGGTTGATCAACACCGCCCAGCAGGTCGGGGGCGCGCTCGGCCTTGCGATCCTCGCCACCGTCGCCAACAGCCGCACCCAGAGCCTGTTTCACGCAGGGGTGCACAGCAGCGCGATTGCTCTGACGAAGGGCTTCGACCGCGCGTTCCTCGTCGGCGCTGGCTTCGCGATCACCGGGGCGATCCTCGCCGCGGTGCTGATCTCCTCGCGAGACAGCCGCGAGCACTCCGAGGCCGCCCGGCGAGAGGGGACCTCGCTCGCGCCCGCGAGCGGGACCTGACACTCCTGTACAGCGCAAGGCATCGCTCAACGACGCGATGCGATAGCACGCAAGCGCACCGCGCCCACGGTTCTATGCTCCGGGGGACGATGCCAGCGGTGACAGAGCCCGAAGCGACCGCTACCGGCGAGCAGTCGCTCGCGTCCGAGCGGCGTCCGGCGATCCTCGTGGTCGACGACGAGCCGACGGTGCTCGCCGCCGTCTCCCGCGACCTGCGTCGCGGCTTTGGCGAGCGCTTTCGGGTACTGCGGGCGGGATCGGGCCCGCAGGCGCTGGAGCTGCTGCGCGAACTGGGTGTTCGTGGCGACCAGGTGGCGATGCTGATCGCGGACCAGCGTATGCCGGGAATGCCGGGTACGGAGTATCTGGGGCAGGCGCGCAAGATCGCGCCGGACGCCAAGCGCGTGCTGTTGACGGCGTACGCCGACACGGAGGCGGCGATCGCGGCGATCAACGAGGTGGCGCTCGACTACTACCTGCTCAAGCCGTGGGACCCTCCGGAGGAACAGCTGTTTCCGGTTGTCGAGGATCTACTGACGACGTGGGAGGCGGGGGCGGCGCTCGAAGCGGGCGGCGTGCGCCTGATCGGCCACCGCTACTCGAAGGAGTCGCACGACCTGCGCGATTTCCTGGTGCGCAACCGCGTGCCGGCTCGCTGGCTGGACATCGAGCGCGACGGCGAGGCGCGCGAGCTGCTGCAGGTCGCTGGCGTCGCCCCTGATCGGCTGCCGGTCGCGCTGCTGGAGGACGGCGCCGTGCTCGAGCGCCCGACGATCCTGGAGCTGGCCGAGCGTCTGGGCGTCGTCGGCGCGCCGACGCAGAGCCACTATGACCTCGTCGTCGTCGGCGGCGGGCCCGCGGGGCTGGCGGCGGCCGTGTACGGCGCCTCGGAGGGACTGAAGACGGTGCTGGTCGAGCGCGAAGCGCCCGGCGGGCAGGCGGGGCAGTCGAGCCGCATCGAGAACTACCTCGGCTTTCCCGCGGGCCTGAGCGGCTCGGATCTGGCGCGCCGGGCGACCGACCAGGCGCGGCGGCTCGGGGCGGAGCTGCTGACGGTCCACGAGGCGATCGCCCTGCGCGTCGAGGGCGCCGCGCGGATCGTGGAGCTGAGTGGCGCGGAGACGCTGAGCGCGAGCTGTGTGATCGTCGCCTCGGGCGTCTCCTACCGTCAGCTCGACACCCCCGGCTTCGCCGAGCTGACAGGCGCAGGCGTGTACTACGGGGCGGCGATGACCGAGGCCCGCGCGTGCCAGGAGCAGCAGGTGGTCGTGATCGGCGGGGCCAACTCCGCCGGCCAGGCGGCCGTCTACTTCAGCGGCTACGCGGCGAAGGTGACGATGCTCGTGCGCGGCGCCTCGCTGGAGCAGTCGATGTCGCACTATCTGATCGAGCAGATCGCCGCGCTCCCGAACATCGAGGTGCGCACCGGCAGCAGCGCAAGCGCCGCCGAGGGCGAGGACGGTCATCTGCGGCGGTTGCAGGTCCAGGGGCCCGACGGCGAGCAGACGCTGGAGGCGGACGCGTGCTTCGTGTTCATCGGCGCCTCCCCGCGCACCGACTGGCTCGACGGCGTCGTCGCACGCGACGCGCGCGGCTTCATCCTCGCTGGCCGCGACGCGCAGAACAACGGCTGGCCGCTACAGCGCGAGCCATACCTGCTCGAGAGCACCGTGCCGGGGGTGTTCGTCGCCGGCGACGTGCGCTCGCGCTCGATCAAGCGCGTCGCAAGCGCCGTCGGCGAGGGCTCGATGGCGGTGTCGCTCGTCCACGAATACCTGCTGGACGCGTGACCGCGGCCCCCATCACCGGCGAGGAGCTACGGCGGATCGACCTGTTCGACGAGCTCGACGACGAACAGCTCGCCGAGTGGGTGGCGGTCGCTGTGCCCCTGAGCCTCGCGGCCGGCGAGGTGATCGCCGAACAGGACGGCGAGTCGCGCGGCGCGCAGCTGCTGCTCGAGGGCCAATCGGAGGCGTTGATCGTCGATCGCGGCCGCAGCGAGCCCGTCAACAGGCACGTCGCGCCGACGTGGATGGGCGCGATCTCGGCGCTGACCGGTGGCTCGCTCGGGGTCAGGATGGTGGCGCTCACAAGCTGCCGCCTCGCCCTGATCCCAGCGGATGAGTTCCGCAGGCTGGCACTCGCGCAGCCGTCGGTGCATCGCCGCGTGATGCAGCAGGTGCAGCCGGTGATGAGCCGCGTCACCGAGATCGAGCAAAGCCGCGAGCGGCTGACCTCGCTCGGCACGATGGCGGCGGGACTCGCGCACGAGCTCAACAACCCGGCCGCCGCTGCCCGCAGCGCCGCCGCGCAGCTCGCCGAGGCGCTCGACGCGATCAACTCGGCGCTCGCCCGGTTCGTCGAGGCAGGCGTGGAGCGCGCGGAGGCAGCGCAGCTGGTGGCGCTGCAGAAGCAGGCTATCGCGCATGCGGCCACAGCCAGCGCGCTCGACACGCTCGACGCCGCCGACGCCGAGGACGAGTTGTTGGCGCGCCTGGAAGGCCTCGGCATCTCCGAAGCATGGAGCCTCGCCGAGCCGCTGGCCGCCGCGGGCGTCGACGATCGGTGGCTGAGCCGCGTCGCCGAGCTCGCGGGCCCGGCAACGCACGCCGCGCTGCGCTGGGTCGCCGCGAGCCTTGCCGCCGGCCGTCTCGCCGCAGAGCTGCAGGAGTCCACCGAGCGCATGTCGCGGCTGGTGGGCGCCGTCAAGTCCTACTCCTACATGGATCGCGGCGGGCTCGTCGAAGTCGACATCCACGAGGGCATCGAGACGACGCTCACCGTCCTCGGCTTCAAGCTCAAGCAGACGACGATCGAGGTCGTGCGCGACTACGACCGCACACTGCCGAAGCTCACCGTGCGCGGCTCGGAGCTCAACCAGGTGTGGACCAACCTGCTCGACAACGCGATCGACGCGCTCGGCGATCACGGCACAATCACGGTCGCCACCCGACGCGACGGCACCAATTGCGTTGTCGTCGAAATCGCCGACGACGGACCGGGCGTGCCTAAAGAGATCGCCGAGCGGGTGTTCGACCCGTTCTTTACGACCAAGGACGTCGGACACGGCACCGGGCTCGGGCTGGCGACCGCGCGGCGGATCATCGTCGACCGCCACGACGGCTCGCTCACGCTCGACACCCAGCCGGGCCGCACCGTCTTCCGGGTGCGCCTGCCCTTGACGGCCACATAGAGAGGATTGCTCATGACAGCAAAGGCACTTCCCGGCGGAACGTTCACCATGGCCGAAGGCCTGACGGTGACCCGCATGGGCTACGGCGCGATGCAGCTCGCCGGCCCTGGCGTCTTCGGGCCTCCGAAGGACCATGACGCCGCGCTCGCCGTGCTGCGCGAAGCGGTGGAGCTGGGCATCAACCACATCGACACCAGCGACTACTACGGACCGTACATCACCAACCAGATCATCAAGGAGGCCCTGCATCCATATCCGGACGAGCTGCGCATTGTCACAAAGGTCGGAGCCATGCGTGACGCCGAGGGCGGCTGGCCCCACGCGCGATCGCCCGAGCAGTTGCGTCAGGCCGTGCACGACAATCTCAATCACCTCGGCCTCGACGTGCTCGAGGTCGTCAACCTCCGCGTCGGTGGGTTCGACACCCCCGAGGCGGGATCGATCGCAGAGCCATTCACCGCGCTCGCGCAGATGCAGCAGGAGGGCCTGATCAAGCATCTCGGCGTCAGCACCGTCTCCGCCGAGCAGATCGCCGAGGCCCAGTCGATCGCGCCGATCGTGTGCGTGCAGAACTTCTACAACCTCGCCCACCGGGTCAACGACGCCCTGATCGACTCCCTCGCCGCACAGGGCATCGCCTATGTGCCCTACTTCCCGCTCGGTGGTTTCACCCCGCTGCAGTCCGACACACTCGAAGCGCTCGCCACCCGTCTGGACACCACACCGATGGCCGTCGCGCTGGCCTGGCTGCTGCAGCGCTCCCCGAACGTCCTGTTGATCCCCGGCACTTCATCCGTCGCGCACTTGCACGAGAACATCAAGGGCGCTGCGCTCGCCCTCTCCGAGAACGAGCTCGCCGAGCTGAATGGCATCGGCTGAGCGCTCGACCGCCTGATCGCGACACCGCAATTCAAGCCCTGCCCACGCCGTGCCGAAGCTTTGCGCAGATGAGCACGCCCGCCTTCGGAGCACCGTCGGCGCCGGCCGTCGCGGATGCGGCCGAGCCCGACGGCGCGCATGAGCTGAAAACGCTGATCCTCTCGCGCCATCCGGCAATCGTGATCGAGACGACCGAGGAGGAGCGTCTCGACTCCCTGCTCGCGACAGTGGCGGCCGAGACGCATCTGACGATCTTCGAATGGACGATCACGCAGGGCCTGGTGCGCCAGCCGGGCTCGCAGGCGGTGTATGGCACCACCGACCCGCTGCGTATGCTCACCGCGATCGGCGAGCTCGCGGTCGCCGGGCTGTATGTGCTCAAGGACTTCGACGCGCACGTCGCGGACCCCTCGGCCTCGCGCGCGTTCCGCGAACTGCTGGAGCGCTTCGCAGCGCCGGCGCAGCGCTCGACGATCGCGCTGGTGTCCGCGACGGTGGATCTCCCGGCGGAGGTGGAGGCCCAGGTGGTGCGCTATGGGCTGCGGCTTCCCCTCCACGAGGAGTACCGCGCGGCGATCGAAACCGTGGTCGAATCGCTGCGCCTGAACGGCAGCGCGGAGGTCACGATCGCGGCGAGCGACTACGACGCGTTCGCCTCCGCGTTGAGCGGCTTGACGCTCGAGCAGGCGCGCCAGGCAGTCGCGCAGGTGGCGATCGACGATGGCAAGCTGACGATCGAGGACCTCGGCCGTGTGGTGGATCTCAAGGCACGGGCGATCCGCGACGGGGGCCCGCTCGAATACTTCCCGGCACTCGAGAACAAGTTCGAGCTCGGCGGCTTCGCCAACCTGCGCCGCTGGCTGCAGCGTGCCCACGTGGCCTTTGGCGCGGAGGCAGCAGCGCTCAACCTGCCGGCGCCGAAGGGCGTGATGCTGGTGGGGGTGCAGGGCTGCGGCAAGTCGCTGGCAGCGAAGGTCGTCGCGCGGGAATGGCAACTACCGCTGTTAAAGCTGGACGCCGGCCGCCTCTACGACAAGTACGTCGGCGAGTCCGAGAAGCATCTGCGTCATGCGCTGGCGACCGCGGAGTCGATGGCTCCGGTGGTTCTGTGGATCGACGAGATCGAGAAGGGCATGGCGCCGAGCGGTGATGGCGAGGCCGACGGTGGGCTCAGCCGGCGCCTGTTCGGCTCCTTTCTCACGTGGCTGCAGGAGAAGCGCGCGGACGTGTTCGTGGTGGCGACGGCCAACGATCTCTCGGCGCTGCCCCCGGAGCTGCTGCGCAAGGGTCGCTTCGACGAGATCTTCTTCGTCGACCTGCCCGACGCGGCGGAGCGGGAGGCGATCCTGCGCATTCACCTGTCGCTGCGCAAGCAGGATCCTGAGCGCCTGGACCTAACCAAGATCGTGGCGGCCGCCGAGGGTTTCAGCGGTGCGGAGCTCGAGCAGGTTGTGATCGTCGCGCTGCTGCGAGCGCTCCAGGAGCACCGACCGCTCGACACGCAGCTCCTGCTCGACGAGCTCGCCGCCACAGTTCCGCTCTCGGTCTCGCGACGCGAGGACATCGAACGGCTGCGAGCGCTGGCGCACGAGCGTTTCGTTCCCGTGCGCTGAGCGCACGTTTGCCGCGCCAAGGGTGACGCAGCTACGCGCGGGGCCCCTGCGCACACAAGGCCGAGTGGTCACGGGCGAAGGCAAAGCGGTAGCCGAGACACCGTACGAACGGCGTGGTGCGCCCCGCTCAGCCCGCCTTCCACACGATTGGGTTTTCCCCGTAGGCGTCGGCGCCGTTCCCGGTCCACTCCTCTTGGACGATCGAACCGCCGCCTCCAACCATGTAGATGACGCAGGTCTGATAGGTGACGCCGTGGGTGAAATGCTTCGGCTGGGTGACGTTTGGACACGGCCTGAAGGTGCCGAGCACTGTCAGTTCCTGGCCCTGCTGTCCACGATCGTCAGTAGCCTGGAAGGCGGCGGCCGGCTGATTTTCTTCGGCGGCCGCGTCACCTGAGCCGACGTTTTGGATTCGCAGCGAGACGTAGTAGGGGGTCTGTCCCCGCTCGGCCTTTTCGAGTTCCACGCCGTTGAGGTCAGCCTGAGAGCCCTTCTTGATGCTGAGAACGGTCAGCTGGAGACGATACGTCGGCTTCGGCGACCCGCCGGGCTCATAGTTCACGATGGCAGGGGCGCCAAGCGCGAGCTTCGTGCCGGCGGCGGTCGTGCCGGCCGGCGACTTGGTGCTCGTGGAGACGTTCGTGCTCGCCGCCTGGGTTGAGGGGGACGCGGAGGATGACGTTGTCGCGGAAGCACTTCCAGTCGAGCCCGTCTTGGATGAGCTCGACCCGCATCCGCCGGCCACAAATGCCAGCAAGACGCCAACTGCCAGCGCAATTGTGCGCACCCCGTACAGCTTTGGTGACCTCGTTTTCAGCATGTATCCCATCGTCTCCCCCTGATCTTCTCGAGTAACTGTCGCGGTGCGCTGCGCGACCCACCGCCATCCACGTGCGCGCAGACTAACGAAGGACGCGCGAGCAGGGACGCGCGAGATGTGCTCAGGCGCAGACAGTGCCAGCGAGCTACACAGCGCACACGATCGCCCGCACCGATGTGCTCAGGAGGGAACAGCGCCCAACGAGCCGTCACAGCTGACACGATCGCCGCACCGAAGGGGCGTGTCGCTACCTACTACCTACGCCGGGCCGCAGCCGCCAGCGCGGGGTTGGCCCAGCCGGCGTCCGTGGGGTTCACGGTTGTCCCTGGCGCCACGATCTCGTCGATACGGTCAAGCAGCGCGGCGTCCAGCTCCAGCTCCGCCGCGCCGAGCTGAGACTCGAGCTGCTCGATCGTGCGCGGACCGATGATCGCCGCTGTCACAGCCGGGTGGCGGATGACGAACGCGAGCGCCATGTGGATCAACGAGATGCCGGCCTCCTCCGCCACCTGTGCGAGCGCGTCGGCGGCCTCGAGCTTTGCCTGGTTGGCCGGAATCGAGAGGTCGTAGCGCTGCGGGATCATCGCCGAGCGCCGGGAGGTCAGATCCTCCGCGCCCTTGCGCCACCGCCCCGATAGCCAGCCGCCCGCGAGCGGGCTCCAGGGGATGACTCCCATCCCGAATTCGTGGCAGGTGGGCAGCACGTCGGCCTCGATGCCGCGGGCGAGGATCGAGTACGGCGGCTGCTCGCAGACGAAGCGCTGGTGCCCGCGGTCGCGTGCGACCCACTGCGCCTTGACGATCTGTGCAGCCGGATACGTGGAGGAGCCGATGTAGCGCACCTTGCCCTGGGCCACCAGGTCGGTGAGCGCTCCGAGTGTCTCATCGTGATCGGTCCACGGATCCCAGCGATGCACCTGGTAGAGGTCGATCCAGTCGGTTTGCAGGCGCTTCAGCGAAGCCTCGACCTCCCGCATAATCCAGCGCCGCGAATTGCCGCTCTGGTTGGGGTCCTCCCCCATCGTGCCGTGGAACTTGGTGGCAAGCACGACGTTCTCGCGCCGCCCGCCGCTGAGCGCCTTGCCAACGATCTGCTCCGACTCCCCGCGCGAGTAGACGTCGGCGGTGTCGATGAAGTTGATCCCCGCGTCCAGCGCCCGGTGGACGATGCGGATCGCCGCGTCGTGGTCGGGCTCCCCCCAGGCACCGAACATCATCGCGCCGAGGCAGAGCGAGCTCACATGGGTACCGGTGCGTCCGAGCGTTCGCTGCTCCATGCCCCGCACCTTAGCCTGAATCTCCACCGATCCCGGAGTCCCACCGGCCCGATTGACGCCGCCGGCCCAGCGGCGATCCCTCCCCCTCAAATCAGACCTTGGCGCACCGCCTCGGCCACGGCTTGTGAGCGTGTGCGCGCGTTGAGCTTCGTCACTACATCGTGCAGGACGTTCTTCACCGTTCGTTCGGAGTAGTGCAGCCGTGTGGCCACCTCGCGCGTGGACTGCCCTTCGGCCACCAACGAGAGCACCTGCTGCTCGCGCGCGCTCAGCAGCGATAGGGAGAGTCCGTTCGGTTCCAGCAGGTCACGCGAAACTCTGGTGAGGCCTTGCATGAAATCGTTTAGCAGCTCCGGCGCGAGCACCCCCGCCCCCTGCGCGGCTGCCACCGCGGCCGAGCCGAGCGCATCGGGGGTGAGCGTGTCCTTGCAGAGGTAACCGATCGCGCCCGCCTGGATGATCGCGAGCACCTCGTCGGGGTCGCGGCGAGCCGAGCAGGCGATCACGCGGGCGGAGCTGCCATCGACGAGGCGCCGGATCAGGCACGATCCCCCAAAGCGGTGGGGGTCAACCATGATCACATCCGCGCGGGGCAACTCGGGCGCGGCGAACGCCTCCTCGGGGGTCGCCGCCTCGCTCACCTGTGTCACATCCGCGACCTCCGCGAGGCAGGCCGCCAACCCGCGGCGATAGACGCCATGTGGATCCAGCACGAATACGAGCATCTCTCACCAAAGACGTCCTGGGCAAAGAGGACAGACGAGAATACGGGCGCCCGCTCTCTTTCGAGCCATTAGCATACGCCCACGATGCCTCTCGTGCTGACGAGCAACGCGATCATCACATGTGCTCACGAGGGCGTGGTGATCGTGGTGCCGAGCCAGGAGAAGGTGAGCATCGGGGGCGGCTTTGTGATCTGCGAGGGCGACTTGGAGGCGGCGCCGATCGCCGGGTGCACGCAGGTGGCGCCGGGCACCGTGCCCTGCACCGTGGTGGTCGAGTGGCTGCCCCTGTCGTTCTCCGAGCAGGTATTGGTACAGGGGCGTCCGGTGCATCTGCAAACGTCGATCGGCACCACCGACGGAGTCCCCCCGGCGACCGTGTTCGTGGTGTTCGCCGGCCAGGAGATCGTTCAGTGCTGAAGGCTCGTCGCAGGAGGTCCGCACGGTTGGACACGACCGCCGATTCAGACCCGCCGCCTCCCCGCGGCTCGACCCGGGCCAATCCCCTGTAGCAGAGCCAGCGCGCACCGCTCAGCCGATTCCGGGCAGCGGCTGCCAGCTCGGGTGGGCCACGCCGCTCGCGAGGAGCACGAGCGCGCCAGGATGCGCCAGGTCGAGGCGGTAGAGCGAACCGAGGCTCGGCGTGCAACCGGGGCCGGTGGCGCCCTGCGTCCCCCCCGTTTGCACGAGCAGTTCGGCTCCGTCGGTGCGCCACTGCACCGCGCACACCGCCTGCCCCGACGGCAGCCTCGTGGCCTTCGCCAACGCGAGGTCCGACGGCGCCACCAGTGCCACCGTTGGGGGGCCGGCGAAGTCTTCCACGAGCGCGAGCTCCTTTCCGTCGGACGAGAACGCCCCGGCGAGCACGCCGGCGTCCATCGCCGCGGTGGGCGTCGCGAGCCGCCCCGTCCCCCAGTCGGAGGCGCGGGTGGAGAACGGCACGGCGCTGGTGAATTCGAGCAGACCCACCATGCTGGGCGCGGGCGAGGTGCGAGCCGCCTCCACCAGCAGCCTCTTGCCGTCCGGCGCCCAGGTGATCGCGTCGCCCAGCGTCCAACCGGACACCTCCATGCAGCTGGGGGAGCTGTGTGCGACCGCCAGCAGGCAGAGATCCTCGAGGCCGCCGTCGCGCTGTGCGATCGCGGCGATCACCGCGGGAGCGGAGGGGGCCGTGGGGAAGGTCGGCAGCGCAAACCGCTCCCCCGCCGGCGTGAGCGCCACGGGCCCGCCGGCGCCCCGGGCACTCGTCAGCATCACGCGACCGTCGGAGACGTAGGCGATGCTCTTGCCGTCGGGCGACCACGTCGGTTCGGTGGCCTGCCGCGGACCGGCGGCCACGATCGCCACCCGCTTCCCGTTCACACCATCGAGCGCGTACACGCTGTGACCGTCATCGACGGCGACCTCCGGGAACCCGGCAGAGAGGACGAGTGTCACCACTGCGCCGCGGCGCACCTTGGCACCCGCGGCGGGTTCGGTGCGCACCAGCCCGCCCGCGGGCACCGTGGCGCTGATCGCGCGCGTTCGCTTGCTATGCAAACCTGCCTTCGAGAGCGCCGCCGTCGCGGCGACGGCGGTGGAGCCGGCGGCGAGAGCGGGTAGCGGCGCGGTCATGGGCTTAGCATGGGAGCTGGCTTTCGCCTTTGCTCCACTCTTCGAGCTGGCCTTCGGCTTGGCGGCCGGCTTGGACGCGGCGTGAAGCGGGTGTGGACGGACGGGTTCTCCAAGGCCCACGTTGACCGTGGTGCCCACGCGCACGACCGTGTTCGCCGCCGCGGACTGCGTGACGATGACTTCCGTGCTCCGCGGATGCCCTGGATGGGCCGAGGTGACGGTGCCGAGGAGCAGGCTCACCGACCTGAGCGCCTGCGAGCCGGCGTCGGGCTGCTTGCCGATCAAATCGGGGACGGCGGCGACCTGTCCGAGCCTCACGTTCACGTCATCGGGCCCCACAACCTTCGCCCCGGGCTTGAGCTCCTGGTGGATGACAACCAAGCCGTGGGGCGGCGGGTAGGGCTTGATGTCGCCGATCGCAAATCCCGCCGCCGCGAGGGCTTCCTGCGCCGCCTGATCGGAGAGGTCGAAGAGGTCGGGCACGCGCGCCGGGCGGCGCGCGGCGGCGGTGAACAACGTCACCTTGCTGTGGGGGTCAACCTTGTGTCCCGCACAGGGATGCTCGGCGAACACGTCACCTACTTCCACCGGTTTCTGCGGATGATGGGTATTGCACATGGCGAGCTTGTCGGGTGTCTGCACGGCGGGTTCCTCCACGCCTTCCAGGCTCCCCTTTTCAAGCTCTTGGCGAGCTTCGGCGATGGGGTGCCCGACCACGTCGGGCACCGGCACGCGCTCGAGCAATTTGTGGATCCACCAGGCAGCGCCGATCACGAGGGCCGCGATTATCAGGGTGCTCCACCACGGCAGCCACGCACGCTGGCGGTAGACCGCCGCGCGCGAAGGTGACTTGCGATCGCCCTGGTCACCCTGTTCGGCGTCCACCACGCCGGCGAGCCCTACCTGCAAGGTTAGCTCGTGGTTGATCGTGCGGCCCATCAAGAGCGAGAGCGGTTTGGTGGGGTACACGAAGAGCTCGGCCCGCAGTTCCTCATCGCGTGGGATGTGCTGCTCGAGGACCATGGAGCCTGTCCCGCGCAGGCGGGCGAGCATCCTGCGCACCTTGGTCCCCGGATGCCATCCAGGTGGGAGAGGGGCCTGTACGAGGCTGAAGCAAAAGCGGCACTGCTCGTCCTTGTCGCTGCCGCAGAGACTCACTTCGACGTCGTGGTTGGAGGCGTTGGTGACGATCACCACCATGTGACCACGCCGGCGCCCCGCGGTGCGTTCGGGCTGCACCTTGATGCCCAGATCCTCGAACGGCTCGATGCGCAGCTTGCATAGGGCGCTCACCTGCTCCCTGTCCGCATCGGAAGTGGCGGTGATCTTGATCCGCCGGTCCCCCTTCTCCGCCGCCGGAGAGCGCGGAACCCTCAGGGTCACCTTGAACTCTTCCTCGGGCCGCTCACCCGTCTCGAAGGGCAGCTGATGGAGGATGGCGGGCTCGATCGTCCACCAATGCTCGGGCAGGTTCTCCACCACCAGCGTGTAGCTGTCGACGATCTTGCTCTGGTTGCGCACCCGCCCGTTGAGCTCGAGCTTCCTTCCCGGCTCGACCGGCAGCGTCCCGTCCATCTCCCCCTCCTCCAGCAGCGCGATCACGGCCCTCGCACGCTGGGGCGAGGCGGGCGCTTGGCTGGGCGGGTAGGGCGCTTGGCTTGGCGGGTAAGGCGTTTGGGGGGGCGGGTACGGCGTTTGGGGGACAGCAGGCGGCTGGGACGGTGGGTCGGCTGTTGCCGCTCGCGCGGATATGCGCTTCCACACCAGATATTCATCACAGGCGGGGTCCGGGCAGAAGTCGCCACCGTTCTGGTGCTCCGCTTCGCACTTGGGGCAGATCCGAGTGGTCAACGCTCCGGCCCCCCGGCGGCGTCTTCGACGGTCTGAGAGGCGTCTTCGAGCTGGCAGGCAACCTGCATCGGCCGCTGGCGCTCGATCGCGCATTCGACCGCGTTGCGAAGCGCTGGCTCGAGCCGCGTTGGGCAGCGCACCTCAAAGCCCGGATAGGGCCTGTTCGGGGGCGCAAGCCCTCCATCGAGGAGCACGACTTCGCCGTGATCCTCGACTTTCAGATGCAGACCCGGGAAGCAGATTTCGAGCACCAGCTCCAGGCCGGCTCGGGTGCCCCGCAGACGTGCAATCTGCTCGGCGCTGCCCAGCAGCTCGCGGCGAACCTCTTCGGTGGACACGTGCCGCTCGGTGCTGCCCGGCAACGCGTGGCTAGCATCCGCGGCGCACGCGTGCCGTTCGGCGCAGCCCAGCAACTCGCGGCGAACCTCCTCAGTGGGTGCATCATCGAGCACCAGGCCCAGCCAGCCAGCGATCGCGTTAACCATCCCCGGGGGCGCAAGCTGCGGCGAGAGGTAGGCACCCAGCGAGTTAACGATCGCCACCTGCCGATCGAGCACCCGCTCGAGCGCATGCAGGAAGCGCATCCCGAATGAGCCCTTCTCGCGGTAGATCGAGGGCAGGCCCGAGCGCAGGTATTCACGGGCCGAGGCCACCTCCGGAACGCCCTCGGCATTGCCGCGAAGGAGCGTTTCACCCGCGGCAGGCAAGTCGCGGCGACCACTCACGATTGGGGGAATGGCAGGCACGGGATCGTTCACGCCACCGAGGGGGGGTCGACCTTGACGCGGTGCCGGCCGGAGGCGATCAGCTCCCCCGGGCCGAGCTTCAGATCTTCCGTGAGCGCCCCCGAGGTGACCTCGCTGGTCTCGAGCTTCACCTCGTAGACGTTCAGGAGCACGATCTTGTGCACGCCTTCGAGCCCGTGCACGATCGGATAGAGCTCGCCCTGCCGGAGCGGGCGCCCGAACTCCCAGCCCTCGCCTTCCCCATCGACCGTGCCACCCACCAGCGGGTTGAGGTAGGTGTAGAGCGCATCGAGGATACGGCGCTCGACATCCACGACATCGGTGGAAGGGCTCGCCACCGCCTGTACCACGACCCTGACGGCGCGAAAGCGAGGGATCGCAAGGCAGACAGTGGTGCCCACCAGCCGGGATTCGTCGAGGCGGCGTTTGACCTCATCGAGCAGATCCCGATCGGCTTGCAGCTCGCGCGGTTGCAGCATACGTCCGAGCGGGCTTTCCACCACCTTCGGGACGATGTACACCCGGGGGACACCGGCGACCTCCCCCGACACGCAGTGGGCTCGGGCAACGCGACCCGAGGCGACGTGCGCGAGCTCCTCGAAGTCCTCCCTTGTGACCGCGCGGGTACGGGTGCGCAGCACGGCGCTTGCACGGGCGCGGGCGAGCTCGAGGCTCTCCGCGTCGACGCCCCCGCTGGCAGCTTCGGGGTTGGTGACCGATCTTATGCCCGGGATCGGCCGGCGCAGGCGGGTGAGGGTCTTTTCCGCCACGTTGCCGAGCGTCCCGCCGCCGTGGCGATAGGCGCTGAAGCGCAGTTCGCTGCGCTGCGGCGGGATCGCACCGTAGTAGCGGAAGGTGCCGTTGCTCTGGCGCACCGCCGGGCCGAGCTCGATCTCCCCGGTGCTCTCGTCGAGCGTGTAGTGGCGATCGTCCGCTTTGCCTTCGGCGAACGTCACCACCCGTCGCCAGTGCTCCCAGCGATCGCCGTCGGGATTGTCGGGATCGCGCACTTCGAGACGCTCGGCGGCGTCGAGCGCCGGCAGGATCGGCGCGTAGCGCAGCCGGAAGGTCTGCCCCGGGGTCCCGTCGCTGCGGCCCAGCAGCTCCGCCTCAACGCACCGGAGGTGCTCGGCGGGGACTGTCGCTCCTACCGGAGCGGCAGTCAACGAGAAGATCTGCGGCGGGCTTTGGTAGAGGTTGTCGGGGGCGCCGGCGAGAGGGGCGATGACGCTGCAGCGCAGCCAGTGGCGGGGGAGGCTGTGATCTTTGATCGGGATGGCGGCAGTGCGTGGCGGCAGGGCAAGCTCGATCGATCCCCGTTCCACGTTGAAGCCTTCGGTGGTGTCGCTCAACGGATCGATTGCGTCCGACCAGGCGGTGCCAGCGAGGCCGGCCGGCGAAATGAAGCCTTCGGTGGTGTCGCTCAACGGATCGATCGCCGCCGACCAGTCGCCGCGGGCGAGACCGGCAGGCGCATCCGACTGCGCCTGCGCCCGCGCGACATGCGGCACGGAGACCTGCCACGCCAGCGGAGGCTCCTTCGGGTTGACGCCGACGCCGCGCGCCGCCTTGCAGTCCACGTTGACCCGCATCAGCAGGCGATCGAGCGGACGATCGAAGCCGAGCATCAGGCAGTCGCCCACCTGCGGCTTCTCGCTGAAGGCGGAGCAGTCGCGTCCCTGCGGCTGCGCGCGGCCGTCGCTGCTGACCGGGATGTTGACCCATTCGGAACCGCGCTTGAACAGGCACACCTTGGGCCGCACCGGGCGGATGGTGAAGTCGGCATTGGTTTGGAAGACGATCGGACCGTGCATTTGGGTGCGCTGGGTGGCTACCTCGGTCACCCACGCGGGTATCTGCACCTCCTTGGCGGGTGGGTGCTCGAATGTGAAGCGCAGCTCGGTGCGTGCGGCCTCGGGCGGCAGTAGGCGGATGTCGAGCAGCCCGAGCAGCGCCACGTGCAGCTTCTCCGGCAGCCGGTTGATCCGGTAAGAGAGCATGTCGGTCATCCACGCGAACAGCTCGATCAGCGTGATTCCGGGGTCGGAGACGTTGACCTCGGTCCACTCGGGACAGTGCTTGGTGATGCTCTTGCGGCACTCGTTGACGAGATCCTGGAAGCGCAGGTCATCGAGCGCCACCTCCGGCACCGTCATCAGGGCACCACCTCCAGCACCGCAATGCACGACTCCACCTCGAGCGCCCGCGCCACCCCCGGCACCGTCATCAGGGCTCCTCCGCCGGGATCACGTAAAAGGGGTGAACCAGGTTGTGCGCGGAGTTGGTCGCACGCAGGCGGTAGCCGACGACGATCTGGAGGATGCCCTCCTCGACGCGCGTGAGATCGAACTCAACCGATTCGGTCTCCACACGCGGCTCCCAACGGTCGAGCGCGACGCGCACCGCGTGCTCGACCCGCCCGAGGGTGAGGGCGTCGATCGCCGCGAAGACGCAGTCGTGCACCGCGCAGCCGAACTCCGGGCGCATCGGCCGTTCACCGGGGGTCGTCGCCAGGATGATCCGGATCGCCTGTTCGACGTCGAGCTCGTCGTGCGCGAGCGCCATGCCCCCATGACCGTCGACCTCCAGCGGGAAGGCCACGCCGGTTCCGAGGTGCCGGGTCATCCGAGCAACACCTCGCTGCCGGATATCTGCACGGTGCCGCTCGCCTGCACAGCGATGTCCCCGCCCTTCACCGTCACGCTCCCGTCGGCCTGCAGCATGACCGATGCGCCTCCCAGCGTCAGTTCTTGCTGCGCCTTCATCGAGACGCCTTCTGCGCCCTTGACGTCGATCGCCTTCTGGGCCGCGATCGAGGTTGCGCCGGCCGCCTCGAGGCTGATGTCGTGATCGCTGGCGAGTGCAAACGAGCCGTCGGACTTCACCAGCTTGCCGGGGGTCGCCCGCCCGTTCCACACCGACCCGAGCACGTAGGGGCGGCGCGGGTCGCCCTGCTCGAAGGCGAGCACCACCTCGTCGCCCGGCATCGGCATCATCAGCAGGCCGCGCCCCGCGCCGGCCGCCGGCACGGCGATCCGCGCCCACCACCCCTCGGCGCCTTCCCCGAGCGCCGGGTGCTGGACGCGCACGCGCCCGAGGCCTTCGGGATCTTCGGTTTGCGTGACCACCCCCACGACCACACTTGTCCCCCACCGCGGCGCCGCCGGGGTGGGGTCGAGCAGCCCGGCGATCGTGCGCGCCGCGCGGCCGGATACCGTGAAGTGCGTCTCGTAGCCGCGACCACCCGAGAGCACGTGGGTGGTGGAGGTGAGGGTGTAGCTGCCGCCGAAGCGCGTGCCCACACCGCTCACCTGCACCCGGCTGCCAGCCCCCAGGCTGGGGTTGCCGACGGCGACCCCGTCGGCCTCCACCCAAGCGTTGGTCAGCCGCGCCGCGAGGCTGCCGGCAAGCGCGCTCGCCTCGTCGTGGCTGACGACGGTGCGGTCGCCCACCGACCACTCGCCCGCACCGCTCTTCGCGGCCACCTGGTCGCGCCCGGCGCCGGGGCTGGAGTCCGGGGTCGGCGCGCGTTCCTCGGCGACGATCGCTTCGGCGCTCGCCGGATCCCAGCCCCGCACTTCGATGCCTTCCACCTGCTGGGCGGCGGTGATCCGGGGGCGGAAGTAGAGCAGCTGCTCGGGTGCGCGCAGCTGCAGCGGCGCTCCGGTGGAGGCCGACCCGGCGGGGCGGAAGTGAACCGTGGCACCCTCGCCGACGACCTCGAAGTCGATCGCGTCCGCCAAGCGCCACAGCAGCTGCCAATCGGTCTCCTCGCTCTGCAGCAGGAAGGGATGGACGGCGTCGCTCGCCGCGGAGCCTGTGATCGACGGGGTGAGGCCGGCGGCATCGATCACCTGTGCGGCGATCTCGCCGCTGCTCATGCTCTGGAAGGCCTGCGTGCGGCGCTGCTGGTGCAGGACGAACGCCGGCTCGTACGCAGTGGCTGCGATGAACGCGCCGCCGACGAGCAGCTCCAGCTCGATCGACTCGATGCGCCCGCTGAACAGGCTGCTCGCCTGACCGCCCGTGGACGGGGCGAACAGCACTTCGATGGTGCGGCCGACCGCGAGCAGTTCGTCGTCGACGTGCGCGAGCTGCGGATCGGCGAGCCGCAGGAACGCCTGATCGGGCAGGCGCAGGCTGTCGCGGACGCGCAGCAGGACGAGCAGCGCGGAGAGCTCGGGGGCAAGCGCGGTGCCGTCGATACGCACCACGCACGAGGCCAGCAACGGGGGCGGCTGGAAGCTCATCTCATCGGGCGCCCGACCCGGGGATCGTGAGCGCCCGGCCGCGCTGCAGCACGAGCGGGTCCTCGATCCCGTTGGCTTCGGCGATCTCGCGCCAGCGGGTGGGATCCCCGTAGGCCGCGTAGGCGACCGAGGGCAGCGAGTCGCCCTCGCGCAGGACGTGGACGCCGAGCTTGGCGTTGGCGCGCGTGGTGGGGTTCTGCGCCGGCGCGGCGCCGCTACCGGAGCGGCTGTCGGCCTTCTCGACCTGCACCAGCGTGAGCGCGCAGATCGCACGGATCGGGGTGCCGTCGGGGCGAAACAACGTGTAGTGCACGTCGAGATGGCGGGCAACCGCCTTGAAGGTGACCGTCGGGCCCCAGCTGAAGGTGACGGTTGGCGGGCGACCAGAGTTGCCGGCGCCGCTGGCCTGCTCGGTGACCTCCATCATCAGGAACAGCTGGTCGGTGACGCCGCGCACATCGCCAGCGGTGGTGTCGGAGGCATCGAACAGCAGCTCCAGCGTGAGCTCCCGCGCGAGCCCACCGGCGAACTGGATGCTCGGCAGGCTGGCGCCGACGACGGGGGTCGCGCGCCATTGGTTGGACTTGGAGACGGCGTACTGGTGGGGGTTGAACCAGCATTGCAGCGCAGCCTGCCCCTCGATCTCCAGCTGCGCCTTCTGGTAGCTGATCTGCTGGCTTGCCATCAGGTGAGCAGCAGGCCGGCGTGGGCGATCTCCAGCGTCTCGCTGGCCACCTCGCCGGTCTCGGCGAGCGTCGGGCCAACCCAGCGGACGGGCAGCGCATGGCTGAACTGCCACGAGCGCTGCGTCTTGCCCAGCTCGTTCAGCAGCGTGAGCGTGACCGTGGGTCGCTGGTCGAATTCGCGGACGACCCACATCCAGTCGAGCAGCCCGGTCTCGTTGGTGATCCCGCGGCTGAGCAGCAGATTCGGGTAGCGGATGTGCCCGCGCAGCTTGTGGATGAAGCTGTTCTGGCCGCCTTCGGCGTACTCCAGCGTCTCGTATTCGACCTCCAACCCGCCGCAGCGCGCGAACACGCCGACCGTGATTTCGGGGATCTGAACCTGAAAGTAGCGCGCCTCGCCTACCGGGGAGCCGGCGTCGAGCAGCGCGTCGTTGCTCCACGCCATCGTCTGTGCCTCACGCTCCGAACAGGGTTCCCATACGCTCGCGCTCGACCAGCAGCTCACGGCGCAGGCGAGCGATCAGCTCTTCGCAGAGCTCCTCCATGTCGGCCACGCCGCCCGATTGCTGGGACTCCGCCGGCTCGGGTGGCCGCGGGCTGAGCCGCGACAGGACGCCCGGCGCGGCGCCCTCTTCGACGCGTCCGCGGCGCAGGGGAGCGCCAGAGCGCATCAGCGCCTCGCGGTTGCGCGCTCGCTGCTGGTCTTGAAGCAGGCCGATCGGTAGACCCTCGGGCCACCCGGACTCAGCGCTGGGCGCGGGCTCACGGGCGAGAGATGCGGGCGCGCCAGCCGGAAGCACTTGTCCGGCAGGAGAAGGCGCCGCACCACCAGCCGGAATCGCAGACCCACCAGCCGGAATCGCAGACCCACCAGCCGGAATCGCAGACCCACCAGCCGGAATCGCAGACCCAGCGGCCGGAATCGCAGACCCACCGGTGAGCGGCACTGGTGCGCCGGCCACGGAGGTGCAACCGCCGACGAGCGCGAACCCCGAGGGGAGCGCGAAGCTGTATTGGGTGTGGGCCACTGCCTACTTCACCCGTTCGAGCCCCTCGTGGGCGAGGTGGATCTCCTCCAGCAGCATCTCGCTGGTGTCGGGCACCAGCGTCCCCACGACGTAGTTGCAGGGCCAGGCGTTGATGACCTTCCAGGTCGTCTGCTGCTTGCCCTGCACGTTGACGATGAAGATTTCACCGTTCTTGCGCTGGCCGTCCACGCCCTTGGTGATAATCGTGTTGCGCCATTCCCACAGGCTCATGTCGGTGTCGATTCCCTTCTTGAGCACCAGGTTCTGCCAGCCGAGTTTGCCGGCGGTCTTGACGTAGGAGGCCTTGCCTTCCTTGTTGACCTGGTGCTGGACGACCACGTCGTTCTCGGAACCGATCCCCGAGATTTCGCGGAACGCCGCGACGTTGAGGCTGTCGAAGCGCACATAGAAATATGAGGCATTGACCGCCTCGCCCTGCTCGACTGCCGCCATGGTTGATGCCTCCTGTCTCCTGCCGCTCAGGCAGCGCCTTCGCCGGCGGTGTATTGGCTGATGCGGAACACGACGAACTCCGCCGGCTTCACCGGAGCGATCCCGATCTCGGTCACCACCTGACCGAGCTCGATCAGTTCGGGGGGATTGGTCTCGCTGTCGCACTTCACGTAAAAGGCCTGGTCGGGCGTAGCGCCGAACAGCGCGCCGTTGCGCCAGGCGATCGTCAGGAAGTTGCTGACGGCGATCTGCAGCTGGATCCACAGGCGTTCGTCGTTGGGCTCGAACACCGCCCACTGCGTGCCGCGCATGATCGAGTCCGAGACGTAATTGAACAGGCGCCTCACATTCAGGTAACGCCACTCGGGGTCGTAGGAGAGCGTGCGCGCGCCCCACACCTTGATCCCGCGACCCGGGAAGGAACGGATGCAGTTCAAGCCAGCGCGGTTGAGCTCGCGCTGTTCGACGTCGGTGACCTGAAAGCCGAGTCCGGTGATCGCCATGATCGCCTCGTTGGCGGGCGCCTTATGCACCCCCCGGGTCTTGTCGGTGCGCGCCCACACCCCAGCCACATGCCCGCAGGGAGGAACGAGCTTCGGGAATTTGCTCAGCGGATCCATCACTTCCAGCCACGGGTAGTAGAGGGTGGCCTGCTTGAAGTCGTAGCCGGCGTCGGTCACCCGCCACGCGAGCGCCTGTGTGGGTTTCATGTCGCGCGGAGTGTCGAGCACAGCGACGCGGTCGGCCATCTCTTCGCAATGCGCGATCACCTTGCCCTGCAGGTCGCGCACCTCGGTGTCGTTCTTCGCGATCGACATCAGGTCGGGCACGCAGACGATCGAGATGTCCTCGATCGCCGACAGGCTGCCCAGCCCACTGCGGTCGGTGGTGCTTCCCTCGAGCTCGCTCGCTTCGACCTGTTCCACCAGCTTCGGCCGCGCACTCAGCTGGTAGGTGCCGGCCGCCGGCCGCAGGCTCTCGTTGACCGGCAGGCGCTCGAGCGTGATAAGCCCGGACTTGAGCACGACCGGTTCGGACTTGTCGTCCCCTTCGTTCACCGTCGCCGCGAGCGCGGACGCCTTCAAGCGCTCGAACTTCTCGTGCTTGGTTTCGGCGGTCAACACCAGCGTGTAGGTGGACTCCGGCAGCTGTGGAGATTCGTTGTTTTCGGGCTGCTCCGTCCCGGACCCGTTCTGCGAGCCCTTCTCGGGAAGGGCTGGGGGGTCGAGGGTCAATTCCAGCCGCACCTCCTTGACCCCGGGCAGGGCCGAGACCTCGAAGACCGCGGTCTTGTGCCTCTCATCCGGCAGCGCCACCCGCGGCTGGCCGGTGCCGCCCACTCGCACCACCCAGCACTCTGAGCCCTGGTTGGCGAAAAAGCCGCGCACGGCGTGCGCGAGGTAGGCGCCCTCCATGTAGGGCCCCCGCTCGGGATGGTCGGGATCGCTGTAGATCCGCTCGAACTGCGACCAGTCGGTGATCTTCTCCGGCTGGTTGAGCGGCCCTCCCGGCGCCAGGCCGATGAACGCCGCGGTTGAGGTGCTGACGCCCTCGATCGGCTTGTTGCGTGCGGGGATCTCCTCGACGTAGACCCCGGGTGTCATGTACGTCGGCATGTCACTCCTCGGTAGGTGATTGCGTGGAGATCAGCTCACGCCGCAGGTCGGCCAGGCCGCCGGCCGCGACTTCGCGGATCGCGGATGTCCCGGGCTCGGCGATCCGCATGCGGTTCTCCTCGGAGGCCCACATGATCACCGTGGCCCCGGGCGCCGCCAGTCTGATGCGATCGCACAGCGCCCGGGCTCCTCCCGCGCCGAGCGCGAGCACGACCGCGTCGGGGGCAAGCTCGCGTGCCAGGGCCTCGATCGCGAGCGGACGGCTCTCCTCGCCGACGATCTCAACGCCGTCGTCGCTCAACATGCGGCGCATCCCGACGGCAGCCACCGGACTGAGCCGCGCGAGCAGCACGCGGGGTGGGCGCGAGGGGCTGTCGGTCATTTGGCTCTCCATCATCTCCCTGCGCAAGATGAACCCCATGCCCCGTGTGCGCCAGGGTGGAGTGGGCAGCTGTGAGGGCAATGCCCGTTGCCCACCCGGCCGCTTCAGCGGTGGCCCACGCGCAGCCGCGGGGACTGCACCGCCGGCCCGCGGCGCAGCGTGACCCCGGAGGGGAACGGCACGGTGACGATGTAGTGAAAGGAGAGCTTGTAGGGGCCGCCGACCGCCATCCAGAAGTCCGGGGTCGCGTCATGCCGGGGGTCCCCCACCCGTGTGCGCAGCGGACCGAGCCGCTCGCACAGCGCGGCGAGCGCCGCCGGCAGCACCTCCCCGGGCACCTCGGGGTGGCTGTGCAGCACGGTGAGCGCCTGCGAGAGCAGGCGATGCTCGTCCTCGACCGCGCGCGACCAGGCGGTGAGCGTGTAGGAGGCGTCGAGCCACAGCGGCGGTCGCGTCTCGACGCGGCGGCCGCCCGTCTCGCCTTGGTCCCACTGCGCGCGGCGGCGCTGGTGGTTCTCGCGCAGGTCGTACAGAAACAGGTTGAGCGTCGGCTGGGTGACGCCGGCCGCCCAGTCATGCTCGGGCGCCTCGAAGGCCACGCTCACGCCCGCGAAGCCCACCCGCTCGAGCTCGCGGCGCAGGAGCGCGCGCAGCGCCTCGTCGAGCTCGGCGAGCGAGGTGTTGGGCGGGACGGCGGTGCTCAGCTCCACCGGGCATAGCTCAGCACGAGCACGCGAGTGCCGGGGCCGGACAGGCCCGCCGAACGGGCAGGCGGAGGGGCACACCGCGTGCCCCTTTTGGTCAGCGCGCGCCGCTGCCGGTCGTCTGGGTCACCCCGTAGAAGCGCTCGAAGTCGGCCTCGAGCGTGAGTCGGCCGAGCTTGTCGTACTCCAGCGCCACGGCGCGCACCACATGGGCCATCGCGATCAGGGCGCCCTCCTCCGCCGCGAGCAGGGCGGCCGCGAGCGCGGCGTTGCGAATCGAGCCGCCCGCGAGCTTGAAGCGCGCGGCCAGGAACGGGATCTCGATGTCGCTCTCCGGCCGCCGCGCCTGGACGGGGAGCAGCCGCTGCCACAGACGTGCCCGCTCGTGCGGCTCGGGGAAGGGGAAGTCGATGACGAGGTCGAGCCGCCGCAGGAAGCTCGCGTCGATGTTGCGGCGCAGGTTGGTGGCCAGGATCACCGCGCCGGCGTAGCCCTCGATCCGCTGCAGCAGATAGGCCACCTCGACGTTGGCGTAACGATCGTGGGCATCGCGCACCTCCGAGCGCTTGCCGAACAGCGCGTCGGCCTCGTCGAACAGCAGGATCGCGTTGGAGCCGTCGGCAGCGGTGAAGATCCGCTCGAGGTTCTTCTCGGTCTCCCCGATGTACTTCGACACGATGGTGGCGAGGTCGATGCGGAAGAGATCGAGCCCGAGGTCGCGCGCGAGCACCTGGGCGGCCATCGTCTTGCCGGTGCCCGACTCGCCGGCGAACAGCACTTTGAGACCGGCAGCCGCGCGGGGCGGGCCGTCCCCGCCCCACTCCGGCAGCACACGGTCGCGGTGGCGCAGGAAGGAGGCAATCGTGCGCAGGGCGCCCAGCGAGCGCTCCGGCAGCACGAGGCTCTCCCACCCCGACTCGCCCTCGACGCGGCTGGCCAGCCCGCCGAGACCGTGCCGCGAGGCGCCGCGCGCGCCGTGGTCGAGATCCTCCGCCGTGAGGGCGCCGTCGCTGTCGCCGTCACCGCCGCCGCGGACGCGGGCGCGCGTGCGGGCGATCGCCGCGGCTTGCTCGATCTGGGTCAGCGAGAGGCGAAACTTGAGCGAGACATCATCGACCCCACCCGCCCCGTCGGCCAGGCCGCCGTCGAGCAGCGCCGACCACGCCGCGCGGCGTTCGAGCAGGCCGAGCGGCGGAATGCACAGCAGGTGCACGGGCTCGGAGCCGAGCGCGCCCGCGCCGGCGCTCGACTCGACGCATACGAGCGCCCGTTCGGGTCCCTCGCGTAGCGCCCGCCACGCCGCTTCGCGCAGCTCGGGCGCAAGCTGCTCGAGCCCGCCGAACACCAGCACCCGCCGCGCGAGCGCGGCCGCCAGGCGCAGGTCGCGCAGGCGCACGGGCTCCTCCACGCCACGGGCGGAGGCGAGCAGCAGCGGACGGCAAAGCGCGAAGGCGACGGCGGCCGGAGCGTCGGGACCGGCGAGCACCAGCGGGAGCTCCCCGCCCGCCGCGATCGTGCCTGCCAGCTCGGCAATCGCTGCCTCGGAGGCGGGCGAGAGCCCAGGCACCGAGACGAGCTCGCACGCAGGCGGGTGGGTGTCGGCCAGTGCTCCACCGATCAATACGGCGGCGACCGGGTCGGCGCACTTCAGCGGTCGGTCGGCGAGCGCCAGGCGCGGCTCGTCGAGCAGCCGTACCGCACCGATGCGGCGCAGCGTCGCACCGGCGGCGAGCCGCTCGAGCACATCTTCACCGGCCACGGCGCCGCCCGCCAGCAGCGCACTCGCCAGGCGCGGAGTGGCAAGCTGGCGGCTGACGTCGTCGTGCAGGTATCCGTAGAGGCGGCCGTAGCGCCAGCTGATCTCGGGGGCGGCGCATACCGCCAGCACCGCCTGCTCCAGCTCGTCGAGATCGAGCAGCGCCGCGAGCTGGGCGAGGCGCTCGTCGACCAGCGCGGGTGGGCCGTCAATCGTGAGCGAAAGAGCCTGCTCGTCGGTGATGTACAGACCTCGAAACGGATCCTGCGGATCCGCCGGAGCTCCTGCCACCTGTTCCACGCCCTCGCGAATGCGGGCGTCGAGGGTGGCGAAGCGCAGCTGCGAGCTCTCAGCCGGCCCACTCATGCGCCACTCGATCGGCCTCCCGCTCGAAGCGGTCGTTGGGCTGGGTGACCGTGAGTGGACCGCTCCGCGGCGCCCCCCGCTGTTGGGCGACGTGCGTGAGCTCGTGTGCCAGCAGCCGTTCGCCCGCCGCCGTCCCGGGGCGGTACTCGCCGCGCGCGAAGAACAAATCACGACCGGTGGTGAACGCCCGCGCCTGCACCGACCGCGCCAGCGCATCGGCGGCGCCGTCGTGGTGAACGCGCACGTCCTGCAGCGTCCCCACGAGCGGCTCCATGCGCGAGCGCACGCCGGGGTCGAGCCCGCCGCCTCCGCCCCGGCGCCGGTCGATCGCCGATTGCACTGTGGGATGCACGAGCCGTCGAGCATCGGTCCGCTGGGCCGCCGCGAACCCGTATCCGCCAACCGCGCGGGTGGCGAGGGTGGGCCGATCCGCCGTCGGAACGAGTGACCTCATTGGACCTCGCAAAACCTACCACCACGCATCCAGACCCGCATTTGCGCCAGCGCCAGGGACGGACCGGTGGGCGAGGGTCGAGGCGCCGGCGCGAATCAGGCTCCAGCGAGCGTCGGGGCGAGCGCGCCAGCATCGCGCGCCCGCCCCGTGGGACCGCTCCGGCCGCGTTCTACCCCGACGCTTCCCCCCCACCGCTGGCGCCCAGCCGGTAGGCGACCAGTTCGGGGGTCTGCCCGGCGGCAGCGGGAAGACCGGCGGGCGCGAGCACCGTGTCGCCCGAGACTGACACGCCCGTGTTGGAGCCGGCGGGCAACTGCGCCTGCCAGGCGACTTCGCCATTGGAGTCGTTGAACGCGTACAGGGTGCCGGAGGCAATCGTCAGGAACACCAGGTCGTTGACGGCGGTCGCCGCTCCGAAGGCCGGCGAGGAGAGCTTCTGCACCCAGCGCACCGCCCCGGTAGCAGCGTTGATCGCCACCAGTTCACCGGTGGAGGCGGGGCCTTCGGTGCTTTCCGTCTGCGAGGTGTAGTGCACGGGGATGTTGACCACCGGCACGAACACGGTTGACCCGTTGGTGGCCATCGGCGCGATCACGCCCCCCAGTAGCCCCGGTTCGACGGTCTCGGGCATGTGGAGCTTTGAGTATTCGTGTTTCATCGCATAGAGGCCGTCGTTTTCGTGGCCGTTGTGAGGCCCCACGGCGCGCTTCCACAGGAGCTTGCCGGTGCCCTGTTCGAGCGCGTAGACGAAGCCGCCCTTGCCCGCCGCGATCACCGCTGGCTTGCCGCCGACGTTCATCAGAATCGGCGGGTCCTGCAGGTCGTGGTCGTAGAGGTCGTGCGGAAACGCCTGGTAGTACCACTCAAGCTTGCCGGTGGCGGCGTTGAGCTTCACCAGCGAGTCGGTGTAAAGATCGGAGCCGGGCCGGCTGGATCCCCACGGGTACTGCGCGGTGCCAGGGAACGGCGCGGGGTTACCGGTGCCGACGTAGATCGACCCCTGCTGGTCGAACGCGGGCGCGTACCACACGCCCCCACCGGAGTTGACGTTGGCGTGGCCCCACAGGTTTTCCGGCGCGGTGTCGAAGTGCCACAGCTTCTTGCCGGTGGAGGCTTCCAGCGCCCACAGGATGCCGACGCCGCCGGCGCCGTAAAACTTGCTGTTGTTACCGGGCACCGTCGCGATGTACACGATGCCGTTGTGGTAGCCGGGCGCCATGTCGATGCCCTCGGCGGAGTTGCGCACCAGTTCGACCGACCACAGCTGCGCGCCGGTTTTCTCATTCAGGGCGAACGCCGAGGTGGCGGTGGCCCCATACACGCGTCCATCCCCCACCGACAGGCCGTTGGGTCCCTGGTCGGCGGATTCATAACGCTTGGTCCACAGCACCTTCCCCGTCTGCAGGTCGATCGCCTGCACGTTGGATTCGAGGTCCTGCGAGTAGATCACCCCGTTGGAGATAACCGGCGTGGAGGAGTAGGCGCCGTACAGGCTTTTGGCGGTGAGCGGCATGTGCCACGCAATGCCAAGTTTGGTCACCGTCGAGCTGTCGATCGGGCCGCCCGCGAAGCGGGTGTTGGCGAGGTTGCCGTTGGGAGAGCCCGAGCCGTTGAGTGCATACGTCGGCGCCGAGGAGTCCCCGCACGAGCAGAGAGCAACGCTCGCAAGCGCCAGCAGCGCGAGGAGCAGAGCGGAGCGCGGTGTCAACTTCCAGGTCGTGCGGCCGCCGAAGTGCCGGGGGCCGCGGGGGTGTCTATCGGGGACGAGTTCCATGTCGATCCATCCATTCGCTGTGGGGGGTTGTCATTCGAGGTGAAAAGCCACGGGACGCGCTGCCCGATGACGGCTCCGCGGAAGCGCTTGCGCGGCCCGTACACCACCCAAGTGGTGTCCACGGGGCCGTAGTACTCCTCCACGCGCAGCAAGTCGGGGTGTTCTTCGGCGTGGTGGACGTGCGTCAGGCCGGCGTCGTAACGACCTTCCATCAGGTGGCGAGCCACCACCGGCTTGGAGGGCTCGTCGACGACCGTGGGAAAGCGCGCGAGATCGAGGTAGCCGCGCGTGGCGGAGACGATGCCGAGACTGCGCGGCTCGGCGACATCGGTGCGTACCAACAGCGACAGCGCCTTGGTGGGGTAGATGAACGTGTCGACCACGAACACCTCTTCGTGAAAGCGCTCGGTGACGAGGTGAACCTGCACGTGCGCGGAGCACTGCACGAGAAACGTGTTGGGCTGCTCGCGCACCCTGCCGATCGCCCCCAATAGGTCTTCCACGAGGACCACGTCGAACTCGGCGAGACCCTGGAACTCGAGGTAGTGGAGCAGAGCGTTCTCGTGACAGGTGCCCGACGGACCGAGCGTGATGAACGTCGGGCGTGTCATCACCTCTCCGCTCTGGAGTCGCCGACCACCGCAGACGACTCACCTCCGGCCGACGTCACCACAGCGGCATCGGCAACGTCGGTGTCCTCGGCGACGTCGGCGGCGGCGATCAGCTCGTCCTCCATCTTGCAGGTGGCAGCGATCAACAGCTCGAAGAGCTCGGCGGTGAAGTCCGGCGGCAGCTCAACCTCAGCGCCGCGCGCCAGGTAGCGGGCCCGCACCTCAGCGACACGCGCAGGCTGCATCATCGGGATGCGGTGGGCGTGCTTGTAGTGAGCGATCTCCCGGCACACCGAAAAGCGCTCGCCGAGTAGGTGCGCGATCTCCTCGTCGAGGTCATCGAGGCGACGCCGGAAGGGGTCGAGGCCGCTCACGTGGGCACCCCCGCCAAGCGCGCCTGTTCCCTCGCGCGAGCCGCGACTAGATGGCGACCTCTCGCGCGAACCGCGGCCGCACGGCGACCGCGCCAAGTGCGTTCGTGCAGGTCGGCGCCGCCCTCTTCGAGCAGGCCGGTTGCGAACGCGTCGCTGCAGGCCGCCAGCGTGTGCAGCGCATAGCCGCCCTCCTGGATCACGCACACCGGCAGCCCGCATGCCGCCAGCAGGCGACCGATCGGCGAGAAGATCGCCGGTGGCAGGCTCCAGGAGCCGTGCGGGTCGCCGGCGACCGTGTCGTAGCCGAGCGACACGACCAGCGCACGGCAGGAGGCCGCGAGCGCGTCGATCGAGGCAGCGACCGCGTCGAGGTAGAGATCGGCGTCGGGAGCGCCCGCGAGCTCCACGACATGTTCGCGGGCACTGCGTGGGCGCACCGTCAACGCCGGCACATTGGTGACGGGAAAGGCGTGCAGGGAGTGCAGGTGGGTGTCGGCCAGCGGCGCGAGGATCGCGGCGGTGCCGTTGGGGTAGTGCAGGTCGAGGTCGAGTACCCCGACCGGCGAAACCCCGCTCTCGCGCAGCGTCCACACCGCCGCCGCGGCGGTGTTGAGGTAGCAGTAGCCGGCCAGCCACCCCGGGCCGGCGTGGTGGCCGGGCGGGCGGCAGAGCGCGTAGGTAAAGCGCGCTCCCGCCGCAAGGCGCTGCGCCGCGGTGATCCCGGTGCGCACCGCCTCGTGGGCTGCGGCGACGAGGCCAGCGCGGACCGGGATGTCGAGCGGCAGGCCGGGCGGCGCCAGCTCGGGGAGTACCACCGGCTCGTCCGAGCGCACCCGCCGCAGCGCCTGCAGGTAGGCGGGCTCGTGCAGCGCACTCAGCGTCAGCTCGACCTGCTCGGAGGATGGCGTCGGCGCCGATCGCGCGCACGCCGGGGTGGCGCAACAGCCCGCGCCGCAGCGCCGCCAGACGCCGGTTGTGGTCGTGGCCGGGCAATCGGCGCCCCCTTCCAGCACCCACGGCGCCTCGTCGCGCCGGCCGAGGCGCTGCTCGACCATCAGCAGCTGGCTCACGGGCGACCCCACGGCGTCGCGCGCGGCTTGCGCCCGGCGCTTCGCAGCCGTGGGCCGCTCATGCGATCCCCAGCCGCATCCGCGGGCCGAGCGGGGTGAAGCCGTTGGCGAGATAGAACGCCTCGGTGGCCGCGAGGCCGGCAAAGCGCTCGCCGGGCAGGCCGACCTCGACGCGCGCGAGCCCACGCTCCCGGGCGAGCTCGAACAGCGCCGCGAGCAGCCCGGCGCCGACGCCGCCACTACGCCAGGCGGGGTGCACCCACAGGTCCTGGATCAACGCGTAGCGGCCGGGAACGTGCATGGCGCTCTGCCAGCTGGCCGCGAGCACGCCGACGAGCGCCCCGTCTCCTTCGGCGACGAGCAGCGCTCCCGCCTGGCGGAT
Organism: uncultured Solirubrobacterales bacterium; assembly: GCA_963724305.1. Classification (GTDB taxonomy): domain Bacteria; phylum Actinomycetota; class Thermoleophilia; order Solirubrobacterales; family Solirubrobacteraceae; genus Palsa-744. Next base: position 744,650 of record CAVRUG010000004.1, read on the forward strand.
CGTCGAGCAACCCTCGCGCAGCGGCCTCCATGGCGGGCAGCGGCGGGGGCGTGCTGCCAAGCTCGCGCAGCAGCTCTCCAACGGCTGCTGCCGCCGCCACCACATCGCCGACGGCGGCGTGACGAACACGCCAGCACGCAGACCCGGCCCCGGCCTCGGTGCCGGCCACGATCGGGACCGAGCCGCTCATGCCGCCACAGCCATCGCCGGGGAGGGCTCGAGCTCGACGGTGAACGCGTCATGCCCCTCGCGGCCACACTCAGCCCGCGCAATCGCGGCCATCGGCGCGCGCGCCTTGAGCAGGATCTCGTCGAACTCCTCGGCCGGGTCGGACTGCATCACGATCGCCCCACCCGCGCCAATCGTGGTGGCGCCCGGGCGCATCACGATCGTGCGAATCACGATCGAGAGATCGACGACGCCGTCGAGCCCGAAGTAGCCGATCGCGCCCGAGTAGACCCCGCGGGCGATGCGCTCGATGTCGTCGATGATGCCCATCGTGCGCAGCTTCGGCGCGCCCGTCATCGAGCCGCCGGGGAAGCAGGCGCGCACGCATTCGACCGGGGTGCGCGCCGGCTTCGAGCGCGCCGGTGACGGTCGAGATCATCTGGTGGACCGTGCGGTAGGACTCGATGATCATCAGCTCCGGCACGGCGACGGAGTCCAGGGCACAGACGCGGCCGAGGTCGTTGCGCAGCAGGTCGACGATCATCAGGTGCTCGGCGAAGGTCTTCTCATCGCGCTGCAGCTCGGTGCGCAGCGCCTCGTCGCGAGCGGGATCCTCGGCGCGCGGCGAAGTGCCCTTGATCGGCCGCGCCTGCACCACGCGGTCGCGGTCGATCGACAGGAAGCGCTCCGGCGAGGAGCTCAGCACCGCCAGCTCGCCGCCGAGTCGCAGAAAGGCGGCGAACGGGGCGGGGTTGGAGCGGCGCAGCGTGCGGTAGAGCTCCCATGGCTGGCGGCGAGGCGTCGGTGGATATCTGGTCGGTGAGGCACACCTCATACGACTCCCCTGCGGCCAGCTCGGCCTGGCAGCGGAGGATGTCGGCGAGGTACTGCTCGCGCCCGCGCCCGACGCGGAAGCTCACCGGGTCGCCGACGGTGTCCGCAGGCCCCATTCCCCCTTCGGCCTCCAGCGGCCCGCCCGCCACGCCGCCGCCCGGGGTGCCTGCCCCCATGCTCGACCCGGCCGGTTCCGCGAGCGTCTCACGTACCGCAACCTCCGCCTCGTCCAGCCAAGACGCCCCCCCTCCTCCCCCTCCCCCTCACGGCAGAGCGCGATCAGGTGGGTGAGGCCCTGCGCGTGATCGACGGCGACGACGCGCGTGGCGAGCATCATCACGGCATCGGGCACATCCGAGCGGTGGGCGTTGGGGGAACCGCAGTCGGCCTTGCACTCGTAGCCGAGGTAGCCGACGAAGCCGCTGAGCAGGCCGCGCGCCGGGCCCTCCGGCGTGGCGATCGCGCGAGCGCGGAGCTCGCGGTCGAGCACGTCGAAGATCGAGGTCTCCTCGACCGACGTCCCAGCGGCGTCGTGGCGGGTGACACGGCCCTCGTGCACGTCGTACTCCAGCACGCAGCGCTCAGGGCCGGCGGAGGTGCCGAGATAGGAGCACTGCGCCAGGCGCGAAGGTGCGTCGGCGGAGTCAAGCCAGAAGGCGTGGGCGCAATCCCCGAACAGCGCTTCGAACAGCCGCTCGGTGGGGGCGGCACCGGTGAATGTGCGCACGCTCAGCCGTGGCCCCTCGGCGCCGCTCGCGCGCGGAGGGCGCACCGGACGCGGGCGAGCGCGCGGCGCGGTGGGCGTGTGCATCGTGGAAAAGGCACGCGCGGGACGGTGGGCGCGGGCTAGTGAGTAGAAGTTCTCCACCACCGCCCGTCCGTACTCGGTGGCGACCGACTCGGGGTGAAACTGCACTCCCCACAACGGCCGGCTGCGGTGCTCGATTCCCATCACCACGCCGTCGTCGGTCCACGCCGTGACACGGCCCTCGGGGCCGATCGGCCCGGTCACCGCCAGCGAGTGGTAGCGCACGACGGAGAAATCCTGCGGGAGCCCCTCGAACAGGCCGCCGCCGAGATGGTGAACCTGGCTGAGACGGCCGTGCATCGCACACGGCGCACTCCCCACCAGGCCGCTCAGCACGTGCCCGAGTCCCTGGTGACCGAGGCAGATGCCGAGCACCGGGGTCTCACTGGAGCGCAAAATGTCCGCGCACACCCCGAAGTCATGCCAGCGCCCCGGATGGCCGGGACCCGGCGAGAGCACGATCGCATCGAAATCCCAGCGCGAGAGTGCCCGCCAGGAGACCATGTCGTTGTGAATCACGATCGGCTCCTCGCCGCTGACGGAGGCGAGGAGGTGAAAGACGTTGTAGGTGTAAGAGTCGTAGTTATCGACCAGCAGCGTGCTCATGAGGGATCGTCCGCGCGCGTGGTTGTCATAACGGCCGCCCGGGGGCCGGGCCTCCTGCCCGGCCACGATCGGTGGGTGCTCATTCGAGTGCCTCCATCGCGCAGTCCACCGCCGCCGAGCTCGAGCGGCTTCACCTCACCGCCTCCAAACCCAACCCCCGCGCGCCGCGGTCGAGCAGCGTCTGCACCACCCGCTCCACGTGTTCGCCGCGCGGGCGCTCCAGGTACCAGCGGGAGAGGTGCTTGAGGTAGAGCGCCAGCGGGCCCACGTCGTAGCGCCGCACCGCGAGGCGCAGATAGCGACGGTAGAGCTCGGCCTGCACCACAGCGAAGCGGTAGTCGGGGTCCGAGGCTGGCCGAAACGGGGATACTCGCTGGAGGTGAGCGTCTCCCGGCTCCGACCGGACGCCGTTGGTGGCAACTCCGCTGTGGTGGGCACGCGCGCGCGCAATGTCCCAGCCGAGGCTCTCGCCGTCGTCCAGCAGCTGCAAGGGCTCGAAGTCGATCGGCGGCGCCACCGGGTGGGAGACGAAATACCCGAGCGCGATCTCCGCGGCGAGACGTTCGGGGAAGGGGTGCCCCTGGCGCACCGCGCGACCGGCGGGCGCGGCGTCGATCTGCTTGTCAAGCGCTTCGATCAGATCGTCGATCAGCAACGCCCCCTCGCTGGAGGCAAGCGCGCGCTTCTGGCGCGACACCATCCCGTTGAAGATGTCGAGCGTCGGGTGCATGTGTCCCCGCCCGCCGTTGCTTGCCGGGCTGCCGTTGCCCTGCGGCAGCAGCTCTCCCATCAGCTTGCGCCGGCAGGTGACGTGCGAGACCCACTCGGTGCCGCACACCTGCATCGAGGTCATGCCGTCCAGTTCGGGCGCCGCCATCCAGTAGGCCAGTGAGCGCATGTGCTGCGTGGGCACGCCGTCGGCGCGCACCAGCGGGAACTCCTCGAAGTCCTTCAGCCCGGTCGCGTAGATCACCACGCCGTCCTCGCGCCGGCGCAAGCGCCCATCGCGCAGCCCGGCGGCGGTGAGCCGCGCGGCGTCGGCGAGGAAGTCGGACTCGAAGAACACCCGGTCGAAGGCGATCCCCAGCCGCGCGAGCGTCTTGCGCTGGCCGGCGATCACCCAGGCGCGCGTCTTGTACCAGAGCTGCAGCGCCTCCAGTTCACCGCTCATCACGCGCCGCAGCAGCTCGTCGGCGGCGTCGTCGCGCAGCGCCAGCTCGCGTGTGAGCGAGTCTTCGGGGTACTCAATCTCCGCGCCGCTGAACGAACCGTTGGCGGCGACATAGTCGGCGTAACAGACGCCGACGAAGTGATCGCTCTTCTCGTCGCCGTCCGGCCAGGAGTGGGCGTGGCGGCCGCTGTTCATCACGCCCGCCATCGCCTCGCCCATCGAGCGCCCGGCGTCGGAGATCAGTGAGCGCCGCTCCACCTGCCCGCCCGCCTGGGTGAGCGCGGCGGCGAGCGCGTTACCGATCGCGAGGTTGCGCAGGTGCCCGATGTGCAGCGCCTTGGTGGCGTTGGCGTCCCAAAACTGCACCGAGAAGCGCTCCCCGCGCGCGAGGTCGGCGAGCGCCGCCCCGGTGGAGGCGCCAGCCTCCAAGCTGGCCCCGATTGTTTCTATCCAGCCATCGTCGAGGCACACCTGCACGCAGTCGCCCTCGCGCCGCACCTGCTTCACCCACGGCTCGTTCTCGATCCGCTCGAGCACCGCGAGCGACTCGCGATCCTCGCGCCAGCCGGGCAGGCGCGGGGTGAGCTTGATGTCGAAGTTCTCGTGGGGGCGCCGCGGCGCGCGGGCGGCCCACCGCGCCGGCGCGCCGTCGGCGGTGGCCTCCTCGAAGTAGTCAAAGAGATTGCTGGTCATACGCGGATCGGGGGATCGGGTGGTTGGAAGCGCCGTAAGATCGGTGATCGGGGGTGTGCGAGACGGAGATGCCGGTTTTCGCGCAGGCATAGATGGAGCGTTATCGCCTGCATGCACCAGCCGGGGCTCGAACCCGGATCAGCGGCGTTTAAGGCCGCTCCTTTCACCGATTAAGGTACTGGTGCTCTGGCCAGGCAGTGCGCCGGGCGGGTTTTTCTCTACAGGTTTCCTTCGATCGCGTTCTCGATCGAGTCCGCTATGTTGAGCTTATGGATACCATAAGTCCAGCGCGACGATCAATCGACTCAGCAGCCCGCAAGAAGTGTGATGATCGCCTGGAGCCCCCGAGCCGTGCCGCACAAAACAAAAAGGTGAAGTGAGAGACATCGGCGAGCAACTGGAAGTAAGAGACATCTACGGATAACTGCGGTGAGGACATCATGAATGCCAAGCGCAGCCTGCATGAAAACGGTGAAAGCCACGCACAACTGCCCCCCGGTCCGCGCCTGCCCAGCGAGCTGCAGGCGCTCGGCTGGGCGCTGCGCCCACTGCCGTTCATGGCAAGCTGCCGCAGGCGCTATGGCGATATTTTCACCCTCCGCGTGCGCCGCGGACGGCCGTGGGTGTTTCTGAGTGACCCCGAGGACGTCGGCAAAGTGCTGACGATCGCCCCCGAGCTGGTGCGCGCCGGCGCGGGTGAGGCCAACCCGCTGCTCGGGCCGCTGCTGGGGCCACGCTCGGTGATGCTGCTGGACGAGCCCGAGCACATGACCCACCGGCGCTTCATGCTTCCTTCCTTCCACGGCGAGCGGATGCGCGCCTACGGGGAGATGATGGTGGAGGTCGCGCGCGCGGAGATCGCCCGCTGGCCGGTGGGCCAGCCGTTCGCGCTGTGGCCGCGGATGCAGGCGATCAGCAACGAGGTGGTGATGCGCGCGACCTTCGGCAGCACCGAGGGCGAGCAGATGCAGCGCCTGCGCGCGCTGCTGCAGCGCCTCACCGACTTCCTCAACGACTCCTCTCGCCTGACGCTGCTCGCCACCTTCGGCTCGCGCTGGCTGGCGCGCAACGCGGGCTTCCGCGAGGTGATCGCGCCGGTGGAAGCGGCGCTGCTGGCGGAGGTGCGCCGCCGCCGCGCCGCCCCCGGCGACCCGCGCGAGGAGGGGATCCTCTCGATGCTGGAGCAGGCCTACGACGAGAACGGCGCGCCGATGACCGAGCGGGAGCTGCGCGACGAACTGATCACGCTGCTCTCCGACGGCCCCACCGCCACCTCGCTGTCGTGGGCCTTCGAGCGCCTGCTGCGCCACCCCGAGAAGCTCACGCGCCTGCGCGAAGAGGTGCTCGGCGGCGGCGAGGAGTACACCGACGCCGTGGTGAAAGAGACGCTGCGCCTCGCCCCGGCGGTGCCTTTGGTGATGCGCGGCCTGGTCGAGCCGATGCGCCTCGGCGGCCACGAGATCCCCGCCGGCACGATCGTGGCGCCCTGCATCTACCTCGTGCACCACCGCGAGGACATCTACCCCCGCCCCTTCAGCTTCACCCCCGAGCGCTTCCTCGGCAGCGCGCCGGAGAACTACACGTGGATCCCGTTCGGCAGCGGCGTGCGCCGCTGCGTGGCGGCAGCTTTCGCCCAGCTGGAGATGAAGCGCGTGATGCAGACGGTGCTCGAAGAGGTGGAGCTCGCGCCGGCCCCCGCCGGGGGCTCGCAGCGAGCGACGCGCAGCTCGGTCGCGTTCGCCCCGGGCGACCAGGCGCCGGTGATCGTCAGGCGCCGCCGGACGGGCAGCGCCAACGCGCCGACGCTTGCCGCGGCGTGAGCACGGGCCGCGGGATGCCACGGTGGATCTCGGCATGAGCGGGCACGACGGCATGAGCGAGCACGACGGCGAGGGCGGGCACAACGGCGAGGACGGGAAAATCGACCTACTGGTCGTCGGCGCCGGCGCCAAGGCCACGGCGCTGGCGGCGAAGATCCACGCGCTCAACACGCTCGGCGCGGGGCCGTTCGCGCTAACGATCGTGGAGGCCACCGAAGTGGCGGCGTCGTGGTTGGGGCGCAACGGAATGACCTCGGGCGAGGAGCCGCTGGCGATCCCGCCGATCAAGGACATCGGCTTCCCCTACCAGAGCAGCAACACGTTCGGAGAGCTGGGTGCGGAGCTGGACCGCGCGATGCTGCCGTTCACCTGGCAGCAGTACATGATCGACAAAGGCGAGTACGCCCGCTGGGTGAACGCGGGCTCGCCAGCAGTGCAGCACCGCGACTACGGTCGCTACCTCACTTGGGTGCTCTCGCGGGCGACCACGGGAGTGACGATCGTGCGCGGGCGCGTCACGCAGGTGTCGTTGCCCGAGCAGGGCGGGCGCTGGACGGTGGAGGTGATGGAGTCCTCCGCCCACGCCGGCACCAACGGAAGCCGGCGGGAGACATCCGAGCGTGCGGCGACGGACGGCTCCGGCCCCAGAAGCTCCGAGCCAGTGAGCCGCCGCCAGTACGAGTGCGACGCGCTGGTGCTCACTGGCCCGGGCGTCCACCGCGCCCTCCCCCACGACACGGCAGCCGCAGCGCGGATCTTCCACTGCGACAGCCGGCGCGGCGAACTTGCGCGCATCCCGCCGCAGCAGAGCAGCGACATCGCGATCGTCGGCGGCGGCGAGAGCGCGCTCAGCGCGGTGGCCTTCCTGCGCGACTTTCGCCCGGCGGCGCGGATGACGGTGTACACACCGATGCTGCCGCTCAGCCGCGGCGAGAGTTTTCTGGAGAACCGCGTCTTCTCCAACCCCGACGAGGTCGCGTGGAGCGCCTTGGACTTGCAGACGCGGCGCGACTTCGTCAAGCACTGCGACCGCGGCGTGTTCGACCCGGGGACGCTCGCGAGCATCGCCTACGACGACCGCTGCCGCTTCGTCACTGGTCGCGTGATGCACGTCGGCTCGCACACCGAGCGCGACGGTAGGGGCGGAGTCGCAGCCGCCGGTGAGACCGGGGACGATTGCGGCGTGTACGTCAACTACGCCTCCGCGGGAAGCCTCACGAGCGCGCGCCACGACTACCTGATCAACTGCACCGGCTTCGACCTGCTGGAGCAGCTGCGCGGCCTCTTCTCCCCGGCGCTGCGGGCGGAGATCGAGCGCCGGGCAGGACCGGTGTGGGACCGCCCACCCGAAGCAAAGGTCGCGATCGGCCGGGCATTGGAGCTTCAGGGAATGCGCCCGCGACTTTACATCCCAGGGTTGGCGGCGCTCAGCCAGGGGCCGGGCTTCGCCAACCTCGGTTGCCTGGGGCTGCTCGCCAACCGTGTGCTGGCGCCGCTGGTGCTCGGCGAGGACGCGCCGCGCGAGGGCCGGGCGGTGGCAGCCGCCAGCCCCGGTGGGCCGGGCTCGGGGTGACGGTCGGGCGACGCCCGCGAACCCGTCAAGCGTCGGCGACACCCTCCCGCGCGGCGGCCAGGCCGGCAATCAGCTCCCGCGTCTCGGGACTGGTTTCCATCGCGCGGATCAGCACCGAGATCGTGGCACCCAGCAGCGAGGGCGACACCACGCCGGGGTCGGTGAGCTCGAGCATCCCGAGACCAAGGCCGAGCGCGAGCATCACGTTGGCGAACTGCTCTGTGGCGTGCGGCGGGCGGCTCCAGGCCGGCGTCGGCGGCGCTGGCGGCCGCGAAGCCGGCGAACATGGCGCGCAACTGCTGCAGCGCCGCGGCGAGACGTTGGCGCAGTCGCTCGTCGCGCTGGGCGTGGGCCCACAGCTCGACGAACAGGCGGAAGCGGTCGGGCTCCTCCTGCAGGCTCTCCATCCAGCGCTCGCTGCCGGCGAGCGGGCGCTCCCAGGTGACGCGCTCGCGGTCGAACAGCTCCAGCTGCTCCGCCACCTGCCCCGCGAGGTGCTCCTCCACCAGCGCGAGCAGCAGGTTCTCCTTGCTGCCGAAGTGCGCGTAGACGGCGCCCTTGGTGAAGCCGGCGTCGGAGGCGACCTCTTCGAGCGTGGCGCCGGCAAAGCCGGAGCGCGCATAGACCCGCGCGGCGGCCTCCAGCAGGCACGCGCGCGTCTGCGCCTTGCGCGCGCTGCGGTCGAACTTGCCGCGCGGCATCAGCCCCCTGCCCTTGACATATACTCGCTAGTAGATATACTCATAGGTACCCTACGGAGTCTAGCCTCAAGGAGCGGTGCCATGAAGAGTCAGCTGCCCCCCGGCCCCCGCATGCCCGCAGCGTTGCAGACGCTCGGCTTCTGGAGCAGCCCCAACGCCTTCATGGAGCGCTGCGCCGCGCGCTACGGCCGGCGCTTCACGCTCCGCGTCTTCTCGCAGCCACCGTTCGTGGTGCTGTGGGATCCCGAGGAGATCAAGGAAGTCTTCCAGGCGCCCCCCGACGTCCTGCACCCGGGCGAGGGCGCGCGGATCCTCGAACCGCTCGTCGGCCGCCACTCGGTGATCCTGCTCGACGAGGGCCCCCACCTGGAGCAGCGCAAGCTGCTGCTGCCGGCCTTCCACGGCGAGCGGATGCAGCGCCTGACGGGCCTGATGGGAGAGCTGGCCGAGCGCGAGGTCGCCTCCTGGCCGCGCGGCGAGCCGATCGTGCTGCACGCGCGGCTGCAGCGGCTGACGCTCGAGATCATCCTGCGCGCGGTGTTCGGCCTGGAGCAGGGGCGCGCAGCTGGATGAGCTGCGCGACCTGCTCGGCGAGATCCTCGCGTTCGCCGAGAACCCGCTCTCGATGCTGCCGCGCCCACCGCGCCCGCTTCACGCTGCGCGGGCCGATCGCCCGCCAGGATCGCCTGCACGCCCGCAACGACGAGCTGATCTTCGAGCTGATCGACGAGCGCCGGCGCGCGCGGCGCGGACGCGGAGGGCGACGACGTGCTCGCGATGCTGCTCGCCGCCGAGCACGAGGACGGCTCGCCGATGAGCCCCGAGGAGCTGCGCGACGAGCTGATGACGGCGCTGGTCGCCGGCCACGAGACCACCGCCTCCGAGCTGGCATGGGGCTTCGAGCGGCTCTCCCGCGAGCCGGCGGTGCTCGAGCGCCTGTACGAGGAGCTGGACGGCGAGTCCGAGACGAGCCTACCTGACGGCGACCGTCCAGGAGATCCTGCGCCATCGCCCGGTGCTGCCCCACGCCGAGCCGCGCCTGGTGAAGCAGCCCGTGGAGATCGGCGGCTATCACCTACCAGCCCGGGGTGATGCTGGCGGCGTTCGCCCACCTGGTGCACCACGACCCCGCGATCTACCCCGAGCCCCACGCGTTCCGCCCCGAGCGCTTCATCGAGAGCGAGGGCGGGAAGGCGCCGGGCACCTACACCTGGATCCCGTTCGGCGGCGGCCGGCGCCGCTGCCTGGGCGCGAGCTTCGCGCTGCTGGAGATGAAGCTGGTGCTGCGCGCGGTGCTCGAGCGCTGCGAGCTGCAGCCCGTGGGCGCCCGCGGCGAGCAGGCGCGCAGGCGCAACATCACCGTCAGCCCCACCCGGGGGTGCGAGGTGATCCTGCGCGAGCGGACCGTCAAGCGAGGCGTGGCCGCCCACGCCGGTGGCCGAGCCGATCGCGGCCTGAAGGCGGTCGCGGCACGGCGGTCCGTTACCACCGCGGCGCCTCCCCTGAAGGCCGGCCGCCACGGCGGTTCATCACCACCGCGGCGCCTCCCGGTCCTAGGGTGCCGCGTCGGCCCGCTCCTCCTCGACCGCGCGCGCCGGGGCCTCCCCCCACAGCTGTTCCAGGCGGTAGAACTCGCGCGTGGCGGGCGTGAAGATGTGGACGACCACATCGAGGTAGTCCATCAGCACCCACTGCGCGCGTCCCGCCCCTTCCACCCACCGGGGGAGGATGCCGAGCTCGCGCTTGGCGCCCTCGTGGATCGCGTCGTGGATCGCCTTCACCTGGCGGTCGGTGTTGCCGGAGCAGATCAGGAAGAAGTCGGTGTAGCCGACGAGCGCCGCGCATGTCGAGCTCGAGCACGTCGTGCGCCTTCTTCTCCAAGGCAAGCCCGGCCAGCCCTTGCGCCAGCTCACCGAGGCGAGTATCTGAGCGGTGGGGCTCACGCGTCTCCCTCCCCCTGACACGCGCGCCGCCGCCTCATCGCCGCTCGCCGCCGTGCGCCCGGTCTCCCCCACGTCACCGGTCGGGCTCGCCGTGCGGTACAGGCCGTGCGCGGCGATGTAGGAGGCAACCGGCGCGCCGACCAACTCCTCGATCGGCAGGCCACGGCGCGCCCGCTCGCGCACCAGGGAGGAGGAGACGTCGATCAGCGGCATGTGCAGGCGTGACGATCGGAAAGTCCAACGCGATCGGGCTCGACGGATTCGGACGCCTCGGCCCGAGCCCGCTAGCGCGACCGCGAAGCTCGCGAGCGCGGGCAGCTCCGCCGGCTCGTGCCAGGTGGGCAGTGTGCGAGGCGACGTCGGCGCCAAGGATGAACGTGAGCGGCGGTATCGGGATGCTCGTCATGCAGTGCCCTCAGAGTATCCACCGTGTACGACGGCGCCTCCCGCGCTCGATCTCCAGCGCGCACGCCTCGACACCCTCGACGCCGGCGGCAGCCAGCCGGCACATCTCCAGACGGTGCTCCGGGTGGGCGGGATTCGGCCATCCTCGACGGGCTTGCCGGGCGAGACGCGGGCGGGCATCAGCAGCACGCGATCCAAGGTCCAGCTCGCGCAGGGCGTGGACGCGCAAGCTCGATGTGTCCACGGTGCGGCGGGTTGAAGCTGCCGCCGAGGATGCCGAGGCCCCCGGCGTCGGAGGCGAGCGCGTTGTCGAGGGTCGCCACGGGTGTCGTCTCAGGCGCGGACGTGCCCGTCGCCCTCGACGAGGTACTTGAACGTGCACAGCTCGCGCAGCCCGATCGGCCCACGCGCGTGGAGCTTCTGCGTGGAGTTGCCGATCTCGGCGCCCATCCCGAACTCGCCCCCGTCCGTGAAACGGGTGGAGGCGTTGACGTACACGCAGGCGGCGTCCACCCCGCGCTGAAAGGCGCGCGCCGCGGCGGTATCGCGGGTGAGGATCGCCTCGGAGTGGCCGGAGCCGTAGCGGCCGATGTGCTCGATCGCCTCCTCCAGCGAGTCCACCACGCGGACGGCGAGCGTCAGCGCGAGGTACTCGGTGGCCCAATCCTCCTCGGTGGCGGGCTCCAACACCGCTCTGAGTTTCTGTACAAACTCCTTCGTCTCCCGCTGTTCCTCTCGACGCCGTCCGGGCCACCCGCGGAAGTTTTCGAGCCGCTCCACGAAGTCCAGCACGCGCTCGTCTCCACGCACGCGCACGCCGGCGTCGCCAAACGCAAGCAGGATCGCCGGCAGGAACGGCGGGATGGCGTCGTGGTGCACGAGCAACGTCTCCGCGGCGTTGCACACCCCGGGACGCTGCGTCTTGGCGTTGAGCACGATCTCAACGGCCTGATCGAAGTCGGCGGAGGCATCCACATACACGTGGCAGTTGCCGGAGGCGGCGTAGATCACCGGCACCGTGGCCACCTCTTTGAGCGCCGCCTTCAAACCCTCGCCCCCGCGCGGGATGATCAGATCGAGCGTGTCGTTCTGCGTAGCAAGCTCCGCCAGCTCCTCACGCCCGCCCCCCGCCACGAGGCTGACGCACCCCTCGGGCAGCCCCGCGCCGACGGCCGCCTCAGCGGCAATCGCGGCCAGCACCGCGTTGGAGTGCGCGGCGGTCGAGGAGCCGCGCAGCACGATCGCGTTGCCGGCCTTCAGGCACAGCGCCGCGGCGTCGATCGTGACGTTGGGCCGTGCCTCGTAGACGACGGCGACCACGCCGAGCGGCACGCGCACCTTGCGTACGTCCAGGCCGTTGGGCAGCCGCCGTCCCTCGATCAGTTCGCCGACGGGGTCGGGCAGCGCGGCGATCGTGCGCACTCCGGCGGCGATCGCGGCGATTCGCGCAGGGTCGAGCGCCAAGCGGTCGAGCAGCGCCGCCCCGATCTCGCCCTCGCGCCCGGCGGCCTTGTCCAGCTCGTTGGCGGCGAGGATCTCGGGCGTGCGCGCGCTCAGCGCGTCGGCGATCGCGTGCAGCGCGGCGTCCTTGACGGCCGTGTCCACCGCCGCGAGGCGTCGGGCGGCGTGCTTTGCGGCGGCGCACAGGTCGGGGATCGATGCCGTGGTCGTGGCCATGTTCCACACAGGGTACGACAGCCAATCGCCCAGCATCAAACGACGCGACTCATCCCTGGCCTCGTCTGCTTGCCCTTCCACCTTGCCTTCCACCCATCCCATCCAAGCCCTCATGGCCTGGTTCACGCCTTATGGGCCTGGTGCTACGCCTTATGGGCCCGGTCTACTCCTTATGAGCCCGGTCTACGCCTTAGGGCCTGATCTACGCCAAAACCAACTGATCCCGATGCACCACCTCGTCGGTGGCGTGCGGCAGGATCTCGCGCACGGCCTCCGACTGCAGGCCCTTGGCGCGGCGCAGTTCCAGCGCGGAGTAGTTGCACAGGCCCTTGGCGATCACCCCGCCCCCGGGCTCGGCGATCTCGACCGCGTCGCCGGCGTCGAACTCGCCCCGCACCTCCACGACGCCGACCGGCAGCAGCGAGGTGCCCTGCTCGCGCAGCGCGCGCGTTGCGCCCGCGTCGATCACGAGCGTGCCGTGCGCGGGCTTGGCGTAGCGCAGCCACAGCTTGAACGAGTTGTGGCGGGCGGGGCCGGGGTGAAAGCGGGTGCCCTCCGGCTGGCCCGCGAGCGCCGCCTCAAGCGCCCCGGCGCGCACGCCGTTGCAGATCACCGCGGGAATCCCCGCGGCGCCGGCGATCTCCGCGGCGAGCACCTTCGAGCGCATCCCCCCCGAGCCAAGCGGCGAAGTAGAGTCCCCGATCGCGAGACCCTCCAGCTCGCGCAGGTCGCGCACTTCGCCGATCAGCCGCGCGTCGGGATCCTTGCGCGGGTCGGCGCTGTGCAGACCGTCGATGTCCGTAAGCAGGATCAGCTCCTCGGCGGCAACCAGCACCGCCACCTGCGCGGCGAGGAAGTCGTTGTCGCCGAAGGAGATCTCGTCGGTGGCCGTGGTGTCGTTCTCGTTGATCACCGGCACCACCCGCCAGTCCAGCAGGGTGCGCAGGGTGCGCCGCGCGTTGAGGTACTGCGCGCGCCCGCCGAGGTCCTCGGCGGTGAGCAGCACCTGCCCCGATGTCAACCCGCGCGCGCGCAGCAGCTCGTCGTAAGAGCGGTACAGCTTGCCCTGCCCCACGGCTGAGGCGGCCTGCAGCTCGGGGATCAACGTCGGGCGGGCCGGCAGCCCCATCACCCGCACTCCGCGCGCGATCGCGCCAGAGGAGACCAGCACGCACCGTTCCCCGGCGGCGTGCAGCGCGGCGACCGCGTCGCAGATCCGCCCCAACACTTCCTCGCGCAGCTCGCCGTCGTCGCGCGCGACGATGCTCGAGCCCAGCTTGATCACGACAGTTCGCATGAGGTCATGTAGCGTAGATGGAGAGCCATGGGCAGCGAGACCGCGCAATCAGACGACGCCCTGAGGCTCGGTACGCAAAAAGAGTTCTTTCAGATGAGCCCCACCACTTCACAAAATGAAGGGTTGGGGTCTGAAAAGTAACGAACAACCCACGCTGATCCAATGCGTCCAGACGCGCGCAGGTGTTACGAGGCTACTCGGTGGCGTCGAGCTCCAGCACGACCCCCGCGATCCGCAGCTCGTCGCCCGGCTGGAAGCCCTCGTCCTGCAGGGCGCGGCAGCACCCCGAGGCGGCGCAGGCGGCCCTCGACGTAGGCCATCGCGTCGTCGTTCTCGACGTCGAAACGCTGGAGCAGGCGCTCGACCGAGGGGCCCCGCACGGCGAAGGCGCTATCGCCGACGCGCTCCACCTTGAAACCGCTGCGCTCGGCGGGGCGAAAGACCATGTGCTCGGCGAGCTGCTCGGGCTCGGGGAGGCCCGCGAGCGCGCTTGCTCCTCGGCGACCTGCCCCGCCGTCGGCCGCTCGCCGACCGGCACCAGCCGCAGCAGCTCGCCCGCGAGCTCGGGGAGGCCCGCGCCGGTGGCGGCGGAGGTCGCGAGCACCGGGACCTCGCCGCCGGCTCTCGAGCATTCCCGAGGCGCTCAGACCACTCCGCGACCGCCGCGCGCGCGCGCTCCGGCGGGACGAGGTCGGCCTTGGAGAGCGCCAGCACCCGCGGGAGGGCCGCCAGGCGCGGGTCGTGCGCGGCAAGCTCCTGCTCGATCGTCGTGTAGTTGGCGAGCGCGTCCGCGCCGTGCTCGCCGCGAGAGCTCGGGGGCGAGGTCGAGCACGTGCACCAACAGGCGGGTGCGCTCCACGTGCGCAAGGAACTCATGACCGAGCCCGGCGCCTTCGCTCGCGCCCTCGATCAAACCCGGGATGTCGGCCACCACCAGCTGGCGCTCATCGGATTCGAGCACCCCCAGCACCGGCTCCAGCGTCGTGAACGGGTAGGAGGCAACCTTCGGCGCCGCGCGCGTGAGGCGGGCTAGCAGCGAGGACTTGCCGGCGTTGGGCAGGCCCACGAGACCGACGTCGGCGAGCAGCCGCAAGCGCAGCGCCAGCCACCCCTCCTCGCCCGGCAGGCCGCGCTCGGCGAAGCGCGGTGCCTGGCGGGTGGGGGTGGCGAAGCGCTTGTTGCCCCTGCCCCCCGAGCCCCCGCTCGCGAGCGGCGCGCGCTGTCCGTGGTGCAGCAGCTCCCAGCGACGGCCCTCCAGGGCGCCCTCCTCGCCGATCGCCTCGGTGCCCGGCGGCACGCGCACCACCAGCGCGCTCGCCGTTGGCTCCGTGGCGCAGCGAGCCTTCGCCGTGCCCTCCTCGCGCGGCGCGGTGGTGGGCACGGCGCGTGAAGCTCTGCAGATCCCGCAGCGAGTCGTCGCACAGCAGCACCACGTCGCCCCCGCGACCGCCGTCGCCGCCGTCGGGGCCGCCGCGCGGCACGTGCGCTTCGCGGCGGAAGCTCGAGCAGCCGTCTCCCCCCGCGCCCGCCTGGACGTGGATGCGCGCGCGGTCGTGGAGCATCACCGCATCCTGACATGCGCACGGCGCGATCCCTCGTTGTGAGGGCTCAGCGCACCGCCATGCAACGAGCGCAGCTACGCCTCGTCGGCCAGGACGCTCACCACGCGGCCGCGGCGGCCGGCGGCGAACTGCACGGTGCCAGCTGCGCGCGCGTACAGGGTGTCGTCCTTGCCGATCCCAACGCCCTCGCCGGGCTTGAAGCGGGTGCCGCGCTGGCGCACGATGATCTCCCCGCCGGTGACCGTCTGGCCAGCGAAGGTCTTCACGCCGAGCCGTTTGGCGTTGGAGTCGCGGCCGTTGCGGCTGGAGCCGAGGCCCTTCTTATGCGCCATGCTTGATCTCCGTTATCTCGATCCGCGTGAGCTCCTGGCGGTGACCGGTGCGCCGTTTGTAACCCCGCTTGGGCTTGAACTTGACGACGCGCAACTTCTCCCCGCGCTCGTGGGCGAGCACCTTGGCGGTGACCTTCACCTGCTCGAGGCCCTTGCTGTCGAAGACCGCCTCCTCGGAGCGGTACATCAACGGCTGCAGCGCCACGCTCGCGCCCACCTCCTCGGGGAGGCGCTCGACCAGCAGGTACTGGCCGCGCTCGACGCGGTACTGCTTGCCGCCTGTCTTCACGATCGCGTACATGTTCCCGTCGCCATTACTCCGTTCCCGCCTCTGCCTTGGCAGCCGAACGGCGCCGTCCGCCCCTGCGGCCTCGGCGCCGAGGTTTGGATTGTACGGCATCCTCCTGCCCAACCTCGGCCTGCGACTCTGAGGGCTCGGCCGACAGCTCCGCGGACAGAGCCGGCGAGTCGGCATGCTCGGACGCCCCGTTCGCCGAGGGCTCCTCCACGACCAGCTCGACCGGCACCAGTTCTGGTTTTGGTTTGGCCGCGGCGCGCGGTTTGCGGGGAGCGCGACGCCGAGGGGGCGGGGTCGGTCGGGGGACGGGGCGCACCACCTCGCCGTTCTCGTCGAGCAGCAGCGCGCTCGCGGCGGTGCGCCCGACCTGCTCGATGCGCACCATCCGCTTCTCCCCCACGTGCGGAGAGGCGCCGGCGATCGAGATTATGTAGCCGTCGATCTTCGCCACCGCGTCGTCGACGTCGTACATGTGCGGCTCGACGATCTCCACCAGCACCTCGTCGCCGGCATGGAACGGCAGCGCGCGCTCCTCGACCTCCTCGCAGCTGCCCTGGAAGGTGATCGCGAAGTGGTCGAGCACCAGCCCTTCGGAGCCCTCGAAGTGGAAGGAGCGGCCGGTCTGCTGCTCGAGGGCGTGCAGCACGCGCGAGTGCTGGCCGGTGAACTGCGCGGTCACGCGCGGGTTGATTTGCACCAGGAACGCCTCCGCGTCCGGGTTTTCCGCGGCGATGTCGCGCAGGCGGCGCTCGAACTCGATCGCGATCGTCTCCTCCGAGCGGATCACCCCGTCACCGTCGCAGACCGGACAGGGACGGCTGATGATCTCGCGCACCCCCTCGGTGACGTTCTGGCGGGTCATCTCCACCAGGCCGAGCTTCGAGATCTCCGCGGTGAACGTCTTCGTGCGGTCCTCGTCGAGAGACTTGCGCAGCGTCTTCATCACCGTGTCGCGGTTGCGCGCGCGCGCCATGTCGATGAAGTCGATCACGATGATCCCGCCGATGTCGCGCAGGCGCAGCTGATCGACGACCGCCTCGGCGGCCTCGAGGTTGGTGCGCGTGATCGTCTCCTCCAGGCCCGCGCTGCGCCCGCGGCCGGTGAAGCTGCCGGAGTTGACGTCGATCACCGTGAGCGCCTCGGCATAGTCGATGATCAGGTAGCCGCCGCTGGGCAGGTCGACGCGACGGGAGAGCACCCCCTCGATCGCCTGCTCCACCCCGTAGGCCTCGAACAGCGGCCGCTCTTCCTGCCACAGCTCCACGCGCTGCACCAGCTCGGGGGCGGTGCGCGTGAAGAACGACACCAGCCGGTGGTACTGCTGCTCGTCGTCGACGATCGCGCGCTCGAAGTGTTCGGAGAAGATGTCGCGCACCACCCGCACCGAGAGGTCGGCCTCCTGAAAGACCATCTCCGGCGCGGCGGTGTCCTCGACGCGCTTGACCAGCACCTCGTGCAGCTTGTGCAGGTAGAGCAGCTCCCGCTCGAAGTCCTCGCGCTTGGCGCCGTGCGCGGCGGTGCGCACGATCGCGCCACCGCCGCCGAGGTCGAGCTTGGCGGTCTGCTTGCGCAGGCGCTCGCGCTCCTTGTCCTCCAGGCGCCGCGAGACCCCCACGCCCTCGCCCGTCGGCTGGTAGACCATGTAGCGGCCGGCGATCGCCAGCTCCATCGAGAGGCGCGCCCCCTTCGTCTTCAGGGGGTCCTTGATCACCTGCACCACGACCTCCTGGCCGGGCTTCAGGAGCTCGGAGATCTTGCGCCCGCCGCCGCGCCCGCGCCGCGGGGCCTCCACGCCGGGGAGCACGATCTCATCGACGTGCAGGAAGCCGTTCTTCTCGAGGCCGATGTCGACGAACGCCGCCTCCAGGCCCGGCAGCACGTTGTCGACCTTGCCCTTGTAGATGTTGCCGACGATCGAGCGCGCACCGCGGCGCTCGATGTAGAGCTCAGCGATCCGGTAGTCGGCTCCCGGCGGGGCGCTCCCGCGTTTGCGCCGGCGCCCTGAGGATGTCTCTGCGGCGGCCGGCGTACCGGTCGCCTCCATGAGCGCCACGCGCGTCTCCGCGCGGTCGACGCTGACAAGCACTTGCTTTTTCAATGTAGATCGGTCTTTCGGTATCGAATTTGGCCGAGCCCCAGAGGAGGCCGCCCGGTGCGGGCGGTCCGTAAGCGTGTGATCTGGGGTTCTCGGTGAGCATTGTCTGTCCTGCTCGCTTCATTTGGTGTTCGAGGGCCCGGCTTGCCGGCCTGCGGCCGGCTTCGTCACCCTCTAGGGCCGCAACACGCGGCCCTTCAAAGCCTCGGTGGCGCGCGCCTGAACGTAGATCGACTGCAGCAGGCCAACGGCCAGCAGCGTCGCGATCACCGACGAGCCGCCATAGCTCATGAGCGGCAGCGTCACGCCGGTGACGGGCATGATGTCTACGGCCACGCCCACGTTGACGAACACCTGAAACATAAGCATAGCCACCACGCCCCCGGCAACCAGCGCACCGAACAGATCCTTGGCCAGCGTCAGGATCCGCAGCGTGCGCCAGATCAGCAGCGCGTACAGCGAGAGCACGAGCGCCGCGCCGACGAAGCCGTAGCGCTCGCCGACCGCGGCGAAGACGAAGTCGGTGCTGTCCTCGGGCACGAATTCGCCCTGGATCTGGGTGCTGTTCGCCGCCGCTGCCCGTGCGCTGCCCCGCGCCGATCGCGATCTTCGACTCGCAGCTGCTGGTAGCCTTCTGTTCTGCGGGTTGCTGGAGGGGTTCAAGAAGCTCGTAAGGCGTTCGACCTCGTAGGGCTTCAGCACCTGCACCCCCGCCGCCGGGGCGACGCACCAGCACGAGCGCAATCGCCGCCGCCCCCAGCGCCAGCAGGCCCGCCAGGTGGCGCCACGGGACGCCGGCGACGAACAGCAGCGTCACCGCGATCGCGACGTAGACGAGGCCCGAGCCGAGGTCGGGCTGGGCGATCACGAACATCGCCGGCAGCAGCGCCGCCAGCATCACCCGCGCCGTCGTCTCCGCGCTCGTGCAGCTGGCGCGAGCGATCGACAACGAGCGCCGCCAGCGCGAGGATCAACAGCACCTTGCCGAGCTCGGAGGCCTGGAAGGAGAACAGCGGGAAGCTGATCGCGCGCACCGAGCCTTGAGCCGAGTGCCCAGCGCCCAGCACCGCCAGGATGCTCAACACCAGCGCCACGTAGATCGCGACTTTGTGGTGGCGCAGGCGCGCGTAGTCGATCCGCGCCAGCGCCACCATCGCCGCCAGGCCGATGAGCGAGGTAGATCGATCTGGCGCTCGGAGTAGTAGTCGCGGCTGGCCGGCGCACAGCCTCGGCGGTGACCCACCCCAGGACGACCACCGAGCAGATCCCCAGGCCGAGCACCGTCAGCGTCAGCAGCGGGTCGAGCATCAGGCGCGGGCCCCGGCGGGGCTCCTGGGAGGCCGCCCTGCGCGCGGCGGTCTGCTTCGGGGGCGGTGATCGGGCTCAGCGGTGCGGGCATTGGACTCATTTGGTCCGCGCTCGATGCCGTTGACGAGCTTCAGCGGCTGGTTGAACCACTTCGAGGCGATCAGCCGCGCCACCGGGGCGGCTGCCTGGTCGCCGAAGCCGCCCTGTTCGACGGTCACCGCGATCACGATCGGCCGACCGGCGTCGGGCAGGATGCACATGTACCACGCCTGTTCGACGTAGGGCTGGCGTTCGGCCGTGCCGGTCTTGCCGTAGACCGGGTAGCTTGGCCTGGTTCCAGCCCGACCACACGTCCGCCGAGGTGCCGCCTGACTCGGAGGTCGCGTCGTGGATCCCTTCCATCACGAGGTCGAGGTTGGCGGGGTTCGAGCTTGACCTTGCGCCTTGGCGGGAACTTCAGCGTCTGCACGATCCCCCCGCTGGGGCTTTCGATCGCCTCCCCCAGGTGCGGTGTCGGGAACCCACCCTTCGCCGTTGTTCATGAACGCGTTGGCGAGTGTCGAGTAGGCCACCGCCATCTGCAGCGGGTCGGTCTGCAGGTCGCCCTGGCCGACCGCGAGATCCATGTTGTGGCCTACGCTCCACGGCGCGCCCGGTTCGGCGACGATTGTCGCACGAGTGGCCGTGGTGGTCGCGCGTGCACTTCGGCTTCGAGCGCGTTCCGTTCTTCCAGCCACTTCGGGCTCGGCACCGTGCCTTCGGATTCGCTGGGCAGATCGATCCCCGTCGGACGCCCGATCCCCAGCTTCGCGCGCCATGTGCTGGATCACTTCGGCCATGGCTGTTGTCCATCTCGCCGACCGTGAAGAAGTAGGTGTCCGAGGAGACCTTCAGCGCTTCGACGAGCTCCGCCGCACCGTAGTCGGCGTCGCCCGCGTTGCAGAATTTCACAGTCGAGACGTAGATGCACGTCCCGGCGCCAAGGCCGGCGTAGGGGTCGAGCACGCCCGCTTCGAGGCTCCCGATCGCGGTGATCGGCTTGAACGTCGAGCCGGTCGGGTAGGCGCCTTCGGTCGCGCGGTCGAGCAGTGGGGCCGGTTCGGGCTCGCCGCTCTTCGCTGCCCACGCCCGACCTGCTCGACTTCGTCCAGTTCTGCTTCGTCGAGAGCGCTTCGGTGAAGCGGTTGGGGTCGAAGCTCGGGTAGGAGCCCATCGCGAGGATCCCCCCAGCTGCGCGGTTCCATCGCCAGGAACGCCCCCCCGTTGCCCGGGTGGCCGAGCGCGTGAGCGAGTTCCATGCCCTTGCGCAGCGCGATTTCGCCCTCCTTCTGCAACGCCAGATCGAGCGTCAGCCGCAGTGTGTAGCCCGCGCGCGGCTTGGTCGCGGGCAAGTTCGTCGGCTGCACCTGATTTTCGGAGTCGATCTCCACCGGCTGCTCCCCCGGGGTGCCGCGCAGGTAGCGGTCGTACTGGTACTCGAGGCCCTGCTGGCCGACGATCGTGCCCAGCCTTGACGCCCTTGAAGTTGCGCGTGCTGGGGATTGCCCGGTTCCTCCTCCTCTTCGCTGATCAGGCTGACGTAGCCGAACACCTGCGCGGCCATTTCCCCGTGTGGGTATTCGCGCACCGAGACTTCTTCCTGCTTGACGCCCGGGTATTCGTTCTGGCGCTCCGCCAGCACCGTCAGCGCGCCGCGGCCGGCGTTGGTCTTGATCGTCACCGGGGCGTAGGGCACTTCTTTTTCGCCCTTTTCTTGGATTTCCCTGATCGTACGAGGATTCATTTCGAGCTGCCTGCCCAGCCGCCGGTAGAGCGCTCGGCGGCGGCGGCCCTTTCGGCGGCAGTTCCCAGGGGACGATCTGCACGGCGTTGGTGACCTTGCTCGTGACCAGCACTTCGCCATTGCGGTCGACGATCTGCCCGCGAGGTGCGGCGATCGGCAGTTCCCGCAGCGTGTTCTTTGCGGCCTGCTGCGACGTACTGTTCGCCGGTCAGGATCTGCAGGTACCAGAGGCGGAAGAAGATGATCCCGAACATCACCAGCGCGACGCCCGCCCAGCACCGCCACTCGCAGCCCCAGCTGCGAGGAGCATCGGTGGCGGCGCGCGTGGCTCACGGGGTGCGGCACGCGCTCGAGCTGGGGCTCATGCTTTGGACAAGGGACTCAGCCCCCCGGTGGTGTACGCGCGACGGCTGCGGCGGCGTTGGCGCGGATCATCGGGAAGGCTCGGCGCCAGCCAGCGGTGTACGAGCGATCCACACCGGCAGCGCCATGACCGTGTCGAGCGCAACCCCAACGACGATCTGGCGCAGCAACTCGAGGCTCACGGGGGCGTCAACTCCGAGCATGAACTCCATCACCGAGTAGCCGACCATCGAGGTGGCGGCAGCGGCCGCGCCGACCAGCAGCGGGGTCAGCGCCGCACTGGGGGTCGCGCAGCTCCCGCAGGCGGCCCGCTCCGTAGCCGATCACCGTGAAGATCAGCGATGTCAGGCCGAGGGTCTGCACCAGCGTCAGATCGACCAGCAGCCCAACCCCGAAGCCCGCGGCCGCCCCCGCGAGCGAGCCGCACTGCAGGCCGACGAAGGCGACTACCAGCGGCGTCAGGTCGATCGCGACCCCGAAGATCGGCACCTCCGAGACGATGCCCGTCTGCAGGAACACCACCACCACCGCTAGCGCCGCCACGCGTGCCGCCGACGGAGCCATTTGCGCTGGTTTGACATCAGCAACCTTCCCCTATGAACGCGGCTTCCATCAGCCACAGTCCCCTACGAGGCGTCCCCTGCATCAGCCGCCACTCCCCGTCGAGGCCAGCTGTGACTATCGTTGCCACCGGCCGCTTCAGAGGACTGGCCCGGGGGCAGCGCCGCCGCCGACGCTGCTCGCCTGCGCGGGCGCCGAGCCCTGCGCGCGGTCAGCACCTGCACCGTTTCCAGGCCGCGCAGGTTCGCGAGCGGGCGCACTTCCACGGTCTTGTACGGCGCTTCTTCGCCGACCGAGCTCACCTGCCCGATCGGGAGGTCCCGCGGGGGAACAGCGAGGCGCCCTTGCTGGAGATCGTGCCCGAGGTGACCACGTAGTCGCCGACGCTCACCGGGGTGTTCGCCGGGAGGTAGCTCAATCAGCAGCGTGTTCGGTTCGCCGACCTTCGGATAGACCATCCCGGGCGCGCCGGTTTCGTTGATCATCGCCGCGACCGCCACCGACTGTCGGTGATCAGGCTCACCTGCGCGCTGTCGGGGGCCGCCGGCGGTGACCTTCCCGACAGGCCTTCGCCGTCGATCACCGGGTCGTTGACCTGCACCCCGGCGGAGGTGCCTTTGTCGATATCGACCGTCGTGTACCAGAGGTTCGGCGGACTGCGCGAACACCGACGCAGTCACCGGGCGGTAGTCGGAGAGGTGCAGGCCGCCGTCGAGCTTGTAGAGCCGCAGCAGCTGCTGGTAGCCGCGTTCGTCGTCGATGCGCGTCGATCAGCTCCGCCCGCAACTGCGTCGTTCTGCTTGCGCACTTCGGCGAGCTGGCTTTTGGCGTGCAGCGCGTTGCCGAACCACCCGAACAGGTTGCGCACCGGCTTGAGCGCCGCGTTGGCGCCCTCCTGGATCGGCGAGACGACCGTCAGGAAGCCGCGCTGCACCGCGTGCAGGCGCCCGTCGGGGGACTCGCCGAAGTAGGCGGTGAGCAGTATCAGCGAAAGCGCCACGAGGACGACGAGCACCGCTCGCCGCCGCCGGGCAGTCTTGTCGTGCACGAGCGGAAACCTTCCAGAGCTTTGTCAAAGCGTACGCGCACCGCCCGACCGCACGTTCCACCGCGCATCATCTGCGCCGCCTGCGATGAGAGTTGTTGCGGTTGGCGCGGTGGATCGTCTCGAACTCCTCAAGCGAGCGCCCCGAGCCGACCGCCACGCACGTCAGCGGCGACTCCGCGAGGTGCGCCGGCATCTGCGTCTCCTCGCGCAGGCGCTCGTCGAGCCCCTGCAGCAGCGAGCCCCCGCCGGCGAGCATGATCCCCCGGTCCATGATGTCCGACGCCAGCTCCGGCGGGGTGCGGTCGAGCGTCTCCTTGACCGCGTCCACGATCTGCACGACCGGTTCCTCAAGGGCCTGGCGGATCTCCTCGCTGGTGAGCACCACCGTCTTGGGCAGCCCCGACACCATGTCGCGGCCCCGGATCTCCGCCTGCAGCTCCTCGGGCATCGCGCACGCCGAGCCGATCTCGAGCTTCAGCTCCTCCGCTGTCTGCTGGCCGATCAGCAACTTGTACTCCTTCTTGGCGTAGGAGATGATCGCCTCGTCCATCTCGTCGCCGCCGACGCGGATCGACTGCGAGACGACGATCCCCCCAAGCGAGATCACCGCGACCTCGGAGGTGCCACCGCCGATGTCCACCACCATCGAGCCGGTCGGCTCCCCCACCGGCAGGCCAGCGCCGATCGCCGCCGCCATCGGCTCCTCGATCAGGTAGGCCGTGCGCGCGCCCGCCGATAGGCAGGCCTCCTCGACCGCGCGCTTCTCCACGCCCGGTGACGCCCGAGGGCACGCACACGACCACGCGCGGGTGCGCGAAGCGGCTCTGGTGGACCTTCTGGATGAAGTGGCGCAGCATCTCCTCGGTCACGTCGAAGTCCGCGATCACCCCATCCTTCAGCGGCCGGATCGCCTGGATCGTGCCCGGCGTGCGCCCCAGCATCCGCTTCGCCTCGATCCCTACCGCGTGCACCTCGCCCGATGCGCGAGTCGATCGCCACCACGGAGGGCTCGGAGAGCACGATCCCACGCCCTCGCACATACACCAGCGTGTTGGCCGTGCCCAGATCGACCGCCATGTCGCGGCCGCCAAACCCGGTGAGGTAGCTAAAGATGCCCATGTATCGATCGAGGAGAGAGACGCCTCGCCGGTAGTCCGCGGCCGGACGCGGCCTGCCCCGCACCGCCATCCTCCGCCGCCTGATGACAAGCGGGCGTCCGCGGGCAGTCTAGCGGAAGCCCATGGGGCTCTGCCTCCCTTGCCAGCTTATTTGCAGGGGAAAATCACGTCTCTTGGCTGTTTTGGGGGCGGGGAGCCTCGTGTCTTCGCCGGCCGGCACGGAGATCGTCACGTCTTCAGCTGCCGGGCAAAGAGCATCACGTCCTCAGCAACTCCGGGCAGAGATCCAGCAACATCGCCAGCGGTAGGCCCACCACGTTCTCGTAGTCGCCTCGCACCTCGCGCACGAGCGCTGCGCCCGCGCCCTGGATTCCGTAGCCACCGGCCCGGTCGCGCCACTCGCCCCGGGCTACGTACCAATCGATCAACCCCTCGTCCAGCGATCGAAAGACCACCTCGGTGGCGGCCAGCGCCGTGCGCTCCTGGCCATCCTGGATCAGGGCTACGCCGCTGAGGACTGTGTGCGTGGAGCCGCTCAGGGCTCGCAGCGTCTCTCGGGCGTGGCCTTCATCCTTGGGCTTGCCGTAGACGATGCCTGCCAAAGCCACCACGGTGTCCACGCCCAGGACCAGTGCCGGCGGGTTGTCGGTCTCGACCACGGCTCGCGCCTTTCGCAGCGCGTTCTCCACGGCCACGTCGCTGGGGTCTCCCTCTTTGAGCTCCTCCACATTGGCCGGTCGCACCTCGAAGGCTATGCCCAGCCGCTTCAGGATTGCCCTCCTTTGGGGGGAGGCGGAGGCGAGGATCAGCGATGCCGGCGGTATTGGCACAGGCTTATTGTGACCGTACGCTCACGGGCCTCCTTTTCATGGTGCTCGGGTGTCGGCGCGCGCGAGCGCCTCGCGAAGCCTGGCTGGATATCTTCGTTGGCATGAGCTCGTCGGGCCCTGTGATCAGATTTATCCGCGCGCACCTGACGGGCGTCATCCTGGGCGCCGCCCTTGCGGGAGCGGTCGCGTTTGTCACGGCTCTGTGCATCGCCACGGTCGCCTACCAGTCGAGCGGCCCTAAGACGATCGCTTCTTCGACCCTCGCCGACGAGGCTGCCGACGATGCCAGGCTCTATGTGAACCGGCACATCGAGAGCGTCACGTGCCCACGCGGCACGTTTCGAGCGGGGTCGCATCTGCTTTGCAAGGCCGAGCTTTGGGAGGGGCCCTCACAGCGCAAGGCCAGGCTGCTGAGCGTCTACGTCACCAGAGAAGAGGGCGAAATCTTCGCAACGGTCAGCCCCTACAGGTTCCTCGCACAATCTGCCAGCAGGTAGCCGACCTTCCAAGGGTCAGCCCACCCTTAGCGGACCCAGCAAAGGACCGAGACCTCTAACCCCATACGCCAAAGACCATCCAGCAGCGGCCGGCTCCCCCGCAGCAGCGGCCGGCTCCCCCGCAGCAGCGGCCGGCTCCCCCGCAGCAGCGGCCGGCTCCCCCGTCACCAATAGCGGGGGAGGGCGTGGGAGGGGGCCAAGCCCCCTCCCACAGGGGGGGAGGGCGAGGGAGGGGGGCCTGGCCCCCCTCCCTCAAAGAGGAAGATCAGGAAGAAAGCTCAGGAAAGAACAGCGAGGCCTCGCGAGCAGCAGACTCCAAAGAATCCGACCCATGAACCATATTGCGCCCAGTCTCGACAGCAAAATCCCCCCGGATAGACCCAGGCGCAGCCTCAAGAGGATTAGTGGCCCCAATCACCTGCCGAGCAGCCCGAACCGCCTCAACCCCCTCGAGCACCATGGCCACCAGAGGCCCCGAAGTAATGAAGTCAACAAGCTCCCCAAAGAAGGGCCGCTCCGAATGCTCAGCGTAATGCCGTTCAGCAAGCTCCCGCTCACAGCGTCATATGACGCAAAGCCACAAGCCGAAGCCCCTTACGCTCGAAGCGAGCGACGATCTCGCCCGTAAGCGAGCGGGCAAAGGCATCCGGCTTCACAAGGATCAGAGTACGGTCCATGGGTTCCTTTTCGGTCGAGGATCGATCTCTACGACAAAATACGACGGCGCGATTGATTCAGCAGTAGCGCTAGATGAGGTCTTCGCTGGGCCCGCCCCAGGCCGAGCACGAGCAACAGGGGCCCGGCCAGCCCGGCCGGAGCCCGGTCGCGAAGCGGGCTCGGGAGCAGCCGCGGTCGGGAAGCTCCTCAGAGCGCGGCATCGCCAGCTCCTCACCGCCAGCAGGCGAGTCGGCCGCGAGCCGCACGCCGCCGCGTGCGACGACGAGGCGCGGCCTCAGGCGGAACCTCCGTCTCGCAGTAAGGGCAGATCGTCCAAGCCCGGTCAAGCGGCTTGGAGCAGCTGACACAGCGCTCCTTGAGCTTGCGCAGGCAGCTGGGGCAGCGAAGGAAGTCACGCTCGACGGGGTAGTCGCAGTGCGGGCAGAGCGTGCGCTCGAGCCTGTTGAGGCGCGCTTCGGCGGCCTGGATCTCCAGTTCGCGCTCCTGCACGTCCTCCAGGTACTCCGGGGGGCGCAGGATGATGTAGACGAGCGTGCCCACGAACGGGAACAGCGAGGCGGCCGTCGCGCAGCCGATCAGCATCGGATCGCAGGATCCGCCGCCGCGCGTCCGCGTAGGTCCAGTAGATCAGCGACAGGTAGATGACCGCCGCGAACGACGATCAGCAGGTCGACCGCTAGTCGTTGAAGGCGTTGCTTTCGATTCCGAAGTATGCGAGCGGCAGCATCGATCCCTCAGTGCTCAGGAGTTCCCGGCCGGGTCATGGGGGTGCCGAGTTTAGACATTCTGACGGAAGACGCCTGCATTTGCACGCAAAACCTCATCCACGCCAAGTGGGACGTATTTCCAACCATGTCCGAGAAACCCTTCCCGATCGAGCGAATCCCGGCCGCCGACACAAGCGATGCCGCCCATCAGCCATAGTCGGTACCAGGGTGGCTCACAAAAGAACCCGGCCGACCCCATAGCCGGCGGCGAAGAACAGCAGGATCACGAGCGCCACGATCAGCGCAACCGCGCCCGACCATCGCGAGCACCGACGGGCCGTCGTCGTTCACGCCCGCCTCTCCGCGCATCCCCGATGCGCAGCCTTCATCCCCAAGCGCCGCCTCGCCGCGCTCGGCGAAGTCCGCCAGCAGGTCACCCACCAGGTAGATCGAGCCGGTCGCGAGCACCGCTGTCTCGCGGCGGCTGCGCGCGCGCCCACTCCTGCGCCAGCTCCAGCGCCCGCCGCAGGCTGGGGCTCGCAGTCGGTCTCCTCGAAGCCCTGCTGGCGGGCGAGCGACTGGAGCGCCGCCGGCGAGAGCGCGCGGCTGCTGGGCGGGGCGGTGAACCACGCTCGCCTGGACAGCGGCAGCAGCGCCGCGAGCATGCTCGCCGCGTCCTTGTCCTCGAGGACGCCCATGACCAGCGCCAGCTGGGACGGCCCTCCGAGCGAGCGCCGGCAGCGACTCGACCAGCGCGCAGCGCCGCATCGGGGTTGTGCGCCCCGTCGAGCACCGTCAGCGGGTCGGTCGGCCACCACCTGGATGCGTCCCGGCACGCTGCACTCGCGAGCGCCGCCTCGCGCACCGCCTCCTCGCGAACGGCGATCCCCGCGTCGGCGAGATACGCCTCGGCGGCGACCCGCGCGAGGGCGAAGTTGCGCTGTTGGAAGACCGGCGTCGAGCGGCGCCGCGGCGAGGCTCCTCGGAGGACACCTGGACGATGCGCGCGCGCCGCTCGCGCCGCGACCGCGCGGGCGAGGGCGAGCGCCTCGGGATCGAGCGGCCGCGCCGAGCGCGAGCGTCGTTTCGGGACGCAGCACCGCGAGCTTCTCGGTCGCGATGTCGCGCACGGTGGGCCCCAGCCAGCGGGTGTGCTCGAGGCCCACGTTGGTGAGCACCGTCACCGCCGACGTCGACCACCGCGGTGGCGTCGTAGCGGCCGCCGAGGCCGGCCTCGACCACCGCCACCTCGACCTCGCTGCTCGGCCAAGCGCCCAGAAGGCGGCGGCGGTGAGCAGCTCGAACTGGGTGACGTGGTCGTCCTCGGCGAGCGTGTGGTTGACGCGCTCCGCCGCCCACGCCGCGCGCGCGACGGCGGCCGCGAAGGCTCGGGCTGGAGATGTCGCGCTCGGCCACCTGCACCCGTTCGGCGTAGGAGATCAGGTGGGGTGAGAGGTAGGCGCCGGTGCGCAGCCCGTGGCGCTCGAGGATCGCCGCGATCATGCGCGTGGTCGAGGTCTTCCCGTTGGTGCCCACCACGTGCACCGTGCGAAAGCGCCGCTGCGGGGAGCCCAGCACGGTCATCATCCGCCGCATCCGGTCGAGGCCGAAGCGCATCCCGAACAGCTCCAGCGAGCGCAGGTGGCGCTCGGCGCGCTCGCCGCTCCAGGACTCGCTCACAGCGCCTCCAGCTCGCCGCTGCAGGCGCGCGAGCTTGGCGCGCTCGCCCTCGACGACCTCCGCCGGCGCGCTGCTCGCACGAAGCCGGCGTTGGCGAGCTTCCCTCGACGCGGGCGATCTCGCCTTCGAGCTTCGCCCGCGCCGCGGCGCGCCGGCGCTCGGCCGCCGCGAGATCGAGGCCGCTCGGCGGAGAGCACCTCGACCGTGCCGCACGGGCACGGCGATCGACGCCACCGGTGCACCGTTGCGGTCGACATCCGAGAGCTCGCAGGCGCGCAAGGCTGCGCGAGGATCGCCGCGGTGGACTCGTACCCCTCGGCGTCAATCCGCGCGGGCGACGAGCGCTCCCGGGCGGGCGCATTCACGCTGTCGCGCCAGCCGCGCACGAGCGTGACCGCCTCGATCGACGCGCTCCAGCTCGATCTCGACGTCGCGGGTCGATCAGCGTCGGCATCGGCCCGCGGGTAGGCGGCTGCCCGCGAGCAGCTCCCGGAATCGATCCAGATACGACCACAGCTCCTCGGTGACGAACGGGATCACCGGGTGCGCGAGCGCGACAGTCTCGCGCAGCACGTGGAGCAGCGTGGCGGCAGATCGCGCGTCGGCGCTCCTCCCTGCGCGACGTCGCGCTCCGGCCGAGCCGCGGCTTGACCGAGCTCCAGGTACCAGTCGCACAGCTCGCCGTAGACGAAGTCGTAGAGCCCGAGCGCGGCGTGGGAGAAGTCGTAGTCCTCGATCCGCGCGGCGGTGTCGGCCACGATCTCCTGCAGGCGCGAGAGGATCCAGCGATCCTCGATCGCGCTCGGCCGTGGGCTCGGCTCGACCTGCGCCTTGCCGCCGGGCACCGCTCGAGGTGCAGCAGCACGAAGCGCGTGGCGTTGAAGAGCTTGTTGGCGAGCGCCTGCCCCTGGCGCACCTTCTCCGCGGAGTAGCGCACGTCCTGGGAGGAGGACATCGCCAGCAGGCCGAAGCGCACCGCGTCGGCGCCGTGGCGCTCGATCTCATCGAGCGGGTCGATGCCGGTGCCCAGCGACTTCGACATGCGCCGCCCGTCGGGCGCCTGGATCACCGAGTGGATGTAGACGTCGGCGAACGGCACCTCGCCGGTGAAGCGCAGGCCCATCATGATCATCCGCGCCACCCACAGGAAGAGGATGTCGCGCGCGGTGGAGAGCACCTCGGTGGGGTAGAAGGCGCGCAGCTGCGGCGTCTGCTCGGGCCACCCGAGCGTGGCGAACGGCCACAGCGCCGAGGAGAACCACGTGTCGAGCACGTCCTCCTCCTGGCGCAGCTCCCCGCCGCAGGCTGCGCAGCGCTCCGGGCGAGCTGGCCGCGACGTGGACGTGGCCGCAGGTGCTCGCAGTAGTAGACCGGCAGCCGGTGCCCCCACCACAGCTGCCGGGAGATGCACCACGGGCGGATGTCCTCCATCCAGTCCAGGTAGACGCGGCGGTGGTTCTCGGGGACGATCCGCACGCGGCCGTCGCGCACGGCGTCGATCGCGGGCGCGGCGAGCTCGTCCATGCGCATGAACCACTGCAGCGAGATCAGCGGCTCGATGCGCTCGCCGGAGCGGTGCGAGTAGGGGACTTCGTGCTCGTAGGGCTCCTCGCCCACGATCCGGCCTTCCTCGCGCAGCGCCGCGACCACCGCCGCGCGCGCCTCCATCACCGTCAGCCCGGCGAAGCGCTCGCCGGCCTCGGCGGTCATGCGCCCGTCCTCGCCGATCACCGAGACCTGATCGAGCTCGTGGCGGCGGCCGATCTCGAAGTCGTTGGGGTCGTGCGCGGGGGTGACCTTCAGCTGGCCGGTGCCGAAGTCCATCTTGACGTACTCGTCGGCGATCGATCGGCAGGTGCCGGCCGACGAGCGGCAGGATCGCCGTGCGCCCGACCAGCTCCCGGTAGCGCTCGTCGTCGGGGTGCACCGCCACCGCGGTGTCGCCGAGCATCGTCTCGGGGCGCACGGTGGCGATCGTCACCGAACCCCCGCCCTCGAGGTCGTAGCGGATCGAGTAGAGCGTGTCGCGCTCGCGGCGCTCCTCCACCTCGAGGTCGGAGATCGCCGAGCGGCTGCCGGGGTCCCAGTTGACGATGTAGCGGTCGCGGTAGATGTAGGCCCTGCTCGTAGAGCGCCACGAACACCTCCACCACCGCGCGGTGGTAGCCCTCGTCGAGCGTGAAGCGCTCTTCGGAGTAGTCGCAGGAGGCGCCGAGGCGCTTGAACTGCTC
Source organism: uncultured Solirubrobacterales bacterium (assembly GCA_963724305.1). Lineage (GTDB taxonomy): Bacteria > Actinomycetota > Thermoleophilia > Solirubrobacterales > Solirubrobacteraceae > Palsa-744. Next base: position 775,437 of record CAVRUG010000004.1, read on the forward strand.
GACGATCGTGTGCCCGTAGTGCTCGCGCCACTCCCACACGCGGCGCACGAACTCCTCGCGCCCGAGCTCCTGGCGGCTCGTGCCCTCGGCGCGCAGCGCCTTCTCGACCTGCGCCTGCGTGGCGATGCCGGCGTGGTCGGTGCCGAGGATCCACTTCGTGCGCCGGCCGCGCATCCGGTGGTAGCGGATCAGGACGTCCTGGATCGAGCCGTTGAGCGCGTGGCCCATGTGCAGCGAGCCGGTGACGTTCGGCGGGGGGATCGCGATCGAGTAGTTCTCGCCGCGACTCGCCCTCGGGCTCGGGGTGGAACAGCCCGCTGTCCAGCCAGCGCTCGGTGATCCGCGGCTCGACCTCCGCGGGCTCGAAGCGGGTTCTGCTCTCAAGCTCGTCGCGAACGCTCGCTCATCGGAGCGTGAGTGTAAGTCAGTTGGCGATTCCGCCAAGGTAGGCGTAGGGGTGCAGCAGCTGCCAGTACTCCAGGCCGTTGCCCTCCGCGGCGATCTCGCTGCCGGCGGGCGCCTCGGTGCGCAGGCGCGCCGCCAGCGCGGCGGCATCGTCCTCGTCGTTGGCGCCTACGAGGATGTGACGCCAGAGCTGCTTGACAGGGATACCCTCGCCGCGCAGGCGCTCGGCGAACGAGCGCGCATCGTGGTGGGTGGGCAGCGTGATGCGCACCTCCCACTCGGCGTGGCCTGCCTCCTGGGACTCCTCGGTCTCCAGCTCCTCCAGACGGGCGTGCTCAGCGGCGCGATCGGCGTCAGTGGCCGGCAGCGGCGCCGAGGCGTCCTCCCAGCGATCCTCCAGCGGGTGCCAGCGCATCACGCTCACCGCCCCGTCGATCGAGTGCTCGGCAATCGCCCCTTCCACCACTTCGCGCGCGTGCTCGGCAGCCTCGGCGGAGTCGGCGTACAGGAAGACGTGCTCGCCCTCGTGCGTGACGCCAGCGCGCGGCGAGCTCGCGGCCAGCGTCGTAGGCAATCTGGAAGGTCTTCAGCGCGTCGATCACCTCGCCGGGCTCCTTCGCGCGGACCTGTACGCGGAACTCGTCATGCACGGGTCTACGCGGACTCTTCGCGCAGACGCCGCGTGCGCGGTTTGCTCCGGCCACGGCGGGCCTCCTCGGGGGCGGCCTCGGTGACGAGCGTCGGGGGGCGACCCTGCTCGACGGTCTCGCGGGTGACCACGCACTTCTTGACGTCACGGCGTGAGGGCAGCTCGAACTGGACCTCCAGCAGGATCTCCTCGATGATCGAGCGCAGCCCGCGCGCGCCGGTGTTGCGCTCCAGCGCCCGCTCGGCGACCGCCGTCAGCGAGTCCTCGGCGAACACCAGCTCGATGCCGTCGAAGGAGAAGAAGCGCTGGAACTGCTTCACCAGCGCGTTGCGCGGCTCGACGAGGATCGAGACGAGGTCCTCGCGGGAGAGCTGGTGCACGGCGCTCATCACCGGCAGGCGGCCGATGAACTCGGGGATCAGCCCGTACTCGATCAGGTCCTCGGGCAGGCACTGCTCGAAGATCTCGCCGGTGTCGCGGTCGGCGGGGGCGTCGATCGCCGCAGCCGAAGCCGACGCCGTTTGTGCCCGATGCGCCGCTCGATCACCTTGTCGAGGTTGGCGAACGCCCCGCCGCAGATGAACAGCACGTTGGTGGTGTCGATCGTGAGGAACTCCTGGTGGGGATGCTTGCGCCCGCCCTGCGGGGGCACCGAGGCCTGCGGTGCCCTCGAGGATCTTCAGGAGCGCCTGCTGGACGCCCTCGCCGGAGACGTCGCGCGTGATCGAGGGGTTGTCGGCCTTGCGCGCGATCTTGTCGACCTCGTCGATGTAGATGATCCCGGTCTCGGCCTTCTTGACGTCGTAGTCGGCCGCCTGGATCAGCTTCAGCAGGATGTTCTCGACGTCCTCCCCGACGTACCCGGCCTCGGTGAGCGCCGTGGCGTCGGCGATCGCGAACGGCACGTTGAGGATCCGCGCGAGCGTCTGCGCGAGCAGCGTCTTGCCGCAGCCGGTGGGGCCGAGCAGCAGGATGTTGGACTTCTGCAGCTCGACGTCGGAGTCGCCGGCCTGCATCATCTGCACGCGCTTGTAGTGGTTGTAGACGGCGACCGACAGCGTGCGCTTGGAGGTCTCCTGGCCGATCACATACTCGTCGAGCACCTCGTAGATCTCCCGCGGCTTGGGGAGTTTCTCGAGGTCGAACATCGGCGTGGGCGCGAGCTCCTCGTCGATGATCTCGTTGCAGAGGTCGATGCACTCGTCGCAGATGTAGACGCCGGGTCCGGCGATCAGCTTCTTGACCTGCCGCTGGGACTTGCCGCAGAAGCTGCAGAGGAGCTGCTCGTTGGAATCTGTGGGCCGGGCCATGTTTTGTGCGATCTCCTCCTGGGGGGCGGCCGTGTCCCGAGCTTCTAGTGCTCGGAGATGACGCGGTCGATTATGCCGTACTCCTTGGCCTCCTCGGAGCTCATGAAGTAGTCGCGCTCGGTGTCGTTGCTCACCTGCTCGAGCTCTTTGCCGGTGTGCTTGGCGATGATCTCATCCAGGCGGTGGCGCACGTCGATGATCTCTTTGGCGTGGATCTCGATGTCGGTGGCCTGGCCCTGGAAGGACGAGGAGACCTGGTGGATCAGGATCTTCGCGTTGGGCAGCGCCATGCGCTTGCCGTGCGCTCCCCCCGCGAGCAGCAGCGCGCCCATCGACATCGCGATCCCCACGCAGATCGTCTGCACGTCGGGCTTGATGAACTGCATCGTGTCGTAGATCGCAAGTCCCGCGTACACGGAGCCCCCGGGCGAGTTGATGTACACCGAGACGTCCTTCTCGGGGTCCTCGGACTCCAGATGCAGCAGCTGGGCGACCACGAGGTTGGCGATCTGGTCGTCCACAGGGGTGCCGAGGAAGATGATCCGCTCGTTGAGCAGCCGGGAGTAGATGTCGAACGCGCGCTCCCCCCGGGAGGTCTGCTCGACGACCATTGGCACAAGTGGGCTTAGCCGGAGTGGGGCAGGCCCCCCTCCGGACCACCCCCCAGTTGGGTTTGTGGGCTCATTGTCCTCGCTTCTGTTTCGCTTCGCCCGCGGGATTCCTCCACCGGCAACGTCGATATTCCAAACTGCGCGGTCCACCCTGATCCGGAGCGCTGCCATAGAGGCTAGCGGGCCCGCGCCGGTGGGTGGCCGGGAAGGCTACCGATCCGGCGTCCACAGCCCACCCACCTCCTGCCCCTGCTCGCCGCGGTGTGCTCCTGCGCCTCAACTACCTGCTCCTCGCGAGCGCGCTCGGTGCGCTCCTTCTCGGGAGTCCACAGCTGCTCGCGCGCCTGTGCCTGCTCGAGCGGGATCGGGACGGCGCTCGGCGGCGATCAGCTCGATCGCGTTGCGCGCCGCGAGATCCTCGCGGATCTCCTCCAAGCGCCCCGCGTCGCGCAGCGTCCCCAGCAGCTGCTCGGGCGCCATCTGCTCGCGCTCGGCGGCGGGGCGGATCGCCTCCAGCAACTCCTCTTCGCCGGGCTCGATGCCCTCGGCGGCGACGACCGCGGTGAGCACCGCCTCGCGGCGCAGCGCGCGCTCGGCGTCGGGGGCGTTCTCGGCGAGGATCTCCTGCTCGCTCGCGACCGGTGAGCTGCAGGTAGGTCTCGCGCGTGATCCCGCGGTGGGAGAGCGTGTGCAGCATCGCGCTCCCACATCTCCCGGGCGCGGGCCTCGATCAGCGGGCCGGGCACCTGCACCTGCGCCTGCTCGACGGCGGCGTCGAGCGCGGCCACCCGGAACTCCTCCTCGATGCGCCGCTCCTCAGTCGTCAGCAGGCGCCCGCGGATGTCCTCGCGCAGATCCTCGAGCGTGTCGAAGCCGGTGTCGACCGCGAGGTCGTCGTCGACCTCCGGGAGCTGCTTGAGCTTGACCTCCTTGACTGTCACCTCGAAGGAAACGTCGCGGCCGGCCAGATCCTCGCGCTCGTAGTCGGCGGGGAAGGTGAGCGTGAGCGTGCGGCGCTCGCCCGCGGAGGCACCGATCAGCTCCCGTTCGAAGCCCTCGATCAGGTTGCCCGACCCCAGCTCGACCAGCTGGTCGCGCCCTTCGCCACCGGCGAACGGCTCCTGGTCGCCGGACTCCGCCGCAAGCGAGCCGGCGTAATCGATCACGACGAAATCGCCTTCGGCCGCCGGGCGCTGCACCGCCTCCAGGCGCGCAAGGCGCTCGCGCAGCCCGTCGAGCTCGTGCTGCAGCTGCTCCTCCTTGACCTCCGGCTCGGCGCGGCCGACCTCCAGGCCCCGGTACTCCCCGAGCGTGGCGCGCGGGAGCACACCGATCTCAAAGGAGAACTCGAGGCCTCTCCCCGCGCGCAGGCAGCTCGCCGAGGTCCACGTCGGGGTCGCCGACGGGCACGATCCCAGTGCTCTCCAGCGCGTCCACATACCACTGCGAGAGCGTGTCGCGCACCGCTTCGTCGAGCACGGCCTCGCGTCCGACGCGCTGGATCACCAGCGGTGCGGGCACCTTGCCGCGGCGAAAGCCTGGCAGTTTCAGCTTGCTTCCCAGCTCGCGCGCCTTGCCCTCCACGCGCCGCTCGAGCTCCTCGGGCGGCACCTTGACCTGCACGCGCACGCGCGATTCGGGCAGCTCGGTGATGGTCGTCGTGAGGGCGCTGGGCATGGCGGCAGCGTTGGCCCCCGGGTGCTCGCGGGCGAACGTCTCCGGCACGATACCGTGCCGCTCGATGCGAGCACTGCGGCGAGCGGAGCGATGGTGGTGGACCGGGCCACTCGGCCACCTGGTCGGCGTTGGCGCAGACTTCACGCAGGCGCTGGCGCGCTATGCACGCCTACGCTGGGCCGGCCGATCTCCGATCGGTCGGCGGCAACGGCCCCGTTGAGGGCGGGCTCGGTGACCGCCGGCCCCGTGACGGACGGTCCGGCTGCACGAGGCCCGGCGAATGCACCGGGCCAGGTGGCGGCGATCGGGCGGGGGCGGCCGATGCCGTAGCCCTGCGCGTAGTGGACGCCGTAGCTGCGCACCAGCTCGCGGGTGGCGTCGTCGGCGACGAACTCGGCGACGGTTTCGGTGCCGAGGTCGCGCGCAACGCCGGCGATCGCCTTGACCATGATCTGGTCGCGCTCGCAGTCCACCAAACCGCGGATGAACTCGCCGTCGATCTTGAGCGTGTCGAAGGGTATGTGTTTGAGGTAGAAGAACGAACCGAATCCGGCGCCGAAGTCGTCCAGCGCGACGCCGCAGCCGAGCTCGCCGAGACGCTGGGCGAACTGTTGCGCGAGCGCGATGTCGGCGATCGCGGCGGTCTCGGTGATCTCGAAGGTCAAACAGGAGGGATCGACCTCGGCGAGCGCGAGCTCGCGCTGCACCAGCGCCAGCAGCTCGGGGTCGGTGACGGAGGCGCCGGAGATATTGACGTCCAGGTGCAGGTGCTGGCCACGCCGTGCCTGACGGGCGATCAGGTCGATCGCCCCCTGGATCACCCAGGCGTCGATCGCCTGCACGAGGCCAGCCTGCTCGGCGGTGGGGAGGAAGGCCATCGGGGCGATGTGCTCGCCATCCTCGGCCACCATCCGCAGCAGGATCTCGTGGCGTGCGACGGCGCCGCTGCAGAGCTCCAGCAGCGGCTGCTCGTAGAGCACGAAGCGACCGTGTTCGAGCGCGGCGCGGATCCGCTGCACCCAACCCAGAGCGTCGTCGGTATGAGGTGGCGATGACGCCATCGGGCCTCCACAATTCGCCACGGCAGGCCGGCGGCCCTTCTCATTGCAACCCGCCTTGCCGGCGCCGGCTGCGAGAAGGGCCACCAGTGGCACTACCCGATGCGCTGAACAGCGCGCTTACGCACCGACCGACGCGACAGGGGCGGGGTTGCGAGACCCCGGAGCGGGATCGTGAGACCCAAAAACAAGCGCCACACCGCGGGGCACGACCAGCACGGCGCCGGCGTCGTCTTCGACGAGGCTGAGCGTGGCAGCGCTGAGCGCCACCTGACCCTGACCGGCCTCGGGCCGGGAGCCGAGCACGAGCAGGTCGGCGTCGTGACCCCTTGTGGCAGTGCTGATGCTCGCCCCGAGCGCCTGCGCGAGCGCGTCGGCAGTGGCCTGAGCGCTGGAGTCGGTGGGGTCCTCGGTGACGGCGATCCGCTGCACTGGTTCACCGTCGACCCCGGCGAGGCCGGCGGAGGCAATCGCGATCGCGAAACGGCCGCCGTCGAGCAGGCGCTGAGCGGAGTTGCCGACCGTCACGTGCCGCGGAGCAGTGTGGGAGTCCGAGCAGAACACGATCGCGTCGGCACCCTCGCGCTCGGCGAGCCCGCGCAGCCCCTCGGGGGTCGAGCGGTCGGCGACGACGTGGACGGCGGCGGGCACCCCGAGCAGCTCGACGCCGCGCTGAAGCAGCGCTTCGGCCTCCTGCTCGGCGAGCACCTCGCGCTCGGGCTCGGGCTCCTGGGTGTGACGCACATACGCGAGCGCGACCTCCGCGCCGGCGCGGGCGAAGACGCGACCGAGAGCGATCGCGTCGTCCTCGTTGTTGGTGCCGTCGTAGGAGACGATGATCTTGGTGGCAGACATGGCTGTTACTCCTGGTTCTGGTGGTGGAAAAAAAGCAGTCTTGGGAGAGGAATCGATCAGCTTCGACGAGCGGTGGTCGGCATCCCGGCCCTGCTCGCTGTTTCGATCTGTCGGCTCATTTCTCCCTCAGCGTGACACCTTCCTGCCATCATCACAAGTGATTCTTTTTATAAGCGCGATAAGCTGTACTTATGCTTAACGTCAGCCGTCTTCGGGTTCTCAAGGAGGTCGCCCAGCGCGGCTCGTTCTCGGCCGCGGCGGAGTCGCTCTCCTACACCCAGTCGGCCGTCTCGCAGCAGATCGCGGCGCTCGAGGCGGAGACGGGACTGGCACTGCTGGAACGTCTACCCCGCGGGGTGCGCCTGACCGGCGCCGGGCGCACGCTGGTCGAGCACACCGACGGGATCCTCGCCCGCCTGGAGGCCGCCGAGGAGGAGCTCGCCGCGCTGGCGGGCCTGCGCGGCGGACAGCTGCGGATGGCGTCGTTCCCGACCGCGGGCGCGACGCTGATGCCGGTGGCGATCGCCTCTTTCCGCGCCTCCTACCCCGAGGTGGAGCTGACGCTCGCCGAGGGCGAGCCGCGAGGAGATCGCCCTGCGCCTGCGTGCGGGCGAGTTCGATCTCGCGCTGCTGTTCGAGTTCGAGCAAAGACGCGAGGAGGGCCTCAAGCGGGTGGAGTTGCTGGAGGACCCGTTGTACCTCGCGCTCCCCCGCGGCCACCGGCTGGCGGACAAGCGCTCGTTGCGCCTGGAGGAGCTGCGCGGCGAAGCGTGGGTGCAGACCTCGCAGGCAAGCCCCTGCGCGCGTCACGTGGTGCGCTGCTGCCACGCGGCGGGGTTCGAGCCGAACGTGGCGTTCGAGAGCGACGACTACCAGACCGTGCAGGGGCTCGTGGCGGCGGGCGTCGGGGTCGCGCTAATCCCCGAGCTCGCGCTGCTGCACCCCGATCGCGAGGACATCGTCGTCCGCGCGCTCTCCCCCTACCCTCCGGTTCGCAGCGTGATCGCGGCGCTGCCGGGGAAGGTCGGCTCTCGCACCCGCATGATCCCCGCCGCCTCGGCGATGCTGCGCATCCTCGAAGAGGCCGCCGCCGCGCGCGAGCGGCCGCTACAAGCCGAGCGCGCGGCGGCGTGAGGAGAGCCCTGGAAGTCCCTGCCGGCTACACCGCCCCCTGGTGAGCCGATGCCATTCATGGCAGGTGGTGGGGGCCGATCTGGAAATGACCCCGCGGCCCGCGCGAAAACGGAGGCAAACCGAGCACATACTGCTGCAGCACCAGTCCGCCGAGCACCTTGTAGCCGAGGTCGGTCGGGTGGATGTCCACGAGCGGCGTGCACATGTTGGTGAGCAGACAGATCGTCGGCGCTTCGAGCGCCCCCGGCGGATTGAAGAAGGGCAGCGGATCGGCAAAACGGGCTCCCACACCGGCCGCGACTTTGGCCTCGACTTCGTTGAGATCGGCGGTAAGTGCGTCCCCTCCCGTAATCTTTTCCCCGAAAGGGTTGTAGAGACCGAGCACGACAATCTGCGCGTGCGGCGCCGCGGCGCGCAGCTCGCCGAGGATCAGGCCGAGGTTGGCGCCGATTTTGGCGAACACCGCTGGAGCCCCGGCGGCGATGCAGGCCGCTTCCAGTTTGCAGGTGGTCTCGATCAGCCCCAGCGCGTCGTTGGCGCCGATGTCGATCGTGATCGGGTTGACGCTGCCCGGGTGCGCTTGCAGGTAGGCGATCGCGTCGGAGAGCTGCGAGGAGTCGGGCCCCCCGGTGTAGGGATGGTGAAGCGGGAACTCCAGCTGATAGGCGCACGGCCCTTTGATGAACGATTCTGTGGTCTCCCCCGGGCAGCCGTCGTTGACGATCTGCAGCCCGGGGTCGAACACTTTGAGCACGTCTGCGAAATCGTTGACGTAGCCGGTTTCGTAGTCGGCGGGATTCTCGTTGGGGAAGAGTTCGTTGAACTTCGCCTGCGAGTAGCCGAACGCCAGCGAATCGCCAAGCGCCAGGTAGGAGGTGGGCACCGGCGGTGGGTAGCCCGGTCGCGACGGACCCCCCAGCCCATGCGCTCCAGCGGGTCCGGCGAGCAGCGCGGTGGCACAGAGCACCATGGCAAGGACGCCCATCAGAGCCAACAACGGCCGCCTATCCAGTCGAAGGTGGGAACGGAGCGTGACAGTCATCGCATTTGCCTCCCTCAAGGTGCGGGTTGGTCACACGAGCGCGCACCGGACGGCCGGTCATCCTTGCCGCAGCCAGCCGCCACGACGGTCGTTATGTCAACTCAACGTAGCTCGATGGTTCGTTCTTGTCAACTGGAGCACAACTCGTCGGTGGAGCACACCTCACCGGCGAGTCGGCCCGCTGGAGGGCAACCACCGGCAGGTGCTCCGCTGGCCCTTGACTCAGCCGGACCGACGCGTATGCCGATCAGGGAAGGATGGATGCCTCTGCGTACGCCTTCGCGTACGGCGTGCGCCGTACGCGCGGCGCGCTACGCGCCTGGCGTCAAGGCCGATGGAGGATCGTGGGCCGCTGGGCCGTCGGCTCCGCGATCGCGGCGCTTGGCCTGCTGGCAGCGGTGCTGGTCGTCTCCGCCCTTTCCAGCGCCGGCGCCGAAGCGATCCCGCCCGAACCGCCGTTCGCCGTCGGGAACCTCGCGGCCGTCCCGGGCATCCTCGGCCACAACCTGCTCGTGCTGGCCCTACACGCGATGGCGTGCGTGGCCGGCTTCATCGCCGGCAGCTCGTTGCCGCTGCAGGCCGAATCCCACCACGGTGTTTCGCGCTGGGTGCACGAACGCGGAGGGCGAATCGCGATCGCGTTCGTCGTCTGCGCCACCACCTTCTCCCTGTCCGCCCAGGCCTACCTGCTCGGCGATCGGCTCGCCGCCTTCTCGCACCAGCTCGAAGTACCCGCCGCGCTGTTGCTGCTTGCCGTTCTGCCGCACGCCGTGCCCGAGCTGATGGCACTGTTCCTCCCCCTCGCCGCGTGGATCATGGCGAGCCGTCGCGGCGAGTGGGACCAACTGCTCGCCGCGACGCTCGTGACGGTTGCGGTTGCGATACCCGTGCTCGTGGCAGCCGCCCTCGTGGAGGTTTACATCTCCCCCCACCTCTTCCACGCCCTGGTCAACAGCCCGATCTCGGGCCGGCCCCACAGAGCCCAAAGCTGATTAGCTCTGAGGCGTGCTTGGCTTGCCCGCCGGTGTGACCGCGTGCCTGTTCGACCTCGACGGCGTGCTGACGCAGACAGCCAAGGTGCATGCCGCCGCCTGGAAGCAGATGTTCGACGACTACCTGCGCGAGCGCGCCCGCCGGACCGGCGAGGCGTTCGTCCCCTTCGATCCGATCCGCGACTACGACCAATACGTCGACGGCAAGCCTCGCTACGACGGCGTGCGGTCGTTCCTGGCCTCGCGCGGCATCGAGCTGCCGGAGGGCGAGCCCGGATGACCCGCCGGGCGCGGAGACGATCCACGGCCTCGGCAACCGCAAGAACGAGATCGTGCTCGAGGCTGATCCGCGAGCAGGGCGTGCAGCCCTACGAGGGCTCGGTCCGCTACGTCAAAGCGGCCCGAGCGGCCGGGCTGCGCCGCGCCGTCGTCTCCTCGAGCACCAACTGCCGCGACGTTCTCGCCGCCGCCGGAATCGCAGGATCTGTTCGAGGAGATCATCGACGGCGTCGTCGCCGAGCGCGAGCACCTGCAGGGCAAGCCTGCGCCGGACACGTTTCTCGCGGGCGCGCGGGCCTTGGGCGTCGAGCCCGCGCAGGCGGCCGTGTTCGAGGATGCGCTGGCGGGTGTCCAGGCGGGCCGAGCGGGCCGCTTCGGCTTTGTCGTCGGCGTCGATCGAGTCGGCCAGGCCGACGCTCTGCGGGCTCACGGCGCCGACGTCGTCGTGGACGATCTGGCCGAGCTGCTGGACGGCGCCATGATCCAGCATCCGGCCTTCGCCGTCGAGCCCTGGGCCGTGCGCGAGACCGAGCTCGACCTCGACAGGCTCGCGCAGACGGAGTCGGTGTTCGCGCTGGCCAACGGCCACATCGGCCTGCGCGGGAACCTCGACGAGGGCGAGCCGTCCGGCTTGCCGGGCACCTACCTGGCCGGTTTCTACGAGGTGCGACCGCTGCCCTACGCCGAGGCCGGCTATGGCTATCCCGAGGCCGGCCAGACGATCATCAACGTGACCAACGGCAAGATCATCCGCCTGCTGGTGGAGGACGAGCCGTTCGACATCCGCTACGGCGAGCTGCGCCGCCACGAACGGGTGCTCGATCTTCGCGCCGGAGTGCTGCGCCGCACGCTCGAGTGGGTGTCTCCGACCGGACGTTCCGTGCGGATCACCTCCACGCGCCTGGTCTCGTTCACGCAGCGGGCGGTCGCGGCGATCCTCTACGAGGTCGAGGCGCTCGACGGCAAGACGCCGGTGGTCGTGCAGTCCGAGCTCGTCGCCAACGAGAAGCTGCCGGTCACCGAGAGCGATCCACGCGCCGCGGCGGCGCTCGCGTCACCATTGCACTCGGAGTTCTTCGGCGCGCGCGACACGCGCGTGATGCTCGAGCATTCGACCCGCGCGAGCGGGCTGACGATGGCCGCCGCGATGGATCACGTCATCGACGGGCCGCCGGCACACGACGGCGACCGTCGGAGAGCTTCGAGGACATCGGTCGCCTGCTCGTGACGGCGGACCTGGTGCCCGGAGAGCCCCTTCGAATCGTCAAGTTCCTCAGCCTACGGATGGTCGAGCCAGCGCTCGCCGCCGGCGATCGTCGACCAGGTCGCGGCGGCGCTGGCGGAGGCGCGACACCGCGGCTGGGACGGTCTCGCTCGCCGAGCAGCGCGCCTACCTCGACGACTTCTGGGATCGCGCCGACGTCGAGATCGACGGTGACGCCGAGCTGCAGCTGGCGGTTCGCTTCGGCCTCTTCCACACGCTCCAGGCCGGCGCCAGGGCCGAGCGGCGGGCGATCGCCGCCAAGGGCCTGACCGGACCGGGCTACGACGGACATGCGTTCTGGGACACCGAGACCTTCGTCCTGCCGGTGCTGACGTACACGGCTCCGCACGCCGCGCGCGATGCCCTGCGCTGGCGCCATCTCACGCTCGAGCTCGCACAGGAGCGAGCGACCTCGCTCGGGCTGGAGGGCGCCGCGTTTCCGTGGCGGACGATCCGCGGGCAGGAGTGCTCGGGCTACTGGCCCGCAGGGACCGCGGCGTTCCACATCAATGCCGACATCGCCGATGCCGTCGTCCGCTATCAGGCGGCGAGCGACGACGATGAGGAGTTCGCGAGCGGCGACGGCCTCGAGCTGCTCGTCGAGACGGCGCGGCTGTGGCGCTCGTTGGGGCACCACGACGCTGCCGGCCACTTCCGGATCGACGGCGTGACCGGCCCTGACGAGTACAGCGCGATCGCCGACAACAACGTCTACACGAACCTGATGGCCGAGCGCAACCTGCGCGAGGCCTTCGAGGCCGTCAAGCGCCATCCCCAGCGCGCCGCCGAGCTCGGCGTCGACGACGAGGAGGCCGCCGCCTGGCGCGACGCCGCCCAGGCGATGCTCATCCCCTACGACGAGGAGCTGGGAGTCCACCCTCAGGCGGAGGCGTTCACCGAGCACGAGATCTGGGACTTCGACGCGACCGCCCCCGAGCAGTATCCGCTGCTGTTGCACTTCCCCTACTTCGACCTCTATCGCAAGCAGGTCGTCAAGCAGGCCGATCTCGTGCTCGCGCTGCATCTGCGCGGCGACGTCTTCAGCGACGAGGAGAAGGCGCGCGACTTCGCCTACTACGAGCGGCTGACGGTCCGCGACTCCTCGCTGTCGGCCTGCACGCAGGCGGTCGATCGCCGCGGAGGTTGGCCACCTCGAGCTGGCCTACGACTACCTCTGCGAGGCCGCGCTCATCGATCTCGACGACCTCCAGCACAACACGCGCGACGGGCTGCACATCGCGTCGCTCGCGGGGACATGGATCGGCGCCGTCGCGGGGTTTGGAGGGATGCGCGACCACAACGGGATCCTGAGCTTCACGCCCCGCCTGCCCCAGGCGCTCACCCGGCTCACGTTCCGCCTCTGCTTCCGTGGGCGAAGGCTGCTGGTGGAGGTCGGGCCCGAGCAGGCGACCTACTCGCTGCTCGCGAGGCTCCTCGCTCGAGATCGTCCATCACGGCAAGAAGGCGACCGTCGACGCGCGACGGCCGCTGACCCGCCCGATCCCCCCGCCACCCGCGCGCGAGACCCCCAGCCAGCCGCCCGGGCGGGCACCGCAGCGGCGAGGAGCACCGTCTTGAAGGCGCTCATCTGGCTCTGCGCTTCGGGACCGACAAGCTAAGATCGCGTCCGTTGACCAAGTCGCCCATCGACCAGCTGCTCGGAGCCATCGACATGCTTGACGTGGAGGCAGCGGTCGCGCTGATGGCGCCCAATTGCCAGATGCTGGCGGTGGACGGCCGCCGCGCCGAAGGGACAGCCGCGGTGCGCGAGCTGCTACGGACTTTCTTGCGACGATTCTTCAGACGACGCACCAAATCAGCGCGCAGTGGCACCAAGACGATGCCTGGATCGCCGAGGTGGAAGTGACCTACGAACTGAAGGATCGGGCGAGAATCAGGCGTCCGCGAGCATTCGTGTTGCGCGATGGACCAGACGGCATCGTCGAGCTGCACGTCTACGGTGCCCATGAGCACCCCCTCGCCGATCATCGAACCGGCGAGGAGGGAATGCGAATCGGCGGACGGTGGATACCGCCGCTGTGAGGGAAGCGAGGTCGTTGCCGTACAGCCGAGCACGCCTACTCTGCTTTTGTGGAGGGGAAAGCTCACAGCCGACGGGAAACGAGGAGGCGTAAGACGATGACCGAGAACCAGCAAGATCCCGAGCTCGATGCCGCTGAGCACGAGCAAGGTGCCGAATCGGATATTTCCGAGCACCAGGAGGACGCCAAGTGGAGCGTTGCCGAGTGGCACGGCAAGATGCTGGTAGACCGCGACGGCGAGAAGATCGGCAAGCTCCATGACGTTTATGTCAACGTCGAGACCGACGAGCCGCAGTTCGCGACCGTCAAGGAAGGCTTTATCGCTCGCCACCTGACCTTTGTGCCGCTCGGCGGAATCAAGGTCGGACCCGACAACCTCCAGGCAGCGGTCTCCAAGGCGCAGGTCGAAGACGCCCCCAACATCGAGCAGCACGGCGAGGAGCTCTCCCAGGCAGATGAGTCAAGCCTGTACCACCACTTCGAGCTCAACTACACGCCGCCCAACACCGAGAGTGGACGTCGGCTCGCCCGCCGCTGACGTTCTCAGGCCAGCGCGCCGGCCGGCAGCACGAAGCGGAGCGGCGGCCGTGGTGCCGCTCCGCCGCTGTAGCTCAGTCGCGAACCGTGCAAGCCGTGGCTGGGGGCTTTGGCAGCCTGGGTCTCGGGTATCCCGTCGTGGGCGGTGATCCACACCATGACCGCCGCGAAGTCGGCGCCCTCGGCGAGAATCGCGGCACGCTCGATGACCTCGCCCCCAGAAGGGTGGGGACGCGCCAGTCGCGTTACCAGAGCACGGATTGCGTCGTCGTCCACCGTGTCCACACTAGTCTCTTTGCGAGCACAGCGCGAGATGGCCGATGCCGCAGGGGACCTCGACGTCCGCATCGGTGCTGCCGGGGTGGAGGTCGAGCAGCGTGCTCAACAGCAGCAGCGGGGTTCCCGCGGCCCATGCCTGTGGACGCGAGGCCGTCGGAAACGCCACGGGAACCGACGTCACCGACGCGGGATAGCCGGCGAAGACCTCGGGCAGGCGATGCTCGAAGTACGGCGCCGCCTGAAGGATCGTGGAGGCGATGGTGCTCGCGGCCGCGCGGTGGCCGTAGCGCGCCAGGCCGGCGGCGATCAGCGAGTTCTCATGGGGCCACACGGTTCCGGTGTGGTAGCCGAGCGGGTTGTAGCCGGCCTCGTGGGTGCCGAGGGTGCGCACGCCCCAGCCGGAGTACAGCTGCTCGTCGAGCAACCGCTCGGCGGTTGCGGCCGCCTCGCCCTCGTCGAGCAGGCCCGACCACAGCAGGTGACCGATGTTGGAGGTCAGGCTGTCCACCTGGCGCTTCTCGCCGTCCAGCGCGAGCGCGTGGCAGCCACGCTCGGGCATCCAGAAGTCGCGGTGGAAGCGCTCGCGCAGGACGGCTGCCTGGCGCTCGAGGCGCTCGGCTAGCTCCGGATCGCTCCACACCTCGCGCGCCAGACGGGCGCAGCGGCGGCGTGCGTCGTATACGTAGCCCTGGATCTCGCAGGTCGCGATCGGCCCCCTAGCCAGCGTGCCGTCGGCGCGCTGGATCGCGTCCCAGCTGTCCTTCCAGCACTGGTTGACCAACCCGGTGACGGGGTTGCGGCAGGCGTACTCGACGTACCCGTCGCCGTCGGCGTCCCCGCTGTCCTCGATCCACGCAAGGGCGGCCCGGGCGTTGGGCTCCAAGGTGCGAACCAGCTCCGCGTCGCCCGACCAGCGGTGGTACTCGTCCAAGAGGACGAGGAACAGGGGGGTGGCGTCGGCGGTCCCGTAGTACGGCGAGTGCGGGCGCTCCCCACGCGCGGTGAGCTCGCCGTAGCGCAGCTCGTGCAGGATCTTGCCCGGCTCCCGCTCGTGGAAGTCGTCGCGCTCCTCGGCCTGACGGGCGGCGAGCACGCGCAGGGTGGTGGCGGCCAGCCCGGGTAGGTAGGGAAGCGCCTGGAAGCTCGTGATCAGGCTGTCGCGGCCAAAGAGCGCCATGAACCACGGCAACCCCGCCGCGGGGAGCGTCGCACCCTCGCTGAGGTCGGGGTGCAGCCGCAGCGCGCCGAGATCGCTGAGGCTCGCGCGGTAGGTGCGCGCCAGCGCCATGTCCTGGGTCTGCAACACCGGTGCCCTGGCCAGCCACTGCTCGAGCTCGGCCGCCTTGGAGGCGCTCAGTTGCGCCATGCTGCCGCGCGGCTCGCGCTGCGCGAAGGAGACCCCCGGCTGCGCGGCGTGGGGCGTGAGGGTGAAAGTGGTCAACCACTGCTCGCCGGGCGCGAGCCGCAGCGAGTAGGCGAAACCTTGACGGGTGACCGCCGCGGTGCGGCTGGCGGCGATCGTCACCGAGCGCTGGAAGCCCGTACGCTCGTAGGCCAACGTGAGGGTCCCGTCGTCGCGGCGGCAGCTCACCTCCCGCTCGGCCACCACCCCGTCCTTGACCTCGAACAGGTCGGCGAAGTCGGCGTCAACCTCTAGCACCACCCGCACCTCGCTGTGCTCGTGGCGGTGGTTGGTCACCGTGACCTCCTCCATCCACACGTGGTCGATCAGCCGGCGGCGCATGATCGAGCACGGCGCCTCCTCGTCCGGCCCCACGCGGGGGGTCAGGAAGAACTGGGCGGCGAAGTGCGCGCTCTGGTCGAGGCCGAGCAACTCCAGCGGCGCCTCGCCAACGTGCAGGATCCAGCGTGAGACGAAACGGGTGTCGTCGCAGAAGAAGCCATGCTCGCGACCCGCGTCAACCCGCACGTCGCCGTGGCGGTCCCCGACGACGAAGGTGCTGCCGTCCAAGACGCTCAGGGTGCGCTCAGACAAGCGCGGCGGCCTCCGCGAGGCCCGCGTGCGCCGCCGACCTTACGTCTGCGGGCGCCGCCGACCCCACGCCCGCGTGCGCCACCGACCGGTAGGTCCGCTCGTAGGCGGCAGCAACCACGTCGGCGTCGCAGTGCTCGGCGACCCACGCGCGGCAGTCCCGCGGGGCGATCCGGGGCAGCCGACCGACCGCCGCGCCCATCTCCCGCTCGTCCTCGACGAGGAAGCCGGTCTGCCCGTCGCAGACCAGCTCGCGGGCGGCGCCTTCGGGGAACGCGATCACCGGGGTTCCGCACGCTAGCGCCTCGACCATGACCATCCCGAAGGGCTCCTCCCAGCGGATCGGCATCAGCAGCGCGCGGGCGCCCGCGAAGGCCGCGAGCTTGCCGGACCCACCCACCTCGCCGACGAAACGCACGCGCTCGCCGTCGACGTGTGGCGCGACCTCGCGGTCGAAGAACGCCTGCTGACCGGGCTGGATGACCCCGGCCAGGACGAGCGGCACGCCAGCGGCACGAGCCGCGGCGATCGCGCGGTGGGGACCCTTCTCGGCCGTCATCCTCCCGATCCACAGCAGGTAGTCGTCCTTGTGCTCGCGCAGCGGCCAAGCCCGCACATCGATCGGGTTCGGGATCGCGCCGACCGGTTCCACGCCCCTCGGCGCCGATGCGAGCTGCGCCCGGCTGATGCCGACGAGCGCCGCCTTGTGGCCGTGGCGGGTGTAGAAGGCCGCGGTGCTGGGGGTGAACTGCCCGTGCAGCGTGTGCACGAGCGGCGTGTCGAGGCGGTCGGCCATCGCGAGGGCGGTGAAGCCGCAGTGGTCGTGCACCACGTCAAAGGGCTCCTCGTAGGCGGCGAGGTCGATCTCCTCGAACGCCCGCGCGACATGATCGACCTCATACAGCGAACGCTCGATCTCCTCGGGGTGGGACTCCTCGAGCAAAGGCACCACCCGCGCACTTGACCGCGAACCCGGGGCACAGAAGAGCGTCACCGCATGCCCGCGCCGGACCAGAGCATCCGTCAGCACGCCAACCACCGACTCCACGCCCCCGTATCCCGGCGGCGGGACAGAGATCCAGGGTGGGGCGAGCATCGCAACACGCAGTGGTGCCCCAGCCGGCCGAGAAGACCTCCCGACGACGGGGCGCGTCGGCAGGCGCCCCACCGACCCACGACGCGACCTGCTCTCAAGCCCTGCAGCCACAACACTCACGGGCGCTCCTCACGAAGCCTCTCAGGGGCTGCGGTCGCGAGGCAGAGAGGTCAAGAAGGACCGAGCGAACGCACAATCGCCGACCCACAAGGGGCGCGATGGACTGCTCCACCGTAACAGCGGACGGATCGCACCCCGGCAGGCGCCCTGTATATGCCGTGTTGCTGAAGCGGGGGACCGAGGAATCGAACCTCGAGCAAGGGTTTTGGAGACCCCCATGTTACCGTTACACCAGTCCCCCTGGGGACTGGGATTGTAGGCGCTGGGCAGCCGTCCTCGCACCCGCGCACGCCCCGCGCCGACCACAAGAACCGTAGGCACCGCGCGCCATACGGCCTTACGCCCCTACGCCCGCTCGCGCGGAGCCGTTCATACGCCCGAGCAGGCGTCCTCTGGTAGGTACGACCGGCGATGAGGGGGCGCGCAATGGCTAAAGCTCGAAGGAGTCCCTGTCGAGAGGAGATATCAAGACGAGCGTACGGCTATTGTGATGATCGACACAAACCCACACCGCCGGTGGCGCGCGCCGACTGGGCCGCTCGGGCGAATCCATGCCCGCGCGGCGAGGCTCGGCGCTGGCGGCGCAGGACGCGGCGCAGGCTTTCGGGGCTGGCGGCGCCGTGACGAGGGGCATTCGCGGCTCGGGCTCGCGGCGGAGGAGGGGGTCTCGCTGATCGAAGTGATGGTGAGCGCGCTGATGGTGGGGTTCATCGTGATCGCGACCTTCAACGGCTTCAACGCGGTCAACCACACGACCGCCGACGAGCGCACCCACGACCAGGCGATCCAGCTGGCCGCGCAATCCCTGGAGGAGCTGCGCAGCGACTCCGCGGCCACGCTCGACCCGATCGAGAAGATCAAAGGGGTTGGCACCCGCCCACGTCTACACGCAGACGATGGGCGGCGAGAAGTACACGATCACCCAGAGCGACCGAATGGATCCCCGACAACAACCCGAACGCGACTGCAGCGCCTCCAGCAAAGAACACTCCAAGCCAGGCCGGCAACTACCTGCGGATCGCCACGCGGTGAACTGGCCGCAGCTCGAAATCGAGAAACGGCCACCGCTGAAGCAGTACAGCATCATCACCCCCCCCGACGGCTCGGGCTTGGAAGTCGACGTCGCTCAACGGCCGCACCCCCGAGCAGCCGGTCGCCGGCGTGACGGTGGTCGCCGGCGAAGCTGAAGCGACGACAGGCGAAGCCGGCTGCGTGATCCTCGGCGGGATCCCCGCCACCAAGATCACCGTGGAAGCCTACAAGGTCGGCGACGTCACCGAAGCGGGCGCCGTCAGGAACATCTCGCCCGAACTGGCGATCGCCCCGAACGTCACCACGCACAAGGAAGTCGTGCTCAACACCGGCTCGCACGTCACCGCCGAATTCATGCACGGATCCGAAAAAGTAAAGAGCGACACGATCGTCGCATACAACCCCAAAATGAATCTCGCGCCCGACTTCGAGGTGGGGGGCACCGATGGGGCCCCTTTACTAGCGAAACGGGAGAATATGACGCTTTGCTCGGAGAAGCTCCCAGCAAAGAAGTGGCCCCGAACCGTACAAAGAAACAGCCATCACCCCGGCCAGCCCGACATACTATCCCACCGGTGACCTTTTCCCCTTCGAAAAAGGACCGTGGGAGGTGTACGCCGGCGATTGCCCCGCGAACAATCCTGCCGAAATCGACCCAAGCCAAATCACCGAAAGCTCGATTTCAGTCGCCCTCGAACCTGGCGAAGACCCGACGATCAAAGTCCCGACCTCGGAAGTAAGTCTCACGGCCTACAAAGGCGCGAAAGGCGCCAAACTCGAACCCGAAACCATAGCCCGCCCCGTCAAGATCACGAACACCGAATGCCTGAAGATAAAAGAAAAAGAAGAAGAAAAAAATAAAACGACATATCTCCCGAACAATGCTTCCAAATACAGCGTGATCCACACACAGAATACGACATCGACGGGCACCCTTGAAGTTCCTTACCAGCCATTTGGAAAATCGTTCAAACTGTGCTTGTGGGATGAAAAAGAACACAAGACCTACACGACTACCTACGCGGATGAAAAAATCCTGGGGACAAAAATCTTCCTCTACCTGGGGGAATACCGAAGGAACCTACGCCGATGGCAACGGCCACAACGTGGAAGTGAAGAAAAACCAATTCGGCAACACATGTTGAGCAAACCCCCTCATCTCGGTGGCCCCGCCACCCACGAGCACGACCCACCCTCTCCGACGAGGGCGGCTACAGCCTGATCGAACTGCTCGTCGCGATGATCTCCGGCATTGTGGTCATGCTGGCGCTGGTCGCGGTCCTCCTCTTCTCCACCCGCCAGGAGACGCACCTGACCAACGTTGCGCAGGCCACACAACTGGGCCGGCTCGCGATGACCAAGATCGTCGACGAATTGCACTCGGCATGCCTCGCCCCCGGCTTTGCCCCGATCCAGGAAAAAAGCGGCGCGAACGAATTGAGGTTCGTCAACTCCTACAGCGAAGAAGCGGTGATCTCCAAAACCAAGGTCAACGAACACAGCATCGTGTGGAACGAAAAAGCCGAAACCCTCACCGACTTCACGTATCCCGGCGATCAAAGAAGAAACCTGGCCAAATTTCCAATACTCCGAAACAGCTAGCCCGACCAACGGCGTGCTGATCGCCAGCCACGTCACGCCGATGGAATCGGAAGGAAAAAAGCTGCCGATCTTCCAGTACTACAGTTACAACCTCGAATCCAACGAAAGCGCGAGCACGGGCCTCAATTCGCTCAACACCAAACCGATCCTCTCGACATCGACCGAAAAACTCACAAAAGCAACCGCACCGACGGCCGCCTCCGTGCTGATCAGCTTCAACACCGGCTCCAGCGCGACCACGACCAGCCTGAGCAACACCCTTGGGAAAACTCTCGCCAAAGACGTGGGCGACGGCCAGCAGACGCCAGGTGACGCTCTCGTTCTCCGTTCCCATTCCGAAGGAGAAAAGCGCCGATACGCCATGCGAGTAAAACTTCCGCAGAAACCACGTTGCGCGGAATCCGCGCCCGGCTTGCCTCCGAGGACGGCTTCACGCTGATGGTCGCCCTCGGCGTGATGCTCGTGACCTCGCTGCTGCTGGCCGCGGCCTTCGAGGCCGCCCAGGGGCGACATCCAGCTCTCCCACCGGAACACCGTGCAGAAGCAGGCCTACTACGCGGCGCTCGCGGGCATCCAGGAGTACGAGTACCACCTGCAGGCCAACCCCGACTATTGGGAGACCTGCGCCGCGCCCTCCAATACCGTGCCCCAGAAAGACACGGAAGAAGTGACCGAGCACTACGAAATCAAACTGCTCGTCGCCAGCACGGCCCCGAAAGAAACCAAAGAATGCAGCACGGCGAGCCCGTTCGCGTCGATGATCCAGTCCTCGGGCGTCGAGGCGAACACCTTCCGCATCGAGTCGATCGGCACGGCCGGCAACAAAGCCGTCTCCTCGAGCTATGCGACCCGCACGATCGTCGCTACCTTCCACGTCATCGGCTTCCTCAACTTCATCTACTTCACCCAGTACGAAGACGGCGACCCCGCCCTGTACGGTGGGCCGAAGGAATGCGAAAACTACTACCCCAAGCGGGTGTCGCTGGGCATCAACGGCAAATGCGCGACGATCGAGTTCGCGGACGGAGACACCGTCGAAGGCCCGATGCACACCGATGACGCGACCGATATCTGCGCCCCGGCATACTTCGGGCGAAAAGGCCACAACCCAATTGACACGGTCCAGATCAACAACGGGGTCTACTCGACCTGCGGTAACCCGAATGGCACGTTCTACACCGCCACCGGGAAATATGAAAAAGGCGAAGAACTGCTTACCCCCGAAGGCGATACGACGCTCGGGACCTATGTCAAAGAAGGCGGAGACGAATTCACCGGCTCCACGCACATCGTGCTCAAGGGCGCACGACGATGGACGAGTGACCAACAACGGAAAAGTGAAACCAAACAGGTACGAATGGCCGACCAACGGCCTCGTGTACGTCCGCGCAAGCGAAAACAAAGCAACGCCGTGCACTTACGCCTTCAACGACAATCCGCGAGCGAAACCGACAACGCCACCGAGGCCTCCAAGGAAACGTACTGCGGCAACGTGTACGTCAGCGGCACCTACAGCAAACCGATCACGATCGCGGCCGAAGAAGACCTGATCATCAACGGCAACATCTACCCGACTAGCCTCAAAACCTTGGGCGAAGAACCGACCGGCACCAACACGCTCGGGCTGATCGCGGGCCATTACGTGCGCGTTTACCATCCCGTCACCAGCACCAACTGTGGAGCTGCCGCAAATGGCAAAGAATCGCTGGAAAACCCGTGGATCTACGGGGCGATCCTCTCGACCAACCACTCGTTCGCCGTGGACAACTTCGAATGCGGCAAACAGCTCGGCAACCTCAACATCTACGGGGCGATCGCCCAGCGCTTCCGCGGGATCGTGGGCCTAGTCGGCGAAAGCGGCTACATCAAGAACTACAAATACGACGAGCGCCTCGCCGTGGACGAGCCCCCGTACTTCCTCAACCCGATCAACGCCGGGTGGAAGGTCGCGCGCGAGACGGCGCCGAATCCGGGGTAGTACCCGGCTTGGACTGACGCGGAAGCCCCAGCTGACCCGGCTTGGGCTGACGCGGGAGCCCCTGCTGCGAGGAGAGATCATTTGCCGGCAGGCTGACAAGGGCCCGCTAACAAACCCAGCTAACGGACCCGCACCGCAACCGTCGCCCCCACCCCCCGCAGCAGCACCCCGGGCGGGATCTCCAGGGCTCGGGCGAGGCGCAGGAGCGTGCGCAGGTTGGGGTTGCGCTTGCCGCGCTCGAACACGCTGATCGCCGCGCGGTCAACGTGGGCGTTGTTGGCGAGCGCTTCCTGGGAGATTCCCACGCGCTCGCGCGCCCAGCGCAGGTTGACGCCGAAGCGGGCGGCGGGCGTGAGCTCCTCCTCACCGCAGCGGGGACCGCGTATGGCTGAGTCGGGGCCGATGCCGTTCAGCAGCGCAGCGGGCTTGGCACCGACGGCGCCGGCGACGCGCACGATCGTCGAGAGGTCGGGGGCGCGCTCGGCGCGCTCGAGGAAACTGACGGCAGCGCGGTCGAGATTGGCTCTCAAGCTCAGAATCGATCTGCGAAAGGCCCGCCTGCTTGCGGGCCTCGCGCATGTTCTGGCCAAATCTCTCCAATTGTTCGTCAAGATCGCGGTCTCCGGTACTTCGCATCCGCCCATACTCTTGAGTCGCGCACACAAAGACCACAGCGCAAACACGAGAAACGCCAAGCGCGCCGACGGTCAGTTGGCGCCGCGCGCCGAGGGGCCAGGTGGGCTCGGGGGTTGTGGGGAACGGTCAGGGATCTCGCGCGCCGGGAGTCGGCAGACTATGGGGAACGCTCAGGTGCGGCGGGTGGGATTCGAACCCACACGCCCTTGCGGACAAGGCCTTTTGAGGGCCCCGCGTCTACCGTTCCGCCACCGCCGCACGCCGGCTCTCAATATAGGCGCTCAGGAACGATGCGGGGCAACATCCCCTAGGTCTCACGCAGGATGCGGAGCAGCATCCCCTAGGTCTCACGCGGGATGCGGAGCAGCATCCCCCGGCCTCAGGCAGGATGCGGAGCAGCGTCCCCGTAGCCACCCAGCGGGACGCCGGGGTCGCGCTGCTCTAGCTCCACGTTCCAGCCCTGGGAGAAGCCGCGCATCGCAAACACCACCAGCAGGATCTGCACGGGGATCAAAAGCAGCGTCAACACCCCCAGCAAGTTGGATTCCAGCGCGGGCTGCGCGAAGGTGGAGCCGCTACGCGCAAACCAGCTGGGGCCGGCAATCAACGCGAAGGTGCCCAGCAGCACTCCCAGCACCGAGGCGACGGGCAGCACGCCGCGATTCCAGCGCCCCGCGTAGAACGCCAGCAGCACGTAGCACACCGCGAACAGGCACTGCATGATCACCGGCCCGATGCCCTCCAGCGCAGCAAAGCCGCCGATCGTGATCAGCAGCACGAGCGCGGCGGTGATGAGCAGCAGCGCGATCACCGTGGCGCGCGTCGCCTGCACGACCGGCTTGTCGCGGTTGGGGTGGGTGATGCGGACGCCGGCGGCGGCGCGACGGGCAGCTGGAGTGGACATCATCAGAGATGACCATACAATCTTCAGCGGTCCCCGTAAAGCGCTTCCCTCTCGCGGAAGCACCACGCGGGCGTGGTGGAACTGGTAGACACGCCGGCCTTAGGAGCCGGTGGGCGCAAGCCCTTGGGGGTTCGAGTCCCTCCGCCCGCACTGATGGCATCGAGAGCGGAGCGTCTGCGCGGCGCGGCACATACCACCTTCGCCGCGCTCGAGGTGCCCAACTACCGCCGCTACATCTCAGGTCAGGCGATCTCGCTGATCGGCACCTGGATGCAGATGGCCGCACAGGCGTGGCTGGTGCTCACGCTCACCGACTCCGCTACCGCGCTGGGGGCGATTGTGGCACTGCAGACGCTGCCGGTGCTGCTGCTGGGCCCCTACGGCGGGGTGGTCGCCGACCGCGTCGACAAGCGCCGTTTGATGGTGGCGCTGCAGTGCTTGATGGGACTGCAGGCGCTGGTGCTCGGGCTGCTGACGGTGACGGGCGCCGTCGCGGTGTGGCAGATCGGTGCGTTGGCGCTGCTGCTGGGGCTCAACAACGCCTTCGAGAACCCCGCGCGGCAGTCGTTCATGCTGGAGATGGTGGGCGACGCGTACCTGCGCAACGCGGTCAGCCTCAACTCGGTGCTGGTCAACGTCGCGCGCACGATCGGCCCGGCGGTTGGCGGCATCCTGATCGCTACCGTCGGCACCGGCGTGTGCTTCCTGTTCAACGCCGTCAGCTTCGTGCCGGTGGTGTTCTCGTTGATGACGCTCGACCGTACGGCGCTGCACCCCAGCCCGCCCACGCCCCGGGCCCCGGGGCAGCTGCGCGAAGGGCTGCGCTACATCCGCCGCACGCCCGCGCTGGCCACGCCGCTGCTGATGATGGCGCTGGTCGGCTGCCTCGCCTACGAGTTCCAGGTCTCGCTGCCGTTCATGGCCCACGAGGGGCTGCACGTGGGCGCGGAAGGGTATGGCTTCATGACGGCCGCGATGGGCGTCGGGGCGGTGGCTGGCGGCCTGCTCGTAGCGGCGCGCGGGCGCACCGGGCTGCCCACGCTGATCCTCGCCGCGGCGAGCTTCGCGCTGGTGTTGACGCTCGCGGCGCTCGCCCCCACGCTGCCGCTGGAGCTGATTGCGCTCGCACTGGTGGGGTGGGCCAGCATCTCGTTCATGGCCACCGGCAACTCCACGCTGCAGCTGAACTCCGAGCCAACGATGCGCGGGCGGGTGATGTCGCTGTGGTTTGTCGCCTTCCAGGGCTCCACGCCGATCGGGGGGCCGATCGTGGGCTTCGTGATGGCGCAGCTCGGCGCCCGCGCCGGTCTCGGCCTCGGCGCGATCACGTGCCTGGTGGCGGCCGCAATGGGCCTGCTGGTGTTGCGCCGGCTGCGCCCCGACTACCGCCTGCCACGCCTGCGGGTGGGACGTGCGACGCGCAACGCGGAGGCGGAGGTGAAGTAGCTCAGCGCGAGCGGTGCGCCACCGTGGTGAGGCGGGAGCGGACCGGCGCGGGCCGCTCGAGGCTTGAGTGCAGCTCGCGCACCCGCTGCAGCGTCGCGTCGGCAACCGCCTGCTGGGCCTCGCGCGTGCTGTGCGCGACGCGCTCGAAGCGCAACGGCTCGCCGTAACGCACCGTCACCTGCGGGAACTCCAGGCGCTTCCAGTTGCGCGCTCGCTCGGTGCCGTGGATTGCCACCGGCACGATCGGGGCGCCGCTCTCCAGCGCCAGGCGGCCGACGCCCGCGCGGGCGCGCTGGCTGATGTGACCGCTGCGCGAGCGGCCGCCCTCGGGGTAGATCACGACGACCCCACCGCGCTCGAGGATCGCCAGCGCTGTGGCGATCGAGCGCTCGTCGTGGCGGCCCCGCTGCACCGGGAAGGCGCCGCCGTGGCGCAGGATCCAGCTGAGCACGCCGCTGAACAGCTGCGACTTGGCCATGAAGCTCACACGCCGGCGCAGGAACACGCCGCAGAAGAAGTGGTCCATCGCGGAGAAGTGATTGGGGGCGATGATCGCCGGCCCCGAGCGGGGCACGTTGGGGGCGTCAACGCAACGCGCGCGGTACACCACCAAGCACACCTGTGTGAGCAGCAGGCGGGCGAGCGTGTACACCCAATCGGGACCGTGCATGGAGGCGTGCTCGTAGTAGCGGTCGAAGCGCTCCGGAGGGCGCTCGTCCACGTACACCTGCGGCTTCATACCGGACATGCCTGTCTTCTTCTACACATGCACCCCGCGCGCGGTTACGCCGTCTACATACACCCCGCGCGCGGTTACGCCCTCTACACACGCACCCCACGCGCGGCCAAGCCGCGTCGAGAGCGCTCGGCGCGACGCTGGGCGAGCACCACGAGGATCAGGCCAACGGCGACCGGCACCGTGGCGGGCAGCTCATCGACGGCAAAGAACAGCAGGTCGAACGCCAGCGCGAGCACCACCACCAGCGCCGCGGCCCGCACCTGCTGCGTACGCACGGAGCAGCCAGCCCGCGTGGGCGGCCAGCCGCGGGCGAGCAGGCCGCCGAGCACGCCGGCGACGAACAGGTCTCCATAACCCATCGCCGCCGAGCCAAACACCTCCGCCTGCAGTTTCGGCAGGCCCACCGGGGGGTGCGCGGAGTTGAGCACTTCGTTGGGGTGCTGCAGCAGTTCGGAGAGGACCAGCGCGGTGTCGGCACACGCCATCAGCACGATCCCCGCCGCCAGCCACCGCGGCGGCGTGACCGCGGCCAGCAGCACCCCCAGCGCCGCGCAGCTGAGCGCCGAGAGCGCCAGCGCAGCCCCCTGTCCCGCGAGTCCGCCGCGGTCGGCCCACGCCAGCGCAAACAGTGCCGGCGCAAGCAGCGCGAGCGCCGGGCGCGCGCCGTGGCCCCACCAACCAAGCGCGAGCGCCGCCAGGATCGGCACCGCCACGAGCGCGAGGTAGGTGAGGCTCTGGGCACTGGTCTGCTCCGCCGCACGCGCGACGAACACGAACAGGATCACCGACAGCGGCGGGACCGCGGCCCACAGGCGGCTGCTGCGGCGCTCCACCCACGGGATCGAGATCGTGCCCGGGAACGCCACCAGCCCGCCCTGGGTGGCGGAGAGCAGGCCGATCGACAGCCAGAAGGGCAGCACTGCTAGCCGCCGAGCTGCACGGTCTTCACGACCAGCAACGCAACCGCGACTACGAGATAGCCGCGCAGCAGCAGCATCGCCGCGCGCCGACCGGGCGACCACACCGGCCGCTCAAGCAGCGCCAGCGGCGGCATCGCCCACGCGTGGCGGCGCTCCTTCGACATCGCCTCCACCTCCTCGGCGGCGCCGGCCCCCGCCGGTCTCCGCCGTCGCAGCAGGGTGTACCCCCCGATCGCCGCCAGCGCCACCGCCAGCGCGATCGACAGGCCGACGAAGAGATCCGTGACGTTCACGTGCGGGAAGGCGGTGGAGGCGACCAGCACCAAGGAGAGCTCGACCAGCACGCCGATGATCACCGCCGCCAAGGCGTTCAGCCACGGGGCGTTGACCCACGGGCCCAGCACCGCGCGGTCGTTGCAGAGCAGCAGCAGGAACACCGTGGCACTCGGCAGCAGCACCCCCGCGAGCGCCTGCACCGAGGTCGTGATCAGCCCCAGAGGCGCCCCCGGCAGCAAAACGATCCCCGCCGCGGCGCACACCATCAAGGCGAACGTGGCGTAGAACATCTTCGCGTCCTTGATCCCGCGGTGCAGCGAGTGGCTGGCGCCGAACACGTCGCCGAAGGCGTAGGAGGTGGCGAGCGTCACCGCCGCGGCGCCGATCAAAGAGGCGTTGAGCAGCACGATCGCAAAGCATGCCCCCGCCGCCGGGCCGACATACGTGCGCAGCGCGCTCGCCACCGTGCCGGCGTTGCCAAAGTGCCCGGCCGCAGGGGTGCCCGCGAACGCGAACGCCGCGATCGAGATGATGGCGCCGGCGCCGATCACCACCACGAACGCCCCGATCACGGTGTCGGCGCGCTCGTAGTTGATCCAGCGCGGGGTGATCCGCTTGTCGATGATGTTGGACTGCTGGAAGAACAGCTGCCACGGGGCGACGGTGGTGCCGACGATCGCGATGATCAGCAGCACCGCCGTCGAGCTGGCACCGCCGGCGATCGAGGGCGTCACCGTGTCGTGGGCGATCGTGCCGAAGTCGGGGTGCACCAGTATCAGCAGCGGGATCACCAGAAAGTTGGCGAGGACGAACACGTACATGAAGCGCTCCCAACTGCGGAAGCTGCCGGTCGCGGTGATCGCCACCAGCGCGAAGGCGGCGGCCGGCACGGCGATGTACTTGCTGACGCCGAAGTACCCCAGCGCGAGGCTGACGCCGATGAACTCGGTGACAATCGTGAGGAAGTTGAGGACGAACAGGTCCCCGACGGAGAACCAGCCCCAGAAGCGCCCGAAGCGCTCGTTGATCAGCCGCGCGTGGCCCACGCCGGTGACGGCGCCGAGGCGGATCACCATCTCCTGGTTGACGATCAACACGGGGATCAGCAAGATCAAAACCCACAGCAGCGAGGTGCCGTAGTTCTGGCCGGCCTGCGCGTAGGTGGAGACGCCGCCGGCGTCGTTGTCGCCCACCATCACGATCAGGCCGGGGCCCATGATCGCCAACAACGCCATCGCGCGCGAGCGCCAGCCGTGACGGGCGCCGGTGTCGTCCATCCGGATCGTGCCGAGCGCCCCGCGGATGTCGCCGATGTGCGCCTCGTCGAGGACCGGCGGCACACCCTCGAGCACGGGCGGCTGGGGCTGCGCGGGCAGCTGCGTCTCGTCCAGCGTCGTCGGGTTGTCGGCCATCTCCTTCACCTCCTTCGGGCGGGCATGCGGACACGTCAAAGCAACGCGCGTCGCACCGATCCTGCCCCGAGAAGACGGCTCTCAATCCAGCGGAGACAGGCCCGACGTACGCGCGAGCGGCTGGGTACTTCGCGGCTGTTCTCGATCCATCCCAGCCTCCTTTCCGCGCGTGATGATCTAGCCCGTTCCGGGCTCAGGGTAGCATCGCGCCTGCCCTGCCTGCACGCTCGCCACAAGCGGGACCGTCTGTGCCAGCTCAGTCGCTGACCAAGCCGAAGCGCCGCCGCCAGCCGACGGGTAGCGTCTGCTCGAGCACGTCGTCCACCGTGACGACCCCCACCACGCGCTGGTGGTCGTCGACGACCGGTAGCGAGGCGAGGTTGTAGTCGGTCATCGTCCTCGCCACCTCCGGCAGGTCGGCGTCGGTGGTCACCGACTCGGGCTCGCGCTCGGCGACCTCCGCGAGCGGTGTCGCCGGCTGGGCGCGCAGCAGCGTGACGATCGCCGCCGAGCCACTCAGCGCGCCGTCGGCGTCGTGCAGGTAGACAGTCGTGAGCATCCCCGGGGGAACCGTGGAGCGGCGCACCGCGTCGAGCGCGTCACCCACCGATGCGTGCTCGGCGAGCGCGATGAAGTCGGGGCTCATCATGCCGCCCGCCGTCGAAGGGTTGTAGCCGAGCAGCGTTTCGATCCGCCGCCGGCCGGCGAGCGGCAGCAGCTCCAAGATCCGTCCGCGGCGCTCCTGGTCGATCTCGCCGATCAGGTCGGCCGCATCGTCGGGCGCCATCCGCGCGATCACCGCCGCCACCTGCGCGTCGGGGCGCTCGGCGATGAACTCGAGCTGGTGGTGCTCGTCGAGCTCCTCGAAGACGTCGGCCTCCAGCTCCCGGTCTTGGCCGACTGCCTCGATCAGCTCCTCCCCCTCCTCGTGCGAAGCGGCCTCGACCAGGTCGGCGATCTCCGCCGGGTGGAGGTTGGCGAGCTTGCGATGGGAGAAGCGCAGACGCGCGGTGGGCACGTGGCCGACGAACGGCTCCATGTCGGTCCAGTCGAGGAACGGCCGGTCGGCCACCAGCCGCCGCAGCGAGCGCGGCAGCGAGCGGCGCAGCTGCGCGCGGAAGGAGGGATCCACGCCGACGACCCGCCACCAGCCCTCGATGCACGCCAGCTCGATCTCGTGCGCACTGACGAGACGGGGCGGGTCGGCCTCGACGTTGACCAGCTTGCGCCCCAGCACGTCCTGGCGCAGCAACACCTCGCCTTCGCGGCGCTCGAATTTCCCGAGGCTCAGTTTCTGGCCGGACAGCCGCGCGGCGCCCGCCTCCAAGCTGGCGATCTTGTTGACCGGCACGAACAGCTCACGGCCGCCGATCCGCGCCTTCAGTCCGGTCACCGGCGGGTAGCCGCCGTCGGCGAGGCGCACGATCACGTCCTCCACCCTCCCCAACCGCTCTCCCGTGCGGTCGAGTAGTGGGCTGTGCAGCAGCGTCGATAGGTGCATCACATGCTCGGGCAATGCCCCCGGTACGTTAGGGCATCAGGCGGAGGTTCCCGTCCGCGGGATGTCGCCCGGCCGCGGTGGTGGCGCTTGCGGTGGGGTTGGGTCGCATCCACGCAAGTGGCTGCACGTCCCAGCCGGTAGGGCGCGGGACTTCCTGTCCCGCGGCCAGCGGCCGCGACATCATCCAGGCTGTAGCTCACACTTCTCTTCCACACTCTTTAGGAGCGCTTGCAGCCTTTCTTCGCCCCCTCTTATGGCCTCGACACAAGATCAGACGATGCGTCCACGCACGCAACGGCCCTGGCCTACCTACCTGCTGGCGGCGCTCTGCGTGGGGGCGATCGTCGCCGCCGTGCTCGTCGTCGGGCCCTCCTCCGGCACCGCGAGCGCCACCGGGCGCACGATCACCGTCGACGAGGGAGTCGTCCAGTCCACCGTCTCCGGCAGCGGCAACATCCAGGCCGCGACCCAGCTCGACCTCGGCTTCAAGACCTCCGGTGTGGTCACCCAGATCTACGTCCACCAGGGCCAGCACGTCACCGAGGGACAGCTGCTGGCAGAACTGAACCCCGACAGCGCCGAAGTCACGCTCGAGCAGGCCCGGGCCTCACTGCAGGCCGCCGAAGCGAGCCTCGTGCAGGAGGAAGAAACCGACGGCGAAGGCTCCTCCGGCTCGGGCTCCTCGGACACAGGCTCCAGTCACGCCACCGCGTTCGACCGCTTCGGTGGAGGACGTCTCCTACAGCCCCCCAACCAATTCGACGACCACCGCACCGGCATCCACGCCCGCCGCCACCACCCCACCCACGCAGACCACCTCCCCGCCAAGCACGACCACTCCGAGCACCACCACGCCGACGACCACTGCGCCTGCCACCACTACCGCTCCCGCGCGCGTGGCGCCCACCACCCCCACCCCCTCCCACGCCGAGCACACCAAAGCGCACTCCCGCGAAGCCTCCTCGGAATCCGGTACGGGCGCCGGCACCGGCAGCTCCTCCACGAGCGGCAATCGTGAATCCGACTCGGGCTCCGCCGCCAAAACCACGCTCAGCGCCGCCGCCCGCGAAGCCAACATCGCCTCCGCGCGCGCCGCCGTCAAGAGCGACCGCCTGACCGTGCAGAGCGCTGAGGAGGCGCTGTCCGACACGAAGCTGTTTGCCCCCACCACCGGCACGATCGTCTCGCTCGCCGGAGAGGTGGGCGAAGCCGTCTCCGCCAGCGGCACCACCAAGGACTCCTCCAGCTCATCCGGGCCGGACGCCTCCGGCTCCGGGTCGAGCTCCTCCGCCGCGTCGGCCTTCGGGGCCTCCTCCGCGGCCACGGGCGCCTCTGGCTCGGGCTCCTCGGGCACAGGGAGCTCCTCCAGCTCCTCTTTCGCCGTGCTCAGCGACCTCTCCTCGATGCAGCTCGTCGTACCGCTCAGCGAGTCCGAAGTCGTCAACGTGCGCGACGGCCAGCCGGCCACGGTCACGATCGAAGCGCTCGAAGGGATCAAGCTGGCCGCGCACGTGGTGAGCGTCGCCACGCTCCCGACCTCCTCCAGCGGCGTGGTCAGCTACGACGTCACCTTCCAACTCGACCAGCTCGAAAGCGGACTGAAACCGGGGATGAGCGCCACCGCGGAAGTCGTGGTGAAGCAGGCCGAAGGGGTCAACGTACCCACCTCCGCGATCACCGCCGACACTGTCACAGTCGTGCACGACGGCACCCAGACCCGCCGGCGGGTCGTCACCGGGCTGGCCGGCAACAGCTCCACGATCATCCTCTCCGGCCTCTCCGCCGGTGAGCAGATCGTCTTGCCCGTCGCCCGCAGCTCCTCCACAACCTCCAGCCTCCTGTCGCGGCTGGGTAGCCGCACGGGGACGCTCGGCGGCGCCGCCGGCGGCCTCGGTGCAGGCGGCGGCGCGGCGTTCCCCGGGGGCGCGGGCGGAGGCAGTGCCTTCCGAGGCGGCTGATGCGGCCCCCACGCTCACCCTTCCGAGCGCGCATCGCGCGCAGCCAGCCGCTCGTGGCGCGCACCGCGGCCGCCACACCGGGCGAAGACACATCGCCCACCGGCACCAACCCACATGCCGTGCTCGCCCACCGGGACAAGCGAGGCGAAGGCAACCGACCGCCACGCCCCGTAATCGACGTCCGCGAGGTCAGCAAGACCTACGCGATCGGCACGATTCGCGTGCCGGCGTTGCGCGGCGTGTCGCTGAGAATCGAGCGCGGCGACTTCGTCGCGATCATGGGCAGCTCCGGCAGCGGCAAGAGCACGCTGATGAACATCCTCGGCTGCCTCGACATCCCCACCAGTGGGCGCTACCTGATCGACGGCACCGATGCCCACGCCCTCGACGAGGACGAGCTCTCCGACCTGCGCAACCGCAAGCTCGGGTTTGTCTTTCAGTCTTTCAACCTCGTCGCGCGCACCCCCGCGCTAGCCAACGTCGAGCTGCCGCTCGCCTACGCCGGCCTGCCCCGCGCCGAGCGCCGTCGCCGTGCCGAGAGGGCGCTGGGCTCGGTCGGCATGGCAAACCGCCTGCACCACCTCCCCTCCGAGCTCTCCGGCGGCCAGCAGCAGCGCGTGGCGGTCGCCCGCGCGATCGTCACCAACCCCTCTCTGATCCTGGCCGACGAGCCCACCGGCAACCTCGACTCGCACTCCACCGAGGACGTGCTGGAGATCTTCGCCGGCCTCAACGCCGAAGGGCGCACCGTCGTGCTGATCACCCACGAGCCCGACGTCGCCGCTCAGGCCAAGCGCGTGGTGCGCCTCAGCGACGGGCAGATCGTCGAAGACCGGCGCTCGCTCGGCGTCCACGATCCCCCGCCCCCCTCCCACCGGCTGAAGTCCGCCCACCTCACAGCCCCAGTCGAAGCGCAGCCATGACCACGCCTGCACCCCACCACCCACACTCGTGCGCCCGCCCTGACCTCCCAACCTCCGAGGCGCAGCCATGATCGGCGCCGAGACGCTGCGCATCGCGTGGGGCGGGATCGTCGCCAACAAGCTTCGTTCGGGGTTGACGATCCTCGGCATGACGATCGGCGTGGCCGCCGTGATCATCCTGATCGCGGTGGGCAACGGCTCCTCCAAAGCGGTCGAGGAACGAATCGAGAGCCTTGGCACGAACGTGCTGCTGGTCGAGTCCGGCGCCACTCGTGGGGGCGCTCGCTTCACCGCGCTCGCCGGCGGGGTGGGGGGGAATCCCATCTCGCTGACCAGACAGGACGCCGAGGCGCTGCAGAGCCACTCCGAAGCCCCCGACGTCAAGAGCGCCTCGCCCGTCGTCAACGCCACCGGCGTGACGCTCGTGTTCGACGGCACCTCCTACGAGCCCGGCACGTTCGTCGGCACCACCCCCTCCTACCTCGCCGCCCACGGCTACCACCTCCAGGAAGGCGCCGCCTTCACCGAAGCCGACGTCGCCCACCACGCGCGTGTGGCGGTGATCGGGCAGACCGTCGTCGAAGAGCTGTTCGGAGGGCAGGACCCGATCGGGCAGACGATGCGCGCCAATGGCGTCAACTTCGAGGTGATCGGCGTACTCGCCGCCAAGGGCTCAAACGGGTTGTCCAACCTCGATGAAATCGTCGCCGCCCCGATCACCACCGTGCAGGACTCCCTCTCGGGGTATGGCCCGATCGACTCGATCACCGTCGAGGCCACCTCCGAGTCCGCGCTCGGCTCCGCCGAAGCCGAGGTGACGCAGATCCTCGAGCAGCGCCACAAAGTCAAGGACACCGTCGAACCGGGCTTCGAGGTGATCAACCAGGGCTCGCTGCTCGAAACCACCAGCTCCACCACCTCCGTCTTTACCACCCTGCTCGGCGAGGTCGCGGCGATCTCGCTGCTGGTGGGGGGCATTGGCGTGATGAACATCATGCTCGTGTCCGTCACCGAGCGCACCCGCGAGATCGGCATCCGCAAGGCGGTCGGCGCGCGCCGCTCAGACATCCTCACGCAGTTCCTCACCGAGGCCGTGCTGGTATCACTGATCGGCGGCCTCACGGGGGTGCTGCTCGGGGTGGTGGGCAGCCAGTTCGAAATCGCCGGCGTGCACCCCGCGATCGCCACCTATTCGATCTTCCTTGCCTTCGGCGCCGCGGTGCTCACCGGCCTGTTCTTCGGCACCTACCCGGCGGGGCGCGCCGCGCGACTGCGACCGATCGAGGCATTGCGCTTTGAGTAGCCAACCCCCGCATATTCCCCCCGAGGAGCCCGTCATGTCAGTCGAGGACACCACCACTACCGATATTCCCGCCGCCCCCCAGGAGCCGTACGTCTCCCCGGCCGACGACACATGGGCGCAGGAGCCGCTCGAGGAACTGCCCCCACGCCCGCGCCGGCGCCTGCTCGGGACGGGCGGGAATCCGATCTTCATCACGCTGCTCGGCGTGCTGCTGATCGCCTGCGGCTTCATCGGCGGGGTACTCGTCGAGAAGGGCGAAACCTCATCGAGCTCGGGCTCCGGCGCGGCCGGCCTGGCCTCCCGCTTTGCGGCTCTGCGCGGCGCCGCCGGCGCAGGGTCGGCCACAAGCAGCGGCGGTGCCGGCAGCGCGAGCACTGGCGCCGGCGGCGCGAGCGGCGCGGCGGGCAGCAGCTCGGCGGGCAGCGGCGCGGCCGGTGGGGCCGCGGGTCCCGGCGGCTTCGCGGGGCGCTTCGGCGGCCTCGGCGGAGCAGGTGGCGCCACGATCGGCGAAGTCTCCTACGTCTCCGGCAGCACCCTGTACGTGACCAACGCCGAAGGCAACACCGTCAAGATCACCACCTCCCCCGCCTCGTCGATCACCAAGACCGTCAAATCCGACGTGCACGGCATCCACCCCGGCGAAACGGTGGTCGTCCGCGGCAGCAAAGGCACAAACGGCGCCGTCACCGCCGAATCGATCAGCGTCAGCGCCTCCGGCCTGACGAGCGGTGGCCTCGGAGCGCTGTTCGGAGGCGGGGGAGCAGGTCGCGGTGGCGCGGCCGCGGCCGGTGGCTCAGGTGGTGGTCTGTTCGGAAGGTGATCGCCACCACCACGTCCTTGTGCCACGCTTTAGGTAGATCAATCAAAGTTGTTCGTATCCCCACATGACCCGCAGCGAGCAGAATCCATCGCTTGGCCTGCCCTCGAGCGGCGCGCTCAGGCGGATTGATACGCCCGGCGGGCGCGCGACCGGAACGTATTACCGACAAAGGAGCTTCATGTCTCACAACAGGAACCCCCGCCGCAGGTTGACGACCCTGCCGTCGTCGATCGCGCTGATCGCCACGCTGGTGGCCACCTCGCTCGGCCTGGCGGCATGTGGCAGCTCTTCGAGCACCACGACGACGACCACCCAGACGGCCGCCAACGCTGCCGCCACCGGCACCAGTACCGGCACGACCACGACGGGCGCGGCGAGCACCACCACGGGCACGTCGCAGGGAACGTCCTCCACTGGCAAGACGACGCCGATCCCCCCCACAGGCACCACCCCCGCCGCACGCGCGGCGCGCTTCGCGGCGGTGCGCACGTGCCTCTCGAAAAAAGGCATCACGCTGCCCCAGCGGTCCGCCGGAGCCGGAGGCTCCCTCGGCGCCGGGAGCGGCGCGCAGTTGCCCAAGGGCATGTCGCGCGCGCAGTTCACCGAAGCGCTCCAGAGCTGCGGCGCGGGCTTCAACGGTGGCCGCGTAGGCAAGCACGGCAAGGGCTTCAAAAACCCCTTCAACAACCCTCGCTTCCACACCGTGCTCACGCGCTTCGCCGCCTGCCTGCGCCAGAACGGGATCGACATCGGTGAACCCAACACCTCCGGCAAAGGCCCGATCTTCGACACCAAGGGGATCAACACCGGCAGCGCAAAGTTCAAAGCGGCGACGGCGAAATGCCGCAGCACGCTGCTGTATGCGCTGAAGCCCAACCACGCCCATCCGGGCGCGAGCGGCACAACCACCGGCTGAGAACGGATCGCGGGCGGTTGAGTCGATCAGCCGCCCGCGCCGAGCGCGCGGTTGGTGGGCGCCGCCTGCGGGTCGCGGATCGCGGCCGAGGTGGGGGTCGCCGAGACCTTGGGCTTGGGCAGCGCGGCGATGCGCCCGATCAGCTGGCTCCACTGAGCTTCGTCCAGAGCGCCGCTCGCCGCCAGCGGGGAGGCCGCGGCCGCACCAGTCGTGGCGACGTGGGCCGCCGCTGTGGCGCGCACCGGCAGGAAATCCAGGTGGATGTGATTCCAGGCGGTTGGCAGCGCTTCGGTGGAGGACGATTCGGGGTACTTCATCAGGCTCACGATCCGATGGGGCGCAAACCTGCCGTGGAGCGTCAATAGCGCGCGGATCGCCGCGTCCGCGACCGAGCCCGCGCCCTGGTGGCCGGCGATCGGGACGTTGTTGATCGCGGTGATGTCCACCGCCAGGCCGCCACCGTGGGCAGCCGTCTGCTGGGCAGCTGAGCGCAGCGCGGTGCCGGCGCTCGCGCCAGCACCCGTCACGACGCTCAATCCCGACTGGGTGTCCCCGCCGCGGGGGCAGCGCAATCCGGCGACGGTCGGCTGCAGGCCACTGCGCGAAAGGAACAGGAGGGCCGCCAGCACGCGCTTGTCCACCGTGCCTCCGGCCACATCTCGGCGGCCGCACGTGTCGAGCTGGACCCCGGTGTCGGCGAGCACCGCGCGCTCGAGCTCGCCCTTGGACATCGACAGCGCCCCGCCGGCGGACGCCCCGAGCAGCGCATCCGTGCCCCTGGAGCCCTTTGGGTGCAGCGCCGCGTCGAGCTGGCGCCAGTTCTGTAGCAGCGGCTGGGGATCGATCGTGGAGCTGTCCCCCGCGGGCCGCACCGCGAAGCGCAGCTGCCCGGCGGTCGCGCCAGGGGGAGTGTCGAGGTGGCCGAGCACCGTCCCCTTGGAGACGATCGAGCCGGTTTTCAGCGCCGCCCAGCCTCCGCCCGCGCCAGCTGAGCGCTGTGCGTGCGCCGCCGCGCGTGCCACCGGGTTGCCGGGGTGCGCGAACAGGCGCACCTTGCCCATCCCAGCGGGCGCCGTTTCGCCTTCGGATTCGACCGGCGCGCCCACCGGCACGACCGTCTGGGCAGCCTGCGCCTTGACCTTCAGGGTCAGCGGCGACTGGTGCCCCGCGGTCGCCGCCTGGGTGGGCTTGGGTTCCCGCGACACCGCAATGCGCGGCTTGACCGAGGGAGCCGAAGGGCGGTAGCGGGGGGCGATGTTGCCGAGGCCGGCGTAGGTGAAGACATCCCCGTAGATGTCGCGCAGCACCAGGTAGCGCCCGAGCGCGTGGGAGTGCCCGAGGTGCTCGATGCGACCATCCTCCACCGCCACCACCGGCGCGCCGGGGTCGCCGAGCAGCTCCACCAGCTGGGACCGCTTGGCGGGGGCGTTGGCAACGGCTTGTGCGCGTTTCGCGGCCACTCGTGGCGAGGGCGCCGGCGTCGAGCCGGGCGTAGCGGCCGCGTGCGCACCGGCGTGAGCCGTCGTCGCTCCCGTGTCAGTCGCCGTGCTTCCGGTGGACCCGTTCGCGGCGCCCGCGGCGCCGTCGCCAGCCGCCGCGCCCGCCTGAGTGCTCCCCCCCGCCTGTGCGCCAGCGGCCGCCGGGGTCGGAGGCAAGCTCGTGGGCACCGCGCCCGCGGTGGCGCTCGAAGAGCCGCCGGCCGCCGCGCTCCCCGAAGCGGCGCCTTCACCCGAGGCGCCAGCCACCATGCCCGCCGCTTGGGCTTCCAGCACGGCTTTGGCCCCAGGGGCCAGGCGGGCACCCGCGGTCGGCGGGCGCCCATCGACGAGGCCGGTGAGCGTGGCGATCACCGAGCTCGGGTAGCTGGCGATCAGGCGTGCGCGCAGCAGCACCGATTCGACGTATTCCTGGGAGTGGTTGTAGGAGAAGATCGCGGCACGCAGGTGGTGGGAGGCGCCGGCGGCGTGCAGGTAGCGCGCGGCCGCGAAGATCGCGTCCACGGGGTTGTAGGGGTCGGCGTAGCCGGCGTCGGTGGCGTCCACTCCGTACTGCAGCCAGGTGCCGGGCATGAACTGCATCCACCCCAGCGCACCGGCGCTCGAGACGGACAGGTCGGTGCCGTAGTCGGTCTCGATTTCGTTGATTCCCGCGAGCACCTGCCAGGGCACGTCGTACTGGAAGGCGGCGGCCTGGTAGACCGGGAGCAGGAAGAGGGGGATGCGGTAGAAGTCGAGCGCCTGTGCCGACACGGTCGAGCCGGCGAGCAGCGTCGCCAGCGCACCCGCTTCTTCGCCCGCCGTCTGCGGAGCCGGCGCAACGCCGTTGGGGGTCCCGGCAGGGACCGTGGTGGGGCCGCCCTTTCCAGCGCCTCCGCCCTTGCCGCTCGAGCCTTCTTCGTTGGTTGAGCCGCCGCCCGCGCCGGCTTCGCCCTTGCCAGAGCCGGTGACGCTCGCACCGTGACGGCGGCCGGGGGTGGTCTGCTGGCTGCGCTGCACCACCACCGTCGGGCCCGTCTCTTCGCCAGCCGGCGGCGTGGTTGCGGTGGGCGCCGTCGAGGTGCTCGTTGGTGGCGTGGTGGGAGCGGTTGAAGTCGTGCTGGAGCCGTTGGAGCCCGCTCCGCTGGTGTCGCTCGTCGTGCCGGTGCCGGTCGTCCCGGTAGCCCCGCTGGTCCCGGCAGCCCCGTTCGCGCCGCTGCCCGATCCCCCCGCCTGCGTCGGAGCCGACGCCTGGGGGGTCGTTTCGGTGACCGCTGGCGTCTGGTCTTCGGGCGTGGTGGCAGCCTGCCCTTCGGCGGCAAGCGCCCCGCCGGCGAGCGGTCCACCGAAACCAGCGGCGCTGAGGCCGCCTCCGGCCAATATCGAGAGCATGGCGCGCCGCGCCCAGCGGTGCGGAGCGCTCATCCGCGGCCTCCGCGGGCGCCGATCATCGATGGCGTGGGCTGGTTGTCATCTCGCATATGCAGGCCAAGGCGGGGCCGCGGTCGCCGGCCCAACCACCCTGGCTAGGGTTCATATCGGCAGCCAAGCACCCTGCGGTAAAGGATTTGTAATCTCGCTCGCACGCAAGGCTACGGCAGGGACGGTTCACGGCGCGCAGATTCCCCATGGTGGAGGCCAAGGCCGCTGCACTGTACAGACCCTTGAGGCGGAGCCCCGTCGGTGGCCGGATTGCGGGGGTTTGGCGCAGGATCCGTTGCAGATGAGCCCCGTTCGATGGCTTTGTTGCAGATGCGCCCCGTTCGATGGCTTTGTTGCAGATGCGCTCCGTTCGACGGCTTTGTTGCAGATGCGCTCCGTTCGACGGCTTGACGGGTTGAAGGGGTAGAGAACCTCTTCCACCAACCAGCGGCACCCAAACCGCTTTCCAACGACCGACAGGGCCACTCTCAATGGCCGGCAGGCCCGTTCTGGAAGACATTTACAGAGGCTTATGCAATGCTCCGCAATCTGATCATGTCCAAGGCAAGAGCGCTCACAGCCGTCGCGGTCCTCTGTACCTGCCTGATCGCCGCCACCGCGGCGTGGGCGGCGGAGACGCTGGAAGTGAGCGCGAGCTTCTCCCCCGACAAGCTGGGCGCGCCCACCAACGTCCACGGCACCGCCACGATCGGATCGAACAGCGGACCGCTGCCGTCGCCAATCGCCGAAGCGACGGTGATGGGGCCGGCGGGCCTCACCGTGGACACCAAGGGCGTGGGCATCTGCAACCCGACCAAGCTCGAACAGACGCTCGAAACGAGCGTCTGCCCCAAGGACTCCAAAGCCGGCTTCGGCGGCGGCGTGGGGGCCTACGAAATCGCGCACGAAGTGAACGAAGAGCCGTTCACGCTCAACTTCTACCGCGGCCCCAACGAAGACGGGCACCTCGTGATCCTCGCCTACCTCAACGCCGTCTCGCCGATATCGGTGCAGCTGGTGCTCAAGGCGCAGGTCGTCAACGAGCCCAAGCCCTACGGACTTGGCTTCACGTTCAAGGTGCCGCCGATCGAAACCCTTCCCGGGGCCACCAACGCGACCGCGAAAAGCATCTACATCACGATCGGGGCACCCAATGCCGCCTACTACGAGAAGGTGGGCGGCAAGCGCAAGCTGGTGCACGTCAAGGGCATCGTCGTCCCCAAGACCTGCCCCAAGGGAGGCTTCCCCTACGAGACCCAGTTCACCTTCGAGGACGGCACGACCAACACGGTCAAGCACACGATTCCCTGCCCCTCCAAGAAGTAGCGGCCCAGCGATGATGCCCTTCCTCGAAGCGGCAGCCCGGCGGTTGAACGCCCTTCAGGCGATCCGCGCGATTCGCGTCAGAGCCGTCGCGACCCAACGCCCGAGCCTGAGGACCCGCGCCCTCGGAGGAGCCGCTCTGGCGGTCGCGCTCGCGGGCTCGCTGCTCACCCTGGCGGGAGCGCTGCCGGCGGTCGTGGAGGCATCCTCCACCCCCGAATTCAACCCCTCGCCCCCACCCCCGCCGGAAGCGACGACGGCGACGATCCGGGCGTCGTTCTCCCCCGACAAGCTGAACGTCAAGGCGGCGTTCACGTTTGCCGTCCACTTCGCCGGCGGCGAGCTCAACGTGCCCTCGCCGGTGCGCAAGGCGGTGGTGCATTTCCCGCCGGGGCTGACGCTCGACGTGCCGAGGCTCCGCAGCTGCTCGCGGGCCCAGCTGCAGGCGCGCGGCCCGCACGGCTGCCCGGCGCAGTCGGAGATCGGCACGGGGCGGGCCCTGGCCGATGTGCACGTGGGCTCCACGGTCGAAGGCGAGGAAGCCGCGATCGCAGTGTTCGTGGGTCCGCCGCAGGGCCTCAATCCGACGATCGAGATCGTCGGCCAGGGCTACTCGCCGCTGGAAGAGCGCGTGGTGATCACCGCCACGGCGCTGCCCGACAACCCGCCGTATGGCGAAAAGCTCGTGATGTCGGTCCCCGCGATCCCCACGATCCCGCTGGAGCCCAACGCCTCGACGGTGTCGTTCTCGGTGACGGTGGGTGGGAAGGCCGCCAAGAAGCACCACAAC
Source organism: uncultured Solirubrobacterales bacterium (assembly GCA_963724305.1). Classification (GTDB taxonomy): domain Bacteria; phylum Actinomycetota; class Thermoleophilia; order Solirubrobacterales; family Solirubrobacteraceae; genus Palsa-744. Next base: position 816,156 of record CAVRUG010000004.1, read on the forward strand.
CCCAACACGGTGCTGCTCCCCTCCCGTTGCCCCACCGGCGGCTTCCCGTTCGCCGCCGAATTCACCTACGAAGACGGCTCCACCAGCACCAGCACCACGACGGTTCCCTGCCCATAGGGCTCTGCCCACGACGGCGGCTGCCGGTGGTCTGTACGCTTTAGACCATGGAAGCGATTCTCTCGATCCTGCAGGTGATCATCGCGGTGGTTCTGATCTTCCTGGTGCTGATGCACTCCGGGAAAGACGCGGGGCTCTCCGGCGCATTCGGGGTCGGCACCGGCCAGGGCCCGTTGGGGGGCGGCTCACTCGTGGAGCGCAACCTCAACCGCTGGACTGTCTTCTTCGCGATCCTGTTCGTCGGAAACACCATCCTCCTGCTCAAGAAGCCCTGGTAGCGGCTCGGGCTCGGGCTCGAGCTGGTTGAGGATCTCCAGAGCCTCCGCCCGCAGCGCAGCGTTGGTGGCTTCGTAGTCCTCGCGCGAAAGCTTGCCGGTGGCGAGGTCGAGCTCGAGGTCGCGCAGCTCGCGGTACTTGACTTCGCGGGCCAGCTCCAGCGAGGCCGGCCGCACGATGCGGAGCCGCAGTGCGCGGGGTGAGGGCGAGAGCGCCAGCAGACCCCCGGCGAAGACGATCAGACCGCCCAGCCAGATCCACATGATCAGCGGCGAGACCTCCAGGCGGAATTGCGCCGGGGGCGGATGCTTGAGGTATTCGTGGGCGAGGAAATCGATCGCGAACAGGCCCTCGTCGGGGCGGGAGAAGGGGATCGTCTGGTTGCCCACTTCGATGATGTGCTTCAGCCGCGGGGTTTCGATTTCGGGGGCGATCGCACTCCACACGTCGCGCGTGAGGCTGGCGTCGATGCCGACGTTGCTGACCGGCTGGCCCCCGATCAGGTGCCCCACCGAGCCCTGGGATTCTTCCTGGGATTCGTAGAAGTCCTCGCTGGGGCGCAGCGTGGTGACGTAGTGCCCATCCTTGGTCACTGGCAGCACGGCGCCGACGTTGAGCGTGGAGCCCGTGTGCGTGGGGTCGTCATGGGGCGTGATGGCAGCGGTGGGCCGCAGGTAGTGGATCGTGTAGGCGCCAACGCGCGTGGACTGCCCGGGCGAGAGCGAGCGCTGGGAGACGTGCTGGAAGGAGGAGGAGGCGGCGACGCCGATGAACAGCACCGCCATGCCGACGTGCACGATGTAGCCGCCGTAGCGCCGCCGGTTGCGACGGATCAACGCCAACAGCGCCACCGGGGGCGCCTCGCCCGAGGCGCCGCGGCGCACCCGCGTGCCGCGCCACAGCTCCTGCGCGACGCTGCCCAGGGCGAATGCCGCGCAGCAGAACATCGCGATCGCCGCGGGCTTCTGGGAGATGCCGGCAGCAATCAGGACGACGAGCGTGATGAGCGCGGCGGCGATCGGCACGAGCAGGTTGCGCAGCACCCCTCGTGGTGTGGCGCGCCGCCAGGCGATCACCGGCCCGATGCCGGAGAGCAGCACGAGGATCAACGCCAGCGGGACGGTGTAGCGATCGAACCACGGCGGCCCCACCGAGGCGGCCTGACCGGTGAGCGCTTCGGAGATCTTCGGAAACCAGGTGCCCCAGAAGATCACGAAGGCGAGGCCCACCAGCACGAGGTTGTTGAACAGGAAGATCGCCTCGCGCGAGAGCAGCGAATCGAGGCGATGGGTGCTGGCGAGGATCGCGCGGCGGGAGACCACCAGGTAGATCGAGCCGACGAGCAGCGCGGCGATCAGCAGCAGGAAGGGTACGCCGAGGGTCGCCCCGCCGAAGGCGTGGATCGAGTCGAGGATCCCGCTGCGCACCATGAAGGTGCCCATGATCGCCAGGATCCCGGTGGCCAACGGAAGCGAGACGTTCCACACCTTCAGCATCCCGCGGCGCTCCTGGATCATCAGCGAGTGCAGGAACGCGGTGCCGGTCAGCCACGGCAGCAGCGAGGCGTTCTCGACCGCGTCCCAGCCCCAGTAGCCCCCCCAGCCGAGCTCCGAGAACGACCAGGAGGCGCCAAGCAGGATGCCCACGCCGAGGAACAGCCAGGCGGCCAGCGCGAAGCGGCGCACCACCGCGATCCACTCTCCGTCCACTTTGCGGGCGATCAACGCGCCCATCGCGAACGCGAGCGGGATCGTGCAGAGCGTGTACCCCGAGTACAGCATCGGGGGGTGGATCATCATCGTCGGGAAGCGCAGCAGCGGGTCGAGACCGACCCCTTCGGCGGGTACCGGGTTGGTGGTGGTGAACGGGTTGGCGTAGAACACCATCAGCCCCACGAAAAACCCCCCGAAGCCGAGCAGGATCGCCGTCGCGTAGGAGGCCACCTCCCGCAGACGCTTGCGCGTGAGGAACAGCACGAGGCTCGACCACATCGAGAGCAGCCACGCCCACAGCAGCAGCGAGCCTTCCTGGGAGGACCACAGCGCGGCGAGGCGGTAGAGCAGCGGCGTGGTGCGCGAGGAGGTGTCGGCGACTGCGTTGAAGGCGAAGTCGTCGCCCACGAACGCGATCTCGAGCAGCACCATCCCGACGGTGAGCAGGCCGGCGAGCGCGTACACCGAGCGGCGGCCCGCCAGCGAGAACTCGGCCCGGCCGCTGCGCGCGCCGTAGACGGAGACGACGATGCCATACGCGCACACGATCAGCGCGAGCACCAAGCAGACGTGTCCGAGCAGCGCCATCAGGCCTCGCCCCCACCCGTGGCCCACCATCCGCCGGCAACCCCCTCATCCACCTCTGCGACCATCGCTCCCCCGCGACCGAGCACCGCGGGGCGAAGCGAGGCCGCCAACGCCAGGGCGCGCTGCGGCCGAGTGGGTGACACCAGGCGGGACACTCAGGCGTTCTGCTTCTCGGAGGGCGGCGCGACCTTGTACTTGGAGGGGCACTTGGTGATCAGCGAGTTCTGTTCGCCGGTGTAGCCGGCACCCTGTTTCTCCACCGTGACGATGATCTCGCGCCCTTCTTTGAAGGGGTCGGGGACGACGCCGGTGTAGGCGACGGGCACGGCGTCGGTGCCGTTGGCGCGATCGGCGACGCTGAAGTGCAGCACCCCGTCATCGTGATGCACCGAGCCCTTGACGACGGTGCCGGTGAGCTGGTAGCTGCGCCCCGGCTGGGCCTCGCGCAGCAGCTGGCTGGGCGTGAGCGCCGGACTGGCAGCGTTGAAGCTCGTGTAGATCAGCGCGCTCGCCAGCAGCACGGCGGCGCTGAGCGCCACCACCAGCCGCACGGTGCGCTTGCGGGCGGGGTTCATCGCGCCCAGTATCTCAAACGAACGCCGGGGATTCGCCGATGGGTCGAGCGCTCCACCCTCCGCCGCGCCGGCATGCAGCCTGCGCTCGTGCCAGGGATTCCACCGCTGGGGGCGAAACATTCAGGCATGTCGCGGGTCTTACCGAATAGAGAGCTGTGAGAGGGAGCCTCCTACATCCGATCGGCGTGCGGCGCCGAGCACAGCGCATACGCGGCGAGCACCCCTCCGCCCCCGTGCCGGAGCTCAACCTCGTCCCACCGCCACACCACCTCGCCCCATCGCCGTCAGACGCCGCCTCTCAGCGTGTACGCGAGTCCGGCGGCCCCACCGACCTGGCTTGCTACGCCTGCCACTGCGGCTATGTGTTCGCCGCCGCCGTGAGCACCACCGTGGAGTGCCCGCACTGCGGCACTTCACAGGCTTGGTGACGGCTCCGGTGGCCGCCCCGCGGCTGTGGGCGCGCACGACTCCGCCCCGCGACTGGGAATCCGCCCCAATCGGGACACGACTGGCGCAAAACTGGCGCACAGGGGGACGCGAATGGAGGAGACCGCGAAGGCGTCGTTGTGCGACCCGACAGAGGCTGTCTGTCCAGCGTCTTAGAGTGTCCCGGTGCCAAGGATCGCGAGCTTCGAGGGGATCGTCGTCATGCTCTGCTTCGGCGACCATCCGCCGCCACACGTGCATGTGCGCGTTGGCCGCCCCGGTCACCGCGGCGTGGCAGAGGCGCGCTTCGCGATCGACACCGGTGAGCAGATCGACGGTGTGCTCCCGGCGGTCAAGGCGAATCGGGTTGCAAGATGGTGCCAGTTTCATAGCAAGACGTTGCGGGCCGATTGGGGAGCGTGTCCAGCGTGACCAACATCCGATCGGGCGCTACGATTGATCGCGATAGAGCCAGCAATCGCCCCCGAGATGATCGCCGCGACTCCGCGGCCCGATCACGTTGTTCGCGTGATGTTCGCCGACGGCGAGGTTCGCGATGTTAACATCACGCCGCTACTGAATACACAGGCATTCGCGCCGCTGCGCAACCTGTCGGTGTTCGAGCAGGTCACGGTGGACCAGGAGATCGGGACAATCGCGTGGCCGGGCGGGGTTGACTTGGATAGAGACGTAATCTATGCCGCCCTGGACCTCGGGCCAACGAAGGCACAGGTCAAGATCCTCGCTCCCAGCATTGCCGCCTGAGGCCCCCTACCGAGTCCGTATCCCGAGATAGCCCTCAAGACCACCAACGGTCTGGGCCCTCGCGTGAGCTACGCGGCCAACGCCCCGCGCCCGTGCAAGGGCCTTACAAGCGATGCTTGCCCTGCACGCCAGACACCCGCGGGATTCCGCACTTCCCGAAAGCCAGCACCTGCCTACCGAATGTGCATCCCCGAGATCGCGCGTGAGATCACCAGCTGCTGGATCTCGGCGGTGCCCTCGAAGATGTCGTAGATCTTGGCGTCGCGGTGCCAGCGCTCGACGGGGAACTCGCGGGTGTAGCCGTTGCCGCCGAGGATCTGGATCGCGCGCTCGGTCACCCACACGGCGACCTCGCCGGCCTTGAGCTTTGACATCGAGCCCTCGGCGTTCTCGAACGGGACCTGGTTGCGGCCCATCCACGAGGCGCGCCACACGAGCAGGCGGGCGGCGTCGATCTCGAGCTTCATGCGCGCGAGCGTGAAGGCGATCGACTGGTTCTCAATGATCTTCTTGCCGAACTGCTCGCGCTCCTTGGCGTACTCCAGCGCGTACTCGTAGGCGGCGCGAGCGATGCCGAGCGCCTGCGAGCCGACCGTCGGGCGGGATGCCTCGAAGGTCTGCATCGCGGCCTGCGACTTGCCTTTCTTGCCCTCGCGCACGCGGGCGATGCGCTCGTCGAGCTTCTCCTTGCCGCCGAGCACATAGCCGGCGGGGATGCGGCAGTCATCGAGGAAGACGTCGGCGGTGTGCGAGGCGCGCAGGCCATGCTTGGAGACCTTGGTGCCCTGCGAGATGCCCTTCGCTTCGCTCATCGGCACGACGAACGCGGCGTGGCCTTTGGAGCCCAGTTCGGGGTCGACGGTGGCGATCACGACGTGCACGTCGGAGATGCCGCCGTTGGTGGCCCACGCCTTCTGGCCGTTGATCACCCACTCGTTGGTTGCCTCATCGAACTTCGCGCGGGTGCGCACGCCCGAGACGTCCGAACCGGCGTTGGGCTCGGAGGCGCAGAACGCGGCGACCTTGATGTCGTTCTCGGTGCCGAAGCAGCGGGGGATCCACTCCCCGATCTGCTCGCCCGAGCCCTGGCCGAAGATCGCGGCGACCGCCAGCGCGGTGCCCATGATCGACATGCCGATACCGGCGTCGCCCCAGAACAGCTCTTCGTTGACGATCGGCAGCGTAAGACCGGTCGGGTCGGCGAAGAACTGGGCAAGCCCTTCGAAGCCGTAGAGGCCGATTTTGGCGGCCTCCTGGATGATCGGCCACGGCGTGGCCTCCTTCTCGTCCCACTCGTGGGCGGCGGGGCGGATGACGTCAGCGGCGAACCCATGTACCCAGTCGCGCAGATCCTTCTGGTCCTGGGAGAGCGCCAGTGAGAAGGTCGCCTCCTTGTTGGCCGCACTGGTGATCGCCTCGACAGCCGCCTCGGCTGCTTCGGTGGTGTCGGCGACGGAGGTGGCTGACATCGAGAAGGGCTCCTTTTCTTGCTTTTCTTAGAAGTGGATGGGTCGGGAGCGGCGATCCCGGAGGCCGCTTGGACATGCGCAGAGCAGCCGAAGGCCACCGCGCAGAGACAGGAAGTCTACCGGAAGAACGGCGTTTTTGGGCCGATTTGGCTCAAGCGTCTGCGAGCATCCCGGCGGGCGAGCACGCCCAGCGGCATGCCAGGCGAGCGCGTTCAGCGGCATGCCAGGCGAGCGCGTTCAGCGGCATGCCAGGCGAGCGCGTTCAGCGGCATGCCAGGCGAGCGCGTTCAGCGGCATGTCAGGCGAGCACCCTCAGCGGGTATGCCAGGCATCCTCGCCCCGCGTCAGGGCAATCACCTCTTTGGGCAGCTTCCCGGCGGCGACGTCGGCGACCGACACGCGCTCGAGCACCTTGCGCAGGTTGGCGCGCAGCGCCACCCACACCTGCTGTAGCGACTCGGCGGAACCGCCGTAGGCGACCTCCTCGGGGCGCTGGCCGCGCACTCCCACGAGCGGGCCCTCGACCGCGCGGATCACATCCGCGAGCGTCACCTCGGGCGCGGGGTGGGCCAGCCAGTAGCCCCCCTCGGGGCCGCGCTGGCTGCGCACGATGCCGGCGGAGCGCAGCTGCGTGAGGATGTTCTCCAGGAACGACAGGGGGATCCCCTGCGCCTGGGCGATCTCATCGACCTTGCGGGGAGCGTCGGCGCTGCTGCCCGCCAGCTCCACTGTCGCCCGCACGGCATAGTCGGCCTTCGCGGTCACGCGCATACCCCAGACTCTACGGAATCGGTCGGTCCCGTCGGCGCCACACCGGCCGGGGAGCTTCAGCGCGGCGGCGAACTCTGGCCACGCCACCACGCCGGTGGCGGGCATGGATGCCCCGCCCCCACTCGCAAGTCGCCAGCCAACAGCCGCGCGGATGCGCCCCAAAGAACCGCGCCTACAGCACTCGGCGCGCCCAGGTGAAGCTTTCGGCCAGCCAGCCCGAGGTGAGCGGCAGCACGTAGACCCCCTGGCCGGAGGAGTTGATCGCCCATTCGCTGCTCATCGCAATCCCCTCGTGGATCACGTTGGACTCGGTGGCGGTCGAGTCGAAGTGCGCCGAGCCGAAAAACAGGAGGTCGCCGCCCGCGACGTTGCCGAGGTGGATGCGCTCGCGCTTGGGGATTTCGCCGGCCTGTTCGGCTGCCGTGCGCCCGCGGATCTGCCTGCCCCACGGCAGGCCAGAGAGCTTGTACACGCGCCACGCGAATCCCGAGCAGTCGTAGCCGCCATGTTCGAGGCCGTCGGCGGTGTTGTCGGTGGTGCCGCCCCAGATGTAGGGCATGCCGATCTTCGACACCGCGATGTGGAGCACCTCGCGCTGCGCTGCCGTGTATGTGGGCAGCGAGAAGCCCATCAGCGCTTCGCGCGCGGCGACGATCTCCCAGCTGGTTGGTGGGGCGGCCGGCGTGAGGGCCGGGGTGGTTTCGCCGTTGGTGCCCCCTTCGGCGCTTCCTTCCTCCCCGCTCGCCGGCTGCTTGCCGCTCGCGTCGCCCACCAGACCCAGCACCACCGCGAACGAGTGGGCGGCTTCGGCGCGCGTGATCGGGTTCCACGGGTACAGCGCGAGCTTCTGTTCGCCGGGGGGATGGGTGTAGCGCAGGCCGAGGTAGCGGGCAACGACCTCGCCGCCGAAGTAGTTGGGCGGTGCGAGGCCCGCGGCCGTCGCGACCTTCTGCACGTGTTCGGCGACTTCGCCGAGGTCCAGCTGATCGACGAGCAGCGCGTCGAAGCGCACCACGGTGAGCGGCTCGCCGGTGTCGAAGGCGATCGGGGCGATGCCCTCCCGCATAGCGATCGCCGCCAGCGCCGAGCTCTCAGCGGCGGCGCTCATCGGGCTGGCGCCCGCGAAGCCGCCGCCTTGTTCGCTCATCACCGCGTCGTGCACCACGAGGCGCTGTTCCGCACTGTCCCAGTTGGCGGCGGTGAGCTTCTTGGCGGCGGCCGCGGGGGTGGGCGCGGCAAGCCAGCCGCCGACGAGGGCAGCCGCCACGGAGGCGACCGTGCAGATCGACGCGAGCCGGCGCATCAGGCAAACGCGGCGGGACGAGGCGATGCAACCCACACTCCTCCATCGGCGCTGGCGGTGGGGCGCTTGAGCCCTACCGGCAGCGCTCGCCGGCCCTCACCCAACCATCAATTCGAGACCCCAACCATACGAGAATGAGACTCAATCCCATTTGGTTGTAGGGCCAAAACGAAGCATCTGACGCCGCCCCGGGGTGCCTCCCTCTTTCTTTTCAGACCCCAACCAAACGAGAATGAGACTCAATCCCATTTGGCTATAGGCCAGAATGAATCACTGACCCACACCGCCGGACCGCACCGGCACGGACCACACCGGCGCCGGCGCCGGCGGGATCAGGCGAGCGCGCCTTCGTGCGCCGGCTGTGGCTCCTCGTGCAGGCCTGCCGCATCTGGGGAGGCGCCGATGAGCGGGCCGCCGGCGCACTCCTCCGCGCAGACGGCGCGGCGCGGGTTCTGGATGCCCACCGCTCCGATCACACCCCCGAGCAGCACGAGGCCTCCCGCGATCGCGATGCCGACGCGGAAGCTCTCCAGCGACGCGGCGTTGGCGGCGTCGGTGACCGCGCGCGCCTGGCGCGGCGGGAGGCCCTCCACCGAGGGACGCCCGAGCGTGAGGCGCTTGGCCTGCGCCACCGACGCTTCGGCGCGCGGGGACAGCCGCACCCCCGCCAGGTGCGAGTCGAGCGAGGCGGAGAACTGCACGGCGACGACAGCGCCGAGCGCGGCGATCCCGAGCAGGCCGGCGACGCGCGCCACGGCGTTGTTGACGCCCGAGGCGATCCCCGCTTGGCGCTCTTCGACGCCGGCGAGTACCGCCGCGGTGAGCGGGGCGACCGTCATCGCCAGGCCCAACGAGAACACCAGCAGCCCCGGCAGCACCTCGGTGTAATAGTCGACTTCGACGCCCACGCGTAGGAGCAGCAGCAACCCGACGCCCGCCACCAGCGGCCCGCCGCCCATGAACAGTCGTGGCCCGTGGCGGTCGGCGAGCCCCCCAAAACGGCGCGAGAGCACCAGCATCACCACCGTGACGGGCAGCGTAGAGAGGCCGGCGCGCAGCGGCGAGTAGCCGGCGACCTGCTGCAGAAAGATCGTGAGGAAGAAGAACAGCACCGACAGACCGGCGTACATCGCGAACGTCTCGATGTTGCCCACCGCGAAGTTGCGCCGCTTGAACAGCCCCAGCGGGAGCATCGGGTGCGAGGCGCGGGACTCGTACAGCAGAAACCCGGCGAACAGCAGCGCGCCGCCGATCAGCCCCACCATCACCGCGGGACTCGACCAGCCCAGGCGCGGCTGCTCGATCAGGGCGAACACCGGACCGCCGAGGCCCAGCGCGCACAGCAGCGCACCGACGTAATCGATCTCTGGGGCGGCGGCACCGGCGGCGCGCGGCGCGGCGCGGGGGATCACCGCGAGGATCATCACCAGGCAGAGCGCCACGAACGGGAGGTTGATCAGGAAGATCCAGCGCCACGAGCCGATCCCGAGCAAGAGGCCCCCGCCGAGCGGTCCGATCGCCGCGGCGATCGCGCCGAACGCAGTCCACGTTCCAATCGCCGCGCCGCGCTCGGACTCCGGGAAGGTGGCGACGATCACCGCCAGCGAGCTCGGGATCAAAAGCGCGCCGGCGACACCCTCGAGTGCCCGGAACGCGATTAGCAGGCCGATCGTGGGCGCCAGCGCGCACATCAACGAGGTGACTCCGAAGCCACCAACGCCGAGCGCGAAGATCCGCCGCTCGCCGAACAGGTCGCCGAGCGAACCGCCCACCAGGATCAGCGAGGAGAGCGTCAGCAGGTAGGCGTTGCTGACCCACTGCTGGCCGGCCAGCCCACCCCCCAGGCTGCGCTGGATCGTGGGCAGCGCCACGTTGACGATACTGCCGTCCAACACCGCGATCCCCGACCCGACGATGCACGCCGCGAGCGTGACCTGCTTGACCTGGGCGGTCGAGAGCTGCACGCCTACCAATGTACGGCAGGCCCCGACCTGATCGCCCGGGATGTAACGCATCGGCAGGTCGGCGGACTGAACCTCGCAAGCGACCCCCACCAAGGAGAACTGCGATGAAAGCGATGACCCGATTCGGCGTGGCGGCAGCCACCGCCCTGGCAGTGATGAGCAGCGCCGCTGGCGCCGCGAGCGCATTCGGCGGCCACGGCGGCCCACCCTTCGGCGGCGGATTCGGTGCTCGCTCGACGCCCGTGTTCACGCAGACCGACAACACGGCCGGCAACCAGGTGGTCGTCTACGACAGCGCCGCCAACGGCGTCCTCGCCCAAGCCGGCGTATACAACACCGGCGGGCTGGGCGGTGTGTTGGCGGGATCGGTCGTCGACCACCTCGCCTCGCAGGGCTCGCTCGCCTACGACCCAGCCGCCGGGGAGCTGTATGCGGTTAATGCTGGCAGCAACACGATCTCCGTGTTCGCCGTGTTCGGCGACCATCTGGCGCTGCGCCAGGTGATCGGCTCAGGCGGCACCTTCCCCGTGAGCGTCGCCGTCCACGGAGGCGTCGTGTATGTGCTGAACGCCGAGAACGGCGGCGAGGTGCAGGGGTTCGTCTCGTTCTTCGGGCGCCTGCTGCCGCTGCCCGGCTCGGGCCGCGCGCTGGGGTTGAACCCGACCGAAGAACCGCAGTTCACGCACACACCCGGGCAGGTCGCCTTCTCGCCCGATGGCCGGCAGTTGATCGTCACGACCAAGGGCAACGGCAGCGACATCGACGTGTTCGCCGTCGCGCCCTTTGGCCGACTGTCCTCGACGCCCGTTGTCAACTCCGAGCCGGGCGCCGTCCCGTTCGCGGTGAGCTTCGACCAGGAGGGGCATCTGATCGTGGCCGATGCGGGCACCAACGCGCTAAGCGACTTCGCGCTGAACGGCAACGGGACGCTCACTCCGCTCGACGCAGTGGGGACCGGCCAGGAAGCCACCTGCTGGGTGGTGGCGACCAACGGGCGCTTCTATGCCTCCAACGCCGCCAGCGCATCGTTGACGGGCTTCCAGTCGATCAACGGCGGTACACAGCTGACCTCGCTGGGTAACACGCCCACTGATGGCGGCACCGTCGACGCCACGGTGAGCAACGACGGTCGCTTCCTCTACGTGCAGACCGGCGCGGCAGGGATCGTCGACGAGTTCGCGATCGGCGCAGGCGGCGCGCTGAGCAAAATCGGGTCGGTGACCGTCCCCGGCGCCATCGGTGGCGAGGGTATTGTGGCCGGCTAGTGGACGAGGACGCTGAGTTGGTGGCGCGTATGCGCGCGGGCGAGGAGCAGGCGTTCGTGACTCTCGCGGCGCGCCACCACTCGACGATGCAGCGAATCGCCCGCACCTACGTGGCGAGCGCCGCGGTGGCCGAGGAGGTCGTGCAGGACACCTGGCTGGCGGTTCTGCGCGGCCTCGACGGCTTCAAGGGGCGCTCGTCGTTTCAGACGTGGTTGCTGGCGATCCTTGTCAACCGAGCCAGGAGCACAGGCGTGCGTGAGCATCGAAGCGTGGCGATCGGCGACGCCGGTCCGGCGGTGGACGGCGCCAGGTTCGACGAGTCGGGCGCCTGGATGTCCCCGCCCCGGCACTGGGTGGAGGAGAGCGACAGCAGGCTGCTCGCCGAGGGCCTCGCTGATCGCATCCAGGCGACGATGCGCGAGCTGCCGGAGCGCCAGCGCGACGTGGTGATGCTGCGCGACGTCGCCGAGCTCAGCGCGCGCGAGGTGTGCGAGGCGCTGGAGATCAGCGAGGCCAATCAGCGCGTGCTGCTGCACCGCGGCCGCAGCCATCTGCGCCAAGCGCTCGAATCAGAGTTGGGGAGGGTGTGAGGGTGCTGTTGCGTCGCCGAGAGCTCGTGTGTCAAGAGATGGTCGAGCTGATCACCGACTACCTGGAGGGGGAGCTGTCGCGGGGGCAGCGGCGCCGCTTTGAGGCACACATCGCCAAGTGCGAGCACTGCACGGAGTACCTGGAGCAGATGCGCGCCACGATCCGGCTGACCGGCGGTTTGCATGCCGAGGACCTGACGCCCGAGATGAGCGCGGAGTTCTCGGCGCTCTACCGGCGCTGGCGCTCCGAAGAGCACTGAGCGCGACCGGCTGTCGCGTGCGTGTCGCGTAGGCTGAGCCGGCGATGACGGACAACGCCCCCCACCAGCCGACCTTCGACGAGGAGCTGTTTCTGTGGCTGGAGGACGAGCCCCCCGCCGTGCGCGCCACCGACGCCGAGCGGGTGCGCGACATCGCCGCCGAGCTGGCGGGCGGCTTCGACGCGCTCGCGCGGATCGGGCGCGCCGTAACCGTGTTCGGGTCGGCGCGCACCCCTCGCGACCATCCTCACTACGAGCTGGTGCGCGAGGTCGGCAGGTGTCTGGGCGATTCCGGCTACGCGGTGATCACCGGCGGCGGAGGTGGCCTGATGGAGGCCGCCAACCGCGGCGCGCGCGACGCCGGCGCGTTGTCGGTCGGCTGCAACATCGAGCTTCCCCACGAGCAGGCGCTCAACCCCTACGTGGACATCGGGCTGCGCTTTCGCCACTTCTTCGCCCGCAAGGTGATGTTCGTCCGCTATGCCTGCGCCTTCGTGGTGGCCCCCGGCGGGTATGGCACGCTCGACGAGCTGTTCGAGTCGCTCACGCTGATCCAGACCGCCACGATCCGCCACGTCCCGGCGATCTTGGTGGGCAATGGAGAGTGGAATGGCCTGGTTGAGTGGCTGCGTATTCACGCGCTCGCCGACCACCGCATCGACGCCGACGACCTCGCGATCTTGCGCGTGGTGGAGCACCCCTCCGAAGTGTGCGCGATCGTCGACGAGGCGCTCCGCCGCCAGCGCGAGCACGGCCGCCGGCAGCGGCGGCGCACAGCTATGGTGAGCGACACCATCCGCTGATCGGGACCACAGGGCGACGGTGCCTCATCGGCACCTCATCGCTACAGGCCTGACGAGGCAAGACGCCGTGGCTATTCGCCGACTTCCTCGAGCGTGCACCCGCTGAGCACCGAGCGAGGTTGATCGGCGAGGACGTCCGACCCGGGGCGCGCGTGGTCGTCGCGGCGCTTGATCAACAGCCACTGTGCCTTCGGCCCGCCCCCGGTGCGCTGCAGCGCGAAACCGCCCCGCAGCTTCTCGCCGTGCAACACGAAAACGGCGTGGCCGCGCTCCAGCGCCGCCGGCCACGCGACGCGCCCACCCTGCTCGTAGACGCCGCGATCCCACACGATCACCCTCCCCCCGTCGAGCACCCCCTCGAACGAGTTGTGCGAGACCGCATGATCGGGCACCTGCACCGCGAGGCGCTTCACCGCTGGGTCCAGCGAGGGTCCCTTCGGCACCGCCCACGAGCGCATCACCCCGCCGACCTCCAGGCGCAGGTCGAAGTGGTGGGCCCGCGCCAGATGCTCCTGCACGACGAACACGCCGGCGGCGACGCCGCGCACCGCGAACTGCTCGTGGCCCTCGACCGCCAACTTGTCAACGGTGACCCCGGCGACCCGCGCCAGCGGAGGACCCTCGCCCAGGAAGGCCACCAGCTCCTCGACCGCGTGCGCGGACCCCTCGGCGTGCACCTCCACGGTGCCCTCCTCGCAGTTGCGCACCCAGCCCAGCACACCAAGCGCGCGTGCGCGTCTGACGATCGCCTCGCGGAAGCCGACGCCCTGCACCCCTCCGCGGACGACGGCGCGGATCGCGGTGGTCTTCTGCTTGCCTTCCTGCTTGGGCACTGCCACGAGATATATATCGGGGGAGGGCGCGTACCGGGGGGAGGGCGCAATCGCCAAGCGGAGCAGAGGGCTGTGCACGAACGCCAGCTTCGGCCTACGATGTGCTCCGGCGTCTCCCCCACTCTTTCTCTCTCTCTCTCTTTCTCTTTCTCCCAAGCAATCAAGATGTCCGACCAACGCTCTGAGCCTGGACCGGCCGATGGCATGTCCGTGCGGGATGGTGGGGTGACCACGAAGGTGAGCCCGTCGTCAGTGAGCGAGACGGTGGCTCGCCTTTCGGCGCTGGTGGCAAAGAAGGGTATGAAGGTGTTCGCCGTGATCGATCACAGCGGCGAGGCAAGCAATGTCGGACTCGACCTGCGCGACACCAAAGTCGTCCTGTTCGGAAGCCCGCAGGCGGGAACGCCGGTCATGGTCGCGCAACCACTCTCCGCGCTCGACCTGCCGCTCAAGGTGCTGATCTGGTCGGACGGCGACCAGACGAAGGTCAGTTACACGGCGCCCTCCACGCTGGCCGCCCGCTACGGGCTCGCCGACGAGCTGGCCGCGAGGCTCGCCGGCATCGACGCGGTGACCGACGCCATCATCGACGGCTAGTTCGACGATCGGGAATGCCGGGTCTGCCCCCTGACGTCGACCCAGCCGATGCGCCGGTGGCACAAAGTGCGGCTGGTGGGGCCGACGGGCAACTTGAGGCCAGGGGCGAGATGGGGAGCGATCCCGATCCGCGCTTCACGTTCGCCAACGAGCGCACCTATCTGGCGTGGAATCGCACGGCGCTCGCGCTGATCGCGGGAGGGCTTGCCGTCGGCCAGTTCATCGACGTGGGCGTCGCCGGCGCGCAGCTGGTCGTGGCACTGCCGCTCATTGCGCTCGGTGCCTTCATGTCCTACAAGAGCTACCGCCACTGGCAGCACAACGAGCAGGCTCTCCGCCTGGCGCAGTCCTTGCCCGCCTCCGCCCTGCCGCGGATGCTCGCCTACGCCGTTGGCGCCTTCGCCGTCGGCGCGACCGCCCTGGCGCTCGTTCACTTCGCGTCGTCGTGACCGACTGGCGTTCTTGAACGGACGCCCGGCCCATCATCCGACAAGCCCGGCTCGACCGATCTGAGCCTGCGCGGCGAGCGAGCGTGCGGTGACGCTGCTGTAGAGTCTCGGATGCATGGTCGATGCACCCAAACCCATCACGGGTCGCTGCCTATGCGGGAGCGTGACCTACAGCGTTGACGCCGAGCCGGTGTGGCAAGGGGCCTGCTACTGCGCGAACTGCCAGCGCCAGACCGCTACGGCTTTCTCGATAGTCGTGGGCGTGCCCAGCAACGCGTTCACGGTTGAGGGCAGCACACTCGCCTCATTCAAGACCGCCAGCGAGGACTACCAGAGCACCACCGAGCGGCGGTTCTGCTCGGGCTGCGGGTCGCCGATCTTCAGCACGATCGAGTCGATGCCGGGAGTGATCTTCCTGAAGGTGGGGACGATGGACGACGCGTCCTGGGTCGAGCCGACGGTTGAGATCTGGACGAGCTCGGCGCAGCCCTGGGCACCGCACTTCGAGAACGCGGTGCGCTTCGCGCGTACCCCCAATTGACTCTTTCATCCCCGGCCCGTCTCTTTTGAAAGGCGTTCTCAGGTCGCGACCCAGCTCTTGGCGTCCTCCAACTGCTCCAAGCCGTATACCTTGACTTCGCCCGGGGTCATCCAGGCGAACATCCTGTACGCCTTCCCCACCCACTCCACGTCGGTGACGATCGCTGAGCGCCTCCATGCGGAGTGGTGTCCGATGCCCAGGCCGAGCCCGGTCTTGATGTCATCGAACCAGGCTGCGGGCTTGAGTCCCTCGAACGCAGTGAGCCGGAAGAGCATTCGGATCTCGCCGGACTCTGCGGCTTCGCGCAGGACCGGCTCGAGTACCTTGCGGTAGTCCTCGCGGGTGAGCTTGCCGGCAGCGCGAAAGCCGATCGTGCCTGCAGGCATGTCCTCGATTCGTTCGATCATCGTGTTGCCTTTCTTGAGTCGATCTGGACGGGGATACCAGGCAGTTGTGCGCGGCCCTCGTATGCACCAGCCAGTCGATTGTGGTGTGTTGCAAGGTGCCTCCGGCTGCAGGGCGAGACGGGCAAGGCATCGCCCGCGGGTTGTGAGATGCTCGCTTGATGTCCGACGGTCAGGATGCGCACCGGTTCCCATTGTGGTCGAACATCGGCCGTCTGGTGAGCGCGATCCAGGCAGACGACGAGGTCGCGATCGAAGCGATCCTGCGCCTCAGCCGCTCGCGTCGGATCTTCGCCCCACTGGCCTTCACCGTCGGCGCCTTTGCGATGCTGCTGAAGGGCCTGCGCGTGCTGCTCTCGAACTGGCGGCTGACGCTGATCCAGGTCCTCCCCGCGGTGCTGATCTGGCTGGCGATGTTCGACCTGAAGGTGCACGTGCTGCACGGCAGGTCCTTCGACCCGGTCCGCGGGCTGGTGCTGATCCCGATCAACCTCGCGATCGTGGCGCTCACCGTGGGCGCCTATCTCCTGAACGGGGTCTTCGCGTTCGCGATCGTGGGGCCCGGTCCGCCAGCCGTAGCGAGTGCGTACGCGCGGGCGCGGGGCCATCTGCGGCCGATCCTCCTCGCGGGCGCAATCGTGGGGCTGCTGCTGGGCTTCGCCACAACGGTGGTGCCACGTTGGGGCTCACCGTGGTTCGCTCTCTGCCTCGGGGTCGTGGTGGCGGTGATGATGATCACCTACCTCGCAGTGCCCGCGCGGATCCTTGGGGTAAAGCCCAAGCAATCCAAACGCGACAAGCTCGCTTCCTCGGTGATCGGCACGGCACTCAGCACAACCGTGTGCACGCCTCCCTACCTGCTCGGCCGGCTGGGAATCTTGATGCTCGGCTCACACGCATTGCTGATCCCCGGGATATTCGTACTCGCATTCGGTTTCACGTTGCAGGCCGGCGCCACGGGCGCGGTCAGCGCGATCAAGATGAGCGCCAGCCTGATGGCAGACCCCACACTGGACGCCAAGCCACGAATGAGGAGCTCGCAGTGAGGCTATCCGCCTGCCACCACGAAGCCCAACCGAGGTTCCCCAGCAGGGCGACCTACCTCCCGAGGCGTCGGTCACGAGTCGCTCCTTGGTCTGTCGATGGCGTGTGAGAGGCGCTCAGCTCAAGCCTTTCCCGATCGCCGTTCTGCGTCGCGATCGTTGGGACGACTACGGCTACAAGACAAGCTCGACACCTATAGCGATGAGGACGGACCGCTTTACATCCAGCCATATCTGGATGCCGTGCCGCTCGACACCCGCTTCCTCTATGCCGAGACGAGCGTGGAAGGCGGCGTCATCACTTCAGAGTTCGAGATACGCGCCCCCAGCAGCGAACATACTGCCCTAGCCGACCGACGCGCCAGACACTTCGCACAACTCAAGCTCGGGACCTTATATTCTCGCGAGGCCCAGCTTGAGATCGGTGAGCGCCGCGGTTCGATTAAGTCGATTTTCGACAACCGCCATAGCCCCGACGACGTAGCTAAGTATCTAC
This sequence comes from uncultured Solirubrobacterales bacterium, assembly GCA_963724305.1. Taxonomy (GTDB): domain Bacteria; phylum Actinomycetota; class Thermoleophilia; order Solirubrobacterales; family Solirubrobacteraceae; genus Palsa-744. Next base: position 833,403 of record CAVRUG010000004.1, read on the forward strand.
GTGCCGAGGCTACCAGTGTCAGCGCGTATCAGGGCGTGAACTATTGGCGGTTTGCGCTGCTCGACGCGTTGGTCGAAAACCAAGCGGTCTGCGAGGGCGCATTCGACTAGAGGCGGCGTCCCTTTCCGTCGCGGTGAACGCCAGCACATTGACTTCCGTGTGTTCCAATTAGCCCCGCATATCCCTTGGTTGCTCAACCGATCGTGATCGTCTCGCGTTGTTGCTTGCGCCGGCGTGTGAGTGTCAGCGTGTAGCTGCCTTTACCGATGTGTTGGCGCGGGCTGAGCAGCAGTCGAGTCTGCTTGCCAGTGCTGATGGCTACGCCGGTGGCGTAGACGATGTGCTCGCGCGAGAGCGCCGCCACGACCCGCGTCTCGGTAGTCGCAAAGGTGATCGGAGAGCTCGTCAGCTTGGTTGTGCACCTCTGGACGGTCTTCCTGTGCTTGCCCTTGCCCGTCGTGACCGATTGACAGGTGACAAGCTCGACTTGCCCGGGTGACCCCTGCAGCCCATTGGTGCCGTCCGTCCCGTCGGCGCCGTTTGTGCCATTGATCCCGGCCTGGCCGGTAGCTCCGGTAGGGCCGGTGGGTCCTGCGGCTCCAGTTGGACCACTCGGCCCCGTGGCTCCGGCGGGGCCGCTCGGCCCCGCGGGCCCCGAGTTGGCGGCAACGCCGGTTCCGCTCAGCGCGATGGGGGTCGAGGAGAGCCCGTTGTCAGACAGCGCGACGCTCGCCTTGATTTCACCGGTCGTGGTGGGGGTGAAACGCACCGCGATTGTGCAGCTCTGCTCGAAGGCGAGTCTACGCCCCGCGCAAGAGTCCGCTGCGATCGCGAAATCGGCGGAGTCGGCGCCTTCGAGCGAGGCGGTGGCGATCGAGAGTGCCTGGGCACCCACGTTGCTTACAACTAGGACGGCTACCGGCGATGGCTCGCCGACCGTCCCATCGCCGAATTCACCCCCAGCTACCGCTGCTTGTGCCGCAGAGTAATACAGCTCCGCGCTCTGCAAGTAGTTGAGGCCGCTGATCCCACCGGCGATCAGCACCTGCCCATCCGGTAACGCCGCTGCCACAGCGCCGACACGGGAGCTCGGCAGCTCCGTTTCGCCAGTTTCGGGGAGCTCGACGAAGGTTTCGCTGGTGGGGTCGAAGAGTTCCGCCGACAACAGTGGGCTGCTCGGGCTGTAGCCGCCGGTGATCAACACCTGCCCATCCGGCAACGGCGCGGCCACAGCATCGAGTCGGGCGGAATGCAGTTCAGTGGCGCCCGCCGCGGGGAGCGCGGTGAAGATGTTGTCGGCCGGGTCGAAGAGCTCCGCGCTATGCAGCGCGCCACCGTTGTTCTGGCCGCCGGCGATCAACACCTGCCCATCCGGCAATGCAGCCGCCACGGCAAACTCACGGGCCGTCTGCAGCTCGCTGCTGCCTGCGGCCGTGAGCGCTGTGAAGGTGTCATCGGCCGGGTCGAACAGTTCCGCGCTCTGCAAAAAGCCGCCGCCGCTTTCGTTGTAGCCACCGGCGATCAACACCTGCCCATCCGGCAACGTAGCCGCCACAGCGCCATAACGGGCGGTCTGCAGCTCGCTGCTGCCCGCGGCCGTGAGCGCTGTGAAGGTGTCGTCGGGCGGGTCGAACAGTTCGGCGCTCTGCAGGTCGCCTTCGTGCCAGCCCCCTGCGATCAACACCTGCCCATCCGGCAACGCAATGGTCACAGCGCCTTCCCGGGGGGTCTGCAGCTCGGTTGCGCCCGATTCGGGGAGCGTGGTAAAGGTGTCTGTCGCGGGACTGAACAGTTCCGCGCTGCCCAGAAGACTGCTGGCGCTGGCGCCACCCGCGATCAGCACCTGCCCATCCGGCAACGGCGCCGCCATCGCATCGAAACGCGCCGTTCCCAACTCGGTAGCGCCCGACGCCGTAAGCGCAGTGAAGTATGGCGAGGACGCAACCGCCCACGCCGGGCTTACTCCGCCCACCGCCCCGGCCAGGATCGCCGCGACGAGTATGACGCCAAGCAAAATGCACTTTCCGATTACTGCGAGAGGCCGCCTCACACGCGTCCTCTTCGACCGTCTCCACCTAACTCCTGCGAGATTCGAGAGCAGACCGGACATACGTGGATACCGGTCCACAAGTTGGAGTAATCTCATTCTTATCTTGCGGATCCATATCGAGGGCGGGTGGCGTACCCATCGCGTCGAGTTCGCACGACCACTCCCGCCGGCGAGGCGCACTCCTGCTCTGCCCTGTGCTCCTCAAACGCCAGCACCGAAGAGAGCGGGATCTTCCAGTGGCTGGACCCAAGATGCCTTTACTGCTAGAGTAAAGGAATGGCGCGGATCTCGACCAAGAACCAGATCACGATCCCCGTCGCGACGCTCGAGGAGGTCGGGCTACATGCAGGCGAGCGAGTCACGGTCGAACCGGCCGGCGACGGGGAGCTGCGGATCCGCCGCACGACCACAACCTTCGAGGATGCGTTCGGGACGCTGACGGGCACCTACCCTTCCGGCTATCTCGAGCAGCTCGACGCCGAAGACGAACCGCGGTGAAGCTGCTCCTCGACGCGGACGTCCTGATCGGAGCGCTTGACGGCAGCGACCCGCATCATCATCGCGCTCGCGCGCTGTTCACCAAGTGGCGCAAGGATCAACACGCATGCGCCATCAGCGTCGTGAACCTGACCGAGGTGCTGATCGCCCCCTCGGCAGACGTGTCGAAGCTTGCGGCTGCCCGGGAGGCGATCGCCGCACTCGGCGTCACCGTGCACCAGCCGAACGCGGCGATCGGCGTCGAGGCGGCGCGCCTGCGAAAGCGACACCCGATCAGCCTCCCAGACGCTTACTGCCTCGCGACCGCGAAGCACACGAGCTCGGCGGTCTCGTCATTCGATCAGAAGATCCTGAAGGCCGCCACGCGCGAGGGGATCAGGGCCGACTGACGCCAGCAGGCGCGTAAGATCGACAGGAACGAGATACGATTCCCGAAGATCGGGGTCACCTGATATGAGCACATGGTCCGCTGATGATCGCAACGGCGCGGCCGTGTGACCCTGGCCGTCTGTATCACATCTAGATCGAACAGGCACGCCGTGACGCCAGGCGGCAGACCAAGCACAGGCCGCAGCTAATCAGCTTCGTGCCGCGTGCGCGCCCTCGTCTTGTCCTTCCTCGTTCTGTGGATCGTCTTTGGGGTCCACGTGTTCGAGGCCAAGCGGCCCAATCGCCGTCACCTGACTGACATATTCGCCGGACTTGGCCCAGTGAAAATGGTGGGTATCGCCAGGTAGAACGATGACGCTACCCGGCGGATACGCTTGCAGCTTATCGTCGTCGAGGCGATCGCCGATGCCGATGTAGAAGACCCCGGAAATGACGGTGTACACTCGGTCCTCGGGGTGCGTGTGTGGCATCAGCTTTACGCCGCCGGGCACTTTGACTCTGATCACGTAGGGGGCGGCCTCGGAGGGCTGGCCGACGACGACGGCCAGCCGGACGGATGGTGGGAATGCTGGGAATGGCTTCCAGTCGATGTCCTCCGGCAGAACCGACCTGAAGACGGCTTGGTCTGGCTGGTGGGTTCGACTCATTGGGGAATCTCCTCGGCGGGTGAATGAGCGGGCGCGCAAAGGCGCACATGCCCGCGCTGTTTAGTCGCAACCACGGTGTCAGGAATTGTAAGAGGTCGGCGTCGACTGAGGGGAGCGCTTGTTCCATCCGTGAAACGGCGAGTAGTCGCCCGCATCCCACGCTGCGCGCAGCCCGGGCTTGCTCAGATCCCAGTCGGGGCGGATCTCGCTGGTCACGGTCCGTAGGTCGTACGTGAGATCCGCGAAAGTGGGGCGTCCCCAGAACCAGTAGCCGTTGTAGATGCTGTGGATGACCAGCCCTGGCTTGAGCACGAGAGTGTGGGGGATCATCGGGTCGTGCTCGGAGTCGGTGTACTCCTGGATGTCCAGGTCCTTCTGGACGGTCCGCTCCGGGTCGGAGAGGAATGGCCACTGCGCGCCGACCGACGCGCGGAACTCCTGGCTTGAGTGATGCGTGTCGGTCGAGATCGTCGCGATTTTCGTGTAGGCAACCGCGATCTTGGGGTAGTTGGCGGCGAGCTCGAGGTGCTGCTGGTGCTCCTTGGGGCAGTAGTTCCCGCGCGCAAGCGTGAGAATCAGGGGGTCGTCGCCCTGGATCTCGCTGAGCTTGCGGGGCACGTTCTCGTGGTCGGGCAGTTCGTAATCGGGGAAGGTCGCCCCGGTGGTGATGTCACTGCGCATGGTCTGCTCCTGTCTGTGGTTGAGGAGTGACGACCACGATGGCCGCCGTCCCGTCCGATCGCGCCCGGTCCCCCACGAGTCCGGCCCCGGTCCGCGGCACGGGGTGGGCCGGTGGTGACCCGGGCGCGACGGAGGCCGTTCGGGTCTACATTGAGCCTAGTCAACCGGCGCCGCGTGCGCCAGAAAAGAGGCCATCCCGATGAGTGCCCACACGCCGGTGTGCGAGTTGCTGGGGATCGAACATCCGATCGTCGAGGCGCCACTGGCTGTGGATCCTCGCTTGCCCGCCGCCGTCTCAAATGCCGGCGGTCTCGGCAGCATGGGGCTGTCATGGGCGGATGACGCCGGAGACCCGGTTCGCGCAGCGGCAACCCTCACCGACCGACCGTTTGCGGGCAACTTCGTTCTCAACACCGATCAGCACCGTCGGGTCGATCAATCGCTTGCCGCCGGCCTGCGGATCGTGTCGTTCATCTGGGGCGATCCAGACAGCTATGTGGGGCAGGTGCACGACGCCGGAGGGCTTGTGATGCACACGGTCGGCAGTGCCGAGGAAGCGCGGCGCGCGGCCGGATGTGGAGTGGACATCGTCGTTGCACAGGGCTGGGAGGCCGGCGGACACGTGTGGGGTGGCGTGGCAACGCTCCCGTTGGTGCCGGCGGTGGTCGACGCGGTGGCGCCGGTGCCGGTCATCGCAGCCGGTGGGATCGGCGATGCGCGAGGGGTCGCGGCCGTGCTCGCCCTCGGCGCGCAGGCCGCCTTGCTCGGCACGCGGTTCCTGCTGGCCGATGAGATGCCGATCCACGAGGAGTATCGGCGCCGCCTGATCGCCGCGACGGAGACCGATGCGGAGTGGTACCCCGACCTGTATGACGTGGGATGGCCGGACTCCCCGCACCGCGCCATCCACAACTCGACCGCCGAGATGTGGGAGGCCGCAGGCCGGCCACCGCTGGGAAGTCGACCGGGAGAAGGGCTGATCGCGCAGTTCGCTTCGAGCGAACCCATCCTTCGATATTCCCCCGCGCCCCCGATGGTCGGAACGACCGGTGAGATCGAGGCGCTGTCGCTGTGGGCCGGACAGAGCGTTGCGCTCGCCAGTCAATCACAGCCCGCCGCGGCAATCGTGGCCGAGCTCGTCTCCTGCCTGTAGCGCTCACCTGGGCCAGGGCTTCGCCTCGCGCAGCAGCACTCAATCCAACGTGGGCGTCCACGCCGACGTGCATCGACATGCGCCAGCCACCCGCACGACCCTGGATCGATGCCAGAAACCGAAACCGACCTACAGGTGCCAACATGAGCGGCATGATCATGAGCGGTCAGCTTCCGGATCCCCGCCTCAGGAAGGTCTACCGCCTTGAGGTGACCATCGGTGAACCACTGGATCTCGGTCAGGTCGCGCGGGGCCACCGGCGGATCGTGCCCCAGACCGGCGAGACGCTCACAGGTCCCGAGCTCAACGGCAAACTTCTCCCGGGCGCCAGCGCCGACTGGCAGATCGTCCTACCGGACGGCGCCGTCGTCGAATGAACTCTTCGCTCGAGCCCAACAACGGGAAGGTCGTGATCATCACCGGCGCCTCGCAGGGGATCGGCGCGGGCCTCACGAGCGCATACCGCGCGCTCGGGTACATCGTGATCGCGACTGCCCTGTCGGTCGAGCCTTCCGCGGATGCCAGCATCGTGACCGTCGCAGGGGACATCGCCGATCCCGACACAGCGCAGCGTGTCGTCAGCGAGGCGATCGAGCGCTATGGCCGGATCGACACGTTGATCAACAACGCCGGGATCTACATCGGCAAGTCTTTCACGGACTACACCCTCGAGGACTTCAACGCCCTGATCGCTGTAAACCTCGCGGGCTTCTTCCACATCACGACGCGCACGATCAAACAGATGCTGGATCGTGGCGCCGGGCACATAGTCAATGTCTCGACGACGCTGGTCGAGTACGCGGAAAGCGAAACGCCGGCCGCACTGCAAGCCCTCACCAAGGGGGGGTTGACCGCGGTCACCAGATCGCTCGCGATCGAGTATGCCTCACGCGGCCTGCGGGTAAATGCCGTTTCTCTGGGTGTGATCAAAACGCACGACGACAGCTCCTACACAGGGATGGGTGCGTTGCACCCCCTCGGTCGGGTAGGCGAGATCGACGATGTGGTCGGTGGAGTCCTGTATCTCGAGTCGGCGCCCTTCGTGACTGGAGAGATCTTGCACATCGACGGCGGCCAAAGTGCAGGACACTGACCGTGGTGTGATTACTGAGTCAATTCCAACGACGGAGGTCAGCATGAGCAGCATCGACGAGCAGGTGGTCTTGGCTCATTTCATCGTTTCGGATGATGTAGAGCGTTCCCGCCGCTTTTACACCGAGGTACTCGGCGGCAGGGTGGCCTTCTCCGGCCCCGGAGGGCTGACCTATGTCGCACTCTCTAACAGCTGGATCATTATCAATGTCGGGGGAGGCCCGACCGACGACAAGCCCGCGGTCACTCTCCAGACGCCACGCGACCCCGACCGGGTCAGCAGCTTCCTCAATATCCGGGTCAAAGACATCGAGGCCGTGTACGCCGAATGGAGCGCCCGTGGTGCTCAATTCCTGACACCGCCGAAGCAGCACCAGTACGAGATCCGTTGCTACATCCGCGACCCCGACGGTCACCTGATCGAGGTGGGACAAACTACTGACCCAGACGGGGACTGGACCCCCCCTCAGTGGCTATCGAGCACGTCCGCCGAGGAGTCATGACGACCGCGGTCATCGGCACCGGGACGCTCGGATCGGTCATCGCACGCCTGCTGGCCTCAGGCGGCGAGACCCTGCGGCTCTCGAGCGCCGACAACGAGTCGGCACGAACGCTGGCTGCAGAGATCGGTCCAGCTGCGGTCGTCGCCGGCGACAACCGCGATGCGTTGCAGGGCGCCGATGCCGTCGTCCTCGCGCTACGGTTTACCGCGCTGAAGGGCGTCATCGACGAGATCGCCGACCGGCTAACCGGCAAGCTCGTGGTCGTGCCGAGCAACCCGCTCGGCATCGACGCACAAGGTAACGTCTCGCGTCTCCTGCCGCAAGGGCAAGTCTCTGGCGAGGTTGTAGCCAGGTGGATGCCGGCGGGGGCGCGATTCGCCATGGCGCTTGGAACCCTGTCGGCCGATATCTTCGAGTCCTCTAGCAAACGGTCACCGGAACTGGCGGTCCTCTTCTACGTGACCGACGACGACCGTGCCGGCGAGGAAGTCGAGCGGTTGATCCGAACGGCCGGCTTCGAGCCGGTGAAGGCCGGCGGGCTCCAACAGTCCGGTTCGACTCGAGGTGGGCGGCGACCTTCACGACCTCGTAGTCGGCCCTACAGGGGCACGGTCATCGACCAGCGGGGCCTGATCGCTCCGCGGCCCTGGCCGGGAGCGCCTCTTCGGTCGGGCCCTTCGCCCGGATGGGCTTGACGACGCTGAACATCGCTCATCGCTTCACTCCCACCTCAGTCCCCTCGGTGTAGCGAATCGCCTCTCCTTCGACTGGACTCACAAGGAACTGCTCGCGCTCGCCGCGATCCCAGGCCTCGCGCAGCCCTGGTGCGCCCAGATCGAAGTCGGCGCGCAGGTTGCGCATGACCTCGCGCAGGTCGCGGTGCAGCTCTTCGACCGTCGGGCGCCCCCAGTACCAGTAGCCGTTGTAGATCGAGGAGATCTGAAGCCCAGGGGCGAGCACGAACGTGTGCGGGACCATCGGGTCGTGGACGGGGTCTGTGTACTCGACGATGTCGAGATCGTTCCCCACCGTACGCTCCGGGTCAGAGAGGAACGGGAACTGCGCGCCGACGCTATCGCGGAACTCATTGATCTCGAGCTGGTTGTCCGTCGAGATCAGGGCCACGCGCGTATACCCAACCCGAAAGTCGAGGTATGCATCGACTAGATAGTGAAGGAAACGGTGCTCCTTCGGATCAAACCCGCCGCGTGAGAGGTGGAGCACCATCGGGTTCGAGCCCTGCAGGTCTGACAGACGGCGCACGACGCCATCCTGATCGGGCAGTTCATAGTCGGGAAGGCGTACCCCGACCTCGATGTCGCCGCGCACAATGAGCCTCCAATCGAAATTTTGCGTTTCTCGCAGGGTGGCAGCTCAGCCGCGAGGCCTGTTTCCTCACGCGCCAGTGCGAAGGAGGCCATAGCGACGCCGCGCCGACACCTCGCCGCGCTCCCCGGCCACATCGGACTCCCCGCAGACCGCCGACGCCCGATCCCGTGGCAGCAGATTTGTGTCCCTCTTGCCCGCGAACGCCCGCGTATGTCCGCACGCTGCCCGGCCCTCCGCCCCCGCGAATCCCCTGCCATAAAGCCAGATCTGGCCCCACCAAGCGAAAGCGGCGGACGAGGTTCGAACTCGCGACCTCAAGCTTGGGAAGCCGGGGGTGGTTGGGGCTTTCGGCCCCGCAAATCGGTGTGTTTTCGTGAAAGCCACGTGCCCGTGGCAGCACGGGGGCAGCAAATCTTGTCGGTTTTGGGCGGCGCTGGGTGCCTGGATCGAGCGCGGTGACATGGGGAGCACCAAGATTACGAAGATCAAAGGACGGGAACCGTGATAGACGCCAGAGGGAGGTCAGATACGGCGTGGTTAACCTTGTCGCTACGATCATAGCGGAAGTCTATTAGGAAGTCTTTCAGGATCTCCAACATGCAGCAACGAAGGAGGCTCGAATGACCCGCGGAAGCGCCGCCCACCCCGTTGACCACGAGCACTTTCCCTCGCCCGGACGCACGGAGGCGCTCTACACACGCATCGTCGAGGAGATCCGCGACAGTGGATTGAGCACCGCCGACATCGCGCGCATCATCGGCGTAGCCGAACGCCAGGTCCGAAACTGGACCTCCGGCGGCCACACTCCCAGGGGGCGCAACCGTGATCGCCTACTCGAACTGCATTACGTAACGCAAGCTTTGCGCGATGTCTATACACGCGAGGGCGCCGAGATCTGGCTGCATGGCCGCAAACGCAGCCTCGCGGGCCGTCGCCCGATCGACATGCTCGCCGACGGCTCCTACGCCGAGGTTCTGGACGCCGTCGAGCAGCTGCACGCGGGAGCCACTTGAGTCGCAGGGCCGGTGTCGCCTCGTGGGCTCACGGGCCAGCGCCGCGATCGATCGATCGGTCGCGCAGCCGGCGCAACTCTGGCAACGCCTCACGATCGGGAGGACGGTCCGCAACCTCCTTCGAACGGATGATGTCATCCAAACTCGCCGCCATTACGGTCACCCCACCGATCCCGACCAACACCGCGCGATCGCGCAATCGCTCATAGCGAGCCAAGTTCCACTCATTGTCCTTGGGAATGCCCATCAGAACATCAAGATCGCCCGCGTCGGTGCGCCATGTACTGACTTCCAGGCGACGCAGAAATGCACCGTCGATTGGAACCTCTACTCCAGCCACCGGCCCATCAGGAACCTTCAAACGAGCACCGAGTTCGCGTAACACGCTCGCCACGCGGTCGAGGTTCTCAGCATGCCAAGCAGGACAGATATCGAAGTCCCTGGTGACATGCTCGGCCCCTTGCCACTGCGCTGCCAACTGGCCTACCGCCACGAACGCCACATCATGACGCTCGAGCGCAGCGAGCATCGCAGCACCGTCAAGCGGCGGTGCATCTGGGTCACTCACCCCAACGACGAGCGCCAGCGGAGTCCGCCGCGTACCGCGCGCGCTGATGCTCCACCAGCGCCATCAACTCCTCACGACCTGCCCGTCGAGGACGACCAGTTTGATCCGCCAACACCGGGGTGTCGTCCGATCGTGCAGGCGAAGCATGCGCATTCAACCAATCGCTCCACTCCGCAAGCGAACCGAAACGGGACTGGACCCGTCGCCGCGAGATCTCGGACTGGACTTGCGCCATCCATTTCAGCCTAGCATCGCCTACGGAAGACGCGATGGGCGAGGGCGCCAGCCGTGTAGTGCTGTCATGCTCTGTGTAGCATGGGCCTGCTGCTCGACTACTCCCGCCAAGCGGAGCACTATGACGAGACGCGCTCCGCGAGCCCGTCGGTTCTGCGGGCGCTGGGCGAGGCTCTCAAAGGCGCGCCCAGCCGACGGCTCGCCGACATCGGTGGCGGGACTGGCAACTACGCCCTCGCCCTCGCGCGGGAGGGATGGGAGCCCGTCGTGGTGGACCGTTCGGTCGCAATGCTGGCGTGGGCCGCCGCCAAGGGGCTTGAGACCGTCGAGGCAGACGCACAGCGACTGCCGTTCGAGGACGAGACGTTCGACACCGCCACGATGATCTCGATGCTGCACCACGTTGAGGATCGCGGCGCCGCACTGGCCGAGGCAAGGCGCATCCTCAGGCCGCGAGGACGCTTGGTGCTTAAGGGCTACACGGGTGAGGATGCCGCCACCCTTTGGGATACTCGACTACTTTCCGAGCAGCCGGCGCTGGATGGCGGCAACTCATTCTCCGCGCGGGGCGATACTCGATGATCTGCCGGACGCACACTTCTTCGCATTCGAGTTCGAGGACATGCAGGACGCATCGCTGGCCGCTCTCTCGGCCGATCCCACTCGTGTGCTGGAGGCTGCGGAAAGGGGCGAGACGAGTTTCTTCGAGCGAATGTGGCGCGACCATACCGAGGAGCTGCGAGCGGGGCTTGCGCGGCTGCGAGAGGACATCGCGGCTGGCCGGGCCCCGAAACGTGCCGGGACGGCGACGGTGTGCAGCTGGATCAAGCATTAGGGGCACTCGCGCCTGCGAGAGGGCAAGCGTCCTCGCAAGCGCTCATCGTCGCTCCAAGCCGAGCCCCGAGAAGGTGAAACTGAGGACGAACAACGCCAGGCCGATCGGGTGGTACTAGCCTTGGCGGAGCGATGTTCGACATGCGAGCCCTCCCGACGGCGGCTGCGGCACTGACAGACCTGAGCGAGCGCGATCAGGCAATCCTACGCGACGTAGCCGGCGGGCTGAGCCCCAAGGAGATCGCCGAACGCATCGGCATTCCCGAGGACGCGCTGTACCGCTTCATCGCGTGGGTCCTGGAAGAGATCCAACCTGGGCCCAACGACGACACGATGCACGAGGTCTACGTGCGCCACGCAAGCCGTTCCGCCAGCCCGTCCGACATCGAGGAGTTCGAGCGGCGCTTCGGGGCGTCCCTGCCGCCCGACCACGAGGGCTGACTGTCGGTGGCCGGCGAGATCGGACGGGACAATGCTCCCGTCCATTTCGACGACTCGCTCTTTCCGGCCGCGTCGGCGGCGCGACGGGCGCGCTTAGCCTGGATCCACCGATTCTGAACGAAGAATGACCTCCTGAAAGGGCTTGATTAGCGGCTGTTGGGCCAGCCGCGGCCCGAGTTCAGGAGGTCACCTTCATGGTGCATGATGACGAGCCGGTCGGATTGGACGGTCTGCGGGTCGAGTTCGATGACGAGCGTGCTATCTCGGACGCCGGGGTGATGCTCGTTGGGACGCTCGCCGGGCGGCTGGGGATCGAAGTGTTGGCTGGGCGGCTGGTGCGGTTGCGGCGCGACCGGGCGGGCGCCGCGAACGCGGGCAGGAAGGTGATGGCGCTTTTGTTCGCGATGGTGCTCGGCGCGGACAGCATCGATGATTGCGAGGTATTGCGGGCGGGCCGCACGCGGCGGCTGCTTGGCGGCTGGATACCGGCACCTTCGACGCTGGGGACGTTCCTGCGCGCGTTCACATTCGGGCATGTGCGCCAGCTCGATGCGCTGCTCGGCGAGACACTGGTGCGCGCGTGGCGGGCGGGTGCCGGTCCCGGCGAGGAGCGGCTGGTGATCGATGTGGACAGTTTCGTTGGCGAGGTGTGCGGGCGCTTGAAGCAGGGAGCCGCCTATGGGTACACCAAGGTGCTCGGCTACCACCCACTCCTGGCGACCCGGGCGGACACCAGGGAGGTGTTGCACATCCGCTTGCGTAAAGGGTCGGCGAACACGCAGAAGGGGATGCTGCGCTTCACAGACGAGCTGATCGCCCGCGTCAAGCGCGCTGGTGCTACCGGCGTAAAGCTACTGCGGGCCGACTCGGGGTTCTGGAATACCAAGGTGTTCAAGCGGCTCGAGAACGCCGGGTGGCAGTACTCGATCGGGGTGCGTATGCAGAAAGGGATTCGCGAGGCCGTTGAGGCGATCAACGAGGAGGCGTGGCAGACGATCGAATACCCCGAGCAAGGCGAAGCGCAGATCGCCGAGACCACCTACGGCGAGCGCAGGCTGATCGTCCGGCGCACCCGGCTCCGCGGCCCGCAAGCCAAGCTATGGCCCGACTGGCGGCACTTCTGCTTCATCACCAACCGCACCGATGACATCGCCCTGGTCGAGGCTGAGCATCGCGATCACGCCGTAGTCGAGCAGGTCATCGCCGACCTCAAAGACCAAGCGCTCGTGCACTTCCCATCCGGCGAGTTCAACGCCAACGGCGCCTGGACCGTGCTCGGCGCGCTCGCGCACAACCTGCTCAGATGGACACAACTGATCGGCCTGCCCAACACCACCATCCGCGCCGGGCGAACCCTGCGCCGCCGGCTGCTCACGATCGCTGGTCGCCTGACCCGCCACGGTCGATCCTGGACCCTTCACCTGCCAGCCCGCTGGCCCTGGCAGGGCGACTACATCGCGGCACTGGCCCGCATCCGCGCGCTCCCCGCCGACTGACCGCCGCCAGCGCCGGCCACACCACAGACCAGCGAACAACTCGCCGACCGGCCGCGCTCACGGCTGCCCACCAGCCCGCCCAACCAGCCCGCAAAACCACCAAAACCGGGGCACAGCGCCAACTCACGGGCTCTTCACCACCGAACAACGCCATCAACGCGCCGCCGCCCGGATTCCCCTACCCCGATCAACCCCATCGGTGGATCCGGGCTTAGTACAGGGATGACCCGGGCGTAAGACCGGCGGCCGGTCTCGAGCAGCAACTCATCCACGACGAGCATGTACCACGGCAACGCCTGCTCCGGCCGCTGCGCCTCGCGCGCTTCGGCGAGGCGCAGCCGCTGCTGGAGCCCAGGGTCCCAGGCGGGGTCCTCGTGCGCGACGCTCCAGGCCCCCTCCACGTCGCCCTCATCGAGCAGCGCGTCGACGAGCCCGCCGAGATCGCGCTCGCGCAAAGCCAGGCGCGCGGCGTCACGCTCGATCTCCCACGCACCCACCGCGTCAGCCGCGCGACGCAAGCGCGAGTAGGTACTCGCCGAGGCCATCCGGCCGTGCTGCTCGCGACGCAGACGCAGCACCTCGAGTGCATCCGAACGCCGCTCGTACATCCCACACGCGAGGTCATAGAGCTTTTCGACCTGCCAGCCATCCGTCTCAGCGATGCCACGCCTGGCCCACATCAAAACCTCCTCCTCGCGCCCGAGCTCGACCATCGCCTCGCACACCCGGATGAACTGGTGCGGCGCGCTGAGATCACCACCGAGCAGCGCGACGATCGCCTCCCCGTCCCCGTCGAGCACCGCGAGGCGCTCGCACGCCCAACGCACCACGAAGACCCGCTCGCCGTCCGCACGCTCCTCGATCGCGCGCCGGTAGACCAGGAGCCCACGCTCACCGAGCGCTCCGGCGTACCTGACCGGATCGACCTCGAAGAAATCCTGGTCATCGCAGCTGAAGCGCACCATCCACGCCGCGAGTTTCACCGGGTCGGCGACCCCCGCATCACACGCCAGCGCATGGACCTCCAGCAGTTCGCGCGCGAGATCCCCGATCGTCCCGTTGGAATCATCGGCGTGCATGATCACCTTCACGACGTGCCCCACCGCACGCTCGACCAATACAACAAGATCCTTCGACGGCGAGGACGCAGCAGCCGAACGCAACTCTTCGACGACCGGCCGCGCCACGCGCGCCCACTCCGAGCTCTCCCGGTACCCCAGGAACCGCCGCGTCCGCAGCCCACGATCGACCTCCGCCCGCAACTCCGCCAGATCGCCCTCCTCGCGCGCTGCTGCCAGCCGCACATGCCGCTCGACATCGTCGTGACGGTCAGCCGCGGACGCCACGATCTCTCGCAGCACCTCAGGTGTAAGACCGCGCACAACCTCCCCGAGATCCTTCCGCTCACGAACACCTCTACCCGCCATCCCGCAATCCTCGCACCCGGCCTGAACGCCGCACCCACCCACGGCCGCATCATCCTACCCGCCAGATTAACGCCCCCAACATCCTCGACCTGCGCGTCGATTCCGCTCGCGCGGCCGTCGCGCTGACCGATGCGCAGCTCTTTTCCGGCATCGGAGACTACGCCGCCTGCCAAGCCATTGGGGCGGCAGCGCGCCACCTCGGACTCACAGCGCGAGCGCACGCCCGACACCGCGAGACGATGAACAAAAAAATCCGGTTCGCAAACAAGTTCGGGGGGCGCAGGCGCGATCGGCTCGACACCTGTTTGTGCGAGAGGGTACATTTTTGCCCAACTGTCGGAACCTCACAACCAGGCGGGCTCGGCGACCCGACGAGCCCGCCGATTGGAGCCAGCCCATGCTATCTGCAACGAACAGCACACGACCGTCCGGGCGACCGCCGCTGCTTCTCACGCGCCAACAGGCCGCCGCGGCGCTCGCAATGAGCCTCAGCCACTTCGAGCGCCACGTCCAACCGCACGTGCCGGTCGTGCGCAGCGGCCAGTTGCGCCTGTATCGGCCGAGGGATCTGGAGCGCTGGGCTGAGAAGCACACCACGACCGAACCCGGGGGGTTGAAATGAACGCGACGCCTGCTACCAAGCGACCTCCCGACAAGCGCACCCGCTGGCCCGGCGTCGTCGCGCGCCACCGTCTCAGCTGCCCGGCCCATCGCGGCAAACGCTGCCGTTGCGAACCCGGTTATGTCGCCAGAATATGGGACCCTACACGCGGGCGACCCATCGCATCCCCGACCTATCGCAACCCCTGGACGGGGTCCTCTGGCAACGAGCAACGCGCGAATCGCTCAAGACGAGTGCTCCCCCGCCAGGGCAGGCGCCTCTCACGCAGGAGCAGTTCGCCGCGCTGCTGAGCCTCCTGCCCCCCGCGCTGCGAGCGCAGGCCCGAGCCATAGTGCCGGGATCTGCCACCGCCGCGAGTGAGCGGCTCCCCGGAGTCTCGGTAGCGGATGCCTCCGAACGGTTCATCCATGCGATGCGCGACGGCACCGCCCTGAGCAAGAAGGGCAAGCCCTACAAGCCGCAGGCCCGCAAAACGATCGAAGGAGCGCTCAACGTGCGCGTCGCCTACGAAATCGGCAACGAGCCGCTGAACGGCGTGAGCCGGGGCCAAGTCCAGACAATGATCGACGAGATGGTCGCCGAACAGCTCTCCGGCAGCCGCGTGCGCAACATCCTGAACGCGCTGCGCTCCCTCTACAACTTCGCGATCCCACGTGAACTCGCCGAGCATTCCCCGATCACCAACATCGTGCTCCCCGCCATCGCCAACAACCCACGCGAACGGATCGCCACCCCCAACGAATTCCTGCTGTTGCTCGCGGCGCTCGAGCCTGCCGACACAGTGCCGTTCGCACTCGCGGCCTACGCGACCGCACGCAGCCAAGAGATCCGCAATCTCGCATGGCCAGAGGTCGATTGGTCAACAGGAATGGTGCACTTGGCCGACGGCGAAGACTACGCGAAGTCCGCCGCCGCACGGCGGCCGTTCCCGCTGATCGCACCGCTGCGCGCGATCCTCCACGACGAGCACGCCCACCAAGGCCACCCATCCGCCGGACTGGTCTGCCCTGGCCGCAAGCCCGGCGGGCGCAACAGCGGACTGCTGAGCACAGGCGCGCTCTACATCCGCACCGACGCAGCGTGGAAGGCACGCAAACTCGCACCGATACGCCTACAGGACTGCCGGCACACCGCCTCAAGCTGGATGCGCGCCGCCGGAATCGACCTCAAGCTGCGCAGCATCCTCATGGGCCACGCCAGCACCGCGAGCACCGACCACGGACCAGGCTCCATCACCGACGACCGCTACACCCACGTCCTGCCCGGCGAAATCGAGCGCGCCGGCCAGCAGCTCGAGGCATACCTCCTCGCCGCCAAACAGCCCATGCTCACCACGCTGAAACGGCAATCGCCGACGCGATCAGCGTAACCACGAAGCCCTACCGATGAAATCAAACCCATCACGACGGGACCGAAACCCCTTCGTTACGGTTTTGGAGACCTCTGCGTTAGCAGCCAGCCGATTCCGGTCGAACTGCGCGAATCACGACTGCAAAATCGAGGTGTCGGCGGTTCGAGTCCGCCTCTCGCCATCATCGACCAAGTGATCGGATTAGTGGGCGCCCGACGAGCACGGTGCCGACTAGCGCCATTGTGGAGGGCGCGCCCACTCGCTAGGTGGCCATTCATAGCCACTGTCGCCTCGTGAGTTCAACCATACGAGGAATGCGTCAACGAGGCGGGGGTCAAACTGTGACTTGTGACCTTGGGTGGACGTGCAGATGTCCTGACCGGAGTAGTCCCGTAGGTGCGGCGGAATCACCGGTCCGGAGCCACCCCAATACATAAACTCTGTTGAGATGAGCACGCGATCGGTTTTGGTGTCGTTCTGGATGTTCGCTGGGTTTGGGCACCCATCCTTAAGGCTGTGGTGCGAGTTCACCTGCTGCCACTGTTGCGTAGCCGGATCTTGGTGATAGATGTTGTCGCCGAAGGCTTGCTTGATGCTTCCGGTTAAGGTTGGGCGCTTGGCCTGAAACCGTGGGTCGCTCCAGTATTGGTCGAACGCGAGCGCGTTAGTCACACGCATGGCGAAGACGAGATGCCCTTGGAGGCCGTAGTGCTTGGAGCCTGTGCCAATCACCCAGTCTCCTACTTGCGCGGTGCGTCTTATGGTCGGCTTGCACGTGGCGAGCGTGCATACCCCGTAGAAGGGGTTCGGTGCAAACCCGAAGTCTCGGGCGACTACGTAGGAGTAGAGCTTCACGTCGGCTCAGCAGCTGTAGCGGGCGATCGATCGCTGCTCGCGCGCTTGCCCCTCGCTGGTCTCCCAGTCGTTGATCTCGCCGCAGATCGCCCCCTGAATGCGGTCGGCTTGCCACCCGACGATCGCATCGGCGTAGCGTTCTAGCGCCTCTGGGATGTCGCACTCCGCAGCGCCGTGGGTCCACACGCCGACGATCCGCTTGCCGGTACGCTGTGCTTGCTCGATCTCCCAATCCACCCAGCTGCTGCCCTTAGTTCCGGGCGAGACGAGCACAACCATCGTGCTGGCCCAGGCGATGCGTGGCGCGAGAATGCCACTCTTGATGTAGGCAGGATCTTTAGCCTGGTTCGGGCTGGCGCTGTCGATTGACGAGTCTCGCACGCTATGCCCGTTACTTGTCAACAGCGTCTTCATCGCCTCGATGTGCGCGTCATCCTCGTGAATGTGGCTGATGAAGATGTTGGTGGTATCGGACATGACCTTGTTCCGCGTGTAGGATTCGCGCCATTGTATCCCCGCTCGCGGTCGCGCCCATGCCGCTGAGCATGCGTGCGCGATGATCCCACCAATCCTTGAGATATTCGTTGTTTGGCATCCGCAGGACGCGGACGGCCAGGCAGTCGCAGAGCAGTTCGTTGAGCACTTCCACGGGACCGCGTTCGCGGGGCTAATTGGCGGTGCGGTCGAGATCTACGTTCGCTCGGAGGGGTGGCGCGACCCGCAGGACGCGCCACGGCCAGTGCCGCCGGCCGCTGCGCTTCCCTATGGCATCCCGAGCGCGGCGTTGACGGCGATCGTGCCGGTGCTCGGCAACGGCTTCGCCGCGGCTGTGCAGCCAGACGTCGGCGCGTGGCAGGAGTACGCCCAGAGCCTGATCGAGCTGCGGACGGCCGCGCCAGAGCAGGTCGGGATCTTCCCGCTGCAGCTATCCAAGGGCGCGACGGCCGGCACGAGGCTAGGTGAGACTTTCGGGGCGCTGCAGCGCATCGGCGCCACGGGCGGCAACGTCGCGGAGAGCACAGTCGGAACTCGCTGTCGTGATCTGGCGCAGGGCATCGCGCGGCTCGCTAACGGACAACATCGGCTGAATGTTCGCAATCCCCCACCGTGGAGGGAACACCGCGGCTAGATGTTCACGGCTCGGTCGGAACTTCTGCTTGATTCTTCTGCGGCCAGAGATCCCGGCTGTCTCGGGGTGCGCAACGCGCGCGTACTTATCAACCTCGCAGAACAGGTTTTGGCAGTCGATCAGATGCAAGGAGCGTCCGAACAGTCCATCGAACTCCAACTTGAGGCGGGCGAAGTGAAAATCCTGATGCTCGACCATGTAACGGATGACCCCTGGCTCGATCCCAGACGCTTCTGGCCCGAAGCACTTGCGGATCCCGTCGCACGCCCCAGGACCCGCGACAACGAACTGATTCTCGCTAGCCGACATCAGCGGCGTGTAGTTCATGTCAACGGTGTACTGGAAACCAAGAAATCGACCCACGGACGGGTATTTGATGAGCCGTTCATAGATCGCGGTCAGCGTCTTTGAGGATGCCACGAGCCGGGGAAACCCATCGTGCACGATCTGCTCAAGCAGCCGCAGGTGGTTGTGGTGCTTATATCGCTCGCCGAGTTTCGGAGGCGGCATCAGGTACGCCGCCGAATAGATCGGGCCATCCTTGGCAGTCGCATCGAGCACACGGCAGTAATGTGAAAAGTTGAACGTTCTCCATTCAATTGTGCCCAGCTCTTGCTCAAGCGTGCGCCACGTTGAGATGCGATTGAACAGCTTGAACAGCAACACGCGAAAGACGACATTCTCCGGGTCATCCGGCACGGCGGTGTCGTAAATAACCTTCTGAATGAGGTATTGCGAGACACGGTCAGCGGCACGGTAGACATTGGTGAACCGGTACTCGCGCAAAATAGGATCATCACTCCAAGGCTCACCCATACCCTGGAGTCTCGCGAGATAGATAGCCTGCCGCGCAGCCGCGAACCGCCAGTATGTATCGAACACAGGCGTGGGTGTAAGCGTCCGCCCAGCGACCTCAATCGGCCGACTGCACTCGTCATTGCTCGGCGGTACGTCGTGGACCATCTCTAGGCGCGACTGGCTGACCGTTGGACGGTCCGCCAGGTTGCCCGCTGAAGTTCGCGCCACGCGAGAAGTATATATGCACGCTCGGCGCCGCAATACAGCCACGACAAGTGTCACAGACTCACGACGCGAACAGAACATGCGTTCTCACGCCCACCAACCGTCCCAGGCGCAGCCGGCGAACACGAGCACTACTCAGGCGACCCTCGGCAGCGACGCCTCGCTATCGGGATGCTGATGGACGAACACGAGCACAGACGCTCGTCGACTCGGACCGTGCGTTGCTTCGGGAAAGCAGTCATCTCGCCGCCATCAGTCGGCGCGCTCGAAGGTCGTCCTTTCCGAGCGTGAGCGCGGCCGGTGCTCGGACGCTCGCTCGGCCCGCAAAGCAGTAGCCACCCTGGTGGTGACCCATGCCGTGAGGCACAGGCACCACGCAGGCTGCTATCGGTCATTGAAAACTGGGAGCTCCACACGAGTTGATCTGGACATCTGCGAGCGCCTGCTCAGGCTTTGTGGCCGGGTATCGACTTGGCTGCTCGGATCGTGACCGTCGCGTGGGTTGTGTGGGTCGCTGGGTCGTGAACTGTAAGGGTCGCTCGAGCGTGGATTAGGTGGCCGCGCGCTAGGAGCTTTCGTGCCTTCCTGCTGAGCTGTAGCTTGACCGTCGCCGCGTGACCGCCAGGAATCTTGAACGACCCTGCGGCGAGCTTCAGTAGCGCCCCCTTGCTGTTCTTGGCCTCATGGGCAGATGTGCGAGCGCTCACGGCTGTTGATGCCTGCAAGACCACGCTGCCCGTGCATTTCTTCGCGGAGCGCGGACAAGTCACGACGATGTCAACGGCTCCGCCAGGGGTCGCTACCGCGCCTTTCGTCACGAGCGTAGCAACCTTTCCTTTTGGTTTCGGAGCGATCCTGAACGCGTTGTACCCGAATAGCTCGTAATCAAGAAATAGGCACCCTTTCGTGTAGAGCTGTTCTGTGACTACGTACCCGGTGGGAACGTATGGATAGCAGACAGTCATACCGGGCGCCGGCACGCTAATCCTTACCGCATTGACCCGACCAACGTTAGCGTGCCCAAGAGATTCACCTGGTACGTTATATTCATATGCAGGGCCACAATTATTCGTATCCAAGTCTTCGGTCACCACATAACCCGCCGGAACCGACGCGGGATAACCACAAACAACCAACCCGCTCGACGGCACGCTAATCCTTACCGCATTGACCCGACCAACGTTAGCGTGCCCAAGAGATTCACCTGGTACGTTATATTCATATGCAGGGCCACAATTATTCGTATCCAAGTCTTCGGTCACCACATAGCGCGCCGGAAACGACGCAGGATAACCACAAACAACCAACCCGCTCGACGGCACGCTAATCCTTACCGCATTGACCCGACCAACGTTAGCGTGCCCAAGAGATTCACCTGGTACGTTATATTCATATGCAGGGCCACAATTATTCGTATAAAAGACTTCCGTAATAACATAGCCTTTTGGGATCGACGCGGGATAACCACACACAACTGTCCCGTTAAGCGCTTCTTCTTCGTGCTTCTTCTTCGCCGCTTCTTCTTCGCGCTTTTTGGTGGCAGCAGCTTCTTCTTCTTTGGTCTCGCTGTAGCTGGTCGGAATCTCGCTGACCGTATTGTCTTCCTGGTTCGTGACCCAGACGTGGGCTCCATCCGAGGACACGCCCTCGGGGAGTCTGCCGACGGGGATCGTGCGGATGACGGTGCCGCTCGACGCTTCGATCTCACTGACTTCGTCGCCGTTGTTCGTGACCCAGACGTGGGTTCCATCCGAGGACACGGCTAGGGGGTAGCCGACGTCGTGGATCGTGCGGATGACGGTGCCGCTGGATGCTTCGATCTCACTGACCGTGCGTTCGAGGAAGTTCGTGATCCAGACGTGGGTTCCATCGGAGGACACGCCAGAGCTGTCTTCGCCGACGGGGATCGTGCGGATGACGGTGCCGCTGGATGCTTCGATCTCACTGACCGTACCTTCGCCGCCGTTCGTGACCCAGACGTGGGTTCCATCCGAGGACACGCCCTCGGGATAGGTGCCGACGGGGATCGTGCGGATGACGGTGCCGCTCGACGCTTCGATCTCACTGACCCTATTTTCGTTGGTGTTCGCGACCCAGACGTGGGTTCCATCCGAGGACACGCCCTCGGCGAGGTTGCCCTCGTGGATCGTGCGGATGACGGTCGCGTTCGACGCTTCGATCTCACTGACGGTACCTTCACCGCTGTTATCGCCCGTGACCCAGACGTGGGTTCCATCCGAGGACACGCCCCAGGGATCGTTGCCGACGTGGATCGTGCGGATGACGGTGCCGCTGGATGCTTCGATGTCGCTGACCGTATCTCCACCTCCGTAGGGCCCCCCGTAGTTCGCGACCCAGACGTGGGTTCCATCCGAGGACACGCCCTCGGGGAAGCTGCCGACGGGGATCGTGCGGATGACCGATTCGGCGGTGGCCGAGGACACGCCGATGCAGCATGCCGCCACGGCTACCGTCGCGACCAGCACCCCAGCGAGTCGGACTGCGCCTGCTCGTGAGAAGCCGTCCAGCAGTCTCATGGGGATCCCCTTCTAGCTGTTGTAAACGTCCCTGGACTGGCTTCGAGCCGGTCGGGGCGGAGAAGCGTCTTCCGGAACGTATCAGGAGCTGCTTTCGTCCGGAGAGCGGAAGCAGCCTCATCAAGCCCGACGCGGCCGGTTTGGACGGTGGGTGTCGCGCAAACCGCGGCTCCGTCCGAGGAGTTTAAGACCATTCATGGCATGGCTATGAACTTCTTGGAGTGTGATCGTGAGCAGGTGTTCTTGATGCCCCCGGACCCGCGTGATTGGCTGCCGGAGGGGCATCTGGCGTGGTTTGTGTTGGCGTCGATCGAGGAGATGGACCTGGGCGCGTTTTATGGCTCCTATCGCCAGGATGGGTGGGGTCGCGCGGCGTTTGAGCCGTCGATGATGGTGGCGCTGTTGATGTACGCCTACGCGCGGGGTGAGCGTTCCTCGCGGGGTATTGAGCGTCGCTGTGTGGAGGATGTCGCCTACCGGGTGATCGCCGCGCAGCAGACGCCCGATCACGCGACGTTCGCGCGGTTTCGTGTGCGTCATGAGGCGGCGCTGGCGGGGTTATTCAGCGAGGTGCTGGGGCTCTGCCGGGAGTCCGGCCTGGTGAAGGTCGGGGTGATCGCGATCGACGGGACGAAGGTGCACGCGAACGCCTCGCACCACTCAAACCTCGACTATGAGCAGCTCGCCCGCGAGATCCTGAAGGAGGCGGGGAAGGTTGACGCTGCTGAGGATGCGCTCTACGGCGATGCGCGTGGCGATGAGCTGCCTGAGCATCTGCGCACGCGTGAGGGCAGGCGAGCTGCGTTGCGTGCGGCCAAAGAGAAGCTCGCGCAAGGGCGCGCAGACACGCAAGACGGGAAGGCCGAGGCGCATGGTGTGGAGCTGAAGCTCGATCCGGACGCGATCGTCGCCCGGGCTGATGGGCGTGAGGGATGGTTGCGTGAGGCGCGCCGTCAGCTCGAGGAGCATCGTCGGATGGCGGCGGACCCAGTTCCGCGCTCGCGGGCGGAGCGTTTGCTTGAGTGCGAGCGTCGCCTGCAGGAGAACCTGCGGGTCGAGCGCGAGGCGAACGAGGCCTATGAGCACTACCGCGCGCACGGGCGGGACACCCAGGGCCGAAGGCTCAGTCGCCCGCCGAGCCCATATGAGCCACCGGAGATACCCGCCGGGAAGATCAACACGACCGACCTGGACTCGCGTAACGTGAAGACGCCGCGCAGCTACACCCAGGGTTACAACGTGCAGGCCGTCGTGAACGAGCAGCAGATCGTGTTGGCGGCCGAGGTCACACTCAGCTCCCCGGACTTCGGCCAGTTCGGGCCGATGATCACGGCAACCCTGCGAGAGCTAGAGCAGATCGGTGTGAGCGACAAACCGGCGGTGGCGCTCGCTGACACCGGTTACTGGCATGAGCAGCAGATCGACGAAGTAGTGAATACGGGCACCCAGGTCCTGATCCCGCCCGACGCCGGCAAGCACGAAAAACCTCGCCGCGGTTGGACCGGCGGTCGCTATGCCTTTATGCGCACCATTCTCGCTGGTGACCTCGGCGGGGGGCTCTACCGAAAACGCAAGGCGATGGTCGAGCCGGTGTTCGCTCAAACCAAGCACAACCGGCGCATCACGCAGTTTCAGCGGCGAGGCAGATCCGCCGCACGCTCCGAATGGCAGATGATCACTGCGACTCACAACCTAATGAAGCTCCACAAGCACCACCTAGCCGCCAAGGCGGCCTGAAAGGCCCCCGCACGGCAGCGACGGGCGACCTGCCGTGCAGAAACCGATCTCTCAGAGAAGCGCAGCCAACGCCACGGGCACAGGCCCATCACCCCCGGCCACTTTGAGCGACACCCACGACGAAAAGCGGCAACCCGAGCGACACAGAGCCTGCGACCGCTCTCCGCACAAAGCGGGACGTCCAGTCAAGCCGCCGCCCGTAGGCGTCGCTGTCTCGCGTCCGCCTCGACCTCGGCTCGAACGGCAGCTCGCGCTGCACGCCACTGCTCATCGACTGACCGCGGGCCGAGGTGGCTGAAGTCGTCGATCTCGTAGCTGTAGTGCTGGGAGAGCATTTCGAGGCTCGTGCCGCACTGCTCGGCGACTGACTGCGCGTCTTCGCTTCGCAGCCGCATCGAGATCCCGCCCCTCCTGAGCGCATATGGTGTCGCGCCGCGCAGGGTGGCGTATCCGTCGTGGTTCTCGGCCACCGAATTGACGGCCGGCGTCAGGTACCGAGGACCCCACTTTTGGGCCTGGTTGCCCGTCATGTGGCAGGCGCCGGTTTGCGGGTCGCGGATGCCGAACGCCTCGCCAGCGAGATCGCCGGGAATTATGAAATCAACTCCGCGGGTTGGGTACCCCCGCTCACGCAAACGCTCCCGCCACCACTCCAGATCTTCTCCCAGAAGCGCGGGTAGCTTGGGAGCGCGGCCGGTGGCGTGTTCGGTCTTGCCCCACTCATCCAGCTGGTTCCAGCTCAGGACCTCGACAATGTGGGCGCGCTCGCGCTCCAGGGCAGACCAGCGCATCCCGTAGACCTCCTGGTTTCGCAGCCCGAGCCCGAGCTGGATGGATACCAGGGTCGCATCGCGGTAGGCAATCAGTGGCCTGCGCGCCCCTACGGCGCGTGCGAGCATGTCGGCGCGGATGAACTCGACGGCCATCGGAGCGAGCGCCCAGCTTCGGATTTCCTCCCCGCGACGCCGGACGCTGCGACGACCCTCTTGTCCTCGCACAGACTTCCGCCTGTTGCCGACCTTCTCGTTGGCCAACAGGCAGCCGTTGGTTTGAATCTCGGGCACCAACTCCGACTGCGCCGCCCAGGAGAGCACAGCCGACAGAACTCGCCATGTATGGGCGCGTGCGGATTGCCCGACCCGCTCGCGCCTCATCGCATCGCGCAGCGCGCGTGGAGCAGCGGCGTGGTTGAAGCGCTCCGCGGGTTCTGACGCAAACCTCACGGCATATTTCGCCGGCGGCATTCTCCGGCCCCTGCTCGCGCCCTCATGCCCGAGCAGATGCCGTTTCGCTGACCACGAGTAAGTGCGGAACGTCGAGGTCGCCAAGCCGTCCGCCGTGTCGGGCGCGTTGAACGCGAAGTGGAGCTGCACGATCTCCCCGATCGTGCGTGTCTCGATCATGGCGTTTGCCTCCCGCGCGTCCAGGTCGAGCAAGAACCGTCGCAAGCTGTCGGAACCTCGACGCTCGGCGGCCACATAGTCGTCGATCCATTCACGTGCAGCCTTCGCCGTCGGGAACGACCGCGAGCGTTCGACGTCCTCGTGGTCGTAGAAGCCCAGGCCATACGACCTCGCGCCACTCTTCGCGACATGTGGCCACCTACGATGCCGCCTCCAGGGTCTAGCCATCGCCGGCGGCCACCTCCTTTCGTAAGGCCGCCAGCACCTCGGGCGAGAGGTCATAGGCAACCGCCGGCCGCTCGCCGGCCGGGAGCCCACGATGAGAGCGGCGAGCACGTTCCGCCGGTATCGGACTCGCCGAACCGGCCTGCGGACGCTCCGCCGCGCGGATCCGACGCGGACGCTGCCGCGCACCGTCGCCGCCCCCGCTCCAGAATGCACCGATCGCCTCCTGCGGTATGCGGTAGTGGCCGCCCGGGAGCTTGCGGTTGCCGAGCAGTCCCGCAGCAATGTACCGGCGCACTGTGCGCTCGTGGACTCCCAGCAGCGCCGCGGCCTCGCGGGTGCTCAGGTGTCGATGTTGTGCTCGTTGGGCCTGCCGCCCGCTCATACCCTGCTTATCGAGAAAAGCGGCCCGATTCCCCCTGAGCTTTTCTGCCGGCTTCGTGCGCGACGCGTCCGCGGATACGACACCGAAACCGTGCCAACACCTCGCCGCGCACCCCGGCCTCATCGGGCTCCCGGGAGACCGCCGGCGCCCGATCCCGTGGCAGCACGGTGGCAGCAGATTTGTGTCCCTCTTGCCCGCGAACGCCCGCGTTTGTCCGCACGCTGCCCGGCCCACCACCCCCGCGAATCCCCTGCTATGGGGCCAGATTCCGCCCCACAAACCGAAAGCGGCGGACGAGGTTCGAACTCGCGACCTCAAGCTTGGGAAGCTTGCGCTCTACCAACTGAGCTACCACCGCACCTGAGTGCATCTTACGCCCTCTCGAAGGTCGAGCGACCCGCCGGCGGACCGTCCCCACCACGCTGGCGCGGCCGCGCCAGCCGGCCCTCTACCCTTTCGATGCTCATGAAACGACTGCTCCTGCCCGTCTTCGCCTCGCTCCTCGGCGCCGCCTTCCTCGGGCTGCTGATCTACGGGGTCGCCAACGAGTCGCCCAATCGCACCATCGATCAGGCGCTTGCCGACGGCCAGCAGCCGCTCGCGCCGCAGGCCGGCGAGCGGCTGCCAATCCTCATCGGGCGCGGCGAGAGCTCGCTCGCCGCCTACCGCGGCCGGGTGGTGGTGCTCAACTTCTGGGCCTCCTGGTGCCCCCCCTGTCAAGCCGAGGCCCCGGCGATGGAGCGACTGCAGCGCCAGCTGGAGCGCCACCACGCGACCGTGCTCGGGGTCACTGACGAGGATGTGGCCGCAGAATCGTTGAAGTTCGTGCACGAACACCACCTCACCTACCCCGATCTCCGCGATGCCGGCGGGGAATTCGCCCATCTCTACGGCACCGCCGAGCTGCCCGAGAGCTTCCTGATCGACCCCTCCGGGCACATCACCGCCGACGAGCGCGGCGCGATCGAAGCGGGGTTCGCGCAGAAGGCTGTGCGCCTCGCGGAAAGCGCATGAGCTTTCGTACCCGCACCGTTGTCGCGCTGGTGGCATCGCTGCTCGCCACCGCGCTACTTGGCATCCCTCTCCCGGCGCAGGCTGTCGCGCCCCGCACGACGCTGCCCGCCGTAGAAAGCCAGGCAATGTGCGTCACCTGCAAAATCTCGCTCACCGTCGCCCAGTCCCCGCAGGCCGATCGCGAGCGCGCGTTCATCCAGCACCTGATCGACGCAGGGCTCACCGAGGCGCAGATCAAGCGTGCGCTGGTGCGTGAATACGGCCCCGCCGTGCTCGCCCTTCCCAGCACGCACGGGTTCGATCTCGCGGTGTACCTCGTCCCTCCCTGCGTCGTGCTCGCGCTGCTTGGTCTGCTCGCGCTGCTGCTACCCCGCTGGCGCCGCCGTGCCGGTGCGGCACGGGCCGCCGGAGGGACCGGGACCGGCTCCGACCCCGTGCTCAGCCCCTCCGACGAAGCCCGGCTGAACGCGGACATCTCGCGCTTCGAGTGAGCTGGCGCGCCGAGCGCAGTGGCGCGATCGAAGGAGCCAGCGCGTCGTAGACCTACATCTCCCGCGGCGCGCCGACGCCCAGGAGGTCCTCCAGGCAGCGCGCGATCGTCCCCCGCGCGGCCACGCTCAGCGCGATCCGCTGGCGCTCCACCGCCTCGGGCTCGGCGCCCACCACGCGGCAGTCGCGGTAGAACGCGGTGAAGTCCTGGGCGACCTGTAGCGCGTATGCCGCGATCCGGTGCGGCGCGCGGCGTTGTGCAGCCTCCGCCACTTCGCCGGGGAGCTCCAGCAGTCGCTTGATCAGGGCGCGCTCGGAGGGATGCAGGGACTCCCGCTCGGCGGCGGCGGCGGGTGCCGGGTGCTCGTTGTCCGCTCCGCCGAGCGCCACCGCATACAGCGGCTGACCCACGCCTGCCTCCTCCAGCGCGGCCGCCACCCGCGCTATGCCCGCCTTTGTCAGCATCGAGGCGATCCGCGCGTGTGCATACTGCACGTAGTACACGGGGTTCTCGCTGCTCTGCGCGCGCGCGAGGTCGAGGTCGAGGTCGATCGTGGTGTCGTGAGAGCGCGACAGCAGATACCAGCGGGCGGCATCCACGCCGATCTCCTGCACGAGGTCGTCGAGCGTCACGAACTCGCCGGCGCGCTTGGACATCTGCGCGCGCTCGCCCCGGCGCACGAGGTGCACGAGCTGCATGATCAGCATCTCCAGGTGCCCGGGATCGCCCCCCAGCGCCTCGTAGGCCGCCTTCATCCGCGCCACATACCCGTGGTGGTCGGCGCCCCACACGTCAACCTGGCGCTCATACCCGCGCTCGCGCTTGTCCTGGTGGTAGGCGATGTCAGAGGCGAAGTAGGTGTGCTCACCATTGGAGCGCACCAGCACCCGATCCTTGTCATCGCCGAACTGAGTCGTGCGCAGCCACAGCGCGCCCTCGCTGCGGTAGGTGTGGCCCTGCTGCTCAAGCAGCTCGAGCGCATGCTCCACCCGGCTCGGGCTCCCTTCGTGCAGCTCGCTCTCGTATTGCCAGTGGTCGAAGTCGTCCACCCCGAAGGCTTCCAGCGAGGCGCGCATCCGCTGGACCATCAGGTCCACCGCCGCCCTGCCCAGCGCCCGCGCATCGCCGGCGTCGCCCACGAGTGAGATGCCGGGCTCGACGCTCACCTTGCCCGCGGACCCAATACCAGGCTCGACGCTCACCTTGCCCGCAGACCCAATACCAGGCTCGACGCTCACCTTGCCCGCAGACCCAATACCAGGCTCGGTGCCCGCCTCGCCCGCAGACCCAATACCAGGCTCGGTGCCCGCCTCGCCCGCAGACCCAATACCAGGCTCGGTGCCCGCCTCGCCCGCAGACCCAATACCAGGCTCGGTGCCCGCCTCGCCCGCAGACCCAATACCAGGCTTGACGCTCACCTCGCCCGCAGACTCAACGCTGGCCTCGGCACCCTCGCCGCTTGTGGCAGGCGCCAAGCGCTCGGCCAGCTCCTGCACGTACTCCCCCTTGTAGCCGTCCTCGGGCACCTGCTCGCCCTTCGCCAGCGCGAGGATCGACTCGCCCAGCTTGCCCACCTGCGAGCCCGCGTCGTTGACGTAGAACTCGCGCATCACCTCGTGCCCGTGCAGCGCCAGCAGCCTGGCCAACGCGTCCCCGTACGCCGCGTTGCGCGCATGGCCCACGTGCATCGGGCCCGTCGGGTTGGCGCTCACGAACTCAACCAGGATCCTTTCGCCGCGCCGTGCACCGCCAGCGCCGTAGCTCTCGCCGGCCTGCAAAATCGCCGCCTGCGCTCGCCTCAGCCAGCGATCCGCCATGAACAGGTTCACGAAGCCAGGCCCCGCTACCTCGAAGCGTTCGATGTCCTCCCCCACCAGCTCCACCAGCTCCGCCCCCAGACGCTCCGCCGCCTCGCGGGGAGGGACGCCCAGCCGCGGCGCGAGCAGCAACGCGGCGTTGGTCGAGTAGTCGCCGAAGCTCGCCTTCGGGGGGCGCTCGAGCGTCACGCCGTCGGGCCCGCGACCATCCTCGCCGCCCGCCAGCCCCGCCGCAGCCGCGAGCACCGCCTCGCGCAGGCCGTCCAGCGGCGTGCGGGAAGCGCTCACGATCGGGGGCTGTCTGGGTAGGTCGGTCATCTCAATAGTGGTAGGGCTCGCCCGCAAGGATCTTATGCCCGCGGTAGAGCTGCTCGAGCAACACCACCCACGCGAGCTGGTGGGGCAGCGTCATCGCGCCCAGCGACAGGCGGTGGTCAACCCGCTGCAGCGGCGGCGCCCCGAAGGGGCCGCCGACCACGAACGCCAGATCGGCGCCCGCGTGGCGACGCTCGTCGAGGAAGGCGCTGAAGGCAACGCTGTCGTACGCGACCCCCTCGGCGGCCAGCAGCGACACGAACGCCCCCTGCGGGATCCGCCGCGCCACCGCCTCGGCCGCACGCGCCTGCACCAGCTCCAACTTCACATAACGGGAGAGCAGCTTGCTGTAGTGGGCCATGTCGTCGGCGAAGGGAGGCCGCATCCGCGCCTCCCCCACGACGGTCACGCGCACCCGCGACCCACCGCCCTCAAAGCCGGCCACCCACGACGATCAACGCCCGCCACCCACGACAATCACGCCCGCCACCCCACGACGATCAACGCCCACCGCCCACGGCCTTCAACGCCCGCTGTCCGCACTCGCCCGCACGGGTTGCGATACTAGCCCTGTGAACGACGACGACCAAGGCGCCGAGCGCCACATAAACATCCACCTCTCCCCCGAGATCATGGGGGGCGTATACGCCAACTTCGCCAACGTCAGCCACTCCGACTACGAGTTCACGGTGACCTTCGCCCGTGTCAACCACGAGGTCGAGGCCGAAGAGGTCCCCGGCGTGGTTGTCTCCCGCGTCAACCTCTCCCCGCGCTTCATGCGCGAGCTGATCGACGCGATGGAGGACAACTACTCCAAGTGGCGCACCCGCGAGGGCATCAAGAACCTGCCCGAGTACGGGGGCGAGGAAGCGGGCGACGGCGAGGAGACCTGAGTCGCCAGGCGGGGAACCGGTGCGAATGCGCGAGCCACTACCGAGGCTCCGCCCCCGCGGTGACCACAGGCGTTTGTGACATGACGCCGTCTCCGTTGCGCGAGGCTCCTACCCTGCAACGATGAAGGTCGCGATCGTCTCTGACATCCACGGCAACCGGCACGCCTTCGAGGCGGTGCTGGAGGCTGTCGCCGCGAGCGACGCCGCCGAGCTGTGGTGCCTTGGCGACCTCGTCGGCTACGGCGGCGACCCCGACGCCTGCGTGGCGCTCGCCCGCAAGCACGCCGCGGTGTGCCTTGCCGGCAACCACGACCTCGCCGCAATCGGCGAGCTACCGTTGTCGGACTTCTCACGCGGTGCCTCGCTCTCGCTGCAGTGGACCCAGGAGGTGCTCGACCCCGATAGCCGCTCGTTTCTCGCCGGCTTGCGCTCCGAGGGTCACGAGGGCCCGATCGGGCTCTACCACGCCAGCCCCCGTGATCCGGTGTGGGAGTACGTGCTCTCCACGCTGCTAGCCGAACTCTGCTTCGATCGGCTGCGCGAGCGCGTCGGGTTGATCGGGCACTCGCACGTCGCGCTCTCGTTCGGGCGCATCCCCGGCCAGCTCGCCAGCGGCGGGCCGCACCGTGACGGGACCGAGCTGGACCTCGACAAGGGCGAGTGGCTGCTCAACCCCGGCAGCGTCGGCCAACCCCGCGACGGCGACCCCCGCGCGGCGTGGTTGCTGCTCGATAGCGACAATTGGACCGCCTCCTATCGGCGCACTCCCTACGACGTCGCCGGCGCCTCGACCGCGATCCGCGCCGCGCGCCTGCCCGACTCGCTCGCGGAGCGGCTGGAGTACGGTCAGTGACGGTGCGTCGCCCCGCTTCCACCGGCGCCACTCAACGACCTGGAGACTCCCGCCTGGGAGAGCGCCGAGGCCAACTCCGGCGTACGATCGTCCTTCGTCTCTTGCTCGCCGGCCTGCTCGGCGCCGGTGTGGCCGTGCTCGTCTCCTGCGGCAGCTCCGGCACGGGGCTGATCCCCTCAGCGAACGCGGGGCCGCTGGTGGCCGACTTCCAAGCGGTCGAACAGGCCGCGTCCAAAGGCGACGGCAACTGCGCTCCCACCAAGGCGGCACTGAGCACAACCGAACACGACTTCCAGGCGCTGCCGGCGAGCGTCAACGCCGGTTTGCGCGCAAAGCTGCGGGAGGGCATCTCGCATCTGCAGACGCTGGCCCTCGAACTTTGCGCCGAACCGCTCGCCCAGACCACCACGACCGGCGAATCAACCACTACTACCACCACAGCTCCCCCCGCTACGACCACAACCCCGCCCGCCAGTACCAACCCCCCGACATCCACCTCCACAGGCACCAGCACCGCGCCAACCGGCACCGCCCCCAACTCCGGCGCCGAAGGCGGCACCTCGCCGGAAGTCGGCGGCAGCGAAGGTGAAGCCGGGGAAGGTGGCGCTGGCAGCGGCCAGGGAGGGTTGGGCAGCGGCGAAGCCTCAGAAGGCGCCAACAGCGGCGGCGCGGTGGGACCCAGCGGAGGCACGGGGAGCGGGCAGTGAGCGCTACCGAGATCGTCGGGCCCATGTCCCTCCCATGCTCGGAGCGCCGCGTCAACCGCGTGGGGCGCAGCCGATGAGCACGATGGAGATCGCCGGGCGCTACCGGCTGGAGAGCCGGTTGGGCTACGGGGGAATGTCCACCGTGCACCTCGCCTTCGACCTGCGCTTGGAGCGCCGCGTCGCGGTGAAGCTGCTCGCCGAGCACCTCGCCGAGGATCCCACGTTCGTCTCCCGCTTCCAGCGCGAGGCGCAGGCGGCGGCACGGCTGGTGCACCCCAACATCGTGCAGGTGTTCGACTCCGGCCTCGACGAGCGCGCCCACCAGCACTTCATCGTGATGGAGTACATCGAGGGTCAGTCGTGTGCGGAGATCCTCCGCGACCAGGGGTGGGTCGCGGTGGACGAGGCCGCCTCGGTCATCGAGCAGGCGTGCGAGGGCCTCTTCTACGCCCACCGCCACGGGGTGGTGCACCGCGACGTCAAGCCCGGCAACCTGCTGCGCTCGCTCGAGGGGGAGATCAAGCTCGCCGACTTCGGGATCGCCAAGGCAACCGAGCAGTCGAGCATCACCCAGGTGGGCTCGGTGCTGGGCACCGCCGCCTACCTCGCCCCCGAGCAGGCCCGCGGCGAGGAAGCCGGCCCTCCGGCGGACCTCTATGCGCTCGGCGTGGTGGCCTATCAGCTGATCTCTGGGCGACTCCCCTACGAGGCAACCTCGCTGACCGAGCTGGCGCTCAAGCAGCAGCAGGAGGAGCCGCCACTGCTCGACACGCTGGTCGCCGCCGCCAGCCCCGAGCTGGCCGAGGCGGTGGCGATCGCGCTGGCGCTCGACCCCCGCGATCGCTACCGCGACGCGCGCGAAATGGGCCGTGCGATGAGCGACGCCCAGCGCGGCATTCCGCCCGCGGAGCCCGGGGTGGGCGGGGCGAGCAGGGCGGGCGGGGCCCGCTCGCGTCACGCCACCGCAGCCACCAGCCTGCTCGCCGCCGGAGCTGCCGGCGCGGGGGCGGCAGGGGCCTCGGGTGCCACCGGTCGCACTCGTGCGCTTACACGCGCGGGCAGCGTTGCCCCCCGCCAGCCGCGGCCGGGCCTGCCGCCGCGCCAGGCCGAGCCGCTCGCGGCCGCGAGCACAGGGCGCGGCTCCTCGCGCGGGCGACGCCTCTTCATGACCCTCTTCGCCCTGCTGCTGCTGGTGGTGGTGATCGTCGCGATCCTCGTTGCCACCGCGCCTCCCGCCACCAAGGTTACGCTGCGCGAAGTCTCCTACCACGACGTCGAAGAAACCTCAGTTGCGCTGCAGGAACTGGTCAACAAAAACATCAAATAACAGGCGAAAGGCCCGCTCACGCGGGCCTTTCGGTAAGGCACTGCCCTTGCGGGCCGGATACCCGTCACGTATCCGGCAGGCTAGCACCCTCCACCGTCGCCATCAAACACGGCTCCGGCGGCCGGACTCGAACCGGCACCTGGTACGTGACGGGCACCCATGCTGACCACTTACACCACGCCGGAAGGCCGATAGTCAGGCTAGGCATCACTTGGGACGGTACGCTCGCCCGTCCCCCGGCGCCGCCCCCGCGCGCAGCGCGGCGGCCACCTCGGGGAGGCACCCGGCGAGGATCGCGCCGCGCAGGTCCGCCATCAGGCGTGCGAGGAAGGCGAGGTTGTGCAGCGTCAGCAGCCGCATCCCGGTGAGCTCGCCGGCGCGCGCGAGATAGGAGAGGTAGGCGCGCGAGAGGCCGCGTGCGCAGGCCGGGCAGGGGCAGCCCTCCAGCAGCGGCTCCTCCGAGTCCCGCCAGCGGCCCTTCTGCAGGTCCAGGCGCCAGCGGCCCGAGGGATCGGGCACGAGCGCGGTGCCGTGGCGGCCGAGGCGGGTGGGCATCGCACAGTCGAAGGTGTCGATCCCGAGCTCCACCCCCGCGATCAGGTCGTCCACCTCACCGATCCCTAGCAGGTGGCGGGGCAGCGCCTCGTGCTCCCCACCGAGCTCGCCGGTGGCGTAGCCGACCACCTCGTACATCTGCTCCTTGTTGGCTCCCAGCGAGCCGCCGATCGCCACGCCGGCGCAGCCGCTCGCCGCGACCGTGCGCGCAGAGGCGCGGCGCAGGTCCTCGTGGACGCCGCCCTGCACGATCCCGTACACGAGTTGCTCGGGGGGCCCGTGCTCGGCATGCCAGCTCAGGCAGCGCTCCAGCCAGCGGTGGGTGCGTTCGGTCGAGCGCGCGGTGTATGCACGATCGACGTGGAACGGGGTGCACTCGTCGAATACGAGTGCAATGTCCGAGCGCAGCGCGGCCTGCACCTCCATCGAGCCCTCGGGCGAGAGGAAGCGCTCGCGGCCATCCACGTAGGAGCGAAAGCGCACCCCCTCCTCCTCGATCGAGAGGATCGCACCGGTGCGCTCGCGGGACTCGTCCAGCCCGACACGGCGCCTGCTTGTCTGCGCGTCGCCTCCGGCGGCCGTGTCGGCATCCCCCCTACCAGCGGCCGTGTCGGCATCCCCCCCACTCCCCGCCGGACGGGCCCTACCGCCACCCCGGGTTGGGCGGGCCTTGATCTCATCCGCGACCGTGCCGTGCCCCATCGAGAAGACCTGAAAGCCGCCCGAGTCGGTGATCACCGGCCCCTCCCAGCCCATGAAGGCACCGACGCCCCCAAACCGCTCGATCAGCTCGGGGCCGGGGTTGAGCAGCAGGTGGAAGGTGTTGCCCAGCACCATCTCGTACCCCAGCGCCGCCACCTCCTCGGGCAGCAGGCCTTTGACGGTGGCCTTGGTGGCCAGCGGGACGAACGCCGGCGTACGCACCTCGCCCCGGTGGGTGTGTAGCGTCGCGGCGCGAGCTCTCGACGTTGGATCGCGGGCTTCGATGGTCAGTGCGGCCACCCGCGGCATCCTAGGGGTCATGACGTGAGACCCCCCTAGGGGTGGTGACGTGAGCCCTATGGTTAGACAATGCTCGCCTCGCTGATCGACGTCAACCACCTGGTCGAAGTCTCGGGCTACCCGATCCTCTTCCTGCTGGTGATGGCCGAGTCGGGCGGGGTGCCGGTGCCGGGCGAGACTGCGGTGATCGTGGGTGGCGTGCTGGCCAGCAGGGGCAAAATGCAGATCGAGCTGGTGATCGCGGTGGCGGCGCTGGCGGCGATCGTGGGCGACAACATCGGCTACCAGATCGGACGCAAGGGGGGAAGCTGGCTGCTGGCACGGCCCGGTCCCTTCCGCAGCCAGCGTCAGATGGTGCTCGACACCGGAGAGCCGTTCTTCGAGCGCCACGGCCC
This sequence comes from uncultured Solirubrobacterales bacterium, assembly GCA_963724305.1. Lineage (GTDB taxonomy): Bacteria > Actinomycetota > Thermoleophilia > Solirubrobacterales > Solirubrobacteraceae > Palsa-744. The sequence continues at coordinate 868,394 of CAVRUG010000004.1, forward strand.
GAAGGCGGTGTTCTTCGGGCGCTTCGTTCTCGGCCTGCGCACGTGGGCGTCGTGGCTGGCGGGCGCCAACCACATGCGCTGGCGCACTTTCTTCCTGTGGAACGCGCTCGGTGGCATCTGCTGGGCGACGGGCGTCGGGCTGATCGCCTACTTCATCGGGCAGTCGGCGAGCAACGCGATCGCCACGTTCGGGATCTACGGCCTGGTGGCGGTCGTGTTGGCGCTTGGGGGAGGGTTCATCCTGCACCGCCGCCACCGTCGCCAGCAGCATGCACAGGAGGAGGGGCGCCACCAGCGGGCGAGCGAAGCGGAGGAGCCGGAGCACCGCCAGCAAGCTGTCAAGACCGCCGACCGAAGCTAGTGCCTAGAGGGACGAAGAGCTGGTGCTAGAGGGCGCGGCAGCTGCCGCAGGGCGCGATGCGGTCCCACAGCTCCGCCAGTGCGCCGAGCTCATCCTCGGTGAAGCGCGAGAGGAACTGCTCGCGTACGACCGCGAGATGCGTGCCGCGCGCGGCACTGAGGCGTTGGCGGCCGAGCTCGGTGAGGCAGGCGTAGGCGCCGCGGGCATCGTGTTCGCAGGAGCAGCGCTCCAGCAGCCCCTCCTTTTCCAGGCGATCGGCCAGGCGGGTTAGTCCGCTACGCGAGAGCTGCGCCTGTTCGGCGAGGTCGCACATGCGCATCCTGCCACCCGGGGACTCGACTAGATGGTGGAGCACCTCATAGGAGGAGAGCGGCAGCCCGTGGGTGCGCTCGAGCTCTGCATCAACGCGTTTGGCGAGCGAGGCGTGCGCCCGCTTGAGCCCGCGCCAGGCGCGGAGCTCGCCTTCGCTGAGCGTCTGCCCCCCGCTCGTGCTCCCGACGTGCTCTCCCGGGCATTTTTCGCTGAGCACCTGCGACCCTGCGGCGAGAATGCTCGGCGCCGGCGGTTCGGTGGTGATGGCTGTCGCTGTTGCCATTGAGCTCGGTGCGGACAAGATCCGGACCCTCCCTGCTCAATCGAACATAGCAGCCATGAAGCGCTTAGGACCGAGGCCCACCCACCCGTGTGGCCCGCCAGGCCCACCACATCGCCAGCGGCTGGAGCGGCAGCCGCGCATACAGCGCCCAGCGGGGGATACGACGGAACTCCTCGGGATTGAGCGCCATGTGGAGGTTGGCGGGGAACACCGCGACGAGCAGCGCAATCAACCACAGCCCGGAGATGCGCCGGGTGGCGGGCATCAGCACGCCAAGCCCCCCGGCAACCTCGGCGACGCCGCTGACCGCGACGATCCTATCCGCGTCAGCCAAGCGGGCCGTCCACGGCGGCACGATCTGGCGGTAGGGACCGGGAATGACGAAGTGGTTGACGCCAGCCCCGACGAACAGCAGGCCCAGCAGCCGCGAGCCACCTCGCTTGCGCGCGCTCGACGCCGGCGGCTCATCACGATCAACATGATCAGTGGGTGGTGGAGTCATAAAAAAACTCATAGGATCAGCGAACGCCCCGACATCTCCTCGGGCTGGGGGATGCCGAGCAGCGCGAGCACGGTGGGGGCCACGTCGGCGAGGATACCCTCACCCTGCAGCAGCTGCACTCCACCGAGTGTGAGGATCAGCGGCACCGGGTTGGAGGTGTGCGCGGTGTTGGGGGAGCCATCGGGCTCCAGCATGTGCTCGGCGTTGCCGTGATCGGCAGTGATCAGGCAGGCGCCGCCGGCGGCGAGCACCGCATCGACGACCTCCCGCAGGCAGGCGTTGACCGTCTCGATCGCGCGCACCGCGGCGGGGATCACGCCGGTGTGGCCAACCATGTCGGGATTGGCGAAGTTGATCACCGAGAACCGGAACCCGCCCTCGGGGTGCTCGCGCCAAGCGGCGAGGAAGCGGTCGGCGACCGCGCGGGCACTCATCTCGGGCGAGAGGTCGTAGGTGGGGACGTCCCGCACGGAGGGGGCCAGCTCGCGCCGTTCGCCGTCGTAGGGCGCCTCGTCGCCGCCGTTGAAGAAGTAGGTGACGTGCGCGTACTTCTCGGTCTCGGCGACGTGCAGCTGCGAGGCACGGGCGGTGGCGAGCACCCCGGCGAGCGTGACGGCGGGGCGCTGCGGGGGGAAGGCGATCGGGTAGTCCCACTCTTCCTCGTACTCGGTGAGCGTGGTGAGCTGGTTGACCGGCTCGATCCCGCGGCGGCCCTCCCAGCCGGGCAGCAGCTCCCCGGCCGCCGGTGAACCCCCGGGAGCCGACTCACCCCGTGCGACCGAACCCCCGCGGGCGGACGGGTCGCCTGCGGCGGAAGGGTCGCCGAACCCGGGCTCGGCCAGCGCGCGCACGATCTCGCGCATACGGTCGGGGCGGAAGTTGAAGCAGAGCACGGAGTCCCACGGGCGGACCAGGGCCTCCTCGCCGACCGTGGTGGGGGCGATGAACTCGTCGGTCTCCCCCCGCTCGTAGGCGTGCCGCACCGCCTGCACGCCGGTCTCCTCGTGGTAGGGGGCGCGGCCGTGGACCAGCAGGTCGTAGGCGGCTTGGATGCGCTCCCAGCGGCGGTCGCGGTCCATCGCATACCAGCGGCCGACGACCGAACCGATGCGCACCTGCCCGCGCGAGCCGGGGGGCCACAGCTCGCGGCACCACCGTTCGAGCAGCGCAACGTGCTCGACGCCCGATTCGGGCGGGGTGTCGCGGCCGTCGGTGAAGCAGTGGATCACGAGGTCGCGCACCGAGAGGCGCCCGGCTAGCTCCAGCAGCGCCTGCAGGTGGCCGAGGCTGGAGTGCACGCCGCCATCGGACACTAGCCCGATCAGGTGTACGCGCTCGGAGCAGGTGAGCGCGTGGACGATCGCGGGGTTCTCGCTCAGCACTCCGTCGAGCACGGCATCGTTGATGCGTGTGAGATCCTGGCGGATGACGGCACCGGCGCCGAGGTTGAGGTGACCGACCTCGGAGTTGCCCATCTGCCCCTCGGGCAGCCCCACCGCACGCCCGGAGGCCGTCAGCGTGGTGTGCGGGTAGGAGGCCCACAGCTCGTCGAACACTGGTGTGCGCGCCAGCGAGACGGCATTGCCGGGTCCTGGGTCGGCGAGGCCCCACCCGTCCAGCACGACCAGGCAGACGCGGGGCAGGGGGAGCGTCGTCAAGAGGCTGCCTGTACGATCGCGGCGAACGTGTCGGCTTGCAGCGAGGCGCCCCCAACCAGCGCGCCGTCCACGTCGGGGAGCGCCAGCAGCGAAGCGGCGTTGTCGGGGTTGACCGAGCCGCCGTAGAGGATCCGCACGCGCTCGCTGAGCTCGGCGCCGGCGCGGTCGGCGATCAGCGCGCGGACGAAGGCGACGGCGTCCTGGGCCTGCTCGGGCGTGGCGGTCTGGCCGGTGCCGATCGCCCAGATCGGCTCGTAGGCGATCGCCACCTCCGGCAGCTGCTCGTCGGCGAGCCCCGCGAGGTCGTCGCGGATCTGCTGGCGCAGCTTGCGCTCGGTGTCGCCGTCAGCGCGCTCGCTCTCGCTCTCGCCCACGCATAGGATCGGGTGCAGCCCGGCATCCAGCGCGGCCGGCAGCTTCAGCGCGAGCGCGCGGTCGGTCTCGCCAAACAGCGCGCGCCGCTCGGAGTGGCCGAGCACGACGCCGCGGGCACCGGTCTCCGCGAGCATCGGCGGGGAGATCTCGCCGGTGTAAGCGCCCTCGGGCTCGGCGTGCATGTTCTGGGCGTACACCTCCACGCGCGAGCCGCGCGCGGAGTCGACCATCGCGCGCAGGTCGGTGAAGGGCACGCAGATCCCGACGTCGACGCCGCTCACCGCGCCCAGCCGTGGCAGCAGCGCCTGGATGTACAGCTCCGCGTCGGCTTCGGTCTTGTACATCTTCCAGTTGCCCGCGATCAGGGGGGTGCGCGCCACTACCCCACCCCCACATGGTGCAGGGCACGACGGCCAGGAGCGGCGTTATCCGCGATCAGGGGGTTGCGCGCCACTACCCCACCCCCACATGGTGCGGGGCAGGGCGCCCGGGAGCGGCGTCACGCGCGATCGGAGAGGTGCGCGCGCTCACGAAACGCAGGTGCCTTCCAGGGCGAGAACGCCAGGGAGCGTGCGGCCCTCGACTAGCTCGAGCGTCGCCCCGCCCCCGGTCGAGAGGTGATCGACGGCGTCCTCCAAGCCGAAGTGGGCAAGCGCGGCACCCGAGTCGCCCCCGCCGACGACCGTCAGGCCGGGCGCTTTCGCCACCGCTTCGGCGACCGCGCGCGTCCCCGACGCGAACGGCGCGTACTCGAAAGCGCCCATCGGGCCGTTCCAGAAGACGGTGCCCGCGCGCTCGATCTCGCGCCCGTAGCGCTCCGCCGTGCTGGGGCCGATGTCGAGGCCCATCCAGCCGGGTGGCACCTCGACGCCGTCGAGCGCACGGTGCTGCGCGTCGTCGGCGAGACGGTCGCCGAGCACGAGGTCGTGCGGCACCAGCAGGCGCGCGCGGCCGGGCTGGGGCGAGTGCGTGTCGCTCGCCCGCTGGAGCAGGTGGCGCGCGTGCTCGACGTCCTCCTCGCAACACAACGACTCGCCCACGGAGTGCCCCTGGGCGCACAGGAACGGAAAGCACATCGCACCGCCGATCATCACCACGTCGGCGACCTGCAGGAAGCGGTCGATCACGGCGATCTTGTCCGCCACCTTCGAGCCGCCTACGATCGCCACCAGCGGCCGCGCGGGACGCTCGAGGATCTCGGTGAGCGTCGTCACCTCGTGCTCGAGCAGTCGTCCGGCGGCACTCGGCAGCAGGCGGGCGACGCCCTCGGTGGAGGCGTGGGCGCGGTGGGCGACGCCGAAGGCGTCGTTGACGTACACGTCCGCGAGCTCCGCCAGCGCCCGCGCGAAGGCCGGATCGTTGGTGGTCTCGCCCTCCTCGAAGCGCACGTTCTCCAGCAGCAGCATTTCGCCGTCGGCGAGCCGCTCGGTGAGCGCCCTCACCTCCTCGCCGACCACCGCCGGCGCCTGCACGACCGGCGCACCGGTCAGCTCGCCGAGGCGCGCGGCCACCGGCGCCATCGACAGCGCCGCGTCCATTTGCCCGGTGCGTGGGCGGCCGAGATGGGATACCAGCACCAGGCGAGCGCCCTTGGAGCGCAGCTCTTCGACCGTCGGCAGCGCCGCGCGGATGCGGGTGTCGTCGGCGATCTCCACCTCGCCGGCGGGTCCGGTGGTGAGCGGGACATTGAAGTCCACGCGCACCAGCGCACGCCGCTCGTGAACGTCGAGGTCGTCGAGGCTTCTCAAGGCGATCCCCCCGGACCTTGCCTCAGAGGACCCTCTGCGCGAGGTCCACCAGCCGGTTGGAGTAGCCCCACTCGTTGTCGTACCAGGCCACGACCTTCAACATCGTAGCGTCCACCACCGCGGTGAGCTGGGAGTCAACGATCGAGGAGTAGGGCGAGCCGACGATGTCGCTGGAGACGATCGGATCCTCGGTGTAGGCCAGGATCCCCTGCAGCGGCGCGCTCTCCGAAGCGGCTTTGAGCGCCGCGTTGACCTCCTCGACGGTGGTCGCGCGCTTGCACTCGACCGTCAGGTCCACGACCGAGCCGGTGGGTACCGGGGCGCGCACCGCGAAGCCGTTCAGCTTGCCCTGCAGCGACGGGATCACGAGGCCGATCGCCTTGGCAGCACCGGTCGAGGCCGGGATCAGGTTGATCGCGGCGGCACGCGCGCGGCGCAGGTCCTTGTGGGGGAGGTCCTGCAGGCGCTGGTCGGCGGTGTAGGCGTGGATCGTGGTCATCAGCCCGTGCTCGATGCCGACCGTGTCGTCGATGACCTTCGCCACCGGCGCGAGGCAGTTGGTGGTGCAGGAGGCGCCCGAGATCACGTTGTGCACGGCGGGGTCGTAGACGGTCTCGAAGTTGACGCCCGGCACGACCGTCACGTCGGGGTCGGTCGCCGGCGCGGAGATGATCACCTTCTTGGCTCCGCGCTCCAGGTGGATCGCGGCGTGGGCGCGGTCGGTGAAGCGCCCCGTCAACTCGATCACCACGTCCACGCCCAGCTCATCCCACGGCAGCTTCGCCGGGTCGGTCTCGGCCAGCACCTTCAGCTCGTGTCCGTCCACCTCGATCGCGCCGTCTAACGCCCGCACATCGCCAGGGTAGGGGCCGTTGATCGAGTCGTACTTCAAGAGGTGCGCGAGCGTGCGCGCGTCGGTGAGGTCGTTGACGGCGACCCACTCGATTTGATCGAGAACGAGGGGCCCAGCCGACTGCGCCACCCTCGACGCTGCATCGGCACGCGCCGTGGCAGCTCGCAGCACATTGCGGCCGATGCGGCCAAATCCGTTGATTCCGACACGTACGGGCATTTTCCTTTGGTGCCTCCTCAGGCGCACACCACTAACGGGCGATGAGGTCGAAAACGAACGATGCCGGATCGTGGGAGCGTTACCCCGACGACCCGGCTACCCCTCCAAGGCTATCGGACGGCGCCGCCGCGAGCAGGGCGGCTCGACGGAAATGGCCCCTGCAGGCCGGCCGGCAGGGCCGGATCCTCAAACCTGCAGGCCGGCCGGCAGGGCCGGATCCTCAAACCTGCAGGCCGGCCGGCAGGGCCGGATCCTCAAACCTGCAGGCCGGCCGGCAGGGCCGGATCCTCAACGGGAGTTGGCGACGATCTCCACCCGCAAACCGTCCGGATCGAGCAGGTAGGCGGCGTAGTAGAGCGGCCCGTAGCGCGTCCGCGGACCGGGCTCGCCATCGCCCCGCCCCCCGGCGGCGAGGCCGGCCTCGTAGGCGTGATCGACCGCCACGCGCCCCACGGCGCGGAAGGCGACGTGACCATAGCCCGGCGCCGGCGGGCGCCCACGGGTGACGATCCAGAAGACCGGCGCGGTCACGCCGTAGGCGATCGCGTGCTCGCTCTCGTGCATCCGGCGCACTCCGATCGCGAAGAACACCGCATCGTAAAAGGCCGCCGAGCGCGCGAGGTCGGAGACCTCGACTCCAAGGTGGTCGATCATCGGCTGATTATGCGTCGCGTGAGCGCTTGTCGATGTCGCGGTGGGTGACCGCCACCGTGAGACCATCCCGCTCGCGGTAGCGGGCCGAGAGACCCTCGGCGATCGCCACCGAGCGGTGGCGGCCGCCGGTGCAGCCGATCGCCACCACGAGGTGGGCGCGACCCTCGGCGATGTACTGCGGCAGCAGGAAGTCGAGCAGCGCATACAGCCGCTCGTACAGTTCCTCCAAGCGCCCGTCGCGGGCGACGTACTCAACCACGCGCGGATCCTCACCGGTCAGCTCGCGCAGCTCTGGCACGTAGTGGGGGTTGGGCAGGAAGCGCACGTCGAAGGCGAGGTCCTCCTCGCGCGGGGGGCCGTGCTTGAAGCCGAAACTCATGAACGTCAGCGCAAGGCGACCCGCGGCGCGGCGCGGCACCAGCTCGTCGGCGATCTTGCCGCGCAGCATCGCCGCGGACATGCCGGTCGTGTCGATCACCACGTCGGCGCGGTTGCGCAGCGGCTCCAGCAGCGCCCGCTCGGCCGCGACGCCAGCGGTGACCGAGCCGTCAGGCGCCAGCGGGTGGCGGCGGCGGGTCTCCTTGTAGCGGTTGACGAGCGTCTGCTCGGCGGCCTCCAGGAACAGCACGTGGTGGTCGAGGCCGACCGACTCCAGTTCGTCCACCACCGCCTGCAGCGCCTCGAAGTAGACGCCCCCGCGCACGTCGGAGACGACCGCGGCGCGCTCGACCTTCGAGCCCTCGTGCATGAACAGCTCGGTCAGCGAGCGGATCATCTCCGGGGGGAGGTTGTCCACGCAGAAGTAGCCGGCGTCCTCGAACACGTTCATCGCTGTGGACTTGCCGGCGCCGGAGAAGCCGGTGATCACCACGAGCTCCTTGAGGCTCGACTTCACGACCGGCTTGCTCTGCTGGAAACGCAGCGGACTGCGAAGCGGTCGGAAGACGGACATTCTCTGATTGTGCCGCCTCGCGCGGACACGGGCGACACCAGCTTGTTACCCGTAGCGTCCTTGAGACGGCCCAGGAGCAAGCGAGGCCAGGACGCAGGAAGCGAAGTGTGCTGGCCGAAACGGGGATGCGAGCGAAGCGAGTGTCTCCCGGCTTCGGTACACGAGCGACCGAGGACGCCGCCTCGCGCTGGCCGAAACGGGGATTCGCGCCGCAGGCGCGTGTCACCCGGCTTCGGTCCTGGGCCGTCTCAGCCGGTGCGATTCAGGTGCCCATGCAACTCACGGGCGACCTTGGCCGGCAGCCCCGGCACCGCCTGCAACTCCTCGCGTGTGGCTCCGACTACCGCCTCGGGCGAGCCGAAGTGGGCGAGCAGGGCGCGCTTGCGCGCGGGGCCCACGCCCGGCAGCTCGTCCAGCAGCGAGCTGGTGAGCGCGCGGTCACGACGGCCGCGGTGGTGGGTGATCGCAAAGCGGTGGGCCTCGTCGCGGGCGCGCTGCAGCAGCTGCAGCTCGGGCTTGGAGTGGTCGAGCACCAGCGGCGTGCGGCGGCCGGGGATGAACACCTCCTCGATCCGCTTGGCGAGCGAGATCACCGCCACGCCGCGCTCGCGGAAGCCGCGCAGCGGCTCGATCCCGGCGGCGAGCTGGCCGCGGCCGCCGTCGATCACCACGACGTTGGGCAGCGCCGCGAAGCTCGCGTCGTAGTCGGGGTCGTGCGGGGAGAGGTCGGTCTGGCGCTCCCACTGTGCGAAGCGGCGGCCCAGCACCTCGGCCATCGCCGCGTAGTCGTCGGGCACCCCCTCCTCCAACGTGCGGATCTTGAAACGGCGGTAGTCGGATTTCTTCGGTGCGCCGCCCTCCAGCACGACCATCGAGGCGACTGTGTGAGTGCCGCCGAGGTTGGAGATGTCGAAGCACTCGATCCTGACGGGCGGCACGTCGAGGCCGAGCGCGCGCTGCAGACCCTCCAGCGCCTCGACGCGGCTCTGGCGACGACGCTCCGCGCGCAGGTGCTCCTGATCGAGCGCGAGGTGGGCGTTGCGCTCGGCCAGCTCGAGGATCCGACGCTTGTCGCCGCGCTCGGCGGCGCGCAGCTCGACGGGGCCGCCGCGGCGGCTGGCGAGGGCCTCGGCGAGGGCCTCCAGCCCGGATGGTCCGTCGTCCAGACTGGGAGAGTCGGGTGACGGAGACTCGTGCAGCAGAGGATCGGCACCCTCGGCGTCACCCGTCTCGGGGCCCCGAGACGCACGCGCCTGGACCAGCTCCCGCTGCACGACGATCTGCGCTGGGATCGAGCTGTGGCCCGCGTAGTACTGGAGCATGAACTCCTCCGCCACCTCGGGCAGCGCGCGCTCGGCCTCGTTGGCGAGATAGAACGACTGGCGGTCGGAGAGCACCCCATCGCGCACCTGGAAGACCTGGGCGTTGGCCTCGGTGCCGTCGAGCGCGACCGCCACCGCGTCGAGCGTGCCGATCGAGTCGCTGGCTACGCGCTGGCGCTCCAGCAGCGAGCGCACTGCGCGCAGGCGATTGCGCTCCAGCGTGGCCTGCTCGTACTCCTGTGCCTCCGAGGCCGCCTTCATCCGCGCCTGCAGGTCGCGCTCGATCGTGCGGTAGCGCCCGGAGAGGAAGTCCACCACGCCGTCGATGCTGCGGCGGTACTCCTCCTTGGTGACATACCCGACGCACGGGGCCTCGCATCGCTTGATGTAGTAGTCCAGGCAGGGGCTGCCGCTGCGCCGCCCCGGCTCGGGGCCGGTGCAAGACCGGAACATGAAGATCTTCGTCAGCAGGTCGAGCGTGCCGCGCACGCGCTTGGCGTTGGAGTAGGGGCCGAAGTAGGCCCGGCCGGGGCGGTGGCGCTCGCGCGTGAAGTACACCCGGGGGAAGTCCTCGTCGAGCGAGATCGCGATGAAGGGGTAGGACTTGTCGTCCCGCAGGCGGATGTTGAAGCGGGGGCGGTACTGCTTGATGAAGCTCTGCTCCGCCAGCAGCGCCTCGGCCTCGGAGCCGACCACCACGAACTCGATCTGCTCGACCGCGGCGACCATCTCCGCGTGGCCAGGGCTGCTTGGTACTTGGGCCTTGGCGAAGTGCGAGGCGACGCGCTTGCGGATCGACTTCGCCTTGCCGACGTACACCACGCGGCCTTTGCGGTCGCGGAAGAGGTACACCCCCGGCTGGTCGGGAAGGCCGCGGCGTTGCTCGGCGAGTGTGGCGGTCAATAGCTGCGCGAGTAACGGTAGAGCGCGAACAGCGTGTACACGACCAGCCCCAGCAGCACAAACCAGGCGAACTCGCCGAAGCCCGTTTCCCACATCCGCGGTTTGGCCGCCACCGTCACCGTGCCCACGCCGAGCGCCCCGTAGAGCAGCGCGCGGCGGCGGTCGCCGAGGCCGTAGATGTCGAGGCGACGCGAGGTGTACAGCCGCAGCCCCGCGAAGCCGAGGCCGAGCATGAAGATGACACCGAGGATCGTCTGGAAGGTCGCCGCCGCACGGCTACCCCCGGGCAGGTAGGCAACCGCGGCCGCCAGCAGCAGCAGGATCGCCACGTTGAGCGCGGTCTTCTTGCGGTCGTACATCGTGCTCAGTGTAGGTCTCAGCGGCTGCCGGCTGGCGGCCGAACCCCAAGCTGTTTGCAAATCGTCCTTGCTACCCCTGTACCGAGCTGCGGTCACCCCACCAGCGCTTCGAGACGCGCGTACGCGGCCTCGACGGCGCGGCGCGCCGCGGTGTGGCGTGCCTCCGACTTCGCCGACTCGTACTTGGTCGCCCACGCCGCCGGATCGGCCAGCGCATCCTCCACATCGCGCAGCGCGGCCTCGGCCGCTTCGATCGCCAGCTCCGCCTTTTGCTGGTCGTTGAGGCGATTCTTTGACGGGCCCTTGGGCTTGGCCTTGGCCGCCTTTGGCTTCGCACCGGCCGCCTCGCCGGGCGCGGCGCCGTTTGCGGAGGCCGCGTCTGCGCCCGCTCCAGCGCCGCCGGAACCGCCCTGCCCCCCGGAACCGCCCTGGCCCGCGGAACCGCCCTGGCCCGCGGAACCGCCCTGCCCCGCGACCGCGCCGTTGGTGGAGCTCGACCCATCCAATGCCGTGGGCGGGCGGGCCCCGGTCAAACGGCGCTCTTCGCGCACCCGCACGTACTCCGGCCAGCCGCCCTCGTAGCTGCGCAGCGTGCGGCCCTCCACCGCCACCGTGCGGGTGCCTACGGCGTCGAGCAAGGCGCGGTCGTGGGAGACGAGCAGCACCGCGCCCTGGAACGCCTGCAGCGCGTCCTCCAGCGCCTCGCGGCTCTCGATGTCGAGGTGGTTGGTGGGCTCGTCGAGGATCAGCACGTTGGCGCCGGAGTGGACGAGCACCGCTAGAGACAATCTGCGCCGCTCCCCGCCGGAGAGGCCCGCGAGCGGTTTTTCGGCCTCCTCGCCGGAGAACAGGAACTGGCCGAGCAGTGCCCGCGCCTTGTTGGGCGTCAGCCCGGTGGCGCGCTGGGCGGCGTCGAGTACGCTCTGGCTCGGCGGGCCGCCGGCACCGAGCTCTTCCGCGTGCTGGGAGAGGTAGCCGACCTTCACGTTGTGCCCGGTGCCGAGCCGCCCCGCCGCCAGCGGCCGCTGTCCCGCGAGCGTCTCGATCATCGTGGTCTTGCCGCTGCCGTTGGGGCCCACCAGCGAGACGTGCTCGCCGCGCTCCAGCCACAGCTCAGCGTGCTCCAGCAGCACGATCGGCGGCGCGCCCACCTCCACGCGCCCGTCGCTCAGCTCGAAGATCACCCTGCCCGAGCGCTCCGGCGCCTTGAACGCGAACTCCAAGCCCTGGCCATCGCGCGAGTCGCGCTCGATCCGCTCGATCTTCGCCAGTTTCTTCACGCGCGACTGCGCCTGTTTGGCCTTTGTGGCCTTGTAGCGGAAGCGCTCGATGAAGCGCTCCATGCGCGCGATCTCCGCCTGCTGCTTGTCGATCGCCTTGCCCTGCGCGATCTCGCGCGCGGCCTGCTCGCGGCGCCAGTTGTGCCAGCTGCCGGCAAAGAAGCGGGAGCGGCCGGCCTCGACCTCGAGCACCGCGGTGCCCACTGCCTCCAGGAACCAGCGGTCGTGGGCGACCAGCACGATCGCCGTGTCGAGGCTTGTCAACGTCTGCTCCAGCCACTCCAGCGACTCGATGTCGAGATGGTTGGTGGGCTCGTCCAGCAGCAGCACGTCCGCGTTCCTCGCCAGCGCACGCGCCAGCGAGGCGCGCGTCAGCTGCCCGCCGGAGAAGGTGTCAAGCGGGCGCTCCAGGTCCTTCTCCGCAAACCCCAGCCCCCTCGTCATCACGGTCGCGCGGTCACGCCACAAGTAGCCCCCCAACGCCTCGAGTCGCGCCTGCGCTCGCGCGTAGCGGTCAAGCGTTGTCTCCTCGGTAACAGCACCCTCCCCCATCCTCCTCTCCAACTCCGCCAGCTCCGCCTCCGCGGCCAGCTCCTGTGTGCAGCCGGAGAGCACGTACTCGCGCAGCGCCATCCCGCGCTCGCGTGGTGGGCGCTGGTCGTGGAGCGCCACACGGGCGCCCTTCTGCAGGCTGAGCTCGCCCTTGTCGATCGACTCCTCCCCCGCCAGCATCCGCAGCAGCGTTGTCTTACCGGCGCCGTTGCGCCCGGCGATCGTCATTCGCTCGCGCCGCTCCAGCTTGAACGACACCCCGCGCAGCAGCGGTTTGCCGGCGATCTCCTTGTGGAGATCGGATGCGATCAGCACGGCCATCGCTCGCATGGTAGGCCGCTGCTTCCGATACCATCCAGCGCGTTATGCGCCGCCTGCTCTGGAGCCTCCCCACCGCTGCAGCCCTGCTGCTGTTATCCGCCCCCGCGGCGCTCGCGGCGAACAACGGGCGCGGCTTCTACGGGGCGACCGACGACAAGGTCGTGACCGTGGCCGGGTTCATCCTGGTGATCTTCTTCCCCACCTTCGTGCTGCTCGCCAGCCTGCTGCAGAAACACCTGGAAAAGCGCAAAGACGCACGCGTCGCCGCGGCTCGCCCGCACCGCGACGGAGACCGCTTCAGCGGCGGCTGGTAGCCCCGGCGGCGAGCGCCGATGAGCGACGCGGCTGTGCCGGCACCGGTCCATTACGAGCGTCGCGGCTCCGCGGCGCTGCTGAGCATCGACCGCCAGGAGCGGCGCAACGCGGTTGACGGGCCCACCGCTGTCGCTCTACACGAGGCCTATCTGCGCTTCGAAGCCGACGACGAGGCGCGCGTGCTGGTGCTCACCGGCGCGGGCGGCGTCTCCTTCTGCGCCGGCGCCGACCTGAAGTCGATCGAGTCCTTCGACGAGCGCCTCACCGCGCCCGAGGGCCCGATGGGCTTCACCCGCCTCACGCCGCTGAAGCCGACGATCGCCGCGATCTCCGGCTTCGCGCTCGCCGGCGGGCTGGAGCTGGCGCTGTGGTGCGACCTGCGGGTTGCCACCGAGGATTCGCGTCTTGGCTTCCCCGAGCGCCGCTGGGGGGTGCCGCTGATCGACGGGGGCACCCAGCGCTTGCCGCGCGTCATCGGCCTCGGCCGGGCGCTCGACATGATCCTCACGGGGCGCATCATGGACGCCTCCGAGGCCCTTTCGATCGGGCTCCTCACCGAGGTGGTGGCGCCCGGTCGCCACCTCGAGCGGGCGCTGGAGCTGGCCGAGGGTCTCGCCCGCTTCCCGCAGCGCACGATGCTCGCCGACCGCTCCGCCGCGATCCATGGGCTCGGGATGCCGCTCCCCGACGGCCTTGCGTTGGAGGCCCGCGCCGGCCCGGACGTGTTCGAGGATGCGATCCGCGGGGCAGCTCGGTTCGCGGGAGGGGAGGGAAGAGGGGGGGCTGGGGCTGGGGCTTAGGGACCTGGATGTACGAGCACCGCAGTCGGGTAGGCCCACACGGCGACTACAGGCTGCCTTTTGGTGCGGGCGGAGACCCAGCGGACCTCGCTTGCGTTTACCCCCCCGGCACGGCCTGGCGACGGATCGTGCGCTCGATCTCCGCCCCTTTGGAGGTGAGCCGCCAGACGTTGGGCTCGCCGCGCGCGGGGCCGGCGCCGGCGTTCTCGATCAGCCCGAGGTGCTCCAGGCGCGCGAGCAGCTTCGATATCTGGCCCTGGTCGGCGACGTCGGCCGCTTCGGAGACGCGGCGGTTGCTGGGGCCCGGTCCCCTGCCGTTGCTCAGCTCGGCGATCGCCAGCAGCACCCTGACCGTGCGATAGGTGAGGCGCATGTCGAGCTCGCGCAGCGGGTCCCCGGGCGGGGGTGCCGCGCGTTTGCGCTTCGACGCCGGCTTGGCGATCTCGCGCACGGCGGCGGCCTGGCCCTGGTATGGCAGCACGATCATTCCCATCAGCGGGCCGAGCAAGGCGACCATCGGCTGGGCGCTGCCGGCCCGGGCGGCAGCCATCAGCGTGCTGCCTTCCCGAGCGCCGTTCGGGTGGGCGTCGCTGCTTCTTGCCAACCGTGCGTGCAGCACCCCCAGCACCGCACCCACGACGCCCTCCGCTGTCAGCCGCGTCGGCTTTGCGCCGGCCTTCGCCTCACGCCGGCCTTCGTGCACCGCTTCTATCAGCGCCCCCACCACCTGCGTACGGCGCTCCAGCGCGACGGGGCCCGCACCGAGCGCGTCCACGATGCACAGCGCGCCCATCCCCGGCTCGTCGTCCAGATACTCCAGCAGCGCGCACAGACCAGCTCGGACCCGCTCACGCCATGGGTCCGGTGCTCGAAACGCAGGGACCACCCGCTTCGCGCCGCGCTCAACCGCCTGGTCGAACGCAGCGAGGAAGCAATCCTCCCTGTCGTCGAACAGTTCGTAGAACGTCCTGCGCGAGACGCCGGAGCGCGCGACGACGTGCGCGACCGTCACCCCACCCACTCCGCGCTCGCCGGCAACCTCGACCAGCGCGGCGATCATTCTGGCGCGCTGGATCTCCGCGACGCCGCCGCGGCCACCGCCGCGGTCCACATCCTTGTGGGTCTGGCGGCGCTCCGCGCCTGCCGGCGGGCGCTGCTGCCGCGGCTGCGGGAGGCCACCGCGCTCACCGGGCCTCTAGCCCTTCTTGCGGCTGGCGCGCTTGCGCTTGGCATCCCCCCGCTTGCCTTTCTTCTTATGCGTCGCCTTCTTCTGCTTCGGGCGGGCGGGCGGGCATCCCGTCACCGCGATCTTCGTGCTCTGGTTCACGACCAGCCCGTTCTGGCCGACCAGTTCCGTCGGCATCAGCAGTGTGCCCTTGCAGAGGTTCCCGTTCGCGGTCAACGCCGGGTATTCACGTTTGGGGAGCGTCAGTTCGAAGCTCGAGAACGGTACATCCGGCACCGTCGCGAACGTCGCCGTGGTAATCCCCGCTTTGCTGATGAATGTTTCCCCGTGCACCTGCACCGTCACACCGTTCTGGCCGGTCAGGACGAGGATCAGTTCGGGGTACTTCGCGCCACCGTGGGAGACGAAGTACGCCGTCCCCGATAGGCCACCCGGCAGCACCGGGGTTGAGACCTTGACCGTCCCGACCTGGGAGGCGACGGGGCAGTTCTTGGGGTTTTCCGCGAACGTCTTTTCCAAGCACGCCTTCTGCAACGTTTTCAACGGCGAGGGCAGCTGTTTAGGTAGCGACACCTTGACCCGCTGCACGTTCGCGGTGCTACTGAGGCCGCCTTCGTCGGGTAGCGTCATCGTGACGTGCAGGCTCGCACCCTGTGTCCGTGACGTCTTCGCCGACGTCGACACCTTGAAACCCGGCTTGAACGTCAAGCTGCGACAGGAGCCGACCTGGAACGGACTCGACAACCCCGCTTCGGTGCCCTCCACGCTGGTTGCTGTCCCGCTGAACGAGGACGGGTTGCAGTTGGTCGGGTTGAACATGAATTCCTTGCGGTCGATCACCGCATCGATCGTCCGCAAATCCGTCGGCACACCATCGAGGATCGTCGGCAACGGGTCCGTCGTGATCGTCAGCTGCGAGGTCACCGGGTCCACTTCGATCTTCCCCCGCACCACCGTCGTGCCGAGGTTGAACGGGCCGGCGAGCACCGGCACCGCGATCAGCAACCCATACGGGGCTCCCTCATAGGGGCCGGTGATGTAGATCGGCGCAGGCGCCTGACCTTCTTCCGGGATATACAACTGATACGGGCCAGGGCCAGCACCCACCACCGTATGCCCGATCAACGAGCTTACCGGGCATACGCCCTTCGCTGCCTGGGGTTCTTCGCACAGCGCGACGTGGCTGATCATCCCCAGCAGGCCCGGTGGGGTCTTGAACTTCAGTTTGGAGATCCGCTGCTGCCCATCACCCCTCGTCAACAACATCGAGAAGTCGGTGTAGCCGCCGGCCTGGTCGGTCGAGGCGCCCGCGTTCATCACCGGGCTGAACGGCAACGGTGAGGCGCATGGGGTGCCGTTGGGGCCACTGTTGATCGTGAAATTGCTTTCCACCAGCGCGTTTTCGGTGAACGGCGTGCTCCACGGCGTGAAGTCAGCACTCGTGCCATACACCCCACACCCCGACGGCGTCACAAGCGCAGCCTGCGCACCACCACTAAAGGACAGCTTGTAATCAGTCAACGGCGCGTCCGGTGTGTTTTCGAACGTCGTCGTCAACTGCCCCGTCGCTTCATCCATATGCACCGTGCCGACGAGCTTCAGGTTGATGCCCTCCCCCGAGGCCGCGAGGAGGATCTTCACGTCCGGGGGGTTGGACGGCAGCAGGTACACGCTGCCCTTCAACGGTTCCGCCAGCAACGGCGTCACGACTTCGTCTTCGCCGACTTTCGACGCCGCCGGACACGACGGCGGACCCTCATCGCCCTTTTCGCTACCGATTTCCGCCTGCACAAGCGAGCACGTCGCCAGCCCCTTCGCCTGCCCCGGATTGACCGCCATCCCCGCCGGCAACACCACCGTCGTATCCTTCAAACCCGCGGTCGCCAGACCTTCAGGGTTCAACCCCTGCGGCATCCGCACCATGGTCGTCAGCCCGGCTGGAGTGTCGCCCTGGCTGGTATCCGGTGCGATCGACACCGCCGGGTTGAAATGCGCCAGGCGTTCACAGCCCGTCAAGCCGACCGCCGCACCGCCTTCGCTTGGATGCCACGACCCACCGTTCCGGAAGTCAACGGCGGATCCACACTTTCGGACATTAGGAATTCCTTTTCGGAGAACAGGTTGGGGTTCCCCCACGTCCCGAGCGCTTCCGCGGTGAACCGCGGCGGCGCGCCGCACGACGTCGGCAACGTCAAGAACGGCGTTCCACCGCGTTCGACAGGCGCACCCCGCTGCCCTTCGTGATCGGCCGGGGTACCCCAGATCACTATCTGATCGGAGATGATCTGGTGCTGCGGAAGGTTATCGACATGCACCGTGAGCCCATTGTCCCCACCGCTACGCACACCCACATCCAGATAGACGGGGATGCCCACCAGCTCGAACCCGAACTGCGCCGCGACACCCGGCGGCGGCACCAAGTTGAACACCGGCTCATAAACATGCCCACCCAGCGAACCGATATGTACCGCGTTGACCCCAACCTCGCTGCTCGCTGGACACAGCGCCCCATCACCGGTGATTTCGCTCCTTTATCGAAGGTCTTGCGGGTGCACTGCGATACCGCCTGGGGGTTCCCGATCAAACCCGGCGGCAGATTGAAATTCATATCCCGTATCTGACCAACCGGAGCTTCATACCCAAGTTTTTCGTCATACGCAGTATTGAAGGAGAACCCGAGCGTCAGCGCATAAGGATGCGACCCCGCTTGCGTATCGACCGTCCCGTTCGCGTTCAACAACGAGCCTTCAAAGCCCGCCAACCCAAACCCAGCCGACGACCCAGCCACAGCCACCGACGCAAACACCAAGCTCACGCCACACACAGCGAGAAGTAGAACCAGCGATCTCTTCAACATGCTACCGCGCCCCCTTCGCCGACCTGGACGAACTCTTCCCCCGCTCACCCATACTCCCGTAGCGCTTGCGCGCCCGCGCCCTACAGGCCATCCGCCTTGCCCTCGCCTGCCTGCGACACACCCTCAACGCGCCTGCGAGCTTCTGCGCCCGCGTCAACCCCCGCGCCTTCGGGATGCTCTTCCCGGGCGCCGCACCGGGCTTACCTACCGTGGCGGCGGATAGTTCCCGACCCCGTTGAACGTCTCACTCGACGGTGTCGCGAACACCGGCGGCGCACCCGGCACACCCTGACACCCCGTACCCGAACACACCGGCGGCGACACCGGCCGCACACCACCAACACGCGCATCGAACAGATTGTAATCTTCGTTCTGATCCTGCGCGGTCAACTGCGCACGCGAATCACGAACACATCATCACCACTCGCGCTCGCACCAAGCAGCCACGACGCGGAGTTACTCGTGCCACCCGACAAGAGATAGTCACACCCTGCTTCCTCACGGCAACTGCCCGTGCCATCGCGCTCCCACTCATACACATCCTGCGCTTCATTCGTGTCCCCCGATACCAGCGGCTGGCCGCTATCGAAGAACACACGCGCCCCTTCATCCGTCAACCACCGCGGAAGATACGTATTGCTCCAACTCACCGGCAAAAACCCACCCGCAATCGCATATTCAGAGTCAAAATTATCCTGAATCCGTTCTCCGCTCGGACTACACGAGACACAAAACAGATGACGGGCGCCTTCCACCTCATAAACATATACCTCCTCGAACTGCTCGGGGAAGCCTTCCCACGTGCTTTCGTTGTCGTAGCCGGTAAGGCTTTCTTCTGACATGAACACCACGCTTAGCCCATTCGGCGCGACCTCCGCGGTACGATGCCCAAGACCTGGCTGCCAATCACCAAATTCCCCCCAAGAGCGGCTTATACTGCTTTTCTATCTGTTTGCCGTCATTGCCGGAGAGAGTTGCGATCAGCTTCGGCTTTGCTCCTTCGTGCCAGACGTACAGCCCGCCGCCTTCCTCGACGAAGTACACATACGAGCCATTCGCGCTGGCCCCGACCACACCTTCCACATCGGCGCCTTCGCTGAGATCGCTCGTCTGGCCGCTTGCCAAGTCGTACTCGTACAACGGGCCTTCCTTGGTGAAGAACACCTTCGACCCGTCGCTGCTCGCGGCCCAGAACCGGCCACCGGCGGACACCAGCACCGTGCAGGCATCCCCAGGCACCAGGCATTCATCCTGTGCGTTCAGCGGGCTCTGCGGCTGATCGGCGTTCTCCCGCACATACAGATCGCCCGTGCTCAGGTCCGTCCAGAAGATCCGCGACCCATCTTCAGAGATCACATGACTGAAATCAGGCGGATTCACCCCTTCGTGATAGCTCAAAGGCGGAGCGCCGAATGTCGCATTCGCCTCGGTCCCGCCATCGGGCAACACGTTCACCAAAACCACACGACCCCCGGCCGACTCATAGAGATTGTTCTCTTGCGCAAACTGAAGATGCGTCACCGGATCTTCCCCAGCACCACCGGCCGCGTTTTCAGTCAACGCATCGTTCGCCTCGAACAACAACCGACTCAAATCCGCCGAGGAACCGGCATACACAGGTTCTTTGCCTTCTTGTGTCACATGTGGGACGTTGTAGGCGCCGAATTCTCCCACTACCGCGGACCGGTTGGGTGGAGTCTCGGTGAACAGCGGTTGATAGCCACCACCACCATCGCTCCGCGTATACAGCACGTCATAGCCGCCACCCGGTGCCTGCGAGGAAAGCGCAGGTTCTGCCCGGGACTCGAGGATCCCCACCGAAAGATCGCCCGAGAACGCCTGATAGGCCGCGGGCGGTTCCTCTTCAGGCTCGAGATTCTCCTGCGTCCAACCACCACCCGCAGACCGCCTCGCCAAATACTCACCACCAAAGCTATAGCCACTCTCCCCCGACCCACCCGCAGTCGGATCACCCACATACGCAACCGCTTCGCCATCCACCGCAGCCTGAAAAGGAAGTTCCGTCGCAACACCATTCCCCTGACGAGTAGAGCCCTTGATCGCCTGCGGCGTATAGACCTCTGCGTTTTCGTTGCTCGGCGGGGTCACCATTTCAAACACCCGGCCATCCGGTAGACCCGGCACACCCGCGGGCAAAGTCGTAAACGTCGCGTCAGCACCCTCAACCGTGCCGGATTCGTTGCGCGCGACCACACGGAAGTGATAGACCGTACCCGGCTGCAGGCCACTCAACCTCGCCGGCACTTCAACAATCTCGTTGGCATCGCCGAGACCCATCGCGGACGTCGAGGATCCATAGGCGACGCTGGCGCCGTATTCATAGAAGTACGTGGTCGCCAGCCCCTCGGGATCGACCTGAGCATCCACCGACGCACCCGCAGACCCCACGCCCGCGAAGGACTCCCCTTCGACCACAGGCGCCACCCCAAGCGTCGTGAACGTCACGGCCGATCCCACCGCGGTTTCGCCGGCTTCATTGCGCGCCAGCAAACAGAACGTGTACCGGGTGCTCGGCAATAGCCCCGTCACTTCGGAGGAGACGGCTTCTTCCCTATGCCCCAACGCGCTCCCACCAGACCCCGCCCCACCCAGGCATTCGCCGGCCGAAGCGGCATACAGGAATTCGTAGCCACCGGGTTCACCTTCACCACCCGGGTTCAAGACACCATGCAACGTCACCGAGGTCGCACCGATCCCCGTCGCCGATGACGTCGTCGGAGCTTCCGGCGCAAGCGCAGTTTTGAACGTCACCGCCGACCCCACCGTCACTTCCCCTTTGATCCCATCACGAGCCAGCAGGCACACCGTGTACTCGGAATGCGCTTCCAGACCGGTCACTTCCACCGGCGGGAGAGCTTCCTGCCCACCACCCAGCGAGATCCCCGGCGATTCAGGCGCCATGCTCCCGCCTTCGCATTCCGTCGCAGACTTCCTATACAAGAACTCATAGGTACCCAGTTCGAAGGTCCCCGGGCCACCTTCTTTACCCGGGTTCAGCTCGCCAGCGGAACGTCGCAGAACCAGCTTTGATCGACTCCACCACGACCGCCGCCGGCGCTTCAGGACCAGCCGCCAACGCCGAGCACACTCCCGAACACCAGCCCACCCAATAGCGCGAAAAGAGTCGCCACATCAGCCTACGAGCAGCATTCATCACACCGTCTCCTCCAAGACAGAGGGGACGACCCCTCGATTACAAGACCAAGCACCGAGAGGCGCAACTACTAACACACGCGCGAGCAGCCCAAACCGGGCCGCCGCGAACCCACCCCCTACGGGGAACCCTGCGAGACGGCGCGAACGCGCCCGGCGAGCGAACCCTGGGCTTAGCGCCCTAGGCGAAGAGAGAGAGAGAGAGAGAGAGATGCGACAGCGCCAAGCTGGCGCATCTAGCATCACTCAATCCCGGGGGTGCAACGACCCCTGACACGTCAAATCCCTCTCAAAGACACGCGAAAACCAACTCCCTCACCGAAATGACCCGGCCCCTCTCCCAAGCAGACCCTTGTCAATACATCGAAGGCCGGCCACAAGGCGCCCGGCCCAAACCCGATCCTATGTTCAAGACACACCCCGCGCCCGGCACCGGGCACATGACGAGGCCACTATAGACACTTCGGACGGTGTTGTCAACTCCCTGCGTCGTTCGGCCGGTCGCGGGGCATGGAGGCCCCGCGCCTATGCGGCTGTCGCCAGCCGGCAGGCGCGCGGATGATCCCCTGCCCCCACACCCCTCCCTGAGCGGCGCTCGGGACAGACCGCAACCCTCTATCCTCGACCCACCATGACCTACTTCATAACGGGCGCAACCGGCTTCATCGGGCGCAACCTGATGGAACGCCTGCTGGGAAACCGCAACGGCAAGATCTACGTCCTCGTCCGCGAGGGCTCCACCGGCCGCCTCGACGACCTCGCCGACCGCTGGTCCACGGCCACCGGCGAGCCCGCCGCGAAACGGATCATCCCCGTCGTCGGCGACCTGCGCCGGCCGCTGCTGGGCCTCGACGAGGAGCAGATCACCGAGCTGCGCGGGAAGATCGACCACTTCGTGCACCTCGCCGCGATCTACGACATGACCGCGCCTGCCGAGCAGAACACGGTGGCGAACGTCGGCGGCACGACGCACGCGGTCGAGCTGGCGCGCTCGCTGGAGGTGGGGTGCTTGCACCACGTCTCTTCGATCGCCGTCGCGGGCGCGTACAAGGGGATGTTCAGCGAGGAGATGTTCGACGAGGGCCAGAAGCTGCCCTCGCCTTACCACCGCACGAAGTGGGAGTCCGAGCGGATCGTGCGCGAGCAGCCGTTCGTGCCGTGGCGGGTGTACCGCCCGGCGATCGTCGTCGGCGACTCGCGCACCGGCGAAATGGACAAGGTCGATGGGCCGTACTACTTCTTCAAGGCGATCCAGCGCGCGCGGGGGCTGTTGCCGGAATGGCTGCCGCTGGTCGGCGTGGACCTCGGGCGCACGAACGTCGTGCCTGTGGATTGGGTGGCCCATGCGATGGAGCACCTGATGCACCTGCCCGACCTCGACGGCAGGGCCTTCCACCTGACCGACCCGCGCGGGCAGCGCGTCGACGAGCTGGTCAACGAGCTGGCGACCGCCGCGCACGCCCCCCGCTTCGCGGTGAGCCTCGACAAGCGCCTCACGCGCGCCCTGCCGACGTGGCCGATCACGCTGACGATGGCGCTGCCCCCCTGGCGCCAGCTGCGCGGGCTGGCGCTGCGCGAGCTGGGGATTCCCGAGGAGGTGCTCGAGCACATGGAGCTGGTGCCGCGCTTCGACAGCCGATCGACGCAGCTGGCGCTCGCCGGCTCGGGCCTCGAGCAGCCGCCGGAGCTGCGCGGCTACGCGCAGCGGCTGTGGGACTACTGGGAGCGCGAGATGGACCCCAACCTCAGCCGAGACCGCACGCTGCAGGAAGCCGTGGAGGGCAGGCGCGTGCTGATCACCGGCGCCTCCTCCGGGATCGGCCGGGCCGCCGCGCTGCAGGTCGCCACGGCAGGCGGCATCCCGCTGCTGGTTGCCCGCAACGTCGAGAAGCTCGAGGAGCTGCGCGCGGAGATCGTCGCCGCGGGCGGCACCGCGTTCGTGTACGCCGCCGACATGTCCGACATGGACTCGGTGGACGACCTCGTCGCGCGGATCCTCACCGACCACCGCCACGTGGACATGGTGGTCAACAACGCCGGCCGCTCGATCCGCCGCTCGATCGCGCTCTCATACGACCGCTTCCACGACTTCGAACGCACGATGCAGCTCAACTACTTCGGCGCGATCCGCCTGATCATCAGGCTGCTCCCCGACATGCGCGAGCGCGGCAGCGGTCACATCGTGAACATCTCCTCGATCGGCGTGCAGACGAACCCGCCCCGTTTCTCCGCCTATGTTGCCTCGAAGGCCGCGCTCGACGCCTTCACCCGCGTGGTCGCCTCGGAGACGATCGGCGACGGCGTGACCTTCACCACGATTCACATGCCGCTCGTGCGCACCCCGATGATCGCCCCGACGAAGATGTACGACGCCTTCCCCGCGATCACCCCCGAGCAGGCCGCCGACATGATCTGCGAGGCGCTGCGCACCCACCCCAAGCACATGGGCACCCGCCTCGGCACCGCGGGCGAGGTCCTCTACGCCCTCTCCCCCAAGGCGGTGGACCGCATCCTCCACCTCGCCTACCGCGTGTTCCCCGATTCAGCCGCCTCGCGCGGGCAGCAGGACGCCGAGGAGCGGGCCTCCTTCGAGCAGATCGCGATGGCGACGCTCACGCGCGGGGTTCACTGGTAGGCGGTGGGCTGGGGGCGCGTCCGCGCGCCGCACCTGCTGCCCACCCGCCCGGGCGCGGGCCCTCCATGGCCCGCGATCGGCCTCGCTTCTCAGGCCGGCGCGGCCTGCCGCCGGATCGCCCGCTCGATCTCTGCGCCCTTGGCCGTCAACCGCCACACGTTCGGCTCGCCACGCAGCGGACCGGCGCCGCCGTTGCTGATCAGGCCGAGGTGCTCCAGGCGCGCGAGCAGCTTCGAGATCTGGCCCTGGTCTGAGACATCGGCCGCTTCGGAGACCCTCCGATTGCTGGGACCACGGCCGTTGGGACCCGGCCCCGGCCCGCCCAGCTCGGCGATCGCCAGCAGCACCCGCACCGTGCGGTAGGTAAGACGCATATCAAGCTCCCGCAGTGGATCGCCCTGCGTGGGTGGCGCCACGCGCCTGCGCCGCGGGGACGGCTGCGCCGCCTCTCGCGCCGCCGCCGCCTGCCCCAGATACGGCAACACGATCATCGCCATCAACGGACCGAGCAGGCTCGCCATCGGCTGCGCACCACCGTTGTGGCGGGCAGCCTGCGCCGCCAGCCGCGCGTGCAACACCGACAACACCGCGCCAACCACGCCCTCAGCCGTCAACCGCGTCGGCTTCGCGCCTGCCCGCGCTTCCTTGCGGCCCTCGTGCACCGCGTCGATCAACGCGTTCACGACTCGCGCGCGGCGCTCCAATGCGACAGGGCCGCCGCCGAGCGCGTCCACGACGCACAGCGCGCCCATCCCCGGCTCATCCTCAAGATAAGCCAGCAGCGCCTGGAGGCCAGCGCGGACCCGCTCCCGCCACGCACCCGGCGCCTGGAACGCCGGGACCACGTGTCGCGCGCCACGCTCAACCGAAAGATCGAACGCCGCCAGGAAGCAATCCTCACGGTCTTCGAAGAGCTCATAGAACGTGCGACGGGACACGCCCGAGCGCCCGACGATCCGCCCCACCGTGATACCCCCGACACCGCGCTCGCCCGCGACCTCCACAAGCGCCGCGATCATCCGCGCGCGCTGGATCTCCACAACCCCACCACGCCCACCACCACGATCCACACCCCCGCGAACCGGACCACGATCCACACCACGGCCCAATCCGCCACGCTCCACATCCCCCAGAGCCGAACGGCGCCCCGCACCACTGCGCGCACCGCCGTCTCGGCCACGGGAGGCCACCGCGATCACCTTGCCCCGGTTGCCCCCAACCCTATTTCTTCTTGCTGACACGCTTGCGCTTGACATGACCACCCTTGCCCTTCTTCTTATGCGATGCCTTCTTCGTCTTCGGGCATCCGGTGACCGCGATCTTCGTGCTCTGGCTGATTACAAGGCCGTTCTGGCCGACCAGTTCGGTGGGCATCAGCAACGTGCCCTTGCAGAGGTTCCCGTTCGCAGTCAACGCCGGGAATTCCCTCTGCGGCAACGTCAATTCGAAGCTCAAGAACGGCACATCAGGCACCGTCGCGAACGTCGCCGTCGTGATCCCCGCTTTACTGATCTGCGTTTCCCCATGCACCTGCACCGTCACACCATTCTGACCCACAAGCACCATGATCAGTTCCGGGTACTTCGCGCCACCATGGGAGACGAAGTACGCCGTCCCGGTCAGGCCGCCTGGGAGGACCGGGGTTGAGACCTTGACCGTCCCAACCTGCGACGCGACCGGGCAGTTCTTGGGGTTTTCCGCGAACGTCTTTTCCAAACACGCCTTCTGCAGCGTTTTCAACGGGGTTGGGAGCTGTTTCGGTAGCGATACCTTGACGCGTTGCACGTTCGCGGTGCTGCTCAGGCCGCCTTCGTCGGGGAGCGTCATCTTGACGTCCAGGCTCGCGCCCTGCGTCCGTGACGTCTTCGCGGAGGTCGAAACCTTGAACCCCGGTTTGAACGTCAGACTGCGGCAGGAGCCGACCTGGAAGGGGCTCGACAATGGCGCGGTGGTTCCTTCGGTGCTTGTGGCTGTGCCTGAGAAGGATTGTGGGTTGCAGTTGGTGGGGTTGAACATGAATTCCTTGCGGTCGATCACCGCGTTGATCGTCCGCATATCCACCGGGACGCCATCGAGGATCGTCGGCAGCGGGTCGGTTGTGATCGTCAGCTGCGACGTCTGCGGATCCACTTCGATCTTCCCGCGCACGACCGTCGTCCCCAGGTTGAATGGGCCGGCGATCACCGGGACGGAGATCACCAGACCGTACGGGGCGCCGTCGTAGGGGCCTGAGATGTAGATCGGGGCTTCCGGCTTACCGGCCTCCGGCACATACAACGGGTCAGGGCCAGCACCCGAGCCGACAACCGTGTGCCCAACCTGCGACCCAGAGGGGCATTCGCCCTTCGCTGCTTGGGGTTCTTCGCAGAGCTGCACGTGGCTGATCATCCCCAGCAGGCCCTTCGGGGTCTTGAACTGCAGTTTGGAGATCCGCTGCTGATCATCAGCACGCGACAACAACAACGAGAACGCCGTATAACCCCCCGCCTGATCGGTCGTCGCACCGGCGATCATGCTCGGCGTGAACGGCAACGGCGACTCACACGGAGCACCGTTGGTACCCGTGGCGATCTGGAAGCTGCTCGGGGAGAACACGTCTTCGACCGCCGGGGAGCTCCACGGCGTGAAGTCCGAGGCACTCGTGAACAGCCCACACGTGGGTGGGGTCACGAGCGCCGCTTGCGCCCCGCCGCTGAAGGAGAGTTTGAAGCTCGTGAACGGAACCTCCGGGGTTTCCTTGAACACCGTCGTCAACTGCCCCGTGCTCGTGTTCAGATGCACGTCGCCGACCAGCTTGATTTCGACGCCCTGCCCGGCGAGCGCGATCAGCAATTTCAAATCCGGCGGCTGAGATTCAACCGTATACACCTTGCCTTCCAACGGTTCGGCGAGCAGCGGGGTCAACACCGTCGCCGTGCCGACCTGCGAGGCCGCCGGGCACCGCGGCGGACCTTCCTGACCCACACCATCTTCATCGAGCGGACACGCAGCCAACCCCGACGCCCGCCCCGGGTTCAACACCATCCCTTCAGGCAGCACTACCGTCGCATCCCTCTGATTGGACGTCGCGATCCCGGTCACGGTCTCAAGGCCTTCCTGGGGGACTTTGATTTCGGTCGTCAACCCCGCCGGGGTATCCCCCGCGCTCGTATCCGGCGCCACACTCAACGACGGGTCATACCCAAGATCGCTGCAGCCCGTGAACCCGACCGGCGTACCCGTGCTGTCGTGCGTCATCACCGACGCGTGTGCGTGCAGGTTCGCGTACTGCCAGGTGTCGAGTGCTTCGATCGAGAATTCCTGCGGGCCTTCACACGAGGTCGGCAGCGTCAACAACGGCACCGACCCACCGGCCGACGGTGCTTCGCGCTGCACATCATGGCTTTCTTCGCTCGGCACACCCCAAATCGTCGTCGTGTTGAACGTCACCGCGTCCTGCGGCACGAGCGTGTGCACGCTGATGCCATAGTCCGAGTCCAGCGGCGTCGGCCCACCGGACCGTACCCCCGCGTTCAAGAACACGTCCGTGCCCTGATCGTCGAACGCGAACTGCGCCGCGATACCCGGCGGCGGCACCAGGTCGTACACCTTGAACGAAACATGAATGCCCTGCACGATCGATTCATCCACACCGACCTGCGTCGACGCCGGGCACGTCGGCTTCTCTTCATTCGACTGGCTTTCGCCGTCGAACTGACGGCGGGAGCAGCGCGGCGCCGCGGTCGGATCCCCCACGATCCCCGGCGGCAAATTCACCACCAGCTGCTGCGTTTCACCACCCGCAGGAAATTCTTCGAAGACACCATGACCTCTGCTGTTCACCGCGAACGCGACCGTCATCTCATACGGATGCGAGCCGGCCTGCGTATCCGTCAACCCATCCGCGTTCGTCAACCACGCATCGAAACCAGAGAACCCAAACGGCGCTTCTTCCCCACTGAACGTGACCTGCGTCAACTCCACCGCCGGACTCAACGCACCACCCCCAGTAACCGCGACACGGTTAGCCGCTTCGCCACTAACGCCCGCATCGACGCTCACTTCGATGATCACGATCGCGGACGCGCCCGCTGGCACCGTTTCCGCTGTACACGTCACAACCTGTACACCCGAGCATTCACCATCCCCGCCTTCCGAAAGGCCCACTTCTTCGGCGACCCCGGCCCGGAGACTCACCGACGCGCTGGTCGCGCTCACACCGGCCGGTAGCTCATCCACGATCCTCGGATCTTCACCCGTACTCGACCCCGTGTTATAAACACGCACTTCGATCCGCCCCGTGCCACCCGGCGGAAGATACGCCGGCGAGACCCGCGTAAACGCCTCCCACCCCGGCGACGCCCACGCAGCCACCGGCCACACCAACACCCCCACCACACACACACCAAGCAACAAGACCAGCTTCTTATGCATACGCATGACTACCGCCCCCCCACTCGCAACGACGACTTACCAGCACCCGATCCCGTCCCGTAACGCCGCCGCGCTCGCGCCCCACACACCGACCGCGCTCGCCCACGCCGCCGCCCACACGCCCGCAACGCACCCGCCAACCGCCTCGCGCGCACCTCCTTCGACTTCGACTTGGCTTTCGACCTCGGTTTGGCTTTTGACTTCGGCTTGTTCTTCGGCGGCGCCGTCGTACTCGGTGCTGGGAAGTTCCCAACGCCAGCGAACGTCACGCTCGCCGGCGTCGCGAAGATCGGCGCCGCCGGCGGCACACCCTGACAACCCGAACCCGTACACACCGGCAACGCAACCGGCTGCACACCACCAACCCGCGCGTCATACACAGCAAACCCTTCATACCCAGCAGTCCCCGTCAGATCCGCACGCGAGATCACAAACGCATCATCACCGCTCGCGCTCGACCCCAAGAACCACGACGAAGACGAACTGGTGCCACCTGAGAGCAAGTAGATACACCCCTCGCTTTCGTGGCAGCTGCCCGCACCATCACGCTCCCACTCATACACATCGAGCTTCCCGTTCGTATCCTGCGACACAAGCGGCTCCCAACTATCGAAGAACACCCTGCTCCCATCATCGGAAATCACCTGCGGCTGCTCCGTCGCCATCCAGCTCACCGGCAAAAACCCAGGACCATAACGGGGCGCTTCCCCGCTGCGACTGCATGAGACACAGAACAGACTTCCGCCCCCTTCCGCCTGATACACATATACCTCCTCCTGTCCCTCATTTGGATAACCATGCCGGGTAACCCACCACCGGCAGGCTCTGCCTCGACATGAACACCACAGCCCTCCCGTCCGGCGTCACCTCCGACGTCCGCAGCCCAATCTGTCCCACCCAATCCCCGAGTTGCGTTTGGTAGGTGCCGGGGTAAGGCGGTATCGGCCCTCCACTCCCGCCATCTTCGGACGAAAGGTTGGCCGCGACCAACGTCGAGGCACCCGCGTGCCACAGGTAGAGGTTGTCGCCGCTGTTGACGTAGTAGAGGTATGCCCCATCGTCACTCGCGCCGACCACACCTACCACTTCGACACCAGGCGTCAAATCAGTCGTCCGGCCATTTTCAACTTCATACTCATACAGGCCGTCATCGGTATAGAACACCTTTGACCCGTCCGCGCTCGCCGTCCAGAAATGCCCGTTGGCCGCGATCTCGATCGTCTTCGCGTCACTCGATGTCGGATTCTCTCGCACATACAGATCCATTGTCGTCAAATCCGTCCAGAAGACCCGCGACCCATCCGCCGAAATCACATGACTGAGATCGATTTCTTCGCCTTCGAACGGATCATCTTGGCCGGCCAAGGAGCCGAAGGTCGCCTGAGGCTCAGAGGAGGAGCCGTCCGGAAGCACATTGATCAAGCTCAAACGCCCACCAGCCAACACATAGAGATTACCTTCACGATAGTGGCCAGATTCAGTTTTTTCCCATGGTTCTGCAATTTCAGTTGCATTTCCTGTCAGCGCGTCATTCGCCTCAAACAACTGCTCGCCGGAACCGGCTGACCCACCGGCATAAACCACTTCCAGTGCTTTACTTTTGAAGGGTTCTGCTTTGGGAGGTCGATGTAACGTTACATCCTTGGTGAAAAAGGGTTCATAGGCTTCGCCGGCGAGAGCGTGCTGGAAGATATCCCGATAGCCGTCGCCTGGCGCTTCAGGCGACAGCGGCGGCAGTCCGTCTTCGAGCCCGGTCTCGCCCGAGGCCGTGAGGGTTGCGCTAGTAAGGTCACTCGAAAACGCCCGGTATGTTGCGCTGACCTTCCCGTGAGGCTGAATGTTCACCTGCTGCCACCCACCCCCAGGGAGCCTGGTCGCCAGATAATTGTTACCGGAGTTCTGCCCACCCTGGCCGGTGCCGCCACTCGACGGGTCGCCCGCATACACCGCGGCTTCACCATTGGTAGCCACCTGAAAGGGCAGTTTCGTGAACGTGCCTTCCGCCAAGGCCAATCCGAGGCTGTATACCTGGGGCGTGTAGACTTGCAAGGTTCCGTTCTGAGCGCTCCCAAACGAGCTCACTTTTTCATACACTCGACCATCCGGCAGCCCGAGCGGAGTGGCCGGCAGCGTGTGGAATGTGATGTCGCTGCCGCGTTCGGTGCCCGCGGCGTTGACCGCGACAACCCGGACGTGGTATTCGCTGTCCGCGGCAAGGCCTTCCAGGTGCGTCGGGACCGGCATTGCGCTCTGCCCTTCTCCAATCGAGACTTCGGGTGTGCGTGACCCGTACGTAGTGCTCGGCCCGTATTCCCAGTAGTAGCTGGTCGAGGAGCCATTCGGGTCGATCTGCGCGTTCAACGTCACATTCGAGGAGCCGACGTCCGAGAAAGACTCGCCTTCGATCACCGCCGGCGCACCCGAGGCCAAAGACGCAACACCAGACCTCGGCATCGTCGCCCCATAAGCGTCACTTGCAACCAGAGAGAACACCAGCGCCCCACACGTCGCGCACACAACAATCCAAGCCCGCAGGCCCACCACACGATCACGAACCAGACCACCACTCATCAACACATCCCCTCCCCGGGCACGCGCACGCGAAAGCCCCAGTCGACAAACCCAGCCCAAGGCACACACGCCCCAGCCAGCACAAGAGAACGCCACCCCACAAACCAAGAGGCAAAGCGCGTCACACCCGGAACAGCCGACTCACGGCTACCCCACCCCCCGACGGGGGCAAACAGAAGACGGCGCAAACGCGCCAGTAACGGGCCCGCACCGCGCCCACGTCTTCTCTTTCCCCCTACAGGGGAACCCAGCTGGCCCGCTAGGGCCGAACGGCGGAAGCCGCTAAGAAGCGAAGAGAGAGAGAGAGAGAGAGAGAGATGCGACAGCGCCATGCTGGCGCATCTAGCATCGCCCCTCGGGTGAGCCGCAACGACTCTCGACACGCTTATCCCTCTCGAACTCACGCGAAAATCAACTCCCTCACCGAAATGACCCGGTCCCTCTCCCTGGCAAACAAACCCCGCCAGTACTTCCTGCAAAGGCCGGCCGCAGAGCGGCCAGACCCGAACCCGATCCTATGTTCAAGACCCTGCCCTGTAACCCGCCTAGCGGGCACATGACGAGGCCACTATAGACACTGCTGACGGTGTTGTCAAGTCAGGAGGTGCGTCAGCGGCCCACAGAGACCTCGAGACCGGCGGCTGCCGCTCTGCAGGAGCGTCAGTCAGAGCTCCGTCGGCCCGACGACGAAACCGAGCCGATCCGCCCCACGACGCAACCGGGCATCGACAGTCACGAGCCGGCAGCCGAGCAGCGAGGCCAGCGCCACGTACTCGGCGTCGTAGGTTTTCGCCCAGCCAAGGTCGTCGGCGATCTGCCACGCCTCATCCGCGAGGTCGGGGTGCTCGTGGAGCGCGACGTCGGCCTCGCGCAGGCGAGTGCGCGCGCGATCGGCTTCCTCGGCATCCAGCCTGCCCCGCCATACCGCCTCGTGCAGGGCAGAGCTCGCCTCCGACCACATCAACGCCGGCGCACAGCGCTCGCCGGGCACGAGCTCAGCGAGGTCCTCTTCGACGTCGATGCACCACTCCACCATCAGGCTGGCATCCACGACCAGCACCGAGTCTCAGTGGCCCTCTCGCGATTCCCTGATCCAGGCCACCACATTGGGCATCGGCTTGCCCCCCCAGGTCTTCTCCCCCCACCCCTTCGGGAGGGGCAGCATGTCCGGATACGGACCAACCTGCATCGCCTCGAGATCCTGCTCCTCGATCACGTGCTGGGTGCCGACCTTGCTCGCGCGCAGCTTGCCCTCGCGGATCCAGCGGCGGATCGTCTCGGGATTGCGACCCGTGCGCTTGGCTACCTGTGGGACGGTCAACATCGTTGTAGCATGATACTACATCCCACCCACGATCGTGTGCCCGATCTGCGAGCCCTGGGGGGCCGCGGCGTAAAGTGCCGGCTGCGGCAATACCGGCTATACTAAGCCTATGGCGAAGGTGATGGTTTCACTCCCCGATGAGCTACTCGAGCGCATCGACACGCATGCGCGGGCGCGGCATTCCACTCGCAGTGGCTTCCTGCGCGATCTCGCCGAGCGCGAGCTCACCGCGGACGCCCAGCGGAGCCAGACGGAGGTCGAAGCTCTGCTTGGCGATCCGGTGCGCCTTGGCGGCGACTCGACCAGGCTGATTCGGCAAGATCGCCGCTCGCGCTAGTGCTGCTGCTCGACGCGAGTGTGTGGATCGCAGCCGTCGATCCCGACGACCCCTTCCACTCGCCCGCACGCGTGCTCGTTCTCTCTCCGGAGCACTCGCTCGGAGCGCTCGACCTGACCCTGTACGAGGTGTCGAACGTGGTCGGCGTCGTCAAGGGCCGACCCGAGCTCGCCGGGCGCATATGTCGTGCGATCGTCAGGCGCAGCGAGAGTAGCCTCGTTCGCGTCTCTACCGCGCTCGTCGATCAGGCGCTGAAGATCGCCGCCGAGCACGATCTCACCGCGTACGACGCCGCCTACGCCGCGGCGGCGAAGTCACGGGGCTGGACACTCGTCAGCGCCGACATCAAGGATCTCGTCAAGCCGGGCTTGGCGCTTGCGCCCGATGACCCGGTGGTTCTTGGCCAGAAGCGAGAGCCACGCACCGGTTTCGGGCGCTCCGCCAAGGGGCTCTCCGCCGCGGAGTTAACGGCGGACCCGGTGGCCGAGCCGCCGTCGTAGAGTCCTTGGCGTGACTGGCCCATGAGCGAAACTGGCCCCGCAATCGAGGTGAGCGACCTACACAAGCGCTACGGCGAGTACGAGGCGGTGCGCGGGATCGACGTCGAGGTGCGCCGCGGCGAGGTGTTCGGGCTGCTGGGGCCCAACGGCGCCGGCAAGACCACAACGGTGGAGATCCTCGAGGGATACCGCGCGCGCGACAGCGGAGAGGTGTCTGTCCTCGGGTATGACCCCGCGCGCCGGCAGATACAGCTGCGCAAGCGCATCGGGATCGTGCTGCAGGCGGGCGGCATCTACAGCCACGTCACCCCGCGCGAGGCGCTGCGCCACTGGGCGAGCTTCTACCCGCACCCGCGCGACGTCGAGGAGGTGCTGGCGCTGGCGGGCCTGCAAGAGAAGGCCGACGTGCGCAGCCGCAGGCTCTCCGGAGGGCAGCTGCGGCGCTTGGACTTCGCGCTGGCGCTGGTGGGCGACCCCGAGCTGATCTTCCTCGACGAGCCCACCACCGGCTTCGACCCCGAGGCACGCAGGGCCGCCTGGGAGACGATCCGCTCGCTGCGCGCGCTGGGCAAGACGATCTTGCTGACCACGCACTACCTCGACGAGGCACAGGCGCTGGCGGACCGCGTGGCGATCGTCAAGGATGGGCGCGTGCTGGCGATCGGCCCGCCGCGGGAATTGGGAACCCACCGATCCGGAACCCACCCGCCCTCGCACTACCGCATCGCCTACCGCGGCCCCGACGGCGCGCTGGTGGAGCGCGAGACCAACGACCCCACCGCCCTCCTGCACACGCTCACGGCCGAAGCGCTCGCGCGCGGGGAGCGGCTGGAGGAGCTGACCGTCGGGCGCCCGTCGCTCGAGGACGTGTACCTGGAGCTGACCGCGGATGTCGAGGCCCCCACACCCCCGATCACTGCCACCGCCGGCGAAGACCTCGCCGCCGAGCCTGCCCATGGAAGGGTCGCCTGATGTCTGACACCATCGCGCTCTCCTGGCGCCAGTACCGCTTGGAGCGGCGCATGTTCTGGCGCAACCCGAGCGCCGCCTTCTTCAACTTCGTGCTGCCGCTGGTGATCCTCGCCGGCGCCGGGGCGGCGCTCAGCGGCAACCAGCACCAGCTGGACAAGCTGGTGCCGATGATCGCGGGGATGAGCGTGATGTTGACCACGTTCACGGCGCTGGCGTACAACATCGTCTTCCTGCGCGAGCGCGGCGTGCTGAAGCGGATCCACGGCACACCGCTGCCGACGATCTCCTACTTCGGCGGGGTGGCCGCCAACGCGGTCACCAACACGGCGATGCAGATCGCGATCGTGGTGCTCGCCGGACGGGTGTTCTTCGGGATCGGCTGGCCGCAGCAGTGGGGCGCGCTGGTGGTGTTCGTGCTCGTCGGGGTCGTCTGCTTCGCCGCCCTCGGCGTGGCCTTCGCGCACGCGATCCCCAACTTCGAGTTCGACCGCCGCGTACGTCAACGCGGTGTTCCTGCCAGTGGTGGCGGTCTCCTTCTACGCCTTCGACTCCTCGAGCGCCCCCGGCTTCGTGCGCACGATCGCCGACGCGCTGCCGCTGAAGCCGCTGATCGACGGCCTCTCCGGCGCGATGGTGACCGGCTCCACCCTGAGCGCAAACCTCGACGCGCTCGCGGTGATCGCGCTGTGGGGCGCGTTCGGGCTGTACTTCGCAGTAAGGGGCTTCTCGTGGGAGCAGCGGCGGACGTGAGGCGCCACCACGCGAGCCGACACCCGCGCGAACCCGACCGGACATGAGACCACCTGCACGCGGACCGGATGCAGAGGTGAGACCCCGCGAGCAGACGGACCAACGATAGGATCGACACCGTGAAGCAGCTGGCCGAGGGCCTATACCAACTGGACGGCAGGCCGCGCAACGTGATCAACGTGTACCTCGCGGGCGATGTGCTGATCGACGCCGGCACCCGCCAGGCGGAGGGCCGCATCCTGCGCCAGCTGCAGGGCCACACCGTGACCGCCCACGCGCTCACTCACGCCCACCCCGACCACCAGGGCTCGAGCCACGCCGTGTGCGAGCGCCTCGGCATCCCGCTGTGGTGCGGCGAGGCGGACGTGCCCGCGATGGAGACCCCGGGGGCGATCAAAAACCCCAAATTCCCCCGCTGGCTGAATTGGACGCAGGAACGCTTCTGGACGGGCCCGCCCCACCCCGTGGCGAAAGCGCTGCACGAGGGCGACGAGGTGGCGGGCTTCACCGTGCTGGAGACGCCCGGGCACTCCTCCGGGCACATCTCCCTGTGGCGCGAGGCCGACCGCGTGCTGATCGCCGGCGACGTGGTGGGCAACATGAACTTCATCACCTGCATCCCCGGGCTGAACCTGCCGCCCGACCTCGCCACCCCCAACCCCGCGCGCAACCGCGAATCGGCGCGGCGCCTCGCCGCGCTGGAACCGGCGCTCGCCTGCTTCGGCCACGGTGCCCCGCTGCGCAACCCGGCGAAGCTCTCCGAGTTCGTGGCACGGTTGCCGCAGTGAGCACACACGTACCGACGCGCGGCGACGGATAGCATCCGCCCCGCGATGGCCGAGAGCACACCAGCGATGGCGGCCGGCCACGACTCATCTGAGGTCACCGAGAGCATCTTCATCCCCGAAGGCGAGGGGCGCTACACGCCGACCGAGTACGCGCGCGGCCCGTGGGACCCAGGAGCGCAGCACGGTGGCGCACCGGCGACGCTGATCGCGGGGGCGTTCGAGCGCATGGAGCCCGGCGCCGAGCTACCGTTTGCGCGCCTCTCCTTCTCCTTCCTGCGACCGGTGCCGCTCGCGCCGCTGACGCTGACCACGCGCATCGTGCGCCCCGGCCGCCGCGTGCAGGAGCTCGAAGCGGAGCTGCGCGCGGTCGGGCCGGAGGATGGCCAAAAGGGTAAGGAGGAGGAGGGAGGGGTGCTCGTGTGTCGCGCCCACGCGCTGCGGCTGGTACCAGCGCCCGAGGAGTTGCCCGAGTTGGCGCAGAGGGTCGTGGAGGAGGGCGAGGCCCCGCCCCTGCCGGGGCGTGAGGAGGGGCACCCGGTGGCCTTCGCGCCGGACGGCGGCGAGCACAAGAGCTTCGCGGCAAGCGCGATGGAAATGCGCTTCCTGCACGGCCGCCCGCTGAAAGGCCAGCTGCCCGATACAGGAGTGAGCAGCGCCCACACCCCCGTCGGCACGGCCGGCGTGTGGATGCGCCTCTGCTGCCCCGTGCTCCCCGGCGAGGCCCCCACCCCACTGGTGTACACGATGGCGGCGGCGGACTTCGGCAACGGCATCGCCGCTGTACTGCCGTTCGACCAGTACGTGTTCATCAACGCCGACCTCGCGATCACGTTCAACCGCCGCCCCGAGGGCGAGTGGATCGGCCTCGACGCCCGCACCATGCTGCACCCCGGCGGGATCGCGTGGGCGCAGAGCATCCTGCACGACGAGCGCGGCCCGTTCGGGCTGGCCACGCAGGCGCTGGTGGTGCAGCGGCGCTGAGGGAGTAGTTGCGCATGCACTTACCTTTGATAAGGTTGCACGCACAACTACCCGCAGGTGTGCACCACCAGCGGGTATCAAACCCCCTCCGCCACCTCTCTTAAAAGGAGTCTTCCATGTCCACACAGTCCGCCAGCCCAGCCGCCACAGCCCTCTCCGTCCCCACGGGCACGTGGAAGGTCGATCCTGTCCACTCGAGCGTGGAGTTCCAGGTCAAACACCTCGGCATCGCCACCGTGAAGGGCCAGTTCAAGGAGTTCGAGGGAACGCTTGAGGTGGGCCCCGACGGCGCCGTGGCGTACGGCACGGTGAAAACCGCGAGCGTCGACACACGCGAGCCCCAGCGCGACGATCACCTGCGCTCGGCGGACTTCTTCGAGGTCGACAAGTACCCCGAGATCGGCTTCCGCTCGACCGCGATCAGGGCAACCGGCGAGGACGAGTTCGAGATCGACGCCGACCTCAGCATCCACGGGGTCACGCGCCCGGTCACGCTGAAGGCGACGCTGGAGGGCTACGAGCCGGAGGACCACCAGGGCAAGACGCGCGTGGGCATCTCCGCGAGCACCCAGATCAACCGCTCGGACTTCGAGATGCGCTTCAACGCCGCGCTGGGCTCGGGCAACATGGTCGTCAGCGACAAGGTGAAGATCGTCGTCGAGGTCTCCGCCGTGAAGGCCGACTGAGGGTTAGGCCCAACCAAGAGGGTTCAGCGCACGATCACAGCGCCCAGAGCCTCGTCGATCGCGGCGAGGATCTGGGCGTCGAGCGTCTACCTGACCACGACGTCCCCCATCGCCTCGTCGATCGCGGCGAGGATCTGGGGGTCGAGGGCGATGCCAGACGCCGACGCATTCGCGTGCACCTGCTCGGGCCGCGATGCGCCGACGATCGCCGAGGCGACGTTGGGCTCGCGCAGCACCCACGCGAGCGCGAGCTGCGCCATCGTGAGGCCCGCGCCCTCCGCGATCGGCACCAGCCGCTGCACGGCCTCCAGCACCCGGTCGTCGAGCAGCTGGTGCATGAACGTGTTCATCTCATCGCTCGCCGCACGTGAATCCTCCGGCGGCGGCGACCCCGGCGGGTACTTCCCCGTGAGCACCCCCTGGGCGAGCGGCGACCACACGATCTGCGAGATCCCCTCGCGCTCGCACAGCGGGATCACCTCGGCCTCGGGCACGCGCCAGATGATCGAATACTGCGGCTGGCTTGACACCCACCGCTCCCCTTCGGACAGCTCCAGCGACGCGGCGATCTGGCCGGCGGTCCACTCGCTGAAGCCGATGTGACGCGCCTTACCGGCGGCGACCACTTCGGCGAGCGCCCCCATCGTCTCCTCCAGCGGCGTCTGGTCGTCGTAGCGGTGGCACTGGTAGAGGTCGACGTAATCGGTGCGCAAACGCGCGAGCGAAGCGTCGATCTGCTTGTGGATCTGCGCCGCGGAGAGCCCCCGGTCGGTGTCGGACATCGAGAAGTAAACCTTCGTGGCGAGCACGTAGGAGGAGCGCTCATACCCGGCGAGCACCTCCCCCAGCAGCGTCTCCGACGCCCCCCGCCCGTAGACGTTGGCGGTATCGAAGAAGTTGATCCCAGCATCGAACGCCGCCTTCACGCAGGCCTCCGACTGCGCGCGCTCCACCCCGCCGGAGTAGGTCAGCCACGAGCCAAGGCTGATCTCCGAGACCTCGAGGTCGCTGGCGCCGAGCTTGCGGTAGTTCACGCAGAGAGCGTACCCCAAGTACTGATCGCGCCAGCAGAGCCTCTGCCCACAGGCAGCGCCAACACTCGCCCATGGCCATGATCTCTCACTCGACCATTGAATATATCGTTCCAAAAAGACATTTTTATTTGCTTTTAAGTGCTTTATATATATTATAAAGTCATGAAGCGAACTCGCACATATTCGCGGTCCACGCTCGAAGCGGCGCAGCTCCTCGGCTCCCAGGTCGCCCTTGCCCGACGCGAGCGGCGCTGGTCGATGCGGGAGCTGGCAGAGCGAGCCGGGATCACGCTGCCCACCCTGAGCAAGGTCGAGCGGGGCGATCCGACGGTGAGCCTCGGCATGGCGCTCGAGGTGGCAACGCTCGTCGGCGTGCCGCTGTTCTACGAGGATCGGACACGACTCACCCTCGACCTCGATCGCACCCGCACTCGGGCCGCTCTGCTCCCGCAGCGGGTGCGCGTCCCCACGGACGGACTCAGGGATGACTTCTGAGCAGCCGACCGAAGCGTACGTATGGGTCTGGCTGCCCGGCGAGCCTGGGCCAGTCGTCGCAGGCCGACTCGAGGCCGTCGGCGACATCCTCAACTTCAACTACGGCCGCAGCTACCTGGGCCGCGACGACGCCATCGCCCTCTACGCTCCGGAGCTTCCGCTTCGGAGCGGATTGCTCTCACCGCCTTCGGGCGCGCGAGTAGCCGGTTGCATCGCCGACAGTGGACCCGACGCGTGGGGACGTCGCGTGATCCTGCGACACAGGAACGCAACCGAGGACACCGCGGACCCTGGTCTGCTGACCCTCCTGCTGGAATCCGACTCGGACCGAATCGGTGCGCTGGATTTCCAGGCCTCCGCGGAGGTGTATCGGGGCCGCGACTGCACCAGCGCCTCGCTCGAGGAGCTGATGCAGGCAGCGCAGCGGCTCGAAGCGGGAGTCCCATTCTCGCCCGCCCTGGATCAAGCCCTGCTCCACGGCAGCTCGGTCGGCGGGGCGCGCCCGAAGGCGCTGCTGGACGACGACGGGCACAAGCTCATTGCGAAGTTCTCGTCCAACACCGACGAATATCCAGTCGTGAAGGGGGAGTTCGCAGCGATGGAGCTCGCGCATCGCGTCGGACTCGAAGCAGCGCCGGTGCAGCTACGCAAGGCGCTTCGCAAAGACGTCTTGCTCGTCGAGCGTTTCGACCGCCCACCGGGTACAGGTCACCGGCGCGCCGTCATTTCGGCGTTGACCATTCTCCAGCTCGGAGAGACCCCATGGCGGGGCGCTAGCTACGCGGACCTGGCAGAGAAGATCCGCCAAGACTTCACCAACGCGCGGGCCACCCTACGTGAGCTGTTCGCTCGCATCACCTTCAACATTCTCGTGGGCAACACCGACGACCACGCCCGCAACCACGCAGCGTTCTGGGACGGTAAGCAGCTGTCGCTCACGCCCGCATATGACATCTGCCCGCAGCCCCGGGCGGGCGGGGAGGCGAACCAGGCGATGGAGATAGGCACCGACGGCTTCAGGCGCAGCCGACTCGACGGCTGCGTCGGCGCATCCGAGGCGTACCTGCTCTCCAGCACCGAGGCCAGACAGATCATCGATCGTCAGGTCGACGCGATCAGAGCAAATTGGGAGGAGGTCAGCGAGCTTGCGCGCATGACCGCCGAGGACCGGAAGTACTTCTGGGGACGGCAGTTCCTCAACCCCTACGCTTTTGAGAGCTACGACGACTGAACGGTTGCATGCCCTCACCCCTACCTCCGCCGCCCCGCGGCGAAGCTCTGCACGGGTGGGGCGACAGCCCGCATGCCGGCGCCCACCTCGGCGCCTTTCTCATCCGCAGTGACACCGCGGAGGCGATGGACCCGCGCCTGCCCAGGGACCTCCTCGCCGGAAGCGTACGCCAGAAAGCGCTCCAGCGGAGCGAGCTCGCGCACGATCACGTTCACCACGGGAGGCACCTCCTCGATGCCGGCGACGCGCTCGACCGCGCTGCGCTCCAACCGCCCGCGGGCGAGCAGCAGCGGCTCGGCGCGGGCGAGCGGGCGATGCCTCTCATACACGGCGCGCGGGACGATCAGGTTGATGTGTCCCCACTCGTCCTCGAACAGCAGGAACATCGTGCCCTTCGCGGTGCCGGGTCGCTGGCGGGCGATCACGAGGCCGGCGATCGTGACGGCCGAGCCCTGAGGCAGGCGGACGAGCTGGGGCGAGGTGGCGAGCATCTGTGCGGTGAGCTGGGGGCGTAGGGCCGCCAGGACGTGGTCTCCGACCGTGACACCGGCGGTGGCGTAGTCTGCGATCAGCCGCTGCCAGCGGGTGATCGGACGCAGGCGCGGCGCCGCGGGAAGCCCCAGCGGCAGCGCCAGCTGGGTGCCCTCCTCGCCGACCGCATGCCCAGGCGCGACGACCCCGAGCTGCCACAGAGCGAGGCGGCGGCGGGCGTCTTGAGAGGAGATCCCATCGTCGTCCACCAGCCCGTCGCAGGCCCCTGACCACGCGAGCTGCTCGAGCGTGGGCCGCCCCGCGCCGCAGCGTGCCGCCAAATCCCCGAGGTCGCGGAAGGCCCCGCCGCGCTCGCGCTCGGCGACCAGCTCGCGGATCTGATCGGCGCGGACGCCCTTGACGTAGCCGAGGCCGAGGCGCACCCCGCCGTCCTCCACCGTGCACCCCACCCCCGAGGCGTTGACGTCGAGCCCGATCACAGGGATGCCGCGAACCTCGGCCTCGTGCACGAGCGTGTCGGGGGCGTAGAAGCCCATCGGCTGCTCGTTGAGCAGCGCGCAGAGGAACTCCGGGCCGTAGTGGACGCGCAGCCAGGTGGACTGGTAGGCGAGCAGCCCGAAGGCGGCGCCGTGCGCCTTGGGGAAGCCGAAGCCGGCGAAGCCCTCCACCATCTCCCACACCTGCCGCGCGGTGGCAAGATCGGCGCCGACGTGCAAGCGGGCGCCGGCGATGAAGCGCTCGCGGTGACTCTGCAGCGCCTCGTGGGAGCGCTTGCGGCTCATCGCGCGGCGCAGCCCGTCGGCCTCGCGGGCGCTGAAGCCGGCGAACGCCTGCGCGACCTCCATCACCTGGTCTTGGAAGATCACGGTGCCGAGCGTGCTCTCCAGCACGGGGCGCAGCGATGGATGTGGGTAGGGCACCTCGTAGGCGGGGTCGGCGCGCAGCCGCGCGCGGCGCTCGATGTAGGGGTTGATCGCGCCGCCCTGGATCGGGCCGGGGCGCACGATCGCGACCTGCACGGTGAGATCGTCGAGGCTCTCGGGAAGCGTGCGCCGCAGCGACTGCATCTGCGCGCGGCTCTCGATCTGGAAGACCCCGACCGTGTCCGCGCGGCGCACCGCCCGGAAGGTGGCGGGGTCGTCGAAGGGGATGCGCGAGAGGTCGATCCGCTCGCCCCGCGCGCGGGCGATCAGCTCGACGCACCCTTCCACGGCGGAGAGCATCCCCAGCCCGAGCAGGTCGATCTTCAGGAAGCCGGCGTCGGCGCAGGAGTCCTTGTCCCACTGCACCATCTGGCGGCCCTCCATCGCGGCGGGCACCACGGGGCAGCAGTCGATCAGCGGCCGCGTTGAGATCACCATTCCGCCGGGGTGCTGGGAGAGATGACGAGGCAACCCGTACGCCTCGGCCGCCAGGCGCGCCAGCCACGCCCAGCGGGGGGAAG
The DNA here is from genome assembly GCA_963724305.1 of uncultured Solirubrobacterales bacterium. Taxonomy (GTDB): domain Bacteria; phylum Actinomycetota; class Thermoleophilia; order Solirubrobacterales; family Solirubrobacteraceae; genus Palsa-744. Next base: position 910,033 of record CAVRUG010000004.1, read on the forward strand.
CCGGAGGGATGTCGTACTCGGCGGCACCGCGGTGGTTGTCCGCCGCGCGAGCCACGCGCTCGATCTCTCCCGGGGGCAAGCCGAGCACCTTGCCGAGCTCGCGGATCGCCCCGCGCGCGCGGAAGGTCGGGAAGGCGGCGACCAGCGCGGCGTGCTCATCGCCGTAGCGCTCGTGCACACGGGGGATCAGCACCTCGCGGATGTCGCGCGGGAAGTCGAGGTCGATGTCCGGCAACGACTCGAGGCCGGTGTGCAGGAAGCGCCCGAGTAACAGGCGGTTGCCGATCGGGTCGATGTGCGAGAGGCCGGTGAGGTAGCAGACGATCGAGGAGACCGACGAGCCCCGCCCGCGCCCGGGCGTAAGCAACGCGCGAGCGGAGTCCGGCCCGCGTACCTCGGCGGCGACCTCGCGGGCCAGCTCCAGCAGCTGGTGGTGCAGCAGGAAGAACCCCGCGAGCCCCAGCTCGTCGATGATCCGCAGCTCCTGCTCCAGCCGTGCCGCGGCCTCGGAGCGCATCGCCGCAGCGCTCCCCCCGCCCCGCTTGCCCTCCCCGCTCCCTCGACTGCCGACACCGCCCGATCCTCCTCCGCCGGCAGCGGCCCGGGCGCCATAGCGCTCCCACAGCCGCGCACCGCACAGCTCCGCGAGGCGGCGCATCGCGCCGGGGTCCTCCGAGCCGGGGTAGCGGTAGCCGAGGTCGCGCGTCAGGTCGAAGCGCAGCTGCTCGGCGAGACTCACCGTCTCGCGCACCGCGTCGGGGTGCTCGGCGAAGCGCGCCGCCATCGCCGCGGGGGCGGCCAGCACATGGCTGTGGTTGCCGCGCCGCAGTGGCTCGCTGGCGTCGAGCGTGGTGCGGTGGCGCAGCGCCACGAAGGCGTCCTGCAGCTCCGCGCGGCTGCGCGCGTGGGCGTGGACGTCGCCGCTGGCCACGCACGCCACCCCGAGGCGCCGGGCGAGCGCCTGCAGCGCCCGGTTGCGCGCACGATCGTGGCGGGCGTAGGGACGCTGCAGCTCCACGCGCAGGTTGTGCGGCCCGAACGCCTCCAGCAGCCGCCGCGCGGTCGGCTCGTCGTGCACGCCGTGGGTGGCGCAGCCGGTGAGGCACACCAGCCCCTCGCTGTGCTCCCGCACTGCCTCCAGGCTCACCGACGGCTCGCCCCGCTCGCGGTGCCCGGGCCCTTCGCGCGTGTGGGCATGCGCCAGCGTCAACAGTCGGCAGAGGTTGCGCCAGCCGCTCGCGTCGCGCACCAGCAGCGTCAGGTGGTGGGCGCGATCGCCCGGAGGCCCGCCGGTGGAGTGCTGGCAATCGACACCAGTGGGGTGCAGGCCATCGACGCCAGTGGAGTGCGGGCCATCGACACTGCCACCGCCCTCCACCGCGACATCGAGCTCGGCGCCGTGGAGCGCGCGGATCCCGTACGCCGCGGCGGCCTGGGCGAGCTCCATCGAACCGGACACGGAGTTGTGGTCGGTGAGCGCCAGCGCCTCATAGCCGAGCTCCCCAGCCCGCCGCGCCAGCTCGTCCGGCAGCGAGGTTCCGTCCAGGAAAGAGTAGGCCGAGTGGCAGTGCAGCTCGATGTATGCACCGCCCATCTCTCAACCGGCCTGGGCAAACCACTCGCCGGAGCAGAGGTCGTGGAAGACGACGAGGTTGCGCCCGCCCGCGCTCACGATCTCCCAGTAGCGGCGACGCAGCGGCCGGCCGGTCCACCAACGGTCCTCGATCAGCCACGACTCGCGCACCTGCTCGATCTGCCGGCCGTCCACCGTGCGCGGCGCGCCGCCGGGGCCCATCCGCACGCGCGCGGGCCGGGGCAGGTTGAGCGCCCGGGTCCCGCTCGGGGCTCTGGGAGCGTGGCCCCTCATCCCGGGAAGGGGGTGAAGACGACCCGCCGCTCGGGCACGCGCGAGTCGGGGTCGACGCACACCGCGCGCAGCGCCGCCTCCGGACCGGCCGCCACGCGCACCTGAGCCACGGCCTCCCGCAGGCGCTCGCGGTGCTTCCCCCGGCGAGCGGGGTCGGTGGAGTCCGGGTCGAACAGCGCCCCCTGCGCTCCCTCCGGAGGGCCGAAGCGCTCGGCCTCCAGGCGCAGGTAGGCGGCGGGCGCGGGGAGCAACGCCAGACGCGGCGCGAGCGCGAGGCGCATCCGCCGCGGGTCGGACAGCGCTTCGCGCAGCACCACCCGCTCACGCCAGGTGCCGCCCTCCACCAGCCGCGCGGAGATGCTCAGCGCGCGCAGCGTCCGTCCGCGCCGCTCGGGGCGGGCAAGCAGGCGGTCGACGAGCACGCCGAGCACGCGTTCCAGCGCCGGCCCCGAGTTGGCCTCCTCCAGCTCCAGCGACTCCCGCAGGCGCTCCTCGGCGACGTGCGTGCGCAGCGGGTCGTCCTCGCCGCGTGCCAAGCGCCGCGCGAGCACCCCTGGCGCGCCGAAGCGATCGGCCACCGCATCGCGTCCCAGTGCCGCCAGTTCCCCGAGCGTGTCGATCCCCAGTCGCGTGAGGGGCTCCACCAGCGCGGCGGTCTCCGCGCGAAAGCCAAGCAGCGCCACCGGCCGGGAGGCGAGGTAGCGGCGGGCCGCGCGGTGGTCGGGCTGCGGGGAGTGACCACCCTGTGCGGAGCCGTGCTGTGCGGAGCCGCGCGGCGCGGAACCGTCTAGCGCGTAGCCAGGCCGCGCGGAGGTGCTGCCCTGTGCGGTGACACCACCCTGTGCGAAAGGGGAAGCGACGATCCGTGCGCGGCGCGAGCGGACCTCCAGCGCCGCGGCAAGCGCACAGAAGCGCGTCGGGCCCGCGCCCACTCTCACGGGGCGCCGCAGCGCTCGGCGCGCGGCAGCAACCACCCCCTCCTCCCCCCCGTGCAACCCGAGCAGACCGTCGGACTCGAAGTACGCGAGGCCGGCCCGCGGCAGCTCCAGGGCAGCGCCGATCCCCTCCAGCGCTCGCGCCGCCCGCCCCCACTCCTGCGCCACCCCGAGCGGATCGCCCGCCACCAGGCGCAGTCGCGGGCAGCGCGCGAGCGCCTCCCCCAGTGCCATCCCACGCGTGACGCCCTGCGCCTCCGCGGCCCCCGATACCTCCCCCACCCGGGCTTCTCCTCCGGGCGCCGGAGCGATCGCCAGCGCATGCCCGGCCAGCGCCTCGGCGCCGCCGGCGGCGACGGTCAGCTCGAAGCGGGGAAGATGGACGCACACGACCATAGGCGAACATATGTTCGCATATGGTCGGGCGCCCGCAACAGACAGATGCGTCAGTCGGCCCCAAACCCACCGGGGGGAGGTCGGGAGGGGGGCCTGCCCCCTTCCCGCTTAGTCCATCCCCAGCGGGCCCTCGGCGGAGCCGCTGAGGAACTGGCGCACGAAGTGGTTCTCCGAGGAGAACATCTTCGAGGCGTCGCCCGCCTCCACGATCCGCCCACGCCACAGCAGGGCGATGTATTCGCCGATCCGCCGCGCCGAGGCGATGTCGTGGGTGACGACGATGTAGGTGCCCCCATGCAGGCCGTGCATCTCCTGGATCAGCTCGCACAGCAGCGCCGTGCGCACCGGGTCCAGACCCGAGTCGGGCTCGTCGAAGATCACGATCTCCGGTTCCATCACCAGCGCGCGAGCAAACCCGGCGCGCTTGCGCATGCCCCCCGACAGCTGGTTGGGGTAGTAGTCGATCGCGTCGGTCAGCCCCACGTCGTTGACCCGCTCGCGCACCCGCTGTGAGATCTGAGCCTCCGACATGTCGGTGTGCTGGCGCAGCGGGAAGGCGACGTTGTCGTACAGCGACATCGACCCGAACAGCGCGCCGTCCTGGAACAGCACCCCGATCCTGCGGCGCAGCTTGAGCAGCTCATGCATCGGCAGGCTGGGCACCGACAAGCCCTTCACGATGATGTCGCCGGAGTCGGGGAACATCAGGCCGATCAAATGTTTGATCAGCACGCTCTTGCCCGTCCCCGAGGGACCGAGCACGGTGGTGATCGTCTGGTCGGGGATCGCCACGTTGAGCCCGTCCAGCACCGGCACCCCGCCGAGGCGCTTGTGCACGTCGTAGCAGCGAATCGACCAATCCTCGTCGCCATGCTCGCTGTCCCAGTCGAAGTCCGTGTGGTATTCGAAGTGGGCGGCGGCGTCGAGCATCGCGCTGTCCCGCGCGCTCACTCCCTCGCCGCCGGGGACCTGCGCGCCCTGGACGGCGGGCACCTGCGCCCCACGCCCGGTGGGCTCCACACCCTCCGGCGAGCCCTGTTGGCCGGAATGGGGACCGGTTGGGGAGACACTCGCTTCGCTCGCATCCCCAAACCGGCCAGCGCCGGAAGCGCGTGTCTCTTGGCTTCGGTCCTGCTCCTCCATGCTGGAGATATTAGTGCTCACCGCCAACGACAGCAACCATGCCATCCCGACCGCGCTCGCGCTCGCTCCCAAACGCCTTCAACCATGCCCCTCTCGGGTCGATAAGAACCCCCCTCCCCGCCGCTTATAACTTATAGGTTATTATATGGGCCATGCTCAATCCTGCCGCCCTGCTTCGCGACTCACGCCATCGCGCCGGCCTGACACAAGGACAGCTTGCTCTCCGCATGGGCGTCAGCCAAGCAGCGATCGCCAAGCTTGAGCGCCCGGGTGCCAATCCCACATTCGAGACCCTCGCGGGAGCCCTGTGGGCCACGGGACACCGCCTGGAGCTCCACGCCCCCTCACGGCGAGGCGGCGTAGATGAGAGCCTCATTCGACAGCAGCTCGCACTCGCACCCGCCGAGCGGCTGCGCGGGCTGGAAGAGATGTACTCACAGGCGCACGCCCTCACCCTTGCGGGCGCCCGGAGCCGCGGTGAGCACACCTGAGCCCGAGCTCCGGGCCTACCCACCGGCGCTCCGACTACACAACCTGCTCAGCAGGCTGACCGAGGCCGATGTCAACTTCGTGATCGTCGGCGGCGTCGCGGTCGTTCTCCAGGCAAGCCCACGCCTAACCCAAGATCTCGACATCTGCTACGCGACGGGGCACGACAACCTGGAGCGGCTCAGCGGGGTGCTCATCGATCTCCGCGCGATGCTGCGCGGCGTGGAGGAGGATCTGCCGTTCTCGCCCGATGCGCGCACACTGCGACGAACGCAGATCTTGACCCTCACCACGAGCGAGGGAAACCTCGATCTGCTCGTCGACCCCGATGGCTCACCGGGGTACGCGGCACTGCGCCGCAATGCCAACCGCATGGATCTCGACGGCCTCACGGTGGCGGTAGCCTCGATCGAGGACCTGATCGCGATGAAGCATGCCGCTGGCCGGCCCCAGGATCTGGTTGATCTCGAATCGCTCGAGATCGCGCGCCGGCGCCGCCGATGAAGCTCGTGCACGCCCGCACCGCCGCCGTCCACGTAGTATCGCGCCCATGGCACAGACGATCGCGGTCCTCTCGCAGAAGGGAGGCACGGGCAAGACGACCACGGTGCGCACGCTCGCGGACGCGCTGCGACGCGCGCAGGTGCGCACGCTGGCGGTGGACCTCGACCCGCAGGGCAACCTCTCCGACTACTTCGACGTCCCCCCCGACGCGCAGCCGACGATCAGCGACGTGCTGAGCGGGCGCGCCGGCGCCGCCGAGGCGATCCACGGGGACGTGATCCCCGCCAACCTCAACCTCGCCGAGACCGAGCTCGCGCTCGGCGGTCGCCTGGGACGCGAGCTGACGCTGCGGCGGGCGCTGGCGAAGCTGCCCGCCGACGCCTACGAGCTCGTGCTGATCGACTGCCCCCCATCGCTCGGCCTGCTCACCGTCAACGCGCTGGTCGCCGCCGACTTCGCGCTGATCACCGCCGAGGCCCAATACTTCGCGCTGCAGGGCGTCGAGCAGGCGCTCGAGGTGATCGAGCTGGCGCGCGACACGCTCAACCCCGAGCTGGAGCTGCTGGGCGTGCTGCTCAACCTCGCCGACATGCGCACCGTACACTCCCGCGAGGCGCTCGCCTCGCTGCGCGAGCAGCTCGGCGAGCGAGTGCTCAACACGGTCGTGCGCTCCTCGATCGCCTACGCCGAATCGGCCGAGCGCGCCGTCTCGATCCTCGACCACCGCCCCGACCTCGGCGCCGACTACGTCTCAGTGGCGGGCGAGCTGCTCGCGCGGATGCCGGGGTTCGAGCAGGCTCGGGGGCGGATGGCGAGGTTGGGGTAGCGCAGATCGAGCAGACGGGGCGCTTGGCGAGCTGGAGCTGGGGATTACCGCCTGGGATCTACAACCCCCCGACGTAAGCCCCCTGCGGCTCGAAGGGGACTCGCAGCAGCTGCGCCCAGCCCTCTATTTCACCGCGCAACGCCTCGACCACCGCGCCGGTCTGCTCATAGAAGCACCACACCAGCACCGTTGGGCCAGCGCCGGAGATCGTGGCACCGAGGGCGCCGAGCTTCGGAGCTCGCTGTGCCAGCTCGAAGGAGCGGGGGAAGAGGTGGGCTCGATGGGGCTGGTGGAGGCGGTCCTGCAGGCCGCGAGCCACCAGGTCCCAGTCGCCACGGGCGAGGCCGAGCGTCAGCAGCACGCCGTGGGCCACGTTGAAGACCGCGTCCTGCAGCGGCACCTCGGCGGGGAGCGCTTCACGCGCGGCCTGGGTACGGACGGAGTCGTGCGGCACCACCGCCAGCGCCTCCAGCCCGGTGGGGGGGTCGAAGCGGGTGGTTTGGCCGTCGGCGCATACGACGAAGCCGCCGTGCAGGGCCGCCGCGACGTTGTCGGGGTGGCCCTCCAGCTCCGTGGCCAGGTCGAGCAGTGGGGCGTCCAGCTCGAAGATATGGTCGGCCGCCATCAACCCCGCGACGATCGCCGCGGCACTCGAGCCCATGCCGCCGGCGAGCGGGATGTCGGAGTGGATGCGGAAGGTGAAGCCCTCCGCGGGGTGCAGGCGCTCGAAGGCGCGCACGCAGAGGTTGTCCCGGCCCCGCGGCAGCGGCAGCTCGGTCTCGACCGCGAAGCGCCCCGTCTCCTCCACCTCGAGCGTCACGTGCAGCGCGAGCGCCGCCGCCAGGCAGTCGAAGCCGGGGCCGAGGTTGGCCGAGGAGGCCGGCGCGCGCACGACGCGGCGGCGTATCATCCCCGCCACCCCACGCGGTCTTTCGCCCTACTCGCGACTCTCGACCTGCAGGTTGTTGATTCTTTTTCGGCCCTAACCAGAAGATGTTGGGCCGGACTACGGATCACCCAGAACCGCCTCTTCCAGCGCCACCGTTTCCGCCGCGCAGGGGATCACGCGGCCGTTGGAGTTGTCCAGCGCCGTCTGCTGGTCCTTGAGGCCTCTGCCGGTCATCACGCACACGACCCGTTCCGCCCCGTCGGCGCCGTACTTGAGCAGGCCGGCGACCGAGGCCGCGGAGGCCGGCTCGCAGAAGAGGCCTTCCTTGGCTGCCAGCAGGCGGTAGGCGGCAAGGATCTCGCCGTCGGCCACGGCGCGGATCGCACCGCGCGAGTCGGTCATCGCCGCCATCGCGTCCTCCCAGCGCACCGGGTTACCGATTCGGATCGCGCTGGCGACGGTCTCGGGGTGCTCGACGGGGTGGCCGAGCACCAGCGGCGCGGCGCCCTCCGCCTGGAAGCCGAACAGGCGCGGGGCGGCGCCCATCTCGGTGAAGCCGCGCCAGTAGGAGGTGACGTTGCCGGCGTTGCCCACGGGGATGCACAGCAGGTCGGGGCCGCCGTCGAGCGCCTCCACCAGCTCAAACGCCGCGGTCTTCTGGCCTTCGATACGGAATTCGTTGACGGAGTTGACCAGCGTGATCGGGTGGCGTTCGACCAGCTCGCGCACCAGCTCCAGGCCCCGGTCGAAGTTGCCCGACAACGCGATCACGCGCCCCCCGTGAATCAGCGTCTGCGCGAGCTTGCCGATCGCGATCTTGCCGTCCGGCACGATCACCGCACAGGTGAGCCCGGCGCGCGCGGCGTACGCGGCGGCGCTCGCCGCGGTGTTGCCCGTGGAGGCGCAGATCACCGCCTTTGAGCCTTCGCGCACCGCAGCCGACACGGCGCACGTCATGCCGCGGTCCTTGAAGCTGCCAGTGGGATTGCCGCCCTCCAGCTTCAGGTGCACCTCGGCGCCCACCATCTCCGAGATCACCGGCGCCGACAGCAGCGGCGTCTCACCCTCGGAGAGGCTCACCACAGGGTCATCGGGCGCGAACGGCAGGCGCTCGCGCCAGCGCTCGATCAGTGAAGGTCTCATCCGAACTCCTCTTCTATCACCCTGATCGCACGCGGAGCCGAGCGCACCAGCTCGAGCTCCGCGATCTGCGCCAGCGCCTCGCGCAGACGCGACTCCATCAGCGGGTGCAGCACCATCGTCAGCGGCACCACGTCGCCGCCCACGCGGCGCTGCATCACCGACTTGATCGAGGCGCCGTGCTCGCCCAGCACCTGCGCGATCGCCCCCAGCACTCCCGGGCGGTCGGCCACGTCGAAGTGCAGGTAGAAGGCGCTCTCTACATCCTGCAACAGCGGTAACGCCAGCGGCGGGGCGGGCGGCTGGGCGCCCCCGGTCATCACGCTCACCACGTCGCCCAGCACCGCGCTCGCGGTCTGCCGACCGCCGGCGCCGGGGCCGGAGAGGGTGATCTCGGTGACCGTCTCCGATTCCACCGTCACCGCGTTGAACGGGCCCGACACCGAGGAGAGCGGGTGGCCGGCGTAGAGGAACACGGGGTGCACTCTCACCGACAGCCCGTCTCCGAGCCGCTCGGCGGTGCCGATCAGCTTCAGGCCGAGGCCCATTTCGCGCGCCGAGCGCAGGTCGTCCGGCTGCAGCTGCTCGATGCCCTCGTAGCGCACGTCGTCGAGGTGCACCGGCGCGCCGAACGCCAGGCGCGCGAGGATCGCCATCTTCGCCGCCGCGTCCCTGCCGCTGACATCGTCTGACGGGTCGGCCTCGGCGTAGCCGCGGCGCTGCGCCTCCGCCAGCGCCTCGGGGTAGGTGCCGCCGCGGTCCATCTCGCCGAGGATGTAGTTGGTGGTGCCGTTGACGATCCCGTGAATCCGCTCGATCGGGGTCGCCGACAGCGACTCCTCCAGCACCCGCACCACCGGGACGGCGCCGGCGACGGCGGCCTCGAAGCGCAGTCGCACGCCGTGCTCGCGCGCGGTCTCGAACAGCTCCTCCCCGTGCTGGGAGAGCAGCTGCTTGTTGGCTGTGACGATGTCGATGCCGGCGCGCATCGCCGCCAGCATGTGCTCGCGGGCGGGCTCCACCCCACCCATCACCTCGACGATGATGTCTGCCTCGGGGAGGATCTCAGCGAAGTCCCCACGCGTGCGAGTCAGCACGCCGGTGATCACCGGGCGGCGGCCGTTGAAGCGCTCGATCTCGTCGGCGCGCTCCTGCAGCAGCGTCGCGAAGGCGCCGCCCACCGTGCCGTGGCCGAGCAGGCCAATGCGGAAGGGGGTCCCAGAAACGAGGGGTGGGTGGGAATCCGATCCCCGGCCTTCGGCCGTCTGCGCGGGTGGGTGGGTCCTAGACGATGACATCGCGGGAGAGTAGATCCTCGTAGGACTCGCGCCGCACCACTACGCGCGCGTCGCCGTCCTTGCAGAAGATGACCGGCGGGCGGGGGACGCCGTTGTAGTTGTTGGCCATCGCATACCCGTACGCCCCGGTGGCGGGGGTCACGATCACGTCGCCGGGGCGGGGGTGGTCAAGCAAAGCCTCGCGCACGACCACATCACCCGACTCGCAGTGCTTGCCCGCCAGCACACAGGGGGTGCCGCCGCCGGGGCGGTCGGCGACGTGCGCTTCGTACACCGCCCCATACATCATGGGGCGCAGGTTGTCGGACATGCCGCCGTCCACCGCCACCCAGGTGGAGACGTTGCGCTTGACGCTCTGCACGGTGTACAGCGTCACCGTGGCGTTGGCGGTGAGCGCGCGCCCGGGCTCGATCAGCAGGCGCTGGTAGTCGCCGAGGTGCTCGCGCGCTGCCTCGACGAGCGCGCCCACGTACTCCCCGATCGCGGGGGGGCGTTGGTGGGCGGTGTAGGCCACGCCGAGGCCGCCGCCGAGGTCCCAGGTGGGAAATCCGTCCCCCGGGGCGAGCTCGCGCAGCCCGGCGAGCTGGGCGACCTCGCGGCGAAAGGGCTCGAGATCGAACAGCTGCGAGCCGATGTGCGCGTGCACGCCCTCCAGCACCAAGCCAGGGATGCCGCGGATGCGCTCGACCGCGCCCGCCACCTGGTCCATCGCGAAGCCGAACTTCGAGTCGGCCTGGCCGGTGGAGATCTTCTCGTGCGTATCGCCCTTGACATTGGGCGTGGCCCGCACCAGCACCGGCTGGGGAGGGAGGTTGGCGAGCTCCGGGTGGGTGGGACTCGGGTGGGTGGGACTCGAATCCCACAGCAGCCGCTCCAGGGCGGCGACCTCGTCGAGGTTGTCGATCACGATCAGCCCCACGCGGTGGCGCAGCGCCATCCGCAGCTCGGCCTCGGACTTGGCGTTGCCATGCAGCACCAGCCGCTCGGGCGCGAAGCCGGCCTGCAGCGCGAGGTGCATCTCTCCGCCCGATGCCACGTCGCACCACAGACCCTCCTGCGCGAACGTGCGCAGCACCGCAGTGCAGGGGAACGCCTTGGAGGCGAACAGCACGTGCAGCTCCACGCCGTGGCCGGGGTCGCGGCTTGGCTCCCTGGCGCCGGGGTTGGGCCCCAGCTCCCCGGGATCATCGGTCTCGCCCACCTCTACGCAGGCGGCGCGCGCCGCCTCGACGAAGGCCCTCGCCCGCGCCCGCAGATCGTCCTCGGCGACGACGTACGCCGGGGTGCCGAACTCGCGCGCCAGCTCGATCGTGTCGCACCCCCCCACCTCTAGGTGCCCCCGCTCGTTGATGCGGCTGCCCAGCGGGAAGACACGCGCGAGGCTCTCCGCGATGCCGGTGGTGGTTTCCGTGGCCATCTCGCGCTTGATTATCGCGTGTGGCCCGCGGTCAGGCCGTGGCGGGATGCGCAGGCTTCGACCCAGCCCCACCAGAGGCCCCCTCCGCCCGCAGGCCGGAGAGGCCGCGCCCACCGCGCATCATCAAGGACAGCCACACCGCGCCGACGATCATCAGCACGACGCTCTCCAGCTGTGGAGCGGTGAGGCCGAAGAGCACCTCTTTGTTGCGACGGATGAACTCGACGAGGAAGCGCTCGAAGCCGGAGAGCAGGCAGTAGAGCGCGAACACAACCCCGGGGCGCACGCGGTCGCGCAGGTGCCACAGCAGGTAGGCGACGAGACCCATCGCGACGGTCTCGTAGATCGGGGTGGGCTGCACGGTGACCCCGGGCGGGGTGGGGACGGTGCCGTGCGGGTAGCCCATCGCCCACGGCAGCGAGGAGCGGATCCCGTAGTCGCCGTCGCCTGAGACCTGGCAGCCGATGCGCCCGATCGCGTACCCCAGCGCCAGCGCGGTGGCGCACATGTCGAGCATGACCAACCGCAGCTGGTCGCGCCAGCGCATCCACAGGAACACCCCGATCGCGCCGCCGATCACGCCCCCGTACCAGACCAGCCCCGAGCCGGAGAAGATGCTCTTGAAGAGGTGGCCTTTGACTTCGTTGTAGTTCTGGATCACGAAGTACCCGCGCGCCCCCACCAGCCCGCCGATCAGCGCGGCGAACACGATCTCATACGCCCAGTCCACCGGCTTGCCGAGCTCGCGCAGGCGGCGCGCCACGAGCAGCCCGCAGGCGAGGAAGCCGAGCGCGAAGACGACGCCGAAGCTCTTGATCGAGATGCCGAAGACGTCGAAGGCGGGTTTCATCGCGAGCGGAGGCCAGTACGGGGGTTCATCGTCGCCAGGACTTTAGGGAATCGCAATCCCTGTCTGCGACAATCCCATCAGATGGCTGCCACCGCACACAGGCAAGGGCGCAAGGCGTTCGGCAAGGACACCGGCCTGCAGGCACGGATGGTGCTGACGATGTTTTTGCTGGTCGTCGTGTACGTGGTGCTGGTGGGTGTGTTGTTCGCGGTGGGGGCGAGCGGCGTGACGATCCTCGTGGTCGCCCTCGCGCTGATGGGGCTGCAGCTGTTCACCTCCGACAAGATCGCGATGGGGACGATGGGCGTCAAGGAGGTCTCGCCCCAGGAGGAGCCGGAGCTGCACGGGATCATCGAACGGCTGTGCCTGCAGGCCGACCTGCCCAAGCCGCGGGTGTGCGTGATGGAGCACCCGATGCCCAACGCGTTCGCGATGGGCCGCTCGCAGAAGGGCGCGACGGTGTGCGCGACCAGGGGCATCCTGCAGCTGCTCTCCCCAGCGGAGCTCGAAGGGGTGATGGCGCACGAGCTGACGCACGTGATCAACCGCGACGTGATGGTGATGACGCTGGCGAGCTTCTTCGCGATGGTGGCGTCGCTGATCGTGCAGTTCGGCTTCTTCTTCGGCGGCGGCCTCGGCGGTGGGTACGGAAATCGCAACCAGGAAGCGCAGGAGGCGATGTTCGCCGCGATCGCCGCGGCCGCGGTGGTGTACGCGATCTCGTTCATGCTGCTGCGCGCCCTGTCGCGCTACCGCGAGTTCGCCGCCGACCGCGGCAGCGCGGTGCTGACCGGACGCCCCTCGGCGCTGGCGTCGGCGCTGCTGAAGATCAGCGGCACGATGGAGCGGATCCCCAGCCGCGACCTGCGCACAGTGGAAGGGATGAGCGCCTTCTTCATCGTGCCCGCGCGCGCGAAGAACTCGCTGATGAACTTGTTCGCCGACCACCCGCCACTGGAGCAGCGCCTGGCGGCGCTGGAGCGGTTGGAGTCCCAGCTGCAGGGCACCGCGTAGAGGCGGGAGGGGGGCAGGCCCCCCTCCCGACCTCCCCCCCCTTCCTCCCCACCGATCAACATGCCCCCACCGATCAACTTGTCGCGACACAAGCTCCAACCGCAAAGGACTGATTGATGGGCCTGCTCGACGCCCTCACCGGCCGCCACCAGGTGAAGGGTCCCGCGCCCGACAAGCTGTTCGCAATCGCCACGGCGTACATCACGCTTCAAAGCGAGCACCAGATCGACCCCGCGGGCGCGGCGGCGATCGTCTTCCAGAAACTGGAAAACAGCGAGTTCGAGGCGACGATGCGCGAAATGGAAGAAGTGGTCACCGCCACCGGCGGCGAGAGCGGCACGCAGGTGAAGAGCAAAGACGACGAGTACGGCTACCGCTGGATGGTGCTGCACAACCCCGACGGCGCCCCCAGCGTCGAAGATCTCGCGGTGGGCATCAACGCCGTCTCCAGCTCGATCGAGATGGGCGGCCACGGTGAGCGGTTGCTGTGCGCGGTGTTCGCCTTCCGCGATGCGCAGAAACGCAAGCTGTACTTCATCTACAACTACAAGCGCGGCTTCTGGTACCCGTTCGTGCCGGCCGGCGGGGGCACCGCCGGCGGAGCCGGTGGTCAGGAACGCTCGACCGAGAGGGAGCTGCAGCTGAAGGCGCAGATGGGCAACGAACTGCCGATGGAGCCCGAACTGGAGCGGTGGTTTCCGCTGTGGGGAATCCCGATCTGACGCTGCCCAGGCCCACTCGAGCGCCGCGGGCAAAAACGGCGCGCGTCAGCGCGTGAGGATCCCCAGCCCCCCACGCGTCTCGGGATGCGCCACGTCCGGAGGCGGAGGCGGAGGCGGAGGCGGAGGCGGAGGCGGAGGGCCGTGCTGCCCAGCCGTGGGATTCGCGGAAGGTGACATTTCAAGAGATCGTAGCGCCCAGAGCGCACGACCACAAGATCAGTTGGAGCAGGAGCGCAACCGCTGCGGCTAGGTAGTAGCGTCCCAGGAGATCGATCTTCTCCTGGTTGGCCCGCCAGTACCCCTCGAGCCAGTAAGCCAGTCGTCGCCGGACCTCTACGGCATCCTCGCGAAACTCGTATAGCTCCTCGTACATGGCCGGGGCGTTGACGCTGAAGACGAACCCACTCTTGGGCAGGAGGATGTAGACGCACAGGCCGATCGAGGCCACCATCGCGAGCAGCGCGAGAGCGTCGAGCGACCCAAATCCAGCGCTGTGCTGGATCGTGAGCGCTCCCAGGAACGACGCCGTCAACGACGACGCGGCGAGCAGGATGCCAGTTCTCGCGCGCAGCTGCTCGATCGCGCGCTCTTGGAGATCCAACGCGCGCACCGCCGCTTCGTAGGCAAGTTCGGAGAGAACGTCAACAGACACACCTCAAATCATTACCAGCACAGACGACGGTCTCGGCTAATCCGGGATCAGCCCCACGCCCGTGAATTCGCTCTGCGCCTCGGCGAGCGAGATGTCGGCCGGCGGCAGGATCAGATCGGAGCCCTCGAGCTCATCCTCGGCGAGCGGGGTGCCGTGGCTGCGCACGAACGAGAGCAGCTCGTCGTAGGCGCTGTGGAAGCGCTGCTCGTCGCCGGCCTCGACCGCAGCGACGACCACATTGTCGAGCTCGTTGACCTCCCCGTCAACCCCCTCGAGGCGGTACTGGTTGTCCCCGGAGATGCGAACGATCATCCCTGGCCACCCTCAGCCGGGGCCTGCGACGCCTCCGCGCCCGCGGAGGACCCGCCCGCCGCGGGGATCTCGCCCGCCGCGGCGGGTCCGGCGCCGACTTCGGCCTTCAGCTTGGCGAGATCGTCGTCCACCGCGGAGGTGGAGGAGAGCTGCTTGAGCTGGCGATCGATGTCGTCTTCGCCGGAGCCGAGCGCCGTGATGTCATCGAACGTGCCCGCTGCTTCGAGCTCGGTGACGGCGTTGGCGCGGGCCTTCATGTTTTCGGTCTTGTCAACGGCGCGCTGCATCGCGAGTCCCACGTCGGCCATCTGCTCGCCTACCCCGGTGGCCGCTTCGGAGATCCGCACCTGCGCGTCGGCGGCGGAGTACTGCGCCTTGATGACCTCCTTCTTGGTGCGGAAGGCTTCGATCTTGGCGCGCAGCTTCTGCTCGGAGTCGACCAGTTTGGTCTGCTGGTCCTCCAGTTCGGTCACCTGGGTGTCAAGCGACTGCAACTCGGTCTGCACGACGTTCTTGCGCTCGAGCGCCTGACGGGCGAGGTCCTCCTGGCCGCCGGAGAGCGCCTGGCGGGCCTGGGTGTCGAGCTTGACGACCTGCTGCTGAAGCGTGGCCTCCTGCATCTGCAGGCGCTTCTTGGCGGTCACCACGTCGGCGATCCCCTTCTTCACGTTCTGCAGCTGTTCGACCTGCTTCTGATAGCTGTAGTCGAGCGTCTCCGCGGGGTCTTCGGCTTTGTCCAGCAGCTTGGACACCTTCGCCTTCACCACGGTTGACATGCGCCCGGTCAGGCCGGCCATTGCGTTCCTCCTGGGATCTTCTGAGCAGTACGGGGCAGACTCAAGCGTAGCCTACGGAGAGCGGTCGAACCCGCGGTGCGCCGAGGTCGCCGACGCCGCCCGCCGAAAGCGGCCGGGGCGACCCGCCCTCCTCCTACAGCCCAAGCGGGTGGCGCTTGACGAAGCCGCTGTTTTCCGGGCGCAGCGGGCGCCAGCGGGGGCCCTCCCGGTCGGAGGGGTCGTCGGCGGGACTGGTGTCTAGGCGCAGGCCGGCGACGGTCATGTAGGCGTGTTCGGGGTTGGAGAAGACCGTGACCCACTGCCCCACGCCATGTTCCCCCCAACCCATGAATTCCGAGGAGTCCATCGGGGCGGGGATCAGAGCGGCGCCGTGCAGCGCGAAGGAGACGGTGCCGGAGCAGTCGTAGCCGGGCGAGATGAAGGAGCCGTGGCCGCCGCCGTAGATGTAGGGCAGCCCGATCAGCTGGTTGCCCGCCCAGATGATCTCCTGTACCGCGGCGGGGGCGTCCATCGGCGCGGCGGCGAGCCCTTTGACGTAGCGCGCGATCATGCCGGGCACGAGCAGCTCGGGCTTGGCGTTGGCCGTCAGGTCAACGGAGCTGCCGCCGGTCACGCCGTTGGTGGTGCCGGCGGGCGGGGGAGGCGAGTAGGGGACGACCGCGCCGGTGGCGGCCTTTTCGTAGATCGGGCCTTTGTAGGCGAGGCTCGCGGTGCGCGCGGTGATCGGCGCGGTGTGGAGGTGCGTCTTGGGCGCACCGCCCGCGGTGCCTTCCGTAGTCGAGCCCCCCGTGACGGTGGGGCTGGCAGGCGCGGTGGAAGTGGACGTCGAGGTGGAGGTGGAGCCTGAGGAGCCCGAGCTGGCGGAGGTGCCACCGGAGACTTTGGCGGTGCCGCTGGCCCACACCACCGCGGGAGCCGCGATGAGCAGAACCACCATGCTGACTAGCGCTGAGCCAAAGGCCCGTACCCGCAAGACGACATCCTCTTTCGTTGGCCTGCGGGGTTAGCTGACGGGCTAGCGCTAAAAGAGCCTGCGCTTCCCACGTCCTCTGCGTGGGATTCGCCCCAACAACTTGGTTCCCCCGTTCCAGGGCATCTGGCCATGGATTCGGCGTTCGCGGCGGAACCCTAGCAAAGCGCAATGACGGTTGCACGACATGCATCGCATTTCCCACGTTTCGCCCGCAAATTGCGGGGACTTTCGGTACCTGAGGCCGGTTGGCGGTCCCGGCAGCGGGTCTTCAGCGCCACAGAGGGGCGGGCTCGACCAGTCCCGGAAGCTGTACGGATTCGCCGTACATCGATATACGGCCTTGCCGTACCAAAAAAGGGGCGAAGTGTAATCGACTATTGTTTAGCACGCTACACTTCCTGCCCATGAGCGCAAGGCGATTCGTGGGGCGCGAGGCCGAGCTTGCCAGGCTCCAAGACCATCTCGATCACGTGCGTCGCACCGGATCGGGGCGGATGGTTGCCTTGCGCGGCCGACGGCAGATCGGCAAGTCACGCCTCGTGGAGGAGTTCATCCGGCGCAGCGAGGCCGACGCGGTCTTTTATACCGCCTCGCGCCAGAGCGCCGCCGAGGAGTTGCACAACTTCGGTGCGCAACTCGCCTCCTCCTCTTCGGCCGACGCCGCCACCGTCGCCGCCGCGGGGCCGATCGGCTCGTGGGAGGCCGCGCTGACGATCGCCGCAAGCGACGCCCGCGCACAACGACCGCTCGTACTCGTGATCGACGAGCTTCCATTTCTGATCGAAAGCGAGCCCGCAATCGAGGCGATCCTCCAGAAGCAGTGGGACCGTCAGCTGGAGGCCCTGCCCGTGCTGCTGCTGCTGATCGGCTCTGACCTGTCGATGATGGCTGCGCTGAGCGAGTACGGCCGGCCGCTGTATGGACGTCTTACCGAGATGACCATCAAGCCGCTCTCGCCCGCCGCGATCGGGGAACTGCTGGAGCTGCCCCCCGCCTCCGCGCTCGACGCCCACCTCGCAATCGGCGGCTTTCCGCGGCTGGCGGAGATCTGGCATCGCGGCGAGGACCTCTGGAGGTTTCTGCGCCGCGAGCTGCAGAATTCCGAGTCGCCGCTGATCGTGCTCGGCGAACGCTCCCTGGCGGCAGAGTTCCCTGCGGAGCTGAAGGCACGCGCCGCGCTCGAAGCGATCGGCGCCGGCGAGCGCGTGTTCACCGCAATCCTCCAGCGCGCGCAGATGTCCAATAAGACACTCGAGACCACGCTCACCATGCTGGCCACAAAGCGCGTGATCGACAGAGCCCTCCCCTACAGTGCCCAGCCCCGCCCCAAGCTCTCCCGCTACCACGTCGCCGATCCCTACCTGCGCTTCTGGCTGCGTTTCATCCGCCCCAGCATCCCCGCGCTGGAGCGCGGCCGCGGCGACCTCGTCCATCAGCAGATCCACGAGCACTGGAGCTCATACGCCGGCTACGCGATCGAGCCACTCGTGCGCGAAGCGATCCAGGTCTTGCTTCCCGACACGCGCTTCGGCGCCGCCGAGCAGGTCGGCTCATTCTGGAACCGCGACGGCAGCATCGAGGTCAACCTCGTCGGGGGCCGCGGCGAGACGACCAGCGAGCAGATCGACTTCGTCGGCTCGATCAAGTGGCGCGAGCGAGGTGATTTCGACCGCAGCGACTTCAGCAAGCTAATCCAGCACCGCGCGCAGATACCCGGCGCGAGCGATACCACGCTCCTGATCGGCGTCTCCCGCCACGGCTTCAGCGTCGATGGCCTCGATGTGCGCCTCACTCCCGAGGACATCCTCGCTGCGTTCCGGCCCTGACGCAGGCGCACTGGCGCTTCTGCGTGGTGGCAGAAGACTCAACCCCGGAGGATTTCGCCAAAAAATGGGCTTATTTTTGGAACGCTATTACTAAGATAAGCAGCACACTTTGGATGAGCACACGCTCCGCCCCTGCCGTCACTTTCCTCTTCGTCAGCAGTGGCCCCAACCGCAAGATCGGCTATGACCTCGCCACACCAGCATCAGCCGGCAGCTTGGGATTCCGCCGCCCAAGGGATCGCGGTAACCCGCCGCCTGCCCCGCGGATAGTGTCTGGACATGCCTTCTCCCCCGCTCCGCCTGGCCGCCGCGCTGCTGCTCGGCGCGACGCTCGCTGGCTGCGGCAAGTCGCTGCCCTCCGAAGGGCACGGCAGCGGGGCAGCGGTCACTACGGTTGCCGGCACCTCCCAGCTGGCGGCGAGCGGGCTGGCGACCAAGAACACCACACGGCTGGGCAGCGCCGACCCCGTGGCGGACGCGGCGGCGGTGGCGCTGGCCACCTATCCAGGGCTGACCCCAACGACGCGCCCGCAGGCGGTGGTGCTGGTGGACGACCGCGACTGGACGGCCGCGCTGGCGGCCTCGGCGCTGGCCAGCTCCCCCCTGCGCGCGCCGATCCTCTACAGCGAAGGCAGCACGTTGCCGGCGCTCTCCGCGCAGGCGCTGGCGGCGCTGAAGCCCACGGGAGCCGCGCTACTGCACGGCACGCCGCAGGTGATCGCGATCGGGGGAGCCACCGTCCCCGCCGGCTACCGCACGCTGGCGTTGAGCGGCGAACCGGCTGCGCTGGCCGCACGGGTGCAGCGGCTGGTGGCAGTCATCCACGGCGGCCGTCCCCACCGCGTGATCGTGGTGGGGACGGGCGGGCCAGAGGCGCTGGCGATGCCCGCGGCGGGCCTCGCCGCGGAGTCGGGCGCCCCGATCCTGCCGGTTGCGCCCGCGGGCATCCCGCCGGCGACCCGCAGGGTGCTGGCGCGCCTGCACCACCCCGTCATCTACGCGGTGGGTCCGCCCACCGCGGTCAGCCACGCCGTGCTCGCCAAGCTCGAGCGCTTCGGCGCGGTGCGGCGGATCTACCCCACGCCGGGCGCGGGCGGCACCACCGGACCGGGCACGAGCGGCGAAGATCCGGCCGACAACGCGATCGCGGTGGCGCGCTACTCCGATGGGCCGTTCGGCTGGGGCGTGGAACAGCCGGGGCACGGCCTGGTGTTCGCGCGCACCTCCCGCCCGCTGGACGCCCCCGCCGCGGCGCCGCTGTCGGCCAACGGCGACTATGCGCCGCTGCTGCTGCTGGAAGCGCCCAACCAGGTGCCGACCGTGTTGAAGGAATACCTGGGCGACATCCAGCCGGCCTACACCGACGCGCCCGAATACCAGCCGGTGCACGGTGCGTACAATCACGGCTGGCTGATCGGGGACGAAGAAGCGATCGCCCCGACGGTGCAGGCCGAACTGGACGCAATGCTCAAGATCGCCCCCCAGAGCACCTCGAGCACCACCACCCCCACGGCGCCCGCGGGCACCGAACCGACGACCCCCGCCGAACCCACGACCACCACGCCCTCCAACCCCGCACCTTGACCCACGGCCACCGCCGCCGCAGCCGAGAACGACGCCCTGACCCACCGAGCATCTACCACCGCGACCCCAACACCACACCATGAGCCAAGCCGAGGACCCCAACCGCCTGCAGCGCGTGAGCGCACGCGGGGTGACCGTCGAGGACGTGCGCCAGCTGATGGGCGCCTCCACCCCCCACTTCGCGCTGCAGCTGCGCGAGCGGATCGCGCGGCTGATCGCCGACCTCCCGGAGGGCCATCCGGCGCGGGTCGAAGGCGAGCGCGAGATCGCGCGTCTGGAGCAACTGGGCTTCGAGGGGGAGACGCGGGGGGAGGTGGGAGAAAAAGATTGGAAGATGCACGTTCTGCCCTCCCTAACGCCGGAGCGCTTGCTTGACTAGGAGTTGATGCGCTCCTCCCGCTCACGCTCCTTCGACGACAACGCCCCAAGCTGCCCGCTCGGCATCTGCGACGGCAGCGGCTTCGAGATCGACGAGCAGACCAACACCGCACAGGACTGCGCCTGCCGCGCGCAGCTGGTGGCCAACGCACGGGTGCGCCACCTGCGCGGCCGGGTGCCGCGCAGGTACATAGACCTCTCCTGGGACCGCCACCCGCTGACGACGCTCGCCAACGACCCGCTCAACGCCGCCTCGGTGCGCAAGGTAAAGCGCTACTGCGCCGACATCCAGCGCAATCTCGCGGAGGGCAAGGGCCTGTGGCTGATGGGACACACGGGCACGGGCAAGACGACCCTCGGCTACACGATCGCGGCGACCGCCGCGCGCGGGCGCCACTCGGTGTTGAGCTTCAACGCGGTGGCACTCCTCAACCGGCTGAGGGACACGATCGACCCCGACAGCCGCGAGCGACGCGGGGATGTGATCAGGACGCTCGCCGAAGTCGAGCTGCTGCACATCGAGGACCTGCGCGTGGTGCGCCCCACCGAGTGGGTGCTGGAGCAGCTGTATCTGATCGTCAACGCGCGCTACGAGGAGCAGCGCGCGATCGTGTTCACCTCCGACGTCGAGTCCGACGCCGACGGGCCGCTCGCCTACGACGCGCGCGAGCTGGCCGATCACATCGGTATGCGTACCTTCTCGCGGCTGATCGAGATCTGCGGCGACCCCACGGTGATCGCCGGCAGGGACAACCGGCTGGACTACGACGTCCCCGGCGTGGTCGCCCCCGAGGAGCAGTGGGCCACGCCCGAGCCCCCGCTGGGCCGCGAGCGCCCGCTGAGTCACGAGCCACCCCTGGGCCGCGACCCGGCGGCCGCGCTCACCCTTCTCTGATCACCCGCGCGTGGCGCGCCTGCACGAAGCGGGCGCGGAGCAGTTTGAAGAGGACCGCGAACAGCGCGAAGTCGGCAGCGACCAGCACGAGGGTGAAGATCCGCGGCAGCGTGGTGAACGAGGTGAGCGCGAGCACGAGGATGGAGTCGAACACGAGCACCAGCAGCCCGGCGAGCATCACGGTGTGCGAGCGGTAGCCGCTGCGGTGCTCGCGCAGGGTCACCTCGATCGTGCCGATCCCCACCGCGCCCAGACCGGCGAGCAGCAGTCGCTCCCCGCTCGAGGCGTCGTGACCGGAGCGGGCCAGCCCGAGCACGGCGGCGATCGCACCGACGAGGATCAACAGCTCCGAGAGCGGCAGCGGGTGCCAGGGGGCGTTGGGGCGCTCGCCGTAGGTGGGCGCGGCAGGCGAGCGCGACTTCTTGGCGGCGCCGGATGAGCCCTTCGGGGAGGTGACGTCTTTCTTGGCTCTCGCCGGTGCCCGTGTGGCGCCGGTGGGACGACGCTTGCGGGAGCGGGCACGTGCC
The DNA here is from genome assembly GCA_963724305.1 of uncultured Solirubrobacterales bacterium. GTDB lineage: Bacteria > Actinomycetota > Thermoleophilia > Solirubrobacterales > Solirubrobacteraceae > Palsa-744. The sequence goes on from CAVRUG010000004.1 coordinate 931,467, forward strand.
ACGGGAAATCGATCCTAGCGGCAATTAGCTGGAGAACGAGGGGGCCCAACCGAAGCCAGTGCCCCCTAACCGGTCCCCGTTTCGGCCAGCGGCCTTCGGCGTCTGCGCCACTCTCTAGGCTCATATAGGAGATGTCTGGCAACGACACACTTACGCCGGCCCCCACCACCCGCGCGGGCATTCCGGGGAGCGCGCTGGCGGGCCCGTTCGGGGTGGGAGAGTACGCGGCGGCGCTACGCGCGCGGCTGCGCGAGTTCGCGCGCGTGCAGCTGGTGGGCGAGCTGGCCGATCTACGGCCCTCACGAGCACGGGTGTACTTCGAGCTGCGCGACGCCCACGGCGCGATCCCGTGCGCGGCGTGGAAGGCCGATTGGGAGGCGATCGTCAAGCGCGCCGGCACCATCAGGGAGGGGATGCAGGTGGTGGTGGCGGGCGGTTGCGATTACTACCCCGGCAGCGCCTCCGCCTCCCCCAGCTTCAGCTTCGCGGTGAGCGACCTGCGGGTCGCCGGCGAGGGCGACCTGCTGGCGCGGATTGAGCGCCTGCGCAAGGCGCTGGCGGCGGAGGGCCTGCTGGAGCGCCAGCGGCGTCTGCCGCGCCCCCTGCTGCCGCGCACGATCGGCGTGGTGACGGGCGAGGGGGGCAAGGCGCGCGACGACGTCCTCGCGGGCCTGCGCCGCCGCGGCTGGGCGGGCACGATCGTGTGGGGCTTCGCGCCCGTGCAAGACCGCCACGCCGCCCCCGCGATCACGCACGCGCTGCAGGACCTGGCAGCGGTGGGGGGTGTGGATGTGGCGATCGTCGCACGTGGCGGGGGCTCGCTGGCGGACCTGCTGTGCTTTTGCGACGAGACCCTCTGCCGCACCGTGGCGCTGCTGGGGGTGCCGGTGATCGCCTCGGTGGGCCACCACACCGACCGCACGCTGCTCGACGACGTGGCGGCGGTGAGCTGCTCGACCCCGACGCACGCCGCTGAGGAGGCGGTGGGGGTGGACTGCGCGCAGGCTCGCGCTGAACTGGGGAGGGCCGCCAAGCGACTGCACCGCCACGGCCGCCGCGCGGTGCTCGAACGGGCGCGCACGCTGGCGGCGCTCTCGCGCGCGCCCACCGAACAGCTGGAGCGCCAGCGCACGCGACTACACCAGCAACTGCGCGAGATCCGCGCCGGCGCACGCCGGCGGGTGGAGGGCGAGCGCGCTCTGACACAGCGCCGGGCGATCGTGCTGGAGCGCAAGACCCAAGCAGCGATCGGCGACTGCCAGCGGCGCCGTCCCCGCGAACTGGAGCGCCTCGCGCTGGCGCTGGCGGCGCACGACCCGCAGCGCACCCTGGAGCGCGGGTATGCGCTGGTGCAGAGCCCCACTGGCGAGCCCCTGTCGAGCGCGGCAGCCGCCCGTGAGCAGGCGCAGGTGCGACTGCACTTCGCCGACGGCGATGTCGGCGCGCGGGTCGAGGAGGAGTCATGAGCGAGGGATCCCCGATCGAGCGGGCACCGGGCGCACAGAGCTACGAGACAAACGTGGCCCGCGTCGAGGAGATCATCCGCCGGCTGGACTCGGGCGAGGCAAGCCTCACCGATACGCTGGGGCTGGTGAAGGAGGGCAAGGAGCTGATCGAGCGCTGTGCGGGCGAGCTGGAGGCGGTGGGCGGCGCTCTTGAGGAGCTGCGCCTGGAGGAGCTGGTCGCGAGGCTGGAGGGCGAGAGCGCCAAGAGCGAGGCGGGCGGGTGAGCACCCACCAGCCGCCCGAGGGGCAGTCCGGAGGGGGGCCTGCTCCCCTCCGGCCAAGCACCTGGGAGCTCCTCGCGCAGCTGCCGGTAACGATTGAGGATTACGCGCTGGAGCCGCTCAGCGCGAAGGTGTCGAGCGAGTTCGAGCGCCTCTCCACGGTGATCCGGCTGAAAGGCGGGGGCGAGGAGGGGCGGGGTGAGGACGTCACCTACGACGCGCTCGACCATGAAATCCTCCAGGCCGCCGGACCGACGCTGCCGCTGGCGGGCAGCTTCACGATCGCCTCGTTCGCCGAGCGCCTGCGCGAACTGGAGCTCTTCCCCGAGCCACCCCAGCGGGAGGTGTCGCAGCGCTACCGCCTGTGGGCATACGAGTCGGCGGCGCTCGACCTCGGGCTGCGCCAGGCGGGGACGACGCTGCACGCGCTGCTTGGCAGGGAGCCGGAGCCGGTGCGCTTCGTGGTGTCGCTGCGTTTGGGCGAGCCCCCCACGCTCGCGCCGCTGCAACAGCGCCTGGATCTCTACCCGGGGCTGTGCTTCAAGCTCGACCCGACCAGCTCCTGGGATGCGCCGCTGATAGCCGAATTGGCCGCGACCGGCGCTGTGGAGTCGGTCAACTTCAAGGCCTACTACAGCGGCTCGATCGTCGACCAGCCAGCCGACCCTGATCTCTACCGGCGGGTGGTGGAGGCACTCCCCGACGCGTGGATCGAGGACCCCGCTCTGACGCCCGAGACCGATGCGGTGCTGGCGGAGCACCGGGAGCGCTTCTCCTGGGACGCGCCGATCCACTCGGTGGCGGACATCGAAGCGTTGCGCTACCCCCCGCGGATGGTCAACATCAAGCCCTCGCGTTTGGGCGGTCTGCGCAACCTGCTGGACGCGTTCGACTACTGCGCCCAGCAGGGCATCGACAACTACGGCGGTGGGCAGTTTGAGCTGGGCGTGGGCCGCGGGCAGATCCAGTACCTCGCCTCGCTGTTTCACGCCGACGCCCCCAACGACGTGGCGCCAAGCGGCTTCAACCTGCCCGACCCCCCCGCGGGCCTGCCTGCAAGCCCGCTTGCACCGTCGCCTGCACCGCTTGGCTTTCGCTGGGTGTGACGCCCAACCCGCCTCCTTCGCCGGGCTCGCCCGCCTCGTAGCGCAACTTCTGTCCCGCAGGTAGGTTGCGAACCCCATTAGCCGTTATGGTCGGTCGCGCGCAGCGGCCCCTCATCGCATGGAAAGCACTCGGGCGAACAAGCGATTTCGGTTCCTTGCCTTAGCGGCGACGCTGGCGCTGGCGCTGCCGGCGGGCGCCGCGGCCGCCCAGATCACGAGCGGCGGCACCTCATCCCCAGCGGGGGGGTCGGGGGGCGCGAGCGGCGGAGCGGGATCAGGCGGCGGGTCGGGCTCCTCTGGCGGCGGGTCGCCGGGCAACGCGACGGGCACCTCCGGCGGTACCGCGACCGGCGGGGGGGCGACGAAGAAATCAACCGGCACGCCGCCGGCGAAGGGCAAGAGCAAGGGCAAAGCCAAGAAGGCGCCCGCCAAGCCGGCGGTGAGGATCTCGGGCGCGCGCTGCGTGCCGGCGAGCAGTTGCGACACCAAGGAGCACGAAGTCTCTACGCACGGCACGCTGCTGCTGCAGGGGAAGGGCCTCGCGAACGGGCAGGCGGTGGCGTTCCCGCACTCGTGGGAGGCACAGATCGCCAGCAACTCGCCGACCGCCCACCTGCATTCCTCGAAGCTGGGGCTGGTGGTGACCGTTCCGAGCGGCGCCCACTCCGGGCAGATCGCGGTGATGTTGGGGAGCGGGCGCAAATCGAACCTGTTTGGCCCGATCAAAGTGGTGACGCACGCGCTGCACCCGCCCGCCCCGCCGAAACCGGCGGCCGCACCTGTGCCAGACAGCGTGGCCAGCACCGCAAACGGGACGGCGCTCGCCGGGCAAGGCATGTGGATCTGGTACCTGAGCGCCTCCGACGGAGGCAACGTCGCCTTGATCGCAGCGCAGGCGAAGGCTGCGGGAGTCGGGACGCTGCTGATCAAGAGCTCCGATGGCTCGACCAACTACTGGAGCCAGTTCAGCAAAAAGCTGGTGGAAGAAGTCCACGCACAGGGCCTGAAAGTGTGCGCCTGGCAGTACGTGTACGGCACCAACCCGGTGGGCGAGGCCGAACTCGGGGCAAAGGCCGTCGCCGAAGGGGCCGAATGCCTGGTGATCGACGCTGAGGCGCAGTACGAAGGGCTGTATGGGGCGGCGCAGACTTACATCAACACGCTGCGGGCGAAGATCGGGCCGGCCTATCCGCTGGCGCTGGCGTCCTTCCCGTACGTCAACTACCACCCCTCCTTCCCCTACTCGGTGTTCCTCGGCCCCAATGGAGCGCAGTTCGACGTGCCCCAGATGTACTGGCACGACATCGGCACCAGCGTGGCGCAGGTGTACATCAACACCTACGAACAGAACCTCGTCTACGGACGACCGATTCTGCCGCTGGGCCAGACTTACGGCGGCGTGAGCTCCTCGGAAATCGTCGCCTTCCGCTCACTGGCGAGCGCCTATGGGGCGGCGGGCGACTCCTTCTGGGACTGGCAGGAAACCAAGGCCTCCGGGTGGACCTCGATGGTCGCGCCGCTCAACACGAGCCTGACGGTGCCCCAGCCGGAGCTGACCTCGCCGCTGCTCAAGGAAGGCGCCAAGGGCGACCAGGTGCTGTGGCTGCAGGAGCACCTCGCGGGCGCGATCCCCACGCAGCCGACGACGGGCATCTTCGAATCGCAGACCGCCGCCGGCGTGAAGCAGATCCAGACCGAACATGGTCTGCCGGCAACCGGCGAAACGGACGCCGCCACGTGGGGCTACATCCTCGCGCTGCCGATGGTGGCGGTCAACTGGACCGCCACCGGTCCGAAGACCTAGACGCGCTGGATCAGCGTTGCGGTGCCGAGCCCCCCGCCGCAGCACATCGTCACGAAGCCGATCTCCTTGTCGGAGCGCTCGAGCTCGTGCAGCAGCGTGGTGATCAGCCGCGCGCCGGTGGAGCCGAGCGGGTGCCCGAGCGCCATCGCGCCGCCGTTGACGTTGACGCGGTCCATATCGGGGTTGTGCTCGCGCCGCCAGGCCGCGATGACCGGGGCGAAGGCCTCGTTGATCTCGATCAGGTCGATGTCGTCGATCTTCATCCCGTTGCGCTCGAGGATCCTCGCGGTGGCGGGGATCGGGCCCTCCAGCATTTTCACGGGGTCGCAGCCGACGGTGGTCTGATCGACGATCCGCGCGCGGGCGCGCAGGCCGAGCGCGGCCGCCTTCTCCGCCGACATCAGCAGCACCGCGGAGGCGCCGTCTGAGATCTGCGAGGCGTTGCCGGCGGTGATCTTGCCGTCGGGCTTGAACGCGGGCTTCAGCTGCGCGAGCGCCTCGAGGTTGGTGTCGGGGCGAATCCCCTGGTCGGTGACGAACGTGTCGCCGTTGACCTGGAAGGGCACGATCTCGCGCTCGAAACGGCCCTCCTCGGTCGCCTGGTGGGCCAGCCGGTGGGAGCGCACCGCCAGCTCGTCGAGCTCCGAACGGGGGATCTCCCACTGGTCGGCGATCATCTCCGCGCCGAGGCCCTGGCCGACGATGTTGTGCTTGGCCATCAGCTCGGGGGTGAAGGCGAAACCGAACTCCTGCTGGGTCTGCATCCCCGCCGCGAACGGCAGATGGCCCATGTGCTCCACGCCGCCGCCGATCATCGTGTCGTGCACGCCGGCGGCGATCAGCGCCGCGGAGAAGTTGACTGCCTGCTGGGCGGACCCGCACTGGCGGTCCACGGTGGTGGCGGGGGTCTCGATCGGCAGGCCCTCCTGCAGCCAGGCGTTGCGGGCGATGTTGAAGGCCTGCTCGCCGAACTGCTGCACGCAGCCTGCCACCACGTCTTCGACCTCGGCGGCGTCGATCCCGGCGCGAGCGATCACCTCGCTGTAGCACTTGCCCAGCAGCGCGTTGGGGTGGGTGTCCTTGTAGTAGCCCTTCTCCTTGTGTCCGCGCCCGATCGGGGTGCGCACCGCCTCCACGATCACGACCTCACGGCCCTCTGGCTTTCTCATTTTGGACATCCTCCGTGTATTGCAGTTGATCGGCACATGCCGCGCAGCGCCTCCAACACATACTCTACCGCGTGAGACCCTTAGATTGACTGGTCAGTCAACCAGTTCTTTCGACTCCTGTGACCCGGGAGGTCAGTCATCTCGCATCGCATCCGTCTCGCATCGTCGCCCGAAGCCGTCTTGCTACAGAAGGAGCAGAGCTACCGTGGAGAAGCGCGCATGAACGAGCACCTGACAATCGTCGGACCAGACGCCATCGCGCACAGGCCTGCGACAGCACGGGGGCACGCATGAACGAGCACCTGGCAATCGTCGGGTCGGGCGCAATTGCGTGCGGGCTGGCGGCAACCGCCGCACACCACGGACCGGTACTGCTGCTGGCGCGCTCGCAAAGCTCCGCCGAGCGAGCCCAAACCAGGGTGGATCAGACCCTGACGCGCCTGGCCGTAGAGATCGACCCTGAGCACGTGCAGGTCGTCACCGAGCCGGGGGAGCTGAGCGAGGCGACCTTCGTGGTGGAGGCGGTGGTGGAGGAGTACGCGGTGAAGGAGGCGGTGCACGCGGAACTGCTCGCGGTGCTGGGCGCCGACGCGGTGCTGGCGAGCACCACCTCCTCGCTCTCGATCGAGCGGCTGGCGCAGGCAAGTGGCATCCCCGAGCGCTTCGTGGGCCTGCACGTGTTCAACCCCGTCACGCGGATGCAGCTGGTCGAGCTGATCTTCCCGCGGGCGGCGAGCGAGCAGACCCGCGCCCGCACGCTGGCGCTGTGCGAGACCTTCGAGAAGACGCCGGTGGTGGTGCCCGACGTGCCGGGGTTCGTCGTCAACCGCCTGTTGTTCCCCTACCTGTTCAGCGCCGTGCGGCTGCTCGAAGAGACCGGGATGCCGGCCGAGGACATCGACACCTGCATGAAGCTGGGGGCCGGCCACCCGATGGGCCCGCTGGCGCTGCTGGACCTGGTGGGACTCGACGTGTCGCAGGCGATCGGGGAGACCCTCGGAGAGCAGGTGCCCCCACGCGTGGAGCAGCTGGTCGGCGAAGAGGCGCTCGGGCGCAAGAGCGGGCGCGGGTTCCACAGCTATTGAGCTGAGATGCGCTTTTGCGCAGACGCGCCCCTGGCCGCCTCGGGAGCGGAGGTTTCACAGCTATTGAGCTGAGATGCCCTTGCTGGTGGCGCGTAAGCCTTGCTGGTGGCGCGTGAGGGTACCCGGGCCCTCGGCCTTGTGACCAAAGTCACCCATCGACAAGAATCTTCTTAGTGAAGGCAAACCTTTTAAGTGGGCTTGATCAAGAAGTGGATACTTGAAAGCGCGACACAGATCGCAACGCACACCCGCCTCCTCCCAGTGCGCACGCTCCGGCCCGCTCCCCCCGCGGGCCGGACGTGTGCCTGGGAGGTATTCTTTCGAGCCTCCCTCTCGGCACGGCAGGGCCCTCGGGCCGAGCACCCCCCCCTCCTCCCCCCTCCTTTACTCCTCCGCGGCTGCCTCGCGAGCAGGCACGGGGCGACGCTCGCGGATGCGCACCGCCTCGATGCGGTTTTGGCGCACCGACTCCACGCGGATCGAGAAGGGGCCGGCGGTGATCGAGTCGCCGCGCCGCGGCAGTCGCCCCAGCTCGGCGAAGACGAAGCCGCCGACGGAGTTGTAGGCGTCGCTGTCGACCGGCAGCGGCACGCCGTAGTCGGCGAGGTCGGCGACCGGGACGTGGCCGCGCACGAACAGGTCTCCGTCGGGCAGCCGCCGCACCTCGCCCGCCGTGGGGTCGGTCTCATCGGTGATCTCCCCGACCACCTCCTCGATGATGTCCTCGACGGTGACGATCCCCGCGACGCGCCCGTACTCATCAACGACAACCGCCAGCGAGGTGCGTTGGCGCTGCAGGTCGGCCAGCAGGTCGTCGAGCGGCTTGGTCTCGGGCACGATCGGCGCGTCGTGCACCTCCGGCTCAAGCGAGGCGTGCGGCCCCTCGTCCATCAGCCGGCGGGCAAGAGCGCTGGCGTGCACCAACCCGCGCACGCGGTCGCGATCCTCGCCTTCGGTCACCACCAGGCGCGTGTGCCCGGAGGAGATGCACAGCTTCAAAGCGGTCTCCACATCGCGCGAGACGTCGATCCCCACGATGGCGGGGCTCGGGGTCATCACCTGGCGGGCCTCCTGCTCGTGCAGGTGGAAGACGCCGGTGAGCATCCCCGCCTCGCCCGGGTCGAGGTGGCCGCCGGCGTAGGACTCGGCGATCAGGCGCTTGAGCTCGTCGGGTGAGCCGCCACCCTGCTCGCGGGTCATGTCGACGCCGAGCAACTTGAGAATTCGCGCCGACACAGTGGTTGTCGCGCGGATGATCGGGCGGAACAGCACGGCGAAGCCCTGCAGCGGCCGGGCGATGCGGCGGGCGACCGACTCGGCGCGGTCGATCGCGTAGAACTTCGGCACCATCTCCCCGAAGATCAGCTGCATCGAGATCACGATCGCGTAGGCGATCACCACGGCGATCACGACGGTCGCGTCGTGGGAGATGCTGCCGCCGAGCGCTTCCTGCAGCGCGTGCGCGAGCGTGGGCGTGGCGAGCGCGCCGATCCCGATCGAGGTCATCGTGACCCCGATCTGCACCGCCGAGATGTAGTCGTTGATGTGCTCCAGCTGCTTCAGCGCAAGCGCCGCGCCGCGCATGTCCTGCTCGCGCATCACCTCCAGCCGCGCCCGCCGCGAGCGCACGAGCGCATACTCCGCAATCACGAAGAACGCGTTGACCGCGACCAACACGGCCGCAAGGATCAGCTTCAGCCCGGTCACGCCCAACCGTGCAGAGCAGCCCGCCGCGCCCCCGCCGGGATCGGCCGTGGGGCGCTGCTACTTCGGGGAGGTTCTTCTTCTTCGTTCATCGGTGGCCGACGCCTTTGCAAACCGTAGCAGGGGGCTCAGTCGAGCTGATCGATCTGCGAGGCAAGCGCGAAGTCGGCATCGGTGAGGCCGCCCTCGGAGTGGGTGGAGAGCTCCAAGCGCACTTTGTTCCAGCCGTGTACGAGGATGTCAGGGTGGTGGTTGGCAGCCTGCGCGATGTCGGCGACGCGGTTGACGAAGGCGATTGCCGCCGCGAAGTCCGCGAGCTTGTACTCGCGGATGATCGCCTCACCGGCCGAAGCCGGTAGACACGCGCCTTCGGCGCGCATCCCCGTTTCGGCCAGCGCCCACTCGCTGCCGGCGAGATGCTGCTGGATCTGCTCCTCCGCAAGCAACGCCACAGCTCAGACGATACCGGCGGCTGTGGACTGCGCCGCGGCGAGCCCGACGACGACCGCGGCCACCGACAGCGCCAGGCAGGCAAGCAGCCCCAGCGCGAGCGCATAGCGGCCGGTGGCGAGGCGGAAGGAGAGACCGGCGAGCGCGCCGCCGATCAGCCCACCGATGTGGGCGCCGACTGAGATGTTGGGGACTGAGAAGCTGAGGATCAGGTTGAAGATGATCAGCGCCCCGATGCCCCCCTCCATCACGCTGCGCCCCTGCGCGCGCAGCTCCACCGCAGCGGCGCCCATCAGCCCGAAGATCGCGCCCGAGGCGCCGAGGCTGGGGTTGGCAGTGGCGATCAGTGCTCCGCAGGAGCCGGCGAGCAGCGAGGTGAAGTAAATCGCTGCAAACCGCACCGATCCGAGCGCGGGCTCCAGCATCAAGCCGAGCAGGTACAGCAGGTACATGTTGAAGCCGATGTGCAGCAGGTTGAACGTGCAGGAAGGCGCTGGTCACCAGCCGGTAGTACTGGTGTCCTTCGGAGATCGCGGCGCGATACAGATCGCCTTCGTTGATGACCTTCCCGTAAGCGTCGCCGGTGAGCGTGAACTGGCCTTGCTCGGTGAGGTAGACGATCACGTTGATCGCGATCAGCGCGTAGGTGACGCGAGGCACGGCCGCCATCTCGCGCATCCGCACGACCTTGGTGCGTTGGGAGGCGCACTCCGGGCAGCGCATCCCCACCTGGGTGGAAGTCATGCAGTCGGGACAGATGGGGCGCCCACACGAGGAGCATGAGACCGCGGTCTCGCGGGAGGGGTGGCGGTAGCAGGTGGCCATCGGGGGGAGAGCGTATCTCGCCCATCCCCGGACACCCCCATGAGATCCCAGTTGGGCAGGGATCGCAGAAGCGGCTCGGCGAAATGCGGCGGCGTCCCAGTTTGCGAGCTGTTCTACACCGAGCCGACGATCATCGGCGTGCGGGTTGGTTTGAGGCTGCCCCCGAGCGGCTCGTCGGTGACCAGCACTCTGAGCGAAGCTGAGAGCGCATCTTCCGTAACCCAAGACGCATTCTGCCCTTGATCGTTCCCACCGGCATGTCGAGCATCGCCGCAATCTCGGCGTGCGAGAGGCCACCGTAGTAGGCCAGCTCGATGACACGGCTCTGCTCCGGTGGAAGGCCCTCAAGGACGGCGCGCACCTCGCGCGCTTCGTCGCGGCGACCCACCTCCTGCTCGGTGCGCTCGGGCGCCACCAGTTGCTCCTCGATCCCCTCGTCGCTGACCCCCACGCGCTCCTGGAGCACGCCTCGACGTAGGGCGTCGATCGCACGGTGGTGGACGATGCCGAGGACCCACGTGCGCACACTCCCGCGGAGCGGGTCGTAGGCAGCGGCGCTGCGCCACATCGAGAGGAACGCCTCCTGCACCACGTCCTCGGCGGCGGCCCGCCTGCCGCACATGCGCAGGGCGAGCGCGTACGCCGCATCGGCGTGGCGCTCATAGAGGGTCTCGAAGGCGGCCGCGTCGTCCTCGCCCACGAGTGTCATCAACTCCTCGTCGGCGAGCATTCGCAGGATCGCCGAGGCGGCCTCCGCGGAGCGCTTGTAGCGGATCAGGTTGGTCATCGAGCTGGACTTCAGAGCCACCAACCAGGGAGCCGGCGACCGACGGACGAAAGCCAGTCACTTTTAGCAGATGGACTTGCTGAAGACCAGAATAGTCAATGCTGATGGGGCTACTCTCGCGGCGCGGCGCCGGGCGCGGCTCCGAGCCTCGCGCGGCGCCGGACGCGCAATGCCACGAGCGCGGCGCCGGCGGCGCCGCCGACCACCAGCGCGGCGGCGGGCCGCGCCCAATTGCGTGGATCGCGCATGGCTGAGAGCTCCCACCCCTCCAGCTCCTCGGCGGCGAGCTCGGTGATGCTGGTGAGTGTCTCCTCCACCCTGCCGACCAGGTCGGCGGGGGGCTCGACGGGAGCAAGCGCCCGCCGCAGAAGACTCTCGAAGCCGGGGGCGGCCTCGCTCATGAGACTTCTCTCATCTTGGCGCCTCCTCGTCGGGTGCGTCCGCCACCAGCCCCTCCAACTGCTTGATCGCGCGGTGGATCAGCACCTTGGTGGCCCCATCGGAGCGTCCCAGAGCGCGCGCGATCTCGCGGTTGTCCATGTCGAGCGCGAAGCGCATGATCAGCGCCTCGCGGCGGTCGTCGGGCAGCTGGCGCACCCCCTCCAGCACGCGCGAGAGCTCGTTGCGGCTCTCGACCAGGTCCTCGGTGGTGTGCAGGTCGCTCAGCGTGTCGCTCGCCTCGATCGGCGACACCGGCCGGCGGGAGCGGTCGCGGTAGAGGTTGGCGGCGAGGTTGTGGGCGATCCTGATCAGCCACGGCCGCAACGGCCGCCCCCGCGACTCGCGCTGGGCGCGCTCGAAGTGGCGGTAGGCCTGCAGGAAGGTCTGCTCGGTGAGGTCCTCGGCGTCGTGGTGATTGCCGACGCGGTAGTAGGCGTAGCTGTACACATCGCGCATGTGGTTGCGGTAGAGCTCCGAGAACTCCTCGTCGAGCTGCGCCTTGGGCTTGGGTGTGGTCTCCGCCACTCATAGCACCCTACCCCCACGCCACCAAACGGCCGGTTTGACGCGGCCGGGGAATGCGCACACACACCTCGGGAGTCGCCGGTCGCTCATACGCCTGGATACCCGCCGGCGCGCGGGCCGTTACAGTGGGAGACAATGGCGATCGACCGTGGCAAGACGATTCGCGGGGCCTTGGCAGGAGCGCTGGCGGCCGGCGCGTGGGCGGCGCTGATGCCGCTCGACAAGCGCCTGTTGGGCAGCGACTTCGACGACGTGGAGCTGCTCGGCAAGGCGATCACGCGCGAGCGCTGGTGGCCGGCGGCGGGTTTGCTGGCGCACCTGCAGAACGGGGCGCTGTTCGGAGCCGTATACGCAAATGTCGCCCCGCGCACCCCCCTTCCCTCGTGGGCGCGGGGGCCGGCGGCGGGGATGGCGGAGAATTTCGCGACGTGGCCACTATTGGCGCTCACCGACCGCCTGCATCCCGCGCGCGAGGAGCTGCCCGGGGCCTTCGCCAACCCGCGAGCGCTGGCGCAGTCAACGTGGCGCCACCTGCTGTTCGGGGTGCTACTGGGGGAGCTGGAGCGGCGCCTCAACGCCGACGACCGCGTCAACCCGCCCGACTACTCGCACCTGATCTCGACCAACGGTCACGCCCGCCCCGAGCACTTCGCGCCGACGAGCTGAGGCTCCTCGAGCGCGGCAACCAGCTCCTCGCGGGCCCGCGCCACCCGCGAGCGGATCGTCCCGACGGGGCAGTCGCAGATCGAGGCAGTCTGCTCGTAGGAGAAGCGGAACATCTGCGTGAGCACGAAGGCAACGCGGCGGTCGGGGTCGAGCAGCGAAAGCAACTCGTGGGTGGCCACATCGCCGTAGGTGTCGGGAACGGTGAGCGCCTCCTCCACGGTAGATGCCGCAATCCGCGTGTCGCGCCGCCGACGCCGGGAGCGCGCGCGCAGCTCGTCCATGCAGACGTGGCGGGCGATCGCCAGTACCCAGGTGCGCGCGGAGGAGTGCCAGCGAAAGCCGTCCAGCGCGCGCGTGGCGCGCACGAACGTCTCCTGCGCGAGATCCTCGGCGGCCTGCTCGTCCACAAGCGCGGCGCACAGCCGCCACACCTCCCGATAGCTCGCGCGAACCCATGCGTCCAGGGCCTTGCTGTCCCCGAGCTGGGCGGCGCGCGCATGCAGAGTGGCCTCGTCCATCGCGCGCATATAACCAGATGCCGGCTGTCGCCCGGGGAACCAGAGCGGGGGCAGGCGCGACCAATGGGTCATGAACTGCAACTCTGCGCGCGAGACGCTCTCCGCCTCACTCGACGGCGAGCTCGGGCGACATTCGCGCGCGGAGCTCGACGCGCATCTGGACGCGTGCGCCGAGTGCCGACATTGGCGGGAGGGAGCGCACGCGGTAACCAGACGCATGCGCCTCGGCCCCGCACGAGCGGTGCCGGGTGCCACACCACAGGTGCTCGCCGCAGCGCGAGCCGCCGCCCACGGCCGGCCGCTTGTGGGCCGCCACCGGTTGGCCCGCACGCAGACCGCGCGTGCTCACCCGCTCTCCGACCAGAACGTCGCCGGCGCCGCAACGACGATCGAGCAGACGTTGCTCACGATTTTGCAGGGGCTGGCTGTCGATGCCCCTCGCGCGCCACGGCGAGGCACCTCAGGCCCTGCCGAACCGATGGCTGAGGGGAGCTGAGCGATGACTGGAATGGGCGCCGACCGCAAAGGCGTCAACGAAAGCCTGATCGTCTCGGCCTTCCACCACAGCCTCTCCACACAGGCGCAGGTACTGATCATCGCGTTCGTGATCGTCGCCGTCGTGCTGGTCGTCGGCCGGCTGATCGCCGCGCTGCTCGCCGACCCCGGCTCGGGGGAGCTGGCGGGTGGCGGGCAGGAAGGAAAGGAGGAGGGGGGGCGGGGCAGTGGCGGCGAGCCCACCCGCATCGCTCAAGTCATACCCGAGCCACTCGCCCGGCGGGTGCTGCGCATCGGCTTCGGCCTGCTGTGGCTGCTGGACGGCGCGCTGCAGATCCAGTCGCACATGCCGCTGGGCCTACCCGAAAACGTGGTTGCCCCCTCCGCGCAGGGCAGCCCCGCCTGGCTGGCGAACGTCGTGCACTGGGGACTGCGGGTGTGGGAAAACCATCCCGTGCAGGCGGCCGTGGCCGCCGTGTGGATCCAGCTCGGGCTGGGCTTGTGGCTGCTGCTGGTGGTGCGCGGCCGCTGGTCGCGGATCGGCGGTCTGGTGAGCGTCGGATGGGCGCTCAGCGTGTGGGTGTTCGGCGAGAGCATGGGCGGCACGCTCGCCTCGGGCGCCAGCTGGATGTTCGGCGCGCCGGGGGCGGCGCTCCTCTACGCGCTTGCCGGCGCGCTGCTGGCGCTGCCCGAACGGACATGGCGCAACCCGCGGCTGGGCCGCTACCTGCTCACCGGCTTCGGCGTGTACTTCGTCGCGATGGCGGTGCTCCAGGCGTGGCCGGGCAACGGCTTCTGGACCGCGGGCTCGAGCGGTGCGCTGCCGGCGATGGCGGCGGAAATGTCGGAAACGCCACAGCCGCATGCGATCGCGCAGGTGGTGGGCCACTTCGGTGGCTTCGCGGCCGAACACGCCGTGCTGGTCAACGCGTTCGTGGTGGCGGCGCTCGGCGCGATCGGCCTCGCCCTGCTCAGCGGCCGCCGCCGCGCGGCGCGGGCAGCGGTGGCGGCGGCGCTCGTGCTGTGCCTCGCCGACTGGGTGCTGGTGCAGGACTTCGGGGTGTTCGGCGGCGTGGGTACCGACCCCAACAGCGCGATCCCCACGCTGCTGGTGCTGTTGGCCTCCTACTTGGCGCTGGTGCGCCCCGGGATCGCCACCGCGCCCTCCCCCGCACCTGCCACGGCGGCCAGCGCGGGCCGCCCGAGCCTGCGGCCGGCGATCGGCGCGCTCGCGGTGATCGCGGCGTGCGCCACCACCGCGCTGGGCGCCGTGCCGTACGCGATCGCCGCGATCGAGCCCAACGCGACGACGCTGCTGGCGGAAAGTATCGACGGCGCCGCCACGACGGTGCCCGGGAACGTGCGGCCCCCCAACGTGCAGCTGCTCGAACAGCACGGTCGGCCGATCACCTTCGAGAAGCTCCACGGGAAGGTGCTGCTGGTGACCTATATCGACCCGGTGTGCACCACCGACTGCCCGGTGATCGCCCAGGAGTTCAAGCAGGCCGACAGCCTGCTCGGCGGCGAAGCCCACGACGTGGAGCTGGTCGCGATCAACGCCAACCCGCTCTACCGCTCCCCCGCCTACCTGCGCGCGTTCGACCGTCAGGAGCGCCTCGAACGGCTGCCCAACTGGATCTACATGACAGGGAGCGTCGGGGAGCTGCGCCGGCTGTGGAGCTCGTTTGGCGTCGAAATCTATGTGCCCCGAGGCGGCGCGATGGTGGATCACCCCGACGGTGCGGCGATCGTCAACCGCGCAGGCCACATCCGTTCGCTCGCCAACTTCGACCCGGGTCCCGCGACCGCGAGCACGAAGTCGTCGTTTGCCGTCACCCTCGTGCAGGCCGCCCGACAGGCTCTGAACGAGGCATGAGCGCCCCACGACGCGCGGCCTCCGGCCTGCTCGCGCTTTGCCTGCTCGCATCGGGCCTGGCCGCGTGCGGCTCCAGCGGTGGAGGTGGAAACGGAAGCGCCACGCACGCCCTCTCGACGCCGCTGGCAACATCCCTCTCAAGTGCAGGTGGTAACTGGGCGCTGCTCCCGGCGGGGGCGAGCTCGGGCGAAGAACACTTCTGGGAGTTGCTCCACCGAGGCGCGGGCGGCTCGCGCTGGTCGCTGGCGACCCCACCAGGCGTGCAGGACAACGGCGGCCTCGCAATCGCCGCGGCGGGTGGCACGCTGCTGGGGGGGTTCCTGCCGAGCTACAACCTCCATTTCTCCCCGCTGGCGCTAACCACTAACGGCGGCGCAACCTGGACTCCTACTCCCGTCCCCCTCCCAAGCGGGTTGACGAGCGTCCCCGACTCACTCACGCTCGATGCAAGTGGCACGATCCACGCGCTGCTCGCCGACGACGGGAACGAAATCGTCGTGGGCAATACGCGGGGCGGCGAATGGCGCTCCCTCACGACCGCGCGGGCGCTCGCCGCCACTGCACCCACGCGCGGCTGCGGATTGACGAGCATCGACGCCATCGCCAGCCTTTCCTCCGAAGGCGTGCTGGCAGGCGGCACCTGCACCAAAGCAGGGCAGATCGGCGAGTACGCCTACGCCCACGGCAGCTGGCGGGCAGCGGCGCCACCAACACCCGCCGCGCTGCGGAGCATCCCCAGTCGGGTGTTGTGGCTGACGTCCACCGGCGCCACGACACTCACCCTGGTCAACTTCCCAGCACCCTCGCAGAACACGCTCCTCGCCGCCTGGAGCACCGACGGCGGGCACCGCTGGAGCGAGTCGCCACCACTGGTGATGGGCGCCAGAGAAGACCTGATCGCGGCCGGCCCGGCGCCGCACAATCAGACATTCCTGCTCGTCAACACCCCCCACGGAGATCGACTCCGCATCGGAGCCCCGGCAACCCCGTGGCACGCAACCCCCCGCCCCCCCGAAGGCACGGCGACGGTGGTGGTGGGGAGCAACGGCGAGATCGACGCGCTGGCGGTACACGTCTACGACATCGTTCGACTGGAGGCTCGTCGGGACGCCGGGCACGTGGCACAGCGTCGGCACACTGCACATCAGCGTGTCCACCACCTCGCACTGAGCGAAAAATTGGCGAAGGCGACGAGAGTCCACCGCCTCTCAATGAGCGTGTGGATCGGCGAGGATATCCAACTTCCTCTCTCGCACTGAGCGTAGATTGGCAAGGATGACGAGTGTGACCGACGCCGCGAAAGACCCCGATCGTCAACTGCGAATCACCAGCGGGCTAACGATCCCCCTCGCCGAGGTGACGGTGCGCACCAGCCGCTCCTCGGGCCCGGGCGGCCAGCACGCCAACGTCACCGCATCCCGGGTGGAAGCCATCTTCGACGTGCTCGCCTCCTCCACGCTCGCGGACGCACAGCGCGAGCGCATCCTCACGCGTGTCGGCTCGCGAGTGGTGGCAATCTCCCAGGACGGGCGCTCCCAGGCGCGCAACCGCGAGCTGGCCCTCGCCCGCCTCGGCGAGCGGCTGGCGCGAGCGCTGGCAACCCCCAAGCACCGTCGCGCCACGCGCCCTACCGCGGCCTCGCGAGAGCGCCGTCTCGCTGCCAAGCGTCGAGGCACCGAACGCAAGCGCGAGCGCCGGCGGCCGGAGGAGTCGTGAGCCACGCTCGCCGTCGTCGGACCCGTGCTCCTGCTCCTCGACGCAGAAGTAGGCGTCCCGCGGGCGTCGGACGACACGCTCCAAGCTCGTCCGTTGCACGAGTGTCGGGAGCGGTCGATTGACGCGCTCGCTTTTGCGCTAAGGCGCGAGGGCGGTGCTCTTCGGGTCGACCAGGATCTTCGCGTGGGTCTCGGGATCTCCGAGCGCCTCGAAGGCCCTGTCGACGCCGTCGAGTCCCACGGTGCCGGTGACAAGAGGACCGGGGTTCACCTTTCCCTCGGCCAGCATGTGAAGCGTGTCGCGGAACTCGACGGGGGTGTAACCGAGGACGAAGCGCAGGTCGATTTCCTTGTTGATCGCCATCGCCGGCCTGATCTTGTCCATACCCATACACACGCCGACAACGACCACGCGGGAGAACAGAGGCGCACTCGCGATCACCTGGTCGAGCACCCCGGGCACGCCCACGCATTCGAAGATCACGGGGCTCTTGGGCTTGGCCAGGCCGAGCGCTTCGGCCGCGCGCCAGGTGTGATGCCAGGGAATCGGCAGTCGCTGCATTTTGCCCATACCGTCAACTGCGAGGTCGAGGGCGAGCGGGAACCGCGGTGAGGTGCCCGTGCTTCTCGGCTGAGGCGTGTGGCGATTCGTGTGCTGGGTCGACAACGACGTCAGCGCCGCTTGCCCTCGCCAACGCGCGACGCCCCGCGGAGAAGTCGCTCGCGATGACGGTGCGTACGCCGTGTGCCTTGAGCATGCAGATCACCGACAGGCCGATCGGCCCGCAGCCGATGACGACCGCGACGGTGCGCTTCTTGACCTCGCCTCGGTGCACAGCGTGCCAGCCGACAGCCATCGGCTCGGTCAGCACGGCGACTCCGGGCGCGAGGCCATTGGGTACGGGAACGGTGAGAGACTCCTGCACGAGCATCCGCTCTGCATAAGCACCGGGAGCCGCCACCGACAGGCCGGTGGCGTGGA
Organism: uncultured Solirubrobacterales bacterium; assembly: GCA_963724305.1. GTDB lineage: Bacteria > Actinomycetota > Thermoleophilia > Solirubrobacterales > Solirubrobacteraceae > Palsa-744. Next base: position 949,341 of record CAVRUG010000004.1, read on the forward strand.
TGTCCTTCCCGACACGCAGCAGAGGCAACGAGACCACCGTCGTCCCCGTCGGCACCGACCGCCGACAGGAGGGGCCATGTTCGACGATCTCACCGCAGAACTCGTGCCCCATGACGACGTCTTGGTCTGAGCGCATGAAGTCCGCATAGCCCGTCTCCAGAGCCACGTCTGCCATCTCGTCGCAGTGGTGGCGAGCATGAAGGTCGGATCCGCAGATGCCACAGCGAAGGACATCGATCAATACCTGGCCCCGTTCGGGGGTAAGGTGTCGGCCGATCGACGACCTCCAGCTGTCCGTCCCTGCAGCTGACGGCCTTCATCGCGGCGCTCTTGACGGTCGATCCGTCGAGCACGCGCAAGCAGCTCGACCCAGTCCGACCCTGGAAGGTTCGGATCGACGGCACGCTGCACCCCGGTGCCGAGTCCGAGTGCGAGGATGATCGTGCTCAGCGCCTCGGGCGTCGATCGGGAAGTCCTCGCCGAGCCGCGTAGTGATCAGCTGCGGCCCAGCCCGCGCGAATTCGCGCGTGGCGAGCGGCGGTGGCGGCCTGGTAGGTCTCGTCGTGAGCGCTGAAGGCCGCGAGCTCTATCTCCAAGCGCGTCCACTGCGGGTGCGCCGATGGTGTCCTGCGCCCATGCAGCGAGCGCGTCAAACCACTCATCGAGGTCGAGTGTTGCATCGAGTGATGTCCTGAGATCCCGCGCCATGCGCTCGTACAGCTCATCGATCACGGCGATCCCCATCGCGGTCTTGCTGGGGAAGTTGGAGTAGACCGCGCCGCGGGTGAAGCCTGCGTCCTCGCCGATCTGCTCGAGGGAGGTGACCTGGAAGCCGTTGCGCAGAAACAGGCTGGTGGCCGAGTCGACGATCAGCGCACGCGTTCGTGCCTGCGATTGCGCACGCGTTAGACGGGTCATCGTGGTGAACGCGTAGTCGTCGAGGTCGAAGCGGGCGCTGCGCCAGGCCGCCTCGAGCGTGAGGCTGGGTCGAAACGGCGCGTCGCCGTGCTTGTCGAAGTAGTAGCTGTTGGCGTTCGAGCAGGCGCCCCGGAAGAAAACCTGGTTGTGGCGGCGCCCGAGCATCGACTCGAAGTAGCGCCGGTTGGCCTCGGGCGTGATCTCCACGCGCGTGGCGCCATCGCTGCGCGCGCGCTTCAGGCAGCGCACGATGTGGCGCATCTGGGTCTCGATCAGACCCGAAGTAGGACTGGCCGTTGAAGCCGTAGGGGCCGAGGATCGAGAAGGAGTTCGGAAAGCCGGGAACGCTCACGCCCTCATAGGCCTGCAGCCGGTTGGCGTCCCACCACTCCTCGAGATCGACGCCATCCGCCCCAGCATCTCGAACGCCGGCAGGTTCCCGGACTCGAACACCTTGAATCCAGTGGCGAGGACGAGCACGTCGAACGGGATGCTCGACCCCCTCGCCGTGCGAACACCCGCCGGAGTGATCGCCTCGATGGCGGCGGTCTCGAGTAGCACGTTCTCGCGGTTGAAGGTGGGGATGTACTCATTGGAGAAGCTCGGGCGCTTGCACCCGAGGCGAGTACTGAGGCGTGAGCTTCTCGCGCACGACGGGATCGTTGACCTCGCGCAGCATTTTGCGCGCAGAGGCTTCGCCGCGGGCGGTAAGGCTCGGGAAGATGCCGGCGAAGTGCGCGGCGAGCACGAAGGTGAGCTCGACGAAGGCCTGGCTGGCCCAGCGTGTGGCGAGCTCGGCGCCGGGTACCGAGCGAAGCATCCGGCGCGCGCGCGGGCTCATCGGCGCGTCGAGCTTGGGCAGGCACCAGATCGGCGTGCGTTGAAAGACCGTCACCCGCTCGACCTCGGGCGCGATCGCGGGGATGATCTGGATCGCCGAGGCGCCGGTGCCGATCACGCCGACGCGCTTGCCGCGCAAGTCGACCGAGTGATCCCAGCGCGCCGTGTGCATAGTCGTGCCGGCGAAGGAGTCGATGCCCGGGAATCTCGGGCGGTTTGGGCTGGCTGAACACGCCCGTCGCGCCGACCACGAATCGCGCGGTGATCTGCTCGCCGTTCGCGGTCTCGATGTGCCACGCGTGGGCATCCTCGTCGAACCTCGCGCCGACCACCTTGGTGTTCAGCCGGATGCGGTCGCGCACGCCGTACTTGTCGACGCAGTGCTCGGCGTAGGCCTTGAGCTCCGTCCCTGGCGCGTACACGCGCGACCAGTCGCTGCGCTTCTCGAACGAGAACTGGTAGCTGAATGACGGGATGTCGACCGCGATCCCCGGGTAGGTGTTCCAGTGCCAGGCGCCCCCGACACCGTCGCCCGCCTCGAGCACGACGAAGTCGCGGAAGCCAGCCTGGTCGAGCTTGATCGCCGCCCCGATGCCCGAGAAGCCAGCGCCGATCACGACTACCTCGTAATCCATTGCGATATCTGAAGTATCCATATGCTCAAGGTATCGAGAACGCTCGCCGAGCGCCGCGGCGGCGCTGGCTACGAGCGCCCACCTGGAAGGGCCGCGGTAGTTTCCGCTCACGCGTATCTCCCGGTCGGCGCGATCTGACGACGGCGTGCACTAGCGGTACGATACGACCGCCAAGCCGACGTAGCTCAGCTGGTAGAGCACCGCTCTTGTAAAGCGGTTGTCGCCGGTTCGATCCCGGCCGTCGGCTCTAACCGCGCCAGGCGACAGATCGTCGAGCTCAGACTACGCTGAGCAGCTCGTTGCGACGGGAGATGCCATGCGACGTATCGAGCTCGGGACGAGTGGCGGTAGCCGTGGCGCCGGTGGGACCAAGTTCGATGCGGATCAGAGCTGTCTCGAATGCAGCGACGATCTCGCTGGCGAGCTTGATGGTTTGCGCAACCTCGGGGGCAGGCACCTGGCATGTTGCGAGGAAGCGCTGGATATGAACATCGGTGGTGAGTGCTGGGGCGTCCACCTCAAGCTCCTCCAACTGTGTGCAATCGCCATGGCTCGTCGCTTGTGATCCAAGGATGCATGCCGCCATGTCGTCGGGGGTGGCCAGCGTGCTCGCTCGTACCCGCCGGAGTAGATCTGCCGCAACGGGTTGAGGGCCGAGCTCGTCGAGAATCTCGCCCAGGCGCTTGCGTCCTAGCAATCCGTCCTCGCAGCGTGCCTCGATCAGGCCGTCGCTGAAGAAGCACACCTCGCCGCCCGCGGAAAGTGAGAGGGTGCTCTGGCGGCGCCCCGTCGGTACACCCCAGCCAATCGGCGGAGAGGAGCAGACCGTCGAGGGCTGGTGCACCCAGGAGCCGCGCAAGATCGGAGGAGGATGGCCGGCGAGAGCGTAGGTGAGCTGGTTGCCTCGAGCGTCGTAGACCCCGACCGCGACGGTGGCATAGCGCTCACCCGCGGGATCGGCGAGGACTCGGCCGGCTAACGCGAGTGCTGCGCGTGGCTCCAGGCCTGCCTGGATATAGGCCCGCAGGGTGTAGCGCGTGAGCGCGGCGTGAGTGAGCGCTTCATGGCCGTGTCCAGCGACATCGCCGAGGATGATCGCGACCTTCCCCGGCTGGGGGACGAACAGGTCGTAGAAGTCCCCGCCAGCGGCCGGACCCTCGGCGGGCCGATAGGCCACAGAAGTCGCCAACCCGCCGAGACGGGCGGGCACCTCGGGCACGAGCGCCATCTGCATGGCGCCCAGATCCCGGAGCAACGTGACACGCTGACCCTCCAAGCGCCGAGCGCGCAGCGCCGTTACGCGGGAGCGAACCCCAAGCCAAATCGCCAGGAGCAGTAGGGCCACGATGATCGGCTTGCTCCAGTCAGGCACCGGAATCGGCAGGGGTATATGTCTGCCGATCGCGTCGAGGGGATTATTCGGGGCGTGCGTTGTCTCAGCACGACGCGACCTCGAGTCGCGCACAACGCCCGAGGAACCACGTCGAGAAGAGCCCAGCGTGGACCCAACATACGGAGAGAGTTCCGCGGTCGAATGGCTGCCCGGGTGTCGTCGATGCTGGCTACTTGTCGCCGAAAGGCGAGTGTGCGAGCGCTGCCCTTTGGCGGAGGGCGGGTGCTGGCTATGTGTGCCACCCGCTGTCCCTTCGACAGGTGCCGTGCCGGGTGGAGACGAGGGAGGCGCGATGGAGCCAGGCACGGGAGTCCTACCCGCGCTCCCAGAAGGCTTGACCGTCGAGCCAGACGGGCCACTGGAGAGCGTCGAAGGGCCGCCGGCAGATGGTGCTGGAGGGGGACCGCCGGCGGTGGATTCTGGGGGACCGCCGGCGGTGGATTCTGGGGGACCGCCGGTAGTGGATTCTGAGGGGCTGCCGGAGGACGCTGGTGGGCTGCTGGTGGGGGGCGGGACGCTGACGGTGGAAGTGCCCGGCAGCGACACGCTGATCAGCGGTGCGCCGGACGAGGACGTTGCCGGCAAGGAGACGCTGATCGAAGGCGCGCCAGTCGGAGACGCTCCCAGCAGCGACACATTGACCAGGGGAGCATTTGGCGCGGACCCTTCAGGCAGCGACACGCTGATCACAGAGGTGTGTAGCAGCGACAGGCTGACCAGCGGCGTGCCCGACGAGGACACGGTGGAGGAGCTCGACGAAGCGGGCGCCTGTGCGTTGGCATATCCGGCGGTGAGCAGTGCTGTGCACAGACCGGCGAGCAGCCCCACTGCGCCCGCCCCTACGCACCGAGGTCGCGGACTCACCGTCCGCCCGTGCAGTCCCTGGTGGGGTATGGAGTCACGCACGAGCCTTGGAGAGACGAACGATGGTGCTTCCAGGTTTGATGTGCAGTTGGACCTCGTCCATGACGCCGGCCATCAAAGCAAGCCCTCTGCCGTGCTCGGAGCTCGTGTCGGTATCCAGGACCGGTATCGCGAATGTCCCACAGTCATGGACGACGAACGTCAAGCGGTCGACGTCGGCGACAACGCTCAAGGAGATCAACCCCTGCTCGTCGGGAGCACCGTGCCTGATCGCATTGGTCACTGCCTCGTTGACGGCAAAGACGAGTTCAAAACGGCTGGTGGCGTCGAAGCCGAATGTTGCGGCGACCTCCTCGACATACCGCCGTGCCACGTCGAGCGCCGATCGCAAGGCGGGTAGCCGCAGCTCGCTTGCGGCAAAGCTCTCGGCGTCCCGCTCGATCCAAGCCTGCACTTCAACCAGCCACGGCGAGCGCGGTGAGGGCCTCCTCGCACGAGCTGTACAGCGAAATCATGCTCTCGAGGCCGCTGATCGTAAAGATTTGCAACACATTCTCATGCGTGCAGACGACCGCCAGCGATCCGCCGTCGGCTTCGCGCAGTTTTGTGGCGGCACCCGTGAGAACGCCGATCGCTGTCGAATCGATGAAGGTCGCCGCTGAGAGATCAAGTACCAGACGCCGCCTGTCGGCCTTGATATGGGCGAGAATTCGCTCCCTGAGCTGCGGGCTGGCGGCGTAGTCGATCTCGCCGCCCACAGCCAGCACAACTACGTCATCGCACGTCGTACCGTCACCGATATAGAAAGAGCTCATACGATCCTCCGGGTCCGTACGACCGAGAGTTGCCGAAACTACCCCATGTTTCGATCATGCAGAACCATATCTGTAGCCAGCTCCCAAACGCGTAGACAGAAAGACGAAGAGAAGCTTGGTTTGCTTGTGCAACTTGGCGGGCTGGTTGAGCCTCCGCCCGTGGCGCTTCGACCCACGTTGGACTCGCTCGAGCACGCCGGGAACTGAGATGGCCGCCGCCGCGACTAACCCAAGAGCATGAGCGCAAGCATTGCCAGCATCGACGTGGAGCCGATCGGGGAGACACGGATCGCGCGGGCGCCGGCCGGGGAGGCGGTGGCAGGGGACGTCCGCGGCCGAGCCATGCTGACCCGTGCGTACGCGTATTTCGCCTCCGACCACCGCCGCGCGATCCAGACCGCACTCGGCCTGGTATGGCTGCTGGACGGTGGGCTGCAGCTCCAGTCGTTCATGTACTCCAAGGGCTTCATCGAAATGCTGCAGAGCGGTGCGTCGGGTCAGCCGGGGTGGCTGGCGAGCAGCATCGAATGGGGCGCTCATACAGCCCAACACAACCTGATCGTGTGGAACACGCTGTTCGCGCTGACCCAACTCGCGATCGGGTTGGGGCTGCTGTACCGCCCCACCGTCAAGCTCGCACTCGGCGGGTCGTTTGCGTGGGTACTCGTGGTGTGGTGGTTCGGGGAGGGCTTCGGGATGCTGTTCATGAACACCGCCAACCCGCTCACGGGCGCGCCGGGAGCTGTCCTGCTGTACGCGATCGTCGGCATGTTGGTGTGGCCGAACAAACGCCCGGGAGGGCTGCTGGGGGTGCGCGGCGCCAAGGTGACCTGGGCCGCGCTGTGGCTGGTGATGGCGTGGTTGTGGCTGCTGGGCCCCAACAGCAGCGCCAACGCCACGCACGATGCGATCAACGCGGCTCCGTCGGGCATGAGCTGGTTGAGCACGGTGCAGGATTGGGCCGCCGAAGGCGCGCAGGGCAACGGCCTCGTGATCGCGCTTGTGCTCGCGGCGGTGTCAGCCGCGATCGGGATCGCCGTCGCGATCGATTGGCGTCCGCGGCAGTTTCTCGTGCTCGCGATCGTGCTCAACCTCCTCTACTGGATGCTCGGGCAGGGCTTTGGTGGGATCTTCGAAGGGGGCGCGACCGACCCCAACGCGGGGTTGCTGTTCGTGCTGCTGGCGCTCGCTCTGTACCCGCTCACGCCCGCCGAACGACCTCGATCCCGCAGGGCAGCACAGCGTGCGGGCCTCGCCGCAGGGGCGCTCGCGGCGATCGCGCTGCTGGCCGGCTGCGCCAAGGCCGACAAGCAGGCGTCGATGTCTGCGCCGACGAGCAGCTCGGCGGGCCCCACCATGGACATGAGCGCGGGCTCTGCCCAGGCGGGCGCGAGCTCCTCCTCCGGGGATGCGACGGCGAACGGGATCAAGCCGGTGCCGATCCAGGTGCTCGGCACGGCGGATTGGCAGGGCATGAAGATCACCGCGCAGGCGATGACACCGGTGCCGTTCGTCGTCTACAACGGCACCAGCAAGCAACTGGTGAAACCCGGTAAGGCGAGCTTTCACCTGATGGTGATGCTCAACGATGCAGACACGGACGTGCCGATTCCGTACGCGACGGTGTGGGCGACGATCACTAAGAACGGCAAGGTCGTCTTCGACGAGCGCCAGTGGCCGATGATCTCCCGCTACATGGGTCCGCACTACGGCAACGACGTCACGCTCCCCGGCCCCGGCACCTACAAGCTGAGCCTGCTGGTCAGTCCACCGGTGTCCGCGCGGCACATCGAATATCAGAACGTGTGGCTGCAACCCCACCGAGTCAGCTTTACGTTCCCCTGGAAGCCAGCCTGATCGGTGTAGGACGCTGAGGGAAATGCACCACGACTGGCGAGTATTTGCAGCCCTCCAGCACCTGGCATCGGCAACGACGATCGCAAATGACGCCCGATGCAAGAGCGAAACGGGACGCTGACGCGCAGGCGCCTGCTGCTCCGCGCGGCTGCGCTGGCCGCCGGCGGCGCCGCGGTCGGGGTGGGGCTCGACCGCGCGCTCAGCAGCCCCAAGCCGCGGCCGTGGGTGGCGCTCGGAGACCAGCCCGCCGGCCTGCCCGGCCGCCAGTACGCATGGGAAGCGACGCTGGCGCGCGACGCCTACGGCAATCCGATCCCGCCTCGGTATGACCGGCTGCTGTTCTTCGACGTCGAGGGCAGCCCCACGCCGGCCGCCGCCCGAATGCTGGAGGCCGCGCTGCGCACGCTCGAGCGGGCCTACCGATGGAGTCCCTCCGGGCTGCTGTTCACCATCGGCTGGGGGCCGAGCTATTTCGAGCACACACTCGGTGTGGCTTCGCCGATCCCGCCGGCGAAGGGCCTGTCGGACTTCGAGCTGCCGACGATCGACGACTACGACCTGTGCCTGCACCTCGCCTGCGACGACGAGCAGCGACTGGCAGCCGTGGAGTCGGTGCTGAGGGGTGAGGCCTCAGCGGAGGGGTTGGGAGACGGCGTTCCGCTCCCGGGCGCCGACGGGCCGCTTGACCTCTCGCATGCCGCTCTGCGCTGGCGCGAAACGCGGACGGGGTTCGTGGGCGAGGGCCTGCCGGCGGCGCACCAGAGCACCGGCGGGATTCCCCCCGGCAACCCCGTGCCGAAGGGCTCGCCGCTGTTCATGGGCTTCAAGTCGAGCCTGCGCAGAAACCAAGCCACCGAGCAGTTCGTCACGATCGCCGACGGACCGTTCGCGGGGGGCACGACGATGCAGGTCAGCTACATGCGCCTGCGGCTGGACAGCTGGTATGAACAGCTCGAGGAGCGCGAGCGCGTGGCGCTCATGTACGCGCCGCAGGTGACACCCGAGCAGGTCAGCCACTTCACCACCGACGCCGCCGGCGATCCCGCCCTGCTGGGGCAGGCGATCGGCCACTACGGCGTGATCGGGCACGCGCAGACATCGGCGCGCGCGCGACGCAACGGCAAGCCGCTGATCATCCGGCGCGACTTCGACACCGTCGACGGCGGCCAGGCGGGTCTGCACTTCGTCTCGCTGCAACGCACGATCGAGGACTTCGTCACCACCCGCAAGGCGATGAACGCAAGCTCCGCGCAACTGGAAAACCCGGCGATCACCGACACAGTCAACAATGGGATCAACGCATTTATGCTGGTGCTGAGACGCGCCAACTTCATCCTACCCTCCCGGCCGCAGCGCTCGTTCCCGCTGCTGCCGGGACGGGAGCGCGCGGTGGCATGAACGTTCGCCCTCGGGTAGCACGAACGTTCGGCCTCGGCGGAAATGCGAAGGACCTGTGCGGCGGGACGTGCGGACCCACCTCGAGCACGATCTCGGAGTGCGACACGAGCGGCACGCTCCCCGGCGCCCCCCGCCAGCGTCGCCCGTCAACGAAGACCGCCACGCGCCTGTCGGGGGACGCCAGGAACGATCCCAGTCGCGAGGGCGAAAGCGGCTGGCCCCAGGAGCGGAAGAGGGAGGAGAGGGGGATGGGCTCGTGTGCGCGCACCAACACCACTCCGGTGGGTTCGAGCGTCACCAGCGCGCCGTAGCAGCGGGCGCCGACGATCCGACCGGCCGACAGGACCAAGGGAGGCCGGACGCCGGTGATCAGCCCAGCCGACAGGACCAAGGGAGGCCGGACGCCGGTGATCAGCCCAGCCGACAGGACCAAGGGAGGCCGGACGCCGGTGATCAGCCCAGCCGACAGGACCAAGGGAGGCCGGACGCCGGTGATCAGCCCAGCCGACAGGACCAAGGGAGGCCGGACGCCGGTGATCAGCCCAGCCGACAGGACCAAGGGAGGCCGGACGCCGGTGATCAGCCCAGCCGACAGGACCAAGGGAGGCCGGACGCCGGTGATCAGCCCAGCCGACAGGACCAAGGGAGGCCGGACGCCGATGCCCGCCGGCACGATCACGACCCGGTTGGCGGCGAATACCTCGACGTGCACGGCGCTGCGCGCGCCCAGCCTGCGCGCACAGCGACCGACGACTGCGCCGCCGGGAGCGGGATGAAAGCGCGGGCCTACCCCGATCGGACGGGCCTCCAAAAGCAGGGCCTTCGGGATCTCGGTCGCCGACTTGGAGTGACCGCGCGTCGCTGGCGCTTGGCGGAGGGTTGGGGTCGCGAGACGTTGCATCGTTCCGCATCCGAGTAGCACAAAGGCTGACACGAGCACCACTGCCAGAGGCCCTAGCCAAACGAGAACGAGACTTGGTCTCATTTCGTTGTGGTCCCAGAGGTCATCTTCGATCCAACCATCACCGTCGCGCCGTTGGTTCCTTTTCCGGGCATAACCAGAGAAAAATGGGACTTGATCTCATTTGGTTGGGCTCTCAAAAGCAACTAACGCAGAAGTCGGCACCTTCAGGAGGAGCTTCCAACGGACGCGCGGGAGTCGTCCACGGCGATACGCACCGCCAACAGGATGAGCCCGAGACCGCCGCCGATGCAGAGCACCGCCGCGGATCGCGCCACGAACGCAGGCACCGCCGTGAGCGCGAAGCCATGTACAAGCGTGGAGAGCAGTTCGAAGCCCATCCACAACACGACGAACCCGATTACTAGGTCGAGCACGAAGCCAACCCGATCGCGCAGCGCCCGGCTCACTCCCCAAGCGGCGAAGGCGAGGACGATCACCGTCAGGAAGAGCTGTTCGATCGAGACGCCCGGCCGGCCGTGAAGCTCGCGGCCGACACCGCCGACCGCGAGCGCGATCAGCACCACCACCGCGAGCACGCGGGCGAGCCGCGCATGCAACTCGGGCCGCGGCAGCCGCCATGCCGCAAGCAGACACGCGACCATCACGACGATCAGCCAGAACCAGACCAGCGATGGATTGGGCGCATGCCACAGGCCGCCGGCGACCGCGCTCAAGTGTCCGTCGAGCAGCACGGCGATGCTCCATCGGCCGACGTACAACGTCCCCGGCGCAAGAACGGTCGCGGCCAGGGAGCCGATCCGACCATCGTGCCACTCGTATTCGTGCCCTTTGCTCACCCGCCGCCACTTCGCCGGGGTGCCGCGGCTGAGGTGCGAGGGAGGGATCTCGGGGAAGGTTTGATTGAGGTAGTACATCTCCGAACTTTCGTTGACATACACCCCCGTGCGCGTGAAACGCAGGTAGGGGGCGCCGCGATAGTCCAACACCACCACCGTCTCGGACGGCGGCACGCGCAGCCACAGCCGTAGGTAGCCGTCAACCACCTTCGCGCCCACCCCTGCGGGGGCCTGGCCGACCCTCGCCAGGTAGCTGGTCGCTGCCGGGGCGACCGGTCCATGTGCCGTGGCAGCCGCTGGGAGCATGCTCATCGCCGCCATCCCACCGAGCAGGGCGAGCGCGGGGAGGTGCACACACACGAGGCGCTTACACTTCGGCGGTGGCAGCTCGCCTGAAGTCGGTCGGAGTGGCAGCTCGCCTAAAATCGGTGGGAGTGGCAACTCGCCTGAAGTCGGTGGCGGCGGCATTCATTCTCGTAGTCGCCCTGGGGGCAGGCTGGGTTCCCGGATTGGCGCGCGCCGACGGCGATCCCGCCAGCGACGTGCTGGTCACGCAGACCCTGTTCCTGCCATGGGACGCGGGCGTCTCCGCTAGCCAACAGACCCAGCTGACCACGCTGCTGAGGGAGGCCGAACACAAAGGCCACCCGCTGCGCGTGGCCCTGATCGCATCCTCGGCGGACCTCGGCTCGGTGACGGAACTGTGGCGCCAGCCCCAGAGCTATGCCGATTTCCTCGGCGACGAGCTCTCGCTGGTGTACAAGGGGACGCTACTCGTGATCATGCCCGACGGCTTTGGCCTGTATCGCACAAATGGATCGCTCGGTCCCGAGCGGGCGGCGCTCGCCAGCCTGCGCGGAGCAGTGGCAGGCGCGGGCCTCGGCACCGCTGCGCTGCTGGCTGTGCGGCACGTGGCGGCGGCAGCCGGCCATCCGCTGAGCATCCCGAGCGACATCCGAGTGCCCAGCACAGTGTCCGGCTCGTCCGACGCGATCGCGTGGATCGTGTTCGTGATCGGTGGCGCACTGATCGCGCTGGCCTGGACCGGCAGCCTGCGCGCTCAGCCGCTGCGTGTGCACTTACATGGCAGGGACGTCTCGTCAACCTGAGCAGTCGCACCGCGGCTAGTGCAGCAGGTGTTCGACGATGCTGCCGACTTCATGCACGACCGTCCCCACGAGTGAACCCGGCTGTTCGCTGTCCGAGGATTCCGAGCCGCTGGAGCCGCCCGAGGTACCTTCGCTGCCCGAGCCTTCCGAGCCGCCCGTGCCGGACCCCGATTCCGAGCTCGACTGGCCGCTGCCGGAGGCGCCCCCTTCCGAGGTGCTTCCGGAAGAGCCGCTGGTGTCGGAGCCACTAGGAGAGCCGCTGCCCGCGGCGGAGCCCACGGGACCGCCCGAGCCAGCGCTCGATTCGCCGGACCCCCCACTCTGACCGGACCCCGGGTCGGATCCCGCGCCAGACCCACCACCAGCCTGGCTGGAGCCCTGGGTCGGGCCGGCGGCGGGGCTCTGCGCAGCGGGAGTCTTCGCCGGTGCGTCACCGGCTACCCGCGTCGATTGCGGCGCGTGGCTGCCACCGGAAACCGTGGGCGTCCCAACGGAGCCGCCATCGCCAGCAACGCGGGGCAGCCCGTGGGTCTTCCCGATGGAGAAACCTGCACCACGCCCGCCGCGACGACCCGGGGCACCGCGATCGGTGCCGGCGGCGCTGGCGGAGAGTTCGCCGTCGCCGACCGCCGAGTGCGCCGCCGTCGTGGAGCCCGCGCCGGCACCGCTCGGGGATGGCGCCGAAGAAGCGATCGGCCCGTGCCGGCGGTGGGGAGTGGAGGCGCTGAGGTGCACCACCGCCGCACCGGTGATCACGGTGCCGACGGTGAGCGCCACCGCGCCTCCCTTCAGCAGCAGCCCGCCGACGCCGGCCGCTCCCCCGACGCCGACCGCCGTACCCCCGCCCGCCGCGAGTTCGGTGAGCCGTTCGGGGCCGGGGCCTCCCTGGTTGGAGCGCCCCGCCAGCCAACTCAGCAGCGGCGGTGGGGTGAGCGCGGTGACCCCCGTGCGCAGCGTGGTGCGAGCCCGGTAGAGCAGGCCGCGCACGGCGCCGTTGGTGATGCCGAGGTCGCTGGCGACCTGCTCGTGGCTGTCGCCGCCGACGGCGGTGCGGACGATCACCTCGCGCTGCAGCGGCGGCAGCGCGGCGACCTCGGCGAGCGCCTCGCGCATCGCCATTCCCCGGTCGAGCTGCGAGTCGTCGGTGCGCGGGTCGAATCTCGAGCCCAGCGTCGGGTCGGGCAGTGGCTGGCCGTCGTGGACGGAGTCGCGCATCGCGTTGACGGCGGTGTTGTGCACCACCCGGTACAGCCACGCTTTGAGATCGCGCACCTCCGAGCCCTCCCGCACGGCGATCCAGGTCTTCAGCAGCGCGAGCTGGACGATGTCCTCCGCCCGGGCATCCTCCAGCCGCATCCGCCGGCAGTAGCCGAGCAGCGGCTTGCGGTAGCGGTGGACGATCGCCTCGAATGCGCGCTCGTGACCCTGGCGCACCAACGCGAGCAGCCGGTCATCCGACTGAGTCGCCAGCAGGCGGGTAGGGATTCCTGGACTCATTGCACACCATGAGCGCCATGGCGGCCCCAAAGGTCGATGCGACCCCGGCGGCGACGAGCGCCCAACCATCCTTACGACATATTAGACACCCGCCATCACCGCTCTTCACGTAGATCAACGAAAAGACACGGAAGAATCGGATGTCCGGGACAGCTGATCGACAAGGCCCAGGGTGGTTCGAGGCAGGCCGGGATGCCCAAGGCAGCCGATGGACACTGGACCCCCAAGGGTGGCTAGGGGCGGGGCCGGGATGCCCAGGACAGCTGACGGACACAGGCCCAAGGGTGGTTCGCCGAGGGTGGTTCGGGGCGGCCCGCCAGGATGGGCCGCCCCGAAACCTTGTCCCGCCCCGTGGGGAGGGGCGCCTGGCGCGGAACTCGTCCCGCCGACGGAGGATGGAGCGCCATCGACGAGTCCGAGAGCGGATTGCCGCGCTTACGTCTGGTTATTGCCAGCGGACATACCTGAGACACCGCCGCGCCGCAAACTTCACGCAGAAAGGCACCGCATCGATTGCGAGGCAGTCGGGTTATTGGGGTCGTAGATCGAAGATCAACCGGGAGCGCAAGCAACAGAGCCCGGCGGGATCGGCCACGACCGGGGGGATTCGGACCGAGCGAGGGCGGCCCACCTGAATAGTCAACGACCATCCACTCGAAGGAGAAGGATCACATGCGCTTGAGAGGTATCGCCTTGTCGTGCGCGGTTGCAGTCTCGTCGCTGGCGCTGTCTGCAACGGGAGCATCCGCGTTCTTCCATCCCAGTCCCAGCGGCCGCTGCCGAGTGACCATCCACTCCCCCGTGCGGATCACCGCCGGCGAATCGGCCACCGTCTTCGGCCAGCTCGTCTGCCGTCGCGCCGTGAACACGGAAGGTAAGACCGTTAGGCTCTTCCGCCGGGTTCCCGGCGTCCCCGGGTTCACCCTCGAGGCAACCACCACCACCGGCGCAGGCGGCGCCTACCAGTTCCAGCTGACCGGCAGCGTCGTCGAAAACAGCGGCGTGTGGCGTGTGCGCTCCCACGGCGCGGAGAGCGTCAACAGAAGCATCCGCGTAGCTCCTCAGGTGACGCTGGAAGGACCGCCGGAAGGCACCCAGATCCTGACGGGGATCGCCAACAAAGTCACGTTCACCGGCAAAGTCACCCCGGCGGACATCGGCGCGCGAGTGGTGTTGCAGCGCCAGAACGCGCTCACCGGCAACGAATGGCACCGGATCGACATCGGCGTGGTGGAAGCGGGAGGCGGTTACTCGATCCCCCACACCTTCCTCGTCCCCGGCGACGCCAACCTCCGCGTGCTGGTGCTCAGCCAGGGCCGCAACGTCCCCGAAACATCGAGCCCGCTGACCTACGAGATCTCCCAGACGCAGAACAAAGAACTGACGATCGAAGCCACCCCCGACCCGATCTTCTACGGGCAGTCGGTGGTCATCGGCGGAACGCTCGCGGGCGTCACCGCCAGCCAGCCGGTGACGCTGCTAGCGCGCACCCTCCACCAGCACGGCTTCGCGCCGGTCGCCCAGATCGACACCAGCAGCACGGGCACGTACACATTCCCCGCGCAGACGCCGGTCAACAGCACCTACTACAAGGTGCAGGGCGACGGCAAGACCTCGGCGGTACTGTTCGAGGGCGTCAAGTACGTGCTCACCGCCGAAGCGTCGGCGACATCGCTGATGGAGGGCCAGGTGGTGACCTTCTCGGGCAAGGTCGCCCCCACGCCGGCCCGCCCCGGCCACCTGATCTACCTGCAGCGCGAGAACGCCTCCGGCACGGGCTTCCACGTCGTGCGGGTGGGCAGGGTCACTCCGGAAGCCACGTTCTCGATTCCCTACCAGGTGTTTAGCCTCGGGACCAACGTCTTCCGCGTGTACATCCCCGGTGGCCCCGACAACGGGGGCACGGCCAGCCAGACGTTCACGGTCAACGTGAGCCCGGCGCCGGCCGCGGCTCTGAAAGAAGCCCCGAGCAACTCATCGACCCCCTCGGAAGGATCGACCAACTCCACCGAAGTGGAAAGGGAAGGCGAAGAACGGGGCAACAGAGAAGGCGAAGCAACCGAAAGAGAAGAAGCTCCCCGCGGGCATCACCACCGCCGGTAGCGACGCAGCCCACCACCAACCTGGTCATGCCGAGGCCGCCCCAAGAGGGCGGCCTCGGTCGTCAAGCCGCGACCGCCCGCGCGTCCAGATGGGCGCCCACCTTGCGCTTGACACGCTGCAGGGCGTTGTCCACGGTCTTGGTGTCGCAAGCGAGGTGCTCGCCCACCTGCTCGTAGGAGCAGCCATCCAGATACAGCGACAGCACCCTGCTCTCGAGCTCCGAGAGCGCCGTGGAGAGACAGCCCACCAGCGAGCGCAGCTCCTCGGAGGAGATCACCTGGTTGGCGGGGTCGTGCACCGTGGGACCGGGCAGCACCTGGTCGAGCGTGGGCACGTCTTCCCCGCCCCCGGCGGGCGTGGCGGAGAAGGAGACGTACTGGTTGAGGGGCGTGTGCTTGTTGCGCGTGGCGGTCTTCACGGCGGTGATGATCTGGCGGGTGATGCAGAGCTCGGCGAAGTTGCGAAAGCTCGACTCGCGGTCGGTACGGAAGTCGCGAATCGCCTTGTAGAGGCCCACCAGGCCCTCCTGGATGAGATCGTCGGAGTCGCCTCCGGCGAGGAAGTAGGAGGAGGCCTTCAACCGCACGAAGCCGTGGTAGCGGCGCACGAGGCGGTCGTAGGCGGTGCGGTCGCCCTGCTTCGCGAGGGCGATCAGAAAACCATCGTCAACCTTGACCTCAGATTGAGGGTTACGGAAGATACGTGCCACGAGCAAGCCTTTCTCGGGTGCAGAGCAGCCCGGATCGCTCAGTGGCGCACTCCTCCCCCGGCGCCAACGACTATTCGGAATCAACTACTTGGTAATCAACTACAACTGCTTGGTAATCAACTACGGGACAACACGGTAAGTCAAATCAAAACTTCTGTCCACCAACTGCAAATCCATTCCACTCCTCCACTCCAACCGCCAAATCGACCACGGCTCAAGCTTAGGTTCAGCGTTACGGATGCGAGATTGGCACAGTTATGACACGTTGTCAAGGGCACGACTGCGATTGTGCAAGATCTCGTACAGGATCGCCGCCGCGGCGGCGGAAACGCCGGCCGACTCGATCCGCCCCAGCAGCGGCAGCGCGATCAGCTCGTCGCACGCCCCCGCCACGCGCGGACGCAGACCGCGACCCTCGCTGCCGAGCACCAGCACCACCCCACCGCGGTAGTCGGGGCGGTGATAGGGGATGGCGGCGCCGGCACTCGCTCCATACGACCAGCAGCCCGCCTTTTGCGCTTCGCCGAGGAAGTCGGCGAGGTTGCGCACCCGCGCCACCCGCAGGTGCTCGACCGCGCCGGCGGACGCCTTGCACACCGCGGGCGTGACCTCGGCGGCGCGGCGTTCGGGGATCACCACCCCGGCGACGCCGACGCACTCCGCGGTGCGGCAGATCGAGCCGAGGTTCTGCGGGTCTTGCACCTGGTCGAGCGCCACGATCAGGGGGTCGCCTAGAGGGTGGCGCAGTCGGCCGGAGGCCGATGAGCCGGGCCCCTCTTTCTCGATCTCGCCGAGCAGCTCGTCCGCGGAGACGTACGGGTAGCCCCCCACCTCCACGCAGATGCCTTGGTGGGCGTCTGAGCCGCAGCGCCGGGCGATCTCCTCGGGGGTGGCAGTGCGCACCGCCACCCCCTCCAACCACGGCTCCTTGGCGGCGCCGGTGGTCGCCCACACCACGCCGGCGGTGTGTGCGCGCCGGCCGCGCAGCGCCTCTTTGGTGGGGTTGCGTCCGTAGACGATCACAACGGCAGCAACTCGAACCCACCAGCCACGTCGCGGACCTCCCAGCCCATCGCGGCAATCTCGTCGCGCAGTCGGTCGGACGCCGCAAAGTCGCGCAGCGAGCGGGCGTTCATTCGCTCTTCGGCCATCCTGCGTACCTCGACCGGCGCCTGCTCGGGCGCATCCAACAGCGAGGCCAGCCCCAGCACGCCGAGCATCTCACGCAGGTCGGCGTCCCCCCGAACGTCGAGGTGGCCCGCTGCGCGCAGCCACTCGTTGAGCTGTGCCAGGGCTGCCGCGGTGTTGAAGTCGAGGGATAGCCCGTCGAAGAATTTCAGGCGGAAGCTCTCGAGATGCTGCTTCTCGGCCGGATCGCCTGGCTTGGTGGGCCCGGGGCCAAGCTTACGACCAGCCTCGCGGATCCGCTTGACGTTCGCACGTGCCTGCTCGAGGGCCTCCTTGGAGAACGCCAGCGGCTGACGGTAGTGCCCGGAGATCAGATACATCACCACTGTCTCACGGCCATACTCGCCCACTATCTCATGCAACAGAGCGATGTTCCCGGCCGACTTTGCCATCTTCTCCCCGGTCAGCTGGATCATGCCGTTGTGCATCCAGATCCGCGCCAACTCTGCGCCACGGGCAGCACGCGTCTGAGCCGCCTCGTTCTCATGGTGGGGGAAGAGCAGGTCGGAGCCGCCGCCGTGGATGTCGAAGCCGACACCCAGGAACTCCTCGGCCATGGCCGAGCACTCGATGTGCCAGCCCGGTCGCCCGTCCCCCCACGGGGAAGCCCAGTAAGTGTCCTCGCCCTCCTTGCGTGACTTCCACAGCGCAAAATCCAGCGGATCCTCCTTGCGCTCGGCGCCTTCGATGCCCTCGCCCTGGTCCATATTCTGAAGTTGGCGATGGGAAAGGCTGCCGTAGCCGTCGTCGGAGCGCACGCGGAAGTAGACGTCACCCTGAACGCTGTAGGCATGACCGCGATCGATCAGCGCCTGGATGTAATCGACGATCGGTCCGATCGTCTCCGAGGCCAGCGGCTCGTGGTCGGGCCGGCCGAGGCCGAGGGCGTCGGTGTCGGCCCTGTAGTGGGCGGTCATCTCCGCGGCCAGCTCAGCGCTGGCACGACCCAGCGACCGCGCCGCGTCGTAGATCTTGTCGTTGACGTCGGTCACGTTCACCACCAGATTCACCTCGTAGCCCTCGTGCTCCAGATACCGCTTGAGCAGGCTGAAGACGACGAACGGCCGGGCGTTGCCAATGTGTATGCGGCTGTACACGGTGGGTCCGCACGCGTAAATGCCCACACGGCCTGCCTCACGCGGCCGCAGGTGTTGCAGCCCGCCGCTGCGCGTGTCCTCCAGCTGGATCTGTCTCATCGCGCGCCAACCCTAGCGGAGCGGCAGCGTCAGACGAAAGGCGCGAGGATGCGTACCCAGCCCTCGGCGGCCAGGCTAACGAGCGTTCAGACTGGCGACCGCCAGCGCGGCGACGCCCTCGCCGCGGCCGACGAAGCCCATGCCCTCGCCTGTCGTTGCCTTCACGTTGACGCGCCCCACCGGCAGATTCAGCGCCAAGGCGAGGCGCTCGCGGATTTCCTGGCGGTGCGGCCCTAGCTTGGGAGCCTCCATGATCACCGTGCCATCGACGTTCTCGACTTCGAAGCCTGATGCGATCACAGTCGTCAGGACTGTCTCCAGCAGCGCGAGCGAATCGGCATCGCGGAAGCGCTCGTCGGTATCGGGAAAGTGCTCGCCGATGTCACCCAGCCCGGCGGCTCCGAGCAGCGCGTCGATCACCGCGTGGGTGAGCACATCGGCGTCGGAATGCCCATCCAAGCCACGCTCATGCGGGATCTCCACGCCGCCCAGCACCAGCCGCCGCCCCGCGGCGAAGCGATGGCAGTCGTAGCCGATGCCGCTCAGGCTCATCTTGGATCATCCGCCCGAGTTGGTTGCCAGCCGGGTGTGTGAGCGCTAGACGTCGTGCCCAGCGATGACGCGGGAGGCACCGGCCACCTCATCGCACGCCCGCGCCGATCGGCTCCAGCCGCCGCGAGCGGCGCTCGAACAGGCACAGATCGCGCACGCCCACGCTTGCCAGCAGCTCCAGCGCCTGCTCGTAGTCGGCGCCCACGTCCCGGGGACGGTGGGCGTCGCTTGAGAGCGCCACCGGCGCGCCGGCCTCCACGCACATCTCGAGGAAGTGGGGCGCGGGGTAGATCTCATGTGCGCGCTTGCGCAGGCCCGCCGTGGAGACCTCCACCGCGACGCCCGACTCGGCGATGCCCTCGATCGCCAGCTCGTAGTAGCGGCGCAGGTCGCCCTCCGGGCGGGGACGGTCGGGGCCCCACACCTTCACGAGGTCGGGGTGCGCGAGGATGTCGAACAGGCCGCTGCGCGCCGCCTCCCCCAGCGTCTGGAAGTAGCGGCGCCAGATCTCCTCGGCGCTGCGGGTGGTACTCCACACGCTGTACTCCTCCATATCCAGCGATTCGTCGCGCAGGAAGTGCACCGAGCCCACCACGTAGTCGAAGTCGTGCGCCTCCAGCAGGTTGGCTGTGCGGTCCTCCCCGCCGGGGATGAAGTCGGCCTCGATACCCAACCGCAGGTCGGTGTGCTCGCGCACGAACCGGCAGTACTCCTCCAGGTCGTCGTGCGCGAATTCCCGCCACAGCGGGTGCTGCCACACGGTGAGCGCCTGGCGGAAGCGATAGATGTGCTCGGAGACCCCCAGCTCAGCGATCCCGCGCTCCTCGGCGACCTCCCGGTAGCGCTCCACGTTGGCGGCGGTGAAGTAGTCGGCCGCGGTCGCGTCGAGCTGGTCGGGGCGCAAGTGGAGGTGGTAGTCGGTGAGCATTTGGCCGTGATTCAAGCAGGAAGCGGGCGGTCGAACAGCGCCGGCGCCGGTCGTGTCCTGCGATCGGTCAGGTCTTGCCGATGGGTCATATCCCGCGATCGATCAGGTCCTGCGGTCGATCAACAGCTCCGCCAGCGCGAGGTCGAGCGGCGTGGTGACCTTGAGGTTCTCGCGCGGCGCCTCGACGACCACTACGCGGCCCCCCGCGCGCTCGACCAGCCAGGCGTCGTCGGTCGCCCGCGCCAGCACCTCGTCGGGCACTTCCAGCGCACGGTCGAGCGCGGCGCGGCGGAACACCTGCGGGGTCTGCACCGCCCACAGACTCGAGCGGTCGAGCGTCTCAATCACTGCACCCTCCTCCTCTCCCCTCTTCTTTCCCACCCGCTTGATCGTGTCGGTGACGGGGGCCGCAGCAATTGCCGCGTCCACGCCCTCCGCGAGCGCGGCGGCGATCGTCCGTTCCGCGAGCTCACCCGTCAGCAGGGGACGCGCGGCGTCGTGCACCAGTACCGGATCACCCGGGCCGGCGGCGGCGAGCGCGAGGCGCACCGACTCCGAGCGCACCGCGCCGCCCGGCACCCCGATCGTGCCCGCCGGTGCGCTCACGCCGGGGGGCAGAGCCACCACGATCCGCGCGATCGAGGCGACCGTGCGCAGCGCGTCGACGCTCCACTGCAGCAGCGGGCTGCCGGCGAGCGGTACGAGCGCCTTGGGGCCATCCGCCCCCAAGCGCTCACCCCGGCCAGCGGCGACGATCAGCGCGACCGTCACTGCGATCTCGCCATCGGAGCGGGCATCATCCGGTGACCCTCACGGGCGGGGGTTGCGAGGAGAGACGACGCGAGCGCCACAGCGATTGCCCATGCGGCGCAGCATGAGGGCCGACTGTCGCGCACGCGGCAGGGATCAACTGCCGCGTGCGCGAGAGCCCTTGCTACTTGGCCATCGCCAGCTTGCTCGACGCGGAGTTGGCAAGCAACTCGTCGAGATAGCCTTCGGCCTCGTCCTCGTCCTTGTCGAGTGCGTACATCAGCTCCGAGGCGAGGATCTTCTTGGCGCGCGTGAACATCTGCTTCTCGCCGGTCGACAGCCCCTTTTCGCTCTCCCGCAGCGCGAGGTTGCGCACCACCTCGGCGAGCTCGTAGATGTCGCCGGTCTTGATCTTGTCGCGGTTGTGCTTAAACCGTCGGTTCCAGTTCTTGGGCATGTCCGAGACTTCGTCCTGGAGCACATCCAGCACCTTCTTGACGGTGTCTTCGTCGATCACCCTGCGCAAACCGGCGATCCCCGCGTTCTCGGTGGGAACCTTGACGGTCATATCGTTGTGCAGGATCTTGATCGTCAGGTACTCGCGCGATTCGCCGAGCACCTCCATCTCCTCCTTCTTGAGGACCTTACCGGCGCCGTGATGGGGGTACACCACGTGGTCCCCCAACTCAAACTCGATGCACTCGACTTCGCTTACGACGTCGAGATCCTCCATCAACTCTGCTTCGATTGCCTGGGGAATGGGAATGACTGTCCTCCTTTGTGATCGAGCCGGTCGGGAATGACCTCACTCTGGGTTCACGTCTGCAGATAACGATCCACGAGGTTGATCTCCTGCAGGCGACGAAGGCCCTCGCGGATGTCCTTCGCGCGTATCTCCCCAACTCCCTCGATCGCCTCGAGCTCGGCGTCAGTTGCCGCCAACAGCTCGTCCAAGCCTCCGAACTCCTTGATGATCTCCGCGACCACCAACTTTGGCAGCCGGGGGATGCGACCAAGGATGCGATGACCGCGCGGCGACACCGCGTAGTCAAGCGTGTTCAGCTTGCGGTCATACCCCAGCAGCTCGGCGAGTCTGCCGAAGTCCAGCAGGTCCTGATGACCCAGCCGCCCCATCTGGTCGAGCGATGAGGCAAACGCCTCATCGGAGTAACCCGCAAGATAGTCCTGCACCAGCGCCGCCTTTTCGGAGGCGGCGCCCACCATCGTCTCCTCGAGCTGCATCTCGATCAGGCGGCCCTCGGTGCCCAACTCGACGATGTAGCGCTCGATCTCCACCGCCATCCGCGTCACCAACTCCGAGCGCTGCAGCACGGTGAGCACGTCGTGCAGCGTGACGCCGCCCTCGAACTCCAACGCGGTGAGCCGCGTGGAGACCTGGTCGAGGCGGGTGCGGTACTTCTCGAGCGTCGCCAGCGCCTGGTTGGCCTTGGCGAGCACCACCGGGATGTCCTGGAGGATGTACTTGGTGCCGCCCGAGTACAGCGACACCACCTCGCGGCGCTGGGAGATCGCGATCACCAGCGCGTCGGTCTGCTTGGAGATGCGCTCCGCGGTGCGGTGGCGGGTGCCGGTCTCGAGGGTGAGAATCGTCGGATCGGGCATCAGCTGGACGTTGGCCAGCGCGATCTTGGTGGAGTTGGCGTTGAGGATGATCGCCCCATCCATCTTTGCCACCTGGTAGAGCAGCGCCGGCGCGTAGTCGATGTCGAGCTTGATCCCCCCCGAGAAGAGGAAACTCAGCTCCTCCGGGTCGCCGATCACGATCAGCCCGCCGGTGCGCGCGTGCAGGATGTTCTCCATCCCCTCGCGCAGGGCGGTCCCCGGCGCCACCATCTCCAGCGCTCTCATCAAGGCGGGCTCCGAGCGTGCTTCGCTATCGAAATCTTCGCCTGATCGTGGAGCCACATGGCCATTTTACGGCATTGAGCCTAGATTTAGCTCCTCCTCGGGCCGGTCGCCCCGCGGGGGAGCGTGGGGGGAGCGCTAGGCGGCGGCCCGAGCCGCGAGATCCGGAGCGCGCCGCTCACGTGGCAGCGCCGCCGCGAGCGCCTCCCGCAGGGTGCCCACCTCGCGGGCACCCGCGCCGCTGCCGGCGGGGGCAAGAACGCCGCGCAGCCCGTATCTGGCGGCCTCCTGCAGGCGGCGCTCGGGATGGCCTACCCAGCGCAACTCTCCCGTGAGGCCCAGCTCGCCGAAGCAGGCGAGGGGAGCACTCCCGTCGCCTCCGACGCCGAGGATCGGCACGCCGCGGCGAGCGCCAGCGACCGCGAGGGCGATCGCGAGGTCCACGCCGGGCTCGTCGACGCGCACGCCGCCGACCACGTTGACGAACACGTCGTGGCCGCCCACGCCGACGCGGCCGTGGCGGACGAGGATCGCGAGCACCAGCGCCAGACGGTTGCGATCGAGTCCCGAGGCCACGCGGCGGGGCTGCTCGAGCTCCGAAGGCGCCACCAGCGCCTGCACCTCCACCAGCAGCGGCCGCGAGCCCTCCATCGCCGCCAGCATCACGCTGCCAGGGGCGCGCGTGGCCTGTGCGACGAAGCGCGCGGAGGCGTCCAGCACCTCCACGAGGCCGCCCTGGCGCATCTCGAACAGCCCCGCCTCGTTGGTCGAGCCGAAGCGGTTCTTCAGCGCGCGCAGCTCGCGGTATGGGCGCTCGCGCTCGCCTTCGAACTGCAGCACGCAGTCCACGAGGTGCTCCAGCACGCGCGGGCCGGCGAGCGCGCCGTCCTTGGTGACGTGCCCCACGAGGATCGTCGCGATCCCGCGCGCCTTCGCGAGCTCCATCACGCGCACCGCCACCTCGCGCACCTGCCCCACCGAGCCAGGGGCGCCGGTGAGCTCGCTCGCGTGAAGCGTCTGCACGGAGTCGATCACGCATGCCTCGGGCGCGTGCGCTTCGAGCACTTCGAGCACCGCGTCAAGGTCCGTCTCGGCGACTATCGGCACAGCCAACGCGCCGCCCTTGCGAGACGAGACGGGATCGCCGGCTCGATCGTCGGGGCTCGCAGGATCGCCGGCCCGACTGCCATGGCCCGCATCCAGACGCTCGGCGCGCAGCCTCACCTGCTCGGGCGACTCCTCCGCGCTGACGTACAGCGTCCGGCGGCCCGACCCGGCGAGATGGCCGAGCACCATGTTGGTGAGCGTCGACTTGCCGATCCCCGGCGCGCCACCGAGCAGCACCAGCGAGCCGGGCACGAGGCCCCCGCCGAGCACGCGGTCCAGCTCCCCGATGCCGGTCGATAGTCGCGCCACCGGCGCCGCCCCGACCTCGGCGAGCGCCACCGGCACGAGCGCGGGGGAGCCGTCTCGCCCCCCCTGCCTCCTTTGCCGCTGGCGGCCCGCCCGCCGCGACTCCGATCCCCGGCCCGCGTGCCTGCCGGTGCGCGCTCCTCGACGAGCGTGTTCCACGCCTCACAGCCGGGGCACTGCCCATACCAGCGGGCCGACTGGTGTCCGCACTGCGAGCAGACGTGGATCGATTGCGTACGAGGCACTCCCGCAGACTACGGCCCGGCGGGGACGGCTTTGGAGACCTACTCGCCGCCGTCGGCGGGCAGGTCGGGCGCGGCGTCGTGGTCGTCCTCGCCGTCCTCGACATCGCCCTCGGGAAGCCCTTCCCCGGAGGGCAGCTCGCCGCCGCCCGAGCCGCCGGCCTCGGCGGCGCCGGCACCGACGCCGACCGGGGTCTTCTGCTTCTTGGGCTTGACGATCGTCAGTTTGACCTCGCCCTCCTCGCCCTCGGCGGCGGGATTGACCACGACCGTGGCCCCGGGGACGACCTGCTCGCGCAGCACGAAGTCGGCGAGCGGGTCCTCGATGTAGCGCTGGATCGCACGCCGCAGCGGGCGGGCGCCCATCGCCGGGTCCCAGCCCTTCTCGACGAGCAGTTCCTTGGCGGGGTCGGTCAGCTCCAGCTGCAGCTCGCGTTCGGCCATCGACTCGCGGATGCGCAGCAGCAGCAACTCGACGATCTGCTTGATTTCGTCCTTCCCGAGCTTGTGGAAGACGATCACGTCGTCGATGCGGTTGAGGAACTCCGGTCTGAACACCTTCTTCAGCTCGCCCATGATGCGGTTCTTCATGTCGTCGTAGGTGATCCCGGTCTCATCGTCGGAGACCGCGAAGCCCAGCGGCGTGTTGCGCGCGATCTCGGCGGCGCCGATGTTGGAGGTCATGATCACGATCGCGTGACGGAAGTCCACGGTGCGCCCCTGCGCGTCGGTGAGACGGCCGTCCTCGAGAATCTGCAGCAGGATGTTGAAGACGTCGGGGTGGGCCTTCTCGATCTCGTCGAGCAGCAGCACGCAGTAGGGCTTGCGCCGCACGGCCTCGGTCAGCTGGCCACCCTCGTCGTAGCCGATGTAGCCGGGAGGCGAGCCAACCAGGCGCGAGACGGCGTGCTTCTCCATGTACTCCGACATGTCGATCCTCACCATCGCGTCCTCGTCGCCGAACAGGAACTCGGCGAGCGTGCGCGCCAGCTCGGTCTTGCCCACGCCGGAGGGGCCGAGGAAGATGAACGAGCCGGTCGGCCGCTTGGGGTCCTTCAGTCCCGCGCGCGAGCGGCGGATCGCCTTCGAGATGACCTCGATCGCGGGGTGCTGGCCGATCACGCGCTTGTGCAGTTCGTCCTCCATCCGCATCAGCTTCTGAGTCTCGGCCTCGGTCAGCTTGAAGACGGGGATGCCGGTCCACATCGAGACGATTTCAGCGATCTCCTCCTCGCCGATCGCGGGGCGGTCGCCGGACTCGCCCGCTTCCCACTCTTCCTCGAGCTCGCGCTTTCGGTTGGTGAGCTTGCGCTCCTGGTCACGCAGCGACGCGGCCTTCTCGAACTCCTGCGCCTCGATCGCCGACTCCTTCTCGCGCCGCGTGGTCTCGATTTCCTCCTCCAGCTCACGGTTGGCGGGCGGGGAGGTCATCGACTTGATCCGCATCCGCGAGGCCGCCTCGTCGATCAGGTCGATCGCCTTGTCGGGCAGGAAGCGGTCAGAGATGTAGCGGTCGGCCAGTTCGGCGGCCGCGCGCAGCGCGTCGTCGGTGATCTGCACCTTGTGGTGCTGCTCGTAGCGGTCGCGCAGCCCCTGCAGGATCTCGACGGTCTGGTCGATCGAGGGCTCCTCCACGCGGATCTGCTGGAAGCGGCGCTCCAGTGCCGAGTCGCGCTCCAGATACTTGCGGTACTCGTCGAGCGTGGTCGCGCCGATCGTCTGCAGCTCGCCGCGCGCCAGCGCCGGCTTGAGAATCGAAGCGGCGTCGATCGCGCCCTCGGCGGCGCCCGCGCCGACGAGGTTGTGCAGCTCGTCGATGAACAGGATGATGTCCCCGCGCTGGGTGATCTCCTTCATTACCTTCTTCAAGCGCTCCTCGAACTCGCCCCGGTACTTGGAGCCGGCGACCAGCGCAGCCAGGTCGAGCGTGTAGATCTGCTTGTTCTTCAGCAGCTCCGGCACATCGGCATTGGTGATCCGCTGCGCCAGGCCCTCGACCACAGCGGTCTTGCCGACGCCGGGCTCGCCGATCAGCACCGGGTTGTTCTTGGTGCGCCGCGAGAGGATCTGCATGATCCGCTCGATCTCGGTCTCGCGCCCCACGCAGGGGTCGAGCTTGCCTTCGGCGGCGAGCTTGGTGAGGTTGCGCCCGAACTGGTCGAGCAGCTTCGAGGACTTCTTGCCTTCCGCGCCGCTGCCCCCGCCCGCGCCGGCGGCGGCACCGGGCGCGCCCGCGCCCTGGCCCTGACGGCGGCCGGAGGGGCCGGAGAGCATCCGGATCACCTCGTTGCGAATCTTCTCGGAGTCGGCGTCGAAGTCGAGCAGGATGCGCGCGGCGACGCCCTCGTTCTCGCGCACCAGCCCGAGCAGGATGTGCTCGGTGCCGATGTAATTGTGGCCGAGCGACAGCGCCTCGCGCAGTGCCAGCTCCAGCACCTTCTTGGCGCGCGGCGTGAAGGGGATCTGCCCCGAGGTGACCTCCTCGCCGGAGCCGACGATCCGCACCACCTGCGCGCGTACGCGCTCGACGGTGATATCGAGGCTCTCCAGCACTCTGGCGGCGAGCCCCTCCTCCTCGCGCAGCAGCCCGAGCAGGATGTGCTCTGTCCCGATGTAGTTGTGCTTGAGCGTGCGCGCCTCTTCCTGCGCGAGAACGACTACCTGCCGGGCCCGTTCTGTGAATCGCTCGAACATGATGCTGATACGACCTCTCCGTCTACGATCTTGGTGTCGGTCCGGTCCGCGGGGACAGTGATCCCGGGGTGGGTTGGCGCCCTACCCATCTCTTCGTCGCAATCCGCGAGAAAGATGAGCCTCCAGGTCCCGTCGCCGCCATAGGACAGTCTACCAACGGGTCCCCCGGCACTCCAGCGGGAACCTCCCGCGAGCCTTCACTGGCGAACGCCGGATCGGCACACCGCAACTTCTACGGTGCACGGCCCACTGGCCCCGGGCGCCACCCGGCGGGAAGCGGCCCCAATACGCTACGAGCGCATCGCCGGGAACAGCACCACCTCGCGGATCGAGTCGCGCCCGGCGAGCAACATCACGAGGCGGTCGATGCCGAGGCCGACGCCCGCGGTCGGCGGCATCCCCTGCTCGAGTGCCTGCACGAAATCCTGGTCGTAGGGCATCGTTTCGGCGTCGCCGTCTGTCAGCGTGTCGATCCGGTCCTGCTCGCGGAAGCGCGTGCGCTGCTCGTCGGGGTCGATCAGCTCGCTGAAGCCGTTGGCGATCTCCATCCCCCCCGCGAACGCCTCGAAGCGCTCCACGATCGTGGGATCGTCGGCACGCTCGCGCGCCAGCGGTGAGAGCTCCTTCGGGTAGTCAACGACGAACGTCGGCCGCTTCAGGTTGGGCTCGACGTACTTGGAGAGCAGGTCGTCGGCCATTTGAAACCAGGCGAATCCCTCCGTCTTCAGCTCGAGGCCAACTCGTCCGATCTGCGCGGCCAACGCCTCGGCGGTGGGGTACTCGGCGAGGTCGATGCCCGACTTTTCCTTGATCGCGTCAACGAAGCCGACCCGCTTCCACGGCGCGGAGAAGTCCAGCTCGCCGGCATACCCGCTCGCCGCCGCGGCCGCGCGCACGATCGCTTCGGTGCGCTCCATCGCGCCCTCGTAGTCGGCGTAGGCCTCGTACCACTCGACCACGGTGAACTCAGGGTTGTGCTTGTGCGAGACGCCCTCGTTGCGGAAGTCCTTGCCGAGCTCGTACACCCGCTCCAGGCCGCCGACGATCAGCCGCTTGAGGTAGAGCTCGGTGGCGATCCGCAGGTAGAGGTCGCGGTCGAGCGCGTTGTGGTGGGTGGTGAACGGGCGCGCCATCGCGCCGCCGTAGAGCGGCTGCAGCACGGGAGTCTCGACCTCGATAAAGCCGTCGCCGTCGAGCTCTGCCCGAACCGCCGAGATGACGCGTGCGCGGTCGACGAACAGCCGTCGGGACTCAACACTTGAGATCAGGTCGAGCTCGCGGTGGCGGTAGCGGGTCTCCACGTCGGCCAGGCCGTGGTGCTTGTCGGGCGGGGGACGCAGCGCCTTGGCGAGCACCTGGAAGCCTTCGATGCGCAGCGATACCTCCCCGTGGCGGCTGCGCATCGCCGCACCGTCGACACCGATCAGGTCACCGAGGTCGAGCGAGGTGATCAGCTTCAGGCGCTCCTCGCCGAGCACGTCCAGGCGCGCGTGCAGCTGGATCTTGCCGCTGCGGTCAACGAGGTCGAGGAAGGCGGCCTTGCCCGAGCCGCGCCTGGCGGCCAGGCGCCCGGCGACGCGGTGGCGCTCATCTGTTTCCTCGCCTGCCTGCAGATGCTCGTAGGCCGCGAGCACCTCTGCGATTGGCTCAACGCCCGCAAAGGAGTGCGGGAAGGCGCTCGGGTCGGACGCGGCGATGCGCTCGGCCTTTGCCCGCCGCTCGGCGATCAGCTCCTGCAGGCCGTGACGTTGGCCCTCCCCCGGGTCCTCTGTCGCGCTCGGGTCCCGTCCTGGCTTCTCTGTCCTGCCCGGGTCCCGCCCCGGCTCCTTCGTCACGCTGGGGTCCCGCCCCGGCTCCTCCTCTGTCCCGCCCGGGTCCCGCCCCGGCTCCTTCGTCACGCTGGGGTCCCGCCCCGGCTCCTCCTCTGTCCCGCCCGGGTCCCGCTCCGGCTCCTCTGTCCCGCTCATGCGGGCAGGCTACTTGAGCCCGACGTCGATCTTCGTGATCTTCAGCTTGCGGGCTGGCCCGCGCGGGACCTGCACGGCGACGGTGTCGCCCCGCTTGTGGCCCAGCAGCGCGCGCCCGACGGGCGACTCGTTGGAGAGCTTGCTCTCCTCGGGCTTTGCCTCGGCGGAGCCGACGATCGTGTACTTCACCGACTTGCCGGTCTTTTCGTCCTTCACGTGCACCACCGAGCCGACCTGCACGACGTCGGTCGAGAGCTCCTTGGAGTCGATCACCGTGGCCATCCGCAGCTTCTCCTGCAGCTGCGCGATCTTGCTCTCGAGCATCGCCTGCTCGTTCTTGGCGTCGTCGTACTCGGAGTTCTCGGAGATGTCCCCGAACTCGCGGGCCTCCTTGATCCGTTCGGCGACCTCGCGGCGGCGCGAGGTGGAGAGCGTCTCCAGCTCGTCCTTCAGCTTCTCGAGACCTTCGGGTGTGAGGATGACGTCCTTCGGCATGTGGGCGGGTGGGATTCGCTTCCGCGTGATGGGTTAGTCGATTACGAACGAAACCCGCCGGTTGAACGGGCCTGCCCGAGCTCGGGCGAGGCAAATCCGCAGTCGGCGGGCTGCAGCGAGCGCAGCAGTATAGCGAGGCGGCGGCGCCCCACCAAACTGCTCAGGCCGCGAGCACAACAGGCCGCACAGCGGCGTGCAGCAGGCGCCGGGCCTGACCCAGGTCGGGGGTGGCCTGCAGCGATTGTTGCAGAGACATCAGCTGTGTCCGATCGAGGCCCATTCGCGGCAGATACCACGGGTAGAACTTGCGCAGATAGCGCCCTGCGCGCTCCGGCCCGAGGTGCAGTGCGGCGCGGTCGATCACCCACTCCAACTCGCCCAGCACCTCGGTGGGAGTCGGCTCGACCACGCGCCCACGCACGAGCTCCTCGAACAGCCACGGGTTGCCGAGGCAGCCGCGGGCGAGCATCACCGCCGCCACGCCGGTCCACGCGAACGTCTCGCGGATACCCCGCGCGTCGTTCATGCCGCCGGTGAGGATCACCGGCGCTGGCAGCGACTCTGCCAGCCGCGCGGCCAGCTCGTAGTCGGGAACGCCTTTGTGGTGCACGGCGGCGGAGCGCGGGTGGAAGGCGATCGCCGCAACCCCTGCCTCCTCCACCAAGCGGTGGGCCAGCTCGAAACCCGAGGTCTCGCCGGGGCGCTGGCCGGAGCGGAGCTTCACCGTCACCGGCGGCGGCCCGGCCGCATCCGTATCGCCTCCTGCTTCCGCGGCCCCCTCCACGGCGGCGCGCGCGACGGCCACAGCGTTGGCGGGGTCGGCCAGCAGCGCGGCGCCCGCGCCGGTCTTGCACACCTTGGGCACGGGGCAGCCCATGTTGAGGTCGAGCGCGTCAGCTCCCGCGGCGACCGCCTCCGCGGCGGCCGAGCGCATTACTGCGGGGTCCTGCCCGAAGAGCTGGATCGAGGTGGGGCCGATCGGCTGAGGGTTGGTCGGATCCCTACCAGCGGTGCGCTCCTCCGGATGGATGCGTAGCAGCTCACGCAGCGTGCGCTCGTTGCGGTAGTGGATCGCGTGGCTGGACACCATCTCCGACACCGCCATCCCGGCGCCGTGGCGCTTGGCCTGTAGGCGCACCACCCAGTTGCCGATCCCCGCCAGCGGCGCCAGCAGCACGCGATTGGGGACCCGTAGCGAGCCGAGCTCCCAGGGGTCCGTCAGCTGGGGGGAGGACATGGGCTCGCTCATTATGGCCGGACCTGTGCGGCCACCCCGCGTTCGTGGCGGGGCACGGAGGCTCCGCCCCCGGGCGGCCGGTGCGCTCATCCACGCACGCGGACGATCCCCCACCGCCGCCCCCCATGCGGACCGCCGCCCCCCATGCGGGCACTCCAGATCAGGCGCGGTTGCGCTCGTAGATGAGGCGCAGACCCGTCAGCGTCAGTAGGTCATCCACAGCTTCGATCGTGGTGGTGTAGGGGACGATCGCGTGGGCGAGGCCGCCGGTGGCGATCGTCTTGGTCTCCGGTCCCAACTCCGCGCGCAGGCGGCTCACGATCGCATCCACCTGGCCGGCGGTGCCGTACACGATCCCCGAGCGGATCGCGTCGATCGTGGTCTTGCCGATCAGCGCGCGCGGCGCGGTCACGTCCACCCTGGGCAGCGCCGCCGCCCGCTCGGTGAGCGCCTCCAGCGAGATCTCGACGCCCGGGGAGATGATCCCTCCCAGGTACTCCCCCTCGGCGGAGACGGGGTCGTAGGTGATCGCGGTGCCGAAGTCGACGACCACGCACGGGCCCCCGAGGCGCTCGTGGGCGGCCACCGCGTTGACCAGCCGGTCGGGGCCGATCTCGCGGGGGTTGTCGTAGCGGATCGGCATCCCCGTCTTCACCCCCGGCCCGACGGAAAGCATCGTGTGCCCGAGGTAGCGCTCCGCCATCGCCGACCATTCCGGCCCCAGCACCGGCACCGTCGAGGAGACGATCGACGCGTCGATCTCCCCCATCGACACCTGGCGCAGCTCCAGCAGGTTGCGCAGCGCGGCGCCCAGCTGATCGGAGGTGGACTGGCGCACGGTGGCGAAGCGCCAGTGCTCGGTGAGCTGTCCCTCGCGGAAGGTCCCGAAGTGGGTTTGGGTGTTGCCGACATCGACGGCGAGCAGCATCAGTGAACGCAAGCCTACCTTCCTATATCCTTGGCCGTCCAGCCAAAAGGAAGGTGCACAATGAGCGTCAAGTTGTACGTCCTGCCGGGCTCCCACCCGTGTGCTGCCGTGGAAGTGGCAATGCGGCGCAAGGGGATCCCCTTTCAGCAGATCAACCTGCTGCCGCTGGTGCCCGTCGCGGTGGGGCCACTGCTGTATGGGGGCAACACGGTCCCGGGGATGCGGATCGACGGCGAGCGGCTGGTGGGCTCGCGCACGATCATGCGCCGCCTCGACCTGCTCGTGCCCGAGCCGCCGCTGCTACCCGCCGACCCCGCGGAGCGCGAGCGCGTGCTGGAGGCCGAGCGGTGGGGCGACGATGTCTTTCAGAGCGTGCCTCGGCGGATCCTCGACGCCGGCTTCCTGCGCAACTCAGGGGCAATGGAGAGCTACGCGGCAGAGGTCAAGCTGCCGCTGCCGCGAGCCATGCTGCGCCCCGCGCTGCCGCTCACGGCAAAACTGATGGCGCGGCGCAACCACGCCCAGGAGGGGCCGGTGCGGGCCGACCTCGCTGCGCTCTGCGATCACCTCGAGACGGTCGACGCCTGGATCGCGGAGGGGCTGCTCGGCGGCGAGGAGCCCAATGCCGCCGACCTGCAGATCGGCTCCACGATCCGCCTGCTGGGGACGCTCGCGGACGTGCGTCCCCTGATCGACGGCCACCCCTCGGCGGCCCTCACGCGCTACTTTCCGCCGATGGTCGGCGAAATCCCGGCGGGGACGCTGCCGGCGGATTGGCTGCCGGCGCGCGCCGCGGCGGCATCGGGCGCTCCGGTGCGGGCGGCATAGAGCGCTCCCCCGCGGAGGCACAAAGCGCTCCCCCGCAGCACACGTCCTCACCGGGCCGATTGAAGATCGGCCGTCAGCGGCGACCCGGCCCAGCGCACACCCTCGCTGACCGGGAGCACGGTAAGCGCGTCGGCAAGGCGACTGCCGTCGGGGGCCCGCAGCTCGAGGTCCAGCTCCAACGCAGGGATCAGCACGAAGCGGCGGCTGAGCAGCTGCTCGTGGGGCAAGCTCATGCACTCGCTACTCAGCTCGATGTCGCCGAGCAGCAGGATGTCGATGTCGATCGCGCGCGGGCCATGGCGGGGCCCACCGGCCGCGCGGCCGAGCTCGCGCTCCAGCTCCTTCACTGCATCGAGCAGCTCCAGCGGCTCGAGCTCGGTGCGCACGCGCAGGCAGGCGTTCAGGAAGCTTGGCTGGTTGGGCAGCTCGCCGACGGGGTCGGTGTCGTACACCGAGGAGGATGCCTCAACCTTCACGCCCGCGCCCGGCAGCACATCTACAGCCCGCTGCAGCTGGGTGCGGCGGTCGCCTAAGTTGGAGCCGAGGCCGAGCAGGCCGATCCGTGCGGACACGCGCGGCACGGTATCGCCCTGCGGCGCACATGGCTATTAACTTTTCAGGCCCAAACCCTTTACAAAATGAAGTGGTAGGGGCCAAAAAAGATCACAAGGCAACCGCTGCTTTCGCGCTAGTAGCGACGCCGTCTCACCGACCCCAACGCCTCCGCTACGCCCCCGCGGCCTCACCGACTTCGGGACTGCCGCCCTCGCGCAGGCCGATGCGGTCATGCAGGCGGCGCAGAGGCCGAGGCGCCCACCAAGCACGCTCGCCGAGGCGGCCCATCAACGCGGGGACGAGCAGCGCCCGCACGAAGGTAGCGTCGATCACTACCGCGAGCGCGGCGCCGAAGCCGAGCTCTTTGATGAAGAAGATGTCGGAGGTGACGAACGCGCCGATCGCCACGCAAAACAGCAGCGCGGCGGCGGTCACGAGGCGCCCGGTGCGCTCAGTCCGTACGCCACCGCGTCGCGAGCGGCCAGCCCGTCGTCGTGGGCCTCCTTGATACGGGCGAACAGGAACATGCCGTAGTCGGTGGAGAGCGCGAACGCGATGATGAACAGCAGCACGAGGTTTGACTCCTCCAGACCGCCGATCGGGGTGAAGCCCAGCAGCGAGGAGAGGTGGCCGTCCTGGAACACCAGCACCAGCAGACCGGCGCCGACGGCGACCGTCAGCAGGTTCATCAGCAGCGCCAGCACCGGGATCACGAGCGAGCCGGTCATCATGAACAGGAAACCGCCGGTGACGAGCACGAGGATCGCGAGCGTCATGGGAACGTGCGCGGCGATCGCTTCCTTCTGGTCGATGAACCACGCGGTACCGCCGGCCACCAGCAGGGTCGAAGGACCGGCGAGGGTCCGCAGGCTGGCACCATGCTCTGGTTGCCGGCTGAGCTAACGGGGCCGTGCGGAACCATTTCGGCCTCCCACGTGTCGTGACCGAGATAGCGTGGCTGCCCACGAGCTGGCCTGACGTGCCGGCGATGTGCCCGGCGCACCAGCGCCACCAGGCCGGCCCAGCGGGCGGGATCCGCCGGACTCGCATGGACCACCAGATGTCATCGTCTGCGCGCCGTCGACGGCGAAATCGTCTGGCAGACGTTGGCGATCTGGCGCGGCTGCGAGGAGGCCGGCAGCACCTGGGCGTTGTCGGGCGCCAGCTGCACGTGCAGCGCCGGCGAGGCGACCGCGAGCAGCAGCACAGTGGTCAGCAGCGCGATCGTGCCCGGGCGGCGCATGACGGCTCGTGAGAGCCGAAACCAGGCGCCCTTCTCGGCCGGCTGTGCCGCCCGTGCTGCGTTGCGCTGCAGCGGTGCCGGGCGAGAGCGCATCGATGCGGGGACCGAGCGCGACAAGCACCGCAGGGAGCACGAGCAGCGAGACTGCGCCGGCCGAGAGCGTGACCAGCATGCCGCCGATCCCCATCGAGTAGAGGAAGCGCAGCGGAAAGACCAGCAGCGAGGCGGGTGCACCGGCGACTGTCAGCGAGCTGTACAGGACAGTGCGCCCGCGGTCTGCAACGTTCTGTAGATCGCTGCCCTCGTGTCAGCGCCACGGGCGAGCTCCTCTCTATAGCGCGAGAGCACGAACAGGCTGTAGTCGATCGCGAGGCCCAAGACCCATGCCGGTGACGAGGTTCACCGCGAAGATCGACAGGCCCAAGAAGTGGTTGACGAGCCTCAGAGCCATGAAGCTGAGCACGATCGCGAAGCCGCCGACGAGCAGCGGCAGGTCGCCGCCACGAGCCCGCGAAAGACCCAGAAGGAGAGCAATAGCAGGATCGGAAACGCGAGCAGCTCGGCGCGGCGCAGATCGGAGATCGTGCGCTCGTTGATTTCTGGGAAGACGATGTCGTGCCGCCGAAGAGGACGGTGCTGGCCGCCAGCGCAGGCCGCACCCGGGAGACCGCCGTCAGTGGAGCCGCCTGGCTGGCGAAGGCGGCGAGAACGGCGTCTCGCGGCCGTTGCGGGAGACCAGCGCGCCAGGTGCGTCGCCGGGTAGTCGAGCTCGTGCTGGAAGCCCGGCTGGGCGGCCAGCAGCGCCCGACGTGTGCGGCCGGCGCGCGGCGGCAGGATCGTCGCGTACGTCGCTGGGGCTCGGCTACCAAGGCCGCGACGCCGTATTGGCCGATTGGCCGGTCGCCTGTTCGATCGCTGCGGTGGCCTGACGGTTCTGGGCGTTGCGATCCTGGAAGTCGGAGTTTTCGGTCTTGAGGATCGTGCTCACGGGGCCCCATCGCGGCGGGAGCAGGAAGATCGTGCCCGCGAGCAACAGCACCTGGCGTGTCCTCTCGAGGGCCATCCCGCGAGACCATTGATCATCGCGGTCTCCCGATGCGCCGCTGCGGGGGGTCGAGCCGAGCCATCCCCGGCGAGTATAGTGACTGCTAACTAATTGTCAAGAACTTATGGGGGCCTCCGCCGTCGACGGGGTCCGCTCACGATTCAGCCTCGCGCCAGACCTCGACCGAGACTTCCTGCGACCGGAAGCGGGATCGGGGGCTCGGGCTTGGTGGCCTTCACCCACACGCTCTCCGAGCTCGTAGTCGCCGAGCAGGCGGTCGGCGATCGTGCTGCACAGCCGCTCGAGCGTGCGGTGAGAGCGCTGCTGGGCGACGAGCGCCACGAGCTGGCAGACCTCGCCGTAGTCGACGGTATCCTCGATGCGGTCGGTCGACGTAGCATCGGTTTCGCCCAGGTCCAGTCGCAGGTCGAGCATCAGCCGCTGGCCGACCTCCCGCTCTGCCTCGCTCACGCCAAGGTGGGTGTAAAGCGAGAGGCCGGTGATCTCGATCGTGACCGACTCGACGCTCGTCCTCGCCGCCCGTCGCCCTCGTCCTCGTAGTCCTCCCCTTCGGGCTCGCTCCGCTCCATGCTCCTCGTGCCAACGGTCGTCAGCCTCCGAGCGTCGGGCCGATCGGCTGCGTCGCCCCTCGTCGTCCGCGTCACCCTCGCCGTCGCATCTCGCGCGCCCAACGTAGCAGCCGCCACCTCGAGCGCGTCACGAGCGGGAGCGACGTCGTGGACGCGGAAGACGCTCGCGCCGCGCTCGCAGGCCAGCACGTTCGTGGCGATCGTGCCGGGAGCCTGTCCGCGACCGACCCCGGGCCCACACGTTGCCTCGGAGCGACTCGCGCCGGCGCTGCCGCCTCGACGATCCGCCCAAGGAAGCTCTTGCGCGAGGTACCAATCACCAGCGGGCGGCCGAGGACGACCAGCTCGTGGAGGCGGCGCAAGGAGCTCGAGGTTGTGCTCGAGCGTCTTGCCGAAGCCGATCCCTGGATCGAGCAGCACCCGCTCCTCGGGGATCCCCTCCCTCACGGCGAACGCCAAGCGCTGTTCGAGGAAGGCCTTGACGTCGTCGACAACGTCCCCGTAGCTAGGTTCGCGCTGCATCGTGCGGGGCTCGCCGAGCATGTGCATCAGGCAGCACTCCGCGCCGCTCTGCGCGACCACCTGCGCCATCTCCGGATCGCCGCGCAGGGCGCTCACATCGTTGACGAGCGTCGCGCCCGCATCGAGCGCAGCGCTGCGCAACCGACTGCCTTGGCCGTGTCGATCGAGATGGTCGAGCGCCCGCCACCGCGGCAAGACCCTCGACCACCGGCAGCACCCGCCGCAGCTCCTCCTCGGCGCCACCGGCTCGGCGCCTGGCCGCGTGGATTCTCCGCCGACGTCGAGGATGTCGGCCCCCTCCCGCGCGAGCTGCCAGCCCGTGCGCGACCGCGGCGCCCGGATCCAGGAGCAGCCCCCGTCGGAGAAGGAATCGGGCGTCACGTTCACGACGCCCATCAGGCGGATAACCGCCCGCGTCACTCAGGTCCGCGCTCAGACGTCCGCGCTCAGGCGAGCTCAGGGCGCTCGGGGTCGGCTGCGCGGATGTCAGCCGTCCCGCCGGCCAGCCCGGGCCGCGGCAGCGGACGCGGCACTTCGCGGCCGGACGTTCGCTCCGCCGGCGCGGGCGGCGCGGGCGGCAGCTCGGGCGTATGGGGCTCCTCGGAGCCGAAGACTTCCTGCTCGCTCTTGCCCTCCAGCAGCGCGCCGAACTCCTCCTTCTCGATCGTCTCGCGCTTGACGAGGGTTTCGGAGAGCGAGCCGAGGTCGTTGGCGGTGCTCGGTGAGGATGTCACGCGCACGCTGATGGGCAGCCTCAATGATGCGCCGCACCTCGTCGTCGATCTCGCGCGCGATCTCGTCGGAGTAGTCGGGCTCGGTGGAGAACTCGCGTCCGAGGAACGGCTGGCCGTGGTCGTGGCCGAAGACGCGCGGGCCGAGCTTCTCGGACATACCGAAGCGCATCACCATCTGCTTGGCGGTCGGCGGTCACCTTCTCGAGGTCGTTGGAGGCGCCGGTGGTGATCTCGCCGAAGACGATCTCCTCGGCGGCACGCCCGCCGAGCGTCATCGCCATCGTGTCGTTGAGCTCCGCGCGCGTGGTGAGGAAGCGATCCTCCTGGGGCATCGAGATCGTGTAGCCGAGCGCCTGGCCGCGCGAGATCACCGAAATCTTGTGCACGGGGTCGGAGTGCTCGAGGTAGTGCCCGACGATCGCGTGGCCCATCTCGTGGTAGGCGGTGATCAGGCGCTCTTTCTCGCTCATCACGCGCGTCTTCTTCTCGGGGCCGGCGATCACGCGCATAATCCCCTCCTCGAGCTCTTCCTGGCCGATTTCGCGCTTGCCCGTACGGGCCGACAGCAGCGCGGCCTCGTTGATCAGGTTGGAGAGGTCGGCTCCGGTAAAGCCGGGCGTCTGGCCGGCGAGCGCGTCGATGTCGATCACCTTCGCCAGCGGCTTACCGCGCGTGTGGACTTCGAGGATCTTCGCGCGGCCCTTGCGGTCGGGGCGGTCGACGGCGATCTGGCGGTCGAAGCGGCCGGGGCGCAGCAGTGCGGGGTCGAGGATGTCGGGCCGGTTGGTGGCCGCGATCATGATGATGTTGTCCTTCGCCTCGAAGCCGTCCATCTCGACGAGCAGCTGGTTGAGCGTCTGCTCGCGCTCGTCGTGCCCGCCGCCGAGGCCGGCGCCGCGATGGCGTCCGACGGCGTCGATCTCGTCCATGAAGATGATGCAGGGCGAGTTCTGCTTGGCCTGCTCGAATAGGTCGCGCACGCGCGAAGCGCCGACGCCGACGAACATCTCCACGAAGTCCGACCCGGAGATCGAGAAGAACGGCACGCCCGCCTCGCCGGCGACGGCGCGGGCGAGCAGCGTCTTGCCGGTGCCCGGGGGGCCGTACAGAAGCACGCCGGTGGGGATGCGCGCGCCTAGCGCCTGGAACTTCTTGGGGTTCTCCAGGAACTCCTTGATCTCGTGCAGCTCCTCCACCGCCTCATCGACCCCGGCGACGTCGCGGAAAGTGATCTTCGGGGAGTCGGCCGACAGCCGCTTGGCGCGCGACTTGCCGAACGACATCACCTTCGAGCCCCCGCCCTGGATCTGGTTGAGCAGGAAGATCCAGATGAAGACGAAGATCAGGATCGGCAGCACCGTGACGAGCAGCGACAGGATCACGCTGCTCTTGTTGGATTCGACGTTGAAGTGGACGTTGGCGGCTTCGAGCTTTTTGAAGAGTTCGGGCGCGGCCTGGTCGACGTAGCCGATTTCGTACTTTTCTTTGTTCTTCAGTTCGACTTCGAGCGCGTTGGACTTGGTCTTGAACTCGGCCGACTTGACTTCGCCTTTCGGGATTTCCTGCGTCACCAGCGTCTGGTAGGAGTGCGAGCGCGCGTTGCTGGAGCCGCTCGGGAAGAGTTTCATGACGAAGAACACCAGCACGACCACAATCAGGATCGGGAAGGCTGCGCTCTTGAAGAAACGGCTCATAACTGGATCACTGGTGTTGGGGTGACGGCTGACGTGGTTGGCAAAGGAGAAGCGCCGCTCGTCGGCCTGTGACCGACCCTGCCGCCCTCCAACACTGCCACCAGCCGACTAGCGTACCACGAAGGTTCGGATTTTCCGGGCATCAGACGGTCCCGCGCCCCGTGCCCGGCGCTCCCACAATCGGCCCGGTGACAATGCCGGGCACTCCCACGATCGACCCCCTGACAATGCCTGCCAGGCTGATAATCGACCT
The DNA here is from genome assembly GCA_963724305.1 of uncultured Solirubrobacterales bacterium. Taxonomy (GTDB): domain Bacteria; phylum Actinomycetota; class Thermoleophilia; order Solirubrobacterales; family Solirubrobacteraceae; genus Palsa-744. The sequence goes on from CAVRUG010000004.1 coordinate 988,160, forward strand.
CCGGACAAGCGCCATGCTTCACGAGACCTCCAACGCCGCCACGAAGGGAAGGTTGCGGTGGCGCTCGGCGTAGTCGAGGCCGTAGCCGATCACGAAGCGGTCGGGGATCTCGAAGCCAACGTAGCGAGGCGGTTGGTCGGCTTTGCGCCGACCAATCTTCGAGCGGTCGGGCTTCATCAGCAGCGCGCACACCTCCAGTGTTCGGGGATCGCGCGAGCCGAGGTTGCGCAGCAGGTACTGCAGCGTCAGCCCCGAGTCCACGATGTCCTCGATGATCAGCACATCCCGGTCATCGATCGCCGCGTCCAGATCCTTGAGGATGCGCACCACCCCTGAGGAGTCGGTGGCCGAGCCGTAGGAAGCGACCGCCATGAAATCGACCTCCACCGGGATCTCGATCAGGCGCATCAGGTCGGAGAGGAAGAACATCGCGCCCTTCAGCACCCCCACCAGCAGCAGCGGGCGGTCGGTGCCGGCGTAGTCGCGCGAGATCTCTCGCGCCAACTCGACGACGCGAAGGCGCAGCTGCTCGGCATCGACGAGCACCTCGCCCACCTCGGCCGTGTGGTCGAGTGCCTCGGCAGCGCCACCCGAGACCTCGCTCAGGCCAGCGGGCGTAATGCGCTCGGGGGGCATGACGGCCACGCCGGGGAGTGTAGGGGCTCGCGTCTCAGGAGCGCGGCGGCAGCCTCACCATGCGCAGACGGCCATTCTCGATCACGGCCCCTACCAGCGCACCCACGTGCAGCTCCGCTCGACCACCGCGATCGGCGAGCGCGAGAATCTCCTTCACACGGGCGCCCGCCTGGGGCACGTACGTGCCCGCGGCCTCCTCGGCGAGGCGCACCACGACCAAGCGCGCGAGCACCGGCGGCAGATCTCGCAGCCGTTCGATCGCGACGCTCGGCTCGCCGCCGAGGTCGTGCAAGCCGCCCGCCAGCGCGGCAAAATCGCCCCCTGGCACGCCGAAATCGCCCCCCGGCGAGGCAAAATCGCCCTTCGGCGCGCCGGGATCGCCCCCTGGCGCAGCAAAATCGCCCCCCTGCGCGCCGAAATCGCCTCCCAGCGCAGCGAAGTCGCGTTCCAGCTCCGCATCAACAAGCGCATCGAGCACAACCGCCTCCTCGCGTAGCAGCCGAGCGGTGCGCAGCACGTTCTCGCGCGCCGCGGGGTGCACCGCGTCGAGCGCCGGCAGCAGGCGGTTGCGCACGCGCGCACGCGCGTATCGCTCGTCATCGTTGCTGGCGTCCTCCCGCCACGGCAGGCCCCGCGCGCGGCAGTAGGCGGCGGTCTGCTCGCGCGTGAGCTCCAGCAGGGGGCGTATGAGGCGACCCTCGCGCGGCGACATCCCCAGCAGCGCACGCCGGCCAGGCGAGGCGGCGAGACGGTAGAGGATCGTCTCGACCTGATCGGTGGCGGTGTGGCCAGTGGCGATCAGAGCGGTGGTGGCGTGACCAGTGGCGCCCAGAGCAGTGGCGTCGGGGTCGGTGGCGCCCAGAGCAGTGGCGGCAGAGCCAGTGGCGCTCAGAGCATCGAGGTCTCGGGCGAGCTCATCGGCGGCGCCGTAGCGCAGCTGGCGTGCCCAAGCTTGGAGGTTGCCGGCCCCCGCGGGGCGCTCGGCCCGCACGACCTCCAGCGCGACCCCCAACCGCTCGCAGAGCTCCCGGCAGTGGCGCTCATCCCCGTCGGCCTCAGGCCGCAGCCCATAGTTGACGTGCAGCGCGTGCACGTTCTCCGCGCCGCAGATGACCACAGCCACATCGAGCAGGCAGACCGAGTCGCGCCCGCCGGAGAGCATCACGAGAACGCGATGCCCGCCCCACTCCCCAGACGGCAGCAGGCCGCTCGCCCGCACTCGTTCCAGGATCTCCTCGGTAGCCATCACCCCCCCGAGGCAACGAACAGCTCGGTGGGCTCGGAGAAGCCCTTCAAGCCCACCTCCCCGATCAGCTTGAAGGCGAGACCCTCGACGCCCTCCGCGAGGTCGACGACGACACGCGTCACCAGCACCTCGCCGCCTGCCGCACGGGCGACCACGCGCGCGGCCTGGTTGACCTCGCGGCCGTAGTAGTCCCCGTCGCGATAGATCGCCTCGCCGTAGTGGATGCCGATCCGCGGCGGCGGCACCCCCGCGGGAGCACGCGCCTGGAAGCCGACGGCCCAGCGCGTCAACGAAACCGAATCGGCGGCGACGATCATCACCTCGTCGCCGAGCGTCTTGAGCACCCGGGCGTCGATCGGCAGCGTGCGTTTGACCTCTTCCACGAAGCGCTCCACCGCGCTCACCGCGTGCTCGTCGCCCTGCTCCTCGGTCAGCCGGGTGTAGCCGGCCAGGTCGGCGAACGCGATCGCCACCCGCAGACGGCCAGCCTCGGGCTCCTGCGCGTCGATCGTTTCGGCCTCCATGTGGCTGATCACCTCCTGCTCGACGAAGTAGGCGAGGAAGCGCCCGTGTAGGGAGTTCATCAGCGGCGCGGTGAACGGCACCAGCTCGCGTGCGATGCCGTCCATCTGCTCGCCGATCTCGCGGCCCGAGACTCCCTCGCGCATCAGCGGCTCGTGGATGTACATGCGAAACAAACGCACCTCGGTTTCGGCGATCTGGGCGAGCGCCTGTCCGTAGACACGCGCGATCTGGATGAACGCCACCTCGGGCATGCCGGCCTCCAGCACGGCCGCCACGTACTTCAGCATCTCCAGGTCCTCATCGGACATCGCCTCCACCGCCAGCGCGCTCAGGCCGAGGGCGACGAAGATCCGCTCGATCAGCTCGGGCGTGAGGCCGGTCGCGCGCGCGGCCTGCCTGAGCGTGTGGCGACCGTCGGAGCCGGAGAAGAAGTCTTCCAAGTCCCCCAGCGCCAGACGCCCGCTGTCGCTGGCTTCGCGGATCTGCTCGAGCGTGTAGCCGCGCTCGCGCAGGCGGGCGACGATCCCCACCTGCCTCGCGGCGGGAGCGCTCCAGCCTCCGTTGTACTGGGGAATCAGCCCCTCGTTGACCCAGCGCCGCACCGTCCCCGACGAGACGCCCGCGCTGGCGGCAACCCGCCCGAGGGTGAGCCCTTCCGTCTCCCGCGTTCCCATTGCGAGCAGTCTATGGACCTCCACCGGCGGTGGTGGGCTCATGGCGTTATTTGGGAAAGAGACGGATGGGTGGAACCCACTCCACCTCCACCGACTCACCGGGCGCATAACGGTCGGGACGCCCGGGGATAGCCGACCCTACGCCCGGAGGCGGCCAACCCTAAAGTCCTCGCAGATGACAGCGCGCCGGCCCATCCATCTGCGTCCCACGGCCGAGCTCGCCGAGCGCGTGCTGCTGCCCGGAGACCCCGGCCGGGCGCTGGCGCTGGCGCAGCTGCTGATCGAAGGACCGCTGATGTTCAACCACCACCGCGGCCTGTGGGGCTACACCGGCCCGGCGATCGCCGATGGTGAGCAGCTGACGATCCAGAGTACGGGCATGGGCGGCCCATCGGCGGCGATCGTGCTGCAAGAGCTGATCGTCCTCGGCGCGCGGCGCGCGATCCGCGTGGGCACATGCGGCGCGCTCGACGGAGGCCTCGAGCTTGGCGATCTGGTGGTGGCACGCGAAGCGCTCGCCGCGGATGGCACCAGCCGCAAGCTCGGGGCAGGCGAGCGGATCGCCGCGGACGGGGATTTGACTGCGGCACTGGAGAGCGCCGTCGGGTGTTATGGGACGACGGTAGTGAGCACCGACCTCTTCTATGAGCCCAACCCCAGGCGCGAGTTGGAGTGGCGCATGGCGGGAGCGGTCGCGGTGGAGATGGAGGCCGCCACTCTATTCGCAGTCGGCGCCCGTGCGGGAGTCCAGGTTGCTTGCCTGCTCACAGTGTCCAACGTGATTGGAAACGGTCGGGAGGACCTGCACGAGCACATCGACGACGATGCGCTGCTCGCCGCCGCCTCGGAGATGGGTCGCTGTGCCGTCTCATCCTTGAGTTTCAGGTGATCGCCGGCGCAGCCGCACCCAACCACCAAGCCGGGGTCTACCAGCCTTGGCTCACGACGAAAGCCGGCCGGCGTCTCACGGGGCACACCAACCCGGACCCCCGTAGCGGAACTGCGGACCAGGCTGACCCTCATACCAGTTTCCGTCATCGTACTGGTGGAAGTCGCTGGTCCAGTTGGTCAAACCAGCCCAGGTCGCAGCGCTGTTTGCGATGTACCACACTCCCTTGAACATTGCCGCTTCGCCTTCGTGTCCGTATTCCCCGTTGTGGCCCATATCGGTGCAGGTTTCATATTCAGGCGTTGCCACCTCGCCGCCAGCTTCGATCTGGTTGAGCCAGGCCGGATAGAACCTGGTCCACGCTGAGGACGGAATATAGCCAACCCACTGTCCGTCGTAGTAGAACCACCAGCCAGATCCGTTGAGCTCCGCCCCATACGTGTGCCAGGTGTCGTTATGAGTGAGCGTCATATTAGGAAACGCTACCGTGCTGTACTGGACCCAAGGAATGCCGCTCTGCCCCACATAGCCGAGACCCACATTCGCATCGACCGCGTAGATGAACAGATGCGGATTCACATCGCCGAACTGGCCCCAGCTCTCGCTCCAACCCTCCTCCACATCTGAATATTTCCCCGTCGCGTATTCAGCACTTGCCCATATCTGTCCAAGACTGTGAGCCGCCGTCTCGCCAGTTTTCCTGTAATCGATAAACGGCTGCTCGTTTGACTGTTCCGCAAACTCTCCGGCCACGTTTGCTCCCGCGGGAAAATGCTGTTCGCCGAGAGCCCACGAGTACCAATATCCTCCGATTGATGAGCGCGCCTCTTTCCCCACAAGCCTCTTGTGGGACAAATGGCGACGACCAGCGGTCGAGCGCCGTGGTGGAGCGATCGCTTCCGCCTCTTTCGGTGAGAGTTTTGGGGCGCCTACCGTGCTGTTCGGATACGGGACTTGGCCAGTTGGGCACACCTGAGTGAAGTGATCGCTCGCGGTCGCCGCAGCAACACTCGACGTCGCACCTGGAGGCATCGGGGGTTCGGCCGGCGGAGTGCCGGGGTCAACCGGAGCAGGCTCGCACCGGTATAGAGCCGCGGAAGTGGTCGGCACGGCCGAGGTACTCGCCGCAGCGAGCGGAGCCTGCGACCCTGCTGCACATAGCACTCCGGCAAGAAGTATAAGCAGATGACGACGACGGTAGTCCACCATTCGATCCCCCCATTTCTGGTTGTGGGTCAGTTGACTGTAATCGTTCTGGCAACACCAAAATGATGTCCCGATGCACGCAATAGCGCCATAACGGCTATGTGTCGCGTGCTCGTTGGGCGGTAATGCGACAAAGCCACGACTACTGCGACCCTGCCTGCGGCCTGCACCTGACGCACAATTGTTCTCTCGACGCGTTTGGAAATGATGAGCTTGATGCGCATCGTCCCCGACATCGGCACCGTGAACATCAATCTCAGATGTGCATGGGCGAAGGTGGCAACCGAGGAAACCTTCAGCGACCGATGCGCATCCACCGTCTGTGAGCGGACATTGTGTCCGCCATGGAGTGGCGTGCCCGGTGGTACGGAATCCGCGGCGCACAGGTACTGGCTCAATTCGGTGCTGTAATAAGCCATACCACACTGGCGCGTCTCGTCCTCATAGCGGGGCGAGCGGATCGTCAGCGCATAATCGTGGTGCCCCGCCGTGTCGGAGCCGACGACCGAGAAGGTGTAGCCGCCCGTCGCCCTGATATCGAGTTGGGGGAGCGTTACACGCCAGATATTGGACTCAGGCGTGGGCGTCGCCGCTACACTCGCAAGCACGTCGTAATTTTCAACCGACTGGCCACTCGGGGTGCTCTCTCCGGGCACATAGTTCGATGTCGAGGCAACCCTCACCGCAACCATCGATGATGTAAAATCCAGCGCCAAGCTGTCGCCGCCCGCGACGGCGACAGCTGAGCCCCAGTCGCTCCCAAGTCCAGGCCACGATCCTGACGGACAGTTTGCCTCCAGGCTGAACGGTTCCGCACACGTCCCCTCCACGTTCGCGCTCACCGGCGGCTGACCAGAGATCACCGGCACCAGAGGCTGCCCGAGATCAACGACACTGAGCCTTGGAGTCTCCGCCCGACTGGCGGCCGGCACCAACCCTGTCGCCAGCACACCGACACAAAGCACGGCAGCGGTCCAAACGCTCAGTATTCGCGGCCAAGCAAGCCAATCGACCGCGCACCGGGCCAGTACGAACTCACCCGGCCTGTCGCGCGATTCGCGCATCACGATCTCATCCCGCCGTCTCCAATCACGCGATTGAAAATGCTGATAAATCTTGCTGCACTACTTGATCAATTGGCGTGCGGCAGATACGACCTCATGATGTAGGCGCGATAGCCCATAGCCCATCCAACTGACCCAGAACAAGTTTCACATTCGGAATAGCATAGAGGATCGGGCCAATGGACGCAAGTCCAACAAGTGGCCTCGCTTAGATTCTTACGAATCATAGTTTAACCGTCGGAAGACGCCCCCCCGCGGGTGCCGGTCGAGCGCGAGCCCGCCGATCGCTTGTGTGCAGGGGCTTTCGACCGCGGACTGGCCGCGCTTCGCTTTGGTTTGCCGACCGCGGCCTTGGACCTGGATGAACTCTTGCGCACCTCCGCGAGCGTCCCGTTGAGCGCCCGCAGCTGCTCCTCGATCGCCGCCAAGCGCGCCTCGATCGACGGACCCGAGAGCGTGCGCCCGATGCGGTGCACCCCGTCCTCGATCCCCTCCAGCCGCTGGGAGACCGAGCGCAGGCGTCGCGTGAGTCGTTCGACGTCGGCCGCCGACGGCAGATTGAGCGCGCCCATCGCCAGCTCCTGCGCCTGGACCGCTTTCTCGCGCGCGTCGGAGGCACGGCCGAGCGCTCCATTCAGCAGCGGGTTGTCGAACAGCTCGGTGATCGCCTTGCCGAGGCGATCCTCGGTGCCGCCGGCGAGGCGCTCACGTAGGCCCTTGGCGGATTCTGCATCGGGGGACATCCGGGTGCTCCTCGTCGGTCGCGAATGGGGGGATGGCAAGGCAAGAGAAGAGGAGCAGTCGGCCGGCGGGCGGCGGTCGCAGCCCTCTTCTCCTGGCAAAGGATACGGTGCGAGGGTGGCAGAGCGACTGTTCCTCTTCGTCCAGATGGAGTTCCCGTGGGAGCTGGGGCCGGCCGACGGGCGCTACCTGCTGCGCGCAGGAGCCGGGGAGGAGCCCGAGCGAGTGGTGGTTCTGGAAACCGTCGGCGCCACCTTGCGCCACGGGCGACTCGGCGCGCGTCGGCGCCCACCGGTGGAGCCCGAGCCAGAGCCGACGACAGTGCCGAGCACCCGCGCGACCATGATCGACCCCGTGTCCGTGTCGGCGGAGCGCCAGGCCCGCACGTGGCTGGCGCAGCTGGACGTCGAGCGCGAGACGTACGCCGCGGCAGCGACCCTCAACCGGCTGCTGTTCGCCCACCGCATCGCCAACGCCGACCCCCACGTACGCGAGCTCTCTCCCGCGCAGGCACTGACCACCCGCGCGGGGTGGGGCGAAGGTGAGCAGGTCGCCTACGGGCAGTGGTCGCACGCGCGCGAACTGCGCTTCAGCGAGCATCGGACACGACGCCGCTCGGCAGCGTTGCGCCCCCAGGAGCGCATGGCCGCGCTGCTGGGCGCCCGCGAAGCGCCGTTGCTGTGCGAGGAGCACGTGCTGCGCGCCCGCCTCGACCTCGACCAGAGCCGCGTGGCGCACTGCGCGCTCGAGCTCGAGCAGGCGTACGCAGCGGCGCTGCGAGAGCTGCCGACGGAGGACCGCCCCGACCTCGAGGAGCGGATCGCCGAGCTGCAGCAACTGCACCCCGGCGTGATCGCGGCCGCCCGAACCGCCCTCGGCACGAGCGACTCCGCAACCCCGTCCGAATCCGACGTGCAGGCGCTCCGCCACGCGCTCACCCGTCTCGAAGCAGCGCTGCGCGCCCGCACCGCGGCAGGGCTGGGCCCGGGTGGCGAGGACGTAAAGTGAGGGGCGCCATGGACCCCACCGTCACAGCCCTCGGCACCTGGAGCGGGGGGCGCTTCATGCACTTCGGCGAGCCGCTGGAGGAGCAGCGTCTGAAGGCGCTGCTGCGACCAGGCGCGGGAATCGACACCGTGATCACCGCCGACGTGTACGGCGAGGGCGCGGCCGATCGGCTGCTGGGGGAGGCGTTGCACGGCGTCGAGCGCGACAGCTACTGCCTGGTGGGGGCGATCGGACACGACTTCTACACCGGGGAGCGCGAAGGCGCGAAAGGCTTTCCTCGCTTCACCGACCCGCGGCTGCGCGGGGAGAGCAAGTACGCGGCGTATATCCGGATGGCGACCGAGCGCAGCCTAGAGCGCATCGGCGTAGAGCATTTCGACCTGCTGATGCTGCACAACCCCGACCGCACCGGGTACACGAGCACCGCGGTGTGGGAGGGAATGCAGGTCGTTCGCGAGGCCGGGCTTACGCGCCTGCTGGGGGTGGCGCCGGGCCCCGCCAACGGGTTCACGCTCGACCTGATCGACTGCATCGAGCGCTTCGGCGAGCTGCTGGACTGGGCGATGATCATCTTCGGCCCGCTGGAGCCGTGGCCGGGCAAGCTGGTACTGGACGCCGCCGCCGCCCACGACGTGAGCCTGATCGCGCGCGTGGTGGACTACGGCGGGCTGTTCCACGACGACGTGCTGCCCGGCCACCGATTCGCGGCCCACGACCACCGCAAGTTCCGCCCCGAGGGCTGGGTGGAGGAGGGCCGCGAGACGCTCGAATGGATGCGCCCCTACGCCGCCCGTCACGGCTTGACGATGCTGCAGCTGGCCTGCCAGTGGGCGCTCGCGCACCCACCCGTGCGCTGCGTGGCGCCCACCTTGATCCAGGAGGCAGCGGCTTCTGATGGAGGAGGAGGGGGAGGGGGCTCGCAACTCGCTCCCCCCGCCCGATCGAGGACAAGCGGGCGGAGCTAGCGGCGCTGAGCACCCTGCGATCGACCCCGGCGGCGCACCTCAACGACGACGAGGTGGCGGCGCTGCGCGCGAAGGGCGACAACGCCGGCTGCATGGCGCTGAAGGGCGCCAACCCCGACTTCGAGGGCGAGCCGCAGCCCGACCGCTGGCCCCTCACCGGCGAGCTTGCCGAGCTGGCCGAGCGCTGGCGAATCGAGCCTGCGCGCGACCTCAGCCACGTTGCGTAAACCTCCGGCCGCCGGGCACGTAGCGGTCAGATTGCAGACAGACCAACGTCTGCATCAAGTCGTCCGTTGCGTTGACTAAAAGTGTTCTTGTGTCCACGGATTCCGAGACACCACCAACAGAGGAGCAGAAAAACCCGATTTGGCAGACCGCCACCGGGGTCGTGGTGCTGGCTGCCCTCGTCGTGGCAGCCGTGCTGGCGGTCATCCAGATCTATCCGCACAAGCTGCCGACCACCACGAACCCGAGCTTCGTAGACAACATCTTCGACAGTCGGGTCGTCATTTTGGGCGTGCGTGTAGCCCTCATTTTTGCGGCGGGCTACATCGTAATCTCCGTCGTGGGGCTGATCGTCGCGCGTCGATGGCTCTCTCAGCTTGGGCCATTCAAGGCCTCGGACCCAATCGCTCGACTCGACAACAATGCCCAATCATTGGAAAGCGATCTTCAGGATGCCGCCGACACGATCCACGATCTCGAACAACGCCTTGTCGAGAGCGACGAGAGCCTCGCCAAGGCACAAACAGATATTTATGCCCTGGTCGCGGTTATCGATACGATAGAAGCCAAGAAGGAGGGGCACTGATGCCGCCTAAGGACCGAGCGAGACTCCAAAGCGATCAACAGAAAATCGAGCGGACACTCGAGCGTAATCAGGCTGCCCTGCAGACCTCGCGGCTGAAGGCGCGCAAATACGCCCGCACTCTGACGAGCTCGGGTGCAGAAATCCGAAGCGCGCGAAGCGACCTCCGCAAAGCCGGCTACCTCAAATAGCAGCTACTCTCGGGCCGTCGGCGCCCGGCCGATATCGCTCCGCTCGCAAACCGCCGCCACCACCCCCTTTGGTCACCGCCCCGTGAACCGCGGTGCGCGTTTGCCCAGGAACGCGGCGATCCCCTCGCGCGCGTCCTCGCTCTGGAAGGCCGTGGCGAAGCCGGCCTTCTCGGCGGCGATCCCCTCGTCGAGGTCGCCCTTCGCCGAGACCTGCTTGATCTGCTCCAGCGCGAGCGGCGCCTGGCCGGCGAGCTTGCGCGCCCACGAGAGCGCGGTGTCGAGCAGTTCGTGGTCGTCCACCACCGCGCTCGCCAGCCCGTACTCGTAGGCCTCCTCGGCCAGCATTGGATCGCCGATGAGATTCATCTCCAGCGCCTTGCTCTGGCCCACCAAGCGCGGCAGCCGCTGAGTGCCGCCGAAGCCGGGGATGATCCCGAGCTTGATCTCGGGCTGGCCGAAGATCGCCGTGCGCGCGACGATTCGCAGGTCGCACGCCATCGCCAGCTCGCAGCCGCCGCCGAAGGCGAGGCCGTTGACGGCGGCGATCGTCGCGATCCGCTCGCTGCCCAGCTCGCGGAACAGGGCGTGCGCGTCATCGACCAGCTTGCGCCCGCCCGCCTCGTCCATCTGCGTGAACGCCTTGATGTCGGCGCCGGCGCTGTAGAGGAAGGGGTTGGAGGAGGCGATCACGAGCGCTCCGATCGGCGGGTCGGCGGCCTTGACGTGCGCCCACACCCTGGCGAGGTCCTCGATCACCGCGGGAGCGATTGCGTTCATCTGGCCGTTGGCCAGCCACGCGATCGCCACGCTCGCTGAACCCCCATCCCCAACATTCGCGCCCACCGACCCGGCAGCTGCCTCCGCAACCCCGCCCGCGCCGTTCGCCGCCCCCGCGCCGTTCGCCGCCCCCGCGCCGTTCGCCGCCCCCGCGCCGTTCGCCGCCCCCGCGCCGACGCGGATCGTCTGCAGCTTGACGACGCCCTCGCCGGGCTGATCGGCGTCGGGCTGCGGGTAGGCGTAGAAGCCCTGGCCGCTCTTCTGCCCGAGGCGACCCTGCGCGACCAGGCGGCGCAGGATCGTGGGCGGGGCGAAGCGCTCGCCATGGCTCTCGCTCAGGGCCTCCAGCCGCTCCAGCGCGACATCCAAGCCCTCCGCATCGACGGCCATGAACGGCGGCAGGGTGCCGCGCCGCGGGTCCATGCCGGCGCCGGCCATCATCCCGAAGTCGATGTCGCGGTGGGTGGCGATGCCCTCCTCGAGCAGCAGGCAGGCCTCGACCAGCACCTTCGCGCGAAGCAGCTGCCCCAGCGCGGGCACGTCGGGCTGGGCGTCGCCGGGGAGGTTGGGCTGGCCCTGCGGGTCGTAGCAGCCGTCGCCGCCGGTCTTCGCGCCGAGCTTGCCTTCGGCGACCAGCTTCTGCATCCCCTTGGAGATGTAGAAGCGCTCTTCGCCGTACGACTCGGCGAGGTATTCGGCGACGTGCATCACCGTGTCCAGCCCGAGCAGGCCGGTGAGGAAGTAGGGGCCCAGCGGCAGGCCGCTGCCCTGCGCCAAGCCCTCGTCGATCAGCTTGATCGAGAGGCCCTTGGACTCCTGTTCGCGCCAGATCTCCGAGATCCCGGAGTTGAGGATGCGGTTGACGACGAAGCCGGGCGCCTCGGCGCAGACGATCGGCTGCTTGCGGATCGCCTGCGCGAGCGTGACCGCGGAGGTGATCGTCTCCTGGGAGGTCTCGTCCCCTTCGATCACCTCGATCAACGGCAGCACCGAGGCGGGGTAGAAGTAGTGGAAGCCGACGACCTTGTCGGGGCGCAGCGTCGCTTCGCCGATCTCGGTGATCGACAGCGAGGAGGTGTTGGAGGCGAGGATCGCGTGCCCGGGCGTGGCCGCGTCGAGCTCGGCGAACACGGCGTGCTTGATCTCCATCCGCTCGGGCACCGCCTCGATCACGAAGTCCACGTCGCCGAAGCTCGCGTAGGAGGTGGTGCCCTCGATCCGCCCGACGATCTCCGCGATCTGCGCCTCGCCCTGCTCGGCGGTGAGCTTGCCGCGCTCCACGAGTTTGCCCACCTGCCCGGAGGTGACGCCCCGCGCCTCGTCGATCCCGGCCTGCACGAGCTCCTCGCTGATGTCCTTCAGCACGACCGGGAACCCGGCGGCGGCGATCGTCTGCGCGATCTGGCCCCCCATCGTCCCCGCGCCCACCACCGCTGCCTTGAACACGAACATGCCGGCCTCCTCGTCTCCCGCTCGGGATCGCACTGTCGCTGACTGAAAAAAGAGAGGCCCGGCTCGCCGGGGGCACACACAGCCCGCAGGGCTGGGTCGGCCGACTGCGCCGCCCTCTAGGATGCGGGAGCCTAGCGAGGCGCACGCCACAGCGCATCGACCGGGCGCCCCGAGCTTCCACAGCGCATCGACCGCTCCGCTCGCGGGTTTCACAAGCTGGGGGACGGGCAGATAGTCCGGCAGATACGTGGGCGGATCGATACGAAAGGTGTGTGCACAATGAGCAAAGAGAGAACGCGCTCAGCGCTCGGAGCGATTATCGCGGGGCTTACGCTGCTGGCGCTCCCGACGGCCACCTCCGGGTTGGCGCTGCTGGCGCTGCCATCAGCCGCCTCGGCGCTTGCTCTGCCCGGTGTCTCGACCGGCGCCGCGACCAGCGTGAGCTACGGCACAGCCACGCTCACCGGGGCGGTCGACCCGCACGCGAGCAACACCTCCTACTACTTCCAGTACGGGCCCACCAGGGCATTCGGCGCGCAGACGCCGCTCGCCGACGCCGGCGCGGGCACCGCCACGGTGAAAGTCGCCGTGCCGGTGAGCGGGCTGCAACCACTCACCGCCTACTACTACCGCCTGATCGCGGTCAACTCGGGCGGTGCGGCAACGGGCGCCGACCGGGCCTTCAAAACCGCGAAGGTGCCGCTCTCACTGGCGATCACGGCCGGGCCCAACCCGACGATCTTCGGGGGTATCGCCACGATCCAGGGCACGCTGTCGGGCACCGGCAACGGCAATGTGGCGGTGGTGCTGCAGGCCAACCCCTTCCCTTACACGCAGGGCTTCGCGACGGTCGGCAACCCCGAGCTGACGAGCGCCACCGGCGGCTTCTCGTTCCCGTTCGTGGGCCTCACCGAGGCGACGCAGTTCCGCGTGGTCACCACCGCCACCAAACCGGCCGTCGTCAGCACGGCCGCGACCGAGAACGTCGCCGTGAAGGTCGAAGCCCACGTGGGCCGCGCTCGCCGGCGCCACCACGCGCGCATCTACGGGACCGTGAGCCCCGCGATCGATGGCATGGAAGTCGGGATCATGCACGTCGTCGGCGGGCGCGAAGTGCTGGTGGCCGGCACCGTCCTGCACCACGACAACACCACCAGCTCGCGCTTCAGCCGTGTGATCCGCGTCAAGCGGCATGGGCTGTACCGCGTGTTCGTGAAGGTCACCAACGGGGCGCAGAGCTCCAACTACAGCCAGCCGCTGTTCATCCGCTGAGAGGCCGGTCGCGGGGCATGGAAGCCCCGCGCCCAACCCGTTGGCCTCCGCGGCGCGGCGCGCGGACGATCCCTACTGATGATCGCCTGCCAGCTACGCCGCGACCGTCTCCGCGGCCTCGATCCTGCGCGGCAGCAGTGTCTCGCGGGCGATCACCAGACGCTGGATCTGCGAGGTGCCCTCGTACAGCTGCATGATCTTCGCGTCGCGGAACAGCTTCTCCACGGGGTAGTCCTTGATGAAGCCGTACCCGCCGTAGATCTGCACGGAGTCGGTGGCGACCTTCATTGCGGCGTCCGCGGCGAAGCGCTTGGCGTGCGAGGAGACGAGCGTGTTGCGTTCGCCGTTGTCGAGCATCGCCGCCGACTTCCACGTCAACAGGCGCGCTGCCTCGACGTCGGTGGCCATGTCCGCGATCATGAACTGCACGCCCTGGTGCATCGCGATCGGCACGCCGAACTGGACGCGTTCCTTGGAGTACTCGATCGCGAACTCGAGCGCCGCCCGGGCGATCCCGGTTGCCATCGCCGCCACGCCGGGGCGGGTGCGGTCGAGCGTCATCATCGCGAGCTTGAAGCCGTGGTTCTCCTCGCCCAGCAGGTTCTCCGCGGGGACCTCCACGTCGTTGAAGCTGATCGTCGCGGTGTTGGAGGCGCGCTGGCCGAGCTTGTCCTCCTTCTTGTCGACCACCACGCCCCACTCGCGCTCGACGACGAACGCGGAGATACCGCGGTGGCCAGCCTCCTTGTCGGTCTTTGCGTACACCGTGTAGTAGTCGGCGTGGCCGCCGTTGGTGATGAAGCACTTCGAGCCGTTCAGCACGTACTTGTCGCCCTGTTTGACGGCGCTCGTGCGCATCCCTGACACGTCGCTGCCGGCGTCGGGCTCGGTCAGGCAGAACGACACCAGCTTCAGCTCCTCGGTGACGGCGCCCAGGTACTTTTTCTTGATCTCCTCGCTGCCGCCCAGCACGATCGGCGCGGTCGCCAGGCCGTTGCAGCCGAGCGTCGTCTGAATGCCGGAGCAGCCCCACGAGAGCTCCTCCTCGATCAGGCAGCCGTCGAGGTAGCCGAGACCGGGGCCGCCGTACTCCTCGGGGACGTGGGTGTTCATCAGCCCCACCTCCCACGCCTTCTGCAAGATCTCCTGCGGCCAGGTGCCCTCCTTGTCGTACTCCCAGGCGACCGGGCGGATCTCCTTCTCCGCGAAGTCGTGCGCCAGCTCGCGCAGGTTCTTCTGCTCGTCGGTGAGCGTGAAATCAACCATGTTCTCTTTGGCTCCTCGGGCTGGCGCGGGGCGGGCCTCCCGGGTGGGCGATCCGGTTCGCCGCGCAAAGTAGATTGACTGGTCAGTCAACGCTGACACGTGGGAGGGTAGCGGAGCGCGCGCGAGTGCGCCACAATTCCACGATGCAGTCACTCTTCCCCGATGTGATGTTCGTCGCGGTCGGCCTCTTCGTGCTGGCTGGCGTGCTCTCGATGTTCACACGCCGCAATCTCCACGACCAGATCGGCGAGGACGGCTTGCTCACCGGCAGTGGCCTCACCGGACCGGGCGAAGAATCCTCGCCGATGTCGCCCGCCGTGGCCGCGCCGCTCGATCCCGCCGAGCGCGAGGTCGAGATCCGTCAGATGCTCACCGCCCGCAGCGATCGCCTCGTGCGCCAGGGCCGTGCTCCGCTCGACATCGACGCAGAGGTGGCTCGGATCGATGGCGCGGGTCAGACGACCTCGCACGACGCCGCGCTCACCGAGGAGGTGCGCCAGCTGGTGCGTGCCCGCAACGAGCGCCGCGAGCGTCAGGGCCTCGAGACGCTCGACGTCGAGGCCGAGGTGCAGCGCACGCTTTCTGAGCTCAGCCCCTGATGAGGAGACTCACGGGCGGACTGCTGCTCGTCCTGGTGTCGATTGCCCTCCCCACCACCGCCGCTGCGCGGGGGCCGACGGTGTACGGGGCCCTGCAGAGCCTCGACCGCAGCGGCGCGCTGAGCGCCGCGGCCTACGGCGAAGACTCCGCGACGTACACGGCCGCCCTGAACGCCGTCAAGCATCTGAGCGGAACACGCCGCGCCGAACTGGAAAGCGTGATCGCCAACGTGCAGCAAATCGCCGCCTCCGGGCAGCTGATCGCCTCGCGGCTGCCGGCGGTGATGCTCACGCTCGAAAGCAACACTCAGTGGTGGAGCCACCAACCGCTGCCGGCGGCCGACCAGCACGTCGTCGTCCCGGGCAGCCACCTGGTGTGGGAGTACTACCCCGGACAGGGCATCGAGATCCAGTGGCTGGCGACCTTCGGCGAGGCCAACGGCTACTACGACAACGGGCACGACAACACGCAGTTGCGCGAAGTCCTCGAAGAAGCGATCCCGCTCGCCACCCAGCGCGCCGGGGGCATCGCGTGGGAGTACTTCTTCCACTTCGACGGCGGCTCGCCGCCGTGGACTAGCGGCCTCTCGCAGGGAACCGCCCTGCAGGCGCTCTCCCGCGGGTATGTGCGCCTGAAAGAACCGGCCTTCCTCACCGCCGCCAAACAGGCGCTCGGCATCTTTCAGACCGCGCCGCCCGCGGGCGTGCGCGTGGCGCGGCCCGCCGGTGCGCTCTACGCCGAGTACACCTACGCTCCCACCGACCGGATTCTCAACGGCTTCATCCAGGCGCTCAACGGGCTCTACGAATACGCCAAGCTCACCGGCGACCCGCTCGGCCGCCAGCTGTTCGAAGCGGGCGATGCCGAGGCACGCGCGATCACGCCGTCGTACGACACCGGCGCCTGGTCGAAGTACGACCAGTACACCGAATCCAACCTCAACTACCACGATCTGCTCGCCGAATTCCTGGTGAGCCTCTGCAAGCGCACCTCCGAAGGCGAGCCGACTCTGACCCCAACCACCAAACCGGTGACCCCTGCCCCCACCGCCTCTAACTCGCCCGCCTCCCCCACCTCTGGGGGCGCCGCGCCTTCCGGGGGCACCACGACTTCCGGGGGTGCCACGACTCCCGGGGGCGCCACTTCCTCCGGAGGCGCCACAGCATCGGCGGCCACTGCCTCTGGGGGCGCCACTGCATCAGCCGCCACGGCCAGCCCGCCGCCCACGCCGATCCCCGGCGATCAGATCTACTGCAGCACCGCCCAGCGCTTCACCGCCGACCTGCACACTCCGCCAGCGACCACGTTGCTGACGCGCACGTTGCCGGAGGGGGTGCGCGGCGGCGTACAGGTGTCGCTCTCGAAGGTCGCCACCATCAGCCTGACGATCCGCCAGGGCGGGCGCGTGGTTTGGACCAACAGCGCGCTTGTCGAAGGCGGCAAGCCGCGGCTGCTGTGGGTCACGCCGAGGAAGCCCGGCAGGTACTCGGTGAGCATCACCGCCGTGGACCTCGCCGGCAACACATCGAGCACGAGCGGCACGATCGCCCTGGGCGCCCCCATCAAGCGCCGCTGAGAGGGGTGGGCGGGACTCCATACAATTCGGTGTGTGCCCAGCGAAGCGCGCATCCGCGGCGGCGACGATCCCGAGAGCCGCCGCCCCGCGGGCTCTGGAATCGGCCACGCCTGGGGGTCCCTCGACCGGGACCGGCGCCTGGCGGCGATCGCCGCGATCGCGCTGTTCGTGACGATGTTCCTGCCGTGGTACCAGCAGAACGCGGTGATCACCGCCGCGAAGAGCCAGCCGCTCATCAGTCGCAACCTCAACGCCTTCCAGGTCTTCTCGTTCGTCGAGGCCGCCGTGCTGCTGGTGGCGGTCGCGGTGCTGGTGCTGCTGTACATGCGCGCCGATGGCCGCGAGTTCCGGCTGCCCGGCGGCGACGGCGCGGTGGTGTTGGCCGCCGGCGTGTGGAGCGCGCTGCTGCTGATCCTGCGTCTGTTCGACAAGCCGGGGATCACCCAGCACGGGGTGGCCGCCAACGTCGGCATCCAGTGGGGGATCTTCTTCGCGCTCGCCGCCGCCGGCCTGCTCGCCTACGCGGGCTCGAGGATGCGTGCCGGGCAGCGGCCCGAGCCACCGCTGGTGCGCCGCGATCGACCGCACGACCGGCCGCCGCGGCCGCCCGAGCAGGAGCCGACGGTCGTCGTCCCTCGCAGGACACCGGTCCCGGCGAAGCCCCGCGGGCGCTACCCTGCTGCCCCCGGGGATGAGCAGCTCTCCTTCGAGGATCACACCGACCTACCATTGCGATGACGATGCCCCCCGCCTCCCCCCCAACCCCGACCTCGGCCGCCGAGGTGGCGGAGGGCCTGACCGCGGTGGGGTACCTGCCGGCGGAGTCCACGGCGCTGGTGGCCTACCTGGCGACGCGGCTGGGTAAGCCGGTGCTAGTGGAGGGCCCCGCGGGGGTCGGCAAGACCGAGCTGGCGAAGGCGCTCGCGCACTACCTGGGCCGCGAGCTCGTGCGGCTGCAGTGCTACGAGGGCCTCGACGAGGCGAAGGCGCTGTACGAGTGGAACTACCGCAAGCAGCTGCTGCGCATCCAGGCCCAGGGCGGCGACGCCGGCTGGAGCGAGGTGCAGGAGGACATCTTCGGCGAGGAGTTCCTGCTGGCGCGGCCGCTGATGACCGCGATCGCCTCCGAGACGCCGGTGGTGCTGCTGATCGACGAGATCGACAAGACCGACCAGGAGTTCGAGGCGATGCTGCTGGAGGTGCTCTCCGACTTCCAGATCTCGATCCCCGAGCTCGGCCGCGTCGAGTCGCGCACGCACCCGGTGGTGCTGCTGACGTCCAACAACTCGCGCGAGCTCACCGAGGCTCTCAAGCGCCGCTGCCTCTACCTGTGGCTGGACTACCCGTGCCTCGAGCACGAGCTGGCGATCGTGCGCCTGCACACGCCGGAGCTCTCCGAGACGGTCGCCCGCCGCCTGGTTGAGGTGGTGGGGATGGTGCGCGAGCTCGACCTCAAGAAGCCGCCGTCGATCGCCGAGTCGATCGACTGGGCGCGGGCGCTGCTGCTGCTCGGCGCGCGGGACATCGACTCCGACACCTTCAAGGAAACGATGTCGGTGATCGTCAAGCACCGCACCGACATGGACGTAGTGGCGGAGCGGGTCGGCCTGAAGCTGGGACGGGACGAATCCGTCGCCGGCGCGGCCTGAGCGGAGTCGCCATGGCCCTCTCCGGCCCGCCCGTCCCCCCAAACCGATCCGCCCCCGCCGTGCTGCCGGCCCTCACGGGGCCCCCCGCCGCATCCGCGGGCATCGCGGCCCGCCTGCTCGAGCTGGGCGAGGAGCTGCGCAAGGAGGGCGTGGCGGTCGGCACCTCCGAGCTGCTCGATGCCTTCGCGGTGCTGCGCGAGATCCAGTGGACCTCCCAGCAGGACTTCCGCGAGGCGCTGGCGGCCACGCTCGCCAAGAGCCAGGACGACCGGCGGGTCTTCGAGCTGGTGTTCGAGCGCTTCTTCTTCCGCGCCGTCGAGCTGGCCGCCGTGCGCGAGGGGGTACGCGAGGACCCGGCCCACCAGCTGCGCGACGGGGACGACGGCGAACTCGATCTCGAAGAGCTCTCGGAGATGCAGCTCGACGCATTGCGCCGCCAGATCGCCGCCGCCCTGCGCGACGGCGACGACAGCACGATGCGCGACCTCGCGCGGATGGCGATCGCCGCGCTCGCCCGTCGCGATGGCGGCTCGGGCGTGATCGGGGTCGACGTGCAGCGCATCCGCCGCGCGCTCGGCCTGCGCGCCGAGCCCCAGCCGGAGCTGCCGGAGGAGGACCCACGCCGCGAGGGCCTGCCACGCGCGGCGCTGCGCCGCTTCGAGGCGATGCTGCGCCGCGAGCTGGAGCGCGCACAGGTGCAGCGCACGGGGACCCTCCCCCCTGCGCGCCCGCTCGGGGAGCTCGACCGCGCGCTGCCCTCCGGCCCGCTGGCCGACCTCGCCGCGGTGCACCGCGTGGTGGCGCAACTGCGCCGGCGCCTGGCCACACAAGGCCACCAGACGCGCGGACACCGCCACCACGCGCACGTGGACGTGCGCCGCACGATGCGCGCCTCGTTGCAAACCGGCGGCGTGCCGGTCGTGCTCAAGTACCGCCCGCGCCGCCCGCGGCGGCCGGAGGTGTACGTGCTGTGCGACGTCTCGACCAGCGTCACCTCTGCCTCGGTGTTCTTCCTCTCGGTGCTGCACGCGCTGCACGACTCCTTCCGCAAGATGCGCTCGTTCGTGTTCATCGAGCGGATCTCCGAGGTCACCGACATCTTCGAACGCGAGCGCGACTTCAAAGCGGTCAACGAGCGGATCGCCTCCGACGCGGGCGTCGCCGACATCTCCGGCTACACCGACTACGGGCGCGTCTGGTCGGAGCTGCTGGAGCAGATCGGCGACGACCTGCACCCGCGCGCCACGGTGATCGTGCTCGGCGACGCCCGCACCAACGGCCGCCCGCCCCGGGCCGACGCCTTCGCGACGATCGCCGCGCGGGCGGGGCGCACCTTCTGGCTGAACCCCGAGCCGCGTTTGTACTGGAACTACGGCGATTCGGTGATCGCCGCCTACGAGGAGCACTGCACCGCGTTCGAGTGCTGGACCACGGCGCAGCTGGAGGACTTCGTGCGGGCCTTGACGCGGCCGGAGCTGGCTACGGGGAGCCGGTGAAGGTAAGCCGAGTGTCGAGCGCCTGGCAATCGTTGCGCGTGCTGCTCGCGAGACGCAAATGGATCGTCTGGGTCGCGCTGGCGATCCTGGTGCTCGTGATCGTCCAGATCGGCGTGTCGCTGCTGCCCCATCATGTCATCAACACGCTGCGGCAGTTCGAAGAAAAGCCCGACGGCGTGCAGGAACGGCCCGGCGCAACGGGCAATCGGTAACCGGTACGCGGACCTACCACACGTGCGTCCCAAAAGGCTTCTCCAGTGGTAACACAGAGCTACACCATGGGTGTCTGGCGATAGGGGCATCGGCGACGGATAGTGCTGAGGAATCCAACAACTCCCAAAGGGGGGAATTCCGATGCGGAAGATATGGAGTATCGCTGTCGTCGCAGCTATCGCAATAGCAGGCTGTGGATCCGGGAGTCACGCCTCCGAATGGTCCCCACGCAGATGTACAGGAAGTCGAAAGCAGGATCCTCTCGGACGGCCATGTGAGTAGTGCGTTGGCCGCGTGCGAGCACGGGCGTCCAAGAACAGCAGGAAGAAAGCTCAAACGAAGAAGGATGACACGAGGTTGGTTGTCAGCGGCGGCTCGAATGAAGTGATCGCGGGAGGCTTGGGCCGAGCTTCCCGCGACACGGCCTCACAGGTCGCCGACCCACCGAGACCCACCACGGCAACCGGCGTCAAGCTGCTCGTGGCCGCTAGGTCGCTCTGCGCGAGGGGTGCCTTGTAAATACCACTAGGCTGGTCGCCGACGGCCGTGCAGCCGGCGGACGGACGCACGACACTCCACCAGTCCCAGGGGAGGAAGCGGCACTCTCCCTCCAGCTTGTCCCGTTCCACGTCTCCACCAGCGCGTACTGTCGGTAGCGTCCGACGCCGCTCGAGGCCCGGCCTGTCTCGGCCAGACGTCTCAGAGCGCCAGCCGGTACGCTGGCTGCTCAGGTAACAGACGCCTACACCTTGGGTGGGCCACCTCGGGTGCTTCGCAGACGGATGCTTGTCGGACAATCCAACTCTCCAAGGGGGACACTGCGATGCATACGACACCCAGGCAGGCATACTCGTCCGGCGATCAGCCACGACGGCCGCCACTTCAACGGGGCTCGCGACGCGTTTGGTCGAGGGCTACATCGAAACACATTCACGGCTGGGCCACCTCAAGAGCGCTGCGCCTGGGTGCAGTCGCCACCGCGGTTGCCGTGCTCGTTGCGATTGCGGCCACGAGCGCGTTCGGCTCTGGCGGCGCCCCAATCGTGGGGAAAAGTGGCAGCTTCGGGCACCGGTCAAGGCAGATCTCGGCCGCGTCGGCGTTCGTGCTCCCGCCCGCCACACAATGCGTCAAAGGGCGTCAGCTGACGGTCCGCGTTCACAAGCTGCCTGGCGTTAGGTTCGTCAGTGCCGTCGTGAAGATCGATGGCAAGCCTGCGATCAGCGTCAAGCGGGCACATATCACCGCCAGCTTTACGCTGCATGACCTTCCGACGGGCTCGTTCGTACTTTCGATCACAGCCAAGGCTGGCGATGGGCGCAAGGTGACTGAGACGCGCACGTATCACGGGTGCATCGTGCCCCCTCCACCGCCTCCGCCTCCGCCACCTCCACCGCCTCCGCCACCGCCTCCGCCTCCCCCGCCGCCCGGTGCCCAACCGGGCAGCTACACCGGCTCCTACCTGACGTTCGATGTCTCGCCCGACGGCAACCACATCCAGGATGTCTCGAAGACCTACGTGACGCTCTCCTGCAGCTCGGGAGCGACGCTGACGGGGCAGACGATCGTGATCAATGAAATCCCGATCACCTCCTCGACGTCGTTCACGGCCACCGAAACCGAAACGGGATGGATCTCCGGCCACGCCGTCAAGATCACATCGACGTTCGCCGGCAGCCTGGAAGGCTCAACCGCCACGGGCAGCTACGCGATGGAGATCGATTACGAAGACGGCAGCGGCGTCAAGTGCACAAGCGGGACCGTCGCGTGGACTGCGTCATACGATACGCAGGGTAACCAGGCTGCGGCGACCCCAGTCGCGGGCAGCTACACCGGCTCCTACCTGACGTTCGACGTCTCGCCCGACAGCAGCCACATCCAGGATGTCTCGAAGACCTACGTGACGCTCTCCTGCAGCTCGGGAGCGACGCTGACGGGGCAGACGATCGTGATCAATGAAATCCCGATCACGGGACTCACCACGTTCACGAAGACAGAAACCGAAAAAGGCTGGAGCACGCCCAGCGGAGAAGCGATCACGACCAGTGCGACGGTCACAGGCCACTTCCACGGCCTGACGAGCGGCGGCCAGCAGCGTGTCTCTGGCTCCTACGTAGAGGAAGTCGTCTATGCGGGCGGCAACCGCTGCACGTCCAACGCCGTCGCATGGACTGCGTCATACGATACGCAGGGTAACCAGGCTGCGGCGACCCCGGTCGCGGGCAGCTACACCGGCTCCTACCTGACGTTCGATGTCTCGCCCGACGGCAGCCACATCCAGGATGTCTCGAAGACCTACGTGACGCTCTCCTGCAGCTCGGGAGCGACGCTGACGGGGCAGACGATCGTGATCAATGAAATCCCGATCACGGGACTCACCACGTTCACGAAGACAGAAACCGAAAAAGGCTGGAGCACGCCCAGCGGAGAAGCGATCACGACCAGCGCGACGGTCACGGGCCACTTCCACGGCCTGACGAGCGGCGGCCAGCAGCGTGTCTCTGGCTCTTACGTAGAGGAAGTCGTCTATGCGGGCGGCAACCGCTGCACGTCCAACGCAGTGGCGTGGACTGCGTCATACGATTCGCAGGGTAACCAGGCCGCGGCGACCCCGGTCGCGGGCAGCTACACCGGCTCCTACCTGACGTTCACGGTCCCGTCCGGCGGGGCCACGGTCGAGAACGTCTCGAAGACCTACGTGACGCTCTCCTGCAGCTCGGGAGCGACGCTGACGGGGCAGACGATCGTGATCGGAGCAATCCCGGTCGTCGGCCTCCTGTCCTTCGAAAAGACACAGACGGAAAGCAGCGTGATCGGCGGCAAGGCCGTGAAGATCACGTCAACGTTCTCGGGCCACTTCCACGGCCTGGATACAAGCAACCGACAGCGTGCATCCGGCTCCTATAGTCAGGAAGTCCAGTACGAAGACGGCAGTAACGTGAAGTGCTCGTCGGGCGCAGTCGCCTGGACCGCATTGTCCTAGGCCGAAGCACGCCGGTCTGAGAACCTCGGCTGCGGCGCTCGGGGAATGCCCCGAGCGCCGTGCCGCGCATCGCTGGTGTGTACCGTGAGGACATCACATACGAAAATGGCGCGAAATACAGCCGCTCGACCAACAACCAGTCCTGGACGGTGAGCCTCCCGCCCGGCATGTTCGCCAGCAAGATCGTGATTGAGGCGATGTTTCCGGCCCGCTCAGCGGCCCGTCGGCGCCGACGGTCATCTCGGAGTGAGCTCTCAGCGCAGGTCGCGCTCTGAGATCACGCCGAACCGCAGCACGCACTCGGCGAGCCTGGCCCGCTTCTCGTTCTGCGGCATCTCGCTCAGCTCGAAGCTCGCGAACAGCCTGCGCAGGTGCATCTTCACCGCGTCGATGCTCAGGAACACCTCCGCGGCTATCTGCTGGTTGGTCGCCGGGGTGGCGAAGCTGGGACCGTCGCGATACGGTCGGCAGAGTGCGATCAGAACCCGGCGCTGGGTATCGGTCAGCTCCCCGAGCGCGGGCGCCTTACCGGCGGTCACCGTCTCCTGCACCTTGGTCGGGGCCCCGGCCCGGTAGGCGAGTATCGTCTGCCCGATCCGGATGCGGTCGCCGTCGCGCAGACGCTGGCGGCCGCCGATGCGCTCGCCGTTGACGTAGGTCCCGTTCCGCGACAGCCCGTCGTCAACGATCGTCCATTCCCCGCCCAGGCCTTGGAGCTCGGCGTGCAGACCGGAAACCTCCGAGTCCCACGCGATCGGCAGGTCCATCTCCGGCCGGCGCCCAACGGTCCGCGTCTGCCCGCCACGACCGGTCGCGAACAGGCCGAGTCGCCCCTCCTCATCCCTGAACGCGAGAAACGGCTTGCCGACCCGTTCGATCCCAAGCAACTCCTGCAGCTCGCTCGGTGAGAGCGAGTGCCGAGCAAGGGGATCGCCATGCTTGTCAAGGTGAGTAGGCATCGAATCTCAAGGTAGAGCCGGTCTCGAGCATCCAGCCTACTCGCCAAAGCTGGCAAAGGACGCCTTCTGAGCACCACCGACCGAGGATCGGCACACGCCCGCTTTGCGCCGGACGTCCGGAGCAGTCGCGCGGTGGAGGGCGTCGGACTGTACTGCTTAATGGCAAATGCGGCAGTCAACGCCACTGTCGGGCGTCCCTGTGTCGGCGTTTCAAAGCCGTCAGGCTTCCGGACGCTGGAGCGCGAGCTCAGGGCAACAGCGCGATCTTGCGC
Source organism: uncultured Solirubrobacterales bacterium (assembly GCA_963724305.1). Classification (GTDB taxonomy): domain Bacteria; phylum Actinomycetota; class Thermoleophilia; order Solirubrobacterales; family Solirubrobacteraceae; genus Palsa-744. The sequence continues at coordinate 1,012,625 of CAVRUG010000004.1, forward strand.
TTCTGCCCGCGCGGTGCCGCCGGCGCGAGACGCCGCGCCCCGCCGATGAGCGGATGGTCGAGGCCGCTGAGGTCGATCTCGACGGGTGGTACTTCCATGTCGAGATCCCGACGTGTGCGCCTGCCCGTAAAAACTCCCCTCGGCTTACTCCTGCGGAGGCTGAGGGGGTGCTCCTCCGGCGCACCCGCGCTAGGCTTTGCGGGAACACAGACAAAACACCAGGGGGGCTGGCGGGAAGGCCGGCTGAGATGGCGCCAACGAGAGCCCGGCGCCGACCCTTCGAACCTGTGGGGTAATGCCCGCGGAGGGAGTGGCGTGAGTGTCGATAGGACTCAGAGCCGAACCGCAGCCGCTTGAGAGGGCTGGGCTACCGGATGCTGTTGCGGTCAGCGGCGTCAGCCGGGTCTACCCGGCGCGTGACGGGGGCGGGTCGGTGCCCGCGCTCGCCGACGTCTCGCTGCGCGCCGCGGCCGGGGAGCTGGTCGCGGTGGTGGGCCCCAGCGGCTGCGGCAAGACCACGCTGCTGGAGCTGATCTGCGGATTGCAGCAGCCGGACACCGGCAGCGTGCGCAGCGCGCCGGCCGTGCTGATGCCCCAGCACGACCTGCTGCTGCCGTGGCTGAGCGCGGTGGACAACGCGGCGCTGGCACTGCGGATCGCGCGCCGGCCGCGTGCGCAGGCTCGTGCCCGAGCACAGGAGCTGTTCGCCGAGCTCGGCCTCGGGGGCTTCGAGGCGGCGCGTCCGTACGAGCTCTCCGGCGGGATGCGCCAGCGGGTGGCGTTTGTGCGCACGCTGCTCTCCGGCAAGCCCGTCCTGTGCCTCGACGAGCCGTTCGGCGCGCTCGACGCGATCACGCGCGCGGAGATGCAGGGGTGGCTGGCGAGGGCGCTGCAACTCCAGGCGCGCACCGTGGTGCTGGTGACGCATGACGTCGAGGAGGCGGTGCTGCTCGCCGATCGCGTCGTGGTGCTCTCGCCCCGGCCCGGCCGCACGGTGGCGGAGCTCGAGATCGGGCTGCCGCGCCCGCGGGCGCGCACCGACGCAGCGGTGACGGCGCTGCGCGAGCAGGCGCTGATCGCGCTGGGGCTTGGAAGCGCACCCGATGGCCGCCACCCGGAGACGTCCTCGCCCGCCGCCTCCGCCCGGCTCGTACACGGCTCTGACGTAGAGGGTGGGAGGTGGCCGCGATGAGGCGCCGCGTCGCCCATCTCCTCCCCCCCCTCCTACTCGCGGCGGCGGTGCTCGGCGCTTGGGAGATCTACGTGGACCTCGGCGGCGTCGACCCCGCGGTGCTGCCAGCCCCGCACGAAGTCGCGGTGGCGCTGTGGGACAACACAGGGCTGCTGTGGCAGAACTTCAAGATCACCGCCGAGGAGGTTTTGCTCGGCCTCCTGCTGGCGCTGCTGGCCGGCTTCGCGCTGGCAGTGGCGATCCACTTCTCCAAGTGGCTGCGCCGCGCCGTCTACCCGCACGCGGTCGGCTCGCAGGCGGTGCCGATCGCGGTGATCGCCGCGCCGCTGGTGTTTTGGTGGGGCTTCGGCATCTTCCCGAAGCTGGTGGTGATCGCGCTGATCTGCTTCTTCCCCGTGGTCGTCACCACGGTGGACGGCCTCGCCTCGGTGGACCCCGACCAGTTGAAGCTGCTGCGCACGCTCGACGCCTCGCGCTGGCAGGCGTTCCGCTTCGCCGAGCTGCCGGCGGCGCTGCCGGCGGCGCTCAGCGGCGCGCGGATCGCGCTCGCGGTGGGCGTGATCGGCGCCTTCATCGCCGAGACCTCCACGGCCACCACCGGCCCCTACTCGGGTTTGGGGCGAGAGATCATGAGCGACCTCAACAGCCTGCAGACCCCGCGCGAGTACGCCGCCACGGCCGTGCTGTTCGTGTTCGCGATCGCCTGCTTTCACACGCTGACGCTCGCCGAGCGGAGGCTTGCCCCCTGGGCCAATCGATCGAAGGGGGAGGCGTGAGGAGATGTCTTTCAAAACCGAGCCCAACCACTTCACAAAATGAAGGGTTTGAGCCCAAAAAGTAAACACACAACACCCCCTACCACTTCACAAAGTGAAGGGTTGGGGTCCAAAAAGTAAGCACACAACACCCACCGACAGGAGAGCCACATTGAGAATCACCGTCCCCCGCCTTCCGTCCGCGCGACCCCGCGCCCGCCGGCGCGTAACTGCGCTGTTCCTGGGTGGTTTGGCTGCCCTCGGCGCACTCGCGCTCACCGCCTGCGGCACCGCGCAAAACGTGACGACGGCGCCGGCGAGCGCGAAGCGCTTCACGGTGATGCTCGACTGGTTCCCCAACGCCGACCACGCACCGCTGTACGCGGCGATCGCGCACGGAGACTTCCGCGCAGTGGGCCTCGACGTGCAGCCGGTGGTCCCCTCCGAATCGGCCGAACCGCTGAAGCTGCTCGCCGCCGGCCGGGTGGACATGGCGATCTCCTACGAGCCGGAGCTACTGCTGGCGCGCGATCAGGGGCTGAAACTGGTGTCGATCGGGGCGCTCGTGCAGCGCCCGTTGACCTCGATCATCGCCCCGGCGAGCGCGCACATCAAGAGCGTCGCCGACCTCGCCGGCAAGAAGGTCGGCACCGCCGGGATCCCCTATCAGGCGGCCGAGCTGACGGCGGCGCTGCAGCACGCGGGCGTGCAACCGGGGAAGGTGCAGGAAGTGAACGTCGGCTTCAACCTGGTGCCCGCGATGCTCTCGCACGAGGTAAGCGCAACGCTCGGCGGCTTCTGGAACTACGAGGCGATCCAGCTGCAGCTGAAGCACAAGCACCCGACCGTGATCCCGATCAACGAGGCCGGGGTGCCCAACTACGACGAACTGGTGGTGGTGGTGCGCAGCGAAGAGGCCCACCACGACGGCGTCAACCTGCGGGCCTTCATGCAGGCCCTCACCCGCGGCGAGCGCGCCGTGCAGGCCAATCCGAAGGCGGCGGCCAAGCTGATCATGGCCGCCAACCCCTCACTCGAAGAAAAGCTCGAGGTCGAGTCGATCGAACGAACGCTGCCGGCCGCCCAGCCGGCTGGAGGCAAGCCCTACGGCTACCAGAACCCCGCGCAGTGGGCCGCGTTCGGGTCTTGGATGTACGGCAAGGGCCTGCTCAAAACCAATCCCGACACGACGGGCTTCCCGCCGTTCACCAACGAGTTTTTGCCCGGGGAAGGGATCTGATGCGCACACGCACGAGTGTCCCATCCCAAGTCGTGAGTAGCCTCGGCGACTACCATGCAAACCGTGAGCAGACAGGCCCATGTGACGCTCAGCGGCGACATCGCCGGGGAGTACGTGGTCGAGGACCGAGGGCCCGATGGGCGCCTCGTACTGGTACCCGACACCTCCGCGGAGGCGATCCGTACGCGCGGCGGCGCTAGCCGCCTTACCGCGCAGGAATGGCAGGACTTCCTCTCCGAGCACGGGCCTCATATGCTCCCTCCAGACGACGAGGGATAGGCCGTGCGCGACATTCCGCGTGCCCTCCCGGTGCGATTCGATGGCGATGCCTGGCAGGAGGATCTTGCTCGTGCAAGCAGAGCCAGTCGTGCCATAGCCGCAAGCGCTCGACGTGACTACGAGCAAAACGGGGTACCGCTCGATCAGCTCCGCCAAGTCCATGAGGAAGGTCCTGACGGGACAGTCTTGCCCCACTGCACCAAGGTTTACCTGCCGCCGCCCGTCGGCAGATTCGGCATCGTCTTTGAAGTCGTGCGGACGGCGCGCGGATTGCGGCTCGAACACATCGCCTTCGGTGCGCGCCATCACCCACGAGGATCAAACGCTCCGACCGTCTACCAGATCGCCCACAAACGGCTACACAGCTGAGCAGGATCCTCCGCCCGTAGACTGCGCAACATGAGCACGACCACCCCTGACACACCCCCCCTCCGCAGCCGCCCCGCGTGGTCGGCGCTGGCCGCGCACTACGAGACGATCGAGGGGACGCACCTGCGCGAGTTGTTCGCCGCAGACCCGGCGCGCGGGGAGCGGATGACAGCGCAGGGCGCGGGGCTGTACCTGGACTACTCCAAGAACCGCATAGCCGACGAGACGCTGAAGCTGCTGGTGGCGCTCGCCGAGCAGTCGGGCGTGGCCGCCCGGATCGAGGCGATGTTCAGGGGCGAGCGGATCAACGTCTCGGAGAACCGCTCGGTGCTGCACGTGGCGCTGCGGATGCCAAAGAGCGCCTCGCTGATCGTCGAGGGCGTCAACGTGGTGAAGCAGGTGCACGAGGTGCTGGAGCGGATGGCGGCGTTCGCCACGCGGGTGCGCTCAGGCGAGTGGAAGGGCCACACCGGGAAGGCGATCCGCAACGTGGTGAACATCGGCATCGGCGGCTCGGACCTCGGCCCGGTGATGGCGTACGAGGCGCTGCGCCACTACTCGGCGCGCGAGATGACTTTCCGCTTCGTCTCCAACGTGGACGCGACCGACTTCGTCGAGGCCACGCGCGACCTGGACCCGGAGGAGACGCTGTTCATCGTCAGCTCGAAGACCTTCACGACGGTGGAGACGATGACCAACGCGCGCTCGGCACGGGCGTGGCTGATGGGGGGATTGGGAGGGGGCAGTGGTGGAGCCGACGACGCGATCGCAAAGCACTTCGTCGCGGTCTCCACCAACGCGGAGCTGGTCGGACAGTTTGGGATCGACACCGAGAACATGTTCGGCTTCTGGGACTGGGTGGGAGGCCGCTACTCGATGGACTCGGCGATCGGCCTCTCCACCATGCTGGCGATCGGCCCCGAGCACTTCGAAGAGCTGCTGGGTGGCTTCCACGCGATCGACGAGCACTTCCGCTACACCCCCTTCGCGGAGAACCTGCCCATGCTGATGGGCCTGCTGTCCCTCTGGTACGGCAACTTCTTCGGCGCGGAGACGCACGGGGTGATGCCCTACGACCAGTACCTGAAGCGCTTCCCCGCCTACCTGCAGCAGCTGACGATGGAGTCCAACGGCAAGCGCGTGACGCTGACGGGAGCCGAGGTGGACTACCAGACCGGCGCGGTGTACTGGGGCGAGCCGGGCACCAACGGTCAGCACAGCTTCTACCAGCTGCTGCACCAGGGCACGAAGCTCGTCCCCGTCAACCTGATCGGCTTCGCCCAGAGCAACAATCCGCTCGGCGAGCACCACGACCTGCTGATGTCCAACGTCTTCGCCCAAGCGGAGGCGCTCGCGTTCGGCAAGACGGCCGAGCAGGTGCGCGAAGAGGGCACCCCCGAGGCGATCGTCCCCCACCGCACGATGCCCGGCAACCGCCCCACCAACACGATCCTCGCCACCCGCCTGGACCCCCACACGCTCGGCACGCTGGTCGCCCTGTACGAGCACAGCGTCTTCACCCAGGGCGCGATCTGGGGCATCGACTCCTTCGACCAGTGGGGCGTGGAGCTAGGGAAGGCGCTGGCGAAGAAGATCGTCCCCGAGCTGCAGAGCGAGGCCGAGCCAAGCCTCGACCACGACAGCTCGACCAACGCGTTGATCCGCCGCTACCGCGCCGCGCGCCAGCGCTGAGGGCTCAGCCGCCCGCCTGAGCCTGAAGCGTCCGCGTGACGTCCCGCCCCCGCGAGGTGAGCGCCCACGCGTTGGGCTCCCCCTTGGCGTGGTCGCCCCCCGCGTTGCCGATCAACCCAAGCGCCCGCAAACGAGCCAACAGCTTCGAGATCTGCCCCTGGTCGGAGATCCCCGCGGCGGTCGCCACCTGCCGGTTACTCGGGCTGGCTCCACTCCCCGCAAGCGAGTCGATCGCCATCAACACCCGCACCGTGCGGTAGGTCAGGCGCATGTCCAGCTCCCGCAGCGGATCGACCCGCGGCGCGGCGGGCCGCCGCGACCGCGGAGCCGGCCGCCGCTGCTCGCGCTCAGACGCCGCCGCACCCAGGTAGGGCAACACGATCATCCCCATCAGTGGGTTCAGCAGGGAGAGCAGCGGCTTGGCGGGCCGCGCCACGTCGGCCTTGCGCCGGGGGGATCGCGCCGCGAATCGTGCAGCGCCCAGGGAGCCAGGGGCAGATTGTGCGGCGCCGGGGGACCCGCCACCCTCGGGCCGCCCGGCCTGCTCGACCAGCCGCGCATGGATCACCGCAAGCACCGCGCCCACCAGGCCCTCGGCCACCAGGCGCCCCGGCAGCCTGGCCGCCTTGCTCTCCAGGCGCCCTGCGTGCACCACCTCCACGAGTCTCCCCACAACCAGTGTGCGCCGCTCCAAGGCGCGGTCCCCACCGCCGAGCGCCCCCACCACACAGAGATATCCCAGCTCCGGCTCCGCATCCAAGAAGCAAAGCGTGGCCTCCAGACCCGCCCTGACACGCTCCCGCCACCTCCCCGGCGCCTCATACGCCGGGACCACGGTCTCCACGGCACGAGCAATCGCGAGGTCGAACGCGGCGAGGAAGCAGTCCTCACGATCGGCGAACAGCTCATAGAACGTACGCCGCGAAACGCCCGAGCGGGCAACCACGTGCGCGACGGTGACTGCCCCGGGCCCGCGCTCACGGACCAACTCACCCATCGCCGCAACGATCCGCGCACGCTGGATCTCCCCCACCCGCCCCTTGCTCCCGGGGGCCGAACCGTTGGCCCCCGAGGGTGCTTCCCTTCGGCTACGCACGGGCATTGCGATCGTCGCCCTTCCTACTTCTTGCTGCCCTTCTTCGCCTTGCCGTGAGCCTTGCGCCTCCGCTTGTGCGCCACCTTCTTGGTCTTCGGACAACCGGAGACCGCGATCTTCGTGCTCTGCTGGATCACGAGGCCGTTCTGGCCGACCAGTTCGGTGGGCATCAGCAGCGTGCTCTTGCAGAGGTTCCCGTTCGCGGTCAACGCCGGGTATTCCCGCTGCGGCAACGTCAGTTCGAAGCTCAAGAACGGCACATCCGGCACCGTCGCGAACACCGCCGTCGTGATCCCCGCCTTGCTGATCAACGTTTCCCCGTGCACCTGCACCGTCACCCCGTTCTCCCCCGTGAGAACCATGATCAGTTCCGGGTACTTCGCACCACCATGCGAGACGAAGTACGCCGTCCCCGACAAGCCACCAGGGAGGACCGGAGTTGAGACCTCGACCGTCCCGACCTGCGAGGCGACCGGGCAATCCTTCGGGTTTTCCGCGAACGTCTTTTCCAAACACGCCTTCTGCAGCGTTTTCAACGGCGTCGGGAGCTGTTTGGGCAGCGACACCTTCACCCGCTGCACATTCGCAGTGCTGCTCAACCCGCCTTCGTCGGGCAGCGTCATCGTGACGCGCAGGCTCGCACCCTGCGTCCGCGACGTCTTCGCCGACGTCGAGACCTTGAAACCCGGCTTGAACGTCAAGCTACGACACGACCCCACCTGAAACGGACTCGACAACCCCGCTTCGGTACCTTCCACGCTGGTCGCTGTGCCGCTAAACGAGGACGGGTTGCAGTTGGTCGGGTTGAACATGAATTCCTTGCGATCGATCACCGCGTCGATCGTCCGCAGATCCGTTGGGACACCGTCCAGGATCGTCGGCAACGGGTCCGTCGTGATCGTCAGCTGCGAGGTCTCCGGATCCACTTCGATCTTTCCGCGCACCACCGTCGTCCCCAGGTTGAACGGGCCAGCAAGCACCGGCACCGCGATCAATAGGCCATACGGCGCGCCCTCGTAGGGGCCGGTGATGTAGATCGGCGCCGGCGGCTGACCTTCTTCTGGGATATACAACTGGTATGGGCCCGGGCCGGCACCCACCACCGTATGCCCAATCAACGAGCTCGCGGGGCATTCGCCCTTTGCTGCCTGCGGTTCTTCGCACAACGACACATGGCTGATCATCCCCAAAAGACCCGGCGGGGTCTTGAACTTCAGTTTGGAGATCCGCTGCTGCCCATCACCCCGCGTCAACAACATCGAGAAGCTCGTGTAACCACCGGCCTGGTCGGTTGATGCGCCAGCGCTCATCACCGGGCTGAACGGCAACGGCGACGCACACGGCGATCCATCCGGGCCACTGTCGATCGTGAAGTTGCCTTCCACCAACGCGTTTTCGGCAAACGGAGTGCTCCACGGCGTGAAGTCCGCGCTCGTGCCATACACCCCACACCCCGACGGCGTCACCAATGCGGCCTGCGCACCACCGCTGAACGACAGCTTATAGTCCGTCAGCGGCGCATCCGGCGTGTTTTCGAACGTCGTCGTGAGCTGCCCAGTCGCTTCATTCATCTGCACAGTGCCCACAAGCTTCAGGTTAACGCCCTCCCCCGACGCGACCAGGAGGATTTTTACGTTGGGTGGGTTGGACGGCAGCAGATACACGCTCCCCTTCAATGGTTCCGCCAGCAACGGCGTCACGACTTCGTCTTCGCCGACTTTCGACGCAGCCGGACACGACGGCGGACCCTCATCGCCTTTTTCGCTGCCGATTTCCGCCTGCACAAGCGAACACGTCCCCAACCCCTTCGCCTGCCCCGGGTTGATCGCGATCCCCGCCGGCAGCACCACCGTCGTATCCTTCAGACCCGCGGTTGCCAACCCTTCGGGGTTCAACCCCTGCGGCATCCGCGCCGCCGTCGTCAACCCGGCCGGCGTGTCGCCCTGGCTGGTATCCGGGGCGATCGACACAACCGGGTTGAAATGCTCCAGGCGTTCACAGCCCGTCAGGCTGACTGTCGGGCCACCTTCGCTTGGATGCCATGTCCCCACCGTTTCCGGGGTAAGCGGGAGGTCCACACCTTCCGACAGGAGGAATTCCTTTTCAGCCAAGAGGTTGGGGTTACCCCACGTCCCCAACGCTTCCGCAGTGAACCGCAGAGGCGCGCCGCACGACGTCGGCAACGTCAAGAACGGTGTTCCGCCGCGTTCGACAAAGGTACCCGTCAGCGGTTCGTGGTCGGCCGGCGTGCCCCAAATCACGATCTGATTGGCGATGATCTGGTGCTGTGGGATGTTATCGACGTGCACCGTGAGCCCGTTGTCCCCGCCGCTACGCACACCCACATCCAGGAAGACGTTGTTGCCGCCAAGCGTGAACGCGAACTGCGCTGCGATACCCGGCGGCGGCACCATGTTGAACACAGGCGCATAAACGTATCCGTCCGGAATGCGTGCCGCGTTTTCGCCGACCTCGCTGCCCGTCGGGCAACCACCCCCAAATCTGAAGTTTTCTCCTTCGTTGTACTGCTTGCGGGTGCACTGCGGCACAGCCTCGGGATCACCAATCAAACCAGGCGGCAGATTGAAGTTCATATCCCGAATCTGACCTACTGGAAATTCCATTCCACCTTCGGTGTGCGTATTGAACGAGAACCCAAGCGTCAGCGCGTAGGGGTGCGAGCCAGCCTGGGTATCGACCGTCCCATTCCTGTTCAACAACGAGCCTTCGAAGCTCGCCAACCCAAACCCAGCCGACGGCGAGCCCGCCACCGCCACCGACACGAACAACAACCCTATACCACACACAGTGGGCAGTAGAACCAATAATCTCCTCAACATCTCTACCGCCTCCCCCTCGCCGACATGGATACTCGCTTCCCCCGCTTCCCGGCCGTCCCGTAACGCTTTCGGGCCCGCGCTTCGCACCCAACCCGCCTCGCCCGCCGCTGCTTACGACACGCCCTCAACGCACCCGCGAGCTTCTGCGCCCGCGTCAACCTCCGCGCCTTCGGCACGCGCTTCTTGGACGCCCCGCCGGGCTTACTCCCCACGGGCGGCAGATAGTTACCGACCCCATTGAACGTCTCACTCGACGGAGTCGCGAACACCGGCGGGGCACCCGGCACCCCCTGACAACCCGTCCCCGAACACACCGGCGACGAGACCGGCCGCACACCACCGACCCGCGCATCGAACACATTGTAATCTTCGTTCTGATCTTCTGGGGTCAATTGCGTGTTCGTGATGATGAACACGTCATCCCCGGTCGCACTCGCACCCAGCAGCGACGACGCCGCTTTGCCCGTGCCGCCCGACAGGAGATAGTCACACCCAGCTTCCTCGTGGCAACTGCCCACCCCATCGCGCTCCCACTCATACACATCCTGAGCTTCATTCGTGTCCCCCGACACCAACGGCTGAGCACTGTCGAAGAACGCTCGCCCACCTTCATCGGTGAGCCACCGCGGAATATAAGTATTGCTCCAGCTCACCGGCAGAAACCCACCCGCGATGGCTTCTTCGGAATCAAGGTTATGGTGAGGCGGCGTATTGTCCTGGATCGGTTCTCCGCTCGGGCTGCACGAGATACAGAACAGATGACGAGCGCCTTCTACCTCGTAGACGTACACCTCATCGAACTGCTGGGTATAATAGCCAACCCCAATGCCCGTGTTGTTATAGCCCGTCAGTCTCTCTTCTGACATGAACACCAAACTGAGGCCGTCCGGCGCCACCTCCGCCGTACGATGCCCAAGACCCGGCTGCCAATCACCAAATTGACCCCTACCATCATCTACAAACGGCTGAACACGACCGCCGTCATTACCAGAGAGTGTCGCAATCAACGTCGGCTTTGCTCCTTCATGCCACATGTAGAGCCCGTCGCCTTCCTCGACGAAGTACACGTACGAGCCGTTCGTGCTCGCCCCGATCACGCCTTCCACGTGGGCGCCTTCACTGAGATCTGTCGTCTGGCCGCTGTCCAGATCATATTCGTACAAAGGGCCTTCCTTGGTGAAGAACACCTTCGACCCGTCGCTGCTCGCTGTCCAGAACCGCCCGCCGGCGGATATCAGCATCGTGCACGCATCCCCGGGCACCGTGCATTCGTCCCGCGCGTTGAGCGGGCTCTGCGGCTGGTCAGCGTCCTCCCGCACATACAAGTCGCCCGTGTTCAGATCCGTCCAGAAGATTCTCGACCCATCTTCAGAGATCACATGACTGAAATCAGGCGCATTACCTTCAGGTTGGCCCAGCGCTGGAGCGCCGAACGTAGCATTCGCTTCAGTCTCACCATCGGGCAGCACGTTGACCAAGCTCAACTGACCGGCGACCGAGTCGTAGAGGTTGTTCTCTTCAGCAAACGGGATATGGGTCAACGGATCTTCTCCGGCACCACCAGCGGCGTTTTCGGTCAGCGCATCATTCGCCTCGAACAGCAACTGACCTGAATCCGCTGACGATCCCGCATAAGCAGGTTCAATGTATTCCAATGTGTTATGTGGCACGTGGTAAGCGCCAAATTCTCCTACTACCGCGGACCGGTTTGGCGGAGTCGTGGTGAAGAGGGGATGGTAACTGCCCTCGCTGTTGTCCCGCGTATAGAGCACCTTGTAGCCATCCGGAGCCTGTGGGGCCAGCGTGGGTTCCGCCCTGGACTCCAGAACCCCAATCGAAAGATCGCTGGAGAACGCTTGGTAGTACGCAGGCGGTTCCTCTTCAGGCTCGATACTCTCCTGCGCCCAACCACCCTCCGGCAACCGCCTCGCCAAATACTCACTACCATAGTCATAGCCACTCAAGCCCGACCCGCCGGCCGTCGGATCGCCCACATACGCAACCGCTTCACCATTCACCGAAGCCTGAAACGGAAGCTCCGAAGGAGCACCATTCCCGGTCTCGATCAGACCATTGACCGCCTTCGGCGTATAGACTTCCGCGTTTTCGTTGTTCGGCGGGGTAACCATTTCAAACACCCGGCCATCCGGTAGACCTGGGATACCCGCAGGTAGAGTCGTGAACGTCGCGTCGGCGCCTTGGACCGTGCCGGATGCATTGCTCAAGACGACACGGAAGTGATAGACCGCGCCCGGCTGCAGGCCACTCAACCTTGCGGGCGCTTCAACGACATGGTTGGCATCGCCCACACTCACAGCAGACGTAGCGGAGCCATATGCGGTGCTAGGACCGTATTCGTAGAAATACGTGGTCGGCAACCCCTCGGCATCGACCTGAGCATCCACCGACGCGCCAATAGACCCCACATCAGAGAACGACTCTCCTTCGACCACGGGCGCCGCCTTCTGCGTCGTGAAGGTCACGGGGGATCCCACTGCGGTTTCTCCAGCTTCGTTACGCGCCAGCAAACAGACCGCGTACTCGGTGTTCGGCAGCAGGCCGGTCACTTCAGAGGAAACCGCTTCTCCCCTCTGCCCTAGCGCGCTCCCCCCCGACCCCGACCCTCCCTCGCATTCGCTGGCCGACGCCGCGTACAAGAATTCGTAGCCGCCCGGTTCCCCTTCGCCACCGGGGTTCAGGACACCGTGCAGTGTCGCCGAGGTCGCGCCAACACCACTCGCGGACGACGTGACGGGCGTTTCCGGTGTCAGCGCGGTTTTGAACGTCACCGGCGGCCCCACCGTCGCTTCGCCTTTGGTCCCATTCCGAGCAAGCAGACACACTGTGTACTCGCTATGCGCCTCAAGGTCACTCACTTCAAGCGGCGGGAGCGCTTCCTTGCCGCCACCCAGCGAGATCCCCGGCGATTCAGGCGCCACACTCCCACCTTCGCATTCCGTCGCCGACTGCTTGTACAAGAACTCATAGGTACCCAGTTCGAAGGTCCCCGGGCCACCTTCCTTACCAGGATTCAACTCGCCAGCGAACGTCGCGGAACTAGCTTTGATCGATTCCACCACCACCGGCGCCGGCGCTTCAGGACCAGCAGCCAACGCCGGAACACTCCCGAATACCAGCCCACCCACCAGCGCGAAAAAGGTCGCCACAACCAGCCCACGAGTAGTATTCATCACACCGTCTCCTCCAAGACAGAGGGGACGACCCCTCGATTACAAAACCATGCACCGAGAGGCGCAACCAGCACACACGCGCGAGGACCATCCCAGGCCGCCGCTGCCCGACCCCCTACCGGGGGCCCCGCGAGACCCCGCGAACGCCTCCCCGGCGGGACGCCACCAAGCCCACCCCTACCCTTTCCCCACACGGGGGAACCGGGGCGGCTCCTCAGAGCCGAACGGAAGGAGCCGCTAGAGGCCGAAGAGAGAGAGAGAGAGAGAGAGATGCGACAGCGCCATGCTGGCGCATCTAGCATCAGCCACGACGCCAGGTGCAACGACTCTCGACACGATATTCCCTCTCAAAAGCACGCGAAGACCTACTCCCTCATCGAGACGACCCGGTCCCTCTCCCAGAGAAACCTCTGCCAAAATGCTTGAAGGCCAGGCCACAGAAGCCCCGACCCCAACCAGACCAATATGTTCAAAACGGCCCGACGCCCGCTACGGGCGACTGGGTAAGACGACTATATCCACACCGCGAGGCACTTGTCAAGTCCTAAGAGCCTCGGAGCCCCACGGAGGGCCTCAGAGAGGTAAGTACCGAATGATGTCGATTGCTCAGCGGTCGGGCTCCGCGACATCGTTGACGAGCTCGAGGAAGCGGGCGGGAGGGAGGATTGGCAGCTGCTCGGCCAACGCCAAGAGGTGCTTGTCCCCGGAGACCAGTATCGCCCGCTCCGCGGCGGCGAGGGCGATCAGGTAGTCATCGCCCGAGTCAGCCGAGCGAGCCGGCGCGTCGATTGGATCCTCTGCGATGGTGGCGTTGCGAGTGAGCCACTCGATCAGCTCGGCGGCGGCCTGCCGGTCGATCCTGCTGCGCAGCTTGGGGTAGGCGAGGGCGCGCTCCAGCTCTGCGAGCAGCGCGCTGGAGACGATCAGCTCGAACAGCCCGCGCTGCCAGGCCAGCAGGGTGCGGGCGGGAGCGCCCTCAGGGGAGAGCAACGCGGAGATCACGACATTCGGGTCGAGAACCGCGCGCAACCGCTCAGCGCGAACGCCGTCTGGTGGCGTGCTGGGCCTCCACCGCAAGCGCCATCGCGTCCTCTTCGGACAGCTGGCTACCGGCCCACATCCGCTCCAGCAGGTCGAGGCCCAGCTCGCGCCGCAGCGCGTCCTCGATCACCTGGCTGTCACCCCGACCAGAGCGGGCACCCGCGATCTTCACGGCCCGCAGGACATCCTCGTCAACGGTCAAGGTAGTCCGCACCTTTGCCATAACAGCATCATAGCATCAAGATGCGCTATTTGTCGCTGGTCGCCTGAACCCAAATCCAGCGCAACGGGGTGGCGCCAGCGCAGAGCCGGCTACAGGTAGGTGACCTCGACCCCGAGCCGCTCGTAGGTGGCGGCGGCGCGGCGGTCGCAGCTGAGCAGGCGATACCCGTGGCGGGCCGCGGTGACCGCGACCATCGCGTCGTAGACGGCGCCGCCGGCGATCGAGAGCCCGGCCAGCTGCTCGATCAGATGGTGGCGCTCAGACTCCGGCAAGACCATCCGTTCCCCTGGAAAATCCTTTTGCAGGTACTCCGCCACCAGCTGCGGCGCCGCCCGGAACGGCTCCGGCAGGCGGGTCAACACCGAGTAGGACTCGAGCTCCGCGTGTGCGACAAGGTCCCTGGCGTCGCCGAGCGCCTTGATCGCCGCCTTGTGGTGCTGATTCCAGCCGGCGAAAGCTGCGATCACGACACTGCTGTCGGGCGTTGCCGCGGCAGCCTCGGAGCTCACCGGCGAATCTGTTCCAGAGTCTCGCGCACGAGCTCCGGAGTCAACGTCGGCATCGGGCGGTCGGCGACTGCCACGAGCCTTCCTTCACGCTCCTCCAGGTGCATGGGCGTGGTCGGATGCACCACCTCGAGCCTCCCCTCCACCGCGCTCAGCTCCAGCTTCTGCCCCGGCCTGAAGCCAAGCTCATCGCGTAGCCGCTTGGGGACCACGATCCGTCCGGCAGAATCAATGGTGGTATTCATGGTATGAAATATACCATACCCTCACCGGCGGACCAGATGTGGGGGATAGGTCCAGCGCTGGTCATCCTCCCGCCTGCGTCTGCAGCGTCCGGGTGACATCGCGTCCGCGCTGGGTGAGCGTCCAGGCGTTGGGCTCGCCTTTGGCATGGTCCCCGCCACCGTTGCCGATCAAGCCCAGAGCTTGCAAGCGCGCGAGGAGCTTCGATATCTGCCCCTGGTCGGAGATCCCCGCGGCCGTCGCGACCTGCCGGTTGCTTGGATGCGATCCCATCCCACCAAGCGAGCCGATCGCCAGCAGCACCCGCACCGTACGGTAGGTGAGGCGCATGTCGAGCTCCCGCAGGGGATCGACCCTGGGCGCAGTGGGCCGCCGCCCGCGCGGCGGCGGGCGGCGCTGCTCACGCTCACTCGCGGCCGCGCCATGGTAGGGCAGCACGATCATCCCCATCAGCGGGTTCAACAGAGAGAGCAGCGGCCTTGGCGGTTTCGCTGCGTTTGGCGTGCCCCGCGGAGCGCCCATCGTGGAGCCCTCGGCGCACCGGGAGCCGGCGACGGACTGCATCGCGCTGCCGGAGCCACCCGAGCGCGCGGCCCGTTCTACCAGCCGCGCGTGGATCACCGCGAGCACCGCACCGACCAGGCCCTCGGCCACAAGTCGCTCCGGGCGCCGCGCAGCGCGGCTCTCCAGGCTCCCGCCGTGCACCGCGTCCACGAGCCTTCGCACGACCGCGGTGCGACGCTCCAGCGCCCGATCGCCACCGCCGAGCGCGCCCACCACACAGAGGTAGCCCAGCTCGGGCTCCGCATCCAGAAAACAAAGCGTCGCCTCGAGGGCCGCCCTGATTCGCTGCCTCCACCTCCCCGGCGACTCATACGCGGGGAGCACACTCTCCGCGGCACGCCCAACCGCGATATCGAACACGGCGAGGAAACAATCCTCGCGGTCGGTGAACAGCTCGTAGAAGGTCCGCCGCGAAACCCCCGAGCGGGCCACCACATGCGCGACGGTCACCGCGCCCGGGCCACGCTCACGAACAAGCTCGCCCATCGCCGCGATGATCCGCGCGCGCTGGATCTCCCCCACCCGGCCGCGACCCGGGGCCTCGGGGGCCGAGCCGTTGACCCCCGGGACCGCCACCCGATCGCTGCGCGCGGACATCGCCCGATCGTCCCCCTTCCTACTTCTTCCTGCCCTTCTTGGAGTGCCCACTCTTCGCCTTCTTCTTGTGCTTGTGAGTCACCTTCTTCGCCTTCGGGCGGGCGGGTGGGCATCCCATCACGGCGATCTTCGTGCTCTGCGTGATCTTCACGCCGTTCTGCCCCACGAATTCCGTCGGCATGGTCAACGTCCCCTTGCACAGGTTCCCGTTCGCCGTGATCGCCGGGTATTCACGCTGGGGCAACGTCAATTCGAACCCGGAGAACGGCACATCCGGGACCGTGTTGAACGTCGCGCTCGTGATCCCCTGTTTGCTGATGAACGTTTCCCCATGCACCTGCACCGTCACCCCATCCTCGCCCGTCAGCACCATGATCAGTTCCGGGTACTTCGCGCCACCGTGGGAGACGAAGTACGCCGGGCCCGACAGACCACCTTCCAGCACCGGGGTGCTGACATGCGCTTCCCCGACCCTCGAGGCAACCGGGCAGTTGGAGGGGTTTTCCGCGAACACCTTTTCCGTGCACGCCTTCTGCAGCGTTTTCAACGGCGACGGCAGCTGTTTGGGTAGCGACACCTTCACCTTCGCGACGTTCGCCTGTGTGCCCCGCGGCGCGTTCGGCAACGTGAGATTCACACGCAGGCTCGTACCGTCCACCCGCGAGGTATGAGCGCTGGTGGACACTTTGAATTCCGGCTTGAATTTCAGCGCCGCGCAGTTGGTGACCTGAAACGGCGTCGAGACATTCGCCTTCGCGCCTTCAGTGCTTTCCAGCTCCCCTGTAAGCTTCATCGGTTCGCAGTTGGTCGGGTTGAACACGAACCCCGGACGGTTGATTGTCACGTTCACGTGCTGCAGCTCCAACGGAATACCGTCCAGGATCGTCGGGAACGCATCGCTGACGACCGTCAGATGAGCGTCCGTGGGGTCAACCTCGATCTTCGCCCTGACGACCTCCGTGCCGAGGTTGAATGGCCCGGCGATCGCCGGAACGACGATCACCACACCGAACGGGTCGCCCTTGTACGGGCCGGTGATGTACACCTTCCCCGTTTCCACCGGGTAGGGGTTGCCACCCAACCCCGCGCTCGCGGCGAGCGTCCCGATCTGGCTTTCCGCACCGCACTTCCCTTCCCCGGCCTGCGGTTCCCCGCAGAGCTTCACGCCCTCCAAGCCCGCCGAGATCCCCGGCGGGAACACGATCGAGAGTTTCCCGAGCGGCTGGTCGGCGTCAGGGCGATCCATCGTCATCGTCAGCGGCGTGTACCCACCCGCCTGGACACTGGTGGTGCCGGCCTCAAACCCCGGTTGGAACGGCCTGGGGCTGGCGCATGGTGTGCCGTTCGGCCCTGAGGTGATGTCGAACGTAGACTTCGATTCCACGGGCGCATTGCCTGACCATGGCGCGAACGACGCCGTCGTCGTATAGGCGCCGCACAACGGCGGGGTACTCAACGGTGCGCGCGCCCCGCCGAAGAAGTCCAAACTGAAATCTTCGAACGGCAAATCCGGCGTTTCCTCGAACGTCGTGACCAACTGCCCCGTCACCGGGTCCGGCGTCACCTGCCCCGCAAGCTTGATCAGAACCCCGGCCTTGACGTCTTCGGCGACGATATACAACGCGATCAGACTCCCGAACGGGTTCTCACCCTGCGTCGCCAAGTACGCCGCGCCGACCAGCGGATCGGGCAGCAGCGGCGTATGGATTTCGACCGTGCCGACCTTCGACGCTTCCGGGCAGCTGATCGGCGCCGCGCTTTCCAGCGCGATCTGTTCAGTCGAACAGGCCAACAGCCCATCCGCCGCCGACGGATTCAGCGCGACACCCGCCGGCAGCACGACCGTTGTATCTCTAACCGTCGCCTCAGCGTCACCACTCGGGTTCAACGTCGCCTCCTGAGGCACATGGATGCTGGCCGTCAACCCCGACGGCGTGCTCCCCGCCCCCCCATCAGGGACCGCCGCGATCGACGGTTCGAAGCTCAGCCTGTTGCAGCCCGACAGTCCCAACGACTGCCCGAAGCTGTCGTGCAGGTTGTATTGGGCGCTGTCGGATACCGCGGGCTGCACCCATGAGCTTGCCGACATCGTCGCCGACCACGGCGTGGAGCAGGTGGTCGGCAACGTCAACAACGGTGGCGTGGTCGATTCCCCCAAAGCGGTGCACGGGCCTGCCCCGAACCCGCCGTTGAAGAGGCAGTTCCAACCCCGCGCGTTATCGTGCCGCGGGTCACCCGGGACACCCCAAAGCGTCACCCGAGCCCCGATCAATTCCACCGCTTGCGAGATGTTGTTGACATCGACGTTGATGCCATAGTCTCCCCCGGTCTGCACCGTGATATCGAGCAGCACAGGGGTCCCCAGCACCTCGAAACCGAAACGCGCCGCCTCACCGACCTGCGGCACGATGTTGAACACCGGCACCGGAAATGTCACCGCGTGCGTGAAGACCCTCGGTATCAGCACGGTCACGCTCGCCACCCCGATCGCGGTGTTCGGCGCGCATTCGTTCGCCGTGAACCCCACATTGCCGGAAAACTCGCCGCCTGTGCACTGCGGGATCGCGGTCGGGTTGCCGACCAAACCGGGGGGTAGCTTGAACCGCAGGTCCTTCGCGAGCGACGCGACGGTCGCTACACCGTGCACTTCGCGCTCGTTGAGGTTCAGGTTCGTCGTCAGCTGGAAGGGGTGCGACCCAGCCTGCGTATCGACGGCCCCTCCGGGACCTTCTGGGGTCATTTCAAACGATTCCACACCGAACGCCGTCGCGGCACCGCCAATGCTCAACGGCTGTCTCGAGACCACCCGCGAGGCGCCGCCACCTTCGACGGCCGCTTCACCCACCTCACCCGAGACGGCGCTCGCTTCGACCCGGACGGTGATCGCCATCGATACGGTGAGATACGGAATGACGCTGCCGCCGAACGTGCAGCTCACCGCTTCCAGCGAGCATTCGCCGCTGTCCAAGCCACCGCTCGGGCCGATGCCACCGGAGATCGAGACGGGTACCACCCCAGCCGGAAGGTTCTCGGTCAGCGCGATAGGGGCGGCGGAGCCGCTGGCTTCGCCGTCACCGACGTTGACCGCCGTGACCACGATCTGACCATAGCCACCCGAAGGAAGCTCCGACGGAGCGGCTGTCGTCTGCACGTTCCACCACGGCACTTCGCCTTCCGCAAACGCCGGCGCCGCACCGACCGCCAACGCCATGCACGCAAGCATGACGCCAACCACGACTTTCACCCTATTGACGCCAACCACCAGCATCACCCCATTGAGCTTGCCGTTCATCGTACTCATCGCCCCTTCCCATGGCCGGAGCCCACGCCAGTGGAATGACTCCCACGGGCTGTCGATCGCTTCGCCCTTCGATGCGGCGGCCTGCGCCTTCTCCCCTTCTTCTTCTTCTTGTGCTTCACGCGCTTTTTGGCGGCGTGCTTGGTAGCCACCGCGCCCGGCGGCGACTGCGGGTTGCCCACCCCCGCGAACGTCGCGCTCGCCGGCACCCCGAAGATCGCCGGCTGCAGCGAGGGCGCCGGCTTGCACGAGTCCCCGCTCGAGCACGCAGGCGACGCCACCGGCGAGCTCACGCACGGCACGGCGCTCGAGCACACGTGCGCGTCGTAGATGTCGAAGCTCGAATCGACATCCTGCGCTACGAGCCTCGCAGTTGTCAAGAAGAACACGTCTTCAGCTTCTTCACCGCCGGGGCCCCTCCCGCTCGCATCCAGGAACGCCGATTCGCCACTCGCCGTACCGGAGGAGATCAGCGACACGCAACCGCCCGACGTCGCACAGCCACCAACGCCTTCGGGCTCATACTCGTAAACATCGGCTTCGCCGTTCGTGTCCTGCGGCACAAGCGAATCGAAGCTCGTGAAGAACAACCTACCTTCGTTGGAGATATACCGCGATTGATACGTGGAGAGAATGCTGCCCGACTCGGTCACGAGCTCCCACGCCGGAATGTCCGCGGCGAGCCAGCGACCTCCCCACACGGATTTCCGGTCGGCGAGCAGCGGTTTGTGTTCGCCCTCCGGCCGGTCGAACACGCCCACCGGCGGTGCGCCCGTCGGGTTGCACGACACACAGGTCAGACCGCCGGTCGCCTCGTCGTACAGGTACACCTCCTCGTCGGGCTGGCCGCTACCGGCGTCACGGTTGTCATAGCCCGTGAGGCTCTTGTCGGACATGAACGTCAGGAAACGCCCGTTTGACGAGAGCCTCGACGATAGCCCAGCCGTCGTGGTGCTGCCAAGGCTGCTCTCTTTGCCCCACGACGCCCCGTCTTCTTCTGAGAGGACCGCGATCAGCCGTGGGGCCGACCACGTAGCGCCCGTCTTGGACTCCACATACAGGTTGTCGGCGCCCGCCTGCGCCCCTTCCGTCAACTTGCCAGTTGCGACGAAATACACAATCGAGCCTTCTTCATTGGCGCCAAGCACCATATTCTGCACATTCGCAAATTCATTAGTGGTTTGATCGACGGTGAGATCGTTCAACGTACCCGTTTCCGTGTCATACACATACAGGTCGTATTCACTGCGGCCGTGTTCGGTCGTCGGTTCGACCAACTTCGAGTCGGCGGTCAGCGGCTCGGTGTCGAGGAAGAACACCTCCGACCCGGTCCCGCTCGCGGTCTCGAAAATCGCGTGGTTCTCCTGTGGCTGGGAAACCCCCGGCGCCGGCGCATCGACCTCCACGGTGCGGCCGATCGCAGTGTCGCGCATATACAACGAACCCCCGTCGAAGGTACCTGCTTCGGACCAAAAGACCCGCGATCCGTCGTTGGAGATCGCGTGCCTGGTGTCTTCATTGAGGTAGCCGAGCACGCCCAATGGCGTCGCTCCGCCTCCCTGCGCTTCCGGCAGCACGTTGACAAGCGTCAATTGCCCGCTCGACCACTCGTAGATGCTGCGTTCGTTGGTTTCTGTCTTGACCGCGTTGGTGGTGAGCGTGGCTTTGGACCTGAGCAGCACGTGCGAGAGATCCGGCGTCCCGAACTCACCTTCCAAGTTACCTTCCATGCCGAATTCTGTCCCTGCGGGTACGTTGCCGGCCATTACCAACGGCCGGTAGCCGCCTGTGCCGTCGTCACGCAGATACAACGTTTTTTGACTCGCTTCGGGGGACAACGGCGTACTTTCGCCTGCCGGTTCGACAAGCGCACTCGACAAATCCGAGGAGAAGAAAAGGTATTCCGACTCGCCGTGAGCGTTCTCGGTAGCCGTCGCCGAGTTGTGCGGCGTAGCGATCTCTTCCGTGGACCAGCCCCCACCCCCGGCTCGGCTGGAGAGCGCCTGCACGTCGCCGAGCGGACTCGGGTTACCAGCTGGGCTCGCGACGATCGAGCCGCTTGCGTAGTACGTGATCGCACTCCCGTCTTCAGCGGCCTCGACCACGCCTTCGTTTTGCGCTTCGATCAACGCCCCGTACTTGCTCGGCGGCGAGACCAGTTCCCAAGTGCGGCCATCCGGCAACGCGAAGGCACCGCCGGCAGCCTGAGTCGTGAATACCTCATCCGGCCCATACACGGTGCCAAGCAGGTTCGTCGCGGCGAGCCGTACGTGATAGGTGGTCCCCGGCCGCAAACCCTGCACATCGACACTCACCGGCTCAGCGCTCGTCCCCGCACCCAGATCTCCAGCGGGAGCCGGCACGCTCGCACCGTAGAAGACGCTCGTCCCATATTCAAAATGGAACGTCGCGGCGGCGCCACCGGGATTGACCTGCGCGCTGAACCGCGCGGAGCTGGAGGCCACATCCGAAACACTCTCTTCGCCGAGCGCCACCGGCATCGGCGTAACAAACGTGCGATCTTGACCAACGTTCGAGCCGTTCGCGTTGGCGACCCTCAACCGGAAGTGGTAGCGCGTCAACGGTTCGAGCCCGGAAAGCGCAGCGCTCACGCTGACCGGACCCTCGCCGGAACCGATTTCACCGGTCGTCTGCGAACACGGCGCTTCCTGCCCGTACGAACCGCTCGTCCCATATTCGAACACGCACGAGCTGACGGGCAACCCTTCCGGGTTGACGACCCCTCCGACCGTCGCCGACGTTTCCGCAAAACTCGACGCAGAGCCCGTGCTCACGTCGGGCACGACGAACGCCGTGAACACCTCGACTGCCTGGTTGCCGGCGTCAGACACGTATACCGCGCCGGTAGACGAGTTCACGGCAATGCCTTCGCTTGAGCTCATCTCGGGCGCCCCGAAACGCTCGACGAACATACCCGACGGACCAAACGCCGCGACCGTGGACCTGTTGTCAAGGTACACATCATCACTCGAACGATCGACTGCCACACCCGTCGTTTCGTCACTATCTACTTCCCCCGCGAGGAGCGTACCCGAGCCAGTGAACTCGGCGGCGACCTCGTTCGCGAACTCGTTATCGGCACTCGCTGACTTTCCGATGTAAAAATTGCCTTCGGAATCGAACGCGAGGCCGATCAGGCCGAGACTGTTGAAGCCGATATTGGCCGGCAGTTTCGGCATGACCGATGAGACATATTCATTCGCGTACGCATCGTTGAGCTCTTCAAGACCTTCGTGTGATGTGCCTTCTACGTCACCCACCTCCACCCACAGCGAGCCATTTGCATCGACTCCAATGCCATATAACCCCGTCAGAGTGCCGTTGCCTATCTTGAAAGGAGAATTCCCCGGGCTCCCTCCGGTTATCTGGCCGATGTATTCGCCTTTCGGGCCGAACTTGTCAACCACGTCGTGACTCGTATCCATTACATAAACATCGCCGGCCGAGGGATCGAGCGGATTCGTCGAGTTGTCGACCGCGACCTCGTCCGGTACGGCGTTGGTCGCCGCGATCCGCCCAGTCGGCGAGCCTTCTCCGTTGAACTGGCCGAGATACGCGCCCGCCGAGTCGAAGATCTCCACGCGCCGGTTGCCCTCGTCGATCACATACACATCGCCCGCCGCGGGCCCCACTTCGCTCACCGCCAACGCCCCTGGTCGTATGAACTGCCCGTTGCCCGAGCCTTCGCTGCCAAACGAGAGGCTGAATTCGTGCAAGCGCTGCGCCGACGCCGGAGCGGTGTACCACAAGAGGGCACCCGCCGCAGCACACAACCACACCAGCACCAATGAGATCGACCGGCGAGCGCTCATCAAACCATCTCCTCCTGTGAAGAACCGACACCACGCCGACCCGACCCCGGGCAGCACAAAGCCGCCGCGGGCGCACGGCCCACGGCGGCGGACGAGCAAGCAGCTGAAGGCGCGTACGCAGCGCGCGAGAAACCAAACCGCGCACCAAGCGCGGCCTTGCTTGACGGATGAGGCCGCCCGGGGCTTAGCGCCCTAGGCGAAGAGAGAGAGAGAGAGAGAGAGATGCGACAGCGCCATGCTGGCGCATCTAGCATCGCTCTTACCGCAAGGTGCAATGACTCTCGGCACGCTGTTCCCTCTCAAAGACACGCGAAAACCAACTCCCTCATCGAGACGACCCGGTCCCTCTCCCGGAGAAACCCCTGTCACTGCTGCTGTGAAAGGCCGGGCCACCCAGAGGCCCCGACGCCAACCAGACCTTATGTTCAAAACATCCCGCCGCCCGGTCCCGGGCGACAAGGTAAGACGACTATATCCACAGCGAGAGGCACTTGTCAAGTCCGGTGCCTGGCAAGGGAGATGCGGCGCGCGGATGCGCACCGAAGAACTGTGGTTACCCGCTGCCGAGGATGAACCGCTCGACCGCGTTGGCGAAGCCATCCTCCTCATTGGAGGAGGTGACGCGCCGCGCGGCGCGCTGCACCTCGCGGTCGGCGTTGCCCATCGCGACCGACAGCCCCGAGTGGGCGAACATCAGGACGTCGTTGGGCATGTCGCCGATCGTCGCAATCGCCTCCCCGGGGACGCCGTAGCGCGCGGCCAGCCAGCGCACCACGCACCCCTTGTTGGCCTCCGGGTGGGTCACGTCGACGTAGTAGGGCTGTGAGCGCGAGGCCGATACACGCTCGCCGAAGCGATCGTGCGCCGCGGCGGCGGCGCGTGCCACGGCGTCGTGGTCGTCGCTCACCCCGACGATCTTGGCGACGCCCTGGCGCAGCTGCCCGTAGGCGTCGATCACGGTCGGCGGGAACTGCACGGTGAAGGACTCGTGCTCCACGTGCGGGCCCTGCGGATCGCGCACATACCAGTCGGCGCCCTGATAGACCCACACGTCGAGCGCAAACGACTCCAGCAGCGCGATCGTCTCTCCGACCAGCTCTTCCGGGATCGCGCGCTCCTCGATCGTCTGCATCTTGCTGTCCACCAGCATCCCCCCGTTGAAGGCCGCGATCGGCGTGCTCAACCGCAGCGGCTCCACGTACATCGCCATCCCGCGCGGTGGGCGGCCACTGGTGAGCGCGAACATGATGCCGGCCTCCCCCAGTCGCCGTACCGCCTCGATCGCCCGCGGCGTCAGCTCCTTGGATTGCGTCACCAGCGTGCCGTCAACGTCGGAGAGCACCAGCTTGATCGCGGGCGCAGCGCCTGCCTGCGGCTGTTCGGTTGACTCCATCGCGCTTCGCATCATGCCGGTTTCCCACGCGCGGGGCCCGGCGGCACGGTCATGCCAGCACCGCGCTACCGCGAGGCCCCAACCGAGGCCCTACCCTGTGGGTCGATGGCGCGCATCGGCCTGCTCACCGGCGGTGGGGACTGCCCCGGCCTGAACGCCGTGATCCGCGCCGCCGTGCGCAGCGGGCTGGCGCGCGGCGAGCACTCCTTCCTCGGCTTTCGCCACGGCTGGGCGGGGGTGCTGAATGACGAGGCGGTCGAGCTCGACCTGCACAGCACCGTCGGCATCCTGCCCCGCGGCGGCACGATCCTCGGCACCTCGCGCACCAACCCGTTCGCCGAGGACATGGGCGGCCTCGAGGCGATCCGCGCGACGCTGGAGCGCCGCGGCGTCAACGCGCTGATCCCGATCGGCGGTGAGGACACGCTCGGGGTGGCGCTGCTGCTGCACGAAGAGGGCATCCCGATCGTCGGGGTGCCGAAGACGATCGACAACGACCTCGGCGGCACCGACGTCACGTTCGGCTTCGACACCGCCGTGCAGATCGTCACCGACGCGATCGACCGCCTGCACACCACAGCGGAGTCCCACAACCGCGTGATGGTCGTCGAGGTGATGGGTCGCCACGCCGGCTGGATCGCCACGCACGCCGGGATCGCCGGCGGCGCCGACGCGATCCTCGTGCCCGAGCGCCCGTTCGACGTCGAGGAGGTGTGCGCCCACCTGCGCCGCCGCCACGAGCGCGGGCGCTCCTTCTCGATCGTGGTCGTCTCCGAGGGGGCCTCCCCGCGCGAAGGGACGATGCAAACCGTGCAGGGCGCAGCCACCGACGCCTTCGGCCACGCGCGCCTCGGCGGGATCGGCGTCACGCTCGAGCGCGAGATCGAGCA
Organism: uncultured Solirubrobacterales bacterium; assembly: GCA_963724305.1. Taxonomy (GTDB): domain Bacteria; phylum Actinomycetota; class Thermoleophilia; order Solirubrobacterales; family Solirubrobacteraceae; genus Palsa-744. Next base: position 1,037,867 of record CAVRUG010000004.1, read on the forward strand.
GCGCACCGGCTACGAGACGCGCGTCACGATCCTCGGCCACGTGCAGCGCGGGGGCACCCCGACGGCGTTCGATCGCGTGCTCGCCACCCGCTTCGGCGTCGCCGCGATGTACGCCGTCGCCTCCGGCCACTTCGGCAAGATGGTCGCCTTGCACGGCGCGCGGATCGCCGAGGTCGACCTCGCGCAGGCTTTGGCCGCCCCGAAGCTGCTGGACCCCGAGCTGTACGCCACGGCGGAGCTGTTTTTCGGCTGAGGCTGGGGGTAGATATGTTTTCTCACGACCCCAACCACTTCACAAAATGAAGGGTTGTGGTCCCAAAATAAAACATCCAACCCCACCCCTCGCTTCACAAAATGAAGGGTTTGGGTCCCAAAACAAAACATCCAACCCCACCCCTCGCTTCACAAAATGAAGGGTTTGGGTCCCAAAACAAAACATCCAACCCACCCCCTCACTTCACAAAATGAAGGGTTTGCGTCTTGAAAAGTAGATACACAACCCCCGCCGCCTAGGCGTTCGAAATGCAGGCGATGGTGTTCGAGGAGGTCGGGCAGCCGCTGCGAGCGGTCGAGCGCCCGATCCCCATGCCCGCGCCCGGCCAGCTGCTGCTGAAGGTGCAGGCCTGCGGGGTGTGTCGCACCGACCTGCACCTGCTTGACGGCGAGGTGCGGATCGCCACGCCGCCGCGGATCCTCGGCCACCAGATCGTCGCCACCGTCGAGTCCGACGGCCGCCGCGTCGGCGTCCCCTGGCTGGGGTGGACCTGCGGCGAATGCACCTACTGCCGCTCCGGCCGCGAGAACCTCTGCCCGCTGGCGCGCTTCACCGGCCGCGACATCGACGGCGGCATGGCCGAGTACGCGCTCGCCGACGAGCGCTTCTGCTTCGAGATCCCACCCGGCTACCCCGACGCGCAGGCCGCGCCGCTGCTGTGCGCCGGGCTGATCGGCTACCGCGCGCTGCGGATGGCCGGCCGCGCGCGGCGCCTCGGCCTGTACGGCTTCGGCGCCGCCGCCCACATCCTCGCCCAGGTGGCCATCTGGCAGGGCAGGCGCGTGTTCGCCTTCACCCGCCCCGGCGACATCGCCGCGCAGACCTTCGCGCTGGAGCTCGGCGCCACCTGGGCCGGGGGCTCGGACGAGCCGCCCCCCGAGCCGCTCGACGCCGCGATCGTGTTCGCCCCCGACGGTGCGCTCGTCCCACTCGCGCTGCGCGCCCTCGCCCCCGGTGGCACGGTGGTGTGCGGCGGCATCCACATGAGCGACATCCCCTCCTTCCCCTACGCCGAGTTGTGGGAGGAGCGCACGATCCGCTCGGTCGCCAACCTCACCCGCCGCGACGCCGAGGAGTTCCTCGCCCTCGCCCCCCGCATCCCGGTCAAGACCCAGGTCACCGTCTACCCGCTGGAGGACGCCAACGGCGCCCTTGGAGACCTGCGCGCGGGACGCTTTACGGGCGCCGCGGTGCTCACGCCGTCCTAGCCTCCCGCGGTGCTCACCCGTCCGTCCCGCAGCCTCCCCCGGGCGGCCGGTTGCGGTCGAGCCACTGCCGCGGCGGTTCCAGCTCCCGTGTACGGAGGTTCCACACATCGTTCTCGGCGCGGACGATTGGGTTGAGCATGCCACCCTTTGGCACGAACTCCGCAAGCTTGAAATAGGTCTCTGCCGGCAGGCCGCCGAGCAGCACAACGGTTGGATCGTTCGGCCGCACCGCCCCGGGTTGCTCGAAGCCGACGAAGAACAACTCCTGCGGCGAATGCTCGCGATGCCGCTCGTACACGTTCACGACATGACCTGGCCGCCACTCGCTCTCAGAGCCACAGGACTTCAGGCCGACACCGATGGGCGGGCCGACCCTGGCGGGCGGGCCGACACCGGCGGGACCCAGCTCGAAGTCGGGCTTGGGATCGGTCGAGCCGTTCCATATGTGATCCACCAGTTCGCGCTCCAGCCAGCGATGAAAGGCGCACTCGGCCACGAAGCCCTGGAATCTGCGATTGGAGAAGTTGCGCATGTCGTTGGGCTTGGACTTGTCTCCTTCGGCCAGGACCCACTGCGCCCACTCAAGGGTCTCGGCGGACGGCGTGGCCCGCAGCCAGCCCTCTCGTGTCGAACGAAACGTGGCGGCGTCGCTCATCCGCTCATCATGTGGGTCGCCGCCAGCCCCGCCCACTCCCCGTAAGGGGCGAAGAACTCCCTCACTTCGGGCTCCTGCGCGCGATTATGGGAGCCCCACCCACTCCGGCCGCCGCTGAGCGCGCGGCCCACCAGCTTCAGCAGACCGACGTCGCCGGCGGGCACCTGGTCGTGGCGGCCCTGACCGTGCAGGGCCAGCATCTCCACCGTCCACGAACCGATGCCCGGAATCGCACGCAGCCGCTGCCAGGTGCGCTCGTGATCGGGGGAGTGAAGGTCGATCCTCCCCCGCGCCACCTCGCGGGCCACGCGCACCAACGTGCGCGCCCGCGCGCCGCCGAGGTCAAGCGATTGCAGCAGCGCCGGCGCCACGCCCGCGAGCGCCGCCGGGGTCGGCACGTCGCGCAGAGACCAGGCCGCTTCTCTCCCACCCCCCGCCGGAGGGCGGCGCGCCCCGTCGCCACGCGCCCCCCGCTCCTCCTCCGGCCAGCTCCGCCCCAGCCGCCGCACGATCCGCCGCTCGATCGCCGCGGCGCGCTCGAACTCGATCAGCTGCTCGCACACCGCCCAGGCGAGCGCCTCCCACGGCTCGGGGCGCCGGCGCACCCGCAGCCACGGTCGGCGGCGCAGCGACTCCCCGATCAGAGGGTCGCGCGCGAAGCGGGCGATGGAACGCGCGCAGGTCCTCGTCCACCCCGAGCGCGAAGCGCATCCGCGCGATCCCGTGCTCGGCCGCCTCGCCGGTGGGGGCGCTGGCATCGAACGCCACCCGGTCGGCGGACGGCTGAGCGACGCGCACCACCACCGGTTGCTCGTCGTAGTGGAGCAGCCGTTCGAGCACGCCCCCCTTGCAGCGCAGCACCCCATCCATGCCACCGTACGCCGGCAGGCGGAACGGCCACGGGGGCCGCACCTCGACAACGCTAGTTGCGGCCACCGAGCAGGTGCACGTCCACGAGCAGCGAGCGGCTGCCCACGATCTGCACGAGCTCCCCCATGCCGCGGGAGCCGCGCCCTCCGCTCGCGGCGCGGCGGCCACCGCCCCGGCCGAGGCCTCGCCGCCGCGCGCCCGCGCGCACCAGCTCGCGGCGCCGTTGGCGGCGGTGGGCAAGACCCATCATCGCCGCACCCGCGACGAAGCTGCCTGCGGCCACGGCTGCGGCCTGCACAGCCGGCACCACCGTGCGGGCCTCCGTACGCTCGGGAAGCGGCCGCGCCGATGGCGCCACCACGACGGCGTCCACTTCCTCGGTGTCGCCGCCGAACGATTTCAGCGCGTCAGGTTGGAGCGTGTCAGCCACCCGCCGAAGTGTACGGAGCGCCTCGGACCCCTGCTCGCACTCGAACATCGCCCTGCGCCGCGGGGCGGTGTTCAACGAGCGCCGAGGCCGCGGGCGCGGTGATCGAGCGCACTTGCAGGCAGTGCTACGCCGAAGCCAGCGCGGCATCGGCGGGAAGCGCCTCTGAGGCCGGGACGTCGAACACCCGCTCGTACATCCGGTAGCGCTTGACGACGCGCCCCCCCATCGCCTCCATGCCGCGGTTCATCGCCGTGTTGGTCTCGAGGATCCAGCCCATCTCCCCGCCCTTCTGGGGACGCGCTTCGGCGGCGTCGAAGTGCATCTGGTAGAGCTTCGCCGCGATGCCCGTGTGCTGGTACTCGGGTCGCACGCCCAGCCAGCCGACGCGCACCCGGGTCATGATGCTGCCCTTGCGCAGGAAGTGCCACCAGCCCAGCGGCAGCAGGCGCCCTTTCATCTTTTCCAGCGCCTGGTTGAGGTCGGGAATCGTGATCGCCATGCCGACCACCTCACCGGTGTCTTCGCGCTCGGCGATCATGAACCAGTGCTTGTCGAAGGCCAGCTGCAGCTCCTGGGCGAGGGCGTCGAGATCCTTCTTGGTGTACGGCACGAAGTCCCAGTTCTTCGACCACGCTTCGTTGTAGACCTCGCCGAAGAACTCCATGTCTTTGCGCAGCTGGCGCCGGCGCATCGGGCGCACGCGGATTCCGTGCTCGCTCTGCGCCTTGTCGGCCAACTCCCAGATCACCGGCAGCACGCGGTCGCGTTCGGTGACCTCCAGTTTCCACATCAGCAGGTCGATCGCCTTGCTCATCCCCGCCTCCTCCAGCAGCCGCTGGTAGTAAGGGGGGTGCCACGGCTGGTGGATCATCGGGCGCACGTCGAAGCCCTCGATCAGGATGCCGCACTCGTCGTTCATCGCGAAGTCGGCGGGCCCCACCATCCGCTCGCAGCCGCGCTCCCGCAGCCAGGCCTGCGCCGCGTCGAGCAGTGCCTGGAGGACCTCCAGATCCTCCTCGAACTCCAGGAAGCCAAACCAACCCCACTTCGAATCGTGCTGGGTGTTGAAGGCGTGGTTGATCTGCGCGGTGATCCTGCCGACCACACGACCGGCGCGGCGGGCGAGGAAGTATTCGGCCTCGCCGTGGCTGAAGAAGGCGTTCATGCGCCGGTTGAGGAAGATGCGGCGCTCCAGTTTCAGCGGCGGCACCCACAGCGGGTGGTTAGCATGCAGACGAAAGGGCACCTCGACGAACCGCTTCAGGTCACTCCCGCCCGCCACCGGGCTGACTTCGACGCTCACAGCCACGGCACCCTACACCCAACGCGCCTGCGACCACATGGCCATCGGCACCAACCAACCACCGACAGCCAGCGAGAGCCAGCCGCCTCCCCGCGACGTGTTCGCCAAGGCCCGCCACCACGAGCGCGCCGAGCTGCTGGCGGCGGCACGCGAGGCGGACGTGCTCCCCTACTTCCACGTGCTCACCTCGCCGGCGATGCCGGTGGTGGAGATGGAGGGGGCGCAGCGGATCATGCTGGGCTCCAACAACTACCTCGGCCTGACCGGCGACGAGCGCGTGCTGGCGGGCGCGCAGGATGCCCTGCACCGCTACGGCACCGGCCTCACCGGCAGCCGCCCGCTGAACGGCACGACGCCGCTGCACCTCGAACTGGAGGCGGAGATCGCCGAGTGGATGGGCAGCGAGGACGCGCTGGTGTTCACCACCGGGCACCAGGCCAACCTCGGCACGCTCGGCACGATCCTCGGTGTGGGCGACACCGTGATCGCGGACTCTGGCGACCACGCCTCGATCCTCGACGGGTGTCTGCTCTCGCGCGCGAAGCTGCGCCCCTTCCGCCACAACCGCTTGGAGAAGCTGGAGAAGATGCTCCAGCGCGCGAAAGGCGACGGGGGCGGTGTGCTGGTGGTGGTGGACGGCGTCTTCTCGATGGAGGGCGACATCGCCCCACTGAGCGACATCTGCGAGCTGTGCGAAAGCCACGGCGCGCGGCTGATGGTGGACGAGGCGCACGGCGCCGGGGTGCTGGGCGCGCGCGGCGCCGGCACCGCCGAGCTACTCGGATTGGAGGATCGCGTGGACTTGCGGGTGGGCACCTTCTCGAAGTCGCTGGCCTCCTGCGGCGGCTTCGTGGCGGGGCCCGCCGACGTGCTGGAGTACCTGCGCTACTACTCGCGCGCCTTCATCTTCACCGCCTCCGCCGTGCCGGCCGCGCTCGGCGCCGCGCTCGCCGCGCTGCGCGTGCTGCGCTCCCCCGACGGCACGGCACTGCTGGCGAGGGTGCTGGACAACGCTTGGCGGTTGCGCGACGGGCTGGAGGGGCTGGGCTTCGCGGTGGTCGCCCCCCAGCCGTTGCCGGCCCGCCCATCGGTTGCCGCCGCACCCGGAGTGCGTCCCGACGCGAGCGGCGCCCCGAGGATCGTCACACCGATCGTGCCGGTGCTGGTGGGCGACGACTGGAAGGCGGCGCTGCTGTGGCGCGCGCTGTACGACGAGGGCGTGTTCGTCAACACCGCACTGCACCCGGCGGTCCCCCCCGGCGGGGCGCTGCTGCGCACGAGCGTGATGGCCACCCACGACGAGGCAGTGATCGATCGCGCGCTCGATGCCTTCGCGCGGGTCAAGCGCAGCTTCGAGGCCGAGCACGGCCCGCTGCCGGGACCGGGGAGCGCCTGAAAGAAGAGGGGCTCGACCGAAGCCGGGAGACACGCGCCTGCGGCGCGAGTCCCGTTTCGGCCAGCCGGCCTCTGGGGCCGGAGTGATCCTCACGAAGACCGTGAGGAAAGAAAAAGGTCGCTTTTAGCGCACGATCTGTCTTAAAAGTATTGACCGGAGCGTCAAGCTGGCGTAGCTTGATGGGGCGCTTTGCTTCAACGCTCGGAACTCGCTATATGTCGCCGGTAGAGGGGTACTGGCAACAGATGGTACGTCCGGTGGGCGAGCGATGAGCGATCGTTGCAGGCGCGCTACTCGTTAAAAATCAAGCAAGTATGTTGTGCCCCGCGGTGGACTCCCCCGCGACGGGCGCGACGGGGAGTGAGACCAAATGAGCGCGACAGCGACGCTGGCCCCTGCCGGTCCTCAATACATGCGTGCCCTCGAACGCGCCAACAAGGTGCGCCTCGCCCGCGCGGACCTCAAGCGGCGAATCGCCACCGGCGAGCTCCCGGCCGCCGAGGTGATCGTCGAATGCCCCTGGGAGGCCCAGAGCATGACGATCGCCGACCTGTTGATGAGCCAGCGCCGCTGGGGCGAGAGCCGCTGCCGCAAGCTGCTGGCGCAGCTGCAGATCTCCGAATCCAAGACGCTCGCCTCGCTCACCGAGCGCCAAAGACAGACGCTCGCCACGGTGTGCCGCGAGCAGGGCGCCATTCCCGCCCTCAGCAGGTGAGCAGGCCTTCGGCGCGGGGCCTCGGCCCCCGCCGTCCCCGCCTACCCCGGCTGACGCGCATCCGCGGAGACGAGGTGTTCTGCCGTGCCCCGGGGCCGCACGGCTATCCGGCGCACTGCGACCCCGCTTGCCCTCCGGCTGAAAGCAGATGCACGCAAGCTCCTACCGCGACCGCTCGCGGGACCGCGCTGCCTCGCATCGAGAGACGCCGCGCGCAATCAGCGCGCGGCCCCGGTAACGGACAGCCGGAGGAGAGCTTCAGCTGCCACCACCCCGCGAGCATCCCGATCAGGCCGAGGCGCGGACGCACCTCCCACACGCCGCAGCCACGTTCGCCGAGGTCGGCGACGCGCAGGCGCACGAACCTGTAGCGGCCCGGTTCCAGACGCATCCGCTCCAACAGGTCGCGCGAGCGCAGCTCGAGCTCCGCGCGCTCGCACGCCTGTGACTGCGCCCGGCGCAGGCACGCCACCAGCCGGTCGCGCTCGCGCTCCAGCTCGGCGAGGGAGAGCAGTCGCGGGCCGGCGCACGCGGGCGCCGGGAACGTTGCCGGGGAGATGTGGGGGAAGCCACGCGCGACCAGCCCCGAGAGCTCGCCCTCCAGCTTGGCCACCTGCGCGCGAAGCGACTCGCGCGCGGCGCGCTCGGCGTTGGCACGCTCCTCCGTCAACTGACGGTTGAACGGCACATCACGATCGACCGTGAGCTGCTCGGTTGCGGTCACTTCCGACTCCTCCTCGGCTGTAGCCTGCGAAGGATTCTACCAGCGCTGGGCACCCCCTACCACGGTCCTTCGAGCATCGCGCTGCACATCCACAGCGCCTCCTCCACATGCAGCGAGGGCACGCCGGGAACCTGCAGCGTGAACAGCGCTACCTCATCCGAGCCTGCGCCGGCTGCGTGGCCGGGGGCGATCTCGCCGAATAGCACCGCCACAGCGCAATGGGCGTCGGCGATGACCAGACGGCCGACAGGCAGCAGTGGCGCGTTGGAGGATCGGGAGGGGTCGCCGAATCGCTCGCCCTCGCGGCTGGAGCGGATCCCGAGCGATGTTTGAACGGTGCCCGCGTCGAACGCCCAGACCGGCACACCGGTGTCCACCAGCGTGATCAGCAGCGCGTCGGCGAGCAGGTGGTGGGAGTGGAAGCCGCCCTGCATCATCCGCGCGAACATCGCCTCCTCGACCGGCGTGCGCACCACGTCGGGGTCGAGGCCGATGTGTCGGAAGAAGACGCGATAGGCGGCGGGCACGGGGCGCTGGCGCAAGCCGACCGCGTCCGCCCCGCCCCAGCGGTTGGAGAGCGCCGCCAGGCGCCGCTTCACCGTCGGCGGGGAGTCCCGCCGCAGACGCGCGACGGGGGAGCGAATGTGGATCAGGTGCAGGCCGGGCAGCTCTTCGGAGACCTCGCGCGCGCACCAGCCGCGCGTGGGCTCGGGCCGCTCGGGCTCCTCGTAGCCGGCGGGAGCGCTCGGGCCTCATCGTGGCGGCCTCCATCCACGCACGACGGACGCCGACACCAATTCGCCCACGCGCCTGCGCAGCACGGCGGGAGAGGGCGTGGTGAGCAGGGCCTTACTCTGCACGACCCCCCCAGGGTAGGCGAATGTGATCTGGGGGCAGCTGGCCATCGCGTACAGCCCGGGCAGCACCCCTTCGGGGTCGTTGCCGACCGGGAAGGTGAGGCGCTCGGAGCGCACCAAAGCTCGCAGCACGGAGCGTTCGCCTTTGATCGCCACCGCGGCGAACTGCACGCCGGAGAAGCGGCGCGCGCTCGACCGCACGAGCGCCTGCATCTCGCCGAGGACGCCGTCGCAGGCGGAGCCTTCGACGAACAGCGCCAGCACCACCGGCCCCTGTTGGTAGAGCTGGCAGATGTTGAGGACCTGGGGGCCCCTCACCGTGCAGGCCGCGTGCTTGGCGGGGCCGTCGTGGGGATGCGCGGCGACGTTGACGGAGCCCTGCAGATCGCCGGTGGCGAGCGGCGCCGCAAAGGGCGGCAGGTGCTTCCCGGGCGCGATTCCCGCCAGCCCGTGGGAGGGGGTGACGATCGTGTTGACGGTGATCAGGATGAGAATCACGATCGCCAGCACGCCGATCCAGCGGCCCTGGTGATGGCTGGCGAACAGCCCCACTCGTCGCTCAGGTGAGCTCGGCCGAGGGGCGCGTCGCTCAGGCGGGCTCATGGCGCGGGCGCCGGCGGAGGCGCAATCGCTGTCCACCCGCCCGCGGGACAATGCCTCGCCACCCCAGTCCACCTGGCTCGGCGAGCAACAGCGAGGCGGGCAACGCGATCAGGACGCCGACCAGCGAGACGCTGAGATCGATCAGGGTGACCACGCCGAAGTCGCGGAGCATGGCGATGTCGGAGAGCACCAGCACGCCGAAGCCGACGATCGCGGTGACGCCGGAGGCGGCGATGGCGGCACCTGTGCGCGCGTAGGTGAGGCGCAGCGCCTCGGGCAGCGACAGACCGGCAGCCCGCTCCTGGCGCAGCCGCTCGGAGAGCAGCACGCTGAACTCGGTGGAGATCGCGATCACGAGCGCGGAGAGCGTGACCGACATCGGGTTGAGCGGCACCCTGATCGCGAACACCACGAGCGCCGACCAGCCGGTGGCGAGCAGCACCGGCAGCAGCGGGACCAGCGCCCGCCGGCGGTCGCCGCGGAAGGCGATCAGCAGCACCAGCGCCGCGGCGGCGATCCCCGCGAGCAGCGTCAACACGCGCCGCCACGGGGAGGCCACGAGCGCGCCCGACTGCGCGGCGAGGACGGGCAACCCCACCAGCTGCACGTTCACCCCGGGCGGTGGGTGCAGAGCGGCGCGCATCGCTTCGATCACCTGCTGCTGTTCGGCGAGCGGCATCAGGCGGATGCCGAACGCGAGCGTGGCGGCGCGCCGATTGGCGGTGATGGTGTTCTGCGAGAAGTACGGCGGGATCGTCCGCAGCAGGCCGCTCACCTCGGCAGGGGTGAGCTTGGAGGTGGTGGGCGAGGATTTGGCGTGGGTGGAGGCTTTGGACGGGGATTTGGAGGAGGAGGGGGAGGGGGCTGCTGCGGAGGACCCAGCGGGGGTGCTTGTTCCAAGTGTGTCCCCTTCGAACAGGGTCGGCAGCGAGAAGGCGGGGCAGAGCCGCGCGCGGCCGCAGCCGCGGGTGGGGCTGTAGCCGAAGCGCCGCAGCACCTTGCTCTGGTAGGAGCTCATCCATTCGATCGTCTTCGGCGTCGCGACGTTCTTGCCGGACACCATCAGATCGATTTCCCCACCCACCCCGGAGTCGGCCTCGAGCGTGTCGAGGGCACGCAGCGAAGCCAGGTTCTGGGGCACCAGCTTTTCGAGGTTGGTTTCGATGTGCGTCTGCGTGTCGAGCGCCCAACCCAGCACGGCGAAGGCGAGGCCTACGGCGATCACGCGGCCGGGGTTGCGCACCGCGTACCCGAGCGCGGCACGGGAGAGCAGGCGCGTAAGGGGGTTGTCGCGCACTAGCTCCTGCGCCCCGCGCCAAGAGGACGCCAACGCGCCCCCACCGGGCGGGCGCAAAGACGTCTCCCTCCCCGGTGAGCGCGAGCACGGCCGACCCGGCGGTGAGCGCACAGAGCAGCGCGATCCCGATGCCCACGACCAGCAGCACGGCGAAGCCCCGCACGGTGGGCACGGGCGAGAGCGTCATCACCAGCAACGCGGCCGAGCCGGCGGCGGCGGCAGCGAGGATCGTCGGCCCCGCGGCCGCGGCCCCCTGCCGGATCGCGGTAAGGGCATCGGGTGCCCCCGCCGCGCGGGCCTCCTGGCACACGCGACTGGAACTGGATCGCGTAGTCGACGGCCAGCCCAACAAGCACCGGCAGGACCGCGACCTGGGCGACGGTGAGCGAAGCGCCGACGGCGGCGAGCGCCCCGAACGTGAGCGCCACGGCGAGCACGGCGACCGCGAGCGGCAGCATCCGCGGACGCCCACGGAAGACGAGGCTGAGCGCGGCGGCCATCGCGAGCAACACCGCCACCAGCAGCAGCTCGATCGAGCGGGAGATGGAGCTGGTGAGTTCGTTGACGATCACCGGCTGGCCGGTGAGCAGGTAGTGCTCACCGTGCTGCAGGCGCCACTGTGGCATTGCCAGCGCGCGGCGGATCACGGCGATTGTGTGCGTGCGCTGCGCTTCGCTCAAACCGGCCTTCATGCGCACCGAGATCAGCGCCGCTTCGCGGCCGGGGAAGAGGTAGGCGAAGCGCTGCTTGGGGGTGCCCGGCAGCTTCGCGGTGTTGTCGAACGCGAGCGTGTAGACGAAGCTCGGGTCGTTGAGCGTGGGGGGGCGCGCTGACGCCGTACTCGGACCCCAGCAGCTCGAGCTGCTGGGCGTAGCGTTCGCGCGTGATCTTGCCGGCTTCTTCGGCGAGCGTGTTCGCTTCGGCGGCGCTGCGACCCTGCGCGAGCGCCACGCGGCGGACGGCGTGTTCGTTCTGCGAGGCCTCGCGCTCGGCCTGGTTGCCCTGCGTGGTGAGCAGCCCGTCGATCTGTTCGACGGCCTCGTTGACGAACGTGCCGGGGCCGATCACGACCTTCACGGTGCCCAGCCGGTCGAGCTGGGCGCAGGGGCCGTTGGAGCCCCCCTCGTGCGGCAGCCCGGCGGCGGGGACCTTGCCTGCGAGACACCCCTCGAGGCCCAGCAGGCGGTCGATGTCGGCACTCAGCAGCATGTCCTCCAGGTTGCCCTTCACCAGCACGTTGACGGGCTCTTCCCCGAACGAGCGGTAGTAGCTCTGCGTGGCGCGGTAGCCCGTGCTGGAGCGCCCGACGAAGGTGTCGGTGGCGGCGCTCGGACGCAAGCTCAGCGCCAGCGCGGCGCCGCCCAGCCCGAGCAGCCCCATCGCCACCACGACCAGCAGGGGCCGGCGGGCGGCGCCGCCGGCGAGGGCCGATAGAAGTCGTGCGACGCTCACAAGAAGAGGCTAGCCCGACCCGCACACCGCGTCGCCGGCTGCTACTCCATCCCGAGCGGGCCGGCTGATTCGCCGGAGAGGAACTGGCGCACGAACGGGTTTTCCGAGGCGAACAGCTCGGCGGCGGGGCCCGATTCGACGATCCGCCCCCGCCACAGGATCGAGATGTGCTCGGCGACGCGCCGCGCAGAGAGGATGTCGTGGGTGATCACCACGTAGGTGCCGCCGTTCTCGGCGTGGACTTCCTTGATCAGCTCGCACAAGAGGGCGGTGCGCACCGGGTCGAGGCCGGAGTCGGGCTCGTCGAACAGCACGATCTCGGGGTCGAGTACAAGCGCGCGCGCGAACCCAGCGCGCTTGCGCATCCCGCCCGAGAGCTCGTTGGGCATCTTCTCGTTGGCGTCGCCGAGGCCGACCTCGCGCAGACGGCGGTTGACGATCTCGGCGATCTCCTCCTCCCCCTTCTCGGTGTGCTGGCGCAGCGGGAAGGCGACGTTGTCGTAGAGGTTGAGCGAGCCAAACAGAGCGCCGTCCTGGAACAGCACGCCGAACTTCTTGCGCAGCTCGAAGAGGTCATCGTCGGCGAGCGCGGGGATCGACTGCCCGGCGACGATCACGTCGCCCTGGTCGGGGTAGAGCAGGCCGACGATGTGCTTGATGCACACCGACTTGCCGGTGCCCGACGGGCCGAGGATCATCGACACCTGGCCTTCGGGGATGCCGAGGTTGAGCCCGCGCAGCACGCGGTTGGCGCCGAACGCCTTGTGTACGTCGATGAACTCGATCGCGTCAGGGGCGTCGCTGGGGCGGCTGGAGCCGGTGTGGTACTGGAAGTCCTCCGCCTCGGTCTCGCTGGGGGTGTCGCGCTGGCTCGCCACTAGCGGACCTCGATGCGAGCGTGCGCGGCGGCGGGACAGCGGCTATGGAGGGCGTGAACGTGCACGGAGATCCTCAGCCTCCGATCGGCGCCCTGGGATTGGCCCCCCAGAAGATCTGGGTCCCCAACATCCCAATGATGTGAACGAGTACGATATTCATGACCATCGACTTGGCTGTGGCCGTACCAACCCCTACGGGGCCTCCGGAGGCGTTGTAACCGTAGTAGCAGCCGACCAGCACGATCGCGGTGGCCATCACCATCGCCTTGATCAGGCTGTAGAGGAAGTCGGGCGGGTTCTGGAACTGCCAGAAGATCAGCTCATACCCACCGGAGGAGACCACCCCCACCTGCTGCACCACGGCGATGTAGGAAGCGAGGAACGCGCCGCCGATCCCGGCGAGGTAGATGAACGGCAGCACCATCCAGGCGGCGAGCAGGCGGGTGGCGCAGAGGAAGGTGAGGGAGTCGATCCCCATTACCTCCAGCGCGTCGATCTCGTCGGAGATGCGCATCGCGCCGAGCTCCGCCACGATCCCGGTGCCGACCTTCGCCGACATCATGTAGCCGAACGCGTAGGGGATGATCTCGCGCAGGTCGCACCACGCGGTGAACACGCCCGAGTAGGCAGGCGCCCCCTGCGCCTGCGTGAAGTAGGCGCCCTGGATTCCGCACTGCAGGCCGAGGATGAACATCAGCGCCCAGATGATCAGCGTCGAGGAGATGATCACGATGCCTGCCTGGCGCAGCGTCTCGCCGAAGAAGCGGAACACGCGCAGGCTGTAGACGTCGCCCATCACTTTGCCGGAGAAACCGGCGATTTCGCCCGACGCGGCGATCCATTCGCGCGGGAGCGCCAACCATTCGTTCATCGTGCGCCCCCGATCATTTGATCACCAGGATCTGGGGGTGCGTGGCGAGCAGCGTCTGCTCGAAGACGTAGTCGAACGCGAAGATCGCGAGGAAGGTCACAACCACCGCCTGGTTGACGGCGCGGCCGACGCCCTCGGCGCCGCCGGAGGCGGTCATGCCCTTGTAGCAGCACACGATCGCGATGATCGCGCCGAACAGGGTGGCCTTCAGCGCCGAGCCCCACATGTCGGTGGTGTCGGCGTTGGCGAAGAAGGTGTTCCAGAACGGCCCCAGCGGATACCCGTTGACGATCTCGGCGAGGATCCCGCCGAAGATCCCAAACAGGATCGCGTAGATGTTGAACAGGCCCGTCACCAGCATCAGCGCGAGGAAGCGGGGCACCACCAGGTTCTTGATCGGGTCCACGCCCAGCACCTGCAGCGCGTCGAGCTCCTCGCGGATCTTGCGCGCGCCGAGATCAGCGGTGATCGCCGTGCCGGCGACCCCGGCCAGCACGATCGCGGTCACGTCGGGGCCGATCTCGCGGATCGCGCCGAGCACGAAGAAACCGCCGAGGCGGTCGAGCGCGCCGAACAGCGTGAGGAAGTTGGCCGCCTGCAAACCTGGCGCGGCGTAGTCGATGCACACCGTCGACACCAGCAGCGGGAACCAACAGAGGCGCAGCGCGAACAGGAACTGCGAGACGAACTCGCCCCCGTATGGGTAGGGAGGCCGCAGCGCCGACCTGACCGTCCTGCCGGTCAGGATCATCATGTCGCCTACTTCCTCGATGAAGTTCCTCGCCGGGAGGAACGCCCGCTCCGTCGCACTGCGAACCACTGCTCTACCTACCCCTCCTCGGGTGGACAGTCCACGGCAAGTGTACGCCGATGGTAGAACTCTACGCGATGCACTGGCGTCGCGCTACCCCTAGAGCCGCAACTCCTTCATGTGTCGAGTCCACCGCTTCCCCCGGGCGCGGGCCGCTCGCGCGTGTCGGCTGCTCCCACTGGTATCGTGACAGCGCTGTGAGGGGGAGTCGCATGGTCAAGGCAGTGCTGCTCGGCGTCTGCGGAGCGCTGGCCGGCGTGCTCGCGGTTGGCTGCGGCGGATCGAGCCACCAGAACGCCTCCGAACCGAAAGGCCACTACAGGGTGGAGGTCACGCACGCCAGCTTCCCCCTCGACCAGGCCGTAGCGCGGCCGGCGCAGATGGTGCTGGACGTGCGCAACGCCGGCGTGCGCACGCTGCCCGACGTGACGGTGGCGGTGACCTCGTTCGACTACCTCAGCGACTACCCCGACCTCGCCAGTCGCCGGCGCCCGATCTGGGTCGTCGACGAGGGCCCCGGCCGGGCCGCCAACCCGCCGGTCGAAACGGTGGAGGTGGATCCGCCCGGGAGCGGCACCACAGCCAACTACAACGTCTGGACGCTCGGACCGCTGGCGCCACGCGCCACGCGCCGCTTCGTGTGGAACGTCTCCCCCGTCAAGCCGGGAACACACAGGATCTCCTACCGGGTGTACGCCGGCCTCAACGGCAACGCGCAGGCGGCGCTCGCCGACGGCTCGCCACCGGTGGGCAGCTTCGACGTGGATATCGCCGGCCGTCCGCCGGCGAGCCACGTCGACCCGGCGACCGGCAAGGTCGTCGCGGGGCCGTACGTTCCCTCCGAAGAGTAGGTTTCGCGACACCCTCCGTTTGGCCCGCTGTCTTCCGCGACAGTCTCCGTTTGGGCCCGCTGTCTTCCGCGACAGTCTCCGTTTGGGCCCGCTGTCTTCCGCGACAGTCTCCGTTTGGGCCCGCTGTCTTTCGCGACAGTCTCTGTTTGGTTGGCTGTCTTTCGCGACAGCCTCCGTTTGGCCCGCTGTCGAAAGATCCCACCGGGGATTTCGCCAGTCGGGCGACGCTCGCGCACCCATAGAGGTCTACGATTCATGGTCGGCCCGATCCTCGGAGGAGCGGGCCTGTGCAAGGCCGGCGGCGACGCCCCCACACCGGCTTCGGGCGCCCACTCATATATCGATTCGCGACGAGGAGGATCAGAACCCCCCCATGCCCAGGACACGCCAGCAGAACGTCACAGCCGCACAGTGGAGCGCCAACGGCAGCGCCCTCGGCTCGCTCGACCTCACCCTCCCCGTCAACCAGGTGTTCGCCGCCAACGTGTTCAGTCCGGTCGTGCAACGCCAGCGCCTGCCGAAGGACGTGTACAAGGCTTTGAAGAAGACACTCGAGCGCGGCGAGGCGCTCGACACCTCGCTGGCGGACGCTGTGGCACAGGCGATGAAGGAGTGGGCGCTGGAGAAGGGCGCCACGCACTACACCCACTGGTTTCAGCCGCTGACGGGCTCCACCGCGGAGAAGCACGACTCCTTCTACGGCCCCGTCGGCGACGGCACGGCGATCGCCGAGTTCTCCGGCAAGGAGCTGATCCAGGGCGAGCCCGACGCCTCCTCGTTCCCCACCGGCGGCATCCGCGCAACCTTCGAGGCCCGCGGCTACACCGCATGGGACCCAACTTCACCCGCCTTCCTGCTGGAGAACCCCAACGGCGCGCTGCTGTGCATCCCCACCGCGTTCACGTCGTGGACCGGCGAGGCGCTCGACCACAAGATCCCGCTGCTGCGCTCGATGGATGCGCTCTCGGGCGCGGCGATCCGCGCGTTGAAGCTGCTCGGCGTGGAGGACGCACGGCGGGTGTTCACCACCGTGGGCCCCGAGCAGGAGTACTTCCTGATCGACGAGCAGTACTACTTCGAGCGTCCCGACCTGCTGACGACCGGGCGCACGCTGTTCGGCGCCAAGCCGCCCAAGGGCCACGAGCTCGACGACCACTACTTCGGCTCGATCCCCGAGCGGATCCTCGCCTACATGCTGGAGACCGAGCGCGAGCTGGCGAGGCTGGGCGTGCCCGTCAAGACCCGCCACAACGAGGTCGCCCCCAACCAGTACGAGCTGGCGCCGATCTTCGAGAACTCCAACGTCGGCAGCGACCATCAGCAGCTGACGATGCAGGTGATGCAGAACGTCGCGCGCCGCTACGGCCTTGTTTGCCTGCTGCACGAGAAGCCGTTCGCCGGCGTCAACGGGTCGGGCAAGCACAACAACTGGTCGATGGGCACCGACACGGGCGCCAACCTGCTGGAGCCCGGCGACACCCCGCACGAAAACCTCCAGTTCCTGTTCTTCTGCGCGGCCGTGATCCAGGCCGTCAACGCCCACCAGGCGCTGCTGCGCGCGTCGATCGCCTCACCCGGCCAGGACCACCGTCTCGGCGCCAACGAGGCGCCGCCGGCGATCATCTCGATCTTCCTCGGCTCGGAGCTGGAGCGCGTGTTCGGGGCGATCGAGGCGGGCAAGGCGCAGACCTCCAAGCCCGGCTCGTTCCTCGGCCTCGGCACGCCGGTGCTGCCGCCGTTGCCGCTGCACGGCGGCGACCGCAACCGCACCTCGCCGTTTGCGTTCACCGGCAACAAGTTCGAGTTCCGCGCGCTGGGGTCGAGCATGTCGCTGGCGCTGCCCAACACCGTGCTCAACACGATCGTCGCCGAGGCGATCGACGACCTCGCCGACAAGCTGGCGGCGGCGATGAAAGGCTCCTCCGCCAACCTCGAGAAGGCACTCACGAAAGTCGTCAAGGAGAGCTACGCCGCCAACAAACAGATCGTGTTTGGCGGCGACAACTACTCCGAGGCGTGGCACAAGGAGGCCGAGAAGCGCGGCCTCTACAACCTGCGCTCCACGCCCGACGCGCTGCCGTGGCTGGTGGACAAAGGCACCGTGGCGCTGTTCAAGAAGTACAAGGTGCTCTCCAAGCGCGAGCTGGAGTCCCGCTACGAGGTGTTCACCGAGCAGTACGCGGTGAAGCTCAACATCGAGTCGGAGACCGCCGCGGCGATCGCCCGCACGATGCTGCTGCCGGCGGCGGTGCGCTACCTCAACGAGCTGAGGGCCACCGGCCTGGAGGAGCTGATCGCCGAGGTGGAGCCGCTGGTGAAGGAGCTGCACTACAACCTCGTCAAGCTGGAGGACGCCAACCTCGCCGACAACCAGCCCGACGAGTCAGCGCCCAAGTGGGCGCTCTACATGCGCGACAAGGTGCTCCCCGCGATGGACGACGTACGCGAGGTCGCCGACCAGCTCGAGGGGATCGTGCCGGACGATCTGTGGCCTTTGCCGAAGTACTCGGAGATGCTGTTCATCAAGTAGTGGGTCGGGATCGTCCCGCGCGGGTCGCCGCTAACCCCGCTGTGGTGTCGCGTCTACGCGGGCGGGCGATCCCCAGCAGCCAGCCGCGCGAGCACCTCGGCGCGGTCGGTGCCGTGGGCGCGCAGCACGCGATCGAACTCCTCGCCGTAGATGCGCATTACGGCGATGAGCAGGTCCTTGGTGCCCACGCCCCCGGCGCCTCGCTGCGCGGCGATCTCGACCGCCTGCGCGCTCACCAGCGCGACGGGGTCGCGTGCGGCGTCGCCGGGACCAGGGGCCGGGGCGGCCGGTTCGCGCTCGTGGCCCTCGCCATCCTCCGTTTCGAAGGCTCCCTCGCTGACGCCCAGCGCCTGCAGCGCGATCCCTGACTCGCCGTGCAGGCGCAGCACTCGCAGCCAGCGCTCGGCCTCGCCCTCGGGGGTGCGCGCGAACGGCATCGCGGTGGCGGCGATCCCGAGCGCCATCGCCGCGTCTGGGGCGAGCGTCGTGGTGGTGGCGTTCACGACGTCGCCCCCACCATGGTCCCCACCCCCGCCTGCCCGCGCGCAAGCACGGTCGGCAGATGGGTGACGCCGTCGCGTCGCAGCTTCACGCTCGACGGTCCGCCGGCGGCGGCAGGGCTCAGCTCGAGGATCGCGGTGCCCGCCATGCCCGCGGCGTGACGCGCGTTGGCGATCAGTTCGGGGATCTCGTCCCGCTGCACCCCGCAGGCGAGTAGCAGCTGCTCGGCGCGGCGGTTGGAGGGCGTCTCGCGGTCGAACTCCAGCTCCTCGAGGACCACCGCCGGCGCGGCGGGGTCCCCTGCGATGTTGAGCACACATGCGGCCATGTCGTCAGAGCGTGTATCGGTCGCTTCGGCCACGCGCTGTAGTAGCTGCGATGCGTCTGCCGTCGGCCCGAGCTCGGCGAGCGCGTGGGTGAGCCGTCCGGCGCCGAACAGCTCGCCGTCGGTGCGCGCCTCGGTGACGCCGTCGGTGAAGAAGCACACCTGCGCCGTGCCGGGCACCGCGACGGTGGTTTGGCGCGATCCGGTGCGCATCCCCGCGCCGATCGGCGGCGCGGCGCAGACGGTGATCGGCGTGATCGACTCGACCGACCTCCCCGCCGAGGGCGTGCCGACCACCACCGGCGGCGGGTGGCCAGCGCAGGCGTACACCAAGGTGCGCTCATCCGGGTCGTAGGTGGCCACCACCACGGTCGCGAACGATCCGCCGAGCTGGCGCTCCAGCACGCTCTCCGCCGTCTGCACCGCGGCGCGCGGGGAGAGACCTGCCTCCATGTAGGCGCGCAGGGTGAAGCGCACGAGCGCGGTGTGCGGCAACGCCTGGCGGCCGTGGCCGGAGATGTCTCCGAGGATCACCGCGACCCGGCCGTCGCCGAGCGCAAACACGTCGTAGAAGTCGCCGCCCGCGCCGGGGCCGTCGGCCGGTCGATAGGCCGCCGAGGTGCCTACCACGCCGAGGTGCTTCGGGGTCTCCGGAAGCAGCGCGGCCTGCAGCAGGCCGACGTCCTCCAGCAGTTCGCCGCGCTGACGCTCCAGTCGCCGCGTGCGCATCGCCGCCAGCCACGAGCGCGTGCCGAGCGCAAGCGAGAGCGACAGCAGCAGCCCGAGCAGGAACCGTATCGGCAGGGGTACCACGTCGGCGATCGTGGTGATCGTGGTGACCAGCGGCGAGCTGCGCACGTGCGGCGCGGGGTGCGAGGGTGTCGTCCCCTGGTGCGCGCCCCGCGACGCCTTCGTGCCCGCGCCGCCGGTGGCGGCGAGCGCTCGCGGTGAGAACGCGGCGGAGTGTCCCGCCAAGCGGTGAGCAGCACTCGCTCCGCCGCGGCTCGCGGTGTGGTGGTGTACGCGATCGGCTTGGCCCGAGCCGTGGTGGGTGGGAATGCCGGTTTGGGCGTCGCCTTTGGCCTGTGGCGAGGTCGTCCCGGCGCTCGCCGGCGTCACGGCGGTCGTCAGCGTCGCGACGGTGGGTGTGCTCGACGAGGCGGCCGCGGTCGGAGTGGAAGTGGTTGGTGCCGGCGCCGGGGCAGTAGTTGACGAGGTGCTCGTCGATGAGGTAGTCGTCGAGGAGGTGGAGCCGGTGGAACCCGAGCCCGAGCCTGAGCCCGAGCCGGCAGGAGCGGTTTGCGAATCGCTTTCTACGTCATGTCGTTCGTGGCCCCTGGTGTGTTGCTGCGTCTCGGTCTGCGTGCCGCGGGACTGATCGCGGTTGCGGGACTGATCGTGGCCACCGCCCTGTCCACGTCCACGACCACCGGCTTCCGACCGCGTTTGCGTTTCGGCTGGCTGCGTCTGCGTTTGAGCTCCCTGCCCCTGAGCGCTTTGCTGTTCGCCGCCGCTTTGCTGTTCGCCGCCGCTTTGCTGTTCGCCGCCACCCTGCTGTTCGCTGCCACCCTGTTCGCCGGCCGCGCCACCCTGCTGTTCGAAACCGCCCCCGCCGCGCGACCGTTCGTGGCCCCTACCCTGCTGTTCGGGGCTTTCGGCGCCCCGCTGGGAATGGGCGCCCCCACCCGCCTGCCCGCGGGCTTCGGGGTGGGCGTCGGCGATCGGGGCGTGAGCGCTCGGGATGTAGGTCAGGGCAAGCGCGCAGGCGATCGCGATCGCGCCACACTGTCCGCGTCGGCTACCCGAGAGGCGCGTCATGTCCCCGCGCGCTTGCGAGTGCCCCGTTGAGCGCTGGAAAGATTGTGAAGGCACCATCCATCCCGGCGAACTCGAAGATCTGTAGAACGTCGCTCTCGGGGCAGACGATCGCCAGTCGCTCACCGGCGCCGAGACCCCGCTTGACCGCGACGAGCACGCCCAGCGCAGTCGAGTCCATGAAGGTCGTAGATGAGAGGTCGAGGACCAGCTGGCTGTGCCCGGCCCCCAGCGCGTCGAGCAGCGTCCACTTCAGGCGAGGGGCCGTGGAGAGGTCGAGCTCGCCCTCGATCGCGATCACGCAGATGTGCTCGTCGAGCGGGCGCTGCGTGATCTCGAACGCCGTCGCGCTGGCCGTCCGCGCCCCGGGAGTCGAGGGCTGTGAACGAGTGAATGTCTGGGCCGAGCTGGGCATCGTGGCCTCCTTCGCGCATGGGTGGTGTTCCACGAGCGCAACGTCGTCGTAATACGTCCCCGCGCGTGTGAGGATCTATGTCGGTCGCCGGCTGCCTGTCTTGACGGAGGAGCCGGATGATCGAACAAGCGTCCAGTCCGCGTGAGGTTTGCATATAAGTTTTGCGCCCTAACCAGATTTGGTGTTACCCACGGTAACGCCCCCAGCTGGTTAAAGGGGCCAAAAAAATCAAGACACACTCCACAGCGCTTGGTCCTCCTCGCCCAGCCGCCACACCCCAGCGGCGAGCCCGTAATGGCTGGCGATCGCGATGCGGGCAAAGATCGCGCGCGCGTCCATGTACCAAACGCGGTGCGATACGCCACCACGGACGTAGGTGAAGGTCAACTCGCCGGAGGAGGGATCCCACACCGGCGCGGCGCGCGCCGACTGGGCGAGCGCGAGCGCGCCGGCGTACTGCAACGCGGCAGCCGGAGGAGATCCCGCGGTCCCAGAGCCCGCCGCCCCAGAGCCCGCCGCTCCGCTACCGCCGTCATTACCACCACGGCCACTCCCAGCGCCGCGCGAGCGCCCGGGCCCACCGGAGACCGCCCAGTCGAGCCCGTACATCGGCACCCCCAGCACGAAGCGAGTGGCGTGCGGCAGCGAGGTCACGTAGCGGGCGACGTCCCGCACGAATGAGAGCGGCGCGATCGGCCCGGGCCCCGAGCCTTCCCAGTGGGGGCCCCACGCCATCACGAACACGATGTCGGCGGCGGCAGCCAGGGCGGGGTCGTCGTAGAAGCCGCTCGCCGGGCGAGGAACCGCTTCGCGCGTGACGCCGACCACATCGACGGCGAGCCTGCGCCCCTCGACGTGCAGACGCGCGGCGAGCGCGGCGACGAACGCGGTGAGCGCGTCACGATCGCGGGCGCCGTCGTTCTCGAGATCGAGGTTGAGCCCGGCGTACGAAGGGCTGTCCGCGAGCCCTACCAGCCGCGCGAACACCCGCGCCCGCAAGGCGGGCTGCGTGAGGATGCGGTGCACGAGCGTCCCGTTTTGACAGGTGAAGCGCGGCATCTCGACCAGCCCGTGGGCGGCGGCGTAGGCATCGACTTCGGCGTTGGCGGCACCCATCACTTCGCCGCCCGGCGAGCATTCGAAGTAGGTCGGGTACACCACCCCAATCGCCCCGACGTGCGCTTGCAGATCGGCGAACGAGTCGGGAGCACCCGTCAGCAGGAACGCCTGGAGCTGTTGAGCGGCCGCCACGGCAGGGGCCAGCAGCAGCAGAGGCAGCAGCAGCAGCGCGGTGCACAGGATCAGGCGGAGCCTCACGGGAGCGGACTGGCGAGCCTCAACCGCCCAGCTGGGGCAGTTCCCAGATGGACTGGTCCTCGCTGCCGAGGTGCCACAGGCCGATGCCGAGGCCGAGCGATTCCGCAAGCTGGGCGCGCGCCTGCACCGACTGCTGGTCGGTGTACCAGACTTCGTGGTGGACACCGCTGGGGTCGGTGTAAGAGAAGTGCGGTTCGGCCGCCGTCGGTTCCCATTCGCCCAGCGCCCCGAACTCGCTCTGCTCGGCCGTCACGCCGTCGTACTCAAGCGGCGTGGCGGGATTGGCGGAGCCGCCGCCGTTGGGCCAGTCGAGCCCGTACAGCGGCATCCCGAGGATGAACTTGCTCCTGTTGGGCATCGTCGCGGTGTAGTCGGCGACCTTCGTGAACCACGGCAGTTCGGCCAGCCCGCCGGGCGTGGAGGTCGTCCAGTGTAGGCCCCAGTCGAGCACGAAAATGTAGTCGGAGGGGACCGAGAGCGCAGCATCGTCGTACATCGCGGCGCGGCCCGTGGTGACGTTGTAGTACTTGGCGGTGACCACGGTCGAGAGCTTGTCGCCGATCGAATGAAGCCGCGCAGCGAGCGCGGTGATCCACGCCGTGAAGGGTCCGCGCTCGGCCGGAGAGGCGCCCTCGAAGTTGACCTGGATGCCTGCATAGCCGTTGCTTTCACACAGCGAGGCGAGTTGGTCGATCATGTGTTCCCCCACCGCCGGTTCGTTGAGGATCTGTTCCTCGTCGGCCGGGTTCTGGCAGTTCAGGCGCGGCATCACCGCGATCTGGCGGGCGCGCGCCCAACCGGTGACGAGCGGCCAGTCGCTGCCCGTGATCGTGCCGCCACGACCGCAGTTGAAGTAGGTGGGGTACACCACGCCGATCTGCTGGTAGTGGGCCTCGAGGTCGAAGAAGCTCTGGTCGGTGGAGGCCAGCAGGAAGGCCTGCACGTTGCCGTGGGTGGGCGGGGGATCGGAGGTTTCGAACGTCAGCGGAGCGGTTGGAGCGCTGATCGCCCCCAGCGAGTCCACCGCCACGACGGTGATCTTGTAGCTGCTCAAGGGCGCGAGGTCATCGAGTGAGATTTCCGGCGCGGACACCTGACCGACGGGGATTTCGTTGCGGAAGACGCGGTAGCCGACGATCGCGCCGCTCACCGGCGTGGCAGGCGACCAGGCCAGCGCGGCGGCGGCGGCGGTTACTTCAGTGGTGTGCAGATCCCCCGGCGCGGATGGCGGGGTGTGCGTGGTGAACACGCCCACTTCCGGCGCGGGCGCGCTGAGGTAGCCGTAGGAGTCGAGAGCGCGCACGGTAAATGTGTAGTGGCGCTCGGAGGCAAGCGTGACCGTGGTGGTCTGGCCGTTGACCACGCGCTCGGGGGAGCCGTCCTCGAACAGGAGGTACCCCACCAGCCGACCGCTGTTGGCGGTGCCCGCCTGCCAGGAGAGCGTGGCGGAGGTGTCGGTGACGCGCTCGGCGGAGATCAACGCCGGGCCCTCGGGCGGCGTGTGGGAGGTGGTGAGGGCGAGTTCGGGTGTGCGCGCGCTCACGCGGTGGTTGGCATCGACGGCGGCGACCGCGAGATGGTAGGTGCGCAGCGAGGAGAGGCGGGTGAGGCGCATCGAGTCCTGCGAGGTCTGCCCCACCAAGGCGCCGTCGCGGTAGACGCGATAGCCGATGATCCGCGCCGCGCCAGGGGTAGCGGGCGTCCACCACAGCGTGGCACCCGCTTCGCTGACTTCGGAGACGCTCAGCTGGCCGGGCACGCCGGGGCCGCTGTCGCCGGCGACGGCAGCCGCCCGCTTCCCGCCCCGGCTGACGCGTATGCCGACCCGCAGCGCCCGGCTGGGCCGGCCGAGGCGCCCGCGGGTGTTAACGGCGGTGACCGTGATGCGATGCGCGCGGTAGAGGTTGAACTTGACGACGTACACGCGCCCGGGCGTCTGCCCGGCGACGACGCCGTCGCACCTGATGCGGTAGCCCTCGACCGGGGCCGATCCGCGCTTGGCGGGATGCCAGGTGATGCGCACGCCGGTGTTGGTGTCGGCGAGCACGCGCACCCCGCGCACCCGGCTGGGCGGGCGCACGGCGTGGCGATGCCCGTGGTCGCTCGTCCGGCGTGCGGATGCGTGGTGCCCGTGAGCGGACGCGGCAAGCGAGACGCGAGCACCCCCGTGTCCCGGCGGACGCCCGACCCGCAGCCCCCCCTGCGCGGGGACCATCAACGAGATCGCAGCAACCGTCGCCGCCAGCACGCCGCTCACCGCGCGCCCCCTTCCGGTTCGCCGGTGATCAAGAGAATCGGCGCGTGGGCCTTTTCCTCGCGCGTCTGGTGTTCGGCGAGCGCCGAGACACCCACCTGCGGGGTGAGGATGCGGGCGACCGGCGCAAAGATGTCACGCTCCAAGCGGGAGGCCCCGGGCGGATAGCGGGGGGGTTGGGAGGAAGCGCTGCGCGCCGGGTGCTGTGTTGGCAGAACCATCCGCTCGAGGCGGACGACCAGCGTCGCCGGCGCGCGCGCCAGTGAGGGCGCGAGCAGCACCACCGGCAGCAGCGAAAGCGGTAGTAACAGCATCGCGAGCCCGCGCCGAAGCGAGAACCCGGTCGCCGTCGCCTGCACGCGTGGGAGCTCCTCCACTGCCATCTCCTATCCCCCCTCCCCCCGGCGCCGAGGCCGGCAGTGGCGGGTCGCGTCCCCCACGCGGCGGTGCGGCAGGTGGCGATCGCGTAGTAGGTCTGCCACAGCATGATCCCGAGGTAGAAGAAGACGAACAGGATCCCGTACAGCCACAGCACGTTGTAGCGGTCTTGGAAGAGCAGGAAGTAGAAGGAGTAGACCAGCGCCAGCGCGTAGATCCCGGCGAGGTAGGTGAGCGGCAGCACGCCGTGATGGGTGACCAGCGGCGCCCATACCAGCGAGTGCACCGCGGCGATCGGCGCGAGCAGCGGCAGCAGGATGCTCATGTAAGCGAACAGCGCGGCGATCGGGTGCTTGCGCCAGATGAATTTGGCGACCAGCAGCGACTCGCGCGTCCACGAGCGCTTCCAGCGGGTCTGCTGGATCAGGAAGGCGCGGAAGGTGACGGGCACGATCGTGTGCGAGACGGCGCGCCGTTCGTAGAGGATGCGCCAGTCGCGCAGCACGCAGTTGGTGAGTGAGCGGTCATCGCCGAAGGTGGACTCGACACCGAGGAAGGTCTGGTTCTCCCACCACTCCAACCGCGGCAGGATCGCCTCGCGCCGGTAGGCAGAGAAGCAGCCCGAGCAGCAGGTGACCGCGCCGAACACCGATTCGGCGGCCTTCACCACGCGGAAGGCGACGAAGTAGCGCACTGCCTGCATACGGGTGATCCAGGAGTCGCGCACGTTGAGCACGTCGGCGTGCCCGCACACCGCCCCGACGCGCGGGTCCGCGAGCGGCTGCACCAGCAGTTTGAGCGCCTGCGGCTCGACCGTGGAGTCGGAGTCCACGAACACGATCACCTCCGCCGAGGTGGCGCGGATGCCGGCCGCCATCGCCGCGCGCTTGCCGCGGTTCTGCGGGAAGTTGATCACGTGCACGCGCCCGGCGGACTCAGCCGAGACGCGCTGCATCTCCGCCAGCGTGTCGTCGGTCGAGCCGTCGTTGACCGCCACCAGCTCGAGCTTCTCGGGCGGGTAGTCGAGCTCCAGCAACGAGCGCAGCGAGTGCGCGATCGCCTCCTCCTCGTTGAAGCCCGGCATCACGATCGCGATTTGCGGCTCCACCCCGGCGTCCGGACGGGTGCGGTAGAAAAGGCTGAACACGAAGCGCGAGACGATGTATGCCGCGACCGTGAGCGAGTACACGCCGAAGAACACGTTGCTGAACAGCAGCCCCGCGAAGGCCGCCTTGTAGGCCATCACAGCGGCCAGCAGCAGCAGCAGGTAGAGACCTGCCAAACCCTTCAGGATGCGGTGCGCGGTGACGTTGCGAAAGCGCATCGGCTCAGGGGGTGAAGCGCAGCAGGCCGGCGTCGCGACGGCGGTAGGTGCAATCGAGCACCGCGGGAGCGCGCTCCAGCCACTCGTAGTCGTGCTCGGGGTGCAGGGTGGTGAGAATCGCCAGGTCATACACCTCGGGGTCCGGCGACTCGACCCCGGTCAGGCGCCCGCCGCTCACCTCCAGCGCCGGCACGAGTGGGTCGTGGTAGTCAACGTGGGCGCCCTCGGTGCGCAGGCGGGCGACGATCTCCAGGGCCGGCGACTCGCGCGTGTCGGCGACGCCAGGCTTGTAGGAGATGCCGACGACCAACACGCGCGCCTCGGGCAGCGGGCGCCCCAGCTCCACCAACACTTCGTGCGCGCGCCACGCCACGTGCCGGGGACGTCCGGCGAGCTTGCGCAGCGCCTCCTCCGCCATCTTCGCGGGGCGCCCACGCTCGCGCAGGTCGTGCAGCAAGTAGTGGGGATCGACCGCGATGCAGTGCCCTCCCACCCCCGCGGAGGGATAGTGGGGCATAAAGCCGTAGGGCTTGGTGGCGGCGCCGTCGATCACCTCAATCGGGTCGAGCCCATGCGTCTCGCAGGCTTCGGCGAGCTCGAAGGCCAGCGCGATGTTGACGGCGCGGAAGGTGTTCTCGTGCAGCTTCACCAGCTCAGCCGCCTCGGGGGAGGAGACGCGGTGCAGGCGCTTGCAGGTGTGGCGCAGCACGCCCGCCGCCCGCGTCGTGCACTCCTCGGTGACGCCGCCTAGTACGCGCGGGGTCTTCAGCTGCTCGTGGTCGCTCACGCCGGGGTCGATCCGCTCGGGCGCGAACGCCACGAACACGTCCTCGCCGACGCGCAACCCGCGCTCGGCGAGCGGCTCGGCGAGCAGCTCGCGGGTGGTGCCCACGTAGGTGGTGGAGGTCAGCACCAGTGTCTGCCCGGGCCGGGCGTGACGGACGACCGAGGCGCACGCCTGGCGCAGGATCCGCGGGTCGGGCCGCAGTTGCTCGTCAACTGGCGTGGGCACGCAGATCAGCACGAGGTCGGCGGCGTCGAGCGCCTTGATGCGGTTGGTGAGCACGAACCCGTCGCTCGCCAGGTGGTGGCACAGATCGCGCTGTTCAGACTCCAGCAGCTCGGCCTCCCCGTTGCGAATCGCGCTCAGGCGGGGGCCGCTGACGTCGATCCCGACGATCCGGCATCCTGCCCCCCGCAGTGCGATTGCGGTCGGTAGCCCGACGTAGCCCAACCCCACCACGGCCACGACGGTGTGGCCGGCGCGCTTGGAGCGGTTTGAAGTTGCGCGCCGGCGGGTAGCCTGGGAGGAGGCGTGCATGACGACTGGCTCTGGGATGGAGGCGGTTGGTTGTGGCATGGGTCCTCTCCTGGCTGTAGAGGGGCGAGGGTGGCCTGGCAGTGGCCGTGCAGAATGGTCGCTCGCAGGCCGAGTTTCACGGCGCTTGGACGAGTGGTTGACGGGCGTCCCAAAGAGTGAGACCGGCTTGTCGTTCCAAATGGGCGACAGGCGCGTCCCAAGCGGGCAGTTTGCGTAGGGCCGGCCGCACAAGCGTGTGAAGAGTTGTGAACCGCCGCCCGGCGAGTTCCGCCTCCCTGCACACGCTAATTCCGCCTCTCTGCACACAGCCCACCCAGCACGATCTGCTGCCTGCCCCGAATTAAGACCTGCTGCTCCCTGCCCCGAACATCCTTCGGTGGAGGGCGGGGACTTCTCGGTACCCCGGACGACCAGTATTCAGCCAGTGGACGCCAAGCCAAGAAACACGACGATTGCCCGGCTGAGGCGGATCATGTCAATGCCGGTGAGCACACCAACGCGTCCGCAGAGCTTGGCTCGAGGGATCGTGGTGAGCTTGTTAACCATCAGCCTGGACGTCTCCCGCAGACCATTGTCAGCGCGCTTTACTACCCCGGCCACTCGGAGATCGAGTCCACAAACGCTTGGTCCTCCGCAGCAGCTCGGCTGTCCGCCACCGCGCGGGACTGCAGGTGAGCCTCCTCGACAAATCGCGGCCCGTAGCGGACCCTCGCGACCCGTAGCGGACCCTCGCGACCCGTAGCGGACCCTCGCGACCCGTAGCGGACCCTCGCGACCCATACCAACTGATCTTTGACCCACCAAAGAATAAGATTTAGTCTTATTTGGTTAAGGCCCAAAAGAAACATTGATTCCCGACCCACCGAGCCGCGCCCACATGAGGGCGGCAATGGAGGCCGGTAGCATCGGTGTATGCGCGATTTCCTGCAGGCGATCCATAGCCGCGTCGTCATCTACGACGGCGGCATGGGCGCAACCCTGGAGCAGTTCGACCTCACTCCCGAGGATTACGGCGGGCTGCAGGGCAAGTGCCACGAGGCGCTCGTGCTCAACCGCCCCGACGTGATCGAGGGTGTGCACGCCTCGATGCTCGAGGCCGGCGCCGAGGTGCTCGAGACCGACACCTTCCAGGCCTCGCGGCTGAAGCTCGGCGAGTGGGGCCTCGCCGACTACACCGTCGAGATCAACACCAAGGCGGCTGAAATCGCCCGCAAGGCCGCCGGTGAGCACCGCTACGTCGCCGGCTCGATCGGCCCCACCGGCTACCTGCCCGCCTCCGAGGATCCCTCGCTCGGGCAGATCCGCTTCGGCGAGCTGGTGGAGATCTTTGCCGAGCAGGCGGCGGGCCTGATCGACGGCGGTGCCGACCTGATAATCATCGAGACCGCTCAGGACATCCTCGAGGTCAAGGCCGCCGTGTTCGGGGCACGCGAGGCGTTCACGAGCACCGGGCGCACGCTGCCGATCCACACCTCGGTGTCGCTGCTGCCCAACGGCGGCAAGATGCTGCTGGGCACCGACATCTCCGCAGTGCTGACCACGCTGGAGGCGCTGAAGGTGGACGTGATCGGGCTGAACTGCTCGACCGGGCCAGAGGACATGCGCGACGCGATCCGCTTCCTCGGCGAGTATTGCCCGGTCCCGGTCGCGTGCATCCCCAACGCCGGCCTGCCGTTGCAGGGCCCCGACGGCGAGACGATCTTCCCCGAGAAGCCCGAGCCGCTGGCGGAGGCGCTGAAGGAGTTCGTCGAGCGCTACGGCGTGGGGATCGTCGGCGGCTGTTGCGGCACCACCCCCGCGCACATCGCCGCGATCGCCGCAGCGGTCCGCAGCCCGGCGGACGCGCGCGCGGTTGGCTCCACGGCAAGCGACCCCACGGCAGACGATCAGGCAGGCGGCCCCACCACGCGCCCGGTCGGGCCCCGTCCAGCCCCCCGCCTCCCCCACCTCTCCTCGATGATCGCCGCGACCCCGCTCGCGCAGGAGCCGGCACCGACGATGGTGGGCGAGCGCGTCAACTCGCAGGGCTCGCGCAAGGCCAAGGAGCTGCTGCTGGCCGACGACTACGACGGGCTCGTCCAGATCGCGGAGGACCAGGTGACCGGCGGCGCGCATGTGCTCGACCTCTGCGTGGCCCTCACCGAGCGCACCGATGAGGACGAACAGATGCGGTTGGTGGCGAAGAAGGTGTCGCTGACGCAACCCGCGCCGATCCAGGTCGATTCGACCGAGCCAGAGGTGATCGAACGTGCGCTCGAGCAGATCCCCGGCCGGGCGATCGTCAACTCGGTCAACCTCGAGGCCGGCCGCGCCAAGCTCGACCGCGTCGTTCCCGTCGCACTCGCGCACGGCGCGGCGCTGATCGCGCTCACGATCGACGAGGTCGGGATGGCGAAGACGGCCGAGCGTAAGGTCGAGATCGCCAAGCGCATCCGTGACCTCTGCTGCGAGGAGCACGGCCTCGACCCGCAGCTGTTGATCTTCGACTGTCTCACGTTCACGCTCACCACGGGCGACGAGGAGTGGCGGCCCTCCGCCGTCGAGACGATTGCCGGGATCAAAGCGATCAAGGAGCAGATCCCGGACGTAAAGACCTCGCTGGGCGTCTCCAACGTCTCCTTCGGCGTGTCCCCCGGTGCGCGCGCGGTGCTCAACTCGGTGTTCCTGCACCACTGCGTGCAGGCCGGTCTCGACCTGGCGATGGTCAACCCCAACCACATCACCCCCTACTCGGAGATCCCCGATCAGGAGCGCGAACTGGCGGACGACCTCGTGTTCAACCGCCGCGAGGACGCGCTCGAGAAGTTCATCGAGCACTTCGAGTCCAAGGGCCCCGAGGACACCACGCAGGGAGCTGCAGACCCGACGGAGGGGATGGAGCCCGACGAGGCGCTGCACTTCCACATCCTGCGACGTCGCCGCGAGGGCGTCGAGGACTGGATCGACAAGAGCGTGCAGAAGATCGGCGCGGTGCCGACGCTCAACGAGGTGCTGCTGCCAGCGATGAAAGAGGTCGGCGACAAGTTTGGCGCCGGCGAACTGATCCTGCCGTTCGTGCTGCAGTCGGCCGAGGTGATGAAGCGCGCCGTCGCGCAGTTGGAGAAATACCTCGACAAGATCGAGGGCTACACGAAGGGCACCGTGGTGCTGGCGACGGTGTTCGGCGACGTGCACGACATCGGCAAGTCGCTGGTCAACACGATCCTCACCAACAACGGCTACACCGTCGTGGACCTCGGCAAGCAGGTGCCGATCCAGACGATCCTCGACGCCGCCCAGGAGCACGACGCCACCGCGATCGGCCTCAGCGCGCTGCTGGTCTCGACCTCCAAGCAGATGCCGGCGTGCATCCAGGAGCTGCACGCCAAGGGCCTCTCCTACCCGGTGCTGATCGGCGGCGCCGCGATCAACCGCGCGTTCGGCTACCGCGCGCTGTACCCCGGCGGCAAAGACTCAGACGTGGTCTACGAGCCGGGCGTCTTCTACTGCAAGGACGCGTTCGAGGGTCTCGCTGTGATGGACCAGCTGATCGACGCGGACGCCCGCGGGGCGCTCGTGCAGAAGCTGCTCGCCGGCGCCACCGAGTTCCGCGCCAAGGGCGACGCGCCCGAGGAGGAGCTCAACTTCGCCGACGACTCCGTGCGCTCCGCCGCGCGCACCGACGCGCCGATCCCCACGCCGCCGTTCTGGGGTGTGCGCGAGATCCCCGTCAACCTCGATGAGGTGTACAGCCACCTCGACACGCACGTGCTGTTCAAGCTTCACTGGGGCGGTAAGGGCGTGAAAGGGGAGGCGTGGCGAGAGCTGCTGGAGGGCGACTTCCGCCCGCGACTGGAGCGGATGTGGAGCGAGGCCACTCGCGACCAGTCCGACCAAGGGGTCGCTGGGAAGGAGGCTCGAGCGCCCTATCTGCACCCCCGTGCGCTGCTGGGCTTCTTCCCTTGCTACAGCGCAGGCAACGAGATCGTCGTGCTCGACCCCGCCGTGTTGGACCCCACCGGCGGCGCCCATCCAGCCGACCCCGCAAGCGAGCTGACCCGCTTCGTCTGCCCGCGCCAGCCGAAGGGCGATCGCCTCTGCCTCGCTGACTTCTTCCGCCCGGCCGTCGAACGGCAAGCCACCCGAGGAGCTCGACGTGATTGCCGTGCAGGCCGTGACCGTGGGTAGCGAAGTGACGGAGCTGATGGCAAAGTTGGAGGCCGAAGGCGAGTTCGCCGAGCAGTTGTTCGTCCACGGCCTCGGCGTGCAGACCGCCGAGGGACTGGCCGAGTGGCTGCACCACGAGGCCCGCACGATGCTTGGCGTCCCCGCTGCACAGGGCCGGCGCTACTCATGGGGCTACCCGGCGGTCCCCGAGCAGGCCGAGCACCTGAAGGTCGAGAAGCTGCTGGGGCTCGGCGACATCGGGATGAAGATCACCGACGGCTACGCCCCCGAACCCGAGCAGTCAACGCTCGCGCTCATCGCCCACCACCCGCAGGCGATCTACTTCGGCACCCGCCAGGGCCGCCTGCTACCGAACGGCTCCCCCGACGCCCTGATCAAGGGCTCCGACAGCGACCCCTCGCTGTTCGGCGAGCTCGGCGACGAAGACCCGCCGGACGGAGCAGTCGAAGCAGAGGACGAGCCGGCGATGGCCGGCTGAAGTCCAGTAGCGCTCGATCCCGCCCCACCACGCCCTCCGGGGCGGACGTCTCATCGATCTGATCGCCGCCGAGTCCCAGCGCCGGGGCACGCTCCGAGTCGTGCCCGGCTCTGAAGGCAACGTCGCGGACCGCTTTCCCATATGATGATCGATCATGGCAGATCGAACGCTTGTCAAGGTTTTGTCGATCGACGGCGGTGGGATCCGCGGAATCATCCCGGCGCTGGTGCTCGCCGAGATCGAGCGCCAAACAAAGCGGTCCGCGTGTGAACTGTTCGACCTGATCGCCGGCACCTCGGCCGGCGGCATCATCACACTCGGCGTGACCGCGCCCGGGAAGAACGGCAAGCCGCTGCACAGCGCGCAAGAGCTCGCCGACTTCTTCATCACGGACGGGCCAACGATCTTCTCGCGCTCGCTGCTGCGAACGATCAAGACGGTCAACGGCCTGCTGGAGGAGAAGTACTCCGTGAGCGGCTTGGAGGCGGCGCTGCGGCACAACCTCGGGGAGGCGCTTCTCTCAGAAGCGCTCAGCGATGTGCTGATCACCTCCTATGACATCCAGGGCCACGAACCATTCTTCTTCAAGAGCCGCCAAGCACGGGAAGAACCTGAGCGCAACTATCGGATGCGAGTGGTGGCACGCGCCACCTCGGCCGCCCCAACCTACTTCGAGCCCGAGCACGCAATCCCACACGCAGCGCGCAGTGGCGAACCCAGCGACTACGCGCTTGTCGATGGCGGCACGTTCGCCAACAACCCGGCGATGTGCGCGTACGCCGAGGCGATGCGCGACCACCCCGGCGCCGACATCCTCGTGGTGTCGCTCGGCACGGGCCGTCTCACCGAGACGATTCCTTTCCGCAGGGCCAAGCACTGGGGCCTCGTGGAGTGGGCTCGACCGTTGCTCGGGGTGATCATGGACGGCACCAGCGCGGCGGTGGACTACCAGCTCGATCAGTTGCTCGAACGCAATGTGCGTCACTTCCGCTTTCAGACGGAACTGAAAGGTGTGAGCGACAGCCTCGACGATGCCAGCGCCGCCAACATCGCAGGGCTAGCTCGGCTGGCCAAGGGTCTGATCGAAGACAGCGCCGCGCAGCTCGCCGCGGTGTGCAAGTTGGTGGGATAGCGGCGAGGGTGTCGGGAAGAGCGTGACCGACGCCGAGGACCGTCCTGGGGATGGGATCCCGCCGACGCGGATCACAGATCTGCCGGAGGCCGAGCGTCCAGTTCTGGCCGCGCTGGCGATCGTTGGTCGCGCCTCGCTGTCGGCCGACGAGCTGCAGGAGCTCGCCGAGGTGGAGGATGTCGCGCCGCTGCTCGAGGACCTCGAGCGGCGCGGTCTGATCGAGGACGAGCAGAAGCAGCGCTACTCCGCCGCGGGGCGTGTCGGTGAGGAGATCCGCAAGACCGACGACACCCTTTCGACCGGTGAACGCCTGCTGCAGTACATGACGACGTTGGCCAAGGGAGGCCAATTGACGCCTGATCGGCTGCTGGACGACGCCGAGGCCATCCTCGGCCTCAGCGAGTGGGCGGCCGAGATGCAACGGTGGGAGGGCCTGCTCGAGTTGGTGAAGACCGTTCAAGCGGGCTTTGCAATTGCGCACCGTGTCGAGGAGCTGCTGACGCTCCTCGAACGCGGCCGCAGCGCGGCCCGCGCACTCGGGGACTGGCGATCGGAGGCTTGGATGCTGCAGCGCCTCGGCGCAACCGCGGCGAGCGCTGGCGATCACACCGCGGCGCAACGGTACCTGCACGAGGCCGACGAGCTCATCTCCGCCAAATGCCCCGGCAACGGACGGAAGCCGATCTCGATCACGACGCGGATGCTCTGCTCGATCGCCGCCGCGGCGGTCGCAGCAGGAGGCGCCATCGGCTGGGCGATCGGCAGCAGTAGCAGCAGCGCCAACGCCAACGCGGCAACCACACACCTCACGGTGGCAACGGTGGTCGACGGGCATACGGTGACGGTGAACAAGACGGTGACGCTGCCGATCAGAACCGTTACACAAACCGTCACCGCACCGCCAATCCCCGGGGGCACAGGGTCGCCGGGAAGCAGCACCGGGCCGCCCGCACGCGGTGCAACATCTGGGGAAACCGGCACCACATCGCAGGAAACCGGTACTGGGAGCGGTAGTACGTCGATCGAATGACCCGACGCGCGATCACCGTCTTTGCGATCGCCGGCGCCCTCGATCGCCGGCGCCCCGCGAGGATCGCTACGCCCGAGAGGTGACCTCGCCACTCCCCGGCAGCGGCGGCAGGCACACCGGCGTAGCGTGCAGCGTGCGCAGGCGAACCTCCTTCCAGGAGAGGCCCTCCTTGACAAGCGCGGGCATACCCATGATCACCGCAGCGGCCACCTCGACCGCCTGCAACACGATCCCGTAGGCGACGGCGTCGGGGGTGGAGACGTGGTAGGCACCGGCCAGCACCGCTACGCACGCCGCCTGGAAGATGCCGACGTTGGCGGGCGTGACGGGCACCACCGCGGTGACGTTGACCGCGAACAGCACGCCCGCGGCGCCGGCGATCCCGACACGGTGGTCGAGGCCCAGCGCCATCAGCAACAGCCAGCAGGAGCCACACTGCAGCGCCCACGCCGAAAGCTGCACCGTCGTTGCCACCGCCGCGCGGCGTGGCTGGCGGAAGATCCGCAGGCCCTCGCGCACGCGCAGCAGCGAGCTGCGCAGCCCGAGCACCAGCGAGTGCAGCCGCGCGTAGCGCGAGATCGCGGAGCGGGGCAGCAGCACGGGAGTGAGCAACACGAGCAGCAGTGCCGCCACTGGCACCAGCGCGGCGGCAGCAAGCGCTCCGTCGTGGCCGTGCAGGAGCGGCACGCCGGAGAGCATCGCGGCCGCGAGCAGCGCCAGCGCAAGCAGGTTGAGCAGCGTCTGCGACACCATCGTGCCCAGCACCACCGGCAGTGTCTCGCGCGGGCGCCCGAGGCGGCGCGCGACGATCAGCGCACGCGAGGGCTCGCCCAGGCGGGCGGGCAGCGTGGCGGACATCAGCACGCCGATGAAGGTTCCCTGCAGCGCATCGCGCCGCCGCGCGGGTCGCCAGGTGGGGGCAGCCCTGAGGATCGCGTACCAGGCAAGGCCGCGAACTACCATCGAGAGGCACATCAAGCCAAGGCCGGCGGCGATCAGCCCGGGGCTGGAGGCAACGAGGCTGGCGAGCACCCGGCCAAGGCCGATCCGCGACAGCGCGGTCAGTGCAAGCGCCAGACCCACAAGCGATACCACGGCGAGCGCACCGCGACGGGCGAATCGCAACGCACGCCGCACGGGCGCGACTGCGAGTGTCGGCTCGGGGCTTGGCAGACGCTGGGCGGGCACCCGTGGCAGCAGATCGGCGGGGGCAAGACCCAGGCGCACAGCGAGCCGCTTCGATCTGCTCGAGTCCGCGAGCCCCGACTTGCTCACAGCCGTGGCCTGCCCCGATTCACTCAGAGCTGTGGGCCAGCCCGATTCGCTCAGAGTCGCGTGCCGCTCCGACGCGCTCACAGCCCGCCCGGGTTGCGCGGACTCCCGCCCCACGACGGCAAGCGCCTGCTCGTAGACCTCGAGCACCTCGGCGGCGACGCGGGGCCAGGCGAAGCGCTCGGCCCGCTCGCGGGCGGCGGCCGCCATTTGCGCACGCCGGGCGTGGTCGAGCGCCAAGACGCGCAGCGCCTCCGCGAGCTCCCGCGCGTCGCCGCGCGGGGTGAGCAGGCCGTTGACCCCGTTGCGCACCACGTCGCGGTAGCCGGCGATGTCCGACGCCACCACCGGCGTGCCGGCGGCGAATGCCTCGGTCAGCACCATCCCAAAGCTCTCGCCCCCCAGCGAGGGCGCGCACAGCACGTCGGCGCGGCGCAGCTGCTCGGCCTTCTCCTCCTCGCTGACCTTGCCTAAAGCACGCACCCCGCGGTCGTCGAGCAACAGCGGGGCGATCTCCTCCGGCGCCGCTCC
Source organism: uncultured Solirubrobacterales bacterium (assembly GCA_963724305.1). Lineage (GTDB taxonomy): Bacteria > Actinomycetota > Thermoleophilia > Solirubrobacterales > Solirubrobacteraceae > Palsa-744. The sequence continues at coordinate 1,073,852 of CAVRUG010000004.1, forward strand.
TACCAGCGTGAGTGTGGCGGGCACGTGCTCGCGCAGCGCCTCGAAGGCGCGCAGCAGCACGGGCAGACCCTTGCGCTCGACGGCCTGGCCGATGAACAGGATGCGCAACGGCGCCGGCTCAACATTGCGATCCCCTCCAGTCTGTGTCCAGTCGGCCGCATCGGCATTCGCACGCCGATCCCCACCAGCGGACAGAAGGCGCGGATCGCGCTCCGCCTGCAGATCGAAGCCGGCAGGATCGAGCTGCACCCCGTTGGGCACGATCCGGTAGCGCCCGCCGAAGAAGCGCCGTGCGGTCCACGCGGCGGCCTCGGAGACCGCGATCCGCGCGTGCAGGCGGTTGATGTGCCGCCGCGCCCCGAGCGCCACTCCGATCCCGTTGGTGAAGGCGTTCTCGGAGAAGCTGTGGAAGGTGCCCACCATCGGGAGGCCCCCCGCGCAGTTGGGGGCATACCAGCCGACGAGGGGCACGACGGGCTCGTGCACGTGGACGAGGTCGTAGCCGCCGGTCTGCAGCTCCCGCCACAGCGCGAGCACGGAATCAACGGTGGGCGCCAGGTTGGAGATGGCCCCGTTGGCCGCAAACCCCGCGGTGCGCCCGAGCGGCACCACCCGGTCGGGCAGGGGCATCGGCTGTGGGCGGGCTCCCCGGTGCATCCGGCGCGCGAGCGCATCGTCGGGGTCGAAGGGCGCGAGGATGCGCGCCTCGTGACCGACCGCCTGCAGCTCGTCGGCAAGCGCCTCGATGTGACGGGTGACGCCGCCCGGGTAGGTCCACGAGTAGGGCGAGACGAGTGCGATCCGCACGCCCTCACTCTAACCCCTCCGGCACCGGCATCTCCCCGCGGTCGCCTCGTCCACTCGCGCTTCGGCTGTCGCGCACCAGCCGCGGTCCCGCGGAGACATGGTGCCGTGCCGTCGCGCAAGGTCCAGGCGGAGGGCCGCTAGCCTGTGAGCGTGAGCAAGCGCCACTTCGTCAAGTACACCTTCCTGCGGCTCGACCCGGCGTGGCGGCGCCTGGACGCCGAGCAGCGCGCGCAGGACAAGAGCGAGTTCATGGCCGCGTGCGAGGACTTCGCCGACGGGCACCTGCTGCAGAGCTTCTCGCTGGTGGGCACCCGCGGCGATGCGGAGCTGCTGCTGATCTCCGAGGCGGAGAACCTCGATCGGATCCACGAGTTCCACGTGGTGCTGCTGCAGAGCGGCTTGATGAAGTGGGCGCACACCCCCTATTCGTTCTTGGGGATGCGCAAGAGCTCGGAGTACTCCGAAGACGAGCGCACCAACCCGCGCGCGTTCCGCGGTAAGTACGTGTTCGTGTATCCGTTCGTGAAGTCGCGCGAGTGGTACGGCCTGCCCGCGCAGGAGCGCTGGCGGATCATGCAGGGTCACATCGCTGTGGGGCGGGAATACCCGGGCGTGGACAACCACACCACCTACTCGTTCGGCCTCGACGACCAGGAGTTCGTGGTCGCGTTCGACACCGACGACGTGGGCACTTTCCTCGACCTCGTGCAGCGCCTGCGCACCACCGAGGCCTCGCGCTACACCATCAGGGACACGCCGAGCTTCACCTGCCTCGCCGTCTCGCTCGCCCGCGCGCTCAACGCGCTCGACGGCGAGCCGGTGGCGCTGGAGGCCGCGGCGAGCGCCTGAGACCGACGCGTCGCCGACGAGGCATCCGAGCATGACCCCACCAGCCCCCGCAAAACCCCCCGCCGCACGCCGCCGTCCCTCGCAACGGACGGCTCTGGCCCATCTGCGCGCGGCCGATCCGGTGATGGCAGCGATCATCGAGGCGGTCGGCCCGAAGCTGGGCGACGCGCGCGCCGGGCGCCCCGACGACCACTACGGGGCACTGGTGCGGGCGATCGTCGGACAGCAGCTCTCGACGAAGGCGGCGCGCTCAATCTACCTGCGTCTCACCGAACGCTTCGACGGCCGCACCCCGACACCCGAGCAGGTGCTCGCGGACGAGCCCGAAGAGCTGCGCGCCGCGGCGGGGTTGTCCCGCGCGAAGGTGGGCTATCTACGTTCGCTGGCCGAGCACGTGCTTTCGGGTGAACTGGAGCTCGAGCGCCTCGACGATCTGGACGACGATACGGCAATCGCCGAGCTGGTCGCGGTCAAGGGTCTGGGCATGTGGACGGCGCACATGTTCCTGATGTTCCACCTCCAGCGCCCCGACGTGCTACCGGTCGGCGACCTCGGCATCCGCCGCGCGATCGAGCGCGCCTATGGGCTGGACGCCCTTCCTGACGCCCCCGAGATCGAACGGATCGCCGAGCCGTGGCGCCCGCACCGGACGCTGGCCTGCCGTTATCTGTGGCGCTCGCTGGATAACGAGCCGACATAGCCTCGCTGGGACCGACGGTCGGTGGCATTCAGCTCTCTGCTGGACCACGATCAGACGTAACCCGCTGCGCCACAGTCCGGCCTTCAGCTCTCGTTGAGCCTGATCCACTCCGCCAGGAACGGCTCGGCGATGCGATACTCGCCGCGACCGATCCGCGCGACCAGCTCGGCGTCGGTCAGCGCGGCGAGGGCGGTCTGCACGGTGGCGACCGCCGGTAGCGCGTAGCGACGGCGGTACTCGCTGCTCAGCGGCCGTCCGGGCTGCTCGGCGGCAAGCGCCTGCAGCACGCGGCGCTGAGCGGCGGCTGTGCGCGACCACAGCAGGCTGAAGTGCGCGTGCTCGGAGCGCAACGTCGTGGTCAGAGCGCGCTCCAAGCGCTCGCTCCCTGCACTCTCCCCGGCAGGGGTCTCCTCCCAGAGGAAGTAGAGCAGCTCCTGCGTGGCATAGGGGTGTCCGCCGGTGGCGTCCAGCACCCCGGCACACGCCCGGAGGTCGAGCATCTTGCCGGTGCCGGCAAACCCGGCGGCGGCGTAGCGTTCGAACGACTCCCGCGGGATCGGTCCGAGCTCGCGCTGCTTGGCGCTGCGCCAGAAGGGCTCGTGCTCATCGTTGAAGATGCGCTCGATCATGTGCCGCGCGCTGCCGAGGTAGATGTGGGCCACCTCGGGCTGCTCCTGGAAGACCGAGCGCATCAGCTTGAGCAGGCCGCGGTCGATCTCGACGACCTCCTGGAACTCGTCGAGCACCAGCGCCACGCGTCGGCCGCGCTCGGCTGCGAGGCGTCCCGGCAGCGCCAGCAGCCCCTCGAGCGTGGCGTCGAGGTCCTCGCGCGCGGCACGGGCGTCGAAGCTGAAGGAGAGCGACCCATCCTCGGGGTCGATCGTCGCGGTCGGCGCGATCCGCAGCCCTGCGAACATCCGCATGCGCTCGCGGGCGCGGAACAGCGGCGAGGCAATCTCGTCGTAGATCGCCGCCGCGAGCCGCTCCGCCAGCCGCTCCCTGGTGGGGGTGCGCATCAGATCGACCTGCGCGATCAGCACGCCCTCCCCCACGAGCTGCTGGGCAACCCGCCAGATCAGCGAGGACTTGCCGTAGCGTCGCGGCGCGAACAGGACAACGTCCTGTCCGTTGCGCACGTCGGCCGTCAGCTCCTCGAGCTCCTCCTCGCGGTCGGTGAAGGCCTCATCGAGCGCCAGCGCGCCGAAGCGGAAGGGGTTGGTCGGGTTGCTCGAGCCACGCGCCACAGCCCAATTATGCCTGACAAGATAATCTCTGTCAAGATAATTTATCTTATGTCTGCAAAGATAATTCCTAGAGACATAAAACCAAGGCCACGGTCTCAGCTCTCCAACCGGCAGACCGCGTCGTCACCATCAGACCGCGTCGCCACCATGCCTCTCGGCGATCGCGACGCCTCCTGCCCTCTCTCGCCTGCTCTCGGGTTTGGGCAAGGCCTTCCCAGCCTGCCCATCCTCAGACGGCTGAGACCTGCTCCTCCTCGGCTACGCGGAAGGACGAGCCGCAGCCGCAGGCGGCGACGACGTTGGGGTTGTTGACTTTGAAGCCCGCGCCCTGGAGGCTTTCCTCGTAGTCGATCTCCGAGCCGTACACGTACTGCAGGCTCTGGCGATCGACCAGCAGCTTCAGCCCATGGCTCTCGAACACGGCGTCGCTCTCGCGCTGCTCGTCGAAGGCAAGCTGGTACTGGAAGCCCGAGCAGCCGCCTCCGCGCACCCCGACGCGCAGCCCCGCGAGGGCCACGTCGGCGTTCTGGGCGGCGAGGAACTCGCGCACCTTCTCGGCTCCCTTGTCGGTGAATGCAACCATCGCTATCCAAAGTGTAGCGAGGCCCGCCGCCGCGGCTATCCTTGGCCTGGATGCCCACCCCCGAAGAGATCAAGCAGCGCATCGAGACCGCGATCCCAGGTGCCCGCGCCGAGGTCGAGGACTACACCGGCGGCGGCGATCACTTCCGCGCGACGGTCACCGCGGAGGCGTTCGCCGGACGTAGCCGTATCGAGCAGCATCGCCTCGTCTACGAGGTCTTCGGCGCGGAGATCGGCGGGCCGATCCATGCCCTGTCGCTGAAGACCGCAATCGCCTGAGAGCCAGAACAACCACCCGAAGACCCCCAGCCGCCCGAGAGCCAGAACCACCACCCGAAGACCCCCAGCCGCCCGAGAGCCAGAACCACCACCCGAAGACCCCCAGCCGCCCGAGAGAGCCAGAGCCCACCACCGCAAGCGCCCCAAGGAGACACCCATGAAGAGCATCGATCCCATCACCGCCCCCTCCACCCAGTCCAACCCGATTCGCGTGGCGATCGAGCAGGCGATCGCCGAGAACCCCGTGATCCTCTTCATGAAGGGCACCCCGGACGCTCCCGCGTGCGGCTTCTCGGCGCGCACGGTCGCCGCGCTGCAGGCGCTCGACGCCGGCTTCGCGGCGGTGGACATCCTCCCCGATCCCCGCATCCGCCAGGAGCTCTCCGCCCTCTCCAACTGGCCCACGATCCCCCAGCTGTTCGTCAACGGCGAGCTGGTGGGAGGCTGCGACATCGTCATGGAGATGTACGAGTCGGGCGAGCTGGCGGAGACCCTCGGGGTCGAGAGCGGCTCCGCACAGACGCCAACCGAGCAGCTGCCGGACGAGGTCGCTGCGGGCAGCCTGCAGATCGAGAACCGGCTGGGCTGAACGCGGAGCGACGGAACCCGCGGTCGCGTGGCCGGGAACGGGGCGCGCGGGGCGTTGCTATAGGGTGCTCGCCCGATGCCCCCGGTAGCGATCGTCACCGACACCACCCAGTACCTGCCGCGCACGCTGGCGGAGAGCGAAGGCATCCACCAGGTCAGCCTGTACGTGGGGTGGGGCAATGACAAACAGCGGGAGAGCGAGATGGCGAACTTCGACGCCTTCTACGAACAGCTGCGCTCCAACCCGAATCTGCCCACCACCTCCCAGCCCTCGATCGGGGACTTCCTCGCGGTATGGGAGCCGCTGCTGGAGGCAGGGCAGGACATCGTCTCGGTGCACCTCTCGGGAGGAATCTCCGGCACCTGCGAGGCGGCCCGCCAGGCCCGTGGTCTGCTCGCCGAGCGCGGGATGGGCGAGCGCGTGGAGGTGATCGACGGGGAGACGGCCTGCGGCGGGCTCGGCCTGCTCGCGCTCACGGGCGCCGCGGCAGCGCGCGGCGGCGCCGACAAGGAGGGCGTGATCGCTCGCATCCGCGAGACCCGGGCGGCGCTGAAAATCTGGTTTTGCATCGACACCCTCGAGTACCTGCGCCGCGGTGGGCGTGTCGGTAAGGCGCAAGCGTGGTTGGGGGGCACGCTGCGGATCAAGCCGATCCTCACGCTGGGCTACGAAATCACCCCTGTCGAGCGCGTGCGCACCGCCGGCAGGGCGTTTGAGCGGATGGTGCAGTACATGCACGAACTGCGCGAGGCCGGCTCGGATGCGTGGGTGGTGCAGCACATCCAGGCCACCGACCAGGCCCAGCGGCTGATCGACCACGGACGCGAAATCTACGGCTCCGAGCCGCTATTCGTCTCCGAGGTCGGCCCGGTGATCGGCACCTATGTGGGCCCGGGTCTCGTGGGGGTCGGCGGGATCCCCCGCGCGCTGCTGGCCTAGCGCCGACGACGCCGGCGCCGGCTGCGCATCCCGAGCGTGAGACCGATGACGGCGGCGCCGATCAGCAGCTCGCGTTTGTGGCGCTCGACGTGAGCGCGCCAGTCGGTGAGCCGCGCCACCTCGACATGCAGGCGCTCCATCGACACCGCCAGCTCCGCGCGGTTGGCCTCCATCGAGTTGCGGATCTCCGCCGGCGAGCGTTGTGCCATTACCGTATCCCCTTATTGCCGTCGTGCTCCGAGCCCGAGCCCATCGTCTCGCGGATCAAGCGTGCCTCCTCGATCGCCATCGTGGGCACCGGGGGGGAGCTTTTTTTGACGACTTTGGCGGCCACCAGCCCCGCGAGCGCCCCGAGCACCACCAGGATCAGCGCCATCGCGAAGAAGCCCCAGAAGTACGTGAAGGAGTTGCCGATCGGCAACTCGTAATAGAGCAGCCAGGCACAACCGATCAGCACGAAGAAGAGCGCGGTCATGATGAAGATGCCCGCGGCGACCGCCACCACCGCGCCGCGCGCCAGCTTGGTGACCTTCTCGGTGACCTCCGCCTTGGCGAGCTCGACCTCCTCGTGCACCAGCACCGCCATACGTTCAGAGACGTCGGTGATCGCGGTGGCGATGTTTTGCGGCCCGTCTCTCCGAGACCCGAGCGTCCCGGCGCCCACTCCAGTCCCGCCCGCCCCAGCGCTCGTCGGAGGCGGGGTCGCACCAGACGCGCCCACTCCAAACCCGCTTGCGTCACTCCCCGGTGGGCGGGCGGGCTCCGGCCCCGCCGCCGCGCTCACTCCGGGGGCTCCTCGTCGAACACCCGCCGCCACACCACGCCGGCGGCGCGCTGCACGAGGACGCTCGCGAGGGCGCCGAGCGCGGTGAGCATGCCCGACCACATCAAACGCTTGACCATCTCGTTCTCCATCATCAGGGGAGTGTATTGCCCACGGTGGTCGTCTTTGACTCCCCCCCGCGGGAACCGCCGGCGGAAGGGGCCTCCAAACCCCCACACACGGTCTCCACCACCAGCCACTTGGCGCGCTCGTACTGATCCTCCTCGCAGGGCAGCAGACCGAAGATCCAGCCGGTCAGCATCTGCTCGATCGCCCCGTAGAAGGACATCGCCGCAAAGCGCGCGTCGATCTCGGCCTTGAACGTGCCCTCGGCCTGTGCGGCGGTGACGATCTCGGCGATCAGCTCGTACGCCTGGCGGATCTGCGCGAGGTGGGTCTGCCCGAAGGAGTTGGCCGCGCGGGTGACCTCGACGATGATCACCTTCATCAGGTCGGGGTCGTGGCGGTAGGAGTCCACGATGAAGGAGGCGATCTCGTGCAGCTTCTCGCGCGCGCCCAGCTCATCCCGCGCGTCCACCGCGCGGATCGTCTCGAGCATCACGTTCCAGCGCTCGAGGAAGAGCGTGTCGAGGACCTCGTCCTTGGAGGCGAAGTAGTGATACACCAGCCCATACGCCACGCCCGCCTCGTCGGCGATGTCGGAGACCCGGCAGGCGTGGAAGCCCTGGCGCGCGAACACGCGCACGGCGGCGTCGAGGATCATGCGCCGCTTGTCGGGGCCGTTCTTGGCGCGTGAGACGCTCATCGGGAATACACCTGCGGGCGGCGGTGGGCAAGGACGGGCAGCTGGGCGCGGATCTCCACCTGACGGTCGAGGTCGAGGTCGGCCGCGACGAAGCCCTCGTGGTCGTCGGCGCGCGCGAGCACGACCCCCCACGGATCGACGATCATCGAGCGCCCCCCGGAGTGGTGCCCGCCGGGGTGAGGACCGACCTGGTTGGCGGCGATCACGAACACCTCGTTCTCGATCGCCCGCGCGCGCACGAGGATCTCCCAGTGGTCGCGGGTGGTGGGCAGCGTGAAGGCGGAAGGCAGCGCCACCACGCGGGCGCCACGCAGCGCGAGCGCCCCGAACAGCTCGGGGAAGCGCAGGTCGTAGCAGATCGACATCCCCAGCTCGACGCCGTCGGAGGTGGCGCTCAGCACGATCTCCTGTCCGGGCTCGGTAACCACCGACTCGCGGTAGGAGCGGCCCTCGACCTCCACATCGAACATGTGCAGCTTGCGGTACACCGCCCGCACCTCCCCCTGCGGATCGACGTGCACGGAGGTGTTGGCGAGCTTCCCGCCGCCGCCGGCGTTCGCCGAGGTCGCGAGCTTCCCGCCCGCCGCCCCTCGATCCGCGGCGGGCGCCTCCACGATCGACCCCGCCACGAGGTCGATCGAAAGCTCCCGCGCGATCGCCCGCGCCCACGAGATCGCCGGCCCGTCGAGCGGCTCGGCACCCGCCCGCAGATCGTGGTCGGCCCCGAGGACCGACCACTTCTCGGGGAGTACGATCAGTCGCGCCCCATCCGCCGCCGCGGCGCGCGTGAGGCGATCGGCGGCGGCCACGTTCGCGGCCTTGTCGGCCGTGGAGTTGAGCTGGACCGCGGCGACCCTCAAAAGCGCACTCCCTTCCATGAGCGTCTCCCCACAGAATAGATTGACTAGTCAGTCAACGACTCCAAGCATAGCGCCGGCAGGGGCCTGTGCGCGCCCGCCCACATGCCTCTCTTCCGTGGAACACGCCCCCTGAAGCGCTGGCGCTACGTGGGGATCTTCTGCGATGAGCTGATGGCGTGTGCGGCCACCGTGCAGGTGGGACCGGCGCGCCAGACCTTCTGGGCGGTCGTCTCGCGCAAGGATGGCCGACTACGTGAGCGCACGCATATGCTCGGCGGCCGAGGGACAGTGGAGCTCGTGCCGGGGAGCCCGCCCGTGCGCGACGGGACGGGAATCGACCCGCGCAGGCCGCAGGTGCGCGGAAGTGACACGGCGATCCCGGGGCGGTTGCGCGTACGCGACAACGGCGTGGCGCTCGACCTCGCGCTGGCCGAAGACACGGGCATCGAGGCACTGTGCTCCCACGGTCGAGCCTACGTGTGGACACGCAAGCAAGCGGGGGTCCCCGCGCGTGGCACCGTAGCCCTTGACGGCGGCGCCCCACGCGAGATCGAGGCGCTGGCGGTGGTGGACGACACCGCCGGCTACCACGCACGCGTGACCGAGTGGCGGTGGGCGGCAGGGGTCGGCGTGGACCCCGACGGAACGCCGCTGGCGTTCAATCTCGTCGAGGGCGTCAACGATCCCCCGACCGGCAGCGAGCGCGCAGTGTGGGTGGCGGGCAAGCCGCACGAGGTAGCCGCCGTGCACTTCGCGGCCGATCTCTCACGGATCGACTCAGCCGACGGCTCGCGGCTGCGCTTCACCGCCGTGGCGCAGCGCAGCCGCCGCGAGAACCTGCTGCTGGTGCGCAGCGACTACCGCGCGCCGTTTGGAACTTTCAGCGGCACGCTCCCCGGCGGGGTCGAGCTGGCGCACGGCATGGGCGTGGTGGAGCATCACCGTGCGCGTTGGTAGGGCTACGCCCGGAACGTGGCGCCCTGCCCCGCCGCGGCGTCAGGGCGGACGGGGCCTGCGGCAGCGCCGGACTCCAGCAATCCGGCGATCTCCTCGGCGGAGTAGCCGACCGCGGCGAGCGCCTCCTCGGTGTGCTCACCCAGCGCTGGTCCGGGCAGGCGGTCGTGGGTGCCGGGGGTTCGCTCCAGCTTGACGGGCACTCCGAGCTGACGCAGCCCTCCATCGACGCCGGGCTGCTGGAGGTTGACGACCATCTCGCGGGCGCGCACCAGCTCGGAGTCGAGCGCCTCGTCGAGCTCCAGCACCGGCTCCAGGCAGCAGTCGTGCTGGCGCGCGAACTGCTCCCACTGCGCGCGGGTGCGGGTCTTGAAGATCTCCACCACCTGCGCGTGGGCGTCGGAGCCGGGCGCTTCGAACTGACGCTCGATCAGCTCCTCGCGCTCGACGCCCCGGCACCACGCCTGCCAGAACTTGGGCTCCAGCGCGCCCAGCGTCACCCAGCCATCGGCGCACTCGTAAGGGCGGTAGCAGATCACCGAGCCCGCCAGCAGCAGCTCGCCGCGGTGGGGCGTGTTGCCGTCGGCGAAGTAGGCGGCGGCCACCATTGCCAGCCATGAGAGCGCGCCGTCGGCCATCGAGACGTCCACCATCTGGCCCTCGCCCGAGCCACTCCTGGCGGAATCCCCACCCCCCGCAGACGGGGGGTGGGTGGATGATTGACGAACGGGGGCGCCGTCGCGCTCGCGCAGCGCGGCGAGGATCCCGAACGCCGCCATCAGCGCGCCGCCGCCGAGGTCGGCGATCTGTCCCGCTGCCTGCACCGGCGGGCCGCCGCGCTCTCCCGTGAGCCCGAGCAGGCCGACGAGGCCGAGGTAGTTCATGTCGTGCCCCGACGCCTCGCGTTTGGGGCCGCTCTGGCCATACCCTGAGATCGCGCAGTACACGACCCCGGGGTTGACTTCGCGCATCCGCTCGTAGCCCACGCCGAGGCGGTCGAGCACGCCGGGGCGGAAGGACTCCAGCACCACGTCGTGCTCCGCCACCAGTCGCAGCAGCGCCTCGCATCCATGCTCGTTCTTGAGGTCGAGCCTGATCGAGCGCTTGTTGCGGTTGAGCGCGAGGAACAGCGCCGACTTGGCGCTCTGCTCGGCGCCCTCCACGTAAGGCGGCGACCAGCGGATGTAGTCGCCCATCCCGGTGTCCTCCACCTTCAACACCTCCGCGCCGAAGTCCGCCAGCAGCAGCGAGCAGAAGCCCCCCGGCAACAGGCGCGAGAGGTCGAGCACGCGGATGCCCTCCAGCGGGAGACTCATGACGGGCTCACGGCCGTCCCGTCCGTCCCCCAGGGGACGGACGGAGATCGCGTTCCTAACCGCCGCGCGAGCCCCGCCCGCGGCCGGAGGCCGCTCATCCAAATCCTTTCCCGGTCAGCCATCGCGCTGCGGGATGTTCAAGAGGCCGCGCGCCTCCTGCACGGTCGCCGGTCGCCGGCCGACGTCTTCGGTCATCTGCCGCGCCTTGGCGATCAGCTCGCCGTTGGAGCGCGCCATCTCGCCGTCTGGCAGGTAGAGGTTGTCCTCGAGGCCCACCCTGATCGAGCCGCCGAGCGTGAGCGCGGCCGCGACCAGCTCCCACTGCCGGCGGCTGATGCCGATCACCGCCCAATGCGATTTGGACCCGCCCCGCTCGCCGGCGCCGTCTTCCACCCCGGGGATGTTGGCCACCATCGCCGCGAGGTTGCGCGCGCCCGGGGGGATACCTCCGACGACGCCCATGATGCAGTCCACGTGCAGTGGCGGCTGCAGCACGCCCATGTCGATCAGCGGCTCGAGGCTGCCCACGTGGCCGAGGTCGAAGCACTCGTGCTCCGGTTTGATGCCGAGCTCGTGCATCGCCCCCAGCAGCTCGATGATCTCGCCGAAGGGGTTGGCGAACACCATGTTGAAGACGAAGTCTTTGCGCGAGCGCGAGTACTTGGCGTAGTTCATCGAGCCCATGTTCAGCGCGGCCACCTCGGGGCGGCACTCGCGCAGGTAGGCCACGCGCTTCTCCACGCTCACCCCCATCGCGCCGGTGGAGAAGTTGATGATCGCCGCGTTCCCCACCTCCGCGCGGATGGCGTCGCTGATCGCTTTGTAGTCCTCCACCTCGAAGCTCGGCCCGCCCGCAGGGGTGCGCGCGTGGATGTGGATCATCGTGCCGCCCTCGTCGACGATCCGCCGCGCCTCGGCAGCGTACTCCGCGGGGGTGTAGGGGATCGCCGGGCACTGCTCGCGGTTGGCGAGGACGCCCGAGATGGCGCAGGTGATTACTACCGGGTTCTCGACGCTCATGGCCGAAGTATCCCAGCCAGGAGCTATGCACGTCGCCTGGCCTGGCCAGTCAGCGGCGTGTTGGATAAGCGCATCCCGGGGGCAAAAACAGACTGACTACTCGTACTTTCTTTATATGCCGACGCACCCAATGCTACACTGCCCTCACCCTGGGGAGCTGTCACCTATTGACGCATCACAGCTTCGCCCACTGCCAATGGCCGCTACCGTGAAAGTCCCTGCCATCATCGCCGGCACCCGCCACGCCGGACTGGCCACGGAGCTCCCCATCGCGCACCAGGGACGGGCCCGACCGCTCGAAACGCGTCGCGCGAGCCGCGACTCGCAAGGGACCCTGCTCAATGGCTAGTCGCATGGAGTCGCCGAAGACGCAGCGAGTTTCGACCCAACACCAGGTCAGTGACTTCCTGCAAGCGGAGTTGTTGCACACCCTGGGCGCTTACATGCTCGCGGCGGACAGGCTCGGGGAGTTACGCGAGAGCATCGGCAACCAGCGCGCCGACACCACGCTGAGAGAGGTCGTCGATGCCTCGCTCAACTGCAACGAGCACCTCCGCGACGCGCTACACCGTCCGAGCACGTCGAGCACCGCGCCACAGGAGCGCCGGCGTCATCCCTCGCCTTACAACGAGCGCCCAGAGCCGCTCTGGCCAGACCTGCTCCTGCGAGTCTCAGACTTCTACAGTGCCGCCGCAACGGCCCTGAGCCTGCACCTCGAGACGAAGACAGGCAGAGGGCGAAGGGCAACGGACGGCCATAAACTGGGCAAGCTGCTGGCAGTCATCCACGACCCGCAGCGACGCGGGGTCGTGTCCAAAGAGCGAGAGACCTCACTGATCCGCGGCCGCCTGCATCGGACGCTATACCGGCTCGAGGAGGTCAACAAGCTCATACCCGAGGAGCTGCGACCTCCCCAGCGCACCGCGGAGGCTCCACGTGGCTCGGGTGAAGCACGCGCGTTCCGCGAGATCCTCGACGACCACATGGGGGTGGACAGCTCATTCACCGCCCTGCACCTGACCGTCCTCGAAGCGCTGAGCGACGCACACATGTCCATGCACGAGGCCGAGCACATTCGCTCGCAGAGCTTTGGCACGATGTTCACGCGGATCCCGGAGACCTACGCGGAGACGCAGACGGCATTGCGACGCAGCGTCGTCCTCAACACCTTTGTCTATGTGGTTGGACGCTCGGTGCCCTGGGTGTTCGCGGAGGATGAAGTGGAGCGCGACTACGTGATCAACTCGTATGAGCAGTGCTGCGAAACGCTCACACCCACCTACTGCATGTGGATCGGCAACCAGCTGAACCTTCTGGCGCTGCATCGCCGCGCATACACCTGGTGGACGCTTGGAGACCGCGATCGCGCCTACCGCGACTTCTATAAGTTGACCCGTTTTCTGAGAGATCTACGCCAGCGAATCGAGCGGCGCGCAGTGCGAGTGCCGGGCACCAAGACCCTTATCGAGGGGCTGTCCGGGATCGCCGAGCACCACATCGGCCGCATCTACCGCAGCCAGCATGCGCACCGGGTTGCGCTGAGGTACTTCGACCGCGCATCTCTGCATCTCAAAGGATGGGAGCAACACGAGGAGATCGGACGCGTGCTGCGCAATTCCCGCTGGCGCCTGAACCTACTGATCAGCCAGGGCAAGGCCAATTACGAGCTCGGCCGTGTGAAGAAGAGCTTGCTGTACTACACGCGTGCGTGGCGGGCGTTCCTGCTGCTCGCCGAGTCAGAGAGTCACTCGACCGCAAACATCGATGTCGTGACCCAGATCATCAAGTGGCTGGCGAGCGTCGAGGACGACCCCGAGTTGGGCAAGGCCACGCTGAGTCGGCATCTCGATCCGCTCGTCAAGCAGTTCGAGACTGTGTACAGCCCGGTCCACCTGCGCCTGCTCGCGGCCGACATAATGATGCGGCTCGGCCACCTCTTGTTCATCCTCAAGCTGCCGCCGGTCGGCTGGGTACCGACGAGCAACCCCAACAAGCTTCCGCCCGAACCCGATCACGCGCTAGCGCACCGCTGCCTCCTCCAGGCCGCGGCCCTCGATCCTGCGAGCACCCTGATCGCGGCCGATTTGTTGAAGATCCGCCGCAACACCGACCGCGTCGGTTGGAAAGGTCGCCCTGTGGAGGATCCCCCGATGGTAAGCCTCGACGAGCAATGGCCATCGGGAGGGGGACGCTTCGAGGCGGCTGCCCGCATCATCGAGTACATCCTGCAGAAATGGCTTGCCATCCCCTCGACGGGCTCGACGGGCACTGGCTCGGGGGCCCGTGACGAGAGCCGCCGCCAGATGGCCCGGCAGCTGCTCGGCTCGTTCCTCGACCATACGGACAGCAGCAACGTCAAGCTGGCTCAGGTCTACCGGTACCTGATGCAGAAATCCCACGGACGAGCCGGCGATACGGCCGCCGTGTCGCCGACCATCGACATCGTGTGCCTGCGGCGCTACAGCAGTTTTTTCCCATTCCTACCCCGGCCAGCGGCATTCCGTGCGCCCGGCGGCGGCTATCTCGTGCAGGTGCGCGAGACGCATGAGACCGCTCGGCGTGAAGGCAAGGACGAAGCCAGGCCCTTCGGCGTGGCGGTCGATCCCGGAGCCGACTTCCTCGACAATCTCTATCGCTGCGGATACTCACTCGCCGACATCCACATGATCGTGCTCACACACGACCATGCAGACCACATCGCATCGCTCGACGCGCTGCTGGCGTTGATGGGCATCCGCAAGCTCATCGGCGACAACACGTTCGACCCAGGCCGGCGGCTGACGATCGTGGGCAATGAGAGCGTGGTCAAACGCTATGAGTTCTTCAACTACGACCACCCGGTGAGGACCAACAAAAAAGGAGAGCCCGCGGAGCGCAAAGATGCCGTAAAAGTGATGAACTTCGAAGAGTTCCATCGCATTTCACACCTGAAAGGCAAAGCGCGGCTCGACCAGGTGGAACAAGCGAAAATCCTGCTCGAGCCGGCCAGCCTGTGCATCGAGCCGATCAAGACGATCGACCACTACGATGCCACCGGACACGTCTCGCAGGGATTTCTGCTGAGCATGGGGGGAGGACAAAACCGATCGTCGGTGCTGTTCACCGGCGACACCGGCCCGGCGCCAACCGACGGGAACCACCATGATTTCGCGGAGGGTACGAAGAGCTTGAAGGAAGCGGCGGCCTCGGCAGACGTGGTCGTGGCTCATCTGAGTTCGGTACCGCTGCGCGAGCTGCGGGATCTCGCGGGTCTGGACACCACCGACGACGAGGCAACCGCCGATTTCGCCAAGCTCTGGCAGCAGGCCGTGCAGCAGACCAAACATGAAGACGGCGAGTTCGCAGGAGACGCAGATAAGACCCGATTCCTGCTTCAGCAGCTCCAGTTCGCCTTCCGCAGCCTGTCCGCGGAGCCTCCCCACGATGACCTCTCGATCTCTCCACTCAGCCCGCTCGAACTGATCAAGGAGCAATCCGAGAAGCATCTCTACCTCACCGGACTGCTCGAGCTGGCGGAGCACATGGCGCGCAGCCGCCCCCCCGGCAAGCCTCCGCTGCTCCTGATCGGCGAGTTGCGCGAGGAGCTCGGCACGTTCCGCACGCGGATCGCGAGCCGGGTAACCGAAGCGGTGTTCGACCGCCATGCAAAGAGCGCAGCGGGAACGAAACGGTCTGGCGCGGAGCGCGTGGGCGGGACAGCGCTGACCGCCGATATCGGCCTGCGCGTGCGCCTATCGCGACCCAGCGCAGACAGGAGCGAGCGCGCAGGGCCGGTGGACGGGCGCGAACGGCGTCTGCTCGAAGCCTCGGTGCTGTGCACCACCTGCGATCTCGACAACGATCTGATCGCCGCTGAGCGCTTCCACGCCCCCCACCACATCCGCGAGGTTTGCGTCAAGGGAGAAAACGAGGGCGTCTTCTACAACTGCCTGCTGCACGACCCCGGCAAGCAGCCGGAGCAGGTGTGGGTCGAGTCCGTAGAGCGCTTCGATGTATTTGGCGACTGAGGGTCAGCGGTCCTCGGGGTAAAAAAATGCGGGGAGGGCTCCTTTCGATCTCACCCTCACACCGGCACCACCCCGTGGCGCTTCCACGGCCGCTCGACCCGCTTGCTCTGCGCCATCTCCAGCGCCTTGCAAATTGTCACACGCGTCTCCCGCGGGTCGATCACGTCGTCGATCAAGTCGTTGCCGGCGGCGATGTACACGTCGAACTGCTTGCGGAACGCCTCGATCAGCTCGGCGCGCTTGGCGGCCGGGTCCTCCGCTTCCTCGACGACTTTGCGGAAGGCGATCTCCACGACGCCCTCGGCGCCCATCACCGAGATCTCGGCGGAGGGCCACGCGACGATCAGGTCGGGTTCGTAAGCACGGCCGTTCATCACGTAGTAGCCGGCGCCGTACGCCTTGCGGGTGATCACCGTGATCTTCGGCACCGTCGCGTTGGCAACGGCATACAGCATCTTGGCGCCGTGGCGGATGATCCCTTCGGCCTCCACTTTGGTGCCCACCATGAAGCCGGGGACGTCCTGGATGAAGAGGAGCGGGATCGCGAAGGCGTTGCAGAGGTTGACGAAGCGCGCCGCCTTGTCGGCGGAGTCGTTGTCGAGGATCCCCCCCAGCTGCCGCGGCTGGTTGGCGACGATCCCCACGGGCCGCCCGCCGAAACGCGCGAGGCAGGTGATGATCGTCTTCGCCCACTGGCGCTTGATGTCGAGGTAATCGCCGTCGTCGACGATCAGCTTGATCACCTCGTACATGTCGTAGGGCTTGCGGTTGGACTCCGGCAGCACATCCAGCAGCGCCTCCTCGGCACGCTCGATCGGGTCGGCCACCGGCCGCAGCGGGGGGGCCTCTTCGCAGTTGGAGGGGAAGTAGGAGAGGTACTCCTTGATGCGCGCAATGCACTCCTCGTCATCGGCCACTTCCATGTCGCCCACACCCGACTTACGGCAGTGCACGCGCGAGCCGCCCAGTTCCTCCTGGGTGACGTCCTCCCCCACGGCGGCTTTCACCAGGTGGGGGCCGGCGAGCGCCATCGAGCCGCGGCCCTTGACCATCGGCACGAAGTCGGCGAGGCCGGGGATGTAGGCGGTGCCGGCGGCGCACGGCCCCATCAGGGCTGCGACCTGCGGGATCACGCCGCTCATGATCACCTCCTCGCGGAACAGGTGCCCCGACCCGGCGAACATCGCACCGGCGGCCTCCTGCACGCGCGCGCCGGCGGAGTCCAGCAGCCACACGAACGGGATCCGCTTTGTCAACGCCAGCTCGCGCAGCCGCGTCACCTTGATCTCACCGGTCATCCCCATCGAGCCGGCCATCACGGTGAAGTCGTACGCGCACACCGCCACGAGGCGGCCATCGATCTTGCCGTAGCCAGTGATCACGCCGTCGGCGGGCGCCTCCACGCCGTCCATCGCGCGCTGCGCGGAGTGCGGGCGGCCGTGGATGCCCAGCTCGACGAACGTGCCGGGGTCGATCAGCAGTGCGATCCGCTCGCGCGCGGTGAGCTTTTCGCGCTCGTGCTGCTTGGCGATCTTCTCCTCGCCGCCGCCCAGCATCGCCTTCGCGCGGCGGGCCTCCAGGTCCTCGACCAGCGGGCGCAGCAGGGAGGTGGGCGTCTCGGTCGGCGCGGAAGGGACCTCAGCCATCGGCGCACCAGGGGTATCGGTTGGGACGTCGTCGCTCATCATCGGCCTTTCCACACGGGGTCGCGCTTCTCGAAGAACGCGGTGACACCCTCGACGATGTCCTCCGTGGAGAGCGCCAGCGTCAGCTGCGCGCGCAGGTAGTCGAGGGCATCCTCCAAAGGCATGTCGAGCTGGCGGCGCATCGCCTCCTTGCCGAGACGCATGATCAAAGGCGACTTGGCGGCCAGCTTGGCTGCCCACTCGGCGACGGCGGCATCGAACTCCTCCGCGGGCACCACCTTGTTGACGATCCCCGCCGCCAGCGCCTCCTGCGCCGACCAGCGCTCGCCGAGCAGCAGCAGCTCGGTGGCGCGCTTGCGCGGCACGTTGCGGTAGATCAAAGCCATGATCATGAACGGGAACGCCCCCACGTTGATCTCCGGCGTGCCGAACGTGGCGTCCTCGGAGGCCACGATCAGATCGCACGCCAGCGCGATCCCGAGCGCCCCGGCGAGCACGTGTCCCCGCGCCGCGCAGATCGTGGGCTTGGGGAGCGCGCCGATCAGCTTGAACAGCCCGACGAAGCGCTCGCTGCCGAAGTGCTTGTACACCAGCGGCACATCGCCGGCGAACCCGCCGAGGTTGGCGCCAGAGGAGAACACCTTCTCGTGCGAGGACGCCAGCACCACGCAGCGCACGTCGGCGTCGTCGCGCGCGCGCTCGAGCGCCGCGATCATCCCGCCCAGCAGCTCGGCCGAAAGCGCATTGCGGGTCGCAGGTTCGTTCAGCGTGATCGTGGCGACGCCGTCGGCCACGTCGTAGAGCACAGGTCCCGACCGGGTATCAGGGGCTGGCGGGGACTGCGGGACGGTGGGCTGGTCGGACACGCTGGGCATCGTACCCGGCCGGCGCGGCACCCGCGGCCCAGGCTGGCTGGTTGGCCAGGGCACCCATGCACTAGCTATACGCCAGCACCGTCTTCGCCGAGGTCTACAGTTCGTCAGGGATCATGCACCTGATCGAACCCATCCGACGGACGCTGTTCTCTTGCGGAGCGTCCGTATGGCAGAGACCTCGATGACTGTGCTGGCGACGACCGACTTCCGCTCGCCGGCTGGCTTTCTAGCGCTGCAATCGCTCCCCCGGGTGGGTCCAGCGACCGCCCTGCGAGCGACGCTTCATACCACGGACATGGAGCGGCTGCTCGAACGTCATGGCGCCCAGCTCGACGAGGCGTTGGCGCAGTCACGCGCCAGCTTGGCGGACTACGCAGCTGCGGGCGTGGAGCTGGTGAGCTTCTTCGACGAGTGCTATCCAGACCGCCTGCGCGAACTGTCGGACCCGCCACCGCTGCTCTACGTGAGTGGCGATGTAGGCCTGCTCGCTCGTGAGAAGCTGGTAGCCGTGGTAGGCACACGCGAGCCCACCGTCTTCGGCGTCTCGGCTGCGGAGAGCCTGACGAGCGTCCTCGCGGACAGCGGATGGGGAATCGTCAGCGGCCTCGCCAAGGGCATCGACACGATTGCCCATCGGACCGCAATCGAGCGGGGGGCACCAACGATCGCGGTGTTGGGCGGTGGGCTGGATCGCATCTATCCGGCAGAGAACAAGGGTTTGGCCGCCCAGATCGTGGACTCTGGCGGTGCGTTGATCTCCGAGCAGCCTCTCGGCGAGCAGTCTCGACCGCACCACCTGATCGCGCGAGACCGCTTGCAGAGCGGATTGTCTGTCGCTGTGGTTGTCGCCCAGAGCGGGGTGCAGAGCGGCACCATGCATACGGCCCGGTTCGCCGCCGCACAGGGAAGACCGCTCTTCTGTCCGGTCCCCCACAACGGGAACGGCGCGAGCGAGGGCCTGCGGGCATTGCTGGAGCGTCCTGCGCAGGAGCTGTGCTCGATCTTGCCGGCGTGGCGTGACGCGCGTGCACTGTGCGCGCGCCTGGGCGACCAGCCGCTCGGCCACCCAGTCAATCGCGATGACCTTGAGACGTTCGTCGACGCCGTCGAGCTCGCCCGTCAGTGGCCGGAGCTCAGACGCGACCAGCAGACCCAGATCGTGCCCGTTGGCGTGGAGTGACGATCACGTCGGCGGCGCCTGCTCGGTGTAGCGACAGCCGAGCCGGAAGTTCGAACAGCCGATGAAGTCGCCGTGACGTCCGGTCACTAGGCGCAGGATGCCACCACACGTCGGGCAGGAGCGTGGCAACGCGTCTTGTGTGACGCCGAGCACGAGGATGGTCACGTTGCCCGCACCCTGGGCGAGCATCTGGCGACGGCACTCCTCGACCTGGCCACCGCTTGTGATCACGTCATCGATCAGCAGTACGCGCTCGCCGCTCAGACTCGCTGAGGCGAAGCGTTCAGCCACCCGTCGGGGACGGTCCTCTGCGCGCTGATGCTTGTAGTCGGGGTCGTCAAAGCGCTGGTGCAACACCTCACCGCGGTCAACGGCGTCTGTCGCAGCAGCGACGGCGGCTCTCACTAGAGCGAAGCGATCGTAGGTCTGGTCGGGTTTGGGCGGTACGGATGTGACGAGATCGACTGCCATGCCCCGCCACGGCGTGGCAGCCAAACCTGCGAGCAACCCGCCGACCCGGCCGGCGGCACGCCGATCGTCCTTTGCCCGGATGATGAGCCGCGAGAGCTTGTCACCCGGGTGACGGCTGTCGGACACCTTGTAGTAGTGCCCTACGCTGAAGACCCCATCGCCGAGCCTCAGCAACGAACCCCAGTGCCAGATGGGTTTGCCTCCCGCGAGCATCACCTCGGCGAAGGGCCGCCGAGAATCCCGGTCTTCCAGTACATCGATGACCCGATCTGGGCGCGCAACCGCCACATCCGGCCAGCATCGGCGCCATGCCCTCGGTGCGTGTCGTGACCATGCGACACCAATGCAAACCGCGCCGGTGTTCTGAGCCGCCCCGATATCGGCGGCATCGTCGCCGACCATGACGCACTCCTGGATCGGTACGCCGAGCTCCTCGGCGATCGCGCGCAACGAGCTCGGGTCGGGCTTGGGCGCGTAACCGTCGGATCCGGTGATCAGAGTGTCGTAGCGGATGCCAAATGCATCGAGCAGGCGCTCCGCGTACCACCGCGGGCTGTGAGTGAGGATCCCGATCCGTAACCCCATCGCCCGCACCCGGGCAGGCAGATCAGCCGCCTGCAAGCTTGATTCCATATGCACGTATGGTCTGACCTCATCAAGACGCGTCGCAAGCCGCCGCCAACGTCCATGCTCGCGATCGGCGCGCAGCATGGCGGTATCAAGCAGCGTCTCGTCGAGATCAAAGATGACAGCAGACATCTCGCCCGGCAGATTCTCACATGAGGGAGAGATCCCTCTAGTCGGGCGGACACCCTAACGGCCCACCGAGCCTCCCGGCTCTGGACTGGCTGGCATTCTTGCTCGCAGTCGCAGCGTGAGACGTGGCCCGCGCCTACCGCGGCATGCTCGGGCTCGGGAGGAATCGCCGAGCCTACGACCAGGCGATCCGCTCCGCCAGCTCCCCCGGCCCAAGCTCGATCAGGCCGCTGCGCTCGATCGGCTCGTAGTGATCGCCGCGCAGCGCGAGCCACTGCACCTCGTGCTTCTTGGGATCGACGATCAGAATCTCCTCGACGTCGTGGGCGGCGTAGAAGGGGAGCTTGGCGAATGTCTCGTCGTAGGGAGAGACGATCTCTACGACGAGCGCCGCGGTGGGGTAGTACAGCTGATCGGGTCCAGGGCGAAGGATGCCGCTGTCGGGCACGCGGTAGTTGCCCTCGGTCCCGAGATTGAAGTCCGCGATCGGGATCAAACCTGCGGCGTGCGCCAGCGGTCCGACGATCTCAGCGAGCTGCTGCAGCACGCGACCGTGGCGACCGTGCGGGGAGGGATTCACGTGCAGCACCCCGTCCCACATCTCGTCGGCGTGATCGAGGCCGAGCTGTTTGCGGCGATACAGCAGCTCATCGATCTCCACAGGGAGCGGATCGAGAATGACCGTCGGCATAGCGTGATTTTACCGTCTGCGCGTCAGCGCTGCGGTGGCGTGCGAAACTCATTGTCTGCACGCTACTCGCGGCTTGGGACGGAACGCTCGGCCGCTCCCCGACCCGCTTTCCTTTTCCTGGCTGAAGCGCTAGTTTCTGCGAGCACAAGCGATCACGACGAACCGCGCCGCGTCCCGCGCGACCCACCAGACAAGGAGCCCCATCGATGGCCGCCACCGCCGAGCCCGTATTGAAGCCGGACTTCGCAGCCAAGCGCAAGCACTTTTTGTTCACCGACGAGCACGAACAGCTGCGCGAGTCGATCCGCAACTTCGCCGTCAAAGAGCTGGCGCCGCACGCGGAGGAATGGGAGGAGACGACGTTCCCCGACTCGGTGTTTGCGCGCATGGGCGAGCTGGGCTTTCTCGGCCTCGACAAGCCCGAGGAGTGGGGCGGCCAGGGCGGGGACTACTACAGCGCGCTGGTGCTTGCCGAGGAGATCGGGCACGCCAACAGCGGCGGCCTCGCGATGGGAGTGGCGGTGCAGACCGACATGGCGATGCCCCCGATCCTCGCGTTCGGCACCGACGAGCAGAAGCGGGAGTGGGCGGCGCCCGCGATCGCCGGCACGAAGATCCTCTGCCTCGGCATCACCGAGCCCGACGCCGGCAGCGACGTGAAAGGGATCAAGACGCGCGCCGTGAAAGACGGCGACGAATACGTGATCAACGGGTCGAAGACCTACATCACCAACGGCCACCGCGCGCACGTGATCGTGTTGGTGACGAAGACCGACGCCGACGCCGGGTATGACGGCTTCACGCTGTTCCTCGTGCCGATGGACTCCCCCGGGGTGATCCGCGAGAAGAAGCTGGAGAAGATGGGGATGCACGCCTCCGACACCGCGCTGCTGGCCTTCCAGGACGTGCGCGTGCCCGAGTCCGCAGTGCTCGGCCAGGTTGGGCGCGGCTTCTACCACATCATGTGGGAGCTCCAGGGCGAGCGGCTGATCGGCGCCGCCGGCAGCGTGGCGGGCGCGCAGCGCTGCTTCGAGCGCACGCTCGAGTACGCCAAAGAGCGCACCGCCTTCGGTCGCCCGATCGGCAACTTCCAGGTGATCCGCCACAAGTTCGCGGAGATGGCCACGAAGATCGAGACCGCCCGCCAGATGGTGTACATGACCGCATGGCGCCAGCAGAACGGCGACTACCCCGTGCGCGAGATCTCGATGGCGAAGCTGTACGCCTCGCGGATCGCCTGCGAGGTCGCCGACGAGTGCCTGCAGATCCACGGCGGCGCCGGGTACATGCGCGAGTACGGGATCGAGCGCGCGTGGCGGGACCTGCGGCTCAACCGGATCGGCGCGGGCACGGACGAGATCATGCTCGAGGTGATCGGACGGTCTTACGGTCTTTGACCTTTAAGACAGGGCCGCATGCGGCCCTGTCCCGACCGGCGCATGCGCCGGTCGGCCAGTCGGCGCATGCGCCGACTGGAACAGCACCCTTCAGCTGACCGATGAGCAACCCCGACCCCCCCTTCACCGACGAGCACGAGGAGCTGCGCGAGTCGATCCGGCGCTTCGTCGAACGCGAGCTGGCGCCCCACGCGCAGGAGTGGGAGCGCGATGAATGGTTTCCCGACGAGGTCTTCGGAAAGCTCGCCGAGCACGGCTTCCTCGGGCTCAAGTACCCGGAGGAGTACGGCGGCCAGGGCGGGGACTACCTGCACGACGCGATCCTGATCGAGGAGCTGACGCGCACCGGCTCGGGCGGCACCGCGGCGGGAATCGGGGCGCACGTCAACATCGCCACGCCCCCGATCTGGAAGTTCGGCACCGAGGAGCAGAAGCAGCGCTACCTCGTGCCCGCGATCCGCGGGGAGAAGATTGGGGCGCTGGCGATCACCGAGCCCGGCGCCGGATCGGACGTGGCCGCGCTGCGCACGCTCGCCACGCCAGTGGACGACGGGTGGGTGGTCAACGGCGAGAAGACCTACATCACCAACGGCGTGCGCGCCCACTTCCTCGTCACCGCGGTGAAGACCACCGCGGAGGGCGGCCACCACGGGATCTCGTTCCTGATCGTCGAGCGCGGCGAGGGCGTTCGCTCTGCGAAGCTAAAGAAGCTCGGTTGGGCCGCCTCCGACACGGCGACGATCGCCTTCGAGGACGTGTTCGTGCCGGCGGAGAACCTGCTGGGCCCCGAGCACGAGGGCTTCAAGCTGATCATGGCCAACTTCCAGTGGGAGCGCCTGGCGATGGCGCTCGGCGCCGCCGCCGCGATGGGTCTCGCGTGGGAGCGTACGGCGCAGTTCGCGCGCGAGCGCACCGCCTTCGGGCGGCCGCTGTCGGGGCACCAGGTGACCCGCCACAAGCTCGCCGAGCTGGCCACCTCGGTGTACACCTGCCGCTGCGTCACCTACGACGCGCTGCGCCGCTTCATGGCCGGCGAGGAGCCGTTGAAGGAGGTCACGATGGCGAAGCTGCTCACCCAGCGCGCCTCCTACGAGCTGATGGACGCCTGTCTGCAGATCCACGGTGGGGCCGGCTACATGCGCGAGCAGTGGGTGGAGCGCGCCGCCCGCGACGCCCGCCTCGGGCCGATCGGCGGCGGCAGCGACGAGATCATGCGCGAGATCCTCGGGCGCGTGCTGGCGCTCTGACTCACGACGGAATCCCTCCGGGGGGAGGTCGGGAGGGGGGCCCGCCCCCCTCCCGCTCAGATCCTCGGGCGCGTGCTGGCGCTGTAAGTAGTAGAGGTGTCCAAACCTCCGCCCACCACTCAGGTCGGGGCGCCCCCGGGCCGATGCCACGGACGTGGCACGCCTGTCCATCACGTCGCTGCCTGCCCGCGCGGCCTGTCTGTGCGCGATCGCGGCCGTGGCGATGCTGCCGGCGTCCGCCGTTGCGGCCTCCTGCCCGAACGCCAACCTGACGCCCACCTCCGGCAACGTCGAACAGGTGCGCGCTGCGGTGCTGTGCCTGATCAACCAGGAACGCGAACACCACGGCGAGGGCGCACTCGCGCCCAACACGAGGCTCACACATGCCGCGCAGGCGCACAGCCGCGACATGGCCGAACAGGATTACTTCTCCCATGTCGCCCCCAATGGCTCCACGCCGCTGGTGCGGATGCGCGCCAGCGGCTACCTCCCCAACTCACAGGATGGGTACGTGGTGGGCGAGAACATCGCGTGGGGCACGATGTGGTTGGCCACGCCGCAGTCGATCGTCAACGCTTGGATGGCCTCCCCCGGGCACCGCGCCAACATCCTCGACGGCGCCTACCGCGAAACCGGAATCGGGGTCGATCCGCGACCGCCCGCCTCGCTCGCCGAAGGGCAGCCCGGGGCGCTGTACACCCAGGACTTCGGCACGATCATCCCCGCCGGGCACTCCTCGCGTCACGTCGCCGATTCCGCCCCCTCTGCTGGCGGGCACTCGACGTACAGCTCGAAACACAGACGCTCCCACCGCTCCCCGAAGGGCTCCGGACGGATAACCTCCGGCACCCCGCAAAAAGGCGAAAGGAGCAACACACACCATGGGAGTTCTCGACGGCAAAGCCGCCATCGTCACAGGGTCCGCGCGAGGCATCGGGCGCGCCACCGCAGAGCTGCTCGCCGCAAACGGCGCGCAGGTGCTCATCAACGATCTCGACGGCGACGTCGCAAAGCAGGCCGCTGAGGAGATCGCGGGCGAGACGGCGGTGTTCGCCGGCGACCTCACCAAGCCCGGCATCCCCGACCAGCTCGTGCAGACCGCCGTCGACGCGTTTGGCAGGATCGACATCATCGTCAACAACGCCGGCTACACGATTGACGCGCCGATCCACAAGATGTCAGATGAGCAGTACCAGGCGATGCTGGACATCCACCTCGTCGCCCCCTTCCGCGTCATCCGCGCCGCCGCGCCGCACCTGCGCGAGCCCGCCAAGAAGGAGCGCGAGGAAGGCAAGGAGGTGTTCCGCAAGATCGTCAACATCTCCTCGATCTCCGGCACGATGGGCAACGCCGGGCAGGCCAACTACTCCTCGGCGAAGGCCGGCGTCACCGGTTTGACGAAGACGTTGGCGAAGGAGTGGGGCCAGTTCAAGGTCAACGTCAACGCCGTGGCATTCGGCTTCATCGACACGCGCCTGACGGCCGCCAAGGTCGAGGACAACACGATGGAGATCGGCGGCGAGAAAGTGCAGCTGGGGATCCCCGAGCAGATGCGCCAGATGGCCTCGATGCTGATCCCGCTGGGGCGCCCCGGCACCCCGGAGGAGGCGGCGGGAGGCATCTTCTTCCTCTGCTCACCGTGGTCCAACTACGTGCACGGCCAGGTGCTCAACGTCACCGGCGGGCAGTTCGTGGGGATGACCAGCTAAGCAGCGCCAGTCATGGCAGTGCCGAGGGGCCCGGGCGACCGGGCCTCTTCCGGTTAAGGCGCCGCGGGCGGGAACCCACCCGTCTGAAACCCGGGGAGCTGCGGCTCCTCGGGCGGCGTCGCTTCCGCGTGCGCTTTGCGCAGGTCGAAGTACAGCACCGCGGCGGCGAGCGCCGAGATCGGGGCGGTGAGGATGCCGACGATCACGCGCACCACGAGACCCACGGCGGTGCCGGCGGCGTCGGCCGCGATCTCGATCCCCGAGCCGATAAGGCCGACGAGGATCACCAACAGCAGGATCACCGCGAACACGTTCCAAGCGTTGCCGCGCACCAGCTCGCGGCTGCGCCCCAGCGCGCGCAGGCCGTCGGGGCGCTCGAGCACCACGACGGGGGCCGCCACCGACCACAGCGTGGCGAGGATCAGGCCGGGGATCACAATCAGGATGAAGCCGATCAGGATGCCCACGCCGGCGACGATCCCCACCAGGATCAGTTTGCCGAGCACCGGCGTGACCGCCCGCAGCAGCTGGCCGGCGCTGGCATCGCGCTTGCCGTCCTGGACGTCTGAGACCAGCTCGACAACCATCCCGGTGAACAGCGTGGTGGCCACCAGGCTGACGATCAGCGCGATGAACGCCAGCCCCGCCGAGGCCGCGATCAACAGCACGCCAAACACGGAGCTGATCACGAACACCACGGCGGCCGCGGGCATCAACACCGGCGCCTGATCGACGTAGATCTGGAACGTGCGGCGGATGATCTCGCCGACGTCGATCGAACCGGTATTCATGCGCTCCTCCTCATAGTGCTCCCGCGGCGGCCCCGGCCCTGCGCCGGAAGCTCGTGACCCGAGCCTGAGCCACCGACCTTGCAGGTCGGCGGATCCAGCCTCAGCTAACCTGGCCCACTGTACGGGACGCCCCCGACGCCTTGGCGACGCGGCGCTGTTCGCGCACGCGCCGCAGCGCGCCGCGGCGGCCGTGCTGCTCCAGGCCGGCGTACAGCTGCTTGATCTCAACGAGCACCTCGTCGGCGACTGCCTGCTGCTGAGCGGGCGTAGGGTCCGCCACCTGCTCCCAGCGGAGCGCCTGCCCGTATTGCACAGTGATCGAGGGCAGCCGCAGGCGCTTCCAGTTGCGGATTTTGGAGGAGCCGTGGATCGCGATCGGCACGATCGGCGCGCCTGATTCGAGCGCCAAACGCCCGATCCCACGCTTGGCCTGCTCGGCGAGCCGGCCGTCGCGTGAGCGCCCCCCCTCGCAGTACATCGTGATCGCCCCCCCGCGCGCGAGGATCGCCTTGGCGGTGACAAACACCTCTTCGTCGCGCGCCCCGCGGCGCACGGGGAAGACGCCGCCGTGGGTGTAGATGAACTGCATGGGGCCTTTGAAGAGCTGCGACTTGGCCATGAAGCGCACCTTGCGACGGATGTAACAGCCCATCAGGAAGTGATCCATGAATGAGAAGTGGTTGGGCGCGAGGATCACCGCGCCGCTGCCGGGCACGTTGTCGGTGGCAATCGCGCGCGTGCGCAGACCGGCGTACGCGTACAGCGAGGTGAGCAGCCGCGTCAGCTCGTATGCCCAATCCGGTTCGCGCGTACGCGCGCGCTCGTGGAAGCGGTCGAAGTGCTCCTTCGGCCGCGGGTCGCTATACACCTGCTCGCGCATCGGCGCCAGCTCGCTCATCTGCTCTCTGCTCCCCTGCCTGGTCGGGTGGTGGTTGGTGGTCACTACTCCAGTGTGACTGCTGTACCTCGCGGGGACGGCAAAGTTACGCAGTCGCCGGCGCGTGCCCCCCTGCACGCCAAGGGGAAGTCCACTGCCCCGCAACCGGCCACTCGCTGGTCGCGAGCAGATCTGCTCTGTGGTTGCGAGCATTCGGGTCCGCTGCCCGCCACCCAGCGTTCCAAATAGTCGAGCAAGGACGAATTCGCGCCAGGTTTGCCGGCCGACGCCTTTGGGGCAGGGCTGATGGCGGCGCTGTTCGCCCTGGATACCACTCGCGCGGACGTACGTGCCGACCTGATCAACCGCGGCATGGGCATCGGCTTTGTACTCGGGATGACGCTCGGCTTCTTGACGCTCTTTGTCTTCATCGCTAAGCTGGCCTCATGACTGAGTACGACCGCTACGACTTCGCCATCACGCTGCTTGACGGGGTGATCTTGGTCGGCGCCCTCCTACTGGGCGCACCCCTCTGGGCGCTGGTGCTAATCCTCTTTGCTGCCGTCACCATCAGCGTGCTCCGCCACGCGGAACTCCGCCCACGCGGAAGATAGACCCCTCCAAAAAAGACCGTCCTCACTCGCGACTGCGGGCCCGCCCCAGCGCCTCGTGCCATCCGGCGAGCAGGCCGGCCCGCTGGTCATCGGACATGTCAGGCTCATACCGAGCCCGCACGCGCCAACCCCCACGCACATCGCTGAGCGTCCACAGCCCGGCGCCGACGCCCGCCAGCAGCGCGGCGCCGAACGCCGTGGTCTCTGCGACCTCGGGCACGAGCACCGGCACCCCGAGGATGTCAGCCTGGAACTGCATCAGCCAGCGGTTGGCGGTGGCCCCGCCGTCGGCTCGCAGCTCCGTGAGCCGCACGTCCGCGCCGGCCTCCATCGCACGCACCGCGTCCACCGTCTGATAGGCGATCGCCTCCAAAGCCGCGCGCGCGAAGTGCGCTCGCGTGGAGCCGCGCGTGAGTCCGACTACGGTCCCCCGCGCGTGCGGGTCCCAATGGGGCGAGCCGAGCCCGGTAAGCGCGGGCACGAAGTAGACCTGCTCGTTCGAGGAAAGCGAGGCGGCGAGCGCCTCGGACTCGGAGGCGTCGGCGATGATCCCAAGCCCGTCGCGCAGCCACTGGACGGCCGCACCGGTGACGAAGATCGATGCCTCCAGCGCGTAGGTGAGCGAGCCGGCAGGTCGCGGTCCGGCCCGGGCATCTCCGGCGTGGGCGGGCGGCTGACCCGACGGGGCGTCCGCAAGCGGAGCACCCACCCCCCACGCCACCGTGCTCAGCAGCCCGGGCGCCGGCGGGGGCGTGGTGAAACCGGCGTTGAGCAGCACGAACGAGCCGGTGCCGTAGGTGTTCTTGCCCATCCCCGGGTCCACACACCCCTGCCCGAAGAGCGCCGCCTGCTGGTCGCCGGCGACGCCCGTGACCGGCACCGCGTGCCCGTGAAGCGCCGACGGCAGCGTGACGCCGAACGGCCCGGCGCTCGGCCGCACCTCGGGGAGCGCCCGCGAAGGCACCCCGAACAGCTCCAGCAGCTCCGGATCCCAGCGCCCGGACGCAATGTCGAAGAGCATCGTGCGCGAAGCATTGGAGACATCGGTCAAATGCAGCCCCGTGAGCTTGAACAGCAGCCAAGAATCGACCGTCCCAAACAGCGCCCGGCCGGCAAGCGCGCGCTCGCGCAGCCCCTCCACGTGCTCGAGCAGCCACTCGATCTTGGTGGCCGAGAAGTAGGGGTCGAGCACCAGACCGGTGCGCGCCCGAACCAGCTCCTCAGAGCCCGCGATCGCGCAGCTGCGCGCAGCGCTCTGAGGTGCGCCGATCCTGCCACACGATCGCCCGATGCAGCGGCAGCCCCGTGGAGGGATCCCACACGCACACGGTCTCCCGCTGGCAGGTGATCCCCACCGCGGCAAGCTCGCCCGGCCGCACGCCGGCATCGTCCAGCGCCTCGCCCGCGACGGCGCAGGTCAGCTCCCAAATCTCCCCCGCATCGTGCTCCACCCAGCCCGGCTCGGGAAAGTGCTGCGCGAGCTCACGGTAGGCGCGCCCGACCGGCTCGGCGCGCTCGTCGAAGACGATGCAGGTGCAGCCCGTCGTGCCGGAATCGATCGCAAGAATCATCCACGCGGAGGGTACCGGCAGTCATCAGGTGTGCATCCGCGCGCGTGATCGCGGGTGCCATCTGCCCAGGCGCGGGGCCTCCCTGCCCCGCGACCGGCGCACGTCGGGGGCGACGGCGGCCCGCCGCGCCTCGTCGCTCCCAGGTGCCTCGACGGCGCCCGGGATTCAGCGCGGGCGCTACTTCTTCTGCCGCTTGCCCTTGACGGTCTTGCGATGCGCCTTCTTCTTAGCGGCCTTCTTGTGGGTCGCCTTCTTCGCCTTCGGGCGGGCGGGCGGGCATCCCGTCACCGCGATCTTTGTGTTCTGCTGGATCACGAGGCCGTTCTGGCCGACCAGTTCGGTCGGCATCAACAACGTGCCCTTGCAGAGGTTCCCGTTCGCGGTCAACGCCGGGAATTCCCTCTGCGGCAACGTCAATTCGAAGCTCGAGAACGGCACATCCGGCACCGTCGCGAACGTCGCGGTCGTGATCCCCGCTTTGCTGATCTGCGTTTCCCCATGCACCTGCACCGTCACGCCGTTCTGACCCACCAGCACCATGATCAGTTCCGGGTACCTCGCACCACCATGGGAAACGAAGTACGCGGTACCGGTCAGGCCGCCTGGGAGGACCGGGGTTGAGACCTTGACCGTCCCGACCTGCGATGCCACGGGGCAGTTCTTGGGGTTTTCCGCGAACGTCTTTTCCAGGCACGCCTTCTGCAGCGTTTTCAACGGCGTCGGGAGCTGTTTCGGTAGCGACACCTTGACCCTTTGCACGTTCGCGGTGCTGCTCAGGCCACCTTCATCGGGGAGCGTCATCTTCACGTCCAAGCTCGCGCCCTGCGTCCGCGACGTCTTCGCCGACGTCGAGACCTTGAACCCTGGTTTGAACGTGAGGCTACGACACGACCCTACCTGGAACGGGCTGGACAATGGCGCGTTGGTGCCTTCCACGCTGGTTGCTGTGCCTGAGAAGGATTGGGGGTTGCAGTTGGTGGGGTTGAACATGAATTCCTTGCGGTCGATCACCGCATTGATCGTCCGCATATCCACCGGCACCCCATCCAAAATCGTCGGCACCGGATCAGTCGTGATCGTCAACTGCGAAGTCTGCGGATCCACTTCGATCTTCCCCCGCACCACCGTCGTCCCCAAGTTGAACGGCCCGGCGATCACCGGTACCGCGATCAGCAGCCCGTAGGGAGCGCCGTCGTAGGGGCCGGTGATATAGATCGGGGCTTCCGGCTTGCCTTCCTCCGGTACATACAGCGGATCCGGGCCTGCACCCGCACCCACGACCGTATGCCCGATCTGCGACCCAGAGGGGCATTCGCCCTTCGCGGCCTGCGGTTCTTCGCAGAGCTGGACGTGGCTGATCATCCCGAGCAGGCCCTTCGGAGTCTTGAACTGCAGTTTGGAGATCCGCTGCTGATCATCCGCCCGGGAAAGCAACAGCGAGAACGCGGTGTATCCACCAGCCTGATCAGTCGTCGCACCAGCGATCATGCTCGGCGTGAACGGCAACGGCGACGCACACGCGCTACCGCTCGTGCCAGTCGCGATCTGAAAGCTGCTCGGCGAGAACACGTCTTCCACCGCCGGGGAGCTCCACGGCGTGAAGTCCGAGGTGCTCGTGAACAACCCACACCCCGGCGGGGTCACGAGAGCCGCCTGCGCCCCACCGCTGAACGCAAGTTTGAAGCTCGCGAACGGGAACTCCGGGGTTTCCTTGAAGACCGTCGTCAACTGCCCCGTGCTCGTGTTTAGGTGCACATCCCCGACCAGCTTGACTTCGATGCCCTGCCCCGCCAGCGCGATCAGCAGTTTCACGTCCGGTGGCTGGGATTCCACGACGTACACCTCGCCTTCCAGCGGTTCGGCCAGCAGCGGGGTCAACACCGTCGCCGTCCCGACCTGCGACGCCGCCGGACACCGTGGTGGGCCTTCCTGGCCGACGCCATCTTCAGCGAGCGGACACGCCGCCAACCCCGACGCACGCCCCGGGTTCAGGACCAATCCTTCCGGTAGCACGACCGTTGCGTTCCTCACGTTCGACGGCGCGATCCCGTTCAAGGTCTCCAGGCCTTCCTGGGGGACTTTGATTTCGGTCGTCAACCCCGCCGGCGTATCCCCGGCGCTTGTATCCGGCGCGACACTCAACGACGGGTCGAACCCCAGATCGTCACAGCCCGCGAACCCAACTGGCGTGCCCGTACTGTCGTGCGTCAACACCGACGCACGCGAATGCAGGTTCGCGTACTGCCACGTATTGAGCGCTTCGATCGAGAATTCCTGCGGGCCTTCACAGGAGGTCGGCACCGTCAAAAACGGCACAGACCCGCCGGTCAACGGCGCTTCGCGCTGTTCGTCGTGGCTTTCTTCGCTCGGCACACCCCAGATCGTGGTCGCGTTGAACAGCACCGCTTTCTGCGGCACCAGCGCATGCACACTGATGCCATAGTCCGAGTCAAGCGGTGTCGGCCCACCGGATCGCACCCCCGCATTCAAAAACACATCTGTGCCTTCAAAATTGAACCCGAACTGCGCCGCGATACCCGGCGGCGGCACCAAGTTGTACACCTTGAACGAAACATGAAATCCCTGCACGATCGATTCATCCACACCGATCTGCGTCGAAGCCGGACAGGTCGGTTCCCCTGCATGTGGGTCATTCACGGAGGCTTCACTGTCGAACTGCCGGCGGGGGCAGCGAGGCACCGCGGTCGGGTCACCGACGATCCCCGGCGGCAGATTGACGACCACCTGCTGCGTTTCACCACCCGCAGGAACTTCTTCCTCGAGACCCTGGCCTCGCTCGTTCACCGCGAAGGCGATCGTCATCTCGTATGGGTGCGAGCCAGCCTGCGTATCCGCCGACCCATCCGCGTTCGTCAACCACGCACCGAAACCGGAGAAGCCGAAGGGCGCTTCCTCCCCGCTGAACCTGACCTGCATAGATTCCACCGCCGGACTCGACGCGCCACCCCCGGTGACCGCGACACGATTGGTCGCTTCGCCGCTTAAGCCCGCGTTAACGCTCACCTGGATCAGCACGATTGCGGACGCGCCCGCTGGCACCGCGTTCGCGGTACACGTCACGACCTGCGCACCCGAGCATTCACCGTCCCCGCTCCCAAAACCATTTTCCTGGACAAGCCCGGTCCGGAGAGTCACCGCGGCGCTGGTCGCGCTCACGCCCGCAGGCAGCTCATCGGTGATCCTTGGGTGTTCGCCCGTGCTCGACCCGGTGTTGTAAACATGCACTTCGATCTGCGCCGTGCCCCCCGGCGGCAGGTATGTCGGCGCGACCCGCGTGAACGCTTCCCACCCCGGCGACGCCCACGCAGCCACCGGCCACGCCAACACCCCCGCCACACACACCCCAAGCAACAAGATCAACCTCTGCATACGCATCCTACCGCCCCCCCACTCGCAACGACTTACCAGCGCCCGACCCCGCCGCGTAGCGTCGCCTGGCGCGCGCCGTGCACACCGACCGCGCTCGCCCGCGCCGTCGCTCGCACGCCCGCAGCGCACCGGCCAGCTTCCGCGCCCACACGCTCTTCGACTTCGACTTGCCCTTCGACCTCGGTTTGCTTTTCGGTGGTGCCGCCGTGCTCGGCGCGGGAAAGTTCCCGACCCCGGCGAATGTCACGCTGGCCGGGGTCGCGAAGATCGGCGCCGCCGGCGGCACTCCCTGACAGCCCGAGCCCGTGCACACCGGCGAGGCGACTGGCTGCACACCGCCAACCCGCGCGTCATACACAGCGAACCCTTCATACCCACTGCCACCGGTGAGATCCGCACGGGAGATCACAAACGCATCGCCACCGCTCGCGCTCGCCCCCAAGAACCATGAAGCAGACGAGCTGCTGCCACCCGAGACCAGATACACACACCCCGCGCTTTCACCGCAGCTACCAGCACCGTCACGCTCCCACTCATACACATCGAGCTTCCCATTTGTATCCTGCGACACAAGCGGCTCCGCGCTGTCGAAGAACACCCTGCTCCCATCATCGGAGATCACCTGCGGCTGCTCGGTCACCATCCAGCTGACCGGCAGAAACGCAGCCGCACCGTACCCGGTCAACGGGGACACTTCCCCACTGCGGCTGCACGAGACGCAGAACAGGCCGCCGCCTTCGGCCTCATACACATACACCTCCTCCAGCCCCTCGTTCGGATAACCATGCGGGTAACCCACCACCGGCAGGCTCTGTTTCGACATGAACACCACAGCCCTCCCATCCGGCGTCACCGTCAACGTCCGCTTCCCAATCTGCCCCGCCCAATCCCCGACTTCGTTCCCGCCGCTTCCCCGTTTGCCGTAAGGCGGTATCGGATCCCCGCTGTCTTCGGGATCCCCGCTGTCTTCGGGCGAGAGGTTGGCTGCGATCAGTGTTGAGGTGCCCGCGTGCCACAGGTAGAGGTTGTCGCTGCTATCAGCGTAGTAGAGATATTCCCCACCTTCGCTCGCGCCTACCACACCTACCACTTCGACACCAGGTGTCAAATCGGTCGTCTGGCCATTTTCGATTTCATACTCATACAGGTTGCCGTTGGTGTAGAACACCCTTGAACCGTCCGCGCTCGCCGTCCAGTAGCGCCCGCCGGCGGCGATCTCGACCGTCTTAGCGTCGCTTGACGTCGGGTTCTCGCGCACATACAGATCATTCGTTGCCAGATCCGTCCAGAAGACCCGCGACCCATCCGCCGAAACCACACGACTGGCATCCGTTTCTCCTAGGTAGGGCCTCCCGTCGTCGGCCAAGGCACCGAAGGTCGCCAGTGGATCCGAGGAGCCATCCGGGAGCACATTCACCAAGCTCAAGCGCCCACCAGCCGAAACATAAAGATTGCCTTCAATTTCTTGCGATGTTGGTTCGGGTTTAGCGATTTCACTGGCGTTTTCGGTCAGCGCGTCATTCACCTGAAAAAACTGCTCGCTGAAATCGGCCGACGCGCCAGCATAAACTACCTTCAGCGCTTGTCTTTCGCGTTTTTCTTCGGCGGGCCGGTGAAGCGTTACGTCATCGGTGAAAAAGGGTCCGTAGGCTTCGCCGGCAAAGTCATGCTGGAAGAGATCCGTATAGCCATCGCCAGGTGCTTCAGGCGACAGCGGCGGCAGCCCGTCTTCAAACTCCGTCTCACTCGCGGCCGTGAGGACCCCACTGGAAAGATCACTCGAAAATGCCTGGTAGCGCGCGAGGAACCTCCCATGAGGTTGGATATTCACCTGCCGCCATCCACCCCCGGCGAGCCGCGTCGCCATATACTCGTTGCCGGAGTTCTGCCCGCCCTTACCGCTGCCGCCACTCGACGGATCGCCCACATACACCGCGGCTTCGCCATCCGCAGCCACCTGAAACGGGAACCGCGTGGAAATGCCTTCCGCCAAGGCCATAGAGATGCCGTACACCCAGGGTGTGTACACCTGCTCAGTACCGTTCTGTGCGCTCCCGAACGAGCTCACTATTTCATACACCCGGCCATCCGGCAGCCCAAGCTGGCTGATCGGCAGCGTCCGGAACGCAGTGTCGGTGCCGCGTTCGGTGCCCGCCGCGCTAACCGCGACGACCCTGAAGTGATATTCGCTGTTCGCCGCCAGGCCTTCCACGTGCGCCGTAGCGGGCAGCGCGCTCTGTCCTTCGCCAAGGGACACTTCGGGCGTCCGCGACCCATACGCCGCGCTCGGCCCGTATTCCCAGTAGTAGCCCGTGGACGTTCCGTTCGGGTCGATCCGCGCGTTCAGCATCACGCTCGTCGAACCCACATCCGCGAAAGACTCCCCTTCGATCGTCGCTGAGACCGCGGACGTCGTAAAGCCCACCGCCGGACCCTGGGTCTGCCCTAACGCGCTGGTCGCGACTAGACACACCATGTACCCGGTCGCCGGCTGAAGCCCCGACAGCGTGCCGGTAGCTTCAACGCTGCCGCTCGCCCCCACCGGTTCGGTGCTCCCACCGCCCGTGCAGCTCGGCCCCTGGTTGTACGCGAAATAGTAACCGCTCTCCCCGCCGGCAAGCTCGCCGCGCAGCGTCACTTCGGAGCCACCCACCGTCACGGCACCTGTGACGGGTTCCCCAGGGGTTTCGCCTTCGGAGAAGATCGCCGCGCTCGCACCATCGGAGGCGTACACCGTGCCGCTCACGCCGTCCACACCCACCCCCGTGGAGCCTTCCAGGGAGCCCGAGCCGAAGCTGCCAAGCAGTTCCCCGTTCTCGTTGAGCACCACAACCGAATAGACCTCATCCAGGTAGACATCGCCGCTCACTGGGTCAACGCCGACCGCGCTCACCCCCACGCCAACAGGCAGCACCGAGGCATAGCCGCCTTCAGCCAGCAACTCCAGCGCTTCGCCACCGGCCGCGGTTACATACGCGTCGCCTTCCTCGTTCACCGCGACCCCCGTGAGAGCGCTCGACACGCCCGCCGCGAACTGCGAGACAAACACCCCCGCCGGGGAGAAGACATCGACCAGGCCGTTATGGGCATCCGCGACGAATACCTCACCATTCGCGGGATCAACCGCGACCGCGACCGGTTCAAAGCCACGCACCCCCACATTCGGTGTTTCGCTGCCGTCGATTCGCGAGAGGAATTTCCCCGTCGCACCACTGAACCTGTTCACCACACCTGCCCCAGGGTCAGCGACATACACATCGCCCGCCGACGCACCACCGGAGTCATCGACCGCCACTCCGGTCGGGGAGACGAGCGACACACCCGAGAGCGCGACGCCCGGTTCGCCGTGCGCGGCTTCCGTGGCGGTGAAGCGCTCGACCGCGGGTGCACCCTGGTCCACCACATACACGTCGTCCTTCGACGCGCCCGCGGAGTCGTCGACGGCGACGCCCCGGGCGCTCACGAACACGCCGAAGGACGAGGAGAACCCATGACTCTTCACCGCTGATGCCAGCGGGCTCCCGGCTAGCAACCCCACCATCGAGC
The DNA here is from genome assembly GCA_963724305.1 of uncultured Solirubrobacterales bacterium. GTDB lineage: Bacteria > Actinomycetota > Thermoleophilia > Solirubrobacterales > Solirubrobacteraceae > Palsa-744. The sequence continues at coordinate 1,110,348 of CAVRUG010000004.1, forward strand.
ACAGCGCAACCACACCAGTCAGCAGCAGTCCACGAGACCTCATCGAATCATCTCCTCCTCCAACGCAGAGGGGGAACCCCCTCGATCGGTAAACAACGACACGCCAAGGGGCGCACCCACACAAGACCCATCAACAGGGGAGCGCATCCGTATGCTCCGCGCGACCGTCTCCCCCTTCGCAGTCAACGCCCAAGCATTGGGCTCACCCTTCACACGCCCCACACCCCTATTCGCGAGCAGCCCCAAACGCTCCAAGCGCGCCAGCAGCTTCGAGACCTGACCCGGGTCGGAGATCCCCGCACGCTCTCCCGCCTGACGGTTGCTCGACCCCGGGTGCTCCGCGATCCCTTCCAACATCCGCGCCGTGCGATACGTCAGGCGCATCGCCACACCACCCAACGGGTCGGCCACACCCTCCACCGTCTCCCGTTGCGCACGCGCAGAGTGCGCACGCGCAGCCGGCGCGGGACGCACCTGCTCGCGCCGCGCCACCCCCGCGCCCTGGTATGGCAGCACGATCATCCCCATCAACTCCCCCAGCAAACCCGTCAGCGGCCGGCTCTCACCTTTGAGCAGCCGGGCGTACACGATCGAGAACGCCGCGCCGACCAGGCCCTCCGCGGTCAACGGCGTGCACCGTTCACCCCGCGCGCTCAACAGCCGCCCCCCATCTACCACGTCCGCCAGCCGCGCGAGGACCTCTTCGCGGCGCTCCAGCACCCGCGGGCCGCCGCGCAGCGCCTGCACCACCAACACCCGCGCGAGCACCGGCTCACGATCTAGAAACGACAGGACTACAAACAGACCCCCGCGCACCCGCCTCCGCCACACCAAACCCTCAAGACCCGCCGCGGAAAGCTCCGCGACCAGCAAGCCGAGGATGTCCTCGATCACCGTCGCCAAGCAGGCTTCACGATCGGGGAACAGCTCATAGAACGTGCGACGCGAGACCCGCGCCCGCAAGGTGATGTCCGCCACCGAGGTGTCGGGGTACCCCAGCTCGTCCACCGCACGCACCGCCGCCGCGAGCAACCGCGCGCGCTGAATCTCCACAAACCGCTCATGCTGCCCGGCCTGCGATCGGTCCCTGCCCCGACCCCGCGTGGGCCGGGCCGGCGGCGTCGCAGCCTTGACGCCACGCCGTGCCGCCGTACGCGCCGGCATCACGCCACACTCCCACAGAGCAGGCGAATCCCACCCCGCGCGGGGTGGGACGAAAGGCCCGTCAGAGCCGGGCGATCAGCGCTTCTTGCCTCGGAATCCCTAAGGCAAGAGAGAGAGAGAGAGAGAGAGATGCGACAGCGCCAAGCTGGCGCATCTAGCATCACATCTTTCGACGGGTGCAACGACCCCTATCACGTTTCTCCCTCTAGAAACCACGCTGAACAAGCTCCCTCATAACGCTTCGCGACCCAGGCCCTCTACCCAAACAATCCCTGCTCGCGCGCCAGAGTCAACCACAAGGTCGGTTGACCCAAACCCGGTCCTATGTCTTGGATCGACCACCGGGGGGTGGCCAACAACGACGAGACCGTACCACGCGCCACTCTTGCTGTCAAGTCCACAAGGCCACCTCCACCGCCCACCGGCTGGAACCCACACCGTCGTAACGCGGCTTATGCCGTGCTATTGTGTGGGCGATGCCAAGGAGCCACCCGGACCCGATCGCGCTACTGCCGAATGAGGAAACGACCGGGGCGCGCGGAGGGCGTCAGCGGGCCCCGCGCCGCACAGGACACCGCGCCCAGCTCACCGTCCCAGAGCAGGTGTGGAGCGAGATCGTGGGCATCGCAAACGCCGCGGGCACCACCCCGAACGACATCCTCGTCCGCCTGGCCGCCGAACGCCTGCGGGAGCGTCGCCGCTCGATCGAACTGAACAGGCGCTCGGAGGAGCGCTGGCAGGGTTTCCTCGACGCCTCCCCAACCCCCAACGCAGCCGCCCCCCTGGATGAGCAGGAGCTGATCGAGCTCAGCGGGACTCTTCGCGCAGAAGCCTGAGCCAATGCCGGTAGCCTGGGACACAACCACCGCTGCCCGCCTGCGACCGGACAGCCCGATCTTCGACCACACCCGGGACCGCCGGCAGACGGGCGATCCGATCGCCTTCACCGCAACCACCCTCAAAGAGATCTCCCACGGCCTGCGCAAGGCCGCCGCGGCCGGTGGGCATGCCGCGAGCGCACAGCTGCAGTGGCTACGCGACCAAATCGATGCGGGCCTTGTCGAGGTGCTCCCCTTCGACGACCGCGCCGCCGAGATCGCAGGCGCGCTGCGCGCCACCATCCCCACTCCCCCCTCGACCCTCAGACGACCGCGAGACCGCTCGAAGCCCGACAACAGAGTCGCGTGGATCCTCGACATCCAGATCGCCGCAACCGCCTTCGCCCACGGCTACGACCTACTCACCACCGACGCCCACCACACGATCATCGCGACACAGCTCGCCACACTCGCACCCACCGCACCCGCACTACGCATTCACCCCCCGCCGCAATTCTCCTGACGCGCCCCACGCCATGTCCGCGTTTACCGACCGCGGGCGCAACGCCCAGCGACGTTACGGCGGCGTATATGCGCTCCGGATCGGCCCGCAGCCGCGGGGCGTTCCTCCCCGGTGTCCACGCCTCGGTTCCTACCGCTTCTTGCTCCTCCCGCCCTTGGCCTTCTTCTTGGCCTTGCGCTTTGCCTTGTGGCCCGCTTTCTTGGTGAGTGGCCCGGGGCGTTGCAGCCCCAGGCTCTCGCAGAACCGTACGTGAACGTCTCCGTTCATACGGCTCCCACCATTCGGTCGCTGGCATGTGTGACGACGCGCCAGTGAGCAAAGAGCTTCGGCTCGCGTATTGCTACGCGCTCCAGGAACTCCCATGCTCGCATGAAACGCCGTCGAGGTCGCTTGTACTTTCGCATCGCCCAGCGCACCAGGTACTTGTCGATGCTCCTGAGCGAGCTGGCCAACCTGGACGGGGTAAACCGCCCGTAGTAGTTGACCCATCCGTGCACGGTCTTGTTGATCTCCCGCGCAATCTCTGTGAGGGGTGTTCCGCTCCATAGATGAATCCTCCATCGCCTGATCGTTCGACGTATCTTCTTAGCGGCGTCGTCACTGATCGCCGGGGTGAAGTTGGTGAACAATTCACCACGCCCGCGAGACAGCCGGGGACGAAACGTGTACCCAAGGAAGTCAAACCGCTCGTGCTCGTGAGAGCCCGTGCGTTTGTTGTCCTTGCAATACACGATGCGCGTCTTGCCCAGATTCAACACCAGGCCCAACGACGCCATCCGCTGCGTGATCGCATCGAGTACGACCCGCGCTTGGTGCTCACTACGGCAGTGCGTGACGATATCGTCCGCGTAACGCTCAAACGGGACATCCGGGAACTCCCGCGACATCCACGCATCAAACGCATAGTGCAAAAAGACATTCGCCAGCACTGGGGAAATCGCTGAACCCTGTGGGGTCCCTCGATCTCGCGCTACCACGGTACCGTCCTCCTGTTGGGTCGGCGCTTTTAGCCACCGCTCCACATAGAGAAGTATCCACCGCTCATCGGTGTGGGCAGCTACCGCCTTCAGCACAAGCTCGTGGTCAAGCAAGTCGAAAAACGACTGGTAATCCAAGTCGATTACCCAATCGTATTTCCAACACCGTTCTCGGCACACCCCGACCGCGTCGAACGCCGAGCGTCCCGGGCGATAACCGTATGAATCAGCGTGGAAGACTGACTCCACATTCGGCTCCAAATATCGGTAAACGACCGTTTGCGCAACCCTGTCCGCGACAGTGGGCACACCAAGAGTCCTGACCCCTAGCGCGTGCTTCTTCGGTATCTGCACCGCCCGCACCGCCGGCGGCATATACGAACCCGAGGACAACCGATTCCAGACCTTGTAGAGATTCCCCTTGAGGTCCCTCTCAAAATCCTTTATCGATACCCCGTCAACACCAGCAGCGCCCTGGTTCGCCTTCACAGACTCCCAAGCCTCCACAACAACCTTCTTAGGGCCTATCCGGATAACCCCATGACGCCCATTTGTTGCCAGGTGATCAGGGCGAGGCAGAACTTCAGTAGCGCGTCGTGGTTGTCGGGCTTCTTTGACCAGCGGATCAGCAGGGCGCGGTAGCGGTTGATCCAGGAGTGGATGCGCTCTACGACCCAGCGGCGGGCGCGATGGCCGAGATCCTTTCGTAGTTCCAGTGCCTCCTCGCCACGACTGCGGATATGTGCTGTGAAGTCGAGACCCTGCAGGAGTTCGCGGATGAAATCGTGATCGTAGGCCTTGTCCAAGCAGACGCCCTGGGGATGCTCCTCGGTGGGTTGGGGGCGATCGACGGGAACACTCTGAATGGTCTCCTCGGCGAGCTTGCAGTCGTTGCGGTTGGCGCCTTCGGTCGCCAGGCCTAGTGGGATTCCCGCGGCCTCGCACATCACGCTGCGCTTGACACCGAGCTTGCCGCGATCGGTCGGGTTCGGCCCCGTCTTCCCGCCTCCCAACGGGCTTTTCCCATCGATCCATCGATCGACAGCCAGCTCCAGTCGATCCCCACCTCCTCGTCGTAGTCACGCAACGCCTGCTCCCACAGCACATCGAAGAACCCCGCCTCGCGCCACTCCTGGAAACGATCGTGCGCGGTAGAACCGGAGCAGATCCCGGTCGCATCCAGTGCACGCCACTGACAGCCGGTACGCAACACAAAAAAGATCCCATCAAGAATCACCCGGTCCGGCACCCGCGGGCGCCCACCACCAAACCGGTGCGTATTGACGTGCTCAGGGATCAGCGGCTCGATCCGCTGCCACATCTCATCAGGGATCCGAAACACACCCGCCATCGTACGGTGCCCCGAACCCCCCACCGACGCATCATCACCGACGGACTCCGACATCTGAGGCGCTGCAAAGTTGTTATCCATGCAGGCCAGCTACGACGGCACACCCCCGAACCCTCCCGAGTTATCCGGATAGGCTCTTAGAGATAACAAACGACTTCACCTGCGACTTCGACTCAACCATTGGTTCCTCCCACACACTCGTGGTTGCCCAAGAGCCTCGTCTGAATGGCCCCCCCGCTTCGCTTCAGCCCCATTACGGGACCTTCAACGCTACTACCGGACGGTCCGCCCCTGTGCCCCGCAACAGGAGTTCGCGCCTCGCGGTTTCGGCCACTTGGCGCCCTCCCTGAAACAACCAGCCGCAGGCCAGAAGCCACTAGCTGCTCGTCCCGCAGAACGACAGGTTCCCATGTTCCATGCAAGAGCCTGACCCACGCTCGCGCCGCATACATGCCGGACACCATCTGGCCAATAAACAGGCACCCGCCAGACTCATCCCGAGCCAAAGGCTGTGGCCCGGTTTTGATGTCATCCACTGCCTTTCGACAACTCACCTGCGGTTCACTCTCGTTCGCCTTCACTGAGTCACACCTGACGCGCTCAAAGGCACGCCTTTTCCCGTAACGCTCAGCACGAGCGGCTCTTGACCGCCGCACCTTACGGTGGTTTGTGATCTCCGCCTGCACGACGACCACGGAGGGCCTACCTCCATCTCCAGCATAGCACCGCATCGAAGAACCCACCATCACTTCTTCTTCTTTTCCTTTTTCTTGTGGGCCTTCTTGCGCTCATGGCGCACCACCTTCGGACACCCGGTGACCGCGATCTTCGTGTTCTGCTGGATCACGAGGCCGTTCTGGCCGACCAGTTCGGTGGGCATCAAAAGCGTGCCCTTGCAGAGGTTCCCGTTCGCGGTCAACGCCGGGAATTCCCGCTGCGGCAGGGTCAGTTCGAAGTTCGAGAACGGCACATCCGGCACCGTCGCGAACGTCGCAGTCGTGATCCCCGCTTTACTGATCTGCGTTTCCCCATGCACCTGCACCGTCACACCGTTCTGACCAATCAGCACCATGATGAGTTCCGGGTACTTCGCGCCACCGTGGGAGACGAAGTACGCGGTACCGGTCAGGCCACCTGGGAGGACCGGGGTTGAGACCTTGACCGTCCCAACCTGCGATGCGACGGGGCAGTTCTTGGGGTTTTCCGCGAACGTCTTTTCCAAACAGGCCTTCTGCAGCGTTTTCAACGGCGTCGGGAGCTGTTTTGGTAGCGATACCTTGACCCTTTGGACGTTCGCGGTGCTGCTCAGGCCGCCTTCGTCTGGGAGCGTCATCGTGACGTGCAGGCTCGCGCCTTCGGTACGAGACGTCTTCGCTGAGGTCGCGACCTTGAACCCCGGTTTGAACGTCAAGCTGCGGCAGGACCCGACCTGGAACGGGCTGGACAATGGCGCGTTGGTTCCTTCGGTGCTGGTTGCCGTGCCTGAGAAGGATTGCGGGTTGCAGTTGGTGGGATTGAACATGAATTCCTTACGGTCGATCACCGCGTTGATCGTCCGCATATCCACCGGCACCCCGTCAAGGATCGTCGGCACCGGGTCGGTCGTGATCGTCAACTGCGAGGTCTGCGGGTCCACTTCAATCTTTCCCCGCACCACCGTCGTCCCCAAGTTGAATGGCCCGGCGATCACGGGGACCGCGATCACCAGACCGTAGGGGGCTCCGTCGTAGGGGCCGCTGATGTAGATCGGGGCTTCAGGCTTGCCTTCCTCCGGCACATACAACGGATCAGGGCCCGCACCAGCACCCACGACCGTATGCCCGATCTGCGAGCCCTGAGGGCATTCGCCCTTTGCGGCCTGGGGTTCTTCGCAGAGCTGGACATGGCTGATCATCCCCAGCAGGCCCTTCGGAGTCTTGAACTGCAGTTTGGAGATCCGCCGCTGATCATCCGCCCGCGACAGCAACAGCGAGAAGGCGGTATACCCACCGGCCTGGTCGGTTGTGGCCCCCGCGATCATGCTCGGCGTGAACGGCAGAGGCGACTCGCACGGCGCACCGTTGGTGCCGGTCGCGATCTGGAAGCTACTCGGCGAGAACACGTCTTCCACCGCCGGGGAGCCCCATGACGTGAAGTCCGAGGTGCTCGTGAACAGCCCACATGTCGGTGGGGTCACGAGCGCTGCCTGCGACCCGCCGCTGAACGAGAGTTTGAAGACGGTAAATGGGAACTCCGGGTTTTCCTTGAACACCGTGGTCAACTGGCCCGTGCTCGTGTTCAGGTGCACGTCCCCTGCCAGCTTGACTTCGACGCCCTGCCCCGCGAGCGCCACCAGCAGCTTCACGTCCGGCGGCTGAGATTCCAGCACGTACACCTTGCCTTCCAACGGTTCAGGCAAAAGTGGCGTGGAGACCTCCGCCGTCCCGACCTGCGACCCAGCCGGGCAACGCGGTGGACCTTCCTGGTCCACACCGTCCTGGTCGAGCGGACACAACACCAGGCCGGCCGCCCGGCCCGCGTTGAGGACCAGCCCTTCCGGCAGCACCACCGTCGCGTCCTTGACGTTCGACGCGGCGAGCCCTTCGGAGGCCGACAAGCCTTCCTGGGGGACTTTGATTTCGGTCGTCAACCCCGCCGGAGTGTCCCCCGCGGCCGTGTCCGGCGCGATACTCAACGACGGGCCGAACCCCAGATGATCACAACCCGTGAACCCAACCGGCGTACCCGTCGTGTTATGCGTGAGAACCGACGCGCGGGCTCTCGCGTTTTCATCCTGCCACGTACCGAGCGCTTCGATAGAGATTTCCTGCGGGCCTTCACACGACGTCGGGACCGTCAACAACGGCGTTGACCCCTCCCCAGAGGGCCCTTCGCGCTGTTCTTCATGGCTCGCTTCACCCGGCTCCCCCCAGATCGTGATCGTGTTGAACACCACCCCCTTCTGCGGAAAGGGATCGATATGCGCGCTGAGCCCGTAGTCGCTCGCCAGCGCGCTCGCGCCACCCGAGCGCACACCCACATCCATGAAGACCAGCACCCCTTCGAAGCTGAACCCGAACTGGGCTGCCACACCCGGCGGCGGCACCAGGTTATACACCTTGAACGACACGCCCTTAACGCCATTGGGCTCCGCCTGGTCGATACCGACCTGCGTCGCAGCCGGACACGACGGCTCGAACTGTGTACTCCCACCAGTTTCGGCAGTGCCTTCGCCATCGAACTGCCTGCGGGAGCAGCGCGGCACAGCCGTCACGTTACCGACGATTCCCGGCGGGAGATTGACGACCACATCGCGCATTTCCCCGCCATATTGTGCATTTCCACCCGCCGTGAATTCATCGAACCCTCCCACACCGAAGCTGTTCGTCGCAAACACGGTGGTCAATGCATACGGGTGGGAGCCGGCCTGCGTATCGGTCGTGCCATCGGCGTTTGTGAACCACGAATCGAACCCGGCGAAGCCGAACCCGGCCGCGGTAGAATCGAACCGCACGCTCTTGGTCTCACTTGCGGAACTGAGAGCACCACCCCCGCTCACGCCAACCACATTCGACCCTTCGTTGCCAGCGACAACGTTTTCGACGCTGACCTCGATCGTGACTTCCATCACCGCGCCCGGCGGCACACCACCCGCCGTACACGACACCAATCGAGCGGACTCCACCGTACATTCACCGCTAGAGCTCCCGGGACCGAACTCGCCGAGACCTCCGACCGGTACAGCTACGAACAGGCCCGCGCTGGTCGCCGTTATACCTGCGGGCAACTCATCGGTAAGCATTGGGTGTTCGCCTGTACCCGCACCAGTGTTATACACATACAGATCCACCTCGCCGCTGCCCCCAGGCGGCAGGTTCGTCGGTGCGGTCCTCGAGAAGATCTCCCAACCCGGCGCAGGCCCCGACGCCCGCGCAGACCCCGACGCGGCGACCAACACCACCGCGCTCAACACCAGTAGCAGAGACACACGCTTCGCGAACATCCTACCTCTCCTCCTTTGCCGAACCCTTGACCCTGGACCGCGCCCCGTACCGCCTGCGAGCCTGCGCCGCGCAACCTGGCCGCACTCGCACAGGTTGCTTCCGGCACGCCCTCAATGCTCGCGTCAGCTTCTGCACGCGCGTCAGCGTTCTCGCGTTCGTCTTCGGCCTGGGTTTGCTCTTCGCCGCCCCCGACGAGTTCACCAAAGCGGGGAAGTTCCCGACCCCTGCGAACGTCACACTCGCCGGCGTCGCGAAGATCGGCGCCGCCGGCGGCACACCCTGACAACCCGACCCCGTGCACTCCGGCACCACCACCGGCTGCACACCACCCACACGCGCATCGAACACAGCAAAGGCTTCATACGGGTCACCCGGCGCCAACTCTGCCCGCGAGATCACAAACACATCTTCCCCACTCGAGCTCGCGTCCAACAACCACGACGCCGACCCACTCGTACCACCCGACAACAGATAGATGCACCCATCCACTTCGCGGCAGCTACCGAGACCATCCCGCTCCCACTCATACACATCCTGCTTGCCATTCGTGTCCTGCGCCACCAGCGGCTCGACACTATCGAAGAACACCCGACCACCACCTTCAGAGATCACCCGCGACGCATACGTATGGCTATAGCTGATCGGCAGATACGCAGCCGCCGCCCTCCCCTCAAAGGCTGCTTCGGTCTCCTGGTTGCGTTCCGGCGGCTCACCGCTCGGGTTGCACGAGGCACAGAACAGCTGGCCGCTTTCGGCCTCGTACACGTACACCTCCTCCATCCCTTCGTTGCGATAGCCCTCCGGGAAGCCGACCGCCGGCAGGCTTTCCCTCGACACGAACACCACCCCGAGACCATCGGGCGTCACCTCTGCGGTGCGGGTCCCGACACCCGATGTCCAATCGCCACGCGGCCCAAGGTACGTCGAGTAAGGCCCTACTTCTTGACGATCTCCTTCGGAGAGCTGCGCGATCGCGGTGGAGGTCTCGCCGTGCCATAGCTCGAGCTCATCTGCGCTGTCAACGTAGTAGATGTATTCGCCGTCTTCGCTGGCGCCGATCACGCCCTGCACTTCCACCCCGGGCGTGAGATCGGTTGTCTGACCATCTTCCACGTCGTACTCGTAGAGATCGCCTTTGGTGAAGAAGACCTTCGACCCATCCGACGTCGCCGCCCAGAACCTGCCCCCTTCAGAGATCATCGCTGTACATGCATCAGTCGATACTGTGCAGCGTCCCCCTTCGATCGGACTCTGCGGCTGCCCGGGGTTCTTACGCACATACAGCGCCTTTGCGGACTCTTCTCCCCGACCGCCTTCAACCTGCGTCCAAAATATCCGCGAACCATCCCTGGAGATCACATGATCAAAATCTGGGAAGTTGCTATATTTGAATCCCAGCCTCCCAATCGGCGGCGCACCGAACGTCGCGTTTGCTTCCGAAGAGCCATCTGGCAGCACATTCACCAGGCTCAACCTGCCGCCCACAGACAGATAGAGATTATTCTCCGTTTCGCCACCGTTAACGGCGTTTTCCGTCAGCGCATCATTGGCCTCAAACAACATTTCTTTGAGATCGGCCGATGCTCCCGCATACACGGCTGGCTTGCCGGCTCCGGTGATTCCACCTGTACCGGCGAGAAATGCTCCAAATTCTTCTTCGCCGCGGTGGATCGTCGCGGTCTTGGTAAACAGTGGCTGATACGCGTTATCGCTGTTGGAGCGCGCATACAGAACCCTGTATTTGCCAGGCGCTTCTGGGGAAAGCGGCGGCAGTTCTGCTTCGAATCCGGATTCGCCCAGGGCCACGAGCCACCCTACCGAGAGATCGTCCGTAAACGCCTGATATTCAGCCTTACGGTAACCCGGCGGCTGCAGATCGACCTGTGTCCAACCACCCCCAGGCGACCGTGTCGCGAGATAATCGTTGCCCTCATATTCTCCACTGGAACCACTTCCCCCACTCACAGGAGGACTGGCCACATACACCACCCCATCGCCATCCGCCGCCGCTCGAAAGGGCCGTTCGGTATAGAGACCTTCCGAGTACGACAGGTAGGATCCAAATACTGCCGGTGTATAAACGCTGAAGCCACGTTCATCGGACGGTGTCACGCGTTCGTAGACCCGGCCATCTGGCAGACCAAGAAGACCCGTGGGCAGTGTGCGGAACATCATATCCGCGCCACGTTCGGTGCCCGCTTCGCCGACCGCCACAACCCTGAAATGATATTCCCCGCTCGGCGTCAAGCCTTCCACGTACGCCGGAGCCGGCAGCGCGCTTTCCCCTTCGCCGAGGAACACCTCGGGGGTCTTCGACCCGTACGCAGTGCTCAGCCCGTATTCGTAGTAGTAGCCGGTGGACGCGCCGTTGGGGTCGATCTGGGCGTTCAGCGTCACGCTCGAGGATCCAATGTCCGTAGAGGACTCCCCTTCAATCACCGGCGCACCCGCCGCCAACGCCACCGCACTCCCCAGCAACAGCAACCCCGCCGTCACGCACAGCGAAACCAAGCCGGCGAACATAAGCCTGCGAACGATCATCGAACCATCTCCTCCTCTAGAGCAGAGGGGAGAACCCCTCGATCGATCAACAACGACACGCCCACAGGCGCACAACGACAAACCGCCAAATAGACAAAGACCCGAGCCGGCATCACTCGGCCTCGCTCTCGAGCCGGGTGTGAGCACGGAGACTCCGCGCGACCAGCTCACCCTGATCCGTCAACCGCCAAGCGTTGGGCTCACCCATCTGGTGCCCCAAGCCACTGTTCACGAGCAACCCCAGACCCTCCAAACGCCGCAGCAGCTTCGATATCTGCCCCGCATCCTGGATATCGGAGTATTCCCCGACCTGACGGTTACTCGCATCCGGGTTCTCGGCCACGCCCTCCAACACCCGCGAGGTGCGATACGTCAGACGCATGGGGACACTCTCGAGCGGATCAACCGCGCCCCGCGCCAAGCTTGCGCCACGAACGACACGCCCTTTCGCGGGACGCGCGGGCGCCGCTGGCGCCGGGCGGGCCTGCTCACGCCGCGCTGCCGCCGGCCCAAGGTAGGGGAGCACGATCATCGCCATCAACTCACCAAGCAGGTCGGTGAGCGGCTCACGCTGGCCCTTCAACAACCGCGCATGCACGATCCCAAACGCCGCACCCACCAAACCCTCCGCGGTCAATGCGGTGCACTCCCCACCACGCGCGCTCTCCCCGCGACCCTCGTCAACCACGGCCGCCAGCCGACCAAGGATCTCCTCGCGACGCTCCAACACATCCGGGCCGCCGCTCAACGCCTGCACCACACACACCCGCGCAAGCACCGGCTCACGATCCAAGAACGCGAGAATCACCGACAAGCCCCTACGCACCCGCTCACGCCACCCCAAATCCTCTAGACCCGCCCCGGCCAGCTTGCCGGCTACCACGGCGAGGATGTCCTCGTAGACCGCCGATAGACACTCCTCACGGTTGGCGAACGTCTCATAGAACGTGCGCCGCGAGATCCTCGACCGCGCGACGATGTCTGCCACCGTCGTGTGGCCCCACCCCAATTCGTCCACCGCACGGACCGCCGCGGCCAGCAGTCGCGAACGCTGAATCTCAGCCACCTGCGCACTCTGCGCACCCCCAGCCCGACCACCAGCGCCAGCACGAGCACGCCGACGGGCCGCGGCGGGCGCCGGCCTGCGCGACACACCACCAGTGGACGCCCGCGCGGCCATCACGCCACGCTCCCCACCGCCGCGCTCCCGACCGTGAGCAGCCCCAGCCCGCGCAGCATGCCAACCTGACGCCTCGAGACCAGACGGCTACCGCGCCCAGCTCTCCCCTTTCCCCCTACGGGGGAACCCGGGCGGCCCGTCAGGGCCGAACGGCGACGTCCTCTAAGAGGCGAAGAGAGAGAGAGAGAGAGAGAGATGCGACAGCGCCAAGCTGGCGCATCTAGCATCACCCATCAGGTGATGCGCGGCGACTCCTGTCACGTTTCTCCCTCTCGAAACCACGCCTGATTCAGCTCCCTCTCAAGTTGCGACCCAGTCCCTCTACCCAACATACACTCCGCGAGCGCTAGATGTCAACCGCGAAATGCCGCCTACCCAACCCGATCCTATGTCCGCATCGCCAACACTTGGGCTGACGATGCCAAAGGCAACGATACACCACGCCTCCCCGGCTTGTCAATACCCAAACAGCCAAGCCTCGAACATACCCGGCACCGAACAACACCAGCCCAGCCTCCGCGTACCCCGGTAGGCATCCGTGGCCCCGAGAGCTGGGTCTGCCGTCTACCGCTTCTTGCTCCTCCCGCCCTTGGCCTTCTTCTTGGCCTTGCGCTTCGCCTTGTGGCCCGCTTTCTTCGCCTTCGGGCACCCGGTGACCGCGATCTTCGTGCTCTGATCGATCACGAGGCCGTTCTGGCCGACCAGTTCGGTCGGCATCAACAGCGTGCCCTTGCAAAGGTTCCCGTTCGCGGTCAACGCCGGGAATTCCCGCTGCGGCAACGTCAGTTCGAAGCTCGAGAACGGCACATCCGGCACCGTCGCGAACGTCGCAGTCGTGATCCCCGCTTTGCTGATCTGCGTTTCCCCATGCACCTGCACCGTCACGCCATTCTGGCCAACGAGGACCATGATCAGTTCTGGGTACTTCGCGCCACCGTGCGAAACGAAGTACGCGGTGCCCGTCAGGCCACCGGGGAGGACGGGGGTTGAGACCTTGACCGTCCCGACCTGCGAGGCGACGGGGCAGTTCTTGGGGTTTTCCGCGAACGTCTTTTCCAAACACGCCTTCTGCAGCGTTTTCAACGGCGTCGGCAGCTGTTTCGGTAGCGACACCTTGACCCTTTGGACGTTCGCTGTGCTGCTCAACCCGCCTTCGTCGGGCAAGGTCATCGTGACCCGCAGGCTCGCGCCCTGCGTCCGCGACGTCTTCGCCGACGTCGAGACGCTGAACCCCGGTTTGAACGTCAGACTGCGACACGACCCGACCTGGAACGGACTCGATAGGGCTGCGTTCGTGCCTTCGGTGCTGGTTGCTGTGCCTGAGAAGGACTGCGGGTTGCAGTTGGTTGGGTTGAACATGAATTCCTTGCGGTCGATCACCGCATTGATCGTCCGCATATCCACCGGCACCCCATCCAAGATCGTCGGCACCGGGTCCGTTGTGATCGTCAACTGCGAGGTCTCCGGGTCAACTTCGATCTTCCCCCGCACAACCGTCGTCCCCAAGTGGAATGGGCCTGCGATCACCGGCACCGCGATCAGCAGACCGTAGGGGGCGCCGTCGTAGGGGCCGGTGATGTAGATCGGGGCTTCCGGCTTGCCTTCCTCCGGCACATACAACGGATCAGGGCCCGCACCAGCACCCACAATCGTATGACCGATCTGCGACCCCGCTGGGCATTCGCCCTTCGCGGCCTGTGGTTCTTCGCAGAGTTGGACGTGGCTGATCATCCCCAACAGGCCCTTCGGGGTCTTGAACTGTAGTTTGGAGATCCGCTGCTGACCATCCGCACGCGACAGCAACAGCGAGAACGCCGTATACCCGCCCGCCTGGTCAGTCGTCGCACCCGCGATCATGCTCGGCGTGAACGGCAGCGGCGACTCGCACGGCACACCATTGGTGCCCGTGGCGATCTGGAAGCTGCTCGAGGAGAACACGTCTTCGACCGCCGGCGAGCTCCATGGCGTGAAGTCCGAGGTGCTCGTGAACAGCCCACACGTCGGCGGGGTCACGAGCGCCGCCTGCGACCCACCGCTGAAGGACAGTTTGAAGTTCGTGAACGGAACCTCAGGGGTTTCCTTGAAGACCGTCGTCAACTGGCCTGTCGTCGTGTTCAGATGCACGTCGCCGACCAGCTTGATTTCGACGCCCTGCCCGGCGAGCGCGATCAGCAGTTTCACGTCCGGCGGTTGGGATTCCACGACGTACACCTTGCCTTCCAGCGGTTCGGCCAGCAGCGGGGTCAATACCGTCGCGGTCCCGACCTGCGACGCCGCCGGGCACCGCGGCGGACCTTCCTGGCCGACACCATCTTCATCAAGCGGACACGCCACCAGGCCGGACGCACGCCCAGGGTTCAGGACCAGCCCTTCCGGGAGCACGACTGTCGCGTCCCTCTGGTTGGACGTCGCGATCCCGCCCAAGGTCTCAAGGCCTTCTTGGGGGACTTTGATTTCGGTCGTCAACCCCGCCGGGGTATCCGCCGCGCTCGTATCTGGCGCGATACTCAACGACGGGTCGAACCCAAGATTGCTGCAGCCCGTGAACCCAACCGGCGTGCCCGTGCTTTCGTGCGTCAGCACCGACGCCCGCGCGTGCAGGTTCGCGTACTGCCACGTATCTAATGCTTCGATCGAGAATTCCTGCGGGCCTTCACACGAGGTCGGTAGCGTCAGCAACGGCACCGACCCACAGGTCGAACGGCGCTTGGCGCTGCACATTGTGGCTTTCTTCGCTTGGCACGCCCCAGATCGTCGTCGTGTTGAACAGCACCTCTTTCTGCGGGACGAGCGCATGCACGCTGATGCCGTAGTCCGAGTCGAGTGGTGTCGGCCCACCGGACCGTATCCCCGCGTTCAAGAACACATCCGTGCCCTGGATCTGGAACCCGAACTGCGCCGCGATACCCGGCGGCGGCACCAAGTTGTACACCTTCAACGAAACATGCACTCCACCTACGATCGTTTCATCCACACCAACCTGCGTCGTCGCCGGACACGATGGTTCTTCTTCGCTCGTTTCGCTATCGAACTGCCGGCGCGAGCAGCGCGGCACCGCAGTCGGATCCCCGACGACCCCCGGCGGCAAATCGACTACCACCTGCTGAGTTTCACCAGCCGCGGGATATTCCGTGAAGATACCATGACCTCTGTCGTTCACCGCGTAGGCGACCGTCATCTCATAGGGGTGTGAGCCCGCCTGCGTGTCCGTCGTCCCATCCGCGTTCGTCAGCCACGCATCGAAACCGGAGAACCCGAACGGCGCTTCTTCGCCGCTGAACCTGACCTGCGTCGCCTCCACCGCCGGACTCGGCGCACCACCCCCAGTGACCGCGACATGGTTGGTCCCTTCGCCACCCGCGCCCGCGTCAACGCTCACTTCGATGAGCACGATCGCGGACGCGCCCGCGGGCACCGCTTCAGCGGTACACGTCACGACCTGCACACCCGCGCATTCACCATCCCCGGACCCCGAGCCAACTACTTCGTCAAGCCCGGCCCGGAGAGTTACCGTGGCGCTGGTGGCGCTCACACCGGGCGGCAGCTCATCCACGATCCTTGGGTCTTCGCCCGTACTCGACCCGGTGTTATAGACACGCACTTCGATCTGCCCCACTCCACCCGGCGGCAGGTACGTCGGTGAGACCCGCGTGAACGCCTCCCAACCCGGCGACGCCCACGCAGCAACCGGCCACGCCAACACCCCTACCGCACACACCCCAAGCAACAAGATCAGCTTCTGTATACGCATGGCTACCGCCCCCCCACTCGCAACGACGACTTACCCGCGCCCGACCCCGCCCCGTAGCGCCGCCGCGCACGCGCCACACACACCGACCGCGCTCGCCCACGCCGCCGCCCACACGCCCGCAACGCACCCGCCAGCTTTCGCGCCCGCACGCTCTTCGACGTCAACTTGCCTTTCGACCTCGGTTTGCTTTTCGGTGGCGTCGCCGTGCTTGGCTCTGGGAAGTTCCCAACCCCGGCGAACGTCACGCTCGCCGGGGTCGCGAAGATCGGCGCCGCCGGCGGCACACCCTGACAACCCGAACCCGTGCACACAGGTGAGGCGACCGGCTGAACACCACCGACACGCGCGTCATACACAGCGAACCCTTCATAGCCAGCGGTCCCCGTAAGGTCCGCACGGGAGATCACAAACGCATCGTCACCGCTCGCACTCGCACCCAAAAACCACGACGAAGACGAGCTGGTGCCGCCCGAGAGCAGGTACACGCAACCCTCGCTTTCGCGACAGCTGCCCGCACCGTCACGCTCCCACTCATACACATCGAGCTTCCCATTCGTATCCTGCGACACAAGCGGCTCCCAACTATCGAAGAACACCCTACGCCCATCATCGGAGATCACCTGCGGCTGCTCAGTCGTCATCCAGCTCACCGGCAAAAACGCGCCACCGTACCGGGGCGCTTCCCCGCTGCGGCTGCACGAGACGCAGAACAAGCCGCCGCCTTCGGCCTGATACACGTACACCTCCTCCTGCCCCTCGTTCGGATAACCATGCGGATAACCCAACACCGGCAGGCTCTGGTTCGACATGAACACCACAGCCTTTCCATCTGGCGTCACCTCCGACGTCCGATGTCCAATCTGCCCCTGCCAATCCCCGACGTGTTCGTCAACGCCAGCGTAAGGAGGTATCGAAAGTATTCCATTCCCGCCGTCTTCGGACGAAAGGCTGGCAGCGATCAATATCGAGGCGCCCGCGTGCCACAAGTAGAGGTTGTCACTGCCATCGACGTAGTAGAGATATTCCCCATCTTCGCTTGCGCCCACCACGCCTACCACTTCGACGCCGGGCGTCAAGTCGGTCGTTTGGCCACTTTCGACTTCGTACTCATATAGGTCGCCATTGGTGTAGAACACCCTCGACCCGTCCGCGCTCGCCGTCCAGAAATGTCCCCCGGCCGCGATCTCGACCGTCTTTGCGTCGCTAGACGTCGGGTTCTCCCGCATATACAGACTATTCGTCGCCACATCCGTCCAAAACACCCGTGACCCATCCGCCGAAATCACATGGCTGAAATCGACTTCACCGTTATAAAGTATGCCTCGGCCGGCCAAAGCACCAAAGGTCACCTGCGGATCGGACGAGCCATCCGGGAACACATTCACCAAGCTCAAACGCCCACCAACCGAAACATAGAGATTGCCTTCAACGCGTCCACGAGGTTCAGCGATGTCACTGGCGTTTTCGGTCAGCGCGTCGTTCACCTGAAACAACTGCTCGCTGGAATCAGCCGATGCACCTGCATAAATCTCCTGCAGTCCTTCTTCTTTGCCTCGAATTTGTTCGGCAGGCCGGTGGAGTGTCACATCATTGGTGAAGAAGGGTTCATAGATTTCGCCGGCAAAAGCGTGCTGGAAAAGATCCGTGTAGCCGTCGCCGGGTGCTTCAGGCGACAGCGGCGGCAGCCCGTCTTCAAGCCCCGTTTCGCTCGAGGCTTCGAGGACCGTGCTGGTAAGATCACTCGAAAATGCCTTGTACCGTGCGCTGATTTTCCCGTGGGGCTGGATATTCACCTGCCGCCATCCGCCCCCCGCGAGCCGCATCGCCATATACTCGTTACCCGAGTTCTGCCCACCCTTGCCGCTGCCGCCGCTCGACGGGTCGCCCGCATACACCGCGGCTTCGCCATCTGCAGCCGCCTGAAACGGCAACCGTGTGTGGATTCCTTCCGCCAAGATCAATTCGAGGCCGTACACGTTGGGCGTGTACACCTGGGCGGTGCCATTCTGAGCACTCCCGAACGAACTCACCATTTCAAACACCCGACCATCAGGCAGCCCAAGCGGGGTGCTCGACAGCGTACGGAACGTGGTGTCAACCCCGCGTTCGGTGCCCGCTTCGCTGACCGCGACGACCCGGAAGTGGTATTCGCTGTTCGCGGCCAGGCCTTCCAGGTGCGCTGCGGCTGGTAGTGCGCTTTCGCCTTCGCCGAGGAGCACTTCGGGCGTCTTCGACCCATACGCTTGGCTCGGCCCGTATTCCCAGTAATAGCTGGTGGAAGAGCCGTTGGGATCGATCTGCGCGCTCAGCGTCGCATTGGAGGAGCCAACCCCCGAGAAGGACTCCCCTTCGATCGTCGGCACACCCGCCGCCGACGCCAGCGAGCTCCCGATCAACGCCCCGACCAACACACCCAGCGAAACCAAGCCAGCCAGAGTGAACCTGCGAGCAATCATCTAACCATCTCCTCCTCCAGAGCAGAGGGGAGAACCCCTCGATCGATCAACAACGACACGCCCACAGGCGCACAACGACAAACCCGCGAACAGACGACGAAGACACGAGCGGGCATCACGCGGCCTCGCTCTCAAACCGGCTATGCGCACGAATGCTCCGCGCGACCGACTCACCCTGAGCCGTCAACCGCCATGCATTCGGCTCACCCTTCAAATGCCCCGGGCCACCATTCGCCAGCAACCCCAGACGCTCAAGACGCCGCAAAAGCTTCGAGACCTGCCCCGCGTCCGGAATCCCCGCGAACTCACCAACCTGCCGGTTACTCGGATCAGAACCACGGCCGGCCAGCTCAGCCACGCCCTCCAACACCCGCGAGGTGCGATACGTCAAACGCATCGGCACACCCTCCAGCGGATCGGCCGCCGCCCGCTCAGAGCTCGCGGCGTCGGGCGAGACACGCGCGGTCGCGGCATACGCTGGGGCCGCCGGCGCCGAACGGGCCAGCTCACGACGCGCCGCCGCCGGACCGAGATAAGGCAGCACGATCATCGCCATCAACTCACCCAACAGATCGATAAGCGGCTTGCGATGGCACTTCAATAGCCGCGCATACACGATCCCAAACGCCGCACCCACCAGACCCTCCGCGGTCAACGCCGTGCACTCGGCCCCACGCGTACCCTCTTCACGGCCTCCGTCAACGACGGCCGTCAGCTGCGCGAGGATCGCCTCGCGGCGCTCCAGCACCCGCGGACCACCACGCAACGCCTGCACCACCAACACCCGCGCCAACACCCGCTCACGATCCAAAAACACCAGAATCGTCCACAGACCCGTACGCACCCGCTCACTCCACCCAAGACCCTCGAGGCCCGCGCCGGCGAGGTCGCTCATGACCACACCGAGCGCGTCCTCCAGCGCCGCCGCCAGGCACGCTTCGCGATCTGCGAACTGCTCGTAGAACGTGCGCCGCGACACTCTTGCGCGCGTCGTTATGTCCGCTACCGAGGTATCGGAGTACCCCAGCTCATCGACCGCGCGAATCGCCGCCGACATCAACCGCGAACGCTGAATACCCGCAAACCTGCCCTGCCGACCGACCTGCGATCGGTCATCGCCGCGCGGGCGCGACACCGTTGGATGCCGACGCGTCTGCGCCGGCATCACACCAACCCCCCACAGCGCACATCAAGCCCACCCCCGCACGGAGGGTCAAACCAGCGCTTTGCGACTAGGCAGCTACTGCCCTCAGACCCAAGACGCCTAGGGCAAGAGAGAGAGAGAGAGAGAGAGATGCGACAGCGCCAAGCTGGCGCATCTAGCATCACCCATCCGGTGACGCGCTGCGACTCCTATCACGTTTCTCCCTCTCGAAACCACGCTAATCAATGCTCCCTCTTGAGCCCTACGACCCGGTCCCTCTCCTCATCAGCGCCCCAAGAGCGCTCCAGCAGTAGGTCAACCACGGACACCGATCGACCCAACCCGATCCTCTATGTATTGACTCGACGATCCACACGCGGAACATCAAGACAACACGACTATAACCACACCCGCAACCAGTTGTCAAGTCCCGTGCTTGCCGACCACCAGCCAGACCACCGGCCGAGCGTTTCGTCCCAAGCGGTGCGTAGCGTGTGCGGTATGCACCCGATTGTCGTCTGTCGGTGACTCCCGAAGCCTCTTGGCCACCCCCGGTGGGTGGGATGCTGCCTCGCGCTCGAGAGGCTTACACGGTGACCGAGAAGCTGGCTTGGATCCTGGGCGAGGATGGCCACGGGCCGGAATGGGCACGGGTCTTTCGTATCGACGGCGATGAGACTCAGCGGCCTTGGGAGGCGATCGCCCACACGGTGCTCAGCGCTCCGATCGCGGCGGTCCGCGATGTGAGCCCCCATGGCATCAGCTGCGAGGTGCAGATCCCCCTCACACTCAATATGCGCAGTGCGAACGTCCTGACCGCGTGGCACTACGCACACCCGCGCGACGCCCCACGACTGGTAACGGCCTACCCGAGGCCCTGACCGACGGCAAAACCCCTACCATCAAAACATGCCAGCCACCCACGAGATCACTGCCTTTGACAAGGTCGAATTGACCGAGGCGATTAATAGTGCGCCCGCCGGCGCGTGCGGCACCGTGCTCGATCTGCTCGACAACGAAGCGGCGATCGTCGAGATCTCCAACATGCCTCTTGAGCCGATCCTCGACCGGCTGGTCTTTGCACCCATTGACAAGCTCCGCCTCATCCCCGCGGCGCCGGGCAAGTCCCACGGCGTCGCCGCCTGAGCCTGCCGTCAGCCGCTCCGCTCCCCCACCACTACGCGCTCGATCCCCCCGAGGTCCCGCTCGACCCGCACCGTGGGAAAGCCCGCCGCGCGCATCAGCTCGACGACGGCGTCGGCCTGCCCGGCGCCGACCTCCAGCGCCGCCATCCGCACGCGCGGGCGCTCGGGCAGCTGGGATAGCAGCGAGCGGATCGTGTCGAAGCCGTCGGGCCCGGCGAACAGCGCCCCGGCGGGCTCGTGGCGGAGGATCTCCGGCGCCAGCGTGTTCCGCTCGGACTCGGCCACGTAGGGGGGGTTGCAGAGGAGGGCATCGAACTCTTCGGGCATCCCCTCCAGCAGGTCGGCGTGCATCCATGCGACCTTCAGCCGCAGCTTGACGGCGTTGGCGCGCGCCAGCTCCAGCGCCCGCTCGCTCGCGTCGCTGCCCGTCACGCGCAGGTCGGGACGCTCGTCCTTGAGCGCCAGCGCCACGGCGCCGCTGCCGGTTCCGATGTCCAGCACGCTCGCGCCTTCGGGCAGGCCGAGGGCTGCTTCGACCAGCAGCTCGGTCTCGGGGCGGGGGATCAAGGCGCGAGGGTCCACGTCCAGCTCCAGGTGGCGGAAGCCGCGCACTCCTGTGATGTAGGCCACCGGCTCGCGCTGCACGGCGCGGCGGCGCACCGCCTCCTGGTAGGGCCTCACATCGGGGCCGCCCACGGTCAGCTCGTCGTCGGTCAGCAAACGCGTGCGGTCCACGCCGAGAATGTGCGCGAGCAGCACTTCAGCGTCGAGACGTGGGGTTTCCACGCCGGCCGCACTGAAGGCGGTGATCGCACCGTCCAGCGCGTCCTTGGCACTCACCGCCCGTCTCGGCGGGGCGCGCCGGAAGTAAGCACCGCCCTCGGTCTGAGGTGCGAGCACCCTCCCCCTACCCAATTGATTAGGACCCGCCCACCCCGCCCATCCCCAACTCCCCGGCGCGCGGCTCATTGCCGGGCCGCCGTCTGCGCCTCCAGCCGGCGGCGCTTCTCGTCGGATTGCAGCGCTTGGGTGAACTCGTCCAGCTCACCTTCCAGCACCGCGTCGAGGTTGTGCGTAGTGAGCTTGATGCGGTGGTCGGTGACGCGCCGCTCGCCGTAGTTGTAGGTGCGGATCTTCTCCGCGCGGTCGCCCGTGCCCACCTGCGCGCGGCGGTCGGCCGACAGCTCAGCCTGCTGCTCGGCCAGCGCCCGCTCGTACAGGCGCGCGCGCAGCACCCTTAGCGCCTTCTCGCGGTTCTGCAGCTGCGACTTCTCGTCCTGCATCGCCACCACCACGCCCGAGGGCTTGTGCGTGATGCGCACCGCGGAGTCGGTCGTGTTGACCGACTGGCCGCCCGGGCCGGTCGAGCGGTAGACGTCGATCTGCAGGTCGTTCTGGTCGATCTCCACCTCCACCTCCTCTGCCTCGGGCAGCACCGCCACGGTGGCGGTCGAGGTGTGGATGCGGCCCTGGGACTCGGTCGCGGGCACGCGCTGCACGCGGTGGGTGCCGCCCTCGAACTTCAGCACCGAGTAGGCCCCGGGTGGGCGGGATCCCTTGATTCCGAACGTGTACTTGCCCTCACCCGCCTCCAGCGGTTCCACCTGCAAGCCGCGGCGCTCGGCGTAGCGGGTGAGCATCCGGTACAGGTCGCCCGCCCACAGCCCCGCCTCCTCGCCGCCGGCGCCGCCCTGGATTTCGACGATCACGTTCTTCTCGTCGTTGGGATCCTCTTCCACCATCGCCAGGCGGATCTCCTCTTCGAGTCCCTCGCTGCGCGTGCGGGCGCTGGTGAGCAGCTCGCGCACCTCCGCGTCCTCGCCGTCCTCGCTCAGCAGCTCCTCCGCGCCCGCCGCGTCGTCCTGCGCTCGGCGCCACTCGGCGGCCAGCTTCGCCGCTGGCTCCAGCTGGCTGTAGGCGCGCCCCGTCTCCGCATACCGCGCGCGGTCGCCGATCACGGCGGGGTTCGTCAGCTGCGCGCCCAGCTCGGCGAAGCGCGCCTCGATCTGCTCGACTAGGTCTTCGATCATCGTCTCAGTCTATGGGCCTCATGAACAAGCGGGCGACCACGGCTACCCGCACCAGCAGCATTGAACGCCGGCGGGCACACGAAGCCGCGGTGAGCCTCCTGACCTTGCTACCTACGGCGCCGCTCGGCAAGCCGCTTGAGCGTGGCGATTCCTTCCTCGGCCTGCTTGCGTAGTGCAGGCAATTCG
Organism: uncultured Solirubrobacterales bacterium; assembly: GCA_963724305.1. Classification (GTDB taxonomy): domain Bacteria; phylum Actinomycetota; class Thermoleophilia; order Solirubrobacterales; family Solirubrobacteraceae; genus Palsa-744. Next base: position 1,133,597 of record CAVRUG010000004.1, read on the forward strand.
CGCCTGGCCTGTTCGAGGATCTCCCGACGACGCATTCCCTCCGGGGTGATCTTCTCGACGGGGACCGTAGAACTGGAATTCTTGGCAAAGCGTAGAGTCATGATGCTCATTGTATGCGTTTCCGCGGCTGCTCCGGCGGAAGGTAGCCTTCGATCAGTTTGAGCCGCCGCTCGTGCGCTTCGACCGTCGCTGCCGACGCCGCCAACTCATCCTCGTACTCGACGTGGCCGAACTTGATCGGGAAACGGCCATGCAGAGCACGCCAACCGACAAGCCAGACGGCGCCTAGGATCGCCAGTACGGCGCTCGCACGCTCAACATGCAGAAGCAACGACCATCCAAGCGCCGCACCCGGCAGCCTGGCTGGGCTGCCATATGCAACGCTCCCGATGAACGCCAGACCGAAGACAAGCGCCGGCATAGCCGCCTTGGCTTTGTAGCCCATACCCCAAAGCTACTCAGCAACGGCGACGAAACGCTCGGGGCATGCGGAGTCGGGTGGGCACGCCGGGAGGGCAGCCCTACGCCACGACCTCCACGCCCACCAGATCGGCGGCGCTCAGCTCGCCGGGGGTCTCGTGGGCGAGCACTGCCTGCAGGGCGGCGATCGCTACCGCCAGCTGGTGCAGATCGGGCTCGCGGGTGGTGAGCAGCTGCAGCTTGAGGCCCGGCCACATCAGCGCCTGCACCCAGCGGCGACTGCGGTTGCGCCCGGCGAACTTGATGATCTCGAAGGAGATGCCGGCGATGATTGGCACGCCGAGGATGCGCGTGAGCACCAGCCAGTACCACGCCGGCAGACCGATCGGGGCGAACACGAAGATCGCCACGATCATCACCACCAGCAGGAAGCTGGTGCCGCAGCGGGGGTGCAAGCGCGAGAAGCGCTGCGCGTTCGTGGGGGTCAGCTCCAGCTCTGCCTCATAGCAGGAGATCGTCTTGTGCTCGGCGCCGTGGTACTCGAACACGCGGCGCAGGTCTTTCAGACGCGACAGCAGCAGCATGTAGCCGAGGAAGATCGCCGTGCGGATCAGCCCCTCGATCAGCCAGAACAGCACCGAGTTGTCGCCGAGCTGGCCCTTGATCAGGCTGGTGATGCCGACGGGCACGAGGAAGAAGAGGCCGATCGCGAACACCACGGCGATGACCACGGTGCCGGCCCACACCGCGCCGGGGATCTCCTGGGACTCCGCCTCCGCGCCATCCTGCCCGTCGCCGTCGCCCTCGCCCGCGCTCTCGACCGGGGGCAGCTGCGCGTTGGCGGAGACGCTCAGCGCACGGAAGCCGATCGCCATCGACTCGCCCAGTGCCACCACGCCGCGCACGATCGGCAGGCGCAGGATGCGGTGGCGGCGCAGCGGGGAGCTCAGCTGGAAGCTTGAGACCTCGATCTCGCCCAGCGCCTCCTCCTCGGGGTCGGCCGTCTCCCGCGCTGCTCGGGGCTCGGCTTGCGTACCGCCACGGCCCAGTTGGAGACCCCTCGCATCATCACGCCCTCGAGCACCGCCTGCCCGCCGAGCGGGGCGTCGCGCTGGGCGACCAGCTGAGCGCCGTCGTCTTCATTCCCGGCCGCCGCCTGCGGTGGAGCAACGGCGGTGGCCATCGGCTACTCGGGCTGTTTCTGACCGGGCGCCGCGGCGGCGGTCTGCGCCTGGCGCACGCGAGCCTTCGCCACCCGGCGCTGGAAGCGCTCGACGCGGCCGCCGGTGTCCACCAGCTTCTGGCGGCCGGTATAGAACGGGTGGCAGTTGGAGCACACCTCGACGTGGATCTCATCGCGCGTGGCGCGCGTCGTGAACTCGTTGCCGCAGGTGCAGCGCACATGGGACTGCACGTAGGTGGGGTGGATCGAGGTCTTCATGCTCAGTGCATTGTAGCGGGGGACGCCGTTCCGGTTTTGGCGTGTTCCCCGGCCTGCTTGCAGATCGGGGTGCGGCGCTCGTCGTGCCGGATGACCTGGCCCTTTTCGTTCATCCAGCGGTAGCGCACGATCGCGCGGAAGACAGCGGGCGAGGGGAGGTCGGTGACCGCCTGGCGCACCTTGTAGATCTTGACGCCCACTTCCGAGCGCTGCCAGGAGCCGAGGCCCGCGGTGGTGAGCGTGTGGAAGCCTTCTTCTTCGATCGTGTGCTCTTGCACCACGATCTCGATCGCCATCCTGTGTGCGCCCGCCACTGTTTCCATCTGCCCTGTGAACGTCACCGAGCGGTCCGCCTGGGTCGGCGCGGTCACGCACTGTTCGACGCCCGCGCTCAAAGTCGGGGTGGAGCCGGTGCCCGTCGTGCCGGTGCCAGTGGCCGTGTCGGCGCCGGCTGTGCCCGTGCCGGCACCCGCGAGCGCCGCCATCAACGCCACTGTGGTCAGGGCCGTAGAGAACATGCACTTCCCTAACACTCACATAGCGTCTGGGTTTCGCAAACCTAAAGAATCTGGTACAGCGGCCCGTCGCCCCCCTCGGGGGTCGTGAGGCGTCCGCCCTTGGCGGTGATCGCGCCGCACTGCACGCAGTTGGTGTAGTTGACGGTCACGTCCACCATGCCGGATTTGTCCCCGCCCTCCCCGTCCTCGGGGATCTCGTATACGCCGGCCGGGCACATCCAGCGCCACGTTTCGGCGATCTCGCGCGGGACGTGTTTCTGGATGCGGATGTGGTTGGGCGCGTCGTCGCGGGTGGCGTTGCCGGTGATGAACACCGAGGAGAGCTTGTCGAAGGTGTATTTGCCGTCGGGCTTGGGGTAGGCGTCCTTGGTGTTGCCGATGAACATCGGCTCGGCGTCGTCGGGGTGCCACGCCTGCCGGCCCGGCGGCACCTTGCCCTTCGACATGATCGACGGGCCCGCCAGCAGGCTGCCGATCAGGAAGCCCTTCTGGAACGCCTGCCGCGTGTTGCGCACCTGGTAGAGCTCGGTGCCGATCGAGGATTTCTCGACCGCCTCCTCGTAGTCGGACAGGTCGCAGCTACCGCGCTTGAGCGCCGCGTAGATCGACTCGGCCGCCAGCATCCCCGACTTGATGCAGTGGTGGACGCCCTTCAGGGCCGCCGTGTCGACCATCCCGCCGGAGTCGCCGACGAGCAGCGCGCCGGGCATCGAGAGCTTCGGCATCGACCAGTAGCCGCCGCCCGGAAGCGCCTTCGCGCCCCAGGCGATCCGCTCGCCGCCGTCGAGGATGCCCTTGACGAGTGGGTGCGTCTTGAACGTCTGCAGCAGGTCGTGCGCCGAGGTCGTCGCGTCGCGGTAGTTGAGGTCGACGACGAACCCGATCGAAACCATGTCCTCGCCCGTCTTCTCGTCCTTCATCGGGTACATCCAGGTGCCGCCGAGCTGGCCGTACTTGGCCGCCACCTTCAGCGGCCATGGCTGCACGAACGTGTGGATCACCCGGTCCAGCGGCTTCTTGACCTTCCACACCTCCTTCACGCCGAGCTCCCACACCTGCGGCTCGCGACCCTTGCCGAGGTCGAACTCCTTGATCGCGGCGCCTGTCAGGTGGCCCCAGCAGCCCTCCGCGAGCACGGTCGCCTGCGCCTTGATGTCGGTGCCGGGCTCGAAGTTGCCGAGCGGCTCGCCGTCCTTGCCGCGGCCCTTGTCGCCGGAGCGCACGCCGACGACGCGGCCGTCCTCGACGATCAGCTGCGTGGCGGCGGTCTCGGTGAGGATGTAGGCGCCGGCCTCCTCCGCCACGCGCTGCTGGTAGCGCGCCAGCGCGGAGACCGATACCACCTCGTTACCGTGGTTCTTGAAGTTCGGCACCGCCGGGATCGGGACCGGAAGCTTGGACTTCGGGCCGGTGAGCATGTACACCGACTCCTTCTTCACCTCACCGAACGCGAAGCCCTCCTGGCGCCACTGCTCGCGGGTCATGTCGGGAAACAGCTCCTGCAGCGGACCGGGGCGCATCACCGCGCCGGAGAGGTTGTGCCCGCCGCAGGTCTTCGCCTTCTCCACCACCGCTACCGGCACTTCGCCCAGGCGCTCCATCATCTCGGGGTCGTCTGCCAGCAGCTGCAGCAGGCGGTTGGCGCAAGCCAAGCCCGCGGTGCCACCGCCGACGATCACCACGCCGACCTCGATCAGCTCGTCCTCGGCGTCTAGTTCGCGCTTGACGAATTCCTTCTTGGAGTCCACTGGCGGCGGGTAAGCGGCAGGGATGACCCTGCCGTTGCTGGAACCGTTATGGCCGGACATAGTGCTCAGATGCTCCCTTCGGGGTCGGCGTGGCTCATCGCCTCGAGCTCCCTCTGATTTTCCGCCCTAGCTCGCCTTCTTCGCCTTCACTGCCTCTGTCAGCTTCGGCAGGATCTTGTTGAGATCGCCGACGATGCCGAGGTCGGAGAACTCGAAGATCGGCGCGTTGGAGTCCTTGTTGATCGCGACGATGTTCTCCGAGGACTGCATCCCGACCTTGTGCTGGATCGCCCCCGAGATGCCGGCGGCGAGGTAGAGCTTCGGCGAGACCGTCTTGCCGGTCTGGCCGATCTGCGCGGCGTAGGGGTACCAGCCGGCGTCGACCACCGCGCGGGTGGCGGCGACGGCGGTGTTGCCACCGAAGGCCGCGGCGAGGTCTTCGCAGAGCTGGAAGCCCTCGGCCTTGCCGAGTCCGCGCCCGCCGGCGACGAGGATCGAGGCGCCCTCGATATCCACGTCGGCGCCGCGCTGTTCGCCGCGGGTGAGCATCTTCGCCTGCGAGGCGTGCGGGGAGAGCTCGAAGGAGAGCTGCTCCACCGGTGCGTCGCCGGCGCCGGACTCCTTGATCTCGAACGCGTTCAGGCGGCCGATGATGATCCCGACGGGCGAGCGGTATTTGATCTCGGAGATCGCGGAGTCGCCGAGGATCGGGCGCTCGGCGATCAGCTCGCTGCCCTCCGCGCGCACGCCGGTGACCTCCATCGCCACGCCGGCGCCGAGGCGCGCGGCGAGGCCGGCGCCGATCTCGAAGCCCAGCAGGCCGCCGCCGAACAGCGCGTACTTGTAGTCGCCGCCGGAGATCGCCGCGGCCATCGCGTCAACCAGCGGCTGCGCCAGCCCTTCGGGGCCCTCGGCGACCAGCACCTTCTTGGCGCCGTACTTGCCGAGCGTGGCCGCCAGCTCATGCGGGACGTTCTCGCCGAGCAGGATCGCGTGGGCCTCGCCGCCGAGCTCCGCGGCCAGCTTCGCGCCCTCTGAGACGGCGCCGAGCGAGTTCTTGTTGATCGCGCCTTCGTAGTGCAGCGCGTACACAAGGATGTTTGCCATTTCAGATCAACTTCCTCTCGTCGAGCCAGGCAACGATTTTTTCGACTGTTTCGCCGGTGTCCTCGTCCTCGATGATCTCCCCGGCGGCCTTCGCGGGCGGCGCCTTCGCGGCCACCCACTGCGCGGCGGAGTTATCGCCGCCGACCTTCGAGGCGTCGATGCCAACGTCGCCGACGCCGACGGTGTCAAGCGGCTTCTTCTTGGCGCCCATGATCGCCTTCAGCGAGGGGTAGCGCGGCTCGTTGATCGCATCGCCTACGGAGATCACCGCGGGCAGGCCGACCTGCACGGTGTCGTAGCCATACTCGGCCTGGCGCTCGCAGCGCAAGGCGCCATCGGCGACGTCCATCTTGATCACCTGCGTGAGCGAGGGCATCCCGAGATGCTCGGCGACGACGGCGCCGATCGTGTAGCACTCGCCGTCGTCGGACTGCTGGCCGAGCAGCACCAGGTCGGGGCTCTCGCGCTCGAGCGTCTTGGCGAGCGCGTAGCCGGTGGCGGCCACGTCGGAGCCGGCAACCGCGGGGTCGGTGAGGTGCACCGAGCGGTCGGCGCCGAGCGAGACGGCCTTGTGCAGAGCGCGCACGGCGCTCTCCGGCCCCATCGTGACGGCGACGATCTCCTCCACCGGCGCCACGCCGCCCTCGCGGATCTGCATGGCAGCCTCGATGGCGTGGGTGTCGTAGGGGTTGAGGTTCTTCTCCCCGCTGCGGTCCATGCGCCCCGTCGAGGGGTCGATGCGCTTCTCGACGGCGGCGTCCGGAACCTCCTTGACAAGGACGCAAATCTTCATTCTCTACCTATCTCCTTAGGTGTCTGGACGCAATAAGACTACCGCTTTAAGCGGTTGACTGACGAGTCAATCAATCATCGCTAACGCCGGCGCGGATGAAATCGACGATCGCCTGCGTGGGCGCGCCGGGCGTGAAGACCTCGGCCACCCCCAAACGCTTCAGCTCGGGGATGTCTTCCGCGGGGATCGTGCCGCCGACGGTCACGAGCACGTCGTCGACGCCCTGCTCGTGCAGCAGTGCCACCACCCGCGGCACGAGCGTCATGTGCGCGCCGGAGAGGATCGAGAGCCCGACGGCGTCGGCATCCTCCTGGATCACGGTCTCGACGATCTGCTCGGGCGTCTGGTGCAGGCCCGTGTAGATGACCTCCATGCCGGCGTCGCGCAGCGCGCGGGCGATGATCTTGGCGCCACGGTCGTGCCCGTCGAGCCCGGGCTTGGCGACGACGACGCGAATCTTGCCGTGGGTGGGGCTGGAGGACATCGCGGAGGATTATGCCCGCGCGGCGTCGCGGCTGACGGCACGCCCCCGCACGACCCCGCCGAGACCGGCGAGCGTGGCGCCGGCGGAGAGCGCGACGACGATCTTCAAGCGCCGCCCGAGATGATCGAGGCGCAGCATCTCCCAGCCCTCCTGCGCGGCGATGCGGGAGAGGTCGGGGTCGGGGTTGACCACCACCGGATGCCCGACGGCGCGCAGCATCGGCAGGTCGGACTCGGAGTCGGAGTAGGCGTAGGAGGCGGCGAGGTCGATGCCGTCCCGCGCGGCGAGCTCGCGCAGCGTGAGCACCTTGCCCTCGCGATAGTTGAAGGGCCCGTCGGCGCGACCGGTGTAGCGGCCATCGCGCACCTCCAGGCGCGAGCCGACGCCGCCGTCGAAGACCAGCACGTGCGCGAGCAGGTCGGCCATCTCCTGGGAGGCGGCGGTGACGATGTATACGGGCTGCCCCGCGTCCTGGTGGGCGTAGGCGCGCTCGAGCATCTGCGGGTACAGCCGCGGCAGCACCCCGGCGAGCACCCGCGGAGACATCCGCTGCAGGTCGCGCACCGCCACCCCGGCGAGCATCTCCCCGACCCGCCGGCGCACCTCGTCGGCCCAATCGTCGGTGGAGCCGCGCAGGCGAAAGCGGAGGTTCTGGTAGAGGTCGCCAAGCAGCTGCCCGCGCGTGATCATCCCCGCCTCATAGGCCGCGCGCGCGAAGAACACACCGGACGATCCGGCCATCAACGTCCTGTCGAGGTCGAAGAACGCCGCGGCGCGCACGGACATTTAGACCTTGATGATCACCGCGTCGCCCTGCCCGCCCCCGGAGCAGATCGCCGCGCAGCCGAGGCCGCCGCCGCGGCGGCGCAGCTCGAGCACGAGCGAGGCGATGATGCGCGCGCCGGAGGCGCCGATCGGGTGGCCGAGCGCGACCGCACCGCCGTTGACGTTGACGCGCTCTTCCTCGATGCCGAGCATCCGGATCGAGTTGAGCGTGACCGAGGCGAACGCCTCGTTGATCTCCCACACGTCGATGTCCTTCGCGCTCAAGCCGGCTTTTTGCAGCGCCTTGGTCGCGGCCGTGGCGGGCGTGCGGGCGAGGTAGGCGAAGTCATCGCCGCTCTGCGCGTGGGTGACGATCTCGCCGAGCACCTCCCTGCCGTTGGCGGCGGCCCACTCCTCGGAGGAGACCACCAGCGCACCCGCGGCGTCGTTGACGCCGGGGGAGTTGCCGGCGGTGTGCGAGCCCTCCTTGCCGACCAGGCCGGGCAGCGCCGCGAGCTTCTCCAGGGAGGTGTCGCGGCGGGGGCCCTCGTCGATCTCGACGACCGTATCGCCCTTCTTGCCTTTCACGGTGACGGGCACGATCTCCTCCGACAAACGCCCCTCGTCCATCGCCTGCAGCGCGAGCTCGTGCGAGCGCAGCGCCCAGCGGTCGAGGTCGGCGCGCGTGATCTCCAGCTCGTCGGCGACGGCGGTCGCCTCGACGAACATCTGCTTGCCGGAGAAGGGGTTGGTGAGGCCGTCGTGGACCATCGCGTCGAGCGCCTTCACGTCGCCCATGCGAAAGCCGAAGCGCGCGCCGGGCAGCAGGTAAGGAGCGCGGGACATCGACTCCATCCCACCGCCCACGCCAACCTGCACGTCGCCGGCGCGGATCGCCTGGTCGAGCATCACGGTCGCGCGCAAGCCGGAGGCGCACACCTTGTTGATCGTCTCCGAGGACACCTCCTTGGGGATCCCGGCCTTGATCTGCGCCTGACGCGAGGGGATCTGCCCCTGGCCGGCCTGCAGCACCTGACCCATCACGACGTGCTCCACCTGCGCGGGCTCGACCCCGGCGCGCTCCAAAGCGGCCTCGATCGCGATCCCCCCCAGCTCGGTGGCGTCGAGTGTCGACAGCCCGCCTCCCATCTTGCCGATCGGCGTGCGCGCGGCGCCGAGGATCACGGTCTTGGTCATTGGATCGAGCTCTCCTAGGGTCGATGACGAACGGTGGATGCCGACACCACATGCTAGTGGAGGGCCGGCACCACCCTCCGGCAGCGCAACAGATATCGTGCCGGTCGTGAACATCTCTGCCACGACCCAACCAGGCGCGAGCAGCGACGCAGACACCATCGCGGTCGGGATCTTCGACGACGAAGATGCCCCGGGCGGGCTGCCCGACGCGGCGGCGCAACTGATCGCCGCCGGCGAGGCGCGCGCCACCCCGAAGGCGCTCGCGCTCGCCCACGCCGACGGCAAGCGGTGGCTGCTGGTGGGCCTCGGCAAGCGCAAAGACTTCACCCCCGAGCGCGCCCGCTCGGCGGCGGCCGGCGCGCACGCGCGGGCGCTGGAGCTCTCGACCCGCACGCTCTGCTGGCAGGCGCCCAACGACGACCTCGCGGTGTGCACGGCGCTGGTGGAGGGCACCGCGCTGGCCGACTACCGCTTCGACAGCCACCGCTCGGCCCCGCCCGCGGGCGAGGACGCCGCGCCGAAGCACCTGCAGGCGCTGATCCTCAGCGCACCCGAGGCGGCCGATGCGCAGGCGTTGGAGCGCGCCGTCGCCGAGGCGGCGATCGTGGCCGCGGCGGTCAACGCCGCGCGGGACCTGCAGAACCGGCCCGCCAACGACCTCACCCCGACCGCGCTGGCCGAGCACGCGCGGGCGCTGGCGAAGGAGGTCGAGGGGCTCACGGTCGAGACCGAGGGACGCGAGGAGATCCTCGCGCGCGGCATGGGGGCCTTCGCGGCGGTGGCGCAGGGCTCCGCGCAGGAGCCGGCGCTGATCGTGCTGCGCTATGAGCACCCCGACGCGACAGGCCCGCTGCTGGGCATGGTGGGCAAGGCGGTGACGTTCGACAGCGGCGGCATCTCGCTGAAGCCGGGGGCGAAGATGGCGGAGATGAAGTTCGACATGTCCGGCGGCGCCGCCGTGGTCGAGGCGGTGGCAGCGATCGCGCGGCTGCAGCTGCCGGTGAAGCTCATCGGCGTGGTCGGCGCCACCGAGAACCTGCCGAGCGACCGCTCGGTGAAGCCCGGGGACATCGTGACGGCGGCGAACGGGAAAACAATCGAGGTCAACAACACCGACGCCGAGGGCCGGCTGGTGCTGGCCGACTGTCTGCACCACGCCGTATCGCTGGGGGCCGAACGGTTGGTGGACCTCGCGACGCTCACCGGCGCGGTGATCATCGCGCTCGGCTCCACCCACGCGGGGCTGATCGGCAACGACGACGAGCTCGCCGAGCGGATCGCGGCCGCCGGCAGCCAGACGGGCGAGATCGTGTGGCGGCTGCCGTTGCACGAAGAGTACGACGAGCTGATCAAAGGCACCTACGGTGACCTCGACAACGCCCCGGAAGGCCGCAAGGCCGGCACGATCGTGGGCGCCGCGTTCCTCTCCAACTTCGTTGGGGAGACCCCCTGGACGCACCTCGACATCGCCGGCTCCGCCTGGGATCTCGGCCGCGCCTACGCCCCCAAAGGCGCCTCGGGCTACGGCGTGCGGCTGCTGGTCGAGCTCGCGCGCTCGTACGTGCTGAACGGCTGACACTCGGCCCCCTCCGTCCCGCTACATAGATCTACTTGCAAAATTTTCAAGTAGGATGCTCGTATGTCCACGAGCAGAATCGAGTCAGCTCTCGCCACACCACCGAGCGAGGTTGGCCTGGCGCTCGCTGCGCTGCCCGAGGATCAATGGTTTGAGCGTAAGTCGAGCCGCATCGCGGCGCGTGACCTGGCCGATGCGCTGATCGGCATGGGCAACGCCGACGGGGGTCTGATCGTCGTGGGGATCCGAGATGGGAAAGTCGAGGGCACCGACGGCTGGCCCACGAAGCGCAACGAACAGATGCAAGCCAGCATCGATTTCTGCGAGCCGCCGGTGCGTGTAAGCCCGCGCCTGGTCGATTGCGAGAACGAGGGCGGCCAACGTGATCATCTCTTGGTCATCGAGGTGACGCCCGGTGAAGTGGTCCACTCCAATAGGCGCGATGAAGTCTTTCTCAGGGTGGGCGACGAGAATCGTCTGCTCAGGTTTCGCCAGCGTCAGGAGCTCCTATACGACAAGGGCCAGGCAAGCTACGAGACGCGCCTGCTCCGGGATGCAGATATCGAGAGTCTCGAAATGGCGCTGGTCGAGAACTACGCCAGCGCCGTCAAGGCCCCAGACGCCTTGCGTCTGCTGCGAGCCCGGGGACTTCTCGACGATCGCACTCTGACGGTCGCCGGCTGCCTGCTATTTGCTCAAGATCCCCAGAGTCTCCTTCCTGAGACGTTCGTTCGCGTACTGCGCTATCGGGGCCGAGAGCGCGGAACAGGCGCGCGTCAACAACTCATCGAGGACCTTCGCATGGAAGGCCCGATTCCGCATCAACTACGTCAGGCACAGAGAGCGATCGAGCGGCTTCAGCCGGCCAGACGGGCGCTCCTGGTCGACACTGGCCGCTTCGGGGATGTGCCCCTGGTACCGGAGGACGCCTGGCTGGAGGGCCTCGTGAACGCGGTGGTGCATCGCTCCTACAGCATCGCCGGGGACCATATTCGGGTGGATGTCTTCGACGATCGGATCGAGATTTGGAGTCCCGGGCGCTTCCCCGGTCTCGTTGACATGAGCGATCCCTTCGACGCGACGCGCTTCGCCCGGAACCCGCGAATCGCCAGAGTTTGCGCAGATCTGAACTTCGGTCAGGAGCTGGGAGAGGGTATCCGCCGCATGTTCGAGGAGATGCGCTACGCCGGCCTCAACGATCCGATTTACCGGCAGGCCTCCGGAGGCGTACAGCTGACTCTGCTGGCGGAGCCGCTCGACCGGGAGCTGGATGCTCGTCTATCGGACCACGCCCGAGCCATCATGTCGGTGCTGCGCGAGGGAGGGCGCCTGAGCACTGGAGAGATCGTCGAGGCACTCGGTGTCTCGCGGCCGACTGTGCAGCGAGAGCTGGGTACATTGCGAGAAGCCGGCGTTGTCGAGTGGAAGGGCAAGTCCGCCCGCGACCCAAGGGCCTACTGGCAGATACGTGCCACCTGAGATCGTGCCCTAACCTCCTTGCAAGTCTTATTACAAGCAATTGCAAGTAGACACCGCGGACCGACATGCGCCTCTGCGCAGGTTCCTGTGAGAATGCCGCCATGGACTTCGACCTCTCCCCCGACCACGAGCTGATCCGCCGCACCGTGCGGGAATTCGCCGAAGGCGAGGTCGCGCCCGTCGCGGAGGAGTTGGACCGCACGAAGGCGTTTCCCTACGAGATCGTCGCCCAACTGGGGAAGCTCAACCTGATGGGGATTCCCTTCCCCGAGGAGTACGGCGGTGGCGGCGGCGACTCGCTGGCGTACGCGCTGGCGGTGGAGGAGCTGGCCCGCGTGGACTCCTCGGTGGCGATCACGCTCTGCGCGCACACCTCGCTGGGCACCCAGCCGATCTACCTGTTCGGCTCGGAGGAGCAGAAGCGCGAGTGGCTGCCGCGGCTGTGCTCTGGTGAGCAGCTCGGAGCGTTCGGGCTGACCGAGCCTGAGGCGGGGTCCGACGCGGGCAACACGCGCACCCGCGCCCGCCTGCAAGACGGCGAGTGGGCGATCGACGGAGCCAAGCAGTTCATCACCAACGCCGGCACGGAGATCTCCGGCGTGGTGTGCATCACTGCCGTGACAGAGAGCGACGACCAGCGCGGCGCGAACGGTGGCACGAGCGACGCCGACGGGGAAGCCGATCGCGTTGACGCCAAAGAGATCTCCAACATCTTGATCCCCAACGGCACCCCCGGCTACGAGCAGGGCGAGCCGTACCGCAAGATGGGCTGGAACGCCTCCGACACGCGGCCGTTGAGCTTCGCCGACTGCCGGGTGCCCCAGGAGAACCTGCTGGGGCCTCGCGGGCAGGGCTTCAAGCAGTTTCTGCACGTGCTCGACATCGGGCGCATCGGCGTGGCGGCGATGGGCGTGGGCCTCGCGCAGGGAGCGCTCGACGAGGCGCTCAAGTACGCCAAGGAGCGCAGGGCATTCGGCAAGCCGATCTCGAAGTTCCAGGCGATTCAGGGCAAGCTGGCGGACATGTCAACCGAGATCGCCGCCGCCCGCCTGCTGGTGCACAAGGCCGCGCGCGAGAAGGACGCGGGACGCAACTTCACGCTCACCGCCGCCCAAGCCAAGCTCAAGACGGGCCGCCTGGCGGTGCGCTGCGCCGAGGAGGCAGTGCAGATCCACGGCGGGTACGGCTTCATCGAGGAGTACCCCGTGTGCCGCTTCTACCGCGACGCGAAGATCCTCACGATTGGAGAGGGCACTGATGAGGTGCAGCAGATGGTGATCGCGCGAGCCCTCGGCGCTTAGGTCCTACGCTCCGAGCGCCGACCAGCTGATTCTTGGACGGCCGCCTGGGCCCCACGCCGCGAGAGCTCTCGATCACAAGCCTGGTGCGTCGCGGTCGCAAGCCGAGGAACGGGCAGGCCGGCAGCACGCCGGTGCGGCAGGCCACAGCGCGCCGCGCGAGCTCGTCGTCATCCAGGCGGTGCCAGCGCGCCTGACGCAGGCGTCGAGCGAGATAGTCGGGGGTGCTCATATCAGCGCCGCCACGATCCGCTGAGCCGCGACCCAACTCATGTCAACGCTCCGGCGATCCGACGAGCCATGACCCGACTCATGTCAACGCTCCGGCGATCCGCTGAGCCGTGGCCGTGACTTTGGGTCCGAACTGGGCCTGCAGCTCCTCCCTACTGTAAGCCTGAGCCGGCACCGCCAGCTCGACGGCGGCCACCGCGCGGCCCTCCTTGTCGAGCACCGCGACCGCAATTGCGCGCCGTCCGGCGAGCAGCTCCTCGTCCTCGATCGCCACGCCGCCTCGGCGAGCGATCCGCTCAAGCTCGGCCCGCAGTGCAGTCTTGGTGGTGATCGTCTTCGGTGCTCTGCGCGCCCAGGCGCAGCTCCGGAGAGCAGGCTCCGCTGCTCCGCCTCGGGCAAGCGCGCCAGAAGCGCCTTGCCCGCGGCGGTGCAGTGGATGGGCAGGCGCGTGCCCAGCCCGATGCCCTCATCGACCGCGTACTGCCCTTGACGAGACCCCTGCCAGCGATCGATGTAGGCAACCTCGGCGCCCCCCAGGACCCCTAGGCTTGCGGTGCGTCCGGTCCGCGCCCGCAGCTCGCGCAGGTGCTCGCGCGCGACTCGACGTACCACCATCGAGTCGAGCAGCGAGAGCCCGAAATCCGAGACGCGCGAGGAAAGCCGGTACTTGCGCGAGGGCCCCTGCTCCAGATAGCCGAGCGTCACCAGCGTGGTCGCGTAGCGGTGCGTGGTGGAGCGACCCAAGTCGAGTTCCTCGGCCATGTCGGCAATCCCCCTTACCGGGTGCTCGGCGGTGAAGCAGGTGAGCATCGCCAAGCCCGCCACCAGCGAGGAGGAGAACCTGCCGGGGTGCTCGGGATCCAGATGGCTTTGACATAGTTGAAGGCTTGGAAATAGTGATTTGTCGGTTGTGAGGTTGGGTAGGTGCAGCATGCACCGATGCGGTGCGAGCCGATCTAAGGGATGCGGCGATGAAGGGATGTGGCGTACACGGCTTGGCCTATGACGGGATGTGTGTGTGGCGATGCGGATTGATCTAGCTACGTGGAACCGGAGACGGGAAGCACGCCACCGGCAACCACCATCACATCATGACTAACACCCCGGCGGACGAAAAGTCGCAACAAGAATGGTCGCGTTGCGAGTAATTAATGCCTGTCGCGATGATCCGCCTACAAACTATACAAAGTCACTTTCATTGTTTCCAATTGAGGTGTCGCAACGTCGCAAATTGACGCGCGATCACCCGCGCTCGGCCACCCGGCGGGCGCCCATCACGAGCATCGCCGGAGCCGCGAGGCCACCGATCGCCCCCAGCACCGAGCGCGTCGCCGGCAGCGCTTCCGGCAGCGTGGCCTCGCGCGCGGAGAGATAGTGGCTGGCCATGCCCGCAAGTACCAGCGAGTGGCGGCACCCGTTGGGGAGGGCGGTGGCTTGGCGCAGCGACTCAACCGCCAGTCGCGCCAGGCCGGTTGCGGCATCTTGCGAGGAGTCGTAGTAGTCCAAGCAGGCTGCACTGACCGACGGCGGCGTCCTCGCATTTGTTGACGAGGCTGTCGAGCAGCGTGTGCAGCGATCCGATCCAGGGGAAGTAGGCAGCTTCGATCGCGATCGCATCCTCGGCGCGGACGGCCTGTTCAGCCGCGACCGCGATCAGCACGAAAACCCCGAGCGAGGAGCCGGCGGAGGCCGCGATCTCCCACCACTGCAGATCGCTGTCGGGCGATTTGTGCTCGTGAGCCCAGCGCTCCAACCCCGCGTGCCCACCGCGGCACTCGCTCTGGTTGAGGCTTTGGTAGGCCGCGATCCGCGCGGCCGCCCGGCGCACGGGAGCCGCCACCGAGGGAAACGACGGAAGCAGCTTCAACGCGGCGCGGCAGGCCTCGACGAGGGTCTCCAGATAGTCGCCGTCGTCACAGTGGGCGTGATGCGCGTAGTAGTCGATCCGCTGGGGCGTGGAGTCGACCGCTGCCAGCAGCGCGCGGTGGAGTCGATCGCCGTTGCGCACCGGATTGGGGCTGTCTTGCTCGGCGAGCGTATCGACGTAGTCGTACGCCGCTTGAAAGGCAACCTGGGCACGCACCACGATCGCGCGGCGCGCGGCGGGCGCGAACGCGGCGAAGGCCGCCGCGCCGTCGAGGTTCATACGCTCCGCCTGCAGGTTCTCGAGCGCCGATTGGCGCAGCACCGGATCGGGGATCGCGCCCGCTCTGCAGCGCCATTGGCCGACTTCCCGGCAGACGCGCGGAAAGACTCTCAACCAGTAGCGCTGTGCCGCTCCCGCGAACTCCCCAGCCAGCCCCGTTGCCGTTCCTCTGCCTCCAGCCACCACTACAGCTTGGCGCGTCGGGGAGACGACATCCCGCAACATCTGTCCGTTCGCGCATACCCGCCCCCGCCGTCGGGCAGAAACGAACCTTTGGGGCCGGTCAAACCACTTGAGAAGTTTCCTACTCCGTTGTTCCCGAGCTCGCCCGCGCGCGGGCCTGGCAATTTGACGGTTGCCCTACTCCTGCAGCCCCACGTTCGCCGGCACCCTCGCCGCACGTAGGCCGGGGATCGCGATGACCGCTAGAGCCATCGCCGCGACCAGTAGGAAAGTCTCCAAGATCTGCGTCCCCGCCAGCGAGAACGGCGCCGGGAAAGCCGGTGGTGAGCTGCAGCCAGCGGCTCGCCAGCGCGTGCCCGTAGACCCCGAGCACGGCACCATCGAGGCCGCCGATGCTCAACAGGATCAGGCTCTCGAGCAACAGCGCGCGCCACAGCTGGCGGTAGTCGAAGCCCTGGATCCGCAACGACGCCAGCCGCGCGCGCCGTTGCCAGATTGCCGCGCCGAGCGCCGAGGCGACCGAGAGCGCAGCGGCGATCAGCAGCAGCGTCGCGATCGCGCCGAGGTTCTGCAGGCCCTGACGCGCGTTCTGGTCGTACTGGTGTTCCCGTTCGGCCAGCGTCTGCACGCCCAGCCCCGGGTAGCCGCGTCGCAGCGCCCGCACGACTTCGCGCCTGCCGCGCGCGGGGGGCACGCCGGGCTCGCAGGTCGACCTCGAGCGCGGAGGGGTCGGGGGTCTGCCAAGCACGGCTGTAGTCGCTCGTGTTGAGGATGACCGAGCCCGAGGGCCAGCCCAGGTTGGTGGTGATCGCCGCCACGCCGAAGCGGACGCTGCCCGAAGGCGTGGGCAGGACGAAGAAGCTGCCCACCCGCAGCCCACGACTGGAGGCGAACCCTTCGGAGATCGCGGCCCATCCGCCATGGCGCAGAAGCGCGGTGGCGTGCGCGAGGTTGCCGTGCAACATCTGGCTGGCGGGGATCATCGTGGGGTCGCCGGATGGCCGCGCGATGATCCACATGCGCCGATCGCCGACATCCAGGAACGCGCCCTGGTACTCGCGCACCGAGGCGACGCCCGGCGCCTTCAGGATCGCGGCCGGCGCGCCGGCCGCGGGGAAGGAGTTGGTGGTGAGATCGTTGCCGCCACTCGTCACCCAAATGTCGGCGGTGGCGAGATACTGCCCGAAGGCGTTGTCGAGGCCGTGCAGGAGATCCTGCCTGGCGCCGCCGATCGCGACGCTGCCGTAGACCGCCAGCGCCGCCACCCCCGCTAGCGCAATCGAGCGCGACGCCGTCGAGCGCAGCTCGGTCACCGCGATCACCAGCATACTTCCGTGGATCCGCTCACCCACTCGCGAGAGCATCCGGATCACCACGGCGAAGATCGCCGGGATCAGGGCGATCGCCGCCAGCGCCAGCGCCATCCCGCCGATCACCGTCAGCTGCGGAGCCACCAGTACGAGCACGGTGACGAGCGCGATCAACACGAGACCGGCGACCCCCATCCATAACACCACGGGCCTGCCGATGCCGATTTCCCCGCGTCCTTCGCGAAACACCGCGTCGGTGGGCCGCTGCGGGCGCAGATCGAGCAGCGGCGGCAGCGCCGCCAGTAGCGTCGCGAGCACGCCCGCGCCAAGCGCCAGCAGCACCGTCCCCAAGTGGACGATCTGGTGGGCGCTGATCGGAAAGGCAACGGCGAGGTAGACGGGCACTTTGTGAAACAGCGTGCGCGACAGCACCTCGCCGAACGCAACCCCCACGAGCGATGCGATCAACCCCAGCAGCAGCGCCTGAAAGATCAGGATCAACAGCATCTGGGCGGAGTCGAAGCCCTGCATGCGCATGTCGGCGATGAACCGCCGGCGCTCGGGGACAGTGAGCAGCATCGCGTTGACGGCCAGCAGGAAGCCCACCATCGCGCCGATCGCGGCAAACAGCGTGGTCGACTGGTTGGTCGGCTTCGACGCGGTGGCGAGCAGGCGCAGTTCGTTGTCCGTCGACTCCACGTTCAAGCGTCCGCCGGCGAGGGCTCGAAGCTCGCGGGCGACCAGCTGATCGTCGCCCGGCAGCGGCCGCACCAGCACTTCGGTCACCTGTTCGGGCCTGTCCGCGAGCTCTTGTGCGAGCGGCAGCAGGGTGATCGCCACCGTGCCATATCTCGCCACTCCGGCGGGCCCGCCGGAGAGCACGGCGCGGACCGAGGTGGGACGCGCCTGGCCGGTCGCCAGCAGCGTCAACGCGGCGCCCCGGCGCACCCCGATCGCGCTGGCCACCTCCGCCGGCAGCCCCAATCCGCGCGTGAGTTGCAGCAGTTCGGGGTTGGCTTCCTGGCTGCCCAAAACGCCGAGTTTGACGATGTTGGGATCCACGCCGATCAGCTGCACCGACTCCCGGCCGCGGGGGCCGGCGACGATCGCGTCCTCGCGCAGGAGCGCGGCCGCGACCCCCACGCCGGGCAGCTCGCGGACCGCGCCGACGAGCCGCTCTTCGAAGCCGTCGCTGGAGCGCGCCACCAACTGCAGACGGGCCGAGCCAACCAGCCCGTGCAGCAGATCCCTCGCCGAGCCCATCAAGCTGCCGTTGGCCACCAGCACTCCGAACACCAGCGCCACGCCCACGGCGATCCCGCCGCCGGCCAGCAGCTCCTGCGCGGTGTGGCGGCGCAGGCGCCAGACGTAGAAGCGAAACAGCATGCTCGGGCGCAGCCCGAGGATCGTCAAATTCAGCTTGTGGCGACTCATCTTGTCCAACGCGCGCGGAGGCGCATCCTCACGCGAAGCTCATCGCCAGCTCAGCGTCGAGGCCATCGGTGAGGTGGCCGTCGCGTAGCGTGTGCACCCGATCGGCGAACGCCCGCGCCTGGGGGTCGTGGGTGACGAGCAGGCCGGGGATGCCGCGCTCGCGGCAGAGGTCGCGTAGCAGCGTCAGCACCTCCCGGCCGCGCTTGGAGTCGAGGCTGCCGGTGGGCTCGTCGGCGAGCAGCAGGTGGGGCTCGCCGGCGAGCGCGCGCGCGATCGCCACCCGTTGGCGCTCGCCCATCGAGAGCCGGTCGGGCGTGTGCGTCGCGCGGTCGCGCAACCCCACACGCTCCAGCCACGGACGCGTCACCCGGCGGGCGTCGCGCAGCGTCCAGCCGTCCCCGAGCAGCTTCAGCGCGGCGTTGTCGAGCGCCGTTGCGCCGGCCATCAAGTGGAAGGATTGAAACACGAAGCCCACCTCGCGACGACGGAAGCGCGCGCCCTCGGCGGCCGACAGACCGCTCACCTCGCGCGGGCCATGCCACACGCTCCCGCTGTCGGCCACGAGCAGGCCGGCGATGAGCAGCAGCAGCGTGGTCTTGCCCGATCCGCTGGGCCCGTACAGCGCCACCAGCTCGCCGGGGGCGACCGTCAACGATACGCCGTTGACGGCGCGCACAACCTCGGCGTCGCTGGTGTAGTGCTTGACGAGCTCGCGTAGCTCCAGCCTCGCGCCGGCGCTCACGACCCCGAGCGCTCCAGCCCGCCGGGCTGCCGCGGCAGGTGCCGGGGCGGAAACGGCACCACCTTCGCCGGCTCGCCGCCGACCCGCACCAGATCGCCGCCGCCGATCGACATCAGCATGTCGGTGCCCCGTCCGGTCTCGGTGTCCTCGGAGGCGACCAGCAGCGCCGCGTCGTGCTCGCGCGCACCCTCGCGCAGCAGCTCGTACAGCGCTTTGCGCTCTTCCAGGCTCGGCACCACCGCGGGCTCGTCGACCAGCAGCAGACGCGGCTGGCGCACGAGCGCGCGGGCCAGCAACACCCGCATCCGCTCGCCGATCGCCAGCGGCGCAGCGAGGTCGTCGGCGCAGTCGGAGGCGCCCGCCCACGACAGGGTCTTGCGCGCCCGGCTGCGCGCTTCGTGCATCGTCGCTCCGTCGCTCACCAGCGGCAGCGCCACGAGATCCACGACCCGCTCGCCTTTGGCGGGATGCCAGTCTTCGCTGGAGAGCAGCCCGATGCGGTCGCGCAGCAGCCGCTCGCGCAGCAGTGTCGGCATCCGCGCGAGGTTGTAGCCCTGGAAGTCGATCCGTCCCTCGTCCGGGGCCTCGATGCCCGCGGCCAGCCGCAGCAGCGTGGACTTGCCGGTGCGGCGCGACCCGAGGATCGCGATGTGCTCGCCACGGTGCACCTCGAAGGAGACCTGCTCGAGCACCTCGATCCGACGGCACCCGTCGGGGTAGGCCTTGCTGACCTGCTCGAAGCGCAGCAGCGGCGCGGGACCGGCGGTGCTACTCGGCGCGCGCCGCATGCTCCTGGATCCGCCGGCGCGTGCGTTTGGCCCACTCGACCTCGGCTCGCAGCTGGGAGTCGGAGGCGTCGCGCACGATGTCCATCACCAACCCCATCCACGAGCGCACCGGCAGCGGCGGCCCCGAGCTCTGGCGCAGCAACTCCAGGCACTCGCGCTCATACTGGAGCAGCGCCTGGTGCAGCTGCGGCACGTCCTGTTCGCGCGCGGCCGCCACCTTCGCCTGGATTTCCACGCGCGTGGGCTCGCGCGGGGCCAGCGTTTCCAGCCACATCCGCAGCGCGTCGGGAGCGAGCTCGGTGGCGCTGTAGATGGTGCGCTGCAGGCGCGGGTTGTCGGGGTCGGTCTCGACCGCGCCCGAGATCAGGCTTGCCCGCTCGAGCTGGTCGAGCATCCGGTAGAGGCGCTTGGGGTCGATCGCCCACGACGGGCCGAGGCGGGCGCGCAGACGGGCGCCGAGGTCGTAGCCGTGCCCGGGGCGCTCCAGCACGAGCCCGAGGATCGCGCCCTTCAGCGGCGAGGAGCCCCGCATCCAAGTTCGGTCACCGGACGCGCCCGAACCATTGGCGGACTCCTCATCGACAACTCTCAGTCTCCCTGCCGACATCTTTCGTCTCCCGGTCGTCCCTCCGACCACCGCTCTGCTTGCCCTTGGAACGTTACACCAAACCGCTCCCAAGTGCAGCGAACTTAAGAACCTTTCAAATAAAACGATGTCTACGTTGCGGCGGCCGGAGAGTTTGCCAGCCCGGATTTCGGGAGATGTCTGGTTGGCCCAGCCGGCGCCGGTCCCGGGGCGCGTGGACCCCTGTCCTTCAGAAATCAGTCCACCGTGCGCTCGCCGGCAGGCGCCATCTCCTCCGCGCCCACGCCGACCCGCTCCAGCAGCGCCGCCGCCGCGCTCGCCGGATCGAGGCGGCGCTCCACCACCTCGTCCAACAGGCGCTCGAGCTCGGCGTCCCCTCGCAGGCGGGCTTCGAGGCGACGGCGCATCCGCGCGCTCGCCAGCGCCAGCACCTCGCCCCGCAGGTTGCGCCGGCGGCGCTCGGCGAGCTGGCCGGCGGCGAGGATGTGCGCGCGGTGCTCCTCCAGACGCTCGATCAGCTCCTCCACGCCACGGCCGTGGGCGGCCTCGGTCTTGACGATCGGCACCCGCCAGCGCGCGGCGGCTTCAGCGGCGTCGCGATCGAGGTTGGCGAGCGACAGTACGCCGCGGATCTCGCGCACCATCGTGTCGGTGAGCGGGTGGTCGGCCTTGTTGATCACGATCACGTCGGGGATCTCCATCACCCCCGCCTTCAGCGCCTGGATCGAGTCGCCCGAGCCGGGCATCAGCACGAGCACCACGGTGTCGGCGTGGTCGATGATGTCCACCTCCGCCTGCCCCACCCCGACGGTCTCCACGAACACGTCCTGGCGCCCGGCGGCGTCGAGCAGCAGCGCGGCCTGCAGCGCCGCCTCGGAGAGGCCTCCGAGCGCGCCGCGGTTGGCCATCGAGCGGATGAACACGCCCGGGTCCAGGAAGTGCTCGCCGAGGCGGATGCGGTCGCCGAGCAGCGCGCCGTGAGTGAAGGGCGAGGAGGGGTCGATCGAGAGCACCCCCACGGTGCGCCCGGCCTCGCGGCGCAGGCGGGTGAGCGCGCCGATCAGCGTCGACTTGCCGACGCCGGGCGGCCCCGTGAAACCGACCACGGCGGCGGCGCCGGTGTGGGGGTAGATCTCCCGCACCAGCTGCCACCCCTCGGCGCGGTTGTCCTCGACCAGCGAGATCCCCCGCGCCAGCGCGCGGCGGTCTCCGGCGAGCAGGCGTTGGGCGAGGGTGGTGGACATGGGAGAAGTATCTAGGATGCCCGCTCGTGACACGGACCCGGGAGTGCCTGCGCACGTGGCGGTGGATGCGCGCCAACAACATGATCAGCCGCCACTACGCGGTGCTGGGGGCGCGGTGGCTGTGGCTGAAGCTGCGCTGGCGCGGGCGCCTGGTGACCGACGGCATCTGCTTCATCTGCCCCGGCGTGCAGTTCGAGATCGGCAAGCACGCCAAGCTGCACATCGGCCGCTGGGCGTGGGTGGGACACGGCACCAAGCTGCGCGTGCACGAGGGCGAAGTACGGATCGGCGCGAAGACGGTGATGGGGCAGGAGTGCACGATCTCCGCCTTCCAGCACGTCTCGATCGGGCGCGAGTGCATCGTCGCCGACCGCGTGATGCTGATCGACTTCGACCACGGCATGGTCGAGGTCGAGCGCCCGATCCGTTTGCAGGGCATCTACAAGCGCGACGTGCGCGTCGGGCACAACGTGTGGATCGGCTACGGCGCCTGCATCCTGCGCGGGGTGACGATCGGCGACAACAGCGTGATCGGCACCAGCGCGGTGGTCACCAAGGAGGTTCCCGCCAACGCCATCGTCGGCGGCGTCCCCGCGCGTGTGATCCGCATGCGCGAGGCGCCACGGTCGCTGCGCTGGGAGTGAGCCTCAGCCCGTCAGCAGCGTCCGGGGCGCCGCGTGCACCGCCAGGTTGCGCAGCGCTCCGGGATCGGCGTCCGCGCCCGCCGCGAGCGCCAGCTCGACGCCCCGCCGGTGGGCATCGAAGCGCTCGTGCGCGTAGGGCACCGCGAGGCCCCGGGTGATCATGAAGGCCCAGTCGCTCGCCTGCAGCGCCAGCAGCTCGCGCACCGCGGCGGCGCCCGCGCGGTGACCGGCGCGCACCACTTCCAGCTCCGCCGCGCGGGTGGCGAACGCGATCTCCGCCGCGGCCGGGCCCGACCAGGTCGAGAGGTCGCCGCCCGCGCCCCAGGTGCTCACCTCCCACGCCTGGGCACCCGGGCCGCTCGCGCCCCACGCCCGGGCACCCGAGGCGCTCACGTCCTCCAACTGGACGGTCTCCGGGGGAATGGTCCCCAGCGGCGCCGGCTCGTGGCGCTCCAGCGCATCGTCGAGGCGCACCAGCGGGAGACCCTGGCGGGTGCACTCCTCCACCACCGCCTCCAGCCACGCGAGGCCCTCGTACCACCAGTGACCGAGCAGCTCGGTGTCGAGCGCGCACACGACCAGGCCGCCACCCGGCAGATCGCGCCCGTCGCGCTCGAGCCGCGCGAGGACGCCCGCCACAAAGTCCTGCGCGTGCGCGCGCGCGAGGCTGAGCGCGTGCTGGTGGTCGTAGATGTCGCCGTCGTTGGCCCACGGGTTGTGGTGGTGGGTGGTGTGATGGTGGTAGTCGCGGTAGCGACCGTGCGCGGGGTAGCCCTGATCGCTCCATACGCGCGCGATCGTGGCGCGATCGATCGGCACCAGCACCACGCCCGACTCCCCCACGAGCGGACGCAGGTGCGCGGGCGCCCCCGGGCCGAAGCGGTCGGTCAGCTCCACGCACACCGCATGCACCCCCGCGTCCGCCAGCGCGGGCTCCAGGTAGCCGGCGTGCGCGCACTCGGGCAGCCAGAAGCCCCCCCGCCAGGCCTCCGCGCCGAAGCGGGCGCGGTGGGACTCCACGCCGCCGCGTATCTGCAGCGCCAGCCCGGCGTCGCTTGCCAGCAGCGGCAGCACCGCGTGGGTGGCCGCGGAGGTCCACTGCGCGTAGGGGGCGAACGCGCTCAGGATCTCCCCGCCGCGACGCTCGAAGCTCGCAAGTGCCCGCTCGTAGTCCCCCCAGGAGCGCTCGACCTCGCGCGCCAGGGTCTCATGCCCCCCCGCGCGCATCCCGTGGGCATCCTTGGCGTGGGTGTGGCGGCGGGTTTCGCCGACGAACCGCGTGAAGCGCTCGCCCGCGCCGATGGCCTCGAGCTGGTCGCACAGCACGGGGGTGAGCGACACGGTCAGCGGCGCCCCGCGCTCCAGCAGCTCCAGCAGCGGCAGGTAGCAGGTGGCGAGCGCCTCCCACAGCCACTCCTCGCCGAACGGCCACGTCCCGAAGCCCTCCACGTAGGGCATGTGGGTGTGCAGGACGATCGCCAGCTCGCCCCGCGTGCCCCTGCGCCGCCGATGCCCCTCACTCGCGGAGCCCGGCTCGCCCCCCGCGGGCCATCGGTGGGAGTCGCTCACGAAGGCACGCCACCAGCCACGAGACCGATCACGCCCGGCACACCGCCACGAAGTCGAGCGCCCGGTCGAGGTCGGCCTGGCCGCGGGGGCGCAGCGCGAAGTCGGCGGCGGAGATCGCCGGGGTGAACCAGTCGTAGAAGCGCGAGGTGAGGCCCAGCCGCCGGTGCACGCTATCCCAGCCAGCCCGCAGGGCCAGCTCGTGCGCGCGCAGCTTGCGGGCGTGGAAGAGGCCGAACAGCGCCACCGAGGCGAACTGCTCGCGGCACAGCTGCTCGAACTCGTGCGCGCGGTACTCGTGCACGTGCCAGGGGTTGTCCGAGCGCGGCGCCCCCTTCGGCGCGAGCGTGAGCACGTTGGGCGTGGAGAGGTACACCACGCCGCCGGTGCCGACCAGCTCGCGGAAGTGATCGAGCGCCGAGCCGGGGCTCTGCAGATGCTCGATCGTCTGCAGGAACACCACCGCGTCGGCGGGCGCGGAGAAGGTTTCGATCAGATCGCGCTCGAAGCTCAGGTTGGGGCGCCGGTAGCGCATGCGTGCGTGCTGGTGCGCCTCGGGGTTGGCGTCCACCCCGACGACGCTCGCCGCGCCGGCGGCCGCGAGCACGTCGGAGCCGTAGCCCTCCCCACACGCCATGTCGATCACCCGCAGGCCGCCGACGCGCGCGGCGATCCACTGGTAGACGACCAGATGACGGCGATACCAGTAGTTCTCCTCGGGCACGTCCGGCAGCGTGCGCTCCCCCGTCAGCGCGAGCGGAGGAACCCCCTCGGGCTGGTTGCGCTGCTCGTAGAGGGACGCCGACACCGCGCGCGAGTATATGGTTCCCGGCGTGACGCCCCCGCTCACAGCCGAGGAGATCCGCGACGTCAACACGCGCTACCACGACGTGGCGGCGGGCCACTACGACGCCAAGTGGGGGATCGACTTCGGGGAGATCGGCCTCGAGCAGGTGGGCGCCAAGGTGCGCAAGGCGCTCGGCGGGCGCCCGGGCCGCTACGAGCATACGCTTGAGATCGGCTCGGGGACTGGGTACTTCACGCTCAACATGATGCGCGCCGGGCTGATCGAGAAGGCCACCTGCACCGACATCTCGCCGGGGATGCTCGCCACGCTCGATGCCAACGCCAAGCGGCTGGGGTTGAAGGTGAAGACCGTGAGCGCCGACGCCGAGCGGCTGCCGTTCAAGGACGGGAGCTTCGATCTCGTGCTGGGGCACGCCGTGCTGCACCACATCCCCGACCTCCCCACCGCCTTCGGCGAGCTCGCGCGCGTGCTGGCACCCGGCGGCACGCTGCTGTTCGCGGGCGAGCCCTCGCGCTCGGGCGACCGCATCGCGAACGTGCCCAAGCGCTTCGCCGGCACGGTGGCCCCGCTGTGGCGAGCGGCATTGCGCGCGCGTCCCGCCCCGCCGGCAGAGGGCGGGGCCCCCGATGCCGCGCTGGAGGGCGTCGTCAACGTGCACGCGTTCGTGCCCGGCGAACTGCGCGAGCTGGCCCGCGACGCGGGCCTGGAGCGGGTGCGCGTGAGCGGCGAGGAGCTGCTGGCCAACTGGTTTGGCTGGACCAACCGCACGCTCGAGTCGACCGCCGACCCGGCGGACGTGCCGTGGGCGTGGCGTCAGTACGCCTACCGCGGCTACGTCGCCTTACAGGAGCTCGACCGCCGGCTGCTTGAGCCGCGGCTGCCCGCCGCGATCTTCTACAACCTGCTGCTGTCCGCCCGCAAGGGCGGTTGATCCCGCCGAGGTTCACACGCGCAAGGGTGGTTGATCCCGCCGAGGTTCACACGCGCAAGGGTGGTTGATCCCGCCGAGGTTCGCACGCGCACGGGGTGGCCGATCCCCCCCGAGGTTCGCAGACACCTGACGGTTCACCCCCTTAGACTCTCCATATGTCGGAGGGCTTGCACCGCGACTTCCCGCTGTTCCCGCTCGGCATCGTGGCACTGCCGACCGAGAACGTGCCGCTGCACATCTTCGAGGACCGCTACCGCACGATGATCGAGGAGTGCCTGGAGGAGCGTCGCGAGTTCGGGATCCTGTGGATGGCCGAGGACGAGCTCAAGCCGATCGGCTGCGCCTGCACCGTCGAGACGGTGCTGGAGCGGTTGGAGGACGGGCGCATGAACATCCTCGCGCGCGGCACCCGTCCGTTCCGCCTGGTGGAGCGCCAGGACGATCTACCCTACCCCGCCGGCGTGGTGGAGTTCCTCGACGAGCAGGACGAGCCGGCCGACCCCGAGATCGTGAGCGCCACCCGCCAGCTGTATGCCGAGCTGGTGGAGCAGGCCACCGACAACGCGCTCTCGGAGGAGGAAATCGAGGCGCTGAACGCTTACCGCATGGCCGCCACGGTGGAGTTCGGGGCGGACGCCAAGCAGGAGCTGCTGGAGCTGCGCTCGGAGAACGCCCGCCTGCGGCTGCTGACGATGTTGTTCCGCGCGGCGATCAAGCGGATGGAGCTGGTGGAGCGCGCCCAGGCGCACGCGCGCTCCAACGGCAAGGTGCGCTTCGGGTAGGGCCTCAAGCCCACACGGCCACCCCGCCGCGACGGGGGTCGCCCGCGCCGAGCAGCTCGCCGTCGCGGCGCTGGACGGCCTGGACGCCGCCGAAGAAAAGGTTGAGCGCGTGGAAGGCGATCACCTCGCGCCCCGGCGCCGCGAGCGCCCGCAGCGAGATCCCCGGCTCGGCGTACACCGCCCCCTCCTCGTAGTGCACCCGCGGCGCGCGAACCGCCTCGGAGGCGCTCAGGCCGTGGTCGACGACCCCGACGATCGTCTGCAGCAGGGCAGAGCGGATACGGCTGGAGCCAGCGCTGCCGAGCACCAGCTCGACCTCCCCTGTGGCACTCCCGAGCACCACGGAGGGCGCCATCATGCTGGGCATCCGCCGGCCCGCCGGGTGGCGGTGGAAGCCGAGCGGGTTGAGGTCTTGCTCGCCCATGATGTTGTTGACGTGGATGCCGGTGCCGGGCACGACCACGCCGGAGCCCTCGCCGTTGGTGCAGGTGACGCTGCAGGCGCGGCCCTCGCCGTCGAGCACGGAGATGTGCGTGGTGGCCCCGAGGCGGCCGGCGTTTCCCCCGCCACCCCCGCCCTCGGTCGCCCCCAAGCGGCTGGAGAGGAAACGCTCGAGAAAGCCCTCCGCGCCGAGGCCCTCGACGAACTCCGGGGTGCGCTCGCCCTGGGCGGCCTCCATCGCCGCCACGATCGCGCCTAGCGCGGGCGGCCCGGGACTGCGATCGAGCAGGCCGAGCGCATAGGCCAGCAGCGTTCCTCCCGCGGAGGGCGGCGGGTTGGTGAGCACCTCGCGGTCGCGGTAGGCGACCCTGACCGGCTTGCGCAAAAGCGCCCGGTAGGAGGTGAGCGCCTCCCCGGTGACCGAGCCGCCGCGCTCACCCAGCCAAGCGCTCACGGCAGCGGCGATGTCACCGGCGTAGAACGGCGAGGCGCCCTCGTCGCCGAGACGCTCGAGCGCATCCCCGAGCTCGGGGTTGCGAAGCACCTCGCCCTCGCGCAGCACGTGGCCGGCGGGCGCCCACAGCGCGGCGCACTCCGCCGTGGAGAGCAGCAGCTCGGCGAGGATCTCCGCGACGTAGGCCTGCCCCGCGTTGAGCGCCACGCCAGCGCGCGCCAGCGCGGCCGCGGGGGCGGCGAGCTCCGCCAAGGACACCGTGCCCCACCGCGCGATCGCCTCGCAGGCCCCCGCCGGCGTCCCATACACCCCGCAGGAGGCGGGCCCGATGTGGAACACCTGCGCGGCGTCGCCGAAGGAGACGTCGATCGCCTGCAGCTCGGCAGCCGAGCCGTCGGTGGCCCGCGACGGCGCCTCCACGAAGAAGTCGAGCAGGGCAGGCTCCCACCCGCCGCCGGCGACCATCAGGTAGCCCCCCGCCCCCAGGCCGGTGAGCAGCGGCTCGGCCACGAACGACACCAGCATCGCCCCCACCGCCGCGTCCACCGCGTTGCCGCCCGCGCGCAGCACGCGCGCCCCCGCCTCCGCCGTTAACGGGTGGCCCGCGGCGACGACTCCTCGCTCGACCCTGCTCATCCGCGAAGGGTAGTCGGGGGCCGGCTCAGCCCAGCGCCCGCCGCAGCGCGGCCGGCTCGACCGGCCCCGCCCGCACGACGCTCCAGCCACCGCCGGCCTCGTAGTCGCGCAGGTCGAGCACCGTCGAGGCGACACCCGGCAGCTCGCCGCCGTCCAGCACGAGGTCGGCACCCTGCAGCAGCGCCGGTGGGACATCCGACAGACGCCGCGCCTCAAGACCGCCGGAGAGGTTGGCGCTCGACTGCATCACCGGGACATCGACCGCACCCAGGGCCGCCAGCGGCGCGGACAGCAGCGGCACGCGCAGGCCGAGCACATCGCTACCGCCGCTCAGCGGATAGCGCCGCGCGCGGTTGGGCAGCAGCACCGTCAACGGGCCCGGCAGGAGCGCCCGCAGGGCAGCCCGCTCGCGCTCGCCGAGCTCGGGGAGCGCCTCGAACGCGGCGGCCAACGAGAAGAACATCACCGCCGCGGGCTGTGTGGGGGGCCGGCCCTTCAGCTCGTAGAGCCGCTCGACCGCGTCACGCCGCAGCGGATCGCAGGCGAGGCCGTAGACCGTGTCCGCCGGGAACACCGCCACACCACCGGCGACGATGCACTCCCGCAGGCGCTTGGCGTCCTCGGCTTCGACCATACGGTGGGGAGGCTACCGGCCACGCGGAGCGCGGAACGGGATGCTTGGGGATCGTCCACGCGCGTGGTTGGCGATCCCGTCGGCTTGGGCGCGGGGCCTCCGTGCCCCGCTACCAGCGTCCAGGTGGCTACCGCTTCTTGCGCTTCGGGTGCTTGGCCTTCCTCTTCGCGGCTTTCTTATGGGTCGCCTTCTTCGTCTTCGGGCGGGCGGGCGGGCATCCCGTCACAGCGATCTTCGTGTTCTGGCTGATCACGAGGCCGTTCTGGCCGACTAGTTCGGTCGGCATCAAAAGCGTGCCCTTGCAGAGGTTCCCGTTCGCGGTCAACGCCGGGAATTCCCTCTGCGGCAACGTCAGTTCGAAGCTCGAGAACGGCACATCAGGCACCGTCGCGAACGTCGCCGTCGTGATCCCCGCTTTACTGATCTGCGTTTCCCCATGCACCTGCACCGTCACACCGTTCTGACCCACAAGGACCATGATCAGTTCCGGGTACTTCGCACCACCGTGGGAGACGAAGTACGCGGTGCCCGTCAGACCACCCGGGAGAACGGGGGTTGAGACCTTGACCGTCCCGACCTGCGAGGCGACGGGGCAGTTCTTGGGGTTTTCCGCGAACGTCTTTTCCAAACACGCCTTCTGCAGCGTTTTCAACGGCGTCGGCAACTGTTTAGGTAGCGATACCTTGACGCGCTGCACGTTCGCGGTGCTGCTCAGCCCACCTTCGTCGGGAAGCGTCATCGTGACCCGTAGGCTCGCGCCCTGGGTCCGCGACGTCTTCGCCGACGTCGAGACCTTGAACCCCGGCTTGAACGTCAGGCTACGACAGGACCCGACCTGGAAGGGGCTCGAGAGTGCCGCGGTGGCTCCTTCGGTGCTGGTTGCGGTCCCGCTGAACGATTGTGGGTTACAGTTGGTGGGGTTGAACATGAATTCCTTGCGGTCGATCACCGCGTTGATCGTCCGCATATCCACCGGCACCCCATCCAGAATCGTCGGCACCGGGTCCGTCGTGATCGTCAGCTGCGAGGTCTGTGGGTCCACTTCGATCTTGCCGCGCACAACCGTCGTGCCGAGGTTGAACGGCCCGGCGATCACCGGGACGGCGATCAGCAGACCGTAGGGGGCGCCATCGTACGGGCCGGTGATGTAGATCGGGGCTTCCGGCTTGCCTTCCTCCGGCACATACAACGGATCAGGGCCAGCACCAGCACCCACGATCGTGTGCCCGATCTGCGACCCCTCGGGGCATTCGCCTTTGGCGGCCTGTGGTTCTTCGCAGAGCTGGACGTGGCTGATCATCCCCAACAGGCCCTTCGGCGTCTTGAACTGCAGTTTGGAGATCCGCTGCTGATCATCCGTCCGCGACAGCAGCAGCGAGAACGCTGTGTACCCACCCGCCTGATCCGTCGTCGCGCCCGCAATCATGCTCGGCGTGAACGGCAGCGGCGACTGGCACGGAGCACCGTTGGTTCCTGTGGCGATCTGGAAGCTGCTCGGCGAGAACACGTCTTCGACCGCCGGGGAGCTCCATGGCGTGAAGTCCGAGGTGCTCGTGAACAACCCGCACCCCGGTGGCGTCACGAGCGCCGCCTGCGACCCGCCGCTGAAGGCGAGTTTGAAGCTTGTGAATGGCACCTCCGGGGTTTCCTTGAACACCGTCGTCAACTGCCCAGTGCTGGTATTCAGATGCACGTCGCCGACCAGCTTGATTTCGACGCCTTGCCCGGCGAGCGCGATCAGCAGTTTCACGTCCGGCGGCTGAGATTCGACGACGTACACCTTGCCTTCCAACGGTTCGGCGAGCAGCGGGGTCAACACCGTCGCTGTCCCGACCTGCGACGCCGCCGGGCACCGCGGCGGACCTTCCTGACCCACACCATCTTCGTCGAGCGGACACGCCACCAGGCCAGATGCACGACCGGGGTTCAGCACCAGCCCTTCCGGGAGCACAACCGTCGCGTCCTTCTGGTTCGACGTCGCAATCCCATGCAAGGTCTCGAGACCTTCCTGAGGAACTTTGATTTCGGTCGTCAACCCCGCCGGGGTATCCGCCGCGCTCGTATCCGGCGCGACACTCAACGACGGGTCGAACCCCAGATCGCTGCAGCCCGTGAACCCAACCGGCGCACCCGTGCTGTCATGCGTCACCACCGAAGCACGCGAATGCAGGTTCGCGTACTGCCAGGTGTTGAGCGCTTCGATCGAGAATTCCTGCGGGCCTTCACAGGACGTCGGCAACGTCAACAACGGCACCGACCCACCGGTTGACGGAGCTTCGCGCTGTTCATCGTGGCTTTCTTCGCTCGGCACACCCCAGATCGTCGTGGCGTTGAACAGCACCCCTTTCTGCGGCACGAGCGCATGCACTGTGATCCCGTAGTCCGAGTCAAACGGCGTCGGACCACCAGACCGCACGCCCCCATTCAAGAACACATCCGTGCCCTGGTCGTTGAACGCGAATTGCGCTGCGATACCCGGCGGCGGCACCAGGTTGTACACCTTGAACGAAACATAGAACCCCTGCACGATCGATTCATCCACGCCGATCTGCGTCGAAGCCGGACAGGTCGGTTCCTCGTCGTGCGGTTCCCCGATGCCGGTTTCGCCGTCGAACTGCCGGCGGGTGCAGCGCGGTGTCGCGGTCGGATCCCCGACGATCCCCGGCGGTAGATTGACGACCACCTGCTGCGTTTCACCACCCGTCGGACTTTCTTCCCCGATCCCCTGGCCCCTGCCGTTGACCGCGAACGCGACCGTCATCTCGTACGGGTGCGAGCCGGCCTGCGTATCCGCCGACCCGTCCGCATTCGTCAACCACGCATCGAAATCAGAGAACCCGAACGGCGCTTCTTCCCCGCTGAACCTGACCTGCGTCGCCTCCCCCGCCGGACTCAACGCACCACCCCCCGTGACCGCAACATGGTTGGTCGCTTCACCGCTAACACCCACGTCAACGCTCACATGGATAAGCACGATGGCGTACGCGCCCGCAGGCACCGCTTCCGCGGTGCACGTTACAACCTGCACCCCCGAGCATTCACCATCCGGGCTCCCCAAGCCATTGCCTTCATCATAAAGTTCAGTCCCCCGGAGAGTCACCGAGGCACTAGTTGCACTCACACCGGACGGCAGCTCATCCACGATCCTCGGATCTTCACCCCTACTCGACCCAGTGTTATAGACATGCACTTCGATCCGCCCCGTGCCACCAGGCGGCAGATACCCCGGCGAGACCCGCGTGAACGCCTCCCACCCCGGCGACGCCCACGCAGCAACCGGCCACGCCAACACCCCTATCACACACACCCCAAGCAACAAGGCCAGCTTCTGTATACGCATGGCTACCGCCCCCCCACTCGCAACGACGACTTACCAACGCCAGACCCTGACCCGTAGCGGCGCCGTGCGCGCACCACACACACCGACCGCGCTCTCCCACGCCGCCGCTCACACACCCGCAACGCACCCGCCAACTCCCTGGCACGTACGCTCTTCGACCCCGATTTGCCTTTCGACCTCGGCTTGCTCTTCGGTGGAGCCGCCATGCTCGACGCCGGGAAGTTCCCAACTCCAGCGAACGTCACGCTCGCCGGAGTCGCGAAGATCGGCGCCGCCGGCGGCACACCCTGACAACCCGAACCCGTACACACCGGCAAGGCAACCGGCTGCACACCACCGACCCGCGCATCATACGCAGCGAACCCTTCATACCCACTACCCGCCGTGAGATCCGCGCGGGAGATCACAAACGCATCGTCACCGCTCGCGCTCGCCCCCAGGAACCACGAGGCAGACGAGCTGGTACCACCAGAGAGCAGGTACACGCACCCCTCGCTTTCGTGGCAGCTGCCCGCACCATCGCGCTCCCACTCATACACGTCGAGCTTCCCATTTGAATCCTGCGACACAAGCGGCTCCGCGCTGTTGAAGAACACCCTGCTCCCATCATCGGAAATCACCTGCGGCTGCTCAGTCGTCATCCAGCTCACCGGCAAAAACGCGGCCGCACCATACGCGTTCGACGGTGGTGCTTCGCCACTGCGACTGCACGAAACACAAAACAGGTCGCCGCCTTCGGCCTCATACACATACACCTCCTCCAGTCCCTTATTCGGATAACCATGCAGGTAACTCACCGCCGGCAGGCTCTGCTTCGACATGAACGCCACAGCCTTCCCATTCGGCGTCACCTCCGACGTTTGCTTCCCAATCTGCCCAGCCCAATCCCCGACCCCATTTTCGCGGGCGCCGGCGTAAGGCTGTATCGGCCCTGTTTCATCCCCGCCGTCTTCGGGCGAGAGGTTGGCCGCGACGAGCGTCGAGGCGCCTCCGTGCCACAGGTAGAGATTGTCGTTGCTGTCAACGTAGTAGAGATATTCACCATCTTCGCTCGCACCGACCACTCCCGCCACTTCGACACTCGGCGTCAGATCGGTCGTCTGGCCATTTTCGACTTCGTACTCATACAGGTTGCCATTGGTGTAGAACACTCTCGACCCGTCCGCACTCGCCGTCCAGAAGTGCCCCCCAGCGGAGATCTCGACCGTCTTCGCGTCGCTGGACGTCGGGTTCTCCCGCATATACAGGCCATTCGTCGTCCGATCCGTCCAGAAGACCCGCGACCCATCCGCCGAAATCACATGACTGAGATCGATTTCACCTTTGTAGACCCTGCCCCCGCTGGTCGAGGAGCCGAAAGTCACCTGTGGATCGGAGGAGCCATCCGGGAGCACATTCACCAAGCTCAAATGCCCGCCGACCGAAACATAGAGATTTCCTTCAGCGCGAAAATTAGACCCTGTCATTTCACTAGCGTCTTCGGTCAACGCGTCGTTCACTTGAAACAGTTGCTCACCGGAACTGGCCGAGGCGCCAGCATAAACTACATCCAGTCCTTCGACAGGCCGATGGATCGTCACGTCATCGGTGAAAAAAGGTTCATAGGCTTCGCCCGCAAAAGCATGCTGGAAGAGATCCGTATAGGCATCACCAGGCGCTTCGGGCGACAACGGCGGCAGCCCATCTTCAAGCCCCGTCTCACTCGAGGCAGTGAGGACCGCGCTGGAAAGCTCACTCGAAAACGCCCGGTACCGTGCGCTGAACCTCCCATGGGGCTGGATATTCACCTGCCGCCATCCACCCCCAGGGAGCCGCGTCGCCAGATACTCATTACCGGAGTGCTGTCCACCCTTACCGGTACCGCCGCTGGATGGATCGCCAGCATACGCTGCGGCTTCACCATCGGCAGCCACCCGAAAAGGGAATTCTTCTGTGAAGATGCCTTCCGACAAGGCCAATTCAAGGCCATACACCTCGGGCGTGTACACCTGCGCGGTCCCGTTCTGTGCGCTCCCGAACGAGCTCACCATTTCATACACCCGACCATCCGGCAACCCCAGCGGACTGACCGGCAACGTACGGAACGTGGTATCGCTACCGTGTTCGGTGCCCGCTTCGCTGACCGCTACGACCCTGAAGTGATATTCGCTGCTCGCGGCCAGGCCTTCCAAGTGAGCCGAGGCCGGCAGCGAGCTTTCGCCTTCGCCGAGCGACACTTCCGGCGTGCGCGACCCATAGGCTTCGGTCGGCCCGTATTCCCAGTAGTAGCTCGTGGCCACGTCGTTGGGGTCGATCTGGGCGCTCAGCGCCGCGTTCGAGGAGCCGACCCCCGAGAATGACTCCTCTTCGATCACCGGAGCACCGGCCGCCAGCGCCACCGTACTCCCTAACACCAACACTCCTGCAATCGCACACAGTGAAACCAAGCCAGCGAATGTGAACCCGCGAACGGTCATCGAGCCATCTCCTCCTCCAGAACAGAGGGGAGAACCCCTCGATCGATCAACAACACCACGCCGACAGGCGCACAACCACAAACCACCGCACACACACCGCCAAGACCGCGCATCACGCGGCCTCGCTCTCGAACCGGCTGTGAGCACGAATACTCCGCGCGACAAGCTCACCCTGAGCTGTCAGCCGCCATGCGTTCGGCTCGCCCTTGGCGTGCCCAGCGCCGCTGTTGGCCAGCAGCCCCAGACGCTCCAGGCGCCGCAGAAGCTTCGATACCTGCCCCGGATCCTGGATCCCCGCGTAATCCCCCACCGCACGATTGCTCGGGGCCGACCCACGTCCCGTCAGCTCGGCCACACCCTCCAACACCCGCGAGGTGCGATACGTCAAGCGCATCGGGACGCTCTCGAGCGGGTCGGCGGCCGGCCGCTGCGGCCACACCGGGCGCTGCGCGGTACGCGGCCTCACCACACGCGGGGCCGGAGCGTCCTGCTCACGACGCGCTGCCGCCGGACCCAGATAGGGCAGCACAATCATCCCCATCAACTCGCCCAACAGCTCCGTCAACGGCTCGCGCGGACCCTTCAACAGCCGCGCGTACACGATCCCGAACGCGGCACCCACCAGGCCCTCCGCGGTCAACCGCGTACACCTTGTTGCGCGTGGGCTCTGGCGGCCCTCGTCGACCACCGCCACCAGCCGGCCGAGGACCTCCTCGCGACGCGCCAGCACACCCGGGCCGCCGCTCAACGCCTGCACCACGCAGACCCGCGCGAGCACCGGCTCACGATCCAAGAACGCGAGGATCGCCCACAGGCCCCCACGCACCCGCTCACGCCACCCAAGACCCTCCAAGCCCGCCCCCGCGAGCTCCCCGGCGATCACGTCGAGGATGTCCTCCAGCACCGCGGCCAGGCAATCTTCGCGGTTGGCGAACGTCTCATAGAACGTACGCCGCGAGATCCTCGACCGCGCGACGATATCCGCCACCGTCGTATTCCCCCACCCCAACTCATCCACCGCACGAGTGCCCGCCGCGAGCAACCGCGAACGCTGGATGTCAGCCACCCGCGCACCCCTGTCACCACCACCCTGGCCGGCAGCACGAGCACGCCTACGCACATCGATCGGCGCCGACCGACGCGACACCGCAGTGGCCCCGCGCGCGGCCATCACGCCACGCCCCAGACCGCACTAGAGCCCAGCCCGCAAGACGGGCCAGGGCGGCGCTTCGAGGCTAGGCGATAACCGCGCTCAGCCCTGAGATGCCAAGACCAAGAGAGAGAGAGAGAGAGAGAGATGCGACAGCGCCAAGCTGGCGCATCTAGCATCACCCATCGGGCGATGCGCTGCGACTCCTATCACGTTTCTCCCTCTCGAAACCACGCCTGATTCAGCTCCCTCTCAAGTTGCGACCCAAGTCCCTCAACCCAACATACATCCCGCGAGCGCTTGATGTCAACCGCGAAATGCGCCTACCCAACCCGATCCTATGTCCACCAGGCCACCGCTGCGGATGACCTTGATACAGGCAATCGTACACCACACCTCCACCGCTTGTCAATACCCAAACAACCCACGCCCCAACACGAACCCCGGCTCCGAGCCGGCACCCTCGCGGCCGGAGCAGAGCACAGGCACCGACGCCGCGGGCGCGGGGGTCCCTCCCCAGCGCCCGCGCATCGGTTCCCTACCGCTTCTTGCGCTTCGGGTGCTTGGCCTTCCTCTTCGCTGTCTTCTTGCGGGTCGCCTTCTTCGCCTTGGGGCATCCGGTGACGGCGATCTTCGTGTTCTGGGTGATCACGAGGCCGTTCTGGCCGACCAGTTCGGTGGGCATCAAAAGCGTGCCCTTGCAGAGGTTCCCGTTCGCGGTCAACGCCGGGAATTCCCTCTGCGGCAGCGTCAGTTCGAAGCTCGAGAACGGCACATCCGGCACCGTCGCGAACGTCGCGGTCGTGATCCCCGCTTTGCTGATCTGCGTTTCCCCATGCACCTGCACCGTCACACCGTTCTCGCCGACGAGGACCATGATCAGTTCCGGGTACTTCGCGCCACCATGGGAGACGAAGTACGCCGTGCCCGTTAGGCCACCGGGGAGGACGGGGGTTGAGACCTTGACCGTCCCGACCTGCGAGGCGACGGGGCAGTTCTTGGGGTTTTCCGCGAATGTCTTTTCCAGACACGCCTTCTGCAGCGTTTTCAACGGCGTCGGGAGCTGTTTGGGTAGCGATACCTTGACGCGTTGGACGTTCGCGGTGCTGCTCAACCCGCCTTCGTCGGGCAAGGTCATCGTGACCCGGAGGCTCGCGCCCTGCGTCCGCGACGTCTTCGCCGACGTCGAGACGCTGAACCCCGGTTTGAACGTGAGGCTG
Source organism: uncultured Solirubrobacterales bacterium (assembly GCA_963724305.1). GTDB lineage: Bacteria > Actinomycetota > Thermoleophilia > Solirubrobacterales > Solirubrobacteraceae > Palsa-744. The sequence continues at coordinate 1,170,149 of CAVRUG010000004.1, forward strand.
CGGCAGGACCCGACCTGGAATGGACTCGAGAGCGCTGCTTGGGTTCCTTCGGTGCTGGTTGCTGTGCCTGAGAAGGATTGTGGGTTGCAGTTGGTTGGATTGAACATGAATTCCTTACGGTCGATCACCGCGTTGATCGTCCGCATATCCACCGGCACTCCATCCAAGACCACAGGAAGCGGATCCGTCGTGATCGTCAACTGCGAGGTCTCCGGGTCCACTTCGATCTTGCCCCGCACTACCGTCGTCCCCAAGTTGAACGGGCCAGCGATCACCGGGACCGCTATGACCAACCCATACGGGGCACCCTCGTAGGGGCCCGAAATGTAGATCGGAGCTTCCGGCTTGCCTTCCCCCGGCACATACAACGGATCCGGGCCCGCACCAGCACCCACAATCGTATGCCCGATCTGCGAGCCCTGGGGGCATTCGCCCTTCGCGGCTTGGGGTTCTTCGCAAAGCTGGACGTGGCTGATCATCCCCAGCAGGCCCTTCGGCGTCTTGAACTGCAGTTTGGAGATCCGCTGCTGATCATCCGCCCGCGACAGCAACAACGAGAACGCTGTATACCCACCCGCCTGATCCGTCGTCGCCCCGGCGATCATGCTAGGCGTGAACGGCAACGGCGACGCGCACGGCGCACCGTTGGTGCCGGTAGCGATCTGGAAGCTACTCGGCGAGAACACGTCTTCGACCGCCGGCGAGCTCCACGGCGTGAAGTCCGAGGTGCTCGTGAACAGCCCGCACCCTGGCGGGGTAATAAGCGCTGCCTGAGACCCACCGCTGAACGCAAGTTTGAAGCTCGTGAACGGGACCTCCGGGGTTTCCTTGAACACCGTCGTCAACTGCCCCGTGCTCGTGTTCAGATGCACGTCCCCGACCAGCTTAACTTCGATGCCCTGCCCAGCAAGCGCGATCAACAGTTTCACGTCCGGCGGCTGAGATTCCACCACATACACCTTGCCTTCAAGCGGTTCTGCCAACAGCGGGGTCAATACCGTCGCTGTCCCAACCTGCGACGCCGACGGGCACCGCGGCGGACCTTCCTGCCCAACACCATCTTCATCGAGCGGACACGCCACCAGACCAGACGCCCGCCCGGGGTTCAGCACCAGCCCTTCCGGGAGCACGACCGTCGCATCTCTCTGGTTGGATGTCGCGATCCCGTGCAAGGTCTCGAGGCCTTCCTGGGGTACTTTGATTTCGGTCGTCAACCCTGCCGGGGTATCCGCCGCGCTCGTATCCGGCGCCACACTCAATGACGGATCGAACCCCAGATCGCTACAGCCCGTGAAACCAACCGGCGTACCCGTGCTTTCATGTGTCATCACCGACGCCCGCGAGTGCAAATTCGCGTACTGCCAGGTATCGAGTGCTTCGATCGAGAATTCCTGCGGGCCTTCACACGACGTCGGCAGCGTCAGCAACGGCACCGACCCACCAGTCGATGGCGCTTCGCGCTGTTCGTTGTGGCTTTCTTCGCTCGGGACACCCCAGATCGTCGTCGTGTTGAACAGCACCGCTTTCTGCGGCACGAGCGTATGCACGCTAATCCCGTAGTCCGAGTCGAGCGGCGTCGGACCACCGGACCTCACGCCTGCGTTCAAGAACACGTCCGTGCCCTGATCGTTGAACGCGAACTGCGCCGCGATACCCGGCGGCGGCACCAAGTTGTACACCTTGAACGAAACATGAACTCCCTGCACGATCGATTCATCCATACCTATCTGCGTTGACGCCGGACACGTCGGTTCCTCTTCATGCGGTTCCCCCTCGCCAGTTTCGCCATCGAACTGTCGGCGGGTGCAGCGCGGCGTTGCGGTCGGGTCCCCGACGATCCCAGGCGGCAGATTGACGACCACCTGCTGCGTTTCACCATCCGCAGGAACTTCTTCGAAGAAACCATGACCGCTGCCGTTCACCGCGAACGCGACCGTCATCTCATATGGGTGCGAGCCAGCCTGCGTATCCGCCGTCCCATCCGCGTTCGTCAACCAGGCATCGAAACCGGAGAACCCAAACGGCGCTTCTTCCCCGCTGAACCTGACATGCGTCGGCTCCACCGCCGGACTCGACGCACCACCCCCGGTGACCGCAACATGGTTGGTCGCTTCCCCGCTCACACCTGGGTTGACGCTCACGTTGATCAGCACGATCGCGTACGCGCCCGCGGGCACCGCTTCCGCGGTACATGTCACGACCTGCACGCCCGAGCATTCACCATCTGGGTTCCCCAAGCCATTTCCTTCGTTGTCAAGCCCGATCCGGAGGGTCACCGAAGTGCTAGTAGCGCTCACACCGGCCGGCAGTTCATCCACGATCCTCGGACCTTCGCCCATGCTCGACCCGGTGTTATAGACATGCAATTCGATCTGCCCCGTGCCCCCCGGCGGGAGGTACGCAGGCGCGACCCGCGTGAACGCCTCCCAACCCGGCGCCGCCCACGCAGCCACCGGCCACGCCAACACCCCCACCACACACACCGCAAGCAACGAGACCAGTCTCTGTATACGCATGACTACCGCCCCTCTACTCGCAACGACGACTTACCGGCACCCGACCCCGCTCCGTAGCGCCGCCGCGCACGCGCCACACACACCGACCGCGCTCGCCCACGCCGCCGCTCACAAGCCCGCAACGCACCCGCCAACTCCCTCGCCCGCACGCTCCTCGACCTCGCCTTAGTTTTCGACCTCGACTTGCTTTTCGGTGGCGCCGCCGCACTCGACGTCGAAAAGTTCCCGACACCGGCGAACGTCACACTCGCCGGTGTCGCAAAGATCGGCGCTGTCGGCGGTACCCCCTGACAACCCGAGCCCGTACACACCGGCGACGCAACCGGCTGCACACCACCAACCCGCGCGTCATACGCAGCGAACCCTTCGTACCCACTCCCCCCCGTCAGATCCGCGCGGGAGATCACAAACGCATCGCCACCGCTCGCGCTCGCCCCCAGAAACCACGAAGCCGACGCGCTGGTGCCACCCGAGAGCAGGTACACACACCCCTCGCTTTCGCGGCAGCTGCCCGCACCGTCACGCTCCCACTCATACACATCGAGCTTCCCGTTCGTATCCTGCGACACGAGCGGCTCCGCACCGTTGAAGAACACCCTGCTCCCATCGTCGGAGATCACCTGCGGCTGCTCGGTCCTCATCCAGCTGACCGGCAGAAACGCGGCCGCGCCGTATGCGTTCGACGGTGGTGCTTCCCCGCTGCGACTGCACGACACACAGAACAGACTCCCGCCGCCTTCGGCCTCATACACATAGACCTCCTCCAATTCCTTGTTCGGATACCCATGCGGATAACCCACCGCTGGCAGGCTCTGACTAGACATGAACACCACAGCCCCCCCGTCCGGCGTCACCTCCGACGTCCGCTGCCCTATTTCCCCCGCCCAATCCCCGACCTGGTTTTCGTAGCTGCCGTAAGGCGGTATCGACCCTGTTCCGTTCCCGCCGTCGTGGGGCGCAAGGTCAGCCGCTACCAGCGTCGAGGTGCCCGCGTGCCACAGGTAGAGGTTGTCGCTGCTATCGATGTAGTAAAGGTATTCCCCATCTTCGCTTGCGCCGACCACACCAACCACTTCGACACCAGGCGTCAGATCCGTCGTCTGGCCACTTGCCACTTCGTACTCATACAGGTCGCCATTGGTGTAGAACACCTTCGACCCGTCCTCGCTCGCCGTCCAGTAGTGCCCGTCGGCCGTGATCTCGACCGTCTTCGCATCGCTGGATGTCGGGTTCTCCCGCATATACAGGCTATTCGTCGTCCGATCCGTCCAGAAGACCCGCGACCCATCCGTTGAGATCACATGGCTGAGATCGATTTCGCCCCAGTAACTGGCGCCGTTCTCGCCAGCCGCAGCTCCGAAGGTCACCTGTGGATCAGAGGAGCCATCCGGGAAGACATTCACCAAGCTCAAACGCCCACCAGCCGAAACATAGAGATTGCCTTCAACGAGATATTCGGACCCCGTCATTTCGCTGGCGTTTTCGGTCAGAGCGTCGTCCACCTGAAACAGCTGCTCACCGGAACTGGCCGAGGCGCCGGCATAAAATACGCGCAGTTCTCCAGCAGTCCTGTGAAGCGTCACCTCATCGGTGAAAAAGGGTTCATAGACTTCGCCCGCAAAAGCATGCTGGAAAAGATCCGTATAGCCATCGCCGGGCGCTTCAGGCGACAGCGGCGGCAGCCCATCTTCAAGCCCCTTCTCGCTCGAAGCAGTGAGGACCGCGCTAGTAAGATCGCTAGAAAACGCCTGGTATCGCGCGCCAAACTTCCCATGGGGTTGGATGTTCACCTGCCGCCATCCACCCCCAGGGAGCCGCGTCGCCAGATACTCGTTACCAGAGCTCTGCCCACCCTTGCCGCTGCCGCCACTCGACGGGTCGCCCGCATACGCCGCGGCTTCACCATCGGCAGCCACCTGAAACGGGAACTGCGTGAAGATGCCTTCCGACAAGGCCAATCCGAGGCCGTACACCCACGGCGTGTACACCTGCGCGGTCCCGTTCTGTGCGCTCCCGAACGAGCTCACCATTTCATACACCCGACCATCCGGCAAACCGAGCGGACTGACCGGCAACGTACGGAACGCCGTGTCGCTACCGTGTTCGGTGCCCGCTTCGCCGACCGCGACGACCCTGAAGTGGTATTCGCTGTTCGTGGCCAAGCCTTCCAGGTGCGCCGAGGCCGGCAGCGCGCTTTCGCCTTCGCCGAGCGACACTTCCGGCGTACGCGACCCGTACGCTTCGGTCGGCCCGTATTCCCAGTAGTAGCTCGTGGCCACGCCGTTCGGGTCGATCTGGGCGTTCAACGTCGCGTTCGAGGACCCCACCCCCGAGAAGGACTCCCCTTCGATCGTGGGAGCGCCGGCCGCCAGCGCAGCGGTACTTCCGAGTAGCAGCGTCCCGACCGTCAGGCACAGCGAAATCAAGCCAGCCAGCGTCAACCTACGAGCGATCATCGAACCATCTCCTCCTCCAAGGCAGAGGGGAGAACCCCTCGATCGGTGAACAACGACACGCCCAACGGCGCACCGGCACAAGACTCATCAACAGGGGCGTGCATCCGGATGTTCCCCGCGACCATCTCCCCCTTCGCGGTGAGCGACCAGGCGTTTGGCTCCCCCTTCACACGCCCGGGACCTGTGTTCGCAAGCAGACCGAGCCGCTCCAGGCGCGCCAAAAGCTTCGAGACCTGCCCCGGATCCGTGATCCCCGCGCGCTCCCCCACCTCACGGTTGCTCGGGCTCGACCCCCGGCCGCCGAGCTCGGCGATCCCTTCAAGGACCCGCGCGGTGCGATACGTCAGGCGCATCGCCACACCGCCGAGCGGGTCGCGCACACTCTCCGGAAGCCCATCGCTCCCACGCGCCGCGGACGGGGACAGCGCCGGCGCAGGACGCGCCTGCTCGCGCCGCGCCACGCCAGCACCCTGGTAGGGCAGCACGATCATCCCCATCAACTCCCCCAGCAAACCCGTCAGCGGCCCGCGCTCACCCCTGAGCAACCGCGCATACACGATCGAAAATGCCGCGCCCACCAGGCCCTCCGCCGTCAGCGGCGTACACCGCTCCGCGCGTGCGCTCTGCAGACGCCCCTCGCCCACCACACCCGCCAACTGCGCAAGAACCGCTTCGCGGCGCTCCAGCACCCGTGGACCGCCGCGCAGCGCTTGCACCACGCATACCCGTGCGAGTACTGGCTCGCGATCCAGGAAGGAGAGGATCGTGAACAGCCCTATCCGGATCCGCTCACGCCACGCTCGGCCCTCGAGCCCTGCCACGGCGAGCTCTGCCCGGATCAGCCCGAGCGCGTCCTCGAGCACAGCTGCCAGGCACGCTTCGCGGTCAGCGAACAACTCGTAGAAGGTGCGTCGCGAGACCCGTGCGCGGCTCGTGATGTCCGCGACCGTAGTGTCCGCGTAACCAAGCTCGTCGACCGCGCGGACCGCCGCCGCGAGCAGCCGCACGCGCTGGATCTCTACCAGACGCGCGTGCGAGACGACCTCACCCCCGGAGCGCCTAGCCGCCTGACGCCCCTGGACGCCGCGCCCCGCCACCACCGTACGCGCGGGCATCAGAGCGCCCTCCACGCCGCGCGAGCCCCATCCCCGCGAGGAGGAGCGAGACAGCCGCCTAAGGCCGGGCGATCAGCGTGTCTGGGGCGTGGCCCTCTAGGGCAAGAGAGAGAGAGAGAGAGAGAGATGCGACAGCGCCAAGCTGGCGCATCTAGCATCACTTCTCACGGCGGGTGCAACGACCCCTATCACGTTTCTCCCTCTAGAAACCACGCTGAACAAGCTCCCTCATAACGCTTCGCGACCCAGGCCCTCTACCCAATCAATCCCCTGCTCGCGCGTCGAGTCAACCACAAGGCTGGTTGACCCAAACCCGGTCTTATGTCTACATCCAGCCACCCAGGGGTGGCCAACAGCAACGCCATTGTAACCACACCTGCGTCTTGCTGTCAAGTCCCGACACGCTCAGCCGCGCCGCTACCGCGCCAGCAAACGAGTACCCAAGCGCCGCTGGGGCATCCATGCCCCCGGGACTCCTGAGCCTCCTCCTACCGCTTCTTGCGCTTCGGGTGCTTGGCTTTCCTCTTCGCGGCCTTCTTGTGGGTCGCCTTCTTGCTCTTCGGGCACCCGGTGACCGCGATCTTCGTGTTCTGGCTGATCACGAGGCCGTTCTGGCCGACCAGTTCGGTCGGCATCAGCAGTTGGCCCTTGCAGAGGTTCCCGTTCGCGGTCAACGCCGGGAATTCCCTCTGCGGCAGGGTCAGTTCGAAACGCGAGAACGGCACATCAGGCACCGTCGCGAACGTCGCCGTCGTGATCCCCGCTTTACTGATCTGCGTTTCCCCATGCACCTGCACCGTCACACCGTTCTGACCAACCAGGACCATGATCAGTTCCGGGTACTTCGCACCACCATGAGACACGAAGTACGCCGTGCCCGTCAGGCCACCCGGGAGAACCGGGGTTGAGACCTTGACCGTCCCAACCTGCGACGCCACCGGGCAGTTCTTCGGGTTTTCCGCGAACGCCTTTTCCAAACACGCCTTCTGCAGCGTTTTCAACGGCGTCGGCAGCTGTTTCGGTAGCGACACCTTGACCCGCTGCACGTTCGCCGTGCTGCTCAACCCGCCTTCGTCTGGCAAAGTCATCTTCACGTCCAGGCTCGCGCCCTGCGTCCGCGAGGTCTTCGCCGACGTCGAAACACTGAACCCCGGCTTGAACGTCAAGCTGCGACACGACCCGACCTGGAACGGGCTCGACAACGCCGCGTTCGTGCCTTCGACGCTGGTCGCAGTCCCGCTGAAGGATTGCGGGTCGCAGTTGGTGGGGTTGAACATGAATTCCTTGCGGTCGATCACCGCGTTGATCGTCCTCATATCCACCGGCACCCCATCCAGAACCACAGGCAACGGATTCGTCGTGATCGTCAACTGCGAAGTCTGCGGGTCCACTTCGATCTTCCCCCGCACAACCGTCGTCCCCAGATTGAACGGGCCAGCGATCACCGGGACCGCTATCACCAGCCCATATGGGGCGCCCTCGTAGGGGCCTGAGATGTAGATCGGGGCTTCCGGCTTGCCTTCCCCGGGCACATACAACGGATCGGGGCCAGCGCCCGCACCCACGATCGTGTGCCCAATCTGGGAACCCTGAGGGCATTCGCCTTTGGCGGCTTGGGGTTCTTCGCAGAGTTGGACGTGGCTGATCATCCCCAGCAGCCCCTTCGGCGTCTTGAACTGCAGTTTGGAGATCCGCTGCTGATCATCTCCACGCGACAGCAACAGCGAAAACGCCGTATACCCACCCGCCTGGTCAGTCGTCGCCCCAGCGATCATCGTCGGCGTGAACGGCAGCGGCGACTCGCACGGAGCACCGTTGGTACCTGTTGCGATCTGGAAGCTGCTCGGGGAGAACACGTCTTCGACCGCTGGGGAGCTCCACGGCGTGAAGTCCGAGGTGCTCGTGAACAGCCCACAACCCGGTGGGGTCACGAGCGCCGCCTGCGACCCACCGCTGAACGCGAGTTTGAAGCTCGTGAACGGCACCTCAGGGGTTTCTTTGAACACCGTCGTCAACTGCCCAGTCGTCGTGTTCAGATGCACGTCCCCGACCAGCTTGACTTCAATGCCCTGCCCGGCAAGCGCGATCAGCAGTTTCACGTCAGGCGGCTGAGATTCCACGACGTACACCTTGCCTTCCAGCGGTTCGGCTAGCAGCGGGGTCAACACCGTCGCGGTCCCGACCTGCGAGGCCGACGGACACCGCGGAGGCCCTTCCTGGCCCACACCATCTTCATCGACCGGACACGCCACCAGGCCGGAGGCGCGCCCGGGGTTCAGTACCAGCCCTTCCGGGAGCACGACCGTCGCGTCCCTCTGGTTGGACGTCGCGATCCCGTTCAGGGTCTCGAGGCCTTCTTGGGGGACTTTGATTTCGGTCGTCAACCCCGCGGGGGTATCCGCAGCGCTCGTATCCGGCGCAACACTCAACGACGGATCGAACCCAAGATCACTGCAGCCCGTGAAACCAACCGACGCGCCGGTGCTGTCATGCGTCAGCACCGACGCGCGCGAGTGCAGATTCGCGTACTGCCACGTGTTGAGTGCTTCGATTGAGAATTCCTGCGGGCCTTCACAGGAGGTCGGTAGCGTCAACAGCGGCACCGACCCGCCAGTGGACGGAGCTTCGCGCTGTTCGTTGTGGCTTTCTTCGCTTGGCACACCCCAGATCGTTGTCGTGTTGAACAGCACCGCTTTCTGCGGTATGAGCGTGTGCACGCTGATGCCGTAGTCGGAGTCGAGTGGCGTTGGTCCACCGGAGCGCACGCCTGCGTTCAAGAACACGTCTGTGCCCTGATCATTGAACGCGAACTGTGCCGCGATACCCGGCGGCGGCACCATGTTGTACACCTTGAACGAAACGTGCAGGCCTTGCACGATCGATTCGTCCACACCGATCTGTGTCGACGCCGGACACGACGGTTCCTCATAATGTGATTCGCTTTCGCCGTCGAATTGCCGGCGGGTGCAGCGCGGGGTCGCGGTCGGGTCTCCGACGATCCCCGGCGGCAGATTGACGACCACCTGCTGTGTTTCACCACCCGCAGGAATTTCTTCGAAGAAACCATGACCTCTACCATTCACCGCGAAGGCGACCGTCATCTCGTACGGGTGAGAGCCGGCCTGCGTGTCTGCCGTCCCATCCGCGTTCGTCAACCAAGCATCGAAGCCAGAGAACCCGAACGGCGCTTCTTCCCCGCTGAACGTGACCTGCGTCAACTCCACCGCCGGGCTCGACGCACCACCCCCAGTGACCGCGACATGGTTGGTTGCTTCACCGCTCACGCCCGCGTCCACGCTCACATCGATGAGCACGATCGCGTACGCGCCCGCGGGCACCGCTTCCGCGGTACACGTCACGACCTGCACACCCGAGCATTCACCATCCCCGCCTCCGATGCCATTTGCTTCGATAAGCCCAGCCCGGAGAGTCACCGTGGCGCTGGTCGCACTCACTCCAGCCGGCAGCTCATCCACGATCCTCGGATCTTCACCCGTACTCGACCCGGTGTTATAGACATGCAGTTCGATCTGCCCCGTGCCCCCCGGCGGCAGATACGCCGGCGAGACCCGCGTAAACGCCTCCCAACCCGGCGACGCCCACGCTGCCACCGGCCACACCAGTACCCCAACCACACACGCCACAAGCAACAAAGCCAGTTTCTGTATACGCATGGCTACCGACCCCCCACTCGCAACGACGACTTACCAGCACTCGACCCCGGCCCATAGCGCCGCCGCGCGCGCACCACACATACCGACCGCGCTCGCCCACGCCGCCGCGCACACGCCCGCAACGCACCCGACAACCTCTTCGCACGCACGCTCTTCGACCTCGACTTGCCTTTCGAGCTCGGCTTGCTCTTCGGTGGCGCCGTTGTGCTTGGCACCGGGAAGTTCCCGACCCCGGCGAACGTCACGCTCGCCGGGGTCGCGAAGATTGGCGCCGCTGGCGGCACACCCTGACAACCCGAGCCCGTGCACACCGGCGAGGCAACCGGGTGCACACCGCCGACCCGCGCGTCATACACAGCGAACCCTTCATACTCATTTTCCCCCGTGAGGTCCGCGCGGGAGACCACAAACGCATCGTCCCCGCTCGCGCTCGCCCCCAAGAACCACGACGAGGACGAGCTGGTGCCACCCGAGAACAGGTACACGCACCCCTCGCTTTCGCGGCAGCTGCCTGCGCCGTCACGCTCCCACTCATACACGTCGAGCTTCCCATTCGTATCCTGCGACACAAGCGGCTCCCAACTATCGAAGAACACCCTGCTCCCATCATCAGAGATCACCTGCGGCTGCTCAGTCGCCATCCAACTCACCGGCAAAAACCCGGGACCGTACCTGGGCACTTCCCCGCTGCGACTGCACGAGACACAGAACAGGCCGCCGCCTTCGGCCTCATACACATACACCTCCTCCAACCCCTCGTTCGGATAACCATGCGGATAACCCACCACCGGCAGGCTCTGCATCGACATGAAAACCACAGCGCGTCCGTCCGGCGTTACCTCCGACGTCCGCAGCCCAATCTGCCCCGCCCAATCCCCGATTTCATTTTCGGTGCGGGTAGAGGTTTTGGGATAAGGCGGTATTGGCATTCTGTAATTTCCCTGGTCTTCGGGCGAGAGGTTGGCCGCGACCAATGTAGAGGCGCCCGCGTGCCGCAGGTAGAGGTTGTCGTTGCTATCGACGTAGTAGAGGGATTCCCCGTCTTCGCTGGTGCCGACCACGCCCGCCACTTCGACACCGGGCGTCAGGTCGGTCGTCCGGCCATTTTCGACTTGGTATTCATACAGATCGCCATTGGTGTAGAACACCCTCGACCCATCCGCGCTCGCCGTCCAGAAGCGCCCCTCGGCCGCGACCTCCACCGTCTTGGCGTCGCTCGACGTCGGATTTTCTCTCATATATAGGGCATTCGTCGTCAGGTCCGTCCAGAAGACTCGCGACCCATCTGTCGAAATCACATGACTGAGATCGATTTCGCCGTTGTAAGGGTGGCCGGCCAAGGCACCGAAGGTGACCTCTGGGTCGGAAGAGCCATCCGGGAACACGTTTACCAAGCTCAAATGCCCGCCAGTCGAAACATAGAGATTGCCTTCTCCAGGATCGGACCCTGTCACTTCGCTGGCGTTTTCGGTTAACGCATCGTTCACCTGAAATAACTGCTCGCTGGAATTGGCCGATGCACCGGCATAAACGACTTTCAATTCTCCAGCAGACCGGTGAAGCGTTACGTAATTGGTGAAGAAAGGTTCATAAGCTTCGCTGGCAAAAGCATGCTGGAAGAGATCGGAATAGCCGTCGCCAGGTGCTTCAGGCGAGAGCGGCGGCAGCCCGTCTTCAAACCCCACCTCGCTGGAGGCCGTGAGGGCCGCACTGGTAAGATCATTCGAAAACGCCCGGTAGACTGCGCCGAATCTCCCATGGGGCTGGATATTTATCTGCTGCCATCCACCCCCCGGAAGCCGCGTCGCCAGATACTCGTTACCGGAACTCTGCCCACCCTTACCGCTACCGCCACTCGACGGATCACCCACATATGCCGCGGCTTCGCCGTCGGCAGCCACCTGAAACGGCATTTTCGTGAAGGTGCCTTCCGCCAAGATCAATTCGTTGCTGTACACGTCGGGCGTGTACACTTGCGCGGTTCCGTTCTGTGCGCTCCCGAACGAGCTCACCCTTTCATACACCCGACCATCCGGCAACCCAAGTGGGCTGACCGGCAGCGTACGGAACGTCGTGTCGGCGCCGTGTTCGGTGCCCGCTTCGCTGACCGCGACGACCCGGAAGTGGTATTCGCTGTTCGCGGCCAGACCTTCCAAATGCGCCGGGGCCGGCGACGCGCTTTCGCCTTCACCGAGCGACACTGCCGGTGTGCGCGACCCATACGCTTCGCTCGGACCGTATTCCCAGTAATAGCTCGTAGCCACGCCATTGGGGTCAATCTGGGCATTCAGCGTCGCATTCGAGGACCCCACACCCGAGAAGGACTCTCCTTCGATCACCGGCGCGCCCGCCGCCAACGCCGCGGTGCTCCCGAGTAGCAGCGTCCCGACCGTCAGGCACAGCGAAATCAAGCCAACCAGTGTCAACCTACGAGCGATCATCGAACCATCTCCTCCTCCAAGGCAGAGGGGAGAACCCCTCGATCGGTGAACAACGACACGCCCAACGGCGCACCGGCACAAGACTCATCAACAGCGGGAGCGTGCATCCGAATGCTCCCTGCGACCATCTCTCCCTTCGCGGTCAGTGACCAGGCGTTCGGCTCACCCTTCACACGCCCCGACCCCGTGTTGGCCAGCAAGCCGAGGCGCTCTAGGCGTGCCAGCAGCTTCGAGACTTGCCCCGGGTCGGATATCCCCGCATGCTCACCGGCCTGCCGGTTGCTGGACCCCGGGTGCTCCGCGATCCCTTCCAGCACCCGCGCTGTTCGGTACGTCAGGCGCATCGCCACACCACCCAACGGGTCACCGACACCCTCCGCAGACCCACGGCCCGCACGTACGGAGCGCGTGGAGGGAGCCGGCGCCGGGCGCCCCTGCTCACGCCGCGCTACTGAGGCGCCTTGGTAGGGCAGCACAAACATCCCCATCAACTCGCCCAATAGGCCTGTCAACGGACGGCGCTCACCCCGCAGCAGCCGCGCATAGACGATCGAGAACGCCGCCCCCACCAGGCCCTCCGCGGTCAGCGGCGTGCACCGTTGCGCGCGCACGCTCTGCAGACGTCCCTCGTCCACCGCGCTCGCCAACTGCGCAAGGACCGCTTCGCGACGCTCCAGCACCCGTGGGCCACCACGAAGCGCCTGCACAACCAGCACCCGCGCCAACACTGGCTCGCGATCCAGGAACCCCAGGATCGCGAGCAACCCCCCGCGCACGCGCTCACGCCACGCCAAACCCTCCAGGCCAGCCGCGGCAAGCTCCGCGACCACCAGGCCAAGGATGCCCTCGACCACCGTCGCCAAGCACTCTTCGCGGTCGGCGAACAGCTCATAGAACGTGCGCCGCGAGACCCGTGCGCGCGAGGTGATGTCCGCCACCGATGCGTCGGGGTACCCGAGCTCGTCCACAGCCCGCACCGCCGCCGCCAAAAGCCGCGCACGCTGAATCTCCACAAAACGCTCGTGCTGACCAGTCTGCGCTCGATCCCGGCCCTGACCCCGCGCAGGCCGGGCGGGCAAGCTCGAAGCCTTGATACCGCGCAGTGCCGTCGTACGCGCGGGCATCACGCCGCGCTCCCCATCAGAGACGCACGAATCCCACCCCGCGTGGGGTGGGAGGACAGGCCCGTTAGGACCGGGCGATCAGCGCGCTGTGCCTTCGGTGCCCTAAGGCAAGAGAGAGAGAGAGAGAGAGAGATGCGACAGCGCCAAGCTGGCGCATCTAGCATCACCCATCACGTGAGGTGCGAAGACCCCTGTCACGTTTCTCCCTCTAGAAACCACGCTCAACCAACTCCCTCATAGCGCTTCACGACCCAGGCCCTCTCCCAAACTGATCCCTGCTCACGCGTCGAGTCAACCACAGGTCGGTTGACCCAAACCCGGTCTTATGTCTTGGATCGACCACCCCGGGGGGTGGCCAACAACGACGAGAACGTACCACGCGGCACTCTTGCTGTCAAGTCCCACACATACGCCGCCGCCCACCAACCCGACAACGACCCGGCGAAACCCCAGAACCCAGGGGCACGCGAACACACCCATCGCAAGCCAGCGTCGGCGCCGAACACCCGCGCTGCTAGTAGGCATCCATGCCCCAGCGATCGAGCTTCCCTACCGCTTCTTGTGCTTCGGGTGCTTGGCCTTCCTCTTCGTGGCCTTCTTGTGGGTCGCCTTCTTCGTCTTCGGGCATCCGGTGACGGCGATCTTCGTGTTCTGCTGGATCACGAGGCCGTTTTGGCCTACTAGTTCGGTGGGCATCAAAAGCGTGCCCTTGCAGAGGTTCCCGTTCGCGGTCAACGCCGGGAATTCCCGCTGCGGCAGGGTCAGTTCGAAGTTCGAGAACGGCACATCGGGTACCGTCGCGAACGTCGCGGTCGTGATCCCCGCTTTGCTGATCTGCGTTTCCCCATGCACCTGCACCGTGACGCCGTTCTCGCCCATCAGCACCATGATGAGTTCCGGGTACTTAGCGCCACCGTGGGAGACGAAGTACGCGGTGCCCGTCAGACCACCCGGGAGAACGGGGGTTGAGACCTTGACCGTCCCGACCTGCGAGGCGACGGGGCAGTTCTTGGGGTTTTCCGCGAACGTCTTTTCCAAACACGCCTTCTGCAGCGTTTTCAACGGCGTCGGCAGCTGTTTCGGTAGCGACACCTTGACGCGCTGCACGTTCGCGGTGCTGCTCAATCCGCCTTCGTCGGGCAAGGTCATCGAGACGTGCAGGCTCGCCCCCTGCGTCCGCGACGTCTTCGCGGAGGTTGAAACCTTGAACCCTGGTTTGAATGTGAGGCTGCGACATGAGCCGACCTGGAATGGGCTTGAGATCGCCGCCTGGGTTCCTTCGGTGCTGGTTGCGGTGCCTGAGAAGGATTGTGGGTTGCAGTTGGTGGGGTTGAACATGAATTCCTTGCGGTCGATCACCGCATTGATCGTCCGCATATCCACCGGCACCCCATCCAGAACCACCGGCAACGGATCGGTAGTGATCGTCAACTGCGAGGTCTGCGGATCCACTTCGATCTTCCCCCGCACCACCGTAGTCCCCAAGTTGAACGGGCCAGCGATCACCGGCACCGCGATCACCAACCCATAAGGAGCACCCTCATACGGGCCCGAAATATAGATCGGGGCTTCAGGCTTGCCTTCCTCCGGCACATACAACGGATCCGGGCCAGCGCCCGCACCCACGATTGTGTGCCCGATCTGCGAGCTTTGGGGGCATTCGCCTTTGGTGGCTTGGGGTTCTTCGCAGAGCTGCACATGGCTGATCATCCCCAGCAGGCCCTTCGGGGTCTTGAACTGCAATTTGGAGATCCGCTGCTGATCATCAGCACGAGATAACAGCAACGAGAACGCCGTATACCCGCCCGCCTGATCCGTCGTCGCACCCGCGATCATGCTCGGCGTAAACGGCAATGGGGACTCACACGGCGCACCGTTGGTTCCGGTGGCGATCTGGAAGCTGCTCGGGGAGAACACGTCTTCGACCGCCGGGGAGCTCCACGGCGTGAAGTCCGAGGCGCTCGTGAACAACCCACACCCTGGCGGGGTAATAAGCGCTGCCTGCGACCCACCGCTGAACGCGAGTTTGAAGCTCGTGAACGGCACCTCGGGGGTTTCTTTGAACACCGTCGTCAACTGCCCCGTCGTCGTGTTCAGATGCACGTCCCCGACCAGCTTGACTTCGATGCCCTGCCCCGCGAGCGCGATCAACAGTTTTACGTCCGGCGGCTGAGATTCCACCACGTACACCTTGCCTTCCAACGGTTCGGCGAGCAGCGGAGTCAGCACCGTCGCTGTCCCGACCTGAGAGGCCGACGGGCACCGCGGCGGGCCTTCCTGACCCACACCATCTTCATCGACCGGACACGCCACCAGGCCGGACGCGCGCCCTGGGTTCAGCACCAGCCCTTCCGGGAGTACGACCGTCGCGTCCCTCTGGTTGGACGTCGCGATCCCATGCAAGGTCTCCAAACCTTCCTGGGGGACTTTGATTTCGGTCGTCAACCCCGCCGGGGTATCCGCCGCGCTCGTATCAGGCGCCACACTCAACGACGGGCCGAACCCCAGATCGCTACAGCCCGTGAACCCAACCGGGGTACCCGTGCTGTCGTGTGTCAGCACCGACGCATGCGAATGCAAATTCGCGTACTGCCACGTGCTGAGTGCTTCGATCGAGAATTCCTGCGGTCCTTCGCAGGAGGTCGGTAGCGTCAACAACGGCACCGACCCCCCAGTCGACGCCGCTTCGCGCTGTTCGTCGTGGCTTTCTTCGCTAGGGACCCCCCAGATCGTCGTCGTGTTGAACAGCACCGCTTTCTGCGGTATGAGCGTGTGCGCGCTAATCCCGTAGTCGGAGTCAAGCGGCGTTGGCCCACCGGAGCGCACGCCTGCGTTCAAGAACACGTCCGTGCCCTGGTCGTCGAACGCGAACTGCGCCGCGATTCCTGGCGGGGGCACCAGGTTGTAAACCTTGAACGAAACGTGAACCCCCTGCACGACCGATTCATCCACACCGATCTGCGTCGACGCCGGACACGTCGGTTCCTCGCTTTCGGTTTCGCCGTCGAACTGCCGGCGGGTGCAGCGCGGCGTCGCGGTCGGGTCCCCGACGATCCCCGGCGGCAGATTGACGACTACCTGCTGCGTTTCCCCACCCGCAGGAAATTCTTCGAAGAAACCATGACCTCTACCGTTCACCGCGAATGCGACCGTCATCTCATATGGGTGCGAGCCAGCCTGAGTATCCGCCGTCCCATCCGCGTTCGTCAACCAGGCATCGAAACCGGAGAACCCGAACGGCGCTTCTTCCCCGCTGAACCTGACCTGCGTCGGCTCCACCGCCGGACTCAACGCACCACCCCCAGTGACCGTGACATGGTTGGTCGCTTCGCCACTCACGCCCGCGGCGACGCTCACCTTGATGAGCACGATCGCATACGCGCCCACCGGCACCGCTTCCGCAGTACACGTCACGACCTGCACACCCGAGCATTCACCATCCCCGTTCCCCAAACCATTTCCTTCTCCTAGATAGGAAAGCCCGATCCGAAGAGTCACCGAAGTGCTGGTAGCGCTCACACCGGCCGGCAGCTCATCCACGATCCTTGGATCTTCGCCCGTGCTCGACCCGGTGTTATAGACATGCAGTTCGATCTGCCCCGTGCCACCAGGCGGCAGATACGCCGGCGCGACCCGCGTAAACGCCTCCCAACCCGGCAACGCCCACGCA
The DNA here is from genome assembly GCA_963724305.1 of uncultured Solirubrobacterales bacterium. GTDB lineage: Bacteria > Actinomycetota > Thermoleophilia > Solirubrobacterales > Solirubrobacteraceae > Palsa-744. The sequence goes on from CAVRUG010000004.1 coordinate 1,187,145, forward strand.
GCCACCGGCCACACCATCACCCCAGCCACACATACACCAAGCAACAAGGCTAGCTTCTGTATACGCATGGCTACCGCCCCCCCACTCGCAATGACGACTTACCAGCGCCCGACCCCACTTTGTAGCGCCGTCGTGCGCGCGCCACACACACCGACCGCGCTCGCCGACGCTGGCGCTCACACGCCCGCAACGCACCCGCCAACCTCTTCGCACGCACGCTCTTCGACCTCGACCTAGCTTTCGAGCTCGATTTGCTCTTCGATGGCGCCCCCGTACTCGGTAGCGGGAAGTTCCCGACCCCGGCGAACGTCACGCTCGCCGGCGTCGCGAAGATCGGCCCCGCCGGCGGCACACCCTGACAACCCGGACCCGTACACACCGGCGACGTAACCGGATGCACACCACCGACCCGCGCGTCATACACAGCGAACCCTTCATACCCAGCGGTCCCCGTGAGGTCCGCACGGGAGATCACAAACGCATCGTCACCGCTCGCGCTCGCGCCCAGAAACCACGAGGAAGACGAGCTGGTGCCACCCGAGAGCAGGTACACACACCCCTCGCTTTCGCGGCAACTGCCCGCACCGTCACGCTCCCACTCATACACATCGAGCTTCCCGTTCGTATCCTGCGACACGAGCGGCTCAGCGCTATCGAAGAACACCCTGCTCCCATCGTCGGAGATCACCTGCGGCTGCTCAGTCGTCATCCAACTCACCGGCAGAAACGCAGCCGCGCCATACCCGGTCACCGGGGGTTCTTCCCCGCTGCGGCTGCACGAGACGCAGAACAGGCCACCGCCTTCGGCCTCATACACATACACCTCCTCCAGCCCCTCGTTCGGATAACCATGCGGGTAACCCATCACCGGCAGGCTCTGTTTCGACATGAACACCACGGCCCTCCCGTCCGGCGTCACCTCCGACGTCCGCTCCCCAATCTGCCCCGCCCAATCCCCGAGTTCGGGGCTATCTTGGGTACCGGCGTAAGGCCGTATCGGATCGTCATTTCCGCCATCTTCGGGTGACAGGTTCGCCGCGATCAGCGTCGCGACGCCTGCGTGCCACACATAAAGGTCGTGGCTGCTATCGACGTAGTAGAGATATTCCCCATCTTCGCTCGCGCCGACCACACCTACCACTTCGACACCAGACGTCAAATCGGTCGTCTGGCCACTTTCAACTTCATACTCGTACAGACCGCCATTGGTGTAGAACACCCTCGATCCGTCCGCGCTCGCCGTCCAGTAGCGCCCCTTGGCCGCGATCTCGACCGTCTTTGCGTCACTGGACGTCGGGTTCTCCCGCACATACAGGCCATTCGTCGTCCGATCCGTCCAGAAGACTCGCGACCCATCCGTCGAAATCACATGACTGAGATCGATCTCACCGAGGTACGGGTAGCCTTCGCCAACCAAAGTACCGAAGGTCACCTGCGGATCAGAGGAGCCATCCGGGAGTACATTCACCAGGCTCAAACGCCCACCAGCCGAAACATAGAGATTGCCTTCAAATTCTTCAACGGGTTCTGCCATTTCACTGGCGTTTTCCGTCAGCGCATCATTTACCTGAAACAACTGCTCGCTGGAATTGGCTGAAGCGCCGGCATAGACCATCAGCAGCCCTGCCGAGACTCCCCTCAGCCTTGCGGGAGGCCGGCGGAGCGTCACATCATCGGCGAAGAAAGGTTCGTAGGTTTCCCCGGCAAAGGCGTGCTGGAAGAGATCCGTATAGCCGTCGCCGGGCGCTTCTGGCGACAGCGGTGGCAGCCCATCTTCAAGTCCCGTTTCGCTCGAGGCAGTGAGAACCGCGCTGGTAAGCTCACTCGAAAACGCCTGGTACCGTGCGCTGATCTTCCCGTGAGGCTGGATATTCACCTGCTGCCATCCACCCCCGGGAAGCCGCCTCGCCAGATACTCGTTGCCCGAGCTCTGCCCACCCTTACCGCTGCCGCCGCTCGACGGGTCGCCCACATACGCCGCGGCTTCGCCGTCCGCAGCCACCAGAAACGGGGATTCCTTTGTGAAGATGCCTTCCGACAAGGGGAATTCGAGGCTATACACCTTGGGCGTATACACCTGCGCCGTCCCGTTCTGTGCGCTCCCGAACGAGCTCACCATTTCATACACACGACCATCCGGCAACCCCAGCGGACTGGCCGGCAGCGTACGGAACGTCGTGTCGTTGCCGTGTTCGGTACCCGCCGCGCTGACGGCGACCACCCGGAAGTGGCATTCGCCATTCGCGGCCAGGTCTTCCAGATCCGCCGAGGCCGGCAGCGCGCCGTACCCTTCGCCGAGGGACACTTCGGGTGTGCGTGACCCATACGCCGCGCTTGGTCCGTATTCCCAGTAGTAGCTGGTGGGCGTCCCGTTCGGATCGATCTGCGCCCTCAGTGTCACATTTGTCGAACCGGCGTCCGTGAAGGACTCCTCTTCAATCCTCGCCGGGACCGCAGACGTCGTAAAGCTCACCACGGCGCCCTGGGTCTGCCCGAACACGTTGGTCGCGACGAGGCATACCGTGTACCCGGTCGCGGGCAGAAGCCCGGAGAGGGTGGCGGTAGCTTCAACGCTACCGCTGGCCCCCGTAGGTTCGGTGCTCGCGCCACCTGTACAACTACTGCCCTGGTTGTAAGCGAAGTAGTAGCCGCTCTCCCCACCCGCCAGCTCGCCGTGCAGCGTCGCTTCGAAGCCATTCACGCCCGTCGCGGCGCCAGTAGCGGGTTCGCCGGGGGTTTCGCCTTCGGGGAAGATCGCCGCGCTGGCCCCGTCGGAGGCGTAAACCGTGCCGCTCGCGCTGTCCACACCAACCCCCGCGGAGCCTTCCAAGGAGCCCGAGCCGAAGCTACCAAGCGATTCCCCGTTCGCGTTGAGCTCTACGATCGAAGAGGTCTCGTCCAGGTAGACGTCGCCGCTGACGGGGTTGACGCTGACTGCGCTCACCCCCGCGCCGACGGGCAGCACCGACGTATAGTCGCCTTCGGCGAGCAGCTCAAGCGCTTCCCCACCAGCGCTGGTCACGTACGCGTCGCCTTCTCTGTTCACCGCGATCCCGGTCAGAGCGCTCGACACGTCCGCCGCGAACTGCGAGACGTACACCCCCGCGGGCGAGAAGACATCCACCACGCCGTTGTGCGCATCCGCGACAAATACCTCGCCGTTCGCGGGATCCACCGCAACACCGGCCGGTTCAAAGCCCCGCACCCCGACGTCCGGGGGTTTCGCTGCCGTCGATCCGCGAGAGGAATTTCCCGGTTGCCCCGCTGAACCTGTCCACCACGCCCGCGCCCGGGTCGGCGACATACACATCGCCCGCTGAAGCGCTACCGGAGTCATCGACCGCCACACCTATCGGGGAGACGAGCGACACGCCCGTGAGCTTGGTGCCAGCTTCGTCATGTGCGGCTTCCGCGGCGGTGAAGCGATCGACCGCGGGCGCGCCCTGATCCACCACATAAACGTCGCCCTTTGAGGCACCCGCGGAGTCGTCAACTGCCACACCTCGTGCACTCACGAACACGCCAAAGGACGAGGAGAACCCATGGCTCTTCCCCGCCAATGCCAGCGGGCTCATGGTCAGCAACCCCACCATCACGCCCAGCGAAATCACACCAGCCAGCGTCAACCTACGAGCGATCATCGAACCATCTCCTCCTCCAAGGCAGAGGGGGAAACCCCTCGATCGGTGAACAGCGACACGCCGAGGGGCGCACCGGTACAAGACTCATCAACTGCGGGAGCGTGCATCCGGATACTCCCCGCGACCATCTCCCCCTTCGCAGTCAGCGACCACGCGTTTGGCTCTCCCTTCACACGCCCAGGACCCGTGTTCGCAAGCAGGCCGAGGCGCTCGAGGCGTGCCAACAGCTTCGAGACCTGCCCCGGGTCGGCGATCCCCGCGCGCTCGGCCGCCTGACGGTTGCTGGACCCCGGGTGCTCAGCGATCCCTTCGAGCACCCGGGCGGTGCGATACGTCAACCGCATCGAGACACCCCCCAGAGGATCCTCCACACCCTCGGCAGCCCCGCGGCGCCAATCCGCAGAGCGCTGGGAGAGGGCGGGCGCCGGGCGCGCCTGCTCGCGCCGCGCCGCGCTCGCACCCTGGTAGGGCAGCACGATCATTCCCATCAACTCCCCCACCAGGCTCGTCAACGGCCGACGCTGACCTTTCAGCAGCCGCGCATACACGATCGAGAACGCCGCCCCCACCAGGCCCTCCGCGGTGAGCGGCGTGCACCGTTCCGCGCGCACACTCAGCAGGCGTCCCTCGTCCACCACGCCCGCCAACTGCGCAAGGATCGCTTCGCGGCGCTCCAGCACCCGTGGGCCACCACGTAGCGCCTGCACCACCAGCACCCGCGCGAGCACCGGCTCACGATCGAGGAACCCCAGGATCGCCAGCAGCCCCCCGCGCACTCGCTCGCGCCACGCCGAGCCCTCCAGGCCGGCCGCGGCGAGCTCCGCGACCACCAAGCCGAGGATGTCCTCGACCACCGTCGCCAAGCACTCTTCGCGGTCGGCGAACAGCTCGTAGAACGTGCGCCGCGAGACCCGAGCGCGCGAGGTGATGTCCGCCACTGAGGTGTCGGGGTACCCGAGCTCGTCCACCGCCCGCACCGCAGCCGCGAGCAGCCGCGCACGCTGGATCTCCACGAAGCGCTCGTGCTGCGCAACCTGCGACCGGTCACGCCTCCCGGAGCCGCTGCTCCGCGCAGGTCGAGCGGGCGGGCTCGAAGCCTTGACCCTGCGTTGTGCTGTCGCACGCGCAGGCATCACGCCGCTCTCCAGCCCTGCGCGGCGAAAAGAGCGACGCGCGTAGCGCTCCCGCAAGGCAGGCGAGTCCCACCCCGCGAGGAGTGAGACGGAAGGCCCGTCAGGGCCGGGCGATCAGCGCTCTCAGCTTCGGCGTACCGAGGCGAAGAGAGAGAGAGAGAGAGAGAGAGATGCGACAGCGCCAAGCTGGCGCATCTAGCATCACCCATCGCGCGGGGTGCGAAGACCCCTGTCACGTTTCTCCCTCTAGAAACCACGCTCAACCAACTCCCTCATAGCGCTTCACGACCCAGGCCCTCTCCCAAACTGATCCCTGCTCACGCGTCGAGTCAACCACAGGTCGGTTGACCCAAACCCGGTCTTATGTCTTGGAACGACCACCCCAGGGGGTGGCCAACAACGACGAGAACGTACCACGCCCCACTCTTGCTGTCAAGTCCCACACATACGCCGCCGCCCACCAACCCGACAACGACCCGGCGAAACCCCAGAACCCAGGGGCACGCGAACACACCCATCGCAAGCCAGCGTCGGCACTGAACACCCGCGCTGCTAGGCGTCCATGCCCCAGCGATCGAGCTTCCCTACCGCTTCTTGTGCTTCGGGTGCTTGGCCTTCCTCTTCGTGGCCTTCTTGTGGGTCGCCTTCTTCGTCTTCGGGCATCCGGTGACGGCGATCTTCGTGTTCTGCTGGATCACGAGGCCGTTTTGGCCTACTAGTTCGGTGGGCATCAAAAGCGTGCCCTTGCAGAGGTTCCCGTTCGCGGTCAACGCCGGGAATTCCCGCTGCGGCAGGGTCAGTTCGAAGTTCGAGAACGGCACATCGGGTACCGTCGCGAACGTCGCGGTCGTGATCCCCGCTTTGCTGATCTGCGTTTCCCCATGCACCTGCACCGTGACGCCGTTCTCGCCCATCAGCACCATGATGAGTTCCGGGTACTTAGCGCCACCGTGGGAGACGAAGTACGCGGTGCCCGTCAGGCCGCCGGGGAGGACGGGGGTTGAGACCTTGACCGTCCCGACCTGCGAGGCGACGGGGCAGTTCTTGGGGTTTTCCGCGAACGTCTTTTCCAAACACGCCTTCTGCAGCGTTTTCAACGGCGTCGGCAGCTGTTTCGGTAGCGACACCTTGACGCGCTGCACGTTCGCGGTGCTGCTCAATCCGCCTTCGTCGGGCAAGGTCATCTTCACCTCCAGGCTCGCGCCCTGCGTCCGCGATGTCTTCGCCGACGTCGAGACCTTGAACCCTGGTTTGAATGTGAGGCTGCGACATGAGCCGACTTGGAATGGGCTTGAGATCGCCGCGTTGGTTCCTTCGACGCTGGTTGCTGTGCCTGAGAAGGATTGTGGGTTGCAGTTGGTGGGGTTGAACATGAATTCCTTGCGATCGATCACCGCATTGATCGTCCGCATATCCACCGGCACCCCATCCAGAACCACCGGCAGCGGATCCGTCGTGATCGTCAACTGCGACGTCTGCGGGTCCACTTCGATCTTCCCCCGCACCACCGTCGTCCCCAAATTGAACGGGCCAGCGATCACCGGCACCGCGATCAGTAGCCCGTAGGGGGCTCCGTCATAGGGGCCGGTGATGTAGATCGGGGCTTCAGGCTTGCCTTCCTCCGGCACATACAACGGATCAGGGCCCGCACCAGCACCCACAATCGTGTGCCCAATCTGCGAACCCTGGGGGCATTCGCCCTTGGTGGCTTGGGGTTCTTCGCAGAGCTGGACGTGGCTGATCATCCCCAGCAGGCCCTTCGGGGTCTTGAACTGCAGTTTGGAGATCCGCTGCTGATCATCCCCACGCGAGAGCAACAACGAGAACGCCGTATACCCACCCGCCTGATCGGTCGTCGCACCGGCGATCATCGTCGGCGTGAATGGCAGCGGCGACTCGCATGGCGCACCGTTGGTGCCGGTCGCGATCTGGAAGCTGCTCGGCGAGAACACGTCTTCGACCGCCGGGGAGCTCCACGGCGTGAAGTCCGAGTTGCTCGTGAACAACCCACACGCCGGCGGGGTCACGAGCGCCGCCTGCGATCCACCGCTGAACGCGAGTTTGAAGTTCGTGAACGGGACCTCTGGGGTTTCCTTGAAGACCGTCGTCAACTGGCCTGTCGTCGTGTTCAGGTGCACATCGCCGACCAGCTTGACTTCGATGCCCTGGCCGGCGAGCGCGATCAGCAGTTTCACGTCCGGTGGCTGAGATTCCACGACGTACACCTTGCCTTCAAGCGGTTCGGCGAGCAGCGGAGTCAACACCGTCGCGGTCCCGACCTGCGATGCCGACGGACAACGCGGAGGACCTTCCTGACCCACACCATCTTCATCGAGCGGACAGGCAACCAGCCCGGACGCCCGCCCGGGGTTCAAGACCAGCCCTTCCGGGAGCACGACCGTCGCGTCCCTCTGGTTGGACGTCGCGATCCCGCGCAGGGTCTCCAAGCCTTCCTGGGGGACTTTGATTTCGGTCGTCAACCCCGCCGGGGTATCCGCCGCGCTCGTATCCGGCGCCACACTCAAGGACGGGTCGAACCCAAGATCGCCGCAGCCCGTGAACCCAACCGGCGCACCAGTGCTGTCGTGCGTCAGCACCGACGCCCGCGAGTGCAGATTCGCGTACTGCCACGTATCCAATGCTTCGATCGAGAATTCCTGCGGGCCTTCACACGAGGTCGGCAGCGTCAACAACGGCACTGACCCACCCGTCGATGGCGCTTCGCGCTGCACATCGTGGCTTTCTTCGCTCGGCACACCCCAGATCGTCGTCGCGTTGAACAGCACAAATTTCTGCGGGATGAGCGTATGCACGCTGATGCCGTAGTCAGAGTCCGATGGGGTCGGCCCACCTGACCGCACCCCTGCGTTCAAGAACACGTCTGTGCCCTGGTCGTTGAACGCGAACTGCGCCGCGATACCCGGCGGCGGCACCAGGTTGTAGACCTTGAACGAAACATAGACTCCCTCCACGATCGATTCATTCACACCGACCTGCGTCGAAGCCGGACACGACGGTTCCTGAAAATGCGATTCTGATTCCCCGTCGAACTGCCGGCGGGAGCAGCGCGGCGTCGCGGTCGGGTCACCAACGATCCCAGGCGGCAGATTAACCACCACCTGCTGCGTTTCACCACCATCAGGCAATTCTTCGAGGACACCATGACCTCTGCCATTCACCGAGAACACAACCGTCATCTCATACGGGTGCGAGCCGGCCTGCGTATCTGCCGACCCATCCGCATTCGTCAACCACGCATCGAAACCAGAGAACCCAAACGGCGCTTCTTCCCCACTGAACCTGACCTGCGTCAACTCCACCGCCGGACTCAATGCACCAGCCCCAGTAACCGCGACACGGTTAGTCGCCTGGCTATTCACGCCCCCATCTACGCTCACCTTGATGAGTACGACCGCGGACGCGCCCGCGGGCACCGTTTCCGCTGTACACGTCACCACCTGTACACCCGAGCATTCACCATCCCCGCCTTCCGGAACGCCAACTTCTTCGACGACCCCGGCCCGGAGACTCACCGTGGCGCTGGTCGCGCTCACACCCGCCGGCAGCTCATCCACAATCCTCGAATCTTCACCCGTACTCGACCCCGTGTTGTAAACACGCACTTCGATCTGCCCCGCGCCACCCGGCGGCAGGTACGCCGGCGAAACTCGCGTAAACGCCTCCCACCCCGGCGACGCCCACGCAGCAACCGGCGACACCAACACCCCCACCACACACACACCAAGCAACAACGCTAGCTTCCGTATACACATCGCTACCGCCCCCCCACTCGCAACGACGACTTACCAGCACCCAACCCCGACCCGTAGCGTCGCCGGGCACGCGCCACACACACCGACCGCGCTTGCCCACGCCGCTGCCTACACGCCCGCAACGCAGCCGTCAACTCCCTGGCTCGCACGCTCTTGGACATCGATTTGCCTTTCGACCTTGGTTTGCTCTTCGGTGGAGCCGCCGCACTCGACGCCGGGAAGTTTCCGACCCCAGCGAACGTGACGCTGGCCGGGGTCGCGAAGATCGGTGCCGCCGGCGGCACACCCTGACAACCCGAACCCGTGCACACTGGTGAGGCAACCGGGTGTACCCCGCCGACCCGCGCGTCATACACAGCGAACCCTTCATACCCATTATCGCCCGTGAGGTCTGCGCGGGAGATCACAAACGCATCGTCACCACTCGTGCTCGCCCCCAAGAACCACGACGAAGACGAGCTGCTGCCACCCGAGAGCAGGTAGACACAACCCTCGCTTTCGCGGCAGCTGCCTGCACCGTTACGCTCCCACTCATACACGTCGAGCTTTCCGTTCGTGTCTTGCGACACAAGCGGCTCCCAGCTATCGAAGAACACCCTGCTCCCATCGTCGGAGATCACCTGCGGCTGCTCCGTCGTCATACCGCTGATCGGCAAAAACCCGGGGCCGTAACGGGGCGCTTCCCCGCTGCGGTTGCACGAGACGCAGAACAGTCTCCCACCGTCTTCGGCCTGATACACGTACACCTCCTCCTGCCCCTCGTTCGAATAGCCATGCGGGTAACCCACCGCCGGCAGGCTCTGCATCGACATGAAAACCACAGCCCCCCCATCCGGCGTCACCTCCGACGTCCGCTCCCCGATCTGTCCCGCCCAATCCCCGATATGGACTTGGTAGGTGCCGGAGTAAGGCGCTATCGGCCCCCCACTCCCGCCATCTCCGGACGAAAGGTCGGCCGCGATCAGCGTCGAAGCGCCGGCGTGCCATAGGTAGAGGTTGTCGCTGCTATCGACGTAGTAGAGGTATTCCCCATCTTCGCTCGCGCCGACCACACCCACCACTTCGACACCAGGCGTCAGATCGACCGTCTGGCCACTTTCGACTTCGTACTCATACAGGCCGCCATTGGTGTAGAACACCTTCGATCCATCCGCGCTCGCTGTCCAGAAGTGCCCCCCGGCCGCGATCTCCACCGTCTTTGCGTCACTCGATGTCGGATTCTCCCGCACATACAGATCCATTGTCGTCAAATCAGTCCAGAAGACCCGCGACCCATCCGCCGAAATCACATGACTGAGATCGATTTCGCCGGCGAATGGTTCACCCTGGCCGACCAAGGAGCCGAAGGTCGCCTGAGGCTCAGAGGAGGAGCCGTCCGGAAGCACATTGATCAGACCCAAACGCCCGTCAGCCGACAAATAGAGATTACCTTCAGGATAATGACCAGATTCGGTTTTTTCTATAGGTTCCGCTATTTCAGATGCATTTGCTGTCAACGCATCATCTGCCTCAAATAGCTGCTCGCCAGAATTAGCCAACCCGCCTGCATACACAACTCGCAGTGCCCCATTGAAGCGTTCTCTTTTGGGAGACCGGTGGATCGTTACATCATCAGTGAAGAAGGGTTCATAGGATTCGCCGGTGAAAGCGTGCTGGAAGAGATCCGTATAGCCATCGCCAGGCGCTTCAGGCGACAGCGGCGGCAGTCCGTCTTCAGCTCCCGTCTCGCTCGAGGCCGTGAGGACCGCGCTGGTAAGCTCGCTCGAAAACGCATGGTATTCCGCGCCGAATCTCCCGTGGGGCTGGATATTCATCTGCTGCCATCCACCCCCGGGAATCCGCGTCGCCAGATACTCGTTACCGGAGTTCTGCCCACCCTTACCGCTGCCGCCACTCGACGGGTCGCCCCCATACGCCGCGGCTTCGCCATCGGCAGCCACCTGAAACGGCAATTTCGTAAAGATGCCTTCCGCCAAGATCAATTCGTCGCCGTACACCTTAGGCGTGTACACCTGCGCGGTTCCGTTCTGCGCGCTCCCGAACGAGCTCACCATTTCATACACCCGGCCATCCGGCAACCCAAGCGGACTGACCGGCAGCGTACGGAACGTGGCGTCGCTGCCGCGTTCGGTGCCCGCAGCGCTGACCGCGACGACCCTGAAGTGATATTCGCTGTTGGCCGCCAGACCTTCCAAGTGCGCCGATGCCGGCGACGCGCTTTCGCCTTCGCCGAGCGACACTTCTAGTGTGCGCGACCCGTACGCTTCGGTCGGCCCGTATTCGTAGTAATAGCTTGTCGCGGAGCCGTTTGGGTCGATCTGGGCGTTCAGCACCGCGTTCGAGGATCCGACGTCCGAGACGGACTCCGCTTCGATCGTTGGCGCACTCGCCGCCAGCGCCACGGCGCTCCCAAGCAGCAGCAGCCCCACCATCAGGCACAGCGCAACCAAGCCGGCCAGTGTCAACCTACGAGCGATCATCGAACCATCTCCTCCTCCAAGGCAGAGGGGAGAACCCCTCGATCGGTGAACAACGACGACGCGCCCAATGGCGCACCAGCACAAGCTTCATCATCAGCGGGGGGGTGCATCCGGATGCTCCCCGCGACCATCTCCCCCTTCGCGGTCAACACCCACGCGTTGGACTCCCCCTTCACACGCCCCGACCCCGTATTGGCCAGCAATCCCAGACGCTCTAAGCGTGCCAGCAGCTTCGAGACCTGCCCCGGGTCGGAGATTCCCGCGCGCTCCCCCGCCTGACGGTTGCTCGACCCCGGGTGCTCCGCGATCCCTTCCAACACCCGCGCCGTGCGATACGTCAGGCGCATCGCCACACCACCCAACGGGTCAGCGACGCCCTCGGAGGATGCACGACCCGCACGCACAGAGCGCGTGGAGGGAGCAGGCGTCGGGCGCATCTGCTCACGCCGCGCAGCCGAGGCTCCCTGGTAGGGCAGCACGATCATCCCCATCAACTCCCCCACCAGATCCGTCAACGGCCGCCGCTCACCCCGCAACAACCGCGCATACACGATCGAGAACGCCGCCCCAACCAGACCCTCCGCGGTCAGCGGTGTGCACCGTTCTGCGCGCACACTCAACAGACGCCCCTCGTCCACCACGCTCGCTAGCTGCGCAAGGACCGCTTCGCGACGCTCCAGCACCCGCGGGCCACCACGCAACGCCTGCACCACCAACACACGCGCCAACACCGGCTCACGATCCAAGAACCCCAGAATCGCCAGCAGCCCCCCACGGATCCGCTCACGCCACGCCAAACCCTCCAAGCCCGCCCCGGCAAGCTCTGCGACCAGCAGGCCGAGGATGTCCTCGACCACCCTCGACAGACACTCTTCGCGGTCGGCGAACAGCTCATAGAACGTCCGCCGCGAGACCCGCGCCCGCGAGGTGATATCCGCCACCGAGGTATCCGAGTACCCGAGCTCGTCCACCGCCCGCACCGCCGCCGCGAGCAGCCGCGCGCGCTGGATCTCCACAAAACGCTCGTGCTGACCAGTCTGTGACCGATCCCGACCCCGACCTCGCGCGGGCCGGGCGGACGAAGCCGAAGCCTTGACGCCGCGTCGTGCCGCTGTGCGCGCGGGCATCATGCTGCGCTCCCGATCAGAGGCGCGCGAATCCCGCCCCGCGTGGGGTGGGAGGACAGGCCCGTTAGGACCGGACGATCAGCGCGCTTTGCCCCAGGTGCCCTAAGGCAAGAGAGAGAGAGAGAGAGAGAGATGCGACAGCGCCAAGCTGGCGCATCTAGCATCACCCATCACGCGAGGTGCGAAGACCCCTGTCACGTTTCTCCCTCTAGAAACCACGCTCAACCAACTCCCTCATAACGCTTCACGACCCAGGCCCTCTCCCAAACTCAGATCCCTGCTCACGCGTCGAGTCAACCACAGGTCGGTTGACCCAAACCCGGTCTTATGTCTTGGATCGACCACCCCAGGGGGTGGCCAACAACGACGAGAACGTACCACGCCCCACTCTTGCTGTCAAGTCCTACTCACGCACCCCCACACCCACAACGACCAAGCCAGACCCAGAACCCGATGCCACAACGGGGCGCACCCCAGCACCCGCGCTGCCGGGGTATGGATGCACCAGCAGTCGGACCTCCTCTACCGCTTCTTGAGCTTCGGGTGACTGGCCTTGCTGCCTACCTCAGCGAAGCTGACTTCCGACGTAACTGACGTTTGACGTAACTGACATGGGATGTCAGCTACACTGGCGGCATGTTCGTCAACCGAGCAACCGAGCTGGCGGCGCTTTCGGAATGGTGGGAGGACCCGCCGCACGCGGGCCGGATCGCGCTTGTCTGGGGGCGGCGGCGCGTGGGTAAGACCGCGCTGCTGAGCGCGTTCGCGGAGGGTCGACGCACGGTCTTCCACACCGGCGCGGGGCGGCCGGCGCACGGTGAGCTGCGCCTGCTCAGCCATGCCGCGGGAGACGCGCTGGCCGGTGGCGTGCGCGACCTTGGGGCACGGCCGTTCACGGATTGGGACGACGCGCTCGAGAGCGTCGCAGCCGCAGCCGCGACAGAGCCGCTGCTGCTGGTGCTAGACGAGTTTCCCGAGCTGCTGCGTGCCTCTCCCGAGCTGCCGGGCGTGCTACGCGCGTTCTGGGACCGCGCACGCGATCGCACGCGGCTACGGATCCTGCTGTGCGGCTCGGCGGTGCGCACCATGCACGCGATCCAGGAGGAGCGGGCGCCGCTGTACGGGCGGATCGACCTCTCTCTGCCGCTGCACCCGTTCGCGCCACACGAGACGGCATTGATGCTGCGCGGGCTCTCACCCGCCGATCGCGCACTCGTGTGGGGCATCCTCGGCGGCATCCCTCTGTACCTCACCTGGTGGGATCAGGCGCGCAGCGTGCGGGAGAACCTCGCGCGGCTGGTGTGCCGCCCCGGCGGGCAGCTTCTCGACGAGGGTCAGCTGGTGCTCGCGACCGAGGGCGACTGGAGCGACCTCGGCCAGCTCGTGCTGCGCGCGATCGCTGCCGGCGCCACCAAGCACAGCCAGATCGAGCAGGCCGTCCGCGCCGAGCCGGCACGCACGCTGCAACGCCTGATCGAGCTGCGCCTGATCGAGCGCGTGGAGCCCGTCACCGAGGCCGGCAGGCGCACGCGGCGGCGCAGCTACCGCATCGCCGACAACTTCCTCGCGTTCTGGCTGACGATCGTTAACCCCTACCGCGCCGAGATCGAACGAGGCCTCGGCCCCAGCATCCTCACACCTCTCATCGCCCGCCTCAACGACCACATGGGGGGCCGCTGGGAGGAGGCGTTTCGCGCCCACCTGCGCCGCCTCGCCGCCACCGAAGCGCTTGCACCCGAAGTCGTCAGGATCGGCCCGTTCTGGGCGGAGCACCCAGCGGTCGAGATCAACGCCGTCGCGCTCGCCGGCCAGCGCGAAGAGGCCGTGCTGTTGGGCGAGGCAAAGTGGGCACGCTCCGCCGACGCCGCCCGCATCGTACGCGAGCTCGATCTCAAGGCCGCGGCCCTGCCGCACCTCGCGCCCAACCCTGCCTACGCCGTATGCGCGCGAGAGCGCCTCACCGGCCTGCCGGAGACGGCAATCGGAATCACCGCCTCCGACATCTTTGTCTGAGCGCCCGCGCGCGCCGCGTCGCCTCTACCCCCTACGCTTCGGGTGCTTGGCCTTCTTCTTCGTGGTCCTCTTGTGGGTAGTTTTCTTCGTCTTCGGGCACCCGGTGACGGCGATCTTCGTGTTCTGCTGGATCACGAGGCCGTTCTGGCCGACCAGTTCGGTGGGCATCAAAAGCGTGCCCTTGCAGAGGTTCCCGTTCGCCGTCAACGCCGGGAATTCCCGCTGCGGCAACGTCAATTCGAAGCTCAAGAACGGCACATCCGGCACCGTCGCGAACGTCGCCGTCGTGATCCCCGCTTTACTGATCTGCGTTTCCCCATGCACCTGCACCGTCACACCGTTCTGGCCAACCAACACCATGATCAGTTCCGGGTACTTCGCGCCACCATGCGACACGAAGTACGCCGTGCCCGTCAAGCCGCCCGGGAGGACCGGGGTTGAGACCTTGACCGTCCCAACCTGAGACGCAACGGGGCAGTTCTTGGGGTTTTCCGCGAACGTCTTTTCCAAGCAGGCCTTCTGCAGTGTTTTCAACGGCGTTGGGAGCTGTTTGGGTAGCGACACCTTGACCCTTTGCACGTTCGCGGTGCTGCTCAGCCCGCCTTCGTCGGGCAGCGTCATCGTGACCCGGAGGCTCGCGCCCTGCGTCCATGACGTCTTCGCCAACGTCGAGACGCTGAACCCCGGTTTGAACGTCAGGCTGCGGCAGGAGCCGACCTGGAACGGGCTCGACAACGCGGCGTACGTGCCTTCGACGCTGGTTGCGGTGCCTGAGAAGGCTTGTGGGTTGCAGTTGGTGGGGTTGAACATGAATTCCTTGCGGTCGATCACCGCATTGATCGTCCGCATATCCACCGGCACCCCATCCAAAACCACAGGCAACGGATCCGTCGTGATCGTCAACTGCGAAGTCTGCGGGTCCACTTCGATCTTCCCCCGCACAACTGTCGTCCCCAGGTTGAACGGGCCGGCGATCACCGGCACAGCGATCACTAGGCCGTAGGGTGCACCCTCGTACGGACCCGAGATGTAGATCGGGGCTTCCGGCTTGCCTTCCCCGGGCACATACAGCGGATCCGGGCCAGCACCAGCACCCACGATCGTGTGCCCGATCTGGGAGCCGGTGGGGCATTCGCCTTTGGCGGCTTGGGGTTCTTCGCATAGCTGGACACGGCTGATCATCCCCAGCAGGCCCTTCGGTGTCTTGAACTGCAGTTTGGAGATCCGCTGCTGATCATCCGCCCTCGACAGCAACAACGAGAACGCCGTATACCCACCCGCCTGGTCGGTCGTCGCACCGGCGATCATGCTCGGCGTGAACGGCAGCGGCGACTCGCACGGCGCACCACTGGTGCCAGTCGCAATCTGGAAGCTGCTTGGCGAGAACACGTCTTCCACCGCCGGGGAGCTCCACGGCGTGAAGTCCGAGGTGCTCGTGAACAACCCACACCCCGGCGGGGTAATGAGCGCTGCCTGCGACCCACCGCTGAACGAGAGTTTGAAGCTCGTGAACGGCACCTCAGGGGTTTCCTTGAACACCGTCGTCAACTGCCCCGTCGTCGTGTTCAGATGAACGTCGCCGACCAGCTTGACTTCGATGCCCTGCCCCGCGAGCGCGATCAGCAGTTTCACGTCTGGCGGCTGAGATTCGACCACATACACCTTGCCTTCCAGCGGTTCGGCGAGCAGCGGGGTCAATACCGTCGCGGTCCCGACCTGCGAGGCCGCCGGGCACTGCGGCGGACCTTCCTGGCCGACACCATCTTCATCGAGCGGGCAGGCCACCAGGCCGGATGCCCGCCCGGGGTTCAGGACCAGCCCTTCTGGGAGCGCGACCGTGGCGTCCCTCTGGTTCGACGTCGCGATCCCGTGTAGGGTCTCGAGGCCTTCTTGGGGAACTTTGATTTCGGTCGTCAACCCCGCCGGGGTATCCGCAGCGCTTGTATCCGGCGCCACACTCAACGATGGGTCGAACCCGAGATCGCTGCAGCCCGTGAACCCAACCGCCGCACCGGTGCTGTCGTGCGTCAGCACCGACGCCCGCGAATGCAGATTCGCGTACTGCCACGTATTGAGCGCTTCGATCGAGAATTCCTGCGGACCTTCACAGGAAGTCGGCAACGTCAACACCGGCACAGACCCGCCGGCCGAAGGAGCTTCGCGCTCTTCGTTGTGGCTTTCTTCGCTGGGTACGCCCCAGATGGTGGTCGTGTTGAACGTCACGTATTTCTGCGGGATGAGCGTATGCACGCTGATCCCGTAGTCTGAGGCTAGCGGGGTCGGCCCTCCGGACCGTACCCCCGCGTTCAAGAACACGTCCGTGCCCTGGTCGTCGAACGCGAACTGCGCCGCGATACCAGGTGGCGGTACCAGGTTGTACACCTTGAACGAAACATGGAGTCCCTGCGCGATCGATTCATCCACACCGACCTGCGTTCAACGCCGGACACGTCGGTTCCTCAAAATGAGGTCCTTCCAGTCCGGTTTCGCCGTCGAACTGCCGGCGGGTGCAGCGCGGCGTCGCGGTCGGATCCCCAACGATCCCCGGCGGCAGATTCACAACCACCTGCTGCGCTTCACCACCCGTAGGAAATTCGTTGAAGAGACCATGGTCTTTGCCGTTCACCGCGTAGGCGACCGTCATCTCGTACGGGTGCGAGCCGGCCTGCGTATCCGCCGTCCCGTCCGCGTTCGTCAACCACGCATCGAAGCCAGAGAACCCGAACGGTGCTTCTTCCCCGCTGAACGTGACCTGCGTCAACTCCACCGCCGGACTCGACGCACCACCCCCAGTGACCGCGACATGGTTGGTCGCTTCGCCGCTCGCGCCCGCGGCTACGCTCACTTCGATGAGCACGATCGCGTATGCGCCCGCAGGCACTGCTTCCACGGTACACGTCACGACCTGTACACCCGAGCATTCACCATCTCCGCTTCCATAGCCAAAGGCTTCTGTAAACCCAGTCCGGAGAGTCACCTTCGCGCTGGTCGCGCTCACACCGGGCGGCAGCCCATCCACGACCCTCGGATCTTCGCCCGTGCTCGACCCGGTGTTATAAACATGCACTTCGATCTGCCCTGTGCCCCCCGGCGGCAGGTACGTCGGCGAGACCCGCGTGAACGCCTCCCAACCCGGCGACGCCCACGCAGCCACCGGCGACGCCAACACCGCCACCGCACACACCCCAAGCAACAAAGCCAGCTTCTGTATACGCATGGCTATCGCCCCCCCACTCGCAACGACGACCCACCGGCACCAGACCCCGGCCCGTAGCGCCGCCGCGCCCGCGCCACACACACCGACCGCGCTCGCCCACGCCGCCGCGCACACACCCGCAACGCACCCGCCAACCTCCGCGCCTTCCCACTCTTCGACCTCGACCTGCCTTTCGACCTCGATTTGCTCTTCGGTGGCGCTACCGTGCTCGGCGCCGGGAAGTTCCCAACCCCGGCGAATGTTACGCTCGCCGGGGTCGCGAAGATCGGTGCTGCCGGCGGCACACCCTGACAACCCGAACCCGTACACACCGGTGCCGCAACCGGCCGCAAACCACCGACCCGCGCGTCATACACAGCGAACCCTTCATACCCAGCAGTCCCCGTGAGATCCGCACGGGAGATCACAAGCGCATCACCACCACTCCCGCTCGCACCCAAGAACCACGACGAAGACGAGCTGGTACCGCCCGAGAGCAGATACACGCACCCCTCGCTTTCGCGGCAGCTGCCCGCGCCGTCACGCTCCCACTCATATACGTCGAGCTTCCCATTCGTATCCTGCGACACAAGCGGCTCCCAGCTATCGAAGAACACCCTGCTCCCATCATCAGAGATCACCTGTGGCTGCTCAGTCTTCATCCAGCTCACCGGCAAAAACGCAGCCGCTCCGGCCCCGGTCACCGGGGGCGCTTCCCCGCTGCGACTACACGAGACACAGAACAGGCCGCCTCCTTCGGCCTCATACACATAAATCTCCTCCAACCCCTCGTTCGGATAACCATGCGGGTAACCCGCCACCGGCAGGCTCCGATTCGACATGAACACCACAGCTTCCCCGTCCGGCGTCACCTCGGACGTCCGATGCCCAACTTCCCCTGCCCAATCACCGAGATGGTCGCCCTCGTAATAGTAAGGCGGTATAGATTCATGTTCATTCCCGCTGTCTTCGGACGAAAGATTGGCCGCGACCAGCGTCGAGATACCCGCGTGCCACAGGTAGAGGTTGCCGCTGCTATCGACGTAGTAGAGAGATTCGCCGTCTTCGCTCGCACCGACCACACCCACCACTTCTACACCAGGCGTCAGATCGGTCGTCCGGCCATCTTCCACTTCGTACTCGTACAAGCCACCATTGGTGTAGAACACCCTCGACCCGTCCACGCTCGCCGTCCAGAAATGGCCCCCGGCCGCGATCTCGACCGTCTTCGCGTCGCTGGACGTTGGGTTCTCCCGCATATACAGGTCGTTCGTCGCCGTATCCGTCCAAAAGACCCGCGACCCATCCGCCGAAATCACATGACTGTAATCGAATTCACCAGTTGGTTCATAAGGGTCGGCTCGGCCCGCCGGGGCACCGAAGGTAACCCGTGGTTCAGAGGAGCCATCCGGGAACACATTCACCAAGCTCAAATGCCCATCAGCCGAAACATAGAGATTACCTTCACGACGGGGTTCTGTGATTTCACTGGCGTTTTCGGTCAGCGCATCGTCCACCTGAAACAACTGCTCGCTGGCATCAGCCGACGCGCCGGCGTAAACTACATGCAATCTTTCGGCATTCTGGTGGAGTGTCACATTATCGGTGATGAAGGGCTCATAGACTTCACCGGCAAAAGCGTGCTGGTAGAGATCCGTATAGCCTTCGCTGAGCGCTTCAGGCGACAGTGGCGGCAGCCCGTCGGCTTCCACCGTATCGCCGCTGGGGGCAGTGAGGACCGCGCTGGTAAGATCACTCGAAAACGCCCGGTACAGTGCCTTGAATCTCCCGTGGGGCTGAATATTCACCTGCCGCCATCCACCCCCGGCCAGCCGCGTCGCCAGATACTCGTTACCCGATTCCTGTCCACCCTTGCCGGTGCCGCCGCTGGACGGGTCACCCGCATATACCGCGGCTTCGCCGTCCGCAGCCACCTGAAACGGGAACTCCGTCGTGAAGATGCCTTCAGCCAAAGCCAACGCGTCGCTGTATACGCTGGGCATATACACCTGCGCGGTACCGTTCTGCGCGCTCCCGAACGAGCTCACCATTTCATACACCCGGCCATCCGGCAGCCCAAGCGGGCTGGCCGACAGCGTACGGAACGTCGCGTCACTGCCGTGTTCGATGCCCGCCGCGCTGACCGCGACAACCCGGAAATGATATTCGCTGTCCGCCGTCAACCCTTCGACATGCGCCGACGCCAGCATTGCGCTGTACCCTTCGCCGAGAGACACGTCGGGTGTGCGCGACCCGTACGCCGCGTTTGGCCCGTATTCCCAGTAGTAGCTGGTGGATGTTCCGTTCGGGTCGATCTGCGCGTTCAGCGTTACATTGGTCAACCCGGCATCCGTGAAGGACTCCCCTTCGATCCTCGGCGGGACTGCAGTCGTCGTGAAGCTCACCGCGGGGCCTGGGGTCTGCCCGAACGCGTTGGTCGCGACCAGGCATACCGTGTACCCCGTCGCGGGCTGAAGCCCGGACAGCGTGGCGGTAGCTTCAACGCTGCCACTCGCCCCCGTAGGTTCTGTGCTCGTGCCACCTGTGCAGCTACTGCCCTGGTTGTATGCGAAGTAGTAGCCGCTCTCCCCGCCCGCCAGCTCGCCGTGCAGCGTCGCTTCGGAGCCATTCACGCCCGTCGCGGCGCCCGTGGCGGGTTCGCCGGGGGTTTCGCCTTCGGGGAAGATCGCGGCGCTCGCACCGTTGGAGGCGTACACCGTGCCGCTCGCGCTGTCCACACCGACGCCCGCAGAGCCTTCGAGAGAGCCCGAGCCGAAGCTGCCCAGAGATTCCCCGTTCGCGTTGAGCGCCACGATCGAATAGGCCTCGTCCAGGTAGACATCGCTGCTCGCCGAATCCACGCTGACCGCGCTCACCCCCGCGCCGATCGGCATCACGGCCGTGTAGCCGCCTTCGGCGAGCAGCTCCAGCGCTTCCCCACCGGCCGCGGTCACGTACGCGTCGCCTTCCTTGTTCACCGCGATCCCAGTCAGAGCGCTCGACACGCCCGCCGTGAACTGCGAGACATACACCCCCGCAGGCGAGAAGACATCCACCAGGCCGTTATGGGCATCCGCGACGAACACCTCACCATTCGCGGGGTCCATCGCGACACCGACCGGTTCAAAGCCGCGCACCCCGGCGTCCGGGGTTTCGCTGCCGTCGATCCGCGAGAGGAATTTCCCTGTCGCACTACTGAACCTGTCAACCACGCCTGCGCCCGGGTCGGCGACATACACATCGCCCGTCAACGCGCCACCGGAGTCATCGACCGCCACACCCGTCGGAGAGACAAGCGAAGCACCCGTGAGCGTAGTGCCGGGTTCGTCGTGTTCGGCTTCTGCGGCGGTGAAGCGATCGACCGCGAGCGCACCCTGATCCACTACATACACATCGCCCTTCGACGCGCCCGCGGAGTCATCGACCGCTACGCCGCGTGCGCTTATGAACACGCCGAAAGACGAGGAAAACCCATGACTCTTGACCGCCGATGCCAGTGAATCCCCGACCAGCAAGCCCACCAACACACCTAGCGAAACCACACCAGCCAGCGTCAGCCTACGAGCGATCATCGAACCATCTCCTCCTCCAAGGCAGAGGGGGAACCCCCTCGATCGGTGAACAGCGACACGCCTAGGGGCGCACCAGCACAAGCTTCATCATCAGCGGGGGCGTGCATCCGAATGCTCCGCGCGACCATCTCCCCCTTGGCGGTGAGCGACCACGCGTTCGGCTCACCCTTCACACGTCCCGGACCCGTATTCACGAGCAAGCCCAGGCGCTCGAGGCGCGCCAGCAGCTTCGATACCTGCCCCGGGTCCGAGATCCCGGCGCGCTCCCCCGCCTGACGGTTGCTGGGATTCGAGCCCCGCCCGCCCAGCTCCGCGATCCCTTCCAACACCCGAGCCGTGCGATACGTCAACCGCATCGAGACACCACCCAGGGGGTCGCCCACAGCCTCCGCGGACTCACGGCGCCCACGGGCAGAGCTAGTGAAGGGGCCCGGCGCCGGGCGCTTTTGCTCGCGCCGCGCCACGGAGGCGCCCTGGTAGGGCAGCACGATCATCCCCATCAACTCGCCCAATAGGCTCGTCAACGGCCGCCGCTCCCCTTTCAACAGCCGCGCATAGACGATCGAGAACGCCGCCCCCACCAGGCCCTCCGCGGTCAGCGGCGTGCACCGTTCCGCGCGCCCACTCAATAGACGCCCCTCATCCACCACACCCGCCAGCTGCGCAAGAACCTCTTCGCGACGCTCCAACACCCGCGGGCCACCACGCAACGCCTGCACCACCAACACCCGCGCGAGCACCGGCTCACGATCGAGAAACCCCAGGATCGCCAGCATTCCCCCGCGGACCCGCTCACGCCACGCCAAGCCCTCGAGGCCCGCCGCGGAGAGCTCCGCGACCAACAGGCCGAGGATGTCCTCGACCACCGTCGCCAGACACTCTTCACGGTCAGCGAACAGCTCATAGAACGTGCGCCGCGAGACCCGTGCTCGCGAGGTAATGTCCGCCACCGAGGTGTCGGGGTACCCAAGCTCGTCCACCGCCCGCACCGCCGCCGCGAGCAGCCGCGCGCGCTGGATCTCCACGAAACGCTCGTGCTGGGCGGTCTGCGACCGGTCACGGCCCCCGACACCGCTGCCCCGCACGGGCCGGGCAGACAGGCTCGAAGCCTTGACACCGCGCCTCGCCGCCGTACGCGCGGGCATCACACCGCGCTCCCCATCAGAGGCGCGCGGACCCCACCCCGCGCGGGGCGGGAGGATAGGCCCGTTAAGGCCGGACGATCAGCGCGCTCTGCCTTCGGTGCCCTAGGGCAAAGAGAGAGAGAGAGAGAGAGATGCGACAGCGCCAAGCTGGCGCATCTAGCATCACTTCTCACGGCGGGTGCAACGACCCCTATCACGTTTCTCCCTCTAGAAAACACGCTGAACAAACTCCCTCATAACGCTTCACGACCCAGGCCCTCTCCCGAACTGATCCCTGCTCGCGCGTCGAGTCAACCACAAGGTGAGTTGACCCAAACCCGGTCTTATGTCTTGGATCGACCACCCAGGGGGTGGCCAACAACGACGAGAACGTACCACGCCCCGCTCTTGCTGTCAAGTCCACAGGGCCATCTCACTCGTCCACCGGCCTCCACCGACCGGACAACACGGCGACTTTCTCCAGCTCCGGCGGGCAACCCGCCGAAGCGCAGGTATGGCTCGAGCGCAGCCTCGAGCGCCGGCCCGTAGATAGCAGGGATGGCGATTTTTTCTGCCCATATTGGCAGTCAACTTTTGATAAATGCAGCTTCTCTCGATAGGCCTATGCCAGCGCATCACGGGACCGCGCCTACCCCTGTTCGGGCAGCACCAGCAGCTCGAGCTTCTCCTCCCCGGCCACCGCGAGCACGTGCGGGTCCGCCGTGGCGATGCGGTCGCCCGGCTTGGCCGAGGCGATCAGCACAGCGTCGGCAAGCGAGATCGGCCGGGAGGAGCGGTGGTAGTGGCCGGCGCGAATCTCGGCGGCACGTCGTGCGATCTCGAGGTCGAGCGCAACGGCGGTCAGTGGACCCTCCAGCAGCGGCTCGAGAATCTCCATCGCGCGGGGAATCGGCAGGCGGTAAAGACGCTGTGAGACATCAAGCGTCTCGGCCAGGTTGGCACTTGCCACTACCGCGTCACCCTCGCGCAGGATCGCGCGGACCATTGGCGCGGCCGGCCCTCCAACCATGAACGCGACAAGCGCGTAGGCATCGAGCAGCGTCACGGATCCCGACGCCGGGCCTCGGCGACCCGCTCATCCTCCCGCGCGGTGCGGCGCAGCCGCCGGAGGTCGAGCCCATGCAGCTCCTCGGCGAGCGCGCCCTCCGCCGCGGCGATCGGATCGTCCGGCGCGGGTTCCAGGACGATCCGATGTCCCTCGTCCCGAAACGCAACCGTCGAGGTACCCCACCGATGTCGGATCGGGGCCGGGATCGAGATCTGGCCCCCCTTCGAGATTCTCATGCGAGTCTTCATGAACATGCCTTATAGCATGAAATTGACTGATTTTCGGCCGTCAACCCGCCGGGGTGTCCCCCCGATCCTCTCCGACGCGATCACCGGCCGCGTGCGGGCAATACGCCGTTTTTTACGGCCGCAGCCAGTTCTCGTGCCTGAGCCCGGGCACGTGTTGGAAGTGGCGAGTGTTGCCGGTGATGAGCGTGGCCTCGTGTGCCAGCACCGTCGCCGCAATGAGCTGGCCGTCCGTTGTCGCGCTTGCGAAAGCGTTCCGTAGTGACCTGCGTAACTGTCTCGTAGGAGCGCGCGAAACGGTATAGTAGTGGGGTGAGCCATGAGCCGGGTCCGGACGCGCGCTATCAGAGACGCATCGTCAACGATGAACTCGACGAGCTGCTCGCCGGCCTGCCGGCGATTGCGATTGAGGGCCCGAAGGCCGTCGGCAAGACCGCCACCGCGCTGCGGCGGGCGGCGACCGTCCACCGCCTCGATGACGATGCCGAGCGCTCGATCGCCCAGGCCGACCCCTCACGCCTGCTCGACGGCCACCGGCCGGTACTGATCGACGAGTGGCAGCGCCTGCCGGAGTCCTTCGACCGCGTGCGTCGCGCGGTCAACGAAGGCGCTGGACCCGCGAGCTTCCTCCTGACCGGATCGGCCTCCCCGATGGACCCTCCAACGCATTCGGGAGCCGGCCGGATTGTACGCGTGCGCTTGCGGCCGATGACCCTCGCCGAGCGCGGCACGGGCTCCCCGACCGTCAGCATCAAAGAGCTGCTCGAAGGCGGACGACCGCCCCTCACCGGTCGCACCGACGTCAATCTGGAGCGCTACGTCGATGAGATCCTCGCCTCTGGGTTCCCCGCGATTCGAGGGCTCACTGGCCGCCTCTCTCGGGCGCAGCTCGACGGATACCTCGATCGCATCGTCAACCGCGACTTCGAGGACCTCGGCCGCCAGGTACGCCGGCCCGCAACGCTGCGACGGTGGATGCAAGCGTACGCGGCAGCGACCGCGACGACGGCCTCCTACGAGAAGATCAGGGACGCCGCCAGCAGCGACCGGGGCGAGACGCCCGCCCGCATGACCACCCAACCTTACCGTGACGTACTCAAGCGACTCTGGATCCTCGACCCCGTGCCCGCATGGCTACCAACACGCAACCGGCTCGCGCGCCTCTCCTCCCCACCCAAGCACCACCTCGCGGATCCGGCGCTCGCGGCTCGCCTCCTGGGAGTCAACGCCACCGCGCTGCTCCACCCCCAACCACAGCCGGCCGGACCCTCCATACCCCGCGAGGGGACGCTCCTCGGCTCGCTCTTCGAGTCCCTGGTCACACTCTCAGTACGCGTCTACGCCCAGGCCGCCGAGGCTCAAACCGCGCACCTGCGCACGTGGAGCGGCGACCGCGAGATCGACCTCATCGTCGAACGCGGACGAAAGATCCTGGCGATCGAGGTAAAGCTCGGACATACACCCAGCGAACGAGACCTTCGCCACCTCCACTGGCTCAGCCACGAGCTCGGCGACGACCTTGCGGACGCCATGATCGTGACAACGGGACAAGCCGCCTACCGGCGTCCCGACGGAATCGCAGTCGTACCCGCCGCCCTGCTCGGGCCATGAGGAGCATTCCGCGCGGCATCCATGCCCCGCCGTCACCGCGACGCCTACCCCCTCTTCTTGCCGCGCGTCCTGTGCCTGCCGGCCTTCCTCTTCGCGGCCTTCTTGTGGGTCGCCTTCTTCGACTTCGGACACCCGGTGACGGCGATCTTCGTGTTCTGGCTGATCACCAGGCCGTTCTGGCCCACCAGTTCGGTCGGCATCAAAAGCGTGCCCTTACAGAGGTTCCCGTTCGCGGTCAACGCCGGGAATTCCCGCTGCGGCAACGTCAATTCGAAGCTCGAGAACGGCACATCAGGCACCGTCGCGAACGTCGCCGTCGTGATCCCCGCTTTACTGATCTGCGTTTCCCCATGCACCTGCACCGTCACACCATTCTGACCCACCAGCACCATGATCAGTTCCGGGTACTTCGCACCACCATGCGACACGAAGTACGCGGTACCCGTCAAGCCACCAGGGAGGACCGGGGTTGAGACCTTGACCGTCCCAACCTGCGACGCGACCGGGCAGTTCTTGGGGTTTTCCGCGAACGTCTTTTCCAAACACGCCTTCTGCAACGTTTTCAACGGCGTCGGCAGCTGTTTCGGTAGCGACACCTTGACCCGCTGCACATTCGCGGTACTGCTCAACCCGCCTTCGTCGGGCAAGGTCATCGAGACGTGCAGGCTCGCGCCTTGGGTCCGGGACGTCTTCGCCGAGGTTGAGACCTTGAACCCTGGTTTGAATGTCAAGCTACGACAGGACCCAACCTGGAATGGACTTGAGAGTTCCGCAGTGGTTCCTTCGGTGCTTGTGGCTGTGCCTGAGAAGGCTTGGGGGTTGCAGTTGGTGGGGTTGAACATGAATTCCTTGCGGTCGATCACCGCGTTGATCGTCCGCATATCCACCGGCACTCCATCCAAGACCACAGGCAGCGGATCCGTCGTGATCGTCAACTGCGAGGTCTCCGGGTCCACTTCGATCTTCCCCCGCACTACCGTCGTCCCCAGATTGAACGGGCCAGCGATCACCGGGACCGCGATCACCAACCCATACGGGGCACCCTCGTAGGGGCCCGAAATATAGATCGGGGCTTCCGGCTTGCCTTCCCCAGGCACGTACAGCGGATCCGGGCCCGCACCCGCACCCACGATCGTGTGCCCGATCTGCGAACCCGATGGGCATTCGCCTTTGGCTGCCTGTGGTTCTTCGCAGAGCTGGACGTGGCTGATCATCCCGAGCAGGCCCTTCGGGGTCTTGAACTGCAGTTTGGAGATCCGCTGCTGATCATCCGCCCGGGAAAGCAACAACGAGAACGCGGTATACCCACCGGCCTGGTCGGTCGTCGCACCCGCGATCATGCTCGGCGTAAACGGCAGCGGCGAGGCACATGGAGCACCGTTGGTGCCGGTGGCGATCTGGAAGCTGCTTGGCGAGAACACGTCTTCCACGGCTGGGGAGCTCCACGGCGTGAAGTCCGAGGTGCTCGTGAACAGCCCACACCCCGGCGGAGTAATGAGCGCCGCCTGCGACCCACCACTGAACGCAAGTTTGAAGCTCGTGAACGGGACCTCAGGGGTTTCCTTGAAGACCGTCGTCAACTGCCCCGTCGTAGTGTTCAGATGTACGTCCCCGACCAGCTTGACTTCGATGCCCTGTCCGGCGAGCGCGATCAACAGTTTTACGTCCGGCGGCTGAGATTCCACCACGTACACCTTGCCTTCCAACGGTTCGGCAAGCAATGGGGTCAACACGGTTGCCGTTCCCACCTGAGAGGCGGCCGGACACCGCGGCGGACCTTCCTGACCCACACCATCTTCATCAAGCGGACACGCCACTAGCCCGGATGCGCGACCGGGGTTCAGGACCAGCCCTTCCGGGAGCACGACTGTCGCGTCCCTCTGGTTGGACGTCGCAATCCCGGCGAGCGTCTCAAGGCCTTCCTGGGGGACTTTGATTTCGGTTGTCAACCCGGCCGGGGTATCCGCCGCGCTCGTATCCGGCGCCACACTCAACGACGGATCGAACCCCAGATCACCGCAGCCCGTGAACCCAACCGGCGCACCCGTGCTGTCGTGCGTCAATACCGACGCCTGGGAATGCAGGTTCGCGTACTGCCACGTGTTGAGTGCTTCGATCGAGAATTCCTGCGGGCCTTCGCACGACGTTGGCAGCGTCAACAATGGCACCGATCCACCTGTGGATGGCGCTTCGCGCTGCGCATTGTGGGTTTCTTCGCTGGGCACGCCCCAGATCGTCGTTGTGTTGAACAGCACCGCTTTCTGCGGCACGAGCGTATGCACGCTGATCCCGTAGTCCGAGTCGAGCGGTGTCGGCCCGCCTGAGCGCACCCCTGCGTTCAAGAACACGTCCGTGCCCTGATCGTCGAACGCGAACTCCGCCGCGATACCCAGCGGGGGCACCAGGTTATACACCTTGAACGAAACATGAAGTCCCTGCACGATCGATTCATCCACACCGATCTGAGTTGACGCCGGACACGTCGGTTCCTCTTCATGCGCTCCGCCTTCACCATCGAACTGTCGGCGAGTACAACGCGGCGTCGCGGTCGGATCCCCGACGACCCCTGGTGGCAGATTGACGACCACCTGTTGCGTTTCACCGTCCGCAGGATATTCCTGGAAGAAACCGTGGCCTCTGCCGTTCACCGAGAACGCGACCGTCATCTCGTAGGGGTGCGAGCCGGCCTGCGTATCCGTCATCCCGTCCGCGTTCGTCAACCAGGCATCGAAACCGGAGAACCCAAACGGTGCTTCTTCCCCGCTGAACCTGACCTGCGTCGATTCCGCCGCCGGACTCGGCGCACCACCCCCGGTAACAGAGACGTGGTTGGTCGCTTCGCCGCTGACGCCCGCGTCAACGCTCACGTCGATGAGGACGATCGCGTACGCGCCCGCCGGCACCGCTTCCGCAGTACACGTCACAACCTGTGCACCCGAGCATTCACCATCCCCGCCCCCGGCACCATTTTCTTCGACAAGCCCAGCTCGGATAGTCACTGCGGCGCTGGTCGCACTCACACCGCTTGGCAACTCGTCCACGATCCTCGGGTCTTCGCCCGTACTCGACCCCGTGTTATACACATGCACTTCGATCTGCCCCGTACCGCCCGGGGGCATGTACGCCGGAGAGACCCGCGTGAATACCTCCCACCCCGGCGACGCCCACGCAGCAACCGGCGACACCAACACCGCCACCGCACACACACCGAGCAACAAGGCCAGCTTATGTACCCGCATGGCTACCGACCCCCCACTCGCAACGACGACTTACCGGCACCCGACCCTACTCCGTAGCGCCGCCGCGCATGATCGATACAAACCGACCGCGCTCGCCCACGCTTTCGCTCACACGCCCGCAACGCGCCCGCCAACCTCCGCGCCCGCACGCCCTTCGACTTCGATTCCACCTTTGACTTCGACCCGCTCTTCGGTGACACTGTTGTGCTCAGTGCCGGGAAGTTCCCGACACCTGCGAACGTCACGCTCGCCGGCGTCGCGAAGATCGGCGCCGCCGGCGGCACACCCTGACAACCCGAGCCCGTGCACACCGGTGAGGCAACCGGGTGCACCCCGCCGACCCGCGCGTCATACACAGCGAACCCTTCATACCCATTATCGCCCGTGAGGTCCGCCCGGGAGATCACAAACGCATCGTCACCACTCGCGCTCGCCCCCAAGAACCAAGACGACGACGAGCTGGTGCCCCCCGAGAGCAGGTAGACACATCCCTCGCTTTCGCGGCAGCTGCTTGCACCGTCACGCTCCCACTCATACACGTCGAGCTTCCCATTCGTGTCCTGCGATACAAGTGGCTGCCAGCTATCGAAGAACACCCTGCTCCCATCATCGGAGATCACCTGCGGCTGCTCCGTCGTCATACCGCTGATCGGCAAAAACCCGGGACCGTAACGGGGCACTTCCCCGCTGCGACTACACGAGACGCAGAACAGACCACCGCCTTCGGCCTGATACACGTACACCTCCTCCTGCCCCCCGTTCGGATAACCGTGCGGGTAACCCACTGCCGGCAGGCTTTGGCTCGACATAAACACCGCGGCCCCCCCATCCGGAGTCACCTCCGATGTCTCTCTCCCAATCATACCTGCCCAATCCCCGATTTCGCCTTCGGCGTAAGGCGGTATCGGTCCTGTTCCATTCCCACCGTCTTGAGGCGAGAGGTTGGCCGCAACAAGTGTCGAGACGCCCGCATGCCAGAGGTAAAGGCTGTCGCTGCTATCGACGTAGTAGAGATATTCCCCATCTTCGCTCGCGCCGACCACACCCGCCACTTCGACACCAGGTGTCAAATCGGTCGTCTGGCCACTTTCGACTTCGTACTCATACAGACCGCCATCGGTGTAGAACACCCTCGACCCATCCGCATTCGCCGTCCAAAAGTGCCCGCCAGCGGAGATCTCGATCGTCTTCGCATCGCTGGATGTCGGGTTTTCACGCATATACAGGCCATTCGTCGTCAGATCCGTCCAGAAGACCCGCGACCCATTCGCCGAAATCACATGGCTCAGATCGATTTCACCGTTGCCGTTGTAAGCCCTGCCTCGGCCGACAAAGGAGCCGAAGGTCACCCGCGTATCGGAGGCACCACCTGGGAGCACATTCACCAAGCTCAAATGCCCACCCGTCGAAACATAGAGATTGCCTTCGAAAGTCCCGGGCCATGGTTCTGCAATTTCATCAGCGTTTTCGGTCAGCGCGTCGTTCACCTGAAACAACTGCTCGCTCGAATTAGCCGACGCGCCAGCATAAACCACCAGAAATTCCGCAGATTGGAAGTTAATTCGATTGACGGGGCGGTGGAGCGTTACATCATTCGTAAAGAAGGGTTCATAGGCTTCATCGGCAAAAGCGTGCTGGAAGAGATCCGTATAACCGTTACCAGGTGCTTCGGGCGAAAGTGGCGGCAGTCCGTCTTCAAGCCCCGTCTCACTCGAGGCGGTGAGGACCGCGCTGGTGAGATCACTCGAAAACTCCTGGTAGCTCGCGCTGAATTTCCCGTAAGGCTGGATATTCGCCTGCTTCCATCCGCCGCCGGGGAGTCGCGTTGCCAGATACTCGTTACCAGAGTTCTGGCCGCCCTTACCGCTGCCACCACTCGACGGGTCGCCCGCATACGCAGCAGCTTCACCGTCGGCAGCCGCCAAAAACGGGAATTTCGTGAAGATGCCTTCCGACAAGGCCAATCCGGTGCTGTATACATCGGGCGTATACACCTGCGCGGTTCCGTTCTGCGCGCTCCCAAACGAGCTCACCATTTCATAAACCCGGCCATCCGGCAGCCCGAGAGGACTGGCCGGCAGCGTGCGGAACGTCGTGTCGCTGCCGTGTTCGGTGCCCGCGGCGTTGACCGCGACAACCCTGAAGTGGTATTCACTGTTCGCATCCAAGCCTTCCAAGTGCGCTGGGGCCAGGAGCGCGCTTTCGCCTTCGCCGAGCGACACTTCCGGTGTGCGCGACCCGTACGCTTCGCTCGGCCCGTATTCCCAGTAGTAGCTCGTCGCCACACCGTTGGGGTCGATCTGCGCGTTCAGCGTCGCATTCGAGGAGCCAACATCCGAGAAAGACTCTCCTTCAATCGACGGCGCACCAGCCGCAAACGCCACAGCACTCCCCAACAGCAACCCCATCATCACACTCAGCGAAACCACACCAACCAATGTCAACCTGCGAGCGATCATCGAACCATCTCCTCCTCTAGAACAGAGGGGAGAACCCCTCGATCGATCAACGGCACGCCCACAGGCGTACAAACACAAACCTCCAAACAGGCAGAGACGCGATCCGGCATCAGGCCGCCTCGCTCTCAAACCGGCTGTGAGCACGGATGCTCCGCGCGACCTGCTCACCCTGAGTGGTCAGCCGCCACGCGTTCGGCTCGCCCTTCAGGTGCCCCGGGCCACCATTCGCCAACAACCCCAAGCGCTCCAGACGCCGCAAGAGCTTCGAGACCTGTCCTGCGTCGGGGATCCCCGCGAACTCACCCACCTGCCGGTTGCTCGGGTCAGAACCCTGCCCGGCCAGCTCCGCGACGCCCTCCAGCACCCGCGAAGTGCGATACGTCAAACGCATCGGCACACCCTCGAGCGGATCGGCCACAGCCCGCACAGAGCTCGCGTCACGCGAGACGCGAGCCGTCGGGACCCGCACTGGTACCGCCGGCGCCGGACGGGCCAGCTCACGACGCGCCGCGGACGGCCCCAGATACGGCAGCACGATCATCCCCATCAACTCACCCAGCAAATCGGCGAGTGGCTCGCGCTGGCCCCTTAGCAGCCGCGCATACACAATCCCAAACGCCGCTCCCACCAACCCCTCGGCGGTCAACATCGTGCACTCCCCGCCACGCGCGCTCTCCCCACGACCCCCGTCAACGACAGCTGTGAGCTGTGTGAGGACCACCTCGCGGCGCTCCAGCACCCGCGGGCCACCGCGCAACGCCTGCACCACCAGCACCCGCGCCAACACCGGCTCACGATCGAAGAACGCCAAGGTCCCCCACAGGCCCCCCCGCACTCGCTCACGCCACCCGAGACCCTCGAGACCCGCGCCGGCTAGGTCGCTCATGACCACGCCGAGCGCGTCCTCCAGCGCCGCCGCCAGACACGCTTCGCGATCCGGGAATTGCTCGTAGAACGTGCGCCGCGACACCTTTGCACGCGTCGTGATGTCAGCTATCGAAGTGTCGGAGTACCCCAGCTCGTCGATCGCGCGGATCGCCGCCGACAAAAGCCGCGAACGCTGAATACCCGCAAACCGACCCTGCCGACCGATCTTCGATCGATCATCGCCACGCGAACGCGACACCACCGGACGCCGACGCGTCTGCGCCGACATCACGCCCAGCCCCCACAGAGCACATCAAGCCCACCCCCGCACGGGGAGCCGGGGCAGCCCCTCAGGGTATGACAATCAGGGCGTTCAGCCTCGCGTGCCCAAGGCCAAGAGAGAGAGAGAGAGAGAGAGATGCGACAGCGCCAAGCTGGCGCATCTAGCATCGCCATTTAGGTGACGCGCTGCGACTCCTATCACGTTTCTCCCTTTCGAAACCACGCTAATCAATGCTCCCTCTTGAGCCCTACGACCCGGTCCCTCTCCCAATCAGCGCCCCAAGAGCGCTCCAACAAGGTCAACCACGGACGCGATCGACCCAACCCGATCCTCTATGTATTGACTCGATGATCCACCGACGGAACATCAAGACAACACGACTATAACCATGCCGGCAACCAGTTGTCAAGTCCCCGCCGTCGAGGCAGCCCTCGTGACCCACGTTTGCCGTGCCAGGTCAATACCCCAGACGGCCTCGCGACGCTCCTGAGCCAGCTGCTGAGGGACTGCGTCGCGAGACCCCGCCTACCTCGTCACACCGGTGCTCCCCGACCGGGGTCATCCGTAGTCCCGCCACGTCGAGGTAGTACCACCGTCGTGGTATCCTCTTGCCATGCAAGTGTCAATCGACAGCGCGGGTCGGGTGGTGGTGCCCAAGCATCTTCGGGACGAGCTTGGGTTCTCGCCCGACACGCCACTTGAGATCGATGTGGTCAACGGGCGCCTCGAGCTGTCGGCGGCGCATGAGCCGGCCAAGCTGGTCGAAGGGCCCAACGGGCCGATGTTGGCAGCAACTGGCACTCCCCTCACCGACGAAGAGGTGCGACGCACACTCGAAGCGGTGCGCGAGCGCCGGTGAGGCAGACAGCAGACAGCAGCATCACCATCGCGGCCCTCGTCGCCGATCACGAGGCCCGTGCTCTCGCCGAAGATGCGCTGAAGCAGTGCACGACGACTATCGCCCACGTGGCGATCGAGACCTACAGCGTCCTCACGAGATTCCCCCCTCCCCGTCGCTTGACGAGCGCCGACGCAGCCGCACTCCTCGACGCAAGACTGCCAGCGGCATACGCCACGCTCGACGCGAGCAGATACACAAAAGCGCCCGTGCAACTGGCCAAAGCCGGTGTCAGCGGCGGAGCGACCTACGACGGGCTGATCGCCCTGACCGCACTGGAGCACGACCTCGAGCTGCTCACACGCGACGGGCGCGCCGAGCGCACCTATCGCGCACTCGGCGTGCCCTACCAGCTGCTGCGCTAGCAGGCTGCCACGACCGCCAAGCCGCGCCACCGCACGTGGCTGGGGCTACGCTTTTTGACCTGCGTAACTGCCTCGTAGGGGTGCGGGATCGCAGTTGTACCCGCCGCCTGCTCGGGTCATGAGCAGCGCTCCGCGCCGGCATCCATGCCCAGCCGTCACCGCGACGCCTACCCCCTCTTCTTGCCGCGCGCCCTGTGCTTGCCGGCCTTCCTCTTCGCGGCCTTCTTGTGGGTCGCCTTCTTCGTCTTCGGGCACCCGGTGACGGCGATCTTCGTGTTCTGCTGGATCACGAGGCCGTTCTGGCCGACCAGTTCCGTCGGCATCAAGAGCGTACCCTTGCAGAGGTTCCCGTTTGCGGTCAACGCCGGGAATTCCCTCTGCGGCAGGGTGAGTTCGAAGTTCGAGAACGGCACATCGGGCACCGTCGCGAACGTCGCGGTCGTGATCCCCGCTTTGCTGATCTGCGTTTCCCCATGCACCTGCACCGTCACACCGTTCTGGCCGACGAGGACCATGATGAGTTCCGGGTACTTCGCGCCACCGTGGGAGACGAAGTACGCGGTGCCCGTTAGGCCACCGGGGAGGACGGGGGTTGAGACCTTGACCGTCCCGACCTGCGATGCGACGGGGCAGTTCTTGGGGTTTTCCGCGAACGTCTTTTCCAAACACGCCTTCTGCAGCGTTTTCAACGGCGTCGGCAGCTGTTTCGGCAGCGACACCCTGACCCGCTGCACATTCGCGGTACTGCTCAACCCGCCTTCGTCCGGCAGGGTCATCTTCACGTCCAGGCTCGCGCCCTGCGTCCGCGACGTCTTCGCCGAGGTCGAGACCTTGAACCCTGGTTTGAATGTGAGGCTGCGACAGGACCCAACCTGGAAGGGGCTGGACAAGGTTGCGTTCGTGCCTTCGACGCTTGTGGCTGTGCCGCTGAAGGATTGTGGGTTGCAGTTGGTTGGGTTGAACATGAATTCCTTGCGGTCGATCACCGCGTTGATCGTCCGCATATCCACCGGCACCCCATCCAGGACCACCGGCAAAGGATCCGTCCTGATCGTCAACTGCGCGCTCTGCGGATCCACTTCGATCTTCCCCCGCACCACCGTCGTCCCCAGATTGAACGGGCCAGCGATCACCGGAACCGCGATCAGCAGCCCGTAGGGGGCGCCCTCGTAGGGGCCGGTGATGTAGATCGGGGCTTCCGGCTTGCCTTCCTCTGGCACATACAACGGATCCGGGCCAGCACCAGCACCCACGATCGTATGCCCGATCTGCGAGCCGGTGGGGCATTCGCCTTTGGCGGCTTGGGGTTCTTCGCAGAGCTGGACGTGGCTGATCATCCCGAGCAGGCCCTTCGGCGTCTTGAACTGCAGTTTGGAGATCCGCTGCTGATCATCCCCACGGGTCAGCAGCATCGTGAACGCGGTATACCCACCGGCTTGGTCAGTCGTCGCCCCAGCGATCATGCCCGGCGTGAACGGCAGCGGCGACGCACACGTGGCACCGTTGGTGCCGGTGGCGATCTGGAAGTTGCTTGACGAGAAGACGTCTTCCACGGCGGGGGAGCTCCACGGTGTGAAGTCCGAGGTGCTCGTGAACAACCCACACCCTGGTGGGGTCACAAGCGCCGCCTGTGATCCCCCGCTGAACGCGAGCTTGAAGTCTGTGAACGGCAACTCCGGGTTTTCTTTGAACACCGTCGTCAACTGCCCCGTACTGGTGTTCAGATGCACGTCCCCGACCAGCTTGACTTCGATGCCCTGCCCCGCCAGCGCTACGAGCAGTTTCACGTCGGGTGGCTGGGATTCAAGGACGTACACCTTGCCTTCAAGCGGTTCGGGCAACACCGGAGTGGAGATCACCGCGGTTCCGACCTGCGATGCCGGCGAACACTGGGGTGGGCCTTCCTGGTTGACCCCGTCCTGGTCGAGCGGACATGACGCCAGGCCGGCCGCCCTCCCTGGGTTCAGGACCATCCCTTCAGGTAGCACAACCGTCCCGTCCCTGAGGTTCGACGCGGCGATCCCCCCAGGGGCCGCCAGGCCTTCTTGGGGTACTTTGATTTCGGTAGTCAACCCCGCCGGGGTATCCCCCGCGGTCGTGTCTGGCGCGATACTCAGGGTCGGGCCGAACCCGAGATGATCGCAGCCGGTGAACCCGACCGGGGTGCCCGTGCTGTCGTGCGTGAGAATCGAGTCCCGTGCGCGTACGTTTTCGTTTTGCCAAGTCCCGAGCGCTTCGATTGAGAATTCCTGCGGGCCTTCACATGACGTCGGAACCGTCAGCAACGGCGCCGATCCCGCCCCCGACGACCCCCCTCCGCGCTGTTCTGCGTGGCTCGCTTCCCCCGGCGTTCCCCAGATCGTAGTCGTGTTGAACACGACTCCCTTCTGCGGAAAGGGATCGACATGCGCGCTGATCCCATAGTCGCTCGCCAGCGCACTCGGGCCACCCGAGCGTACCCCAAAGTCCATGAAGACCAACGCCCCTTCGAAGCTGAACCCGAACTGCGCGACGACACCCGGCGGCGGTACCAGGTTGTACACCTTGAACGAAACGCGAATGCCGTTGGGTTGCGCCTGGTCGATACCGACCTGCGTTAACGCCGGACACGTCGGTTCATAAAACGTGTTGGGGTTTTCGAACACGGATTGTTCGCCGTCGAACTGTCTGCGCGAGCAACGCGGCACAGCCGTCACGTTACCGACGATCCCAGGCGGCAGGTTCACGACCACATCCCGCATTTCGCCACCTGTCATGCTGCCGCTCCCAGCCGTGGTTTCTTCGAATTCTCCTACGCCGTTGCTGTTGGTCGCGAACACTGTGGTCAGAGCGTACGGGTGCGAGCCCGCCTGCGTATCAATCGTGCCATCCGCGTTGGAAAGCCACGAGTCGAACCCCGCGAACCCGAACCCGGGCGACGCCGAACCGAACCGCACACGCTTGATATCGCTCGCTGAATCAGGCGCGCCACCACCACTGACACCAGCCACATTCGACCCTTCGCTGCCAGAAGCCACGTCGCCTTCAACGTTGACCCCGATCGTGACTTCCATCACTGCACCCGGTGGCACACTACCCGCTGTACAAGTCACCCGTTGCGCAGACGCCACCGTACATTCACCCTCGGAGCTCCCAGGACCACCAATACCACCTCCTACTGGCACTTGCACATCCAAGCTCGCACTGGTCACCGCCAGGCCTTCGGGCAGCTCATCGGTGATTGCGGGGTGTTCGCCCGTCCCCGCACCGGTGTTATACACATACAGATCCACCACGCCTGTACCACCGGGCGGCAGGTTCGTCGGCGCGGTCCTCGCGAAGATCTCCCACCCTGGTGCTGGTGCGGCAGCCCACACAGAGCCCGATCTTGCCAACAGCACCACAAAGCCCAACGCCAACAGCACAAACACACGCTTCGCGAACATTCTACCTCCCCTCCTTTGCCAAACCCTTGGCCTTCAACCGCGCCCCATATCGCTTGCGAGCCTGCACCTCGCACCCGGCACGCGCCCGCACAGGCCGCTGCTTCCGGCACGCCCTTAACGCCCGCGCGAGCCTCTGCACGCGCGTCAACACCCGCGCCTTAGGCTTGCTCTTCACCGGCCCCGACACACTCGACGGCGCTGGGAAGTTCCCGACCCCAGCAAACGTAACGCTCGCCGGTGTCGCGAAGATCGGTGCCGCTGGCGGCACACCCTGACAACCGGACCCCGTGCACTCCGGCGCCACCACCGGCTGCATACCACCAACCCGTGCGTCAAACACAGCGAACCCTTCGTACGGATCATCTGGCACTAGCTCCGCGCGCGAGATAACGAACACGTCTTCCCCACTCGAGCTCGCATCCAGCAGCCACGACGCCGACCCACTCGTACCACCCGAAAGCAGATAAACACACCCATCCGCTTCCCGGCAGCTACCGACACCGTCACGCTCCCACTCATACACATCCTGCTTGCCATTCGTGTCCTGCGCCACCAACGGCTCAGCGCTATCGAAGAACACCCTGCCACCGCCTTCAGAGATCACCCGCGGCGCATACGTATGGCTATAGCTGATCGGCAGAAACGCAGCCGCCGCCTTCCCGCGATAGGCTGCTCCGGTCTCTTCGTTGTGTTCCGGTGATTCCCCGCTAGGGTTGCACGAGGCGCAGAACAATTGGCCGCCTTCAGCCTCGTACACATACACCTCCTCCATCCCTTCATTGCGATACCCCCCGGGGAAGCCGACCGCCGGCAGGCTTTCCCTCGACATGAACACCACGCCGAGTCCGTCCGGTGTCACCTCAGCAGTGCGCGTTCCGATGCCAGGAGTCCAATCGCCGCGCGGCCCAAAGTTCGGCGAGTAGGGCCCTACCTTTTCGCCATCCCCTTCGGAGAGCTGCGCAATCACCGTGGATGTCCCGGCGTGCCACAACTCAAGCTGGTCGCCGCTGTCGACGTAGTAGATGTATTCCTCATTCTCGCCGGCGCCGATCACGCCCTGAACTTCGATCCCAGGAGTCAGATCAGTCGTCTGACCATCTTCTACGTCGTACTCATAGAGGCCGCCGTTGGTGAAGATCACTTTCGAGCCGTCCGCAGTTGCAGTCCAGAACCTGCCCCCTTCGGAGATCAACACCGTGCACGCATCCGCCGGCACCGCGCAGCGACCCCCTTCGAGCGGGCTCTGCGGCTGTGCGGGGTTCTCACGCACATACAGCGCCTTCGGAGAACCGTCGCCTTCCATCTGGGTCCAAAATACCCGCGACCCATCCGCAGAGATCACATGACTAAAGTTCGGGAAGATGCCAGAATCGCCAGCCACAAAGCTAAATGGTGGCGCACCGAATGTGGCATTCGCTTCCGAAGATCCATCTGGAAGCACATTCACCAGGCTCAAGCGGCCATCTACCGTCAAGTAAAGATTGTTCTCCTCTTCGCCGCCCTCGATGGCGTTGTCGGTCAGCGCGTCGTTGGCCTCGAACAACATCTCTTGGAGATTGTCTGAGGAACCGGCGTATACAGCCGAATGTTCACCTCCGATGATTTCACCGGCATTGTAGGCTCCGAATTCTCTTTCGTCGCGGTGGAACGTCGCTGTCTTGGTGAACAGGGGCCGATACGCACCATCGCTGTTGGAGCGCGCATACAACACTTTGTATTTGCCCGGCGCTTCTGGCGAGAGCGGTGGCAGTTCTTCTTCAAATCCGGATTCGCCCCGGGCGACGAGCCAGCCCGTCGAGAGGTCCTCGCTGAATGCCTGATATTCAGCCTTACGGTAGCCCGTAGGCTGTAGATTCACCTGCGTCCACCCACCTCCCGGTGACCGCGTCGCTAGATAGTCGTTTCCCTCAGATTCGCCACTGGAACCACTACCCCCACTCACCGACGGGCTCGCCACATACACCACCCCATCGCCGTCTGCCGCTGCCCGAAACGGCCGTTCGGTATACAGACCTTCCGCGTACGACAGGTGGTTTTTGAAGACCAGCGGGGTATAGACGCTGAAGCCACGTTCGTCGGTAGGCGTAACGCGTTCGTAGACCCGGCCGTCAGGCAAACCGAGCAGACCAACGGACAGGGTGCGAAACGGCGTGTCCGCGCCACGTTCCGTACCCGCTTCGCTAACCGTCACTACCCTGAAGTGGTATTCCTCGCTCGCCACCAGCCCTTCCACATGCGACGGAGCCGGCAACGCGCCTTCCCCTTCACCGAGAAACACTTCGGGAGTCCTCGACCCATACGCCGCGCTCGACCCATATTCGTAGTAGTAGCCGGTGGGCTCACCATTAGGGTCAATCTGGGCGTTCAGCGTCACGCTCGAAGACCCAACATCCGAGAAGGACTCCGCTTCGATCACCGGCGCACCAGCCGCCAGCGCCACCGCACTCCCCAACAACAACGTCCCCACCGTCACACACAGCGAAACCAAGCCAGCGAACACAAACCTGCGAACGATCATCGAACCATCTCCTCCTCCAGAACAGAGGGGAGAACCCCTCGATCGATCAACAACGACACGCCCACAGGCGCACTGCGACAAACCACGACACACACAAGGCCACAACCACTCATCACGCGGCCTCGCTCTCGAACCGACTGTGAGCGCGGATACTCCGCGCGACAAGCTCACCCTGGTGAGTGTGCCGCCACGCATTCGGCTCGCCCTTGACATGCCCAGCACCGCTGTTAACCAGCAGCCCTAAGCGCTCCAGGCGCCGCAGAAGCTTCGATACCTGCCCGGGATCCTGGATCCCGGCGTAGTCCCCCACCTCACGGTTGCTGGGGGGCGAGCCCCGTTGTGCCAGCTCCGCCACACCCTCCAACACCCGTGAGGTGCGATACGTCAGGCGCATCGGGACACTCTCCAGCGGATCCGTTACCGCCCGCTCCGGCGACACAGGGCGCTGCGCGGTACGTGGCCTCACCACACGCGGGGCGGGAGCATCCTGCTCGCGGCGAGCTGCCGCCGACCCCAGATAGGGCAGCACGATCATCCCCATCAACTCACCCAACAGCTCGGTCAACGGCTCGCGCTGGCCCTTCAACAGCCGCGCGTACACGATCCCAAACGCAGCGCCCACCAGACCCTCGGCGGTCAACCGCGTGCACCTCCTCGCACGCGGGCTCTGGCGGCCCCCATCCACCACCGCCACCAGCCGGCCGAGAACCTCCTCGCGGCGCTCCAGCACACCCGGGCCACCACTCAACGCCCGCACCACGCAGACCCGCGCCAGTACCGGCTCACGATCCAAGAACGACAGGATCACCCACAGGCCCCGACGCACCCGTTCACGCCACCCGAGACCCTCCAGGGCCGCCCCGGCGAGCTCCCTGGCGATCACGCCGAGAATGTCCTCCAGCACCGCGGCTAGACATTCCTCGCGGTTGGCGAACGTCTCATAGAACGTGCGCCGCGAGATCCTCGACCGCGTGACGATATCCGCCACCGTCGTATTCGCCCACCCCAACTCATCAACCGCGCGAGTGCCCGCCGCCAGCAGCCGCGAACGCTGAATCTCAGCCACACGCCCGCTCTGACCCCCACCACCCTGGCCAGCGGCACGAACACGACGACGGACGTCGATCGGCACCGACCGACGCGACACGCCCGTGGCGCTGCGCGCGGCCATCACGCCACGCTCCAAACCGCGCTAAAGCCCTGCCCGCGTTGCGGGCCAGGGCGGCGCTTCGAGGCTAGGCGATAACCGCGCTCAGCCCTGAGATGCCAAGACCAAGAGAGAGAGAGAGAGAGAGAGATGCGACAGCGCCAAGCTGGCGCATCTAGCATCACCCATCGGGCGATGCGCTGCGACTCCTATCACGTTTCTCCCTCTCGAAACCACGCCTGATTCAGCTCCCTCTCAAGTTGCGACCCAGTCCCTCTACCCAACATACACTCCGCGAGCGCTAGATGTCAACCGCGAAATGCCGCCTACCCAACCCGATCCTATGTATACCAGGCCATCACTGGGGATGACCTTGATACAGGCAACCGTACACCATGCCTCGCCCCGTTGTCAATACCCAAACGGTCGAGCTACCATCCTCACCCGCAGCCCGGTGCTCGCCTATGCCGGCTATCCGCTGGGCACAAGCGTCAGTCCGCGCTGTGCGAAGTGGTGGTCGAAGGCGAACGCTTCGGTGATTTGCTCGCGCTCCATGAGGGCGAACGAGGTCGCATCCACGTAGCTCCAGCTCTTGTCGGCGTGGGACTCGAGGATCGACCAGGCCTGCTCCTCGACCGGCTCTTCGACCCGCGCCAGTTCGATTGCCTCTCCGGCGCGAAAGCTACGGCCCCACCGGATCGCCTCCTCCCTGCCGACCCTGACGAGCAGCGCGGTGTAGGTCTCGGCGAAGACGTAGTTGGAGGTCAGCAGCAGCGTGCGTTCGGCCAGGAGCATGGAGAGCGCCTCGCGGGCGGCTTCGTGCTCGCGCTCAGAGCGATTGCGCAGCGCCACGAACGCGCCGGTATCGACGAACACCCGCCTCAACCGTAGAGGTCCCGATCGAGCGTCTGGACGGTGGAGTCGCCCGAGCCCTCCGCGGGCGGCTCCTCGATCAGGTAGCGAATCAGCGGATCGCGCGCATGACTCGGCCTGCGTGAGCGCGCCGCGTCGATCAGATCGCGCACCACCGCCGCCACGCTCCCTCCCTGGCGGGCCTGCTGCTTCAGCCAGCGGTACTGGCTCTCGTCCAGATAGAGCTGCGTACGGTGCCGCATGACGTCACACAGTATACGGCAACCTCGATGCACCGCTCGCGCTGGAAGGGCCAAGGGTTGCCGGCGACCGCGGTACGATGCAGTGCATGGCAGCAACGCCGAAAGCGAAGCCGCGTGGGCCATGGACACCCGAGGAGATCGCGCGCAACGAGCATGCGCGGACGGCCCAGGTCGCGCGTGACCGCACACGAGGCGTGGGCGCCAACCTCACCGAGGCTGCCGCGCTCGCTCGCTTCGCCAACCGTTTCGCCGCGGCGTTCAAGGATGCCAAACGCCCTTGACCCGCTGCCGCTGCTGAGGTATCTGCACGAGCGCGGCATCGACCACATCATCATCGGCGGCTTTGCGGTTACCGCGCACGGCTTCATACGGGTGACCAAGGATCTCGACACGGTCCCACGGCCAACCGACGGAAACCTCACAAGACTCGCCAGCGCACTTCGAGATCTCGAAGCAACCATCCTGGACACGGGCGACTTCTCGCCGGAGGAGCTGCCGATGGACCCGACGCGGCCGGCCGACCTCGCCCAGGGCGGCAACTTCTGCCTCCACACCAGTCTCGGGCGTATCGACATCATGCAGTGGGCCAGCGGCATTGAGACCGACAACCTCTACGCCGAGCTCGACCAAGCAGCCATCGCGGGAGACATCGATGGCATCACTGTGCGCGTTTGCGGCCTGGAGCACCTGCGCGCGATGAAGCGCGCAGCTGGCCGACCCCAGGATCTGGAGGATCTCAGGCACCTCGAGGGCGCCTGAGCGCCTACACGCGCGAGCTCACACATAGTTCTGGCCGCTGAGATCGATCGCGGGTGCGTGATAATCGCCGCACACAACCCACCGACCGGTACCAACCCTGGAATGCCGTCGTGGGTGTGTGCGTGCCCCGCTTCCGCGCACCGTTGCTACCGCTTCTTGTGCTTCGGGTGCTTGGCCTTCCTCTTCGCGGGCTTCTTGTGGGTCGCCTTCTTCGTCTTCGGGCACCCTGTGACGGCGATCTTGGTGCTCTGCTGGATCACGAGGCCGTTCTGGCCCACCAGTTCGGTCGGCATCAGCAGCGTGCCCTTGCAGAGGTTCCCGTTCGCGGTCAACGCCGGGAATTCCCGCTGCGGCAGGGTCAGTTCGAAGCTCAAGAACGGCACATCAGGCACCGTCGCGAACGTCGCGGTCGTGATCCCCGCTTTGCTGATCTGCGTTTCCCCATGCACTTGCACCGTCACACCATTCTGACCCACCAGGACCATGATCAGTTCCGGGTACTTCGCACCACCATGCGACACGAAATACGCCGTCCCGGTCAGGCCACCGGGGAGGACTGGGGTTGAGACCTTGACCGTCCCGACCTGAGAGGCGACGGGGCAGTTCTTGGGGTTTTCCGCGAACGTCTTTTCCAAACACGCCTTCTGCAGCGTTTTCAACGGAGTCGGCAACTGTTTGGGTAGCGACACCTTGACGCGCTGCACGTTCGCGGTGCTAC
Organism: uncultured Solirubrobacterales bacterium; assembly: GCA_963724305.1. Classification (GTDB taxonomy): domain Bacteria; phylum Actinomycetota; class Thermoleophilia; order Solirubrobacterales; family Solirubrobacteraceae; genus Palsa-744. Next base: position 1,229,922 of record CAVRUG010000004.1, read on the forward strand.
TCAGGCCGCCTTCGTCGGGGAGCGTCATCTTGACGTCCAGGCTCGCGCCCTGCGTCCGCGACGTCTTCGCGGAGGTCGAGACTCTAAACCCCGGTTTGAATGTGAGGCTGCGGCAGGACCCGACCTGGAACGGGCTTGACAATGGCGCGTTGGTTCCTTCGGTGCTGGTTGCGGTACCTGAGAAGGCTTGTGGGTTGCAGTTGGTGGGGTTGAACATGAATTCCTTGCGGTCGATCACCGCGTTGATCGTTCGCATATCCACCGGCACGCCGTTGAGGATCGTCGGCACCGGGTCGGTCGTGATCGTCAGCTGCGCGGTCTGCGGATCCACTTCGATCTTCCCCCGCACCACCGTCGTCCCCAGATTGAACGGGCCGGCGATCACCGGGACCGCGATCAGCAGCCCGTAGGGGGCGCCGTCGTAGGGGCCGGTGATGTAGATCGGGGCTTCCGGCTTGCCTTCCTCTGGCACATACAACGGATCCGGGCCCGCACCAGCACCCACGATCGTATGCCCGATCTGCGACCCCTGGGGGCATTCGCCTCTGGCGGCTTGGGGTTCTTCGCAGAGCTGGATGTGGCTGATCATCCCGAGCAGGCCCTTCGGGGTCTTGAACTGCAATTTGGAGATCCGCTGCTGATCATCCGACCGGGTCAGCAGCATCGAGAACGCGGTGTACCCGCCCGCCTGGTCGGTCGTCGCCCCGGCAATCATGCTCGGCGTGAACGGCAACGGCGACTCACACGGAACACCGTTGGTACCAGTGGCGATCTGGAAGCTGCTCGGCGAGAACACATCTTCGACCGCCGGGGAGCTCCACGGCGTGAAGTCCGAGGTGCTCGTGAACAACCCACACCCGGGTGGGGTCACGAGCGCTGCCTGCGACCCACCGCTGAACGCAAGTTTGAAGCTCGTGAATGGCACCTCGGGGGTTTCCTTGAATACTGTCGTCAACTGGCCCGTGCTGGTGTTCAGATACACGTCCCCGACCAGCTTGATTTCGACGCCCTGCCCGGCGAGCGCGATCAGCAGTTTCACGTCCGGCGGCTGAGATTCCACCACATACACCTTGCCTTCCTCCGGTTCGGAGAGCAACGGGGTCAACACCGTCGCGGTCCCGACCTGCGACGCCGACGGACACCGCGGCGGACCTTCCTGACCCACACCATCTTCATCGACCGGACACGCAGCCAGGCCGGAGGCACGACCGGGGTTCAGGACCAGACCTTCCGGGAGCACGACCGTCGCGTCCCTCTGATTGGACGTCGCGATCCCATGCAAGGTCTCAAGGCCTTCCTGGGGGACTTTGATTTCGGTCGTCAACCCCGCCGGGGTATCCGCCGCGCTCGTATCCGGCGCCACACTCAACGACGGATCGAACCCCAGATCACTGCAGCCCGTGAACCCAACCGGCGTGCCCCTGCTGTCATGCGTCAGCATTGATGCTCGCGAATGCAAATTCGCGTACTGCCACGTATCGAGCGCTTCGATCGAGAATTCCTGCGGGCCTTCACAGGACGTCGGCAACGTCAACAACGGCACCGAACCACCAGTCAACGGCGCTTCGCGCTGCACATCGTGGCTTTCTTCGCTCGGCACACCCCAGATCGTCGTCGTGTTGAACAGCACCCCTTTCTGCGGCACAAGCGCATGCACGCTGATGCCATAGTCCGAGTCAAACGGCGTCGGCCCGCCAGACCGCACCCCACCGTTCAAGAACACATCCGTGCCCTCATCGTTGAACGCGAACTGCGCCGCGATACCCGGCGGCGGCACCAGATTATACACCTTGAACGGTACATGGACCCCCTGCACGATCGATTCATCTACACCGATCTGTGTCGATGCGGGACACGTCGGTTCCTCTTCATGCGGTCCCCCCTCGCCTTCTTCCCCGTCGAACTGCCGGCGCGAGCAACGGGGCGTCGCGGTCGGGTCACCGACGATCCCAGGCGGCAGATTGACGACCACCTGCTGCGTTTCGCCACCCGTGGGAAATTCCGTGAAGTCACCCTGGCCTCTGCCGTTCACCGCGAACGCGACCGTCATCTCATACGGATGCGAACCGGCCTGCGTATCAGCCGACCCATCCGCGTTCGTCAACCACGCATCGAAACCGGAGAACCCAAACGGCGCTTCTTTCCCACTGAACCTCACATGCGTCAACTCCACCGCCGGACTCAACGCACCACCCCCAGTGACATCAACACGATTGGTCGCTTCACCGCCCACGCCCGCGTCGACGCTCACTTCGACGATGATGATCGCGGACGCGCCAGCGGGCACCGCTTCCGCAGTACACGTCACGACCTGCACACCCGAACATTCACCATCCACGAGTCCAAGGCCAATATCATCGGCGGCAAGCCCGGTTTGGAGATATACCTCGGAGCCGGTCTCGCTCACACCCGCCGGCAGCTCATCCACGATCCTCGGATCTTCACCCATGCTAGACCCAGTGTTATAGACATGCAGTTCGATCCGCCCCGTACCCCCCGGCGGCAGGTACGCCGGCACGACCCGCGTAAACGCCTCCCAACCCGGCGACGCCCACGCAGCCACCGGCCACGCCAACACCCCAACCACACACACCCCAAGCAACAAGGCCAGCTTCTGTATACGCATGGCTACCGCCCTCCCGCTCGCAACGACGCCTTACCAACGCCCGACCCCGACCCGTAGCGGCGCCGTGCGCGCGCCACACACACCGACCGTGCTCTCCCACGCCTTCGATCACACGCCCGCAACGCAGCCGCCAACTCCCTGGCACGCACGCCCTTCGACATCGATTTGCCTTTCGACCTCGGCTTGCTCTTCGGTGGCGCCACCGCGCTCGGCGACGGGAAGTTCCCGACCCCAGCGAAGGTCACGCTCGCCGGAGTCGCGAAGATCGGCGCCGCCGGCGGCACACCCTGACAACCCGAACCCGTACACACCGGCAAGGCAACCGGCTGCACACCACCGACCCGCGCGTCATACGCAGCGAACCCTTCATACCCACTACCCGCCGTCAGGTCCGCGCGGGAGATCACAAACGCATCATCACCACTCGCGCTCGACCCCAAGAACCACGACGAAGACGAGCCGGTACCGCCCGAAAGCAGATACACGCACCCCTCGCTTTCGTGGCAGCTGCCCGCACCGTCGCGCTCCCACTCATACACATCGAGCTTCCCATTCGTATCCTGCGGCACAAGCGGCTCAGCGCTGTTGAAGAACACCCTGCTCCCATCATCGGAGATCACCTGCGGCTGCTCAGTCGTCATCCAGCTCACCGGCAAAAACGCGGCCGCACCATATGCGTTCGACGGTGGTGCTTCCCCGCTGCGGCTGCACGAGACGCAGAACAGGTCCCCGCCTTCGGCCTGATACACATACACCTCCTCCAATCCCTCGTTCGGATAACCGTGCGGGTAACCCACTGCTTGCAGGCTCTGCTTCGACATGAACACCACAGCCTTCCCATTCGGCGTCACCTCCGACGTTTGCTTCCCAATCTCCCCCGCCCAATCCCCGACCTCATTGTCGTGGGTGCCGGCGTAAGGCTGTATCGGCCCTGTTTCATTCCCGCCGTCTTCGGGGGAGAGGTTGGCCGCGACGAGTGTCGAGGTGCCTCCGTGCCACAGGTAGAGATTGTCGTTGCTGTCGATGTAGTAGAGAGATTCCCCATCTTCACTCGCTCCAATCACACCCACCACTTCGACACCGGGAGTCAAATCGGTCGTCTGGCCACTTTCGACTTCGTACTCGTACAGTCCGCCATCGGTGTAGAACACTTTCGACCCATCCGCGCTCGCCGTCCAGAAGTGCCCCCCGGCCGCGATCTCGACCGTTTTCGCATCGCTGGACGTCGGGTCCTCCCGCACATACAGACCATTCGTTTCCAGATCCGTCCAAAACACCCGCGACCCATCAGCCGAAATCACATGACTGAGATCGATTTCACCGCTGTAGACGCTCCCTTCGCCGGCCAAGGAGCCGAAGGTCACCTGCGGATCAGAGGAGCCATCCGGGAGCACATTCACCAAGCTCAAACGCCCACCAGCCGAAACATAGAGATTACCTTCGCTGGGATCGTACCCTGTCATTTCGCTGGCGTTTTCGGTCAGAGCATCGTTCACCTGAAACAGCTGCTCACCGAAGTCGGCCGAGGCGCCAGCATAGACCACCTCCAGTCCTTTGGTAGGACGATGAATCGTCGCATCATCGGTGAAAAAGGGTTCATAGGCTTCACCGACAAAAGCATGCTGGAATAGATCCGTATAGCCAGCGCCGGGCGCTTCAGGCGACAGCGGCGGTAGTCCGTCTTCAAGCCCCGCCCCACTTGAGGCAGTAAGAACCGCACTGGCGAGATCACTCGAAAACGCCCTGTATCTCGGGCTGAACCTCCCATGGGGCTGGATGTTCTCCTGCCGCCATCCACCCCCAGGGAGTCGCGTCGCCAGATACTCGTTACCGGAGCTCTGTCCACCCTCACCGCTGCCGCCACTCGACGGATCGCCCGCATACGCTGCGGCTTCACCATCGGCAGCCACCCGAAACGGGAATCCTTCTGTGAAGATGCCTTCCGACAAGGCTAATCCGAGGCCGTACACGTCAGGCGTGTACACCTGCGCAGTCCCGTTCTGTGCGCTCCCGAACGAGCTCACCATTTCATACACCCGACCATCCGGCAACCCAAGCGGACTGACCGGCAACGTACGGAACGCCGTATCGCTACCGCGTTCGGTACCCGCTTCGCTGACCGCGACCACCCTGAAGTGATATTCGCTGTTCGCCCCCAGGCCTTCCAGGTGCGCCGAGGCCGGCAGCGCGCTTTCGCCTTCGCCGAGCGACACTTCCGGTGTGCGCGACCCGTACGCTTGGCTCGGCCCGTATTCCCAGTAGTAGCTCGTGGCCACGCCGTTGGGGTCGATCTGGGCGTTCAGCGTCGCGTTCGAGGAGCCGACCCCCGAGAAGGACTCCGCTTCGATCACCGGCGCACCAGCCGCCAACGCCACCGTACTCCCAAACACCAACACTCCTACCATCGCACACAGTGAAACCAAGCCAGCCAATGTGAACCCGCGAACGGTCATCGAGCCATCTCCTCCTCCAGAACAGAGGGGAGAACCCCTCGATCGATCAACACCACCACGCCCGCAGGCGCACAACCACAAACCACCGCACACACAAGGACGCGGCCGCGCATCACGCGGCCTCGCTCTCGAACCGGCTGTGAGCACGAATACTCCGCGCGACCCGCTCACCCTGAGCTGTCAGCCGCCACGCGTTCGGCTCACCCTTGGCATGCCCAGCACCGCTGTTGGCCAGCAGCCCCAGACGCTCCAGACGCCGCAGAAGCTTCGAAACCTGCCCGGGATCCTGGATCCCCGCGTAATCCCCCACCGCACGATTGCTCGGAGCCGACCCACACCCCGTCAGCTCCGCCACACCCTCCAACACCCGCGAAGTGCGATACGTCAAACGCATCGGAACACTCTCCAATGGATCCACCGTCGCCTGCTCCGGCCACACCGCACGCTGCGCAGTACGCGGCGTCACCACACTCGGAGCGGGGGCATCCTGCTCACGACGCGCCGCGGCTGACCCCAGGTAGGGCAGCACGATCATCCCCATCAACTCACCCAACAACTCGGTCAACGGCTCGCGCTGGCCCTTCAACAACCGCGCATACACAATCCCAAACGCAGCACCTACCAAACCCTCCGCCGTCAACGGCGTGCACCTCGTTGCGCGTGGGCACTGGCGACCCTCATCGACCACCGACACCAGCCTGCCGAGAACCTCCTCGCGACGCGCCAGCACACCCGGGCCACCACTCAACGCCTGCACCACACAGACCCGCGCGAGCACCGGCTCACGATCCAAGAACGCGAGAATCACCCACAGGCCCCGGCGCACCCGCTCACGCCACCCCAAACCCTCAAGGCCAGCGTCCGCGAGCTCCCCCGCGACCACGTCGAGGATGTCCTCCAGCACCGCTGCCAGGCAGTCCTCGCGATTGGCGAACGTCTCATAGAACGTCCGCCGCGAAATCCGCGAGCGCGCGACGATATCCGCCACCGTCGTATTCGCCCACCCCAACTCATCGACCGCGCGGACCGCCGCGGCCACCAGCCGCGAACGCTGAATGTCAGCCACCCGCGCACTCTGCCCCCCGGCGCCCTGACCGGCGGCACGAGCGCGCCTACGCACACCGATCGACGGGGACCGACGAGCCACACCCGCAGCCCCACGCGCGGCCATCACGCCACGCCCCCGGCCGTACTAGAGCCCTGCCCGCACAGCAGGCCGAGGCGGCGCTTCGAGGCTAGGCGATAACCGCGCTCAGCCCTGAGATGCCAAGACCAAGAGAGAGAGAGAGAGAGAGAGATGCGACAGCGCCAAGCTGGCGCATCTAGCATCACCCATCGGGCGATGCGCGGCGACTCCTGTCACGTTTCTCCCTGTCGAAACCACGCCTGATTCAGCTCCCTCTCAACGTTGCGACCCAGTCCCTCTACCCAACATACATTCCGCGAGCGCTTGATGTCAACCGCGAAATGCGCCTACCCAACCCGATCCTATGTCCACGAGGCCACCACTGGGGATGACCTTGATACAGGCAATCGTACACCACAGCTCGCCCCGTTGTCAATACCCAAACGGGTCAGGCGGCGTTTCTCAGCCCCAGCGGCGCTCCGGCCGCCGCGATCTCGCCGTGGCTCGCCCGCGTGGGACTCTGGGTCGGGAGCTATGCTCCCCGGCATCGTGGCAAGGCGACATCTATGGGAGGGCTCGGCGTGGCTCAGGTAGAGGCTCACATCACCGGCACCGTCTGGAAGATCGAGTGCGAGGTTGGGGATCGGATCGAGGAGGGCGACACCGTCGCGATCCTCGAGTCGATGAAGATGGAGATGCCGGTCGAGGCGGAGGACGCGGGCACGGTCTCCGAGATCCTTTGCGAGGAGGGGCAGGCGGTCAACGAGGGCGACGCGCTGGTCGTGCTGGAGTAGATGCCCTCCAGCGCTCCCTCAAGCGACGCGCGCGAGCTGGCCGACGGCAAGCTCCTGGTCAACCGGCCGGGCGCGCACGTCGTGCGGCTGACGATCTCCAACCCCGCTAAGCGCAACGCGCTCGATCACCCGATCCTCGACGCGATCACGGCGACGCTCGCCGAGCTGGCCACCGGCGGCGAGGCTCGCTGCGTGATCGTGACCGGCGCGCATGGGCTCTTCTCGGCCGGCTATGAGATCGGCGGGATCGCCGACGACACGCGCTTTCAGGAAGAGGCCGAGCGGCTGGTCGCGCATCCCTTCACCGCCGCGATCGAAGCCTTGGCCGAGTTTCCCTACCCGACGCTCGCCGCGCTGCCGGGGCACACGATCGGTGGCGGGCTGGAGCTGGCGCTGGCCTGCGACCTGCGGATCGGCGCCGAGGGAATCAAGCTGGGGATGCCCCCCGCGAAGCTCGGGCTGGTCTACTCGCACACCGGCCTGCGCCGTTTCCTCGACGCGATCGGCGCCGCTCGCACCCGCGAGCTGTTCCTGGTCGGCAGCTACATCGACGCCGCCACCGCGCTGCAGTGGGGGCTTGTCAACCGGCTTGCCCCGGCGGAGGAACTGGAGGATGCGGCGCTTGCGCTGGCCGCGGAGCTAGCCGGCAACGCGCCCCTCTCCCAGGCCGGGAACAAGCGTGTGATTGCCGAGCTGTTGCGAGCGGAGGGCACACTCCCCGAGGATGTCGAAGCGGAGCTGATCGAGCTACGCCGCGCCTCGTTCGCCTCGCGCGACCTGCGCGAGGGGATGAGCGCCTTCGCCGAGAAGCGGTCCCCGCGCTGGAGCGGGGAGTAGCCCGGCGGGGAGTAGCGCGAAGTCACTGGGCCGGCTCTAGCGTGCTCAGCCACTCCTGCACCGCGCGCGCCGTCGCCTCGGCGTGCGCTTCCATCATCGTGAAGTGATCGCCCGCCACGTCAACCGCGGTGTGGGGCACGTCCAGGGAGGCACGCCACCCCTCCCGCTCGGCCGTGGCGCCCGGCAGCGGCTCCGACGCGCGCACCAGCAGCACCGGGGCGCACAGCCGCGAGGGCTCGCGCTCGATCACGAAGCCGCTGTAGGCCGCCATCGCCGTCAGCGCGGCATCGGCGATCGCGACGTGCGCCCCGTTGCGTGCCAACATGCCGCCGATCGCCGCCGGGCCGACCATCGCGAGGCGCTCCCCCCAGTGGGTGTCCACCAGCACCACCGCCGCCGGCGGGGTGCCCGTGCGCTCGAGGTGCTCCGCCAGCGCGTGGGCGAGGATGCCCCCGGTGGAGTGGCCGAGGAGCACAACCGGTGCGTCCCCGGCGGCTCGCCGCACGCTCGCGGCGTGGGTCTCGACAGCCGCCTGGAAGCTGGCGGGCAGGCGCTCGCCCGCGAGGAAGCCCGCCACCGGGAGCGCCGACATCTCGCGCAGGCCTCGGAAGGGCTTGGCGAACCTCGCGTACTGATGCGGGCCGGCGATCGCCAGCAGCGAGGAGACGCAGATCACGGCGGGGCGCTGAGAGCCTTCGCTGAGCCGGATCGCCTCCGGCGCCTCCGCGGGCTCCAGGCAGTCGTCGAACGTCGGACGGAGCTTCGCCGCGGTCGCGACCATGCCCATCAGCTCCTCGAGCATCCCTAGCTCGAGCGCCCGCGGCAGCAGCGAGCTGAGCGCCCTCCCCGTGCCGGCCTCCGCGGCAGCCTCATCCACGGTTGTGCTCCCCGCGGTCATGCCTCCAGCGGCCGTGCTCCCCGCGGCGGGATGCCTCGCGGCGGCTGCTCCCTCCTCGCCCTCCGCCTGCGCAAGCCGCAGCTGGGCGTGCAGATGCTCGGCCAGCGCGGCGGGGGTCGGGTGCTCGAACACCAGCGTCACCGGCAGGCGCAGTCCGCTGATCGTGGCCAGCCGGTTGCGCAGCTCCAGGGCCGTCAGCGAGTCGAGCCCGAGCTCCAGGAAGCGCCGCTCGGGGTCGACCGCCGCGGGCGAGTCGTGCCCCAGGACGAGCGCCGTTTCGGCCCGCACCACCTCGTGCACCACGCGCTCCCACTCCGGCGGCGGTGTTCCGGCTAGGCGCGCCGGGAGCGAGCCGTGCGCCGCCCCGTCGCCGGCTCTGCGCGGGGGCGTCGGTACGAGACCCCGCAACAGCGCGGGCAGCACGCCGGCTCGCGCGGCCGCGCGTAGCGCGTTGCGCCCGATGCGCATCGCCACCACCGACGCGCGCCCGCTCGCGCAGGCGGCGTCGAGCAGCCCGAGGCCCTCCTCGGCCGTGATCCCGGAGACGCCCATGCGCCCGAGCCGCGCCAGGTCGGCCGCCGTCAGGTGGGCCGACATCTCGCTGCGCAGCTCCCAGCGCCCCCACGCGATCGAGAGCCCGGGCAGGGCGCGCGCGCGGCGGTGGGCGGCGAGCGCGTCGAGGAACACGTTCGCCGCTGCGTAGTTGCCCTGGCCGGGGTTGCCGAACGTGCCCGACGCCGAGGAGAACAGCACGAAGGCACGCAGGTCCAGCTCCGCGGTCAGCTCGTGCAGGTGCCACGCTGCGTCGAGCTTCGGCGCCAGTACGCGGTCCACGCGGGCGGGGCTCAGCGACTCGATCACGCCGTCGTCGAGCGCGCCCGCCGCGTGCACCACGCCGCTGAGCGGATATGCCGGGTTCACCTGGCCCAGCAGCCGCCGCACCTGCTCGCGGTCGGCCACGTCGCACGCCTCGATCCGCACCGTCGCCCCCAGCTCCGCCAACTCGGCCGCGAGCGCGGCGGCGTTTGGGGCGTCGGGCCCACGCCGGCTGGCGAGCAGTAGATGGCGCACGCCGTGGCGCTCGACCAGGTGCCGGGCGAGCAGCCCGCCCAGCTCGCCGGTGCCGCCGGTGATCAGCACCGTGCCGTGCTCATCGAAGGCGGGGGTCCCGTCATTTTCGCTCTCGTCATTTTCGCTCTCGTCATTTGCGCTCTCGTCATTTGCGTCCGCGTCACCTGCGCTCGCTCGTATGAGCCGGGGGGCAAATGCCTTCCCGGCCCGCAGCGCCAACTGCGGCTCTCCTGTCGCCAGTGCGGCGTCGAGAACATCCCGCGAGGCGGGATCGCCGTCCAAATCGACCAGCACCAGTCGCCCGGGATTCTCTGATTGAGCCGAGCGCACCAACCCCCAGAGCGGCGCCGTGGCGAGGTTGACAACCCCCTCCTCGTGCACCGCCACCGCTCCCTCGGTCACCACCACCAGGCGGGAATCGGCCTGCTGCTCGTCCTCCAACCATCGTTGGATCAGCTCGAGTGCCTTATACAGCACCTCGCGTGCCTCGACCGGCATCTCGGCCGCATCCGATGCGCGCGCGCCTTTGCTGAAATCGGCCATCGCCACGGCGGCGGGCTCCTCACGAGCGCTCGCAAGCTCGGCCGGCACCCACTCGACCGCGAACAGCGAGTCGCGGTGCGCCTCCTCCCCCGCCCCCTCCAGCTGGCCTGCCGCGATCGGGCGCACGACCAGCCGCTGTGCCGTGAGCAGCGGCGCGCCGCCGGCATCGACGGCGCACAGCGAGAGGGAGTCCTCGCCAGCGGCCACGACGCACACCCTGGCCGCCGCGGCGCCGACCGCGTGCAGGCCGACGCCGCTCCACACGAACGGCAGCCGCACCGTGGTGTCGGAGCCGCCGTCGCCGTTGCCGTCGTTGGCGTCGTCGGCGGCGGCGTCGTGGTTGACCCGCGTGTCCACGGCGGCCAACCCCACCGTGTGCAGCGCGGCGTCCAGCAGCGCGGGATGCACGCCGAACTGCCCCGCCTGCGCACGCTCCTGCTCGGGTAGCTCGACCTCGGCGAAGAGGAGGCGCTCGCCCTGCCGCCAGGCGGAGCGCAGGCCCTGGAAGGCCGGCCCGTATTCGAGGCCCGCGTCGGCCAGCCGCTCATAGGCGCCGTCGAGCTCGATCGGCTCCGCTCCCGGCGGCGGCCAGCTCCCGGCGAGCGCATCGCGCGCAGCCGCGAGCTGCTCGTCCGCTCCGTCGGCCACCGCCTCGCCGGCCAGCAGGCCACTCGCGTGCAGCACCCAGGCATCGGCTTCCTCGGCAGCACCCTCGCGCCGCGCGTGGATGCTCACCGGCCGGCAGCCCTCCCCATCCAGCTCTCCCACCGCCACCTGAAGCTGCACGCCCTCCGGCTCGGGCGAGTCGGAGGCGAGCAGACCGGCATCCAGCACCAGCGGCGCCTGCAGCGCGAGCTCCCGCACCACCCCGCAGCCCGCTCGCGCGCCAGCGTGCAGCGCTAGCTCGAGGAACGCCGTGCCCGGCACCAGCACCGATCCCAGCGCCGCGTGATCGGCCAGCCACGGGGCAGAGCGCAGCGACAGCCTCCCCGTGAACAGCCACCCGCGACCGTCCGCCAGCGCGACCGTCGCGCCCAACAGCGGGTGCTCGGCAGCGGCCTGCCCGACCGCGGCGAGATCGCCGCCGCCCGCCGGCCCCGCTTCCACCCAGAAGCGCCTCCGCTGGAAGGCGTACGTCGGCAGACGCACCAAGCTTGCCCCGGCGTCGCCGATCACGGCGCGCCAATCCACGGCGACGCCGCGCACCCACGCCTCGCCGAGCGAGGTGAGGAAGCGCCGCGGGCCGCCCTCATCGCGACGCAGTGAGCCGAGCGCACTCACGTCCTCGAGGTCGTCCACCTCGGCGCTTTCCTGCACGGCGACGCTCAACACCGGGTGAGGGCTCGCCTCCACGAACGTGCGGCACCCCTCCGCCAGTAGACCCTTCGTCGCCTGCTCGAAGCGAACCGTCTCGCGCAGGTTGCGATACCAGTAGTCGGCGTCCAGCTCAGCCGTGTCGAGCAGCGCGCCGGTCACACTCGAATAGAACGGGATCTCACCCGAACACGGCGCTATTCCCGCGCACGCCTCCAACAACTCTTCCCTGATCTCCTCGACCTGCGCCGAATGCGCCGCGTAATCGACCGCGATCCTCCGCGCCCTCACACCATCCGCCACACACCGCTCCACCAGCAGATCCAAAGCAGCCGGGTCACCCGACACCACGATCGAACCGGGGCCGTTCACTGCGGCAATCGACACATCTTCAGCCGAACCACCAAAACGCGAACGCAGCTCATCCACGCCGAGCGCGACCGAGGCCATCCCACCACGCCCCGCGAGCGCACCAAGCGCACGACTGCGCAACGCGACCACCCGCGCACCATCCCCCAACGACAAGCCACCAGCGACACACGCCGCCGCGATCTCACCCTGCGAATGGCCTACCACTGCGTCGGGACGAACGCCGCAGGCACGCCACAGCTCCGCCAACGACACCATCACCGCCCACAACGCCGGCTGCACCACATCCACCCGCTCCAACCCCGGTGCGCCCTCGGCACCACGCAACACATCCTCCAAACGCCAATCGACGAACCCCGCCAGCGCCTCCCCACACTCCCCCAGCCGCTCCGCGAACACCGGCGCGGTGTCGAGCAGCTCGACCGCCATCCCATCCCACTGGCCGCCCTGGCCGGGGAACACAAACGCGACCCGACGCCCCCGCGCCACCGCGGACCCCTCTACCACATTCCCGACAGCCTCACCCCGCGCGAGCGCACCCACACCCGCCAGCAACTCCTCACGCTCCCCGCCGAGCACCACCGCACGACGCTCGAACGCCGAACGACGCACCAGCGAGAACGCCACATCAGCGGGCGTCAGACTCGGATCGCCGCTCACCCGTGCATCCAGTCGCCGCGCCTGGTCGCACAACGCCGCCGCGCCCCGGCCCGACAGCACCCACGGCGACACCGCCGGGGCGAAGACCGCTGCCGGGCTCGCGGCGGATCCGTCGGCGGGCCGCGAAGCCGCCCCGCCGTCCCCGCGCGCGACGGAAGCTCCGCCGTCCTCTCGCGCGAACGCTTCACCATCGGCCCCCACGGGAGCCCCGCCCTCGACCTCCGGGGCCTCCTCCAGGATCGCGTGCGCGTTGGTGCCGCTGATCCCGAACGAGGAGACCCCCGCGCGGCGGGGGCGGCCGTTGCGCTCCCATGGGGCAGGCTCGCGCAGCAGCGCGACCGTGCCCGCCGACCAGTCAACCTGGCGCGAGGGCTGGTCCACGTGCAGCGTCCGCGGCATCACCCCGTGGCGCAGCGCCATCACCGTCTTGATCACGCCCGCCACCCCGGCCGCCGCCTGCGTGTGGCCGAAGTTGGACTTGATCGAGCCCAGCCGCAGCGGGCGGTCCGGCTGGCGACCCCGTCCGTAGGTCGCGATCAGCGCCTGCGCCTCGATCGGGTCGCCCAGCATCGTGCCGGTGCCGTGGGCCTCCACCACGTCCACGTCGCCCGCGGCGAGGCCGCAGCTCGCCAGCGCCTGGCGGATCACGCGCTGCTGGGAGGGACCGTTGGGGGCGGTCAGGCCGTTGCTGGCGCCGTCCTGGTTGACGGCGCTGCCGCGCACCAGCGCCAGCACCGGATGGCCGTTGCGACGGGCGTCGGAGAGCCGCTCCAGCAGCAGCGCCCCCACGCCCTCGGAGAAGCTGGTGCCGTCCGCCGCGTCCGCGAACGACTTGCAGCGCCCGTCGGGGGCGAGCCCGCCCTGGCGCGCAAACTCCTCGAACGCCGCCGAGGTGCACAGCACCGTCACGCCGCCGGCCAGCGCCAGCGAGCACTCGCCCGCGCGTAGCGCCCCACACGCCAGATGCAGCGTCACCAGCGACGAGGAGCAGGCCGTGTCCACCGTCAGCGACGGCCCCTCCAGCCCCAGCGCGTAGGAGACGCGGCCCGACACCAGGCTGGTGAGCGCGCCGGTCAGCAGGTAGCCCTCGACCGCCGCGGCGGAGGCGTCGCCAATCGCGGACTCCATGCCGCGGCCGTAGTCCTGGCTGCTGATCCCGGCGAACACCCCGACCTGGCCGCCGCGCACGGAGGCCGGGTCGATCCCGGCATCCTCGAACGCCTCCCATGCGATTTCCAACCACTGGCGCTGCTGCGGGTCCATTCCCAGCGCCTCGCGCGGGCTGATCCCGAAAAAGGCCGGGTCGAACTCGCCCGCGGCGTGCAGGAAACCGCTTTCGCGGGGACCTTCGCCGGCAGCGCCGCCGGCTTCGGCGCCGTCGATGCGCTCGAGATCCCAGCCACGGTCGGTGGGAAACTCCGAGAGCGCATCGCCACCGCGCGCCACCAGCTCCCACAGCTCCTCGGGCGAGGCCACGCCGCCCGGGTAGCGGCAGCTCATCCCGACGATCGCGATCGGCTCGCGCGCGCGCTCCTGCTCCTCGCGCAGGCGCAAGCGCGTGTCGTGCAGCTCGATCGTGACGCGCTTGAGGTACTCGCGCAGCCGCTCGTCGTCTGCCATCAGGCCCCCAGCTCTTTGTCGATGAAGCCGAAGATCTCATCGTCGGAGGCGTCTGCCAGTCGCTCCGCGACGGTGGCGCCCTCCGCCTCGCGCGCCGCGCCGCTCAGCCGCGTGAGCAGCTCCTGCAGGCGGGCGCTGACACGGCGGCGCTCGGCCTCGTCGTCGGGTACGGCGGCCAGCAGCGCGTCGAGCCGGTCCAGCTCCGCCTCCAGCGTGGGCGCCGCCCCGCCCTGCTCGTCCACCAGGCCGAGCAGGTAGCCGGTGAGCGCGTGCGGGTTGGGGTAGTCGAAGATCAGTGTCGCCGGCAGCTGCAGCCCTGTGGTGGCAGCGAGGCGGTTGCGCAGCTCGACGGCCGAGAGCGAGTCGAAACCCAGCTCGTTGAAGGCGCGGTTGACGTCAACGTCCGCGGCGGAGCGGTGGCCGAGCACGGTGGCGATCTCGCCCCGCACCAGCTCCAGCACGTTGCCCTCGCGCTCGGGCGCCGGGACGTTCGCCAGGCGCGCCGCGAGCGAGCCGGCCGCCGCGCGGGCCGGCTGCGCGGGGGCGCGGATCAGCCCGCGCAGCAGCGGCGGCACCGCGCCGATCCGCGCCAGGCCGCGCAGCGAGGCGATGTCCAGGCGCGCCGGGATCGTCAGCGCCGCGTCGAGCCCGCGCGCGGCGTCGAACAGCGCGAGCCCTTCGGCGGCCGACAGCGCGCTGAGGCCGGAGCGCTCCATCCTCGACTTGTCGGCGTCGGCCAGCGCGCCGGTCATCGCGCTCTCCTGCGCCCACAGGCCCCACGCCATCGAATCGGCGGGCAGCGCCTGCGCGCGGCGGTGGGCGGCGAGCGCGTCGAGGAAGGCGTTGGCGGCCGCGTAGTTGCCCTGGCCGGGGGCGCCGTAGACACCGGCGATCGAGGAGAACATCACGAAGCCCCACAGGTCGTGCTCGCGCGTCAGCTCGTGCAGGTGCAGCGCGGCATCCACCTTCGCGCCCAGCACGCGGTCGATGCGCTCCGGCGTCAGCGCGTCGATCATGCCGTCGTCGATCACCCCGGCGGTGTGCACGATGGCGCCCAGCGGGTGCTCGGCCGGGACCTCGGCGAGCAGCGCGGCCAGCTGCTCGCGGTCAGCCACATCGCAGGCGGCGATCCGTACCCGCGCGCCCTGCGCTTCCAGGCGCGCCCGCAGCTCCGGCGCGCCCTCTGCCTCGGGGCCGCGGCGGGAGGCGAGCAGCAGCGAGCGGACGCCGTGCGCCGCGACCAGGTGGCCCGCCAGCAGCGCGCCGAGCCCGCCGGTGCCGCCGGTGATCAGCACCGTGCGGTGCGGATCGATCGGCGCGGGCATCCGCAGCACCAGCTTGCCGGTGTGGCGCGCCTGGCTGAGGAAGCGGAAGGCATCCGGCGCGCGGCGCACGTCCCAAGCTGTGAGCGGCAGCGGCTCGATCGCCCCCCGCACGAACAGCTCGCCCAGCTCATCCAGCAGCTCCCCGATCCGCTCCGGGCCAGCTTCGAGCATGTCGAAGGCGCGGTAGGCCACGCCGGGGTGCGCAGCCGCTACCTCCTCGGCGTCGCGCACGTCGGTCTTGCCCATCTCGACAAAGCGCCCGCCGCGCGGCAGCAGGTCGAGCGAGGCGTCCACCAGCTCGCCCGCGAGACAGTCGAGCACGACGTCCACGCCCTCGCCGCCGGTGGCCGCCAGGAAACGCTCGCGGAACTCGGCCGTGCGTGAGGAGGCGATCCGCTCCGGCGTGAAGCCCATCGCCTCGAGCGTCGGCCACTTGCTTTCGCTGGCGGTCCCGTACACCTCCGCGCCGAAGTGGCGCGCCAGCTGCACCGCCGCCATCCCCACGCCGCCGGTCGCGGCGTGCACCAGCAGCCGCTCGCCCCGTCGCAGACCCGCCAGGTCGCGCAGCCCGTAGAGGGCGGTCAGGAAGACGACCGGCACGGTGGCGGCCTGCTCGAAGCTCCACCCCTCCGGCACCGGGGCGACCAGCCGCCGGTCGGCGACCGCCAGCGGGCCGAAGCCGCCGTTCAGCAGGCCCATCACTCGATCGCCGGGGGCGAGATCCTCCACGTCGGCGCCGACCTCGACCACCACGCCGGCGCCCTCGCCGCCCATCAGCGCGGCGCCGGGGTACATGTCGAGCGCGATCAGCACGTCGCGGAAGTTCAGGCCGGCGGCACGCACCGCGACCCGTATCTCGCCGTGGCCGAGCGGGCGCTGCCCCTCGTCGCTCTCGACCAGGGTGAGGTTTTCGAGCGTGCCGCGCGTCGAGACGTCGAGCCTCCAGCCCGGCCCCGCGGGGGGCGCCAGCGCGCCGTCGCCGCCGGGGCGCGCCAGCCGGGGGGCAAGTACCTCACCGGCGCGCACCGCCAGCTGCGGCTCGTCTGCCACCAGCGCCGCGCCCAGCGCCGCCCACGACTCGGGCTCGCCGTCGACGTCCACGAGCACGAGCCGCCCCGGATTCTCCGACTGTGCGGAGCGCACCAGCCCCCACACCGTGGCGAGCCCAAAGCCCTCCACGCTGTCCTCTGCTCGCGCCGCCACCGCGTCGCGGGTCACGAGCACCAGCCGCGCGTCCGCGAAGCGCGTGTCCGCGAGCCAGCTCTGCACCAGCTCGAGCGCGTGGTGGGCAGCCCCGTGCGCATCGGCTGCCGCGGCGGAAGGGGAGGAGGAGGGGGAGGGGGGGCAGTGGACGAGCACCAGCCCGGGCGGCGTGGCGCCGGCCTGCACCGCCGCGCTCAGCGACGCAAGGCTCTCGTGCACGGCGAGCTCCGCGCCGGCCGCTTCCAGCGCGGCGGCAAGCTCCCCATCGTCGGCCCCCAACACGACGGTCCCGGCGGGAACAGCAGCCGCCGGCAGCCCCTCGACCGCGGCCCACTCCAGGCAGAAGAGCGAGTCGCGCGCCGCGCCCGGCCGCGCACCGAGCTGAGCGGCGGAGACCTCGCGCAGCACCAGCGAGCCAACCGTGGCGACCAGCCCGCCCGCCTCGTCGGCCGCCACCAGCGAGGCCGAGCCGTGACCCTGCTCGGCGTGAAGAGCGAGCGAGACCCGCAGGCGCGAGGCGCCGGTCGCGAACAGCCCGACCTGCTCCCAGGAGAAGGGCAGCCACGCGCCGCTCGGAGCATCATCGCCGTCCTCGCCTCCCGGTCCGGCGGCGATCGCGTGCAGGGCCGCGTCGAGCAGCGCCGGGTGCAGGGCGAACGCGCCCGCCTGCTCCCCGACGGCGGCCGGCAGCTCGACCTCGGCGAACAGCTCGCCGTCGCGGCGCCACACGCCGCGCACCCCTTGGAAGGCCGGACCGTACTCGACGCCGCGCTCGGCCAAGCTGTCATACAGCTCATCGACGGCGACTGCCACCGCGCCAGCCGGCGGCCACACCGCGCCCAGCTCGCGCGCACGGCGCCTGGCTGCTTGCTCGGCGGCGGCTTGCTCGACGGCGGTCCGCTCGACGGCGGTCCGCTCGACGACCTGGCCGCCGGCAGCGGCCTCTTCGCCCGGCTGCGCCCCCTCGTCCGGCTGTTGCTTCTCCCGCGCGACGAGCACGCCCGCTGCGTGACGCACCCAGCCGGCCTCGCCCTCTCCCAGGCCGCCCCCGAGCGCATCGCTGGCGCGGGAGTAGATGCTCACGGCCCGCGCGCCCAGCTCATCCGCGGCGCCCAGCACGAGCTGCAGCTGCGGCGCGTCCCGCTCGCCGAGCGCCAGCGGCCGCTCGATCACCAGCTCACGCAGCGTGGCACAGCCGACCTGGCCACCGGCGTACAGCGCCAGCTCGACGAACGCCGTGCCCGGCACCAGTACGCCGCCCATCACGGTGTGGTCCGCGAGCCACGGCTGCGTACGCAGCGAGAGGCGGCCGGTTAACACGAGGCCCTCGCCGCCCGCGAGCGCGACCGCCGCACCCACCAGCGGATGCCCGGCGCGCTGCTGGCCGATCGCGGCCGGGTCGCCCGCGGCGAGGCCGTCGCTCGCCAGCCAGTAGCGCTCGCGCTGGAAGGCGTACGGGGGCAGCGTCACGCGCCGTGCGCCGGAGCCGGCGAACACCGCCGACCAGTCGAGGGCCTGGCCGCGCACCCACAGCTCCGCCAGCGCCGTGAAGAGCGTCCGTGCCTCGGGGCGCTCGCGGCGCAGCACGGAGACGGCCACCGCGTCTTCGAGTGCGTCGTGCACCATTGCGCTCAACACGCCATCCGGCCCCAGCTCCAGGAAGCTTGTGACGCCCTGGTCCGCCAGGCAGCCGACGCCGTCGGCGAAGCGCACCGGCTCGCGCACGTGGCGCACCCAGTACGCCGGGTCGGTCAGCAGCCCGTCGCTCGCGACCTCCCCTGTCACGTTCGAGACGACCGGGATCCTCGGCTCGTTGAACTTTATTCCCTCGATCGACCGCCCAAACTCCTCCAACATCGCGTCCATCCGCGGCGAGTGGAACGCGTGACTCACCTTCAGCCGCTTCACCTTGCGACCCCGGCTCTCCCACAGGGCAGCGAGATCCGAGATCGCATCCTCGTCCCCGGAGAGCACAACCGACGTGGGGCCGTTCACGCCGGCGAGCGCCACGCGATCCTCGTACTCGACCGACGACTCCAGCGCCTCCTGCTCGTTCGCCGCGATCGCGAGCATCGCGCCGCCGGCCGGTAGCTCGCCCATCAACCTGCCGCGCGCCGCGACCAGCTTGCAGGCGTCCTGGAGCGAGAAGACGCCCGCCGCATACGCCGCGACCACCTCACCGATCGAGTGGCCGATCACGAGATCGGGACGCAGGCCCCAGCTCTCGGCGAGCTTCAGCAGCGACACCTCGATTGCGAACAACCCGGCCTGCGTGAACATCGTCTCGTCGAGCGGGCTCCCTCCTCCGGCCTCCTCGGAGGGCCTTCCGTTGGAAGGCTGGCCGTCGGAGAGCGGGTCCTCAGAGAGCTGTCCCTCGGAGAGCCGGCCCTCGCCGAACACGACCTCGCGCAGCGCCTGCCCCAGCAGCTCGTCGAGGTGACCGCAGACTTCGTCGAAGGTCTCACGGAACATGGGGAAAGCGTCGTACAGCTCGCGGCCCATACCGACCCGCTGGGCGCCCTGGCCGGTGAACAAGAACGCCACCTTCCCTGCCTCGCGCGACACTGCACCCGCGACGACGCCGCTCACAACCTCGCCGTCCGCCAGCCCGCGCAGCCCGTCAAGCAGCTCCTCGCGCTCGCCGAGCAGCACCGCGCGCTGCTCGAAGGTGGGGCGACCGACGAGCGAGAGCCCGACATCGGCGACACCCGGATCCGCATCGCCCTCCACGAAGTCGCGCAGCCGCATTGCCTGGCCGCGCAGCCCCGTCTCGCCTCGCGCCGAGACGATCCAGGGCGTCACATCCCCAGACACGCCATCTATCAAGCCTCGGGCTGCCACAGGCGGCGCTTCCTCGACGATCACGTGCGCGTTGGTGCCGCTGATCCCGAACGAGGAGACACCCGCTCGGCGCGGGCGGCCGTTCGCGGCCCACGCTTGGGGCTCGGTCAACAGCACCACCCCCCCCTCCTCCCACTCCACATGGGACGAGGGCCGTCCACGTGCAATGTCTCGCGGCAGCGTCCCGTGGCGTAGCGCGAGCACCATCTTGATCACGCCGGCGATCCCCGCCGCCGCCTGGGTGTGGCCGATGTTCGACTTGATCGAGCCCAACCACAGCGGGGCGTCGGCCGGGCGGTTCTGGCCGTAGGTCGCCAGCAGCGCCTGCGCCTCGATCGGGTCGCCGAGCGTCGTGCCCGTGCCGTGCGCCTCGACCGCGTCCACGTCCGCCGGGGTCAGGCCCGCGCTTGCCAGCGCTTGGCGGATCACGCGCTGCTGGGAGGGGCCGTTCGGCGCCGTCAGGCCGTTGCTCGCGCCGTCCTGGTTGACCGCGCTGCCGCGCACCAGGCCGAGCATCGGTGGCCGTTGCGCTGCGCGTCGGAGAGGCGCTCCAGCAGCACCACGCCCACGCCCTCGGCGAAGCCGGTCCCGTCCGCTGCCTCGGCGAACGACTTGCAGCGCCCGTCGCCGGCGAGGCCGCGCTGGCTGGCGAACTCCAGGAACACGCCCGGCTGCGCCAGCACCGTCACGCCGCCCGCCAGCGCCAGCTCGCACTCGCCCCGCGCGGACCGCGCTGCAGGCGAGGTGCAGAGCCACCAGCGAGGAGGAGCAGGCCGTGTCGATCGTCACCGCGGGGCCCTCCAGGCCGAAGACGTAGGCGACGCGGCCCGAGACGACGCTGCCGGCGTTGCCGGTGCCCAGGTGGCCGGCGACGCCCTCGGGCATCGCTGCCAGCGCGCCCGCGCCGACGCCGCTTGCGTAGTCGTGGGACATCAGGCCCGCGAACACGCCCGTCTGGCTGCCGCGCAGCGCGTGCGGGTCGATGCCGGCGTCTTCCACCGCCTCCCAGCACGCTTCCAGCAGCTGGCGCTGCTGCGGGTCCATCGCCAGCGCCTCGCGCGGGCCGATCCCGAAGAAGGCGGCGTCGAACTCGCGCCGCGTCGTGCAGGAAGCCGCCTCGAAGCCGCCCTCCGCGCCGCGGGCGGGGTCCAGCTCGCGCAGCAGGTCCAGATCCCAGCCGCGGTCCTCCGGGAACGGCGAGATCCCGTCGCCGCCGCTCGCCAGCAGCTCCCACAGCTCGGCCGGGGAGCGCACCGATCCGGTGC
The DNA here is from genome assembly GCA_963724305.1 of uncultured Solirubrobacterales bacterium. Classification (GTDB taxonomy): domain Bacteria; phylum Actinomycetota; class Thermoleophilia; order Solirubrobacterales; family Solirubrobacteraceae; genus Palsa-744. Next base: position 1,250,867 of record CAVRUG010000004.1, read on the forward strand.
CCGCCCGCCCCGGGTAGCGGCAGCTGATCCCGACGATCGCCACCGGCTCCTCGGTGGCCCGCGGGGCGCGCACGGCGACGTCCGTCCCGTGCTCGTCGCGCAGCGACGCTTCACGCACCAGGTAGCCGGCAAGCGCCGTCGCGTTCGGGTAGTCGAACACGAGCGTCACCGGCAGTCGCAGCCCCGCCGCCGCGCTGAGGCGGTTGCGCAGCTCCACCGCCGTGAGCGAGTCGAAGCCCAGCTCCTTGAACGCCGCGCGCGGGTCGATCGCCGCGGCCGAGTCGTGCCCCAGTACGACCGCGATGAGCGAGCGCACCAGCTCCAGCGCCACCCCTTCGCGCTCGCCCGCCGGCGTCTCGGCCAGGCGGCGTGCGAGGCTGCCGCCCTGCCCGGCGCGGCGCGGTGGCACGCGCACCAGCCTGCTCAGCAGCGGCGGCAGCATCTCCGCGCGCGCCAGCGCCTGCAACGGCGCCAGCCCGATGCGCGCCGCCAGCACGCGCGCGCCGCCCGTCGCCTGCGCGGCGTCCAGCAGCTCCAAGCCCTCCTCGTCGGCGAGCGGGTGCATCCCCATCCGCTCCATCCGTGCGAGATCGGCCTCGCCCATGTGCGCGGTCATCGCGCTCGCCTGCGCCCACTTGCCCCACGCGATCGACACCGCGGGCAGCCCCCGCGCGCGGCGCTGCTCGGCCAATGCGTCGAGGAAGGCGTTCGCCGCCGCGTACGCGCTCTGGCCGGGGCTGCCGAGGGTCGCGGCCGCCGAGGAGAACAGCACGAAGGCGTTCAGGTCCAGCTCCGCGGTCAGCTCGTGCAGGTGCCACGCCGCGTCGAGCTTTGGCGCCAGCACGCCGTCGAGGCGCTCCTCGGTCAGCGAGCCGATCAGGCCGTCGTCGATCGCGCCGGCGGCGTGCACCACCGCGCGCAGCGGCGGCTCGCCCTCCTGCGGCTGGAGCAGCGCCTCCAGCTGGGCGCGCTCGGCCACGTCGCACGCCGCCACCCGCACGCTCGCGCCGAGGTCGCCCAGTGCCGCCTGCAGCTCGGTCGCGCCCGGGGCGTCGAGGCCGCGGCGGCTCGCCAGCAGCAGGCTGCGCACGCCGTGGCGCTCCACCAGGTGCCGCGCGACCAGCGCACCCAGCCCGCCGGTGCCGCCGGTGATCAGCACCGTGCCATGCTCGTCGAAGATCTGCTCCGGCTCGAGGCGCGCACCGTGGTAGGCGTGGGATTCCTCGCCGGGGCCGGTACGCACCAGTCGGGGGGCGAATGCCTCGCCGGCGCCGGTGCGCACCAGCCGGGGGGCGAATGCCTCGCCGGCACGCAACGCCAACTGTGGCTCTCCCGTTGCGAGCGCGGCGCCGAGAATCTCCTGCGAGGCGGGATCGCCGTCCGAATCGATCAGCACCAGTCGGCCAGGATTCTCAGATTGAGCCGAGCGCACCAACCCCCAAAGCGGTGCCGCTGCGATGTCGGCTATCCCCTCATCGCCCACCGCGATTGCCCCATCGGTCACCACCACCAGGCGGGAGTCCGCCTGCCGTTCATTCTCCAGCCATTGCTGGATCAGCTCGAGCGCTCGACGCAGCACTTCGCGCGCTTCATCCGGTATCCCTGCCGCATCCGATGCGCGTGCACCGGCGCTGAAATCGGCCATTACCACGGCGTCAGGCTCCACGCGAGTGCTCGCGGCCTCAACCGGTACCCACTCGACCGCGAACAGGGCATCGCGGTGCGCCCCGGCGGCGGCCAGCTGCGCGCCCGAGACCTCGCGGCCGCTCACCGCTTCGACGGTGGCGATCGGGGCGCCGTGCTCGTCGGCCAGCTCCGCGGCGACCGCCTCGCTCTCGCCGGCGAGGTGCAGCCTCACGCGCAGGGCGCTCGTGCCGGCCGTGTGCAGGCGCACGCCGCTCCAGGCGAACGGCAGCCGCGGCGCGCGCGCCTCGCCCTCCCCCGCCGTGTCCAGCAGGCCGAGCATCGGGTGGAAGGCCGCGTCCAGCAGAGCAGGGTGCAGGCCGAAGCGTGCGGCCTGTGCGCGCTGCTCCTCTGCCAGCTCGACCTCGGCGAGCACGCCCTGCTCGTGGCGCCAGGCGCGACGTACGTTCTGGAAGGCCGGGCCGTAGTCGAAGCCGGCGCGCGCCAGCGTCTCGTACAGGCCCTCGGCGTCGAGCTCCTCTGCCCCCTCTGGCGGCCAGGCGCCGGCTAGCAGCGAGTCGGGTGCGGATGCACCCCTGAGCCGCGAGTCAGGCGCGGTTGCACCGCTGAGCCGCGAGTCGGATGCGGAATCTGGCTTGGGCGCATTCGCGAGTGCCACCACCCCGGTGGCGTGGCGGGTCCACCCGACAGGCTCTTCCTCATCCGCCACCTGCGGTCGCGAGAAGATGCCGACGCTCCGGCAGCCCTCCGCGTCGGGCTCGCCGACCGCCACCTGCAGCTGCACCGTGTCCTGCTCGCCGAGCACCAGCGGCGCCTCCAGCACCAGCTCCCGCAGCTCCTCGCAGCCGGACTCGGCACCGGCGTGCAGCGCCAGCTCGACGAATGCCGTGCCCGGCAGCAGCACCGTGCCGAGCACCGCATGGTCGGCCAGCCACGGCGCCGCGCGCAGCGAGAGGCGGCCGGTGAAGAGCGAGCCGCCCCCGTCGGCGAGCGCGACCGTCGCGCCCAGCAGCGGATGCGCGGCCGCGGCCTGCCCAACCGCGGCGAGATCGCCGCCGCCCGCCGGCCCCGCTTGCACCCAGAAGCGCCGGCGCTGGAAGGCGTACGTCGGCAGCCGCACCAAGCTTGCGTCGTCGTCGCCGATCACGGCGCGCCAATCCACGGCGACCCCGCGCACCCACGCCTCACTCAGCGACGTGAGGAAGCGCCGCGGACCGCCCTCGTCGCGACGCAGCGAGCCGAGCGCCGCCACGCTACCCGGCTCGATGCGCCCACCGCCCGCGCGTCCGGCAGCCAGCCCCGCATCGGTGTCCCCCGCGACTGCAACGGCAGCCTCGGCCTCGCCCGCCTCGGCGCTTTCCTGCACGGCGACGCTCAACACAGGGTGAGGACTCGCCTCCACGAACGTGCGGCACCCCTCCCCCAACAGACCCCTCGTCGCCTGCTCGAAGCGAACCGTCTCACGCAGGTTGCGGTACCAGTAGTCGGCATCCAGCTCGGCGGTGTCGAGCAATCCGCCGGTTACGCTCGAATGGAACGGGATCTCACCCGAACGCGGAACGATCCCCGCACACGCCTCCAACAACTCCTCCCTGATCTCCTCCACCTGCTCCGAATGCGCCGCGTAATCGACCGCGATCCGCCGCGCCCGCACGCCATCCGCCACACACCGCTCCACCAGCAGGTCCAAGGCGCTGGGGTCACCCGACACCACCACCGAGCCCGGCCCATTCACCGCCGCGACCGACACACCCTCACCCAGACCACCCTTGTGCGAGCCCAGCTCATCCTCGCCCACACCACCAAAACGCAAACGCAACTCATTCACACCGAGCGCAACCGAGGCCATCCCACCACGCCCCGCGAGCGCACCAAGCGCACGACTACGCAACGCCACCACCCGCGCACCATCCTCCAACGACAAGCCACCAGCGACACACGCCGCCGCGATCTCACCCTGCGAGTGACCCACCACTGCGTCGGGGCGCACTCCGCAGGCACGCCACAGCTCCGCCAGCGACACCATCACCGCCCACAACGCCGGCTGCACCACATCCACCCGCTCCAACCCCGGTGCGCCATCGGCGCCACGCAGGACATCCTCCAGGCGCCAATCGACGAAGCCCGCGAGTGCCTCCTCACACTCCGCCAGCCTTGCCGCGAACACCGGCGCGGTGTCGAGCAACTCGACCGCCATCCCCTCCCACTGGCCGCCCTGGCCAGGGAACACGAACGCGACTCGCCTCCCCCGCGCCACCGCGGACCCCTCCACCACGTTCCCGACAGCCTCACCCTTGGCAAGCGCACCCGCACCCGCCAGCAACTCCTCACGCTCGCCGCCCAGCACCACCGCGCGATGCTCGAACGCCGAACGACGCGCAAGCGAGAACGCCACATCACCGGGCGTCATGTCTTCCCCGGCCACGCGCCCGGCGAGACGTCCGGCCTGCGCGCGCAACGCCGCCTCGCCCTTGCCCGACAGCAGCCACGGCAGCTCGCCGCCGCCCAGCACGGGCTCCCTGGATTCTCGCTCGCGCTGAGCGAGATCGGGCGAGGCCTCTTCGAGGATCGCGTGCGCGTTGGTGCCGCTGATCCCGAACGAGGAGACGCCCGCGCGGCGCGGGCTGCCGTTGCGTGGCCACGGCCGCTCCTCGCGCAGCAGCGCGACCGTGCCGTCGCTCCAGTCGATCTGGCGCGAGGGGCGCTCGGCGTGCAGCGTCCGCGGCAGCCGACCGTGGCGCATCGCCAGCACGGTCTTGATCACGCCGGCGACACCCGCCGCCGCCTGCGTGTGGCCGAAGTTGGACTTCACCGAGCCCAGCAGCAGCGGCCGGTCGGGCTCGCGGGCCTGCCCGTAGGTGGCGATCAGCGCCTGCGCCTCGATCGGGTCGCCGAGCGTCGTGCCGGTGCCGTGCGCCTCGACCACTTCGATGTCGCCCGCGGCGAGGCCGGCGTTGGCGAGCGCCTGGCGGATCACGCGCTGCTGGGAGGGGCCGTTCGGCGCCGTCAGGCCGTTGCTGGCGCCGTCCTGGTTGACCGCGCTGCCGCGCACCACCGCCAGCACCGGGTGGCCGTTGCGCTCGGCGTCGGAGAGCCGCTCCAGCACCAGCGCGCCGACGCCCTCGGAGAAGCTGGTGCCGTCCGCCTCGTCGGCGAACGACTTGCAGCGCCCGTCCGGCGCGAGCCCGCCCTGGCGCGCGAACTCGGAGAAGGCGCCCGAGGTGCACAGCACCGTGACGCCGCCCGCCAGCGCCAGCGTGCACTCCTCGCCGCGCAGCGCGTTGCAGGCGAGGTGCAGCGCCACCAGCGAGGAGGAGCAGGCGGTGTCGATCGTCAACGAGGGACCCTCCAGCCCGAGCGTGTAGGAGACGCGGCCCGACACCAGGCTGCCGAGCGCGCCGGTGATCAGGTAGCCCTCCAGGCCCTCCTCCCCCGCGCCGGAGTCGGCGGCGAACGCCTCCATGCCGCGGCCGTAGTCCTGGCTGCTGATCCCGGCGAACACGCCCACCTGGCTGCCGCGCAGCGAGTCGGGGGCGATCCCCGCGTCCTCGAACGCCTCCCACGAGACTTCCAGCCACTGGCGCTGCTGGGGATCCATCGCCAGCGCCTCGCGGGGGTTGATCCCGAAGAAGGCCGCGTCGAATTCGCCCGCGTCGTGCAGGAAGCCGCTTTCCAAGCGGACCCCGTCCTCCGTTCGATCGCCGCCCGAGCCGTGGATCCGCTCGAGCTTCCCAGCCGCGGTCGGCGGGGAACGGCGTGAGGCCGTCGCCGCCGCTCGCCAGCAGCTCCCACAGCTCCTCGGGCGAGGAGACGCCGCCGGGGTAGCGGCAGCTCATGCCGACGATCGCGATCGGCTCGTTCGCGGTCCCCGGCAGCGTGCGCCGCCCGCGCTCGGGGGCGGCCGCCGCCTGCGCCTGCGCGTCGGGCAGCAGCGTCTCCAGCAGGTGCCCGGCGAGCGCCGTGCAGTTGGGGTAGTCGAAGATCAGCGTCGCGGGGAAGCGCAGGCCGGTGGCGGTCGCGAGGCGGTTGCGCAGCTCGACCGCGGCGAGCGAGTCGAAGCCCAGCTCGTTGAAGGCGCGCTCGCCGTCGATCGCCTCCGGCGAGGAGTGGCCGAGCACGCTCGCCACCTCGGCGCGCACGAGCTCCACCACGGCCGGCTCGCGCTCCGGCGCCGGCAGGCCTGCCAGGCGCGCCGCCAGCGCGCCGGCGCCCGCTCGCGCGCGGGGGGCGGTAGAGCGGATCAGGCCGCGTAGCAGGTGGGGGACATGACCGTCGCCGACCAGCGCGCGCAGCGCCGGGATGTCCAGGCGCGCCGGGATCACGTGCGGGGCATCGAGCGCGCGCGCCGCGTCGAGCAGCTCCAGCCCTTCGGCGGCCGACAGCTCGGCGATCCCCGAGCGCCCGATGCGCGCGCGGTCATGCTCGCGCAGCTCGCTCGCCATGCCGCCGTCCTGCGCGGCCCACACGCCCCACGCCAGCGAGCTGGCGGGCAGCCCCTGCGCGCGGCGCCTCGCGGCGAGCGCGTCGAGCAGCACGTTCGCCGCCGCGTAGCCGCCCTGGCCGGGCGCGCCGAGCGTGCCGGCGATCGAGGAGAACAGCACGAAGCCCCACAGGTCGAGATCCCCGGTCAGCTCGTGCAGGTGCAGCGCCGCATCGACCTTCGGCGCGAGCACACGCTCGAGCTGCTCGGCGGTGAGCGTCTCGACCACGCCGTCGTCGAGCACGCCGGCGGCGTGCACCACCGCCCCCAGCGGGTGCTCCGCCGGGACCGTCGCGAGCAGCGCCTGCAGCTGCGCGCGGTCGGCCACATCGCAGGCCGCGATCCGCACCCGCGCACCGGCCGCTTCCAGCTCCGCTCGCAGCTCCGCCGCGCCCTCGGCCTCGGCGCCGCGGCGGCTGGCCAGCAGCACGCTCCGCACGCCGTGCACGCCGACGAGGTGGCGCGCCACCAGCGCCCCGAGCGCGCCGGTGCCGCCGGTGATCAGCACCGTGCCGCGCGGGTCGATCGGGGCCGGCAGGGTCAGCGCGATCTTGCCGGTGTGGCGCGCTTGACTCATGAAGCGGAAGGCCTCGGGCGCGCGCCGCACGTCCCATGCGCGCACCGGCAGCGGCTCGAGCGCCCCGTGCTCGAACAGCTCCAGCAGCTCGCCCAGCATCTCCTGGATGCGCTCGGGCCCCGCTTCCAGCAAGTCGAAGGCGCGGTAGGCAACGCCGGGGTGCTCCTCCGCCACCCGTGCCGCGTCGCGCACGTCGGTCTTGCCCATCTCGACGAAGCGCCCGCCGCGCGGCAGCAGCTCCAGCGAGGCGTCGACGAACTCGCGTGCGAGGCAGTCGAGCACGACGTCCACGCCCTCGCCGCCGGTCGCCGCTATGAACTGCTCGCGGAAGTCCAGCGTGCGCGAGGAGGCGATGTGGTCGTCGTCGAAGCCCTGCGCGCGCAGCGTGTCCCACTTGCCGGGGCTCGCGGTCGCGAACACCTCCAGGCCGAGGTGCCGGGCGAGCTGCACCGCCGCCATTCCCACCCCGCCGGTCGCGGCGTGCACCAGCAGCCGCTCGCCCGGCCGCACCGCCGCCAGGTCGCGCAACGCGTAGTAGGCGGTGAGGAAGACAGTCGGCACCGTCCCCGCCTGCTCGAACGACCACTCGCGCGGGATCCGTGCGAGCGAGCGGCGGTCGCCGACCGCGAGCGGGCCGAAGCCGCCGCCGAGCAGGCCCATCACGCGGTCGCCCGGCGCGAGATCCTCGACTCCCGCGCCGACCTCCACCACCTCGCCGGCGCCCTCGCCGCCGAGCAGCGCCGCGCCGGGGTACAGGCCGAGGGCGATCAGCACGTCGCGGAAGTTCACGCCGGCGGCGCGCACCGCCACGCGCACCTCGCCCGGCTGCAGCTCCCGTTCCGCCTCCGGGCTGGGGACCAGCGCGAGGCTCTCCAGCGTGCCGCCGCTGCCGGCGTCGAGCCGCCACGCCTCGTCGCCGGCCGGTGGGGCCAGGCCCTCGTTCGCGCCGACGCGTGCGAGCCGGGGAACGAACGCCTCGCCGCCACGCACGGCGACCTGCGGCTCGTCTCCGCGGGCAAGCGCGTCCGGCATCGCCGCTGCCGGCTCATCCGGATCGAGGTCCACCAGCACGATCCGGCCAGGGTGCTCCGATTGGGCTGAGCGCACCAGCCCCCACACCGCCGCGCCCGGCAGATCGCGTGGCTCCTCGCCGTCGTGCACCGCGACGGCGCCGTGTGTCACGACCACCAGGCGGGCGTCCGCCTTGTGCTCGCCGGCGAGCCACTCCTGCAGGCGCTCCAGCACTCGTTGCGTGCCGGCGTGCACCAGCCCGGCCAGCTCGCCGGAGTCGCGTTGTCGCGGCCGCTCCTCCGCGGCGGCGCAGTCCAGATACGTCAGCTCGGGTGTCTGCTCATCGGTCGTTCCCGGCTGCGGATCGAGCGGCCCGAGCGGATCCCAGTGCAGGCAGTAGAGCGAGTCGGCGTGCGCGGGGCGGGCGCGGCGGGCCCCGTCGAGCTGAGCCGAGGAGAGCTCGCGCGTCGCCAGCGCCTCCACCGAGGCGACCAGGCCGCCGGCCTCGTCCGCCGCCAGGATCGACACCGCGCCCTCGCCCGTCTCGCCCGGCAGCGAGAGGCAGACGCGCAATCGCGCCGCGCCGACCGCGTGCAGCTCCACCCCGCTCCATGAGAACGGCAGCCGCACGCCCGCGGTGGCGGCCGCTCCCGCGCCGGCCTCCACCATCAGCGCGTGCAGCGCCGCGTCGAGCAGGGCAGGGTGCAGGCCGAACGCCTCCGCTCCCGGCTGCGTGCCGGCCGGCAGCGCCACCTCGGCGAGCAGCTCATCGCCGTGGCGCCACACCCCGAGCAGGCCCTGGAACGTGGGCCCGTACTCCAGGCCGCGGGCCGCGAGATGGTCGTAGAAGACCTCCGCGTTGCCGGCGGCGGACTCCAGCCCCGTGGTGCCCGACGAAGTTCCTCCAAGCTCCAGCGCCACAGCGTCCGGCGATGACGAAGCTCCCCCAAGCTCGAGTGCTACGGCGTCCGGCGGTGGCCACTCCCCACCGAGCTCGAGCGCACGCGCCTCGAGCGCTGCCAGCTGCTGCGGCCGTGACTCGGCCGCGCGCACGACGCCGCTGGCGTGGCGCGACCACCCGCTCCCCGCCTCCCACGGCTCTCCATCGGGAGCCTTCTCCGGGCGCGAGTGGATGCTCACGGTGCGGCGGGTGGGCGGGATCGAATCATTCGCCGCGCCAAGCACGACCTGCATCGACACCTGGCCCTGGTCGAGCAGCAGCGGCGCTTCCAGCACCAGCTCCTCGAGCTGCTCGCACCCGACCTCGGCGCCGGCCCGCAGTGCCAGCTCCAACAGCGCCGTGCCCGGCAGCAGCACCGCGCCGAGCACCCCGTGGTCGGCCAGCCACGGGTGCGTGCGCAGCGAGAGGCGGCCGGTGAGCACCAGGCCGTCGCCGCCCGCCAGCTCGACCACCGCACCCAGCAGCGGATGGCCGGCGACGCCGAGGCCGGCACCCGAGACGTCGCCGACGCCCTCGCCGGCGCGCAGCCAGAAGCGCTCGCGCTGGAAGGCGTACGGCGGTAGCACGACATGGCCACCGGCGCCGGCGTGGCTCGGGTCGGGTCCGCCAAAGATCCGCGCCCAGTCGACGTCGACACCGCGCACCCACATCTCGCCAAGGCCGGCGAGCAGCGCCCGCGGCTCCTCGCGGCCGGCGCGCAGCAGCGGCGCCGCCCGCACCCGGCCGCTGGGGACTGAAGTCTCGACGCCCTCGCCGCCGGGGGTGGCCTCGCCGCCCTCGCCGCCAGCGTCGCGGCCTCCATCATTGGCCTCCACGCACTCCCCGACCATCGCGCTCAGGACGCCGTCGGGCCCCAGCTCCAGGAAGCTGTCCACGCCCTCGTCGCGCAGCCAGCGCACGCCGTCGGCGAAGCGCACCGGCTGGCGGACGTGACGGACCCAGTACTCCGCCGTGCCCACCTCCTCAGCACTCGCCAACGCGCCCGAGACGTTCGAGATCAGCGGGATCCGCGGCTCGCCGAAGGACACCGTCTCGGCGACGCGCCGGAACTCCTCCAGCATCCCTCCCATCCGCGGCGAGTGAAAGGCGTGGCTTACACGCAGCCGCTTCGTCCGTGCGCCCCGCTGCTCCCACACGGCCTGCAGCTCCAGCACCGCGTCCTCGTCGCCGGAGATCACCACCGAGCCGGGGGCGTTGACGGCTGCCAGCGCCACCCGCTCCTCCCAGCCGGCCAGCGCCGCGAAGGACTCGACTATCTCGCGCTCGGGCGCGGCGATCGCGACCATCGCGCCGCCCTCCGGCAGCGCCCCCATCAGGCGGCCCCGCGCCGCGACCAGGCGGCAGGCATCCGGGAGCGAGAGGACCCCAGCGACGTGCGCCGCGGCAAGCTCGCCGACCGAGTGGCCGATCAGGAAGTCGGGGCGCACGCCCCACGTCTCCACCAGCCGGTAGAGCGCGACCTCGAGCGCGAACAGCCCGGGCTGCGCAAGCGCCGTCCCGTTCAGCGCGGCCTCGTGCGTCGCCACATCCCCCATGCCGAAGACGACCTCGCGCAGGCCGCCGTCGAGGGGCGCGTCCAGGTCGAGGTACTCATCCAGGCAGGCGCAGACGTCGTCGAACGCCTCGCGGAACGGGGGGAACGCATCGTGCAGCTCGCGGCCCATCCCCACTCGCTGCGCGCCCTGGCCGGTGAACAGGAAGGCCAGCCGACCTCCCACCACCTCGCCGCGCGGGCCCGACGTGGGCCGGCCCTCGGCCAGCGCCGACATGCCCTCCAGCAGCTCCGCGCGGCTCTCGCCGAGCAGCACGGCCCGCTGCTCCAGGCGCGGACGGGTCGCGAGCGCAGCCGCCACTTCGGCGGGGTCGAGCTCGGGGCGCTCGGCCAGGAACCGGTGCAGCCGGGCCGCCTGCGCCTCCAGACTGCCACCGCCGCGGCCGGAGACGATCCACGGCAGCAGATCGAGTTGCGATGGAGGGGGTGGGGGCAGTGGTTGCGTCCCGCGCGCGCTCGCTCTCGCCCTCGTGGCTGTTCAGCCCGGCGGGCAGGGAGGCCGGGCTCGACTCGCCCGGCGGCTCCTCGATGATCACGTGCGCGTTGGTGCCGCTGATCCCGAACGAGGAGACACCCGCGCGGCGGGGGCGCCCATCGATCCGCCACGGCCGCTCCCGCGTCAGCAGCGCCACGCTGCCCGCCTCCCAATCGACCTCGCTGGTTGGCTTGTCGACGTGCAGGGTACGGGGGAGCTGCTCATGTCGCAGCGCCATCAGCACCTTAATCACGCCGGCGATGCCGGAGGCCGCGGCGGCGTGGCCGATGTTCGACTTGATCGAGCCCAACCACAGGGGAGCCTCCTGCGGGCGATCCTGGCCGTACGTCGCCAGCAGCGCCTGCGCCTCGATCGGATCGCCGAGCGTCGTGCCCGTCCCGTGACCCTCGACCACATCCACCTCGCCCGGGGAGAGCCCGGCGTCGGCCAGCGCCTGCATGATCACCCGCTGCTGGGAAGGCCCGTTCGGGGCGGTCAAGCCGTTGCTCGCGCCATCCTGGTTGACGGCGCTGCCCTTCAGCACGCCGAGGATCGGGTGGCCGTGGCGCTCGGCCTCGGAGAGGCGCTCCAGCAGGATCATCCCTGCGCCCTCGCTCCAACCCGTCCCGTCGGCCCCGTCGCCGAAGGACTTGCAGCGGCCGTCGGGTGCGAGGCCGCGCTGGCGGCTGAACTCGATGAACAGGCCCGGCGAGGCCATCACCGTCACCCCGCCCGCCAGCGCCAGCGAGCACTCGCCCTGGCGCAGCGCGCTCGCGGCGAGGTGCAACGCCACCAGCGAGGAGGAGCAGGCCGTGTCGACCGACACCGCCGGGCCCTCCAGGCCGAAGGTGTAGGCCACGCGACCTGAGACGACGCTCGCGATGCTGCCGGTCAGCAGGTAGCCCTCCAGGCCGTCGGCGGAGGCGCCGGCGCCGTAGCCGCTGGAGCCGACCCCGGCGAACACGCCGGTGCTGCTGCCGCGCAGCGCGGCAGGGTCGATCCCCGCGGCCTCGATCGCCTCCCAGCAGACCTCCAGCAGCAGCCGCTGCTGCGGATCCATCGCCAATGCCTCGCGCGGGCTGACCCCGAAGAAGGCCGCGTCGAACTCGCCCGCGCCCTCCAGGAAGCCGCCCTCGCGCACGTAGCTACTGCCGGGGTTGCCCGGGTCGGGGTCGTACAGCCGCTCCAGATCCCAGCCCCGGTCGTCGGGGAACGCGCCGATCGCATCGCCGCCCGCGGCGAGCAGCTGCCACAACTCATCGGCGGAGCGCACCCCGCCCGGGAAGCGACAGCCTATGCCGACGACCGCGATCGGCTCGTCGGCGCGCGTGGCCCGCCGGGCCGGCAGTTGCACCTCCGCCCGCTCGTCCTGCAACTCGCCGACCAGGAACTTCGCCAGCGCCGCTGGCGTGGGGTGGTCGAACACGAGCGTCGCCGGCAGCTGCATCCCCGCCTCGCCCGCCAGCCGGTTGCGCAGCTCGACCGCCGCGAGCGAGTCGAAGCCGAGATCCTTGAACGCCAGCGAGGCATCGACCTTCTCGGCCGAGGCGTGGCCGAGCACCGCCGCCGCGTGCTCGCGCACCAGCTCCACCACCACCCGCTCGCGCTCGCCCCGATCCAGGCCCGCGAGCCTCGCCGCCAGCTTGCCACCGCCCCTGGTCGCGCGCCTGCGGCCCGACGCCGGGGCGCGCACCAGCTCGCCGAACAGGGGCGGCAGCAGCCCCTCGCGGGCAAAGCCCCGCAACAGCCCGAGGTCGAGCGCGACCGGCGCCAGCAGCGGCCGGTCGAGCTCCCGCGCCGCGTCGAAGACCGCCAACCCCTGCTCGGGCGAGAAGGGTTTCACGCCGGAGCGCTCCATCTGCGCGCGCTCGCCCGCGCCGAGCTCGTGCGCCATCCCCGCGTCCGCCCACGGGCCCCACGCCAGCGAGCTGCCGGCCAGGCCCTTGGCGCGGCGGTGGGAGGCCAGGCCGTCGAGGAACGCGTTGCCGGCTGCGTACGCGGCCTGCCCGGCGTTGCCGAGCGTCCCCGCCAGCGAGGAGAAGAGGATGAAGGCGCGCAGGTCCATGCCCTCCGTCAACTCGTGCAGATGCCACGCTCCGCCTGCCTTCGGCGCCAGCACGCCCCGCACCCGCTCCGGCGTGAGGGCGCCGATCAGCGCGTCGTCGAGCACGCCCGCCGCGTGCACGACTCCCACAAGCGGGTGCTCGGGGTCGATCCCCTCCAGCAGCGCTTTCACCTGCTCGCGATCGGCCACATCGCACGCCGCCACCCGCACGCTCGCGCCGAGCGCCTCCAGCTCCGCCATCAGGTCATCCACGCCCTCGGCGTCCGCGCCGCGGCGGCTCGCCAGCAAGAGGCTTCGCACTCCGTGGCGTGTCACGAGATGCCTGGCCACCAGCGCGCCCAGACCGCCCGTGCCGCCGGTGATCAAGACCGTGCCCTCACCCGCCAGGGCCGGCGCCGGGATCCGCAGCACGTTCTTGCCGACGTGCCGCGCCTGGCTCATAGCGCGCAGCGCACCCACCGCATCGGCCGCGTCCCACACCCGCACCGGCAACCCCGCCAACGCGCCGGCATCGAACAGCCCCACCAGCTCGCGCAGCATCTCCTGGATGCGATCCGGGCCAGCGTCCATCACGTCGAACGGCAGGTAGGCCACGCCCGGATGCGCCGCCTCGACCTCGCCCGCATCGCGGACATCGGTCTTGCCCATCTCCAACATGCGACCGCCCGGCCCCAGCAGACCCAGCGAGGCATCCACGTAGTCGCCCGCCAGCGAGTTCAGCACCACGTTCAGGCCGGCGCCTGCGAACCGCTCGCCGAACTCCAGGGTCCGCGAGGAGGCGATCCGCTCGCGCTCTAACCCGAGTGCTTCGAGCGTGCTCCACTTGCCCTCGCTCGCCGTGCCCCACACCTCCAAGCCCAGGTGCTCTGCCAGCTGCACCGCCGCGATCCCGACACCGCCAGCCGCCGCGTGCACCAGCAGCCGCTCACCCTGCCGCACGCCGGCGAGATCGAGGAGACCGTAGTAGGCGGTCAGATAGACGATCGGCACCGACGCCGCACGCGCCCACGACCACCCCTCCGGGACCGGCACAAGGAAACGGCGATCGGTCACCGCTACCGACCCGAACGCCCCCTCCATCAGGCCCATCACACGGTCGCCAACCGCCAGGCCCTCGACGCCCGAACCGACCTCCAGCACCACGCCCGCACCCTCGCTGCCGACGGAGATCTCGCCCGGGTACATCCCCAGCACGCCAAGCACGTCGCGGAAGTTCACGCCCGCCGCGCGCACCGCCACGCGCACCTCGCTGACGCCGAGCTCGCGACCGCCCGCGGGGTCGCCGTCGAGCACACGCAGGTCCTCGAGCACGCCCCCACCGCCCTCGACGCCAAGCCGCCACTCGTCCCTCGCCGCCCCCGCCGCACCCTCGTCCACGACGTCGTTCGCCATGTCCACGGCATCCTCGGCAGCGACGCCGCGACCCACCGCCAAGCCGCCGCCCGCGCGCACCAGCCGCGGCACGAACAACGCGCCCCCGCGTACCGCCGCCTCGGGCTCGCCCAGCCGCAACGCGCCCTGTACCGCCTCCTCGCCCGGGGTCTCGCCGTCGCCCACGTCGACCAGCACGATCCGCCCGGGGTGCTCGGCCTGCGCGGTGCGCACCAAGCCCCAGATGCCGCTGCCGGCGAGGCTCGCCACACCCTCGCCACCGATATCCACCGCGCCGCGCGTCACGACCGCCAGCCGCCGGCTCGTGGAGTCGTCCTCGGCCAGCCACCCCTGCAGCCGTGCCAAGAGGTCGTCCACCGCCGCCATCGCACCATCGACGCCAGCCGTTCCACCGCCAGTGCAATCGATAATCGATCCGTCCCACGCCCCCCCGCTGGGGGCAGCTCCGGCCGCACCTCCGTTGGCGGCCACGCCCGCACTCTGCTCGACAGCCACCCACTCGATGCCGAAGAGGGCATCGCGGTGGGCAGCCGCCGGCGCGCCCTGCCCGCCGATCGCGGCCGCCCGCAGCCTCAGCGCATCGACCGAGGCCACCAGGCCGTCCTCATCGGCCAGCGCCACCGTCACGCCGTCGCCCGCGTTCGCGAGGCGCACGCGCAGCCGCGCCGCACCGGTCGCGCGCAGCCTCACTCCGCTCCATGCGAACGGCAGCCGTGGCGCGCCGGCGTCGGGAGCTGACGGGTCCGGGCTCAGTGCGGCGGCGGCGTGCAGCGCCGCGTCGAGCAGCGCCGGGTGCAGGCCGTACGCCGCGGCGTCGTCCCGCTGGCCCTCGCCCAACTCGACCTCGGCGAACACCTCCTCGCCGCGTCGCCAGGCGCCGCGCAGGCCCTGGAACGCCGGGCCGTACTCCAGGCCCGCGCCGGCCAATCCGTCGTAGAGGCCCTCCACGTCGAGCTCGACGCCGTCGGGCGGGGGCCATGTCCCGGCCAGGTCGGCGACCGTCTCCGCGTCGGTCACCGCGGCGCCAGTTGCCTCACCGCCGTCAGGGGCCAGCACGCCGGTCGCGTGACGCACCCACGGCGCGCGCTCGCCGTCGGCCGCGGCGCCCTCGACGCGCGCGTGGATCGCCACCGTGCGGCACTCCGCCTCGTCGGGCTCGCCGACCGAAAGCTGGACTTGCACCGCGGCGCCCTCGCTCACGACCAGCGGCGCCTCCAGCACCAGCTCCTGCACGCCACCGCAGCCGAGCCGCGCACCGGCGTGCAGCGCCAGCTCGACGAACGCCGTGCCCGGCAGCAGCACCACGCCCGCCACCGCGTGGTCGGCCAGCCACGGGTGGGCATCCAGCGAGAGGCGGCCGGTGAACAGCCATCCCTCGCTGTCGGCCAGCGCGACCGCCGCGCCCAGCAGCGGATGCTCGGCGCGCTCCAATCCGGCCGCCGTGGCGTCACCGGCACCGGCGGCCGTGCGCAGCCAGTAGCGCTCGCGCTGGAAGGCGTACGTGGGCAGCACCACGCGCCGAGTGCCGGGACTGGCGGGGCTCGCGAAGATCCGCGCCCAATCGACGTCGGCGCCGTTGGTCCACACCTCGCCCAGGCCCTCCCACAGCGCACGGGTCTCTCCGCGGCCACCGCGCAGCAGCGGCGCGGCCGCGACAGGGATTCCGGTCCCCGACGGCTCTTCGCCGCCGCCATCAGCGGTCTGCGCGCCTCCGTCGACGCACTCGCTCACCATCGCGCTCAGCACGCCGTCGGGACCCAGCTCCAGGAAGCTGCTCACGCCCTCGTCGCGCAGCCAGCGCACGCCATCCGCGAACCTCACCGGCTCCCGTACATGACGAACCCAGTACTCCGGCGTCAGCACCTCCGCGCCCGCCGCCGTGCCAGAGAGATTCGAGACGAGCGGAATCCGCGGCTCGTTGAACGCCACCGTCTCCGCGACACGCCGGAACTCCTCGAGCATTCCCTCCATTCGCGGCGAGTGGAAGGCGTGGCTGACGCGCAGGCGCTTGGTTCTCGCGCCGCGCTCGTCCCACGCGGCCTGCAGCTCCAACACCGCATCCTCGTCGCCGGAGACCACCACCGCGCCGGGCGCGTTCACAGCCGCCAACGCCACCGTGCGCTCGCGACCATTGAGCGCCGCGAACGACTCCAGCACCTCCGCCTCGGGCGCCGCGATCGCGACCATCGCCCCGCCCTCGGGCAACGCGCCCATCAGCCGGCCGCGGGCCGCGACCAGGCGGCAGGCATCCTCCAGCGAGAAGACACCCGCCACATGCGCCGCCGCCAACTCGCCGATCGAATGGCCGATCAGGAAGTCCGGGCGCACGCCCCACGCCTCGACCAGACGGAACAGCGCAACCTCCAGCGCAAACAACGCCGGCTGCGCCAGCTCCGTGCCATCCAGCACCGCCCCACCCGGCGCATCCACGTCGGGAACGCCTTCGCCGGAGCCCTCTTCGCCGAACACAACCGCACGCAGCGAACGACCCAGGTGAGGATCGAGCCGCGCGCACACCTCGTCGAAGGCCGCACGGAAAACCGGGAAGTCCTTGTGCAGATCGCGGCCCATACCAACGCGCTGAGCGCCCTGGCCGGTGAACAGGAACGCCAGCCCTCCGCTCGCCACGCCGCCCGCGGGTGTGGCGGGGTCTGCGGCGAGCGCCGCGAGACCGTCCAGCAGCTCCTCCCGGCTCGCGCCGACCACCACCGCGCGATGCTCGAGGCGCGGGCGGGCCGCGAGCGCGGCCGCGACGTCGGCGGGATCGAGGCCAGGGCGCTCGGCGAGGAACTCGTGCTGGCGCCGCGACTGAGCCTGGAGCCCCTCGACACCGCGGCCCGACACCACCCACGCCAGCTCCGCGGGTGACATTCCCTCTACCGGCTCGCTTGCGGAAGGCTCCGCCGTCGGCGCCTCCTCCAAGATCACATGCGCGTTGGTGCCGCTGATCCCAAACGACGACACCGCCGCGCGGCGCGGCCGGCCGTCCGGCTGCCACTGGGTGGACTCGGTCAGGAGCGAGACCGCGCCCTCGCTCCAATCGACCTGGCGCGAAGGCTCATCCACGTGCAGCGTCCGCGGCAGCAGCTCGTGGCGCATCGCCATCACCATCTTGATCACCCCGGCCACGCCCGCTGCCGCCTGCGTGTGGCCGATATTGGACTTGATCGAGCCCAACCACAGCGGGCTCTCGCTCGTATGGGCCTGGCCGTAGGTCGCAAGCAGCGCCTGCGCCTCGATCGGGTCGCCGAGCGTCGTGCCGGTCCCGTGACCCTCGACCACATCCACCTCGCCCGGCGTGACACGCGCGTTGGCAAGCGCCTGGCGAATCACCCGCTGCTGGGACGGGCCGTTGGGCGCCGTCAGACCATTGCTCGCACCATCCTGGTTGACCGCGCTGCCACGCACCACCGCCAGCACCTCATGGCCATTGCGTTGCGCATCGGACAGCCGCTCGAGCACCAGCACGCCGACGCCCTCGCTCCAGCTGACACCGTCGGCCGCGTCACTGAAGGACTTGCAGCGCCCGTCCGGTGCGAGGCCGCCCTGCTGGCCGAACTCCATGAACGCGCCCGGCGTTCCCATCACGGTCACGCCGCCCGCCAGCGCCAGCTCGCACTCGCCGCCGCGCAGCGCACCGCACGCCAGATGCATGGCGACCAGCGAGGAGGAGCAGGCCGTATCGAGCGTCAGCGCCGGGCCCTCCAGCCCGAACACGTAGGACACCCGCCCGGAGAGCACGCTGCCGGCGCTGCCGGTGCCGACGTAGCCGAGCATGTCCGCGGGCAGCCCGCTCAGGCTGGTGGCGTAGTCGTGGTACATCAACCCCGCGAACACGCCGGTGCGGCTGCCCTTCAGCGACTCCGGCGCGATGCCGGCATCTTCGAGCGCCTCCCAGCAGCGCTCCAGCAGCAGCCGCTGCTGCGGATCCATCGCCAGCGCCTCGCGCGGGCCGATCCCGAAGAAGGCCGGGTCGAACTCGGCCGCGTCGTAGAGGAAGCCGCTTTCGCGCACCGCACCCGGGTCGGCACGGCGCCAACCCTCCAGATCCCACCCACGGTCGGTCGGGAACTCCCCGATCGCGTCGGCGCCGCCGGCCACCAGCCGCCACAGCTCCTCCGGCGAACGCACGGACCCCGTGGATTCGAGGCCCGTCCGCCCCGCCGACCCGGCGGGCACCGAACCGGCAGGCCCTGGATACCTGCAGCTCATGCCGACGATCGCCACCGGCTCGCCCCCCTGCTCTTCGAGCTCGCGCAGGCGCGCGCGGGCGTCGTGCAGGTCCACGGTGACGCGCTTGAGGTACTCGAGGAACTTCGCTTCGTCGAAGCTCATTGCGAGCCCAGCTCCTTGTCGATGAAATCGAACACCTCGTCGGCCGTCGCCGCCTGCATCCGGTCGGCGACCGCCTCGCTCTCCGCCGGGCGCGCGCCCTCCGCCAACCCGAGCAGCAGCGCCTGCAGGCGCCCGCTCACCCGCGCCCGCTCGGCCGCGTCGCCCGGCAGCGCCGCCAGGCGCTGCTCCAGGCGGTCGAGCTCGCCGTCGAGGTCGCCCGCGCCAGTGCCGTCGAGCCGCGCGAGCGCCTCCAGCAGGAAGGCGGCCACCGCAGCCGGCGAGGGGTGGTCGAAGATCAGCGTCGCGGGCAGCCGCACCCCGCTCGCGACGCCCAGGCGGTTGCGCAGCTCGACCGCTGCCAGCGAGTCGAAGCCCAGCTCTTTGAAGGCCCGCTCGGGGTCGATCGCGCCCGGGGAGGCGTGGCCGAGCACGGCCGCCGTCTCGCCCCGCACCAGCTCCCGCACGAGCCGTTCGCGCTCCTCGCCGGAGGCGGCCCGCAGCGGCGCCGCAAGCGCCCCCTCGCTGTCGCGGGCAACGCGGCGGGCGCGCACCAGGCCCCGCAGCAGCGGGGGCAGCACGCCGGCGCGGGCATGCGCCCGCAGCCGGGCGTTGTTCAAGCCGGCCGCCACCAGCAGCGGCTGGTCGCTCGCGCAGGCGACGTCGAATAGCTTCAGGCCCTCGGCCGGGGCCAGCGTCTGGAAGCCGGCCCACTCCATCCGCGCGCGGTCGGCGTCGCCGAGGCGGCCCCCCATGCCACCCGCCCGGTCGGCGTCGCCGACGGGCAAGGGCCCACTGCCGGCACTGCCGCCGGTGGGAGTCGCCACACCGCCGGTCGGGTCATCGCCCCACAGCCCCCACGCGATCGAGGTCGCCGGCAGGCCCTGCGCGCGGCGGTGCGCCGCCAGGCCGTCGAGGAAGGCGTTCGCCGCCGCGTAGTTGCCCTGGCCGGCGCTGCCGAAGGTGCCCGCCGCCGAGGAGAACAGCACGAACGCGCCGAGGTCCAGATCCGCGGTCAGCTCGTGCAGATGCCAGGCCGCGTCGGCCTTCGCCGCCAGCACGCTGTCGATCCGCTCCGGGGTCAGCGAGTCGATCACACCGTCGTCCAGCACCCCGGCCGCGTGCACCACGCCACGCAGGGGGCGCTCCGCAGGGATCCGCTCCAGCAACGCCTCCAGCTGCGCGCGGTCGGCGACGTCGCAGGCGGCGATCGTCACCTCGGCGCCCAGCTCCACCAGCTCGCGCTCGAGCTCCGCGGCGCCCTGCGCCTCGCCGCCACGCCGGCTGGCGAGCACCACGCTGCGCACGCCGCGCTCGGCCACCAGATGGCGGGCGACGAGGCCGCCCAACATGCCGGTGGCGCCGGTGATCAGCACCGTGCTGTGCTCGTCGAACATGGGGGCGCGCACGTCCCGCGATGGGGTGGCCGGGGATGGTGGAGTGGCCGGGGACGTGTGCTCGTCTTGCGGTGGGGTGGCCGGCGGAATGGCGCGCACCAGGCGGGGTACCAGCACCGCGCCCGCGCGCAGCGCAAGCTGGGGCTCTCCCAGCGCGAGCGCGGCGTCGAGCGCCTGCCGCGAGGCGGACTCGCCGTCGCTGTCGATCAGCACGATCCGGTCCGGGTGCTCCGCCTGCGCCGAGCGCGCCAGGCCCCACACCGCCGCGGCCGCCAGGTCGGGGGCATCCTCGCCGGGAGCGGTGGCCACCGCTCCCCGGGTCACGAGCGCCAGCCGCTGCTCCGCCAGGCGCTCGTCGGCGAGCCACTCCTGCAGCAGTCGCAAGGTCGCGCCGAGGCACTCGTGGGTCCTCCCGACCACGCAGTCGGATCCCAGCTCGGCCTCGCCGCCTACTAGCTCGACCCTAAAGTTCCCGGCCGGACTGGAGCCAGCCGGGGCGGCGTCCGTGGGCGGCACCCAGGCGACCTGGAACAGCGATTCGCTGCCCGCAGCCGCGGCCTGCGCCACCAGCTCGGATGAGAGCGCGCGGATCGCCAGCGACTCCACCGTCGCGACCGGCAGGCCCTCGCCATCCGCCAGGCTCAGCGCGAGCGTATCCTCGCCGAGCGGCTCCAGGCGCGCCCGCAGCCGCGTCGCGCCCGTGGCCCGTAGGCGTACGCCGCTCCATGCGAATGGCAGCCGCGCGGCGCCACCGCCGGTCGAATCGCCATCTCCACCGTTGCCGGTCGAGTCGCCGTCTTGGCCGTTGCTGGTTGACTCGCCACCTGCACCGCCTCCGGCAGAGTCGCCGTTACCCCGCGCGATCGTCGCGATTGCGTGCAGCGCGGCGTCGAGCAGCGCCGGGTGCAGGCCGTAGGAGCCGGCATCGCCGCGTTGCGGCTCGCCCAGCTCGACCTCGGCGAACGTCACCTCGCCGCGTCGCCACACGCCGCGCAGGCCCCGGAACGCCGGGCCGTACTCGAGGCCCGCCTCGGCCAGCCCGTCGTACACGCCATCGAGCGCGAGCTGCTCCGCCCCCTCCGGTGGCCACGCGCCGGCGAGCTCGCCGGCCGCGGCGGAGGCCGGCGCCTCCCCGTCGGGCGCCAGCAGGCCAGCGGCGTGGCGCACCCACGGGGCACCCGCGTGCTCCCCGTCCCCCGCCGCACCCTCCGGGCGCGAGTAGATCGCGACGCTCCGGGTGGGCGGGACCGAATCGTCCGGCTCGCCGATCGCGAGCTGGATTTGAACGCGGCCGTGGGAGCCCGGGCGGGCATCCAGCACCAGCGGCGCCTCCAGCACCAGCTCGCGCACGCCACCGCACTCGAGCTGCTCGCCGGCGTGCAGCGCCAGCTCGACGAACGCCGTGCCCGGCAGTACCGCCATGCCGGCGACCACGTGATCGGCCAGCCACGGGTGGGTCTCCAGCGAGAGGCGACCGGTGAACAGCCACCCATCGCTGTCCGCGAGCGCGACCGCGGCGCCGAGCAGCGGGTGCTCGGCCCGCTCCTGGCCGGCTGCCGCCACGTCGCCGGCGGCCGGTCCGGCGGTCAGCCAGTAGCGCTCGCGCTGGAAGGCATACGGCGGCAGCGCCACACGCCGGGCGCCGGAGCCGTCGAACACGCGGGCCCAATCGACGTCCACGCCCCGTACCCACGCCTCGCCCAGACCGGCGAGCAGCGCCCGCGGCTCGTCCCGGCCGGCGCGCAGCAGGGGCGTTGCTTGCGCCCCGTCACTGGTGACGCCGCCCTGCACGCCGTCGCCAGCCCCGTCACCAGTGACGCCGCCTTCCACGCCACCGCCAGCCCCGGCCTCGGCCTCGCCGCTCTCGACGCATTCGCCGACAATCGCGCTCAGCACCCCGTCCGGCCCCAACTCCAGGAAGCTCCGCACCCCCTTCCCGCGGAGCCAGCCCACACCATCGGCGAAGCGCACCGGGGCGCGCACATGTCGTACCCAGTACTCAGGAGTGCACACCTCCTCCGCGCTCGCCGGCCCGCCGGACAGGTTGGAGACCAGCGGGATTTGCGGCTCGTTGAACGACACCGTCTCCGCGACGCGGGCGAACTCCTCCAGCATCCCCTCCATCCGGGGCGAATGGAAGGCGTGGCTGACGCGCAGCCGCTTCGTCCGCGCACCGCGCTCATCCCACAGCTCCCGCAGCTCCAGCACCGCATCCTCGTCGCCGGAGATCACCACCGAGCCAGGGGCGTTCACGGCGGCCAGCGCCACTCGCTCCTCCCAGCCGCTCACAGCCGCCAACGACTCCAACACCTCCCCCTCCCGCGCCCCGATCGCGACCATCGCGCCGCCCCGCGGCAACGCGCCCATCAACCTGCCCCGCGCCGACACCAGCCGGCACGCATCATGCAACGAAAAGACACCCGCCACGTGCGCCGCCGCCAGCTCGCCGACCGAGTGGCCGATCAGGAAGTCGGGGCGCACGCCCCATGCCTCGACCAGACGGTATAGCGCGACCTCCAGGGCGAACAGCGCCGGCTGGGCCAAGGCCGTCCCCTCCAGCAGGGACTCGTCCTCGAACACCACCTCCCGCAGCGAGCACCCAAGGTGCACATCCATGTGGGCGCACGCTTCGTCAAAGGCCGCCCGGTAGACCGGGACGGTCTCGTACAGATCGCGGCCCATGCCAACTCGTTGCGCGCCCTGGCCGGTGAACAGGAACGCCAGCCGGCCTCCCTGCGCACCTTTGTCGGACGTCTGATCCGCGGCGAGCCCGGCGAGACCATCCAGCAGCTCCTCGCGACTCCTGCCAAGCACCACCGCACGGTTCTCAAGCGACGGGCGGCCGGCGAGGGAGAGCCCCACATCCGCTGGATCGAGCTCGGGGGCGCCGGCTAGATATCCGCTCAGACGCCGAGCCTGGCCACGCAAGCCATCCTCGCCACGGCCAGAGACGACCCATGCCAGCACGTCGGCTGGCTTGCGTTCGGAAACGGATGCCGGCCTCGACTCGCGCGGCGCCTCTTCGATGATCACGTGCGCGTTGGTGCCGCTGATCCCGAACGAGGAGACCCCCGCGCGGCGCGGCTTTCCGTTGGGCCGCCACGGCTGCTCCTCGGTCAACAGCGCCACACGGCCAGCGTCCCAATCGACCTCGCGGGTCGGCTGCTCCGCGTGCAGCGTGCGGGGCAGCCGCTCACGCTGCAACGCCATCAGCACCTTAATCACACCCGCGATCCCCGAAGCCGCCGCGGCGTGACCGATGTTCGACTTGATCGAGCCCAACCACAGCGGGGCGTCCTCGGCACGATCCTGGCCGTAGGTCGCCAGCAGCGCCTGCGCCTCGATCGGATCGCCGAGCGTGGTGCCGGTGCCATGCGCCTCGACCGTATCCACGTCGCTTGGATCGAGCCCCGCGTTCGCGAGCGCCTGCAGAATCACCCGCTGCTGCGAGGGGCCATTCGGCGCCGTCAAGCCGTTGCTCGCACCATCCTGGTTGACCGCGCTGCCGCGTAGCACGCCGAGGATCGGGTGGCCCAGGCGCTGCGCATCGGAGAGGCGCTCCAGCATCACGATCCCCGCGCCCTCGCTCCACCCGG
Organism: uncultured Solirubrobacterales bacterium; assembly: GCA_963724305.1. GTDB lineage: Bacteria > Actinomycetota > Thermoleophilia > Solirubrobacterales > Solirubrobacteraceae > Palsa-744. Next base: position 1,274,349 of record CAVRUG010000004.1, read on the forward strand.
TCCCGTCCGCGCCGTCGCTGAACGACTTGCAACGGCCGTCGGGCGCGAGGCCGCGCTGGCGGCTGAACTCCACGAACAGCCCCGGCGTGGCCATCACCGTCACGCCGCCCGCCAGCGCCAGCGAGCACTCACCTTGGCGCAGCGCGCTCGCCGCGAGGTGCAGTGCCACGAGCGAGGAGGAGCAGGCCGTATCGACCGACACCGCCGGGCCCTCCAATCCGAAGGTATAGGCGACACGGCCGGAGACGACGCTGGCGATGTTCCCGGTCAGCAGATAGCCCTCGACGCCCTCGCCGGCGGATCCGCCTCCGTAGCCGCTGGAGCCGACTCCCGCGAACACGCCGGTCGCCGTCCCCCGCAGCTGCGCGGGGTCGATCCCCGCGCCCTCGATCGCCTCCCAGCAGACCTCCAGCAGCAGCCGCTGCTGCGGATCCATCGCCAACGCCTCGCGCGGGCTGACCCCGAAGAAGCCGGCGTCGAACTCGCCCGCGCCCTCCAGGAAGCCACCCTCGCGTACATAGCTGCTTCCGGGGTGGGCGGGATCGGGGTCGTACAGCCCCTCCAGATCCCAGCCGCGGTCGGCGGGAAACGCACCGACCGCGTCGCGGCCCGCCGCCAGCAGCTCCCACAGCTCCTCCGCGGAGCGAACGCCACCGGGGAAACGGCAGCCGACGCCAACCACCGCGATCGGCTCGTCGGCCCGAGTGGCGCGCTGCGCCGGCAGCTTCACGCCGGCGCGCTCGTCAAGCAGCTCCCCGAGCAGGAACTTCGCCAGCGCCGCCGGCGTGGGGTGGTCGAACACGAGCGTCGCCGGCAGCTGCATCCCGGCCTCAGCCGCCAAGCTGTTGCGCAACTCCACCGCCGCGAGCGAATCGAAGCCAAGATCCTTGAAAGCCAACGCCGCATCGACTCGCTCAGCCGAAGCGTGGCCGAGCACCGCCGCCGCGTGCTCGCGCACCAGTTCCACCACCACCCGCTCGCGCTCGGCCGACCCGAGGTCGGCGAGCCGCCGCGCCAACGCGCCGCGACTACGTGCGGAGCGCCTGCGCCCGGACGCCGGGGCGCGCACCAGCTCGCCCAGCATCGGCGGCAGCCCGCCGTCGCGCGCGAAGCCACGCAGCACCGCCAGGTCGAGCGCGACCAGCGCCACCGTCGGGCGATCGAGCTCCCACGCCGCGTCGAATAGCTCGAGCCCCTGCTCGGGTGAGAAGGGCTTCACGCCGGAGCGCTCCATCTGTGCACGCTCGCCCGCGGTCAGCGCGGCCGCCATCCCCGCGTCGGCCCACGGGCCCCACGCCAGCGAGCTGGCAGCCAGGCCCCCGGCGCGGCGGTGGGAGGCCAGGCCATCGAGGAACGCGTTCCCCGCCGCGTAGCCCCCCTGGCCAGCGTTGCCGAGCGTCCCCGCCAGCGAGGAGAAGAGCACGAACGCCCGCAGATCCATCCCCTCCGTCAACTCGTGCAGGTGCCACGCCCCGCCGGCCTTCGGCGCCAGCACGCCCCGCACCCGCTCGGGCGTGAGCGAGCCCACCAACCCGTCGTCGACCACCCCCGCCGCGTGCACCACGCCCACCAACGGATGCTCCGCGCCAACCCCTTCCAACATCATCTTCACCTGTGCGCGATCTCCGACGTCGCACGCCGCCACCGTCACGTTCGCGCCCAGGCCCTTCAGCTCCGCCACCAGCTCGGCGACGCCGTCGGCATCGCCGCCGCGGCGGCTCGCCAGCAAGAGGCTTCGCACTCCGTGGCGTGCCACGAGATGCCTGGCCACCAGTGCGCCCAAGCCACCCGTGCCGCCCGTCACCAGCACCGTGCCCTCGCCACCGAGGGCAGGCGCCGGGATCCGCAGCACATTCTTGCCGACGTGCCGCGCCTGGCTCATCGCGCGCAACGCCCCCACCGCGTCGGCGGCATCCCACACCCGCACCGGCAACCCCGCCAGCGCGCCGGCCTCGAACAGCTCCACCAGCTCGCGCAGCATCTCCTGGATGCGATCCGGGCCGGCATCGAGCATGTCGAACGGCTGGTAGGCGACGCCGGGGAAGGCCGCCTCGATCTGCGCGGCCTCGCGGATGTCGGTCTTGCCCATCTCCAGGAAGCGGCCGCCCTCGCCGAGCAGGCCCAGCGAGGCGTTGACGTACTCGCCGGCCAGCGAGTTCAGCACCACGTTCAGGCCGGCGCCGGCGAAGCGCTCTCCGAACTCCAGGTCGCGCGAAGAGGCGATCCGCTCGCGCTCCAACCCGAGCGCTTCCAGCACACCCCACTTGCCTTCGCTCGCCGTGCCCCACACCTCCAGACCCAAGTGCCGGGCAAGCTGCACTGCCGCGATCCCGACACCGCCGGCCGCCGCGTGCACCAGCAGCCGCTCGCCCGCGCGCGCCTTCGCGAGATCGACCAAGCCGTGGTAGGCGGTCAGATAGACAATCGGCACCGACGCCGCACGCGCCCACGACCACCCCTCCGGCACCGGCACGAGCAGCCGGCGATCGGTCACCGCGACCGACCCGAAGGCCCCGTCGAGCAGACCCATCACACGGTCGCCGACCGCGAGGTCCTCGACGCCCGGGCCGACCGCCAGCACGACGCCCGCGCCCTCGCCGCCGATCGATATCGGGAGGGTGGGATTCGGATACATCCCGAGCGCGCCGAGCACGTCGCGGAAGTTGAGGCCGGCCGCACGCACCGCCACGCGCACCTCGCCGGCACCGAGCGCGCCGCCGCCGGCACCCTCCGTCACCTGTATGTCCTCCAGCACGCCCCCACCACCAACGACGCCCAGCCGCCAGCCGCCGGCCTCGGCCTCCCCCGCATCCTCGACGCCGACGCCGCGCCCCACGACCAGGCCGCGGCTCGCGCGCACCAGGCGCGGCACGAACAGCGCACCTTCGCGCACCGCCACCTCGGGCTCGCCCAACTGCAGCGCGTTGGCGATCGCCTCGTCGGTGGCCACATCGATTAGCACGATCCGCCCGGGGTGCTCCGCCTGCGCGGTGCGTACCAGGCCCCAGATGCCGGCCGCGGCGAGATCGGCCACGTCCTCACCGTCGATGCCGACGGCGCCGTGCGTCACCACCACTAGGCGCCCGTCCGCCGCGCGCTCCGCTCCCAGCCAATCCTGCACCGCCGCCAGCGCGCCGTTCACGCGGTCGAGCACGTCATCCGCGCCGTCGTTCTCGCCCCGGCAATCGACCACCACGTCGGACTCGTCGAGCGCGGCGGCCAGATCGTCCCCGACGGCGCCTGCCGGCAGCCACTCGACGACGAACAGGGCATCCCGCTGCTCCGCGGGCGCGGCGCGCAGCTCGCCGACCGCGGCCGCCCGCAGCGTCAGCGAATCGACGGATGCCACCACTCCGTTCTCGTCGGCCAGCACCACCGACACGGCCTCCCCGCGCGGCGTCAGGCACGCTCGCAGCCGCGTCGCGCCGGCGGCGCGCAGGTTCACCCCGCTCCACGCGAACGGCAGCCGCGGGGCGCCGGCGTCGGGGGCAGTCGAGGTCGGGGCCAGCGCCGCAACGGCCTGCAGCGCGGCGTCGAGCAGCGCGGGGTGCAGGCCGAAGGAGCCGGCCTCCCGATCCTGCGCCTCGCCCAGCTCGACCTCGGCGAACACCTCCTCGCCGCGGCGCCACACCCCGCGCAGGCCTTGGAACGCCGGGCCGTACTCCAGGCCCGCGCCGGCGAGCCCATCGTAGATGTCATCGACGTCCAGCTCGACGCCGCCGGGCGGTGGCCACTCGCCGGGTAGCTCGACGGGGGACGCCTCGGCATCGGAGGCAAGCACGCCGCTGGCGTGGCGCACCCACCGCGTCCGCTCGCCATCGGTGGTGGCACCCTCGACGCGGGCATAGATCTCTACGGCTCGGGCCGGTGGGACCGCATCGTCCGGCTCGCCGATCACCACCTGGACCTGCACCGCAGCGAGCGAGCGGGGGGAGGAGTCTGCGGGCGGGCGGGCATCCAATACAAGCGGGGCCTCCAGCACCAGCTCCCGCAGGCAGGGGCTGCCTAGCTGCGCACCGGCGTGCAGCGCCAGCTCGACGAACGCCGTGCCCGGCAGCAGCGCCACGCCCGCGACCACGTGGTCGGCCAGCCACGGGTGGGTCTCCAGCGACAGGCGGCCGGTGAACAGCCACCCCTCGCTGTCCGCGAGCGCGACCGCGGCACCGAGCAGCGGATGCTCTGTCCGCTCGATGCCGGCCGCCGCGGCATCGCCCGCGAAACCGCTCCCCGGCGCCAGCCAGTAGCGCTCACGCTGGAAGGCATACGCGGGGAGCGTCACGCGGCTGGCGCCTGTCCGCCCGAGCGCTCGCGCCCAATCGACCTCGACGCCGTGCGCCCACACCTCGCCGAGGCCCTCCCACAGCGCGCGCACCTCGTTGCGGCCGGCGCGCAGCAGGGGGGCCACCGCCACCGGGGTGGGCGAGAGGCCTTTCCCGGACAGCTCTCCACCGGGGCCCTCCTCTCCAAGGGAGTCCTGCCCGCCGCCTGCGACCTCCTCGACGCACTCCCCCACCATCGCGCTCAGCACCGCATCTGGCCCCAGCTCGAGGAAGCTGCCCACGCCCTCGCCGCGCAGCCACCGCACGCCATCCGCAAACCGCACCGGCTCCCGTACGTGGCGCACCCAGTACTCAGGTGTGCACACCTCCTCGGCGCGCGCGAGTGTACCGGACACATTCGAGACCATCGGAATACGCGGCTCGGCGAAAGCCATGCTCTCCGCGACCCGCTGGAACTCCTCCAGCATCCCCTCCATCCTCGGTGAGTGGAAGGCGTGGCTTACACGCAGCCGCTTCGTTCTCGCGCCCCGCTCATCCCATGTGGCCTGCAGCTCCATTACCGCGTCCTCGTCGCCGGAGACCACCACCGCGCCGGGGGCGTTCACGGCCGCCAGCGCCACCGTGTGCTCCTTCCCATTGAGGGCAGCGAACGACTCCAGCACCTCCCCCTCGGGCGCGGCGATCGCGACCATCGCCCCACCCTCGGGCAATGCGCCCATCAGCCGGCCACGCGCGGCGACCAGGCGGCACGCGTCCTCCAGCGAGAAGACACCCGCCACGTGCGCCGCCGCCAGCTCGCCGATCGAATGGCCGATCAGGAAGTCGGGACGCACCCCCCACGCCTCCATCAAGCGGTACAGCGCGACCTCGTGCGCGAACAGCGCCGGCTGCGCCAGCTCCGTGCCGTCCAGTGCGGACTCGTCCGCCGCATCCGCATCGGGAGCGCGCTCGCCAGAGGCCTCTTCGCTGAACACGACCTCCCGCAACGGGCGCTCCAGGTGCTCGTCCATCCGTGCGCACACATCGTCGAAGGCCGTGCGGAAGGCGGGGAATGCCTTGTACAGCTCACGGCCCATACCAACCCGCTGCGCGCCCTGGCCGGTGAACAGGAAGGCCAGGCGCCCCGCGTCCACGCTGCCGTTGGCAGACCCGGTGGTGCGGCCCTCGGCCAGCGCCGCGACTCCCACCAGCAGCTGCTCGCGATCGTCGCCCACCACCACCGCGCGGTGCTCCAGCTGTGGCCTTGCCGCGAGCGAGGTCGCGACGTCGGCGGGGTCGAGGACGGAGTGCCCGCCGAGGAACTCGCCCAGACGTCGCGCCTGCGCCCGGAGGCCGTCGGCGCCGCGGCCCGAGAGCAGCCACGGTAGGGCGTCGATGAGCAGGGCGCCTGTGAGCAATTCGCCGTCGGGCCCGGGTGGGACCGGCACGTCCGTCGCGGATGTGCTCAGGTCCATGGCGCCCGCCCCCCCGACGGCATCCGCCTTGGCGCCGGAGGGGGCGGACTCGGGCGCCTCTTCGAGGATCAGGTGCGCGTTGGTGCCGCTGATCCCGAACGAGGAGACCCCCGCGCGGCGCGGCCGGCCGTTCGCGACCCACGCTCGGGGCTCGGTCAACAGCACCACCCCCCCCTCCTCCCACTCCACATGGGACGAGGGCCGATCCACGTGCAACGTTCGCGGGAGCAGCCCGTGGCGCAGCGCGAGCACCATCTTGATCACGCCCGCCACCCCAGCGGCGGCCTGGGTGTGCCCGATGTTCGACTTGATCGAGCCCAGCCACAGCGGGGCGTCCGCCGGGCGGCTCTGGCCGTAGGTCGCCAGCAGCGCCTGCGCCTCGATCGGATCGCCGAGCGTCGTGCCCGTCCCGTGGCCCTCGACCGCGTCGATCTCGGCCGCGGTCAGGCCGGCGTTGGCGAGCGCTTGCGCGATCACGCGTTCCTGGGAGGGGCCGTTCGGCGAGGTCAGGCCGTTGGAGGCGCCGTCCTGGTTGACCGCGCTGCCGCGCACCACGCCCAGCACGCGGTGGCCGTTGCGCTGCGCCTGCGAGAGGCGCTCCAGCACCAACACGCCCACGCCCTCGCCCCAGCCCGTGCCGTCGGCGGCGTCGGCGTAGGACTTGCAGCGCCCGTCGCGCGCCATCCCCCGCTGGCGGCTGAACTCCACGAACACGCCTGGCGTCCACAGCACCGTCACGCCGCCCGCCAACGCGAGGTCGCATTCGCCTCCGCGCAGCGCTTGGCTTGCCCAGTGCAGGGCGACCAGCGAGGAGGAGCAGGCCGTGTCGACGGTCACCGCCGGGCCCTCCAGGCCGAGCGCGTACGCCACGCGGCCCGACACCACGCTGCCCGCGTTGCCGGTGCCGATGTACCCCTCCAGCCCATCGAGCGCGCGCGCGCCGAGGCCGGTCGCGTAGTCGTGGTACATCACGCCCGCAAACACGCCCGTCTCGCTGCCGCGCAGCCCCAGCGGGTCGAGGCCGGCGTCTTCGAGCGCCTCCCAGCTCGCTTCCAGCAGCAACCGCTGCTGCGGATCCATCGCCAGCGCCTCGCGCGGGCCGATCCCGAAGAAGGCGGCGTCGAACTCGCCCGCGCCGCGCACGAACCCGCCTTCGCGGGCGTAGCTCGTGCCGCGGCTCTCGGGGTCGGGGTCGTACAGCCGCTCCAGGTCCCAGCCGCGGTCCTCGGGGAGCTCCGCGATTCCGTCCCTGCCTTGCGACACCAGCTCCCACAGCTCCTGCGGCGAGTCGACCCCGCCGGGGTAGCGGCAGCTCATGCCGACGATCGCGATCGGCTCCTCCACGCGGGTCGCGCGGCTGACGCGCACGCCGCGGCCGGCGCCGTCGAGCAGGCTCAGCAGGTACCGCGCGAGCGCCGCCGGATTGGGGTGGTCGAACACCAGCGTCGCCGGCAGGCGCAAGCCGCTCGCCGCCTCCAGCCGGTTGCGCAGCTCGACCGCCGCCAGCGAGTCGACCCCCAGCTCGCGGAAGGCCCGCTCGGCGCCCACTGCCTCCGGCGAGGCGTGCCCGAGTACAGCGGCCGCCTGGGCGCGCACCAGCTCCAGCGCCACCCGCACCCGCTCGCCGACGGGGACGCCCCGCAGCCGCCGCTCCAGCGACCCGCCGCCGCCCGCGCGCACCCGGCGGCGCGCCCCGATCAGGTCCCGCAGCAGCCCCTGCCCCGCGCCCTGTCCGGCGGCCGCGCTCAGCGCGCGCAGATCGAGGTGCGCGCCGACGACCAGCGCGCGCGTGCTCGTGCGCGCCCGCTCCAGCAGCGCGAGGCCCTCCGCGGCGTCCAGCGCGATCGTGCCCCGGCGCGCCAGCCGCGCCAGCTCGGCCTCGCCGAGGCGCCCACCCATTCCCGCCTCGCTCGCCCACAGGCCCCACGCCACCGACACCGCCGGCAGGCCCTTCGCGCGGCGGTGCGCCGCGAGCGCGTCGAGGAAGGCGTTCGCCGCCGCGTACCCGCCCTGGCCCGCGTTGCCGAACACGCCTGCCGCCGAGGAGAACAGCACCAGCTCGCGTACGCCCCGCGCGGCGGTCAGCTCGTGCAGATGCCAGGCGCCGTCGGCCTTCGCCGCCAGCAGCCGCCGCAGGCGCTCCTCCGTCAGCGACTCGACCACGCCGTCGTCGAGCACGCCGGCCGCGTGCACCACCGTCCCGAGCGGGCCCTCGATCGAGCTGAGCAGCTCCGCCAGCTGCTCGCGGTCGGACACGTCGCAGGCCGCGATTCGCACCTCCGCGCCCAGCGCCGCGAGCTCGGCCCGCAGCTCGGTCGCGCCCTCGGCCGCCGGCCCGCTGCGGCTCACCAGCACGAGATCGCGCACCCCGTCGCGCTCCACCAGGTGCCGCGCCACCAGCGCGCCCAACCCGCCCGTTCCGCCGGTGACCAGGGCGGTGCCGGGATCGAGGGGATCCTCCGCCGCGCCATCGTCCTGGGGATCGCCGGACGCGCCATCGCCGCGCTGATCGCGGCCAGCCGCGGCGCTCGTCCCGGCGTCCTCGGCGCTGCGCACCAGCCGCGGCGCGAGCAGCTTGCCGGCGCGCACCGCCACCTGCGGCTCACCGCTGGCGAGCGCCGCCGCCAGGGTGGTGGGTAGCTCATCGTGACCGTCCACGTCCACCAGCACGAGGCGCCCCGGGTACTCCGACTGGGCCGAGCGCACCAGCCCCCACACCGGGGCGAACGCCAGGCCGCTCAGCTCCTCGGTCCCAACTGCGACCGCGCCCTCCGTCACCAGCATCAGGCGGGAGTTGGCGAAGCGCTCGTCGGCCAGCCAGCGCTGCAACAGCACCAAGACCTCGACCGCCACCCCATGCGCCGCGGTGGGCAGCGCACCCTCCGGCGATGCAATTGTGTGTTCTTCCGCGGCCCCACCACTATTCGCGTGACCGCCGGTGCAATCAACCCATACGGCCTCCGGTGTCGGGCCCTCGCCATCGATCGCCTCGGCGAACGCCACTGGGGCGGTGCTCCCGACGGGGGGCTCGGCGCTCCCGCCGAGGGAGGGTGCAGTGCTCCCGACGGGGGGCTCGGGGCTCCCGCCGAGGGAGGGTGCAGTGCTCCCGACGGGGGGCTCGGGGCTCCCGAGGGAGGGTGCGGTGCTCCCGGCAGAGAGCTCGGCGCTGTCGGTAGAAGGCGCAGCGCTGGAGGCGATCGGCGCCCACTCGACGCCGAACAGGGAATCGCGGTGGTCGGCGGTGGCACCGAGCTGCTCGCCGGTGGCCGCGCGCAGCGCCAGCGCATCAATCGTGGCGAGTAGCGCACCGTCGGCGTCGGTGACCGCCAACGAGACACCCTGCTCCCCGGCCGGCGCCAGGCGCACGCGCAGCGCGGCGGCGCCTACGGCCCACAGCCGCACGCCGCTCCACGCGAACGTCAGCAGCGGCCCACCCGACTCCTGCGCGCGCGTCGCGAGCGCGTGCAGCGCGGCGTCGAGCAGGGCGGGGTGCAGGCCATACCGATCGGCCTCTGGCTCGCGCTCCTCGGGCAGCGCCACCTCCGCGTACAGCTCCTCCCCGCTGCGCCACACTGCGCGCAGGCCTTGGAAGGCGGGGCCGTATTCGAGGCCGGCCGCGGCCAGCGCGTCGTATACCTCCTCGACATCCAGCTCCTCGGCGCCGGGTGGCGGCCACTCGCCCGCGAGCGCCGCGGCCTCCTGCTCGGCGTGGACGCGGGCGTGGCCCTGCGGCTCAAGCGGCGCGAGCGTGCCCTCGGCGTTGCGCACCCACTCCTCGCCGCCCCAGATCTCGCCGGTGTTCGTGCGTGCGCTCTCCGGCCGCGAGTAGATGCCTATGCCTCTGCAGCCCGCCGCGTCGGGCTCGCCGACCACCACCTGGATCTGCACCGCCTGCTCGGGGGTCAGCGTCAGCGGCGCCTGCAGCGTCAGCTCGCGCAGCTCCTCGGCTCCGAGCTGCGCGCCCGCGTGCAGCGCCAGCTCGACGAACGCCGTGCCCGGCAGCAGCGCCGTCCCAAGCGCTGCGTGGTCGGCCAGCCACGGCTGGGTGTCGAGCGAGAGGCGGCCGGTGAGCACGTGGCTGGCGCCGTCGGCCAGCGCAATCGCGGCGCCCAGCAGCGGATGGCCGGCGGCACCGAGACCGGCCGCGCCCACGTCGCCGGCGGCGGCCGCGCCGCGCAGCCAGTAGCGCTCGCGCTGGAAGGCGTACGGGGGCAGCGCGACCGCGCGCGCGTCCGGGCGCTCCAGCAGCGCGCGCCACTCGACCTCCGCGCCGTGCACCCACGCCTGCGCGAGCGAGGTGAGGAAGCGGCGCGGGCCGCCGTCGTCGCGGCGCAGCGAACCGATGGCGATGGCGCCCGTCTCCTGCAGGCCGACCGTCAGCACCGGGTGCGGGCCGACCTCCACGAACAGGCGCCGGCCGGCGGACAGCAGCGCGCGCGTCACCTCGTCGAAGCGCACCGTCTCGCGCAGGTTGCGATACCAGTACTCGCCGTCCAGCTCAGCCGTGCTGAGCGGCCCCGCGGTGACGGTCGAGTGGAACGGGATCTCGCCTTCGCGCGGGACGATCCCGGCGCAGCCCTCGACCAGCTCGGCGCGGATCGCCTCGACCTGCGCCGAGTGCGCCGCGTAGTCGACGGCGATCATCCGCGCGCGCACGCCGTCGGCCTCGCACTGCTCAACCAGCTGCTCGAGCGCCCCCACCTCACCGGAGAGAACCACCGCGCCAGGGCCGTTGACGGCCGCGAGGCCCGCGCGGCCGTCGAAGCGCGCGAGCAGCGGCTCGACCTCGCGCTGCCCGAGCGCGACCGAGGCCATCCCGCCGCGGCCGGCGAGCGCGACCAGCGCGCGGCTGCGCAGCGCCACGACCCGCGCCGCGTCCGGCAGCGTCAGGCCGCCGGCCACGCACGCCGCCGCGATCTCGCCTTGGGAGTGGCCAACGACGGCGGCGGGATGCACCCCGCAGGCGCGCCACAGCTCGGCGAGCGACACCATCACGGCGAACAGCGCCGGCTGCACGACGTCCACGCGCCCGAGGTCGGGGGTCCCCGGCGCGCCGCGCAGTACCTCCTCCAGGCGCCAGCCGACGAACGGCTCGAGCGCGTCGGCGCACTCCGCCAGCCGCCGCGCGAACAGCGGCGAGTGGGCCAGCAGCTCGACCGCCATCCCCTCCCACTGGCCGCCCTGGCCGGGGAACAGGAACACGGCGCCGCCGGTGGCCGCGGTGGCGCTGCCCGTCACGATCGGGTCAGGCGCCTCCTCGGCCTCGCCACGCGCCAGCGCGCCGAGACCCCGCAGCAGTTGCTCGCGGTCGTCGCCGAGCAACACCGCGCGCTGCTCCAGCCGCGGGCGGGCGGCGAGCGCCAGCGCCACGTCGGCCGGGTCGAGCTCCGGGCGCTCGGCGAGGAACTCGCCCAGACGTCGCGCCTGCTCCTGGAGGCCGTCCGCCCCGCGGCCAGAGAGGATCCAGGCGGGTGACACACTCACTGGAGGAAGGGAAGGAGCTACCTGAGGCTCGTGCAGCGGAGACTCCTCGATGATCACGTGCGCGTTGGTGCCGCTGATCCCGAACGAGGAGACCCCCGCGCGGCGCGGCTTTCCGTTGCGCGGCCACGGCCGCTCCTCGCGCAGCAGCTCGACCGCGCCCGCCTCCCAATCGACCTCGCGGGTCGGCTGCTCCGCGTGCAGCGTGCGGGGCAGCCGCTCACGCTGCAACGCCATCAGCACCTTGATCACACCCGCGATCCCGGAGGCCGCCGCGGCGTGACCGATGTTCGACTTGATCGAGCCCAACCACAACGGAGAGTCCTCGGCACGATCCTGGCCGTAGGTCGCCAGCAGCGCCTGCGCCTCGATCGGATCGCCGAGCGTGGTACCGGTGCCGTGTGCCTCGACCGCGTCCACGTCACTTAGATCGAGCCCCGCGTTCGCGAGAGCCTGGAGTATCACTCGCTGCTGAGAGGGGCCGTTCGGTGCTGTCAGCCCGTTGCTCGCCCCATCCTGGTTGACCGCGCTGCCGCGTAGCACGCCGAGGATCGGGTGGCCCAGGCGCTGCGCATCGGAGAGGCGCTCCAGCATCACGATCCCCGCGCCCTCGCTCCACCCGGTCCCGTCCGCGCCGTCGCTGAACGACTTGCAACGGCCGTCGGGCGCGAGACCGCGCTGGCGACTGAACTCCACGAACAGCCCCGGCGTCGCCATCACCGTCACGCCGCCCGCCAACGCCAGCGAGCACTCACCCTGGCGCAGCGCGCTCGCCGCCAGGTGCAGTGCCACGAGCGAGGAGGAGCAGGCCGTGTCGACCGATACCGCCGGGCCCTCCAATCCGAAGGTGTACGCCACGCGGCCCGAGACGACGCTTCCGAGGTTCCCCGTCAGCAGGTACCCCTCGACGCCCTCGCCCGCGGATCCGTCGCCGTAGCCGCTGGAGCCGACTCCCGCGAACACGCCGGTCGCCGTCCCCCGCAGCTGCGCGGGGTCGATTCCCGCCCCCTCGATTGCCTCCCAGCAGACCTCCAGCAGCAGCCGCTGCTGCGGATCCATCGCCAGCGCCTCGCGCGGGCTGACGCCGAAGAAGCCGGCGTCGAACTCGCCCGCGCCTTCCAGGAAGCCACCCTCGCGCACGTAGCTGCTCCCCGGGTTGCCCGGGTCGGGGTCGTACAGCCCCTCCAGATCCCAGCCACGGTCAGCAGGGAACCCGCCAATCGCGTCACGGCCCGCCGCCAGCAGCTCCCACAGCTCCTCGGCAGATCGCACCCCGCCAGGGAAGCGGCAGCCGACGCCGACGACCGCGATCGGCTCATCGGCCCGCGTCGCGCGCTGCGCCGGCAACCGCACGCCGGCGCGCTCGTCGAGCAGCTCCCCGAGCAGGAACTTCGCCAGCGCCGCCGGCGTGGGGTGATCGAACACCAGCGTCGCCGGCAGCTGCATCCCAGCCTCGGCCGCCAGGCGGTTGCGCAACTCGACCGCCGCGAGCGAGTCGAAGCCGAGATCCTTGAACGCCAGTGTCGCGTCCACCCGCTCAGCCGAAGCGTGGCCGAGCACCGCCGCCGCGTGCTCGCGCACCAGCTCCACCACCACCCGCTCGCGCTCGGTCGCCTCCAGGTCGGCGAGCCTCTGCGCCAGCGCGCCGCGAGCCCGCGCCGAGCGTCTGCGGCCGGTTGCCGGGACGCGCACCAGCTCGCCCAGCATCGGCGGCAGCCCGCCGTCGCGCGCGAAGCCGCGCAGCACCCCGAGATCGAGCGCCACTGGCAGCAGCAGCGGGCGATCCCGCTCCCATGCCGCGTCGAAGATCGCCAACCCCTGCTCGGGCGAGAAGGGCCTCACGCCAGAGCTCGCCATCTGCGCGCGCTCGCTCTCGCCCAGCGCGGCCGCCATCCCCGCATCGGCCCACGGGCCCCACGCCAGCGAGCTGCCGACCAGGCCCTTGGCGCGGCGGTGGGAGGCCAGGCCGTCGAGGAACGCGTTGCCGGCTGCGTACGCGGCCTGCCCGGCGTTGCCGAGCGTCCCCGCCAGCGAGGAGAAGAGGATGAAGGCGCGCAGGTCCATGCCCTCCGTCAGCTCGTGCAGATGCCACGCTCCGCCGGCCTTCGGCGCCAGCACGCCCCGCACCCGTTCTGGCGTGAGGGCGCCGATCAGCGCGTCGTCGAGCACGCCCGCCGCGTGCACCACACCCACCAGCGGGCGCTCGGGGTCGATCCCCTCCAACAGCGCTTTCACCTGCTCACGATCGGCCACGTCAGCCGCCGCCACCCGGACGCTCGCGCCGAGCGCCTCCAGCTCCGCCACCAGCTCGTCCACGCCCTCCGCATCGGCGCCGCGGCGGCTCACCAGCAAGAGGCTGCGCACTCCGTGGCGGGTCACGAGATGCCTGGCCACCAGCGCGCCCAGGCCGCCGGTGCCTCCCGTGACCAAGACCGTGCCCTCACCCGCCAGCGCCGGGGCTGGAATCCGCAGCACGTTCTTGCCGACGTGCCGCGCCTGGCTCATCGCGCGCAGCGCCCCCACCGCGTCGGCCGCGTCCCACACCCGCACCGGCAGCCCCGCCAACGCGCCGGCATCGAACAGCGCCAGCAGCTCCCGCAGCATCTCCTGGATGCGATCCGGGCCAGCGTCCATCACGTCGAACGGCAGGTAGGCCACGCCCGGATGGGACGCCTCGACCTCGCCTGCGTCGCGGATGTCGGTCTTGCCCATCTCCAACATGCGGCCGCCCTCGCCGAGCAGCCCCAGCGAGGCATCCACGTAGTCGCCCGCCAGCGAGTTCAACACCACGTCCAGGCCGGCGTCGGCGAACCGCTCCCCGAACTCCAGGGTCCGCGAGGAGGCGATCCGCTCGCGCTCCAACCCGAGTGCTTCGAGCACGCTCCACTTGCCCTCGCTCGCCGTGCCCCAAACCTCCAAGCCCAGGTGCTCTGCCAGCTGCACGGCCGCGATCCCGACACCACCGGCCGCCGCGTGCACCAGCAGCCGCTCACCCTGCCGCACGCCGGCGAGATCGACGAGGCCGTAGTAGGCGGTCAGATAGACAATCGGCACCGACGCCGCACGCGCCCACGACCACCCCTCCGGGACCGGCACAAGCAGACGACGATCGGTCACCGCGACCGACCCGAAGGCGCCGCCGAGCAGACCCATCACGCGATCGCCGACCGCCAGATCCTCGACGCCGGGGCCGACCTCCAGCACCACGCCCGCACCCTCGCCGCCGATCACCTTCTCCTCGCCCGGGTACAACCCCAAGACCGTCAGCACGTCGCGGAAGTTCACGCCCGCCGCGCGCACCGCCACGCGCACCTCGCCGACGCCGAGCTCGCGACCGCCAGCGGGATCGCCGTCGAGCACACGCAGGTCCTCGAGCACGCCCCCACCGCCCTCGACGCCAAGCCGCCACTCGTCCCTCACCGCCCCCGCCGCGCCCTCATCCACGACGTCGTTCGCCATGTCCACGGCATCCTCGGCAGCGACGCCGCGACCCACCGCCAAGCCGCCGCCCGCGCGCATCAGCCGCGGCACAAACAGCGCGCCGCCACGCACAGCCACCTCGGGCTCGCCCAGTCGCAACGCGCCCTGTACCGCCTCGTCGTCCGGGGCCGTCCCCTCGCCTATGTCGACCAGGACGATCCGGCCAGGGTGCTCCGCGTGCGCGGTGCGCACCATTCCCCAGATGGCGGCCGCGGCCAGATCCGTCACACCCTCGCCATCGATACTCACGGCACCGTGCGTCACCACCACCAGGCGCCCGTCCCTCTCGTGCTCGGTGCCCAACCAATCCTGTACAGCCTCCAGCGCCCCGCTCACGCGATCGAGCACACCATTCACGCCCTCCGCCTCGCCCCGGCAATCGACCACCACGTCCGACTCGCCGATCACAGCGGCCCGACCGCGCCCCAGCTCGCCCGCGGGCCGCCACGCGAGGCTGAACAGGGCATCGCGCTGCCAACTCGCACCGCTGTCAAGTCCCTCTACCGCGGCCGCTCGCAACCTCAGCGAGTCGATCGAGGCCACCACGCCGCCCTCGTCGCCGAGCACCACGGAGAAGCCCGCTTCCTCGCCGCCCACCGGGGCCAACCGCACGCGCAGCCGCGAGGCGCCGGTGGTGTGCAGATTCACCTCGCCCCACGCGAACGGCAGCCGCGGCGCGGTGGCGCTCTCGGCGGGGCTCAGCGCCGAGGCGGCGTGCAGCGCGGCGTCGAGCAGCGCCGGGTGCAGGCCGTAGGAGTCAGCTTCCTCGCGCCGGCGCTCGTCCAGCTCGACCTCGGCGTACACCTCATTGCCCCGCCTCCACACGGCCCGCAGGCCCTGGAAGGCCGGGCCGTATTCCAGGCCCGCGCCGGCGAGGCCGTCGTAGATGCCCTCGACGTCCAGCTCGACCGCGTCGGCAGGCGGCCAGGGCCCGGTCAACTCGGCGGCAGCCGCTGCGTGTGTCGGCTCGGCGACTGCGTAGCTCGTCCCGGCAGTGGCCGCGCTGCCAATCGAGGTCGCCCCGGCGGTGACCGCGTCGCCCATCACCGGCGCTCCTTCAGGGGCGAGCAGGCCGGCGGCGTGGCGCACCCACGGTGTCCACTCGCCCTCGACGGCGGCGTCCTGCGTGCGCGCGTAGATCTCGACGGCCCTGCACTCGGCCTCGTCCGGCTCGCCGACCACCACCTGCACCTGCGCCGCAGCGCGCGAGCCGGCGGAGGAGTCCGCGGAGGGGCGGGCATCCAATACAAGCGGCGCCTCCAGCACCAGCTCCCGCAGCGTGCCGCAGCCGAGCTGCCCGCCGGCGTACAGCGCCAGCTCCACCAGCGCCGTGCCCGGCAGCAGCACCAGGCCCGCGACCGCGTGGTCGGCCAGCCACGGGTGGCTCTCCAGCGACAGCCGGCCGGTGTATAGCCAACCCTCGCTGTCCGCGAGCGCGACCGCCGCGCCGAGCAGCGGGTGCTCGGTCCGCTCCTGGCCGGCCGCCGCCGCATCGCCCGTGGCGCGGCCCTGTAGCCAGAAGCGCTCGCGCTGGAACGCGTACGTGGGCAGGCGCACGCGCCGAGCGCCGGTGCCTGCGAACACGCGCGCCCAGTCGATCTCCACGCCGTGCTCCCACGCCTCGCCGAGACCCTCCAGCAGCGAACGCGCCTCCTCGCGGCCGGCGCGCAGCACGGGCGCCGCGAGGACCGGCTCCTCGACGGACTCCCCCACCATCGCACTCAACACGCCGTCCGGTCCCAGCTCCAGGAAGCTGCCCACGCCGTTCCCGCACAGCCACTGCACGCCATCGGCGAACCGCACCGGCTCCCGTACGTGACGCACCCAGTACTCGGGTGTGCACACCTCTTCTACGCGCGCAAGTGTGCCGGATACATTCGAGACGATCGGGATGCGCGGCTCGGCGAACGCCACACTCTCCGCGACCCGCCGGAACTCCCCCAGCATCCCCTCCATCCGTGGCGAGTGAAACGCGTGACTCACACGCAACCGCTTTGTCCTCGCGCCCCGCTCCTCCCAAGCCGCCTGCAACTCCAACACCGCGTCCTCATCGCCGGAGACGACCACTGCGCCCGGCGCGTTCACCGCCGCCAGCGCCACCGTGTGCTCCCGGCCGTTGAGGGCGGCGAACGACTCCAACACCTGCTCCTCGGGCGCCGCGATCGCGACCATCGCCCCGCCCTCTGGCAGCGCGCCCATCAGCTGGCCCCGAGCAGCGACCAGCCGGCAGGCATCCTCCAGCGAGAAGACACCCGCAACATGCGCGGCCGCCAGCTCCCCGATCGAGTGGCCGATCAGGAAGTCGGGCCGCACTCCCCACGCCTCCACCAAGCGGTACAGCGCGACCTCGAGCGCGAACAGCGCCGGCTGCGCCAACTCCGTGCGGTCCAGTGCAGACCCGCCTGCCGCATCCGCATCGGGAGCGGGCTCGCCGGAGGCCTCTTCTCCAAACACCACCGCCCGCGTCGAGCGCCCCAGGTGCTCGTCCATCCGTGCGCACACATCGTCAAAGGCTGCGCGGAAGGCCGGGAATGTTTTGTACAAATCGCGGCCCATACCAATTCGCTGGGCGCCCTGGCCGGTGAACAGGAACGCCAGCGACGAGCCGGACACGCCCGCGGCAGGTTGTCCTTCGCTCAGCGCAGCGAGTCCTTGGAGCAGTTCCGCACGCGTCGCGCCGACCACCAGCGCACGCTGCTCGAGCACCGGCCTGGCCGCGAGCGACAGACCCACATCGTGCACACTCAACTCCGGAGCGCCGACCAGGTGCTCGTGGAGACGTCGCGCCTGGTCTTGCAGCGCTTGCACACCCTTGCCCGACACCGCCCACGGCATCACATCGAGCGGGGTATCACCAGCCTCCGCCGCCTCGCGCATAGGTGGCTCCTCCAGGATCACGTGCGCGTTGGTGCCGCTGATCCCGAACGAGGAGACCGCCGCGCGGCGCGGACGGCCGTTGCGCTGCCACGCCCGCTCCTCGCGCAGCAGCTCGACCGCGCCCGCCGACCAGTCGACCTCGCGCGACGGCTCGTCCACGTGCAGCGTCCGCGGCAGCAGCCCGTGGCGCATCGCCATCACCATCTTGATCACGCCGGCCACCCCCGCCGCCGCCTGCGTGTGACCGATGTTGGACTTGATCGAGCCGAGCAGCAGCGGAGCGTCCGCGGGGCGATCCTGGCCGTAGGTCGCCAGCAGCGCCTGTGCCTCGATCGGATCGCCGAGCGTCGTGCCCGTCCCGTGACCCTCGACCACATCCACCTCGCCCGGCGTGACACGCGCGTTGGCGAGCGCCTGGCGGATCACCCGCTGCTGAGAGGGGCCATTCGGCGCCGTCAGGCCATTGCTCGCGCCATCCTGGTTGACCGCGCTGCCGCGCACCACCGCCAGCACCTCGTGGCCATTGCGTCGCGCATCGGACAGCCGCTCGAGCACCAGCACGCCGACGCCCTCGCTCCAGCTGACCCCGTCGGCCGCGTCGCTGAAGGACTTGCAGCGCCCGTCCGGCGAGAGGCCGCCCTGCTGGCCGAACTCCATGAACGCGCCCGGCGTCCCCATCACTGTCACACCACCCGCCAGCGCCAGCCGGCACTCGCCGCCGCGCAGCGCGCCGCAGGCGAGGTGCAGCGCCACCAGCGAGGAGGAACAGGCCGTGTCGAGCGTCACCGCCGGGCCCTCCAAACCGAAGGCGTAGGAGACGCGCCCGGAGAGCACGCTGCCGGAGTTGCCGGTGCCGACGTAACCCATCATCTCCTTCGGCAGCGCGCCGAAGCCCGCGGTGTAGTCGTGGTACATCAGCCCCGCGTACACGCCGGTCGGGCTGCCCCGCAGCGACTCCGGCGCGATGCCGGCGTCTTCGAGCGCCTCCCAGCAGCGCTCCAGCAACAGCCGCTGCTGCGGATCCATCGCCAGCGCCTCGCGCGGGCCGATCCCGAAGAAGGCGGGGTCGAACTCGGCCGCGTCGTAGAGGAAGCCGCTTTCGCGCACTGCACCCGGGTCGGCGCGGCGCCACCCCTCCAGGTCCCAGCCGCGGTCGGTCGGGAACTCCCCGATCGCGTCGGTGCCGCCGGCCACCAAACGCCACAGCTCCTCCGGCGAGCGCACCGTGCGGTCGGGGGCCCGGCCGTCGGAGTGGGCGAAGCGTGGGTCGTCGGAGTGAGCGAAGCGTGGGTCGTCGGAGTGAGCGAAGCGTGGGTCGTCGGAGTGAGCGAAGCGTGGGTGCTCGGAGTGAGCGAAGCGTGGGTGCTCGGAGTGAGCGAAGCGCGGGTCGTCGGCAGAGATCGGCTCCGCCGGCCCCGGATACCTGCAACTCATCCCCACGATCGCGATCGGCTCGTCGAGCGCGGCCGACGCCGGCGCGACGCTCACCGCCACCCCGCGGGTGTCGAGCAGCTCGCCGAGCAGGTACTGCGCCAGCGCGACCGGCGTGGGGTGGTCGAAGACGAGCGTCGCCGGCAGCGTGCGCCCCGTGGCGGACGCCAGCCGGTTGCGCAGTTCGACCGCGGCGAGCGAGTCCATGCCGAGCTCGGTGAAGGCGCGCCGCTCGGGGATCGCCGCCGGCGAGGCGTGGCCGAGGACGCCGGCGACCTCCGCGCGCACCAGCTCCAGTACCACTGGCTCGCGCTCACTGGTCGATGCCTGCGCCAGCTGCCGCGCAAGCGCCCCGCCGCCGCCCCGCGCGGCCCGTCGCACGGGGGCACGCACCAGCCCGCGCAGCAGCGCCGGCAGCTCCGCGCCGCCCGCCGCCGCGGCGCCGATACGCCCGAGGTCGAGGTGGATCGCCAGCAGCAGCGCACGATCGACGCGCTCGGCGGCGTCGAGCAGCTCCAGGCCCTCCGCGGGCGCCAGCTCGCCGACGCCGATCCGCGCCATCCTGGTGCGCGCCACCTCGTCGAGGTCGCCCGCCATCCCCTGCCGCTGCGCCCAGGCACCCCACGCAAGCGCGCTGCCCGCGAGGCCGCGCGCGCGGCGGTGGGCGGCGAGCGCGTCGAGGAACGCGTTGGCCGCCGCGTAGCTGCCCTGGCCGGGGTTGCCGAACGCGGCGGCCGCGGAGGAGAAGCAGACGAAGCCGCGCAGGCTCATCTCCGCGGTCAGCTCGTGCAGATGCCACGCCCCGTCGAGCTTCGCCGCCAGCACGTTGTCGAGGCGCTCGCCCGTGAGCGAGCCGATCGTGCCGTCGTCGAGGATCCCCGCGGCGTGCACCACCAGCCCCAGCGGGTGCTCGGCGGGCACCTGCGCGAGCAGCTCCGCCAGCGCCTCGCGGTCGGAGACGTCGCAGGCGGCGATCGTCACCCGCGCGCCCAGGCTCGCCAGCTCCGCCTCCAGCTCGACCGCGCCCGGCGCCTCGCGGCCGCGGCGGCTGGCCAGCACGATGCTGCGCGCGCCCCGGGTCCCCACCAGGTGCCGCGCCACGAGCGCGCCCAGGTCGCCGGTCCCGCCCGTCACCAGCACGGTGCCGGCGTCGGCGAGGTCGCCGGTGGCCGGCGCCTCTGTGGCGTTGCCGTCCACCGGCGCGTCATCTCCCGCGGTCGGATCGCCCGCGGCGGCGCGGCTCTGCGCACCGTCCACAGCCGTATCCCCCGCCGTCACCCGCGCCAGTCGCGGCGCGAACAGCTCACCCTCGCGCACTGCGACCTGCGGCTCCCCGCTCGCGAGCGCCGCCGCAAGCGCCCTGCGCGAGTCCTCGCGCCCGTCCACGTCCACCAGCACCAGCCGTCCCGGGTGCTCTGACTGCGCGGAACGCACCAGGCCCCACACCGCCGCGCACGCCAGGCCCGGCACCTCCTCATCCCCCACCGCCACCGCGCGCTCGGTCACCAGCGCCAGGCGGGAGCCCGCGAAGCGCTCGTCAACCAGCCACTCCTGCAACAGCTCCAGAACGCCGCGGGCGGCGTCGTGCGCCGTGCCCACCAGGGCGTCCGCCGCCGTTCCGGGGCCCTCGGCGGCCTTCTCATCCGAGCGCGCGCCGAGTCGGTTGAGCCCATCGGCGCAACTCACCCACACGGCCTCCGGCATCCACTCGCCGTCGCTGGCGGATGCCTCCTCCAGCGGCAGCAGGTCGACGCTCTCGGCGCTCTCAGCGGCGACCGCGAGCGATGCCCACTCGATCGCGAACAGCGACTCCCGGTAGCCGCCGCGTGCGCTCGCCAGCTGCTCCCGAGCGAGCGGGCGCAGCAGCAGGGAGTCGACCGCGAGGACCGGCTCGCCCGACTCGTCAACCGCAAGCAGCGAGACCGCTCCGCCCGTCGCCGGCGCCAGGCGCACCCGCAACAGCGAGGCGCCGACCGCGTGCAGGCGCGCACCGCTCCAGGCGAACGGCAGCAGCGGCTCGCCGTCGGCGCCGGCGGTGGGCGACGCGCCGAGCGCCACCCCGTGCAGCGCGGCGTCGAGCAGCGCCGGGTGCAGCGCGAACGCACCCGCGCGGCCGTGCTCCTCGGGCGGCAGCTCGACCTCGACGAAGACCTCATCGCCGCGCCGCCACGCCGCACGTAGGCCCTGGAAGAGCGGGCCGTATTCGAGGCCGACCGCTGACAGGCCCTCATACAGGTCGGCGACCTCGACGCTCTCCGCACCGGCCGGCGGCCACGCGCGCAGCTCGGCGGCGTCGTGCGCACCTCAAGCCCTGTGCCCGTCGTGGGCCCCCTCCGTGGCGCCAGCCATACCCGCGTCGTGCGCCGCATCCATGGCGCCAACCGCACCCGCGTCGTGGACCGCATCCGTCGCCAGCAGCCCCTCGGCGTGGCGCACCCACGGCGCCGGCTCTGGGGCGCCCGCGATCACGTCCTGCGCGGGGCGCGAGTAGATGCCGATCGTCCGGGTGGGCGAGACCGGATCCTCGAGCTCGCCGACCGCGAGCTGGATCTGGATCGCCTCGCCCTCGCGCAGCGCCAGCGGCGCCTGCAGCGTCAGCTCGCGCACCAGCCCGCAGCCGAGCTGCGCGCCGGCGTGCAGCGCCAGCTCCAGCAGGGCCGTGCCCGGCAGCAGCGCGACGCCGGCGACGGCGTGCTCGGCCAACCATGGGTGCGTCTCCAGCGACAGCCGGCCGGTGAACAGCCACCGCTCGCCGTCCGCGAGCGCGACCGCGGCGCCTAGCAGCGGGTGCCCGGCGGGCGCCTGGCCGATCGCTGTCACGTCGCCGGCGGGCCGGCCGGGGCGCAGCCAGAAGCGCTCGCGCTGGAAGGCGTACGCGGGCAGCTCGACCGGGCTCGCGTCAGTGCCATCGAACGCCCTGGCCCAGTCGATTTCGGCGCCCCGCACCCAGGCGCCGGCCAGGCCGGCGAGCAGCGCGCGGATCTCGGGCTGGCCGGGACGCAACACTGGCGCCGCGGACACATCGCCGCCCACGCACTCATGAGCCATCGCGCTCAGCACACCATCGGGCCCCAGCTCCAGGAAGCTCCTTACACCCTCCTCGTGCAGCCACCGCACGCCATCCACGAACCGCACCGCCTCACGCACATGACGAACCCAATAGCCGGCGCTGCACAGCTCTTCACCCGAGGCCAGACCACCCGACACATTCGAGATCAGCGGAATCGACGGCTCACCAAACGACACTCCCTCGGCGACCCGCTCGAACGCCTCCAGCATCCCGTCCATCCGCGACGAATGAAACGCATGCGACACGCGCAGCCGCTTCACCCGGCGACCCCGCTCCTCCCATATGCCGGCCAGCTCCAGCACCGCATCCTCATCGCCCGAGAGCACGACCGACGAAGGCCCGTTGACCGCGGCGAGCGACACCTGGCCCTCGAAGCCGGTCAGGGACTCAAGCGCCTCCCGCTCTTCAGCCGCGATCGCGACCATCGCTCCGCCCTTCGGGAGAGCGCCCATCAAGCGCCCGCGAGCGGCGACCAGACGACAGGCATCCTCGAGCCCAAAGACTCCAGCCACGTGTGCGGCCGCCAACTCCCCGACCGAGTGGCCGATCAGGAAGTCGGGGCGCACGCCCCACGCCTCGACCAAGCGGTACAGCGCCACCTCCAGCGCGAACAGCGCCGGCTGTGCAAGGGCGGTCTGGTCTAAGGCGGTCTGATCCAAGGCGGTCTGGTCCAGCTCGCCCCCGCCCGCGCCCGCCGCGGCGTCGGAGGCCTCCTCGGCGAACACCACCGCCTGCAGGGAGCACTCCAGGTGCTCGTCGAGATGAGCGCACACCTCGTCGAACGCCGCCGCGAACACCGGGAACGTCCTGTACAGATCGCGGCCCATGCCAACCCGCTGCGCGCCCTGGCCGGTGAACAGGAACGCGAGACGCCCCTCCCCGGCGATTCCCCGTACGACGTCCTTCGACGTCCGATCCTCGGCGAGCTCTACGAGACCTTCGCGCAGCTGCTCCTCGCTCCCGCCAAGCACGACCCCGCGGTTCTCGAGCCGCGGGCGCCCCGCGAGCGCGAGCGCCACGTCGGCCGGGTCGAGCTTGGGGACGGCCGCGAGATGCTCGCTCAGACGCCGCGCCTGGGCGTTCAGACCCTCGCCACCGCGACCGGAGATGAGCCACGGCAGCGCGGTGAAAGAAGGAGCAAAGGGGGGCGGGGCAGTGGTCACACCCTCGGCGCCATCCGAGAGCTGGGCAGGAATCGCACCCTCGGCGCCATCGCGCTCAGGGCGATCCCAGCCCACCGGGGCAGGCTGTGGCGGCGCTTCCTCCAGCACGAGGTGGGCGTTGGTGCCGCTGATCCCGAACGAGGAGACCCCCGCCCGGCGCAGGCGGCCGTTGCGCGGCCACGGCCGCTCCTCGCGCAACAGCTCCACCGCGCCCGCCGACCAATCCACCTGTGTGGTCGGACGCTCGGCGTGCAGTGTGCGCGGCAGCCGCTCGTGGCGCAGCGCCATCACCATCTTGATCACCCCGGCCACCCCTGAGGCGGCGGCGGCGTGGCCGATGTTGGACTTGATCGAGCCCAACCACAGCGGCGCCTCCGCGGGGCGGTTCTGGCCGTAGGTCGCCAGCAGCGCCTGGGCCTCGATCGGGTCGCCGAGCGTGGTGCCCGTGCCGTGCGCCTCGACCGCATCGACCTCCTCGGGGGCGAGGCCGGCGTTGGCGAGCGCCTGCATGATCACCCGCTGCTGGGAGGGGCCGTTGGGGGCGGTCAACCCGTTGCTGGCGCCGTCCTGGTTGATCGCGCTGCCCCGTAGCACCCCGAGGATCCGGTGGCCCGCGCGCTGCGCGTCGGAGAGGCGCTCGAGCAACACGATCCCCGCGCCCTCGCTCCAGCTCGTGCCGTCGGCGTCGTCGCCGAAGGACTTGCAGCGCCCGTCGGGGGCAAGGCCGCGCTGGCGGCTGAACTCGACGAACAGCCCCGGCGTTGCCATCACCGTCACGCCGCCCGCGAGCGCCAGCGTGCATTCGCCCTGGCGCAGCGCATTGGCGGCCAGGTGCAGCGCCACCAGCGACGAGGAGCAAGCCGTGTCAACCGACACCGCGGGGCCCTCCAGGCCGAAGGTGTAGGCCACGCGGCCGGAGGCGACGCTCGCGATGCTGCCCGTCAACAGGTAGCCCTCGACACCCTCCTCGCCGCCCGTCGCGCCGTCTCCGTAGCTGCTCGACCCGACGCCGGCGAACACGCCGGTCTCGCTGCCCCGCAGAGTGACCGGGTCGATCCCGGCGCGTTCGATCGCCTCCCAGCAGAGCTCCAGCAGCAGCCGCTGCTGGGGATCCATCGCCAGCGCCTCGCGGGGGCTGACACCGAAGAAGGCGGCGTCGAACTCGCCCGCGCCGGCGAGGAAGCCGCCCTCGCGCACGTAGCTCGAGCCGGGGCGCCGCGGGTCGGGGTCGTACAGCGCATCGAGATCCCAGCCACGGTCGTCGGGGAAGGGGCCGATCGCATCGCCACCGCCGGCCACCAGCTCCCACAGCTGCTCGGGCGAGCGCACGGATCCGGTGCCCGGGTGGGCACCTGCTGGCCCACTGCCAGCCCATCCCGGATAGCGGCAGCTCATGCCCACGATCGCGATCGGCTCGCCCGTCGCCACGGTCGCACGCGCGCGGAGCGGGGCAGCCTGCCGATGCGTGTCCAGCACGGCATCGACCAGGAACGCGGCGAGCGCCTGCGGCGTCGGGTGGTCGAACACCGCCGTCGCCGGTAGCTGCACGTCGCACTCGGCCGCCAGCCGGTTGCGCAGCTCCACCGCGCCGAGCGAGTCAAAGCCGAGATCCTTGAACGCCTGTCCCGCGGCGATCGCCTCCGCGGAGGCGTGGCCCAGCACGGCGGCGGCGTGCTCGCGCACCAGCTCCAGCACCAGTCGCTCGCGCTCCTCGCGATCGAGCTCCGCGAGCTTTGTCGCGAGCCCACCCCTGCCGGCGGGTGAACCGCGCCCGCCAGCCAGCGTGCCTCGTCCGCCAGCCAGCGCGCCGCGCCCGCCAGCGCGGCTGCTCATGCCGCGTCCGCCAGCGCGGCTGTTCGCGCCGCGCCCGGCGGTACGCCCGCTCGGCGTGTGCACCAGCTCCCCCAGCAGGGGACCGAGCTGCCCGGCCCGCGCGAAGCCACGCAGCGTGGCGACGTCGAGGCCGACCGGGAGTAGCAGCGGGCGATCGAGCTCGAACGCGGCGTCGAGCAGGCCGAGGCCCTGCGCTGGCGAGAGCGCCCTGATGCCAGCGCGGGCGAGTCGCTCCCGTTCGCCCTCGCCCAGCCGCTCCGCCATCCCCGCCTGCGTCCAGGGGCCCCACGCCAGCGAGCTGCCTGACAGACCCTGCGCGCGGCGGTACCCGGCGAGCGCGTCGAGCAGCCCGTTGGCGGCGGCGTAAGCGGCCTGCCCGGCGCTGCCAAGCGTCCCCGCGGCCGAGGAGAAGAGCACGAACGCGCGCAGGTCGAGGCCGGCCGTCAGCTCGTGCAGGTGCCATGCACCCAGCGCCTTCGGTGCCAGCACCGCATGCAGCCGCTCGGGCGTGAGGCCGTCGAGCAGGCCGTCGTCGAGCACGGCGGCGGCGTGCAGCACGGCGCACAACGGGTGCTCGGCGTCGATCCCCTCGAGCAGCGCCTCGACCTGCTCGCGCTCGGCGACGTCGCACGCCGCCACGCGCACGCTCGCACCCAGCTCCTCCAACTCCGCCACCAGCTCGCCCGCGCCCTCCGCGCCGGGGCCGGAGCGACTGGCCAGCAGTAGGTGGCGCACACCGTGGCGCTCGACCAGGTGGCGCGCGACCAGCGCGCCGAGACCGCCGGTGCCGCCCGTGATCAGCACGGTCCCCTCGCCTCTCAGTGGTGGGGCGGGGTGGCGCAGCACGTTCTTGCCGACGTGCCGCGCCTGGCTCATGTAGCGCAGCGCGCCAACCGCCTCAGCCGTGTCCCATACCCGCACCGGCAGGCCCTCCAGCGCGCCTTCCTCGAACAGCGCGCGCAGCTCTTTGAGCATCTCCTGGATGCGATCGGGGCCGGCCTCCATCATGTCGAACGCGCGGTAGCTCACGCCCGGGAAGCGGCTTTCGATCTCCGCCGGCTCGCGGATGTCGGTCTTGCCCATCTCCAGGAAGCGGCCGCCCGTGCTCAGCAGGGCGGCCGAGGTATCGACGTACTCGCCAGCGAGCGCGTTCAGCACGATGTCCACGCCGCCGGCGCTCGCGAAGCGCTCGCCGAACTCAAGATCGCGCGAGGAGGCGATCTGCTCCCGGGCCACCCCCATCGCTTCCAGCGCGCCCCACTTCGGCTCGCTCGCGGTCGCCAGCACCTCCAGCCCCAGGTGCCGGGCGAGCTGCAGCGCCGCGATCCCCACCCCGCCGGCCGCGGCGTGTACCAGCACGCGCTCGCCCCGCCGCGCCCCGGCCAGATCGACCAGGCCGTGGTAGGCCGTTAGGAAGGCAACCGGCGCCGCGGCCGCTTCGACTAACGACCACCCCTCGGGGATCCGCACGAGCAGCCGCCGGTCGGTAACCGCGACCGCCCCGAACGCGCCATCGAGCAGACCCATCACGCGGTCGCCGATCGCGAGCTCGGTCACGTCACAGCCCACCTCCAGCACCACGCCGGCGCCCTCGCCGCCGATCGCCATCTCGCCGGGGTACATCCCCAGCACCATCAGCACGTCGCGGAAGTTCACCCCCGCCGCGCGCACGGCGACTCGCACCTCACCTGCCCCGAGCAGGCGCTCGCCGCTGCGATCCTCGATCACCTCGAGGTCCTCCAGCGCGCCGCCAGCACCGTTCACGCCGAGGCGCCAACTGCCGCTGCCCACCGCCAACCGGCCTTCGCCGCTCCGCGACGCACGCACCAGACGCGGAACGAACAGCTCTCCGGCGCGCACCGCCACCTCGGGCTCGCCCAACGCCAGCGCGGGGGCGATCGCGTCCGCCGTCGCCTCGCCATCGACATCGATCAGCACGAACCGCCCGGGGTGCTCCGCTTGCGCGGCGCGAACCAGCCCCCACACGCCGCCACCGGCCGGATCCGTCACGCCCTTGCCGCCGAGACTCACCGCGCCGCGCGTCACCACCGCCAGCGGCAGCGCCGGCGCCGGAATCGCCGTGGGGGCAGGAGTCGGCGTCGGCATCGGCGAACCGTCGTCAGCCAGCTCGCGCGCACCTTCGTCAGCCAGCTCGCACTGGACCGCCGCCAAGGCATCTCCCACCCGCGCCAGGGCATCCTCTGCCGTGGTCGCGCCGCCAGTGCAATCCAGCACGCGACCCAACCCATCCCGATCGACGTCTTCACCGCCGGTGCCGGCCGCCACCCACTCGAGGTCGAACAGCGAATCGCGGTCGTAGCCGGCATTGGTGGAGGCCGCCCGCAGGATCAGCGAATCGACCGACGCAACCGTGTCGCCGTGCTCGTCGGCCACCGTCAGCGTCACCCCATCCTCACCAACTGGTCGCAGGTGCGCGCGCAAGCTGGTCGCCCCGCTGGCGTAGAGGTTCACGCCGTTCCATGTGAATGGCAGGCGCGCCGTGGGAGCCTGGTCGCGCTCGATCGCGGCAACCGCCTGCAGGGTGGCGTCGAGCAGCGCCGGGTGAAGCGCGAACTGCGCGGTCTCGTCGCCCAGCCCTTGCGGCAGCGTCGCCTCGGCGAAGACCTCGGCCCCGCGCCGCCACACCGCGCGCAGGCCCTGGAAGGCAGGGCCATACTCGATTCCCGCCGCCGCGAGCGCGTCGTGCAGTTGCTCGACCTCGATCTCCACCGCGCCGCTCGGGGGCCACTCGCCGGCCAGCTCGGCGACGATTACCCGATTCACCGAATCGTGCTCGGACGGGATCACCGTGCCGCTCGCGTGGCGCGTCCAGGGCTCGTCCGTCAGCTCGCCCTCGGGTCGCGAGTAGATCGCGATCGCCCTTGCCCCGTGCGGATCGGGGTCGCCGATCGTCAGTTGCAGCTGCAACGCCTCGCCCTCGCCGATCGCCAGCGGCGACTCGAGCACGAGCTCCCGCACCGCCTCGCAGCCGAGCTGCGCGCCGGCGTACAGCGCCAGCTCCAGCAGCGCGGTGCCCGGCAGTAGCGCGGTACCCGCCACCACATGATCCGACAGCCAGGGATGGGTGTCGAGCGAGATGCGCCCGGTGAACAGCCACCCCTCGCCCTCGGCCGGCGCCACCGCCGCCCCCAGCAGCGGATGCTCGATCGGCACCTGGCCGATCGCTCCCGCATCGCGCTTGCCGGCTGTCGGTGCCAGCCAGTAGCGCTCGCGCTGGAAGGCGTACTTCGGCAGCGCCACCCGCTCGGCGCCCGTCCCGTCGAACACCGCGCGCCAGTTCACGCTCACGCCGCGCGCCCAGATCTCACCGATTGCGGTGAGCAGCGCCCGGGGCTCGGCGTGGCCCTTGCGCAGCGCGGGCGCGACTACCGCTGTCGGGCCGCCGTGCGCGCCGACGCCCGGCGCACGCGCTACGCCCGGCTCACGCGCGCCTTCGCCGGCGCCCCGGTCGCGATCCTCGATGCACCCGCTCACCATCGCGCTCAGCGCGCCGTCGGGGCCCAGCTCCAGGAAGCACTTCACACCTTCGTCCGCCAACCACTTCACACCGTCGGCGAACCTCACCGTCTCGCGGACGTGACGCCTCCAGTAGGCGGCGGTGCGGAGGTCCTCGCCGATGGCCAGCGCGCCGGTGAGGTTCGACACCACCGGGATCCGCGGCTCGTTGAACGTGACCGTCCCCGCCACGCGCTCGAACTCCTCGAGCATCCCCTCCATCCGCGGCGAGTGAAATGCGTGGCTCACCCTGAGCTTCGTGGTCTTGCGACCCTGCTCCGTCCACACCCGCGCCAGCTCGTCCACCGCGTCCTCGTCGCCGGAGACGACCACCGCGCCAGGCGCGTTCACCGCGGCGATTGCCACCCTGCCCTCCCAGCCATCGAGCGTGGCGAGCGAGTTCGACCAGCTCCCGCTCGCTCGCGGCGATCGCCACCATCGCGCCGCCCGCGGGCAGCGCCGCCATCAAGCGCCCGCGTGCCGCCACCAGCCGGCAGGCGTCTTCAAGTGAAAGCACGCCCGCGATGTGCGCCGCCGCCAGCTCGCCCACCGAATGGCCGATCAAGAAGTCGGGGCGCACGCCCCACGCCTCGACCAGGCGATACAGCGCAACCTCGAGTGCGAACAGCGCCGGCTGCGCCAGCTCGGTGCTGTCGAGCGCGCCACCGCCACCACTCTCGTTCGCGGACTCGTCCAGCGCCGCTCTGGGAGGCTCCTCCTCGCCGAACACCAGCTCCCGTGTGGAGCGCCCCAAGTGTTCGTCCATGCTCGCGCACACCTCGTCGAACGCCGCGCGGAAGGCCGGGAATGTCTTGTACAAATCGCGGCCCATACCAGCCCGCTGCGCGCCCTGGCCGGTGAACAGGAACGCGAGCGGCGCGCGGCCAGCGGCCACTGTTGGGTCGGCGCCGCCGATAACACTCGCCGCGGGTCGGCCCTCGCTGAGCGCATCGAGACCTGCCAGTAGCTCCTCGCGCGTCTCGCCCATCACCAGTGCGCGCTGCTCGAGCATTGGCTTGAGCGCAAGCGACAGGCCAACGTCCGGCGCGCTCAGCTCTGGCGCGCCGATCAGGCGCTCGTGCAGCTGCCACGCCTGGGCTTGCAGCGCCGGCGCACCCCTGCCCGACACGACCCATGGGACCGGAGCCAGAAGAGCACTCGCGTCCGCGACGGTGGGGAGGGCCTCGGAAGGGGCGGGAGCGGCGGTAGCCGTGGCCGCAGTGGGAGCCGTGGGAGCCGTGGGAGCCGTGGCGGCGGTAACGGTGGTGGGGCCACCGACGGGTGGCGCCTCCTCGACGATCACATGCGCGTTGGTGCCGCTGACGCCGAACGACGACACGCCTGCCCGCCTTGGGCGCTCGCCTGGCGGCCACGGCACCTCCTCGGTCAGCAACGAGACGGCGCCCCTGGACCAGTCCACCTGGTTGGAGGGTCGATCGACGTGCAGCGTCCGCGGCAGCACCCCGTGGCGCAGCGCCATCGCCATCTTGATCACCCCCGCCACGCCTGCCGCCGCCTGGGTGTGGCCGATGTTGGACTTGATCGAGCCCAACCACAGGGGGCGCTCGGCGGGACGGCCGCGGCCATAGGTCGCCAGCAGCGCCTGGGCCTCGATCGGGTCGCCGAGCGTCGTGCCCGTCCCGTGTCCCTCGACCGCGTCGACCTCGTCCGCGGCGAGGCCGGCGTTTGCCAGCGCGCGCTCAATCACCCGCCGCTGCGAGGGGCCGTTGGGCGCGGTCAGGCCGTTGCTGGCGCCGTCCTGGTTGACCGCGCTGGAGCTGATCACCGCCAGCACCGGGTGGCCGTTGGCCTGAGCGTCGGAGAGGCGCTCCAGCGCCAGCACGCCCGCGCCCTCGCCCCAGCCGCTGCCGTCGGCGGCGTCGGCGTAGGACTTGCAGCGGCCGTCGGGCGCAAGGCCGCGCTGGCGGCTGAACTCCACGAACACGTTCGGCGTCGAGAGCACCGTCACGCCGCCCGCCAGCGCCAGCCTGCACTCGCCCCCGCGCAGCGCCCCGCAGGCGAGGTGCAGCGCGACCAGCGAGGAGGAGCAGGCGGTGTCCACCGTCAGCGCCGGGCCCTCCAACCCGAGCACGTACGCGACGCGACCCGAGACGACGCTGCCGGCGCTGCCGAGGCCGAGGTAGGCCTCGAGGTCGGGCGGCACCGCGCCGCCCACGCGCGTGGCGTAGTCCTGGTACATCACGCCGCTGAACACGCCCGTCTGGCTGCCGCGCAGCGACAACGGGTCGATGCCCGCGTCTTCCAGCGCCTCCCAGCAGATCTCCAGCAGCAGCCGCTGCTGCGGGTCGATCGCCAATGCCTCGCGCGGGCCGATCTTGAAGAAGCGTGCATCGAAGTCGCCGGCGTCGGCAAGGAAGCCGCCTTCGCGGGCGTAGCTCGTGCCGGGGTGCTCGGGGTCCGGGTCGTACAGGCGCTGCAGATCCCAGCCGCGGTCCTGGGGGAAACCGCCGATCGCGTCCCTGCCCTCGCTCACCAGCTGCCACAGATCCTCGGCGGAGCGGATCGTGCTCGGGCCGCTCGTCTCACCGGCGCCAGAGCCGGCGGTGGGGAGCGGGGGACCTGGGTAACGGCAGCCGATGCCGACGATCGCGATCGGCTCGCGGCCCTGCTCTTCGACCTCGCGCAGACGCCGCCGCGCCTGGCGCAGGTCGATCGTGGCGCGCTTGAGGTACTCCAGGAAACGCTCGTCGCCCTGGCCCGGCACCACGCCCGCCTCGTGGTTCGGCACCACGCCCGCCTCGTGGTTCGGCACCACGCCCGCCTCGTGGTCCGGCACCACGCCCGCCTCATCGCCCGGCACCTTGGCCGCCTCGTCGTCGCGTTTGGAGTCCGAGCTCATTCCGCCTCCAACTCCCGCTCCAGCAACGCCAGAACCTCATCGGCGTTCGCCGACCTGACGTCCTCGTCGTCCTCCTCGTGCCCATCGTCAACGGCCTGCGCCGGCCGCTGAGGGGACGGGCCTTGGGGCGCCTCGATCTCGACCTCCTCCAGCAGATACTGCGCGATCGCCTCGGCGCTCGGGTGGTCGAACACCAGCGTTGCCGGCAGCGCGAGAGCGGTCTCGGCGCTCAGGCGGTTGCGCAGCTCCACCGCCGCCAGCGAGTCGAAGCCGAGCTCTTTGAGCGGCTGGCGCGGATCGATCGCCGCCGGCGAGGGATAACCCAGCACCGTGGCGACCTGGGCGAGCGTGAGCTGTAGTACGACCCGCCCGCGATCGGCCGCCGGCACGCCTGACAGACGCTCGACCAGCGAGCGGCGCTCCGCCGCGGCCGCGCGCCGCGCCGGCACGCGCACCAGCCCGTGCAGCAGCACCGGCAGCGTCCCGGCTCTGGCCTGCGCGCGTAGCATCCCCCGGTCGAGGCTTACCGGCACCAGCAGCGCTTGGTCGCTCTGCGGCGCGGCGTCGAACAGATCGAGTCCCTGCTTTGCGGTCAGCGCCCGGATCCCCGCGCGTGCGATCCGCGCTCGGTCCACCTCGCCCAGCTCGCTGGTCAGCCCGTCGGCCTGCTCCCACAGCCCCCACGCCAGCGAGGTCCCGGCCAGCCCCTGCGCCCGGCGCGCGGCGGCCAGCCCGTCCAGGAACGCGTTCGCGGCCGCGTAGTTGCCCTGACCCGCGCCGCCCGACATCGAGGAGAACGAGGAGAACAGCACGAACGCCGTCAGCTCCATCCCCGCGGTCAGCTCGTGCAGGTGCAGCGCCCCATCGACCTTTGGCGCCAGCACGCGGTCGAGGCGCTCAGGCGTCAGCGCGCCCACCACGCCGTCGTCGAGCACGCCCGCGGTGTGCACCACCCCGCCCAGCGGGTGCTCGGCGGGCACCGCCTCCAGGGCCGCCTGCACCTGCTCGCGGTCGGTCACATCGCACGTGACGATCAGCGCTCGGGCGCCCAGCGCTTGCAGTTGCGCCACCAGCTCCTCGGCGCCGGCGGCCGCCGGCCCGCGCCGGCTCGCCAGCACGAGGCTCCGCACGCCGTGTGCCTCGACGAGGTGCCGCGCCACCAACGCGCCGAGCGCACCCGCGCCGCCCGTGATCAGCACCGTGCGATCGGGATCGAACCACGGCGCCCGGCCGCCGGCCGGCTCGCTCGCCCCAGCACCCGCACGCGCGGTTGCCGGCGCCAGCCGCGGAACGTAGATGCGGCCCTCTCGCACCGCCACCTGGGGCTCCTCCAGCGCCAGCGCCGTGGTCAGCGCCGCTTCGGAGGACGCCTCGCCGTCCACGTCGATCAGCACAAAGCGGCCAGGGTTCTCGGTCTGCGCCGTGCGTACCAGCCCGGTCACCGCCGCTTGCGCCAGGCCCGGCAGCGCTTCACACTCGCTCACCGCCACCGCGCCGCGGGTGACGAACGCCAGGCGCGCGCCCCGCAGCCGCTCTGCCGCCAGCCAGCCCTGGATCTGCTCCAGCACGCGGTGGGAGATCGTGCGCACGGCCGCGGCGAAATCGTCGGGGTCGCCCTCGCGAGCGCAATCCAAGAGCACAGTCTCCGGCACCGGAGCGCCCTGCTCAATCGCCTCGACGAGCGCCGCCACACTGTCGAACGCCTGCGGTGGCACTCCACTCGCCGCCGGCTGCAGGTGAGCCTCACTCCACTTCACGTGGAAGAGCGAGTCGCTGCCGCCGCCCCGGGCGGCGAACTGCTCGGGCGAGATCGAGCGCACCGCCAGCGACTCCACCGCAGCGACCGGGCCGCCGTTGACGTCGGCGATGCTCAGCGAGAGCGTGTCGGTATCCGACCGCGACAGGCACACCCGCAGTCGCGAGGCACCCGTCGCATACAGGCTCACGCCGCTCCAGGCGAACGGCAGACTCGGCCCGGCCGCGCCCTCGCCAGCTGCGCTCTCCCCAGGTGCGTTCTCGTCGGCCGCGTTCTTCCCAGACGCGCCCTCCCCAGGTGCGTTCTCCCCCGGCGTGTTCTCCCCAGACGCGCCCTCCCCAGGTGCGTTCTCCCCCGGCGTGTTCTCCCCAGACGCGCCGTCCCCCTCCGCGTCGAGCAGCGCCGCCACCGCCGCTGGGTGCAACGCCGCGTCGAACAGCGCCGGGTGCAGGCCGTACCGGCCCGCCTGCGCTTGGTCGTCGTTCAGCTCCAGCTCGGCGAACAGCTCGTTCCCGTGTCGCCACATGCCGTGCAGGCCCTGGAAGATCGGGCCGTATTCGAGGCCGGCCGCGGAGAGGCGCTCGTAGATGCCGTCCAGCTCCACCGCCACCGCGCCCACCGGGGGCCACGCCTCGCTGGCCGGCTCGCTCAGCGACCCGCCGCGGGCGGCCGTGCGCGCCAGCGCATCCGCTCCCGTGCCTCCACCACCCGTGGCCAGCACGCCGCTCGCGTGACGCGTCCATGCGGCCCCAGCCAGCTCGTCGTCGCCCTCGACGCGTGCGTGGATCGCCACCGGCCGGGCGGGCGGAACGGCATCGTCGGGCTCGCCGACCGTTAGCTGCAGCTGCACGCGCTCCCCCTCGCGCACGATCAGCGGCGCCTCCAGGACCAGCTCGCGCACCGTCTCGCAGCCGACCTGCGCGCCCGCGTGCAAGGCCAGCTCGACCAACGCTGCGCCTGGCAGCACTGCCGTGCCCAGCACGGCGTGGTCGGCCAGCCAGGGCTGTGTCTCCAGTGAGAGGCGGCCGGTGAAGAGGCAGCCCTCGCCAGCGGCCATGCCGATCGCGGCGCCGAGCAGCGGATGGTCGGCCGCGCCGAGACCCGCCGCGGCCACGTCGCCAGCACCGCCGCCGGGCGCCAGCCAGTAGCGCTCGCGCCGGAAGGCGTATGGCGGCAGCGCCACCCGTGCGGCGCCGGCCTGTGCGAGCAGCGCGCCCCAATCGACATCGGCGCCGTGCACCCACGCTTCGGCGAGGGAGGTCAGGAAGCGGCGCGGGCCGCCGTCGTCGCGGCGCAGGGAGCCGATCGTCGCAGCCTGCGGGCGGGTCGGAGCCCCTGTGATCGCACCGTTGGCCGAACCCCGCGCCGTGGTGCCGTTGACCGAGACGTCCCCGGGCTCGCCAGCCCGCGCGCGGATGTCCCCGGGCTCGCCAGCCCGCGCGCGGATGTCCCCGGGCTCGCCGGCCCGCGCGCGGATGTCCCCGGGCTCGCCAGCCCGTGCGCGGTCGATCGCCTCCTGCACGGCGAGCGCCAGCACCGGGTGGGGGCTTGCCTCGATGAAGGTCGTGACGCCATCCTCCAGCAGCGCCCTGGTTGCCTGCTCGAACTGCACCGTCTCGCGCAGGTTGCGGTACCAGTAGTCGGCGTCAAGCTCGGCCGTGTCGAGGATCCCGCCTGTGACGGTCGAGTGGAACGGGATCTCGCCGGCGCGCGGTGCGATTCCCGCGCAGCCCTCCAGCAGCTCGTCGCGCACGGCCTCGATCTGCACCGAGTGCGCGGCGTAGTCGACTGCGATGCGGCGCGCCCTGATGCCCTCCGCCTCGCACTCCTGCAGCAGGCAATCGAGCGCCTCCGGGTCGCCGGACACCACGGCCGAGCCGGGGCCGTTCGCCGCGGCCAGCGCCACCCGCTCGCCGAACGGCTCCAGGCGCGGGCGCAGCTGCTCGGCACCGAGCGCGATCGACACCATCCCGCCCCTGCCCGCGAGGCCCACCAGCGCCCGGCTGCGCAGCGCCACCACCCGCGCCGCATCGTCGAGCGTCAGGCCGCCTGCCACGCACGCCGCCGCGATCTCACCCTGGGAGTGACCCACCACGACGTCGGGCCGTACGCCGCAGACGCGCCACAGCTCCGCGAGCGACACCATCACCGCCCACAGCGCCGGCTGCACCACGTCCACGCGCCCCAGCTCGGGGGTGTCCGGCGCGCCGCGCAGCACTTCCTCCAGGCGCCACCCTACGAACGGCTCGAGCGCGTCGGCGCACTCTCCCAGTCGCCGCGCGAACACCGGCGAGGCGTCCAGCAGCTCCACCGCCATCCCCTGCCACTGGCCTCCCTGTCCGGGGAAGAGAAAGGCGACCCGGCCTTGCTCCGCCGCGGCCCGGCCGGCGCCTCGCACCACGTTCGCGGCCGACTCCGCGCCCGCCAGCGCGCCGAGGCCGACGAGCAGCTCCGGGCGATCGCCTACCACCACGGCGCGCTCCTCCAGCCGCGGCCGGCTTGCCAGCGCGAGCGCCACGTCGGCGGCGTCCAGCTCCGGGCGCTCCGCCAGAAACTGGCGCAGCCGTGTGGCCTGCGCCTCCAGCGCGCCCCGGCCGCGGCCCGAGAGCACCCACGGGAGGGCGTCGATCGTCGGTAGGAGAGGGGGAGGGGTGGGGGCAGTGGTCGCGGTCCCCGGGCGCTCTTGCAAGTGGCCGTCGCCGTTCAGCCCGGCGGGCCGGCGACTCGCGCCCTGCTGGCTGGGTGGCTGGCTGGCTGCATCCTCCAGGCGAGCCGGTCGGCGGGCCGCGTCCGACACCTGCGCGGGCGGGGCTTCCTCGACGATCACGTGCGCGTTGGTGCCGCTGATCCCGAACGAGGAGACACCCGCTCGGCGTGGCCGGCCGTTCGCGGCCCACGTGCGGGGCTCGGTCAACAGCACCACCCCCCCTCCTCCCACTCCACATGGGACGAGGGCCGATCCACGTGCAACGTTCGCGGCAGCAGCCCATGCTCCAACGCCTTCACGACCTTGATCACGCCCGCCACGCCTGCCGCGGCCTGGGTGTGGCCGATGTTCGACTTGATCGAGCCCAACCACAGCGGGGCGTCCACCGGGCGGTTCTGGCCGTAGGTCGCCAGCAGCGCCTGCGCCTCGATCGGGTCGCCCAGCGTGGTGCCCGTCCCGTGACCCTCCACCGCGTCGATCTCCGCGGGGGTCACGCCGGCGTTGGCGAGCGCCTGCGCGATCACGCGTTCCTGCGAGGGGCCGTTCGGCGAGGTCAGGCCGTTGGAGGCGCCGTCCTGGTTGACCGCGCTGCCGCGCACCACGCCCAGCACGCGGTGGCCGTTGCGCTGCGCCTGCGAGAGGCGCTCCAGCACCAGCACGCCGACGCCCTCCGCCCAGCCGGTGCCGTCGGCCGCCTCGGCGTATGACTTGCAGCGGCCGTCGCGCGCGAGGCCGCGCTGGCGGCTGAAGTCCACGAACACGCCTGGCGTCCACAGCACCGTCACGCCGCCCGCCAGCGCGAGGTCGCATTCGCCTCCGCGTAGCGCTTGCGAGGCCCAGTGCAGGGCGACCAGCGAGGAGGAGCAGGCCGTGTCAACCGACACCGCCGGGCCCTCCAGCCCGAGCGCGTACGCCACGCGGCCCGACACCACGCTGCCGGCGTTGCCGGTGCCGAGGTATCCCTCCAACCCCTCCAGCGCGTCGCCGCCGAGGCCGGTCGCGTATTCGTGGTACATCACGCCCGCAAACACGCCCGTCGGGCTGCCGCGCAGCGCGAGCGGGTCGAGGCCCGCGTCTTCGATCGCCTCCCAGCACACCTCCAGCAGCTGGCGCTGCTGCGGGTCCATCGCCAGCGCCTCGCGCGGGCCGATCCCGAAGAAGGCGCCGTCGAACTCGCCCGCGCCGCGCACGAACCCGCCCTCGCGGGTGTAGCTGGTGCCGGCGTGCTCGGGGTCGGGGTCGTACAGCCGCTCCAGGTCCCAGCCGCGGTCCTCCGGGAACTCGGAGATCCCGTCCCCGTCCTGTGACACCAGCTCCCACAGCTCCTGCGGCGAGCGCACGCCGCCGGGGTAGCGGCAGCTCATGCCGACGATCGCGATCGGCTCCTCCACGCGGGTCGCGCGGCTGACGCGCACACGCTTCTTCGCGCCGTCCAGCAGGCTGAGCAGGTGCTCCGCGAGTGCCGCCGAGCTCGGATGGTCGAACACCACCGTGGCGGCCAGCCGCACGCCGCTCGCCGCCTCCAGCCGGTTGCGCAGCTCCACTGCCGCCAGCGAGTCGAAGCCCAGCTCGCGGAAGGCCCGCTCCGCGCCGATCGTCTCAGGTGTCGAGTGTCCCAGCACCGCCGCCGCCTGCACGCGCACCAGCTCCAGCGCGATCCGTGCGCGCTCGCTCGCGGGGGCATCGCCGAGGCGGGCGGCGAGCGATCCCGTCGCAGCGGCGCGCTTGCGACGGCGCCCCGCGATCAACCCCCGCAGCAGCCCCGGCACCTCGCCCTCGCCGATCGCCGCGCCGATCGCGCGCAGGTCGAGGCGGGCGCCGAGCAGCAGTGCGCGGGGGCTCGTGCGCGCCACGTCGAGCAGCTCGAGACCTTCGTCGATCCTCAGCGGCACCATCCCCGTGCGGGCCAGGCGTGCCAGCTCGGCCGTACCCAGGCGGCCGCCCATTCCCTGCTCGGTGGCCCACAATCCCCACGCGACCGACACGGCCGGCCGCCCTTCGGCGCGGCGCCGCGCCGCGAGCGCGTCGAGGAAGGCGTTCGCCGCCGCGTA
Organism: uncultured Solirubrobacterales bacterium; assembly: GCA_963724305.1. GTDB lineage: Bacteria > Actinomycetota > Thermoleophilia > Solirubrobacterales > Solirubrobacteraceae > Palsa-744. Next base: position 1,312,308 of record CAVRUG010000004.1, read on the forward strand.
GCTGCCCTGCCCGGCGCTGCCAAACACGGCCGCGGCCGAGGAGAACAGCACCAGCTCGCGCACGCCGCGATCGGCGGTCAGCTCGTGCAGGTGCCAGGCGGCGTCGAGCTTGCCGCGCAGCACCGCCTCCAACCGCTCCCCCGTCAGCGAGTCGATCACGCCGTCGTCCAGCACGCCCGCGGCGTGCACCACGGTTCCCAGCTGCTGCTCCTTCGGCAGGGAGTCCAGCAGCGCCTTCAGCTGCTCGCGGTCCGCCACGTCGCACGCGGCCACCGTCACGCGCGCGCCCAGCTCCTCCAGCTCGGCCCTCAGCTCCGCGGCGCCCGGGGCATCTGGACCGCGACGGCTCGCCAGCACGATGCTGCGCGTTCCGCGCTCCACCAGGTGCCGCGCCACGAGTGCGCCGAGCGCGCCGGTCCCGCCGGTCACCAGCGCGGTGCCGGGGTCCGGGGCGGCGGTGTTCACATCCTCGGCAGCCGCGCGCGCCAGGCGCGGGGCGAACAGCTCTCCACCGCGTACCGCCACCTGTGGCTCTCCGCTTGCGACCGCATTCGCCAACGTCGCGGGTGGGATCTCTGGCCCGTCCACATCGACCAGCACGAGCCGCCCCGGGTACTCCGATTGAGCCGAGCGCACCAGTCCCCACACCGGCGCAAGCGCCAAGCCGTTCACCTCCTCGGTGCCGGCCGCCACCGCGCGCTCGGTCACCAGCACCAGGCGCGAGTCCGCGAAACGCTCATCCGCCAGCCACCGCTGCAGCAGCTCCAGCGTGTCCCGGGCGGCGCTGTGCGCGGCAGTGACCAGGTTGTTGTTCGGCTCGACGACGCACCGCGTCCACACGACCTCGGGCGCCGGGCTGTCGCCCACCTCCTCGAGCGCCACCGGCTCGGTGCCCTGCGCGCCGTCGGCACTCGTTGCGATCGGCGTCCACTCCACCTCGAACAGCGCGTCGCGCCGCGCGGCGGCAACATTGCCGAGCTCGGTTCGACGCGGCGCGCAGCGCGAGCGAATCGACCGTCGCGACAAGACCTCCCTGCTCATCGGCCACCACCACCGAGATCGCCTCCTCGCCGGCCGGGGCCAGGCGCACGCGCAGCGCCGCCGGGCCCGTCGCGTGCAGGCGTACGCCGCTCCAGGCAAACGGCAGCCGTGGGCCCTCGCCGTCAGCGGGCGGCTTCGTCGGTGCGCTCACCGCCACCGCGTGCAGAGCGGCGTCGAGCAGCGCGGGGTGCAGATCGAACGCGCCCACCTCGAGCTGTCGCTCCGCGTCCGGCGCCGGTGTGACCTTCGCGAAGAGCTCCTCGCCCCGCCGCCACACGGCCGCGAGGCCTTGGAAGGCCGGTCCGTATTCGAGGCCGGCCGCGGCCAGCTCCTCGTACAGGCTCTCGATATCCACCTCCTCGGCATCCGGTGGCGGCCACTCGCCGGCGAGCTCGCCGGCCGCGACTCTGAGCGACTCCTCGTCGCCGACGAGCATCGGCGCCGAGGGGGCAGAGTCAGGTGCGGCTTCGTCGGGCGCGAGCCGCCCGTGCGCGTGGCGCGTCCAGACCCCATCCGTCAGCAGCTCGCGATCGGCGGCGTCGCCCTCGCCGCACGAGTACACGCCGATCGTCCGGCAGCCGTCTTCGTCGGGCTCGCCGATCGACAGCTGGATCTGCACGGCGCCGGACTCGCCGAGCGCCAGCGGCGCCTCCAGCACCAGCTCGCGCACGACGCCGCAGCCGAGCCGCTCGCCGGCGTGCAGCGCCAGCTCCAGGAAGGCCGTGCCCGGCAGCAGCGCCGTGCCGAGCACGACGTGGTCGGCCAGCCACGGGTGCGTCCGCAGCGAGAGCCGGCCGGTAAAGCGCCAACCCTCGCCGTCTGCCGGCGCCACCGCCGCGCCCAGCAGCGGATGGTCGATCGCCACCTGGCCGATCGCGACGGCGTCAGCCGCGGCCTCGTGCTCCAACCAGTAGCGCTCGCGCTGGAACGCGTACGAGGGCAGCGCCACGCGCCGGGCGGGCGTGCCGTCGAGCGCCCGCGCCCACTCGACGCCCACGCCGCGCACCCACAGAGCCGCCACTCCGGCGAGTAGGGAGCGGGGCTCGGGCTGCCCGGGACGCAGGGTCGGGGCGGCAACGATCCGCTGCTCGCCGCCCGTGCGTTCGTCTTCCGCGGGCTCGCCCACCCCGGGCTTGCCGTTCGCGGTCTCGCCGGCCATCCGCTCGCCCTCGACGCACTCGCCGACCATCGCGCTCAACGTCCCGTCCGGGCCCAGCTCGAGGAAGCTCTGCACGCCCTCGTCGAGCAGCCAGCGCACGCCGTCGGCGAACCGCACCGGCTCGCGGACGTGGCGTACCCAGTAGGCCGCGGTGCACAGCTCCTCGGTTGCCGCCAGGCCTCCGGTGAGGTTCGAGATCAACGGGATCCGCGGCGGCTCGTAGGCCACCGTTTCGGCTACCCGCCTGAACTCGTCCAGCATCCCTCCCATCCGCGGAGAGTGAAAGGCGTGGCTTACCCGCAGCCGCTTCGTCCGCGCGCCTCGTTCCCGCCATGTGCTCACCAGCTCCGACACCGCCTGCTCGTCGCCGGAGACGACGGTCGCTCCCGGCGCGTTCACGGCCGCCAGGGCGATTCGCTCCTGCCAGCCGTCGATCGTGGCAAGCGACTCGATCAGCTCCGCCTCCGGGGCAGCGATCGCCGCCATCGCGCCGCCGTCGGGGAGCGCGCCCATCAGCCGTCCGCGCGCTGCCACCAGCTTGCAGGCGTCCTCGAGCGAGAAGACGCCCGCGACGTGTGCCGCCGCCAGCTCGCCGATCGAGTGGCCGATCAGGAAGTCGGGGCGCACGCCCCACTCCGCCAGTAGCCTGTACAGCGCCACCTCCAGCGCGAACAGCGCCGGCTGCGCAAGGGCGGTTTGGTCCAGCTCGGACCCCTCTCCGTCGAAGACAACCTCGCGCAGCGGACACTCCAAGTAGGGGTCGAGCTGGGTGCAGACCTCCTCGAACGCCGCGGCGAACACCGGGAATGCATTGTGCAAATCGCGGCCCATACCAATGCGCTGCGCGCCCTGGCCGGTGAACAGGAACGCGGTGCGACCCTCGATCGAGGTGCCTCGCAGCACGTTCGCCGCCGCGCCGCCCTCGGCTAGCGCCGTGAGTCCCTCGACAAGCTGTCCGCGATCCTCGCTCAACACAACCGCGCGCTCCTCCAAGGCGGCACGTGCTGTGAGCGAGAGCGCCACATCGGCCGTCTCCGCCTCAGAGACATCCAAGAACTGCCGCAGGCGCGAGACCTGAGCCCGCAGACCATCCTCCCCGCGGCCCGACAACACGCAGGGCAGCACTCCAACTGGAGGCTCTTCCCGCACCGGCGTGGTGGCCTTGGCCTCCCGCGGCGCTTCCTCGAGGATCACGTGCGCGTTGGTGCCGCTGATCCCGAACGAGGAGACACCCGCTCGGCGCGGACGACCGTTCGCTGGCCACGGCTGCTCCTCGGTGAGCAGCGCGAGTGCGCCCTGCTCCCAGTCGATCTCGCCGCTCGGCTCGTCCACGTTCAAAGTCCGCGGCAGCCGCTCGTGCCGGAGCGCCATCACCATCTTGATCACCCCGGCGACGCCGGCCGCGGCCTGCGTGTGACCGATGTTGGACTTGATCGCGCCCAACCACAACGGGCGCTCGGCCGGACGCTCACGACCGTAGGTCGCCAGCAGCGCCTGCGCCTCAATCGGGTCGCCGAGCGTCGTGCCCGTCCCGTGCGCCTCAACCGCGTCCACCTCGCTCGGGGCGAGCCCCGCGACCGCCAGCGCGCGCTGGATCACACGCTGCTGCGAGGGACCATTCGGCGCCGTCAGCCCATTGCTTGCGCCATCCTGGTTGACCGCGCTGCCCTTCACCAGCGCCAGCACCCGGTGCCCGTTGGCCTGCGCATCGGAGAGGCGCTCCAGCGCCAGCACGCCCACGCCCTCGCCCCAGCCCGTCCCGTCCGCGCCCTGCGCGAACGCCTTGCAGCGTCCGTCCGGCGCCAGGCCGCGCTGACGGCTGAACTCCACGAACAGGCCCGGCGTCGCCATCACCGTCACGCCGCCCGCCAGCGCCAGCGTGCACTCGCCCGCGCGCAGCGACTGGCAGGCCCAGTGCAGCGCCACCAGCGAGGAGGAGCAGGCCGTGTCGATCGTGACCGCCGGGCCCTCCAGCCCGAAGGCGTAGGCGACGCGGCCCGACACCACGCTGCCCGCGGCGCCCGTGCCGAGATAGCCGCCCAGCTCCGCCACCGCGCGGGCGGAGAGGCCGGTGGCGTAGTCGTGCATGTTGATCCCCGCGAACACGCCGCTCTGGCTGCCGCGCAGGGAATGGGGATCGATGCCCGCATCCTCCAGCGTCTCCCAGCACACCTCCAGCAGCAACCGCTGCTGCGGATCCATCGCCAGCGCCTCGCGCGGGCCGATCCCGAAGAAGTCCGCGTCGAAGCGCGCGGCGTCGTACAGGAAGCCGCCTTCGCGGGCGTAGCTCGTACCGGGGTGCTCGGGATCGGGGTCGTACAGCCGCTCCAGGTCCCAGCCGCGGTCCTCGGGGAACGGGGCGATCGCATCGCCGCCGGCCGCCAGCAGCTGCCACAGCTCCTCCGCGGAGCCCACCGATCCTCCAGATCCGGGGCCCGCCGCGTGGGCGGACCCGTGGCGGGCGGGCGCCGGATTGCCGGTCCCGGGAAATCTGCAGCCGATCCCCACGATCGCGACCGGCTCGTCCACCGGCCCGAGCACCGAGACCGGCGCGAGGCCGACCGGGGCGCCGAGCAGCTCGCCCAGAAGATGGTTGGTCAACGCGGCCGGCGTCGGGTGGTCGAACGCCAGGCCGCTCGCCAGCCGCAGCCCGGTCGCCGCCGCCAGCCGGTTGCGCAGCTGCACCGCCGCCAGCGAGTCGAAGCCGAGGTCGCGGAAGCTGCGGCCGGGCCGCACCGCCTCAGTCGTCGCGTGCCGCAGCACCGCCGCCGCCTGCTCGCGCACCAGCTCCAGCACGATCCGCTCGCGCTCGCCCGGGGGCATGCCGGCCAGGCTTGCCGCCAAGCCGCCGGCGGGCGCCGCGGGCGCCCCCGCGGCGGGGATCTCCCGTGCGCGCACTCGTCCCTCGGACCGCTCCGCGCCGGGCGGGTCCAGCCAGTAGCGCTCGCGCTGGAACGGGTAGGACGGCAGCCCCACCCGCCGGGCGCCGGTGCCCTCGAACAACCTGCTCCACTCCACGCTCGCGCCTTGCACCCAGGCGGCGCCGAGCGCGCTCAGCAAGGCATGCGACTCCTTGCGAGCCACACCAAGCAGCGGCGCCGCTGCCGGCACGTCGTCCCGTGCGCCCGCGGGCTCCTCCTCCACGCTGCCTCGCAGCACGCCCTCCGGGGTGTCGCCGACGGCGAGCGCGGCGAGTCCCGCCAGCAGCTGCTCGCGATCCTCTCCCAGGACTACCGCACGCTCCTCCAGCGCCGCGCGCCCGGTCAGCGATAGCGCGAGGTCGATCGCCTCGACCTCCCCAGCGCCGGCCAGCAGCTCGTGCAGCTGCGCAGCTTGCGCCCGCAGCCCGCCACTGTTGCGGGCCGCCAGAACCAGCGGCAGCATGGGGAGCTCGGTGTCCTGTTCCTGAGCCTCCTCCTCCTCGACCACCGGTGGCGCCTCTTCGAGGATCACGTGCGCGTTGGTGCCGCTGAGCCCGAACGAGGAGACCCCCGCCCGGCGCGGGCGGCCGTTCGCCGGCCACGGCCGCTCCTCGGTGAGCAGCGCCAGCGCGCCCCGCTCCCAATCGATCTCGGCGCTCGGCTCGTCCACGTTGAGCGTCCGCGGCAGCCGCTCGTGCCGGAGCGCCATCACCATCTTGATCACGCCCGCCACACCCGCCGCCGCTTGTGTGTGACCGATGTTGGACTTGATCGAGCCAAACCACAACGGGGCATCGGCCGGACGCTCACGACCATACGCCGCCAGCAACGCCTGCGCCTCGATCGGGTCGCCGAGCGTCGTGCCCGTCCCGTGCGCCTCAACCGCATCGACCTCGTTCGGAGCGAGCCCCGCGACCGCCAGCGCGCGCTGGATCACACGCTGCTGCGAGGGACCATTCGGCGCCGTCAAGCCATTGCTCGCACCGTCCTGGTTGACGGCGCTGCCCTTTACCAGCGCCAGCACCCGGTGCCCGTTGGCCTGCGCATCGGAGAGCCGCTCCAGCAGCACCATGCCCGCACCCTCGCCCCAGCCGGTCCCGTCCGCGCCCTGCGCGAACGCCTTGCAACGCCCATCGGGCGCCAGGCCGCGCTGGCGGCTGAACTCCATGAACACCGCCGGCGTCGCCATCACGGTCACGCCGCCCGCCAGCGCCAGCGTGCACTCGCCCGCGCGCAGCGACTGGCAGGCGAGGTGGATGCTCACCAGCGAGGAGGAGCAGGCCGTGTCGACTGTCACCGCCGGACCCTCCAGCCCGAAGCTGTACGACACGCGGCCGGAGAGCACGCTCCCCGCGGCGCCCGTGCCGAGGTAGCCCTCCAGCTCCTGCGCCAGCTCGGGGTCGATCCCGATGCCGTAGTCGCGCATGTTGATCCCCGCGAACACACCGCTCTGGCTGCCGCGCAGCGAGTGCGGATCGATGCCCGCGTTCTCCAACGTCTCCCAGCACACCTCCAGCAGCAGCCGCTGCTGCGGATCCATCGCCAACGCCTCACGCGGACCGATCCCGAAGAAGTCCGCGTCGAACCAGGCGGCGTCGCCCAGGAAGCCACCTTCGCGCGCGTAGCTGGTGCCGGAGTGCTCGGGATCGGGGTCGTACAGGGCATCCAGGTCCCAGCCGCGGTCGTCAGGGAACGGGGCAATCGCGTCGCCGCCGGCCGCCAGCAGCTGCCACAGCTCCTCGGCCGAGCGCACCGAGCCTCGACCTGGGTGGTCGAACTCCGGATGGGCGGGTGCCGAATCCACGGGTGCCGAATCCGCGGGGTGGGCGGGTGCCGAATCCATGGGCACCGAATCCGCGGGGTGGGCGGGTGCCGGATACCGGCAGCCGATCCCCACGATCGCGATCGGCTCGTCCACCGGCCCCACCACCGTCACCGTCTCGCGCACGAGCGGTGCGCCCGCCAGCTCGTCGTGCAGGTGCCCCGCCAGCGCGGCCGGCGTTGGGTAGTCGAACACGAGGCCGCTCACCAGCCGCAGCCCGGTCGCCGCCGCGAGGCGGTTGCGCAGTTGCACCGCCGCCAGCGAGTCGAAGCCCAGCTCGCGGAAGGTGCGTCCCGCGGGCACCGCCTCCGGCGCGCCGTGCCCCAACACCGCCGCCGCCTGCTCGCGCACCAGCTCCAGCACGATCCGTCCCCACTCATCCGCGGGCACGCCCGCCAGCCGTGCCGCCAGCAGACCCTCCGTCACCGCCGCGCCGCCGCCCGCGCCCGCCGCGCGCATACGTGCGACCTCCGGCAGCTCGCTCAGCACCGTGGGCAGGTCGGCGGGGTTGGTGCCCGCCAGCAGCTGCTCCCACTCGACATCCGCCACCACCACGTGCGGCTCGCCGCGCTCGAGCGCCTGCGCCATCGCCTCCAGGGCCGGGGCGGCCGGCAGCTCGCGCACGCCACCACCGCGCAGCCGCTCGCCGACCGTGTCCGCCATCCCCTCGCCGGCCCAGGGGCCCCAGCCGAGCGAGCTGGCGACCAGGCCGCGGTCACGGCGCTGCTCGGCGAGCGCATCGAGATACGCGTTGGCCGCCGCGTACGCCCCCTGCCCGGCGTTGCCGAGCGTGCCCGCGATCGAGGAGAACAGCACGAAGGCGTCGAGGTCCAGGGCGGCGGTCAGCTCGTGCAGGTGCCACGCCGCGTCCACCTTCGCGCGCAGCACGCCCTCCAGGCGCTCGGCGCTCAGCCCCTCGATCAGGCCGTCGTCGAGCACCCCCGCCACGTGGAAGACACCGGTCAGGGGGTGCTCCTCGGGCACCTCGGCGAGCAGCTGCTCGACCTGCGTGCGGTCGGCGGCGTCGCAGGCGACGATGCTCGCCTTCGCGCCCAGCTCCTGCAGCTCCTCGCATAGCTCCGCGGCGCCCGGCGCCTCCGGGCCGCGGCGGCTGCTCAGCAGCAGGTGCTCGGCGCCGCGGCCCGCCAGCCAGCGCGCGAGGTGCCTGCCGAGCGCGCCGGTCGCGCCCGTCACGAGCACCGTGCCCGTCGGGGTGTACGCGTCGGGTGCGGCGCTTGCGCCAAGTGGGGCTGGCGTCAGTCGGCTTGCGAAGAGGCCACCTGTGCGTATCGCCAGCTCCTGCTCGCGGCCTGCACTCGCAAGCGCAACGCACAACCTGCTCAGCGCCCGCTCGTCGGGCTCGGAAGGCAGATCGACGAGGCCACCCCATCGTTCGGGCTCCTCCAGGGCAAGCACTCGGCCCAGGCCCCACACCAGTGCCGCCGCTGGTGCTGTCAGCGAATCTCCGGGTCCCACCGACACGGCGCCCTGCGTCACACACCACAGTGGCGCCGTCACCCCCGTCTTGCCGAGTGCCTGCATGAGCGCCAGCGTCTCGACCGCACCGGCACGCAGGTCGTTGCTCTCGGCCCCACATGCCAGCAGCGAGAGCACGCCGCTTATCTCCGACTCCGCCAGCTCCCCGAGATCGACCGCTTCCCGATCGACCTCCACCACCACGGCGCGCGCCCCGTGCGTCGCGAGCGCCTCGGCGACGGCGGCTGTGAGGCGCTCATCCGAGCTGCCGTCCGCCGCGACGGCCACCAGCCAGGTGCCGCCGAGCACCCCCGCCGCCCGCTCGCCGAGCGGCGTCCACCGCAGCCGGTAGCGCCAGCGCTCGCCGCCGAAGCCAGGCCCCTGCTCGGCCTGCAGCCAGTAGCGCTCGCGCTGGAAGGCGTACAGCGGCAATCCCACGCGCTGGGCGCCGGAGCCGTCGAACGCCCGGGGCCACGCCACGGCGATGCCGCGTACCCAAAGCTCACCTACGCCGGTGAGCAACGCGCGCGCCTCATCCTGGCCAGGGCGCAGCGTCGGCGCGGCGAGGATCGGGGCGGGCATCGCCACCGCCTGCGACCCATCGCGCGCGCCGTCGCCCGCGCCCGGCGCCTGGTCGCTGCACTCCTCGACCATCGCGCTCAACACGCCGCTCGGGCCCAGCTCCAGGAAGCTCCTGACGCCCGCGCCCAGCAGCGCCCCGGTGCCGTCGGCGAAACGCACCGGCTCACGCACGTGCCGCACCCAGTAGGTGGCGTTGCACAGCTCGCCTTTCGCGGCCAAACCACCCGACAGGTTGGAGACCAGCGGGATCCGCGGCTCGGAGAAGGACACGGTTTCGGCGACCCGCCGGAAGTCGTCGAGCATTGCATCCATCCGCGGCGAGTGAAACGCGTGGCTGACCCGCAGCCGCTTGGTTTGGGCGCCTCGCTGCTCCCACGCCTCGACCAGCTCTGACACCGCGTCCTCGTCGCCGGAGATCACCACCGAGCCGGGCGCATTCACAGCCGCCAGCGCTACCCGTTGCTCCCAGCCGTCGAGCGCCGCGAAGGACTCCAGCACCTCCACCTCCGGCGCGCCGATCGCGGCCATCGCGCCGCCCTCCGGCAGCGCCCCCATCAGCCGGCCGCGCGCGGCCACCAGGCGGCAGGCGTCCTCCAGCGAGAAGACGCCGGCCACGTGCGCCGCCGCCAGCTCCCCCACGGAGTGGCCGATCAGGTAGTCGGGGCGCACGCCCCATGACTCGAGCAGCCGGAACAGCGCGACCTCCAGCGCGAACAGCGCCGGCTGGGCCAGCGCCGTGCCATCGAGCTGCGCCTCTGCGCCACCCTCTCCCCCACCGAACACGACCTCGCGCAGGTCGCGTCCCAGGTGCTCCTCCAGGCAGCCGCACACCTCGTCGAACGCTTCGCGGAATCGCGGGTGGGCCGCATGCAGCTCCCGACCCATGCCGACGCGCTGCGCGCCCTGGCCGGTGAACAGGAAGGCGAGCTTGCCGCCATCGCCGGTGGCATCGGCACCGCCTCCGATCACGCTCGGCGACGGTTCGCCGGCGGCCAGCGCGCTGAGTCCCGCAAACAGTCGCCCGCGCTCGCCAGTGGGCGAAGCCTCGACCAGCACAACCGCCCGATCCTCCAGCGTCGAGCGACCCGCCAGCGAAAGCCCGACATCGGCGACCGCCAGGTCGGCGTCACCCGCCACGTGGCTGTGCAAGCGATCGGCCTGGGCGCGCAGCGCGGCGATGCCTCTCCCAGAGAGCACCCACGGCGTCACGCTCGGAGTGCTGAGGACGGAGCCCTCGACGGTGGTGGGCTCCTCGGGAGGCGCCTCCTCGATGATCACGTGCGCGTTGGTGCCGGAGATCCCGAACGAGGAGACCGCCGCCCGCCGCAGCTCCTCGCCCCGCGGCCAGGGCACCTGCTCGGTGAGCAGCGCGACCGCGCCCGAGGACCAGTCGACCTCGCCGCTGGGCGCATCGACGTGCAGCGTGCGCGGCAGCGCGCCGTGGCGCAGCGCCATCACCATCTTGATCACGCCCGCGGCGCCGGCGGCAGCCTGGGCGTGGCCGATGTTGGACTTGATCGACCCCAACCACAGCGGCCGCCGCGCGTCGCGCTCGCGCCCGTAGGTGTCGAGCAGCGCCTGCGCCTCGATCGGGTCGCCGAGCGACGTGCCGGTGCCGTGGCCCTCCACCGCGTCGATCTGCTCCGCGCGCAGGCCGGCGCTCTGCAGCGCCTGCGCGATCAGGCGCTCCTGGGAGGGGCCGTTGGGCGCCGTCAGCCCGTTGCTGGCCCCATCCTGGTTGACGGCGCTGCCGCGAATCACCGCCGCCACCGGGTGGCCGTTGCGGCGAGCATCGGAGAGCCGCTCCAGCAGCAGCACGCCCGCGCCCTCGGAGAAGCCGGCGCCGTCGGCCGCCGCCGCGAACGACTTGCAGCGGCCGTCGGGCGCGAGGTTGCGCTGGCGACTGAACTGCGTGTAGACGCTGGGCGTCGCCAGCACGGTGACGCCGCCCGCCAGCGCCAAGCCGCACTCGCCCGCGCGCAACGACGCGCAGGCCAGGTGCAGCGCCACCAGCGAGGAGGAGCAGGCGGTGTCGATCGTCACAGCGGGGCCCTCGAAGCCGAACGTGTAGGAGACCCTTCCCGACAGCACGCTGGCGCTGGCGCCGGTGCCGAGGTAGCCCTCCAGCTCCGCGGGGGTGCTCCGCAGCACGGTCGAGTAGTCGTGGTACATCTGCCCCGCGAACACACCGGTGCGCGCGCCGCGCAGCGAGGCGGCGTCGATGCCGGCGTCCTCCAGCGCCTCCCACGCCGCTTCCAAGAGCAGCCGCTGGTGGGGGTCCATCGCCAGCGCCTCGCGCGGGCCGATCCCGAAGAAGCCGGCGTCGAACTCGGCGGCGTCGTGGACGAACCCGCCCTCGCGCGCATAGCTGGTGCCGGGACGCTCGCCGTCGGGGTCGAACAGCGCGTCGAGGTCCCAGCCACGATCGTCGGGGAAGCCCGAGATCGCGTTGACGCCGCCCGCCACCAGCTCCCACAGCTGCTCGGGGGTGCGCACGCCGCCGGGGTAGCGGCAGCTCATCCCGACGATCGCGATCGGCTCGCGCTCGCGCTCGGCGATCGCGCCCAGGCGCCGGCGCGCCTTGCGCAGGTCGAGCGTGACCCGCTCGAGGTACTCGCGCAGCTTTCGCTCGGAGGTCTCAGACGCCATCGATCGACTCCTCGTCGAGCTCGCGCTCGATCAGCTCGAACAGCTCCTCGTCGCTCGCCCCCGCAAGATCGGCCCCGTCATCGACGCCTTCGGGCTCCGGCGCGGCCGCCGCGGGCTCGCCCGGACCGACGAGCAGCGTCAGCAGGCGGTCGGCGAGCGCGGCGACGTTGGGGTAGTTGAAGATCAGCGTGGCCGGCAGCCGCAGCCCGCTCTCGAACGCGAGGCGATTGCGCAGCTCCACCGCGGCCAACGAGTCGAAGCCGAGCTCTTTGAAGATGCGCTCCGGGTCGATTGCCGACGCCGAGGAGTGCCCGAGCACCAGCGCCACCTCCTGGCGCACACACTCCAGGACCACCGCCGCCTGCTGCTCCTGGGGCACCTCCCGCAGACGCTGGCGCAGACCGCCAGCGGCCGCGGCCGCCGTCCGCCGTGCGGGCATACGCACCAGCCCACGCAGCAGTGCCGGCAGCGCGCCACTGCGCGCCTGCGCCTGCAGCGTGGCAAGGTCGAAGTCAATCGGCAGGACAGTCGCGAGGTCGAGCCCGCGCGTCGCGTCGAGCAGCTCCAGGCCACGCTCGCCGGAGAGCTCCAAGACACCTGCGCGCGCGATCCGCGAGCGGTCGGCCTCGCCTAGCGCGCTGGTCATCCCGCCCGTCGCGGTCAACGACTCGTCCCCGGTGCCCGACGACCCGCCCACCGTGCCCGACGACCCACCCGCCGCCGCCCACGGCCCCCACGCCAGCGCGATGCCGGCCAGGCCCCGTGCCCGGCGCTCGGCCGCCAGCGCCTCCAAGCAGCTGTTGGCCGCCGCGTAGTTGCCCTGGCCGGAGGCCCCGAACGTCGCCGCCCCGGAGGAGAAGAGCACGAACGCGGAGAGCTCGAGCTCCGCGGTCAGCTCATGCAGGTGCAGCGCCCCGTCGAGCTTCGGCGCCAGCACCCGGTCGAGCGTCGCCGGGCTCAGCGTCTCGATCGTGCCGTCCTTGAGCACCCCCGCCGCGTGGATGACCGCGCCCAGCGGCCGCTGCGCGGGGAGTGCGTCGAGCACGGCCCGCAGCTGCTCGCGGTCGGCGACGTCGCAGCGCGCGATCGTCACCGCGGCGCCCAGCTCAGCGAGCTCGCGCTGCAGCTCGAGCGCGCCGTCGGCCTCGACCCCGCGACGGCTGGTCAGCACCAGGCTGCGCACGCCGTGCGTGCCCACCAGATGCCGCGCCACGAGGCCGCCCAGCAGGCCGGTGCCGCCGGTGATCAGGACCGTGCGCTCGGGGTCGAACCAAGGGGCCTCGTCCGTCTCCTGCTGAGGGGCCACACGCGCGAGCCGAGGTGCGTATGCGCGACCCAAGCGGATCGCCAGCTGGGACTCACCGGCCGCCAGAGCCGCTGGTAGGGCCCCGGTGGAGTTGTCCTCCCCATCGAGGTTGACCAGCACGAAGCGGCCGGGGTGCTCGGACTGCGCCGAGCGGATCAACCCCCACACGGGCGCCTGCGCGACGTCGGGCACGTCGGTGGGCGTCGCGGCGACCGCCCCGTGGGTGAGCAGCACCAGCTTCGAATCGTCGAGCCGCTCCTCCGCGAGCCACTCCTGGACCAGCGCCAGCGTCCTGTGGGCCGTCAGATGGACCGACTGCGCACGCGTACCCGAGCCGTTTGACACACAGTCGACCACCGTCCACTCCTCGCCGTCGAGCGCCACCTCCGGACCGACCTCGACCGGCGCCCATTCGATCTGGAAGAGCGATTCGCCCGCGGCACGCCCGCCGCCCGCCGCTTCCAGCTGCTCGCTCGAGACCGGGCGCGCGGTGAGCTCGCTCACCGTGGCGAGCAACTGCCCATCCTCGCCCGCGAGCGTCAGCGACAGCCCGTCTTCCTCGGTCGGCGCCAGCCGCGCCCGCAGCCGTGATGCGCCGGTGGCGTACAGGTTGACGCCGCTCCAGGAGAACGGCAGCCGCGGCTCGCTCTCCCCCTCCCCGCCCTCGCGGAGCGCGGCCGTGTGCAGCGCGGCGTCGAGCAGCGCAGGGTGCAGGCCGAAGCGCCGCGCCGCCGACTCCTCGGGTAGCGCGACCTCGGCGAACGTCTCCTCGCCGCGCCGCCACATCCGGTGCAGGCCCTGGAACAGCGGGCCGTATTCGAGGCCGGTGTCGGCGAGGCGCTCGTATAGGCCGTCGAGCTCCACGGCGACGGCGCCCGCAGGAGGCCACTCGCCACTCAGCTCACTCCACCCGCCGTTCGACTCGCTCCACTCGCCGCTCGAGCCGGTCGATGCCTCGGCCGCCTGCGAGCCGATGCCGTCGATCGCCTCCGCGCGATCGAGCTCGCGGGGAGCGAGCATGCCCGCGGCGTGGCGGATCCAGGCCCCCGCCGCCGTGCCACCGCCGCCGCCGCCACCACCACCACCACCGCCGGTGGAACCCTCGCCGCGCGAGTGGATCTCGACCTCCCTGCAGCCCGACTCGTCAGGCTCGCCAAGCGAAAGCTGGATCTGCACCGCGCCCGCATCGTCGAGCACCAGCGGCGCCTCCAGCACCAGCTCGCGCAGCGACTCGCAGCCGACCTCCCCACCCGCGTGCAGCGCCAGCTCCACGAACGCCGTGCCGGGGAGCACCACCCTGCCAAGCACGGCGTGGTCGGCGAGCCACGGGTGGGTGCTCAGCGAGAGGCGGCCGGTGAAGAGCCACTCGCCGCTGGCCAGCGAGACCGCGGCGCCGAGCAGCGGGTGCTCGGCCGGCGCCTGCCCGGCGGCGACCACGTCGCCCCCGCCCGCGGTGGAGGCCGAAGCCAGCCAGTAGCGCTCGCGCTGGAAGGCGTAGGCGGGCAACTCCACGCGCCGGGCGAGCGCGCCCGCAAAGGCCGCGCTCCAGTTGACGCTCACGCCCCGCACCCAGAGCGCGCCGAGGCCCGCGAACAGCGCCCGCGGCTCGGCCTGGCCGGCTCGCAAGAGCGGTGCGGCCGTGGGGGAAGAGGAAAGGGAGGAGGGGGAGGGGGCAGTGGTGGCAGACCCATCGCCCCCGGACTGCTGGGCAGCGCACTCGCCGACCATCGCGCTCAGCACGCCGTCGGGCCCCAGCTCCAGGAAGCTCCTCACGCCCTCATCGAGCAGCCAGCGCACGCCGTCGGCGAAGCGCACAGTCTCGCGCGCGTGGCGCACCCAGTACCCCGGGGTGCACAGCTCCTCGCTGGAGGCCAGCGCGCCCGACAGGTTGGAGACCAGCGGGATCCGCGGCTCCTCGAAGGCGACCCCGGCGGCGACCCGCTCGAACTGCTCGAGCATCGCCTCGATCCGCGGTGAGTGGAAGGCGTGGCTGACTCGCAGCCGCTTGGTGGGGGCGCCGCGCTCGCGCCACATGCCGGCCAGCTGCAGCACCGCCTCCTCGTCGCCGGAGATCACCGCCGCACCGGGCGCGTTTACGGCCGCCAGCGCGACCCGTCCGGCGCTGCCGTCGATCGCGACGAGCGACTCCAGCAGCTCCTCGGCGGGCGCGCCGACCGCGACCATCGCCCCGCCCGCCGGCAGCGCCCCCATCAGCCGCCCCCGCGCCGCCACCAGGCGGCAGGCATCCTCGAGCGAGAAGAGGCCCGCGACGTGCGCGGCCGCCAGCTCGCCGATCGAGTGTCCGATCAGGAAGTCGGGCCGCACGCCCCACGCCTCGACCAAGCGGTACAGCGCCACCTCCAGCGCGAACAGCGCAGGCTGGGCGAGCGCGGTGTTCTCCAGCGGGTCGCTGGCGCCGTTGGTCTCCTCGCCGGCGCCGTTGGCCTCATCTGGGGAGGAGGCCGCCGCGAACACGACCTCGCGCAGCGAGCGTTCGAGGTGGGGATCGAATTGAGCGCAGGCCTCGTCGAACGCCTCCCGGAACACAGGGAACGTCTCGTATAGCTCGCTGCCCATACCCGCACGCTGGGCGCCCTGGCCGGTGAACAGGAACGCGGTGCGACCACCCGCAGGTGCGCCGTGCTGCAGATTGACATGGCTCCCGCCCTCAGCCAGCGCGGTCAGACCCTCGAACAGCTGCTCGCGATCGCCGACGATCAGCGCACGCTCCTCTAGCGCCGCCCGCGCCGCCAGCGAGAGCGCCACGTCGGCGACCTCCACCTCGCCGGCATCGGCAAGGAATTTCTGGAGACGTTCAGCTTGGAAGGGCAGCCCGCCGCCGCGGCCCGACAGCACCCACGGCAGCGCGCCCGGCAGAGGCGAAGACTTGGGCTGCGGCGTATCAGTTGAAGGCGCCTCCTCGAGGATCAGGTGCGCGTTGGTGCCGCTGACCCCGAACGAGGAGACCCCGGCGCGGCGCGGGTCGGCCGTTGGGCTGCCACGGCTCGCTCCTGCGCGAGCAGCGACGACGGCGCCCGCGGACCAGTCCACCCGCGTGGAGGGCTGCTCGACGTGCAGCGTGCGCGGCAGCATCCCGTGGCGCAGGGCCAGCACCATCTTGATCACGCCGGCCACCCCGGCGGCTGCTGCGGAGTGGCCGATGTTGGACTTCACCGAGCCCAGCCACAGCGGGCGTGTCCGCGGTCCTGGCCGTAGGTCGCCAGCAGCGCCTGCGCCTCGATCGGGTCGCCGAGCGTGGTGCCGGTGCCGTGCGCCTCGACCGCATCGACCTCGCTCGGCGCGAGGCCGGCGTTGGCGAGCGCCTGCGCGGATCACCCGCTGCTGGGAGGGGCCGTTGGGCGCCGTCAGCCCGTTGCTGGCGCCATCCTGGTTGACCGCACTGCCGCGGATCACGCCGAGCACCGCGGTGGCCGTGGCGCTGGGCGTCGGAGAGGCGCTCCAGCAGCAGCACACCGGCGCCCTCGCTCCAGCCGGTGCCGTCGGCGGCGTCGGCGAAGGACTTGCAGCGACCGTCGGGCGCGAGGCCGCGCTGGCGGCTGAACTCGACGAAGGCATCGGGCGAGGCCATCACCGCGACGCCGCCCGCCAGCGCCAGCGAGCACTCGCCGCCGCGCAGCGCCCCGCACGCCAGGTGCAGCGCCACCAGCGAGGAGGAGCAGGCCGTGTCGACCGACACCGCGGGGCCCTCCAGGCCGAGCGTGTAGGCCACGCGGCCGGAGACGACGCTCGCCAGGCCAGCCGGTCATGCGGTAGCCCTCCAGGCCCTCCGCCGCGACTGCGCCGATCCCGTAGCCGCTGGAGCCGACGCCCGCGAACACGCCGGTCGGCGCGCCGCGCAGCGAGAGCGGATCGACGCCGGCGTCCTCCAGCGCCTCCCAGCAGACCTCCAGCAGCAGCCGCTGCTGCGGGTCCATCGCCAGCGCCTCGCGCGGGCCGATCCCGAAGAAGGCCGCGTCGAACTCGCCGGCGTCGTAGAGGAAGCCGCCCTCGCGCGCATAGCTAGTCCCGACGTTCGCCGGATCGGGGTCGTACAGCCGCTCCAGATCCCAGCCGCGGTCGGTCGGGAAGCCACCGATCGCGTCGCCGCCGGCGGCGAGCAGCTCCCACAGCTCCCGCGGGGAGCTCACGCCCCCCGGGAAGCGGCAGCTCATCCCCACGATCGCGACCGGCTCGTCGACAGCGCGCACAGCCGGGGCGACGCTCACCGCGGCGCGCTCGCCGGCGAGTTGGTCGAGCAGGTGGGCGGCCAGCGCCAGCGGCGTCGGGTAGTCGAATACGGCCGTCGCCGCCAGCGCCACACCGGTCGCCTCGCGCAGGCGGCGGGCCAGCTGCACGCCGGCGAGCGAGTCGAAGCCCAGCTCTTTGAACGCCTGGCCGGGCGGCACCGCCTCGGCGGAGGAGTGCTCGAGCACCGCCGCGGCCTGCTCGCGCACCAGCTCCAGCGCCACCTGCTCGCGCTCGGACTCGGGGACGCCCGCCAGCCGCCTCGCAAGCTCGCTCTCGCCAGCGCCGCCCGGGCCTATGCCGTCACCGCCAGGGCTCGTACCGTCGCCGCCCAAGCCATCGCCCTCGTGCAGCGCCGCGCGCGCCTCCGGCAGATCGCCGATCAGGGGGCGCGGCCGCGCGGCGCTGTAGGTGAGCGCGTAGCGCTCCCAGTCGAAGTCGGCGATCGTCACGCAGCCGGCGTCCGCCGCGAGCGCCTCGCCGAGCGCCGCCAGCGCCTGCTCGGCGGGCAGTCCGTGGATGCCCTGCCGCTCCAGGAAGCGCTCGTCGCTCGCCCCCATCCCGCCGCCGGCCCACGCGCCCCACGCGATCGAGGTCGCCGCCAGGCCGCTCGCGCGGCGGTGATCGGCGAGCGAGTCGAGGAACGCGTTGGCCGCCGCATAGGCGCTCTGGCCGCCGCTGCCGAGCGTCCCCGCGATCGAGGAGAACGACACGAACGCCTCCAGCTCCAGCTCCGCGGTCAGCTCGTGCAACAGCCACGCCGCGTCGGCCTTCGCGCGCAGCACTGCCTCCACGCGCTCGACCGTCAGACCGTCCAGCAGCTCGTTGTCGAGCACCCCCGCGGCGTGGAACACGGCAGTCAGCGGCAGCTCCGCGGGGATCTCCGCCAGCACGCGCCGCAGCTGGTCACGGTCGGCAACGTCGCACGCGACCACCCTCACCCGCACATCCTCTCGCTCGCCCTCCAGCTCGTGCACGAGCTCGCGCGCACCGGGCGCCTCCGGGCCGCGCCGGCTCGCCAACAGCACGTGCTCGGCGCCGGCGCCCACCAGCCAGCGCGCGAGGTGGGTACCCAGCGCGCCGGTGCCGCCGGTCACCAGCACGGTGCCCCGCGGCCGGTAGGGCTCGGCGTCACGCAGCTCGGCGTCAGGCAGCTCGGCGGTGCGCAGCTCGCCCGGCGGGACCCGCACCAGCCGCCGTGCGCGCACGCCCTCGCTGCGAATCGCCACTTCATCCTCGCCTTGCAGACCCGCAAGCACCGCGCACAGGCGCTCGAACGTGCGCTCGTCGGTCTCCCGCGGCAGATCCACCAAGCCACCCCAGCGGCCCGGGTGCTCCAGGCCGAGCACCCGGCCGAGCCCCCACACCAGCCCCGCCGCCGGGTGCTGCACGGGATCCTCGTCCTCCACCGACACGCCGCCCTGGGTTACACACCACAGTGGCGCCGTCACCTCCGCGTCGCCCAGCGCCTGCGCCAACGTGAAGGTCCCCACCACGCCTCGACGGGCCGGATCGCCGCCGGCGATCGCGGGACCGGCGGAGCGAGGTTGAGAATCGCCGCCGAGCGCCAGCAGCGAGAGCACCCCGCCCACGGTGTCGCCCGCGGCCTCGACAGACCCGAGCCTCTCCCGCAGCAGCTCCGCCAGCAGTGCGCGGTCGGCGGCTTCCCGCTCCACCTCCACCACCAGCGGCTGGGCACCGGCAACGGCGAGCGCCGCCACGACATCGGCGCACAGCGGCTCCTCGGCGGATCCGGCCGCGACGACTACCGGCCACACGCCCGCAAGCGCGTCCGCGTCGCGCTTGCCTACCACCTCACGACCGACGACCGCATCATCCCTCTCGCCAATCTCGTCGCCGACCGGCTTCCACCGCACGCGATAGCGCCACTCATCGACGCCGGGGCGCTCGACTCCACCGTGCCCGGGCGCCGTCGCGTCGGTCTCCAGCCAGTAGCGCTCGCGCTGGAAGGCGTAGGAGGGCAGCCGCACTTTCTTGGCGTCCGTCCCCGCGAACGGCGCGCTCCAATCGACATCAACGTCCCGCGTCCACATCGTCCCCACGCCGGCGAGCAGGGTGCGGGTCTCGGCCTGCCCGGTGCGCAGCAGCGGCACCGCCACCGCGTCGTCGAGCGCCTCCTCGACCATCGCGCTCAGCGGCCCATCCGGGCCCAACTCCAGGAAGCTCCGCACGCCCTCCCCGGACAGCCAGCGCACGCCATCGGCGAAGCGCACCGGCTCGCGCACGTGGCGCACCCAGTACTCGGGGGTGCACAGCTCCGCGGCCGAGACCTCGCCGCCCGACAGGTTGGACGCCAGCGGGATCTGGGGCTCGCCGAAGGTGACCGTCTCCGCGACTCGCCGGAAGTCGTCGAGCATCGCGTCCATCCGCGGCGAGTGAAACGCGTGGCTGACCCGCAGCCGCTTCGTCCGCGCGCCGCGCTGCTCCCAGACGGCCACCAGCTCCGACACCGCATCTTCGTCGCCGGAGACGACCACCGAGCCGGGGGCGTTGACGGCGGCCAGGGCCACCCGCTGCTCCCAGCGATCGAGTGCCGCGAAGGACTCCACCACCTCCTCCTCCGGGGCGCCGATCGCGGCCATCGCGCCGCCCTCCGGCAGCGCCCCCATCAGCCGCCCGCGCGCGGCCACCAGCCGGCAGGCGTCGGCCAGCGAGAGCACACCAGCGACGTGCGCCGCCGCCAGCTCGCCCACCGAGTGGCCAATCAGGAAGTCGGGGCGCACGCCCCACGCCTCGAGCAGGCGGTAGAGCGCGACCTCCAGCGCGAACAGCGCCGGCTGGGCCAGCTCGGTCCGATCGAGCACAAACGGCCCGGTCCGGTCCAACGCAGACAACTCGGTCCGATCCAGCACAGACGGCGCGGAGCCCTCCTCGCCGAACACCGCATCGCGCAGCGGGCGCTCTAGGTGCCGGTCCAGCTCGATGCACACCTCCTCGAACGCCGCCCCAAACGCCGGCAGCGTCCTGTGGAGCTCACTGCCCATCCCCACCCGTTGGGCACCCTGGCCGGTGAACAGGAAGGCCATCCCTCCCTCGACCACCTCGGTGGGTGAGCTTCCGATCAACACATTGCCCGCCGTCTGCCCGCGCGCGAGCGCCGCGAGACCGTCGAGCAGCTGCTCGCGATCCTCGCCGAGCACAACCGCCCGCTGCGGGAGGGCCGCGCGCGCGGTGAGCGAGAGCGCCACGTCGGCGGCATCCAGCTCGGTGTCGGCCAGGAACCGGTGCAGGCGGTCGGCCTGGGCCGGCAGCGCACCACCGCTGCCCGAGACGACCCACGGCAGCACCCCCAGCGGCGGGCGCAGCTGGGGCCGGCGCGACGGTGGCCCGCCGGCCGGTGCCTCTTCGACGACCACGTGCGCGTTGGTGCCGCTCACCCCGAACGAGGAGATCCCCGCCCGGCGCGGCCGGCCGTTGGGCTGCCATGGCTGCTCCTCGGCGAGCAGCGCGACCGTGCCCGAGGACCAATCGACCTGATCGGTGGGCCGCTGCGCGTGCAGCGTCCGCGGCAGCACCCCGTGGCGCAGCGCCATCACCATCTTGATCACCCCGGCAACCCCGGCCGCGGTGACCGCGTGGCCGATGTTGGACTTGATCGAGCCCAACCACAGCGGCGCGTCCGCGGGCCGCCCGCGGCCGTAGGTCGCCATCAGCGCCTGGGCCTCGATCGGGTCGCCGAGCACGGTTCCGGTTCCGTGCCCCTCGACCGCGTCAACCTCGCCCGGCTCCAGCCCGGCGTTGGCGAGCGCCTGCATGATCACCTGCTGCTGGGCGGGGCCGCTCGGCGCCGTCAGCCCGTTGCTGGCGCCATCCTGGTTGACAGCGCTGCCGCGCACCACGCCCAGCACCTCGTGGCCGTGGCGGCGCGCGTCGGAGAGACGCTCCAGCACGAGCACCCCCGAGCCCTCGCTCCAGCCCGTCCCGTCGGCCCCGTCGCCGAAGGACTTGCAGCGCCCATCCGGCGCCAGGCCGCGCTGACGGGCGAACTCGACGAACGCGTCGGGCGAGGCGATCACCGCGACACCCCCCGCGAGCGCCATCGCGCACTCGCCGCCGCGCAGCGCCCCGCAGGCGAGATGCAACGCCACCAGCGAGGAGGAGCACGCCGTGTCGACCGACACCGCCGGGCCCTCCAGGCCGAGGGTGTAGGCCACGCGTCCGGAGACGACGCTGCCGAGGTTGCCGGTCATGCGGTAGCCCTCGAGGCTGGCGCCGGAGGCCGACCCGACCCCATAGCCGCTGACGCCGACACCCGCGAACACGCCCGTCGAGGTGCTCCTCCTCGAGAAGGGGTCGATCCCCGCGTCCTCGAGCGCCTCCCAGCACACTTCCAGGAACAGGCGCTGCTGGGGATCCATCGCCAGCGCCTCCCGCGGGCTGACGCCGAAGAAGGCCGCATCGAACTCCCCGGCGTCGTACAGGAACCCGCCCCCGCGCGCGTAGCTGGTGCCCGGCCGGTCGGGGTCGGGGTCGTACAGGGCATCCAGGTCCCAGCCCCGATTCGCCGGGAACGGCCCGATCGCGTCGCTGCCGGCGGCGACCAGCTCCCACAGCTCGGGGGCAGATCGGACGGATCCGGTGCCCGCCCGCCCCGGATACCGGCAGCCGATCCCGACGATCGCGATCGGCTCGCCGAGCCGCGCCGGCGTGCGCGCCAGCGCCCGCATGCCGGTGGGGGCGCCGTCGATCTCGGCCAGCAGGTGACGGGCCAGCTCGGCGCTGCTCGGGTGGTCGAATACGACCGTGGCCGGCAGCCGCAGCCCGGTCGCCGCCTGCAGCTCGCCGGCGAGCTGCACCGCCGCCCGCGAATCGAAGCCCAGCTCCTTGAACGTCTGGCGCGCGCGCACCGCCTGCGCCCCGGAGTGCCCCAGCACCGAGGCCACGTGCGCGCGTACGAGCTCCAGCACCACGCGTTCGCGCTCGCGCTCGCCGCTCACGCCCGCAAGCCGCTCGGCCAGCGGTCCGCCGCCGGCGTCGGCCGGCGAGGACGGAAGGCGAGTGAGCCACCGCTCCGCGGCGGCCTGTCCGTCCCGCTCCGCTGCCAGCCAGTAGCGCTGGCGCTGGAAGGCATAGGAGGGCAGCGCAACCGTGGGCTCGGGCTCCGGTGAGCGCCCCAGCACCGCGCTCCAATCGACGTGCGCGCCGTGGGCCCACGCCTGCCCGACCGAAGCCAGCAGCTGCCGCGCGCCGCCCTCGCCGCGGCGCAGCGTACCGATCGTGGCGACGTCAACCGGCGCGGCGGTGGGCTCCTCCGCCCCGGGCGGCTCAGGGGCGAAGGCCGCCTCGATGCTGTCCCGCAGGCCGACCGTCAGCACGGGGTGGGGGCTGACCTCCACGAAGATGCGCCGACCCGACGTGAGCAGCGCGCGCGTCACCTGCTCGAACTGCACCGTCTCGCGCAGGTTGCGGTACCAGTACTCAGCATCCAGCTCCGCGGTGCTCAATGGCCCCGCGACGACCGTCGAGTGGAACGGGATCTCCCCCTCCCGCGGCGCGATCCCCGCGCAGCCCTCCAGCAGCTGCTCGCGTACCGCCTCGACTTGAGCGGAGTGCGCCGCGTAGTCGACCGCGATCCGGCGCGCCCGCACCCCGCTCTGCTCGCATTGCGCGAGCAGCTCGTCAAGCGCCCCC
The DNA here is from genome assembly GCA_963724305.1 of uncultured Solirubrobacterales bacterium. GTDB lineage: Bacteria > Actinomycetota > Thermoleophilia > Solirubrobacterales > Solirubrobacteraceae > Palsa-744. Next base: position 1,335,161 of record CAVRUG010000004.1, read on the forward strand.
GGGTCGCCGGAGACGACCACCGAACGGGGCCCGTTCACCGCCGCGATCGCCACCCGCTCCCCGAAGCTCTCCGTCCACGTCTCGAGCTCCCGCGGCGCGAGCGCGACCGACACCATCCCGCCTTGGCCCGCAAGGCTGGCCAGCGCTCGGCTGCGTAGCGCGATCACCTGCGCCGCATCCTCGAGCGAGAGGCCGCCGGCGACGCACGCCGCCGCGATCTCGCCCTGGGAGTGGCCGACGACGGCGTCCGGGCGTACCCCCAGCGCACGCCATACCCCGGCGAGCGACACCATCACGGCGAACAGCACCGGCTGCACCACGTCCACCCGCTCCAGGCCGGGCGCGTCCCGCTCGCCCCGCAGCACGTCCTCCACACGCCACCCCACGAATGGCTCGAGCGCGTCGCCGCAGAGCGCGAGCTGGCGCGCGAACACTGGGGAGCACTCCAGCAGCTCGACCGCCATCCCCTCCCACTGCGAGCCCTGCCCGGGGAACAGGAACACGACCCCGCCACCCGCGACCCCGCCGCTGCCCGCGGGCAATGAGCCCCGCACCAGGTTGGCGGCCGGCTCGCCGGCGGCCAGCGCGCTCAGGCCGGCGAGCAGCTGCTCGCGGTCGGCGCCCACGATCGCCGCACGCTGCTCGAGCTGAGCGCGAGCACGCAACGCGAGCGCAACCTCGGCCGCGTCCAGCTCCGCGGAGTCGGCGAGGAACTGCGTCAGCTGCCGTGCCTGCGCGCCCAGGCCGCCCTCGCCGCGAGCCGACACCAGCCACGCGGTCGCGCCCGTCAGCACCGGCGGCGGAGAGCCGCCCGGGTCGGGCGCGGGGATGCTCCCCCGCGAGCTGTCCTGGTCGCGCGCGGGGATGCGCTCCAGCGAGCCGTCCGGATGGTCGGGAAGGACGGGCGCGGGGGCGCTCGCCGGCGCCTCCTCGAGGATCAGATGGGCGTTGGTGCCGCTGACTCCGAACGAGGAGATGCCCGCGCGGCGCGGCTTGCCGTTCGCCCGCCACGGCCGCTCCTCGGCGAGCAGCTCCACCGCTCCCGCCGACCAGTCGACCTGGGTGGAGGGGCGCTCGAGGTGCAGCGTCCGTGGCAGCCGCTCGTGGTGGAGGGCCACCACCATCTTGATCACCCCGGCGACCCCGGCCGCGGCGGCGGCGTGGCCGATGTTGGACTTGATCGAGCCCAACCACAGCGGCGCGTCCGCGGGCCGCTCGCGGCCGTAGGTCGCCATCAGCGCTTGGGCCTCGATCGGGTCGCCGAGCGTGGTGCCCGTCCCGTGCGCCTCGACCGCGTCAACCTCGCCCGGGGTGAGCCCGGCGTTGGCGAGCGCCTGCAGGATCACCCGCTCCTGCGAAGGGCCGTTGGGCGCTGTCAGCCCGTTGCTGGCCCCGTCCTGGTTGACCGCGCTGCCGCGCAGCACGCCGAGGACACTGTGGCCGTGGCGGCGCGCGTCGGAGAGCCGCTCCAGCAGCAACATGCCGACGCCCTCGCTCCAGCCGGTGCCGTCGGCGGCGTCGTCGAAGGACTTGCAGCGCCCGTCCGGCGCGAGGCCGCGCTGGCGGCTGAACTCGGTGAACAGCCCCGGCGTCGCCATCACGCTCACCCCGCCGGCGAGCGCCAGCGAGCATTCGTTCTGGCGCAGCGCGTTGGCGGCCAGATGCAGCGCCACCAGCGAAGAGGAGCAGGCGGTATCGACCGACACCGCGGGGCCCTCCAGGCCAAAGGTGTAGGACACGCGGCCAGAGACGACGCTCGCGATGCCGCCCGTCAGCAGATACCCCTCGAGCTCCTCCGCGCCAGCGCCGGTGAACGAGGCGCCGACCCCGTAGCCGCTCGCGCCGACGCCGGCGAACACGCCCGTCTGGCTGCCGCGCAGCGACAGCGGGTCGATCCGCGCGCGCTCGATCGCCTCCCAGCAGACCTCCAGCAGCAGCCGCTGCTGGGGGTCCATCGCCAGCGCCTCGCGCGGGCTGATGCCGAAGAACTCCGCGTCGAACTCGTCGGCGCCGGCGAGGAAGCCGCCTTCGAGCACATAGCTGGAGCCAGGGCGCTCGGGGTCGGGGTCGTACAGCGTCTCGAGATCCCAGCCGCGATCCTCGGGGAAGCCGTCGATCGCGTCGCCCCCGGCGGCGAGCAGCTCCCACAGCTCCTCGGGAGAGCGCACCCCACCCGGGAAGCGGCAGCCCATCCCCACGATCACGACCGGCTCGCCGGTGGCGCCCGCGCGTGCCGGCAGCCGCACCGCCCCCTGCTCGCCCAGCGCCTCGGCCAACAGGAACCGCGTGAGCGCGGCGGGCGTGGGGTGGTCGAACACCAGCGTGGCCGCCAACCGCAGGTCGCACTCGGCGGCCAGGCGGTTGCGCAGCTCGACCGCCGCCAGCGAGTCGAGGCCGAGATCTTTGAACGCCTGCTCGGGGGCGATGGCCGCCGCGGAGGTATGGCCAAGCACGGCCGCGGCGTGCTCGCGCACCAGCTCCAGCACGGTCCGCTCGCGCTCATCCGCCGCCAGCGTCGCGAGGCGGCGCGCGAGCGAGCCACGCGCTCGTGCCGGGTGCGCGCGGCGATCCGAGGAGGGCGCGCGCACCAGCTCGCTCAACTGGAGCGGCAGACGCTGCTCGCGTGCGGCGCCGCGCAGCGCGCCGAGGTCGAGGGCGACCGGCAGCAACGCGGGACGATCGAGCTCCAGCGCCGCGTCGAGCAGCTCCAAGCCCCGCTCGGGAGAGAGCGCTTCGATCCCCGCGCGCGCCATCCGCTCACGGTCACGCTCGCTCAGCTGGTCGGCCATCCCGGCTTGCACCCACGGGCCCCAGGCGAGCGACGTGGCGGGCAGACCCTGCGCGCGACGGTGCCCGGCGAGCGCGTCGAGTGAGGCGTTGGCGGCCGCGTAAGCCGACTGCCCCGCGCCGCCCAAGATCCCTGCCACCGAGGAGAACAGCACGAACGCGCGCAGATCCATCCGCTCGGTCAACGCGTGCAGATGCCACGCCCCCGCCGCCTTCGGCGCCAACACCCCCCGCAGCCGCTCCTTCGTGAGACCGTCGAGCAGACCGTCATCCAGCACGCCGGCGGCGTGCACGACCGCGCACAGCGGATGCTCGGCGTCGACCCGCTTCAACAGCCGCTTCACCTGCCTGCGCTCGGCGACGTCGCACGCCGCCACCGTGACGCTCGCGCCCAGCTCCTCTAGCTCCCGCGCCAGCTCCGCCGCGCCCTCCGCGTCGGGGCCGCCACGGCTCGCCAACAGCAGGTGACGCACGCCGTGGCGGGTCACCAGATGACGCGCCACCAGCGCACCCAAACCACCGGTGCCGCCCGTGATCAGCACCGTGCCCCGGCTGCCCAGGGGTGGGGCGGGAATCCGCAGCACGTTCTTGCCGATGTGCCGCGCCTGGCTCATGAAACGGAACGCATCCACCGCCTCGCCGGCCTCCCACACCCTTACCGGCAAACCCTCCAAGGCACTCTCATCGAACAGCGCCACCAGTGCCCGCAACATCTCCTGGATGCGATCCGGGCCCGCCTCCATCAGATCGAACGCCCGATAGTTCACACCCGGGAAGGCAGCCTCGATCTCCTCCGCGTCGCGAACGTCGCTCTTGCCCATCTCCAGGAAGCGGCCACCCTCCCCCAGCAAACCCAGCGACGCATCGACGTACTCGCCCGCGAGCGCGTTCAGCACGATCCCGATGCCGGCATCGGCAAACCGCTCGCCGAACTCCAAGCTCCGCGAAGAGGCGATGTGATCGCGGTCCAACCCCATCGCTTCCAGCACACCCCACTTGCCCTCGCTCGCGGTCGCATATACCTCCAACCCCAGCTGTTGGGCGAGCTGCACCGCGGCGATCCCCACGCCACCGGCAGCCGCGTGCACCAGCACCCGCTCGCCTCTTTGCGCGCTCGCCAGATCGACCAGGCCGTAGTAGGCGGTCAGGAAGACAATCGGCGCCGACGCCGCCCGCGCGAACGACCACTCCTCCGGGGTCCGCACGAGCAGGCGCTGGTCGGCGATCGCGACCGACCCGAACGCACCATCCAGCAAACCCATCACCCGGTCTCCCACCGCCAGATCGCTCACCCCCGAGCCGACCTCCAGAACCACACCAGCGCCCTCGCCGCCGACCGACGCCTCGCCGGGGTACATCCCCAGCGCGATCAGCACGTCGCGGAAGTTCACCCCCGCCACACGTACCGCCACCCGCACCTCACCCGCACCCAGCGGGCCACCCCCGGCGCCCTCGCTACTCACCACACGGAGATCCTCGAGCACACCCCCACCACCACTCACACCCAGCCGCCAGCCACCAGCCTCTCCGTCGCCCTCGACACCGACGCCGCACCCGACCGCCAGCCCACCGGCGGTCGCGCGCGCAAGCCGCGGCACAAACAGCTCAACCCCCCGCACCGCCACCTCCGGCTCACCCAGCCGCAGCGCCTCGGCGATCGTATCCCGCCAAGCCCCACCACCATCAACCGCGCCTGACGCCAACCCACCGCCACCAGCCACACCTGACACCGCCACATCACCATCCACACCCGACGCCAACCCGACGCCATCCACCACACCCAACGCCGGCCCGCCATCCACCGCACCCAACCCCTCCACATCACCATCCACATCCACCAGCACGAACCGCCCCGGGTGCTCCGCCTGCGCCGCGCGCACCAAGCCCCACACACCACCGCCCGCCGGGTCCACGACGCCCTCGCCCGCGACGCTCACGGCGCCGCGCGTCACCACCGCCAGGCGGACATCCGCGTGCTCGTCGTCAGCCAGCTCGCTCTGCAGCCGCGCCAAGAGATCGCCCACGCGCTTCAGCGCATCCCTCACACCGGTCTTGCCGCTACCGGTGCAATCCACCACCGCGGCATCCGGCGCTCGGTCATCGATGGTCGCCTCACTTCGCTCCACCGCCATCCACTCGAGGGCGAACAGAGCATCCCGGGTGGCGCCCGGGTCGCCGGCGGGGGCCGCCCGCAGCGCGAGTGACTCGACCGTGGCGACCGGTGCGCCCTCACCGTCGGCGAGGCTCAGCGTCAGCGTGTCGCCGCTCGCCAGCGCCAGGCGGACGCGCAGCAGCGAGGCGCCGGCGGCGTGCAAGCTCACCCCGCTCCAGGAGAACGGCAGTCGCGGGCCGCTCGGCGGACCTTCGCCGTTCTGGCCGGCGGCGCCCGCGGCCGCTGTGTGCAGCGCGGCGTCGAGCAGGGCGGGGTGCAGGCCGAAGGCGGCGGCTTCGCGCTGCTGGCGCTCGGAGGGAACGACTTCGGCAAAGAGCTCCTCGCCGCGCCGCCAGACGCTGCGCAGGCCCTGGAACTCGGGGCCGTACTCGAGACCCGCGGCCGCCAACTCGTCGTACAGACGATCGATCTCGACCTCGACCGCGCCAGACGGAGGCCATGCCTCGCCGTCCAGCCGCGCGGCCATGGCCGTCTCGCTCGCCGCCATCTCGCCCGCCGCCTGCTCGCGCGGGGCCAGCACCCCGACGGCGTGGCGCGTCCAGGTCGCCCCGCCCATGTCCCGCTCGGTGTCGGCGCCCTCGATACGGGCGTGGATGCCGACGGCTCTCGCGCCCGACTCCTCGGGCGCGCCCACCAGCAGCTGCACCTGCACGGCCTCGTCCTCGCGCAGCACGAGCGGCGCCTGCAACGTCAGCTCTCGCACGACGCCGCAGTCGAGCTGCTCCCCGGCGTGCAGCGCCAGCTCGAGCAACGCCGTGCCCGGCAGCAGCGCGACGCCCGCCACGACGTGGTCGGCCAGCCAGGGGTGGGTAGTCAGCGACAGGCGACCGGTGAACAGCCACTGCTCGCCATCCGCCAGCGCGACCGCGGCGCCCAGCAGCGGGTGCTCGACCCGCCCGAGGCCCACCGCATTCGCATCCGCCCGCGGGCCGGCCTGCTTGCGCCAGTAGCGCTTGCGCTGGAACGCGTAGGTGGGCAGCTGCGCGGGGTGGGCGGAGCACCCAGACACGGGGCGCCCAAGCGCGCGATTCCAATCGACGCCGACACCTCGCACCCAGAGCGCGCCGAGGGCGGTGAGCAGCACGCGCGTCTCCGCCTGCCCCGTGCGCAACAGCGGCATCGCTGCTGGGACGGGACCCGCCCCCGTTGTAGCTGGCACGGGACCCGCGCTAGCCGCGGCTGGGGTGGGACCGGCGCCAGGCGCGGCCGCCGAAGTCGCTCCCCGGGCCGCATCGCCGCCGCCCGCTTCGGCGTCCACGCACTCCGCGACCATCGCGCTCAGCGCCCCGTCGGGGCCGAGCTCGAGGAAGCTCGCGACGCCCTCCGCGCGCAGCCAGCGTACGCCGTCGGCGAAGCGCACCGGTTGGCGCACGTGGCGCACCCAGTACTCGGGCGTGCACAGCTCCTCCCGCGAGGCCAAGCCACCCGACAGGTTGGAGATCAGGGGGATCCGCGGCTCGCCGAACGCGATCCCCTCGGCGACCCGCCGTAGCTGATCGAGCATCGGCTCCATCCGCGGCGAGTGAAACGCGTGGCTGACGCGCAGCCGTTTGGTTCGGGCGCCGCGCTGCTCCCACACCGCAACCAGCTCCTCGACGGCGTCCTCATCGCCGGAGACGACCACCGAGCCGGGGGAGTTCACCGCCGCGAGCGCGACCCGGCGCTCCCAGCCGGCGAGCGCCGCGGCCGACTCCAGCACCTCCGCCTCGGGCGCGCCGATCGCAGCCATCGCGCCGCCCCGCGGCAGCGCGCCCATCAGCCGTCCCCGTGCCGCGACCAGCCGGCAGGCGTCCTCCAGCGAGAAGACCCCCGCCACGTGCGCTGCTGCCAGCTCGCCGACGGAGTGGCCGATCAGGAAATCGGGGCGCACGCCCCACGTCTCGACCAGGCGGTAGAGCGCGACCTCGAGCGCGAACAGCGCCGGCTGCGCCAGCGCGGTGCCGTCCAGCGCCTGCTCCCGCGCCCGCTCGCCGGCCAGCTCCCCCTCCCCGAAGACGAGGTTCCGCAGGCCGCCGCCGAGGTCGAGCGCGAACTGGGCGCACGCCTCGTCGAATGCCGCCGCGAACACCGGGAACGTCCGATACAGCTCGCGGCCCATCCCCACCCGCTGCGCGCCCTGGCCGGTAAACAGGAAGGCCGTGCGCCCGCCGGCAACGCGGCCACGCACAACGCCGCTCGTGGTCGTGCCCGCGGCGAGCGCGGCGAGGCCCTCCAGCAGCTCCTCGCGACCGCCGCTGGCCGGAGACCCGATCACCACCGCTCGATCCTCCAGCAGGGGACGCCCCGCGAGCGCGAGCGCGACGCTGGCCGGATCGAGCTCGCCGGCCTGCTGGAGGAACCCGCGCAACTGCTGTGCCTGTGCGCGCAAACCCTCATCGCCGCGGCCGGAGATGACCCACGGCAGCACGGTCGAAGAAAAAGGAGGAGGAGAGGGGGAGGGGGCAGTGGTCGCAACCCCGGCGCCATCTGAGGGCGGGACAGGGGTCGCATCCCCGGCGCCACCTGAGAGCGGGACAGTGGTCGCACCCCCGGCGCCCTCTCGGCCAGGGCGATCTGGGCCCACCGCAGGCAGGAGCGGCGGCGCCTCTTCGAGCACGAGGTGGGCGTTGGTGCCGCTGATCCCGAACGAGGAGACCCCCGCCCGGCGCGGGCGGCCGTTGCGCGGCCACGGCTGCTCCTCGCGCAACAGCTCCACCGCGCCCGCCGACCAGTCCACCTGCGTGGTTGGACGCTCCGCGTGCAGCGTGCGCGGCAGCCGTTCGTGACGCAGCGCCATCAGCACCTTGATTACCCCGGCGATCCCGGCCGCCGCGGCGGCGTGGCCGATGTTGGACTTGATCGAGCCCAACCACAGCGGCGCCTCCGCGGAGCGGTTCTGGCCGTAGGTCGCCAGCAGCGCCTGGGCCTCGATCGGATCGCCGAGCGTGGTGCCCGTCCCGTGCGCCTCGACCGCGTCGACCTCCTCGGGGGCGAGGCCGGCGTTGGCGAGGGCCTGCATGATCACCCGCTGCTGAGAGGGCCCGTTGGGGGCGGTGAGCCCGTTGCTGGCGCCGTCCTGGTTGATCGCGCTGCCCCTCAACACGCCGAGGATCGTGTGGCCGGCGCGCTGCGCGTCGGAGAGGCGCTCGAGCAGCACGATCCCCGCGCCCTCGCTCCAGCCGGTGCCGTCGGCGTCGTCGCCGAAGGACTTGCAGCGCCCGTCCGGCGCGAGACCGCGCTGGCGGCTGAACTCCGTGAACAGCCCCGGCGTCGCCATCACGCTCACCCCACCGGCGAGCGCCAGCGAGCATTCGCCCCCGCGCAGCGCATTGGCCGCCAGGTGCATTGCCACCAGCGAGGAGGAGCAGGCCGTATCGACCGACACCGCGGGGCCCTCCAGGCCAAAGGCGTACGACACGCGACCAGAGGCGACGCTCGCGATGTTCCCCGTCAGCAGATACCCCTCCCCCTCCTCCTCCCCTCCGCCGTAGCTGTCGGCTGGCCCAGCGCCTGCTCCATACTCGCTGGTGCTGACGCCGGTGAAGACGCCGGTCTCGCTGCCCCGCAGCGCCGCGGGGTCGATCCCGGAGCGTTCGATCGCCTCCCAGCAGAGCTCCAGCAGCAGCCGCTGCTGGGGATCCATCGCCAGCGCCTCGCGCGGGCTGACGCCGAAGAAGGCCGCGTCGAACTCACCCGCGTCGTACAGGAACCCGCCCGCCTGCGTGGAGCTGCCGCCGCTGTGCCCCGAGTCCGGGTCGCCGGCACGTCGCGGGTCGGGGTCGTACAGCCCCTCCAAGTCCCACCCACGGTCCCGCGGGAAGGGGCCGATCGCGTCGCCGCCGGCGAGCAGCAGCTCCCACAGCTGCTCGGGCGAGCGCACCGACTCGGCGCCGGCGGGGTGGGCGGGCCCCGGATAACGGCAGCTCATCCCCACGATCGCGACCGGCTCGCCGGTGGCGATCGTACGCGCCGGCAGCTGCACCGCCGCCTCGCGGCCGAGCGCCTCGGCGAGCAGGAACGTCGCGAGCGCGTGCGGCGTGGGGTGGTCGAACACCAGTGTCGCCGGCAGCCGCAGGCCGCTCTCGGTGGCCAGGCGGTTGCGCAGCTCGACCGCCGCGAGCGAGTCGAAGCCCAGCTCTTTGAACGCCACATCCCGCTCGATCGCCTCTGCGGAAGCGTGCCCCAGCACGGCCGCGGCGTGCTCGCGCACCAGCTCCAGCGCGGTGCGCTCGCGCTCGTCCTCGGTGAGCGCAGCGAGCCTGCCGCCCAGCAGCCCACGCGTCCCACCCGGGCTCTTGCGGCGCGAGGCAGGGGCCTTCGCCAACCCGCTCAGCAGCGGCGGCAGGCGCTGGTCGCGTGCGGCATCGCGCAGCGCGCCGAGGTCGAGGGCGACCGGCAGCAGCAGCGCCTCGTCGAGCTCCAGCGCCGTGTCGAGCAGCTCCAAACCCCGCTCGGGGGAGAGCGCCCTTACGCCTCCGCGCGCCATCCGCTCGCGGTCGCGCTCGCTCAGCTGGTGCGCCATCCCCGCCTGCGCCCACGGGCCCCACGCCAGCGACGTCGCGGGCAGGCCCCGTGCGCGACGGAGCGAGGCGAGCGCGTCGAGCGAGGCGTTTGCAGCCGCGTACGCCGACTGCCCCGCGCCGCCCAAGATCCCTGCCACCGAGGAGAACAGCACGAACGCGCGCAGATCCATCCGCTCCGTCAACGCGTGCAGATGCCACGCCCCCGCCACCTTCGGCGCCAACACCCCGCGCAGCCGCTCCTTCGTGAGACCGTCGAGCAGACCGTCATCCAGCACGCCCGCGGCGTGCACGACCGCGCACAGCGGATGCTCGGCGTCGACCCGCTTCAACAGCCGCTTCACCTGCCTGCGCTCGGCGACGTCACACCCCGCCACCGTGACGCTCGCGCCCAACTCCTCAAGCTCCCCCGCCAGCTCCGCCGCGCCCTCAGCGTCGGGGCCGCCACGGCTCGCTAGCAGCAGGTGACGTACGCCGTGGCGGGTCACCAAGTGACGCGCCACCAGCGCACCCAAGCCACCCGTGCCACCCGTCACCAGGACCGTACCCTCGCCACTCAGCGCCGGCGGCGCAATCCGCAACACGTTCTTGCCGACGTGCCGCGCCTGACTCATGAAGCGCAACGCATTGACCGCCTCAGCGACCTCCCACACTCTCACCGGCAAGCCCTCCAAGGCACCCGCCTCGAACAGCGCCACCAGCTCGCCCAGCATCTCCCGAATGCGATCCGGGCCCGCCTCCATCAGATCGAACGCCCGGTAGCTCACACCCGGGAAAGCAACCCCAATCTCCTCGGCGTCACGGACATCGGTCTTGCCCATCTCCAGGAACCGGCCACCCTCCCCCAGCAAGCCCAGCGACGCATCGACGTACTCGCCGGCAAGCGCGTTCAGCACAATCCCGATGCCGGCAGCGGCGAACCGCTCGCCGAACTCCACGCTCCTCGAGGAGGCGATGTGATCGCGGTCCAACCCCATCGCTTCCAGCACACCCCACTTACTCTCGCTCGCGGTCGCATACACCTCCAACCCCAGCTGTTGGGCGAGCTGCACCGCGGCGATCCCCACGCCACCGGCCGCAGCGTGGACCAATACCCGCTCGCCCTTCTGCGCTTTTGCCAGATCGACCAGGCCGTAGTAGGCCGTCAGGAAGACGATCGGCGCCGACGCGGCACGTGCAAACGACCACTCCTCCGGGATACGCACGAGCAGGCGCTGGTCGGCGATCGCGACCGACCCAAACGCGCCATCCAACAAGCCCATCACCCGGTCTCCCACCGCCAGATCGCTCACTCCCGGGCCAACCTCCAACACGACGCCAGCGCCCTCGCTGCCGACAGCGGCATCGCCCGGATACATACCCAGCGCGATCAGCACATCGCGGAAATTCACCCCCGCCGCACGCACCCCCACCCGCACCTCGCCGACACTCAGCGGGCCACCGCCAGCGCCCTCACCACTCACCACGCGGAGATCCTCCAGCACCCCACCACCACTCACACCCAGCCGCCAGCCACCTGCCTCCCCATCGCCCTCGACACTGATGCCGCGCCCGACCGCCAGCCCACCGGCAGTCGCGCGCGCCAGCCGCGGCACGAACAGCTCACCCCCACGTACCGCCAACTCAGGCTCACCCTGTCGTAACGCCTCAGCGATCGCATCCCGCCAAGCCCCACCACCATCCACACCCGACGCCAACCCATCCTCACCGGCCACACTCGGGGCCGATCCATTGCCATCGGCCACACCCGAGGCCGCCCCATCGTCATTCGCCACACCATTGCCATCCGCCACGCCCGACGCCAACTCACCGCTATCCACATCCACCAGCACAAACCGCCCCGGGTGCTCCGCCTGCGCCGCACGCACCAAACCCCACACACCGCCGCCCGCCGGGTCCACCACACCCTCGCCCGCGACACTCACTGCACCACGAGTCACCACCGCGAAACGGCTGTTCCCGTGCTCGTCGTCGGCCAGCTCGCCCTGCAGGGCCACCAGGACATCGCCCACCTGCTTCAGCGCGCCTCTCGCACCGGCCGTGCCGGTGGCGGTGCAATCCAGCACACCACCGAGGCGATCCTCATCGACGCTCTCGCCCGCGCCCGGCTCCAGTGCCAGCCACTCGATCTTGAACAGCGAATCCTGTGGTGTACCGGCGGCCGAAGCGACGCGCAGCGACAGCGAGTCGATCGCGGCAACCGGTCGGCCCTGCTCGTCGGCGACCTTCAGCGCGATCGTGTCCGCGCCCGTGTGGGTCACGTGCACCCGCAGCGCGGTGCTCCCGGTCGCGCACATGGTCACGCCGCTCCACGAGAAGGGAACGCGCGCCCGATCGCCTTGTGCGGTTGCCGCGACGGTGTGCAGCGCGGCGTCGAGCAGCGCGGGGTGAATCTCGAACTCGCCCGCTTCGTGCTGCTGCGCCGGCGCCAGCGCCACCTCCGCGAACAGCTCCTCGCCCTGGCGCCACACGCGCCGCAGACCCTGGAACGCGGGCCCGTAGTCGAGGCCCACGCCCGCCAATCCCTCGTACATGCCGTCGAGCTCGATCTCGGTCGCTCCCCGCGGCGGCCACGGGTCGGTGAGCGCTTTCACACTTTCAAGGACGCCGTCAGGTGTGTCTGCGACGCCGCCTGGCCTCCCCAGCACGCCGTCGCCGGGTGCGAGCAGGCCGCGGGCGTGCCGTGTCCACGCGCCGCCCTCAGCCCGCGCGTGAATCGCGATCGGCCGGGCGCCGGACTCCTGCGGCTCGCCCACTGTGAGCTGCAGCTGCACCGCCTCGCTCTCGCCAATCGCCAGCGGCGCCTCCAACACCAGCTCCGCCACCGTCTCGCAGCCGACCTGTCCGCCCGCGTGCAGCGCCAGCTCCAGCAGCGCCGTGCCCGGCAGCAGCGCCGAGCCGAGCACCACGTGATCGGCCAGCCACGGATGCGAGCTCAGCGACACCCGACCGGTGAACAGCCGGCCCTCGCCCTCCGCCAGCGCCACGGCGGCGCTCAGCAGCGGATGCTCCACGCGCTCCTGGCCGGCCAGCGCGGCATCGCCCGCCGCCGCGCCGGACTCGATCCAGTAGCGCTGTCGCTGGAAGGCGTACGGGGGCAGCTCCACGCGACGGGCTCCCGCCCGGGCGAGCGCCTCGCCCCAATTCACCTCCGCACCGCGCACCCACGCCCGCGCCAGCGCCGTGTACAGCGAGCGGGGCTCGCTCTCGCCCGCGCGCAGCAGCGGCGCCGCGCTCGCGTCGACGTCGGCGCACTCCGCCACCATCGCGCTCAGGGCGCCTTCGGGGCCCAGCTCCAGGAAGGTCCGTACGCCCTCGTCCAGCAGTGAGCGCACGCCGTCGGCGAACCGCACCGTCTCGCGCACCTGACGTACCCAGTACGCGGCGGTGCACAGCTCGGCTTTTGCCATCCCACCGTCGAGGTTCGACACCAGCGGGAGCCGCGGCTGCTCGAACTTCACCGTTTCGACGATGCGCCGGAACTCCTCCAGCATCCCCTCCATCCGCGGCGAGTGAAAAGCGTGGCTGACACGCAGCCGCTTGGTGCGGCGACCGCGGCCCTCCCACACGCTCACGAGCGCCGCGACCGCGTCCTCGTCGCCCGACACCACCACCGCGCCCGGTGCGTTCACCGCCGCCACCGCCACGCTGCCCTCCAGCCCGGCGATCGATTCGAGCAGCTCCTGCTCCGTGGCGGCGATCGCCGCCATCGCGCCGCCGGCAGGCAGCGCGCCCATCAGCCTGCCGCGCGCGGCGACCACGCGACAGGCATCCTCCAGCGAGAAGACCCCCGCGACGTGCGCCGCCGCCAGCTCGCCGACAGAGTGGCCGATCAGGAAGTCGGGACGCACGCCCCACGCCTCCAGCAGGCGGTACAGCGCCACCTCCAATGCGAACAGCGCCGGTTGGGCCAGCGCCGTCTCGTCCAGCGCCCCAGCGCTCGGCGCCCCGCCACTGGCACTCCCAGTATCCATCCCATCGCGCGCGCTCGTATCCCCCTCGAATACGAGGTCCCGCAGCGAACGACCCAGGTAAGGATCGAGGTGGGCGCACACCTCGTCGAACGCCGCAGCGAACGCGGGGAACACTCCATACAACTCCTTGCCCATACCGACGCGCTGCGCGCCCTGGCCGGTGAACAGGAACGCCGTGCGGCCGCCCTCCGCCCTGCCTTGCAACAGGTTCTCGGCGCTCTCGCCGTCGGCTAGCCGCGCGAGACACTCCAGCGGCTGCGCCCCGGTCGGTCGCGAATCGATCAACACCACCGCGCGGTGCTCCAGCCCCGCACGGGCCGCAAGCGCAAGCGCGACGTCGGCCGCATCCAGTTCCGGGGCACCTTCTAGGAAGGAGCGCAGCCGCGCCGCCTGGGCGCGCAATCCGTCGCTGCCGCGGCCGGACACGATCAACGGCACCAAGGCAGGGAACCCACCATGCGCCACCGGTGACGCATCGTGCGCCGCCTGTGACGCATGTCCCGCGTCGCGCTCCCGACTAGCCGGCGCGTTGCCGTCGCCACTGCCAGCGGGCGCTGTGTCGAGCGCAGGGGCCGACTCGCGCGGCGCTTCCTCGAGAATCACGTGCGCGTTGGTGCCACTCACCCCGAACGAGGAGACCCCCGCGCGGCGCGGGCGGCCGTTTGGCTCCCACGGCTGCTCCTGTGTCAGCAGCGCAACTGAGCCCGCCGACCAGTCCACCTCGGTGGTGGGCGCGTCCACGTGCAACGTGCGCGGCAGCCGCCCGTGGCGCAGCGCCATCGCGATCTTGATCACCCCGGCGACGCCCGCCGCCGCCTGCGTGTGGCCGATGTTGGACTTCACCGACCCCAACCACAGCGGAGCGTCCCGCGGGCGGTCCTGGCCGTAGGTCGCCAGCAGCGCCTGCGCCTCGATCGGGTCGCCGAGCGTGGTGCCCGTCCCGTGCGCCTCGACCGCGTCCACGTCCCCGGCGCTCAGGTCGGCGGCGGCGAGCGCCTGCAGGATCACGCGCTGCTGGGAGGGACCGTTCGGTGCGGTCAGCCCGTTGCTGGCGCCATCCTGGTTGACCGCGCTGCCGCGCACCAGCGCGTGCACCCGGTGGCCGTTGCGTTGCGCGTCGGAGAGGCGCTCCAGCAGCAGCACGCCGGCGCCCTCGCCCCAGCCGGTGCCGTCGGCGGAGTCGGCGAAGGACTTGCAGCGGCCGTCCGCCGCCAACCCCTGCTGGCGACTGAACTCCACGAACACCGCGGGTGACGCCATCACCGTCACCCCGCCCGCCAGCGCCAGCGTGCACTCGCCCGCGCGCAGCGACTGCGCCGCCCAATGCATCGCCACCAGCGAGGAGGAGCAGGCCGTGTTGACCGTCACCGCCGGGCCCTCCAGACCGAACGTGTAGGCAACGCGGCCCGACACCACGCTGCCCGCGCCGCCGGTGCCGAGATAGCCCTCCAGCTCGCGCGCCATCCGACCCGACACGCCCGCCGCCGCGTAGTCGCGCATGCTGATCCCCGCGAACACCCCGCTGGGGCTGCCGCGCAGCGACTCGGGGTCGATGCCCGCGTCCTCCAGCGTCTCCCAGCACACCTCCAGCAGCAGCCGCTGCTGCGGGTCCATCGCGAGCGCCTCGCGCGGGCCGATCCCAAAGAAGGCGGCATCGAACTCGCCCGCGTCGTACAGGAACCCGCCTTCGCGCGCGGAGCTGGTGCCCGCGCGCTCGTGGTTGGGGTCGTACAGCCGCCCCAGATCCCAGCCGCGGTCGGTCGGGAAGCGGCCGATCCCCTCGCCGCCGGCGGCGATCAGCTCCCACAGCTGCTGCGGCGTGCGCGCGGTGCGGGCGCCGCCGGACTGGACGGGACCCGGGTATCTGCAGCCCATCCCCACGATCGCGATCGGCTCGTCCACCGGCCCCACCACCGACACCGCCCTGACTCCCACCGGCGCGCCCGTCGTCTCGCCCAGCAGGTGTCGCGCCAGCGCCGCCGGCGTCGGGTGGTCGAACACGAGGCTGCTCGCCAGCCGCAGCCCCGTCGCCGCCGCGAGGCGGTTGCGCAGCTGCACCCCCGCGAGCGAGTCGAACCCGAGCTCCTTGAATGCCCTGCCAGCCTCCACCGCCTCGACCGTGACGTGCCCCAGGACCGCCGCCGCCTGCTCGCGCACCAGCTGCAACACGACGCGCTCGCGCTCGCCGGCGGGCACCTCGCGCAGACGCGCCGCCAGCCCCCCGGTGGCGGCCGGCTCGGCATCGAGGCGCACCGAGTCGCCCTCCGTGAGCACTCGCTGCCGATCGACGTCGGCGACGATCACGTGACGCTCGCCGCGGTCGAGCACCCACCGCAGGCTCTCCAGCGCCAGGTCGGCGGGCATTGCCCGAACGCCCGCGGCAGGCAGGCGCTCGCCGAGCCCGGCCGCCATGCCCTCGCCGACCCACGGCCCCCAGGCGATCGCGCTGGCCGGCAGGCCGCGGCCGTGGCGAAACTCGGCCAGCGCATCGAGGAACGCGTTGCCCGCCGCGTACGCGCCCTGGCCACCGCCGCCCAACGTTCCCGCGATCGATGAGAAGAGCACGAACGCATCCAGCTCCATCCCATCGGTCAGCTCGTGCAGCAGCCAGGCCGCGTCCACCTTTGCGCGCAACACGCCCCCCAACCGCTCCCGCGTGAGGCCCTCCAGCAGCCCATCGTCCAACGCCCCCGCCAGGTGGAACACCCCTGATAGCGGACACTCCGCCGGGATCTCGGCGAGCAACCCTTCGAGCTGCGCACGGTCAGCGAGATCGCAACGCGCCGCGGTCGCGCTCGCGCCGAGTGCCTCCAGCTCCGCCACAAGCTCGCCTGCGCCGGCTGCTTCCGGGCCGCCACGGCTGGCCAGCACGATCCGCTCGGCGCCATTTTCCGCCAGCCACCTCGCGACGTGGGCGCCCAGCGCGCCCGTCCCACCCGTCACCAGCACCGTGCCCCGGGGCCGATACGCCTGCTCCCGCTCACGACCCCTGCCCGCGGGCACCAGCCGCCGCCTGAACAGGCCGGTCGCGCGCACCGCCAGCTCGTTCTTGCCCTCCGGTTGACTCAGCGCATCGCGCAAGTGGGCAAGCGCGTGCTCGTCGCACTCGGCCGGCAGGTTGACCAGGCCGCCCCAGCGTTCGGGCTCCTCTAGCGCCAGCACCCTGCCCAACCCCCACACCTGCGCCGCCGCCGGGCCGGTGAGGGGATCCATGGGCCCCACCGATACCGCGCCCCTGGTAACGCACCACAGCGGTGCGGCCACCTCGGCGTCTCCCAGCGCCTGCATCAGAGCCAGCGTTCCCGCCACGCCGGCGCCGACCCCTCCCAGCGTGGGCGGCCCGGCCTCCTCCAGCGTGGGCGGGCCGGCCTCCTCCAGCGTGGGCGGGCCGGCCTCCTCCAGCGTGGACGGCCCGGCCTCCTCCAGCGCGAGCAGCGAAAGCACGCCGGCCACCTCGACGCGCTCCTCGGACGCCGCGCTCGCGGCGCCGTTCCCGTTGGCCGCCGACTCCGCGACCAGTAGCGCGCGCAGACTCTCCGCAAGCTGCTCACGGTCCGTCGTGTCCCCGTCCACTTCGACCACCAGCGGTCGCGCGCCGCCTGCCGCCAGCGCGCTCATGACGTCCGCGATCGACTCCTGCTCGGCGCGCCTCGGGACGGCAACCAGCCACGTGCCGGCGAGTTGCTGCGTCTCGCGCTCGCCGATCGGCGCCCACCGCACGCGGAAGCGCCACGCCTCGCCGCCCACGGGCGCCGTGGGGGGCAGCTCGGGCTCGGCCCAGTAGCGCTCGCGCTGGAAGGCGTAGGTCGGCAGCCGCACCCGTTTGGCGTCCGTCCCCGCGAACAGCGCGCCCCAATCCACCGCCATACCCCGCACCCACGTCGCCCCAAGGCCCGCCAGCACGGCACGCTCCTCGGCCTGCCCGGCGCGCAGTAGCGGCGTGGCCACCGCGGCAATGCCAGCCCCTGACGCCGGACCATCGGCGCCAGCCTCAGACATCAAGCCGTCAGCGCCGGCCCCCGACGCCAAGCCCTCCGGTGAGGGCGCCGCCACATCCTCGAGACACTCCTCGACCATCGCGCTCAGTGGCCCATCGGGCCCCAGCTCCAGGAAGCTACGCACGCCCTCCTCCCACAGCCGGTGCACACCGTCGGCGAACCGCACCGGCTCGCGCACGTGGCGCACCCAGTACTCCGGGGTGCACAGCTCCTCCGTGGCAACAAGGCCGCCGGAAAGGTTCGACACCATCGGAATCCGTGGCTCGTCGAAGGCGACCGTCTCCGCGACCCGCCGGAACTCCTCCAGCATTCCCTCCATCCGCGGGGAGTGGAAGGCGTGACTGACCCGCAGCCGCTTGGTGCGGCGACCGCGACTCTCCCACAGACTCATCGTCTCCAGCACTGCGTCCTCGTCGCCGGAGACGACCACTGAGCCGGGCGCGTTGACCGCCGCCAACGCGATCCGCTCCTCCCACCGCTCCAGCGTCGCCATCGACTCCAGCATCTCGGCCTCGGAGGCGGCGATCGCGGCCATCGCGCCGCCCTGCGGCAACTCCCCCATCAGCCTGCCGCGAGCCGCCACGAGACGGCAGGCGTCCTGGAGTGAGAACACGCCCGCGACATGCGCCGCCGCCAGCTCGCCGACGGAGTGGCCGATCAGGAAGTCGGGATGCACGCCCCAGGTCTCGAGCAGGCGGTAGAGCGCCACCTCCAGCGCGAACAGCGCCGGTTGCGCGAGTGCCGTGCCGTCCAGAGCGGATCCCTCCTCACCGAACATCACGTCCCGCAGCGGGCCCTCCAAGTGCCGGTCCAACTCGGAGCACACCTCGTCGAACGCCGCCGTGAATGCCGGGTGCGCGTCGTAAAGCTCCCGGCCCATGCCCGCCCGCTGCGCGCCCTGGCCGGTGAACAGGAAGGCCGTTTGTCCCTCCACCACGTAGGGTGCGGCCGTCTCGCCACTGGCGAGGGCCGCGAGGCCCTCTAGCAACTGCCCACGATCCTCGCCGAGCACAACCGCTCGCTGCTCCAGCGCCGCTCGCGCCGTGAGCGAGAGCGCCACATCGGCCGCATCCAGCTCGGAGCTGGCAAGGAACCGTTGCAGTCGTATGGCCTGGGACCGCAGGGCGCCGCCGCGACTGGACACGATCCACGGCAGCACTCCAATCGGAGGTCGTTGCGGGGGCTGATGCGGAGAAGCGTCATCGCGCGGCGCCTCCTCGAGGATCACGTGCGCGTTGGTGCCGCTCACCCCAAACGACGACACCCCCGCGCGGCGCGGGCGGCCGTTCGCGCGCCACGGCCGCTCGTCGGCGAGCAGCGCCACCGCGCCGTCGGACCAGTCGACCCGGGTGGTGGGGTGCTCGGCGTGCAACGTCCGCGGCAGCCGCTCGTGGCACAGCGCCATCACCATCTTGATCACGCCCGCCACCCCCGCCGCCGCCGCGGCGTGGCCGATGTTGGACTTCACCGACCCCACCCACAAAGGCTCCTCGGGCGAGCGTCCCTGGCCGTAGGTAGCGAGCAGCGCCTGCGCCTCGATCGGATCGCCGAGCGTGGTGCCCGTCCCGTGCGCCTCGACCGCGTCCACCTCATCCGGGGCGAGGCCGGCGGCGGCGAGCGCCTGCATGATCACGCGCTGCTGGGCGGGTCCGTTCGGCGCCGTCAGCCCATTGGAGGCGCCATCCTGGTTGACGGCGCTGCCGCGCAGCACGCCCAGCACCTCGTGGCCGTGGCGCCGGGCGTCGGCGAGCCGCTCCAGCAACAGGATGCCGGCACCCTCGCTCCAACCGGTGCCGTCGGCGGAGTCGGCGAAGGACTTGCAGCGACCGTCGGGCGCGAGGCCGCGCTGGCGGCTGAACTCGACGAACGCGTCGGGCTTCGCCATCACCGCGACGCCGCCCGCCAGCGCCAACGTGCACTCCCCCGCGCGCAGCGATTGCGCGGCCCAGTGCAGCGCCACCAGCGAGGAGGAGCAGGCCGTGTCGAGCGACACCGCCGGGCCCTCCAGACCGAGCGTGTAGGCGACGCGGCCCGAGGCGACGCTCGCCAGCGTGCCCGTCAGCCGGTAGCCGTCGAGCCCCGCCGCGGCGTCCGCCCCCGCGGTGTACCCGCTGGCGCTCACGCCCGCGAACACCCCCGTCAGACTCTCCCGCAACGAGAGCGGGTCGATGCCGGCGTCCTCCAGCGCCTCCCAGCACACCTCCAGCAGCAGCCGCTGCTGCGGATCCATCGCGAGCGCCTCGCGCGGGCCGATCCCGAAGAAGGGGGCATCAAACTCGGCGGCGTCGCGCAAGAAGCCACCCGCGCGCGCGTAGCTGGTGCCGGGGTGGTCGGGATCGGGGTCGTACAGCCCCTCCAGGTCCCAGCCGCGGTCGGCGGGGAACGGGCCGATCGCATCCTCGCCGCGCGCCAGCAGCTCCCACAGCTCCGCGGGCGAGCGCACCGTGCCGGCCGCCCCCGGATACCTGCAGCCGATACCCACGATCGCCACCGGCTGCTCGAGCTCGCGCGCGGCGGGAGCCGCGACCCTCACCGCCGCGCGCTCTCCTGCGACCTCGCGCAGCAGATGCGCCGCCAGCGCGGCGGGGGTGGGGTGGTCGAACACGGCCGCCGGCGCCAGCCGCAGCCCGGTGGCGGCGCGCAGCTCGCGCGCCAGGTGCACCCCCGCCAGCGAGTCGAAGCCCAGCTCCCTGAACGTGCGCTCGGCGGGGAGGGCGTCGAGCGAGGAGTGCCCCAGCACGCCCGCGGCTCGCTCGCGCACGAGCGCCAGCGCCACCCGCTCGCGCTCGTGCTCGGGCAGGCTCGACAGACGCGCCGCCCACTCGCTGTCGGCGCCCCTGCCGACGGCAGCGCCCGCGCCCCTGCCCGTACCGGCGCCCTCCTCCATGCCCGCTCCCATGCGTGAGCCAACACCCTCGCCGATGGCCGCACCCGTGCCGGCGCCCTGACCGATGCCCCACACCTCGCCGGCCGCCTCGCGCAGCGCCCGCTGCACGTCGGGCAGCTCGGCGATCAGCGGCCGCGGGCGCGCCAAGGTGTAAGTCAGGGCGTAGCGCTCCCAGTCGAGATCGGCGACGACAACGCAGCCCTCGTCGGCCTCGAGCGCCTCGCGCAACGCGCCCACCGCCGCCTGCGCCGGCAGCTCGCGGATGCCCTGCCGCTCGAGGCGCGTGCTCGCGCCGAGCGCCATCCCCTCCCCGGCCCAGGCGCCCCACGCGATCGAGGTCGCAGGCAGGCCCTGCCCGCGGCGGTGCTCGGCCAGCGCGTCGAGGAAGGAGTTGCCAGCGGCGTAGGCGCCCTGCCCGCCGCCGCCGAAGGTGGCGGCGATCGAGGAGAACAGCACGAACGCGTCCAGCTCCAGCCCCCCGGTCAGCTCGTGCAGATGCCAGGCCCCGCCGGCCTTCCCCGCCAGCGCACCTTCCATCCGCTCCACCGACAGCTCGCCGATCGCCTCGTCGTCCACGACTCCCGCGATGTGGAAGACCGCCGACAGTGGGTGCTCGTCGGGGACCGACGCGAGCAGCTCCCGCAGCTGCTGCCGGTCGGCGACGTCGCAGGCGGCCACGCTGACGCTCGCGCCCAACTCCTCGAGCTCGGCCGTCAGCTCGGCAACGCCGGGGACATCCGCGCCGCGGCGGCCGGCCAGCAGCAGCCGCTCGGCGCCAGCGGCTGCCAGCCAGCGTGCGACATGGGCACCCAGCGCACCCGTCCCGCCCGTCACCAGCACGGTGCCGCGGGGCCGGTAGGCGGTCGGTGGCCGGCCATCGCGCTGGGGACGTGCGAGACGCCTTGCGAACACACCCTCCGCGCGCACCGCCAGCTCGTCCTCGCCCACCGCCAGCCCGTCCCTGCCCACCCGCGCGACATCGTTCTCCCCCGCCTCGACCACATCCGCGTGCTCGCCCGCCGCGTCGACCGTGCCACCACGCGTACCGGCGGCGAGAACCCCGCACAGGCGCTCGTAGGCACGCGCGTCCGGGTCGGCCGACAGGTCGATCAGGCCGCCCCAGCGATCGGGCTGCTCCAGCCCCACCACGCGGCCGAGACCCCACACCAGCGCCTGCGCCGGAGTGCGCAGCGGGTCCTCCTCACCCACCGACACCGCGCCGCTGGTCACACACCACAGCGGCGCCGCCACGCCGGCGTCACCCAGCGCCTGCGCCAGCGTCAGCGCCGCCGCCGCACCCGCCGCCGAGGCGCCCTCGCCGTCGATGGACGCGGCCAGCAGCAGCACCCCAGCGGGCGCCTCGCACTCGCCCAACCGCGCCGCCAGCGCCGCGCGATCCACGCGCTCGTCCAGCTCCAGCACAACGGCACTGGCGCCACGCGCTTCGAGCGCTCCAACCACACCTGCGCGGTACTCATCTCCGCCAGGTCGGAGCCCATCTCCGCCAGGTCGGAGCCGATCTTCGTCAGGTCGCAGCCGATCTCCGTCGGCCGCCGGCACGACCACCAGCCATACGCCCGACAGCCGCCCGGACGAGCGCTCGTCCAGACGCTTCCAGCGCACGCTGTAGCGCCAGCGATCCAGCGCCCGATCGCCGCCGAGCCAGAAGCGCTCGCGCTGGAACGCGTACGAGGGCAGCGGCACCCGCTTAGCGCCCGTGCCCGCGAACAGCTCGCCCCAATCGACGCGCTCGCCGCGCACCCACGTCTCGGCCAGGTCGGCGAGCGGCCCATCGACCGTACCAAGCACGCTCTCCGTGCTCTGGCCGGAGGCCAGTGACGTGAGGCTGGCAAGCAGCTGCTCGCGGTCGCCGAGCAGCACCGCCCGATCCTCGAGCGCCGCACGCGCGGCGAGCGAGCAGCCGACGTCCAGCGGGTCGAGCTCCGGCGCGTCGGCCAGCAGGCGTGACAGCCGCTCGGCCTGAGCGCGCAGACCTTCCGCGCCGCGGGCAGAGAGCACCCACGGGACGATTCCCGCCGCTGACAGTCGGCCGCCGGCGAGCAGCTCCGGCGTGGGGGCAGGGAGCGGTGGCGCCTCCTCGAGGATCACGTGCGCGTTGGTGCCGCTCACCCCGAACGAGGAGATGCCGGCGCGGCGCGGGCGCCCGTTGGCCCGCCACGGCCGGGCCTCGGCGAGCAGCGACACCGCGCCCGCCGACCAGTCGACCTCGCCGGTGGGCCGGTCGACGTGCAAGGTCCGCGGCAGCCGCTGGTGGCGCAAAGCCATCACCATCTTGATCACCCCGGCGACGCCCGCCGCGGCTTGGGTGTGGCCGATGTTGGACTTGATCGACCCCAGCCACAGCGGCTCCTCGCGCGGGCGCCCCTGGCCGTAGGTCGCGAGCAGCGCCTGCGCCTCGATCGGGTCGCCGAGCGTGGTGCCGGTGCCGTGCGCCTCGACGGCGTCGACCTCGCCGGGGGTGAGACCGGCGGCGGCGAGCGCGCGCATGATCACGCGCTGCTGGGAGGGGCCGTTGGGCGCCGTCAGCCCGTTGGAGGCGCCGTCCTGGTTGACGGCGCTGCCGCGCACCAGGCCCAGCACGCGCCGGCCGGCGCGCTGCGCGGAGGAGAGGCGCTCGAGCAGCAGCACGCCGACGCCCTCGCCCCAGCCGGTGCCGTCGGCGACGTCGGCGAACGGCTTGCAACGCCCGTCCGCCGCCAGGCCGCGCTGGCGAGCGAAGTCAACGAACACGCCGGGGGTGCTCATCACGGTCACGCCGCCCGCCAAAGCCAGCTCGCACTCGCCGCCGCGCAACGCCCCACAAGCCAGGTGCAGCGCCACCAGCGAGGAGGAGCAGGCGGTGTCCACCGTCACCGCGGGGCCCTCCAGCCCGAACGTGTAGGCGACACGGCCGGACACCACGCTGCCGGCGCCGCCCGTCCCCAGGTAGCCCTCTACCGCGCGTCCCTCGGCACCGAGCGGGCCGGTGGCGTAGTCGCGAATGCTGATCCCGGCGAACACGCCCGTGGAGGTGCCCTTCAGGGCGAGCGGGTCGAGGCCGCCATCCTCGAACGCCTCCCAGCACACTTCCAGCAGCAGCCGCTGCTGCGGGTCCATCGCCAAGGCCTCGCGCGGGCCGACGCCGAAGAAGGCGGCGTCGAACTCGCCCGCGTCGTAGAGGAAGCCGCCCTCCCGCACATAGCAGGTGCCGGAGCGGTCGGGATCGGGGTCGTACAGCCCCTCCAGGTCCCAGCCACGGTTGGCGGGGAACGGGCCGATAGCCTCTTCGCCACGCTCCACGAGCTCCCACAGCCGCTCCGCCGAGCCGACGGACCCGGTGGATTCGGAGCCCGCCCACCCCGCCCGCCCGGCGGGCCCCGGGTATCTGCAGCCGATCCCGACGATCGCGATCGGCTCGTCAACCGGGCCCACCACCGCGACCACCGGCGCCGGCGCGGCACCCACGGCGCCCTGCAGCAGCGCCAGCAGATGCGCGGCCAGCTCTGCCGCCGTGGGGTAGTCGAAGACAAGCGTGGCGGGCAGCCGCAGCCCGCTCTCGGAAGCCAGCCGGTTGCGCAGCTGCACCCCGGCAAGCGAGTCGAAGCCGAGATCGCGAAACGCCCGCTCGGGCGCCACCGCGTCGGGCGAGCCGTGCCCCAGCACCGCACCCGCCTGCGTGCGCACCAGCTCCAGCAACGCCGGCTGGCGCTCGGGCTCCGGCAGCGCGGCCAAGCGTGCCGCCAGCGATCCGCGCGCCCACCCGCCGGCGGCGCCTGCGCCGTCACGCTCCCCGTGCAGCAGGCGCTGCACCTCCGGCAGATCGCCGAGCAGCGTGCGCACGCGGCCAGGCCGGCCGGGACCCGCCGGGCTCACGTCGAGCAGCAGCTGCTCCCAATCGACGTCCGCGAGCACTACGGCAGGCTCGCCGCCGTCGAGCGTGTGCTGCAGCCCCGCGAGCGCCACCGCCACCGGCAGCTCGCGCACGCCGCCGCGACGCAGGCGCTGGGCGACGGCCGCCGCCATTCCCTCCCCGGCCCAGGCGCCCCACGCAATCGAGCTCGCCGGCAGGCCGCACCCACGGCGATACTCGGCGAGCGCATCCAGGTAGGCGTTGCCGGCGGCGTAGGCGCCCTGCCCGCCGGCGCCGAGCGTGCCCGCGATCGAGGAGAACAGCACGAACGCGGAGAGGTCGAGCCCCTGCGTCAGCTCGTGCAGGTGCCACGCCGCATCGACCTTCGCGCGCAGCACGCCCCGCAGGCGCTCAGGCGTCAGCCCATCGAGCAGCCCGTCATCGAGCACGCCGGCGACGTGGAACACCGCATCAAGCGGGTACTCCGCGGACACCTCCTCGGTAAGCAGCCGCTGGAGGCTGGGACGGTCGGCGACATCGCACGCCACCACGCTCGCGCTCGCGCCCAGCTCCTCGAGCTCGGCGACCAACTCCGCGGCGCCAGGCGCGCGAAGCCCGCGGCGGCTGGTGAGCAGGATGCGCTCGGCGCCGCCACGCGCCAGCCAGCGCGCAAGATGGGCGCCCAGCGCGCCGGTGCCGCCGGTCACCAACACCGTCCCCCGCGGCACATACGCCGGAGCCGCAGTGAAGCCCGCCGCCGCGTGCGCCAGGCGGCTGGCAAACAGGCCGCCGGCACGCACCGCCACCTCGTGCTCGCGCTCGCCCTCCGCGGCGGCGAGCACCGCGCAGAGACGCTCGAGCTCATGCCGATCGGGCTGCGCGGGCAGGTCGATCAGGCCGCCCCAGCGGTCGGGCTCCTCCAAGCCGGCAACGCGGCCAAGGCCCCAAGCTTGCGCTTGAGCGGGGTGGGTGAGCAGGTCGCCAGCACCCACCGACACCGCGCCGCGCGTCACACACCACAGCGGTGCACCGACGCCAGCGTCGCCGAGTGCCTGCAGCAGCATGAGCGTGGCCGCCACCCCCGGAGAGCCCTCGTCTAGCGCGAGCAACGACAACACCCCGCCCACCGGCTCGCTCAGACGCTCGGCCAGCGCAGCACGATCGGTGGTCGCATCGACCTCGATCACCACCGGGCTGGCACCGCGCGTGGCGAGCGCATCGACAACACCGGCGACCAGCTCACGCTCGCCATTCCCGGCGGCGACAGCCACCAGCCACACGCCCTCGAGCGCCCCCGCCCCGCGCTCGCTCACGGGCCGCCAGCGCACGCGGTAGCGCCAGCTGTCCCCGGCCGCTTCGGCGGCAGGCTCGGCGAGCCAGTAGCGCTCACGCTGGAAGGCATAGGAGGGCAGCTCCACACGCCGAGCGCCCAGCCCATCGAACACGCGGGCCCACCCCACCGCGACCCCGCGCACCCACGCATCGCCAAGGGCGGTGAGCAGCGTGTGAGCATCTCCCCTGCCCTTGCGCAGAACCGGCGCCACCACCACGCCGGGCTTGTCGCCGGCCAGCCCCGCCAGCGACTCGCCACTCCCAGGCGCCGCCGGCAGGCCCTCCCCGGGCGCCGCCGACTCGCCCTCCCTAGGCGCCGCCGGCAGGCCAGGCTCCCCGTCGAGGCACTCCTCGACCATCGCGCTCAGCACTCCGGCGGGGCCCAGCTCCAGGAAGCAGCCGACGCCCTGCAGGCGCAGCCAGGCGACGCCATCGGCGAAGCGCACCGTGTCGCGCACGTGCCGGACCCAGTAGCCGGGGCCGCACACGTCGTCGTCGGCCACCAAGCCGCCGGAGAGGTTGGAGACCAGTGGGATGCGCGGAGGGCTGTAGGAGATCCCCGCCGCGACCCGCTCGAACTCCTCGAGCATCGCGTCCATGCGCGGCGAGTGGAACGCGTGGCTGACCGTCAGGCGCTTGGTGTTGCGCCCGCGCTGGCGCCAGATCTCCGCCAGCTCCAGCAGCGCGTCCTCATCGCCGGAGAGCACCACCGCGCCGGGCGTGTTGACCGCCGCCAGCGCCACGCGCTGCTCCCAGCCGGCAAGCGACGCGGCCGACTCAAGCGCCTCCCGCTCGGAGGCTTCGAGCGCCAGCATCGCGCCGCCCTGCGGTAGCGCGCCCATCAGCCGTCCGCGCGCCGCCACCAGGCGGCAGGCGTCTGGCAGTGAGAACACCCCCGCCACGTGCGCCGCCGCCAGCTCGCCGATCGAGTGGCCGATCAGGAAGTCGGGACGCACGCCCCACGCCTCCAGCAGGCGGTGGAGCGCCACCTCCAGCGCGAACAGCGCCGGCTGCGCAAAGGCGGTGTCGTCCAACATGCTCGCGCCAGCAACCGCCTGCTCACCACCACGCTCGCCGGCTGACGACGCACTGGCCGTCTCGGTGGGCTCGCCGAACATGACCTCGCGCAGCGAGCATCCGAGCTCCGGGTCGATGCGGGTGCACACCTCGTCGAACGCCGCGCGGAACACCGGGAACGTGGCGTACAGCTCGCGGCCCATGCCCACGCGCTGGGCGCCCTGGCCAGTGAACATGAACGCGACGCGCCGGCCCTCGCCGACCTGGCCGCCGTCCCCATGCGCGAGCGCGCCGACGCCGGCCAACAGCTCCTCGCGATCGGTGTCCACCACCACCGCACGCTGCGCGAGCGCAGTGCGCTTCGCCAGTGAGCGGCCCACATCCGCGACGCCGAGATCGCCCTCGCCGGCAACGAACTCCCTGAGCCGTCCGGCCTGCCGTCGCAGAGCCTGCGCGTCGCTACCCGAGAGCACCCACGGCAAGGGGAAGGAGGGGGAGGGGGGCTCGCTCGGCAGCCCCGACGCCTCTGTGAGGGTCACATCCGCCAACGTGGAAGGACGACCCGGGGAGGGCTCGCCCGGCAGCCCCGACGTTTCCGTGAGGATCACATCCGTCAACGTGGAGGGGCCCGGGGAGATTTCGCCCGGCAGCCCCGGCGCCTCCGTGAGAATCACATCCGCCGACGGGGAGCGGCCCGAAGAAGAGGGCTCGCTCCGCGGCTGCGGCGCCTCCTCGAGGATCACGTGCGCGTTGGTGCCGCTGATCCCGAACGCCGAGACGCCGGCACGCCGCGGCTGCTCGCCCCGCTCCCACGGGACCTCGTCGGTCAGCAGCGCGACGTTTCCGGCCGACCAATCCACCCGTGTGGAGGGTTGGTCTACGTGCAGTGTCCGCGGCAGCCGCTGGTGGCGCAGTGCCATCACCATCTTGATCACGCCGGCGACGCCGGCGGCGGTTTGGGTGTGGCCGATGTTGGACTTCACCGACCCCAACCACAGCGGCCGCTCGCGGCCCCGACCGTAGGTGGCGATCAGCGCCTGCGCCTCGATCGGGTCGCCCAGCTCGGTGCCGGTGCCGTGCGCCTCGACCGCGTCCACGTCGTCCGGCTGCAAGCCGGCGTTGGCGAGCGCCTGCATGATCACGCGCTGCTGGGAGGGGCCGTTGGGGGCCGACAGCCCGTTGGAGGCGCCGTCCTGGTTGAGCGCGCTGCCGCGCACCACCGCCAGCACGTCGTGGCCGTTGCGGCGCGCGTCGGAGAGGCGCTCCAGCAGCAGCACGCCGACGCCCTCGCTCCAACCGGTGCCGTCGGCGGCATCGGCGAACGGCTTGCAACGCCCGTCGGGCGCGAGACCACGCTGGCGGCTGAACTCGACGAACACGTCGGGGTTGGCGAGCACCGTAACGCCGCCTGCCAGCGCCAGCTCGCACTCGCCCCCGCGCAACGCCCCACAGGCGAGGTGCAGCGCCACCAGCGAGGAGGAGCAGGCGGTGTCCACCGTCACCGCCGGACCCTCCAAGCCGAGCGTGTAGGCGACGCGGCCCGACACCACGCTGCCGGCGGCGCCCGTCAGCCAGTAGCCCTCGATCTCCGGCGCCGCGGCCGCCGCCCGGCGCCCCCCATAGCCGGAGGGCGCCACGCCAGCGAACACGCCCGTGGGGCTGCCGCGCAGCGAGGCGAGGTCGATGCCCGCGTGCTCCACCGCCTCCCAGCACACCTCCAGCAGCAGCCGCTGCTGCGGGTCCATCGCCAAAGCCTCGCGCGGGGAGATGCCGAAGAAGGCGGCGTCAAACTCGCCCGCGTCGTAGAGGAAGCCGCCCTCCCGCGCATAGCTGTGGCCGTGGCGGTCGGGGTTGGGGTCGTACAGCGCCTCGAGGTCCCAACCGCGATCGGCGGGAAACGCGCCGACCGCGTCGCCGCCGGCGGCGACCAGCTCCCACAGCTCGCGCGGCGAGCGCACCGATCCGCCAGGCCCCGCCACCGGCCCGCCGGGTCCCGCCACCGGCCCGCCGGACCCTGCCATCGGCCCGCCGTGCCCCGCCCCCAACCGGCCGGACCCCGCCACCAACCCACCGGACCCCGCTACCAACCCGACGCCCGCCAGGTTGGCGGACCCCGGATACCGGCAGCCCATCCCGACGATCGCGATCGGCTCCTCGGTCCGCGCGACCGCCACCGACGCGAGCCCGGCACCGGCGCCCTCACCGAGCGCCGCGGCCAGCAGATGCCGCCCGAGCACCGCCGGCGAAGGGTGATCGAACGCCACCGTGCTTGGCAGCCGCAGCCCCGTCGCGTCCTGCAGCCGGTTGTGCAGCTCGAGCGCCGTGAGCGAGTCCAGCCCCAGATCCTTGAACGCGCGCTCGGGGGCAATCGCCTGCGGGGAGGAGTGCCCGAGCACGCCCGCCGTTTCGGCGCGCACGAGATCGATCGCCAGCTCCTCGCGCTCCCACTCCTGCACCTCGCGCAGCCGCGCCCCAAGGGTGCTGTCGGCGCCGAGCGCGGTGTCGCCCGCCGCACCCGCGACGGTGCTTGCGGCCATTCCCGGCGCCGCGCCGCCACGCAAACCACTCGCGGAGCCGACCGCAGGCCTCGTCCCAAAGCCGGCTCCCACCAGCTCGCCGAAGATCGCCGGCAGCCTGCCCGCGCTCGCTTTCTCTCGCAGCGCCTCCAGGTGCAGCGGCACGGCTACGAGCGCTGGCCGGGCGCCCCACACGGCAATGTCGAACAGCTCGAAGCCCTCCGCGGTGGACAGCGGTCGCACGCCCTGGCGCTCGATCCGCGCACGGTCGGCCGGACCCAGCTCGCCCGTCATGCCGGTCGCCTGCTCCCACAACCCCCACGCGATCGACACCGCCGGCAGGCCTTGCGCGCGGCGGTGAGCGGCGAGCGCATCGAGGAACGCGTTGGCCGCCGCGTAGTTGCCTTGGCCGGGAGCGCCGACGGTGGCGGCGGCCGAGGAGAACAGCACGAACGCGCGCAGATCCAGCCCCGCCGTCAGCTCGTGCAGGTGGAGCGCTGCATCGAGCTTCGGAGTCAAGGCCTCGTCAACTTGCGCAGGGGTGAGCGACCGGATCACCCCGTCGGCGAGGACGCCGGCTGCGTGCACCACGGCGTCGATCGGGCCAGCGGCGTCGATCGTCTGAGCGAGCTGCGCCCGATCGCCCACGTCGCAGGCGAGCACCGTCGCGTGAGCGCCAGACCGCGCGAGATCGTCCACCAGTTCCTGTGCACCCGGCGCGCCCAACCCCCGCCGGCTCAGCAGCAGCAGCTCGCGCACGCCGTGGCCGGCCACGAGATGGCGTGCCACCTCCGCGCCCAAACCACTCGTGCCCCCGGTGATCAGCACTCTGCTGTCGCCGTCGAATGTCGGCGTCCGCTGCGGATCGCTCTCGAGGACCCACGCCAGCCGCGGGGCGAGCAGCCGGCCGGCGCGGATCGCGAGCTGGGGCTCGCCGCTCGCAAGCGCCGCCGGAAGTGCCGCGGAGGATGCCTCGTGCTCGTCGAGGTCAACCAACACGATCCGCCCCGGATGCTCGCTCTGCGCCGAACGCACGAGCCCCCACACCGCCGCGCCGCAGAGGTTGGGGGCGTTCCGCTTGCGCCCCCCCTGCTCGCACCCCCCCTCACGGGTGTCCTGCTCGCACCCTTCTTCGCGGGCGTCCTGCTCGCGCCCCTCCTCCCTGGCGTCCTCCTCCTGCTCGTCTCCGCCGGGCGTCACCGACCCGCCGGGTGTCACCGCGCCGCGGGTCACAACCACGATGCGGGTGTCGGCGCCTGACTCATCGGCCAGCCTCTCCTGCAGCGCCTGGAGCATGTGCTTGACGGCTGCGTGCGCCGCAGCTGCACCCCCCTCCTCCTCCCCCTTACGCTCCTCGATCGCCTCCACGATCGTCAACTTCGGCACCGGCGAGCCTGCCTGTGGCACCCGCGTGCCCGACGGCAGCTCGCTCCAGCGGACGTGGTAGAGCGATCGGTGCAGGCGGCCGGCGGGCGGCTCGGGCAGCGGATCGGCGGCCGCCAGCGGGCGCAGCGCGGGGGCGCCGCCGATCGCGGTCGATGCCAGCCAGAAGCGCTCGCGCTGGAAGGCGTAGGTGGGCAGTTCCACGCGCTCGGCGCCGCTGCCTCTGAAGACCTCGTTCCAGTCGACCGCCACGCCCCGCACCCACGCTTCACCGAGCGAGGTCACCAGGCGCTCGGGGCCGCCCGCGTCGCGCCGCAACGAGCCGACCGCCACGACCTCCTCGGGGCGCTCCAGCAGGTGCTCGGCGAGCTCGCGCACCCCGCCCATCAGCACCGGGTGGGGGCCAACCTCGACGAACGCCCGCTTGCCGTCTTCGATCAGGCCGCCCAACGCGCGATCGAAGCGCACCGGCTCGCGCAGGTTGCGGTACCAGTACTCGGCGTCCAGCCGGACAGTGTCCAGCGGGCCTCCGGTGACAGCCGAGTGGAACGGCAGCTCGCCGGTGCGCGGCGCCGCCGGTGCGCAGCCGTCCAGCAGCTCCTCGCGCAGCTCCTCCACGCGGACCGAGTGCGCGGCGTAGTCCACCGGGATCTGGCGCGCCCGCACGCCCTCGGCGGCGCACGCCGCCAGCAGCTCCGCCAGCGCGCCGGTCTCGCCGGAGACCACCGCCGAGGAGGGCGAGTTGACGGCCGCCAGCGACAGCCTGCCCGGCCAGCGCTCCAACAGTGCGCCGGTGCGCTCCGCGTCGAGCGCCAGCGACACCATTCCACCCCGACCGGCGATCGCGGTGAGCGCGCGGCTGCGCAGTGCCACCACGCGCGCGGCGTCCTCCAGCGACAGCCCGCCCGCGACGTGGGCGGCGGCGATCTCGCCCTGGGAGTGGCCGACGACGCCGGCGACCGGCACGCCGCAGGCGCGCCACACGCGCGCGAGCCCCACCATCATCGCGAACAGCACCGGCTGCACCACGTCAACGCGCTCGAGCAGCTGCGCGTGCTGCGCGCCTTGCTCCGCGTGGTGCCTCTCGTCCCGCTCCACGGCTTGCTCAGCGCCGCGCTTCCCATCGTGCTCCGCGCCATCCTCCGCGCCGCGCTCCGCGGTGCGTTCCTCCTCCCAGGCTTCGCACAACACGCTCCGCAGCGACCACTCGACGAACGGCGCGAGCGCCCCCTCGCACTCCGCGATTGCCTGCGCGAATAGCGGCGAGTGCTCCAGCAGCTGTGCGCCCATGCCCGGCCACTGGCCGCCCTGACCGGGGAACAGCAGCACCACGCCCTCTTCGTCGCGACCGGCGGTGCCCACGATCACCGCATCCGCGCGCTCGCCGGCGGCCAGCGACGCCAGCCCGGCGAGCAGCTGCTCGCGTCCCGATCCCACCACCACCGCGCGCTCCTCCAGCAGCGGACGCTGCGCCAGGGAGAAGCCCACGTCGAGCGGGTCGAGCGATGCGTCGCCGGCGACGTGCGCATACAGCCGCTCGGCTTGGGCGCGCAGCGCCTCGCGGCTGCGGGCCGACAGCAGCCATGGCGTGGCGCCGCGCAGGGCGTCTCCGTCGACGACCTCGATCTGGTCGCTTTCGCTCACGCCAACACCGCCCGGCGGGGGACTGGGGCTGTCATTTGGAGAGCATCTGCGCGGGGCGACTCGGTGTCACGCCGGTGGACGCTGGAGGCCAAGCGAAGGCGAGTCATACAGGTGCCTCCTCGACGATCACATGCGCGTTGGTGCCGCTCACGCCGAACGAGGAGACGCCCGCGCGGCGTGGCCTACCGTTGCGTACCCATGGCACCTCCTTTGTGAGCAGCGACACCGTGCCGCGGCTCCAGTCGATGCGCGCGGAGGGTCGATCGACGTGCAGCGTCCGCGGCAGCATTTCGTGGCGCATTGCCATCGCCATCTTGATCACGCCCGCCACGCCGGCGGCGGCTTGGGTGTGGCCGATGTTGGACTTGATCGACCCCAACCACAGCGGGTGCTCGGCGGGACGATCGCGGCCATAGGTCGCGATCAGCGCCTGCGCCTCGATCGGGTCGCCGAGCGAGGTGCCGGTGCCGTGCGCCTCCACCGCATCCACCTCCGCGGGGGACAGCCCGGCGTTGGCGAGCGCCTGCATGATCACGCGCTGCTGGGAGGGACCGTTGGGCGCCGTCAGCCCGTTTGAGGCGCCGTCCTGGTTGACGGCGCTGCCGCGCACCACCGCCAGCACCCGATGGCCGTTGGCGCGCGCGTCGGAGAGGCGCTCCAGCAGCAGCACGCCGCCGCCCTCGGAGAAGCCCGCGCCGTCGGCGGCGTCGGCGAATGCCTTGCAGCGGCCGTCCGGCGCGAGCGCCCGCTGGCGGCTGAACTCGATGAAGATCGTCGGCGTCGCCATCACCGTGACGCCCCCCGCCAGCGCCAGCGAGCATTCGCCGCAGCGCAGCGCCTGGCAGGCAAGGTGCAGCGCCACCAGCGAGGAGGAGCAGGCGGTGTCCACCGTCACCGCCGGGCCCTCCAAACCGAACGTGTAGGCGACACGGCCCGACACCACGCTCGGGGCGCCGCCCATGCCGATGTACCCCTCGAGGTCGCGCGCCTCCTCGCCGAGCGGGCCGACGCCGTAGTCGGAGAGGTTGATCCCCGCGAACACGCCCGTCGCGCTGCCACGCAGCGAGGCCGGGGCGATGCCCGCGTTTTCGAAGGACTCCCAGCACGCTTCCAGCAGCAGCCGCTGCTGGGGGCTCATCGCCAGCGCCTCGCGCGGGGGGATCCCGAAGAAGGCGGCGTCGAACTCGCCAGCGTCGTGCAGGAACCCGCCCTCCCGCGAGTAGCTCGTGCCGGGACGCCTGGCTTCGGGGTCGTACAGCTCCTCCAGGTCCCAACCGCGGTCGCTCGGGAAGCGCCCGATCGCATCGCCGCCCGCGGCGATCAGCTCCCACAGCTCCGCGGGCGAGCAGATTGGGGGTCCCCCGCCCGGGTATCTGCAGCTCATCCCCACGATCGCGATCGGATCGTCGAACGTTGCCGCCCTCGCGCCCGCGGCCACGCCTCCCACCCTGATCGCCGTCGCGCCTGTGGCGCCGTCCCCCGTGCCCGTCACCTCAGCGAGCAGGTGGCCGGCGAGCGCGCGCGGGGTGGGGTGATCGAACGCGAGCGTGGTGGGCAGCTCGAGACCGCTCGCCGCCGCCAGCCGGTTGCGCAGCTCGACACCCGAGAGCGAGTCCAGCCCGAGCTCTTTGAAGGCGCGCTCCACCTCCACGCTCTGCGGCGAGGAGTGCCCCAGCACGGCGGCGACCTGCGCGCGCACGAGGTCCAGCACCACGCGCTCGCGCTCGCCCGTTGGCACCTCCGCCAGGCGCTCCGCCAGCGCGCCGCCGGCCGCCCCGTCCAGCCGCTCATCGCGGCGCGCGCGCAGCGCCCACTGCGCCCGTGGCAGCTCTCCCAGCAGCGGTCGCGGACGCGCGTCTGTGTGTGCCGCGGCGTAGTGCTCCCATTCGATGTCGGCTAGTACTAGCTGGGTGTCGTCGTGCTCCAGCGCCTGTCGCAGCGCGCCCAAAGCGAGCTCGGGAGCGAGGCCGCGCAGCCCTCCGCGGCGCAGTCGCTCGGCGACCGCCACCGCCATCCCTGTCCCCGCCCACGGTCCCCACGCGAGCGCGGTTGCGGGCAGGCCGAGGCCGCGGCGGTGCTCCGCCAGCGCGTCGAGGAAGGCGTTGCCGGCGGCATACGCTGCCTGGCCGGCGTTGCCGAGCGTGCCCGCGAGCGCGGAGAAGAGCACGAACGTGGAGAGTTGGGTTTCGGGTGAACCCGCTGTCGAGAGCGAGGGGCCGGCTGCCGAGGACGGAGATCCGGCTGTCGAGAGCGAGGGGCCGGCCGTCAGCTCGTGCAGCAGCCACGCCGCGTCCACCTTCGCGCGCAGCACCCCGGCGAGGCGCTCTGGCGTCAGCCTGGCCAGCAGCCCGTCGTCGAGCACTCCCGCCGCGTGGAAGATCCCGGACAGCGGCAGCTCCGCGGGGACCCCCTCCAGCAACGACCGCAGCTGCTCGCGCTCGGCGATGTCGCACGCCACCACGCTCACCCGTGCGCCGCTGCTCTGCAGCTCGCGCACGAGCTCGGCGGCACCCGGCGCCTCCGGCCCGCGGCGGCTGCTCAGCAGGATGTGCTCGGCGCCGGCGCCCGCCAGCCAGCGCGCCACGTGGGCGCCGAGTGCGCCGGTGCCGCCTGTCACCAGCACCGTCCCGTGCGGGCGATACTCGCGCGTCGCCGAGCGCTCGTCCGTCGCGGCGTGCGTCAGGCGCCTGGCGAGCGTGCGGCCGGAGCGCAGCGCGATCTGATCCTCGCCGTCCGCGCCCGCGAGCGTCGCGCAGAGACGCTCGTACGTTTGCTGGTCGGGCTCGAGGGGGAGGTCGACCAGACCGCCCCAGCGCATGGGCTCCTCCAGCGCCGCCACCCGGCCGAGGCCCCACACCTGCGCGCTCGTCGGGTGGGTCACGGGGTCGCCCTCGCCGGTTGACACGGCCCCGCGCGTCACACACCACAGCGGCGCCCCGATCTCCGCGTCGCCCAGCGCCTGCGCCAGCGCCAGCGTGCCGGCCACGCCGGGCGCCAGCTCTCCGACCGGGGGCGCCCCGGTGTCCTCGAGCGCCAGCAGCGACAGCACGCCCCCGAGCTCGGCGACGTGCTCGGCGTCTCCGCCAGCCGGGGATCCATCCACGGGGCCTCCGTTGCTGGACAACCCACCGTGGGGGGCTCCCTCCGCCGAGCCTGCCTGCTCAAGCTCAGCGGCGAGCAGCGCCCGCAGCCGTGCGCTCAGCCGCCCGCGCTCCAGCTCGTCCTCCTCGACCTCCACCACCACGGCGCGAGCGCCGCGCGCATGTAGTGCGCGCTCGACGCCGGCGACCACGCCGTCCTCGTCGCGCCCGGCGCGCACCACAACCGGCCAGATGCCGGCGAGCACCCCCACCTCGCGCTCGCCCACCGGACGCCACCGCACCCGGTAGCGCCATCCCTCCGCCGTCTCCGCGGAAGCCGACCCCGGTTCGGCCTGCAGCCAGTAGCGCTCGCGCTGGAACGGGTAGGTGGGCAGGGCCACGCGTTTTGTGCCGGCGCCATCGAAGACGCGGGCCCAATCCACGTTCACGCCGTTCACCCATGCTTCGCCCAGAGCCGCGAACAGCGCGCGGACCTCGTCCTGTCCGGCACGCAGCAGTGGCGTGGCGACGGCAAGGGACCTGCCGTTCACCGCACCCTGGCCCTCTACAGCGGCTCCCGCGTCCACTCCCGCCCCGGCGTCCACCGCCCGCCTCTCGCCGTCCACGCACTCGGCCGCCATCGCGCTGAGGACCCCGTCGGGGCCCAGCTCGATGAAGCTCCGCACACCCTCGCTCCACAGCTGTCGCACGCCGTCGGCGAAGCGCACCGCCTCGCGCACGTGGCGCACCCAGTACTCGGGCGTGCACAGCTCATCGCCTATGGCGATGGCGCCGGTGAGGTTCGAGACGATCGGGATTCGCGGCGCTTCGAACGACGCCTCCGCGGCGACCTGCGCGAACTCGGCCAGCATCGCGTCCATCCGCGGCGAGTGGAAGGCGTGGCTGACCCGCAGCCGCTTCGTGCGCGCGCCGCGCCGATCCCATGCGTCGATCAGCTCCAGCACCGCGTCCTCGTCGCCCGAGACGACCACCGAGCCGGGGGCGTTCACGGCGGCCAGGGCCACCCTCTCCTCCCAGCGATCGAGCGTCGCGAACGACTCCACCACCTCCGCCTCCCGTGCGGCGATCGCGGCCATCGCGCCACCCCCCGGCAGGGCCCCCATCAAACGGCCGCGCGCCGCCACCAGCGCGCAGGCGTCCTCGAGCGAGAGGACACCCGCCACGTGCGCCGCCGCCAGCTCGCCGACGGAGTGTCCGATCAGGAAGTCGGGCCGCACGCCCCACGCCTCCAGCAGGCGGTGCAGCGCGACCTCCAGCGCGAACAGCCCCGGCTGCGCATACGCCGTCCCCTGCAGCAGCGACTCGTCCTCTCCGAACACCACCTCCACCAGCGAGCATCCCAGATGCCGATCCAGGTGCACGCACGCTTCGTCGAACGCCGCCCGGAAGACCGGGAACGCCTTGTGCAGATCGCGTCCCATTCCAGCCCGCTGCGCGCCCTGGCCGGTGAACAGGAACGCCACCGGCGCATCGACAACGGAGCCCCGCAACACGTCCTCCGCGATCCGGTCCTCGGCGAGCGCCGCGAGACCCTCCAGCGGCTTCTCGCGATCTAGCCCTACCGCGCGGTCCTCGAGCACCACCGCGCGGTCCTCGAGCCCGGGAC
The DNA here is from genome assembly GCA_963724305.1 of uncultured Solirubrobacterales bacterium. Lineage (GTDB taxonomy): Bacteria > Actinomycetota > Thermoleophilia > Solirubrobacterales > Solirubrobacteraceae > Palsa-744. Next base: position 1,371,928 of record CAVRUG010000004.1, read on the forward strand.
GGGCCGTGAGCGAGAACGCGACGTCGGCTGTCCGCGCCTCGCGAGCGCTCTCGAGGTGCTGCCGTAAGTTTGTCGCCTGAGCGCGCAAGCCCGCACTACCGCGAGCCGACAGCACCCACGGCAGCACATCGGGCAGCACCCGCGACTCCCGCTGGGCAACTTCGACGTCCTCCTCGCGCGGCGCCTCGACGTCTTCCTTGCTTGTCGCCTCGACATCCTCCTCTCGTGGCGCCTCGACATCCTCCTCGCTTGGCGCCTCCTCGAGGATCACGTGCGCGTTGGTGCCGCTGATCCCGAACGAGGAGACGGCGGCCCGCCGCGGCTCGGCGCCGCGCTCCCAGGGAACCTCGTCAACCAGCAGCGACACCGCTCCCGCCGACCAATCGACCTTGGGCGAGGGCGCCTCGACGTGCAGCGTGCGCGGCAGCACGCCGTGGCGCAGCGCCATCGCGATCTTGATCACCCCCGCCACGCCGGCGGCCGCCTGGGTGTGGCCGATGTTGGACTTCACCGACCCCAACCACAGCGGCGCGCGCCCTTCGCGCCCCTGGCCGTAGGTCGCCAGCAACGCCTGCGCCTCAATCGGATCGCCGAGTGTGGTGCCAGTACCATGCGCCTCCACCGCATCCACCTGCGCCGGCGAGAGCCCCGCATCGGCGAGCGCCTGCGCGATCACTCGCTGCTGGGATGGCCCGTTGGGCGCGGTCAGGCCGTTGCTGGCGCCATCCTGGTTGACGGCGCTGCCGCGCACCAGCGCCAGCACCCGATGGCCGTTGCGGTGCGCGTCGGAGAGGCGCTCGAGCGCGAGCACCCCCACGCCCTCGCTCCAGCCGGTGCCGTCGGCGGCGGCGGCGAACGGCTTGCAGCGTCCGTCGCGGGCGAGGCCGCGCTGGCGCGCGAACTCGACGAACACGCGCGGCGTCGCCATCACGGTCACGCCGCCCGCCAGCGCCAGCTCGCACTCGCCCCCGCGCAGCGCCCCGCAGGCGAGGTGCAGCGCCACCAGCGAGGAGGAGCAAGCGGTGTCCACCGTCAGCGCCGGGCCCTCCAGCCCGAGCGTGTAGGAGACGCGACCCGACAGCACGCTGGCGGCGCCGCCGGTGAGGCCATAGCCCTCGAGCTCCTCGGCTGGCGCCGCCCACAGGCGCGCGTTGTAGTCCTGGCCGCCGATTCCCGCGAACACGCCGGCACGGCTGCCGCGCAGCGAGAGCGGGTCGATGCCGGCATCTTCGAGCGCCTCCCACGAGGCTTCCAGCAGCAGCCGCTGCTGCGGGTCCATCGCCAGCGCCTCGCGCGGGGAGATGCCGAAGAACGCAGCATCGAACTCGCCGGCGTCGCGCAGGAAGCCGCCCTCGCGGACGTAGCTCGTGCCGGCGTGGTCGGGGTCGGGGTCGTACAGCTCCTCCAGGCTCCAACCGCGATCGGGCGGGAACTCGCCGATTGCGTCCGCGCCCGCCGCCAGCAGTTGCCACAGCTCCTCGGGGGAGCGAATCGAGTCGGGATACCTGCAGCTCATCCCCACGATCGCGATCGGCTCGTTGACCCTCGCCGTCACGGTCACGGTGGTGGCGGCGCGATGGGCTCCGCTCAGCTCGGCCAGCAGGTGCTCGGCGAGCGCCCGCGGGGTGGGATGGTCGAAGGTCAGCGTGGAGGGCAGCCGCAGCTCGGTCGCCGCCGCCAGCCGCTCGCACAGCTGCACGCCGGCGAGCGAGTCGAAGCCGAGCTCCTTGAAGGGCCGCCGTGCCGGCACCCGCTCGGAGGAGGAGTGTCCGAGCACAGCCGCCGTGTGCGCGCGCACCAGCGCGAGCACCGCGGCCTCGCGCGCGCTCGCGTCCATCTCCGCCAGCTCGCCCACCAGCCGGCCTCGTGGCTCGCGCGTCGTGCGCCCATCGGCGGGCGAGCGCAGCACGCCCCGCACCTCGGGCAGGTCTCCGATCAGCGGGCGCTGCCGGGCGGCGGCGAACAGCGGCGCGTAGCGCTCCCAGTCGAGGTCGGCGAGCACTGTGCAAGCGGCGTGGCGGTCGCCGGCGAGGACCCGCTCCAGCGCCGCCAGGGCGGTGGCGGCCGGGAGCGGGAGCACCCCCTGCCGGCGCAGCCGCTCACCCTTGTCGGCCGCCATCCCCGCGCCGGCCCACGCGCCCCACGCGATCGAGGTCGCTGCGAGTCCTTGAGCGCGGCGGTGCTCGGCGAGCGCGTCGAGGTAGGCGTTGGCGGCCGCATACCCCGCCTGGCTGCCGGAGCCGAGCGTGCCGGCGATCGACGAGCACAGCACGAACGCCGAGAGCTCCAGCTGCGCGGTGAGCTCGTGCAGATGCAGGGCGGCCTGCGCCTTGGCGGCAAGCGCGCGCTCCAGCCGGCCGGGGGTGAGCGCCTCGATCGGCTCCTGCGCCAACTCGCCGGCGGCGTGGAACACCGCCGTGAGCGGGAGCTCCGTCGGGATCGCGGCGAGCAGGCGCTGCAGCTGGTCACGCTCGGCGACGTCGCACACGGCGACCGTCACCCGCACGCCGGTGGCGGTCAGCTCACGCTCCAGCTCCGCCGCGCCGGGCGCCTCGAGGCCCCGGCGGCTGGCCAGCAGGATGTGCTCAGCTCCGCGTTGGGCAAGCCACCGCGCGAGGTGGCCCCCCAGCGCGCCGGTGCCCCCGGTGAGCAGCACCGTGCCGCGGGGCGCCCGCCATTGCTCACGGGGTGCCCGCGGCCCGCCACTCGCGTGTTCCTCATCACCCGTCCGTGCCTCATCCATGTGGGTCTGACCACCTGCGTGGGCCCGAACAGCCGCCTGCGAGGTGACGCTTCCATGCGCCCCATCAACTCTCGCCGCGTCGAGCGACGCGTGGGCAAGCCGGCGCGCAAGCGCACCCGCCGGGCGCAGCGCCAACTGATCCTCGCCGCCGGCCACCGCCAGGAGGGCGCAGAGTCGCTCCAGAGTGCGCTCGTCGAGATCCGCCGGCAGGTCGATCAAGCCGCCCCAACGGGCGGGGTCCTCGAGGCCGAGCACTCGCCCTAGACCCCACACCGTCGCCTGCTCGGGAGAGGGGAGGGGATCGGAGGCAGCCACCGCCACCGCACCCTGCGTAACACTCCACAGCGGCGCCTGCACGCCTGCGTCCGCCAGCGCCTGCGCGAGCACGAGCGTGCCGGCAAGGCTCAGCGGGACCGCTGGCCACGCGGGATGCACGCCCTGCGCCGAGGCGAGCAGCGAGAGCACGCCACCCACCGGTCGATCGCCCAGCGCCTCGCGCAGGCGCGCCGTCAGCGCCTCGCGCTCCACCACCGCCGGGTCGAGCTCGACCGTCAGCACCTGGGCGCCGTGGCGCTCCAGGGCTTGAGCGATGCTTGCCGTCCGCATCTCCTCCGATGCGAGCACCAGCCACGTGTCCCGCAGTGCCGAGCGCGGGAGATCGGCGAGCGGTTGCCAGTGGATGCGGTAGCCGAGGCGCTCGTCGCCCGTAACCTCGCGCACCGGCGGCTCGAGCCAGAAGCGTTCGCGCTGAAAGGCGTAGGTGGGAAGCGCCACGCGCCGTGCTCCCGCCCCCTCGAACGGGCGGCTCCAATCGACCGAGGCGCCGCGCACCCAGATCTCACCCAGCGCCTCCTGCAGCGAGCGGTCCTCGGGACGGCCCTTGCGCAGCAGGGCGCTTGCCACCACCGGACGGTCGTCGTCGCGCGCGTCCACGTCGCGGGCGCCACCATCACGCACGTCGCCATTCCCGAGGTGGCGCTCGAGCGACTGGGCCTCCCCCCGCTCGGCGACCCCCGTGAGGCACTCTCGGCAGAGCGCCGCCAGCACCGCCTCCGGGCCGAACTCGAGGAAGAGGCGCACCCCGCGCCCGTGCAGCCAGCGCACACCGGCGGCGAAGCGGACGGTCTCGCGCACGTGGCGCACCCAGTAGTCGGGGTCGCACAGCTCCCCGGCGGCGACGCCCTCGCCTGTGAGGTTGGAGACGATGGGGATGCTCGGCTCGGCAAACGACACGCTGGCGGCGACCTGCGCAAACGCCGCCAGCATCGCGTCCATCCGCGGCGAGTGGAACGCGTGGCTTACGCGCAGGCGCCTGGTTTTGCGGCCACGCTCCCGCCACGCTCGCGCGAGCTCCAACACCGGGGGCTCGTCGCCGGAGAGCACCACCGAGGATGGCCCGTTGACCGCCGCCAGCGCGACGCGCTCCTCGAGTCCCACCAGCATCGGCGCCACCTCCTCCTCGGAGGCCTGGATCGAGACCATCGCCCCACCCGGCGGCAGCGCGCCCATCAGCTCGCCGCGCGCCCCCACCAGCCGGCAGGCATCCTCGAGCGAGAAGACGCCCGCCACGTGCGCCGCCGCCAGCTCGCCGATCGAGTGGCCGATCAGATAGTCGGGCCGCACTCCCCAGCTCTCGACGAGCCGGAACAGCGAGACCTCCAGCGCGAACAGCGCGGCCTGGGTGAGCTGCGTCTCGTCCAGCGGCCCACCGCCAGGTGGCTCGGTGAGCTGCGTCTCGTCCAGCAGCCCACCGCTAGGTGGCTCGGTGAGCTGCGTCTCGTCCAGCAGCCCACCGCCAGGTGGCTGGGTGAGCTGCGTCTCGTCCGGCAGCCCACCGCTAGGTGGCTGGGTGAGCTGCGTCTCGTCCAGCAGCCCACCGCCAGGTGGCTGGGTGAGCTGCGTCTCGTCCGGCAGCCCACCGCTAGGTGGCTGGGTGAGCTGCGTCTCGTCCAGCAGCCCACCGCCAGGTGGCTGGGTGAGCTGCGTCTCGTCCGGCAGCCCACCGCTAGGTGGCTCGGGTGGCGCAGCCTCATCGCCGAACACAACCGCCGCCAGCGGGCGGCCGAGAATACCGTCGAGCCGCGCACACACCTCATCGAACGCAGCCCTGAACACGCGGTGGGTGCGATACAGCTCGCGGCCCATTCCCACCCGCTGTGCGCCCTGGCCGGTGAATAGGAAGGCAAGCCGCTCGTCGGATGCCACCGTGCCGCGGATCACCCCCGCCGAGGGCTCCCCGCGCACCAGCGAATCGAGGCCGTGGAGCAGCTCCTCGCGGTCTGTGCCCACCACCACGGCGCGATCCTGCAGCGCCGCCCGGGTGGTGGCCAGCGAAAGCCCGACGTCAATCGCGCTGATCCCGGGGTCGGCGGCCACGTGTGCCCGCAACCGCTCGGCCTGGGCGCTCAGGGCCGCGGCTCCGTTGCCCGACAGAGCCCACGGCCCTGGCGGTAGGGCCTCGACGATCTCCTCGGCGAAAGGCGCCGGGTCGGGTGCTTCCTCGACGATCACATGCGCGTTGGTGCCGCTGATGCCGAACGAGGAGACGGCGGCCCGCCGCGGCTCGGCGCCGCGCTCCCAGGGCACCTCGTCGACCAGCAGCGACACTGCTCCCGCCGACCAGTTCGACCTCGGGTGAGGGCTGCTCGACGTGCAGCGTGCGCGGCAACACCCCGTGGTGGATCGCCGCAACCATCTTGATGATCCCCGCCACCCCGGCGGCGGCTTGGGTGTGGCCGATGTTGGACTTCACCGACCCCAACCACAGCGGCGCGCGCCCCTCGCGCCCCTTGCCGTAGGTCGCCAGCAACGCCTGCGCCTCGATCGGATCGCCGAGCGTGGTGCCGGTGCCGTGTGCCTCCACCGCATCCACCTGCTCCGGCGAGAGCCCCGCATCGGCGAGCGCCTGGCCGATCAGGCGCTGCTGGGAGAGGCCGTTGGGCGCGGTCAGGCCGTTGCTGGCGCCATCCTGGTTGACGGCGCTGCCGCGCACCAGCGCCAGCACCTCGCGTCCGTGGGCGCGCGCGTCGGAGAGCCGCTCGAGCAGCAGCAGGCCGACCCCCTCGCTCCAGCTGGTGCCGTCGGCGGCGGCGGCGAACGACTTGCAGCGCCCGTCCCGCGCGAGACCGCGGGCGCGGCTGAACTGCACGAACATCCCCGGGCTGGACATCACCGCGACACCCCCCGCCAACGCCAGAGAGCACTCGCCCGCGCGCAGTGCCCCGCAGGCGAGGTGCAGCGCCACCAGCGAGGAGGAGCAGGCGGTGTCGATCGTCAGGGCGGGGCCCTCCAGGCCAAGCGCATAGGCGAGCCGGCCCGAGGCGACGCTGGCGCTGGCGCCGGTGAGCGCGTAGCCCTCCAGCTCCTCGTCGGACTCCTGCAGGCGGGAGCCGTACTCCTGCGCCATCAATCCCGTGAACACGCCGGTGGAGGTACCGCGCAGCGAGGTGGGAGCAATGCCGGCGTGCTCGAACGCCTCCCAGCCGACTTCCAGCAGCAGCCGCTGCTGAGGATCCATCGCCAGCGCCTCGCGCGGGGAGATCTCAAATAGCGCGGCGTCGAACTCGCCGGCGTCGTAGAGGAAGCCGCCTTCGCGCACGTAGCTGGTGCCGGGCCGACCCCCGTCGGGGTCGTACAGCCGCTCCAGGTCCCACCCCCGATCGGCGGGGAAGCCTCCGATCGCGTCGCCGCCGCGCGCCACCAGCTCCCACAGCTGCCCCGCCGAGCGCACACCTCCGGGGTAGCGGCAGCCGATCCCGACGATCGCCAGCGGCTCCTCGGCATCGGCCGGCGAGCGGCCGGCGGGGGCTGTGCGCGAGCGCACGGCGGAGTGATCCTCGGCGAGGTCGGCGGCAAGAGCATCGCTCAGCTGAGCGGCAAGCGCCGCCGGGGTGGGATAGTCGAACAGCAGCGCCGTGGTGAGCCGCAGCCCGGTGGCGGCGCGCAGCCGGTTGCGCAACTCCCCTACGCCCGGCGAGTCGAACCCGAGCTCCTTGAAGGTCCGGTGAGTCGCCACAACATCGGGGGAGTCGTGTCCCAGCACGATCGCTGCCTGCGCACGCACCACATCCAGCACCGCCTGCCGCCATTCGGCCGCGGGCATCTCCGCCAGCCGCCGCCGCAGTGGCGTGGCGCCCGCGTCCGCCGAGGCAGGGGCGTGCACAGGGCGTTGCTCGAGCTCGCCGCCGGGCGCGGCGGGCTCCGCGGTCGGATCGATCGTTGCCGACGACGCCACAGCCTGCTCCTCCACCTCCGCCGCAGCCCCAATCCAGTGACGCTCGCGTTGGAAGGCGTAGGTGGGCAGTCGCACCAGCTTCGCGCCGGTCCCCGCAAAGCAGGCCCCCCAATCCACCCGCGTTCCCTGCACCCAGGCTTCGCTCAGCGAGACGAGGAAACGCCGGGCGCCACCTTGGCCGCGGCGGAGGGTGCCGAGGATCGCGACACTGCCGTCCGCCAGAGCCCCAGCGCCGCCGTCCTCGGCGCGCTGCTCGAGCAGGTCCTCGACGGTCTCCTCCAGCCCGGCGGTGAGCACCGGGTGCGAGCTGATCTCGATGAATGCGCGCTGGCCTTCCCCCACCATGCCACGCACCACCGGTTCCAGCAGAACCGGTTGGCGCATGTTGCGGTACCAGTACTCCCCACCCAGCTCCGCGGTGTCGATCACCCCACCCGTCACCGTCGAGTGAAACGGCACCTCGCCGGAGCGCGGCGCAAGCCCCGCCAGCACATCCAGCAGCTCCTCGCGCAGCGGCTCCACCTGCGCGCAGTGCGAGGCGACCGTCGCAGGCACCGCACGGGCGCGGATACCCGCCGCGGCGCACTCCTGCAAGAGCTCCCCCAACGCCTCCAGATCGCCCACCACGCCAACCGAACGGGGCCCGTTGACACCCCCCACGGCGAGTCGTCCGCCCCACCGCCGCAGGCGCTCGTGCACCTGCTCCAGCGAGGCGGCGATCGAAGCCACCCCGCCCTGTCCCACCAGACCCTTTAGCGCCCGGCTGCGCAGAGCCACCACCCGCGCCGCGTCTTGCAGCGAGAGCCCTCCCGCCACATACGCCGCGGCGACCTCGCCCTGGGAGTGGCCCACCACCGCCGCGGGGGCCACTCCACACGCGCGCCACAGCGCCGCAAGCGAGGTGGTCACCGCGAACAGCGCCGGCTGCACCACCTCGATCCGATCCAATCCCGGCGCACCCTCCACGCACCGCAGCACATCCTCCAACGACCACTCCACGTGCTCTGAGAGAGCCTCGCCGCAGGCCCGCACGTGCCGGGCGAAGACGGGCGAGGAGTCGAGCAGCTCGAGCGCCATCCCCTCCCACTGGGAGCCCTGGCCAGAGAACACGAACACCGCCCCGCGGTCCTCGCCGCGCCCGCCGTCCGCCGCGACGCCCTCCACCACGCTCGCCGTCGGCTCCTCCCGCGCCAGCGCATCCAGACCCCCCAGCAGCTCCTCGCGGTCGCTACCCAACACCACCGCGCGGCGATCGAACGCGGCCCGGCTCACCGCCAGCGAGTAGCCCACGTCGGCGGCCTCCAGGTCGGGGCGTTCGCGCACGTACGCAGCGAGGCGGGCCGCCTGGGCACGAAGCGCCCTCTCGCCCATGCCCGACACGACCCACGCCAGCGCGCCCTCGCCGAGCGGGGGGGTGCCCTCGCCGGACGGGTAGGTATGCCCATCGAGTGGGAAGGTGCCCACGCCGGACGGAACCCCACGGGCACCTTCGGGAGCGATGCCGCTCGCCGCAGAGGCCAGTGTTCGCGCCGCAGCCGCAACGCGCTCGCCGGCCGTACACCCAGCCGTCGCCGCAGTTGGTGCCGACGCGGTTGGTGCCGGTGGGGCTGGTATCGCCGCGGTTGGCGCCGATGGGGCTGGTACCGCCGCGGTTGGCGCCGATGGGGCTGGTACCGCCGCGGTTGGCGCCGATGGGGCTGGTACCGCCGCGGTTGGCGCCGATGGGGCTGGTACCGCCGCGGTTGGCGCCGATGGGGCTGGTACCGCCGCGGTTGGCGCCGGCGCGACCGCGGCGGGTGGTGGGCCCACCACCACGTGGCAGTTGGTGCCGCCCACTCCGAACGAGCTGACCCCGGCCAGCCGCGGACGCTCGTCACCCGGCCACGGCTGGAGCTCCCGCTGCACCCGCAGGCGCAGCGAATCCAGCGGGATGTCCGGGTGGGGCCGTTCGAAGTTGAGGCTCGGCGGAAGCTCCCCGTGCTCGATGCAGAGCGCCACCTTGATCAGCCCCACGACCCCCGCGGCGCCCTCCAGGTGCCCGATGTTGGTCTTGGCGGAGCCCACCGCGAGGAGATCTCCCGGCGTACGGCAGGCACCGAGCGCCGCGCCGAGCGCCGCCGCCTCCACCCTGTCCCCGAGCGGGGTACCCGTGCCATGCAGCTCCACGTAGCGCACCTCGGCGGGCGGTACGCCGGCACGCCGGTAGGCAAGGCGCAGCACCTCCTCCTGCGCCGGCTGGTTGGGCGCCGTCAGCCCGTCGCCGCCACCGTCGTTGTTGACGGCGCTGCCGTGGATCACGCAGCGGATCGAGTCCCCGTCGGCGAGCGCCGCGGCGAGCGGCTTGAGCGCCACCACGGCGCCGCCCTCGCCGCGGACGTAGCCGTTGGCGCGGGCGTCGAAGGTGAAGCAGCGTCCGTCCGGGGAGAGGCCGCCGAAGCTGGAGGCGTTGAGCGCGCCGCGCGGCGAGATGTTCAGATGCACGCCGCCGGCGAACGCGAGCTGCGACTCCCCCCGGCGCAGCGAGTCGCAGGCGAGGTGCACAGCCACCAGCGAGGAGGACTGGCCGGTGTCCACCGTCATGCTGGGGCCGCCCAGACCGAGCACGTAGGAGACGCGGTTGGCGATCATCCCTCGCTGCAGACCGGTGAGCGCGTGGCGCGTCACGACCGGCGCACCGGGCGCATGAACCAGGTCGGCGTAGTCGTCGGCGATCGCCCCCACGAACACCCCTGTGGGGGTGCCGCGCAGTGTGGCGGGGGGAGCGCGGCGCCCTCGCACGCCTCCCAGCACAGCTCCAGCATCAGTCGCTGCTGGGGATCGAGCGCCGCGGCCTCGCGGGGCGAGATGCCGAAGAAGGCGGCGTCGAAGCGATCGATCTCCTCCAGGAAGCCTCCATGGAGGGCCCCCGGCGCGAGCGCCTCGAGAGCCTCGGAGTGGGTAGCCCAGCGCTCGGGTGGCACGGGGGAGATCGCGCTCGCGCCCCCGCGCAGCAGCCTCCAGAAGGACTCGGGATCGGCCGCACCCGGTAGGCGGCAGGCAATCCCGACGATCGCGATCGGCGAGCCAGCGCTCACAGGCACTGGCCCATACGCCAACGCCTTGCGCGGCGAACGAGCCCGATCACCGGCCAACAGAACCCCTTCACCACACCCACTCCGTTCTGATGCTCAAACGCTGGTCAATACAAGTAAGCAGTGTTTTCTTTGAGTGTAGGCGACGCGGCCCCGATGTGGTCAATTCAGAAGTGAAAATTCAAGGTCGAAACCCCTCAGTCCACGTCAACTATTCGACTGAACGGTTATATTCCAGTTGGATACCTACCCGTTGGTCACCGCGCTCCACTGGCCTGCGCTATTTTCCGCGAAAATTGCCGGAATACCACCGTATGTCAGGAATTCGCTGACATCGGTGAAAGCGATCAGGAGTCGGCGAGCGAGGCTGGCAGTGCGATCGCGGCTAGCACGAGCCCGTCGCGCACCAGCCAGCGACCCTGTAGCAGCTCCGGAAAACGAGCGCCTCCTGCTGGCCACGGAGTCAACAGGCGCGCATCGAACGTGCGTCCAGCAGGGTCGATCGACAGCACCGCGTCGTCAAAGCCGAGCCAGCGATGCGCGATCGGAAACCACACCTTGTACACCGTCTCCTTCGCACAGAACAACAACCGGTCCCAGTGCACCGTGGGCTGTTCGCGGGCGAGTCGCGCGAGCAGCGGGCGCTCCTCCACGCGCGCGATCTCGCCGATCACCCCCGCGGGCAACGGCAAGTGCGGCTCGGCGTCGATGCCCAGCCCGGCAAGCTCGCCCGCGCGCCCCACGGCGCACGCGCGATAGCCATCGCAATGGGTGATCGAGCCCACCACCCCCGCCGGCCACAGCGGCTGCCCGCGCTCGCCCGCGGCGATCGGGGAGGGGGGCAGCCCCAGCTGCGCGAGCGCTCTCCGCGCACAGGCGCGCGCCGTGACGAACTCGCGACGGCGCTTCTCCACCGGCCGGCCCAGTGCCGCACGCTCCTCCGGGAAGAGCTCGATGTCCAGCAGCTCCTCGCGGGTGTCGACCGCGACCGCCTCTGGGGGCAGGATCTTCTCGATCACGAAACGCCTCCCTCGAACGGCAATATCTGGCGCAGCGCGGGACGGCCAACGCGACGGCGGTGCCACTCACGGGGGTAGCCGAGCGAGACCTCGACGAACGGGACCCCGTCGTAGACCGTGGTGCGGGGGATGTGCAGGTGCCCGTACACCGCCGCCCGCGCGCGGAAGCGCACGTGCCAATCGGCGGTGAGGTCGGTGCCGCACCACTGCGCAAACTCGGGGTGACGCAGCACCTGCGTCGGGGCACGCACCAGGGGGAAATGGTTGACCAGCACCGTAGGCAGCTCCGGATCGAGCGCGCGCAGGCGCAGTTCCGTCGTACGCACCCGCTCCTCGCACCAGGCGGCCCTGCTGGAGAAGGGGTCGGGAAAGAGCACCACCTCATCGCTGCACACGACCCCCGCCGCGTGGGCCAGCGCAAGCGCCCGGGCAGCCGTGGGGGCGATGTTGGAGCCGAAAGAGTAGTCGTAGAGCACGAACAGCGGCACCACCGCGACGGGCCCGCCGGGGCCCTCCCAGATCGGGTAGGGGTCCTCTGGCGTGAGCACGCCGTGGCGCCGGCAGATCTCCACGAGATGCAGGTAGCGCGCCACCCCGCGCAACTGCACCGGGTCTTCAGGGACAGTCCACAGGTCGTGGTTGCCGGGTACCCAGATGACGGTGGCGAAGCGCTCGCGCAGCACCCCCAGCGCCCACGCCAGATCGGCGCTCAGCTCGCTCACGTCGCCGCACACGATCAGCCAATCGTCCGGGAAGGGGGCCGCAGAGCCTCGACCACGCGGCGATTCTCCGGGTAGGTGATGTGCAGGTCGCCGATCGCGAGCAGGCTGGGCGCAGGTGGGGGCACCGCGCGATCATATGAGCCGCTCACCGCTGGCTTGCCCTGCCAGCATCGATACGCTCGCCGCGGGTTGCCATGCGACCGCTTGAGCCGCTCACCGCAGGTTTGCCCGCGCGAGCGTATCGTCCCCGATGCTCCCTACCATTTCGTCGCCAACCAAACCGGAGGTAGTGCCGCGATGCCGCCACTGATCACCCCCGAGGAAGCCCTGCAATTGGGCGAGATCGAGGACCACGCCGAGATCGAGGCGCTCGTGGAGCGTGCCTGGGAGGCGCGCATGGAGCGCTTCGGGGACTCGACCGACATGTGCTCGCTGGTCAACGCCAAGTCGGGAGGGTGCGCCGAGGACTGCGGCTTCTGCGCGCAGTCGCGCTTCGCCGAGGCCGAGACGCCAATGCACGCGCTGATGGAGCCCGAGCAGATCCTCGAGCACGCCCGTGCCGCCGAAGCCGCGGGGGCACACCGCTTCTGCATGGTCACCCAGGGCCAGGGGCTGTCCAAGCGAGACTTCCAGAAGTACCTGGAAGGCGTCCGGCTGGTCGCCGAGCACACCAACCTCAAGCGCTGTGCGTCGGTCGGCCACATGTCCGTCGAGCGCGCCCGCGCGCTCAAGGACGCCGGCGTGCAGCGGGTGCACCACAACGTCGAGACCGCCGAGAGCTACTACGACGAGGTCTCGACGACAGTCCGCTATGAGGGTCGGCTACGCACGATCGGCGCCGTGCGCGAGGCAGGCCTGGAGACGTGTGTTGGCGGCATCCTCAACCTCGGCGAGACCCGCGAGCAGCGCGTCGAGATGGCTTTCGAGCTGGCCGCTCTCGATCCGACGAGCGTGCCGATCAACCTGCTCAACCCGAGGCCCGGCACGAAGTTCGGCGACCGCGAGCTGATCGACCCGTGGGAGGCCGTCAAGTGGATCGCGATCTTCCGCCTGATCATGCCGGCCGCGCTGTTTCGGCTGTGCGGCGGCCGCGTCGAGAACCTCGGCGAGCTGCAGCCGCTTGCGGTCAAGGCGGGGCTGAACGGCGTGATGATGGGCAACCTGCTGACCACGCTCGGCGCCGAGCCCGAGCAGGATCTATCGATGTTCAGCGAGCTCGGCCTGAACGTCGCGCGCCAGCCCGACAACGCGGCCAACCCGCGACCGGACAACCGCAGCGGCTGGCTGAGCGGCGAGACACCGGACGTCGTCGCCGAGCACCTGGACGAACCGCCAGCCGAGATCAAGCTCACGGTGCGGCTATGGGATCCCTCGACCCAGCTGCGCTACAAGGCCAAGCGCTCGGTGCCGCCACGCCCCGATGGGGCCCCCAACGCCATTCCATCCGGCATGGCGCGGGTTTGACGGAAGCGATCATGGAGTGGTGAGCGCAGGAGAGATCGAGCAGCGGCTGGCGGAGATCGAGCGGCTGGGGCTGAGCCGCCGGATGCGGTTGATCTCCGGGGCGCAGGGTCCGCGCGTGCTGCTCGACGGCCGTCCCGTGCTGCTGCTGTGCTCCAACAACTACCTCGGCCTCGCCGACCACCCACACGTGCGCGAAGCCGCCGCCGAAGCCGCGCTGCATTGGGGGGTCGGCGCCGGTGCCTCGCGACTGGTGTCGGGCACGATGACCGTCCACCGCCGCCTGGAGGAGCGTTTGGCAGCGTTCAAGGGCAGTGAGGCGTGCGTGCTGTTTGGGTCAGGCTACCTCGCCAATCTCGGTGCAATCGGCGCGCTCGCCGGGCCCGGCGACACGGTGTTCTCCGACGAGCTCAACCACGCCTCGATCGTCGACGGCTGCAAGTGCTCGCGCGCGCGGGTGCACGTCTACCGCCACCTCGACGTCGAGCACCTCGACTGGAGCCTGCGCCGCCACGGCGGCGAGGGGCGGCGGCTGATCGCCACCGACTCAGTGTTCTCGATGGACGGCGACGTCGCGCCGCTGCAGGAGATCGTCGAGCTCGCTCGCCGCCACCGCGCGCGCGTGCTGGTCGACGAGGCACACGCCACGGGCGCGCTGGGTCCGGGCGGGCGCGGCGCCGTGGCGCAGGCCGGGCTGGAGGGCGAAGTGGACGTGCTCGTCGGCACGCTCGGCAAGGCACTTGGCTCCTACGGCGCGTACGTGTGCGCCAGCGAGGAGATGGTGCGCTATCTGGTCAACACCGCGCGTTCCCTGATCTTCTCCACCGCCCCCGCCCCCCCGGCGATCGCGGGCGCGCTGGCGGCGCTCGACCTGATCGAGCACGATCCCGCTCACGTGCAGCGGTTGCGCTCGCTCGCTCGCACCCTGCGCGCGGCGCTTGCCGCCGAGGGCTTTGACGTGCCGGAGAGCGAGATGCACATCGTGCCACTGCGCGTGGGCGACGAGCGCGACGCGCTCGCGCTCTGCCAGGGCGCGCTGGAGCGCGGGGTGTTCGCGCAGGCGATCCGCGCCCCCTCGGTGCCGGCGGGCAGCGCCCGGCTGCGCCTCACCGCGATGGCCTCCCACACCCCCGCCGAGCTGCGCCGCGCCGCCAGGGTGCTGCGCGAGGCGGCGCGCGCGCTGGGGTTGGATCCCGCGGCGATCGGTGCCCCAGCGGTGGGGTTGGATCCCGCAGCGATCGGTGCGCCCGTGCCGGGGCTGGATCCCGCGGCAATCGGTGCGCCCGCGATCCAGTCGGAGTCGGACGAGGCCGAGGAGGGCTCGGTGCGACCCGAGTCGGGGGAGATCGAGGAAGTCTCGGTGCGACCTGAGTCGCGAGCCGTCGACGTCGAACGCGCCGGCGCCATCACCCGCGCGGCGTAGCGTCGCGGTGCGCGGGCTGTTCGTCACCGGGACGGGCACCGGCGTGGGCAAGACCGTGCTCAGTGCGACGCTGCTCGCCGCGATCGCCGCCGCGGGGGAGCAGGTGAGCGCACACAAGCCGGTGGTGACTGGTGTGGAGGACCCGCCCGGGGAGTGGCCCCCCGACCACGAGCTGCTGGCACGCGTCGCCGGGATGACGCCCGAGCAGGTTGCGCCGCTGCGCTACGGACCCGCCGTCTCACCCCACCTCGCGGCCGAGCTGGCGGGCGAGCGCGTCGATCCCGAGCGGATCGCGACAACCGCGCAGGACGCACAGCGCAGCGCCGACGCGCGCGGCGCCGCGCTGATCGTCGAGGGCGTCGGCGGGTTGCTGGTGCCGCTCGCCGAGGGCTTCACCGTGCGCGATTTCGCCGCCCGGCTGGGATTGCCGTTGGTGATCGCCGCGTCGCCCGGGCTCGGCACGATCAACCACACGCTGCTCACCTTGGAGGCCGCGCGAGCCGCGGGGCTCGATGTGCGTGCGGTTGTGCTCACGCCCTGGCAAGAGTTGCCCAACGCGATGGAAGCGTCAAATCGCGCCACGATTGCGCGACTCGGCGATGTTGAAGTCGCAACACTCCCATGCGTACCCAGGGCCGAATTGTCAGCGCTCGCCAGCGCTGGCACAGAGTTACCGTGGCGAACATGGCTCCTGCGCCAGCGTTCCATCCCAAGCCAAACTTAGGCTCAGGAAGATGGTTGGCTGTTGAAACGCGATGCTCCTCTCCGGTGGTTCCGGGGTCGTATCCCCGGAGAAAGGAGGAGATATGGACGCTGAACCGAGGGGACCCGGTTTCCCGGGCCCCTCGGAGGACGCTGAACGCGATCAACGCACTAACCGCAGCAAAGTTTAGCTCACCCTTGGACGGATCGCAGCATCTCGAGCGCCTGCACATGCGGCGCCCACCACCGCCTTGGCGACCTTGCTCAGGTCCTCGTCGGAAATCACATACGGGGGCATCGTGTAGACGAGGTCGCGGAAGGGACGCAGCCACACGCCACGCTCGACTGACGCCGCGGTGGCCGCGGAAACGTCCACCTCATCCTCCAGCTGCACCACTCCAATTGCGCCGAGCACGCGCACGTCGCTGACGCCGGGCAGCTCACGCGCCGGCTCCAAACCCACGCGCAGACCATGTTCGATGCGCTTCACCTGCGTTCGCCACTGACCTGTCGCGAGCAGATCGAGTGAGGCGAGCGCCACCGCGCAAGCGAGCGGGTTGGCCATGTATGTGGGGCCGTGCATCAACCCGCCGCCCTCGCCTTCGGAGATCGCGCTAGCGACAGCGGGAGTGCAGAGCGTTGCCGCGAGCGTCATATACCCGCCTGTGAGCGCCTTGCCCACGCACATCACGTCTGGGCTCACGCCCGCGTGCTCGCACGCGAACAGCGCTCCCGTGCGACCGAAGCCCGTGGCGATCTCGTCGGCCACCAACAACAGCCCGTGCTCGTCGCACACCTCGCGCAGCAGCCGCACGCAGGCGGGGGAGTGGAAGCGCATCCCGCCCGCCCCCTGGGCGATCGGCTCGACGATCACGCCCGCCAGCTCGTCGGTGTGAAGGGCGGCCAGCTCCCGCACCTGCGCCGCCCACCGCTCCCAGCGCTCGTCCTGTGGGGCGTCGAAGCCGTCGGGGGGGCGGTCGGCGAAGAGGTGCTCCGGGAGGATTCCCGTGAACAGGCTGTGCATCCCGCCCACCGGGTCGCATACCCCCATCGCCCCGAAGGTGTCGCCGTGGTAGCCGCCTCTCACCGTCAGCAGGCGCCTGCGCTCTGGGCGGCCCACCGCGCGCTGGTATTGCAGGCACATCTTGATCGCCACCTCCACCGCCACCGAGCCGGAGTCGGCGAAGAACACGCGCTCGAGGCCTTGTGGGGTGATCTGCACGAGACGCTCCGCCAGGCGCACCGCCGGCTCGTGCGTGAGGCCGCCGAACATCACGTGCGCCATCTTCCCCAGCTGCGCTTCGATCGCCTCGTCCAGCGCGGGGTGGCGGTAGCCGTGCACCGCGCACCACCACGACGACATCCCGTCGATCAGCTCGCGGCCGTCGGCGAGGCGCAGCCGCACCCCCTGCGCCGAGACCACCGGCAGCGCGGCGGTTGCTGACGGCAGGCCACCGTAGGGATGCCACACGTGCTCGCGGTCCTGCGCGAGCAACCGCCGCCATTCCTCGGGGCTGGCGAGCAAAATTCCTCGGAGAGGGCCGTTCTAGTCCTCGTAGAGCGTGAAGTCGCGCTTGCGGGCGCCGCACACCGGACAGAACCACGTGTCCGGGATGTCCTCGAACGCGGTCCCCGCGGGGATCCCGCCGTCCGGGTCGCCCTCTTCGGGATCGTAGATGTAGCCGCAGGACTCGCAGATCCAGCGTTGAAGTGTCTGAGTCGTCATCGCCGCAAAGACTACCGATCGGACCGTCTCCCGGTAGGGTCATTGGATGAGCACCCCGCCCATCGACGAGCTCTCCGGTCCCGGCGAGGAGCACAACCCCGGGTCACCCATCCACGAGCGCTCCGGCCCCAGCGAGGAGCACAACCCCGGGTCACCCATCCACGAGCGCTCCGGCCCCGGCCAGGAGTACAACCCCGGGCCGCCCACGCTCCCGCGGCAGGCCGCCACGGTGATCCTGCTGCGCGGTGGCGGCGACGGGCTCGAGCTGCTGCTCGTCAAGCGCAACCCCGCCGCGCGCTTCATGGGCGGGGTGTGGGTGTTTCCCGGCGGGGCTGTGGAGCAAACCGAGGGCGACGACGACCGCGCCCATCGCGCCGCCGCCGTGCGCGAGCTGCACGAGGAGGCCGGTGTCGAGCTGCCCGATCCCGCCGAGCTCGTCAAGTTCTCGCGTTGGATCACCCCGGAGCTGGTGCGCACCCGCTTCGACACGCACTTCTTCCTCGCCTCGCTCCCCCCGGCCAGGAGCCGCGCGTCAACGGCGAGGAGTGCGTGGATCTCGGCTGGTACACGCCAGCCGGCGCGCTCGAGGCGCATCGCGCCGGTGAGATCCTGCTGGTGTTCCCGACGATCAAGCACCTCGAGCAGCTCTCCCCGTTCCCCTCCGCCGCGGAGCTGCTGGCGTACGCGCGGGGGCGCACCGTGGAGGCAGTCCAGCCGCACGTCGTCCTCGATGGCGAGGTCGCGCGCGTGCTGCTGCCGGGCGAGCCCGGGTATTGAGCCGGAGCGACTCGAGCCCCGCGTGCTGGCGGGTGAATATCTTCGCACCTAGCGGCCCAACCATATTCGCGTGACCTCAGGTCACACCGAAGTGGTTATGTGGTGATTTTTTTTATCCACCACCCAGCTCCCCGGGCGTGGACGCCCGGCGCCGCCTGATTCCGGACGGCGCCCTCTCCGTCGCCTGCGCTACTCCTGCGCCTGCTGCGCCGCGATCACGTGTGTGACCGCGTTGATCAGTGCGAGGTGCGTAAACGCCTGCGGGTAGTTGCCCAGCAGCCGCCCCGATGAGGCCTCCAGCTCCTCCGCGTACAGCTGCATCGGCGAGGCGTACGTCAGCAGCCGTTCGCACAGCTGCATCGCTTCCCCACACTGGCCGCCCTCCGCCAGCGCCGACACCAGCCAGAAGGAGCAGATCAGGAACGTCCCCTCCTCCCCGTGCTGCCCGTCGTCGGTCTCCTCGGTGCGGTAGCGCATCACCAGGCCGTTCTCGGTCAGCTCCTCTTTGATCGCTTTCACCGTCGCGCACACGCGCTCGTCCTTTGCAGGCAGGAAGCGCACCAGCGGGATCAGCAGGTTGGAGGCGTCGAGCGCGTCGGTGTCGTAGTGCTGGCGGAACACACCCCGCTCGTCCACGCCCTTGTCGAGGATCTCCGCCTTGATCTCGTTCGCCAGCGCCTGGAAGTGGCTGGCGTTCTCGCCCTCGCCGCGCCGTTCCGCCAGGCGCGCACCGCGGTCGGTCGCCACCCAGCACATCAGCTTCGAGGAGACGTAGTGGCGCGGCTCGCCCCGCGCCTCCCAGAGGCCCTGGTCGGGTTCCCGCCACACCCGCTCGGCGCAGCGCACCTGGTCGATCAGCACCGGCCACAGCCGCTCGGGAATGTGGTCGCGCTCCTTGGAGTGCAGGTACACCGAGTCCAGCACCGCCCCGTAAACGTCGTTCTGGCGCTGGTTGTAGGCACCGTTGCCCACCCTCACCGGGCGCGCGTTCTCGTAGCCCTTGAGGTGATCGAGCGTACGCTCCTGCAGCTGCTTGTCTCCCTTGATCCCATACATGATCTGCAGCGACCCGTCCTCGTTGCGCTCCAGATCGGCCACGTACTGGACGAAGTCGTCCGCCTCCCAGTCCAGCCCCAGCGCGTGCAGCCCCCACAGGGTGAACGTCGCATCGCGCATCCAGCAGTAGCGGTAGTCCCAGTTGCGCGAGCCCCCGGGGGTCTCCGGCAGCGAGGTCGTCGGCGCCGCCACCAGCGCGCCGGTGGGCATGAACGTGAGCCCCTTCAGCACCAGCGCCGAGCGCTCCAGGTGAATCCGCCAGGGGTGGTCGGGGTAGGTACCTTCGGCCAGCCATGTCCGCCAGAAATGGTTGGTGCGCTTCAGATGCGCCTCGGCCTGCTCCACCGTGCGCGGCCCGCCGAGGCCCTCCGTCCACGACATCGCGCAGAAGCGCTTCTCCCCTTCTGCGAGCGTGTGGCGGGAGTGCACGCGGTTGCCCTCGATGCCCATCCGCATGTCGGAGAAGAGCCGGAACGCCGCCTTGGCGCCGTCGCTGCCGTCGCTGGCGTCCAGCGCGGGTACTACGCCGTCCCCGGCGCGCGGGTCCTCCACCGTGCTCCACTTCGCGATCGTCGCGCCGTAGTCCAGCATCGGCTCGCACACCATCTCCATCTGCACCTGCCCCTGCATGCATTCGATCACCCTCACCATGATGTGATCGGCGTCGTAGTCGGTCGGCGGGCGGGTGTGGCTGGAGCCCTCCTCGTTGTCGTGCCACTCCCCGATCGCCAGCGCGTCAACTACCCGCACCCACCCCTGCGGCGTCATCCAGGTCGTCTCGATCACGTTGGTCCCCGGCAGGTAGCGCCTGCCCGCCGGTACATACTGCCCGTACGGGCCCACCCGGAAGCGCCCCGCGCCACGGTCGAGCATCGACGCGAACACGCTGGGGCTGTCGAAGTGGGGCACGCACAGCCACTCGATCGACCCGTCCGAGGCCAGCAACGCGCCGGTGTGGCAGTCCGATAGGAAGCCGTAGTCCGCGATCGGCGGGAAGGGAGAGTCCTCTTGGGTCATACGCCGCGCAAGCTATCGCGTCGGCGCGACTCGCCCCTCAACGCTCGTCGGCCCACGTCACTCGCTGGGGTTCTCGCGCGAGAGCTCCGCCCAGGAGTCGTCCTCCCACACTGCCTCGCCCCAGCGCGGGCGCTCCACCCCCGCCGGCAGCGAGCCCTCTTCCTCGAGCTTGTCGAGGTGGGCCGCCAGCGTGATCGCCGCCGCGGGACGCAGTTCCGCCGGCACGTCCCACCACGCCTTGTCCAACAGCTCCTGCACGGTGCGAGCGCCTTCGGTCAACGCCAGCAGCAGGCGATGCTCGCGGTCGTAGCGGTGACCAATCGCCTCTTGCAGCTTTGCCACCGGCTCCCACACCGCCGGGCCGTGGCCGGGGCACAGCACCTCGAGGTCGAGCGTGCAGAGGTGCACCAGCCCGTTCAGGTAGGCGCTCAGCGCGCCCGGGTAGGGGGCGATGAAGGCGCTGCCTTCCCCCAGCACCGCGTCGCCGGTGAAGCACACACGGTCTGCCACCAGGGCGTAGTGGTCGGAGGCGTGGCCCGGCGTCGGCACCGCCGTCAGGGGACCGAAGCGCACATCGTCGGCGAGCGTCACATCGATGCCGCTCCCGCGGGCCGCCGCCAGCGGCGCGGGGCGCAGGCCGCGCAGCGCGTTGACCGACTCGATGTGATCGGTGTGGTCGTGGGTCAACGCGATTCCCCCCAAACCACCGCGCGCATCCACCGCCGCCACCACCCGCTCGAGGTGCTGCCGCAGCGCCGGTCCGGGGTCGATCACATACGCAGGGTCGCGGTCCACCACCCAGGTGTTGGTCCCCGAGAGCGTCAGCGGGCCGGGGTTCTCGGCCCGGATGCGCAGTACGTCGAAGGCCGCCAGCCGCCGCGCTTCGGCCAGCGGATCCACCGAGAAGCCCACCTCTCCGGCGACCGCGAGGTCGAGTTCCGCGGCGGTTTCGGGAACCCACTCGGGGGCAGGTTCGACGCCCATGTCCCGCGCGTCTTGGTCGGAGTCGGCCGCCGGGTCCGGATCGGAGCCTGAGGGTGAGGGGGAGCGCATGCTGTGTCCGTGGTCGGTTGGGTTGACGACCGTCAGCATACCCACCGCCCTGGCGGCAAGTCTTGTCTCATTGACATCACACAAAGTCAACCCCCTCGCACACCCAAGCAGAAACAGCAACTCCTCTCTCCAACCCACGTAGAGCACACCCTTGCCACACAGAGCGCCCCTCACAGCAGAAACAGCAACCCCCTCTCTCCAACCCACGTAGAGCACACCCTTGCCACACAGAGCGCCCCTCACAGCAGAAACAGCAACCCCTCTCTCCAACCCACGCAGAGCACACCCTTGCCACACAGAGCGCCCCTCACAGCAGACACAGCATCCCCCTCCCCCTAATGCCCAGCCATCCTCCAGCGGCGAACTCTGTCCCCCGAAAGAACCTTACCAATCCTAATGTTGCGACTTATTCGCTATAACACGAAGTGGCCAAAAACCGCGGACAGGCGTCTGCGTAAAATAGGCGTTGCCCGCTCTCTTACATGCCTCAAGCCCACATCCCAGACGGTCGAAAGAAGGCATTATGAGCGAGGGATCGTCGTCTTGGCTGTGCCCCACGGAGCTTGACCGCACGCGCGTCGTCAACGCCAACGATCGCGTGCGCACGATCCGTCTGGTGGGCGCCGGCGCCGTCGGTCTCGCGCTGCTGGCCGCGGCACCCTGGATCGGCTGGTGGACGCTGCTGTTCTTCGCGCTGTGCGCGATCAACTTCGCCTCCGTCAACCGGCGCATGCGCACCAGTCCCCACCCCGAGCGCGTCAGCGCCACCGCGATCGTGATCACGTTGCTGCTGATCGCCGGCGGCGTCGCCGTCAGCGGCGGCCCCACCAGCCCCGCGCTGCCCTGGTTGGTACTCCCCGCCGCGATGGTCGCCGCCCGCTTCCGCCCCCAGGTCGTGGTTGTCGGGTTGGTGCTCACTGTGGTGCTGATCCTCGCCGCCACGCTGGGGGTCGATCCGACCGCCACGATCGACGACCCCGTCCGGCCGATCGCCGTGCTGGCACTGCTCGCCGGCGTGGTGTCGGTCGTGTGGGCGCTACAGGCCGCCGAGCTCCACCATCGCGACGAAGCGATCCTCGACCCGCTCACCGGCCTGCTCAACCGCCACGCCCTGATCCCCCGCTTCACCGAGATCTCCCACCAAGCGCGTCTCACCCACCAGCCGGTGTGCATGTTGCTGTGCGACGTGGACGCCTTCAAGCAGGTCAACGACCGCCACGGCCACGATCGCGGCGACGCTGTGTTGCGCGACGTCGCCTACGAGCTGCGCAAGCGGCTGCGCTCCTTCGAGCTTGCCTACCGCCTCGGCGGCGAGGAGTTCCTGATCCTGCTGCCCGGCGTCTCGCAGGTCGAAGGGCTCAAGATCGCCGAGCGGCTGCGCGCGGCGGTCGCGGAGGCGCGCCCCACCGACATCCCCATCACGATCTCGCTCGGGCTGTCCGCCGCCAGCGGCGATGATGTCGTGTACGAGACTCTCTTCAAGGCGGCCGACGAGGCCCTCTACGAGGCCAAGCGTGCGGGACGCAACCGCGTCGCCGCCGCCCCCGCTCCGGTGGCGGCTGGCGAGGAACAGCAGGGGCTCGAGGCGGTTGCACTAGCCTACGCGCCTGCGTGACCAAGCAACTGGATCCCGAGGCCCAGGTGCTGCTTGACGTGATGCAGGCGGTGGGGGCCCCCGCGCTCCACACGCTGCCCGTGGAGCAGGCCCGAGCACAGATGCGCTCGGCGCTGCTCACGCGCGGCCAGCCGCTTGCCCTGCACCGCGTCGAGGACGTGCGCGTGCCCTCTCCGCACGGCGCGCTGCCGCTGCGCCTCTACCGGCCCGGCCCCGGTGTGCTGCCGATCGCGCTCTTCCTCCACGGCGGCGGGTGGATGCTCAACGACCTCGACACCCACGACGGGCTCTGCCGGCGGATCGCCAAGCGCTCCGGCTGGCTGCTCGCCTCGCTCGACTACCGCAGGGCGCCCGAGCACCGCCACCCCGCGGCGCTCGAGGACGCCCACCTCGCCTACGACTGGCTGCTGGAGAACTCCGCCCGCCTGGAAGGCAACCCCGCGCTGGTGGCGCTCGTCGGCGAGAGCTCGGGGGCCAACACCGCCGCCGCGCTGGCGCTGCTGCTGCGCGACACCGGCGCTCCCCTACCAGCGTTTCAGATCCTTGCCTACCCCCCCGTCGATGTCCCCGATCGCTGGCCCTCCCACCAAGAGCGCGCCAGCGGGTACACGCTCGACCGCCCGCTCCTGCGCTGGTTCATCGCGCACAACCTTCCCGCCGACTTCGACCACGCCGATCCCTATCGCGATCCCTATCTCTTCCCGCTCGGCGCCCCCGACCTGGCAGGGCTGCCGCCGGCGTTGGTGATGACCGCCGAGTTCGACCCGCTGCGCGACGAGGGCATCGCCTACGCCGAGCGGCTTACCGCCGCGGGGGTGCCGGTGGAGCACCTGCACGCCGACAACCAGATGCACGGCTTCCTGATGGTCAACCGCGCGATCGCGCGGGCCGGGGAGCTGATCGACCATCTCGCCGACGCGCTCGCCGCGCGGGCTCGGGGGGCTGGGGCTGCATCCGCTAAAGCCTATTGAGAAAAAAGCAAGAGATCCTCAACATGGCGGTAGACTCCGTCCATGAGCGTGGCCAGCGACAGAGAACATCTGATCGACGACATTCTCAGGCTGCGGCACGCCGAGCGGCTGTCTCCCGCATACGACGAGATCGCGGCAGTGCGAGCCAACCTCGAGAGGATGGTCGGCTCCACCGTCACACGCGCCATGGCCGCCCGTCTGCTGAGTGTGAGCCAGACCGCGCTCGACCGCTGGGCCGCGACCGGCGACGTCCCGGTGGTCATAGCGCGCTCCGGCCATCGCGAGACGCCGCTGCACGCACTGGTGGAGCTGATCGAGGCAGTGCGGGAGCGCCGCGTGATCAACCCCCAGGATCGTCATCCACTCGGATCGGTGCTGCGCGAGCGCCGCTCCCAAGCAGCTCTCCTGCGTACCTCCACGTTGCTGGGGACGGCCGATCGCAGTCAACACGGCAGTGACGGTCACCGCCCCGCCGAGCTGCGCAGCCTCGCCTATCACCGCGCGGTGGCGCAACGCCTTGACGACGCAATCATCCAAGACGCTCGCCGCCGGCTGGCGCGATGGGGCACACAGGGACGAATCAACCCACGCTATGCCCGTCAGTGGGAGAAGATCCTCGAGGGAACGCCCACTCGGATCGCGCGGCTGATCGGCCGCGACACTTCCCACATGCGCGACCTGCGCCAAAGCTCTCCATTCGCGGGCACCCTCAGCGAGCCCGAGCGCCAGCGGGTGCTTGCCATGGTCAACCAAGCCGCGTGAGGCGCGACGAGCTCGAGCACGTCATCAGGGCGGCAGCCACAGTCACCGGCGAGCACGAGATCGTCGTGATCGGGAGCCAGGCGATCCTCGGCCAGTTCCCTGACGCGCCAGACGCTCTACTGTTCTCACAGGAGGCCGACGTCTACCCGCGCGCGCAGCCCGAAAAGGCGATCGCAATCGACGGCGCGATGGGGGACAGCTCGCTATTCCACGAGACGTTCGGCTATTACGCGCACGGTGTCGGCCCCGAGACGGCCAAAGCGCCAACGGGATGGGAGCAGCGGCTGGTCCCGGTGCGCGTGCCGGGGCGCGCAGGCCATGAAAACGATGCCATAGGTTGGTGCATGGAGGTTCACGATCTTGTCCTGGCCAAGCTCGCAGCGGGGAGGGCACGAGACATGGAGTTTGCCGAGGAGGCAATACGAAACGACCTCGCAAAGCCTCGCGAGCTGCTGAGCCGCGTACGACACCTGCCAGTAGACAGCCAGCACAGGGAGCATGTCAAGTCGCTCCTGACGAGCATCATCGCCAAGGCTAATGGGCACTCCTGAGAATCGACCAAGGTCGCCTCATCGACGCGCTCGCCGCGCGGGCTCGGGGAGCTGCTCGCACGACTGACTAGCACAGCCACCACCCCGGCCCTCCCCTACGTGGGCCCAGAGGAGGGAACCAAGTAGCCGGGGGGTTGTCGAGTTTCGACCCCCCGCTTCGTCATACCGATGAACGCGCCATCCTAGGCGCACCCCGAGCAAGGAGAAGAACACATGAGATTCATGCTGCTGCAGAACTACGCAGGCGGCGCCGGCTGCACGGTGCCGATGTCCGAGTGGGCTCCCGAGGAGATCCAGGCGCACATCGAGTACCAGCAGGACGTCAACCGTGAGCTCACCGAGCGCGAAGAGCTCGTTCGACGCGCAGGCGCTCACCGCGCCGCCGCTCGCCAAATTCGTGATCCACAACGGCATCGGCGCCCCCACCATCACCGACGGCCCGTTCCCGGAGACCAAGGAGCTGGTGGCCGGCTACCGCATCGTCGACGTGGAGTCTCCCGAGCGCGCGATCGAGATCGCCGCCCGGGTCTCCGCTGCGCCGGCGCGAGGAGGTGTCCCAATCCAGCAGCCGATCGAGGTTCGGGAGGTGATGGAGGCTCCACGCTGAGAGGCAATGAAGATGCTGAGGATTCGGTGCCCCACCGGCTGGCGCGATCGGCGAGCGCGATCACACTAGCCCGCGGTTCGCGCAGGCCGGCTCGGGGTAGAGGACCCGGTAGCGATGAACGATGCTGTTCACACCGGTCCCTCCGAAGATAACGACGTCCAGACACACGGCGTCCAGACCGGCACGATCAAAACGATGATCCCAGCGCGCCTAGATCGCCTGCCGTGGTCGCGCTTTCACTGGATCGTGATCGCCGGCCTCGGCACCGCGTGGATCCTGGATGGGCTGGAGGTAAACGTGGTCGGCTCGATCTCCAGCCGCATCTCCGAACCAGGGGCGGGCACCGGGTTGACCCCGGCGGACGTGTCGGGTTGGGCCGCTTCGCTCTACATCGCCGGCGCCTGCCTCGGCGCGCTCATCTTCGGACAGCTCACCGACCGCTTCGGCCGCAAGCGCCTGTTCATGGTGACGCTCGCCATCTACCTTCTGGGCACAGTGATGACGGCCCTCACCTTCTCGCCGGCGTGGTTCTTCGCCTTCAGGTTCATCACGGGCATGGGCATCGGCGGCGAGTACAGCGCGATCAACTCCGCGATCGACGAGCTGATCCCGGCGCGACACCGCGGGCGGGTGGACATCTCGATCAACGGCAGCTACTGGCTGGGCGGCATCGGCGGCTCGCTGTTGGCGGTGATAATGCTCAACACCGCAATCTTCCCCGTGAACGTCGGCTGGCGCCTGTCGTTCGTGCTCGGCGCCGTGATCGGCTTGGCGGTGCTGCTGGTACGGCGCAACGTGCCCGAGAGCCCGCGCTGGCTGTTCATCCACGGCCGCGAGCGCGAGGCCGAGCAGATCGTTGACGGGATCGAGGGCGACGTGCGCGAGGCAACCGGCGGACAGCTTCCCGAGCCCGAGGGGGAGCCGCTGCAGGTGCGTCAGCGCACAACCATCCCGCTGACGCTGATCGTCCGCTCGGTGACCTCGCTGTACCCGCGACGCTCGATCCTCGGCCTCTCGCTGTTCATCGGCCAGGCATTCCTCTACAACTCGATCCTGTTCGGGTTCGGCAACCTGCTCAGCCTCTACTTCCACACGCCCTCCGGCAATACGCCTTACTACCTCGCGGTATTCGCGGCCGGCAACTTCGCCGGGGCGCTGCTGCTCGGCCCGCTGTTCGACACCGTCGGACGCAAGGCGATGATCGCCGGAACCTACCTGCTGTCGGGCGTGCTGCTGATCGGCACCGGCCTGCTGTTCAAGGCCCACGACCTCAATGACGTCACCTTCACCGCGTGCTGCTGCGTAGTGTTCTTCTTCGCCTCCGCCGGCGCCAGCGCCGCTTACCTGACTGTGTCAGAGATCTTCCCAATGGAGACGCGCGCGCTGTGCATTGCGGTCTTCTACGCGATCGGCACCGGCATCGGCGGCGTGATCGGGCCACAGGTGTTCAGCCGCCTGATCAACACCGGCAGCTACGAGCAGGTCTTCATCGCGCTCAGCCTCGGCGCTGTGATGATGATCCTCGGCGGCCTCGCCGAGCTGGTGTTCGGAGTGCAGGCCGAGCGCCGCAGCCTCGAGCAGCATCGCCAAGCCGCTCACCGTCGAGGACACTTCCTCCGGGGGGCGTGGTCGCGCGAGCGCGGCCGCCGTCGCCTGATTTCCACCGCGGCGCTGCACTACCACCGCCTCTGATTTGCCACTTGCGCGAGCACCGTGCCACCGCACGAGCACCGTGCCACCGCACGAGCGCCGCGCCGCCTGATTGCCCCCCACCGCGAGCGCAGCCAATCGTGATTGAACGACCAACCAACGGGTAGCTAAGCACCATGACAATGGGAACTTCAATACTTCTGATCGCCGTGGGCGCGATCCTGCGCTACGCGGTCACCGCCACCGTCTCCGGAGTCTCGCTGACGACCGTCGGCCTGATCCTGATGATCGTCGGGATCCTGGGGCTGGTGCTATCGCTCTTCTACACGCTCGCGTGGAGCCCGCGCCGGAGCCAGGTAGTGCGCGATCGCGTGATCGAACGCGATCCCTACGCATAGCGCTCGGCAGGGCAGACGGGTGTGCCATGGCGCTATGACAATCCAGCCACCAGGCGCATAACTCTCGGCGATCAGGGTAGGAAGCCCTTGACCGCCAACGACAACTCTTTGCCAAGCCACTCCTTGCGGCAGTCTGCCGCAAACGGTCGCCGAGGGAGGAGATCCAAGATGGCCTCAGTTGCAACATCCATACTCCCCAAACCCACCACCCACAACCTCGAGGGCGATGACACCCAAGAGCTGTTCGCTCGCTGGCAGCAGCACGGCGACGAGGCCGCGCGCGAGGCGCTGGTGCGACGCTACCTGCCGCTCGCCAATCGCTTGGCGCGGCGCTACATACGCTCCTCGGAGCCGTTCGAGGACCTGCAGCAGGTCGCGTCGCTGGGGCTGCTGAAGGCGCTCGATCGCTTCGACCCCTCCCGGGGCCGCCCGTTCCAGTCGTTCGCGGTACCGACGATGCTGGGCGAGATGCGCCGCCACTTCCGCGACTCCGGCTGGTCGGTGCACGTGCCCCGTGGTGCGCAGGAGCGCGCGCTGAAGGTGCGCGACGCGCAGGAGGCGTTCGCCAACGAGCACGGCCGCGCCCCCACGGTCAACCAGCTCGCCGTGTACTTGGAGCTCAGCGCCGAGGAGGTGATCGACGCGCTGGTTGCCATGCAGGGCTACAAGACGCTGTCGCTGGACGCGCCTCGTCCGGGAGAACAGGACGATACGGCGACGAGCTACGGCGACTCCGTCGGGGAAGAAGACAGGCGCTACGAGCTCGTCGAGTTGGACGCCACCGTCACCGCGGTGCTCGATCGCATCCCCGCGCGCGAGCGCCGCATCCTGCACATGCGCTTCGTCGAGGACCTCACCCAGACTGAGATCGCGGGCCGCATGGGAATCTCCCAGATGCAGGTCTCGCGCCTGCTGCGCCGCTCACTCGAGGAGCTGCGTTCCCTGACCGGCGAGCGGCAGTAGGTTGATCGCGGGGAAGCGACATCTGCTCGCGTCCGGATATCGCCGTCAACTGCGACCGATCGAGCGAGGCGCCCTGCGTCTGCGCGGCTTCGACGAGCGGTCGATCGAGCGGCGATCGACCCAAACAAGCGTCCCGCCCCTCCAAACGAGCGTCCCGCCCCTCCAAACGAGCGTCCCGCCCCTCCAAACGAGCGTCCCACCGCTGATGGCCGAGCAAGCGAACGTTCATCTGCAACTGGCCAACCGACCGGAGAACGTAATGCTCGTGCGGGAGGTTTTGACCGGGGTGGCGGACGCGCTCGTGCTCGATGGCAGCGATTTGATCGACATCCACACCGCTGTCACCGAGGCGTGCAACAACGTCGTCCAGCACGCCTACCATGGCGAGGAAGGGCCGCTCGAGGTAGTCGTCGAGCTGTCGGTCAACGTGGTCACGGTGGTGGTGCGCGATTGGGGTGTGGGCATCCCGGCGCCCCACGACGGCGTGGGACTCGACACCGGCCCCGGGATCGGCCTGACCGCGATCCATGCGCTCACCCACCGCCTCGATCTGCGGCGTCCCGCCGACGGTGGCGGCACCGAGGTGCGCATGGAGTTCGCCACGTTGGGCGCGCACCCACCGCAACCGCTCGGGGGCCCGGAGCTCGCACTACCCGCCATCGCATCCACTATGCACGCCCCCACGATCACGCTCACCGTCACGCCCGGCGATCTGGCACGCACCGTGCTTCCCCGCCTGATGTGCGGTTTGGCAGCGCGCGCCCACTTCTCCACCGACCGACTCTCCGATGTCCACCTCGTCGCCGATGCCCTCGGAGCAAGCGACGGTGTCGCACCGCGTCTGCGGACGGTCGCCGGCGTCGAGCCGCGGGCGCTGGAGCTGCGTGTTGGACCGCTGGAGCGGGGGCGAGGAGAGCGGCTGGTGGCCGATTCTTCGCTTGACGGGTTTGGTTCGGTGATCGCGAAGCTCGCCGACCGCTGCCAGGTCGAGAGCGCGGGGCCCTATGAGGTGCTTGCGTTGCGGTTGACGGATGAGCGGCGCGGGGTCGCTGGACGGAATCGCGCCAAGTTTGGGCCGTAACACCCAGGGACAAAGGACATTTGGGGGCTCCGCCCGAGCGTTCCATCGCAAGCGGTGAGTAGTTTGGACTGCATGAGTGGACTTCCTGCCGACACCAGCCACCCGCGTCTGATATCAGAATCCCTTGCTGATATCATCGCGGGGATGAAACAGCTACTGCTACGCGTCCCCGAGGACCTCCACCGGCGTATCGCCGCACGCGCGGCGCGGGAGGGTTGCAGCATGAACGCTGTCGCCAGCGCGATCCTCGACGCAGCCACCGATGCAGACATCGGCACCCCCCAGAACCGACTACGTGCCAGAGCCGCCGCCCTGGGAATGCTCAGCGAGGTCTCCGCCGCACCCGTGAGCACAGCCGAACGCGAACGCATCATCGCCTCCACCCGCGGTGTCGGGCAGGTCTTGGACCGGATCCTCGCCGAAGACCGCGAAGACCGCTTGTGATCGTCTACCTCGACTCCTCCGTGCTCGCGCGCTCCTACCTCGCCGACGAGGAAGGCCACCAACAGGTCACCGCGCTGCTTGAAGACCCGGACGTCGTCGCAGTCACCGGGAAGTGGACCCGGATCGAGGTCTCCGGGGCGCTGCTTCGCGCCGCGCGCACCGGTCGCAATCACACCAACGAGAAGGACCTGCTCGCCCTGCTCGACGCCGACCTCGCCGAGAACGGGCGCGTGAGCGAGCTCACCGCCCCCCAAGCAGACGTCGAGCGCAAGACCCTGGAGCTGGTGCGCCGGCACGCCCTGCGAACGCTCGACACCTGGCACCTCGCGCTTGCCTCGCTGACGGTGCCTGCACTGGCGAAGCCCGAACAAGAAGCGATCGCCTTCGCCTCTCGCGACGCCGACCAGGCGACCGTCGCCGAACAGCTTGGCTTCAAACGGATCTGAGGAAGTCTCCGCCCAAATCCGGCAGGCTCTGCCTGACACCCTGCACCCCGGCGAAGAGATCCCCCTCGCGCTCCACGCGACGCAGCAGCTCCTTCGGCGTTAGGCTCAACTGTTGGTCAACACGGGGATGCTCGCCGGAGGCGAGTGTCCCCCGGCTTCGGTTGCGATTACGACGACGGCGCGAGCCCAGCCCCACCTCCTCCCAATCCAAAGGCGTGGAGATCAGGGGGATGGCGGTGGCCCGCAGCGAGTACACCGACACAGTCGTCTTGTGCGGGTCGTTCTGGCTCCAGTCGATTAGCACCCTGCCGGGGCGCAGGCTCTTGGTCATGCGCGAGACCACCAACTCGGGATGCTGCTTCTCCAGCAGCTCGGCCACCGCGCGGGCGAACGGCTTGGTTTGCTCGTATGAGGTCTGGGTGTTGAGCGGCACGTACACCTGCAAGCCCTTCAACCCGGAGGTCTTTGCCAACGACTGCAACCCGAAGGCGTCGAAGATCTCCTTGATCGACAGCGCCACGCGGCAGCACTCGCGCATCCCGGCGGGCTCGCCCGGGTCGAGGTCGAACACGAGCATGGTGGGCGTCTGGAGCGCGTGCGCCCGGGCGAGGCTGGGGTGCAACTCGAGCGCAGCGAGGTTGGCCACCCAGATCAACGTCGGCAGGTCTTCGATCAGGCAGTAATCGATCGTCCCCGCCTGGCGCCCGCTCCACACCGGTGCGGTTTTAACCCATTCGGGGCGGTGGGTGGGACAGCGCTTCTCATAGAAATACGGCTCGTTCACTCCATCCGGGTAACGCTTGAGCGTCACCGGGCGCCCTGCCAGATGTGGCAGCAAAAATGGAGCCACCGCGCAGCAGTAGTCGATCAGCTCACCCTTGGTGAAAGCGGCATCCGGGTAGAGCACCTTGTCCCGATTTGACAGTCGCAGATGCCTGCCCCCAACTTCGATCTCGACGTGGCGCTTGGTGGTGTGGAGAATCTCGTAGGGGCGCCTCTCCACGGCCGGTCCGAGCTCGCCGCGGGTACCGCCATCCCGTCTTGGGCTGTTTCCCTCCGGAAGCTCGCCGACAGCGACACCCCCCACCTGCCCATCCCTGCCCTCGGCGACCTCGAGCTTTACCTCCTCCGCCGGCTTGTCGGTGCGCAAGCCTTTGTAGGAGGAGTGGCGCAGGATACGATCGCGCGTCCAGCGCGAGAACTCGATCTCCGCCACCAGCTCGGGCTCGACGAAGCGCGCCTCCCGCGGCGGTTGGACGCCGTGCTCGGCGAATGGGCTGTCGCGGCGGCTGCGCGCCTCGAGCTCCTCTCCCAGACGGCGCAGCTCGAGTTGGTCGAAGCCGGTGCCGACCCGGCCGGCGTAGCGCAGTCCTCCGCCTCCCTCGTTCTCGTGGTAGCCAACCAGCAGCGCGCCGAGCTGCCCCGAGCGCCCCTCCTTGCCCGGTAGCCACCCGCCGATCACGAGCTCCTGGCGGTGGAGGTTCTTGATCTTCACCCACTCTCCGCTGCGCTCGCCCGGGCGATATGGGGAGTCCAGGCGCTTGGCGATCACCCCCTCCAAGCCCTGCTCGGCGGTCGCCGCCAGCAGCTCCGCGCCGCCGCCTGCGCGCTGGGCAGGAATCTGCCAGGCCGGTCCCTTCAGTCCTAGCCCCTCCAGCAGCTCGCGCCGCTGGTGGTAGGGCAGCTCGATGGTGGGGTGGCCATCGAGATACAGCAGATCGAAGATCGCGTACGTCACCGGTATCTCCCGTGCCGCGCGCGCCACCGCGCTGGCGGAGGTCAGGTGCATCCGTTTCTGCAATCGCTCGAAACTCGGCAGCCCGCGCTCGTCGAAGGCGACGATCTCCCCGTCCAGCACCGCATCGTGCCCACCCAGCTGGCGCCCCAGCGCGTGCAGCTCGGGATAGCGGGCGCCGATCTCTTTGCGGTTGCGGCTCTCCACCCGCATGGTGGGCGCCGGTGGGCCCGAGCGCCAGTAGAGGAGCGCTCGCACCCCGTCCCACTTGACCTCGAACACCCACCCCTGCTCATCCTCCGGCAGGCTGCCGGGGCTGGCGAGCATCGGAGCGAGATGGTCGGGCATCGGCTCGCGCGGATTCCTCGTTGGGCTCATGCGGTCGATCATCCCACCCTCGCACCGTCTATTTTGAAGGCCCACCAAGCGCTTACATGCAGACCACACAAAGGGGGGAGTTCGGCGCGATGACCAAGCCGGGGAGTGAGGTCCCCAGGGATCTGCTAATCGAGGCCGGGGCGATCCTCGCCAGCTCGCTCGACCCCACCACGACGATGGAGCAGGTCGCACGCCTGACGGTGCCACGACTGGCGGATCTCTGCGTGATCGACCTGCGCGACGAAGACGGCGCGATCATGGACGTGGCGGTCGTCGCCACCGAGGAGGCATTGGCAGGCGAGCTCGAGGAGCTGCGCGCCCGCTACCCGCTCGACCCGGCCGGGGAGCATCCGGTGGCGCAGGTCATCCGCAGCGGCCAGCCGGTGCTGCTGGCGGAGATGACCGACACGCTGCTGCGCTCCTTCGCGCAGGGATCCGAGCACGCGCGGTTCATGGTCGAGAACGGCTATCGCTCGGCGGTGGTCGCCCCGATGGTCGCACGCGGACGCACGCTCGGGGCGCTCTCGACGCTGCGATTGGGCGAGAGCCAGCGCTACGGGATCCAGGAGCGCGATCTGGTCGCCGAGCTCGCTCGACGGGCAGCGCTGGCGATCGACAACGCCCGGCTGTACTCCGATCTGCAGCGCCTCGAGCGGCGCTTGGAGGCGGTGCTGGCGAATCTCGCGGAGGCGATCACCGTGGTCGACAGCCACGGGCAGACGGTGTACGCCAACCAGGCCGCCGCCGACCTGCTCGGGTTCCCGACGCCCGGCGAGCTCACGCGCGCTCGCCCGGGAACGATCATGACCCGCTTCATCGTGCAGGACGAGCAGGGTCGCGAGCTCGACCTGGAGAACATGCCCGCGAGGCGGCTGTTCAAGGGCGAGCAGCCCGAGCCACTGCTGGTGAGAAACATCGTCCGCGCCACGGGCGAAGAGCGCTGGCTGATCGTCCGCTCCTCGCCGATCCCCGACCCCGAGAACGGTCGCATCGGATACGCGGTCAACGTCTTCGAGAACATCACCGAGGTCAAGCGCGCGCAGCTCGGCGAGAGCTTCATGGCGGAGGCCAGCCGTGCCCTTGCATCCTCGATGGACTACGGGGAGACGCTGCAGCGGGTAGCGCAGCTGGCGGTGCCGCAGATCGCCGACTGGTGCGCGGTCGATCTCGTGAACGAGCGCGGGACGATCGAACGGGTGGCGGTGCACCACCCCGACCCGAGCAAGCTCGAGTTGGCGGCGCGCATCGACCGCGCCCACCGCCCCGCGCTCGACGAGCCCGCAGGCGTTCCCGATGTGATCCGCACGGGAGAAGCCCGCATCTACAACGACATCCAACCCGACGCGCTCGCGGCTTACGCCCACAACTCCGAGCACCTCGCACTGCTGAGCGCGATCGGCGCCACCGCGGTGATCATCGTGCCGATGATCGGCGCCACCGGGGCACTCGGCGCGATCACACTGGTGTCCTCGGAGTCGATGCGCCGTCTCACCGCCGCCGACCTCGGCGTCGCCGAGCGGCTGGGCCGCCGCGCGGGCACGGCGGTGGAAAACGCGCGGCTGTACACCGAGCGCACCCGTATCGCCCACACCTTGCAGCGGGCGCTGCTGCCGGAGTCGCTGCCCGAGGTGCCGGGCGCCGAGATCGAAGCGCGCTACTGCGCGGCGGGCGAGCTGAACGAGGTGGGCGGCGACTTCTACGACGTGTTCGAGCACGGAGCCGACAGCTGGATGCTCGTGATCGGCGACGTCTGCGGCAAGGGCTCCCGCGCGGCGGGCGTGACGGCGCTGGCGCGGCACACCCTGCGCGCTGCGTCGATGGGCGGTCAGTGCGCCGCGGAGATGCTCGAGACGCTGCATCGGGCACTGCGCCGCCAACCTCCCGGCGCGGATCTGTGCACCGTCTGCCTGGTGACGGCCACGCCGACCTCGGGGCGAATGCGCTTGATCGTGACGCTCGCCGGGCACCCACCGCCGGTGCTGATCGACCCCGGAGGAGAGGGCCGTCAGGTCGGCCGGCCCGGAACGCTGCTGGGCGTGCTCGATCCGATCGACGTCGCCGAATACGAGGACGAGCTGCGCGCCGGCGAGACGCTGCTGCTGTACACCGACGGGATCCCCGAGGCCGGCCACTCCGGCGAAGAGCTCGGGGAGCGTGGTCTGATCGAGCTGTGCCGCATGGCTCCCCAGCTCACGCTCGCGCAGCTGCTCGAGCACATCGAGCAGGTGGCGCTGGAGCACGCCGAGGGCTCGCTGCGCGACGATCTCGCGCTGCTCGGCTTGCGTATGCACTCTAGTCCGCTGCGATAGCATAAGCACTTGTGATCGTGGGGGAGCAGCTCACTATCGAGGTCAGGCAGGAGCACGACAGGATCGTGTTGGCGCTCCACGGCGAACTCGACCTGCTCGGCGCACCACGGCTGCAGAGCGAGATCGAAAGCGACACGGTCGGCGCGGCCGACATCGTCGTGCTCGATCTCGACGATGTCCAGTTCATCGACTCCGCCGGCCTGCGAGTCGTCCTCGCTGCGCACGAGCGCGCGGCGGAGCGCGGCCAGAGGCTTGCGCTCACGCCCGGCTCGCCGCAGGTTCAGCGGCTGTTCAGCATCGCCGGTGTGAGTGGTCATCTCCGCACGATCGCCTCGGCCGACGCGGCACTCGTCTAGGCCTCCGCCTTGGCGGCCCGAGGGCTGACCGTCTTCTCGCCGAAGCTCTTTCCCTAAAGGCGGGCACGGCGACCGCGGTATGGGCCAACCAGTAGCAGCGCCACCACGAGCAGCAGTAGCAGTGCAAACGGATTGAGGAATACACCACCTGCAAGGCTAAGTACAATCAACACAATAATTAGAAGCACTAGTAGATCCATGAAAATTCCCTCCGGTTCGGGATGTCCTGGCTTGCATGTCCTACCTCGTAACCGAGGCTTCCAATCGCCTACCCTGTACAGCCTTCTCTAATCTCCGGGCTCTACAGTCAGCCGTTTCGTAGCTAAGCCGTTTCGTAGCTGACGCGACTCGAGATCGGGCTAGTCACGGTCGAGCGCATCCTTGACTTTCTCGGCGAACTCGTTGACTTTGTCCTTGACGGAAGCCTTTGCGCGGTCGGTTTCACCTTTGCGCTTCAGGTCCTCATCCCCGGCAAGGCTGCCGGCGGCCTCCTGCAGACGACCCTTGCCCTCATCTGCGTACTTATCACTCATAATGGCTCCCTTCGATAGAGCTCCGTGCTGGGACAGGCGTTACTGCCTGTACAAAGCTCTACCCGCTAGGCGCCGGGCGAAACCGTGACAGGAGCACCAGCGTCCCGCCCGGGGTGCAGCAGCTCCCTGAAGAAGCCCCCACCGAGCACGCTGAGCACCAGCAGCGAGCCGAACAGCGCGACCGCGTCGATACTCTCCCGGCCCTGCTTGGTCCAGTAGTCGTCGGCGAGGTTCAACCACAGCGCAAACTCGTCGAGCGTCAACGCTGCGCCCGCTCCGTACACCGCGGCCGTGACACGTGATGAGCGCCGTTCCTCGCTGACCCCGATCTCGAGCATCCACAGGTAGCCGACCGTCAGCAGGCCGGTGATCCCAAAGGTCATGTGATGGATGTGCCTGCCCCCAGGGGTGAGGTTGCGGAACGGCCCACGTTCGGCGCGGATCGCGTGCGTGATCCCGCGCACCGCGCCGAAGGTGAGGAAGAAGGCGCCTGCGGAGAACAGCTGACGCTCCTTGCGGCGATCGCCGAAGTGGTGGTAGTAGAGCGCGCGCAGGTCGCGCGCGTCGCGGCCGGGCGAAAGCAGCGAGGAGATGCGCCAGCCCCGCGCCGGCTCGGGCGGCGAGTCGTGAGGTGCTGGGGAGCCGTCGCCTGCCATCCCCGCCCACCCTACTCTGCGCAATGATTGCGCGATGCCGCCTGCCGACCCCGACACCGACACCAAGCCCGACACCAAGCCCGACCCCGATCCCACCCTCGACGCCGACACCCCCACCCGCGCCGACCTCGCCGCCGTGCGCGAGCACCACGCGCTGGGGCTCGACGAGGCGCGTCCCGAGGCGGTGGCGAAGCGCCACGAGAAGGGCAGGCGCACCGCACGCGAGAACCTCGCCGAGCTGGTGGACGAGGGCACCTATGTGGAGTACGGCCCGCTGATCTTCGCCGCCCAGGAGCGCCGGCGCCCGCGCGAGGAGCTGATCGCGCAGACCCCCGCCGACGGGCTGGTGGCGGGCGTGGGCGAGGTGGACGGCAACCCCTGCGTAGCGATGTCCTACGACTACACCGTGCTGGCGGGCACGCAGGGGATGCGGGGGCACCTGAAGAAGGACCGCCTGTTCGAGCTCGCCGAGCGCCGGCGGCTGCCGGTGGTGCTGTTCGCCGAGGGCGGTGGGGGGCGCCCCGGGGACGTGGACATGCCGATCGTCGCCGGGCTCGACTGCCGTGCCTTTCACCTCTTCGCCCGCCTCAGCGGCCGCGTGCCGCTGGTGGGAATCGCCTCGGGGTACTGCTTCGCCGGCAACGCAGCGCTGCTGGGCTGCTGCGACGTGACGATCGCCACCGAGGACTCCTCGATCGGGATGGGCGGCCCGGCGATGATCGAGGGTGGTGGCCTCGGCGTGTACGCGCCCGAGGAGGTGGGCCCGATCGAGGTGCAGCACGCAAACGGCGTGGTGGACATCCGTGTTTCCGACGACCGCGAGGCGGTGGCAGCGGCAAAGCGCTACCTCTCCTACTTCTACGGCCCTACTGAGCGCTTCACCGCCCCCGACCAGCGGCTGCTACACGAGATCCTTCCCGAGCAGCGCAGGCGCGTCTACGAGGTGCGCCGCGCGATCGAGACGCTGTGCGACGAGGGCTCGGCGATGGAGCTGCGCGACGGCTTCGGCGTGGGGATCGTCACCGCGCTTGCGCGCGTCGAAGGGCACACGCTGGGGATCCTCGCCAACAACCCCGCCCACCTCGGCGGCGCGATCGACGCCGACGGCGCCGACAAGGCAGCCCGCTTCCTGACGCTGTGCGACGCGTTTGCGCTGCCTGTGCTGTTCCTCTGCGACACACCGGGATTCATGGTGGGCCCCGCCGCGGAGCGCACCGCCACCGTGCGCCACTTCGCGCGCCTGTTCACCGTCGGTGCCAACCTCGAAGTGCCATTCGGCACGATCGTGCTGCGCAAGGGGTATGGCCTCGGCGCGCAGGCGATGGCGGGCGGCTCATTCAAGGCCCCGCTGTTCACGGTCGGCTGGCCGACATCCGAGTTCGGGGGAATGGGGCTGGAGGGGGCAGTGCGGCTAGGCATGCGCCGGGAGCTGGAGGCGATCGAGGACGACGCCGAGCGCGAGCGCGTCTTCCAGGCCACGGTCGCCGCCGCATACGAGCACGGCCGCGGCGTCAACATGGCGGCGTACGGCGAGATCGACGACGTGATCGACCCGGCCGACTCGCGCCGCTGGATCGCCACCCTGTTCGACCCGCCCCCATCCGACTGGCGCACGCGGCGCACGAAGCGCCGTCCCAACGTCAACGCCTGGTAGGGCTCAGAGCGGCTCGTCGAGGATGAACAGCTCGGCCGCCACGCCGATGCTCGAATGGCCCACTGCAAGCTTGACAAGCGTGCGAACATATGTTCGTGCGGTGGAGCAACCTCACCCTCGACGCCGACGCGCAGCACCGCCTGCCGGGCTACCGCGACGAGGCCGTAGTACGTCGCTTCGACGCGCCCGAGGCGCTCGACATGCGCTTCTACGAGGTTCGCGCGCGCTCGGCGCTCAACCGCGTGCCCGGCGCCTCGCCGATGCCATTCCGCTGGACGGTCAATCCGTATCGAGGATGCGCTCATGCATGCAATTTTTGCTTTGCCCGCCCCACCCACACATATCTGGGCTTCAACGCGGGCCGCGACTTCGAGCGCGAGATCGTGGTGAAGGTCAACGCGCCGGAGGTGCTGCGCGTGGAGCTGGCACGGGCGTCTTGGCAGGGAGAACACGTGGCGCTGGGCACCAACACCGACCCCTACCAGTGGGTGGAGGGCCGCTACCGGCTGATGGTGGGTATCTGGGAGGCGCTGCGCGACGCCCGCGGCGGCGCTGGCAACCCCTGCTCGGTGCTGACGAAGTCGCCGTTGGTGCTGCGCGACCTGCCGCTGCTGGTGGCGATCGCACAACGCACCACGTTCAGGGCGAGCCTCTCGATCCCGACGCTCGACGAGCGTGCGTGGCGGGCCACCGAGCCGCACACCCCCAACCCGCGTGCCCGCCTGGAGGCGGTGGCGGAGCTCAATCGCGCCGGGATCCCCACTGGGGTGCTGATCGCACCGCTGATGCCGGGCATCAACGATGCCCCCCACCAGCTGGAGCCGCTGCTGCAGGGGGCGATCGACGCCGGCGCGAAGAGCATCGGCGGCGTGGCTCTGCACCTGCGCGGCGAGGTGAAGGACGTCTTCATGGAGTGGCTGCGCGAGCAGCGCCCCGAGCTGGTGGAGCGCTACGAGGATCTCTACCGTCGCGGCGCCTACGCGCCCAGTGAGGAACGCGCACGCCTGGCCGGGCTGGTGCGCCGAGGCGCTCCGCTGCAGTCACGTGAACAGCGCGGCGGCAGCGCCGGCGATCGGGGTGAGCAGCTTGACTGGCGCGGCAGCGCGGCGCGAGATCGGAGTGAGCAACCTGACCGGCGCGGCAGCGCAGCGCGAGATCGGAGTGAGCAACCTGACCGGCGCGGCAGCGCAGCGCGAGATCGGAGCGGCCGGTGGTCGGGACTG
The DNA here is from genome assembly GCA_963724305.1 of uncultured Solirubrobacterales bacterium. GTDB lineage: Bacteria > Actinomycetota > Thermoleophilia > Solirubrobacterales > Solirubrobacteraceae > Palsa-744. The sequence goes on from CAVRUG010000004.1 coordinate 1,411,264, forward strand.
CGCCCCGAGGCGACGGACGCGCCCGTACGGCAGCAGCGCCTGTTCTGACGGAGAGGGAGGTGCGATCGAGGAGCTTTCGTGGAGATGGCCGCTAGCTGTACTCGAGCTCGGGACCCCAATCGGAATCGCGGCCGGCGGGCGTACGATCGAGCACCGCCCACAGCGGCCACATGAAGTCGACGTGACGCGGACCCATGCCCTCCTCGCGCTGCGCCAGCCACAGCTCGCTGCTCCAGAAGTGGTGGATGGCGCCATCGCGTCGCACGAACACGGTCGCCAACGGCCACTGGCCTCCGTCGGCGTCCTCGGCTCCGTAGTCGCGGTTGTAGCTGGACGGCGCGGAGGACAACAGTCGGGCGTGGCGCCAACCACGCGTGGCAGCATGTTCGCGAAAGCGCTCGATCGGCGCCTTGGTGGCAACCGCGAAGGCGATCCGCTGGGTGATGTGCGGCAGCTCCCCGTCGATCGCGTCGATGATCGAGGTGCACGACGGGCATGGACCCTCGAACGGAAGCCCCTGCTCGGGGCGGACGATCATGAAGCTGTAGAGGTAGAGGGTGTCCTTGTCCCCGAACAGCTCCGACAGCCTCACCTCGCGGGGAGCATCCGCGTCCGCGTCGCACTCTTGGAAGACATAGTCCTCGGGCACCTCACCGCCGAGCGGCAGCGCGCGCCGCTGGGCGGCAACCCGCTCCTCCTGCGCGCGCAGCTGCACTTCGGCCCGCAGCAGCTCCTCGCGCGCCCGCCTGTACTCAGCGGACTCCCTGGGGAGACGAAGGCCCTCCTGCGACTCTGACATTTCGTCGGTCCTCCTGTGGTTGTGGCAGTCGGGTCATTGCCGATTGTGGCAGTCGTGGCATTTGCCAGTTGTGGCAGTCAGGTCATTTTGCCGGTTGTGGCAGTCGGGGCATTTTGCCACCACCCAGCGCGCGGGGATTAGTAGCCTTTGCCTTTGGGCCGCGGGCGCCCGCCCGGAAACGCGAGGCGCAGGATCGTGCGATGCACCGTGCCAAGCTGGCGGTGGAAGGGCCCGCTGTTGTAAGGCAGGTTGTAGCGACGGCAGATGTCGCGCACGCGGGGAGCGATCTCGGAGTAGCGGCTGGAGGGCAGGTCGGGGAAGAGGTGGTGCTCGACCTGGAAGCCGAGGTTGCCGCTCACGAAGTGAAACAGCTGCCCGCCCTCGATGTTGGCGGAGCCGAGCAGCTGGCGCACATACCACGCGCCGCGGGTCTCCTCGGCCACCTCCTGCTCGCCGAAGGTGTAGGTCTGATCGGGGAAGTGCCCGCAGAAAATGATCGAGTGGGCCCACACGTTGCGCACGATGTTGGAGGCGAAGTCGGCGGTGAGCGTGGCCTTGAAGGTGCGTGCGGCCGCGCGTCGGCTCGACCGCGCGCCCCGCCCTTGCGACTTCGGGGCCGAGCTCCCCGCCGATTCCGCACGCCGGCCCGACACCGCGGAACCCCCCACCGATGCCGCACGCCGGCCTGACACCGCCGAGATCCCCACCGACGCCGCACGCCGGCCTGACACCGCGGAACCCCCCACCGACGCCGCACGCCGGCCTGACACCACGGAGCCCCCCGCCGACACCGCCGCCGAGAGCAGCGGGAAGGCGATGTAGTCCTTGACTACCTGCCGCCGCGCCTTCAGGCCGATTGCGCGCAGCTCGGCGAGCGCCTTCGCCTTGGGCTTCTCCCCCGTGCGGATCGCCTCGAAGTTGAGGTCGTGCAAAGCAACGCCCCACTCGAAGAAACCCATCAGCAGCAGGTTGTACAGGGGCTGCAGCAGATACACCGGGTGCCAGCGCTGGTGGGGATCGATGCGCATGATCTCGTACCCCAGGTCGCGATCCTTGCCGCGGATGTTGGTGAACGTGTGGTGCTCGTAGTTATGTGAGTGGCGCCATGCGTCGGCCGGCGACGCGGTGTCCCAGTCCCAGCTCTGCGAGTTGATATCCGGGTCGTTCATCCAGTCCCACTGCCCGTGCATCACGTTGTGCCCGATCTCCATGTTCTCGAGGATCTTCGCCAGCGACAGCGCGGTAGTGCCCGCCAACCACAGCGGCCGCTTGTCCGAGCGAAGCAGCAGCAGCCGCGCGGCGATCACGAGCTGGCGATGGAACCTGATCGTCGAGCGGATGTAGCGCGCGTCGCGCTCGCCTAGCTCGGCGTACACCTCCTCGTGGAGGGCGTCGAGCTCACGGCCGAGCTGCTCAAGCTGCTCGGGGGTGAGGCGGTGCAGCGGGTTCTCCGGCTCCTCGAAGGGGGGGGCCGCGGGGGGCGGCACCGGCGGGCGCTCAATGGTGGCGGACATGGATACCTCCGTCGCGTTCGATGCGCGAAGTTGGGGGTGGCAGGATCTTGTATGTGCTTTTCAGGCTCGACATTCAGCTGGTGGGGGCGGGGATGTGTATGTACTTTTCAGACCCAAACCCTTCATTTTGTGAAGTGGTTTGTGTCCGTTTTGGAAGACATCGACACTGCTCCAGAAGACATCGACACCGCTCCGATAGTGCTCACAGCTCGATCTCGACAGCGCCCTCGGGGGCGTTGATGCAGGTCTGCACCAGATCGCCGGGCTGACCGTGCACACGACCGGTGCGTAGGTCGCGCACCTGACCGGCACGCAGCCGCCCGACACAGCTGTGGCAGATGCCCATGCGACAGCCGTGCGGCAGGGTGGCGCCGGCGCGCTCGCCCGTCACGAGGATCGGCTGCTGGCCGTCGCTGTGCGCGCTGATGCCGCTGGCACAGAAGTCGATGTTGCCACCCGCGCCGCGCTCGCCATCGCCAACGCCAGTGGCAGGCTGGAAGCGCTCGATGTGCATCCGCGCGGGATCGCCCTCGGTGCGCCAGTGCTCGCGGAGCGCCTGCAGCAGGCCGGCGGGGCCGCACACGAACGCCTCGCGCTCGCGCCAGTCGGGGCACAGCGCGTCGAGCTCCGCCGGCGCCAGGCGGCCGTGCGCACCAGTGAGCCGCTCGTGCAGTCGGTAGCCGGTGTGGCGCTCGTGCAGCCCCTGCAGCTCACGGCGGAAGATCACGTCCCCCGCCTCGCGCGCACAGTGCACGTGCACCACATCCCGTAGTCCGCCATCACGCGCGAGACTGCGCAACATACTCATGATCGGGGTGACCCCACTGCCGGCACTCACAAACAGCAGTCGCGCGGGCAGCAAGGAGGGGAGCACGAAGGTGCCCTCCACCCCGCCGAGGCGCACGATCGTCCCGGGGCGAACACGGCTGAAGAGGTAGGGCGACACCTTCCCGCCCGGCAGCAGCTTCGGCGTGATCGCGATGCGTCCGTCGGGGCGCTGGGGGTCGGAGGTGAGCGAGTAGGCGCGCCAGTGGTGCACCCCATCCACCTCTATCCCCAACCGCAGGTACTGCCCGGGCAGGTGCCCCGGCCACTCCCAGCCGGGCCTGATCGTCACGGTTACCGCCGTCGCGCTCTCGCGACGCACGCTCTCCACGCGTCCGCGCAGCTCGCGCGTGGACCACAGGGGGTTGACCAGCTCCAGGTAGTCATCCGGCGCCAGCGGCGAGGTGAAGGAGCCGATCAGGCGCAGCACGCGGCGGCGCACCGGAGCGACGCTGGGGACGGCACCGCGTTCAGCCATCAGTGGACAAGGGTAAGGAGGGGAAGGAAGACATGTTGACCCGAGAGGAAGGCAGAGGAATGTTGACCTGAGTCGATGTTACCTCGGATGAGGTTACATCAAACACGGTATCCTTGTTTGGAGATGGCAAGTGTGATCAGCGACACGGTTGAGTCGCCGACGGCCGACCTCACGATCGAGCAGCTGGCCGCTGAGGTGGGGATGTCGGTGCGCAACATCCGCAACCACCACTCCCGCGGTCTGCTGCCCGCCCCCGAGGTGCGCGCGCGTGTGGGCTACTACGGCCCCGACCACGTGGCAAGGCTGAAGCTGGTGCTCGACATGCAGGCCGACGGCTTCAACCTTGCCGCGATCGAGCGTCTGCTGAGCACCTCGGGCGGCTCGGCGGGGCGCCTGCTGGGGCTGCGCAACGCGATGACCGCTCCGTTCGAGAGCGAGACCCCGGAGGTCATCACCGGCGAGGAGCTGAGCCAGCGCTTCGGCGAGGTGGACATCAAGGACGTCGAACGGATCCGCAAGCTCGGGCTGTTGATCCCCCTGGGCAACGATCGCTTCGAGGTGCCCAGCCCGGCGCTGATGCAGGCGGCCGAGGAGGTCACCGCACTCGGTATCCCCCTGCACGCCGCACTCGCGCTGGTGGAGCGCCTCAGCCGCGACTGCGAGTCGATCTCGCGTGCGTTTGTGAAGCTCTACCTGAAGGAGCTGTGGGAGCCGTTCACCGCCGCCGGCCAGCCCGAGGAGCGCTGGGACGAGATGATCGAGGCGATCCGCACGCTGCGCGGCATCGCCTCAGAGGCGCTGCTCGGGATGTTCAAGCTGCGCATGACCGCCCAGGTCGAAACCGCCTCGGGCAAGCTGCTGGAGCATCAGGTCAAACGCTCGCATTGAGGCACCCTCAGGGTATCCCTCAAGAGGGCTCGGCAATCCAATGAGTGCGAACGCCCAAAAGCTCGCCGAGGCGCTCAAAGTGGCGATCGTGATGCAGCACGTCCACACCCGAGTGCTGCGCGGCGACCGCGACTGTCAGGTCGGTGAGCGGCAGACGGTGAGCACCATGCGAGCCAAGGTCAGTGAGTTCGCGCATTGCCGATAGTACGCCCCGCTGTACAGCTCGATCGACCGCGAGCTCACGCAGCCCCTCCAGCAGACGATCGACTGCTGCGATCGCCTCCGATCCACGCGCATCGAAGACCAGCTCGTAGCGGACCGGCCAACACCACGCAACCTCGCCACGCTCCAAGGCTGCAAGCAGCAGTTGCTGCGCCGCTGGATGGCGCCGAGCGGCCATCCAGGCCGAGGTATCGGCGACGACCGGGCCGTCCCCGTTCCAGAGATCGACGCTCACACGACGCCGGTCGGCGCGTTCAGGCGATCGATCGCGTCTAGATCCAGATCGAACCCGCCGTCGTCCATCGCGGCGAACAGCGCCTCAGCCGCTACGCGACGATCGCGCCCAGCTTTCAGCTCCGCATCCGCCCCCACGACCGCCAAACGACGCACTAGAGTGGCGTCGCCCTCGCGCGTGCCCGTTGCTGCGCGCACGCGCGCCAGCGCCTGCCCGAGATCCGGGTCGGCGGTTACGGCGATCCGTGGATGTTTGCTCGGCACGACAGCCTTAGTGTAGCTCGTTGGAGTCACTCCTACTAGTTCAAGTCGTACCCGGAGCCCTACCACTTCACAAAATGAAGGGTTTGAGGCCAAAAACAGCATTCAACCGCGCCAACCTACTTCACAAAATGAAGGGTTGGGGTCTGAAAAGTACACATAGGGCGCTCGACCCCGCCCCGTAAATTCATCTACCGAGGGTGCCCGACAGCTACCCCACCTACCCTCTTACTACTTCTTACTACTACTGCTACTGCCCCAACCTGTAACGCTCGGCGACTCCCGGCCATTACACCCATATGAATATGGAGCGGCGGGTCAGATTCGAGTTGCTGTATGGCGAGCACGCAGCCGCTGTCAAGGCGTACATCCTGCGCCGGGCGCAGGTTTCGGTGGCGGACGACCTCGTGGCGGAGGTGTTCATGGTGTGTTGGCGGCGCCTGGACGAGCTCCCCGCAGAATCGCTGCCGTGGCTGTTGGGCGTCGCGCGGCGGGTGCTCAGCACACAGCGCCGCGGTGAACGGCGCCGGGTCGCGCTGCAGCGGCGGCTCGCCGAGAGCGACGCGACCGTGGGCTCCCTCGACGTCGCCTCTGGCCTGGGTGGGGCCCTGCGCCGGGCACTCGCGCAGCTCAGCGAGACCGATCGCGAAATCGTGCTGCTAATCGCCTGGGAGGGGCTCTCCCCGACTCAAGCGGGCGCCGTACTTGGCGTCAAGGCGGCCACCGTGCGGGTGAGGCTGCACCGCGCACGCCGAAGGCTTGCCCGCGCCCTTCTCCGCGAGGGCGGCAAGTGGGGCGAGGAGGTCGAGAAGAGCGAGAGGGGCGAAGGGGAATCGCCCCCATGCACACCACTGACTATGGAGGCACCATGACCACCGCCGACGACGCCATCACCTTGCTGGCAGCCGCCAACCCCGTCCCTGAGCTGCCCATCGCCGAGCCCCCCGAGCGCCTGCGCAGATTGATCGAGGCCGAAGGTCACCCGGTGGGTGGCGCACGGCGGCGCACGGCAGCCGGGAGGCTGATGCGCCCGCTGGCGGCAGTGGGGGCGGCGCTGGCCGCGGCCACGATCGGCTTGGTGCTCTCCAACGGTGCCTCCAGCCCCGGCCTCAACATCGCCGCCGCCGCGTACGCCGCCACCTCGTCGGGGAGTGGCGTGCTGGAAGCGCGGTTTGTCGAGCACATGCTCCTGCCGGTCCGGCGCGCGGCTGGGTCGCACTACAGGCGCGATGTGACATCCCATTACCGCGAATGGATCGACGCGAGCAGAGGAATGCGGCGCGAACAGCGCGCGCTGCCGGCAATCATCAGTAGGCCTCGCCATGTAGTTGACGAACTCGCCAGCTCTCCCGCAATCATCAGTAGGCCTCGCCATGTGGTCGACGAACTCGCCAGCTCTCCCGCAATCATCAGTAGGCCTCGCCATGTGGTTGACGAACTCGCCAGCTCTCCCGGATGGATCGAAACCTGGAGCAGCGCCGGCATGAACGAGATTCACCGCATCAGCTATCACGCGATTCGCGTTCCCGCCGCCATCCCGCGGCTTGCGCCGGGCGATGTGGCCGCGTCCGCCCCGGCGGGCATCGCAACCTTCCGCCGGCTCTACCTCGAACGGGGGCTCGCGTTCATCGGCCGCGAGCGCTGGCACGGTCGGCTGCTGTGGAAGCTCGAAAGCGACGTCGGGTTCGCGCGGCGCTCTGCCCACGCGAAGCTCGTGCCAATCATGGCGCTGGTGGTGCTGGTTGACCCGCGCACCTATCTGCCAGTCGTCCAGCGTCAGGTCGAGCTGGGCCTCCCCGGCCACCGCTACGCGCGCACGATCCAGACGGAAAGCGATCTGGTCGGCTACCGGCGTCTGCCTGGCGGTGCGACGAGCGAAGCGTTGTTGAAGCTGTCCGCGCAGCATCCGCGCGCGCGAGTCATCACCACCAACCGACTGGCCGCACGGGGAGGAGCCGGGCGGCGCGGGGAACGAAGCACAGTCGAAGCTTTCCTGATCGAGTCCGCGCGCGCGCTCGTAGGAGCGCTGTGATCACGAAGCCGCCGCGCCGACCCCCTGCGCCCCAACCGCCACGCCGTGGCGGATCAGGTCGGCCGCGCGCTCGGCGATTGCGATCGTCGGCGCATTGGTGTTGCCACGCGGCACCGTCGGCATCACCGAGGCATCCACCACGCGCAGCCCCTCCACCCCGCGCACGCGCAGATCGGTGTCCACCACCGCCTCCGCGTCGGCGCCCATGCGGCAGGTGCCGACGGGGTGGTAGAGCGTGAAGGTCTGCTGGCGGATGTGCGCGCGCATATCCTCCTCGGAGTCCGAGGCGGGGATGTAGTGGGGGCGAGTGGTGTACTTGGCGAGCGCGGGCTGACGGGCGATCTTGAGCGTCAGGCGCAGGCCCTCGACCATCCGCGCCATGTCGGTCTCCTCTGCCAGATAGTTGTGCAGGATGTACGGCTTGGCGGTGGGGTCCGGGGTGAGCGGCAGGACATACCCACGAGAGGCGGGCGTGAGCACGCAGGGCGCCAAGCCGAAGCCGTGCTCCAGTACCGGCTCGTCCACGTACATCGCGGGGGCGGCGTGGAACTGGATGTCGGGCGCGTCGTGCGCGGCGGAGGAGCGAACGAACCCGCCGGACTCGGCCACGTTGGAGGTCAGCGGGCCGCGCCCTTCCCCGACGAAGGCCGCAAGATTGGCCTCCGTCAGCGGGTTGAACAGCGACACCGGCTCGTCGTGCGCCCAGGTGGCGCCCGAGGCGGGGTGGTCCTGGAGGTTCTGCCCGACGCTGCGCAGGTCCTGCACGACGGGGATCTGCAGCAGCGTCAACAGCTCGCCCGGCCCCACCCCGGAGAGCATCAGCAGCTGCGGCGAGTTGTAGGCGCCGGCGCACATGATCGTCTCGCGCGTGGCGCGCAGCTCGTGCACCTCCCCCAACCGTGCGCCCTGCACGCCGACGGCGCGCTCGCCCTCGAACATGATGCGGTGCACCTGCATGTAGGTCTCGACGGTGAGGTTCGGACGTGCCATCGCGGGGTGCAGGTAGGCGACCGCGGCGCTGCAGCGCCGACCGTCGCGCTGGGTGCGCTGATAGCGGCCAAACCCGTCCTGCGCCTCACCGTTGAAGTCCTCGTTGGCGGGCAGCCCCGCCTGCGCGCACGCCTCCAGGAAAGCGTCGGTGATCGGGTTGGGCGCGCGGTCTTCGCTCACCGTCAACGGCCCGCCGGCGCCGTGCAGCGCCGAGGCGCCGCGCTCGTTGTCCTCGGAGCGGATGAAGTAAGGCAGCAGATCCTCCCACCCCCACCCCGTGCAGCCCGCGTCGCGCCAGCCGTCGTAGTCGGCGCGGTTGCCGCGGATGTACACCATCGCGTTGGTCGACGACGACCCCCCGAGGGTCTTGCCGCGCGGCAGGTAGATGCGCCGACGATCCGCATACGGCTCGGCCGCGGTCGAGTAATCCCAGTCGACCTGCGTGCGAAACAGCGCACTGAACGCAACCGGCACGTGGATGTTCTCGATCGTGTCGGGCGGCCCCGCCTCGATCAGCGCCACACTCACATCGGGATCCTCGCTGAGGCGCGCCGCCAGCACGCATCCGGCAGATCCCGCGCCCACGATCACGTAGTCGTACTCGGCCATCTCACTGCCTCCCTGGTCGCCGCGCCCGGATGTTGCGCTTGTGCTCAATGCTACTCCTCTCCATGTGCTGTTCGATCGACGCATGCGTCGATCGGTAGGCCGCGCATGCGCGGCCTACTCCGGACAGTGCATGCACTGTCCGGGCCAGCGCCGCATGCGGCGCTGGCTTACCCAAATTCGAGGAATCGAACTGCCATGCACCGTTTGAGGGGGCCTCCCCGTCTGCCGATGGTCCGGCATGGGACTCGACGCCGGCAGGGGGTCGTACGCCCTCAGAGTGGCTCCATTCGCGGCAGCGGCCGCGCTGGTGTGGGCTGCCGTGATCGTCGGCTCGTCGATCAACTGGGCGTTGTACGCACTCTCCATCGCACTGCTCCTCCTCGCCGGGACAGTGCGCTTCACGCCGCTCAGCCGGCGCTTCGAAGGGGTGCTCTCTTCGCTGGTGTTTCTCGCCGCCGTCGCGGTCCTGCGTGACTCAGCCGGCGGGAGCGGCTCGGGCGTCGCGGTTGTCTCCCTGATCCCCGTTTTCTACACCGCCCTCTACGGCCGCACTCTGCGCTGGCTGTACGTGGTGCTCGGCGGCGTCACCGTCTTCTACCTCGCGCCGATCGTCCTGGTTGGGCCTCCCGAGTATCCATCTTCGCAATACCGGGCCGCGTTGCTGACGGTGCTCGTCGCCGTGATCATTGGCCTCGCCACGCGCCGTCTGGTCAACGACGTCCGCCACCAGGCCGCCGAAGCACTCGAGCGCGAGCGCATGCTGGGGCTTGTCAACGACGTGGTGCGCAGCCTGTTCGACGGCGGCTCGCAGTCGCGTCTGGAGGTGTGTGAGGCGGCCAGAACGATCGGCGAGGCATCGATGGCAATCCTGTACGAGCCGGTGCCCGGCTCTCCCACGATGCGCTCCACCGCGATCTCCGGCGCGGACGCCGAGCCGATCGAGATCTCCACGCACCGGCGCAGCGCCGTCAGCGAAGCGTTCGCCTCCGGCCAGCCGCGCATGGTCACCGAGGACGTCGAAGCGCACGTCGGCAGTCTCCTGCTGTGGGAGGCCGCCGGCCGGCCGGAGTCGATTCTCTACGAGCCGCTGATGCGCGCGGGCGAGCCGGTCGGGGTGCTGGCGGTGGGGTGGCCAGCGAACGTCAGGGCACACGACCCCCGCGCCACGGTCGTCGCGCTGCTCGCGCACGAGGCCGCGGCGGTGATCGCCAGCGCCGATGCGCTCAGCGAGCTCACCGACATGGCCAGCACCGACCCGCTGACCGACCTGCCCAACCGCCGCGCGTGGGACGCCCGCGTGGCGGGCGCGCTCGCCGCGGGGCAGCGGTTCACGATCGCGATGCTCGACTTCGACCACTTCAAGGAGTTCAACGACACCTACGGCCACCCCGCCGGCGACCGCCTGCTGCGGGACACCACCGCCGCATGGCGCGAGCAGGTGCGCTCCGGCGACCTGCTCGCGCGGCTGGGCGGCGAGGAGTTCGGGTTGCTGTTGATCAACTGCGACACCCCCCGCGCCACCGAAGTGATCGAGCGCCTGCGCGGGGTCGTCCACGGCGATCAAACCTGCTCCGCCGGCTTCGCCTCCTGGCGGCCCGGCGAGTCGGGCGACGAGGTGCTGGCGCGCGCCGACATCGCGCTCTACGAGGCCAAGGAGTCGGGGCGCGACCGGGTTTGCATGAGCGTCTGAGCGGGACGCACCACGCGCGTGGGTGCGCTTTGATGCTGCGATGACCGCTCTGGCAGCTCTCGACTGGCCGACCGTCGCCTCGCTCGCCACCGCCGCCGGCACGCTGGTGCTCGCGATCGCCACGTTCGGCTCGGTGCGCTCCGCCAACCGCTCCGCGCGGATCGCCGAGCTGGCGCTCCAGGAGCAGCGCCGGCCGGTGCTCGTCCAGTCGCGCCTGGACGATCCGCTGCAGAAGATCATGTTCGTCGACAGCCATTGGGTGCACGTGCCGGGCAGCCGCGCCGTCGCCGAGCACATCGAGGGCACCGTCTACCTGGCGATCAGCCTGCGCAACGTCGGCGCCGGGATCGGCGTGCTGCAGGGGTGGGTGGCACGCGCGGGACTGCAAACCGGGCAGGTCCCTCCCGCCGCCGAGGAGGATTTCCGCCGCCAGACCCGCGACCTGTACATCCCCGCCGGCGACGTCGGCCTGTGGCAGGGAGCGCTGCGCGATCCCACCGAGGACGGCCACACCCCGATCGCCGATGCGGTGGACCAGCGTCAGGCGATCACGATCGACCTGCTCTACAGCGACCAGGTCGGCGGCCAGCGCACGATCAGCCGCTTCATGCTGGCCCCCGTCGGCGAGGACGGCTGGCTGGGCTCCGTCGGGCGGCACTGGTATCTCGATCGGGACGGACCTCGGTGACCCCGCTAGCGGGCTTCAGCCGCCGAGCGCGAACAGCGGTCGCCAGGAAGCCATCTCCCACGGTCTTTACCTCGCGGCCTTCGAAACGGTGAAGCTCCTTACGCACCTCTTCGTCGTGGCGCGCCAGCAGATCGCGCCAGCGGCCGTTGAACGAGCGCGGCGACACATCACCAACGTCGGGACACTGATGCGCGACAGCACGTCGAGGTCGGTGGCAGCGCCCCCCTCTCCCGTCACCTGGTAGGCGATGCTCGCCTCGCCGCTGCGCGTGTATCGCGTGATGGGAGCCATCGGCCATATCATGGCGGTGTACAGGGCGGGCTCGATCGATCGTTCCCAGCACCCCAGCCCGCGCCAGGCCGTTGGGCGATCTTCAGCTCGTTGAGAGGAGCAGATCGGCAAGGCGAGCGTGCTGCTCGGAGTCGCCTCCGAGGATGCCGTCGATCCAGCCAAGGACCGCGGCGGCATCGATCGATGTGCGCCAGGCGACCATTTCTTCGATGTCCACCCAGTCCTTGGGGCGGTCGAAGATCGCCTTGCACACGGTCAGGTGCTCGGGGGAGAGAATCGGGATCTTCACAGGGCCGAAGTCAACCTCGTGCGAGCGCTTCGCCATGTCTTGATGGAGATCGAGAGTGGCGAAGAAGATGTCGAGGTACGATCCATCCCAGTCAAGCCTCGCCTGACCGTCCCGCGCGATCGCTGCGCGGTCGGCATCGGAGACGGTCACGCCCAGATGGGAGAGGGCTCCGAGCACGGGGCCCGCGTCCTCGGGGGCGAGAGTGACGTTGAGGTCGATGTCGGTCGTGGCGCGGGGGTTGCGATACCACGCCAGCGCCACTGCCCCGCCGAACTGGTGGGTGACTCTCATGGAGTCGAGCATCTCGTGCACTGCCACGATCCTGGCGGCCAGCCCGCCCAGTCCTCCGGGGCCGCTCATCGGTGCTTGCCGGCAACCCCGCGGCGGTCGTCCACGAGCTTGCGCAGCACCGGGAAGGCCAGGGGCTCGAACGGCCTGGTGGGCTGGCCGCGGGTGACAGCGTCGGCGAAGCCAAGGAGGTCGATGAGCGCCGCCCCGGGGTTTGCCTGCCTGGCCGTCGGCGCTTGTCCGAAGGCGAGGGCCATCCGCCGTGATGACTCCACGAACCGGTTCGCCAAGCCGGCGGTCTTCGGCTCGGTGCCGATCGTGCTTTGAGCACTCCCCACCTCTCCCGCACCGGCCGAGCCCTCGGCGTCGATCGTCGCCATCACCGGCGCCCGGGCCCGTCGAGCCGAGGCGAGCACGGCGCGCACATCGAATGGCCGCTCGGCCTTCGCGGCAGCCGTTGCCAGGATCTCATCGGTGAGGACACCGAAGCCTGCGAGAGTGCGCGCGCGGGGGCCTCTCGGTGTGTGCAGCGACTCCCGAACCTCGAATCGCCTATTGCGCCGGGGGACGACATACGCCATACCCACTAGTTTACCACTATGTTCCCACTAGATCTGTTCCCACTAGGTCGATTCCGAGCATCTCCAACCCAAGCGTGTGAACGCCGTGCTGGGGACGCGGAGTGGCGATGGGCAATTGGCGCCTGTTCGAGTAGCTGCTGCCTCCCGCATCATCGCTCTGCTGACACGTCGCGAAGACGCCGTCAGGCCGGTGTATCGACGGGCAGGCCCACCAACTGGGCGCTGCGCTCCCACAGACCCTCGGCGAGCGTCTCGTCCTGAGCCTGGGCGCTCGGCGCGAGCACCTTCTCGTCCTGGACGTACTCGCCGGTGAGGGGGGCCGCCTGATCGGACACCGCCAGCCACACCAGCGAGCGGGCGCCGCGCTGTGGCGAGCGGAAGAAGGGCCCGCCGAGCGTGGTGAGCACCCTCCAGATCCCGTTTTCGTTCTTGCCGAAGCCGGTACGCACGACGCCGGGGTGAAAGCAGCTGGCGTGCAGCTCCGGCGCGCGCCTGGCGAGCTCGCGGGTGAAGAGGATGTTGCAGAGCTTCGAGGTGCCGTATACGCGCATCGCGGAGTACGACTTCTCCGACTGCAGGTCATCCAGGTCCAGGAGCCCCGACTTGTGGGCGTCGGAGGCCGTGGTCACCACGCGGCCGCCCTCCAGGCGATCGCGCAACAGGTGGGTGAGCAGGAACGGCGCGAGATGGTTCAGCGCGAAGGTCTGCTCGAAGCCCTCGGAGGTCTCCTTGCGCGAGGCGAACAGCGCCCCGGCGTTGTTGGCCAGGACGTCGATGTGCTCGTAGCGCTCGCGCACCTCCTCCGCCAGTCGCCGCACATCGGCCATCAGCATCAGGTCGGCGACGTGCTGGTGGACGGGCGCGCCGCCGCCGGTCGCCTTCGCCTCCCGCGCGAGCGCCTCCACGCGCTCGGGATCGCGCCCCACGAGTGCGACCTCAACGCCGTCGCGGGCGAGCTCGATCGCAGCGGCGCGGCCGATCCCGCGCGTGGCTCCTGTGAGCAGGACAAGCGTCACTGCATGGACTCTACCGCCCCGCACTGCGCTCGTCGTTCAGTGCTTCAGGGCGCGGTTGATCCTCGCCGTCCAAGCCGCCGCGGAGATGGGCAACCCGCGCTCCGTCCAAGCCGCCGCGGAGATGGGCAAACCCGCGCTCCGTTCAGCCTGCCGTGGCCGCCGCAGAGGATCGGGCGTCTTGGATAGTGAGAACAAGGACCAAGTTGCTCGACTCATCTAAGCCGTAGACGATCAACATCCATCTCCAGGGTCCGAGAATAAAGCGCATCGGGTGCCAGCGTCCGTCAAGTTGCCGTCCGATGCTGGGGAACTGCTCAAGAACTCGCAGGGAGCGCTTAACGCGATCCTTGGTATCGGACGGAAGGCTGTGGGTGATGATCATACGGTCGAGATCCTCCACCGCAACCACGCTCAGCCTGACTTCGGCCAACGGGACCTACAGCTCGTCGAGTGGGATCGTCTCGCCAGATCGCGCCCGCTCGAGCCCAAGCTGAGCGCGTTCGTAAGCACCAGGGATACCGTCGAGCACGGCAACGACGCTGCGCGCGTCCGGGTCGGCGTCCTCGATCGCCATCGAGAGCAGCGAGCGGGCAAGGGTGCCCTCCTGGACATGAGTGCGCTCCGCCAACCGCGCAAGTCGGGCCGCGTGCTCTTGGTCAAGGGTGACGTTCAGGCGATGTGCGGATCGCTCCATGACTGAGATATTACTACACGAACAGGCACGTATCGTGCACACCCGGACAACTCTCTATCGCCGGCCGATTACGGACTTCCCGCCGTCGCGGTTCGCATTGCGTCCAGCCACATGGAACTGGCGGGCCAAGACCAAACCGTCAATCACGGGTTCCCTTTTGCTCCTGGCACCTTGCTGTGCCGTGATGTGCGTCGCACAAGCGCAACGCCCGCGCGGCTCGTGCGATGCTTGCCCTACGTCACCGTAAGGGGTCGCGTCTTCTTCTGCGCTGAGGTACTTGCGGTCACGGTCACAGCACCTGCCGCAATCGCCGCGATCTTGAACGGGGCGACCGAGTCACCCGCGGGTATCGTGACCGAAGCAGGACACGTCGCAAATGCCGTATTGTCGATGGCCAGATCGACGGTGAAGCCTCCGGGTTCCGCAGGAGCGCTGAGTAGAACCGCAGCCGCCACTGAATCGCCGCGCACTACTTCGCTGCTGTCTAGTTGAAGATCAAGGAGTTCAGGAGTCGCCGAGGAAGGCAAACCCTGCAGGATGCGCGCGGAGGCGGATGCCGCAGCGCCGGAAGGGAGCACCGCGGCCCCAACGCCGATGACCGCGATGGCAACGCTGCTCTTGTCGCTCAGGCCGGCGAATGCCACCAGACAGGCTCCGAATACCACCAGCAAGAAACCCAGGAGGAGCTGGACGGCAACAATCGTTCGATCTGCGCTCGAGTTACTCATGATCGACGCTCCAGTCGATGTCGGCCAGGGCACAATTGCTCAGCACGTCACGCATGACCTTCCCCCTTGGACGCTATCTTGTGGAATGTCCGGCTGTCAGTATGCTCCGATTCATTGGCCGCGAGCCTACCACAGCACCGTGGGCGCCCTCACACCCCGGCCAGCACCCCCGCACGCCGGCGCGCGGCGCGCACAGCGTCGGTGAGGGCTTCGATGTCATAGGCGCCGTAGTGGCGGCGCCCATTGATGAAGAAGGTGGGCGTCCCGGACACGCCGCTTTCGTCGGCGCTGGCCACGTCTTCGTTGATCCGCGACGCGTACTCCCGGCGGCGCACCTCCTCCAACAGGCGCTCGGCGTCCAGCTCGAGCTCCTGCGCATACGTGGCGAGCTGCATCGAGCGCAGTTCTCCCTGGTGGCGCAGCAGCGTGTCATACATCTCCCAGAAGCCCCCCTGCGCGGCCGCCGCCTCCGAGGCCTCGGCCGCCATCTGCGCGTAGGGGTGAACGTCGTTGAGAGGCAGGTGACGCCACACATAGCGCACGTCGTCCTCGAAGGAAGCCAGCAGCTCGCGGATCGCTCCCTCCGCCTGTCCGCAGTAGGGACACTCGAAGTCGCCGTACTCCACGAGCGTCACCAGCGCGTTGGTGGGGCCGCGGATGTGGTCGCGCTCGGGGTCGACGTCCTCGGCGAGATCGAGGATGTCCTCGGCGGTGCTCGCGAGTTGCCGTGCTCTCACCCTCGCCGGCAGTCGCTGCACGATGCGCAGCACCGTCCAGCCCACCAGCGGCGCCAGCACCACCGAGCCGAGCGCGCCCAGCTTGGCCTCGTCGAGCCGCACGCCGGTGAAGGCGAGGCTCGCGATCAGCAGCGACACCGTGAAGCCGATTCCCGCGAACGCCCCACCGGCCGCCAGCAGCGGTGGGCTCAGCGGCGAACGCGGCCCGCGCAGCGCCGGGCGGGACACCAGCCACGAGGCACCGGCGATGCCCAGCGGCTTACCGGCGACGTAGGCAAGGAGGATCCCCAGGGTGATCGGCGAGCTGAGCGCCTGTTCGAACAACCCGCTCGTCAGATGCACACCCGCGTTGGCGAGCGCGAACAGCGGCACGATCACGTAGCTCGTCCACGGGTGCAGGGTGTACTGCAGCCGCTCGTTGGGCGAGATCGCCGATGCCACCCCCTCCTGCGCCGAGCGCGCCAGCTCCGGGGTGGGCTGCTCGCGGAATGAGCGCGTCAACATCGTCGCGCGCTCCAGATCCTCGCGCGAGGGCGGGTAGGCGCTGGTGGCGAGCCCCACCACCAACCCCGAGATCACTGGGTCGATCCCCGACTCGAACATCGCGACCCATAGGCCCACCGCAAGCGCGATCGACACCGGGCGCAGCCACCGCGGCGCACGGCTGAGCAGCAGCAGGCCACCGAGCAACGCCACTGCAACCGCCAGCGCGAGGATCGAGACGTGCGTGGTGTAGACGATCGCGATCACCAGCAGCGCGCAGAGGTCGTCGACCACCGCCAGCGTCAACAGGAAGACGCGCAGTCGCGTGGCCGCACGCGGGGTGAGCAGCGCCAGCGCGCCGAGCGCGAACGCCGTGTCCGTCGACATCGCCGCCCCCCAGCCGTGCGCGCCCGGACCGCCCGCATTGAGCGCCAGGTAGATCGCCACCGGAACCGCCATCCCGCCAAGCGCGGAGAACAGTGGAATCGCCACACGGCGGCGCTCGCGCAGCTCGCCGAGGTCCAGCTCGCGCTTGGCCTCCAGCCCAACCACGAGGAAGAAGAACGTCATCAACCCCTCGTTGACCCAGTGGCGCAGGTCGGTCGAGATACCGCTGCCCCCGATCGTGATCGAGAGCGTCGTGCTCCACAGCGACTCGTAGGAGTGCCACCACTGTGAGTTGGCCCACGCCAGCGCCAGCACCGTCATCGCCGCCAGCACGATCGCGCTGCCGGTTTCGGTGCCGAGGAAGTCCCTCACCGGTGCCGCCAGGTTGCGAGCCCAGGCGGTGCGCCCGGGGTCAACCTCTGCTTCTCGCTCGCCCGTCGTCACCCGGTGGATTATCGCTTTGCGGCACCGCGTGGCGCGGATCGCCCTCGTGTGGCGACCAATCGCGCGGTGGGTATCGTCTTCTTCCGGTGCCAAGCTTTCATCTTTCGCCTTGGGTTCTCCTCGGTGGATTGACGGCCATCCTGCTCCTGGCCGGCTGCGGAGGGTCGTCGGGCGGCAAACCCACCCAGGTCTCCACCCCCAAGCCCACCCGGACGGCCACCGCCTCCACTCAACCGACCACTGGTGCCCCTACCCAACCGACCACCGACACCTCCACCCAACCAACCACCGGCACCTCCACCCGGCCGGCCACCGGCGCCGCCACCCAACCGACCACCGGCGCCCCTACCCACCGGACCTCCACCAGCACTTCCTCGGTCCCGCGACAGTCAACACCCTCCAGCGCGGGCGCTCCCAGCACCGTCACGGGCTCCTCCGGAGCGGTCGCCGCAACGCTGCACGCAGGTACCCACCACCCACGGGTGCAGCGCCCTTGGCCGATCCGCTTCACGGTCACCAGCGGCGGGCACCCGGCGCGGGCCAGCGTGAGCTACGAGTACCTGCTCGGCAGCCAGGTGGTGGCCCATCGCTCCCACTACATCTTCACTGGGCACTTCGCGGACGTCTTCAAATGGCCCGCCCCAGCGGTCGGCTACCCGCTGACGTTCCGCGCCGTGATCGTCGCGGATGGGGCGACCATCGACCTGGACTATGCAGTGCAGGTGACTACCTGAGCACCGCAACCAGGGGGAGCACGACCCTACGCCGCGGCCTCGCCGACGCGTCTGGGTGGCGAGCGCCTGGAGAGCACCGCGCCCCAGTCGGCGTCGTCGATCACGCCGGGGCGTGTGCTCTGGATGAACTGCCCTAACACCTCGGAGAGCCCGGCCGGATCTTCGAGATGGGGAAAGTGCGCAGCACGAGGCAGCGTGTGGAAGCGGCTGTTGGGGATCGCCTCGTGCGCACGGCGTCCGTGCAGCAACGGGATCGTGTTGTCGCGCTCACCCCACACGATCAACGTGGGCATCGATTCCAGCAGATACAGGCGGTCTGTCGCGCTCACCCGCTGGCCGTGCACGTCGATCACCGCACGGAGTGTCTGCAGGAACGCCTGGCGCGCGTCGTCGTTCTCCAGCGGGCGTAACGCGCGAGCCACCGCCTGCATGTGCACGCCGAGGCGCACTTCGCGCTCGCACAGTCGGCGCCCGGCATCCGTCAGCCCCCCGAGCAGGCGCCGGTGGATGGTGAGCGACAGCAGGGCGGAGACACCGGGCAGCGCGGCGGTGCGCAGCACCGGGCTGACTTCGTGGCCGAGACCGCCGGAGGAGATCAGCACCAGCCGCTCGGTGCGCTGGGGGAACTGGTAGAAGAATTGCATCGCCACTCCCCCTCCGAGCGAGTGCCCGACGATGCTCGCGCGGTCGATCCCGATCGCCGTCAGCAGGTCGCGGATGCTCGAGGCGTGCGCCCCCAGCGAGTAGTCCCCGCGTGGCGCCGCCGAGTCGCCGTGCCCGATCAGGTCGGGCGCGATCACCGTGTAGTCGCCCGCCAGGCTCAGCGCCACCGAGCGCCAGTGGCTGGAGGAGTTGAGCATCCCGTGGATCAGCACCACCGGTGGCCCGCTGCCCGCGACCCGGTAGATCACGCGACGCCCGTGGAGCTCGATCTCCCACTCGTCGAACTTCGGTGGCAGGGTGGGCACCCCCACCGGCCGCGGGGGCTCCCGGGAGCGGTCGTCGCCGTATGTGGTGGCCTGGTTGGTTGTCACGGTATGACCTGTCTCCACCCTAAACGATCCCGCTCCGGGGAGGCCGCTGAAGAGCGATCGGGGGCCCACGGACGGCGGAGGATCCAAGATTCAGTGGACCGGACTCTTCCGTAATGTAGGATCCCACAAAAGCGCACGCAGACGACGCGGCGCATCGACCGAGGAGAACACGCCATGGATCGTTCATCGCTCATGCCGTGGGGAGCCGACCCCCGACGCATCGCGTTCGCCGCCCTCGCAGTGGCCGCGGCGCTCGGCTGTCTGGTGCTCCTGCCGAGCCCTTCCCCCGCCCGCGCCGACGGTCCCGGCGCGGGCTCTCCATGGGCGGTCAGCGTCGGCGACTCCTACATCTCCGGCGAGGGGGGCCGCTGGGCCGGGAACACCAACAGGCCCGACTACTCCCCGATCGACGCCCTCGGCACAAAGGCCTACTACGACAAGGAAGAAACCGAAGAACTGATCCCCGGCTGCCACCGCTCGAAATCCGCCGAGATCCACATCGGCGGCATGAGCGGGGAGAACCTCGCCTGCTCCGGGGCGAAGACCACGAGCTTCATCGCCCCCAACGGGGACTTCAAGCCGGGACTCGACTTCTATGAATCCAAACCCGTAGGAGGGCAGGCGGCCAAAGAAGGGCAGGCGCTGATGCTCATGAAGTTCGCGAGCACGCACGACGTCAAGCTCGTGGCGATCTCGATCGGCGGCAACAACTACAACTTCGCAAGCATCATCCAGAGCTGCGTGGTGGACTTCTTTTGGGAAGAAAGCTGCGCCGAAGACCCCTCGGTGCTCGCAAACTTCACCCGCGCCAACGTCGAACTGCAGACCGAAGCGATTCAGAAGGGGATCGTGAACGTCTACACCGCGATGGGTCGCGCCGGGTACTCCACCTCGCAGTACACGATCTCCGTCCAGGACTACCCTTCCCCGATCCCCGACGGCGAAGGCTTCCGCTACAAAGAAAATGAACGTGTGTCCCCGGGTATGTGCGCCTTCTCCAACAAGGATGCCGATTGGGCAAACACCTACGCGCTGCCCACGATCAACGAATCGGTCTTCGACGCCGCCAAAAAAACGGGGCTGCCGAACATCGAGCAGTTGGAGCTCTCCTCCGCCTTCAACGGGCGGCGCCTGTGTGAAAAGGGCGTCGGCCTGATCGAGGAAGAGGGCATTCCCTCCTGGAAATCCCCCGAAGCCGTGAACAAGACCGAGTGGATCAATCAGGTCCGCATCTTCCCCATGACGCCGTTCGAAACCCAGGAAGACCTGCACCCCAACCACTGGGGCCAGCTGGCGCTGCGCAACTGCCTCACCCAGGTGTACAACGCCGGCAGCCCCCGCAGCGGCGCCTGCGCGATCTCCGGCAAGGGCCTCAACTCGGAAGGCGAGCCCAACATGGCGCTGAAACCGGCACGGCGGCTCGCCATTCACCGGCGGTACGCGAGACCGCACAGAAAGCAACACCGGCGGTCCCACCGGCGCCGAGGTCACGCACACATGCGCCGCTGAACGGATCGGGTGCGCCACTGAGCACGTCGGGTGCGCCGCTGAACGGGTCGGGTGCGCCACTGAGCAGGTCGGGTGCGCCCCAGTCGCAACGAGGCTCGTTGTGGCTGGGGCCGCCCTGAACTCGGCGCATCAGCCGCCTGAACCTCGGCGCATCGGCGCCGTGATCGTGGGATAGTGCGCGTCGATATAGGCTCTGCGAGGAGGCTGAGTGAGCACAGTCGCATCCCCTCCGACCCCACCGGCGACGGAGCGAGGCGCGCAGGTCAACCTGCGGTTGGTGTTCGCTGGGCTGCTGCTGGTGATGTTCCTCGCGGCGCTCGACCAGACGATCGTCGCAACGGCGCTGCCGACGATCGTGGGGGATCTCGGCGGCCTCAACCACATCTCGTGGGTGGTGACCGCCTACCTGCTCGCCCAGACGGTGGTTACCCCGCTGTACGGCAAGCTCGGCGACCTGTACGGGCGCAAGATCGTGCTGCAGAGCGCGCTGGTCGTGTTCCTCATCGGCTCGGCGCTGTGCGGCCAGAGCCGCAGCCTCGATGAGCTGATCGCCTTCCGCGCGCTGCAGGGCCTCGGCGGGGGTGGGTTGATGGTGAGCGCACAGGCAGCGATCGGCGACGTGGTGCCGCCCCGCGAACGGGGCCGCTACACCGGCCTGTTCGGCGCGGTGTTCGGCTTGGCGAGCGTCGCCGGGCCGCTGCTCGGCGGGTTCCTCACCACCAATCTGAGCTGGCGCTGGATCTTCTACGTCAACCTGCCGCTCGGCGTGGCCGCCCTGTTCGTGCTCGCCGCCACGCTGCCAGCCGCCTCCGAGCGTGTGCACCACACGATCGACTACCTCGGCACCGTTCTGCTGGCGGCGGGGTTGAGCGCGATCGTGCTGGCGGCGTCGCTCGGCGGCACCTCCTACGCGTGGGGCTCGTTCACGATCGTCGGTTTGTGGATCGCCGGGGTGGTGCTGCTGGCGGCGTTCCTGGTGTGGGAGCGCCACGCGAGCGAGCCGATCCTGCCACCACGGCTGCTGCGCAACCGCGTGTTCGCGGTCACCAGCGCCGTCGGCTTCGTGGTCGGGTTTGCGCTGTTCGGGGCGGTCACCTACCTGCCGCTATTTTTGCAGGTCGTCAAGGGCGCCAGCCCGACCGGCTCGGGGCTGCAGCTGGTGCCGCTGATGGGCGGTTTGCTGGTTACGTCGATCGCCTCCGGACAGATAATCACCCGCACCGGCCGCTACAAGGCCTTCCCAATCGCCGGCACGGCGGTAATGACACTGGGCCTATACCTGCTCTCGACGATGAACTCGTCGAGCAGTAGGGGGCTGATCTTCGTGTTCATGTTCATCTTGGGGTTGGGGTTGGGGATGGTGATGCAGGTGCTCGTACTGGCTGTGCAGAACGCTGTCGAGTATTCCGATCTGGGGGTGGCGACCTCGGGGGCGACGCTGTTTCGCTCGATCGGCGGCTCGCTCGGCACCGCAACGCTCGGCGCGATCTTCGCCAACCGCCTGCACGAAGAGCTCAAGAGCTTCCTGCCGGCGAGCGCGGCGGCGCAGGCGGGGAGCAGCAGCGGCGAGGTGGACCCGGCGCAGATCGCGCACCTGCCGCCGGCGCTGCACGCGGGCTATCTGCACGCGTTCAGCGGATCGCTGAGCAGCGTCTTCCTCGCGGCGGCGGGCTTCGCCGCGGTGGGGTTCGTGCTGACCTGGTTCATCCGCGAGCTGCGGCTGCGCGACACCGTCGCCACCGGCGATCTGAGCGACACCTACGCCACGCCCCGCGATGGCGACTCGCTGGTGGAGATCGTCAACAAGCTCGGCCGCCTCGATCGCCGCGCGGGCGCGAGGGAGATCGTGGTGCGCGTGGCGGCCCGCGCCGGCGTGGACCTCTCCCCGGCGGCGTGCTGGCTGCTGGCAAGGCTCAGC
This sequence comes from uncultured Solirubrobacterales bacterium, assembly GCA_963724305.1. Lineage (GTDB taxonomy): Bacteria > Actinomycetota > Thermoleophilia > Solirubrobacterales > Solirubrobacteraceae > Palsa-744. Next base: position 1,433,627 of record CAVRUG010000004.1, read on the forward strand.
GAGGATCACGCGCCCGACCTTGCCACGCTCGCCTCGCAGTACGAGATCGACCTCGACACGCTCACCGCCGCGCGCGAGGAGCTGGCGGGCAAGGGCCTGATCGGGCCGTCGCCAGACGGCGATCCCTCGGCCCGGGCGCTGACCGCCGACGGCCACGCGACGCTCGAGCGCCTGATCGCCACAGGCGAACAACGCCTCTCCGACCTGCTGGAGGGCTGGCGGCCGGAGGAGCACGAGGAGCTCGCGCGCATGATCGCCGCACTGGCGCGACAGTTCTTCATCGACGCCTCCAGCCTGTGCGCGCCGCTCGAGGCGGCCGCGCCGGCGCGGTGACGGCTCACACTCGCCCGGCCGCGTGGAGCAGAGCCCCGGGCAGCGCAGGCCCACGGTTCATCAGGGGGCTCTTGTGACACGTGACTGCGGTACGCCTTGAGTCGATCCGAACCGCGGTAGGCCGCGAGTCAACCCGGACCACGGGTTGGCCTTGCCCGGGCCGCGGCACGCCTTGAGTCCATCCGAACCGCGACACGTCTTGAGCCGATCCACACAATGCCATTGATCAGAAACACTGCGGTTACGGACACAAGTCCTTTACATTCGTGTTCGTAAAGTCATCTATACCACTCGAATTGATGCACTGAGACTCACGCGCCGCGGGCCGACGGTGTCTGTCGGGACGAGCAGGCTCCTGGCCGTGACAAAACCGCATAAGGAGGTTGGCCATGAGCCCCGGTGAGAGTAAAGGCATGTCCACGCCGCCCCGGTTCGGTAGGGGACCGATTACGACCGCGCTGAACCTCGGTCCGCTCGCGTTCTTGCCGGGCGTCTGGCGGGGGCACGGATTCAATGCGATCTGGCGGCCCGACAACCCGCAGTCGGAACCCTTCACCGACATCAAACGCTACCTCGAGCTCAACCTGACGCACGACTCGTTCGACTTTCGCACAATCCCCGGTGTCGTACCCAACCGCGGGCTGGGTCCCCAGCAGGATCTGCACCTGTACGGGCTGCACTACCTCCAGCGGGTCAGCGACGCCGACCTGCCTCCGTTTAAGACGGCGGGCGAAGCGCTGCACATCGAGCCGGGCCTGTTCATGAACGTGCCCGAAAGCGAACAGGTCAAAGAAGAAACGCTCGTGCGGCTGGCGAGCATCCCGCACGGGGTGTCGCTGCTGATGCAGGGCAGAAACCCCGGCACGACCCCCACCAAAGGCGCGCCGAAAATACCGGCGATCTACCCGATCGGGAACCTGCCGAAATTCGTTCCGGCCTCCCCGGAAGGGCATGGAGTACAGCCGACCGAAATCCCGGAGCCCGCGAGCGGCGGAGGCGAGCACATCGTTCCCGAGAACATCGACACCGCCGCCGACGGCGAGGGCTCACAGAGCAACGGCCCCTTCCCGGCGGACTTCCAGGGATTCGTCAACGACCCCAACTCGGTGTTGCGCGATGCGATCGCCTCACAGAACATCCTCGGCTTCATCACCTTCACGGTGTCGACCGAAAACGTCGAGGACTCGATCGGGAACATTCCCTTCCTGGGGATTCCCAACGCGGCTCAGGCCACCGATCCCACCAACGCCAACGCCTTCGTGTACTCCGCGAGCGCGACCTTCTGGATCGAGTGGGTCGCGATCGACCCGCCGCACCCCAACGCGCACCACGCGGCCCCGGCAGTGCCGGCGGTACCGTTCCCGGACCCCGCCCACCATGCGATCGAGCCGTTCCCGCACCAGCCCAACTTCCTCCAGCTGCAGTACTCCCAGGAGGTGATCCTGATCTTCAACAAAGTCATGTGGCCACACGTCACCGTGGGGACGTTCACGCTCAGCGCGGGGTAACTACGCATCCATCGTGCGGGTGCGCCAGGCGCCGAGGCCGAGGAAGACGACCAGCCAGCCGACGAGCACGATAAACGCCAGCCCGCCCGACATCGTGATGGCCGCGTTATGGCCGCTTTCGGGGAGGTGGATCGGGCTGAAGTGCGACACCGCCTGGCTCAGGAGGCCCTTGCGGGCGCTGCCGAGCGATTCGATGTTGACCAGTACCGGGCTGGCCACGATCAGCCACGCGATCAGGGCGATGATCGCCCCCGGCTTGGAGGTGGTCAGTGCCGAGAAGCCCACCGACACCGCGCACAGCATCCCGGTGCTCAGCAGTATGAAGCCAAGGCCGTCGAGGATCAGCGACCCTCCGGGCGTGGGCAGGCCCCCGGCGAACACGAAGGTGCCGAGCAGCAGCACCGCGTAGGCAGCGCCGATGATGGCGAAGCACATCGCCAGAGCCGCGGGGACGCGCGAGGCGAACAGCGCCACGCGCGAGCGGCCGGTCACCACGAGGTCACGGAAGACGCCGGCGGAGGCATCCCCCGTGCCCGCCTCCACGCCGATCAGCAGGGCCGCCAGGGGGCCGAACAGCAGGGCGATCACGCGCAGGCCATCGTGGAAGTTGGACACCCCACCCGCCGGTCCGTACTGCTGCGGGTTGGAGGCGTGCTGAATAGCTGCCACCAGGAAGAAGATGAGCACCGGGCCCAGCGCCAACACCAGCGCCCAGATCAGCGTGCCGCGCTTCTTGCGCAGCTTGAGGAAGTCGGCGCTGAACATCTGCGCCGCGAGCGTGACGGGCGAGCCGCCGCCGGTGGGAGCGGTGGACGGGGTCGGGGCCGCCGGCGAGATCGCGCTCATGCCTTCACCTCCGGCACCGACGCCGAGCGATCCCGAGCAGCATCATCGACACCCGCGCCCGCAGCGTTTCCCGACAAGACGGAGGCCGATGCGGGGCCTTCCAACCTCGATGTGACCTCCAGGAAGCGCTGCTCGAGGCTGCGGCGCACGGGCTCCAGGCGCGCGACTGCCACGCCGGCCCGCACGAGGTTGGCGTTCACCTGTGCCGCGCTCCCGGGCTCGCCGCTCAGCACCACGCGCAGACCCTCGTCGGAGCGGCGCGCTTCGCGCACGAGCTCGCTGCCTTCCAGCGTGCCCAGCGCCAGCTCGACGTCGTCGACGCCCACGATCAGCTCGTTGCGAGCGCCGTCGCCGCCGCTGGCAAGCTCGGCGATCGGGCCCTGCGCGATCACCTTGCCGCGGTCGACGATCGCCGCGTGGTCGCAGATCCTTTCAACCTCGTCCAGCAGGTGCGAGGAGAGGAAGACCGTGCGGTTCTCCTGCTCGACCATCGCGCGGATCATCTCGCGGAACTCCTGGATGCCTCCCGGGTCGAGGCCGTTGGTCGGCTCGTCGAGGATCAGCAGCAGCGGATCGGCCAGCAGGCAGCGCGCCACGCCGAGGCGCTGGCGCATCCCGAGCGAGTACTTCTTGACCTTCTCGTCGGCGCGCTCGCCGAGGCCGACGCGAGCGAGCGCGGGGGCGATCCGCGCCTGCGCCTCGGGGCCGCGCACCGCGGCGACGATACGCAGGTTCTCGCGTCCGGAGAGGTTGGGGTGAAAGCGCGGCTCCTCGACGATCGCGCCGACGCGCCGCAACGCCTCCGCGCGCTGGGCGGGCACTGGGCGCCCCAGCACGCTCATGCTGCCCGCGCTGGCGTGGGTGAGGCCGAGCAGCATCCGGATCATCGTCGTCTTGCCCGCGCCGTTGGGGCCGAGGAAGCCGAAGGCGCTGCCGCGCGGGACGCACAGATCAACGCCGTCGATCGCCGCGCGCGCGCCGAAGCGCTTGGTCACGCCCTCGGTCTCGATCGCGGCGTGGCCCGTCATCTGGCCCGGGGAGCCGCCGTTGTCAGTTGGCATCGGCACGGTCGCTTCCTTTGTTCGAGGGGATGGCGCGCCCGCCTGCGGATGCAGCGTCTATTGCGTCGCGGGTGCGCCTTCGGCGCGAAGCCTTGCAGCCCAACATAAACGTCTCATGAGAGCTGCGACCCGCGAGAACCGCTACCCGTCCTCCTGCGCCTGCATCTCCCGCACGCGCTCCTCCAGCTGCGAGGTCACCCCGGGGTCGCGCAGCGTGGTGACGTCGCCCAGCGCGCGGCCCTCGGCGATGTCGCGCAACAGACGGCGCATGATCTTGCCCGAGCGCGTCTTGGGCAGGTCGTCAGCCCAGATGATCCGCTTGGGGCGGGCGAACTTGCCGATCCGCTCGGCCACCGTGGCGCGGATGCTCTCGACCTCGCGCTCGTCGCCCTCCAGGTCGCCCTGCAGCGTCACGAACGCCACGATCGCCTGACCGGTGTCCTCGTCGTGCTGGCCGATCACCGCGGCCTCGGCGACGTCGGGGTGGGCGACGATCGCCGACTCCACCTCCGCGGTGGAGAGACGGTGGCCGGAGACGTTGACGACGTCGTCGATGCGCCCGATCACCCACAGGTAGCCGTCGGCGTCACGGCGCGCGGCGTCGCCCACGAGGTAGGTCTCCTTGCCGAAGCGCTCGAAGTAGGTTTTGATGTAGCGCTCCTCCTCCTTGTAGAGGGTGCGCAGCATCGACGGCCACGGGCGGGTGAGCACCAACAGGCCCTGGCCGTGCTCAATCGGATAGCCGCCGGACTCGTCGTACACCTCCGCCTCGACTCCCGGGAAGGTGTGCGTGCAGGAGCCCGGCTTGGTGGCGGTGATGCCCGGTAGCGGCGTGATCATGATCGCCCCGGTCTCGGTCTGCCACCAGGTGTCAACGATCGGACAACGCCCGCCGCCGATCACTTTGTGGTACCACAGCCACGCCTTCGGGTTGATCGGCTCGCCGACGGTGCCGAGCAGCCGTAGCGTCGAGAGGTCGTGCCCGTTGGGCCACTGCGCCCCCCACTTGATGCAGGCGCGGATCGCCGTGGGAGCGCAGTAGAGGATCGTGACCCCGTAGCGCTCGATCAGCTCCCACCAAATGCCCTTGTTGGGGTAGTCGGGGGCGCCCTCCCACATCACCGAAGTGGCACCGTTGCACAACGGGCCATAGACGATGTAGGAGTGGCCGGTGACCCAGCCGACGTCGGCCGCGCACCAGTACACGTCAGACTCCGGCTTGAGGTCAAACACGTAGCGGTGGGTGGCCGACACGCCGGTGAGGTAGCCGCCGGTGGTGTGCAGGATGCCCTTGGGCTTGGCGGTGGAGCCGGAGGTGTAGAGGATGTACAGCGGGTGCTCGGCATCCAGCGGCTCGGCCGGGCACTCCGCCGCCGCGGCGGCAAGGATCTCGTCATAGAAGACGTCGCGGCCCTCGCGCATCTGGCAGAGCGTTCCCTTGCTCCTCACCACCACGATTTTCTCGAGCGTCTCGAGGTCGCCCATCACCTCGTCCACCCGGTCCTTCACCGGCGCCGTCTTGCCCTTGCGCGCGGCGCCGTCGACGGTGATCAGCACCTTCGCCTCGGAGAACTCCATCCGCTCGCGCACCGCCTCCGCGGAGAAGCCGCCGAAGACGACGTTGTGGGGGGCACCGATACGCGCGCAGGCGAGCATCGCCACCACCACCTCGGGGATCATCGGCAGGTAGATCCCCACCACGTCGCCGCGGCGCACGCCCAGATCCTTCAGCGCACTCGCGAAGCGCTGCACCTCCGCGAGTAGTTGCGCGTAGGTGATGTCGCGCTCCTGCCCCTCCTCGCCGCGCCAGTGGAAGGCGACACGCTCGCCCCGCCCCGCCAGCACGTGGCGGTCGAGGCAGTTGTAGGAGGCGTTCAGGCGCCCACCGGTGAACCACTTATAGAAGGGCGGATTGGAGTCGTCGAGCACCGTTTCCCACGGCTCGAACCAGTGCAGCTGCTTCGCCTGCCCGGCCCACCACGCCTGCGGGTCGCGTGCGGCCTCCTCGTACACCGCGGGGTCAGACAACAGCGCCTGCTCGCGGAACTCCGGGGAGGGCTCGAACGTCGGCACCTCCAGCAGCTCCGCAAGCTCGCGGTCGAGCGCCTCGCCTGAAACCGATGTTGGTTCGGTCGCCATCTCCGCCCTTCTTTCTTCAGTCGCGTTTGCTCATAGGCACAATCGCCTCATAGGCGCCATCGCCCCCCAAGGTGGGGCAGTCCCTTGCCCCTAAGGCACCAGCCCTACCAGGGTAGGCTTCTTCACTCGCGTTTGCCCAACGGCACCACCGGCAACATCGTGCGTCCGAACGTCGAGTTGACAACAGCCGCAAACGATGCGTACCAGGCGGCCGCCGCAGTCGCCAGGCCGAGGTAGCCACCCCAGTGGGTGACAGTCGCATGCGGGCCCACCGCGCCGATCGCCAGCAGGATGAAGGTGACCGTCAGCAACACGAACACCGTCAGCACCGCCACGTTGACGCGCAGCGCCGCCACCGTCATGTAGGCGGTGAAGATCGCCCAAGCCCACAGGTACACGCCGATCGCATGCCCTGCGTTGCCGCCGATGGACTTGGCGTAGAAAACGTTCAGCGCCCAGAACGAGATCCAGAAGGCGCCGAACGAGCAGAAGGCCACGGCGCCAAAGGTGTTGCCGGTGCGGAACTCCCACATGCCGGCGAGCAACTGCACGATCCCGCCATAGGCGAGCGCCAGGCCAAGCACGACCGGGAACCCCTTTTCGTTGACGAGGTTCGAGTTGAACATCGAGAGCACGAACGTCGTCATCGCGAATCCTGCCAGCCCGAGCGGCCCCGGGTCGGCCGGTTTCCACAGGCTCGCCTGTGCGGCCTCTCCAGGTGGTGGCTCACGACGCGGGATCGACTGAATCGAATCCGGACGATGAATGGATGCTGCCTCCATGGGATCCTCCCTCCAGGGCCCAACGCCCCTCCCAGGGGCTTTCTGGGCTTCTAGGACGCTTTGTGGATCATTTGGCGAACGGGGAAGGGGGAATGTGACGATTCCCACGTTCTCAGGTCAATTGTTCCCGCTCGCGGGGAAACCCAAACCCTTCACAAAATGAAGTGGTTGGGGCTGGAAATGAAGTGGTGGGGCTGGAAGATGCATTCGATCAGCACCCAAACCCTTTACAAAATGAAGTGGTTGGGGTCTGAAATGAATACAACTATCCGCGCGCGCCCCGCTTGCGACGCCGTTTCGAGGAGCTCCCGCCGCGAGCGGGCTGCATGGGGTCGGGCGCCACATCGCCAGCCGCTCCGTTGGCGCCCCCTTCGAGGCTCGGCTGCGTGCTGGGCCGCCCGCTCGGCTGCGCCCGCCCACGGCGGCCGCCCGCTCCACCCGCCTCGCGCTGGGCGCGGGCTTCGGCCGACGAGGGCCACGGGCGCGCTTCGCCGGCGGCCCACGCGGCGGGATCTCCACCCGGCCAGCGTCCCATCAGCAGGATGCCCGTGGCCACCATCCAGAAGGCCGGGATCAGCTGCTGCACCTCCCCCAGCGCCAGCCCGAAGGGGGTGAAGGCGAGCAGCGCAGCGAAGATCCCCAGGTACATCGCCCAGCGGGCCATCAACCCAGTACGCGTGGCGCCCAGCGTCACCACGACCATGCCCGCCGCTAGCGCCAGCCCCGCCAGCAGACCCAAGTACTCGCTGGCTTCCAGCACCGTGCTCTGCGTCAGCGCGTGGTTGACCGCTTCGGCCGTGAAGTCGTGGCCAGTGACGAAGTTGTGCGCGTTCAGCACCTGCGCAAGCGGGTGGGCGATCGAAACGAGCACCATCCCTATCCCCCCATAAAGAACCAGTGGCTGCGCAACCCTGCTCGTCTCCGGACGACGGAAGCGAACGGCACCCAGCAGGAAGAGCAGCACCAAGATGAGGAAGAAGATCGCCACCGCCTGCAGCAGGTTGCCGGCGATCAACCCGAAGGCGTGATGGTCGATGAACCGCACCTCGGCCGCGCCCGGGCTCACCGCGGGATTGGCTTCGCCGCGCAGCGCCGGCGCCAGGCCCTGGATCGTGCCGACCGTCGGCAGCGAGTGCAGCGTCGTCGTGACGATCACCCCGCCCAGTAGGAACAGCACGCCCCCGGCAATCGAGGGCACCCCGAGGCGCCCGCGGCGATAGGTCTCGTACTCGACCCGCGCGCGGATCTGCTTCTTGTCCGGCTTGGCAGGCTGCTGCCCGACTGGTTCCTCGTCGTTTTCGCGGTTGCGGGGCATCGGGCAGGCCAGTCTACGGAGAATCAAAAAGCGAGGGGCCCGGCTCACCGGCCTGCGGCCGCCTGCGCCACCCTCTTGGGCCGCTAGGATGGGATCACAATGGAGAGCGGCGGTCTTGGAGACCTGTTCGGAGACCCTGAGGAGCTGCAACGGCGTCTGGCGGACTTCGCGATGCAGATGCAGGGCCAGCAGCGCCTAGCCTGGGCCGACAACGCGATCAAGCTCGCGGTCAACATGACGGTGGCCGCCGTCAACCGCATCAACGTGCAGGGCAGTGCCGAGGCACAGGCCGAGCAGATCCGCGCGGTGATGGCAACCGTCTTCCCCGAGGCGGTCACGCTCGTGCGCGAGGCGCGCGAGGGACTTCAGTAGCGAGGCGGTTCACGCTCGCGCCCGTGTGGCGCAGGGGACTTTGACTGTGGCGCAGGGGACTTTGACTGTGGCGCAGGGGACTTTGACTGTGGCGCAGGGGACTTTGACTGTGGCGCAGGGGACTTTGACTGTGGCGCAGGGGACTTTGACTGTGGCGCAGGGGACTTCACGGTTCAGGCTCGTGCGCGAGGCGCGCGAGGGACTTCAGTAGGCGGCTCGTCGGGACGGGCGGGATCGAATAAAACCCCGGCCCGCTCGGCGCGGCGCTCGGCCTCGCGGGAGGCATGCCCGGCGGCGATCACCTCGCGGAAGGAGCGGAAGCGGAAGATGAACACCACCGCACCTAGACCCACCAGCGCGGTGAGCGTGGCGATCGCGATCTGCTGGCCCACCGAGTACGCGGCCACCGCCGCCGTGCCGGCGGCGCTCGAGGCGAACACCTTCACCAGCAGCGCCTGCTGAACCCCAGCGCCGCCGGGGGTGAACGGCACCGCACCCGCCACCTGGTTGACGCCGAACACCAACAGCACGTTCTCCACCGAGCCGCCGACGCGGAAGGCGTCGAGCAGAAACCAGAAGGCCGCGAAGCGGCAGATCCACCCGAGGGCCTGCAAAGCGGCCACTTCGCGCAGGTAGCGAGGACGGTCGGAGAGGATCGTCAGGCCCTGGCGGACACGCTCCCAAAACGCCTGCATGCGCACTGACAGCACCGCGAACGCCACCAGTCCGAGGATCGCGAGGGCGGTGATCAAGAAGAGCGTGAAGCGGAAGTGCCCCGCCAGGTAGGAGATATCGAAGGAGCCCAGCTGCGAGAAGTCCGGCGGTTTCGGGAAGACGCCCTGTGAGAAGGCGAAGATCAGCACCAGCACCCCGACGGTCGCGTCAAACACCGACTCCACGAAGAACGCCGAGGCCACCGTGGGGTAGGTCGAGCCAGGGATCGAGCTGCGCGTGAGGAACAGCTTGATGATGTCCCCCCCCCGCGCCGGCACCACGTTGTTGAAGCCCACCGCCGCCCAGTAGGCGCCCCAGATGCGCCGCCACTGGAAACTCACTGCCGGGTAGGCCGCGCGCAGGCTGTGGAAGAACGCCCGCGAGCGCAGCGTCAGGTTGAGGCTGAAGAACGCCAGGCCCAACACCAGCGCCCCCCAGTGAACCGCTGCCAGGTCCGAGAAGAACTGGCCGGCCGCTTCCAGGAAGGTGCTGACGCTGTGGCCGATCGAGGTCGAGGCAGGAGACAGGGGCACGCCTCAAGCGTACGGCCAGCAGGCACCGTCGGGGCCGCCGGCACCCATCTACCTAGCCGGCCACCTACCACCGTAGCCGGCCACCTACCGCCCGGCGACCGCCTCCGGGAGGCAGGCACCGTTCCGGGCGAATCCCGTCTCGACGGACGGGCAGCTCCTCGGCGCGCCCCACCTCAATCTCGTCCTCCCACCTCAAATCTCGTCCTCGTCTCCGTCCTCCTCGATCGGGTCGTCGTACTCGTCGAGGTCCAACTCCTCCTCGTCGGTGCCAAACTCCTCGTCGTCCTCCCACTCCTCGTCGTCGAACTCATGCTCGGGGGCCTCGAGAATGGTGCCCAGCGACATGCCGCTCTCCTTTCAGGCTCGCTCGTGGTTGCTTGTCTGGTGCGTATACCCGGTCTCCGGGGAAACGGGCCGCATCATAGTTCTACAGCAGCCACAGCTTGTGAACGATCGCCTTCCGGATCGCGCATTCCCCTGTCCTCAGCGACGCCCGATCACGCAGAAGCTCTGGGACCGCAGGTTCTCCCAGGCGGCATGGGGGTTCAGACGGTGTTCCTCCTGTTCGCGATCCGCTTCGCGCTGCCGCAGCCACACCGTGTATGGGTCGGCGGGCACGATGCGCCCCGGCCTGAGCACTTGCGCGTCATGACGGCTGGCCGTCCGGCTCGGGCCGTCTTGTGCGGATAGCGCGACGCCCCGCGGACTTGCGATGTGGTCGGTCGATGAGGCGTGTTGCAGTGTCTGTTTGAGAGCTTGAAGCGGTCGCATTTCAACAGTCTCCTGACTCAGTCATCGCTTATTTTGGTGAGTGTGGGTGGCGATTCACATTTCGCGAAGACACACTTTTGAAGCGCTGCCCGTGTTTCGGGCGAGATGGCAAGAATGCACCCGCTACCGACAATTCTCACGTGGGTTGGACAAACGAATTAGCGACCTCCCCGTGGGGCCTACAAACACGTTGGCCAGGGTGTCGAAAGGGCTGCCCGAATCGGGCAGTTCGTGTGGTACCTAAAGGACTTCGACAGACACCAACCCGTGCTCATCGCGCTCTTGCGACCCGTACTGGCCGCGCTATCGCAACCCGCACTCATCGCGCTATTGGCCGAGGAAGTCTCGATGTGTCAGTGAGCCGTGATGCTGCCGGAGCTCAGAAGCTCCGCTCGGCCCAGAGACCGCTGATTGGCACTGCCCACAGGCGGTCGCCGAGAGGGATCGTCTGTGTGCCCGTACATACGAGGACTCCGGCCCTGAAGCGCCCGCCGATCGAATCGCGCAGCCGCTCCATCGGTCTGATGTCACGGCGGGCGACCGAGGTCGCAGCCTTCACCTCGATCGCGACCAGCTCGCCCGCGCGACTCTCGAGCACGAGGTCGATCTCCTCCTCGCGCTGACGGTAATGATGGGCAGTGGTGTCGATCTGCGACCAGTCCGCGTGCTTGAGCACCTCGGTGACGACGAAGTTCTCGAGTGCCTTGCCGGTCACCTGATCGTCCGCCGCGATCCTGCGTTCGTCGGCGCCGAGCAGATGCGCCAGCAGACCGGCATCGACGATGTACGCCTTGGGCGCTCGCGCCTCTCGGGCTCCAATTCCCGGGCGCCAGGCAGGCAACAGGCGGACGAGGAAGATCGTCTGCAGCAGCCCGACATACTCGCCGACGGTGTCGTGGCTCAGGTCGAGCTTGGCAGCGATGCTGCGATAGGAGAGGATATTCGCGGCCTGTGCGGCGAGCAAGCGCAGGAGCCGCGGCATCTCTTGAAGCTTGCGCGCGTCGGTGATCTCTCGCAGATCCCTGTCGAGCGTGGTGTCGATGTAGTTGGCCAACCAGCGGCTGCGCCGGCGGCCGGTGCGCTGCAGTGCCTCGGGGTATCCGCCGGCCGCCACGATCTCCACGAACGCATCGCGCCCGGCGGTGGCACCGGTGATGTGGGGCGGCGAGGATGCAAACAGCGCGTCGAACGAAGTTCGCGCCGCTCCCGTGGATCTCGCTCTGCGACAGCGGCCACAGCGGGATCGTCTCCATGCGCCCGGTGAGTGCGTCCTTCACCTTGCGGGCGGTGAGGATGTTCGCCGAGCCGGTGAGCAGAAATCGCCCCGGAGTGGTGTCTCGGTCAACGGCGGCCTTGATCGCGAGTAACAACTCAGGCGCGCGCTGCACCTCATCGATGAACACGGGGCCATGCAGACCCGCGATCAGCCCCTCAGGATCGGCGAGCGCTGCCTCGCGCGTGGGGCGGTTGTCGAGGCTCAACTCCACCGCCGGACGGCCCGCGAGCCCCAAGCCGGCGATTTCGTGCGCGAGTGTGCTCTTGCCGACCTGCCGTGCACCGGCGATGAACACGACCCTTGTGTCTGCAAGCGCATCCAGCACCAGCGATCGGGCGTGGCGAGGAAGCATATGGGCGGCAGCAGCGGGCATCAGCAGCTCCGGCAGATGGCGATTAGTTTAGCGGCAAATGGCGATTTCAGGCGTGGCAGATGGCGATTAGTTTAGCGGCAAATGGCGATTTCAGGCGTGGCAGACGGCGACTTAAAGCCTGGCAAATGGCGACTTCGACTCCCGCAGATGGAGGACAGTGACCTCCTATACCTACCTCGCCGCCAATGCCCCCAGCGCCGCCAGCACCAGTGCGTCGTGCTCGGCCGGCTTCACCTTGCGCAGGACCTCGGCCACCTTGCCGTCGGGCCCGATGATGAACGTCGTGCGCTCGTTGCCCCAGTAGGTCCGCCCGTACATCGACTTCTCGCAAGGGGTAGTAACCCGAGGGGGCCGTGTCGGCTAATCAACGATCGCTACCCCCGTGGACACTAAGCAAACGATATGCCATTATCGTTTAGTAAGCTTTGGTCGTGGTAAGCGAACGAAAAGATCCCCCGCGCCCAGCATCGAGCCCCCGTACAGGCGCGTATCGGCTCGCCGACAGTGGCCCCGACGGGTACTGGGCCTTCCATCCCAACTCGCTCCCACCCAAACCGCCCCTACGTATCGACGCAGCGATGCAATCCCTCCTGGACCGCACCAACCAGGCTCTCGGCCGCCTCGACGGGATCACGCTACTACTACCCGACCCCGACCAGTTCATCTACACGTTCGTCCGCAAGGAGGCCGTCCTCTCCTCCCAGATCGAGGGCACCCAGTCCTCCCTCTCAGACCTGCTGCTGTTCGAGCACGACGCCGCACCCGGCGCACTACGCGAAGACGCCCAAGAAACCGCCAACTACATCGCCGCCCTCGACTACGGCCTCGACCAGATCGCCAAACCAGGAGCGCCGCCGCTCTCCGCGCGGCTACTACGCGAAGTCCACCGACGACTACTACAGACCGGACGGGGAGCGGACAAGAACCCCGGGGAGTTCCGCCGCGACCAGAACTGGCTCGGCGGGCCCCGCCCCTCAGCCGCACGATTCGTACCGCCACCATGGCAGGAGGTCACCGCGGCGATGGGCGCCCTCGAGAAGTTCATCCACGACGACCCAAACCCAACCCCCGTGCTCGTGAAGGCCGCGCTCGCGCACGCCCAGTTCGAGACGATCCACCCGTTCCTCGATGGCAACGGAAGAGTCGGACGGCTCCTCATCACTCTGCTGCTGTGCTCCGAGGGCGTACTCAGCCGGCCGCTCCTCTATTTGAGTCTGCACTTCAAGCGCAACCGCGACAGCTACTACGAGCACCTGCAGCGCGTCCGCACTGACGGGGCCTGGGAGGACTGGCTGCGGTTCTTCCTCGAAGGAGTCATCGAGGTCGCCGAGTCCACGACACTCACCACCCAGCGGGTTGTCGCAATGGTCGAGAACGATCGCCAGCAAATCCACAGCTTCGGACGTGGCGCAGCCACCGCGCACCGCGTCCACGACCTCGCGACCCGCTCCGTCGTCATCGGAGCCAGCAGCTCTGCCGAACGCCTCGGCCTGACCGGCCCCCCCGTGTACGCCGCCATCCAACGACTCGAGAAAGCCGGGATTCTGCGTGAGGCAACCGGCCGGCAGAGAGGGAAGCTCTACGTATACGACGAGTACTTGAAGATCCTGGGCGAGGGCACCGAACCGTTCTAGAGAACCAAAAAGAGGTATAGGAGTTACGGAGAAAAGCATCGTACTCGCGTTGAATCGGGTCGGTGTGCGTAGAGGTTCGCAAGCGCCGGAGTAGCGGACTTTGGGCAGGTATTGGCTGGCTGTATCGGAGCTAAACACCATCTTTGAAGAAGCGGATGGCGAGGGATTGAACTCTGAGCAACGGCAGCGTACTCGCGCGCCTGGGATAAGGCCCTCTCCGCAGAGAACGCGTATCTCGATGCCACAGCCAAGGCGCTCGGGCTGGACATGACGCTACCCCGAAGGCGAAAGCTCTTTGCCCAGTCTCACGCGATCTCGGATAGCCAAGAGGTTCCGACGACCGACTCCGCTACTCCATGCGCACCAACACAGTCCGCCTCCTCCTCGCAATGGCTGGAGCTGGGTTGCAGATCACAGGCTTTACTTGGGCACTGGTGGATACCTCTCTCGCTCGTGGTCGCGAGTTTGCTGAGTACGGCGTGCCGAGACGCATCTGGAACTGGTTCGCATCCTGGCTTGGACCTCCACCGCAGCCCAAGCAAATGAGCTCACGCCGGTGTAGGCCCGCTACGCCGAGCTTCGCCCCGACACGTCGGCGGGCGCTGAGCGACTGCTACGCAGGCAGCTTTGTGATGCTCTCCGCGAGGGCAACACCCGCTTCGGGGTTGCTCGCTTCGGCACTCAGGCGCAGTTCGAGGCTCGCACCACTGCGCCAGACGCTACGCACGCGGCGCCGTGCCCGGCCGCGGTAGCGATAGCTGATCTGCTCGCTGCCGCCGGAGGCGGGCGCGATCGACACGCCCATCGGCGCGGGGTCGAGCTTTGGTGCGGGTACGGGCCGGCCGCGCCCGTGGATGATCCACACGGTGGCCGTCGTGGTTCCCGTGCAGCTGAGGTTGCAGCTGACGTGGTAGGCGAGGGTTGCCTTGCGGGCGCGAAAGCGCGTCGGCGGGCCGACGCTGAGGGTCAGGTGCGGTGGCGGCGTCAGGTCCGGTGTGATGAGCGCCGGAGCGGCGAGCACGGCCAGCGCGCGCGGCGGCGTCGTGAACGTGACCGGCGGGCCTTCGCAGTCCGTCAGGGTGCGCGTGAACGACGCCGCCCAGTAGATCGTGCGGGGTGTCGCACTCGCCTTCGTCGAGGTGAACGCATAGGTCGAGCCGGCCTGTGCCATCCCTGGGCCGCTGTCGATGTCGGGCGCCGCCGGCAGCGCTGGCGAGGAGGCGATTTGGAAGGTCAGCGGCACCGACGCCAAGCCGGATTCGGCGGTGAAGGTCACCGGTTCGCCGGCCGTGACCGTCGCTCCTTCGGCCGGGCTCAAAAGTTGCGTGTCAAGCTCGACGGTCCTATTGAAGCTTGCTTCGGAGCCACAGATCTCACTCGGGGAGAGCCCGAAGTTGAGCGCCCCGGCGGACGCGCACGCCAGCAGGGCAACGCCACTGAGCGCCGCCACTCCCGCCGCGATCCTGACGCTCGCTCGCATTGAGGCGGGATGGTAGCTCAAAGGTCGGGACACAGTCCATGCATTGATCAAACCTATGGACTATGCTGTCGCTATGCCGAGGCTCGGAGGTGGAGGACCGCATGTTCCCAAGACCACGGTTCTCCGGGGTTGGGGCGTTCACCGTCGGCTGCTCACCGTCCTTATCGCAATCGTGCTCGTAGGCAGCATTGAGGATGATCATGGGTGCGACGACTCCCACCCGAAAGGCAGCGACTTCCCGAGCAGCCCCACCACCCCCAGTACATACACATACACCTACACACAGACCCAGCTGCGGTAGCGGCGGGCTCTACCCACCCCGTCAGCGGCCGCCACGGCGCGCCGTGCAGCGCCATCACGCATGATCGGATGCGGACAGCGAGCGGCCGGAGTATGGGCGATCCGGCGTGCGGTGCTGCGATCTCGAGATCGCTCGGGCCGCCACCAAGGGGATTGGAGTGCCAGTCGCCGAGGTAGGCGAGCGTCCGCCCGGATGCCTCATAGCGCTCTGCGATCCGCGCGCGCTGCCACGGCACGTCGGGATCGAAGCGGTGGTTCTCGTACTGCGCACCTGCCGGCGCGTGTCGGCCGCTGCGGGTGTTGTGGAAGTTCGCTGCTCGCGCTCACCGGCAACCCGCACCGTGACGGGACGCTCATCAGACGCCACGTGTGCTCGAGTCACTACCACGGCCGTTTCACCAGGCGCTGTAGTACCGGGGACGCTCCGAGACCGCGTTCGCGCAAGCGTCGCGTACGCGCGCGCGGAACTGCGCCTCCGGGCGGCGCTAGGGATTCTCGGCGACAATGGCCTCGCTCGCCGACGGGGTGGCCTCGCGTAGCGGCTTGGGTGCGAGCAGGTAAGCGATCAGCGCGAGGCCAGCGACAGTGCCGGCATCGCCCAGCATCGCGACGAGCAGACCGGCGGTGGGCCTGATCGTTTCGAATTCGGTGTGTTCGGCTTCGCGGACGATGAGGTAGATGTAGTTGCCGACGATGGCGACCACGGCGCCGCATAGACCACAAACGACGAAGAACGCGATCGTGCCGAGCGTCCCCGCGTCGAGGTCGGGGAGCCAGCGGCTTGAGGCGAAGACGCCCGCTGCGAAGCAGACGACAGCGACGATGATCGGTACCAGCATTCCACTGTTCTGATTCGCCGCCGCGCACGATGCTCCTGCCAGCCTGGAGACGTGGGTCGGTGCCGCCCCCTGTTTCTGCGGTGCGAGAGCAGCTTGAGAGTGGGTGGGGCACGCTCAAGCTGCGGGGGTGCGGTTCTCGCTCGGCTGCGAGCTGGGATCGACGGGTAGCCGGGCGGCAGTTTGCCGCCAGCGCCGGATCGCGTGTCGATCGATCCACACGGTGAGGAGCACGAAGATCACGTCGAGGATCACGTCACCGGGAATGTTCCCGCGCCCCGGGTGGGTGAGCACAAGCACCGTCCAGGCAGTGATGAGGAGCGCGAGCGTGGAGGCCAATACGGCCTTGGCGATCAGGAGGCTCGCGCTCGCGGTGCTCGCTGACGCGGGGTGCTCCGGCACAGAGGTCCGCAGGCCGCGGTAGCGCAGTGGGCGGCGTTGGGCGTGGCTCATCGCTGGCGGCGCAGGCGCGGTGGGTGGTAGCTGGTGCTGCATTCGTAGCCGTGGCGTTCGTACTGGCGCTCATAGCGTGTCGCGCAATACTCGCCTGGGAACGGCGGTTTGATCTGGCCCCACTGCGGCGGTCTGAACTGGCCCCACCTCCGTCCGACTGGCTGCTGACTGTTTGAGGCTCATGGAGCTCGAGCGGGAGGCGGCAGTGAGGAATGGGATCACGAGTGGAGACGTTCGAGCAGATCAGGCGGGACAGGGATCGGGAAGGCACTTCGATCGAGGGCGTTGGCGGCGAGGTATGGGGTGCATAGGCGGGCGGTGCGTCAGGCGTTGGCGGCGCCGTTGCTGCCCGTCAAGCGCAAGCCTGTGGGTCGGCCAGCGCCGAAGCTGGGGGCGTATCGGGAGCTGATCGACTCCTGGCTTGACGGGGACCGGGATGCGCCGCGCAAGCAGCGTCATACCGCGAAGCGGATCTGGGAGCGGCTGCGTGATGAGCACGCGGCTGATGTCGCTGAGCGCACTGTTCGGGAATACGTTCACGATCGCCGCGCCGAGCGCGGCGAAGGCGTCCAGGCGTTCGTGCCGCAAGTGCACGGTGCGGGTGTGGAGGCCGAGGTCGACTGGGGTGAGGCGCAGGTCGCGATGGCTGGATCGGCGGCGAGGGTCTACCTGTTTCACATGCGTGCGTGTCATTCTGGTGCGGCGTTCGCGATGGCGTTCCCGCACTGCTCCCAGCAAGCGTTCTTGGAGGCTCACGTGCATGCGTTTGACTGGTTCGGTGGCGTGTTCGGCTTGTTGCGCTATGACAATCTCGCGAGCGCGGTCAAGCAGGTGCTGCGCGGCCGGCGCAGGGTCGAGACGGACCGGTTCATCGCGTTGCGCTCGCACTATCTCTATGAGTCGCAGTTCACGATCCCGGGCATCGAGGGCGCCCACGAAAAGGGCGGTGTCGAGGGAGAGGTCGGGCGTTTCCGTCGCCGTCACTTCGTCCCGGTCCCGGACGTCTCCTCGCTCGGGGAGCTGAACGCGCGGATGCTCGCTGGCTGCGAGTCCGACCTGTCGCGGCGGATCACGGGGCGCCAGGAGACCGTCGGTGAGTCGTTCGCCAGGGAGCGCCCGCTGCTGCGAGGGCTGCCGGCTGAGCGGGCGTCCACGGCTGATGAGGCGACGCCGCGGGTGGACTCGAAGGCGCTGGTCACGATCAAGCAGAACCGCTACTCGGTGCCCGTCCGCCTCGCCGGCTTGCGGGTTCACGCGCGGGTCGGCGCGCGCGAGATCGAGTGCCGTCACGGCGGGGAGCTGGTCGCTGTCCACGAGCGCCAGCAGGGCCGCTTCGGCGATCTCAGCGTCACTCGACCACTACCTGGAGCTGCTCGCGCGCAAGCCGGGTGCGTTGGCTGGGTCGCTCGCTCTTTCCCAGCAGCGCGAGCGCGGCGCCTGGCCATCGGTGTTCGACGAGCTGTGGGAGAAGATCGCCGAGCGCTACGGCGCCTCGGAGGCCGCGCGGCAGATGGTCGACGTGCTGATGCTCGCCCGCGAGCACAGCGCCGGCGAGGTCGAGCTAGCGGTCCGTGGCGCGCTCACAGCGGGTGCGCACGACGGACGCGCGGTCGCGGTGCTCGCGAGCCGTGGTTCCCGCGGCCGTCCCGCGAGCGCTCGATGATCTCCCACAGCGCCTGCAGGGGCTCGGGGCGCCACCACCGACGCTCGGCCACTACGACGAGCTGCTCGTCCAGCAGGGGGAGCACAGTGAGCGCCCCGGCGAAGGTCCAAGCGATGGAGACACTGATCGACGCGCACGCGCTCGAGCTGAAGCTCCCGACCGTCCGGGCTCGCTTCCGCGCGCTCGCCGAGGAGGCGACACGCGACCAGCAAACCCCGACCGCCTATCTCGCCGCGCTGTTGGAGGCCGAGGTCTGCAGAGCGAGCTGAACGCCGCGAACGCCGACGGCTGATCGACGCGCGGTTCCCGCTGATGAAGCGCCTGGAGGACTTCCGCTTCGAGGAGAACCCGAAGATCCCCCAGGCCACGATCGCCGCGCTGGCGCAGGGCACCTGGATCGATGACCGCGAGTCGGTGATCCTCCTCGGCGACAGCGGCACCGGCAAGACCCATCTCGCGATCTCCCTCGCGGTGCTCGCCTGCCAACAAGGACGACGAGTCCGCTTCACCACCCTCGCCGCGCTCGCGAACGAACTACAAGCAGCCGAGAGCCGACGCGAGCTCGGCCGAGTCATCGCGCGCTACGCCCGAACCGAGCTCGTCGTCCTCGACGAGCTCGGGTATCTCGCGTTGCCCGAGGGCGCCGCGGAGCTCGTCTTCCAGGTCATCTCCGAGCGCAACGAGCGCGCCAGCCTGATCGTCACGACGAACCTCCCGTTCGGGGAGTGGACGAAGGTCTTCCCCGACGCCCGTCTCGCGAAGGCCGTCGTGGACCGCATCACCCACCGAGCGCACATCATCGACACCGGCAGCAGAGTCCTGGCGCTTCCGCCACGGCCTCACCAGAGCGAAGAAAGGGGCCGCCTGACCCCCACCCGCGAGGCGCGCCGGCGATATCTCGTTCCGCTACGCGCTACGCGCTCCGCTCCACGAGACACCGCCGCAAGTCACAATCAGAGAAGATCAACTACACACAACAACCGACGCGAAGTGGGGCCACTTCAAGCCGCCGCGCCGGGGCCACTGCAAACCGCCGCGCCCACTCGCCGGCTTGTAGGCACTTTTCCGCCCCGCCGATGCGGGCAGGAGTTCCGCTTTGGCAGACCTTCGCGGCGGTTCCGACGGGCGGGCTGGAGTTCGCGCTCGCGGGAAGCGCGACGGCGACGCTCACGAGGAGGACGGCCGCGATCGATCTGATGGAGGAGCACATCGGCGAGGCGCAGCTTACAAACTTATGGACGATCCGGCGATGTGGATTGCCTGACCATCTGGTGCAGCGCAGCCGGCGTACCGCCCGGCCCCCTGCACATCGGTGGGCTCAACGTACGCCGACTATCCCGCCGTTCCGTTGGTCGAGCGCAGCTGCTGTAAATGTCTCCGGGGCCTGCGCTCCTGTGGCGCGGCAACGCCGTCGAGCAGGGTGCAAAGTGGGACCTGCGGGGGCGTCCGCGAGGATCAGCAGCGCTATCAGGTGCGGCTCGCACTGCCCTCGCTCCAGTATGCCGATCTCGCTGCGGTGGAGGTTGGCGAGCTCCGCGAGGCGATTTGCCGATTTGCGGGACTTTTCTGAAGCGGATGATGGGACTCGAACCCACGACCTTCTGCATGGCAAGCAGACGCGCAAGCTCGTAAGGGAGCGTGACCTATAAACGGACGTGGGCAGCGGACAAGGACGGTCCGCCGACAACTGTGCCCATGCAGCCTACGCCGCCGACGGCGAGGCGTCCGCGAGCGCCTTCACCACCAACCGGTCGTGCTCGGCCGGCTTGACCTTGCGCAGTACCGAGCTAATGCGCCCATCGGGGTTGATCAAGAACGTGGTGCGCTCATTACCGAAGTACCTGCGGCCGTACATCGACTTCTCGACCCAAACGCCGTAGCGTTCCGCGACCGCGTGGCCCTCATCGGCCAGCAGCACAAAGTTCAGCCCCTCTTTGTCGTGGAACTTCTTGAGGGCCGCGACCGGGTCGGGGGAGATGCCGAGCACCACCGCACCGGCCTTGGCGTAGTCGGCTTGGTGGTCGCGGACCCCGCACGCCTGCACCGTGCAGCCCGCGGTTGCAGCCTTCGGGTAGAAATACACCGCGACCGCATTCCCGCGGAAGTCCGAGAGCTTGACCGTGCGACCGTCCTGGTCGGACAGCTCGAAGTCGGGGGCCTTCTGTCCTGGCTGGATCATCGCGGCATCGTAGCCAACCTCTCGCGCCACGTCTTTGGGGACCACCCACGTGACACACACTCACGGCCACAGGCACGCGCACCCCGTTCTTGGCTTGGTCTTGCTCATCGTCTGGTCGTGCTCATCGTCGAATGTAGACTCTGATCGATGCGTATCCTCAAGCGATTCGAGCGCCCCGTGCGGTGCCGTGAAGGCCATGTGTTCATGACGATCTGGATCCCCGGAGGCTCGCTGAAGGCCATCAGGATGGGCAGGTGGCGGTGGCAGCGCTGCCCGGTTGGTCGCCACTGGACGTGGGTGCGGCGCATCGACCGGAACACGGGGAGCCTTATCGAGCTCGGGGCAGCTCGCGCGAAACACGACATCCGCGTCCCCTGAGCACGCGGGGTCTCCCCGAGGCCCTCGAGTGGTTGGTTGTTCCTACTCTGCCAAGCCTGCGCGCTTCAGGTTGCGGGCGCCTGAGAGCGTCGGTGTGGCGCTACAGGGACAGGTGCAGACGTAGCGCGTCGTCGAGAGAGGTCATCAACCCATCTGGCAGTTGACCAAGCTGCCTGCCGACACGCTCGGCATCGATCGAGCGCACCTGCTCGGCCTGAGCCTTGGAGTCTCGTGGCAAACCGCCGGCTCCCGCGGGCAGCAACACCTGAAACGGGTAGACACGCTCGACGTTCGAGGTGATCGGCACGACCGTCAGCACTCCTCGGGCCAGCCTGGCCGCGGTTTGATTGGCGACATCGTTGCTCACGATCACGGCTGGCCGTAGCTTGCTTGCCTCCGCGCCGCGGACGGGGTCAAGATCGACCATCCGCACCTCCCCCCGCCGCATCACGCACCATCGCCGACAACAGCGTTCCAGCTCTCCGCCTCTCCATCCGCCTCCCACTCCGCCCAGGCATCGCCGTATGCCTCGTGAAGCTCACCGAGGCGAAGTGCACGGATCGCCTGATGCACGACAGCTGAGCGTGATGGGTACGCATGAGTACTGGCGTATGCGTCCAAGAACGCCACATCTTCTCCAGGCAGGCTCACACTTACCTTCACCCCCATCATCCTACCATTTTTCCGACCCAATGGAGACCATGCGCTCTTGAGGGTTGCTGAATCACAGGCCACCGTCACTTCAACAGCCGCGACAACCGCCGGTCCTTGAGCACCCGGCCCTCGGTTTGACAGGTGGGGCAGTAGGCGATCACGTAGTCCTCGAAGTGCACCGAGCGCAATGTGGTGGCGCAGCGAGGGCAGGGCTCCCCCTCGTGGCGGTGGATGCGCAGCGGCATCGGCAGCTTGTCGGGGATCGGCAGGACGATCACGCGCTCGTAGTGGTCGATCGCCGCGCCGAGGATCGCGATCGTCGCCTCGCGCAGCCGCTGCGCCTCCTCCTCGGTGAGGTCGGCGCCGCGCTTGTAGGGAGAGAGTTGGGCTTCCCACAGGATCTCGTCCACCCACGAGCGGCCGATGCCGGCGATTGTGTGTTGGTCGCGCAGCATCGTGTGCAGCGGGCGGGGGGCGTCCAGCAGCTCGCGCAACGACGGCGGGTCGGGCCACGCTTCGGGGCCGAGGGTGGCGAGCGCCTGCTCCTGGTCGAGCTCCTCCGCACGCAGCAGCTTCACCCACGCCGCCTGCTTGGAGCCGAACTCGCGCAGGCGCAGCTCCTGACTGTCATCGATCCGCACGAGTAGGCGCGAGGTGCGGTCGCGCGGGCCGGCGCGCTTGTCGTAGAGTTGCAGCCGGCCGGCCGACATCAGATGGATCAGCAGCGCCAGGCGTTCGGGGTCTCCGTCGACATCGACGATCAGGTGCTTTCCGCGCCGGCGCACACCCGCGATCGTGCGGCCCGCCAGCTCGGTGAGCGGCGGGTCGAAGCTCCGCAGCGCGTTGATGCCGGGCGCCAGCGCCGACTCGATCGCGGCCCCGCGCAGGGCGCCATCGAGCCGGCGTGCAGTTATCTCTACCTCTGGCAGCTCCGGCATCGCCCTTCAACTTTAGGAGGCGATGCCGAGCCGACGAAAGGGACGATGGGGATGGGCGAGCTTCCGCGCCTCCCCCTGACTCACGGTGAGGGCGTGGCTCCGATCGCCGGCCCTTCGTACTTAGCGCCGGTGGGACTGGTCCAACGCACTTTCCAAGACGCGCCCGCCGTGCTCGAGGTGAAGCTCCAGTAGCCGAGCGATTCGGTGGTGGCGGTCTTCAGCACGCGGTACTTCTTTGCGCCGCGCGTCTTGATGAGGATCGTCACTTTGGTCGAGCCCGTCGCCGGGCGCACCAAGCCCCACAGCGAGAAGCGGTGACCCACCTTCGAGACGACCAGCGGGATCGGCCATGCCGAGTAGAGCGGCTTGGGGCTGCCGTTGACGTACTCCAGGCCCGTCTGGAAGCCGACCGTGCCGCCGTGCACGCCCGATCCCGGAGGGCCACCGGTGGGATCGTCGTGCAGCAGGTACTGCGAGAAGGCCGCCACGCGCGGGTTCTTCCAGGCGATGTATTCGGCGAGCGCATCGTATTCGGCCTGTTTGGCGGGCGACACACCCTCGTAGCGGTTGGGCACGCTCTGCACCCCAAACTCGGTGAGGTAGATCGGGATTCCGGCCCTGATCGCGCCCGCACGGGCAGCCAGGTTGAGAGCGTTTTCCAGACGGTAGAGCGTCCCGATCGTGACGTCGTCGCGCACCGGCGGCACCCACAGGGGACCCTGCTTCTGGGTGTAGGCGTGGGTGGAGTAGCCGTACGCCGACACCGATCCGCACCCGCCCGCCTTCTTGTAGTGGGAGTTGAGGCACAGCGCGCCGCGCATGAACGCCAGCGGCGCCACGTCGTGGAGCAGCCCATATTTGCGGACTTCCGAGCGGCTGAGGCTGTCGTTGCCGACCGGCGCCGTTTCGCCCATCAGCACCTTGGGGTGCGCGATGCCCGCGGCCTGCAGCCCCGCGTAGCCTTCCTGGAACAGGCCGCGATAGATGCGCGGCGAGACGGGCTGGCCGGAGGAGTTGAATTGCGGCTGCAGGGAGGCGATGTCGTTGGGCTCGTTCCAGATCGCGAACAGCGACACCTCCGAGCCGTAGTGCTTGCCCACCGCGGTCATGAATTCTTTGAAGTAGCTCGCGTTGGGACTACCGAGAGCCGTGTGGTTGGCGCTCGCCCACTTCGGCACCGGCGAGGTCACGGTGAGCAGCACCGGCCATTTCAGTTCTTTCGCCTTGTTCAGCACCCAGTCGTACAGCGACCAGTTGTAGGCGGCGGGGTTGGTGGCTTCGAACTTCGGGCGCTTGTTGCTCCCGGAGGCAGGGGCCACGTAGGACCAATAGAGCTCCACGCGCAGCGCGTGCACCCCCAGATGCTCCATCTGCTGGAAGGCGTGTTCGCGCTTGTGCGGTTCGATCAGCACTTTGCCGGCCTCGAAGAAGACGGTTTGGTTGCGCGAGGCCAGCGCCGAGGGAGCGCTCACGGCGAGCGCGACGCCGGCCAGCAGCAGCGCGAGGAGGGATTTACGGGCTTTGGTGAGGGAGATGGGAGCTTTGGGCATGGAGGCTATGACACGGCGGCGGGGACGATGTTGCGGTGGACCCCACGAGGCGCGCTCCGATAGCGTGCGGACCATGAGTTCAGCAGTCGCGCCGGATGACATCGTCCACACCCACGAGCAGGCGCAGGAGAACGCCCGCCCGCCGCTGCTGGTGCTCGACCCCCTGCGCGAGTTCCTCGACGCCCACGGCCTCGGCGAGGGCGACCTCGAGGCCAGCCCGATCGGCGAGGGCCACTCCAACGTCACCTACCTGATCAAGCGCGGCGACGGCAGTGAGCTGGTGCTGCGCCGCCCCCCGCGCCCGCCGCTGCCGCCTTCCGCGCACGACGTCCTGCGCGAGGCACGGCTGCTGCGGGCGCTGCAGGGCACCGCCGCGCGCGTGCCCACCGTGCTCGCGGTGGAGGACGACCCCACCACGATCGGGTGCCCCTTCTACGTGATGGAGCGCGTGGAGGGCGAGGCGATCGTGTTCACGCTGCCGCCCGCACTCGACACACCGGCCGAGCGTAAGCGGATCGCCGAGGAGCTGATCGACGCGCTGGTGGAGATCCACGCCGTCGACTGGCGCGCGGCGGGCCTCGAGGACTTCGGCAAGCCCACTGGCTATCTGGAGCGCCAGCTGCGGCGCTTCGGGGGGCTGTGGGAGATCAACAAGACGCGCGAGATCCCTGCGGTCGAACGCGTGGCGGCGTGGCTGGCCGAGCACCTGCCGGAGTCCGGCTCGGCTACGATCGTGCACGGGGACTACCGCCTCGGCAACACGATGTTCGCGACCGGCGCCCCCGCGCAGCTGACGGCGGTGCTGGATTGGGAGATGGCGACGATCGGCGACCCGTTGGCGGACCTCGGCTACATGTGCATGGTGTGGGGCCAGGCCGACGACCCGCCAGGCGGCATCAGGGACTCGCTGGGCGCGGTCACGAAGGCCGAGGGCTTCCCTACCCGCACAGAGCTGATCGCCCGCTACGAAGCGCACAGCGGCCGCTCGATGAGCGACCTGCGCTGGTATGTGACGCTGGCGGTGTGGAAGATGACGGTGTTCATGGAGGGCAACTACAAGCGCGCGCTCGCCGGCGCCACCGACGACCCCTACCTGAAGCACTTCGGCGAGGGCGTGCTGCAGCTGGCCGCCCACGCGGAGGAGGTGACACGCGGTGGGTGAGTCCGCCGAGAGCGACCCCCTCGCCGGCTCAGGCGAGGAGCTGAAGCGGGCCGCGGAGGCTGGCGCAGACGAGGAGCTGGCAGCAGAGGCAAGCGCGGAGGCCAAGCAGGGCGTACAGGACGGAGTTGGGGCCGCTAACGTCAGTGGTAGCCCGATCCGCGGCCTGCTGGTCGACTGGGGCGGCGTGATGACCACCAACCTGTTTCGCTCCTTCTCCGACTTCTGCGAGCAGGAGGGCCTCGACTCCGGCGTGCTCGTGCAGCTGTTCCGGGGCAGCGAGCAGGCGCGCGAGCTGCTGATCGGCTTCGAGGAGGGCCGCGTCGAGGAGGCCCGGTTCGAGGCCGAGCTGGGCAGCCTGCTCGGCCTCGACACGGCAGATGGCCTGATCGATCGGCTCTTCTCCGGGGCAACACTGGAGCCCTCGATGGTGGACGCCGTGCGCGCGGCCCGCGCCGCCGGGATCGCCACCGGGCTGATCTCCAACTCGTGGGGCACCAGCCGCTACCCGCGCGAGCTGCTGGGCGAGCTGTTCGACGGCGTGGTGATCTCGGGAGAAGTTGGCATCCGCAAGCCCGCCCCCCGCATCTACGAGCTTGGAGCGCAGGCGATCACTCGCGCTCCAGAGGAGTGCGTGTTCATCGACGACCTCCCCTTCAACCTGCCGCCGGCGACGGAGTTGGGGATGGCGACAGTGCATCACACCGCTGCCGACACCACGATCCCTGAGCTCGAACGACTGCTCGGTCTCGTGCTGCAGGATGTGGCCATCTGATCGCGCGCCGCCCGTGCCTGGCCTTCTAAAAGCGCTGCAATACACTTGGACCCGTGGATGACCTGTTCTCCGTGCCACTTGGCTATGTGGACCCAGACCAAGGGCCCGATGACGGACTCTCGACCTCGTCGATCCCATCGGAGGCTTTTTCAAGTGGGTCGCACTGCGCGGGAGCGTTCTCGACACCGTCAGCGACACCGTCGGCCCCATACTGATCAGTCAGCAGAAGAGCACCCCGACGGGGTCGTGGCGACTTTCCATGGTGATGTTGTTGACGCGCCCGCCAACGATGCGAAGCGGCTGGTTGCTGCCCGGTAGTTTCCTGAGCTTGCCGCCTCGGATCGAGATGTAGAGGGAGGCGTTACGAGTGAGCTCGCTGATACCCGATTGGCAGCCGGCGATTGCCGGTCGGCGCTCGCGGCTTGCGGCGCTTTGCTCGGTGGTGCCGACGCGTGTGCCGTGACTCGTCGCGTAGCGCGTTGAGGTCGTCGAGAAGCCGCCGAGCACTCCAGTCGCGGTGTCCAGGTAGTACACGGTGCCGCAGTACGGCGGCCCCTCGTTGCTGACCGGACGCAGCTCGCCGCTCTGCTGCGCCGAGCATTCGTACCCGAGCCCCTTGTAGTTCGGTGTGTTGGGACCAACGAAGTTTCCTTCGCCTTTGGCTTCCGGCGCGCCGAGTGTCGCAACAACGTCGGCTTGCGTGGATTTCCCGAACTGCAGCACACCGATGCGTCCGCTCGACGAGACCGTGCGCGTGGCAACCGTGGTGGCATGCCCCGGATGCGCGGACGCGCCTGTGATCGAGCTGCCAAGCAACGTCAACGCGAGCACGGGCATGGCTGCTACGAGTAAGAACAGCTGTAGGCGGCTTTGCGTCACGCGCTAACCGCAAGCGACTCGTGGACGGCTCGGCCCGTGGGCCGCAGCTGCGTGAGCGACGCGAGGATCACGACACAGTGACCACTGGCGCAGCGATTCAACACGAGTGTCGTTCGAGGCCGTCATGTGTGATCTTCCACGTGCCGCTGTAGTCGGTGAGTCTGTAGTAGCCGGTCCACGTGTAGCAACCTGTCTTCCTCGCCACCGTCTGTAGCGAGCCAACGTCTACCGTGGCTTCGTTCCCTTCGAGCGAGCCCGGTTCGAAGCTGTAGGAGACGCGCTCCACGCCTTCCTTTTCCTCGGCCTGCACCCATTCAGATTCGCTGGACCCAGCGCTCGGTTCCTCGATCTGATAAGCCCCGGAGAAGTCGTGGTCTTCGATGTCGCTCCAATAGCTGTCCATTGCGGCGACCGCGTGAGCCTCCCGTTCGCTCGGCGATGGCCCAGCCTGCGTTGCGGGCTGCGCAGCAGGTGTAACGGGTGGGGCGGGCGTAGAAGTGTGTGTGGTTGTAGAAGGCGTGTGGGTTGTTGCGGTTGGCGCGGGCGCGGCGGGCACCGTCTTTTCCACCGTCCTTTCCTTCACCGTGACCGTCGGCGCGTTGTGGTTCTTCGATGAGGAGCTGAGCGCGACCGCTGCGCCGGCGCCGAGCAGCGCGACGACGATCGCTCCGATGACGATCGCGCCCGTCGGGTAGCGCCGGCTCGCCGGCGGCGGAGGCTTCTGCGGTGGTTGCGGCGGTGGCGGCACAGTCGCTGCGGTGGCTGGTTGGGTCGGGGTCGCTGGTGTGAGAACGTGTGTGGCGGTGGTGTTGGCGGGGCCGTTGACGCAGCCGGTGACGCTGCAGCCTGCGTTGTCCTGCCAGCACTCGTGGTGGTGAACGGTCCCGCAAGCGCCACAGGTCTCGATCGGGGCGCCCTCCTTCAGCGGGAAGCGGCAGTAGGGACAGACGCGTCCGGTCAGCTCAGGGCCAGCGTTCTGACCGGTCCCCGCGAAGGACGGAGAGCTCGTCCCGGGTTGAGACGGGAGCGGCGACCACCCGACGTCGCCGGTTTGCTGATGGGCCTGGACGGGGTTGCAGGCGACGCATACGCCCAGCGCGTTGAGCGGGCGGCCGCAGGCGGTGCAACGGGTATTTGGTTCGGCTGCCATTTCCCCCCGGTTCTCCTGAAGTCAGCGGCAAACCATACCGTAGCCGTGCCGCTCTAGTGGGACAGTATGAAAAGTATGTCACGTAGTCCGCGCGTTGCGTGGTCACATCGGCCGCGCGGCCCGTAGCCAAAGATCAAATGATTCAGTGCCACTGAATGCGGTCATGCACAGCCCAGAGCGTGCCGGACCGGGTGGAGGACCCGATGCAGCCAGGTTGCGGTGCGTGTGATCATTTCGATGCCGACGTCGAACGACGACCCCCCCGGGGGTGGGTGGGCGATGATTGCGACAGCGGTGGCGTTGGCCGTGCCGGGGTCAACAATGCCGGATTGTCTCACGAGGTAGGCTTCGCCTTCCGGCCCCCACCCGCCCTTGAAGGCGACATGAGCGAAATCGGCCGATCCGAGTCCCCAGCTCTCCGACGGGACGATCTGCTGCATCAAGCTCAAGATGTGCTGCGTGTGTCGAGGGGGGAGCAGGCAGCCGGCGTCGAGGGCGCTGAAGAACAGCACGGCGCTGCCCGGGGCCCACTCGGTTTGGCCGAACGTGGTGACGGCGCCTGGCGGCGGGGGTTGGGTTGCAACGACGGTGGCGCGGTCGCCGCTGCGCTGCAACTCCCCTTCAACGGCTTCACTCGCCCCCGCGAGACCCCCCTCGATTGCTTCCAAGTCGTGAAAGAGGCTGAGGATCGCTTCGTTGCTCGATTCGGTGATCGCCAGTCTGGTCTCTTCCTGCTCTTGGTAGCTGAGTTGGTGCGGTTCGAGCGCCGTCATGAGAGCCGCGATCACGGGGATCTTCATCGTGCTCCAACCGTGAGCCGCCTCGTCTAGTCCGAAGAGCTTTGGTTTGCCCGCGCCGACGGGCATCACCGCAACCTCGACGGGGCCCGGGAGCTCGCGCTGCAGCGCGGCGAACGTAACGTCGGCTTCGGGGGCAAGCTCCGTGACCGCTTCGGCCGGGGGCGCCGGCGCGACTCCCGGCGCTATCGCCGATCGTCGGGCTGTTGCGGTTGTCGGGCTGCTCTCCAGGCCCGTCGTCGTGGTGGTGCGAGCGGCGCCGTTCGCGGGGTTGCTCACGAAACGTTGCACGATGATCCCGACCGTGAGGCCGCCGAGGAACAGGAGCCCCACGATGAGCAGCACGTTCGTGCGATGGCTTGCGGGCCGCGGTCTCACTGCGCGGGTCTGGCGAGCATGTGAATGATGCCCGCTACGAGGATCGTGGCGAAGACGGCGCAGATGAGAGCGAAGTCGATGATCGTCACGGAGAAGAAGGCGTGGCCATAGTGGTTGATGTGGGAGTAGACGCGGTCTTCGTCGATGCGCTGCTGCATGTTCACGACGTGCCCGGCGGTCGCAAAGCCCCACCGCGACGGCACGAGCGCAGAGAAGACTTTGACGATCGGCTGCATTTCCTGGTACTGCACGAGCGCGCCACCGAAGAGCAGCTGGGGGACGAGCAGCAGGGGGATGATCGCCGTGGCTTGGTCCTCAGACGTCGAGACGGCTGAGACCAGGAGACCTAGGAGGGTGGCGATCGAGCCGACCATCACCAAGACCGCGACGAAGGCCAGCACCGTCAGGGGTGGTTCGTGCAGGGGACGGAGGACGAGGAGGATCAGCGCGAACAACGTAATCTGTACGGCTGCGAAGGCGAGGAGGACGACGAGCTTCGAGGCAAGGTAGGCGGGCAGGCGAACGCCGATCGCGAGCTCCCGATTGAGCACGTTGCGCTCCTTCACGATCTCGCGCGCGGCGTTGATCGAGCCGAGCCAGATTGCGATCGTCACCATCAGGAAGACGAGCTGGGCGGACTTGCCCGACCCGTTTGGTTGCGGCGGTGTCACGAAAATCGTGGAGGCGAAGAGGATCGCCGTGAAGACGCCGAGCACGGGGACCTGGATCAGGGCACTACGGATGTGTTTCCGGTCGCGTAGCACGAGGAGCGCGTAGCGACTCGCAAGGATCTTCGTCTGGTAGCCGAGCGACTGGCGGACGCGCGGCGGTGTTTGCGGAGCGTCGCGACGAACCGGCGGCAGGGATCGTACGGCCGCCGGCGTCGGGTGGTTGGGGGCGAGCCGTTCGAGCGCGGAGTAAACGTCGTCGTAGTGGTCAACGCCGAAGGTGGTGAGGAGCTCCCCGGGTGGACCATCGAAGCGCATGTGACCACCCCGGCCCATGACGATCACGCGATCGTATTGGTGCATACTCCCCGTGGCGTGGGTAACGAGCGCGACGGTTTGGCCGGCGTTGGCGAGCTGACGGAAGAGCTCGGTCATGTGGTGCTCGAGCCCGGGGTCGAGTCCCGTGGTGGGCTCGTCGAGGAACAGCGCGCCCGGCCGGTGCAGGAGCTCAACCCCCACGGCAACGCGCTTGCGCTGCCCGCCGGAGAGACGACTGACGCGGATGTCGGCACGATCGGCGAGCCCAAGCTCAGCGATCACCTCGTGGACTCGTTCGAGGCGCTCATGCTCGGCGGTGTCCGGCGGCAGACGCAGGCGAGCAGCGAAGTCGAGCGCCTCCGTGACCGTCAGCTCGTCGTGGACGATGTCGAACTGGGGCACGTAGCCGATCTCCGACTGGCGAAGCATCACCGCTTCCCCACCGACGAGCACACTGCCGCCGGTAGGGGCGGAAACACCCGCGAGTGCCTTCAGGAGGGTACTCTTGCCGGCACCGGACTCGCCGATGATCGCGACGAGCTCGCCGGCGCGCAGCTGCAGGTCGGTGGGCTGCAGGATCGTCCCGCTCTCCACGTCGACGCGGACGCCGCTTGCCGCGATCGCAAGACCGGCAGCGACCGCCCGCTCGAACAGCTCCAAGCCGTCGAAGAGGATCCGGTACGGGCCGATCGCGATCTGGTCGCCGACGTGCAACCGAGTCCTCCGTACGGGTGCGCCGTTGACGCGCACCCCGACGGCGCTGCCGAGGTCGGTGATCGTAGTGGCGGTGCCGTCGGAGTTGAGGACGGCGTGGTGGAGGGAGATCGTCGGGTGGTCGAGCACGAGGTCACACGCAGGGTCACGACCGATCGTGAATCCGCGCTTGGTTGCGCGGAGTCGCCCGGCGTCGACCGGCTTGACGGGCGCGAGGCGCGGGAGCCCGTGGCCGGTCGGAAGGTAGTAGAAGCTCGTACCGCCAAGCGCGATCGCGTCACCCCGGCGGAGCGTGCGGCGCTCCCCGGAGACGAGCAGTTCTCCATTCACGTACGTGGCAGCACGCCCGCCGCGCTCGACGAGCGCGTGACCGTTGTCGGTCGGCTCGATCGCCGCTTGGATCGGCGCCACGTTGGCGACGCGCACCGTCGCGCTCTCGGCGGCGCCGATCGTGAGGCCGTCGTGAGGGATGGTGAGGCGGCGCTCGCCGCAGAGCAGCGCCGCGGATTGCAGCGCGACCTCGAGCTCGTCCTCGAAGCCGATAACGAGCGGCCGCGGCGGGGCTCCGGGCAGCGTCTCGAGGTCGATCGATGCCTCGCTAGTCGGCCCGGGTGAGCGGATCTTGACTAGCTCGTCATCGGGATTGTCAACCATATCCCCCCCATTCTTGCCTTCCACATCGCCTAATCGTATAAGCTGTCGCCGCTATTCAGCCAAGGCCGGTCAGCGCGGGTACCTCCCGTTCATTCGGCCCGAACCAGGAGTTGGGGGATGGACCCGCGTCTGCGCAGGCTCCAATCGGACTACGAACTCGTGCGGGAGGTGTTCTCGGGGCATCCGCATGTCGCCGTGGAAGCGCTCGGCACGCGGCTGCCGCCGGAGAACTACCGTGTCGAGTACCGCCTGCGCGGGCTTTACTTGAACGGTGATCAACCGGCCTACCGGGACGTTCACCACATCGAGGTGATGTTGCCGCGTCGCTACCCCGCGGAGAAGCCGTACGTGGTGCCGCTTGAGCCGATCTTCCACCCGAACATTCGCGACTATTTCTGCATCGCGGATTACTGGGCGGCCGGGACGACCCTCGCCGACGTGATCGTGAAGCTCGGCGACATGATCCAATGGCGCGTCTACAACACCGCGAGCCCACTAGACGCAATCGCTGCGCGTTGGGCCGCTGAACAGGAGTACTCGGGGATCTTCCCGATCGGCAACGTGGATCTCGGCGTTGCCGACTTCGAAATCGCGATCCGCTCGCGCGCGCTCGAGCAACCGATCCCGGCGCCCGAGACAGCGCCTGCGCTTGCTCCGGTCGCCACTGTGGACGAGGTGGAAGCCGAGCCACCTCCGGCGACCCTCACTGCAAACGACGATGACGATGGCCTCGTCGTGATGCTGCGCTCGCGCGGGTGATCAGGAGGGGTCGGGACGATGACCGACAAGAGAAGGATCGTTCTCGGTGAGGAGGACTTCCTCGAAGCGGAGCCACCGAGCTCGGCGCCAGCGCCCCCGGTTGCCAGCGCCGCGCCGCCAACACGACCCCTGAGGCCGCCCGCGCCGGACCTCCCGACGGTCACGCGTGGCGTTCCACGCCGAGTCGACCCCAGCGAACCGGGATTTGCGGCCTCGCCCGGCGGGGCGCCTACGAGCGCGCCGACCTGGATGACGGCGCCGCAAACCGCCCACCTCGTCGCCGCCGCGGTCGGAATCGTCGGAGGCTGGGCCGTCACTGAAATCACCGGCATCGCGAGCATCGCGGCGCAATCGAGCCTCGGCCTCGACGCAACGGCGGGCCTCTGGGTCGGTGTCGTCGGGCTCTTCTTCGGCGGCACGGTACTTGCGTACGACAGCGCGATCGGGGGCGCGTGGGCGGCGGCTCGGAGCCGCTTCGCGAAAGCGGCGCTGCCGATGTTTGGCGCCTCGTTCGCCGCCGGGTTCCTTGCGCAGGTCGTCTACGGCGAAATCATCAAAGCGATTCTCGAAGAAGTGTTGCGGGGACAGACAACGGTCGGCGCCAACGACGTGCGCCTGTACCTCGCCCGCGCGCTCGGCTGGGCGTTGTTCGGCATCGGCATCGGCGTCTCCGTCGGACTACTGCGAAAATCGAACCGCCTGGCGGTCAACGGCGGGATCGGAGGCGCGATCGGTGGAGCTATCGGCGGCGTGATCTTCGAGTACGTGGCCTTCAACGTCGGGCTCAGCGGAGCCTTGACGCGGCTCGTGGGGCTCACCGCGGTAGGCAGTCTGATCGCAGTCGCGACGCGCGTCGTTGAAACCGCGCGCCGGCAAGCCTGGCTGCACATCACCGCAGGCGGAATGGCCGGCAAGGAGTTCATCATCTACCACGACGTCACGCGGATCGGCGCCTCGGCGGAGTGCGAGATCTTCCTCTTGAAGGACCCGGCGGTCGCGAAGCTGCACGCCCAGATCGACGACCGGGATGAGCGCAGGCTGCTCACGGCAATGCCTAACGCGCCCGTCTACGTGAACGCGCAGCCCGTCCAATCCCACGTCCTGCGCAACGGAGACAAGCTGCGAATAGGAAGCACAACTATTGCGTATTCCGAGCGTGCGGAGGCGGCCGCGTAGGTTCAACAACGGCGGAGGACGCCCCTCCCTATTGTTCAATATGTAGTGACACAACACACTACTTGTAACCAAAACGGAGGCGACATGGACCTGACAATCGTGGACGCGACTGGCAACAAGGCCGAGGAGGTGAGCGTTCCCGACACCGTCGCCAGCGGTCGCATCGTCGGCCGGCTCGTCCAGTTGCTGCAGCTCCCCGCGGTGGGGCCGGACGGGCAGCCGCTGTCCTACAAGTTCCACCACAAGCAGTCCGGGCGCCAGATCAACGACAATGAGACCCTCGGCGACGCTGGCGTGAAAGAAAACGACGTGCTGCGCCTGGTGGCTGAAATCACGGCGGGCGCTTAGCTCTGCGCACATGCCGGCGAGCCATGACAGCAAGCGCATCCGAGTCGACGCCGAGGACGGGCGCTACGACCGCCAGAGCCTGATCACCTGGTGGGACCAGGCGCGGCTGCAGGATGCTCGCGTGCTGGTGGTTGGTGCGGGCGCGCTCGGGAACGAGATCGTGAAGAATCTCGTGCTCGTCGGCATCGGCACGGTGATCGTTGTCGACCTGGACAGAGTCGAGAGCTCGAACCTCTCGCGCTGCGTGTTTTTCCGTGCCGAGGACGAGGGGCGCCCGAAGGCGAGGGCGTTGGCGGAGCGCGCCGCGGAGCTGAACCCCAACGTCGAGGTCATCCCGGTCGTCGGCGACGTCCGGCTCGCGATCGGGCTCGCCGCGTTCGCCGAGGTCAACGTGGTGATCGGCGGACTCGACAATCGCGAAGCGCGCCTGTTCGTCAACCAGGCCTGTTGGAAGACGACCACGCCGTGGATCGACGGCGCGATCGAGGGCCTGATGGGTGTCGCCAAGGTCTTCATCCCGCCGGATACAGCGTGTTACGAGTGCACGCTCGGCGAGCGCGACCACGAGTTGCTCGCGGCACGCCGGACCTGCGCGATGCTTAGCCGCGAGGAGATGTTGGCGGGCAAGACGCCGACAACGGCGACCACGTCGAGCGTGGTTGCGGCGCTGCAGGCGCAAGAGGCGATCAAGCTGCTGCACGCAGATCGCCTCGGAGAACCGGCGCTCGCCGGCAATGGCTACCAGTTTGTCGGCCTCACGCACGAGTCCTACGTTGTCCGTTACGGCCGCCGGGAGGACTGCTTGAGCCACGATACCTACGCGCGCGACGCCGTCACCGTCGTCGCCCACGACGTCGTGTTCGGCGAACTCCTCGCGCTGGCCCGGGAGACGCTCGGCGCGCAGGCGGTGCTCGAGCTCGAGCACGAGCTCGTCGTTAGCGCGTCGTGTCAGCGGTGCGACATCGCCGAGGAGCTGCTGTGTCCGGTCAACACGCTCGACGCCGGTGCCGGTCTGTGCCCCCGTTGTGGCGAGCCGTGGAGGCTTGAGTTCGCGCACACGATCGACTGGGCGTCCCCGCTGCTGGAGCGCACAGCGGAGGACCTCGGACTGCCGCCCGGCGACTACGTCGTGGCACGCGAGGGATTTCGTCGCCGCTTCTATTCGCTCTCGGCGCCCGGAACGGCGCTTGACCTCCTCCGCAGGAAGTCCGTGGCGTGAGCGCGCGACTGGGACGCGTCCCCGTCCAAGCGGCCGCCGTTCTCGTCGCGGTTGTCGCCCTCGTCGCGATGCTGACGCCGAACGCGGCGTTGGCGGTGCCCTCCCGCATCCTCTCCGCCGCGGAGCACAGCGTTGCTGCGGCGCAGGGCCCGAACGGAACGACGACCGCGTTTGCGTTCGGCGCCGAAGGCGGCCTGATCGCCGTCGCCACGAGCGGCAAATCGGTCCACGCCGTGACGAGCAACGGGGGCACAATCAACGGCGATGTGGGAACCGCCCGCGACGGCCTCGGCGTCGCCCACGTCTCGGGGTTGGCGCTACGCCCTCTGCCAGCCAGCCGCGCGCGAACTGTCTCAGGTCGGACGGCGAAGTACGTGCTCGGTCCTCCCCTCGGCTACGAAGCCGCACGAATCCGGTATGTGCGTACACCCAGGCTGCCATTGACGCGACTGGGCTTGAGAGTCATTCCCGGCTCCCTGCCGGGCAGCTTCCTCGGCGCGCCGGTGGTCACCGGGCACGGCGCACTGATCGGCGCCGTTGCCAAAGTGGGTACGCGGAGCTGGGAGTTTGCGCCGCTGGCACTGCTGCGGGAGCTGGCCGCCGTCAAGCACGGAGCATCGACGCCGGTGGCAGCGATCATCGTTGGGGGGGTGATCGTGTTCCTCCTGGGCGCCGCGTTCGGGATTTGGCGCGTGAGGCATCGCCGCGATCGCGAGCAGGATCTTCATGCTCGTCAGCGCCGCGCACACGCGACGGAGCCACGCGCTCATGGTCCGCTCGTGCGCTTGCGCACGCCGCCAGAGCCCGAACAGGAATTGGACGCGGAGGACTTCGAGGTGATCGTGAAGCCGCGGGGGGAGGAAGCGTGAGTCCTCGCGATCGTCGTTTGGCGAGCGATCTGCGGCAGATGCAAGAGCTTGCATCCACGGGCGGCGTGACCTTCCGGACGGAGAGCAACCCACCTGACCTCTACCACGTGATGTTGGACGAGCAGGGTATCGCGCTCGATTCGAATGGACGACTGGTGCGCCGCGGTCTGCACCGTTTCGACGCCTACCTGCACCGCGAGTATCCGCGGAGGCCGCCGATCGTCACGTGGTTGACGCCGATCTTCCACCCCAACATTCTCGGCCCCGAGCGCAACGGGGGGGTGTGTATCGGCAGCTGGAGCGCAGCTGAGAGCCTGGCTGATCTTTGCGTGCGGCTTCGCTCGCTCGTCGCCTACCGCTCGCTGAACCCTGCGGACGCGCTGAACCGCGAAGCCGGGGAATGGGCGACGCGGCATCACGTCCGCCCCGGCGCGCCGCTCGCGCAGCTCGTGTCTCTAGAGCTCGATCGGGGATTCGATGTCGCGCTGACGGGGGCGTCGGGATGAGCGTCCGGTTGAAGTCCGCCGCGGGAGGAACGAGGCGCCGCGTACGACGCGGCGAGGACGGTCCCGAGATCGCCGGGCTGAGAGGCGTGAGCGACGTCACGATCTACCCCCACGTCTTCCGCAATGCGGATCGGGAGGTGGGAGGAGTGCTCATCGGTCGGCAGTCCGGCGAAGGTGGTTTGCCGCTTGTGACGGGGGCAATCCCCGCGCTCAGCGCGAACGAGCAGAAGGCAACGCTGACGTTCACGCAGGAGGCTTGGGCGCACGTGCATCAGGTGCTCGAATCGGAGTTTCCCGCCGACGAACAGATCGTCGGCTGGTATCACAGCCATCCGAGTTTCGGCATTTTCCTCTCCGGGCACGACCTCTTCATCCACGAAAACTTCTTCGACGCGCCGTCGCAGATCGCGGTCGTCGTCGACCCGATCGGCTGCCGCGAGGGCGCGTTCGGGTGGCGGGAGGGCAAGCTCGTGCCACTTTACGAGCAGGCGACGCCGACGCGTTGGCGAGCGCCCGCCGAGTTGCAGCGTCCCCCTCAGCCTCGCGTCGATGAGACCCGCATCGTCGTGGCCGCCGACCGCGCAAGGTTGTCCTCGGCGCGGCTGCTCGCGCTCGTGGCCTTGGTGTCTTGCGTGCTCGTCGTGATCGCCCTGCTCCTTGTCACGGGCATCCTCGGCGGGTCCGCTAAGAGCGGCGGCGCAGAACACAGCCCGCCGCAACGGCTGCACACGGTGGACACCAACCGGCGGGCACATCCATGACGGCGAGGGCCGCAACCCCGACCGACGTGGGCAAGCCGTGCCCGTACTGCCGCTTCCCCTTGAAGGAAGGCGTGCCCGTTGAGGTCTGCGACACGTGCGGTTCGATCCACCACGCGGAGTGCTGGACCGATGGCAGCGGTTGCGCAGTCTTTGGCTGCCTGGCCGCGGGCGCGGCGATCGCCGCGCCGACAGCCGCTCCGGGCATAGCGGCGCAAGCTTACGCAGCGCCAACACCGTATCCACAAGCGCTCCCTGCGCCGGATGCTGTGCCAGGAGCCCCGCCGCCACCACCCGCGCCACCGCTGTCCTACCCGCCGCCGAGCCCCGGGATGCGACCGTTGACGATCGCGTTGGCGGCGGTCGTCGCGCTGATCGGCATCGGCGCCGGGGTCGCCGTGGCGAGCGGTGCGTTCGGGTCAGGCAACCACCACGCCGTGACGGTTGTAACCGTGCACCAACCGGTGGGGGGCGGCGGCGCGGCAAGGATGACGCCGGCAGAAGAACAGCAGAAGCGGGGCGCAATCGTCGGGGTGCTGGACGAATACCAGCGTGACTACTCAAGCCACAGCGTATCCGGGCTCGGCAACATATTCGCGGAAAAAATCAAACGCCACGGCCTCTCGGGATCGGGGTGCAGCGTCGTCGAAGGGCGCCAGCCGGTGTTGGAAGATTACGAACAGCAGTTCAATGCTGGCACCGGCACGTACACCCTGGTGGGATTGGGCGCCAACCAGGTGCAACTGCATGGCCCGAGTACGGCGGAAGTGCATTCGCACTATGAAATCTCGCCGGGCGGATCGGGATTCGTCAACTTCAAGCTCGCGGCGAACGGGAGTGAATGGAAGATCAGTGAAGTCTATGCAACCTGCGCGTGAACTAAGGAAAGGCGATCGAGATGCCCGATGAGCTGCCCGGAGTGAACCGGCCGAGCCGGATCGTGATCGATGAGTCCGACCTCGCGCCGGCCGCGCCTGCACCACCCAACCCTGCTCCCCCCGCTCAGCGGCACGCGCCCGTTCCGGCTCCCGCAGCTCCGCCGCGGCCCGTGCCGCCGTCGTCTCCCGCAGTTGCGGGCACGGCCACAACGGGCCAGGCACCAAAGCCGGCGCCGCCGGCGCAACACAAGCCGCCCATGCTCGGCAGCTACTGCTCGGGGTGCGGAGCGCCGCTGCATGAGCAAGCGGTCGTGTGTCTGCGTTGCGGGGTGCCCACCCGCGGAGCCGCGCAAGCGACGACAGCCGCAATGGGCGTAGCGATGAACTCGAAGTCGACCGCCGCGGCGATCCTGCTCTCGCTCTTGTTCACCGGGGCCGGCCACTGGTACGTCGGCCGGGTTGGGCGCGGCTTCGCGTTCCTCGCTGCGGCCGTGGTCTCGGGGATCCTGGTGATCGCCGTTGTCGGGCTCTTCCTGCTTCCCGTCGTTTGGGCATGGGCTGCGATCGATGCGAACAATTGCGCGCGCAAGCACAATGTGGAGCTCCTGCGCCAAGCTGGCTTCCCCGGCATGCCGCCGACACTCAATGCGTAACCCAATCGAGGCCGGGTGGACGGGTGGGTCGTTCGAGACCCGGTGCAGACCCAGGACAAAACGCCGCCAACCGGCACGGCGGATGGCTGGCATCGCCGTCGGGGTTGCGTGTGTGCTCGGCGTGGCTGCGTGTGGTGGCTCCGGCGACGCGAGCTCGACGGGACGGACGATCACGATCACGAGGACGGTGACGCGATCGACCAAGACCGCGAAACCGCTTGCGTCGAAGACAGTGTCGAAGGCAACGCCAAAGCGAAGCGGGGCGAGCACCGTGCCGGTGGACGCAATGCTGGGCCAAATGATCGTCACCGCCTTCTCGGGCAGCTCGCCGCCGGGCGCGTTGCTCGATCGAATCAGAGCGGGCCAGGTGGGTGGTGTGATCTTGTTCTCAGAAAACACCGCGGGCGGCGAAGTATCGACGCGCACCGAGGTCGCACAGCTGCAGGCCGCGGCGAGTGCCGGGGGTCGGCCACCGCTGCTAATCATGACCGACCAGGAGGGCGGCGAGGTGAAGCGGCTCACGTGGGCGCCGCCGTTGCACGCCGCCCAGGAAATGCGTTCCGCCGCGCTGGCGGAGGCGGAAGGGGAGGCGGCGGGGAGGGCGCTGCGCGCCGTCGGTGTGAACCTCGACCTCGCGCCGGTTGCCGACGTCGAGCGCGTCGCGAACTCGTTCCTCGGCACGCGCTCCTTCGGCGACGAATCGCTCGAGGTTGCCGAGCGTGCGTGTGCATTCGCAGAAGGGCTCGCGAGCGCAGGAGTCGGGTTCACGCTCAAGCACTTCCCGGGCCTCGGACGGGCCCTCGGGGATACAGACCTGGAACCGGTCACGATCAGCGCCTCAGCCGCGGAGCTTCGCGAGGACTATGAGGCATACGTGAACTGTGCGTCAAATCCTAATGGCGTGGTGATGGTCAGCAACGGGACCTATCCGTCGCTTACCGGCACCTCGCTGCCAGCGGTGATGTCCCCCGAGATCTACAAAACCGAGCTCGGCGAGATCGTCGGCTACTACGGCGTCACGATCAGCGACGCTCTCGGGGCGCGCGCTCTCGCGCACGAGCCCGCCGCGGCTGAGAGCGCGATCAACGCGGGCCTCGACTTGGCGCTCTACGCCGGGACCGAAGAAGAATCGGCCGACGCCTACGCAACCCTCCAAGAAGATATGCGAGCGGGCGATATCCCGCGTAATCGCGTCGAAGAAGCCTACAACGCGATCGTCGCGCTGAAGACCAAGATCGCCGGGGCGGCGCCGCAGACAACCGCGAACGACTCGCAGTCATCGTCCTACTCCGAAAACGCTGGGGCACCCGCAACGATCAGTCCCGGAAAAGGGAAGTGAGAGCAATAACCAAGCATCGGCCCTGGGCGGTAGTGGGATGCGTGGCGGTGATTGCAGGCTTGGGCGTGTCGGTGGGCATTGCGATCGCCGACACGGGCGCCGAAACTGGTGGAACCGCCGCACCTGAAGGTACCGTTGAAGGCACCCAGCCGATCGCAACGACCACTGCGAGCTCCACCGCGGCGACGCCCGTCGTCAGCCCACCCACCCGAGCCCCAGCTGCGGGAAAGCTGACGCTTGGTCAGGCCGTCGGGCAGATGCTGATCAGCCACGTCACCGGTCTGAGCGCATCATCGGCGCTCCTGAAGAGGATTCGCGCAGGCCAGGTCGGAAGCGTGATCCTCTACTCCGAAAACATCTCGACCATCAGCCAACTCACCGCGCTGACCGCGGCACTGCAGGGCGCAGCCCGCGACGGACACAACCCGCCGCTGTTCATCGGCACCGACCAAGAGGGCGGCCCGGTGAAGCGACTGGCGGACGCACCCCCGTGGCTGTCAGCCGCACAGATGGGCGCCACCCGCCACGTGAAGTCCGTCGCCCAAGCCGAAGGCCGCGCGGCCGGCCGAGCACTTCTCAAGGCCGGCGTCAACCTCGACTTCGCCCCGGTCGCGGACATCCCGACAAGCGCCGACAACTTCCTCGGCGAACGGGCCTTCGGCGAGAAAGCACGAACCGTCGAAGAAGGCGTCACAGGCTTCGCCACCGGCCTTGAGGAAGCTCATATCGCCGGCAGCGTCAAGCACTTCCCGGGCCTGGGCGGAGCCGGACCACGCGACACCGACACCGAAGTGGTGACGATCGACTTGTCCGAGTCGCAGTTGAGATCGGCGTGGGCGCCGTACCGCGCTGTTGCCAAACTCGGGGCGATGATCGCGCCCTTCGTGATGGTGTCGAACGCCATCTACCCAGCACTCAACCACTCGCAGCTCCCCGCCGACCTGTCATCGACTGTCGTCCGCAACGAGCTCGCTAGCACGGGCCTCGGGAACCGGGTCACGGTCACCGACGACCTCGAGGTGCCGGCGATTGAGCGCTACTCGGATGCTGCAGTAAAAGCCGTACGTGCCGGCATTGATCTCCTGATGTTCGCGCAGGAAGAAGCCGCGTCGGAACGCGCGTTCGACGAGATCGTGGCCGCTGTGAAGACGGGAGCCCTCACAAGCACCGATGTGATTGCCGCCGCAGATCGCGTCGTCGCGTTGAAGTCCGCACTCGGCCTAGGCTGATATGCCGCCCCGGTGCAAGCGAGGGGCCAGACCCAATCGGACCGAACTCACGCGATCGGATCACCAGCCCCGGTCCCGCACCGGAGCACGAGGAGCTCATTCGCATTCCGATGTGAACGAGTTGGCCACCGCACGAAACGTCGGCCGTATCGCATCGAAGCTTGAGGGGGTCGCGGAGCCAAGCACGGCCACGGTGTTGCTGCAGGTCTCGAAGAAGTAGTCAATCCGCTCGTTGCCTTCGACTTCGAAGATCCACATCCACGATTCGGAATGCCGAGACAAGTCTCCGGGACCGTAATAGATCTGGGTGTAGCCAGGCTGCTTCGCGAGCTCTTCACGCACTGGTTCGGCACCTTCGCGCATCGTTATATGAGTTGGTGTGTGCACGTCAAGCAAGACATATTCACTTGAGCCGGATGGATTGGACCACTTCGATTCAACTTCTGCTCCCAACTGCTTTTCATCGACATCCTGGACCCAGCCCGAGGGGATCATCATGGAGAAGTAGGAACCCGAGTAGGACCGCAGACTTGACGTGCTCGGAGTCTCCGGCTGAGACGAGGTGCCGCTCGGGAGTTCCTTCGGAGAGGTCGTCAACGTAGTCCGAGCGGAGTTCGCGTTGGACGCATCCGTCTTCACCAGCTCGGTCGTCGTCGAGCCATGACTGTTGTTTTTGCCGATCACGAATGCGAGCGTGACGCCCAGGACGAGAATCGCGAGCAGTGAGACGAAGAGCGCCCCGTTACGCGAGCGGTCGCGGGGTTGGCGGCCGGTGGGCGCGTGGCCGAGCGCAGACTGGCTGCTGGGGGGCGTCAGCGGGACCGATGGAGCCTGCATCCGCTGCGTCTGCGGCTCCGAAGGTCGAACGCTGGTTGAGCCCGGTCCGCTTGCGCAGGCGATGATCGCACAGCCGTGGTTGTCAGTCCAGCACTCCGCGTGGTGCGGAGAGTTGCAGGTCGGGCAGATCGTGACGTCGCCGTCCTCCTTGATTGGGAAGCGACAATACGGGCAGTGCCGTCCGGCTATGACAGGGGATGCTTTCAAAGCTCAGGGGTTGATGCTTGTGAAACTACTCATCTAATAGCTCGTGGTGCTGCAGTATCCCACGCCGCTTATGGCGATAGTTTGGGCTCGCAAAACAAAGCATCCAACCACGCCCACCACTTCACAAGGTAAAGGGTTTGGGTCTCAAGAGAATGATTTGCCTACCCCACGACTTCACAAAGTAAAGGGTTGGGGCTCAAAAACGAAGCATCCTGCTGCCCCAACCACTTCACAAAATGAAGTGGTATAGGCCCAAAAAATACACGCACCACCCCCCACCTGCCACAGCCTGAACAGCCCCGGGCCGGGCCCCAGGTATCGGCGAATCCGACCCCGCGTCAGTCCCGCTTGCCCCGCCCGTACAGCAACTTCAGCGCTTTGCCCAGCCGTTTGGTGCCGGAGCGCGAGTAGGGGAAGAAGTGCAGTTCGCGCTTGAGCGCCAGCTTCGGGGTGATGAGCAGGGCCTGCTGGTTGCAGTACTTGCGGATCCCGCCCGCGCCGTGGCGGGAGCCGAGACCGGAGGCCTTGACGCCGCCCATCGGCAGCTCCAACGCCGCGAAGTTGATGATCGCGTCGTTGACGCACACCGCGCCCGCTTCCACGCGCCGCGCGAGCTTCTCGCCCTTGTCGGTGTCCTTGCTGAACACCGAGCCGGCGAGGCCGTATTCGGAGTCGTTGGCGAGGCGCAATGCCTCCTCGGCGTCGCGCACCTTCATGATTGGCAGCGTCGGGCCGAAGGTCTCCTCGGTCATGATCTTCATCGAGTGGTCCACGTCCACCAGCACCGTCGGCTCGAAGTAGTGCCCGCCGTTCTGCTCACCGCGGTGGCCGCCGGTGAGCGCGCGCGCGCCCTTCGACAGCGCGTCGTTGACGTGGTCCTCGACGAGGTCCACCTGCGGGGGGAAGGTCATCGAGCCGACCTCCACCGTGCCCGGCCCGCCGCCGGGGCGGCCCTGGCGCAGAGCGCGTACCTTGTCGGTGACTTTGGCGACAAACTCGTCGTACACCGGCGCCTCCACGTAAGCACGCTCGATCGAGATGCAGGTCTGGCCGGAGTTCTGCATCGAGTAGTAGGTGGCCACGTTGGCCGCACGCTCCAGATCGGCGTCGGCGAGCACGATCATCGGGTCCTTGCCACCCAGCTCCAGCGAGCAGGGGATCAAACGCTGGGCGGCCGCCTGCGCGACCTTGCGCCCGGTGCGGGTGGAGCCGGTGAACATGATCATGTCCACCTCGTCGATCAGCGCGCGGCCGGTGTCGCCGCGGCCGGTGGCCACCTGGAAGACGTCGGCGGGCACGCCGCACTCGAGGAAGCCCTCGGCGAGCAGCATCGAGGTGAGCGGGGTGACCTCGGAGGGCTTGAGGATCACCGAGTTGCCGGCGGCGAGCGCGGGGATGCAGTCGCCGAAGGAGTTCACCAGCGGGTAGTTCCAGGGGCCGATCACGCCGATCAGCCCGAGCGGGCGGAAGCGCAGGATCAGCTTCTTGCCCTTCACGAACATCGAGCTGGTGTGCACGCGCTCGTCGCCGAGGTACTTCTCGGCGTTCTTCGCCCAGAAGCCAAACGCGGCGGCGCCGTAGGAGATCTCCGCCAGCTGCGCGTCCTCGTAGGTCTTGCCGGTCTCCGAGACGATCGTGTCGATGATCCGCTCGGAGTTATCCATCACCCACTTCTGCATCCGCCGCAGCACGCGCCCGCGACCCTCGAAGCCGTACGCCTCCCAGGTGGGCTGCGCCAGACGCCCGCGCTTGGCAAGCTCCGCGACAGCCGCCGTGTCGAGGTCGGGGACGGTCGTGATGATCTCCCCCGTGGCCGGGTTTTCGACGGGGATCTCGCCCGCGGCCGGGGCGCCATTCACTGCGCCGTTGTGGATCTCGATTGCGTGCTCCTCGACAGTCGCCATTGCGGGACCTCCCATGCTGGTTTGCGCTCAAGTAAGAGGCTACACCTCACGCGGGGTCGTGTCTGGCTCGGGAGCCAATTTCTTTGTGCGGATGGCGCATGCTGTTCCAGTCTGCGCACGCGCAGACTGCCCGGGGGCGCATGCGCCCCCGGCGCAGCCGCACATGTGCGGCTGCGGGAGCGGCCACATGTGGCCGCTCCTGGCAGGGCCACATGTGGCCCTGCCGACCCCGCCACATGTGGCGGGGTCCCACCCCGCGCATTGCGCGGGGTGGCCTCCTACTCCGACAGCTCGATCGAGGCGATCCCCACCGGCTCGACCGGGCGGTCGGAGCCGTCGGTGGCGACGCCCTCCAGGCGGTCCACCACGTCCATGCCGTCGGCGACCTCGCCGAACACGGTGTGCTTGCCGTCCAGCCACGACGC
Organism: uncultured Solirubrobacterales bacterium; assembly: GCA_963724305.1. Taxonomy (GTDB): domain Bacteria; phylum Actinomycetota; class Thermoleophilia; order Solirubrobacterales; family Solirubrobacteraceae; genus Palsa-744. Next base: position 1,478,314 of record CAVRUG010000004.1, read on the forward strand.
CTTCTTCGCGGTCACGATGAAGAACTGCGAGCCGTTGGTGTTGGGGCCGGCGTTGGCCATCGCCAGCGCGCCGCGCACGATCTTGTGGGGATTGATCTCGTCCTCGAAGGTGTACCCGGGGCCGCCCGTGCCGGTCCCCTGCGGGCAGCCGCCCTGGATCATGAAGTCCTTGATGATCCGGTGGAAGCTCAGCCCGTCGTAGAAGCCGTCGGCGGCCAGCTTGCGGAAGTTCTCGACCGTTTTCGGGGCGTCCTGGTCGAACAGCTCGAAGGTGATCGTGCCCTCTGTGGTTTGCATCGTGGCGGTGGACATCTCGACGGCTCCTCTGCTCGTGGTCGGGGTTAGTAAACGACAGGCTGCTCCCGGAGCAGAGTCTATGGCCATGTCGTCAGGGCCGGCGAAACACCGAATGTGTGCCGACGCGGCGCCAGATGATGTGCGCCTCGCCGGGTTGAACCTCGTCTCCGTACTCGAAGGTTGCGCGGCCATCCGGCGCCCAAGTCATCTCCCACACACCTGGGTGTCCTTGCACCCGCTTGACGCGCAACCTTGGATGGAAATTTTGGCCACCGCCCGCAATGTCGGTGATGAACTGAGCTACCGCTTGGCGGAAAGTTCGCTGCTGCTGTGGAGTGAGCCGGTCCCAATCACGCCAGAATGACGCGAGGACATCACGCGTCGGCATCCATCGGCTTCGTGCGCTCGTCCAACGCCGCCAAGAAATCCCCGTCTGTCTCATAACGCGAGACGCGACCCGCTACGCGGTCGTCGTCTGCCTCGCGCTCCTTTGCCTGCCACTCGCGCGTCCAGTACCAAGCCTGCCCAGGATCAATCCGGCCATCGCCGATCTCCCCAAGGATGATCGCAGCGCCATCGACCGCGCCCTCCGGCAAGCGGTCCACCAGCTGATGAAGCTCGGCCTTGGTCATGCCCTCATTGTCGCATGCCCGCCAACGTCTTCTCCGCAATAGAGACGCTCACTCGTGGAGCATAGAGCCCCCAGCGATCGCCGAATCGAATGGGCTTCTCGAGGTCTCGGCATTCGCGGGGTGAAGCCGCGCAAGATAGCGCGGGGAGACTGAGACTCCTACCCCACCCGTTCCAACCGCACGGGATGTCCCCGCACGCGGCGCTCCTGTAGCGCCTCGATCACGCGGTCGGCCTCGGTGGCCGGCACCGACAGGAACGAGAAGCGGTCCAGCACCAGCACGTCGCGCACTGCCTCCCCGTCGAGGCCCGTCGCGGAGGTAACCGCGCCGACGATGTCCGCCACTCTCACCCCGCCCGCGCGGCCGCCGGCCAGCAGCAGCTTCGTGTGCGGCTCGCTCCCGTCGCGGGTGATATGCGGCTTGGAGTGGCGGCGCGGGCGCTCCCTTACCGGAGTGGGCGGGGCCTTGGCATGCGGCTCCCACGGCGCGACCGAGGTGCCGATGTGGCGCTCGATCGCCTCCAGCTCGCGCTTCTGGCGACTCTCCACGAACGTGATCGCCCGGCCGGAGCGGCCCACCCTGCCGGTGCGCCCGATGCGGTGCACGTAGGTGTCGGGGGAAGTAGGCACGTCGTAGTTGATCACGTGCGTCACGGTCGAGATGTCGAGGCCCCGCGCCGCCACGTCGGTCGCCACGAGGATCGGCACCCTGCCGGCCTTGAACGCCAGCATCACCCCGTCGCGCGAGCCCTGTGTCATGTCGCCGTGCAGCGCCCTCACGTTCATCCCGCGGTCGCGCAGCGTTCTGAACAGCTGGTCGCAGCGCACCTTCGTGCGCACGAACACGATCGCTTGGTCGGGCTTCTCGGCGCTCAGCACCTCCACCAGCTTCTCCGGCTTCTGCTTGGCGTCCACCGGGAGCTGGAACTGCGCCACGGTGTCGATCGTCAATGTTGCCGCCTCCACCTTCACCAGCACCGGGTCGTATAGGTACCCGTCGGCCAGTTTGCGAATCGGCGGGGGCATCGTCGCGCTGAACAGCGCCGTCTGGCGGCCGCTCGGGGTCATCGAGAGAATCCGCTCCACATCCTCCAGGAAGCCGAGGTCGAGCATCTCGTCGGCCTCGTCCAACACCACGAAGCGGCAGTCGTGCAGCACCAGCGAGTGGCGGGAGATCAGGTCGAGCACCCTGCCCACGGTCCCCACCACCACGTGCCCACCGGAGCGCAGCTGCGCCTGCTGGCTGCGGATCGGCGCGCCGCCGAACACGGCCACCACGTCGACGCCTGCATGGGCGCCGTATGCGCGCAGCGCCTGCGTCACCTGGATGCACAGCTCGCGCGTGGGGGTCATCACCAGCGCCTGCACCTCACCCAGCTCCGGGTCGATGTACTCCATGATCGGCAGCCCAAACGCCGCCGTCTTGCCGGTGCCGGTCTGCGCCTGGCCGATCACGTCACGGCCTTCCAGGAGCGGCGGAATCGCCTGCTCCTGGATCGGGCTGGGCGACTCGTAGCCGACCGCGCGCAACGCCGCGAGGGTACGCTCGGTGAGCCCGAGCTCTGCGAATGACTTGGCCATGACGCTGGGGAGCTTACGGGTTGGGGAGTGCTCGGGTGTAAATGCGCGGTCAACCGGCGAGTCGCACTGCGCGCGATCAGCACGTCGGATCGAGCAGCAACTTGCCCGTGGTACGCCGCTCGCGCAGGTCGATATGAGCCTGCGGCACCTGCTCCAGGGGGTAAGTGTTCCCGACAACGACCTCCAGCCGCGGGTGGGCTGGGTTCGGCACCACGCGGGCGAAGAGATCGGTGAGCGCCTGCTCGAACATGCCAGGGCGCTCCAGGCAGTGGAAGATGTAGAAGCCCACCACGGCGCGCGAGTGGCGCAGCAGCGATCCGCTCCTCACCTCATTGGGCTGCTGCGAGGCGATCCCGCACACCACCAGGCGCCCGAACGGGGCCAGCGCCGCGTATGAGGCGTCGAACACCTCGCCGCCCGCCATCTCGAACACCACGTCCACCGGCCTGCCCCCGTTGGCCTCCAGCAGGCGTTCGGTGAGGCCCTTGGGCGCGGGGTCGATCGCCACGTCGGCGCCCAGTCGCAGCGCCAGCGCGCGCTTCTGCTCGCTCGACGCGGTCGCAATCACGCGGCCGGCCCCCAGCGGTTGCCCTAGCTGCACCGCCAGCGAGCCCACGCCGCCCGCGGCCGCGTGCACCACGACGGTTTCGCCGCCGCCCTCCGCCATGTGGGCCGCGGTGCGGTAGAGGTGCCACGCGGTGGTGCCTTGCACGAGCAGCGCCAAGGCCGTATCGTCGTCGACGCCCTCCGGGATCGGGAACACGTGCGCGGCGGGCGCCACTGCGTATTCGGCGTAGCCGCCGGTGCCGGTGAGCGCCACCACACGCTCCCCCGTGTCCTCGCGCACGCCCGCCACCTCTGCGCCCGGCACCAGCGGCAGCGTGGCCTTGCGCACGTAGGAGTTGGTGCGCGTGTGCGTGTCCGCGAAGTTCACGCCCGCCTTGGTGACGCGGATCAGCACCTCCTCCGGGGCGGGCTGGGGCTGCGGCAGCTCCACCAGCTTCAACACCTCCGGCCCCCCGAACTCGGTCATCTGAATCGCGCGCATCCGCGGGAGGCTATAGGGTCCGCATCGATGCCCATCACCGTTGTCGGATCGATCGCCTACGACAGTGTCTCCACACCGTTCGGTGAGCGCCAGCGGATGCTCGGCGGCGCCGCGGTGCACTTCGCGCTTGCCGCCTCCTTCTTCCAGGAGGTGCGCGTGGTGGGGCCCGTCGGGGATGACTTCGGGGAGACCGAGCTCGATGTGCTGCGCAACCGCGGCGTGGACATCTCCGACGTCGAGCGCATCCCCGGGGGCAAGACTTTCTTCTGGCGTGGCAAGTACGGCTGGGATCTCAACTCGCGCGAGACGCTCGACACGCAGCTGGGCGTGTTCGAGGGCTTCCAGCCGAAGCTCTCGGAGAGCTCGCGCTCCAGTGACGTGCTGTTCCTCGCCAACATCCAGCCCGACCTGCAGCGCGAGGTGCGCGCGCAGATGCCCCACGCGCGCTTCGTCGCGCTCGACTCGATGAACCTCTGGATCGAAGCGGCGCGCGAGTCGCTGATGAAGGCGATCGCGGAGTGTGACTGCCTGATCCTCAACGACTCAGAGCTGCGCCAGCTCACCGACAAAGCCTCGCTGTACGCCGCTGCGCGCGAGGTGCTCTCGTGGGCCTCCTCCCCTGCGGACTCGTCCCCCGCTGCCGGCGACCGAGAGACGCCGGCGAGGCGCGGGCCGCGGGTGATCGTCGCCAAGCAGGGCGAGTACGGTGCCGCGCTGGTCACCGCCGACGGCTTCTTCTCGCTGCCCGCCTTCCCGCTGGAGTCGGTCGTCGATCCCACCGGGGCGGGCGACACGTTTGCGGGCGGCTTCGTCGGCTACATCGCTGCCCACGCCGACGAGGAGATCACCGACGAGCTGCTGCGCCAGGCGATGGCGCACGGCACCGCGCTCGCCTCGTTCAACGTCGAAGAGTTCGGTACTCATCGGATCGAGAGCCTCGCGGGGGCCGAGATCGTCGCGCGTGTGCGCCAGCTGCGGGAGTTCACGCAGTTCTCGGCTGCGCCCGTGCCGCTGGGGGAGTGAGCCCCCTCGGTGTGGAGTATTAACTTTTTGGACCCCAACCACTTCACTTTGTAAAGGGTTTGGGGTGTCGATCGAAGACTATTCCCCGACCCCAACCACTTCACTTTGTAAAGGGTTTGAGGGCTGATCGAACGGTATCTCTCGCGCCCCTGCCGCCCGGCCCGCGCCTCAGCCCCGGGATCCTGCGAGAATCCCGCGCCGTGACGCAGCCCCCCCCTTGCTCCGTGCTCTCGGACGGCACGATCGTCCGCCTCGTCGAAGAGGGCCGCATCGGGATCGACCCGTGGGACGCCACGCTCGTGCAGCCCGCCAGCGTGGACCTGCGCTTGGGCGACTCCTTCAGGGTCTTCCACAACCACAAGATCACCGCGATCGACCTGCGCGACCCCCCGCGCGGGCTCACCGAGCAGGTCGGCCCCCCGCAGGGCGAGCCGTTCGTGATCCACCCCGGCGAGTTCTGCCTGGGCAGGACGCTCGAGCACGTGGAGCTCCCCGACGACATCGTCGCGCGCATCGAGGGCAAGTCGAGCCTCGGTCGCCTGGGGCTGATCGTGCACGCCACCGCCGGCTTCTGCGACCCGGGCTGGAAAGGCACGCTGACGCTCGAGCTCAACAACCTCACGCGCGTGCCGATCAAGCTCTACCCCGGCCTGCCGATCGCGCAGCTGTCCTTCATGACCCTCGACGCGCCCGCCCTGCGGCCATACGGACACAAGGATCTTGGCAGCCACTACCAAGGGCAGGTCGATGCCACCGAGAGTCGCTACGGTGGGAGCAAGAGCGGCCCACAGGAGGAACGATGAGCACCGAGACAAGCGCGCAGGAACCCGCCCACAACGGCACGGCGGCCGCTAACACGCTGACGGTCACCGACAACCGCACCGGGCACGCCTACGAGCTGCCGATCACCGACGGCACCGTCCGCGCGATGGACCTCCGGCAGATCAAAGCCGACGAGCAGGACTTCGGGCTGATGGCGTACGACCCGGCGTACATGAACACGGCCTCCTGCCGCAGCTCGATCACCTACATCGACGGCGACGCCGGCATCCTGCAGCATCGCGGCATCCCGATCGAGCAGCTGTGCGAGCACTCCAGCTACCTCGAGGTCGCCTATCTGCTGATCAACGGCAGGCTTCCCACGCTCCTCGAGCTGACGGGCTGGGTGGACGAGATCACGATCCACACGTTCGTGCACGAGAACGTCAAGGACTTCATGCAGGGCTTCCGCTACGACGCCAACCCGATGGGGATGCTCGTCGCCTCCGTCGGTGCGCTGTTCGACGTTCTACCCCGACGCCAACAAGATCCACGACGAGCGCGTCCGCGCGATCCAAATCATCCGGCTGCTGGCGAAGATGCCGACGCTGGCCGCGTTCGCCTTCCGCCACAACATGGGCCAGCCGTATGTCTACCCCGACAACGACCTCAACTACGCCGGCAACTTCCTGGGGATGATGTACAAAATGACCGAGCTCAAATACGAGCCCGATCCCCGCCTGGCGCGCGCGCTCGACGTGCTGTTCATCCTGCACGCCGACCACGAACAGAACGCCTCCACCAGCGCCGTGCGCTCGGTCGGATCCACCCAGGTCGATCCCTACTCCGCCGTCGCCGCCGGCGTGGCCGCGCTGTACGGGCCGCTGCATGGCGGCGCCAACGAGCAGGCGCTGCGGATGCTGGCGCGGATCGAGAAGGTCGAGAACATCCCCGACTTCCTCGAGGGCGTCAAGGCCGGCAACGAGCGCCTGATGGGCTTCGGGCACCGCGTCTACAAGAACTACGATCCGCGCGCGCGGATCATCCGCAAATACCTCGACGACGTCTTTGAGGTGCGCGGCAAGAGCCCTTTGCTGGACGTCGCCACCGAGCTCGAGAAGCGCGCGCTCGACGACGAGTACTTCACCTCGCGCAAGCTCTACCCCAACGTGGACTTCTACTCCGGCCTGATCTACGAGGCGCTGGGGCTACCCGTGGCGATGTTCCCGGTGATGTTCGCGATCGGGCGCACCTCCGGCTGGATCGCGCAGTGGAAGGAGATGGTGGGGGACTCCGAGCAGAAGATCGCCCGTCCCCGCCAGATCTACACCGGCGAGCGCGACGTCGACTACGTGCCGATCGCGCAGCGGAGCTGAGCCCGACGGACCACGCAACTCCAAATTCTTGGAGAAATTTGGAGTTATTTGGAGTTGGGTATCGGGAGCTGCCGGAGCGCATGCGGAAGCCCACGAGTGCGCATGTACCAGTAGAAGAGCGCCCTCGCGGTGCGCCCGTTGCCGTCTTCGAAGGGGTGGTCGTAAGCAAGCCAGAAGTGCAAGAGGATCGCCCGCACCACCGGATGGATGAAGCCCTTGGAGTCCTCGTCGCGCTGATTGGCGAAGTCGCACAGTGCGTGCAGCCGTGCCGGCAGCTGCTCGGCGGGAGGGGGCCTGTGAATGACGCTTCCGTCGGTGGCGTCGACTACATCGACGCGCTCATCAATCGCGGTCTGCAGGCGCCCAGCCGCGGTGGGGTCCTCGAGCGTGCCCTCCGTGAGGATGCGGTGCAGCTCAAGCACAGTCCCCGGCTCGAGACGCTCGCCCATACCTTCACGCATGAACTCCAACGCGCGATAGTTGTTGAGGATCATCAGCTCGCTGCGATCTCTCGGTGCCCTACCCGTGCTCAACAGCTCCTTGGCCACCCTGCGCGTCGTGGTGGCGCCCTCCAGCTGGCTGGAGCGGATCGCCTCCTCCATCAAGGAGTTGACGAGGTAGTGGCGACGTGCCTGCTCATCGGTGGTAACCACCTCGGCCATCGCAATCTCCCCGCTGCAACGCTGATCCACGTAGTGCAGCAGCCACTGAGCCGCGGCCGGCGTGCCGTATCTGAAGTGTCTACCCCCGGTGTCGCGCAGAGGAATCTCTTGCAGCGAGGGCTGCCTCGCCCATTCGATCGCGAGCCACCACTCCTCATGACTGAGGCCAGAAGGCGGAGTGAGATGGCGCAGCTTGTCCCAGTGAACATAGGCACTCCCCAACCCTGTACATCTCCAAATTTTGGAGTTCCTTGGAGTTCATTTGGAGTTGGGATCACACACCAGACCCGAGAGCTACAGCACCAGCGTCGCCCCATTGCGACGCAGCCACTCGCGATCCTCGCGCCAGCGTGGCCAGCGGCGCTCGACGAGCGCCCAGAACCGGGGCGAGTGGTCGAGGATCTCCAGATGGCACACCTCGTGCCAGACCACGTAGTCGAGCACGCTCTCGGGCGCCATCAACAGACGCCAGTTGAAGCTCATCCGCCCCTTTGCCGAGCACGACGCCCAGCGTGAGCGCTGCGCGCGGATCGACAGGCCGCTGTAGGGGGTCCCCGCCAGCGCCGTTGCACGATCCAGCCGTTTCGCGACCTCCACACGAGCGGCGCGGCGGTAGAAGCGCTCGAGCGCCGGCCTTGGATCCTCCGCCGGCACCAGTAGCCGCGCGCCGCGGCGGTGCACCCGCGTGCGCCCCGGCTGTGCTACCAGCGCCAGCGGCTCGCCGAGGTAGGGCACTGTGGCGCCGCGCTCGGCGATGCGCGCGAGCGTCTGGTGGGCCTCCTGCAGTCGAACGCTCAATCCACGGACGCAGCTCCTGTACCGCAGCGGCGGCCGCCCGCTCGGAGGCACGCGCCGGGAGCACCACCTCGACACCCGTGTGGGCGTGCACGTTGACGCGCACCCGGTGCGCGCGCGTGGAGCGGCGGATCGTGTAGGGGATCTCACTCATCCGCGGAAGGGTACGCGGGCAGCCGGGCGCTACGAAGCCGCCGAGGACTCGCCACGCGTGAGGAGGTACCCGGAGATCGCGCCCGGGCGAACGTTCCGCTCCCACGGCCGCGCCAGCTTCAAGGCGCTGAGGATCGCGCGTGTGGCGGGGGAGCGGTTGAGCGTGTAGAAGTGGATCCCGGGGGCACCTCCGGCGAGCAGCTCGGCGCACTGCAGCGTGGCGTAGGCCACGCCGAAGTCCAGCACCGCCTCGGGGTCTTCCCCGCGCGCGTGTAGCTCACGACGCAGGCCGTCGGGGATCGAGGAGCCGCACATGCTGGCCATACGCTCAACCTGGCCGACGCGCGTGATCGGCATGATGCCCGGGATGATCGGCACCTCGATCCCGGCCGCACGTGCGCGCGCGATGAAGTCGAAGTACACGGCGTTGTCGAAGAACAGCTGGGTGATCAGGAAGTCCACGCCCGCCCTCACCTTCTCGCCGAGGTGCTCGAGGTCGGCCTCAGGGCTTTCCGCGTGGATGTGGGTCTCGGGGAAGCAGGCAGCGCCGATCGCGAATGGGTAGCCGCCGGCGATCAGCTCGACTAGTTCGCGCGAGTACTCGAGGCCCCCCTCCGTCTTCCTCCACGCCTCCTCACCCGTCGGTGGATCGCCGCGCAGCGCGAGCACGTTGTGGATTCTCGCCTCCTGCATCTCGGCGAGCGTCGCGTGCAGCTCGGGCACGGTCGCGCCCACGCATGTGAAGTGCGCCATCGCCTCCAGGCCGTACTCCTCGCGAATCCGCTTGACGATCTCGATCGTCTTCTCCCTGGTGGAGCCGCCCGCGCCGTAGGTGACCGACACAAACGCGGGGTCGAGCGTCTTCAGCTCGGCGAGCGCCGCATACAGGTTCTGCTCGCCCACCTCGGTCTTCGGGGGGAAGAACTCGAACGAGAAGACGGGGCCGTCGTCTTGGAGCAGCTTGTCGATGCGCATCGCCACTCAGTTTGCCATCGCGCGCCACCGCCACCCCATGGCGCGAGGCTGAGACCGACTCACGCTCACCCCTCGCCGGCCGAGACAGCCGCCCACGTCTCCGGCTCCCCCTCGATCCGCCGCGCGCGCCCTGTGACCTCCAGATGGGTGAGGAAGGCCAGCGTCTCGGTGAGCAGCCACGGCGCCGTGTTGGGGGAGAACGGAATCTCGTACAGCACCTCCGGCACGACTTCGAAGGCGGTGCGCGGACGCTCGGAGATAACCTCCAGCACGCGCTCGGTGCGCTCGCGCACCAGCTCGCGGTTGCCTTCGATGTGAGCGTGCACGTCGGCGAACGTGCGCCCGTGCCCCGGCAGGCAGAGCCGCGCGCCCAGCCGCTCCACCACTCCCAGCGAGCTGACGAATTCGCCCACCGGGTCGGGGGAGTAGCCGTAGTCGAAGAACAGCGAGATGCGCCCCAGCAGGTGATCGCCGGAGATCAGCAGGCGCCGCTCTGGCTGGAACAGGCAGACATGCGAGGGGGCGTGACCGGGCGTCTCGTGTACCGTCCACGGCCCGAGATCGGTGGCGATTGTGACACCGGGCAGCAGTGCGCGGTGGGGCTCGATCACCGCGGCGATCCCCGAGTCGTGCTCACCCCGCTCGGCGGCGTAGCGGCGCAGCGGCTCCTCGGGCACCCCGCTCTGGCGCGCCACTTCAAGCCGGCGTTCGATCGCCGTGTCGATGTCCTGCGCCCACTGCAGCATGTGCTGGTAGTTGGGGTGCATCCACAGCTCGCAACCGGTGCGCTCCACGATCGTGGCGGCCTGCCCGTAGTGATCGGAGTGGGCGTGCGTGCACACCACCAGGCGAATGTCCTCCACGCGCAGCCCGCACATCGCCAGAGCCCGTTCGAGGTTGGCGAAGGAGCCCTCTTCGTGCATCCCCGTGTCAAACAGCACCACCCCGTCCCCTGCTGCCACCGCCCATGCGTTGCCGTGGGGGACGCCCGGCCAGGGCAGCGGCAAGCGTAGGCGGAAGACGCCTGGCAGGATCCGTTCGCCACGGCCCAGCTCGCGCCGGCTGGCAGCCCTGTGGTCGGTCGGTGTGCGATCGCTCGTCTCGGCCACCACCGGGGAGCCTATTGGGATCTGCGCGTCTCGGCCACCACCGGGGCCCCAATTGGGATCTGCTCGTCTCGGCCTCTCTCCTTGCAGCTTTCGCCTCCCATGCGCCACCAGCCCGCCCCCAACCGCGATTCAAACTGCCTAGACTGAGTCTTTGTCGTTGGATCGTGTCGTTGGATCGCCCAAGGCGCATTCGCCAGGAGGAGCCGAGCATGGCCGAGGAGACCGCAGAGCAGGCCGCCACAAGGGTGCAGGAGGCCGCCGCCAACATCCATCCCACTGGCACGCCGAGGGAACGGATCTCGGGGGACCAGACTGGGATGAGCGAAGCCGAGACGGTGGCGCGCCGCTACTTCGAGGCGATCAACGCCCACGACCTCGACGGCGCCGTGGCGCTGTGGGCCGTCGGCGGACGCGAGAACGTGCGCGGACAGATCGATGCCGCGGCGCCCGAGGGTGTGCGGACGTTCATCGGCGACATGCTGGGGGCGATGCCCGACGTGCGCTTCGAGATCCTGAGCACCACCACCGAAGGCGAGCGCTGCGCCTTGCAGTGGCGGCTGACCGGCACGTTCGTCGGCCCTGGCAGGTTCAACGGACTGACCCCCACCAGCCATCCCCTGACGTTCGAAGGCGTCGATCTGCTGACGGTGCGCGATGGGCTGGTGCAAGGCAACGACGCCTTCCCCGACTCGATGGCGGTGCCACGTCAGATCGGGATGCTGCCGCCCAGGGCTCCACCGCCGAACAGCGGATGATGGGCGCGTTCAACGTCAAAACAAGTATGACCGAGCGGATGCTCTCCGAGCCGGAGCTGGTCGCCGAGGGCGTGTGGGTGGTGCAGGGCAGCTGGCCGGGCCGCTGCAACGTCTACCTGATCGAGGACGAGGGTGGCGTCACGTTGTTCGACGCGGGCGCCCGCACGATGGTGCGCGCGGTCGCCGCCGGCGCCGCGAAGCTCGGCGGCATCCGCCGCGTGGTGCTCGGCCACGGCCACACCGATCACCGCGGCACCGCCCCCGCATTGGGAGTGCCGGTGTACTGCCACCCCAACGAGGTGCAGGACACCGAAGGCAGCGGCGGCTTTCGCTACTGGCCGGAGGGCCTCGCCACCCTGCCCACCCCCCAGCGCCAGCTCCACCGCGCGATGCACCGCTTCGCGTGGGACGGCGGCCCGGTGAAGGTGGCGGGCACGCTCGCGGAGGGCGACGAGGTGGCGGGCTTCAAGGTGATCGACCTCCCCGGCCACGCCCCCGGCCTGATCGGGCTGTGGCGCGAATCCGACCGCCTCGCGCTGGCGAGCGACACCTTCTACACCGTGGACATGTGGGGACGCGACCGCGAGCCCAGGGTGACCGACTCCGTCTACAACTACGACACCGAGCAGGCCCGTGCCAGCATCCGCAAGCTGGCCGCCCTAGAGCCCGCCGTGGCGTGGGTCGGCCACGCCAAGCCGGCCACAGGCGACGTACGTGGGCAGTTGGAACGTGCGGTCAACGCCACGTGAGGCCGAGCGGCCGGCGCGTAGTTCATGCGTCTTCCTGTAGTTCATGCGTCCTCCCGTAGTGCATGCGTCTTCCCGTAGTTCATCCGTTTTGCCAGGGCACCCAATTGGCTAGGGGCCCAGACCAACTCATTAGTACCTAGACGCACTAATTGGTTAGGGGCCGAGAGAAAGATCATTCATCTCCGAGCCCAACCAATAATCAGTTGTCCGTCGGTCACGCCGAAATTGGTTAGAGCGCGGAAAGAGAAGACTCCCAAGCACAACCCCACCACCCGCTGCCGACCCGTCCAACCCACCACCCGCTGCCGACCCGTCCACCGCCTGCCCGCCGTCCACCGTTCGGCCGTCCGCGGCGTGGGGATACCCTTCGGCGGTGGCGAAACGCAAGCCCAAACAGCGGCCGCAGCGGCTGAAAGCCCCGAGCAGCGACTACGCCGACGTGGAGGGCAACGTGCTGACGCTTCGCGGCGCGATGACGCCCGCCACGCGGGTCAAGTACGCCGAAACCCTCGCAGGCGAGGACGCCCGGGCGGCGAGCACGCGCGAGGACACCTGGCAGCGGGCGGTGGAGCTGCTGTTTGAGCACCTCGCGGTGCGCTGGACGATCGCGGGCGCGCCGATCGAGCGCCAACGGGAGCTGCTAGATCGCTTCCGCGTCGCCAGCCCCGCGGAGCGCACATGGGTGCGCGAAACACTACGCGAGCACTGCGCTGAGAACTTTCCCGACGTCCAAGCGCCGTAAGAGCACGCGCGGCCGCTACCGTGGCGTGCGACATGCGCCGCACGAAGATCGTCGCCACCATCGGCCCCGCCTCGCGCGAGCCGGAGACCCTGCTGCGGATGGTCAACGCCGGGATGGACGTGGCGCGGCTGAACTACTCGCATGGGACGCTGGAGGAGCACGCAGAGACCGTGAGGCGCGTGCGCGACGCCGCCGGGCGGGCGGGGCGGCCGGTGGCGATTCTGCAGGACCTGCCCGGCCCGAAGCTCCGCATCGGCCCGCTGCGCGAAGGCGTGGTGGAGCTGAAGCCGGGCGAGCGCGTCACCTTCTCCTGCGGCGAGGAAGATGGGGAAGGGGACGCGCGCCACATGTCGATCTCCTGGCCGGGCCTCGCCGACGCGCTGCAACCGGAGGAGGTGATCTACCTCGCCGACGGCTCGGTGAGGCTGCGGGTGGTGGAGGTGCGCGCGGGCGCCCACGAGGTCGAGGCGGAGATCGAGGTGGGCGGCGCGGTGGCCTCGCGCCAGGGCCTCAACATCCCCGGCCCGGTGGACCTGCTACCGGCGGTGCCCGAGGAGGACCTCGAGCTGCTGCGCCACGGCGAGTCGATCGGGGTGGACATGGTGGCGCTGTCGTTCGTGCGCCGCCCGGAGGACATCGAGCAGGTGCGCGAGCACACGCGGCTGCCGCTGATCGCGAAGATGGAGAAGCCCCAAGCGGTGGAGCGCGCCGAGGAGATAGTGCGAGCGGCCGACTGCGTGATGGTCGCACGCGGCGATCTCGGCATCGAGCTGCCAATCGAGAAAGTGCCGCTGGTGCAGAAGGAGCTGCTACGCCTCGCGGGATGGCTGGCGCGGCCATCGATCACCGCGACGCAGATGCTCGACTCGATGGTCACCTCCTCGCGACCCACGCGCGCTGAGGTCGCGGACGTGGCGAACGCGATCCTCGACGGCACCGACGCGGTGATGCTCTCGCAGGAGACCGCGGTCGGCGCCTACCCGGTGGAGGCGATCGCGATGATGGCGTCGGTCGCCGAACAGGCCGAGTCGATCGCCCCGTACGAGGAGTGGAACGCCTCACGCGTGCGCCGCACCGAATCCGACCCCGCCTACACGCTGGCGCACAGCCTCTGCATCGCGGTGCGCGAGCTGGGCCTGGCGGCGCTGGTGGTGCCGACGCTCTCCGGCCGCTCCGCCCGCCTGGTATCGGCGCACCGCCCGACAGTGCCGATCTATGCGCTCTCCCCCGGCCGCGAGACTGTCCGCCGCTGCGGACTGATGTGGGGCGTGCAGGCCGCCTCGATGCACCGCCACGAGACCACCGAGGAGCTGATCGCCGAATCTGCCAAGCGCGTGGTGGAGCTCGGCTGGTGCAAGCGGGGCCAGCGCGTGGGCATCACCGCCGGTCTGCCGAGCGGGCGGCCGGGGACGACCAGCCTCGTGCAGATTCAGGTGCTTTAGCGGGGGATCGTCCGCGCGCGCGGTTGACCCGGCCACCGGCCCAGGGGCAGGGCCTCCATGCCCTGCCACGAGCGCGAGCTACGAGGCCGCGCCGACGCCGCCCCGCGCGTAGAACTCAGCCTCTTCGCGCCCCAACTCGGTGACGGGCGGATCGCCGTAGATCCACTCGCGCGCGATCCGGTGCCAGTTGGCGCCGGCGCGCAGCTGCGAGAGCACCGCGAGGGTCAGCATCTCCATGCGCCGGCCGAACAGATGCTCGGCGCGCATGTCCTGGTGGCGCATGTGGCGGAAGTGGCGCGAGCGCGGGTCGGAGCTCTCGATCATCACCTCGGTGGCGATCTCCGGCGTGAGCGCGAACACCTCATCCCTCGTGTACCAGCCGATCCCATCCTCGATGAACTCCAGCAGCTCCTCGGGATCCACGCGCTCGGGCTGAGGCAGGAAGCCCGACTGCGCCAGCAGCCCGTGCAGCGCAAGCGCGTCGTGCTCGATCACCGCGCGCTGCGCCGCCAGCTCCAGTTCCACCGGCGGCGGGTCGAGGCGCTTGAAGAGGCCGAAGTCGAGGAACGCCACCCGCCCGTCGCCCAGCAGCATGAAGTTGCCGGGGTGGGGGTCGCCGGAGAACTGGTGGTGGCGGTAGAGACAGCCGAGGAAGAAGCGGAACACAATCTCCCCGATGCGATCGCGTTGGGCCTGCGGGTAGCCCTTGAGCTCCTCGAAGCCCACCCCCTCGACGAGCTCGGTCACGAGCACCCGCTCACGCGATAGCTCGGTGATCACGTCAGGAATCTTGATGAACGGGTGCCCGTTGAAGATGCGCCCCAGCGAACGCTGGTTCTGGGCCTCCAGCTCGTAGTCGAGCTCCTCGCCGATCCGTTCCCTGATCTCCCGCGCCACGGCGCGCACGTCCAGCTGCGGGGTCATCCGCTTGAGCAGGCGCATGATCATCTCCAGGTTCTGCATGTCGGCGCGCACCGCCGTCGCCACCCCGGGGTACTGCACCTTCACGGCGACCTCGCGGCCGTCATCGCGCAACCGCGCGCGGTACACCTGCCCGATCGAGGCCGCCGCGATCGGCTGCTCGTCGAAGGACTCGAACACTGCGGGGATCCGCTCTTCGAGGTCGTCCTCGATCACCTTGCGCATCTGCTTGAACGACACGGTGGGCGCCGCGTCGCGCAGCTTCGCCAGCTCGTGCTGGAATTCCTCGCGGTACTCCTCCGGCACCAACCCGACGTCCAGGAAGGACATCACCTGGCCAAGCTTCATCGCCGCACCCTTCATCGTGCCCAGTACCGACACGATCTGCTTGGCGGTCTCGACCTGACGGCGCGCCAGCGCCTCCTGGCTGGCCTGCTCGCCGCGCGTCACGTTGGCCGCGCGCGTACCGAACTGCTTCACGGTCTCCGTGGCCGCCAGCTTCCCCACCGTCGCCGTGCGGCGCACCCTCGATGTCGGGACCTTCTTCTCGCGGGCCACGCCACCATCTTATGGGCGGGCGGTGCGACCCCGGGTGTTTGCCCTGCTGGCGGGGCAGGCGCCACCCTAGGTGTTTGACCCACTGGCGGGGTGGGCACTTGACCCGCTGGCGGGGCGGGCTACCCCAGACGCTTGACCTGCGAGCCGGGCACGATGTCGTCCGAGCCGTCCGACCAGCGCACCCATGCCTTGTAGCCGCCGTCGTAGTCGCCGCACAGCAGCACCAGCGTGGCGGGCTCGCCGAGGGCCGTGCAGCGGTCGGAGCCCTCGCCGTCGAGGCCACGCCACACGCGGATGAACGGGTTGTGCTCCCACTCCTCGGCCACCGAGGTGGGGTCGGCGTGGCCGGGCTGGATGACCGTCTCCGGCGGCAACTCCATCAACGTGCCCATGATCGAGTCCTTCAGGTCGGTGTAGGTGGTGTGGCCGGGGGCTCTCACCCCGCCGACCGATCCGCGGAAGAGCGTGTCCCCGGTGAACACCGCCCCTTCCCGGCCCGTGAACCCACCCGGTGCGGTGGTCGAGGACGGACGCACGTGCCCGTCGGGCACGCACACAGCGAACGACAGCATCCCCGCCGTGTGCCCGGGCGTCAGCAGCGGGCGCACCTCAAGCGTGCCGAAGTGCAGCGCCTGCCCCGGCTCGATGGCGGCGGTCGCCACACCCTCCCCCAACAGCTCCTGTTCGACCGGGTGGATCACCACCTCGAGCTTCGGCCAGCGCTCGCGCAGCGCCCCCACCTCGCTGACGTGGTCGAAGTGGTGGTGGGTGAGCAGCACGTGCGTGGGCGTCACCCCCAGACGCTCGGCCGCCTCGATCAGCGGGCCCACCGGCCCGCCCGCGTCCACGAAGAACGCCGGCCCACCCTCCCCGTCGTACACCAGGTAGGTGTTCGACAGGAACTGCGGATGCGTTGCACGCTCAACTATCACGCCGCCTCCATCCCCACGATCATCGGGCCATCCTTGCACGAAGCGGCGTGCGGGGAGGCGCCGCCCGTCGCGGCGACGACACGCGCCCACACGCGCGGCGAGTCAGCCCATACACTGGCGTCCATGCCCCTCATCCACACCTGCTACCGCATCACCGATATCGACCGCTCGATCGCCTTCTACAACGCGCTCGGGTTCGAGGAGGTCGGGCGCATCCCGATCAAAGACGAGGCGATCAACGTCTTCATGAACCAGCCCGGCGACGGCGACATGCCCCGGCTGGAGCTGACCTACAACTTCGGCGTCAACTCTTACGAGATCGGCACCGGCTACGGCCACATCGCGATCACTTCATCCGATCTCGACGCGACGCTTGCGCGGCTTGCCGAGCAGGGCATCGAGCCCGAGAAGCCGCCGTACAGCGTCCGCGAGGGGGGCTCGCGGCTTTGCTTCGTGCGCGATCCCGACGGGTATCGGATCGAGATCATCGAGATGCCTTGACGACCGGTGGCAGCTCGCGGCTCTCTCGCTCGACCTCGGACAGGAAGAACTTGAATCCTGTCGCGTTGAACTCGAAAGCGCCCTCGATGCGATTCCTCAGCGCGCGTAGATCGCAGGACGGTAGCGCGGCTCGGGAATCGGCCGGCCGGCTTCCTGTGCAACGGCAAGCCAGGCTCGTTTGGCCTGTTCGACCTCAGCCAGGGCCTCCTCGGCGCTTGAGCCGAATGCAGAACACGCCTCCAGGTCCGGGATGTCGGCCACGTAGGCCCCATCCTCCTCGCTGTAGAAAACGTTGATGTGGTAGTCACTCATGACCTGTCCCTAGTTTGAGATCGTAGCGCTCGACAAGTCTCAGGAGTTGGCGGACTTGGTATGGCTTGGCTTGCCCCCGCACCGACTGAAGATTGATGATCTGTGGGATGTCGGGATGCGCGAAGACGTGATGGCTTCCGCTGACACGGCGCAACTCGAAGCCAAGTCCCTCCGCAAGGTTGCACAGGTCGGCAAAGGCCACGTTGGTCACCGCACCGCGCGCGAGCCGCACGAGGAGCTTCCGCTCGTCCATAAGAAGCACGGTAACCCCAGCTTGGGACGGGACAGATCACCGCACAGCGGTGTAGCACCGCGTGGCGCTAGCCTCGCGTGAATGGAACTTGGACTCGCCACCTTCGCCGACCTGCCGCTCGGAGCAGACGCGCCCCACGCGGCGCGGCGGCTGCGGGAGCTGCTGGAGGAGATCGAGCTCGCCGACCAGCTCGGGCTCGAAGTGTTTGGGGTCGGCGAGCACCATCGGCCCGACTACGCGGTGTCCGCGCCGCCGATCGCGCTGGCTGCCGCGGCGGCGCGCACGCAGCGCATCCGTTTGAGCAGCGCCGTCACGGTACTCAGCTCGGCCGATCCGGTGAGGGTGTTCCAGGACTTCGCCACGCTCGACCTGATCTCCGGGGGGCGCGCGGAGATCATGGCTGGTAGGGGGTCCTTCACGGAGTCGTTTCCGCTGTACGGCTTCGACCTCGACGACTACGACGAGCTGTTTGCGGAGAAGCTCGAGCTGCTGCTGGCGCTGCGCTCCTCCGAGCGCGTCACCTGGTCGGGGCGGCACCGGGCAGCTTTGCACGACGTGGGTGTGTATCCGCGCCCACTGCAAAACCCACTGCCGGTGTGGATCGCCGTTGGTGGGACACCGGCATCGGTGGCGCGCGCGGGGATGCTGGGGCTGCCGTTGATGATCGCGATCATCGGTGGGCCGCCCGCGCGGTTTGCGCCGCTGGTCGAGCTCTACCACCGGGCCGTCGCTCAGGGTCAGGCCCTGGCCGACGCGGAGGGGACGCGGAAAGACGGTGCCGCAGGGACCACCGCACCGGTGCCGGGCCGCGACGAAGACGCGGCCGATCGTGCCGGAGCGCACGGCAAGGCGAAGGATGCCCCCGCCAACCCAGCGGCGCCCGCCGTCGGGGTCAACTCGCACACCTACCTCGCCCCCACCTCACAACGAGCGGCCGACGAGTACTTCCCCGCCTACTCGCAGGTGATGAACCGCATCGGGCGCGAGCGGGGCTGGCCGCCGATGGCGCGCGCCCAGTTCGATGCGGCGTGCGGCCCCGAGGGGCATCTGCTCGTGGGGAGCCCACAGCAGGTGGTGGAGAAGATCCTCGCCGAGCACGAGCTGTTCGGGCACGACCGCTTCCTCGCACAGGTCAGCATCGGAGCGCTGCCGCACACGCGGGCAATGCGCGCGATCGAGCTGTTCGGCAGCGAGGTCGCGCCAGCCGTGCGCGAGGCGCTCGCCACGCGCCCCACCAGCTCTATGCAGTGACCGGACGCCGCTCCTCGACGCCGTCGAGCAGCTGCCAGTTGCCCTCCAGCGCAGCTTGAGCGCGGGCAAGCATACGCTCGCCGACGGCATCGCGCTCCTGCGCGTCCGCGGGCAGCAGCTGCTCGATCAGCTCGCGCGCCTGGCGGGCGTGCTCGACGTCGAGCTTGGCGTGCAGCGTGAAGTACGCCGCCCCCAGGGAGTCCTCCGGCACTCCGTAGTGGGTCGCCAGGCCCTCCAGCTTGGTGGTCGAGATCGCCGGCTGGCTGGCCTCCACGGTGTACAGCACCGCCAGATGCTCCAGCAGGTCCTCGCCCGCGGTCCACGACTCCACGCATGTGCACGTCTGCGCCAGCGGCTCTGCGCTCGCGCCTAGCGATCCCGAGCTGACACCCGTGCGCCGGTCTTCCAGCCGGGGCCGGGTCTCCTCGGGAATTCCCACCACCCGGGCAAACTGCTCCCACAGCTCCACGTGGCTCTCCTCCTCGGCGGCGTGGCGGGCGAGGCCGGCGGCGTGTTGAGGGCCCGCCTGCTCCGCGGCCAGTCGCGATGCCCGCGCCAGCGCGCGCACCGCGTGGCCGTACTCGCCGGCGTAAAGCTCAAGCTCGCCGTCCTGCAGCTCGCCCGCACTCCAGCGCTGGTAGAAGGGGTGTTCGAGCACGTTGGTGCGCCTGCGCGCCTCGTCGAGCTGGGCGAAGATATCCATCGCGGGTCAACTCCCTTCCGTCGGCTTTGGTGTTCGTTGGTGGGCGTGAGCGTGGTACTGCAAGGGCGACCGCTCCGTGGCCGCTCCGTCGCCGGCCGCCGTATCTCGGTGGACCGCCGCTGGCATCGTACGCCCGCGGACGGTCGCCCGCGCTACGCTTCCGGCGAGCGATGGCGGACACCGGCAAAATCGCCAAGAACCTCGAGCGCTTTGCCCAGGCGGTGGCGGCGCACGACCGCGAGAATCCTACGCACACCGCGCACGGCATCGGTCTCGCTCACTTCGACATGGAGCGGCTGGGCTTCGAGGAGGGCGAGGAGATCCTCCCCGGCATCACGATCCACGCCGACAGCGGCGTCACCGGCAACTTCCGCGTGCTGTGCGACGGGCAGCACGATGAAGAGCGCGAGGAGTCCGAGGCGGAGGTGGTCGAGGCCGTCGCCACCCAGATGGTCCCCGCCACACCGGGCGAGGCGGGCGAGCCTCGATTCCGCCCGTTCGGCGAGTAGCTCGCTCAGCGCGCGGGGATCGGGGCGGGGACGCCCACGCGCTTGGCGATCATCCTCACCAACCGCACGATCGTCGGGCACTCCACGCCGTGGCGGGCCGCCGCGCGCAGCACCGCCCCGGGGATCGCGTCCAGCTCGGGGGGACGGCCGGCGGCGATGTCGCGTTGCATCGAGCTGCCCAGCGTGGGGTGCGCGGCGCTCAGTTCGCCCAGCGGGTCGGCCACGTCGATGCTCGCTCCCTCGGCCGCCGCCACCGCACAGCCCTCCTCGATTGCGCCCACCAGCTCGGCGCGCAGCTCCGGCGTGGTGAGGATCTCGCCCAGCAGCTTGTCGAACGCGCTGGTGGTGCACGCCAGCGCGTTGAGGCGCACCAGCTTGCCCCACAGCACCTGCGGCTCGGACTCCTCCACGCGCGCGGGGATCCCCGCCGCCTCCAGCTTCGCCGCCAGCGCCTCCATCCCCGGCCGCGCCGCCGGGTAGGCGGAGGCCATGTCGATGCGCAGGAAGGGACTGGTGTGCACCACCGTGCCCGACTCGGGACGGTCGGCCTCAACGCGGATCGTGCCCGCCACCACCGTCTGCTCGCCGAAGCGCTCGCGCAGCACCGTGACGTGATCGAGGCCGTTGAGCAGCGGCACCACCAGCGCAGGTGGGGCGGCGATGCGCGCCAGTGCCTCCTGCAGACCGGTCGCCTTGGTTGCCACCACCAGCGTCTCCACCGGCTCCTCCAGGCGTGCCACCACGTGGGGGTGGGCGACGAAGTCGCCGAGTCGTACGGAGCTCACCCGCAGGCCGCGCGCAGCGATCAGCTCCGCGGTGGACTCGCGCGCGACCAGCGTGACCGGGGTGCCAGCACGGTCGAGCGCGCCCGCCACCAAACCGCCCACGCCGCCGGGGCCCAGCACGGCGATCGTCATGGGACATCCCCCCAGGCTCCCGCCGCCGACCCGGCATGGGAGGCTGCCATCGCCGCCAGCCTCACCGCAACGGCTCCACCAGCACGCCCGGGTTCATGATGCCCCGTGGATCCACCGCCTTCTTCGCCCCTTGCAGCGCCGCCGCGAACGGGTCGGGGCGCTGGCGGTCATACCAGGGGCGATGGTCGCGACCCACCGCGTGGTGATGGGTGATCGTGCCGCCTCCCTCGATGATCGCATCCGACACCGCGCGCTTGATCGCCGCCCACTGCTCCAGCTCCTCCCCGCGCCGCCCTCTGGCGAGCACGGTGAAGTAAGGGGCGGGGCCGTCGGGGTAGACGTGCGTGAAGCGACACGACACCCCGCCCGGCTGCGCTCCCACCTCGCGCATCGCCAGCTCGGCCGTCGCCATCACCCGCTCGTAGAGGGCCGGGAAGCGCTCCCAGGTGATCGCCGTCTCGAAGGTTTCGCTGATCGCGCTCATCGCCACGAACACATCTCGCAGGTAGGGGGCCGCCAGAAACGTCTCCCGCCAAGTGCTCACGGCGTCGGACCCCTCACCGCCGCCGCCCGCACCGGCGCCCCGCGAGCCCGTGCCGCCTGCGCTGCCCGTGCCACCACCCCGCAAGCCCATGCCGCCCGCGCTGCCCGTGCCACCACCCCGCGAGCCCATGCCGCCTGCGCTGCCCGTGCCACCACCCCGCAAGCCCATGCCACCGCTGCCCATGCCACCGCCGCCCGCACCGCCACCCCCGGAGCCGGTCGGCGCGCGACTGCTTGCGCTGCCACCAGAACCGCGCTCCTTGGCCTCCCCCCCGTGCTCCACGCAAATCTCCAAAGCCCGCTCCATCGAGCTGTCCACCGAGTGGTCGGTGGACTCGAAGCCCATCACCAGCAGTGCGCTGCCGCCGTCGCCCGCCATCGTCATCATCGCCTCGCGCTCGTCGATCAGGCGACAGTTGGCGGGATTCAGCCCCGACTGGCTGAGCTCCCGCACGCACTCCGCACCCCTGGCGAAGTCGGCAAAGCTCACACCCGCCGAGCGGCGGTGGGTGGGGCGCGGCTGCACGCGCACCCACGCCTCGGTGATGACCCCGAGGATCCCCTCCGAGCCGGCCAACATGCGGTCGGGGCTAACCCCCGCGCCCGAGCCCGGCAAACGACGCGACTCCCACTCTCCCGCCGGCGTGATGGCGCGCACCGACTCCACGAAGTCCTCGATGTGCGTCCTCACGGTGGCGAAGT
Source organism: uncultured Solirubrobacterales bacterium (assembly GCA_963724305.1). Taxonomy (GTDB): domain Bacteria; phylum Actinomycetota; class Thermoleophilia; order Solirubrobacterales; family Solirubrobacteraceae; genus Palsa-744. Next base: position 1,500,513 of record CAVRUG010000004.1, read on the forward strand.
GCCCCGCCGCGCGGGTGGCGATCCAGCCGCCGAGCGTCGCGAGCTCGAACGACTGCGGGAAGTGGCGCAGGGTCAGGTCGTGCTCGGCGAGCTGGCGCTCCAGCTCCGGTCCGCTCGCGCCGGCTTGGATGCGCGCCGCACGGGACACTTTGTCCACCTCCAGCACCTGGTCGAGCGCGCCGAGGTCGAGGGTAATGACCCCGTTGTAGGAGGGATCCACCTCGGGCCGTATGCCGCCCACCACGCTGGTGCCACCGCCGTAGGGGATCGCCGCCACGCGCTGCGCCGCGCACCACTCCAGCAGCTGCTCCACCTCGTGCTCCTCGCGCGGGTACGCCACGAAGTCCGGCGGGTGCTCGAAGTTGCCGCGAAAGCCCCTCACCACGTCGGGGTAGGACTTGCCCCACGCGTGAGAGGCGCGCGCGTGGGTGTCGTCGGCGCACAGCTCCGCGAGGGCGGCCGGCGGGGAGATCCGCGGGGCCGGCAGCTTCACGGCCTCGATCGCCACCGGATCATCCACCTCCACCGGCTCTCCCAATCCCAGGTGCGTCGCCAGCCCGACCGCTGTCGCGCGCACCTGCTCGGGGGAGAAGCGCTGGTCCTCATACCCCCAGCCCCAGTGGTTACGCCGTCGCGCCTGCATCGCTGCCGAGTCTATTGCCGGATGCGGTGACGCCTTCGCGGAGCGCTAGTAGCCTCACTTCGCCACCAAGCGCATCGGTCTCGACCTCAGCCTCACTCCGCCCCCATGCACATCGGCCTCAACCTCATCTACCTCGTGCCCGGCGACACCGGCGGAATGGAGGTCTACGCCCGTGAGCTACTCCCGGAGTTGGTGCGCTGCGCGCCGCCAGGCACGCGCTTCACCGCGTTCGTCTCGCGCGAGGCTTCCGCCGCGGCGGATGGGCCTTGGGGCGAGCTGATGCCGGCCGTCACAGTGCCGGTCAACGCCCGCCGGCGCGAGCAGTGGGTGCTCGGCGAGCAGGCCTTTCTGCCGCGCCTTGCCGCGCGCGTGGGAGTGGATCTCGTGCACTCTCTCGCCTCCACCGCGCCCGCGTATGGGCGCTTCCGGCGGGTGCTCACAGTCCACGACCTGATCTACGCCCGCTTCCCCGACGCCCACCCCGGCCTGCGCGACCGGGGTATGCGCGTGCTCGTGCCGCTCGCCGCACGTCGCTCCACGCGGGTGATCGCGATCTCCGACTCCACCCGCCGCGATCTCGTCGAGCTGCTGGGGCTCCCGGAGGAGCGGATCGATGTGGTGCCGCAGGGGCTTGGGACCGTGCGCCGCCCCGGGTCGGCCCTTTCGGCGCAGCAGACACGCGCGCGCTTCGATTTGGGCGAGCGACGGGTGCTGCTGACGCTCTCGGCCAAGCGTCCCCACAAGAACCTGCTCGCGCTGGTGGGTGCGTTCGCGCGCATCCCCTCCGAGCGGCGGCCGGTGCTCGTGCTGCCCGGCTACCCCACCTGGCACGAGGCTGAGCTGCGCGCCCGCGCCGCCCAGCTTGGGGTCCTCGCCGATATGCGCTTCGAGGGGTGGCTTTCGGAGGGCGAGATCGAGGGCCTGTGGGGGCTTGCCGATGCCTTCGTCTACCCCTCGCTGTACGAGGGCTTCGGGCTGCCCGTGCTCGAGGCGATGGCCCGCGGGGTGCCGGTCGCGTGTGCCGACACCTCCTCGCTGCCCGAGGTCGCCGGCGACGCGGCGCTGCTGTTCGATCCCCGCTCGGAGACCGCGATCGCGCAGGCGATCGAGCGGCCGCTCGGCGATCCCGCGCTTGCGCGTGACCTGCGCGAGCGAGGCCTTGCGCGTGCGCGCGGGTTCAGCTGGGAGCGCACCGCGCGGCTCACGCTCGACTCCTACGCGCGGGCGCTGGGCTCCCTCTCGTAGCTCGCCAGCACCGCGCGCAGTGATGACTCCAGTGAGAGGCGCTGTGCGTTCTGCTCAAACCACTTCGCCGTGCTTTCGCGCATCGCCATGCCGGCCTCGTGCACCCTTACGATCGCCGCCGCGATCGTCTCTGGGTCAGCGGTTGGGGCGACCACGCCGTTGACGCCATCTTGCACCAGCTCCACGGCGGCGTTGTCCTCGCCGGCCACCACCACGCTCGGGGTCGCGCGCGCGGCGGCCTCGATCACCACCATGCCGTACCCCTCCCTGCGCGAGGTCGAGAGCATGCACATCGCGTTGGTCAGCGCCTCGTCGATCCGGGTCGCATCCACGAAGCCCGGGGCGCTTGCGATCTCGCCTACACCGTGCTGCTCGATCGCTCGTTCCAGCGCCTCGCGCTCGGGTCCATCACCGTAGAACTCTCCGCGGAGCGTCGGTTCGGGCGCGCCCTCCTGCGCCGGCTTCAACTCACCTTCGTGCGCCGGCTTCAACTCACCTTCGTGCGCCAGCTTGGACTCGCCCCGCGGCCCCGACGCGGCGAGGCGCCGTGCCGCGAGCGCGAACGCCGCCACCGCCAACGGGGCCTGCTTCTCGGGAATCAACCTGCCCGCGAACACGACCAGTGGTTCGGCGGGGTGTGCGGTCGGGGTGTCGAGCGTCCCCGCATACTCGCCCTCCAACACCGTCGGCTCGCCGCGCAGGCCCTCGGCGCGCAGGCGCTGTGCATGTAGCCGCGAGAAGCAGAACGCCTTCTGAGGCAAGCGCGCGCACAGCAACTGCACCGCGTACCCCACTGCGCCGCCGGCGCCACCGAGGTATTCGCGCCAGTAGGCGCGGCTCCACACCTCGTGCCAGTCGACTACCAGGCTGTAGCGCCCGAGTGGACGTGCCGCCGCAGCAGCCAGCAGTGAGAAGTAGGGGAAGGAGCAGGTGTGAAGGACCTGGTAGCGGCGGCCGTTTCGCAGCAGATGCCACAGCACCCCCAGCCCGAACACCAGCGGCGGGGCGATCTTGCGGCGGCCATCGGCGGTGTACAGAGCTAGTTTCGGGCCCACCGCGATTACGCGCACCCCGTCAACCCGCGGCTCCTCGCCCCGCTCCCACTGGCGCAGCGTCAGGTAGGTGACTTCGTGGCCCTCTGCGGCGAGGCGCTCGGCGAGGTTGCGATACCAGCGCTCGGCGCCCCCCACCGTGCAAGGGAAGAGGCAGTCGTATACGAGGCAGATGCGCATATCGCGTGGGAGAGTGCCACAGGCAAGGTGCGCCCGGGGCTTGGTGCAGTCTGGCGAGTCCAGTGCGCTTAGTGGGCTTGTGGGTGCACAACCTCCCTTCAAAAGATACTAGTACAGCATAAGATATTTGGCAATAAGATTTACTGCAAGATGATTTTTAGCGATAAGATCTTGTAAATGAAGTTCTACGATCGCGTCGATGAGCTGGCGGCACTGGAGGACAACTGGAGCGCCGCGGACGCCCGCTTTTACGTGCTCTGGGGACGGCGCCGTGTCGGTAAGACCGAACTGCTCACCCACTTCGTCGCGGGTTAACGCGCCCTCTACTTCGAGGCAACTGAAGCCACGCGGGGGGATCAGCTGCGCGACATCTCGCGCGAGCTCGCGCGCGTCTCGGGCAACGAGCTGCTCGCCCACCAGCCACTCGACAGCTGGGAGGCGGCGCTGGCCGCGATCGCGCAGTACGCCGCCTCGGAGCGCACGATAGTTGTGCTCGACGAGTTCCAATACCTGGCGATGCAGGATCGCGAGCTCGGCACGCTGCTCAACCGCTGGTGGCGCACTGTCGGGCGCGCTCTGCCGCTCGTGCTGGTGATCGCGGGCAGCGAGGTGTCCTTCTTCGAGCGGCAGGTGCTCGCCGGCCAGATGTACGGCCGGCGCACCGGCCAGTGGCAGCTGACCCCGTTCGACTTCCGCTCGGCGGCCCTGTTCACCCCTGGATACTCGCCCGGCGACAGGATCCGCACCTACGCAGTGTGCGGGGGGATGCCCTACTACCTGGAGCGCTTCGAGGACAGCGTCCCGCTCGCCGAGAACATCCTGCGCCACATCCTCTACCGCGACGGCTTCCTGCACGAGGAGGCGGAGCTGCTTCTGCGCCAGGAGCTGAACGACCCGCACAACTACTTCTCGACCCTGCGTGCGATCGCCACCGGGCGCACGCGCAACAGCGAGATCATGGGCTGGACTAAGCTCAGCTCCGCCCAGGTCAGCCAGATCACAACCGTGCTGGAACGGCTGAAGCTCGTCGAGCAGCGCCGGCCCGTCACCGCCGGGGCGCGGTCCAAGAAGACCACCTACACGATCGTCGATGGCTTCCTGGGCTTCTACTTCCGCTTCGTGGACCCCTACCGCTCGTTGCTGCGCACCCGCGCCGGTGCGGAGCAGCACCTGCGCGACACGGTGCTCCCCCAACTCGACCACTTCGTCTCCAAGCCCGCCTTCGAGGACATCTGCCGCACACATATGCAGAGGGCCGAGCGGGCTCGCGTGGTCGGAGCCTGGTGGGGGCCGGTGCCAACCGGCGAGGGCCGGCGCACCGAGCAGCGCGAGCTCGACGCGGTGGCGGTCGACCACAGCGCCACGGTCCTCGCCGTCGGCAGCTGCAAGTGGACCAGCACCCCGGTCGGCCTCGCGGAGGAGTCGCTGCTCACCCGCCTGTCAGCCCATGTCCCGGGCGCCGACTCCGTCCGCCGGCACTATTTCTACTCTCGCTCAGGCTTCGACAAGCCGCTTCAGCGCCTCGGCGCCGCCGACCCGGAGCGCTACCGGCTGGTGGGGCCTGGCGATTTGTATGAGTGACGGGCCCCCGGGCGGCACCCGGCTTGCAGAGAGGCGCCACCGCCTGCGGTAGCATCTCTGCTCGGCACCGCGCGCCTTTCCGCCCCCTCGCGCGTTATAACCGCACGACCCCCACTCCGTCGCCACACCGGTGCGGCCAGGGCGGGTACCCCCCAACTATGAGCACAGTCGAGCAGACAAGGCCCATCGTCCCCGCGGACCTCACGAGTCGCGCACCCGACGGGGGGGCGGGCCCCGATCTAACGCTGGTGTCGGTCGTGATCCCCTGCCTCAACGAGGCCGAGAACATCGAGCGCTGCGTGCACGCTGCCCTGGAGGTGCTATCCCGCAACGCGCTCGACGGCGAGGTGCTGGTGGTCGACAACGCCTCCGAGGACGACTCCGCCGCGCTCGCCGTCGCCGCCGGCGCCCGCGTGGTGCACGAGCCCCGCCGCGGCTACGGCAGCGCCTACCTCGCCGGCTTCGCCGCAGCGCGCGGGCGCTACATCGTGATGGCCGACGCCGATCTGACGTACGACTTCAACGAGATCCCCCGCTTCGTCGCCGAGCTCGACCAGGGCGCGGAGCTGGTGATGGGCGACCGCATGGACAACATCCAGCCGGGCGCGATGACGTGGCTGCATCGCTACGTCGGCAACCCGATCCTCACGGGTCTGCTCAACCTGTTCTTCGACACCGGCGTCAAGGACGCCCACTGCGGGATGCGCGCGCTGCGCCGCGACGTGCTGCCCCGCCTGGACCTGCGCACCACCGGGATGGAGTTTGCCTCGGAGATGGTAATTCGCGCCGCCAAGGCCGACCTGCGGATCGCGGAGTTCCCGATCGAATACCACCCCCGCGGCGGGGAGTCGAAGCTGTCGAGCTTCCGCGACGGCTGGCGCCACCTGCGCTTCCTGCTGGTGCACTCCCCCACCCACCTGTTCATCCTGCCGGGCGCGCTGCTCGCCGGCCTCGGCACGCTGATCGTCGCGCTGGTCGGCGGCGGCCTCGACTTCTTCGGGCGCTCGTGGGGCATCCACGCGCTGATCGCCGGCTCGCTGTTGATGGTGGTCGGCACGCAGGTGCTGGCGCTCGGGCTGTGTGCCCACGCCTACGGCACCTACTTCATGGGCGAGCGCGACCCTTGGTTTGACCGTATGCGCGCCCGTTTCCGCCTCGAGCACGGCCTGTTGCTCGGCGGCGCGTTCGTGCTGGTCGGCTTCGCGCTCGGCGCGGTGATCGTCACCACCTGGATCTCAAACGGGTTTGGCTCGCTCGCGGACGAACACATGGCGGTGGTCGCCGCAACGCTCTTGATCGTCGGGATTCAGATCTTCTTCTCGTCGTTCTTGCTGTCGATTCTCGGTCTGCGCCGCGGCTGAGCCGTGCGCGTGCGCCGCCGGTGAGCGCCACCCCTCCAGAGGTTGACTCCACCCCCACTGAGGTTGACCCCACCTCGACCGCGGGAGTCGCCCCGACCTCGACCGCGGGAGCCGACCCCACCTCGACCGCGGGAGCCGACCCCACCTCGACCGCGGGAGCCGACCCCACCTCGACCGCGGGAGCCGACCCCACCTCGACCGCGGGAGCCGACCCCACCTCGACCGCGGGAGCCGACCCCACCTCGACCGCGGGAGCCGACCCCACCTCGACCGCGGGAGCCGACCCCACCTCGACCGCGGGAGCCGACCCCACCTCGACCGCGGGAGCCGACCCAACCTCGACCGCGGGAGCCGACCCCACCTCGACCGCGGGAGTCGCCCCGACCTCGACCGCGGGAGCCGGCGCCGCAGGTGACCACAGCGCGGAGGGCAGCTCTTCCGGGCAAGAGTGGGCGCGACTCCGCGGGGCTCGCGCGGTGTGGTGGCCGGCGGCGATCGTCGGCGCCGTGATGGCGGGGCTGATCCTTTGGCAGCTGGCGATCCCCCGCGACTTCTACACCGGCACCAACAGCGTCGGGGTGCGCAGCGTGGTCGCCAACCTCAACCCCGGTCAGCGGCTGTGCGTGCCAGACCTGCAGCTGCCCGCCGACACCGGCCGCGTGCAGCTCGCGGTGTTCGCCCACAGCCCCACCTTCACCGCCTCGCTGCGAGTCATCGCCGCAGGGCGCACAGTCTCCTCGACGATGACCGGCGTCCCCGGGCCCACCTCGCTGGTGTACGCCAACGCGCCGATCCCGGTGCGGCCCGCCTCACCGGCAACGGTGCCCGCGACGGTGTGTATCACTCCCCGCAGCGGGCCGATTGCGCTCGGAGGGATGATCGGCCTGCAGGCCGATCAGCTGCCCGCCCGGCAGGACGGCGCGCCGGTGGCCAACCGCGTTGGCGTCTGGTTCATGCCACCGGCGGGGGTGCAGCGCTCGCTGCTGGAATCGGCGGGTGCGGTCTTCTCGCGCGCAGCGCTGTTCCGTCCCGGGATCGTCGGTACGTGGACCTATCCCTTCCTGCTGTTTGGGCTACTGCCGCTCAGCTGGGCGCTGGCGCTGCTGGCGCTGGCGCGCGCCGCCGCGGGCCGTCCGCTTAACCTGCGCGGGCGCACGCTGCGCCCCGCCGTGGCGATCGTGCTGATCGCGTTCGCCAACGCCGCCTCGTGGGCGCTGATCACGCCGGCCTTCAACGCCCCCGACGAGCCCGACCACTTCGCCTACGCCCAGTACTTCGCCGAAACCGGCCACGCTCCCGAACGCGTACCCGGCCCGCGCGCGCCCTACTCCACCGACCAGTCGCTGGCGCTCAACGCCGTGAACGTCTTCTCGCAGGTCGCGCTCCCCGACGGGCGCCCGCCGTGGCTGGCGACCCAGCAGAGCGCCTGGGAGCACGAAGTCGCCACGACCCCCCACCCGGCGGACAACGGCGGCGGCTACACCACGGCGGCCGCGCCCCACCAGCCGGCCTACTACGCGCTGCTCGCGCCCGCCTACCTGGCAGCGAGCTCGCAGTCGATCTACTCGCAGTTGACGGCGATGCGGCTGGTCTCCGCGCTGTTGGGAGCGCTGGTGGCCCTGTGCGCGTTCGGGGTGATCCGCGAGGTGCTGCCCCGCCAGCCCACCGCCGCGCTCGCCGCCGGACTGCTGGTCGCCTTCCAGCCAATGTTCGGCTTCATGGCGGGCGCGGTCAACAACGACAACGGCATCAACGCTGCCGCGGCACTCGCGCTCTACCTGACGATCCGGGCGCTGCGGCGCGGTCTGACCTGGCGGATCGCGCTGGCGCTCGGGGCGACGCTCGCGTTCGCGCCCCTGCTGAAGGAGACCGGCTATGAGATCTACCCGGCGGTGGCGGTCGGGCTACTGGGGATGGCGTGGCGCCGCCACCGCCTGCGCGACACGCGCGCGTGGGCGGCGCTCGCGGCCGCGTTCCTGGTGGTGCGCGAGGGGTGGTCGCTGCTGCAGCCCGTCTTCTACCCGCCCGTCGCCGGCCACGCCCCCGGCGGCGGGATCGCGGCCGCCAGCGCGCTCACCACCGCCGAGCAGATGCCGGGCCGCTTCGCGGTGTACCTGTGGGAGCTGTTCCTACCGAGGCTGTCGTTCATGGGCGACCTGTTCCCGCCGGGCTGGCCGTTCAAGCAGGTCTACGTCGAACGCGGCTGGGGCGCGTTCGGCTGGTACACGTGGCTGTTCCCCAACTGGGTCTACAACGCGATCATCCTCGCGATGGGCCTGGTCGCGCTGCTCGCGCTCTCCGCGGCGGTCCGCGAGCGCGTCGCGGTGCTCGCGCGCTTCTTCGAGGTCGCGGTCATCGCGCTGTTCCCGATCTGCGTGCTGGTCGCCGTGGAGGCCGCCTACTTCGCACCCACCGGCGGGCGCACCGTGGTCGCCGAACAGGGCCGCTACATCTTCCCCGCGATCGCCGCGCTCGCCGCGATCGCCGTCGGCGGGACCTTCGGCCTGGGCCGCCGCTGGCACGTGCCGCTGGCGACCACGCTGGTGGTGGCGATGATCGGTCTCAGCTACGCCTCGCAGTGGCTCACGCTGGGGAGCTTCTTCACTTAACTGTCGCCCCTTCCCGCTCGCGCAGCGCGTGGCGCAGCCCCGCTTCGACCTCGTCGGTGGCGTGATCCCAGGTGTGGGAGGCGACGAACTCGCGGCCCTCGCGCGAGCGGCGCTCGCGCAGCGCGGGGTCGGCGAGCAGCCGCTCCAGCGCGTCGGCGATCCGCAGCGGCTGCAGCGGGGCGAGGTCGAGGGCGCCGTCCTCGCCGAAGATCGACTCCGCGCTGACCCCCGCGAGCTCCACGCAGGGCAGGCCGCAGGCGAGCATCTCTTTGGGCATCAGCGAGAAGTTGGTCAGCGACAGGCACAGCCCCACGGTGGCCTCGGAGTACAGCCGCGCGAACTGCGCGGGCGAGAGCACGCCCATGTGCTCATAGGGGAACGCGGCGTGCAGCGGCTTATCGGTGCCGAACAGCACGATCCGCACGTCCGGGCGGCGCGGTGGAGCTCGGCGAGCGCCATCAGCCCGATCGGCACCGCGCGCCGGGGGGTGGCGTGGCGCGCGTAGTAGATCACCGTGTCCGCGCGCCGCTGCACCGGGAGCGGGTGGTAGGTGTCGCCGTCCACGCCCAGCTGGAAGGCGTCGGCGCTCGCGCCGTAGCGCTCGATCAGGAGGTCGCGCAGCCACGGGCTCGCGGCGATGCAGTGCAGGCCGTAGCGGTAGGTGTCCTCGGCGAGCACCTGCTCGATCGAGGCCGCGTAGAACTCGGGCTCGTGGTCGTTGACCACATATGCCCGCGCGCGGGTGCCGTCGAGCGTGAGCGTCGCGTGCACCGTCTGCCAGCCGGTGGCGATCGCCACGTCCGCGCCCTGCCAGCTGCTCGAAGCCCTTGTACACCGGCCCCTCGAAGGGCGGCGAAGAATTCGCGGATCTCGCGGCGCAGCCGCGCCGCGCGCACGTCGCGCATGTAGGTTGTGGTAATCCGCCAGCCACACACTGCACGCGTGCCCGCGCTGCTCCAGGCGGGTGAAGATCTGAAACAGCGTGTTGTGTCCCCCGCTGCCGCGGCTGTAGGGGGGGATCACGAGCGCCAGGCGCAGCCGCTCGCGCTCGGCCATCCCGGGCACGGCCTCCAGCAGCGGCGCGGGGCCCTCCTCCCACACGCGCGTGACGAGGTCGTAGTCGTCGTGGGGCAGCAGCTGGCCGACGTGCTCGGTGGGGGGCAGCTCGGGCAGCCCCGCCGCCTGCGCGCCCGCCCCACCAGGAGCGCTGCCGTTGGCGCTGGACTCGGCCGCTCCACCCCCCAACCGATCACCATACCCGCCGGCGCCGGGCGCACCGGCCCCGCTTCCATCGGCGCTGTGCGCGGCGGCGCCCCCCGCTGACCCGCTCGCGGCCTGCGTCGGGGGCTCGGCGCGAGCCCCTCCCCCATCATCCCTCCCCTCCAACGACAATCGCCGCCGCAGCGGTGCGGGCATCCGCTCGGCGCGCGAGCCCAGCGCGGAGAAGATGCGCCGCCCGCCGTGGTGAGTGGCTGAGCGCGCCGTCCAGCGCGCCTGTTCGGCGACGCTCATTTCCCGCTGCGCCATCCAGCGGCGGTCGGCGGCCACGGCGCCGGCGACGTGGCGCGCGGCGGGCAGCGGCGCGAACGGCTCGACGTGGCCGGTGCTCTCGCGCAGGCCACGGTACTCGTCGAAGTAGCGGCGCATGAACTCGATCGCGCCGTAGTCGTGGGCGTGCTGCACCGCGGCGCCCGGTTGGTAGACCTTCGCCCAGCCGGCCGCCAGCATGTCGCGGCCGAACGCCTGGTCCTCGGAGTAGGGCACTTCGCGGAAGCGGATCTCCTCCCAGCAGGCGCGCGCGTAACAGGCGTTGACGTTGGAGAGGAAGGTGGGGTCGCCGCGGCGCTGGAGCACTGGCCTCACGCCCGCCCCAACACCGCTTGCGCCATTCACCCCAGCTTTGCCCGCCCCAACACCGCCCGCTCCACTCGCCCCCGACCCATCGGCAGCGAAGCCGGCGAAGAACTCGCTCAGCTCGCGGGCGATCATCGGGCTGGTGTCGTCGCGCGGCAGGTGCGGCCCGTACGCGGCGCCCACGCGCTCATCCAGCGCAAACGCCTCGCAGTAGGCATCCAGCCAGCCGGGCACGGGCGTAGCGTCCTGGGTGAGGAAGCAGATCAGCTCCCCCGAGGTGCGTTCGGCACCGAGGTTGCGGGTGCGTCCGTGGCCAAATTCTGCTGGCTCGATCTGCAGCAGCTCCGCGCCGGCCGCGCAGACGATCTCGAGCGAGCGGTCGTGCGAGCCGGAGTCGATCACGAGCACCTCCTCGGCGCCCTCGCGCGCGAGCGCTCGGAGCAGTTCCTCCAGATAGCGCTCGCCGTCCTTGACGGGGATCACAACCGAGATTCGGCTCACCGCGCATTCCTCTCGGGAGCGAGTGAGCCGACGCAAAGATCGCGGCTCACGAGGGCCCGAGCAGACGCCGCTTGAGAAGCTTCACGCGCCACCACACCCCGCGCACGGAGCGCACCGCACCGAGCAGCTCGGTCGCTCCGGGACGGAGCATCAGCGCGTTGAGGTCGAGGTGCCAGCGGTCCAGCCAGTAGGCCTGCTCCTGCCATTTGGCGATCGCGGTGTTGGTGCGCGACTGCACCTCCACGAGCTCGGCCTCCAACGCGGCGACGCGGGCGCGCAGGCGCTCGTTCTCAACCTCGACGCTCGGCTGCCCGTTCGTCACGCCGGCGCTCCCCGCCTCGATGTCCCGCACGCTCTCCGGGTCGGTCCCCAACTTCTCGCCCTCTCCTCGGTCGCGCTCATCTCAGAGATTCTCCGCGATCCGCGCCGCGGCGCGGTTGAACACGAGGAAGCCGACGACGAAGATCGCCACCACGATCGCCAGCGCGCCGAACAACGCGCTCCAGCTGCCCAGCACTTCGCCGGCGCTAGGAGTGGCATTGGTGATCATCGCGTGGCGGAACTGCTGGAAGATCACCGCCAGCGGGTTGAGCATGTAGAGGTGCAGGAGGGTGGGGTTCAATTTGGCGATCACCGTCTGAATCGAGATGATCACCGGCGAGGCGTAAAAGAGGATCTGCGCCAACACTTCCCAGATCGGCTGGATGTCGCGGAAGTGTACGAACAGCGCCGAGAGCAGCATCGCCATGCCCGCGGCAAACACGATCAGCGCGCCAACTATCAGCGGCAGCTCCAGCCAACTGAGCATCGGGTGCACACCGGCGCTGATGGCGAAGATCGCCACCACGATCAGGTTGAGCCCCAGGTTGAACATCGCCAGCAGCACCACCGAGAGTGGAATCACCAGACGCGGGAAATGAATCTTGCGCACGAGGTTCTCGCGATCCACCACGCTGCGCACCGCGTTGGTGGTCCCTTCGATGAAGAAGGTGAACAGCACAATCGACGCCAGCAGCTGCGCCCCGTAATATTTTTCACCCGGCTTTGTGCCGTCGTTGACGTGGCCGACCTTGGTGAAGAACACCCACAGCACGCTGAACAGCAGCAGCGGGCGCATCAGCGTCCACACGTACCCGAGCACCGAGCCGTAGAAGCGCAGCTTGAATTCGGTGCGGGCGAGCGTGAACGTCAGCGACCAGAAGCGATGCAGGTCGCTGCCGAGCGCCGAGGGGCCGTGCACGCGGTGGCTGCCGGGCGCTCGCAGTGGAGCGGGCAGGCCGACATCCGGCATCGCGCTCATGACCGCGCCTCCGCACAACGCCCGCATGGGACATCTGCGCCACGCCCGCAGGGGGTCTCCGCACAACGCCCGCATGGGACATCTGCGCCACGCCCGCAGGGGGTCTCCGCACAACGCCCGCATGGCCACACATAGTCAACGGGTACGCTCATGCGCGTTCGATCCTTGCTTGGACGGGCAACTCGAGGATCCCCCCGCTGGTTGTGCCATGCACGACGACCGAGGTCATGTCCTCGACCAGCGCGAGCGCGTTGGCGCCGGTGCCCTCGCGTGCCAGCGAGGGAGTGAGCGTGTAGCGGGACGGGGTCAGCCAGCTGGGGATCGAGAAGCGCGCGATCGCGGTTTCGCCTGCGCTGAAGGAGCCGCTGGCACCGCCGTGCTGGCCGAAACGGGGATGCTCGCCGGAGGCGAGTGTCACCCGGCTTCGGTCGGAGCGCGCGACGACGATCGTGTGCCCGAGCTCGGTGCGCAGCGTCGCCGCAAACACCGGATCGAGGAGATCCTCGCCGAAGCGGACCTCAAAGCACATGTTCAACGCGTCCTCCTGGCTGCAGCTGGTTACGCGCTCGCCGCTGGAGCTCTCAAACCAGGCGTCGGCGATCATCGTCCCCTTGTTGGAGTGGTCCTCGACGGGCGCCTCGTGGGGGAGCTGGCCGAAGTTGAGCTTGTGGTAGGCACGACCGATCGCGCGCGGTTCGCCGATCTGCACCATGCTGCCCCGCTCCATCAGCATCGCCCGGTCGCAGAAGCGCTCCACGGAGTACATGTCGTGCGAGACGAACACGATCGTGCGGCCTTCGCGCTTGAGCCGGTAGAACTGCTCGAAGCACTTCTGCTGGAAGGCGGCGTCGCCGACGGCCAGCACCTCGTCGATCAGCAGGATCTCGGCGTCTACCTCGATCGAGGTGGCGAACGCCAACCGCACCAGCATCCCCGAGGAGTAGTTCTTGAGCTTCAGGTCGATGAACTCCTCCAGCTCGGCGAACGCGATCACCTCGTCGAAGCGCGCCCTGGCCTGGCGGCGGGAGAGACCGAGCATGATCGCGTTGATGATCACGTTATCGCGCGCCGTCAGGTCCATGTTGAAGCCAACCCCCAACTCGATGAACGGGCGAGAGCCGGCCGGCGATCGAGATGCGGCCCTGCATCGACGCCGTAGATGCCGGCGATGCACTTCAGCAAAGTGCTCTTACCGCTGCCGTTGCGCCCGACGATCCCGAAGAACTCCCCGGTGGCGATCTCCAAGCGTTACGTCCTTGACGGCGTGCAGCTCGTCGTAGTCGGTGCTGCGAAACGGGTGCAGCGCGCGCTCCTTGAGCGTCGAGTACTGCTGGTGGGGCAGTCGGAAGGTCTTGCTGACGCCCTCGATCGAGACGGCCGCGGGGCCGCGCGAGGCGGTGGCCGCCGGCGCGGCTTCGGTGGGGGCGGCGGTGGCGGTGATCGTGGACAAGGGCAGTTGAACGCTAGCAATCGAAGGCGCGGCCGAGCGGTACACGGCGGCCGCCCGCCGCCGGGCGCGGCCAGAGCCACCGCCGGCAACGAGCGCCGGGCGATGTCCGGCGCCCGACGGCCGACGACCTGACAAGGACCTCACACGCGCTGCAGCACGTACACGTCCTGGTTGTCCTGGTTGCGCCCGGGGGCGAACTCCAGAACGCGCCAGCGCGGGCAGAGTTGCGCGAGCAGCCACTCGGGTGAGATGAACGCGGTGCCCCAATCGGGGTTGATCACGCCCCAGTCGCCGTCGACGCCGAACTCCTGCGCATACCACCAGCCGCGCTGGTAGAGCCCGCCGACGATTTCGTCGGACTGTTGAGGAGTGCGCAGCGTGTTCTTGACGTAGAAGTCCACCGCGGTGAAACCGTGGGTGGTGCAGACGAGGTGGCCCCCGGGGCGGATCACGCGGTGCATCTCTTCGAACCAGCGCACACCGAGCGCGGGCGCGAAGTGCGACCAGATCGAGATCGCGCAGACGAGGTCCAGCGAGCCATCGGGTAGTTGCAGCGGCGGCGCGTTGGAGCTGAGGAAGAGGTTGACGCGCGGGTAGGCGCCGCGCGCCCACTCGATCGCCGGTCCGTTGGGGTCGCAGCCGTGCCACTGCACCTCGGGGTAGGCGGCCGCAAGCACCCTCACCAAGCGCCCGGAGGAGCAGCCGAAGTCGAGCCCCGCCGACGCCGACTCGATGCCGACGCCGACACTCGCCAGAGCGCTTGCCACCATGTCGGCCTCGTACAGGCCGCCCGCGGCGGCGAGCGGCCCGCGCGCCATCGCGTGCACCTCCTCGGGGGGCTGCTCCACCCCGAGCGCCACCTTCTCGAGCACCGCAGGGACGCTCAGCCAGACGCCGAAGCTGAGCAGCAAAAACGTGCGGTGGCGGTCGTCGGGGGCGCCGCTGTAGTAGGCCTGCAGCTGATCGTCCTTCGCGATCGCCGCCTCGATCTCGCAGACGTCCTCCGCGGAGAGCCGCTCGTAGAGGCGGCGGCTGACGATCTGGTCCTCCTCGCTCGCCTGCACCGGCAAAAGCTCGCGGGCAAAGCGCGCGGGCGACCCGGGCTCGGGGGAGATCGGCGGGGGTGGGGGCGGGCTGGCTTGCCCGTTGGCGCTGCCGTTCCCGCCGGGGCCGTTGGGGTGCTCGTCGGGGGCGCCGGCGCGCGCCGCCACGTACTCGCCGCCAGTCTTCGCCATCCGCCGCAGCCATCGCGTGCTCGCCGTTTCTCGCATCCCACGGAACGTATCAGCCGCGCCCGCTGGGGCTGGCAGGTCGTGCCTTCGGCCACGGAGCTCACGAGCGTGATCGCGGACATCCGCCGCTCGCTCGAAGCCTCGGAGTAGGGAAGCGATCGACACGGGTGCGGTGCAGCGCGGGCAGCGGTGACCTTCGTACTATCGCAATGCTTGCGATGACCGGGACAGAGTGAAGGGTGCTTCAAAGATCGGATCGAGTAGGGTCCTCGCCACACGCGTATCACCGACATGAGCGCGGCCCAGTCGTGCGACCCCCGGGCGCAGTAGGAGCAAGCCCAAACAAGACCACGACCAGGCCCCAGACGGACAAAAGCAGAAGACAAGCAATGACCTCCAGCGAACTCGCAGCAGACCCAAACCGCAGGGCGGGCATCTGGACGACAGGTGAGCGGGGACGCCTCTCGCGCGAGCAGGTGGCAGAGGTGCAGCGCGCGCGGATCATGCGGGCCGCCGCCCAAGTCGTCGCCGAGCATGGCTTCAGCGGCGCATCGATCACACAGGTAGCCAAGGCGGCCGGCGTCTCGCGCGCAACGTTCTACGACCTGTTCGAGAACTTCGAGCAGTGCTTCCTCACGGTGCTGGACGCGGCGATGCGACGCACGAGCGCACGGATCGCTCAGGCGTTTGCGCAGAACGCCACCTGGGAGGAGCAGGCCGTGGCAGGGCTGGCGGCGCTGCTCAGTGCGCTCGACGCCGACCTCTGTCTCGCGCGCGTCTGTCTGGTGGAGGCACTCGCCGCAGGACCAGTGGCACTCGAATACCACGCGCGCGAGATAGAGCTGCTCAAGCACATGGTCAACAGCGCCGCCGGACCGGCGCGCACCGGCCGGCACAGCTCGACGCTGAGCGCAGAGGCGACGGTGGTCGCAGTCGCGGGCATCCTCCACCGCCGCCTCATCACCGGCGAGGCGCCCCCGTTCATCGACCTGCTGGCGCCGCTCGCAAGCCTCGCGCTCGAGCCCTACTTCGACGAGCCAACCGTGACGCAAGCGCACGAACGCGCGAAACGACTCGCGCAAGAGCTCTCCACAAGACGCGCCGCGCGGCGCGCGACCCCCGCCACGGACACGGTGATCCCAAAAGCGTTATCCAACCCGCGAGCCCACCGCGGCCGGGAATGCCTGAGCTACCTGGCCGCCCACCCGGGAGCGAGCAACCGCGCGCTCGGAAAGGGAATCGGCCTCACCCGCGCGGAGCAGGCGGCGAGCCTGCTCGCACGCCTGGCAAGCCAGGGTCTGCTCGTCAAGCGGACCGGACGACCGGGGCACCCCAACGCCTGGTCGCTCACACCCCACGGCGAACAGGTCGCGAAGGCGCTCGAAGACTGCACATAGGACCACGGTCGGGAGGCTGGGCGTGACGCGGCGAAGAGTGGTGTCTCGTCGGCGACGACGTGCCCTTGCGCTGTCCCCGCCACGGAGGCGGCATAGCATCTTACGGCCCGCGCTTGGGTCAAACGTGCCGCGATGCCGAGGTGCAACCAGCCCTCAGCAGCCCTCGAACGGGTTTTCGACTCGTATCCCCGCATAGTCCTGGCTGTCGCTCAGGTCCTCGGAGAGCACCACCTCGCAGCCCAGCGCCCGCGCCGCCTCGAGGATCGCCGCGTCCCAGTAGGAGATCCCAAATCGCTGCCGCATGTCCATCGCCGCAAGCATCACGCCGACCGTCGTCTCTTGGACGGAGAAGCGCCGGAAGGAATCGACGAGCGCCGCGGCCTGCTCGTGAGTCAGACGATCCGCCCGGCTGTCGCGGGTGGCTTGGACATAGAACTCCTGAAGCACCTGGACGGATAGGCCGAGCTCCCTCGAGGAGATGAGCTCATTGGCTCGTGTCGCCTTGGCTCGCTCGCCGGGGTCGCGGGAGATCGCGTAGAGCAGAACGTTGGTGTCAGCGAACCGCACGCCCGTGTAGCTCCTCGCGATCGAGACGGTCGCGAGCGCTGAAGCGATCGATCCGCTCTTGAATGCGCCGCTGCTGAGACTCCAGCCTCGCGAACTCGGCCTCCCGCTCGGAGAGCGAGCGCAGATACTCGGCGACGAGCGCGCTGACCGAGCGGCCCTGTTCCGCCGCACGGACCCGTGCGGCACGGTAGACGTCGTCGGGGATGGAAACGGTGATATTCGCCACTGTGGAGCACAGTATCACAGATACACATAGGTCTCTTCAAGGCTCGTAGGTACCGCGGGGTCGTAGACCAGGTAACGCGCGAGCGCGAGGCACGGATGCCTCGCGCTCGCACCCTCCGTCGCGCACCCAGTTCGAGTGTTATTTGACGATCACGCCTTTGATCGGCATCGAGCCGTCGTATTCCCCATTCGTCCCGCCGGCTCCGCATCCTGCGCCTTCTGCTTCGGTGATGGTGTATGACAGTTTTTCGAGCCTGAATATCAGCAGGCTTTCGAAATGACCAGAAGTCAGGTCCGTGTTCCTCCATTCGAATTCAGGCAGAAATGCCGTTGCTTCACTGATTACTATTTTGCATTTGGCAGTTAGAATCTGAAATATGCATTCGGGCTTTGCGCGTCCTTCGTCGAATTCGTTTGTGAAAACTTCAGCGAGATTCGTACTTGTTAGCTCCACCGAACATTTTTTATGGATTTCGATTACCGGATGCCCCGCGAGACCGTAGTTATAACTACAGCCCGTGAATTTTTCCCATTTTATTTTGAGTCGCGACGACAGGCCCGACGCTGGGGAGGCCGTCGTTTCGAGTTCGTCGCATTCCACCCAGTTCGAACCGAGCTGAATGATCTGCGCGGTTTTGGTGGTCGTAGGAGACGACGTTTCGCCGTCGAATTCGTGACCGAGTGCAGGGCTTGCATAAATCGCAAGCGAGCAGAGAGCCGCCGTCGCGAAGGACAATACGAATGTTTTCCTCATCATGCCTCCTGTTTCGCTGGTGCATTGCATGGCAATTACGGATGCTGGGAACAAGCCGTACGTCAGTATAATGGATTTCCTAGAGCATGTTGAATCGCACGCGGTCGCGGGTTGCGCTCCCAGACTCCCGCTTCGTTCCAGGATCAACGCGCACCTGCACTCGTGGCGAGATGCCCTCGGTACCGAGGGAGGGCGAGGAGGCGCTCAGGCGAGGGAGCCAGGCCGAAGCGGAGTACGAGCGGCGTCGGCGCGCGGCCGCCACGCGCCTGGCCGACCGTTTCCGGCAGCCAGAGGGCCTCGACCACGCGGCACTCAGCGAGGCTTCCGCGCGGTGGCTGCACGAGTGAGCGGAGCGTTCGCGGGCAAGAAGCTCCTCGTCAACAACTCCGCGTTTCAGCGCGGGGGCAACGAGCTCGTGCGTGCCGAATGGCTGAGGGCGCTCGAAGCAGGAGATCTATACCGCTCGCCGATCCTGGAGTTCGAGGTTCTGTATAGCGCGCGCAATGCACGTGAGCACGGGGAGCTGACGGAGGAGCTGGAGGCACTCAGGCCGCTGGAGCTGTCGGAGGCCGTCGTCGCCGCCGGGCTTAGGGCCCAGGCTGAGCTCGCGCGACATGCGGCTGGCTTTCACCGTCTCCCCCATCAGGACTATCTCGTCGCGGCGATCGCCGCCGCCAACGAGCTCGGCGTTCTTCACTACGACGCCGACTTCGACCGTATCGCCGAGCATTCCTCGTTGGCCTTCGAGAGTGTTTGGATCGGCATCTAGGGCAAGCGAGATCCGCATTTGCGGGAATCGGTGGAGAGCTACGTGCGCGGGACCGTTGTGAGGTCAGGCGTGCCTGGAGGCTCGTCGGTGGTGCCGATGAGGATGGTGAGCAGGTCGCTGATCCGTTGCACGCGTCCGAGGCGGTCGGGAAGCGGAAGACCGGATTGGATCGTGTACTGGTTGCGGCGTCCGTTGCGCTCGCGTGTGATGTAGCCGCCGTCCGCGAGCTCCGTGACGATCCGGTGCGCGGCCCGTTCGGTGATCCCGACTCGCTCGCTGATCTCTCGCAGGAGCACGCCCGGGTCGTGGGCGATGCAGGCCAGGACCTGGGCGTGGTTGGTCAGGAACTTCCAGCGGTGCGTTGTGGTCTCGGTCATGTATCAAGACTACCATGTCAGGATATCTAATTCATGGATATAGATTTCATGCTATGCTGTTCAGGTCCGCGGTGCTCCTCTGGTCGCTGGCGCTCATGCGCACACCCAACGAAACGAGGAACACAATGCCCAGCTCAGTCATGCCACCCCCACCCGCCGAGGCCACTCCCAACGGCGTGGCGCCCATCGCTGTCGCCGACCCCATCCCCAACGGCCGCCATCAGGACACCCAGCCCAATCACGCGCCGCGCAGCCCGCTGCTCGCGAAACTGACCAATCTGACCTCGATCGCCACCGTCGCCGCGGCAGGCATGATTGTCGTCGGCGCACTCGCGCTCGTCGGCGGCCACTACGACAAGCAAGTCGTTCGCGACCAACTCGCCCCGCAGAAGATCTTCTTCCCAAAGCCCGCGACAAACCCAGCCCTCGCCGCATACGCCGGTCAGCAGGTGCTCACCGGAAAGCAGGCAAAGCTCTACGCCCAGAAGCAGATCGGTGTAGACCTGACGAAGGTTGCGGGCGGCAAGACCTACTCCCAGGTCAGCGCCGAGTGGATCGCCGGCGGCATGAAGAACACGACACTCGCGGATGAGCGCACCACCCTGTTCATGGGAGAGACGCTGAACGGCCTACTCCTCAATGCCTGGGGCTGGTCAGTCATCGGCGGTATCGCCACCCTCGCCGGATTCATCTTGATCCTCCTTGGAGCGGCCCTTGCATTGCTCCCACTCGCGAACTGGCAGATCAACCTCAGACACCGCCGCCCCGTAGCGGCCGCCGCCTGACACCAAAGCTCAATCACGGCGGACCTCGCGCCGCGACCGCCCTCATCGAGGAACGCGGCCCAGGTCGTCGCCGAGCACGGCAAGCGCTCGAAGACTGCACATCGAGCCCGGGCGTGGCGAGCCCACCGAGGTGGAAAAACGAGCAGATAGGTGCATGCGGTCCAAACGGGTACGACACGGTCGTTACCTACTTTTGGCCGGGAACCACACTTGCCACGGAGCAGGAAGGGTCGGCGAATACCTTCGAATTCTCCGGGACACCCAGCGGATGGACGTCCTTTGCCGCGAAGATCACAAAGGCCAATCTACTGGCGACGATCAATCTCGCCAAAAAATCGCACGAAGAAGGCGGTTGCGGGACGAATTTCTCGACAGAACCCGAAAAGTATGCGCTCATCGGAGTGGAGCAGGGTGTCGAGGGTGAACATAAGCTCAGCGGCATAGGAGGCGCGGGGCGCAATCTTCAGGTTCGGACTGAATATACGCCGCTTCCGCCCGAAGCGTCCACTGGCGCGGCCTCGGAAGTACAGTTGACGCAGGCGAAGTTGAATGGAACCGTGAACCCCAAAGGCACCAACACGCACTACTACTTCCAATATGGGACAACTACCTCGTATGGCTCATCAACTCCGGAAGGCAACGCGGGATCTGGCTTAAGGGCTTGTAGATAAATAACGTTGCAGGATGCGTGTCACGTGTGTGGAACAGTGAGGCGTGGTCTATGAGGATGCGATTGGCGAGCGGTTTAGGGCGCTGGCGGGTGAGCTGAATGAGCGTCAGCGCCGCCTGTTTGTGGCGGCCGAGGCGCGAGCGGCGGGACGGGGTGGTGTCGCAACGGTCTCGCGGCAGACCGGGGTGAGCGTACCGACGATTCGCAAGGGGATTGCGGAACTGGAGTTCGGCGAGCATCTGGAGCGTGGGCGTGTCAGACGGCGGGGCGGTGGCCGCAAGGCACTGACTGAGGTTGACCTGACGCTGGCTGGTGATCTTGAGCGGCTCGTGGAGGAGAGTTCGCGTGGTGATCCGGAGTCACTTTTGCGTTGGACCTCCAAGAGCGTGCGCAACCTGGCCGAGGGGCTGCGTGAGATGGGGCACGAGGTTCACTTCACTTCTGTGGCGACGCTCCTGCGCTCCCTCGGGTACAGCCTGCAAGCGAACGTCAAGACGAGGGAGGGCCGCCAGCACCCCGACCGCGATCTGCAGTTCCGCCACATCAACCAGGCCGCGAAGGCGGCCGTGGCCGCGGGCTGGCCGGTGATCAGCGTAGACACGAAGAAGAAGGAGCTGGTCGGAGACTTCAAGAACGCAGGGCGTGAGTGGCATCTGAAGGGCAAGCCCGAGCTGGTGCGCGTGCACGACTTCAAGGACAAGCAGCTGGGCAAGGCGATCCCTTACGGCGTCTATGACCTGCGCCTGGACGAGGGCTACGTCAACGTCGGCATCGACCACGACACCGCCCAGTTCGCCGCGAACTCGATCCGCAGCTGGTGGGAGCACCTCGGAGCCGAGCGCTACCCGCACGCCACGCAGCTGCAGATCACCGCCGACTGCGGCGGCTCCAACGGCAACCGGACGAAGCTGTGGAAGGTCGAGCTGGGAAAGCTCGCAGACGAGATCGGCCTTGAGATCGCTGTCTGCCATTTCCCGCCCGGCACTAGCAAGTGGAACCGGATCGAGCACCGCCTGTTCAGCTTCATCACCATGAACTGGCGCGGCAAGCCGCTGACCTCCTTGGAGACGATCATCAACCTGATAGGCGCGACCACGACCAGCAGCGGGCTTGAGGTCTACGCCCGTCTCGATCAAGGCACCTACCCCGACAAGATCCGCGTCACAGACGCCGAGCTGCAGACCGTCAACATTCACGGTGAAGACTTCCACCCCGAGTGGAACTACACGATCGTGCCCCGCGGGTGAAGACCAGCATCCATCAGCACGCCGTAAATGAAACGTTATTTATCTACAAGCCCTAAGTTCCGTTCCGGAGAGCGTTAGCATCACTGGCCTCGAACCAGGCACTACTTACCACTATCGCTTCGTCGCCACCAGCTCGGCCGGGACGAGCTACGGCGCTGATCAGACGTTCTTCACTACGCCAGCCCTGACGTATGCGCCTGGTGAGTATGGCTCGGTCCAGCAGGTATTCTACGTCGGCTCAGCCGGGACTGTGTATGAGGCCTTCATGAACTCCAGTGGGGTGTGGACCACCGAGGCAGTCAGCAGCGGGTACGGAGCATCAGGGCAGGTCACCTGGGCGACCGGTGAGCACGGCTCCGTCCAGCAAGTGTTCTACGCTGGCTCCGGCGGGACCGTGTACGAGGCCTACATGAACTCCAACGGAGAATGGACTACCCAAGCCATTGCCTCCGGGGCATAACAGAGGTTCATGACCTTGGCCAAAAGTCGGTAATCACCAAGCATCCACCGGCGTATCGGAAAACGTAGCAACGTTTGCACAGAAGTGTCACCCAGAGGATCCAGCCCAAGCTAGCGGACGAGCAACTGGACCCAGATGGTGGCTGGTCGAGTCGAGTCCTCACGAACGGGATCGTGAGTCTGTGAGAGCAGTGAGCGGGGCGCGCGCTGCCCAGGACACAATTGGGGCAGCGCGAAGTTGCCGCAGGCGAGATCAATCACCTGACGGCGAACTTCTGGGGGTACCTTCGAGGCAGATAACATCCCCAACTTCTGGGTATAGCTGCGGGGTGGGCTACACTCCGCGGGTGCGGCGCTGGTCAATGACACTCTGCTTGCTGGCGACTTTCGCGGCTATCAGCTCCGCCTCTGCCTCTGGGAGCGCTTACGCGAGCAAAGTGCCGGGCCAGTGTCCGCTCGCGTCCGGCGCACAGGCCGCTCCCGAAAGCGAGCCCTCGGCGCTGGCCGACGCCGCAGCCATGCTCACCGAGATGCAGCTGCCGCCGGGGTCGAGTGAGTCCTCAACCGATCCACCGGAAGCTGGTTCGCTGCTCGCCGGTCCAGCGTATGGGCCACCGGCGACCCCCAATGCTGTGGACGAGCACGCCTGGTGGCTCGTCCCCGTCACCCCCGCCGAAGCGCTCGCCTACATCTGCGCGCATCTCCCGCCCGGCACCACGCGGGCGGAGTCCGGCACAGGCCTCGAGGGACCAAACGTTCCTGAAGACACGTTCTCGGGATTCACCTGGCCGGGGATCTCCGGCACACTGGTCGTGTGGGCAGTGCGACTGGCAAACGGATTAACTGCGCTGCGGGTGGACGCGGAGGTCGTGTGGGTCACCCCCCGCGCTGTCTCCGAGAGGATTCCCGCTGGCGCGCGCCTGCTCACGATCAGCGTTCGCGAGCCAGACGGCGCGAGCATCGGGATCAAGTCCGTGCGGTCGGCAGTCCTGGGACGGCTGCCTTCGCATGTCACCTCTATTGCGCGGATCGAAAAGATCGTGGCGTTACTGAACGAACTCCGGGTGCACCAGCCTGGCGTGAGGCATTGTCCACTGAGGCGCGGCGGGAGCGTTCAGCTCGGCCTCTACACCAGTCCGAGCGCATCTCCACTGGCGCTTGTGGACATCAAGACCGAAGGTTGCGGCGGCGTGAGCCTGACGATCGACGGGATTGCCGAGCCAGAACTCGAAGGAGGATGGTTTTTGGTCGAAGAGATTGGCCGAGCACTCGATATCAGACCAACGCCTGAGAAGCCGAAGCCCCACCGCCAACATCATCAAACGCGCCTCTAACCTGTTCTCCCTTTCGACATCAGCGAGGTTCCGGGGACCATCGAAGCTATAGCGCCATAGGATGGAGACTCACATTTCCCCCGGTGAGCCGTCCCATGTTGAACGGAGACTTTGATCTGCCCCGGTTTTTGAGAGGCGATTCTGGATCCTCCGGCGGTCGGCGAGGAGGAGCACATGCCAGACAGGTATCCAGTCGAGATGCGCAGGCAGGCTATCGAGTGCGCGGGGGAGAGCGCAAGAGTCGCTCAGCTCACCGAGACGTTCAGGATGAGCGAGGCGAGGCGAGCTTCGCCTTTCACCCCTCGCTTCTATTGGGTGCTTCTCGGCTGACTTGAAGAGCCGATTGGCCTCTAGCAAGCGGCTCCGACCCACCCGCAACGATTGCTTGGCCACCCAAACCTGCATGCCGAGCCGGCGGGTTGGCGAGCCCCAACGCGCGACCGCGATATTGTCCCGGCTATGAGCTTGCAACGCCGTGCAGCAGCCCCGCGCCTGATCGATTGGACTGGCGAGCGCTGCGTGCCCTGGACGCCCGATGTGCAGGTCGTCTACGAGCACTTCCACCGCTATCTATGGGCCGCACGCGTCATCAAGGGCCGCAGGGTCCTCGATCTAGGCAGTGGCGAGGGATTCGGCGCGGCCATCCTGGCGGAGTCGGCGGAGCAGGTGGTCGGCGTGGATCTGGACGAGCGCACCGTCGAGCACAGCAAGCTCAACTACGCAGCTACGAACCTCGAGTTCCACGTTGGTACGGCGATCGATCTGTCGTCCTACGAGACGGGATCCTTCGGCGCTGTGGTCGCGTTCGAGATCATCGAGCATGTACAGGAGCAAGAGCAGGTCCTGGCCGAAGTCGCGCGAGTGTTGGCCGACGACGGGATTCTCGTGATCTCCACGCCGGATCGCCGCCTCTACACCGAGGTGGGCGGGCAACACAATCCGTTCCATAAGCGGGAGCTGGGATCGGAGGAGTTCGTCGAGCTCCTGGGGACGAACTTCCCACACGTAGCCACCTGGGGCCAGCGTACGATCACCGGTTCACATATGGGCGCTCTCGGCAGTCCATCGGACAAAGGTAGCCCACCCGACTCTCCCGACTTCTACATCGAGCGCTCGGGCGATGAGTGGCGTATCGCAGGCGATCCGACCCCGCTTTATCTGGTCGCGCTGGCGTCAAAGGTGCCACTGCCCGAGTTGGCGAGTATGTCAACGCTCGCTGACTGCGACCTCGAACTCATGCGCATCAAGGAACATGACGCCGTAGTCGCCAAGGGTGAGCGAGACGCGGCCGTTCGGCTGAACCAGGAACGGTCCGAAGAGCAGTCACATACGCTTGAACGTGAGCGTGCAGAGCACGACCGCGCGCTACGTGCAGCAAACGCACAAGCACAGGAAGAGCTCGGTCAGCGCGACCAGGATATCGTACGCGGACAAGAGGACATCGTCGGATTGCGCGGCGTGATCGCCTCCCATAAGGCGGAGATTGCCTTGCGTGAGAATAAGATCGCGTCGGTCGAAGCAGAGCTTGCTGCCGCCAGACAGCTGAATCGCCGCACCGAGGAGTCGGTGACTTGGCAGGCCTTCCAGCGAGCGAGAGTCCGGCTTTATGGGGCACTCGGCGAAGAGTCTCTCCTCGCTCGCGCGCTGCGTCTTTCGCTAAGACTCGCAGGCAAAGCGCTGATCAAGCGGCCGAAGCTGACGCTGCCCCCCCCTGAGTCCACGAATGATGAGAACGCAGGGACATCAGATGAGGAGGGCGTCGCCGAGGTGATCTCGATGCCGGAATACGAGAATCCGAAGGTTTCGCTGGTCATCCCGCTGCACGCGCACGCCGAGCTGACGCTGGCATGCCTTGCCTCCATCCGCGAGCACACAGCGCACGCAAGCTACGAGGTGATCCTCGTGGACGACACCGCAGACGTCGCGACGAAACGCCTGCTCGATGGGGTGCGGGGCGCGAAGATCCTCCACAATAAGAAGAACCTCGGTTACCTTCGCAGCGTCAATCGAGGTGCAAGCATGGCCCGTGGACGGTGGCTGGTGTTGTTCAACAACGACACCGAAGTGACGCGCGGCTGGCTCCTCGCGATGCTCGCCTGCGCAGAGTCCGCCGACGACATAGGCGTGGTGACGCCGAAGTACGTCTATCCGGATGGCAGCCTGAATGAGGCCGGTGGAATCGTATGGCGCGACGGCACGGGCGCGAACTACGGGCGTGGTGACTCGCCTGAGCTCTTCCAGTACGAATACCGGCGCGAGACTGACTACGGCTCAGCGGCGGCGCTGATGGTCAGCGCCGAGCTATGGAAGGCGACCGGAGGCTACGACGAGCGCTACCACCCGATGTACTACGAGGACACCGATCTGTGCTTTGAGGCTCGCGAGTGTGGTCTGCGAGTGCTGTACGAGCCCGAGGCGATCATCGTCCACATCGAGGGTGCGACCGCAGGCAACCATGTCGAGTCCAGCCACAAGCGCCACCAGGAGCGGAACCGCCCGAAGTTCGTCGCGAAGTGGCGCCACCGACTGGAGTCCGAGCAGCGGCGCCCAGCACCTACGAACGTACGCGCTGCCGCTAACCGCTATCAGGGCCCGCATATACTCGTGATCGACCATCGCGTCCCGATGTGGGATTGCGACTCCGGCGCACTGCGGATGCTGAACATCATGCGAGCGCTGATCGGACTGGGGGCACGGGTGACGTTCATGCCCGACAACCTCGCGCCAACGCAGCCATACACACGGATCCTCCAACGCATGGGAATCGAGGTGCTCTACGGCGCGCTCAACGTCAACGCCGAGCTTGCCACCATGGGCCCCAGGCTGAGCGCCGTGATCCTGTCTCGTCCTCAGATCGCGAGCCGCTGGCTCGATGTGGTCAGGGAGTTTGCTCCATCGGCCACAGTCGTGTATGACACCGTCGATCTGCATTGGTTGCGAGAGGCCAGGCGCAGCGCAATCGGCAGCGCACCAGGAGGTGCTCTTTCGGCCGACAACGGCAGCGTAGGCCCACTTGGGCCGAAGGCCGAGGCACTGCGCGAGATCGAGCTGGCGATGATCCGTGCGACCGACACGACGCTCGTGGTGAGCGACTCGGAGCGCACGCAAGTCGAGCGTGACGTCCCCGATGCGAAGGTTCTCGTGGTGCCAAACATACACGAGGTCGAGCGATATGTAATGCCACCCGAGGAGCGCTCCGGAATTCTCTTCGTCGGAGGCTTCGAGCACCAACCAAACGTTGACGCAGCCATCTGTCTGGTCAGGGAAGTCATGCCAACCGTATGGCGCGAGCTGGGCGACGTGCAGGTCACGATCGTCGGACCTCACGCACCGCCCGAGGTACAGACGCTCGCTTCACCGCTTGTGGACGTAGCTGGATGGATTAAAGACCTCCAACCGCTGCTGGAAGGATCCCGGCTGATGGTTGCTCCCCTACGTTACGGCGCTGGGATGAAGGGCAAGATCACTCAGGCCCTTGCGGCCGGGCTTCCCGTCGTCACTACGTCGATCGGCGCCGAGGGTCTTGATTGCCACGACGAGGAGTGCCTGCTGATCGCCGATGACCCAAAGGGTCTGGCGACCCACACAATCAGAGCCTGGCGCGACGATGCGCTCTGGCGGCATCTTTCGCATACGGGCCAGGAGCTCATCGCCGAACTCTGTTCAACCGAGGTGGTCGCGGAGCGGCTTAGTCACTTGCTCAATCGTATCGAGACTCCGGCAGGTGACCGTGTACATTGATGACCTCATGAGTAGTCTTGGACCCCAAGTAGAGCGCCTGAATATAGCGCGTTCGCAGATTGGCGATGGTATCCCTTGGTACCCCTACGACATCCTTGCCAACCTCGTTCACGTCCACGAGATGCTCTCGGGTGAGAACCGCGACCTGGATCGACTCGCCCAGGGCCTGCCGGTAGCGGACATCGGCGCCGCAGACGGTGATCTTGCTTTTGCTTTGGAGGATATCGCCGGCTGGCAAGTAGACATTGTCGACACGGCCGCCACCAACATGAATGGCTTGCGTGGCGCTCAAGCCCTACGCGATCACCTCAGCTCGCACGTCCAGATTCATGACATTGACCTCGACCGTCAGTTTGCCCTTCCCCGCGAGCGTTACGGGTTGGTCTTCCTACTCGGGATTCTTTATCACCTCCAAAACCCTTACTATACGCTGCGGGAGCTGGCCTCACGGGCCTCGTATTGTCTGCTCAGTACAAGGGTCGCACGTTTCGCAGGGCCGGCAAGGACGCCGATCGCAGACCTACCCGTCGGTTATCTGGTTGCACCGGACGAGACCAACAACGATGCGACTAACTACTGGATTCTATCGCCCACAGGCCTGGAGCGACTTGTGACACGTGCTGGCTGGAGCATCTTGGATCGAGTGAATGTCGGTAACACAGCCGCATCGGACCCGGCGACGCCGGAGAACGACGAGCGTATGTTCGTGCTTTTGAGCAGCATGACAAATACGCAAAACTGACCTTATGCTGTGGGTCTCGGCTGATTCACCTAGTAGGCTCAGGTATCAACGAGCCTCGACTTGCGTCGGATCCACAGCGAGCCGCCCCCATCTGGGTACAGCTCGGGATAGCCTGGGAGCACGGCGGCAAGGGTATGGGGCTGAAAGTAGCTCATCCAGCCGATACCAAGAAGGATCTCAAACGCCGCATTGAAAGCCAGGAACGCCCTCACCGCGTATTGCTCATTCCAGGCACGCCCCGTCATAACCCATTCTTTCGGATAGTCCCACGGCAGAAAGATGTCGTGGATATGAACCACCACCCCATCAGCCAGTCGTGGTAGAACCTCCTGCAGCAAGAAGACCACATCGCCCCCGGTCTTGACCGTATGAGAGGTGTCGATGAAAAGAATGTCGCCGGCCTTGAGTCCGAGAAATGTATCCAACGGCACCTGCTCAACTGGTGAGACGATCAGTTGAGAGATGCCATCGATGCCGTCGCCAAGAAAATCGGGTGGATAAGGCTCGATGCACGTGAAGTGGATCGAGCCATCGAAGTAGTCCCGATTCACCCGAGCCGTCACCAGCGACGACCATCCACAACCCACCTCGATCACGACTCGCGGGTGAAAGTGTCGCAGCATGGCCTGCAACGTCCAAGCATCAAGTCGAGAAAACATCTCGTTTGCGGCGTGATAATCACGCGGATCCCCGGTCGGACCATCCGGGATCACGAAGTCGCGCTGGCGCGCAAGCTGGTCTCGGACAAGTGCCACCTGCTCGTCCTCCCGCCAATCAATGCCCGGCGTCGAAGGAGGGCGATCGGGCCAGACCCGTGAGCAGGCCGGCTCCCGACTCAGCGCCCGCGTGTTGGCGATCGGGCTGTAGTAGTGATCAAGCGGCCAGCAGATCAGCGGCGGCTCTGCTGCGGTCTCCTCGGTGGACATGGCCATAGACTACCGAGTTCTCGCGGTGCGTAGTAGGGGTTCTGGAGGTGATATCGCAGTACTTTGTCGGGTTGCTCAGATAGTCGGACTGTCGGGATCTCTGACCAGCAGATTTGGCTCCACAAGAGCCAATGCAGGATTTTCATCGTCGCTGTCGTGTCGGACTTGGTCGGCCTCAAAATGACAACCTCACAAAGCACTCATAGGATCCGCGGGAAGAAGACGATCACACAGAAGGACAACCGGGCCACCGATGCCGACGGTGAGCCGATCGACCTCCATGCTCGCGCCGCCAGGATACCGTAGGCACGGTTCACGGCGCAACAAGGAGCCGTTCCGGCCTTGGCGCCAAGAGGCACAACGCACAAGACTCCGTCATACTGACCCCATGCGGAGCCGCCCAACACATATGAACTCTTCGATCCGTCAGATGCCTACGACACAGTCAATACCTCCGACAACCCAGCGCGTCGAAACGATCCTTAAGGTATTGGCTCGCGCGTGCATATTTGCGGGCCGGAGATCGAGGCCGACGGCGTCTAAAGGCTGATGTCTACCGACTCCATACGATCCGTGCGGCTCTTTCGCCTAGGAGTTTACCTGTGGCCCGAGATCGCAATCGTTGTGGCTGTCGCCTTCGCATTCCACCCGACGTTGACTGGTGCTGCACATATACCGTACGACATTGAATTTTACCACTACCCGTTGCTTAGGACGGTTCAGGAACAGCTATCCTCGGGAACGCTTCCTGCGTGGGATCCATACTCTTACGGCGGGATCCCATTGCTGGCCAACGCGCAGTCCGCCTGGCTGTATCCGCCTCATTTCATCCTGGACGGAGTCCTTGCGGTCATCGGACAACCACTCACGGAGCATGCGCTCGACGTGCTCGCGATCGTGCACGTCGCGATAGCGGGTCTCGGAACTTCGGCGGTAGCTCGTGGCCGACGGCTCGGCCAGGCGGGTGCCGCCTTCGCAGGTATTTTCGTGGTCCTCAACGGCGAGACGGTCGCTCAGGCCCAGCACCTTGGAATGGTCGAGGCGTTCGCTTGGCTGCCGCTCGCCATACTTGTGATCGATCGCATGCGCGAGAATGGGATCACCGCGCGCCGTATCGTGGCGCTAGGTGCTCTCTTTGCACTGATGATCACTGCGGGGTTTCTGCCTCTCATTGCCGCCTGCGTCGCGCTCCTGATCGGAACGAGCCTGGTGTACGGACCGCGACGCGTACGGACGCTGCAGGGCGTGGTTGCGGGAATGGCGCTGGGCATCGCCATGGCAGGTGCTGCGCTCCTGCCAATCATTGCGCTGCTCGACGTTTTTCCCCTCCTTGAAGCTCACGGTTCCTTGCCCACCATGGACCTCATCACGACCATCTTCCCCAACGCATTTGGTCAATGGCAGGCGTCGCTAGCAGAATTTACCGGCTCGGAGCTGACAAACTCATACTACTATGTTGGTGCCAGTGTGCTTATTCTACTCCCGCTGGCTCTCAGCAGTAGTCACAAGGCCATCGGTGATGCGCTTCTCGTACTTGTACTGCTTCTGGCCTCCTTCGGGGCGCCGGGCTCACACATTGCGAAAGCGATCCAATCCTTGCCAACGGTAGGACTCCTGTGGCGTCCGGAGGACGTCGTCTATGTGTCAACGATACCCCTGGCGCTCCTACTCGCGCGAGGCCTGAGGCGTGCACCATCAGCGCTACAGCTGGCGTTCTCGACACTATCAGTAGTGGTCGCTGGGCTTATCGTGTTTTCCGCTGGCCATGGGGATGACCTACGTCTCTTTGCCAACGCTCCCCGCCGTTCATTGCTGGCGCTCCTGCTTGTCGCGGCTTTGGTCGTCACAGCAAGCGTACTCCACGCCAGACTTCATCGACGAAGGGCCGTCGCCATCGCGCTGGCGCTAGCGGCGATCGTCGCCGGCGCAGACCTGGCTTCAGCGGTGCCTCACAGATTCTTCGTGAATTCTCCAGGCCCCTCAACAAGCGCCGGACCAAATGCGACCGGAGACGGCTCCAAGGTGTTGAGTACGCTACGAGAGCGGTTACCCTCCGGCGACCGCATCGATGCTGATATCGATTTTCTGCCGGCACAATGGGCCGGCTTTCCACCGCTTTGGCGTATATCTGACGTAAACGGCTTCCAACCGCAGTTCAGCAAGTATCAGCTTGCTAGGGTACAGGCCACGGATATTGCCTTTGAAGGCCACAATCGAACGTTTCCCTTAGTTCCTGGAATTCGTGCCTACCTCGAAGAACTCGACGTTCGATATGTGGTCGAGGCGGCAAGCCACGATCGGTTTGCGGGAGTACCGGGCTATACTCGGGTCTTCCAGGACAACGTCTACCATGTCTATCGGCTCGACAGGCAGGAGTCGCGTGCATATGCAGTCCATGTGGATTGCTTACGTCGGCATGGCGCCTACGATCTGTTTGCCTGCCGTACAGGCCCGTCAGTGAGCACGACGATAACAGGCTCGACGACGCGTCGGCTAAAGATCGAGTCGGCATCAGCTGCGCCGCTGTTGTTGATTACCGGTGAGCCGTGGTATCCAGGTTGGCAGGCTATGTCGGCGGCCGGATCACTTCCTGTCCGTCGCGTCGGGTATATGGCGGCTGTATTGGTACCGTCGGGGACAACTCAGGTGCAACTCGGCTATCACGTGCCCGGACTGCTCCTGGGTGGCGTGCTGTCTGCGCTTGCCATAGGAGGGTCACTGCTTGTCGTGACTCGACGACGATGCTAGGCTAGGCCAATGTCAATAGACGAACAGCCGCCCGCCAGAAGATCCTCATGACTATCATGCTGGAATGACAAAGTGTCTAGGCTTGATGCCTGGATGCTTCAGGCGACGCTAAGTACGCATTGTTTATACTCGTTCCGCTTTTCAGTGGCTCGCTGCTCTCACTCGATCGGTTACATGCTGTCGTGACTCCCCTGCTTTGTCGTGCTCGCAATCTGGGGACGAAGCTCGACGGTCGGCTTTGCGTACAGGGCCACCAGCAGTGTCCGCTTGAGCTTGTTCCTGGTTATGTTCACTCACGGTATATGGGCAAGGGGACGGCGCTGGTGTTTACGCAATGAACTCGCACCTCGACCTCCCAGTTAACACGCGTAGATCGCCGCTGCCTTCCAAGCGTCTACTGGGAAGGGCCGCTGGCGCCATCATTGCGCTCTCCGCGGTATTCTTCGTGCTCGCTAACCTCGTCGGGCTGTCCGATCCTGGTCTCCAGTACGACGAACTCCTGTTCGTCAACGCCGCTCTCGGCAACTCCCACGCATACCACGGCTTCATCTATGCCGAAAGCCTTGGCGTACCTACGATGCTGATGCCGTACATCGGTGCACTCAAGGCGTGGTTCTACACCCCGGTCTTTACGGTATTTGGCGTGTCGGTCAACAGCGTCCGGGTTCCGGCTGTACTGCTTGCGGGACTCGCTCTGATGTTGGCGGTGCTACTCATCTACCGACTCCTGGGTATTTGGGCGGCCATGATCCTGGCGGTGCTGCTTGCAACCGATCCCGTCTACGGCGCCGTCTCCCGTGCCGATTGGGGTCCCATCGTTCTTAGCGCCCTGCTGCGCATGACGGCCTTGCTCTGCTACTTCGGTTTCCTGCGAAGACGCTCTGTGCGGTATCTATGGCTGCTCGCTGCGGCCCTCCTGCTGGGTCTATTTAATCAGCTCGACTACGGATGGTTTATTCTGGCACTTGGCGTTGCTGCTGTCGCCGTGCATCACCGCGAGCTGCTCAAGATCGTGCGAAGCCGCAAAGCCGCCGTTCTCCCGCCAGCGATGTTGTTCTTCGCCGCACTTGTTGCTGCGTTTGTGGTGCTGGTCCTGCCCGCCATGCAACTGCCGACGCCTGACGCTCCAGTGTCGCTGGGAACCCGCATCACTGAAGTCGAGAACCTCTTTCTCGCCACCACCAACGGGACCGCCGTCTACCAGTATATGACCGGCTCCGTCCTGGAACATCCTACGCTCATGGGCTGGCTGTTCCCATGGATCCTAATAGGCTCTGCGCTTGTCGCCGTATGGGGCCTAGCCCAACACCTACTCGACAAGCCCGGCGGCTCACTGCGAGAAGCAGCCTCAACTACGACGTTCTTCTTCATCCTGTTCGCCGTCGTAGTCATGGGCATTATTGCCACTCGGCAGGCAACCGGAGCCCAGCACATCATGCTGCTCTGGCCTCTCCCCACTGTGCTGGCGGTTTGCCTCCTTGTGACTGCGCTCCACATACCAGTTCGTACGGCTCGCAGAGCGTCAGTGGCTGTTATCGTCGTCGCGTTGGCGACGCTACTGGTGACGCAGCTGAGGACGACAGCGGCATATGTTCATGCCTACCGCGACCGCAGGCATTGGAGCTCAATCTGGAGTACTGAGATCTATGCCGCTGCCGGCGCGATTTCACGTTCGGCGCCTAACGTCGAAAGCATCGTCGTCGCCGATTGGGGATTGGGCACACAGATCTTTGCGCTCGGCAACGAAGCCGTTCGCAATCGCTTTGACGACGAGTGGCCGGATTTTACGAGCGCCACGGCGACTCCGGCCACGCTCCGGCAACAATGGTTCCAGGGTCACCGCGTCATCGTTGTCTACCATGCACCGGGCGCACAGATCATGCCGTCCACGACAGCGCGTGTAGAGACGATCGTCAGGGACTTCGGCTCGCGTGCACATCCAATCTTCGTTGGTCGGCAGATCGAGGCCGAGATCGTCGAAGGCTAATGGTTCGTCCTGGAAATTCATGGATGGGCTGGCCATCGAAAATCAAGCCCGTCCAGTACACAGGTCGCCGGCGAGCGTAGATTTGCAGCCGCCAGACCGCCACGAATTTCCAGGGGGCAACTAGATTATGCACATTACGAGCTAGCCATCCGATCACGATGAGACTCAAGATCGCTCGGGTACCAACCTGGGTACGAGCTCTCACCTTCTACTGCGGACTCGCGATCGTCACGATCGGCGTGCATGCCATCGCGCATATGCAGACGGTGTGCGCGTGTTCCGGCACCAGCGACCCCGCCGAGTTCATGTGGGCGCTGAGCTGGTGGCCGTATGCGATCGCGCATGGTCTGAACCCATTCGTAACCCACTACGAGTGGGCGCCGACCGGCGTGAACCTGGCCCAGGGAACGATGATCCCCGCAGCCGCGATTGCAACGGCCCCAGTCACCGAGCTGTTCGGCTCCCTCTTCTCCTACAACTTCGTGTCCATTGCCAGCCCGGCCCTGTCAGCTTTCACCGCCTACCTCCTTTGTCGCTATCTGGTCAAACGAGAGCTGCCGGCGGTCGTGGGGGGACTCCTCTTCGGCTTCAGCTCCTACGAGTTCGCGCAACTGCTGGGCCACCTTCACCTCGTGACGATCTTCCTGATTCCGATAATGGCGCACATCACGCTTAAGCGAATCAATCGAGAGATCTCCGGGCGTGTGTATGTGCTGGGGATGGCATCGTTGCTCCTGGTGCAGATGGGGCTGTCAACGGAATTGCTCGCCGAGAGCGTAATGCTAGGGATGATTCTGCTTGTGTCGGCGTGCTTTCTGGTGGCGCAGCCACAGCGCGCACGGATCAGCGGCGTGATCGCCGAGACGTTTGCCGCCGGCCTTGTCGCGATCGTCGTGGGAGCACCTTTTCTATACTACGCGCTGATCAGTGGAGGCTTTCAACCCGGCAACCCGGGACTTTCGAATGTCTACGGGCTTGACCTCACGAACCTCGTCTTTCCGACAATAACCATATGGCTGGGACATCACGACTTTCAAGCGTTGTGGTCAGCATATGAGGGGGGCGATGCCTCTGAGACAGACGGCTACCTGAGCATCGCTATCATGATCGCGGTCAGCATATGGTTTTTCACGGAAGGCCGGCGCTGCGTGCTCGGCAAGCTGCTGGCGATCGTGATCGCAGTGAGTATCGTCATGGCGTTGGGGTCCCATCTGCACGTCGCCGGCCAGAGGACGGTTACGTTGCCATACGACTGGGTGAAGAATCTTCCGGTATTCGACCTCATCGTGCCGTCGAGAATCGTGATTTACGCGGTGCTGGCGATCGCGATCGGCGTGGCCAAGTGGCTGGCCAAGACGGGCGGTCGCGCCTTTGGAAGGTGGTTGCTGGTCGCGGTGGGCGTCCTGATGCTGTTCCCTAACCTCAGCTCGAACCTCTACGGCGTAGCACCCTACAACCCGAGATTCTTCTCCACCGGCATGTACCGGCATTATCTGGCTCGCGACGAGACCGTGATGGTGCTGCCGTTTGGGCACAACGACAACTCGACGTGGTGGCAGGCCGAGACCGAATTTTACTACTATATGCCTGAGGGGTATGTCCTGGGATCGATTCCGCCAGCGTTTGAAAAGCAGCCCGGAGTCGCCAAGATGTTCAGGAACACTCCCCCACCCACATCGAGACTGGGGTCGTTCATCCGAGCGCACGTCATCAGCCACGTGGTGGTCGATCCGACTAAGGCAGGCCCGTGGCCAGGCGTGCTGGCGCAACTGGGCCTGCACGGGCGTATGGTGGGTGGCATACTTCTCTATAAGGTGCCCGGCGCGCCGGCCTGACCTACCGCAGCGGCCGCACCCGCGTGCGCAAAAGGACAAACACCGCGCGAAACCCATCTCTCCAGGTAATGCCCTTACCCTCGTCATAGGTTCGACCGTAGTACGCGATTGGCATCTCGTAGACCCGCAATCGGCGACGACAAACCTCGCCGGTGATCTCCGGCTCGATGCCAAAGTGATCCTCGGTGAGGTTCAGTTCCCGCAAAGCATCGGTTCGGAACGCCTTGTAGCCCGTCTCCATGTCGGTGAGGGTGGTGTTGAATAAAAACCCGGTCAGCAGCGACAAGACCCGATTGCCCACCAGATGCCAGAACATATAGGCACGCTGAGGCCGCCCTCCAGACAGGCGCGAGCCATAGACCACGTCGGCCAGCTCGCGCTGGATGGGCTCGATCAGAGCCGGCACATCATGTGGGTCATACTCCATGTCCGCATCCTGGATCACGACGATGTCCCCACGACAGTGCGGTATGCCGTGGCGCAGAGCCGAGCCCTTACCACCGTTGGGCTTGCGGAGCAGGCGTACCCGTCCTGGCGCTCCGGGATGTGCCGTGACGATGTCGGCCGTCGCATCCGTGGATCCGTCGTTGACGACGATCGCCTCGTAGTTAAGATCGAGCATCGCGATGCGGTCGAGCACCTCGGCGATCGTTCGGGCCTCGTTGTATGCAGGAATGATGAATGTGATCAGCATTGGGCGGGCATCCTAGCCGACGGACAGTGGGTAAGGTCTCCAGCCTCTCTCTATATCTAGCCGGCGCGGGGACCGACCCACCCTCGTCGTCGCCGCAGACCAGCTGGCAAGCTTCGTCAGCCGTACGTTC
Source organism: uncultured Solirubrobacterales bacterium (assembly GCA_963724305.1). GTDB lineage: Bacteria > Actinomycetota > Thermoleophilia > Solirubrobacterales > Solirubrobacteraceae > Palsa-744. The sequence goes on from CAVRUG010000004.1 coordinate 1,536,908, forward strand.
GCGAGTCGGGCCAGCAATGTCACAGGGCCCGGTCATGAAGCGTATGCCCTGGTAAAAGTAGACCGCGAAAATGAGAAGCGAGAGCTCTGGCCATATGGTACGCCCCGTTACTTAATCCTCTGCAAACACACGCACACCCACAGATCCACCCAAATTTGCCGCAAGCCCGCCCACGCGGGTGGCACCATAGTAGAGGTATAGGTGATTCCCGACGATCAGCGGCGATGGATCGATTGAACTCGCGGGCCCCCAACGTGCTCCGTTGGGCGTGGCGGGGACATCGCCACAAACAGTCCAACCACCCGCAGATTCGCGTGCGAGACCGATACTGCGAGTCAGCTTGTCCTTCTGAGCAAGTCCCACAAAGAGAAGATAGCGTTGATCCCCAACGTCGAACGTAGCCGGCTCCCCAAGATCGGCACTCGCCCATGGCAATGATCCCACCGCATGAATGCTGAGGACGATGTGAAAGCCAGACCAGTGTCCGTGGGCGTAGGACACAAATCCCAGGGATCGTCCGACGCCTCCTCCCGGCGGAACGGCAAGCATGTAAACACCCAGTTGCGAACTCTCTGGTTCCAAGAAGAAATCCGCGCCGCGATAGGTGATGCCGGCAGACGCAAAGCCTGGAAGGAAGGATTCGTGACGCCAATGAACCCCATCGCTGGAGCTGGCCAGTTCACTACGAACCATGGGGCCTTCAATAGGATTATCCTCAACAACGTGCCACAGACGCCCGTGCCATAGTGTGGTACCCCCATTGAGATAGTTGCCCTTCAGATCCCCCTGGACACGAAATGGCCCCGTCGGCGATGTACCTATAGCGAGACCAGTTCGCCATTCGCCCTGCGGGGTGTGACGGTCGTTTCCTGAGAAGTACATAAAGTAGCGCCCATGGAAAACGACCATGTCAGGGTTGAGCACATCAACCGAATAGAACGTCCGGGGACGAGGCGTGAGCAGTTGACGCCCTTCGCCCAATTGGGTCCCAAGCGAGCATAGCGACGAGTGCCTACTGGCAAAGCTCGTCGCCGAGGAGCCACATCCCGCCGTAAGACAAGCGACAATCACAGTCGCGGCACACATCCAGTTGCGAGGGAACTTCACCGGCATAACCTAGCAGAGAGCGCTGCTGTAATCGTGCTCGCGCCACGTTTCCACCTATATGGCATAAGCTTTGTTGGTGGCATTCTTAGTCACCGCTATTTTATTCTTGCCGCCTGAGGCGGCTAGGAATTTACTTGAGATAGGGGTAGGTGATGCGCGCGCCCACTCATAGAGGCGATAGTCGAGTTCATTCTCACGCATATAGCGATTATGCAAGACGGGCCCTAGGAGCCACTCGACCAGATATAGCCGCTCGTCTAGATCATCGAGTCTACCAGGTGTAGTATTCTCTGCAACGGTCGCAGCAGGAATGATCAGATCGATCGCGGCCGCCGCTTGACGCAACCTGGACATTGCCGCATCGAAGAGATCGACGGTTCCAAAACACGCAGCATCAGAGAGATAACGGAGCGCGTGCCGAAGATCGTCCTCATTCGCAACCGCTTGATATATGTGCCCGCTGCGGAAGGACGCCTCTGAAAGATGGATAGTCTGATAATTTGCAATCACCATGCCACCCTGCGTCTTGTTATCGAGACACCAGAGTACGAACTGTGAGAAACTCCCCTGCTGTGCCACAGCCCCAGCACGAAGATCATGGTGGTTACGTCGGAGATGGCTATAAACCGAGAACGCCCGATCCAGGGGATGGCGGATGAGAACGACAGGTAGTACATTGACGTCCGGCGGAGACGGCGGTCTTAGTAGGTGGGAGGAAATCGCGACGATCTCTGCCCGTCCCTCTACGAACATCGAGAGGTCGTGCGGGCGCAGAAGGGAAGTCGGGCTCGTGCCCTCCAAAGGCGCCCAACCAGTGCCGAAAGCCATATGCAACAGCCGATCAATAGACGAGCCGGCATTCTTAAAGATGTGATAATGGACGATAATTGTTCGCAAGGCCAATGTCTCCGATAACGACTCTAGTGAAGCCGAATCATGCGATCCCCGATCCAAGTCCACAACCACAAGCCGTCCCACTGCTCTTACTACCTATCGTATCGACTTCAAACACGGAACTCTCGCCCCGCTAAGCCCCCCTACTCCGAGGTCGCGGAGCGCGTTCTCGGCCGGGGCCGGCCGTGCGTCGTAGTCCGCCTGCTCCCGCTCCGGCCGGAGCTTCTGCACGGAGGTGCCAAGGTCGGAGTCCACTTCGCCACTCTGCACGAATGCGCCGCGGAACTCATGCAGGTCCCTCGATGTGTCTTGGCCTGGATCCCACGCTCGCTGAGCGCGGCCCTGGCGCAGTAGAGCATCGCGTAGTAGGCAGCGCTCAGAGCAGTCGAAGGATCCTCGTTGACGACCGCTTCAGCGCCCGCCAGGCGCCGCCGCGCAGCCAGCAGGAACTCACTCGAACGAGGGCTCACTCCGATCCACCGACGGCGATCTTGTCGCGGTTGACCTCCGCGATGAAGAACGACTCGATCTCACGACGCTGCGCCAGCCACGCTGGCGTGTTGATGTGGATCGAGAACGACCACGTCAGATCCGCCGCCCCAAGCGCTCTCGCCGCCCCGGCGAGCGTCTCGTGCACTCGGGTCTTGCCCGCCCACGAGGCATCCTCGACCAACACCAGCACATCCACGTCGGAGTACTCCATCGGAGGCTCCCCGCGAGCGCGCGAGCCGAACAGCCACACGGCATGCAGATCATCGCCGAGGCGCGCTTGAAGCTCATCGGCAAAGCGCTCCAGCAGCGCCCGCTCACCCGGGCTCAACGACGCCTGTGCCAGCCTGCTCATTGGGTCAATGTACAACCGCCGAGTTGACCCGAGCGCTATCTCAGCGCGGCGCAACTGGCTGCCCAGACCGTTCAGCATCGCTCTGCGGCGGTCAGCGAGCGTCGTTGGCCAACGAGCCGTTGGCCAACGCACAGTCCGTGGCGGCACCAGGAGCGCACGAGTCCTCGCTAGTTTCGGACCAACGCGAGTTGCGTCGCGATCATCCGCTATCGCTTTTGCTGGCGCGCCGCGTTGCGTGGACGTGGTCGGCGGTAGGGGAGTTGGCGTTTGAGGTATTCCTCGAAACGCGGCACGGTGAAGTCGATATGGCCGTAGTCCTCGGTGGCATAGATCAAGCCCTTCTCAACCAGGCTCTGACGAACAGGGGAGAGCGCGGTTGTCGGCTTTCCGGCTGCGCGAGCGACGTCGCCGGAGCGGTAGGGGCCAGGACCGAGCTCGGCCATCGCGCGCATGTAGCGTCGCTCGGTGTTAGTGGCACGCTGCATTCTGACCTCGTACATGGTCTGGTCGAGCGCAGCCCTGAGCGGCGGGCTCGGCGCTTTCGATCACGCCTAGGGAGACCGGCGATGTGGAGGCGAGGTTCCAGGCGTGCTTGCCCAGCTGTTGGATGTAGAAAGGGTAGCCGGCGGTCCAGTCAAGCGCCGCGGCGATGGCGTCCGCCTCGAAGGCAACCTCGTAGGCCTGTGCGGGCTCCACGAGTGCGGCTTCGGCGTCCTGCTGTGAAAGATTGCCGATCACGGGAAACGTGAAGAGTCGCTCAGCGTAGCTGCGTGCCTCCCCGGTGAGCTTCGGGATCTGCGGCAGGCCAGCCGCCGCCAGTGTTATTGGCAGACTGCGCTGGGTCGCTCGATGCAGCGCGCTGATCACAGCGCGAAACTGGGCCGGCTCGGCGAACTGGACCTCGTCGAGCAAAAACACAACCCCGCTGTTGGCCTCGCGCGCGGCGCGGCCGAGCTGGAGAAAGAGTTGGGTGAGATCGCTCGCAAGTGTCGCTTCATCGGCGCGGCGGAGGTCGACCGACAGGCCGATCCCCCCTGGGCCGGAGAGCTTGATCGACTGCAGTTGCCCGAGCGAGCTTCGGATCGTCGCGAGCATCTTGGCGGTAAGCTTCAGGCGCGAGAGCGCGATCTGAGTGTCGCGGGCCAACTCGCCGGCGAGACCGGTTTGTGGCGTGAGCTCGTGGTAGAAGGTCACGAAGCCGGCGTCCTCGGCTTGGTCCTCGAAGATGTTCAGCAGCACCGTCTTGCCGACGCCGCTCGAATAGGAGTCGCACTACTCATGTTGTGGATTGTTTGCCGGAGCGGGTGCGGCTGATCGCTGCGCTGGGTGGGCTGCGTGATCTCGAGCTTGAGGTGCGTGGTTGGACGACGGATGATGCTTCGGGTGAGGCGGTCGTGGTGTGTCGGCTGGTGGATGGCAGTGTGGGTGAGATTCCTGCGCGGTGGACTGATCTGCCGCGGCGGACGGTGGGGGAGCGTTCGCTGGGTGTGGTCGCGTCGCCGACGGCGTGGCGGCTGCTGGGTGAGCGCCTCGGGGTGTTGAAGGCGAGGCGTCCGGGGCGGGGCGCAGCGTTCGGTGAAAACGGAGGTCAGCGTGTCTGGATAGTTGGCGCTCGTGATGGGCGAGCAGACGGTGGTCGGGGCGGCGGTGTGGGAGACGCTGCCGCCGCAGACCCAGCAGACGATCGTGCTGGTGTTGGCGCGCTTGCTGGCGAGGCTGGTGGAGGGGGAGCGCGATGAGTGAGCATGGGAAGGTCACCGAGGCGCATCTTCGTCGGCGTGCGGTGGTGTATGTGCGCCAGTCGACGCTTGGGCAGGTGGAGCGCAACGTGGAGTCCGCCGCGCGCCAGTACGCGCTCACAGAGCGCGCGGTCGCGCTGGGCTGGCCGGCGGGGTCGGTCGTGGTCGTGGATGAGGACACCGGCCGGTCGGGCAGCACTGTGGAGGGCCGTTTTGGTTTTAAGGAGCTGGTCGCCGAGGTCGGTCTTGGTCATGTCGGGCTGGTGCTCGCGCTCGAGGTCTCGCGTTTCGCGCGCAGCTCGGCGGACTGGCACCAGTTGCTGGACCTGTGCGCGTTGACCGGCACGCTGATCGCTGACGCTGATGGTGTGTACTGCCCCGGGGACTTCAACGACCGGCTGCTGTTGGGGCTCAAGGGCACGATGAGCGAGGCCGAGCTGCGCCTGATCCGCGCGCGCCTGAATGGTGGGCTGCGTCACAAGGCGCAGCGCGGTGAGCTGCGCCTGGCGTTGCCGGTCGGGTTGGATCGCGACGAAGACGGCCTGATCGTGCTGTGCCCTGATGAGCAGGTGCGTCACGCGATCGAGCGGGTGTTTGTGCTGTGGCGCCGGTTGGGCTCGGCGCGCCAGGTGGTGATGGAGCTGGCCGGCGAGGAGCAGATGCTTCCGCGGCGCAGTGTTGGTCAGCGGCGTATCCGTTGGGCGCGCGCGAGCTATGGCGCGGTGCACAAGTTCCTGACGAACCCGGCGTATGCGGGAGCGTTCGTGTTCGGCCGCAAGCGCCGCGAGAAGCGCGTGGGAGAGGACGGGCGAGTGCGCGTTCGCGACGTCGAGGTGCCGATGGTCGAGTGGTCTGTCTGCCTGCCAGGGCACCATCCCGGCTATGTCAGCTGGGATGAGTATCTCGCCACGCGCAAGCGGCTGCGAGCGAACATGACCCGTCAGGGTGAGGGAAGCGGAGTGGCGCGCGAGGGTCAAGCGTTGCTGCAGGGACTTGTGCGCTGCGGGCGCTGCGGGCGACGGATGCAGATCGCCTATAGCGGCAAGGGCGGTGCGAGCCACCGGTATGCGTGTGTGCGTGGCCGTGACCTTCATGGCACCGGCAAAGCGTGCCAGTCCCTCGGCGGCAAGCGACTGGAGAAAGCCGTCCTGGGTGCGTTCCTCGACGCCGTCACGCCCGCGGGAATCGAGGCAACGGCCGGGGCGATCCGCGAGCTCGAGCAGCAGCACGAGCAACGCCTGGCCGGCCAGCGACTCGCGCTGGAGCGCGCCGAGTTTGAGGCCGAGCGCGCAGAACGCCAGTTCGACGCGTGCGAGCCAGAGAACCGCCTGGTCGCCAGGACGCTGGAGGGAAAGCTCGAGCAAGCACTCTCTGACGCCGAGCGCGAGCGCGGCAAGCTAGCCGCGCTTGAGCGCTCGCGTCCCGCGCCGCTCACAGACCACGAGCGTCAGGCGCTCACGCGCCTCGCGCACGACCTGCCACGCCTGTGGGAGGCGAAGAGCACCAGCGACCGCGACCGCAAGGAGCTGCTGCGCACGCTGATCGGCGAGGTCGTCCTCACCATCCACGCCTCAGAGCGCCGCGCGGCACTCGAGATCTGCTGGGAGGGCGGAGCCAGGACCGAGCTCGCGGTACGGCTAGGCACAAACGTCTTCGAGCGCCGGCGCACAAGCGAGGACACGATCGAGCTGATCCGCCGCCTCGCCGCGCACCACCCCGACCGTCAGATCGCCCAGACCCTCTCCCGCCAGGGACGCCTGACCGCCAGCGGACTGCCATTCACCCAAGCACGCGTGCAGAGCGTCCGAGTCAGAGCCGGCATCCCCGCCGCGCCGGCCCTGGACCCGGCCAGCCAGCTGTTCACGATCCTGCAGGCTGCTGGCGAGCTCGGTGTCTCCACCAACACCATCCACCGCTGGCTACGCCAAGGGCTGCTCCCGGGCGAGCAAGCCACCCCCGGCGCGCCCTGGCGCATCCGCCTCAACGACGAGATCCGCGCACGCTTCTTGCCCGACGTCCCCAACGGGTACGTGCCGCTCAACCAAGCCGCACAACTACTCGGCTGTGCCCGCCAGACCGTGTTGCACAAGGTCCAACGCGGCGAGCTACGAGCGGTCCAAGTCACTCAAGGACGCCGCAAGGGCCTAAGAATCGAGGTCCCCGGCGCCCAACTGGACCGAATGATCAACCAGTAAACAGGGAGGTGCAGTGTGAACCAAGACCGCTCAGGCCGCGGACGATCATGCTCTGCTCGGTCGCGCCACGCGCCAGGCGTCCTACCAGCACGCGGAACTGCTCAAGCTCCGCGTGCCGTCCGGCAAGCGCAGGCGGACGCGAGCCGGCGTTCGGGGTGTATGGGTTCTTGATCGGGTCCATGCTATTACGAGGTATCGCAGCTTATAGCATAAATCCTATAAGGCTCTATAACTTACTAGAACCGGTTGGCCCTTCTCACCCAGATGCCTCGGCGTGCTGCACTACGACCGCGCGACTACGACGCGCTCGCCGAACACACCTCGCTCTCCTTCCCCTCCGTCTGGATCGCCCCACGCGGCAGCCATCGCGGAGCGAGCTCGATCGGCAGCTCTACGGCGGCCAGCAAGCGCCCTTTGGCCAACGAGCCGTTGGCCAAAGGCATCAGCCCGTGGCCGCAGGTTCCTCATCGTCGAGCTCCTCGTCGTAGATCATCACCGCGGCCTCGACGATGCCTGCCAGCTCGTGCGCCAGGTCGGGGAGCGCGGGCCTGAGCTCCGCGGGAGCGTTCTGGGTCAGCGCGATGTCGCCGGTGATGTAGCGCGCGACCGCGACCGGCGTGTCAACCCCGCGCAATGCCCATTCGGTCACGGTCTTGTTGCGTCCCGGGCACAGGATGAGGCCGATTGAAGGCTCATCTGCCGGCTGGCGCTGCAGCTCGTCCACCACGTTGAGGTATAAGTTCATCTTGCCCGCGAACTCCGGCTTGAAGTCCTCGATCTTGAGGTCGATCACCACGAAACGACGCAATACGTAGTTGTAAAACAACAGATCCACGAAGAACTCCTGCTCCTCGCCGGTCTCCTCATCGGACACCCTAAGCGGAAACTGCCTACCGACCAGGCAAATCCGTGGCCCATCTCCATCAGGAATGACTGCACGTCGTTAAGCAGCGCAAGCTCCAGTGGCCGGCCCCCGTTTTTCGGTCCACCACGTGTGAGAGTCGGTGGTTTGGACCCCGTTCTCGTGGACACGGGTTGACTCGTGGAGTGTATGTGATGTAGCGGCTGGGCCGGTGGGCATGTGGGCAACGCGAAGCGTTGTCCAAGCGGTGTGGGCAGCTTGCTGTCCACACCGCGCCATGTCCACGGGCCGCGGGGGGAGAGGGGTGCCCGGCCCGGGGTTATGCCGCTACGCGGTTGATGCTCTCGGTGGCGGTGTACGCGCCGGCGAACGCGGCCGGGGTGCGCATCCCGAGCGCGGAGTGCGGGCGGCGGCGATTGTAGTCCTCTTGCCAGTCGCCGATCACCACGCGCGCCTCGGCTAAGGAGAAGAACTCCTCGACGTCCAAGAGCTCGTCGCGCACACGGGAGTGGAAGCTCTCCACGAACGGGTTCTGCCACGGCGAGCCGGGTTCGATGAACGCAGTTCCGGCCCCCGAGAGCGTGCACCAGTCCCGCAGCGCGTGCGCGGTCATCTCCGGCCCGTTGTCGCACCGCAGCAGCTCTGGGGCGCCGCGCTCACCGCACAGCCGCTGCAGTGAGCCGACGACCGTCTCAGCGTCGATGCTGCGCGCCACCAGCATCGCCAGCGACTCGCGGGTGAACTCATCAACGATATTCAGCAGCTTCAGCGCCCTGCCGTCGGCGGTCTGGTCGAACTGGAAGTCAAACGCCCATACATGGTTGGGACGCTCAGCACGCAGCCGCTCGGCTGGAACGGTCGAGGAGCCCAGCCGTCGGCGCTTGCGCTTGCGCACAGGAACCCGCAGCCCCTCCTCGCGCCATAACCTCTGCACCCGCTTGCGATTCACATCCCAGCCTTCCTCACGTAGATGGTGGTGCGCGCGGCGGTATCCCCACCGCGGCCGCTCCTTGGAGAACTTGCGCAGCTCGGCGCGCAGCGCCTGGTCCTCCTCGGCGCGCTTGGGCTCGTAGCGCTCCGTGGAGCGACGCTGCCCGACCACCCGGCATGCCCAGCGCTCGCTGACGCCGAGACGGTCGCGCAGCATCGCGACCGCCCGACGCCGACGGACTGGGCCTACCAATTTCCCGAGGAGATCTCCCGAAGCGCGCGGTTCTCAAGCGCCTGGTCAGCCACGATCGCCTTCAACCGCTGGTTCTCGCGCTCCAACTCCTTCAACCGCTTGACGTCCTGCGCCTTCATCCCGCCGTACTGGTTACGCCAGCGATGGAACGTCTGCTCGGAGACCCCGAGCGCCTTGGCGACCTCCGGGATGCCCTCGCCCTCGCCAAGCATCCGCTCGGCCTCCCGCAACTTGCGGATGACCTGCTCCGGCGTGTGCCTGCGTCGCTTCATCAGAGTTCCTTTCTAGCCCATCATCGCGGGCGCAAGAAACTCTCACAAGGGCCGGACCGAACTCAGGGGGTCAGGCCACCAGGTCACGCTTCTTAGCCTCCGCGGAGAGATTGAGGAACTCGAAGTTGTAAGGGTCCTTGATCGCGTTGCGCACCAACTCGGGGTCCGGCGCCGGTAGCGCCCGCTCGAAACTGCTCAGCGCGCTGCCCTGCCTACCGTGCAGGCCGCTGGCGATCTGAGCCTCGAGGACCTTCCGCGACCAGCCGGTGCACATAGCTGAGCCCGACAAGGTTCCTTGACAAACCTCGCTTGACAAGGTACCTTGTCAAGTGCGTGTCGCACGGCCAGACCGCAAGCACGGCATCACTGACAAGGACATGTTCCACGCCGCCCGTAACGCTATCGCCCAGTGGCACCTTGATAACGACTTCACGATGCGCGTCGGCCCTGCCCGCGATGGCGACCTACTGGAGGTTGGCGTCCTCGGCATCGACACCGACGACCCCGTAATCGTCCACGCCATGCACGCCCGCGCCCAATACCTACCCCACCGATGACAGGAGCGAAGATGATGCACACCGACGAAGAGATCGAGCGAGCAGCGAAGCTCGCCGAGGACTTCGACCCGTCCGGCACCCCGATGGATGACACAACCGACCTCCGAACGCTCACAGAGGCCGTCGATACCGTACGCGCCGGTGAGGCTCGTATTCGCGAGCTAGTTGCACGAGCGCGGGCCAACGGCAGGTCATGGGGTGAGATCGGCATTGCGCTCGGCGTCTCGCGCCAAGCAGCCCGTGAGCGGTTCACCGAGAAGATACGCGCGTAGGCCCAGCCCCGACTCCTACGGAAAGGCCACACGGCTGATCCTCGTCGACGACCGCTTCAGCGCCCGCCAGGCGCCGCCGCGCTCCAGCAGCGCCCGCTCACCCGGGCTCAACGATGCCTGCGCCAGCCTGCTCATTGGGTCAATGTACAACCGCCTTCTCCGAGGGTAACCCATGATGACCAAGGATGTACTACGCCTGGAAGCGACAAGCCGATCGGCGCCGACTTTCGTCCGCGGACACTCGTAGCCTTGGTCGATCACCGAGCATCACGTCATCGCCGAGGTTCGCAACCCGGAGGGCCATCTCGTCCAGATGGACGATGTAGCGTGGAATCATGTGGTTGACCAGCATGTCGAGATGAGCGAGTACCTTGCAGAGACGATGAACGCGATCAAGGCACCTGACCACCGTGAACCAGACCCTCGAGCCGGCCGAGAGCGCTTCTTCCGCAAAGGAGGGCCAGAGCGCTGGATTCGGGTCGTCACCGAGTTCAGCGGCGACGCCGATCGTGTCGTAACAGCGTTCCCGCAGTCCGACGATCCGCGACAGGGAGGGTGGCGACGATGACCGTGCACGTCGGCCCATACGAGTTCGACCAAGTGTCCTACGACAGCGACGGCGACGTGCTCTACCTACGTCGCGGCGAACGACAGGAGGCAGCAGAGACGTTCAGCACCCCCGAGGGTCACGCCGTACGGATGGGCAACGGCGGGCAAGTCATAGGCATCACGATCGTCAACGCGAAGTGGTTGGTCGAGCGCGACGGCAAGATCACCGTCACCGTGCCCAGCCTGATCGAGACGAACGCCGACGATCTCGCAGCAGCACTTGCCACGGCCTGAGCAGGCGGCCAACGGGCCGCGGACCTACAGACCCAAGACGAGCGCGAGCGCTTCATCAACAGAGCTCAGCTCATCTGGATCGAGGCGTCCAGCCGAACGTCCCAGACGCTGGGGGTCCGCGACCGTTGTCTGCTCGACAAGGATGCGCGTGAGAGTGCCATCGAAAGTGATTGCCGGCCGAAAGCTCGCCGGCTGCGCACTCGTCGATGTCGGAGAAACGAGGACGGTGCTCAGCGCGAGGAACTCGTCGGCTTGAACGACCACTGCGTAGCGCGCGCCTCGCTGCTCTCTACCGCGCGTCCCTCGCGGCGCAGGCAGACGAAATATCTCGCCACGCACCACTTCAGTCAGTGGGCTCCGGTGCCAATTCCACCATCTGATCGCGGATCGCTCGCATCTCCGCTCGATCGTCCTCATCAGCTGCAAGCCGTCTGACCTCAGCTGCGATGGTGGAGCGAGCCCGGCGCCTTGCCGCAGTCTCGCGCAGCGCGGTGCGCACCGCCTCGGAGTCGCTCAGTCCGTCATTACGGATGACGCTGAGCGCGGCGGCCGCGCTGTCATCCAAGCGCACATGAAGAGAGCGGCTCACGCGATTCAGCGTAGCACATAACATGCTACGCAAGACGACTTGGCTTTGCCCTGAATCCGCACCGGCAGGCACCGCGCGCGATCGGCTAACAGACGCCGATAGCCTCCCCACCGGCCTCCCGGCCATCGGACTTCACACGCGGCGGATGACGCGCGTTGTGATGCAGCAGAAACGCCCCGACGAGGATGAACGGCACGAAGTTGACCGCGTGCAGCACCAGCGCGTACGGAAGGATCGTTGACTTCGGCAGGCCGTACGCTTTCAAAGCCAGGATCGCGGCTCCCTCGAACACGCCGAGCGCCGCCGGCGGCGACGGCAGGATCATGCTCAGGCCAACGGCGACCGCGACGAGTACCCCGCACGCGAACGGCAGTTGCAGGTGGAAGGCCACCGAGACGAAGTAGGCACAAAGCGCCGTGAGCATCCACGCGAGGATCGTCCACAGGAAGGCCTCGCCCGCCACCCGCCGGTTGCGCAGGCCACTGAGCCCGTGGACGAGCTCGTTCAGCGTCCGCTCCAGACGATCACCCGAGAACAGCGACAGCCGGCCCAGCGGACGCAACAGCCATCGCAGCGGCCGCTCGCCGTAGACGACCAGCACCACGACGACGCCCGCGACCGCCACCGCGAGCACCAGCGCCGCGATCGCGGCCGCTTCGAACCAGCTGACGTGCGGTAGCCACGGCTGCACCACGAAGAAGATCGCGAGGATCGCGATCAGGTCGTACAGGCGCTCCACCACGATCGTCCCCACCGTCTCCACCGGCGGCGCGGAGCTGCGCCGCGTGAGCACCACCACCCGCGCCACTTCGCCCGCGCGCGCGGGCATGATGTTGTTGTAGAAGTAGCCGATCATCGTCGCGTTCAACGCCACCCCCGCCGGGGACGCCGGCCGGGGGCGAACAGCGAGCGCCAGCGCAGCGCCCGCGCCACATCGCCCAGGCCGAACGCGATCAGCGCCGGCACCAGCCACCAGTAGTCGCAGCTGCGCAGCGCCCGCCACACCTCGTGGAAGTTGATGTCGCTGAGCGCGATATAGGAGAACACGACCGTGACGGCCACCGTCACCACGTTCAGCAGCAGATGCGAACGGCGTTTCCCCCGCGGACCGGTGCGACGACCGGCGGCAGCATCCCTGTCGAGGTCGGGGGCCTGGCGCTCGCGCTCCTCCAGCAGCATTCGCCGGACGTTAGCCGATGACACGGCCGACAACCGCTCGCTGGCGCGCTTATGCGCGAGGCGAAGCAGCAACCCGAAGCTCAGCTCTCGGCGATCGTGCTGGTCGCGTGTGGGTCTGGATCCTCGACGGTGTAGCGCTGCAGTATTCGCCGCACGTGATCGGGAATCGGGGCCTTCTCGCCGAGGCGGTCGGCGCGCACGAAGATATGGACGATTCGACCCTCGGCGAGCATATCCCCACCCCGCACGATCCCGATCGTGGACACCATCGACGTGTTGCCAAGGCGCTCGATCTCGAGCATGATCTCGAGCTCGTCATCGAAGCGCGCTGGGACGCGGAAGCGTGCCCCCGTCTCGGCGACCACCAGGTCGAGGCCGTCGGCTGTGAGCGCGTCGTAGGAGCCCAACGCCTCGCGCCACAGCTCGGTCAGGACAACGTCGAGGTAGACGAAATAGTTGGCGTTGAAGACATGGCCCTGGGCGTCGCACTCGTTGTAGCGAACGCGCAGGCGATGCACGAAGGCGGGCACCGCTAGGCCTGCTTCACAGTTCCTTGCATGACTGGCGTAGATGATACGCCTGGCAAGCCTGATCGAGACGAACGCCGACGATCTCGCCGCGCAGTCCAGAGAGGCTTCGCAACAGGCTGACTCGCCGGAATCACAGGTACCATCGGAGAATGTCGCCACAGTCAAAGGCGAGTCTGGCTCGCGAGCACCTTACGAGAGCCAGCGGAGCGTTTGAGGTCGGCGATCCTGTGGTCGGCGTGACCTTCCTGCATCTCGCTGCAGAGGCAGCGGTTGTCGCGCTGGCAGAGCTGAATGGCATCCCGACTGAACGCCAGCACTGGCGTAAGGGGGAGGCAGCGATCGAGCTGCACGCCCGCGGCATCCTGTTCACGGACCTCAGTCCGATGCTGGAGTTGCTGAATCAGGCGCGCAAGGACGCCGGCTATGAGGGCGAGGACCCGGACTTGGCGACTGGACTTCAGAGGAGCTCGTGAACACCATCGAGGATGCTGTACACACAGCCGAGGAGGCTGCACACGCTGTTCCGAGTGAGGATGAGAAGAGAGAGGGAGCAGCAGATACCCCAGAGGAGTCGAGCTCATGACCGCGGTGGATGTAACAGCCCCACTTTCCGTCGATGCTAGATGGAGTGCTCGCCTGCGAGACGATCGTGGGCGAGCGATCAAGCTCCAAACACACCCGCAGCGACAGGCCACGGAGACGATCCTTCAACGTGCGCTTGTCCTTGGTGCTGAGGCAGTGGCGCTCACCGGCTCGACCGTCCGTGGCCAGCGCACAGCGATCAGCGACCTCGATCTTATGGTCGTCGGTAGGCGCCCCGACCTCGGAGGTATCCGTGAGGACGTCGATGTGTACGCAGCCCGCGCAAATGCGTTCTGGGAGCGATTGCTCGCTGGCGATGACTACATCCAGTGGACGCTGCGCTTTGGCTGCATACTGCACGACGACGGAATCCTTCGGGGCGCGAGCCGCTATATCGAGGAGTATGGCCTCACCCCGTCCGCTGAGCGCAAGCTCACCCAGGCCCGTCGCGGGTGCAGCTTGGCCCTGCTGGTGCTCGAGGGCGGCGACGTCGAGGCCGCCCGTGAGCAGTGTCGTGCGGCGCTGACTACGATCGCACGGTGGTGGTTGATCGCAAACAGGGAGTTCCCGCTCTCCCGCAACGAGCTCTCTGATCAGCTGCTTGCGCTCGGCAACTTCGATCTGGCCACGGCACTGCACCGTCTGATCCACGGCGAACCCTCCCGCGAGGAGCTGCGAACCGGCCTCGAGCTCGCCGAGAAGCTCATCGGCACACCTCAAGAGCTCAGCTGAGGCCGTGGACCAGGCCCACGAAGAACTCACGGTGCCGCTGCACCGCGAACTCAAGCGCGGCACGTTGTCCGGCATCCTCAACGACGCCGGGCTCGACCCGGACCAGCTTCTTTAATTGCCGGCGCGTCTGCACCACACCTCTGTTACGCCCTCGCCCCGCCGGGCCACTAGCCTTCCCTTTGCATGTCCGCCCAGCCCGAGCCCACGTCGCCGCCCCCCACCGAGGCCGCCCCGCCGCGCCCGACCGTGCTCGCGCGCGGCCCCTGGCCGCTGGAGCGGGTGAGGGCGAGCTGGAGCGAGCAGTGCTTCGAGCCCTCCCCTGAGCACGCCGCGGAGGCCGACGCCGCGATCACCGCCCTGCAGGAGCGGGGCTCCCCCAGCCACGACGGGATGGCGGGGCGCCTGGTTGGTTACAAAGAGGCAGACGGGGGGATCGAGATCGAGATACAGCCCGTGCGCTGGGCGCTGCGCCTAGTCGGCGGCGACGCCTCCTGCAGCATGGCCGCGCTGTGCGTCACCCGCGACGCCGAGGGCCGCTGGCTGGCTGGGCGGCGCGCGCCGTGGGTCGCATCTTGGGCCGGCCGCTGGGCGCTCGGCGCCGGCGGCGCGGTGGACCTCGGGGAGAGCCCCGCCAACACGCTCGTGCGCGAGCTCGAGGAGGAGTGGTCGGTGCAGCCCGCGCGCGCGAGAGCCGAGGCGCTGATCGCGCTGCCCCACCGGATGGTGATGTTCGTCGGGCAAGCGTGGCTGCCCGAGGGCGCCGAGGTGAAGCCCGACCATGAGCACGACGCCTTCGACTGGTGGCCGGCGGAGATCGATGAGTGGCCCGCCGAGGCCGGCGAGGCCCTGCCGCTGGTGGCGCGCTGGCTCACGGCGTGACGCGCGAGCCGGAGCTCCACGACCCACACGTCGGGGCGCCCGCGACGAGGATGCCACCGCCGCCGATCATCCACCCGCGGGTGTTCACCGGCCTGAAGTGGACCTCGTTCACACACTCCTGCATCTACACCGCGCTTTTGATCTGCGCCTTCGCCGCCGGTAAGCCGCAGCCGGAGACGTTCATCCTCGGGCTCACCCACGGGCTGCTGTGGATCGGGATGTCGATCGCCTGCATCGTGTGCGTGCGCCTGCGGATCGTCCCCCTGCGGCTGGCGAGCGCGGTCGCCGTGCTCGGCGGCATCGGGCCCTTCTTCGGCAGCTTCGAGTTCATGCGCGAGTCGCGCCGGCGTGAGGCGCACGCTGCGGATGATCCGAATCGTCTGGAGGAAATGAGTGAGAAGGAGTTGGGGAGGGGGGAAGGGGGGAGTAGGTCGGCGCACACCACCGGCGCCCGGCCTCTGTGAAGGTCAGGTGAAGCCGTCCGTTGGCGATCCGATCCGCCCACCCGCCGCGCTAGAGTGAGTCCAGAGATGGCGGCATCCACGACGACTGGCCAGACGATCGACGTCGTGACCCCTGCCGCGGGGGAGTCGGTCACCGAGGGAACAATTCTCGAATGGCGGGTCAAGGTGGGCGATGCGATCAAGCTCGACGACACGATCGTCGAGATCTCCACCGACAAGGTGGACGTCGAGCTGCCCTCGCCGGCGAGCGGCACAGTCAGCGAGATCCTCGTGCAAGAGGGCGACACAGTCACTGTCGGCCAGGTGATCGCGCGGATCGCCGTCGGCGACGGCGCGGGCACATCCCCCGCGACATCTGACGGCGACGGCTCACCAGGCAACGGCCAATCGCCGAGCGCCAACGGCGCCCCATCTCCAGCCGTTCCCGCCACTCCCGTGGCAGCGCGTGCCGCCGCCGTCGAGGGCGTGGATCTCACGACTGTCTCCGGCAGCGGCCCTGCAGGGCGGATCGTCAAGGCCGACGTGCTCGACGCCGCCGCCGGCAACGGCGCGGCAACGGGTGGGGCGACGGCGAGCGGGGCTGCCGGCCCAGCGACCAACGGGGGCGCAGGGGCGGACGGAGCGGTGGCCGCACCAGCGGGAGCAGACGGAGCGGGGGCAGGCGGAGCGGGGACCGCACCGGCGGGCGCCGAGCTGATGAAGGGCGGCGCCGCGGCGCTGGCCCGCTACATGGAGCAGTCGCGCTCGATCCCCACCGCCACCAGCTTCCGCACGCTCACCGTCACCGCGCTCGACGCCCGCCGTCGCGAGCTGAAGGCGGCGGGCCGCAAGGTGTCGTTCACCCACCTGATCGCCTACGCGATCGCGCGCGCCGCACAGGACATGCCGGTGATGGCAAACCACTTCGCCGAGATCGACGGCAAGCCCCACCGCATGGTGGATGGCCAGGTCAACCTCGGCCTCGCGGTGGACGTGGAGAAGAAGGACGGCAGCCGCACTCTGATGGTGCCGGTAATCGCCAACGCCGCCCATCTCTCGTTCGCGCGCTTCCTCGCCGCCTACGACGCGCTGGTGGAGAAGGCGCGCACCAACACGCTCACCGCCGACGACCTGAAGGGCGCCAACATCACGCTCACCAACCCCGGCGGCCTCGGCACCATGGCCTCGGTGCCGCGACTGATGAACGGCCAGGGCACGATCGTCGCCACCGGCTCGATCGGCTACCCCGTGGGGCTCGGCAACATCGGCGCGATGATCGGCGCGGAGAAGGTCATGACGATGACCTCCACCTACGACCACCGCGTGATCCAGGGCGCGGAGTCCGGACGCTTCCTCGCGCGAATCGAGGAGTACCTGCAGGGAGAGCTGGGCTTCTACGACGGCGTGTTCGCCTCACTCGGCGTCGAGCTCGGCCCCGCGCCGGCCGTGCCCGCGCCGGCGGCCGCTGCCGCAGCCGCGGCGACCACGGCCGCTGAGGCACGCCTCAGCGGCCAGCCACGCGCGATGCCCGACGAAGAGCTGCTGCAGGCGGTGCAGTCGGCGACCGCGCTGCTGAAGGCGTTCCGCACCCACGGCCACCTCGCCGCGCGCCTTGACCCGCTGGGAGTCGAGCCCGAGGGCGACCCGGCGCTGGACCCCGAGCCGCTTGGCCTCACGCCCGAACTGATGGCGATGATCCCCGCCAAGATCCTGCGCATGTGGGTGCCCGGCGCGACACTCGCCGACGCGCTGCCCCACCTGCGCGAGACCTACTGCGGCACGATCGCGTACGAGATCGAGCACATCTCCTCCCACAAACAGCGCGTGTGGCTGCGCGAGAAGATCGAGTCGGGCACCTTCAGGCAGCCGCTCACCAACGACGAGCAGCAGACGCTGCTCAAGCGCCTGATCGAGGTGGATGCGCTGGAGCGCTTCATGCACAAGGCTTACCTCGGCCAGCACCAGTTCTCGATCGAGGGTCTCGACGTGACCGTGCCGATGCTCGACGAGCTGATCCAGCTGGCGGCTGCCCACGGCGGCAGGGAGGTCGTGATCGGGATGGCGCATCGCGGCCGCCTTAACGTGCTCGCCCACAACCTCGGCCGCCCCTACGACACGATCTTCGCAGAGTTCGAGGGCGCCTCGACGCTGGAGGCAGTCACCACGATCCCCCAGGGCGGGACCGGCGATGTCAAGTACCACCACGGCACCCACGGCTCCTACAAGCTGCCCGACGGCGAGACGATTCAGGTCAACCTCGAGTCCAACCCCTCCCACCTCAAGTATGTCTCAGCCGTCGTCGAGGGCGCCACCCGAGCTGCCCAGACCACGCGCAAGGGCCCCCACGCCCACCAGGACACCGACGCCGCCGTGCCGATCGCGATCCACGGCGATGCCTCCTTCCCCGCGCAGGGCGTGGTCGCCGAGACGCTCAACCTGCAGGCGCTCGACGGCTACAAGGTGGGCGGCACCGTGCACCTCATCACCAACAACCAGATCGGCTTCACCACCGACCCCGACGACGCCCGCTCCACGCGCTGGGCCTCCGACCTGGCGAAGGGCTTCGACGTGCCGATCATCCACGTCAACGCCGACGACGTCCCCGCCTGTATGAGCGCCGTGAGACTCGCGTTCGCCTTCCGCAAGGAATTCGGCCACGACGTGCTGATCGACCTGATCGGGTATCGCCGCTTCGGCCACAACGAGTCAGACGAGCCCGCCTACACGCAGCCGGAGATGTACGCGAAGATCAAAGGGCACAAGCGGGTGGCGGAACTGTGGGGCGAGCGCCTCACCGCCGAAGGGGTGGTCACCAAGGAGCAGATCGACCAGCTGGCGCAGGGGGTGTGGGACAACCTCACCACGCTCCACCAGCGCCTGAAGGCGAAGATCGCCGCCGCCGCCGAGAACGGCGGAGGGAATGGCACCGGCGAATACCAGCTCGACCGCTCGCCCTCCCCCGAAGTGCAGACGGCGGTGCCGGCCGAGCGACTGCGCGAACTGGGCAACCAGCTGCTGCGCACCCCCGACGGATTCACCGTGCACCCGAAGCTGGTCAAACAGCTGGAGCGCCGCCGCGCCGCCCTGCAGGAGCACCACGACGCCGGCGAGGAGCCCGCGCGCCTCGACTGGGCGCACGCTGAGGCACTGGCGTTCGCTTCGCTGCTGACCGACGGCACCCCCGTGCGGCTCACCGGCCAGGACACCGAGCGGGGAACCTTCAGCCAGCGCCACATGGTGCTGCACGACGCCAAGACGGGGCAGACCTTCTGTCCGATCCAGAGCCTCCCCGAGGCGCTGGCTCCGTTCGAGCTGCACAACAGTCCGCTGTCGGAGCTGGCGTGCATGGGCTTTGAGTA
This sequence comes from uncultured Solirubrobacterales bacterium, assembly GCA_963724305.1. Taxonomy (GTDB): domain Bacteria; phylum Actinomycetota; class Thermoleophilia; order Solirubrobacterales; family Solirubrobacteraceae; genus Palsa-744. The sequence continues at coordinate 1,555,969 of CAVRUG010000004.1, forward strand.
CGGCTACTCACAGGAGGCCCCCGAGACGCTCGTGCTGTGGGAGGCGCAGTTCGGCGACTTCGTCAACTCCGCGCAGGTGATCGTCAACCAGTTCATCGTCTCCGGCCTCGCCAAGTGGGGCCAGACCTCACGCCTGACGCTGCTGCTGCCCCACGGCTACGAGGGTTCCGGCCCCGAGCACTCATCCGCGCGCCTCGAGCGCTTCCTCGCGCTGGCCGCGGAGGGCAACATCCGCGTGGCCAACCTCACCACGCCCGCCCAGTACTTCCACCTGCTGCGCCGCCAGGCGCGCATCGCCAAGCAGCGGCCGCTGGTGATCATGACCCCCAAGTCGCTGCTGCGATTGCCGCAGGCGAGCAGCGAGATCGCCGACCTCGCCGAGAACAGCAGCTTCCAGCCGGTGCTCCCCGAGCCCGGCGTGCAGGACGAGAAGGTCACCCGCCTGGTGCTGTGCACCGGCAAGATCTACTACGACCTGGTGGGCCACCCCGACCGCCGGGACAACGAGGCGGTGGCGGTGGGCCGCGTGGAGCTGCTGTACCCCTTCCCCGAAGGCCAGATCCTCGCCCTCATCAACCGCTACCCCAACCTGCGCGAGGTGGTGTGGGCCCAGGAAGAGCCCCGCAACATGGGCGCCCGCGCGCACATGTTCCCGCGCCTCATGCAGATCCTCTCTAGGGACGTCCACTTCGGCTACATCGGCCGCCCCGAGCGCGCCTCGCCGGGCGAGGGCTACCCCGCAGCGCACGCCGCCGAACAGTCGCGCATCGTGCGCACCGCCCTCGACCTCACTCTCGACACCTCCCAGTACCCCCGCAAGACGCCGGGGGAGCGATAAGCGTGCGGCGGGCGCTCTTCATCACCCGCAAGGCCCCGGGAGGGTAGTCGTGCGACGGCGGCTCCTCATCATCCGCAAGGCCCCGGGAGGGTAGTCGTGCGGCGGCAATGGCCCACCCACACGACCGCGGTCGGGCGCTAGGCTCCTTTGATGCTGTGGCGACGCTTCAAGAACGTGTTCGCTCAGTGGCGCCGCAAGCGCCGCGCGCGGCGAGGCTGAGAGCCCCACTTTCCGCGCTGGTCGCAGTCGTGCCCGCCGTGGACCTCGACAGCCCCGCAGCCCGACGCGTCCTCGCGCGTGTGCGGGCGATCCCGCCCGGGTTTGTGCGCACCTACGGCGACTGCTCGCCCGGCGCGCCGCGCGTTGCGGGCGCCGTGCTCGCCGCCTGCCCAAGCGGCGCCGCGCCCTGGCACCGGGTTGTGCGCGCCGATGGCTCGCTGGCGAAGGGCGACCGCCAGCGAGCCCTGCTCGATGCCGAGGGCGTGCCGTTCCGCGGTGCGCGCGTGGACGTGCGCGTCGCGCGCGTGCTCGAGCTCTGACACCCCTCGACTGATAGCGTCGGGCGAAGATGAAGATCGCCAACCTGCATGAGAGCCCCTCGCGCGAGTTGGCCATCGGTCACATCAAGGGTGTGTGGCGCGATCTCGGACGTGAGCTCGGCACACGCAGGGTGGGCCTGCGGCGTATCGAGATCGCGGAGGGACACTTCTCCACCCCCGCCCACGATCACGGCGCCGACGAGGAGATCTTCTTCGTGCTCGGCGGGGAGGGGCTGCTGTGGCAGGACGGCAAGACCTGCGAGGTTGGGCCCGGCGATTGCATAGTGCACAGGCCGAAGCGCGGGCCGCACACGCTGCGCGGCGCCACCGGGGGTCTCGATGTGCTGGTCTTCGGTCAGCGACTCGACGCGGCGCTGACCGCACTGCCACGCGCCGGCGTGGCGTGGTCGTTCCCACGCTGGGTGGAGCTCGGCGACGGCGATCCACCGTTCGCCCGCGAGGCGGCGGCAGGTGCTCCGGAGTGCCCGCCTCCGGAGGCGCAGCGACCGCGCCACGTGGTTGCCCTGGCCGACGTACCAGCCGTCTTCGACGGGCGAGCCCGGCGCTGCGGCCTGGCGGCTGGAGCCATCGCGACGGGCTTGAACCACGTGGTTCTGCCCCCTGGAGGACAGGGCGCGCCGGCGCACTGCCACTCCGCGGAGGAGGAGCTCTTCGTCGTGCTCGACGGTGGCGGCGTCCTCGAGCTGTGGGGGCGCGGCGCAAAGCGCCCTGAGGAGCATCCGCTACGCCCCGGCGATGCCATCTCGCGCCTCCCCGGGAGTGGTGTCGCACACGCGCTCCGTCCCGGCGAGCAGGGACTCACATACCTGGCCTACGGCACCCGCGAGCCGAGCGACATGTGCTTCTACCCGGAGTCCGGCCGTGTCTCGCTGCGCGGCCTCGGCATCGCCCTGCGCTCCCCCGAGATCGACTACCTGCCCGACCTCTGAGCCGCACGGCTGCCCGGGCTACGCGCCCCCGCCACACCGGCTCGCGCCTCCTCAATCCAAGGCTACCGCGCCAACCACCCCGGCTCAGGCTTCCCAAAGCCGAAGCTACCGCCCCTACCCCACCGGCTCGCGACTCCCGAAGCCAAGGCTACCGCCCTCGCCACACCGGCTCGCGCTTCTCCTTGAAGGCGCTGGCGCCCTCTTTGGCGTCCTCGGAGGCGAACACGGGGCCAGAGATCGCGGCCTGACGCTCCCACATCTCCGCGCTCGACCAGTCGAACTGCTCCTGCAGGATCTGCTTGGAGGCGATCAGCGCGAGCGGGCCGTTCTTGGCGAGCGTCGCAGCCAGCTCCAGTGCGACCTCGACGGCGCCGCCGGGCTCGGCCAGGCGGTTGACCACGCCGAGCTCGTGGAAGCGCTCTGCCGGCATCGTGTCGCCGGTGAGCGCCAGCTCCATCACCACGTGGTAGGGCATCCGCCGCGGCAGGCGCAGCAGCGCACCGCCGGCCGCCACCAGCGAGCGCTTGGCCTCAGGTATGCCCAGCTTCGCGCCCCGCGCAGCGACAATCAGATCGCACGCGAGCGCCACCTCCATGCCGCCCGCCACCGCAAACCCCTCGATCGCCGCGATCAGCGGCTTGCGCGCAGAGCGCTGGGCGAGACCCGCGAAGCCACGGTCGCCGAACCACGGGGATTCGCCGCGCACAAACGCACCGAGATCCATGCCGGCGCAGAAGAACCCCCCCGCCCCCGTGAGGATCCCCACCGCCAGCTGCTCGTCGGCGTCGAGCTCCTCCAACGCGTGCGCCACCCCCTCGGCCACGGCGGCGTTGACGGCGTTGCGCACCTGCGGGCGGTTGAGCGTGATCAACAGCACGCCTCCGCGGCGCTCGGTCAATACCGCTGGGGGGTCTGCTGCGGGAATGTCGGTTGGGGAGGTGCCTGCGGTCGCGTCGGTTGTGGTGGCGGCGTCATTTGTCATTGCCGGAGCGTACCTACCGACGCCCCGTGGCCGCAAGGGGCGAGCGAGGAGCTGATCAGTTGGGCTGAGCACGCCACGAGGTGAATTACCTGACAGTTGGTGGCATTGCGATTCAGGCATATGGCCTACGCCGCGAACAGCCGCAGGTCCGGCTCGCGCTCGCCGCGCAGCACGTCTAGGTCAACCTCCACACACTCGATTCCGCGGGCCTGCGCGAGCACGCGCGCCTGCGGCTTGATCCGTTGCGCTGCGAGCACTCCGCGGCAGGCGCCGAGCGCGGGGTCGTGGCGGATGCGCTCCAGGTAGCGCGTCAGCTGCTCGACCGCGTCGATCGTGGCGATCCGCTTGATCTCAACGGCCACCCACTCGTCCTCGCCGTCGCGACACATCAGATCGACCGGGCCGATGTCGGTGGGCCACTCCCGGCGCACCAATCGGAAGCCCTCGCCGCACCACTCCGGAGCGTCGGCGAGCAGCTCCTGGAGCTCGCGCTCCAGACCCTCCTTCTCCAGCGACACCAACGTGTCCAGCTCGTGCTCGATGTCCGACAGCACCTCGATGACGGCGATCTCCAGGCGGTCTTCCTGGCGCTGCTTGCGCACGGTCAGATGCGTCAGCGTGCCCTGCGCGTCGCTCTGCGCTTCGAGCACCGTCGGCGGAGTCATCCAGTTCAGCGGCTTCACGTTCGGCCCGCCGCCGTCGGCCCACACCATGAAGGTGCCGTCCGCCTTGTGCATCAGTAGGCGCACCGCCTCGGGGAGCACCGTCGTCAGACGGCCGATGTATGAGACCTCACAGCGGGCCACGATCAGGCGCACCTCGGAAACCTATCCCGTGGGGCGGCGGCGCCGCAGTAACCCGGAACCTGTTCCGGTCCGGCTAGCAGGGGGAGGCCAGACCCGACTCGATCCCGCGTCGGTCAGCCTACTGGTTACGGCGCCGGGTCAGCCTACGGGCACTGCGTTGGTGCTGCCTACAGTGGAGGTGCCGGAGATGATGAGGCTGTTGCGGCCTCGACGGGGCGTGAAGCTGCGCAACACATGGCCGCTGGCGTCCAGCCACTGGACCTGCTTGGGCGGAAGTTGGCTGATCACGTGGGTCAACGCCTTGAGCACCTTGTCAACAGAGTGCTGGCGCTTGGTGCCGTGCCTGTGCATACGTTCATTTTCGAATACTCGCCTGAGACGCTTGAACTCCGCCTTCGCATGCTCGATCGGCCCCCGCGGGGGCGTGAACATGAAGGCGTTTTCGCTCACCGGCGCGTTTATCACGTCCCCGCCGCGATAGGCGAGACGCACCGTCGCCACGCCGTCGGGTACGAGATCGACCTGGAACGAACTGGAGAAGTAGGGCTCCGCGAGGACTCCCCCGGTTTCGATTTCAGCCAGCGTCTGGCAGTTGACGCCCGCGAGCGAACGCACGGTGAGGCCGATCCCCGCGATGCAGTAGACCGGTTGGGGCTTGGGTTGGCGCAGCAGATGCCTGAGTTGCTTTGGCAGGCATCCTGCCGGGGGGAGGATGGGAGCTCGCTTGAAGCCGGGGATTAGGAAATAGCGACTTCCGTTGGCAAGCCGGACAAGCTGACGGATGTAACCCGGGTAGTAGCTGCTCAGTGCAGAGTCCATCCTGGAGCCGATCCCATTCAAAGGGGGCAGCTGATCGGTGGGTAGGGCCGCACGCCGCAAGACCCCGAACTTGCCCAGGACGGTTGGTTCGAGCGGGCCGGAAAGCTCCACCGGTTCTGGTTCCGACTGCGGTTCGATTGCTCGGATGACACCGGAGCACGACGAGGGCTTTGCTGCCCTTTTCCTTGCCATCGCCGGCACTGCGATCACCACTCCGATCGCACCCGCGAGGAGACACACCATCACGATTCGACAAACCCGATTGATGGACATCGACAGCGACCTTACCACCCGCTGCAGCCAGCCCACCGGCGCGGGCGCGCCGCCTGCAGGCAGAGGGGTTTCAGCTCGATAGCGTCAGCTGCAATCCCTCGGCGGCCCTTGTGTATGGGTCGTACTCGTCCCTCGGCGGACGTTCGCGGCGAATTCGTTGCTGCACCTCTAGCAATGAGGGCTCGGCCACGTAGTAACGGCCCCGCCGCTCGCCGACCGGGCGCAGTAGGCCAGCGTTCACCATCGCCTTCAGCTCGCGGCTCGCTTTCAATTCGGAGATCTCCTCGCCGGCCGTCGTTTCGAGAACTGAACGGTATGTCGAGTTGCGCAGTCTGAAGCCGAGCGCCGCCTCCACCAGGCCGCCGACGGAGCGCTCGGGCAATCGCTCGCTGCGCGCGATCGAGGCGCACTCGCCCCACAGGCGCTCGGTCTCCTCGATGCGCCGCAGATGGGTCTTGGCCTGCCGGTGGTGGGCGGTGAGGCAGAAGCGCATCCACGGCGATGTGCCGTGGTGCGGATTCCACGCGCCGCCGCCGACCTCTTCCAGCACGTCGTAGTAGGCCTGGGTGTTGTGGCCGAGGTACTCCTCGATGCTGGAGAAGACGGGCGCGACGATTTGCTCGCGTGCCAGCACCAACGTCTGCAGGCAGCGCCCCATGCGGCCGTTGCCATCGCGGAAGGGGTGGATCATCACGAGGTTCAGGTGAGCCATCGCCGCCCTGATCAACACGGGCGACCGATCATCCCTCAGCTGTGAGACCATCGCCCCGATCAGGCCTGGTATCTCCTCCGCCTCAGGGCCCTCATATACGACCTCGCCTGTTTTCTCGCTGCGGACGCCGATGTATCCGGACCGCCAGCGCCCCGGGCTCTTGCCGAGGTCGTATTTGAGCATCATGAAGTGCAGCGCCTTGATCAGGCCCTCATCCACGTCGGCATCGCGATCCTGCGCCACCTGGAGCACGTAGGTCATCGCGTCGCGATATCCGCCCAGAGCAAGGCGCGTCTCCTCGCTGGCCTGCAACGTCGGCTCGCCGTCCACCGCGGCTACAACGTCGTCGAGGCTGGCGTTGTAACCCTCGATGCTGTTCGACGCCTGAACCGCACGTGCCAGCGCGGCCCTGCGCAGGCTGCCACCCCAGCGTCGGGGCTCGGCTACCCGGTGGCGCAGGTCGTTGCGCAGCCCATCGATGAGTCGCAGGACCTCCCGGTCCAGCGGATCAAGGCTCGGAGGAGTGAACACGGGAAGCATGATGGAAAGATTTTATCACGATGATAGAAAGTATCTATCTATCTATCACCGTGGTGTTCCCGAGCCCCATTGATCTACGCTCTCGCTCGGCCAGGCCACCTGGGCGGTCGCCGCTACGTCTGCGCTACTCGGGCTTGCGCTCGGGCTCGGCCAGCTGCCCGACTTGCGACGGCTCGGACATCGGCCCGACTTGCGACGGCTCGGACATCTGCCCGACTTGTGGCGGCTCGGCTAGCTGCCCGAGCGGCGATGGCTCGTCCACCACTCCACCGTTGAGCGCCTCGCGGAACTCGCGGATGCTCTTGCCCGCTGCGCGAGTCAGTTCGGGGAGGCGCTTGGGGCCGAGCACAACGAGCGCCACCGCGGCGAGAAACACGAGATGCACAGGGTTCTCGATGCCCACACCATTCAGGCTAGCGCGCTCGGACCCTGCGCCCGCACTCTTCATGAGCCTATGAAGTGCGCACGCTGATGTTGTGATGCCGGCCGATCCGCGCCGTACCCTGCACCAGTGGACCAGGCCTCTCCCTCTCCATCTCCACCTCCGTCAGCCTCACCCTCCCCACCCTCCTCGCTCTCCCCCGGCCGGCCCTACCCGCCGCCCCCCGCATCCGAGCCCTTCTGGCCGGCGCAGGCGACGATCCTTGCGGCGATCGCCCTGCAGGTGGCACTCCCCAAGCGGCTGACCGCGGGGCCTCCGTGGCTGGTGCCCTCGCTGGAGGCCGCGCTGCTGTTCGGGATGTTCATGGCCACCCCGCGCCAGCTCGAGCACGAGCATCCGCGGCGGCGGCGCGTGGCACTCAGCCTGACCGCGTTCGTGAGCGCCGCCAACATCTACTCGCTGGCCGCGCTCAGCCATGTGCTGCTGCATCGCAACGTGCAGAGCGGACCCCAGCTGATCACCGCCGGGGTGTTGATCTGGATGACCAACTTCCTGATCTTCGCCCTCTGGTACTGGGAGACCGACCGCGGCGGCCCCGGGCGCCGCGCCGCCGGGAACGATCGGGCACCGGATTTCCTCTTCCCGCAGATGAGCGACGATCGCATCGAGCCGCTGTACTGGCGGCCGAGGTTCATCGACTACCTATACGTCTCGCTCACCAACGCCACCGCTTTTTCCCCCACCGACACGATGCCGCTCACCTCGACCGCCAAGAGCATCATGGGCGTGCAGGCGCTGGTCTCGCTGGTCACGATCGGCTTGATCGTCTCACGCGCGGTCAACATCCTCGGTTGATCGGAGTCCGAACCGGAGGGAGATGTCATTCTTTTTGGAGCCCAACCACTTCAGAAAATGAAGGGTTGGGGCCAGAAAAGTTAATGTAGTTCTGCGGGGTATCCACCCCCACTACGCGTCGTCCTCCGGGGTATCACCACGTGTCGTCCTGCGGGTATCCACCCACTACGCGGTGGCCGCCGCAGGCGCCCGAGGTTCGATCGCCAGCGCCTGCACCACGAGGTCTTTGACCTCGCCGTTGGCCCCGAGCCGAAGCGCGCGCTCCAGCGCCTCCAGGGCGCCCTCACGGTCCATCATGCGTAGGCGAAGGCGCCCGAGGCGCTCCCACGCGCCGGCGTCGGAGGGGCCCCGTTCGGCCGCGCGTTGCGCCGCTTCCTCGGCGAGGTCCACCGCGCCGACGTCTTCGTAGATGCGCGCCGCGAAGCGGTGGGGCGCCGGGCGCTCGCCGTCAACGCGCGCCCAGTCGCGCACCGCGCGCGCCGCCGCCTCCAGCTCGCCCGCCTGCCAGAACGCCAGCGTCATCAGCCGCAGCACGCCCACGTCGTTGGGCTGCGCTTCGCGTGCATACACCAGCCGCTTCGCGGCCAGCGCGTATTCGCCTTCGGCCATCGCGCGCTGTGCCGCCACCATGAAGCGCTCCATCCGCTCACCCGCAGGGTCGGGTTTGGAGAAGTCCACGAAACGCATACTGCCCGCCGGCACCGTGCGGATGCCGTGGCTGAACTTCACCCGCGCCCACTGCTGCACTTCATCGCTCGCCCCTTCGTCGGAGCTGTCGCCGGTGAAGTAGATGCCCTCCACCGTTCCCACACCCCACTCGGGGTAGGAGATGCAGCGCGCGTAGCGGTGCACCACCGAGTGGTCGGGCACCCGGCTGCCGAAGGGGTCGTGTTTGGCGCTCTCGGCCGCGCTCGCGCGCGCGCGTTGCTCGGCTTCATAGGCGCGGCGCCCTGCCTCCTCGCGCGCCTGACGTGCAGCCGCCGCGCTGGCCCGCACGGCGTTGCGCGAGACCCGTCCGCCGCGCAGGCTCTCGGCCATCCGCTCCAGCTGGTCGGCCGCCTCGTTGATCGCCTTCAGGTGGCGCTCGTGCTCGACCTGGCGCCCGGGGGGTGCGAGGTCGGGATGCCAGCGCTTGGCCATCTTGCGGCGCGCCAGCTGCACCGCGCGCTTGTCGAACGGGGGCTCCAGCTCTAGCAGCATCATCTGCTGCTCGATATCCAGCACCGTGGGCATGAAGTACAAACGGTAGCGCCTTGAATTGGGCTCTATGCTGCGCGGGGATGTCCGCCCAATACATCTTCACGATGCACCGCCTGTCCAAGCTGCACCCGCCGGACAAGACGGTGCTGGACAACATCACGCTCGCGTTCTACCCCGGCGCGAAGATCGGCGTGCTCGGCTACAACGGCGCGGGCAAGTCGACGCTGCTGCGGATCATGGCGGGGGTCGATCAGGAGTACCGCGGCGAGGCCACGCTCGCGCCGGGCGCGACGGTGGGAATGCTCGAGCAGGAGCCGCATCTGGACGAGTCCAAGGACGTCAAGGGCAACGTCGAGGACGGCGTCGCCGAGACCAAGGCGCTGCTCGATCGCTTCAACGAGCTGGCGGCCAACTACTCCGATGAGACCGCGGATGAGTTCGGCAAGATCCAGGCGAAGATCGAAGCGGCCGACGCGTGGAACCTCGACACGCAGCTGGAATACGCGATGGACGCGCTGCGCCTGCCGCCGCCGGACGCCGACGTGAGCACGCTCTCCGGAGGCGAGCGCCGCCGCGTAGCGCTCTGCCGGCTGCTGCTGCACGCGCCGGACCTGCTGCTGCTGGACGAGCCCACCAACCACCTCGACGCCGAGTCGGTCGCGTGGCTGGAGCAGCACCTGTCCGAGTACAAGGGCGCGATCGTGGCCGTCACCCACGACCGCTACTTCCTCGACAACGTCGCCGGCTGGATCCTCGAGCTCGACCGCGGCAAGGGCATCCCCTACCAGGGCAACTACTCCAGCTGGCTGGAGCAGAAGCAGGCGCGGCTGGCCCAGGAAGAGCGCACGGAGAAGGGTCGCCAGCGCACGATCGCCGCGGAGCTCGAGTGGGTGCGCACCAACCCGAAGGGCAAACGCACGAAGTCCAAGGCGCGCCTGGCGCGCTACGAGGAGCTGATCTCCGAAGAGGCCAACGTCAAGCTCGACGAGGTCCAGATCCACATCCCGCCGGGTCCGCGCCTCGGCGAAAAAGTGCTGACGGCCGCCGATGTCTCCAAGGGCTTCGGCGAGCGACTGCTGATCGAGTCCCTCTCCTTCGACCTGCCCCGCGCCGGGATCGTCGGCGTGATCGGTGCCAATGGCGCGGGCAAGACGACGCTGTTCAGGATGATCACCGGCGAGGAGGCCCCCGACAGCGGCAAGCTCGAGCTCGGCGAGACGGTGCAGCTCGCCTATGTCGACCAGTCGCGCGACGCGCTCGACCCCGAGAAGACCGTGTGGGAGGAGATCTCCGAGGGCTACGAGCACATCAAAGTCGGCGAGCGCGAGGTCAACTCTCGCCAGTACACCGCCGGCTTCAACTTCAAGGGCTCATCCCAGCAGGCGCGCATCGGCAAGCTCTCAGGCGGCGAGCGCAACCGCGTGCATCTCGCGAAGCTGCTGCGCAGCGGCGGCAACCTGCTGCTGCTCGACGAGCCCACCAACGATCTCGACGTGGACACGTTGCGCGCGCTCGAGAACGCGCTGCTTGGCTTCCCCGGATGCGCGATCGTGATCTCCCACGACCGCTGGTTCCTGGATCGCATCGCCACCCACGTGCTGGCCTTCGAGGGCGACTCGCAAGTGACGTGGTTCGAGGGCAACTTCGAGGCCTACGAGGAGCACCGCCACGCCACGCTCGGCGCCGCCGCCGATCGCCCGCACCGCATCACCTACAAGCGGCTAGTACGTGGATAGCTCCCTTAGTTAGCAGTCGCTAAGATCCCTGCCTCAAGATTTTCAGCGACCACGACTACAGATAGGGAGTTGTCATGCCTGGATACACCGCAAAGCAGATCGACGAGATGGAGGGCGCGTTCGGCGGCGGCCTGAAGAAGGCGCGGGCCGAACTGGGCGTCTCCTCATTCGGGATGCAGGTCGTGGACCTGCCCCCCAACTACAACGACTACCCCGAGCACGACCACGAGCAGGATGGCCAGGAGGAGGTCTACTCGGTGATGCGCGGCTCGGGCGCGATCGAGGTCGAAGGCGAGCGCCTGGAGCTCACGCCCGACGTGATGGTCCGCGTGGGCCCCGGCATCAAGCGCAAGCTGTTCGCCGGCCCCGAGGGGTTGCGGGTGCTCGCGCTGGGCGGCAAGCCCGGCGAGCCGTACGCGATCGCCGAGTTCACCGAGCTGAGCAGCGCCAGCGCTTGATTGGCAAAAGAGGGGCCCGGCTCGCCGGCTGCGCCACCTCTAGCGCGTAAACGAGGCGTCCGCGCCGAGCGTGTGCGTCGCGGCGGCGATCAGCCGTGCGGCGGCGTGCACGTCGGCGAGCTCCACCAGCTCGACCGGGGAGTGCATGTAGCGCAGCGGGATCGACACCAGCGCGGTGGGGACCCCGCCGCGCGAGAGGTGGACGGCGTCGGCATCGGTGCCGGTGTTGCGGCCGATCGCCTCGACCGTGAAGGGGATGCCCTCCCGCTCGGCCGTGTCATACAGCAGCTCGAACAGGCGGGGGTGCAGGGTCGAGCCGCGACTGAGCACCGGCCCCGAGCCGAGCGGGTGCTTGCCCGACTCCTTCACCTCGATCCCGGGGGCGTCGGTCGCGTGGGTCACGTCCACCACGATCGCCGCGTCGGGCTGCAGCGAGAAGGCGCTGGTGCGCGAGCCGCCGAAAGTGGTCTCCTCCTGGGCCGCGGCCACGGCGACCAGCTCCCACTCGGCGTCGCTACCGCCGCCATCCCGGGTGCCCCCCCGCGCCACCAACCGCGCGGCCTCCAGCGCCACGAACGAGCCGAGGCGATTGTCCAGGGCGCGCGAGGCGATACGTCCGTTGGGCAGCTCCACTGGGTCCCCGTCGATCACCGCGACGTCGCCGACCCGCACCAGCTCGCGCGCCTGCTCGCCGTCGCGGGCGCCGATGTCGATGTGCAGGTCGCGCACCTCGGCGACCTTCTTGCGCTCCTCGTCGCGCAGCAAGTGGATCGGCTTCTTGCCGATCACCCCGATCAGCTCACCTGCGCTGGTGCCCAGCACGACGCGCTGGCCGACGAGGATCTGCGGGTCCCAGCCTCCCACCCCACGGAACCAGAGGAAGCCCTCGTCGTCGATGTGGGTGACGATCAGCCCGATCTCGTCGATGTGGCCCATCACCACCAGCCGCCGGGGGCCGCCCGCAGGCGCAACGTCCGCGGCCGGCGGGACCGTGGACGTGAAGTCGGCATGGCCCTGGCCGCTCGCCGGCACCCGTGCCGAGGGCGTGCCGACCACGTCGATCTCCACCTTGGCGCCAAACGCCTCCGCCGCCGCGCGCCACACCGCCGCGGGGGCAGTCTCATAGCCCGAGGGGCCGCGCGCGGCGAGCAGGTCGCGCAGGACTTGCGGAAAGTCGTCGCTCATGCGGCGAGCAATCCTCGCAAGACGTACTGGAGAATGCCGCCATGACGGTAGTAGTCGGCCTCGCGGGGCGTGTCGATGCGTAGCGTCACCGTGAACTCCTGCTCATCGGCGCGCACCTTCAGCTCCCGCGGCAGCTCAGCGATTCCCTCGATCGAGAACGTCTCGTAGCCCGTCAATCCCAGCGAAGCAACCGAGTCCCCGGGCTTGAACTGCAGCGGCAGCACGCCCATCCCCACGAGGTTGGAGCGGTGGATGCGCTCAAAGCTCTGCGCGATCACCGCGCGCACGCCGAGCAGCTTGGTGCCCTTCGCCGCCCAGTCGCGCGAGGAGCCGGTGCCGTACTCCTTGCCGGCTAGCACCACCAGCGGCACCCCCCCCTGCTGGTAGCGCATCGCGGCGTCGTAGATCGACAGCTGCTCGCCGTCCGGGAGATGTACGGTCACGCCGCCTTCGGGCAGCGCCCCTCCGTCGGGGGTCCGCAGGAGGTTGCGGATGCGGATGTTGGCGAAGGTGCCGCGCATCATCACCTCGTGGTTGCCGCGGCGCGCGCCGAAGGAGTTGAAGTCGCGCGGGGCCACTCCCTGCTCCTGCAGGTACAGCCCGGCGGGGCCGTCGCGCTTGATCGCGCCGGCGGGGGAGATGTGATCGGTGGTGACCGAGTCGCCCCACACCGCCAGCACGCGCGCGCCCGTCAGGTCCTCGACCGGCGCCGGCTCGGGGGGCATCCCCTCGAAGTAGGGGGGCAAACGTGCGTAGGTGGAGCGCTCCTCCCAGGCGAAGCGCTCGCCGGCGGGGACCTCCAGGCCGTTCCAGTGCTCGTCGCCCTCGAACACCTCGGCGTAGCTCTTGCGGAACATGTCCGACTGCACCGCCTGCTCGATCGTCTGCGCGATCTCGCTCTCGGTGGGCCAGATGTCGCGCAGGCGCACCTCGTTGCCCTCGGCGTCCTCGCCGAGTGGGTCGGCGACGATGTCGATGTCCATCGTGCCCGCCAGCGCGTACGCCACGCACAGCGGAGGCGAGGCGAGGTAGTTCATCTTCACGTCGGGGTTGATCCGCCCCTCGAAGTTGCGGTTGCCGGAGAGCACCGACACGACCGCCAGATCCTCCTCGCCGACGACCTTCGAGATCTCCTCCGGCAGCGGCCCGGAGTTACCGATGCAGGTAGTGCAGCCATACCCGACGAGGTTGAAGCCGAGCTGCTCCAGCGGCTCGGTGAGCCCGGCGCGGTCGAGGTATTCGCTGACCACCTTCGACCCCGGTGCCAGCGAGGTCTTCACCCACGGCTTGCGCTGCAGGCCCTTGGCGAGCGCGTTGCGCGCGAGGATCCCCGCCCCGATCATCACGGAGGGGTTCGAGGTGTTGGTGCAGCTGGTGATCGCGGCGATCACCACATGGCCGTGGCGGAGGGTAGCCGAGGTGCCGTCCGACAGCGTGACCACTGCCCCCTCCCCCTCCTCCTCCCTTTTGTCCTCCTGCGGCCCGCTCGCCCCCGATCCGCCCGACGACCCCTCCGAGCCGCTGGGGGCCCCCGGCGACCCACTCGCCGCGCTCGCCGCCGGCACCTGCGCATGTGTCGCCCGTGCGCCTTCGCCGTTGGATGGCTCCTGCGAGGCGGTCGGATCGCTGGCGGGGAAGGTCGCCGCCACCGCTTCGTCCTCGCCGTTGGACGTCGGCACGTAGCCGGCGAGCGCGCGGCGGAAGGCCGGCTTGGCGTCGGTCAGCGAGATCCGGTCCTGCGGGCGCTTGGGGCCGGCGAGGCTCGGCACCACCTCGCCGAGGTCCAGCTCGATCTGCTCGGAGAAGCGGGGCTCGGGGGAGCTCTCGTCGTGCCACATCCCCTGCTCGCGCGCGTACGCCTCCACCAGCTCCACCTGCTCCGCGGGCCGCCCGGAGAATGTGAGGTAGCGCAGTGTCTCCGCATCGATCGGGAAGATCGCGCAGGTCGAGCCGAACTCGGGCGACATGTTGCCGATCGTCGCGCGGTCCGCCAGCGGCAGGCCGGCGAGGCCAGCGCCGTGGAACTCGACGAACTTCCCCACCACGCCACGCTCGCGCAGCATCTCGGTGACGGTCAGCACGAGGTCTGTGGCCGTGGCACCCTCGCGCAGCGCGCCGTGCAGGCGGAAGCCGACGACCTGCGGGATCAGCATCGACAGCGGCTGGCCCAGCATCGCCGCCTCGGCCTCGATCCCACCGACGCCCCACCCGAGCACGCCGAGGCCGTTGACCATCGTCGTGTGCGAGTCGGTGCCCACCAGCGTGTCGGGGTAGGCGGTGGGCAAATCCTCGCCGTTGCGCGCATCGGCGACGAACACCACGCGCGCGAGGTACTCGAGGTTGACCTGGTGCACGATCCCCGTGTCGGGGGGGACGACCTTGAAGTTGTCGAACGCCTGCTGGCCCCAGCGCAGGAAGAGGTAGCGCTCCTGGTTGCGCTCAAACTCGCGCGCGGCGTTGATCGCGAACGCGTCGCGCGTGCCAAACGCGTCAACCTGCACGGAGTGGTCGATCACCAGCTCAGCGGGCGCCAGCGGGTTGATCTTGGCGGGGTCGCCACCCATTTGCGCCATCGCGTCGCGCATCGCCGCGAGGTCCACCACCGCGGGCACGCCCGTCAGGTCCTGCATCAGCACGCGCGCTGGCGTGAAAGCGATCTCGATCGACGGTTGGGCGGCGGGGTCCCACCCGGCCAGCGCCTCGATGTCGGCCGCGCGCACCGTGCCGGTGCCCTCGGTGCGGAGCAGGTTCTCCAGCAGCACCTTCAGCGAGAAGGGCAAGCTCGCCACGTCGAAGCGCTCCGCCAGGGCGCCGAGGCGGAAGATCTCGTACTCGCGCTCCCCCACCGTGAGCGTGCCCCGCGCGTCAAAGCTGTTACCGACCATAGACCTCTCAGTCAATCAAAGAACGCCGACACTCTGCCCGACCGGGGGCTCGGGGCCGGACGGAGCGCCCTCCGCGGCCAGCTCCACGCGACCCTTGCCGGCGCGCTTGCTGCGCAACAGCGCCTCGTCGCAAGCCGCCAGCAGCTGCTCGGCGCTCATCGGAGGATGCCACTGGGCAACGCCGATCGAGGCGGAGACGCCCGCGACCAGGTCGAACGAGGAGACCTCCGCCAGCCGCTCCAGGGCCCGCTCACCGGCGAGCGCGGCGCTGTGCAGGTCGGCGGCCGGGAGGATCACGACGAACTCGTCGCCGCCGTAGCGCGCCACGCGGTCGAAGGCGCGGAACTCACCCTGCAGCGCGCGCGCGACGCCGCGCAGCACCGCGTCTCCCGCCGGATGCCCGTGGCGATCGTTGACCTGCTTGAAGTCGTCGAGGTCGATCAGCAGACAGGCGAGGTCGCTGTCGGTGCGGGTGGCGCGGCCGATCTCTTCCTCCAGGCGGCGGCGCATCGCGCGGTGGTTCATGCAGCCTGTGACCGCGTCGGTGCCGGCCTCCGCGCGCGCCCGCAGCAGCGCCAGCGAGTGCGCCGCCTGATCGACCAGCGCGCCCGCGCACGCGATCTCGCGCTCTACCCATCCCTCGGGGCGCTGGCGCGCGGCGACGACCACCGCCTCCACCTCGCCCCGCACGATGAGCGCCAGCAGCAGTGCCGAGCCGACTCCGGCGACGCCCGCCGCGCGCGGCATCGAGGCGGCCAGCTCCTGCGCGCCGACGGCCTGCACGCTCTGACCGGTGCTCGCAACCCACGCCACCCCGGGCGGGCGCTCCGCGCGGGGGACGACATAGCTGAGACGGCCCTCGCCGCCGAACAGGTAGGCGACCACCGGCTCGCCCTCCTGCTGGTCGCTCTCCAATCGGTTGCCCTCCGCGGCGAGGTGATGCACCTGCATCTCCTCAGCTCCCACCAGCGCACACAGCTCGTGCGCCAGCGCGCGAAGCACCGCCTCGGAGTCGGCCCCTTCGTCAGCCAGCCGCATCAGCCGGCGCAGCGCGTCGAGCAGCGGGTCGCCGGTGGTGCTCGCGGCGACGGTACGCAGCGGGATATCGGCGCTTGCGGTGGCCATGGGTTGACTTTAGATGTAACGGAGGCGGCATCGTGTCGTTTCTGTGATCGCCCATGCGACTTGCCGGCTCCTCGAGGCCGGTGGGCGTTGGCCGGCCGATCGGGGTCACGCCGATCTTCCTTCGCTCGGCCATCCGACCACTGCCTCAGCGCCCGTGCTTGTGCCTGGCTCGGCCGTGGCCGTGGCCGTGCCGGCGCTTGCCCCGGTGGTGGTGCTTGTGCCGGTGGTGCTTGTGCCGCCGCCTGTGCGTCTTCTTCTTGCGCGGGCAGTTGGTGACGGCGATCTTCGTGCTCTGCGTGATCTTCGCCCCGCTCTGCGCGACGATCGTCGTCGGCATCACCAGGTTGGAGCCACAGAGGCTGCCGTTGCGGTTGTCGGTCAGCACCGAGTTGAGGGCTTTGGGGATGCTCAGCGCGAAGCTCGAGATCGGTACGTCTGGCAGCGATTCGAAGGAGGAGCTGAGAATCCCGGCGCTGGAGATGTGGGTGTGGCCGACAAGCACCACCTCGACGCCGTTGTCGCCGCTGAGGATCACGTCGAGGTCGGGGTACGCCTCGCCACCGTGCGAGACGAGGTAGGCCGGGCCCGTGAGCGGGCTGGACAGAACCGGAGTGGTGACGGTCGCCGAGCCCACGTCCGCTTCCTTGCCGCAGCCACCGGGCGGCGGGCCTGCTTCGAAGGTCGCCGCGGGGCAGGCTTTGCGCAGCGTGGTGATGCGCGCCGCCAGCTTCTTCGGCAGCGAGGCCAGCACCTCGCGGATGTTCGCCTGACCCAGCCCTACGGGCTGTGTGCCCGCCGCCTGCGTGACCTTGACTTCGAGGCTCGCGCCGTCTACTCGCGAGACGCGCGCGCCGACCGCGGCCGTGAGCTTGGGGGTGAACGCGAGCTTGTTGCATTCGCCCACCTGGAAAGGACTCGAGAGCCCCTGTCCGGCGAGTGCGCTCGACCCGGGGACGAAGCCGCTGAGCTGCGATTCGGTCGCCAGCGCTTCGCAGCTGGTGGGGTTGAACAGGAAGTTGGGGCGGTTGACGGCCACTTCGATGTTGCGCAGACGCAGCGGCACGCCCTGCACGATTCTCGGCAACACGGCGGTGACGACCGCGCGGCCGGTGTACAGGCCGACGCCGATGCTGGCGCGCGCGATCACATCGCCGAGCTCGAACGGACCGGCGTTCGCCGGCACCACGATCGAGAGGCCGTAGGGAGCGCCGTTGTAGGGCCCCGTCAGGTACACCTTGCCCGCGAACCCGTACGGTTCGGGGCCGGCGCCGGCGCTCGCCGACGCGCTGCCGATCTCGCTGGCCGCCGCGCACGTCCCGGCGTTGGCCTGTGCTTCGGCGCACAGCGGCACTGAGGGGATCGCGCCGAGCAGGCCAGCGGGCAGCGTGGTTGTGACGCTGCTGAGGTACTGCTGCCCGTCCGCCCGGGCAAGGTCGAAAGTGTAAGAGGTGTAGGCGCCGGCGGCCGGTGAGCTGTCGTGGGTGCTCTCACTGAGCGAGAACGGCGTAAGCGGCGAAGCGCAGCCGCTGGCGGCAAACGGCGTCGAGCTGAGCGCGGGAGCGCCGCCGGTGTAGGGAGCGAAAGCTGCTTCCACCGCCCCGGTTGCGCACGACAGCGGGTTGGCCAGCGGCGCCAGCGAGCCACCGTCGAACTTCATCGCCAGATCGCTGAAGGGCAGCTGGGGGTTGCCCGCGAAGGTCGCTTCCAGGCGACCCGTGCCGGGGTTGGGGGTGACCTGACCCTGGAGCCTCACCGCCACGCCCAGCGCGCTCTCGGCATCTACGTAGATCGTGTACGGGGGACTTGTGATCGGCGCGCCGGTGGGGCTGCCGAGGTAGACGTTGCCGGTGAGCGAGCCGGGCGGCAGGTCGGTTTCGATGCTCACGCTCCCTACCTTGGAGGCCGCCGGGCAGGTGACGGGCGCGGTGGAGCGCACGCCAGGGCTGATCTGGTGGAGCCCCGCCTGTTCTTCGGTGCACGCCGCCAAGCCGTGCGCCGCGGAGGGGTTGAGCGTGAGGCCTTCGGGTAGCGTCACGTGGGCGTCGTCGATGTCGGCCGTGTTGATCGCTTCCGCGCCCACGTTCTGCGGGACCTTCACTTCGGCGGTGACGCCGTCGGGTTCGTCGGACTTGGCGGTTTCCGGATGCGCTTCGGCCGTCGGTTTGAACGGCACTCGATCGCACCCTTCGACCCCCACCGGGGTGTGGGTCTGAGTCTTCGAGATTTCACCTTCCCACGATTCGACTTCCAGATACGAGGTCGTGGTGCTCGAGCAGACGCTCGGCAGCGTGAGGAAGTTGCCCTGACCGACCCTGCCGTTGAAGATCAGCTTGGACTTCAGCAGCGGAATCGATTTGCTGATGTTGTTGATTTCGAAGTACTCATGGAAGTCGCTGTTCCAGCTGACGTGTCCTTCGAGGAAGATATGTTCGTTGGCGACCAGCGGCACCGACGCGTGGATGCCGAAGTACAGCGGCAGCCCGGACGGCTGTTCGAGGTTGTAGACGGGCGCTGAGAGCGGCACGTCGGCGGCCGCCACGAAGGCCGTGAGTTCGTCTGTACCCACTTCGGTGTCGGCGGGGCACTTGTCTTCTTCGAAGGCCTTCACCGCGCACGCCGGCAGCGCCTCGGGATCGGCAGCTAGGCCAGGGGGAACGTCAACCCGCACCCGCTTGACGTCGCCGATCGGCTCCTGCCCCAGACCGGAGGAGGTGGAGTTGAATTCAAAGCCGGTGATGCCGTACTGGGGGTGGCCGGCGGCCTGCGTGTAGGCTTCTTCGTGGTTGGCTTCGACGCTCGCGTAGGTGCACGTGGAGACCGTGCAGGTGCCAGCTTCGAAGTTCTTTTCTTCGACGCCAAACCCCGCCTGCGCAGCGGGCGCCGCGATTCCGCCGGCCACACAGCAGAGCAGCGCGACGAGTCCGATTCGAGCCTCTCCGGTCCTCACACATCCCTATTACCCCCACACGTGGTTTCTACTCACGCAACAGAAAACGCCGCCCCGGACCAGCCGCGACGGCGCTCTGTGTGGCCCTCCCCATGTGTCCGGCGGAGGCTGTGGGTCGAGACCCCGCCTCCGTCCGCCCGACCCCCTCAGGCCCTGAACGTCACCGTGGCAAACGCCTTGGAAGTGATGTTGCCTTTTTTGCTCTTCGGCACGAAGCCGACGCGCACCTTGATCCGCAGCTGACGGAATTTGCGCAGCACCTGCTTGCCGACCGAGGTGAGCGACACCTTGACGTTGGTGCGCCCGCCCGCGCCGACGCTGCGCTTGGTGAACTTGAGGTTGGTGCCTGCGCCGCTGACGGTGCCCGCCGCCGGCAGTTGCACGTTGAGCGTCGCCGTGGAGCCGCTGGTTTTGTGTTTGACGATTTCCACCGGGCAGTTGCGCACGGCGACCGTGGGCTCCTCGAGGATCGTCGCACTGTTCTGACCGATCAGCGTGGTGGGCATCGTCAGCTTCGAGCGGCACAGCTTGCCGTTGGCGCCCAGTACCGAGTTGGGGCCGGACGGCAGGTAGAGCGAGATGTTCGAGACCGGCACGTCGGGCAGCGTGGAGAACGAAGTGGTGATCTGCGAGCTGGCCACTTTGGTGTGCCCGACGAGGATCACGGTGACGCCGTCCCCATTCAGGATCAGGTCGAGGTTGGGGTAGGCTTCGTTGCCGTGCGACACCAACCAGGCGGTGCCGGTGAGCGTCCCCGGCAGCACCGGCGTGGTCGCTTTGACGGTGCCGACGTTCGCTTCCTTGGAGCAGCCGCCGGGCGCGGGACCAGCTTCGAAGGTCGCCGCCGGGCAGGCTTTGGAGAGCGTCGAGAGGCGCACCGGCAGCTGCTTAGGCAGCGTCGTGGTCACCTGCTGGATGTTCGCCTGGCCGACGGGCTGGCTGATGTTGACTTCGATGTTGGCGCCGTTGGTGCGCGAGGTTTTCGCGCCGGCGATCGCGCCGAAGGTGGGCTTGAACGCGAGCTTGTTGCATTCTTCGGTGACCAGCGGGCTATTGGCTTCAGCCGTTGTGAACGTGCTGGATCCCAGCAGCGTGACGCCGGTGAGCGTCGATTCGGTCAGGAGCGTCTTGCAGCTGGTCGGGTTGAGCATGAAGCCCTGACGGTTGACTTCGACGTTGAGGCTCTGGATCCGCAGCGGGATGCCCTTGTAGATCGTGGGGATGCTGCCGGCCACCACCACACGCGAGGTATACGGTTCGACGTTGATCGTCGCGTGCGTGACCACGTTGCCGAGGCTGAACGGGCCGGCGACCGCTGGCACCACCATCGCCATCCCGTACGGTGCGCCGTTGTAGGGGCCGGTCAGGTAGGCCGAGCCGGTGAACTGGTAGGGCGAGGAGCCCGCGCCGGCTAGCACCGTGACCGAGCCGAGCCGGCTGGAGGCCGGGCAGCCGCCGGTGCCAGCGGTCGCTTCGGCGACCTGCGCTTCGGTGCAGAGCGACACCGCGGGGATCCGCCCGACGAGGCCGGCCGGCAGCACGGTCTTGATCTGCGAGAGGTACTGCTGACCCGAGGGCCGGGTGACGGTGAAGGAGAAGCTGGTCGAGGCGCCGCCGGTCGCGGGTTCGCTGGTGCTGCTCTGGGTGGGCGCGAACGACAGCGGCGAGGCGCAGGTTCCACCGGAGCCGTTGCTGTCGATTGGGTGTTCGGTGGTCGAGTAGGAGGGCTTTTCCGTAAATGCCTTACCGATGTAAGGCACGAGTTCCGATTCGATCGTCGCCGCGCCGCACGCGAGCGGGTTGGCGATCGGCGCAAGCGGGCCGCCGTCGAAGTGAAGGATCACGTCGCTGAAAGGCTGTTCGGGGTTCTTGACGAAGCTCGCCGTGACCCGCCCGGTCGTTTCGTTGAGCGTGACCGTGCCTTTAAGACGCACGGAGATGCCGTAGCGTGCCGACTCGGCGTCGAGATACATGGTGTACGGCTGCGAGGTGATCGGACCCGATTCAGGCCCACCAAGGTAGATGTTGCCCTGCAGCGATCCCGACGGTAGGTCGGGGACATTCAGCGTGACCGTGCCAATCTTCGAGCCGGCCGGACACTGGACTGGTTCCCGATTCCCGATATTGATCTGGGAGGGCCGGCACACTTCGAGGCCGTGCGCAGCCGCGGGATTGAGCGTCATCCCTTCCGGCAGCGTAACGGTCGCGTTTTCCACCTGCGAGGAGTCGATTTCTTCGGCGCCGGCAGCGTGCGGCACGATCACTTCGGTCGTGATGCCGTCAGGCTGATCGGACTGCGTCGTTTCCGGTGTCAGCGCGATCGTCGGCTTGAAGGGCACCGGCAGGAAGGGCGAGAGCCCATTGCATCCTTCGGTGCCGAGCGGCGCAATGTATGTCTTCGATGCTTCCTGGCCACCGGCCGATTTGAGCGTCACCGTATTGGTGGTGGCAGCACCTGAGCCGACGCAGTGGCTCGGGTTCGTGATGAACCCACCATGTCCGGTCGTGCCGATGTTGCCGAAGAGAACCAGGCGCGAGGAGACCAGCGGGAGTTCTCGAGAGACTTCGATTTCATAGTAGTCGTGGTAGTTGCCTGCCCATTCGACATGGCCTTCGATAAAAGTGTGGGCGTAGTACTGCTGTGCCTCGAGATATGCCTGTTCGGGTAGCGAGGGGAAGCCTCCGACTCCAGGTTTTGCGCCGGCTTTTTCGGCCTTTTCGAAACCTTCTTTGAGCTTAGCTCCTGTGAGGCCCTTCGGAAGTTCCAGGGCCACTCCAAAGTCCGAGGCTAGGCCTTTGGGCTGAACAAGGTTGTAGACCTTGCCTTCGATTTCTTCATTGATAAAGACGTTTTCAGCAACCTCGATAGCAACAACAACTTTGTTGACCCCGATTTCTGATCCTTCTTTGCCTGATTTATTTTCCTTGCATTTCGGTTCCCCATAAAAGCCGGTGCCCGGTATTGCTTCCGTTTCTCCGAATTCGCCGAACGAGCACTTCCCCATGGCCTCGGGGTTCGTGCTCACACCCGGGCCGACATCCGTGCGCACGTGCGTGACGACAGCAGTAGGTACACGCGCAGGAAACGGAGCCGTCTGTTCCTGGGTATCGACCTTGAATTCGGTCACCCCATACGCCGGATGCCCCGCAGCCTGCGTGTAGCCTTCTTTTTCGGCTTTCGCCACTTCTTCGGCGTCACTCGCCCCCGGGGCGGCTTTGTTGCATTCTTCAAACCCTGTTTTGCAGTTCCCCGCGAACATGCTCGCAACGCCAAGCGCTTCCGGAGCCGCCTGTGCGGCAGGCGCAAGGGCAAGAACGGCGAGAGCGAGGCCCCCACTAGCAAACAGCGCGGTCATCCAGACCCGGACGTACCGAGCCGTCATTTCAACGGGAAACCTCATGTCGCGATCCCTCCTTGTAGCCCAGGCAAATTCCTCATCCTCTTACACAACACACCCAACTATACCCAGGTTGCGGTACGACCACGCATTTTTTCGTTCAGTCAGCGAGAATCGGGCTGGACTGTCGTCAGCGGCGCCTGCTCCTCGCGGGCAACCGCGAGCGCCTGCTCGAGACCGCCGCCCGAGCGATCGACCAGCGGCTGCACCAGCATTCTCAATGGTAGGACGGCCGCGACCCACCCCGGCGCGGTCACGCGCTTGGCGCGGCGCTCGACCCCACGCTCGATCGCGTCGATCGCGCGCACGAGCGGCACTGGTTTGACAATAGCCTGGCGCGCACGCGGGGTCTGCTCGACGGCGCGCGTCTGCATTCCGCGTTTGACCATGTCGGTGTCGATGAAGCCGAAGTAGGCCACCCCCACGCGCGCGCCGGTGTGCAACAGCTCGATGCGTAGCGTGTTGCCGAGCGCCTCGACGGCGGCCTTCGAGGCGCTGTAGGCACCCAGCATCGGCACCTGCAGCGCGCCCGCCAGCGAGGCGATCGGCAGCGCATACCCGTGGGGGTGGGAGATGTGTGGTCCGGCTGCGCGCAGCGTGTAGTAGACACCGAGCAGGTTGACCGCGATCGTGCGCTCGAAGATCGCCGGATCGCCTCCGATCAGCGGCAGCTGCGCGGCGACGCCGGCGTTGGCGATCACCACGTCGAGGCCCCCGAGTCGCTCGACGGCACCCTCCACCGCCTGCTCGACCTGGGCGCGGTTGACTACGTTGCACTCAAACCACGGCGCATCGCCGCACTCGGCGGCCACCTGCGCCAGCAGCTCGGGCTCCAGGCCCGCCAACGCCACCCGCGCCCCTCGGGCGTGGAACCGTCGCGCCGTCGCGGCCCCAATCCCGCGTGCCGCGCCGGTGATCAGCACGCGCCGGCCCTCCAGGGGTATTGCTGCGGCGGCGCGTTTCATCGCGTGGCGGGGGCGTGAGTGGTCATCACGCCTGAGCCTACACGGCGGCGGCGACCCCTTCGCGTCGCGCAGGCTGAACGGCTGAGCCTCGGGCGGCGTCAGCAATGACGAGCCGTTCGCCCGGTCCCGCTACGCCTTCAGCAGCACCGGCCGTTCGAATGACGCCGCTTCGGGGATCACGAGGCCCGCTTCGGTCTGGAACCACTGCTCCAGCAGCGCGCAGTACATCGCGCGGAAGTCGGAGGTGTTGACGAGGTTTTCGTTTTCGTCGAGTTTCGCGAGGCCGGGGAACTCGCCGATCATCGTGCCCGCCACCTGCGTGCCGATCAGGAACGCCAAGCCGGCCGCGCCGTGGTCGGTACCGGAGCCGTTTTCCTGGGGGTGGCGGCCGAACTCCGACCACAGCTGGACGATCACGCGGTCGTCGAGTTTGCGCGCTTCGAGGTCGCGCTGGAAGGCCACCACCGATTCGACGGTCTGGCCGAGGTTGGTGCTCAGCGTCGTGGGCTCGTCGGAGTGGGTGTCGTAGGTGCCGATCCCCGTCAGCGAGGCGCACTTGATCGGCAGGCCCGCCGCCAACATCGCCGCGAGCGCTTCGAGGCGGCCGGCGAATTCGCCGCCGTCCTTCGGATAGGGGACGGGGGCGGTGTATGTCGGCTTGCCTTCGGGGCCTACGAACGGCGCCATCTCCTTCAGCACGATGCTCGTGTCCCACGCGGCGCCGCGCGCCTGCGCGTAGGCGGGCGAAGGGGCCCCGAGGGCACCCAGCTGGCCGAAGGCTTCCATCGCCGGCCCCGCGATTGGTTCGTCGAAGCCGTACGCCCACATGTTGTAGTCGGTCGGTGAGCTGACGGCCGCCACCGGCATCTTTTCGGTCGCCAGCGCCGGCGCGAGGCTGTAGTCCAGCGAGAGGCCCTGCAGTGGGTTGTTCGGTTCGCCGGTCGCGTCGAGGAAGCGCCCGATCCAGCCGCTGCGCGCGTTGGTGTCGAGCTGGCCCACCTCCCAGTAGTGGCGGCTCGTGAAGTGGCTCTCATCGGGCGGGTCGTACCCGACGGCCGGGAACACTGTCACCTTGCCCTCGCCGTGCAGCGTCGCGAGACCCTGCGCTTGTGGGTGCCACATCAGGTTGGGGTCCTCGCCGAACGGTTCGCCTGAGCCTTCGGCGAGGGCCAGCGCAGGGCGCAGCTGGCGGTAGCGGGCTTCCTTCACCGGCGCCAGCACAGACAGCGCGTCCCAGCCCCCTTCCATGAAGATCGACACCAGCACCGGCTGGTTGGGGGAGCTGGCGGCCGCCTGGGCGATGCCCTCTTCGAAGTGGCGGCCCCCCAGCATCGAGGCTCCGTACACCGACACCACCGCGCCGGCGGTACGCAGCAGGAAGCTGCGCCGGTCCATTCCCGTGCCCGCCGGCAGCGGCATCCCCGGCTCGATTGCCGGCAACCCACGGCCGGGCACCGCGACCCCGTTCCCGGCAGCCGCGAGGCCGCGGCGCAGCAGCTGCGCACGATTGAAGTCATTGCATGAACAGTCAGACATCAGCTCACCTGCATGTCGGGGGAGGTGGCGATCAGCATCCGCAGCGCGTTCTGGCGGATCGCCCGATAAGGGCTCTGCTCCCATTCGGCCATTTCGGCAGGCAGGCACGACTGCGCGAACTGCGCGATGCACTGCTGCGATTCGCTCGACAGCGGCGGCTGGCCCCAGTACGCAAGCGCGCTCGCCAGCGCCCGGGAGGCGGTCTCGGTCGGGTCGTATTCCGGTTCCCCTTCGTTGGGCCACGGGTTGGGGTAGGTGTTGGCGACCACGTAGTTGGCCAGTTCCCAGCGCGCCCGCACGGTGGAGGTGTCCAGCCAGCGGCTGAATTCCCAGCCGGAGACGTTGGGCGGGTAGAACAGCTGCTGGCCCGCGCCAGAGGACAGCCACGCCCAGGCGGTCGTGTTGACGTAGCGGCCGATCGCGCGCAGCAGCCCGGCGTTGTAGACCACCGGGGGCGTCACCAGCTCCGGGCCTTCGTAGAAGTCGGGGTGCTGCAAGATCGCCTCCACCACCGCTCCGATGCCGAAGTCCGAGCCCGTGTAGATGCCCTGCAGCGATGCCAACGTCGCTTCGTCGGGCTGGGTGGGGATGAAGTAGCCCCACAGCTTGGTGACGAAGAACGAGGGGTGCAGCGGATGCTCCACGCACATCCTCACCGCATCTTCCCAATCCCAGTTCCCCGTCTGCCCGAACACCGTCTTCTGGCCTTCGTCGTGCTTGGAGTGGTCGTAGTGAAAGTTGTGCATCCCTCCTTCAGCCGACCATTCCGCCTGCCACCCGGTCAGCGCGCGCCCCATTTCGCGCACGTCGTCCTCGGTGTACGCGCCGCGGTCGGCACCCAGCGAGAAGAGCTCCATCATCTCGCGCGCGTAGTTCTCGTTGGAGTCCCCCTTCTCGTTGTCGATCCCGTCGAGGAACACCAGCATCGCGGGGTCCACGGTGATCGCCAAGAAGAGGTCGTAGAAGCTGCCGAGCGCCTTTTCACGAAACAGCTGGTTCTGGTCGAGCATCAGCTGCACGCTGTTCACCTGCCCGTTGGAGTTGGCAAACCAGTCATGCCAGATGAAGGTCATCCGCTCAACCAGTTGCTGGTCGGAGCGAACCATGCGGTCCAGCCACCAGCAGTGGTCATCGCCCCAAGTGTGAATGGGATCCAGCGGCTTGCCTTCTTCGTTTCTCGGCGCCGGCCCATTCAGCGTCGCTTCCCCCGACGGCCGCGTGAGGCCGTACACCACCTGCTGCAGCGGCTGCCCCGCCAGTGCCTGCGCTTCGCCGGGCCGTGGCCCGAAGCCCGCGCGCCACAGCAGCCGCTGCGCCCCCGCGGTGCTCAGCGGCGCGCTGAGCGCGGCCACGGGCGTGTTGGATGGCGCCGGGGGCGAGGCGGGAGCCGTTGGCAGCGCCACCGGGCGGGCGGCGAGCGTGTGTGGGTGCTTGACCTTGTGGTGGTGGTGTTGTTTGTGCTTGCTGTGCTTGTGGCCGCGCTTGGGGTGGCGGTGCTCGGCGGCCTTGGAATGCCCCTTTCCGCCATCGGGATGCCCATCAACCCCCTTCGGATGGTCGTGGCCGCGGTGGGGAGCGCCGCGATGCACGGCGGCACTGCGCGAGGCGCCCTGGCTGGTCCCGCCCATCCGCAGCTTGTACAGCACGCGGGGATGTTTGCGTCCAGATCGCGGGCCCGCTCGACGTTTGTTGGAGTGGCCGCGCGGTATCCTGGGCGTATGCGCACAGTGGTGTTGGACCCTCCCACAGCGGGGCTCGAAGGGTTGCGTGAGAACCGCCGCCGCAGCGGGCTTGATCGCCTCGATGAGGTGTGGGAGGGTGTGCTGCACATGGTGCCTGCGCCCGGATTTGGACACGCGACGCTGGGCGCACAGTTGAAGTCGTTGCTGCGTGCGCCCGCGGTAGCCGCGGGGCTGACCGTCACCGACGAGTTCAACCTGGGCGAGGACGAGCACGACTTTCGCGTCCCCGACGGCGGCCTGCACCGCCCCGGCGCCGGGGGCACCTGGCTGCCGACGGCCGCGCTGGTCGTGGAGATCGTCTCACCGGGCGACGAGTCCTGGGAGAAGCTGCCGTTCTACGCGGCCCATGACGTTGACGAGCTCCTGATCGTTGACCCGCAGGAGCGATCGATGGACTGGCTGAGACTGCTCGACGGGAAATACCGCGCGGTCGAGCGCAGTGGTCTCATAGATTGCGGCCCCAGCGAGCTGGCCAAGCAGATCGACTGGCCGGCGGTCGCATAAGGACCTATCGACGCATTCCAATTCGTCTGCGGCACACACCTTCAACTCGGCAGGTGAAACGGCACCGTCGTGATCACGATCCCCGGCAGCTGGCGCAGCGCGCGGCGCAGGCGAGGGGCGATGCCGTTGTGCAGGGCGCGGTGCCAGTAGCGGCGGGGCACCAGTTCGGGGAGCACGACGGTGATCGTGAAGTGGGGCGCCTGATCGTGCAGCAGGCGCAGGTAGCGCCCCAGCGGGGCGACCAGTGCGCGGTAGGGGGATAGCACGATCTCCAGCGGCACGTGATCGCCCCACTCCTGCCAGTAGGAGCGAAAGCGCTTTGCCTCCTCCTCGTCGGCGGAGATGTGCAGCGCGAGCACCGGCTGGCCGAGCGAGGCGGCATAGGCAAGCGCGCGCAGCGAGGCGAGGTCCATCGCGATGATCGGCACCACGGTGAGGTTGAGCACCTGGTCGGGCGCCTCCTCGTGCTCGCTCTGACCGCTCATCACGATGCTCGCCCCACGGTCCAGTTCGGCGAGGCCGCTGGGCGGCGGCGTGATGCTCCGCGAGCGGGCCTTCGCGGCCAGCGGCTGCAGCGCCACCGCGCGCCCCACGGCGAGATAGTGCTTGCGAATGCGAAGAAACAGGGTGACGAGCAGCGGGATCAGGATTACCACCAGCCAGGCGCCCTCGAGGAACTTCGTGAAGGAGGTGATCAACAACACGATCCCCGATAGGAAGGCGCCGAGCGCGTTGAAGCAGATGCTCCCCTTCCAGCCGGGCTCGCGCGTGCGCAGCCAGCGTTTCACCATGCCGCTCTGCGAAAGCGTGAAGGCGAGGAACACGCCGACCGCGAACAGCGGGATCAGGCTCGTGACCGAGCCGTCGAACGCGGCGAGGATCGCCGCGGCAGCGGCGCCCAGCACGACGATCCCGTTGGAGAAGGCGAGGCGATCGCCCATCCGCAGGAAGAGGCGCGGCGCGGAGTAGTCGCGCGCGAGGAAGAACAGCAGCCGGGGGAAGTCGCTGAAAGCGGTGTTGGCCGCCAGCAGCAGCACCAGCGCGGTGGCCGCCTGCACGTACCCGTACAGCGCGCCGCTGCCCAGGTTGCGGTGGGCGAGCTGCGAGAGCACGGTCTGCGAGGACTGGGGCACGATCCCGTCTAGCTCGATCAGCGCGATCGTGCCGATGAACATCACCACCAGCAAGCTCACCATCCAGGTGAGCGTGGTGCGCGCGTTGCGCCACTCCACCGGCTTGAACGCGGGGATCCCGTCGGAGATCGCCTCGATCCCGGTCATCGCCGTGGCGCCCGAGCCGAACGCGCGCAGGATCAGCAGCAGCCCCACCCCCTCCGCCGCGTGCACCGGCGGCCGCGGGGTGGCGTGGAAGCCGTGCCCACCGGCATCCACCACACCGACAACCACCATCAACAGGATCCCGAAGATGAACATGTAGGTGGGCGCCGCAAACAGCAGCCCCGCCTGGCGCACGCCGCGCAGGTTACCGGCGACGAGGATCGCGATCACCGCCAGCCCCAGCGGCACGGTGTCGGGCGCCAGCGAGGGGATCGCCGAGGTGATCGCGGCGATCCCCGAGGCGACCGACACGGCGACCGTAAGGATGTAGTCGAGCATCAGCCCGGCGGCGGCGATCAGCCCCGGAAGCAAACCGAGGTTGTCGGAGGCGACGATGTACGAACCGCCGCCGCGCGGGTAGGCGCGGATCGTCTGGCGGTAGGAGAGCCCGACGACGACCATCAGCACGACCACGGCGATCGAGATCGGCACCGAGAAGCCGAACGCCGTGGTGCCCCCGAGCGCGAGCACAACGAGCATCGCTTCGGGGCCGTACGCCACCGAGGAGAGCGCGTCGGAGGAGAGCACCGGCAGGGCGATCAGCTTGCGCATCCGCTCCTCGAGCACCGCGGCGCTGTGCAGTGGGGGACCCAGCAGCGCCCGGCGCACCCGCGAGGAGGTCCAGCCCCCGCGGGTGGGCGCGTGCCCCGCCTCGCGCGTGGCTTCAAGCTCCTCCCCGGGCTGGCCGTCGGCCTCGACCGGCACGAAGCGCGTGCGCCTGCCCCCCAGGCGCATGGTGCCCGGGTAGCCGACCTTGGTCGGAGCAGTAGCCGGACCGTCGGACTGGCCGAGGTTGGGGTCACACGGCAACGCTTTGATCCACTCCGCGCGGTCCCCCAGCGCCGCCCCCCAGCGCCGCCCGATCCCGCGCAGCACCTCCAGGTCGGTATCACCCAGCGCGGGGTAGCCCGTCGCCGGGCTCAGCACCACTGGCACGTTGTCACCGTCGGGCAGCGGTGGCGGGGTGCCAGCCGAGGGTGAGGACGCCGGCTCGGTCTGCGACTCAGTCGGGCTCGCCATTAGCGCAATCATCACAGAGCGGGCCCCCGGCCTCGCTCGAGTCGCGCCAATGCCTTGGGCCATCCAGCGGCGCTCCCTGCGTCCGCCAAATATCCGTCCACCAAAGATCACGCAAGTTCACCAAAAGTGTACAATCGCGACCCAGCCTGGAGCGACTATCTGTCAGAAGTAACCCAAGAAAGGCGCACGTGAGCTATGGCGGCTACCTATACGTACCCAGGCGTCTACATCCAGGAGCTGCCCAGCCCGGTTCACGCGATTGCTGGGGTAGCCACGTCGATCGCGGCCTTCGTCGGTTATACGGCGCGCGGCATCGACGATCGTGCCCAGATCATCAACAGCTTCTCCGACTTCGAACGGCTGTACGGTGGGCTGGCCTCCGATAGCGAGCTCAGCTACGCGGTGGCGCAGTTCTTCCAGAACGGCGGCTCTCAGGCATATGTCGTGCGCGTCAAATCACACGGCGCCACGGCCTCGAGCGTCGCCTTCGACGGGCTCACCTTCACGGCGTTGAGCACGGGGGCTTGGACGAACGGCGAACTCCTGATCGACGTCGATCTCCAGAACATCGATCTGACAGCCGACCCGGAAGCGTTCAACCTGACGGTGACCGACCTTGCCGACCAGACCAGCGAGTCGTTCGCCAATGTGACGTTGAAAAAAAACGCGATGCGCTACTTCGCGACCGTCGTCAACGACCCTGACAATGGCTCACAGTTGGTGAAGGTAGAAGGCACGGCGGGCGGGAACGTGACTCCGACGGGGATCGTCGGCACCGCGATCACGGGCTCTGCTGTCAACAAAGAAATCGGTGGCACCACCACCGCCACCGAAGCGACCAAAGACTTCGGCCTCGCCCTGACCACCTCGACACCGCCCCCAGCCGGCTCGAAACCGGTCGCGGTGGCGGTGCTCGCCAAAGGCGCACAAATCCCACAGAGCATGGCCGGACTGGCGGCGCTGCTGCAGCAGACGATCAACCAGGCGCTCTCCGAACAGTCCCCGGCCACCAGCCCACTGGCCGGGGCTTCAGTCATAGTCACAGTCACGCCGGTCGCGGGCGGCGGCCAGGCGCTGCGCGTCGTAACGCAGATGCCCCAACACCCCGACGCTGTGTTGGTGTTCGAAAAACCGTCAACCGGCGGGGATGCAGGGAAGGCGCTGGGGCTCAATCCCGCCTCCTCGTCCAATCAGGCCCACTACCCGCTGGCCGGCGGCTCAGACGGACCAACTACGCCGCTGGTCCTGCCCCAATCGGCGGAGCTGATCGGCGATCCCAAAGCCTTCACCGGGATCTACGCGCTGGCGAAGGCTCCGAGCTTCAACATCCTGAGCATCCCGGACGCCACCCGTGCGATGGCGAGCAGCCCGACCACACTGGATACCAACGCCGGCGCCGGGGAACTCGACCCGCCGGCGATCTACGCTGCCGCGATCGCCTTCTGCGATCAGATGCGCGCGTTCCTGCTGGTGGACCCGCCCCCCGAAGTCGGCACCGTAAACGGGGCGATCGATTGGAAGTCCCAGCAGCTTGGCATCACCGACGCCAACGGCGCGGCCTTCTGGCCGCGGCTGCGGCTGCCGGACCCGCTCAACAACTACAACCTGCGCACCTTCGCCCCCTCCGGCGTGGTCGCCGGCGCGTATGCAGCCAGCGACACCCGCAGCGGCGTATGGACCGCACCCGCCGGCATCCAGGCGAGCCTCAAAGGCGTGCAGAGCATGACCTACCAGCTCTCCGACCAGGAGAACGGCCAGCTCAACCCGCTCGGCCTCAACTGCTTTCGCACCTTCCCCGTCATCGGACCGGTCCTGTGGGGAGCGCGCACGCTGGCCGGCGCCGATGTGATGGCCAGCCAGTGGAAGTACGTCCCGGTCCGACGCATGGCCCTGTACCTCGAGTCGAGCCTCTACCAGGGGACGCAGTGGGTCACCTTCCAGCCCAACGACGAACCGCTATGGGCGGCGATCCGCCTCAACGTCGGCTCGTTCATGCAGAGCTGCTTCCTGAAGGGCGCCTTCCAGGGGCAAACGCCGGATCAGGCCTACTTCGTGAAGTGTGACAGCGAGACCACGACGCAGACCGACATCGACAACGGCGTCGTCAACATCCTCGTCGGCTTCGCTCCCCTGCAGCCGGCCGAGTTCGTCGTGATCCAGATCGAGCAGCTGACCGGGCAGGCGCAGTCCTAGCGTTAGGGCGGCGAGACAGAAAAAAAGCGGAGAGACTTGGAGAGAGCAGCCATGGCCGAATTTGTCGCAAACCCGACGCGCTTCGATCCCTACAAGAACTTCAAGTTCAGGCTCAAGTGGGACGGCCAGTACGTGGCCGGCGTCTCCAAGGTGAGCGCGCTCAAGCGCACCACGGAGACGGTCAAACACCGCGACGGAGGTGACCCCAGCACCAGCCGCAAGTCGCCCGGCCGCACCGAGTACGAGGCGATCACCCTGGAGCGCGGCGTGACCCACGACCTCGCCTTCGAGGCGTGGGCTGCCAAGGTGTGGCAGATCGGCGCCGGGCTGGGTTCCGAGGTGTCGCTGGCGGACTTCCGCAAGGACGTGATCCTCGACTTTTACAACGAGGCCGGGCAGCTGGCGATCAGCTACAAGATCTACCGCGCCTGGGTATCGGAGTACGAGGCGCTGCCCGAGCTGGATGCCAACGCCAACGCAGTGGCGATCCAGCGGCTGAAGCTCGAAGAACGAGGGCTGGGACCGCGATATCTCGGTGACCGAGCCGACCGAGCCCAGCTTCAACTCGACCCACGCCTAGCGAGGAGCCGTGCACGCGCTCGCCGGAGAGCTCCTGCTGCAGGCCTGGGAGGAGGGCGCGTCCGTACCCGAGCCGAGCCGGCCGCTGGCGCTGCTTGGCCTCGCAATGCCAGATCGAGATCCGCTAGAGCTGGCCGACATTCCCGTGGCGGAGTGCAACCGGCTGCTGCTGCGCCTGCGAGAGCTCAGCTTCGGCGCCGAGCTGAACGTGACCGCCGCCTGCTCGAGCTGCTCGTCGCAGCTCGAGCTGTTGGTGCCTGTGGCGGAGCTGGCGGTGCTGAGCGAGGACGAGCGCGCGGGCCTCGCTTGGACCGATGGAGGCCGGCGCTTCGAGCTGCGCCCCGCCACCACGGCCGATCTGCTGGCGTCGCTGGAGCTGGCCGAGGTCGGCGCTGCCCAGGAGCTGCTGCTATCGCGATGCCTGACGGTGGACCCGCCGCAGGACGCCGATCGGTTGTCCGAGACACCCATGGTGCTCGAGCAGTTCGAGCGGCTACACGCGGCAGCGGAGCTGAGATGCAGTGTGGTCTGCCCCGAGTGCACCAGCGAGGAGGTGGTGGACCTCGACATCGGGCGCTTCCTCTGGACCGAGGTCCGCCGAGCCGCGTCGCGACTGCTGCGGGAGATCCATGCCCTGGCCGCAGGCTACGGCTGGAGCGAGCAGGCGATCCTGGCGATGAGCGAGCATCGCCGCACCGCCTACCTGGAGATGGTCGCTCTGTGACCACGCTACTGCAGCGCATGGTGATGCGCACGCGGGCCCCGCTGTCCTCGGCGCAACCGGCAACGCGCCCGCTCTTCGCCCCGGGTGACCCGGGGCTCGCGCTTGGCATCGCAGGCATCCCCGAGGTGTCGGCCGACGCCTTCTCGGCTTCGCCCACTACCGACCCGGCCGCCCGGCCGTCGCTCATCGGCGAGCGCGTGTCGGCGTCGCGACCCGGGGACGCCGGTCGCACTCCGGCGCCAGGAGCCGAGGACGCCGGTCGCGAGGTCTCGGCCAACGCATCGGCGCCTACCCGTGCCACGCCGCCCGGCGGGCACCCTGGCGTCGAGCGGGATCCTCAGCAGGAGCCTGAGGAGGTCGCAGGCATCGCGGCATCGCTGGACCAGACGGGCACCGCCACCGCCGCGAGCGCTGGCAGGGACGAGGCCATGAGCGCCGAGACCGCCACCCCACCAGCGGTCCCGTTCTCGCCCACCGACTCGATCGAGCCCCCGCCGCAATCGCCCGCAGACCGGCCACCGGCGCCCGCGGACCGACCACCAGCACCAGCCGACGCCGCCGATCGCGTGCAGCATCGCCAGCAGTTCCTCGTGCCCTCGGCCAACGAGTCGGCAGCTGCAGCGCCAGCCGCCGCGCCCGAGGTGACGATCTCGATCGGCCACATCGATGTGCGCGCGGCGGTGCCACCGGCGCCGGCACGCAGCCGCCCGGCGTTCCGCCCGCGCGTCTCGCTCGACGAGTTCCTCGCTGCCAGTCAGGACCGGCGAGCATGAGCAGCTATCTCGCCTCGGCGGCGTCGCATGATTAGTCGCACGAGTAGTTACATCGCCGTCGGCGGCGTCGCATGAGTAGTTATCTCGCCGTCGGCGGTGTCAGCGCCGTGCTGCGCTCGCTGCTCAGCAGCGCTCTGCACCCTGACGGTCCGAGCACGCTGCTCAACTCCTCCACTCCCGGAATCACGGCCGTCTCGCCCGATCTGATCACCCCGGGCCTGGAGGAGCAGCCGCAGCTGAACCTGTTCATGTACTACGTCAGCCTCAACCCGGCGCTGCGCAACCTCGATCTGCCCTCGCGGAACGGGCAGGGCGAACCGATCAGCAACCCTCCGCTGGCGCTCAACCTGCACTACCTGGTGTCCGCCTATGGCGCTCAGCAGTTCGACCCGGAGGTCCTGCTGGCGTGGGCGATGAAGGTCTTCCACGACAACCCGGTCGTCCCCCCCGCGACGATCCAGACCGCACTCACCGGCCTGCTGGAAGAAAGCTCGCCCAGCACCGCCGCGACGCTGATCGCGGAAAGCGGCCTGGCCGAGCAGATCGAGCATCTGCGGATCACGCCCGAGACCCTGACCACCGAGGAGATCTACCGCTTGTGGGCCGCGTTCCAGACCGCCTACCGGCCCAGCACCGCGCTGCAGGTATCCGTCGTCGTCGTCCAGGACACCACCGCGTACCCCTCCAACAAGGAAGTCAAAACGCGCAACGTTGTCGCGGAACTCCTCCCGCCCCCGGTGAACGCATGACTGTCGCCGTGACCGTCGGATCCGCAGAGGCGCAGGCGGAGCCCGGGCAGATACAGCCGGAGACGCCACCGGAGTCGCTAGCCGAGGCGCTTGATCGCGTCTACCGCGCGCTGGCCGAACACATGGCGGCGCCGGCCGGCGATGCGCATCTCCCCGAGCAGGCCGCTTTGCGCTCGCCAACCACCGGCGGCGATGAGTGGCATCCGTTCGCGCACCTGAGCCACCTGTTCGACCTGACCCCATTCGAGCGCGATCTAGTCGTTCTCTGCACCGGTTTCGAGCTGGAGCGCAGGTTCAACTCGTCCGGCGCGGGCGCCGCGACCGAGGACGGCGCGCGCCGTCCGACGCTGGGGCTCGCCCTGACCGTGCTAGAGGACCCGCACTGGAGTGCCGTCACCCCGGGCGCGCCGCTGCGGTACTGGCGACTGATCGAGCTCGGCGGAGGGAATCTGCTCGATGCTCCACTGCAGCTCGATGAGCGGGTCCTGGAGTTCGTGCTCGGCGTGCCGGCCCTGGACGCGCGACTGCAGTCGTTGCTGCGGCCGATCTCATCGGTGGCAGACGGCGATCCGCGCTGGGACGGTGCAACGGGAGCCGAGCCGTCCCACAACGGAGCAATGGGGCCCGCGCCGCAGGACAGCACAGCGGAGCCCCGGCCGCAGGACAGCACAGCGGAGCCCCGGCCACAGGACAGCACAGCGGAGCCCCGGCCGCAGGACAGCACAGCGGAGCCCCGGCCACAGGACAGCGCCATCGCGGTCGGCGTGCGCCACTGGAACCGGTCGCCGGCGCCGCGCGAGCCGTTGCTGCTGGTCGGCCGCCACCGCTCCAGCCGCGAGGCAATCTTCGTGCGGATATGCCGCGAGCTGGCTCTGTCGTCTTACTCGCTCGACGCCGCCGACCTGCCGAGCGAGGCCGTCGAGCGCGAGCACCTCGCCCGCCTGTGGACGCGGGAGGCGATTCTCTCCAGGGCCGCCCTCTACGTGCGAACCGACCGCTGCGAGACGGTGGCCAACACGGCGGCATGGCTCGAGACCACACGGGCGCCGATCGCGGTCGAGGTCGCGCCCGGCAGCCCAGCGGAGCGGCTCGAGGGCGTCCGCCTGCACCTGAGCCCGATCACCGCGCTGCAGCGGCGCGAGCTGTGGAGTCGGGACCTCGGCCCGCTGGCCGAGGGAATGAACGGCCAGTTGGACCGGATCGTGGAGTACTTCGACTTCGACGAGCCCGCCATCCGGCTGACGGCAGCGCAGGTGCGAGAGACTGCAGCTGCCAGCGATGAAGCCGATGCGGGGCAGCTGTGCTGGCGCGCCTGCCGCGAGCACAGCCGGCGATCGCTGGAGTCCCTCGCCCAGCGGATCGACGTCGCGGCCGCCTGGAGCGACATCGTGCTTCCGAGCTCGCAGGCGGAGACGCTGCGTCAGATCGTCATCCACGTGCGACAACGCTCGCTGGTCTACCACCGCTGGGGCTTTGCCGGCAAGCACGCTCGCAGCCTCGGATTGACCGTTCTGTTCGCCGGAGCCAGCGGCACCGGCAAGACGATGGCCGCGGAGATCCTCGCCGCAGAGCTCGATCTCGACCTCTACAGGGTGGACCTCGCCGCAGTGGTCAGCAAGTGGGTCGGGGAGACCGAGAAGAACCTGCGGGCGATCTTCGACGGGGCGGCGCAGAGCGGCGCGGTCCTGCTGTTCGACGAGGCCGACGCCCTGTTCGGCAAGCGCAGCGAGGTGCGCGACAGCCACGACCGCTACGCCAACCTCGAGATCAGCTACCTGCTCCAGCAGATGGAGGCCTACCGCGGGATCGCGATCCTCACCACCAACATGCAGCACGCTCTCGACGCGGCGTTCATCCGACGGATCCGCTTCATCGTGCAGTTCCCCTTCCCCGATCACGCCGCGCGGGCCGACATCTGGGAGCGCATCTTCCCAGCGGACACGCCAATCTCCGAGCTCGACTACCGCGTGCTCGCGCAGCTCAACGTGTCCGGTGGAGTGATCCGCAACATCGCGCTGGGCGCGGCGTTCCTCGCCGCCGAGGACTCGCAACTGGTGGAGTCCAGGCACATCCTGCAAGCGGCGCGCACCGAGTACGGCAAGCTTGAGAAGCCGCTGACAGCAGCGGAGACGCGAGGGCTCGCGTGAGCGGCGGAGCGGTCCACTTCGAAATCGGACGGATCACGCTGCACGGCTTCCCGCCCGCGCACCGCGCCCGGTTCCTCGCCTCGCTGCAAGCCTCGCTGACCGAGCTTGGGAGGAGTGGCGACTGGTCGCGCGCGGCGCCGCGTCAGCTCGGTCGCGTGGACGCCGGCCCGCTGCGGGCGGGAGCGTCCCCGGAGGAGGCAGCTGGGCTGGTGACAGCGCAGATCCGTGCCGCGATCGATTCGGCGCCCAACGGGGGGCCAGCCCGATGAGTGCCGCTATCGATTCGGCGCCCAACAGTGGGCCAGCGCGATGAGCGTCTCACCGCTCGTCCGCCAGGGCGCGATCGTGTCGCTTGATCCCACCACCGGCACGCCGCTGGGCACGATCCTGCTGCAGTACAACCCGGACACGCTGACGCGCTCGCTCAAGCCACAGTCGGTCGGCGAGGAGCCCGACCGGAGCGAGATCCTCCGCCTCAAGGGCCCCCCGATCGAGACCATCCGAGGCGAGGTCGAGATCGACGCCACCGATCAGTTGGCCGCATCCGACCCCGTGACGATGAGTCTGGGCATCCAGCCCCAGCTGTCGGCGCTCGAGCTGCTGGTGTACCCCTCCAGCTCTGAGCTGATCGCCAACGAGGTGCTCTCGCTGCTCGGCACGATCGAGATCCTGCCGATGGACTCGGCGCTGACGGTGTTCGCTTGGAATCGCAACCGGATGACCCCGATCCGGATCACCGAGCTGGAGATCGCGGAGGAGGCCTTCGACCCCCAGCTCAACCCGATCCGGGCCAAGGTCACCCTGAGTATGCGGGTGCTGAGCATCAGCGACGTGAGCTTCCTCAGCCCGGCCGGCGGCCTCTACATGGCCTACCAGCTCGCCAAGGAGGCAATGGCCCAACAGGCTTAGGAGACGCATGGATCAAGCACTCTCAGCACTCATCACGGCGGCGGCCGGAACCGGCGCACCCACCAATCCGAGCAGCCGTTACTACGGCTCAGCCGTGCAGCCATTCACGCTTCCCGACGGCACACCTGTCATGTATCTCGCGCGGCGGATCGTCCCCCAGATGTCGAGCTACACCAGCACCCAGACCTACGTGATCGCCGACGGCGACCGCCTGGACAATCTGTCGGCGAGCTTCCTCGGCGACCCGCTGCTGTACTGGATGATCTGTGACGCCAACGGCTCGCTCGACCCCGACGAGCTGACTGCACAGGCCGGCCGCCAGATCGCCGTCCCCGTGGCCTCCACGGCCTCCCCCGGAGCTCGCCATGGATAGCTCTCGCCACCTCGCGCCGCCGGGAGCTTGCCATGGATAGCCCTCGCCACCTCGCGCCGCCGGGAGCTCGCGGTGGATAGTCCTCTATATCTCACCCTGCTGGTCGGCCCCATGGAGGCTGTACCCGTGCCCAAGCCGCTAATCGATGCCTTCACCTCGGCCGTAGTGACTGAGTCGGCCACCGGCGCCAGCGGCTTCCAGCTGACGTTCACGCTGGCCGACGACTCGATCCCGGAGAACGTCCTGCTGCTGAGCGCGGGCTCGCCGATCCCGTTTCAGCGCGTGATCCTGATGGTGAGCTTCAGCGGTCTGCCGCAGGTGATCGTCGACGGCGTGATCGAGCGCTACGAAGTTGTCCCCAACGCGATGGGAAGCTCTTCGAAGCTGGTGGTTAGCGGTCACGACCTGTCGGCCGTGATGGGCCTGATCGACTTCAACGGGCTGCCCTACCCCGGTATGAGCCCCAACATGCGCGTGGAAGCGATCCTCGCCAAGTACGCGGTCTTCGGCATCGTCCCCGAGGTCATCCCGGTCCCAACGCCGGACATCCCCGTGCCCCCGCAACGGATCCCGGCACAGAAAGGCAGCGACCTCAACTACGTGCAGTCCCTGGCCAGCGAAGCGGGCTACGTCTTCTACATCGAACCGGGCCCCCTTCCGGGGATCAGCCAGGCCTACTGGGGACCCCAGGTGCGAGTGGGCATACCGCAGCCGTCGCTGAGCGTGAACATGGATCCCTGGAGCAACGTGGAGAGCCTGAGCTTCAGCTACCAGCCGCACAGCTCGGTGACTCCGATCGTGTTCATCCAGGACCAGACCACCGGGGTGCCACTGCCGATCCCAATTCCGCCGATCACCCCGTTCAACCCGCCGCTCGGGCTCGCCGTACCGGTGCCCCAGCAGTTGCACCAGCTCGACGCCATCGCCAAGCGCTCTCCGGCGGAGGCGCTGATGCTGGGCATGGCCGAGACGGTCACGAACGCCGACCTGGTCACCGGCAACGGCACCCTCGACGTCGTTCGCTACGGGCAGGTGCTGCGAGCTCGCAGCCTCGTCGGCGTGCGCGGCGCCGGGCTCGCGTTCGACGGAATGCACTACGTGGACAGCGTCACCCACAACCTCAAGCCCGGTGAGTACAAGCAGACCTTCGTCCTCAAGCGCAACGCCCTGATCGCCGACGTGCCGGTGGTGCCGTCGCTCCCCTACTGAGGTTATCTGCCGTGAGCAACAAGAACACATGGTTTGGCAAGTACCGCGGCTTTGTGATCGACAACGTCGATCCCCTGCAGATGGGGCGCCTGATGGTGCAGGTGCCAGACGTATCGAACGTGCTGCCCTCCACCTGGGCGCTGCCCTGCCTGCCGTTCGCAGGCATCCAGTCCGGTCTCTATGCGGTTCCCGACATCGGCTCGACCGTGTGGATCGAGTTCGAGCAGGGCAATCCGGATTACCCCATCTGGGTCGGCTGCTTCTGGGGCTCGGCGGCCGACGTCCCGGCGCTCGCGCTGGCCGCGCCCCCCGACATCCAGCAGGTGGTCATCCAGACGCTCGAGCAGAACACGCTGATGATCAGCGACGTGCCCGGCCCGACGGGGGGGATCATGCTCAAGTCCTCGACGGGGGCGTTGATCTCGATCTCGGACACCGGGATCATCATCAGCAACGGACAGGGGGCGACGATCGCCCTCAACGGCCCGGCCGTCACCATCAACGAGGGCGCGCTGGAGGTCATCTGAGGATGCCCGGGTTTCTCATCCAGGATGGCGCGACGGTGATGTGCGCGCACGGCGGGCAGGCGCTGCCGACGGTTCCCAGCCCCGATGTCAGCTTGGACGGTATGCCCGCGTCGGTCGTGTCAGACCCATGGACGGTGGCCGGCTGTCCCGGCATCCCGGCGGCGGGGATCCCTCCCTGCGTCACCGCGCAGTGGGCGCTCGGTACCACGCGCGTCACCTCACACGGGCAACCGCTCGTCATCGACGGCGGCGTGGCGGTGTGCGCGCCGGGCGGCACCCCACTGCTGCCGATCGCCACTCAGGCAAGGGTCACCGCGACATGAGCACGCCGATGGACATGGCCTTCGCGACATGAGCACGCCGATGAACGTGGCCTTCCCGTACGCCTTCGACGCCGGCGGCCACACCGCGCAGACCGACCCGCTCACGCACATCGGCGACATGATCGAGCAGATTCTGTTCACCTCGCCGGGCGAGCGAGTCAACCGGCCCACATTCGGCAGCGGCACCGCCCAGCTGGTGTTTGCACCCAACAGCGATGTGCTGGCGGCGGCGCAGCAGCAGGCGGTCCAGTCGGGACTGCAGCAGTGGCTGTCGGATCTGATCCGGGTGCAGTCGGTCGAAGTGAGCGCCGAGGAGGCGACCCTGCAGGTGACCGTCACCTACACGGTCATCCAGTCTCAGCAGCCGCAGACACAGCAGTTCGTCTACGGAGCCGGCGGCGCGTGATCTACTTCTGCTCACAGGCCAACCGCCGCGAGCTGGTGCTCTCCAGCCCGAAGCTCAACGGTATCGACTACCTCGAGGTGCTGGGCGAGCCGGGCTGCGGCACGCAGCTGGCGGTCACGTTCCTCAAGGACGCGCGCCCGCTGGGGCTGAGCACCGCCAACGTGAGCATCAGCGGTGGCGCAGCGGTCACCGCTTCCTCGATCGAACCGATCGCCGCCGATGACCCCACGGTGGTCATCTTCGATCTCGACCACACCGGTGACTTCTCCACCTACACATTCGCGCTGGTGGCCGCCCCGGAAAGTGTCGAACCGCCCCCCGGTATGGACCCGGTGCTGGCGAGCGTCGAATTCTCCTTTAAGGCCGGCTGCCCCACTCCCGCGGATTGCCTGCCGAGCGACTGCTGCCCCTCGAACCTCCCGGCGCCGCCCGACATCAACTACCTGGCAAAGGACTACCCCGGCTTCCTGCAGGTGATGCGCGACCGCCTGGCCGTGCTCACCCCGGCGTGGACCGAGACCCACGCCGCCGACCTGGGGGTGGCGATCACCGAGGCGCTCGCCTATGCCGCCGATCACCTCAGCTATCAGCAGGATGCGGTCAGCACCGAGGCCTACATCGACACGGCCCGCAGCCGCATTTCGTTGCGCCGTCACGCGCGCCTGGTCAACTACCAGCTCAGCGAGGGCTGCAACGCCCGCACGCTGGTGGCGCTGACGACGGCCACCGACGGTCTGCCGATCCCCGCCGAGACGCTTTTCTACACCGGCGCCCCCGGTCTGCCGTGCGCCGCCCGTGACGGCGATCCCGTCGCCCAGCAGCTGGCGGACGCCGCGCAGCCCGTGTTCACGGCGATGCGGGAAAGCGTGCTGTACCTCGCCCACAACGAAATCCACTTCTACACCTGGTCAGACACGGACTGCTGCCTGCCGCAGGGGGCCACGCAGGCGACCTTGGAAGGGACGCTGTCAAAGCTCGCGGTCGGCGACATGCTGCTCTTCGAGGAGGTCCTCGGACCCGGCACCGGCCAGCCCGAGGACGCCGACCCCGGTCGGCGCTGCGCCGTATGCCTGACCACCGTAAGCACCACGGGTCCCGGGAGTGCGACGCTCGTCGATCCACTCACCGGCACGCCGGTGACGCAGATCGCCTGGGCCCCCGCCGACGCACTGCCGTTCCCGCTGTGCATCTCCTGCACGACCAACACCGAACACGGCTCCCAGCCGATTGCAGGGGTCTCGGTCGCCCGCGCGAACGTGGTGCCCGCCGATCATGGCGTATGGCTGAGTGCCCCCGGCGAAGAGCTCGGCACCGTGCCGGCTCCCCCGCCGACGCCGGTGGCGAGCGCCGGTTGCAGCTGTGGCGCCGACACCGCGTCCGCGCCGCTGCCACGCTTCTACCCATCGCTGGCGCGGTCGCCGCTGACCTTTAGCGTCCCCTATGAGGGCGCGAGCTCGGCCGCGGCGTTCCTCTCACCTGACACCGAAGAGGCCGTCCCTAGCGTCACGGTCGCCGGCGACGACGGACACGCGTGGCAGGCGCGGCCGGATCTTCTCTCAAGCGGCCCCGCCGACCGGGCGTTCGTTACGGAGATCGAGCACGATAGGACCGTCTTCCTGCGCTTCGGCGACGGCCAGTATGGGATGGCGCCCGACACCGGCCTCACGTTCAGCGCCGTCTACCGGATCGGCAACGGCGCCGCCGGGAACATCGGGCACGATTCTCTCGCCCACGCCGTGCTGCCCGCGGCCTACCTGCCTGCGCTGGACGGGATCGCGGCAGTGCGCAACCCGCTGCCCGCCACCGGCGGCATCGACCCCGAGACGGTGGAGCACGTACGGCAATTCGCGCCGTTCGCCTACCAGACCCAGAAGCGGTGTGTCACCGAAGCCGACTACGGTCAGACGACCACGCAGCTGACCGGTGGCCTGCAGGCCCGGGGGACGCTTCGCTGGACGGGGAGCTGGTACACCGCGTTCGTCTCGATCGACCCGACGCAGCTCACCCCAACGGTCCTGTCGGAGACGACCAGCGGCCTGGCCGAGCGGCGGATGATGGGCACCGACGTGGCCGTGGAGGCGGCGGTGATCGTCGGGCTGGCGATCGAACTGGCGATCTGCGTCGACCCGCAGCACCTCCGGGGCGACGTCTACGGCGCGCTGATGGAGATCTTCATCAGCGGCAACCAGTGCGACGGCACCCCCGGCCTGCTCGACGCGGCGAACTTCAGCTTCGGGCAGACGGTGTATGCGAGCCCGCTGATCGCGGCCGCCCAGGCCGTCGAAGGGGTGGTGTCGGTCAGGCTGACGAAGTTCACCCGCCTGGACGCGCCGTGGGTCGATGGCGTCGCCAACGGCTGCCTGACGATGGGTCGTCTGGATATCCCGCGCTGCGACAACGACCCCAACCACCTCGATCACGGCACGTTCGAACTCGAAATGGACGGTGGCAGGTGAACAGCGATCACGCCATATTCGAGCTCGAAAATGGAGGGTGGCAGGTGAGCGGAGATCACGGCACGTTCGCACTCGAAATGGACGGTGGTGGCAGGTGAGCGGCGACTGCCAACCCTGCGAGCAACAGCTGTGCGACTGCTGCACGGGCGTGACCGACGAGACCCCCGAGATCATCGGTAACCGGCCCGCGCTGTCGTCGATCGCCTACCGGGTTGGCCGTTGGGCGACGTTCGACGCCAGTATGCTCGCCGCGCTCTCCAACTCGGAGTTCGCGCCGCTAGGACAGCTGCGCACGCGCGACAGCAGCGACTTCTCGATCGCGCTACTCGACGCCTGGGCTCTCACCCTGGACATCCTGACCTTCTATCAGGAGCGCTTCGCCAACGAGGCGTTCCTGCGCACCGCTGTAGACCAGCGCTCGGTGATCGAGCTGGCGGCCCTGGTGGGGTACGAGCCCTCCCCGGGCGTGGCCGCCTCAGCGGCGCTCGCGTTCACGCTGTCCAGTGCTCCCGGCTCGCCCGAGAACGTCCTCATCCCCGCGGGCACGCGGGTGCAGAGCGTGCCGGGGCCAGGCCAGACTCCACAGGTGTTCGAGACCTCCTCCGGCCTGGCCGCCCAGATCGGTTGGAACGCACTGCCCGCGCACACCACGCTGGCGTGGGCGCTCGCCAAGGGAGACACGAGCACGTGGATCGCCGGCACCGCCAACAACATCAACGTCGGCGACGCGCTGCTGTTCGTCCTGGAACCCGGCGGCACCCCGGAAGAGGCCGACTTCCACTACGTCACAGCGGTGAACGTCGTGCCGGGCGCGGCCGCAACGCCGGGGGCGACCCAGATCACCTGGGATCAGCCACTGTCCTCGACCTTCACGGACGGGGCCGACAGCACCGAGGCCACGGTGTACGTGTTCCGCAAGAGGGCAGCGCTCTACGGCGTGCAGGCGCCGAACCCCGAGACAC
This sequence comes from uncultured Solirubrobacterales bacterium, assembly GCA_963724305.1. GTDB lineage: Bacteria > Actinomycetota > Thermoleophilia > Solirubrobacterales > Solirubrobacteraceae > Palsa-744. The sequence continues at coordinate 1,600,033 of CAVRUG010000004.1, forward strand.
TGCCCGAATCCAGCATCGAATACGTGCGCGGTGCACCAGTTGGAAAATCCACCGGGGCGAGCTGGGACTACAGCGCGCTTCGTCTATTGAATGACGGCTCGCAGATCAACCTGGACGCCTCCTACTCCGGCCTGACGCCACAGCACCACGGCCCTCCGCAATGGATCGTGCTCGCCGGCACCAGCCACGACTACCGGTCGGTGTTCGAGATCGAGCGTGCGGTCGAACACCAACCCCAACTACTTCACGCTGACGACGAAGACCACCCAGTTGACGCTGAAGCTGCTCCATATCCTCACGGGCGACACCCAGCTCAGCCAGGAAAAGGTGATCGAAAAGTTCGTGGAAGAGACACCCGCGATCACCGCTTTCATCCAGAGCGCCCCACTCACGCCCTGCCCACTCCCGTTGACCAGCTGGCACGGAGACTCGACCTACAAACGCCAGGCCGGGATGCTCGCGCCGGTGGCAGGCACGACAATGTCCGTCGTCGGCGGGCAGCAGATCGCCGCGGGACAGCCGATCGGAGTCTCCGGCAAGCGCCTGCGCCTGCAGGTGGCGCTCAACCACAGCGCGAGCTTCGTACCCGCGGGGTTCGCGAGCGGCTCCAAGGCCGGCGGGCAGATGTTCGTGGTCAACGCCTTTCCGCCGGTGAGCGATCCGGCCAACCCCGAGAACATGCTGTGGAGCGTCGAGACGCTCAGCGGCGTGGCGGGCTCGCTGAGCGTCCCGCCGACCACCTCCGTGCAGCTGCAGCCGTGCGACCCCAAAGCCGACGCCAGCGTGGGCGAGGCGGCGGTGGTTCAGTCCGCGAAAATCGAAGGCGACGTGACCAAGCTCACTCTCAATGCCGCGCTGTCGCGTATCTACGACGCAAGCACGGTCAGCGTCAACGCCAACGCCGTGCAGGCCACCAACGGCGAAACCGTGCAGGAGATCCTGGGCTCCGGGAATGCTGCCGCCGATCCGCTGCAGTTCATGCTCAAGCAGGCGCCACTGACCTATCTCACCGCACCCTCGGGATCCGGGTCCCAGTCCACGCTGCAGGTTTGGGTCAACAACCTGCAGTGGACCGAAGCACCCAACCTGCTCGACTCCGGCCCGGCCGACCGCGCGTTTGTGACCGCGTCGAATGCGGCCGGCAACCGGGTGGTGAGTTTCGGCGATGGCCTGCAGGGAGCCCGTCCCGCGACCGGGAGCTCGAACATCCGGGCCACCTACCGCAAGGGCATCGGCAGCGCCGGGATGGTGAACGCCGGACAGCTCACGCAGCCGCTGGACCGGCCTCAGGGCCTCTCCTCGGTCACCAATCCGAGCCCGGCTTCGGGCGCCGCCGATCCGGCCACCGCCGCGCAGGCCCGCGCCAGCGCCCCGCTGCCGGCGCTGACGATCGGCCGCGTGGTTTCGCTGCAGGACTACCAGAACTTCGCGCTCGCCTTCGCCGGCATCGCCAAGGCGCTGGCCTCGTGGACGTGGTTTGGCGACGTCCGCGGCGTGTTCCTGACGGTCGCCGGAGCCGGCGGTGCGACCCTCGATGACGATGACCCGATCCTCGCCGCGTTGATCGAAGCGATCGGGCTCTACGGCGAGCCGTGGGTGCCGCTGCGGGTCGCCTCCTACGCGCCCGTGCTGTTCAGGTTCTCGGCGACCGTCGCCGTCGACCAGCCAACCTACGATCCGGACCAGGTGCTGGCGCAGGTCTGGCGGGACGTCCACGCCGCCTTCGCCTTCGAGCAGCGCGATCTGGGACAGAGCGTCGCCGCCAGCCTGATCGTCGAGATCATCCAGCGGGTACCTGGCGTGGTGGCCGTCCAGCTGCAAACGCTCGGTCGCAGCGGCGACCCTTCGACCTCCCCCGCCACGCCCATGCTCTGCGCGGAAGGCCCCGCGCCCCCGGCGGGCGCGCAGTTGCTCGCGCTGGACCCTGCCACCGAGCGCGCGATCGGACAGTGGTCATGAGCCTCGACGCCAAGCAGCTGTACGCGCTTCTGCCCGCGGTGTATCGCACGCGCGACGCGCAGTCGGGCGGTCCGCTGCTGGCTCTATTCGAAGTCATGGCGGCGCAGTCGGGGATCGTGCAGGACAACATCCAACAGCTCTACGACGACCAGTTCATCGAGACCTGCGCCCCCTGGGCGATCCCGTACATCGGGGACCTGATCGGCTACGACTCGATCTATGAGGTGAGCTCCGCCAGTGGCGACAGCCGCGCCGAGGTGGCCAACACGATCGGCTACCGCCGTCGCAAGGGGACACTGCTGGCGCTGGAGCAGATGTGTGGCGACGTCTCCGGGCGAGCCACGATCGCGGTCGAGGAGTTCCGGCGCCTGATCACGACCAAGAGTATGCGCCACGTCGAGCCCCACCACCACGCGACGGTCGATCTCCGTGCAGGGCACGCGCTCCAGCGGCTCGGCACGGCCTTCGACGTCGAGAACCACACGATCGACGTCCGCCGGATCGCCCCGCGGGTCAGCGAGATCTCAGGGCCCGACGCAACGCCGCTCGACGTGGTGCTGCATGGTGGCGGCCGTTTCAACATCCCGAACGTCGCCATCCACCTGTGGCGCTGGCAGAGCTGGCAGGTGGTCGCCGCGCCCGCGTTCGAAGTTGGCGCCGGCCGGTACACGTTCAGTCCCCTCGGCGCCGACATGCCCCTGTTCTCCCGCTGGGCGCGACCGCTGCCGTTCACCACGCTCCTCACGCGCACCAACACGCCGCAGCCGATCGCTCGCGATGAGCTGCTCGACTACTACGGGCCCAGCGGCAGTGTCCTGCTGATCGCCGATGGCGTCCCGGTCAACGCGAGCCAGATCTGCGCCGCCAACCTGTCGGACCGGCCCGACGGCTCCCTGTGCGTCGTGGAATCCGGCAAGATCGCGATCGACCCTGAGCTGGGGCGGATCCGGTATGCCACCGACGTTCCGCCGCCGCAGACCCTGCGCCTGGATTACCTCTACGGCTTCCCGGCGGCGATCGGTGGCGGCAGCTACGACCGCTCGAGCACCCTCGAGCAGGTTGTGAGCACCAGCGCGGCCAACTTCTTCGCGCTCGTCGGCTCCCCCGACTGTCCGGACGCGGCGAGCGCGGTCGCAGCATGGAACGAGTTTGCGCCGGGCTCGTCGGGGATCATCGTCCTCCCCGGCTTCGAATCGCTGACGGTCGATCTGACGGGCTCCTCAGCGGTGCAGCTCCCGGCGGGCAGCAGCCTGTCGATCCTCGCCGGCGCGCCGGATCCGGCAGGTGGCCCCCGCGATGTGATCTGGAATGAATCGTGGCCCACGGTGTTTGGCAACATCGAAGTGATCGGCGTCGCCGCGGCACCCCCGCCCGGTGGTGCCCCGCCGGCCGCCGGACAGCTGCTGATCAGCGGCGTGCGGATCGCAGGCCAGCTGTTAGTCGGTGGCGCCGCGTCGAGTATCACCCTCTCCGACACGACGCTGGTTCCGGGGCTCGAGCCAAGCGCAGTCGTCACGGCGCCGGGCACCACGCTGGTGCTCAACCGGGCGATCAGCGGGCCGGTGGCCGCCGACGCCACAGCGACTACGAGGATCTGCGCGAGCATCCTCGACGCGAGCTCCGCGTCCGGTGTCGCCTACGCCGCCGATGACCTCGCCTCGGCCGGAGGCGACCTGCACGTGGAGGACAGCACGATCATCGGCAAGGTCCGGGCGCGGACGATTACCCTCGCGTCCAACACCATCTTCCACAGTTGCCTCAGTAGCGACGACAGCTGGTCGGCGGCCGTGTGGGCCAGCCGCAGGCAGGCGGGCTGCATGCGCTTCTGCGTGCTGCCGCCCGACTCCATCACCCCCCGGCGCTACCACTGCCTGGCATCCGAAGACTTGCAGGGATCGGCGCTCGAACCCTCGTTCGTAACGCTCCGCTATGGCCTGCCCGCCTACGCGCTGTTGAGCGGCGACTGTCCGGCCGCGATCTGGAACGGCGCCGCCAACGGGTCTCAAATCGGGGTCTACCTGCAGATCCAGGAGACCGAGGCCGTGACCAACGTGCAGCTACGAGCGGCGGAGTACCTGCCGGCCATGCTCGAGAGCGGCGTGTTCATCCACCCATCGCAGCCAGCTTGTGGCCGGTCTGCGCACCCGCCGGGAATCGGCGCCGGATCGATCTAGGAGCACACTGAAAATGTCGACTGCGAAAGCGCGAGAGGACGAGTCATGAGAGGCGACTTCAGCCGCATCAGGTTCAACCGCCTGAAGGGGTATACGGCGGTATTGGACCAGCAGGGGCGCGTCGCGCTCGACGCCGACACCAACGAGCAGTGCTTCACAGACGACTATCTACGGCGCACCGAGACCGTCGATGTGATCGGCGAGTACGGCGGCCCGAAGGACGAAGCCGGCTTCGAGATCAGCATCGTCGGCGACGAGATCGAGATCAGCCCCGGTCGCTACTACGTCGATGGGCTGCTGTGCGAGAACCCGACCAGCCTCTCCTACGACGACCAGCCCTACCTGCTCGGCGCCGACCCCACCGCCGCCAAGCTGCTGGAAGCGCTGAGCTCCGCGGCCGCCAACTCTGTGGTGCAGCTGTACCTCGAGACCTGGCAGCGCTTCGTCACCGCCCTGGATGACCCCTGCCTGCGGGAGCCGGCGCTCGGCCAGGCCGACACCACGGGGCGGCTGCAGACGGTGTGGCGCGTGATCGCAAGCGAAGTGCTCCCCGAGCAGAAGCCCTCAGCGGACACGCCGGCCGGCATGTCGCCCTGCTGCCGGGCCATGTACGAGGTGCCCACGGCGCCGAGCACCGGGACGATGAGCGCCGAAACCAGCGGGTCCGCGGCGGACTGCGGCTGCCAGCCGGTCGCCGCCGCCGGCTACCAGGGCGTCGAGAACCAGCTGTACCGAATCGAGATCCACGACGGCGGCGCCGACACCGAAGCGACCTTCAAGTGGTCTCGCGAGAACGGCTCGGTGGTGGCGGCGGTGACCGAGATCGCGGGCTCGACAGTCAACGTCAACTCGCTCGGGCGCGACGCCAACCTCGGCTTCCAGGCTCAGCAGTGGGTGGAGCTCGGCGACGACAACGACGTGTTCGGCGTCGAACCCAACAAGCCGGGAGGCTTGTACCAGATCAACAAGATCCAAGTCACCGATCTGTCGGTCACGCTGGCCGGGGCGGTGACGCCCGTCGATCCGACCCGCAATGCGCGCCTGCGGCGCTGGGACCAGTCCGGGCCGGCGGCGGGCTCGAATGGGATCCCGCTCGCCGCCGGGACCTGGATCGAGCTGGAGAACGGCATCCAGGTGTCGTTCACCGCCGGCACCTACCGGTCCGGCGACTACTGGACGATCCCGGCCCGCACGGCGACCGGCACGATCGAGTGGCCCCCATGCGGCAGCGACGGCGGCGCGTTCCAGCCGCCAACGTCGATCGAGATTCGCCGAGCGCCCCTGGCCTGCATCCACTGGCAGCCGCCGTCACGCTCGATTCGTCAGCTGGCCACCAAAAAAGCGAAGGCCAGCAGCCGTGCGCTTGCAACGAAAGGTGGCGGCGTCGCTGTGCAGAGCCCGCTCGAGGGTGGCGGCGTCGCTGTGGAGAAACCGCTCGAGGGTGGCGGGGTCGCGGTGGAGAAACCACTCGAGGGTGGCGGGGTCGCAGTCCAGAACCCGCTCGGGCGCGGCGGCTTCATCCCGGAAGACTGCCGGGTGCTGTTCGAGCCGCTGAGCATCCTCACCGCCCCAGTCACTCCCCAGGCGATACATGTAGAACACGTCAGCTGGGTCAACGATGACGTCACGACGCTCGATCGGCTGCTCGCCGACGGCTTGACGGTGCAGCTCGACCAGCAGCCATCATCGCCGATCAGCGGCGCGAACTTCATCGTCACCCTCGAGCCGGCCGTCGTGCCCGCTCGAGAGGACGGCGATACGCGCCCGATTCCCCTCCAGCCCGAGAAGGGGTCGCTGTCCACGGTGCTGCGCAGCGTCACGATCGTCGACTCGATCGGCGTTCCCACGGAGATCGTGGCCGACGGACCGACGCTCAGCTGGCAGCTTCCCTACGAGACCGGCTCCTACCTGCAGCGCCTCACGATCGCCGACCTCGACGCGCTGATCCTGCCGGGCGCCACGGCCGGTCTCTGGGCCCGCGTTCGCATCCGACTGCTGGGCCAGATGATCTTCGCGACCGGTGAAGCGGGGTCGCTGTTCCTGGACGGGCGGGCGCTCGGAACGCCAGCCGAGCGCGCCAACGGCGAAGCACGCATCGACCTGCAGCTGCCGTCGGGCAGCGGTGAGCGGGCCAGCGACCTCGACGGCTGGTTCTACCTGGCCCCCACCCTGACCGTCGATTCGGTGGAAGTCGCCTACCCGGAGCTGACGGTGATCGCCGACTCCAACGAAAGCGTGACTGTCGAAGCGCCTGGAACGAAGGGAGAGGTCAGTCCTACCGCCACCGCTTACCTCAACTATCCGGCGGTCGCGGAAACCAGCCTGGCACTCACCGCCACCGGTGAAAAGGGTGTTGGAACGGTCGTCAGCATCCCCTCGTCGGTGGAGATCAAGGTCGGCGAACGATCGGTCACCTTCCCGATCACTGTCCTGTCCGATCCGGGTCAGAAGGTCACGCTCTCATTCGAGATCGCGGCGACCATCACTCCAGCTGCGGGGCCCCCCTCGTCGTCGAGCGCGAGCTTCAAGGTGACCGGGGGGGAGCAGGAGGTGCGGCCCAAAGTGAAAGGAACGGTCAAGTGAGGGTTGCGAAAGGCCTCCAGGTCGCTCAGAAGTAAGTCCGCGGCGAGATCGCCAGCAGCGCGTAGATCTGCGTCAGCGCGGCCTGGCCGAGTAGTTCGGCGGTGGGGGGCGAGCCGTAGGCGAAGAGGTTGTCGCCGAGGCGATGGCGCAGCCAGGCCCAGTAGGCATATTCCCGCGCCGGGAGGGTGCCGGGCGCTTCGCGGGCGACAGAATCGAAGTAGATCTGGTTGCGGAAGTAGACAGCCGCGAAGAATGGGTTTTCCGAGGAGAGCTTGCTGTAGTTGAAGTAGGTGAGCGCGGCCTTCGCGGTGGCGCGCGCCTCGGCGAGGTAGGCGCTTTCGTGGGTGACCTGCCAGAGGAGTGTGCCGGCGCCGATCATCACGCCCTGGGTGTAGCTCCACAGCGCGTGGTTGACCACGCCGTCGAGTTCGATGTGGTCGGCGTACATCCCGCTTGGTTCGAGCAGGCATTCGCGCACCCACCCGTACGCCATCTCAGCGAACTGCAGGTAGCGGGCTTCGTGGGTGACGCGGTACAGCTGAACCCCCAGCTCCGCGGCGGGGCCATCGGTGATCGTGTTGCGCTGGGTGTTGTTCTTGGCGTTGGAGAACGGCACGCCTCCCGGGCAGGGCAGCGTCTGGCCTTCCGCGCCGGTGGTTTGCCAGCCGGCCATCACGAACTGCATGATCTGCTCGGCCCCCGTCAGCGCGGTGGTGTCGTGGTTGAGCTCGTACATGCGCGCCAGCTCGATCCCCACCCACTCGTTGTCGTCGTAGTAGCTGGCGCCGCCGGGGCCGATCGGGGGCGCGGTGACGTCGTCGTAGGAGTGCACCGTGATCGCGGTCGAGGCGCCGCTGGCGGTCGTTTCCCCCGGGGCGACGGAGGAACTCGCGTACACCTGCAGGCTGGTGCCGAGGGCGCGCAGGCTGGTTTCCAGCTTGGGCTGCTCGCCGGCGATGTGGGCAACGCTGACGCTCGCCGCCAACGCCTGCGAGAAGGGCCACAGGAACGAGTACTCCGGTTCGCCCTTGTACAGGCCGGCGCTGGGGACGTAGAAGTTCTGCTGCATCGCCGCGTACGACGCCAGGGCACGCTTGGCGTAGAGGTCGAGCACGGGCGCTTTGGGCTTGGCCGGGGCCCGGTGACGCGAGCGGGCCGCGAGTGCGGGGGCACGGGCGTACGAGCGGTCAACGAGCGCGGGGGCGTGGGAGTGCAAGCGCGCAGCGGCAGGGATGGACGCATGGGAGCCCACGGCGTGAGAGTGCGCAGCAAACGCGGGCGCACAGAGCCCCGCCAGGGCGAGCACGGTCGCAAGGCATGTGGCGAGCACTGGTCGATGTGCAATCCGGGGCAGGGTCATCGCGCCGTCGCTGATCGAGAACAGGCGGGCATTCGATTCGATGTGGTTGGGCCGTGATGAAACGTGGGGTCAGGAGACATGGTAGGGAGGTGGAGACGCCATGACGCAGGTGCGCGGAGAGCGTCAGCCCCACGATTCCCCACCGATGGAGTCAATCCTTTGTCGAGCCCCCGTGAACGTCATCAGACGGCTGGGTCGTGCAGAGTAAAGGTCTCTACTTATGCACATATTCGCAACAACCAAACAGACGGAGGGAATATGAGAGCGGTGAACAAGAACTTGCGGCGCCTCGGTGCCGGCCGTCCCGCGATCTCGGCCGGAACCAACCGTCCGGCGATCCCGGCCGGAAAGCCCACCCCGATCCCGGCCGGAAAGCACGCCCCGATCCCGGCCAGAAAGAGCGCCCCGACCCCAGCCGGGAAGCGCGCCGCGATCTCGGCCGGGAAGCGCACCCGCGTCATCCCGCCAAACGCCTGCCGTCCGGCGGTTCCGCCGAGCGCGCGCCGCCCGCCGCTCCCCGCGTTGATGCGGTTGGAGTTCAAGGGCGGGGACGGGATGCCATTGCGGGCGGCGGTGCACGGCGAGATCGACTACTCGGGCGCCTTCTCGATGCAGGTGCGGATCGCCGCGGCCTGCCGGCGGCGGCGCGCACGAGGCCTGATCGTGGACCTGTCGGGCACCGACTTCATGAGCTCCAGCGGGCTGTCGGCACTGCTCAACCTGCAGCGGGAGGCCGCCTCGCTGCGCGGCGGGATGCTGCTGGTGTCCCCCACCCCAGATGTGCGAAACCTGCTGGAAATCACCGGCGTGGACCGGCGCCTGCTGGTGGTGGACAGCTGCGAAGAGGCGGAAATCCTGCTGCTGTACAGCGCCGCCGGCGCCGACATCAGCCCCAGCATCCCGCGGGACCCCAGCTTCAACTGACGGAGCCCCCGCGAGCGGCCGCACAGCGCATCCCGAGCAACCCGGCGCCAGCCGGCATCCCACCGGCGCCGCGCTCGGGTACGGTACCCAGCGTGAGCACCGTGAGGGAGGCGACGTTCGAGCTGCTGCGGGAGCGCGGGATGACGACGCTGTTCGGCAACCCCGGCTCCACGGAGCTGCCGATGCTGAGCGAGTTTCCCGCGGACTTCCGCTACATCCTCGGCCTGCAGGAGGCGGTGGCGGTGGGGATCGCCGACGGGTACGCCCAGGCGAGCGGGGCACCCGGCGCTCGTCAACCTCCACACCGCGCCGGGCCTGGGCAACGGGATGGGGGCGATCTTCAACGCGCAGGCCAACAAGTCGCCGCTGGTGGTGACCGCGGGCCAGCAGTACCGCTCGCTGATGACGCTGCAGGCCAATCTGACCAACCGCGACGCCACGCGAATGCCGCACCCGCTGGTGAAGTGGAGCTGCGAGCCGCCCTGCGCGCAGGACGTGCCGCACGCGCTGGCGCGCGCGGCGCACACCGCCGCGCTGCCCCCGCGCGGGCCCGTGTTCGTGTCGATCCCGATGGACGACTGGTACGCGGAGGTGCGCTCGGAGGAGGAGGTGCGCCACCAGACCACACGCGCCGTGAGCGGCGGGGCGGGCCTGCCCGCCGGGTCGACGCGTCGCGGACCTCGCGCGGCGCCTGGCTGGAGGCGTCCAACCCGGCGCTGGTGGCGGGCCCGGACATCGACGCGGCGGGCGGCTGGGAAGCGGCGGTGGCGCTGGCGGAGCGCGCGCGCCTGCCGGTGTACGCGACGCCGGCGACCGGCGGCGGGCGGCTGGGCTTCCCCGAGAACCACCCGCTCTTCCAGGCGATCCTGCCACCGGCGGTGCAGCCGCTCGGGGAAGTGCTCGCCCCGCACGACTTCGTGCTGGCGCGTGGGCACCTCGATCTTCCCCTACTACCCCAACATCCCCGGCCCGCTGCTGGCGCAGGGCACGAGCCTGACGGCGATCACCTCCGACCCCGACGAGGCGGCGCGAGCGCCGATGGGCGACGCGATCGTGGCGGACGTGGCGCTGACGCTGGCGGCGCTGGCGGACGCGGTGGGGGTGATGTCGGGGAAAAAGGAGGAGGAGGAGGGGGCGGGGGGTCGTCCTCGTCGGGAGCGTCGGCAGGACTGGCCCTGGCGGCGGCGCAGGGGGCCATCAACCGCGAGTCCCCACCGGTGCGAGCGGCCCCGGAGGCGGTGCCGCTAACCGACCCGATGAGCCCCTCGACGGCGGTGCGCGCGCTGGCGGAAGTTTTCCCCGAGGACGGGATCGTGGTGCTGGAGTCGCCCTCGGCGACGCCCGCGCTGCGCAACCAGCTGCGGCTGGGGCGGCCGGGGAGCTACTACTTCTCCGCCGGCGGCGGGCCTCGGCTTCGGGATGCCGGCGTCGATCGGCGTGCAGCTGGCCTGCCCGGAGCGCCCGGTGGTGTGCGTGATCGGCGAGGGCTCGGCGCAGTACGCGGTGCAGAGCTTCTGGACGGCGGCGGCCTACAAAGTGCCGGTGACGTTCCTCGTGCTGCGCAACGAGGAGTACGCGATCCTCAAGTTCTTCTCGCTGCTGGAGGAGATCCCGGGCGCGCCCGGCCTGGACCTGCCGGCGCTCGACACCGCGGCGGTGGCGGCGGGGTACGGCATGAACGCGCGCCCGCGCGGACGACCCCGAGGAGCTCGGCGTGGAGCTGCGCCGCGCGCTGGCCTCGCCGCAGCCGGAGCTGGTCGAAGTGCAGGTCGCCCCGGGCATGGCGCTGGCGTGAGCCGTCGGTCATCAGTGTTCTCTTTTCGAGCCCTAACCAAATAAGAACAAGACTCATTCTTATTTGGTTAGGGGCCAAAAGGTAGACGTTCAAACCCTCGCCGCCGGAACGAGCCACCAGCACGATGACCACAACCAACGGTAACGGCGCCCACGACCCGCCCACACCCGACGTGATCGTCGTCGGCGCCGGGCCTCGCGGGGCTGGTGAGCACGCTGGAGCTGCTGCGCAGCGGCCACACCGTGCTGCTGCTCGACCGCTGCCAGCCCCACGAGCTGGGGGGCCTGGCGCGCGAGGCGTTCGGGGGGATGTTCATGGTGGACTCCCCCGAGCAGCGCCGCTCGCGGATCCGCGACAGCGAGCGCCTGGCGCTCGAAGATTGGCTGCGGATCGCCGAGCTCGGCGCCGAGGAGCAGTGGCCGCGCCGCTGGGCCGAGCAGTACGTGACCCGCGCGCGCGACGACGTCGGCGGCTGGCTGCGCGAGCTGGGCGTGCGCTTCTTCCCGGTCGTCAACTGGGCCGAGCGCGGGCAACTTCGGCGACGGCAACTCCGTCCCGCGCTTCCACCTCACGTGGGGCACCGGCAAGGCGCTGGTGCGAGGCGGTGTGGGGCGGCGATCGAGCGCGACCCGCGCCGCGCGGCCCTGGAGGTCCGCTTCCGCACGCGCGTCAGCGGGCTGCTCGGTCGAGGAGGGACGCGTGATCGGCTGCCGGCTGGAGAGACGGCGCGACGAGGTCGCAGGGCCGAGCCAAGGCGGTGGTGATCGCCGCCGGCGGGATCGGCGGCAACCTCGAGCTCGTGCGCCGCGTGTGGCCGACCGAGGAGCTGGGCAGCCCGCCGCAGCGGCTGCTGATGGGCTCGCACCCCTACGCCGACGGCGCGATGCACGAGGAGGTCGAGCGCATGGGCGGCGCCGTCACGCACCTCTCGCGGATGTGGAACTACGCCGACGCCGTGCGCCACCCCGCGCCGCAGCGCACCGACCACGGGCTGAAGCTGATCCCGCCGCGCTCGGGGGTGATGCTCAACCCCGACGGCCGCCGCTACGGCCCGGTGCCGGTGATGCCCACCTACGACGCCTACGCCGCACTGGAGCGGATGTGCGAGGACGAGCGCAAGTACTCGTGGCTGATCTGCAACCAGCGGATCGCCCGCCGCGAGCTCGACGTGTCGGGCTCCCAGCACAACCCCCACCTGCGCGAGCGCCGCTGGGTGCGCTTCCTGCTCGGGGTGCTGCTCGGCAAACCGCGCGTGGTCTCCCACTTGCTGGAGGGCTCGCCCGACTTCGTCTCCGCCCACTCGCTGCCCGAGCTGGCGGGCAAGATGAACGAGGTGACGCGGCGAAGGCGAGCGCATCGACCCCGACGTGCTCGCCGCGGAGATCGGCCGCTACGACGAGTCGATCGCGCGCGGGAAGGGCCTCTTCAACGACGACCAGCTGCGGCGCATCGCGCAGCTGCGCAACTGGCGCGGGGACCGCCTGCGCACGTGCGCCTTCCAGCGCGATCCTCGACCCTAAGGCGGGGCCGCTGATCGCGATCCGCCTGCAGGTGATGGCGCGCAAGAGCCTCGGCGGGATCCAGACCGACCTCGCCTGCCGCGTGCTGCGCGCCGCACGACGGCGAGCCGATCCCCGGCCTCTACGCGGTCGGCGAGGCCGCCGGCTTCGGCGGCGGCGGGATGCACGGCAAGCGCTCGCTGGAGGGCACCTTCCTCGGCGGCTGCGTCTTCACCGGCCGCCTCGCCGCCGCCGGCGATCGCGGGCGCGGAGCTGCCGCAGCGGCATCCCGCCGCGCGTGCGCCGCCCCGGCGCCGCGCGTGGGCGCACCTCGCGCTGGGGGCCGCGCGCATGCGACCCCACGCACAGGCGCCCGACACCCGCGCACCCCCGGCGAAGCCACACCGCGATGACCCCCCGGCCTACGACTACGTGACAGTGGGGCACGTCACCGTCGACGTGCTCGCCGACGGCTCACGCCGCCCGGGCGGGACGGCGTTCTACAGCGCGCTGCAGGCCGCGCGGCTGGGGCTGCGCACGCTGATCCTGCACGCGCGGCGTGCCCTCGGAGATCGAGGGGCTGCTGGAGCCCTACCGCGACGAGCTCGACCTACGGTGCTCCCCGCCGAGCACACCACCACGCTTCGAACCAGCGGCGAGGGCCTCGAGCGCCACCAGCGGCTGCTCGCATGGGCGGGCCCGATCGAGGGCCCGATCGAGGTGGATACGGCGATCCTGCACGTCGCCCCCGTCGCCCGCGAGATCCCCCGCGAATGTTTCGGTGCCCACCCGCCCCACGCCGAGCTCGTGGGGCTCACCCCCAGGGGCTCCTGCGCGCAGTGGGACGCCGCGGGGGACATCACGCTCGGCCCGCTCGCCCCCGAGCTGCTGCCGGAGCGCTGCGACGCGTGTGGTGCTCTGCGAGCGCGAGCGCGAGAGCTGCGCGCGAGCTGATCTCGCGACGCTCGCGAGCGGCTGGCGCAGTCGTCGCGGTCACCGCCGGCGCGCACCCCACCGACGCTGCAGCTGCCCGGCGGCGAGCAGCCTGCACGTTCCCGTGCCCGCCGATCGCCGCGCCCGTCGACGACCTCGGCGCCGGGGACGTGTTCGCCGCCGCCTTCTTCATCGCGCTGCGCGAAGGCCTGCCGCCCGGCGCGGGCCGCGGCCTTCGCAAACGCCGCCGCCGCGGTGCGCATCGCCGGGGTGGGGCCGGGCGCGATCGGGGATCGGGGCGCTATCGCAGCGCGATGGACGGTGACGGGCTTGGTTAGGCCAAACCCTCGCCGCCACCTCACGAGGCGGCAACTCGGGTCTGTCTCAGCCTCCCGGGTGAGCCGGCGTCAGACCCCGAGATAGCGGCCATAGCTTTGAAGTTATGGCTGCATTCCGTCGCGTACGCGCCTCTTCGATGAGCCCCGCGAGGTCGATCTGCTCCAGCGCCGCCGTCGCGCCGCAGGCGCGGGCGGCGAGCAGCAGCGAGCCGCCTACCGGCGCCATCTCCACGACCGCCACCTGCGCCTGCGGCGCGAGCGCGTGGATCTCCCGCGTGAGCGGGTCGACGAACACCGGCGCCCGCCTTGTAGGCACTGCCGATCAGCCCCACCGGGAACTCGCCCTGCAGGCCGGTTTGGTGGATCACCGCAGCGATCTGCTGCGCCAGCTCTCGCGCGCCGCGCTCGTACAGCTCGCGCGCCACGGCGTCGCCCTGCTCGGCCAACCGCGCCGTCTCGATCGCGAACGCCGCGATCTCGCCCTTCGTGAGCGGCTTGCTGTAGACCATCGCCGCCAGCGCCTCCACGCTGGCGGCGCCGAAGAACTCGACCGCCGCATCGCTCAGTGCCGTCTCGGGGCCCGAGCGCTCGCGGTCGCGCAGCGCCGCCTTGATCGACTGCAGCCCCAGCCAGTACCCCGAGCCCTCGTCGCCCAGCTGGTGGCCCCACCCGCCCGCCCGCCACGCGCGCCCGTCGGCGCCCACGCCGAACACGTTGCTGCCGGTGCCCGCGATCGCGCCCACCCCGGGCCGCGCGCCGGTCGCGGTCGCCCACGCCCCCACCACGTCGCCCACCACGATCCACTCCTCCGAGCGCCCTGCGCGCACGTGCGCCACCACCGCGTCGGTGTCCGTGCCCGCCACCGCCAGCACCGCCGCGTCGAGCTGCTCCGTCGCCGATGCCCGCGCCCGCGAGCGCCTCGTCGGCGGCCCCGAACAGCGCCCCCCCTGCGGCCTTCACCCCGACCGCGTCCTGGTTGCTCGGCCCCCGTGCCCCAGGTGCAGCGCGCCGCGCTCGAGATCGAGCACCGCCGCCAGCGTCTTCGTCGCGCCGCCGTCGATCCCCAACAGGAAGCGCGGCCCCACGCTGCGCGCCCACACCCCGCGCGTGCGCGCGGCCGCGGCCGCTCCGGCGATCGGAGCCGGGACCCGCCCAGCGCCCCGGCGCGCCGGGCCGGCCGAAGTGGGCGAGCGCCGGGGGCAGCTTGACGAGCGGGTCGCGGTCCATGCGGGGATACTTACAGCCGATGCCCCCGACCGGCGTCCACGCGCTGTTCCCCGACGCACCACCGCGCGCAGGGATGTACGAGTCCTTCTACCTACGCGCCGTCGCCCCCGACCGGCCCGCTCGGGGTGTGGATCCGCTACACCGTGCACAAGCGCCCCGGGACGGCCGCCGCGGGGCTCGGTGTGGTGCACGGTCTTCGACGGCGCCGACGCGCGCGCCGTTCATGCACAAGCTCACCACCGACGAGCTCTCCGTCCCCGCCGGCGGGTGGATCGCGGTGGGCGACTCGCGGCTAGGGCCGGGGCGTGCCGAGGGCGCCTGCGGGGAGGCCCGCTGGTCGCTGCGCTTCGCCTCGCGGCGAGCCCGAGCTGCGCCACCTCCCGCACGCGCTGCCTCTACCGCGCCCCGCTGCCGCGCACGAAGCTCACGAGCCCCGCGCCCGCGGCGCGCTTCGAAGGCACGCTCGTGCTTTCCGGCCGCACGATCGAGCTCGACGGCTGGCGCGGGATGGTCGGCCACAACTGGGGCGCCGAGCACGCCGAGCGGTGGATCTGGCTGCACGGCATCGGCTTCGAGGAGCAGCACGAGGCGTGGCTCGACGTCGCGATCGGCCGGGTGCGCGTGGCGGGGCGCACCACCCCGTGGGTCGCCAGCGGAGCGCTGTGCATCGACGGGGAGCGCCACCGGCTGGGCGGCCTCGGCGCGCGGGGGCTGCTGGTCGCCGAGCGCCCCGAGCGCTGCGTGCTCGTCGCTGCCGGGCGCCGGCGGGCTGGTGGTCGAAGCGCACGTGCAGGCACCCCCCGCGGCGCTCGCCGGCTGGCGCTACGCCGATCCCGACGGCGGGCGGCACGACGTGAGCAACTGCTCGATCGCCGCGCTCACGCTCACCGTGCGCCGGCCCGGACGCTCCGCGTGCACACTGCGCACGCGCACAGGCGCCGCCTACGAGCTGGGGATGCGCGAGCGCGACCACGGCGTCCCGATCGCCCCGTTCGCCGACGGGTAGGGCAATCGCACCTTCTCGGAATGGGTGGAGCGCTTGCGCACAAAGCTCGCTCGCCCGCCCGTTCTTTGGGCATGGACTCTCAACGGTTGATAGCCGTGGGAAACATTTTCGGTCTTCCACCAACCACGGAAACACTCCTGCCCGGGTGCGTTTCATACGGAAATTGGGTTCATCGAGGTCAGTATTCCTCCGCAAAGTTGGATTTCCCTCATTAAAAATTGGCCGCAATTTGCACGAGAATCGTCTACACTCAAACGAGTAGCTTGGAAGTCGTAAGCAGGGATAGCTTTGTGTTCAGGCCGCGGCAGGAAGCCGCGTGCACCGGTGGATGCCGGGTTGGTGCGTCAAGATGACGGAACCATTCTGAACTTCGACAGGCCCCCGGGGGGGCGGTTGGGACAGCGAGGAACAGGGATGATCATCGCCAGCAGTAGCCAGGATCGCGTCGACGCTTCGCGTAAGCCGGCCGCGCCTCAAAACGACTACGCCAACGGCAACCCAAATGCCACAGCTCTGCACGCCGCCACGCGGCGGCTCAGCCGCGAGCGCCGGCAGATGGCCACCGATGTCCACGATCTGATCATGCAAGACCTTTCGCTCGCGCTCGCCAACGCGCGTGCGCTGGAGAACGACCCCCCGCCCACTTCGCGGGTGGGGATCGTGGTGGGCGCCCTGGAGCGCGCGCTCGTCGGGGCCCGCGACGTGTTGGAGGGTCTCTCCGAGCACGACACCCGCCCGATCGCGCAAACGATCGAGACCAGCGTGCGCGCCGCCGCGCGCCACATGCCGCTGCAGTTCGACGGCGCGCGGGTGCCATCCTCGGCGCAGCCCGACCCGCCGACGCGCGCGGCGCTCGTGCACATCGCCCGCGAGGCGGTGACCAACGCCGTCAAGCACGCTCGCCCCAACGCGATCGAAGTGGTGCTCGAGCACGCCGGCCAGTGGCGGTTGACCGTACGGGACGACGGCGGCGGCTTCGACGAAGCCCTGGCCAAGCCCTCCGCCGTCGGCGGCTTCGGGCTGGTGAGCATGCGCGAGTCCGCACACGCGCTCGGCGGTGCCGTGTACGTCGGCAGCGCCTGCGGCGCCGGCACCACGGTGGAGGCGGTGCTGCCGTGAGTCGCACACCCACGGTCGTGATCGCCGACGACCACCCGCCGATCCGGCTGGGCGTGCGGATGGCGATGATGCAGGGCGGCTTCCGGGTGCTGGCCGAGGCCGGCGACGCCGACGGCGCGGTGGAGGCGGTGCTGCGCGCGCGTCCCGACGCCTGCCTGCTCGACGTGCGTATGCCAGGCGGTGGCATCGAGGCCGCCATGCGCCTGGGGCAGCTCGCGCCCGACACCGCCGTGGTGATGCTCACGGTCTCCACCAGCGCCGACGATCTGCTTGCCGCGCTGCGCGCCGGCGCACGGGGCTACCTGCCGAAGGACATGTCCCCCGATCGCCTCCCCGCCGCACTGCGCGGGGTGCTGAAGGGCGAGGCCGCGCTGCCGCGCACGTTCGTCGGGCGGATGCTGCAGGAGCTGCGTATGCTCCCCGATCGCGAGCCCGCCCCGCTGCGCGTCGGCGACGTCGAGCTCACTCCGCGCGAGTCGGAGATCCTGCGCCTGCTGCGCGGCGGGCTGTCCACCATGGAGATCGGCGAGCGCCTCTCGCTCTCGCCGATCACCGTGCGCCGCCACATCTCCACCTGCGTCACCAAGCTCGGCGCCGACGACCGCGACGACGCGCTGCGCGCGATCGACCTCGCTGCCTAGCGCAATCGACCTCGCCGCCCAGCGCAATCAACCTCGCCGCCTAGACCAGCTCCGCGCGCACCGCATGGACGGCTGCCTGCACGCGGCTGTGCACACCCAGCTTCTCGAAGATGTTGGTCACGTACTGCTTAACCGTGTGCGGGCTGATCGACAACTCCTGGCCGATCGCCACGTTGTCGGCTCCCTTGGCGATCAACCGCAGCACCTCCTGCTCGCGCGGGGTCAGGGAGGGGCGCGCGGCGACCTCCTCCACGGCCGCGTCCGCAGCGCCGACGCCGCTGGAGCCTTCGCGTTCCCCGCCGACTCCGCCGGTGCCCCTGCGCCCCGCACCTGCCTCAGTGGTGCGGCCCTGCGCGTCGGCTTCCGCGCGTATACGCGCCACCAGCGCCCCCGCCACCTCACCCGAGATCACCAGGTGCCCGGCGGCCGCCTGCCTGATGCCGTCCGCGAGGCGATCCACGTGGGTGTCCTTCAGTAGGTAGCCGCACGCCCCCGCCGCCAGCGCCTCCAGCACGTCTTCATCTTCGGTGGACACCGTCAGCACGACCGTCTGGATGTCGGGATTGCTGCGCGCGATCCGCCGCAGCGCCTGCAGGCCCGAGGTGCCCGGCATGTTGAGGTCGAGTACCACCACTTCGGGCTCGAGCTTCTGCACCAGCGCCGCAGCGTCGGCGCCGTCGGCGGCTTCGCCCACGACCTCCATGCCGGCGTCCTGCAGCATCCCCTTGAGGCCTTCGCGGAAGAGCTGATGGTCGTCGGCGATCACCACGCGCAACGCATTGGTCGAAGCGGCCACAGGGGGAAAATAGAGCAATCGCCCCATCCGTCCCTTGGGCGCGGCCGGTTGACAGAGATCATTCAAGAAGACTTTCCCAACCAGCCGTCGATCGCTGGCCAGCGCTGGACCAGGAGCCGGTTGCCACCGCTCGCCAACGGAGGCCCGACCAGGGCCGGCTTGGGGCGGTCTTACCAGCCGTCGCTCGCCGCCGGGCACCTGACCGGGGCCCGGCTGCACCAGCTCGAGTCGGTCCCTACTCAGCGTCCACCACCCCGTGGGCGGCGAGCGCTTCGAGCACGCGGTCAACCGCGGTCTCGATCGCTTCGCCGTGGATCCCCAGCACGACGTCGGGAGCGGCGGGGGCCTCATATGGGGCACCGAGCCCCGTGAGCCCCTGCAACTCTCCGGCACGTGCGCGGGCGTAAAGCCCCTTGGGGTCGCGCTGCTCACACTGCGCCAGCGGGGTGCTGACGAAGACTTCCAGGAACGGCAACTCTTCCTTCGCGTGCAGCGTCGCCGCCAGCTCACGGTCGGCTGCGTAGGGGCTGACGAGGCTCACCAGCGCCACCGCTCCGCACTCCGCCAGCAGGCGCGCGACGTGCGCGGTGCGGCGCACGTTCTCCGCGCGGGCCGCCTCGTCGAAGCCGAGGTCACCGTTGAGACCATGCCGCAGGTTGTCGCCGTCGAGCAGGTAGGCGGGGCGCCCCGCCCGTACGAGGCGCTCCTCGATCGCGCGCCCGATCGTCGACTTGCCGGCGGCCGGCAGCCCCGTCAGCCACACCGTCGCGCCGGTGAGCCCCAGCGCCGCCCAGCGCTCGCCGCGGGTGATCGTCTCGCGCTCCCAGCGCACATTGGGGCTGCGCTCGGTCTTCGCCGTGGTCTCGTCCGTCGCCCCGCCGTCGTTGCCCGTGGTGCCCTCGCCAGCCCTCCCGGCGCGCTGGTCGGACTCTGTCTCGGTGTCGAGGATCACCCCCGCCGCCACCGTTTCGTTGGTGGCTTCGTCGATCACGATCAGGCTGCCGGTGGCGCGGTTGCGTCGGTAGGAGTCGAACACCAGTGGCGAGGCCAGCTCGACGTGCACGCGCCCGAGGTCGTTGAGCTCGAGCGTGGCGGCCAGCTCGTCGCGGTGCATCGTGTCCACATCGATCCGGTAGCGCACCTCCAGCCCGCCCACCGCCGCGGTGCGCGTGGTGTGCTTGACGAGGTAGCGCCGCTTTGGGTCCAGCGGGCGCTCGGACATCCAGCACAGCAGGCTCTCAAAGCTGCTGGCGACCGCCGGCTGGTTGTGGGGGCGGGCGATCGTGCTGCCGCGGCTCACATCGACCTCGTCGGCGAGGCGCAACGCCACCGACATCGGCGGGAAGGCCTCGCGCACCGGCCCGTCGAAGGTGTCGATGCCCGCGATCGTGGTGTGCTGGCCGCCCGGCAGCACCACCACCTCGTCGCCCTCACGCAGGATCCCGCCAGCCACCTGGCCGGCGTAGGCGCGGTAGTCAGAGCCCTCCGCCGAGCGCGGGCGGATCACCCACTGCACCGGGAAGCGCACATCGATCAGGTTGCGATCGGAGGCGATGTGGACGTGCTCGAGGTGGTAGAGAAGCGGCGAACCCTGATACCAGGGCATCGCCTCGGAGCGCTCCACGACGTTGTCGCCCTTCAGCGCCGAGATCGGGATGAAGGCCACGTCCTGGATGTCCAGGCGCGCCGCGAAGCGCTCGAACTCGGCGACGATCGAGTCGAACACCTCCTCGTCGTAGCCGAGCGTGTCCATCTTGTTGACGCACACCACGAGGTGGGGGATCTGCAGCAGCGAGGCGATGAATGCGTGCCGGCGGGACTGCGCGACGACGCCTTTGCGCGCGTCGATCAGCACGATCACGAGATCGGCGGTGGAGGCGCCGGTGACCATGTTGCGGGTGTACTGCTCGTGCCCGGGCGTGTCGGCAATGATGAAGCGCCGCTGCGCGGTGGCGAAGTAGCGGTAGGCCACGTCGATCGTGATGCCCTGCTCGCGCTCGGCGCGCAGCCCGTCGGTGAGCAGCGAGAGATCGAGGAAGTCATGCCCCATCCGCTTGCTGGTCTGCTCGACGTGCTCGAGCTGGTCGGCGAGCACCTGCTTTGAGTCGTA
The DNA here is from genome assembly GCA_963724305.1 of uncultured Solirubrobacterales bacterium. Taxonomy (GTDB): domain Bacteria; phylum Actinomycetota; class Thermoleophilia; order Solirubrobacterales; family Solirubrobacteraceae; genus Palsa-744. The sequence goes on from CAVRUG010000004.1 coordinate 1,620,497, forward strand.
CAGCAGCCGCCCGATCAGCGTGCTCTTGCCGTCGTCCACCGAGCCGGCGGTGGCGAAGCGCAGCAGCTCCGCCGGGCGCTCGGAGAGGCGGCGGAAGATCTCCTCGGCCTCCTGCTCGGCGGCGAGCGGGCCCGCGGGCGCCTGGATGCCAGGGGTGGCCATCTGAGCCTGGACGCCAGGGGTGGTCGCCGTCTGAGCCTGGATCTCAGGGGTGGTCGCCGTCTTAGCCTGGATGTCAGGGGTGGTCGCCATCGGAATCAGAAGTATCCCCGCCGCTTGCGGTCCTCCATCGCCGCCTCGCTGGCGCGATCGTCCCCACGCGTCTGGCCGCGCTCGGTGAGGTCGGTGGCGGCGATCTCGGCGACCACCGCCGCGAGCGTCGCCGCGTCGGAGCGCACGGCCCCGGTGCAGCTCATGTCACCGACCGTGCGGTAGCGCACGCGCGCGGTGAACGGCCGCTCCCCGTCCAGCAGTTCCACGAACGGGCTGACGGCGTAGAGCATCCCATCGCGCTCGAACACCTCGCGCTCGTGGGCGAAGTAGATCGAGGGCACCTCGAGCTGCTCCTCGGCGATGTACTGCCACACGTCGAGCTCGGTCCAGTTGGAGATCGGGAACACGCGCACGTGCTCGCCGCGGGCGATGCGCGCGTTGAAGAGGCTCCACACCTCGGGGCGCTGGCGCTGGGGCTCCCACTGGCCGTGGGGGTCGCGGAAGGAGAGGATCCGCTCCTTCGCCCGTGCGCGCTCCTCGTCGCGCCGCGCCCCGCCGAAGGCCGCGTCGAAGCGGTGCTCGGCGATCGCATCCAGCAGCGTCACCGTCTGCAGCGCGTTGCGCGAGGCGTACGGCCCGGTCGTGTCCTCGACGCGCCCGCGCCTGATCGACTCCTCCACCGAGGCGACGATCAGGCGCTCATCGAGCTCGGTGGCGCGGCGATCGCGATACTCGATCGCCTCGGGGAAGTTGTGGCCGGTGTCGACGTGCATCAGCGGGAACGGGAATGGCCCCGGCCGGAACGCCTTCTCGGCCAGGCGCAGCAGCACGATCGAGTCCTTGCCGCCGCTGAACAGCAGCACGGGGCGCTCGAACTCGGCGGCGACCTCGCGCATCACGTGCACCGCCTCGGCCTCCAGCGTGCGCAGGTGCGAGAGACGGTAGGTGGTGGCGGGGTCGTCGGAGCCTGGGTGCTCGGGGCGCGGCGGGACGCCGATCGGGGTCGGGGTCGGCTCCGGTTCGATCGTGCGCGGCATGAGCGATCAACGGTAGCTTCGGGGCAGGACTTGCAGACTCCGTAGGGGGATCACATAGTCCTTACAAATACCCCGGGGGAGGCAAACGTGCGGCCCCTGGGCGTCTCAAGCTCGCTTCGGATTCAGCCGTGGTGCTTCTTGCCCTGGCGATGGAGCTTGATCTTCCCCGAGCCTTTGGTGCAGCTCTTGTAGGTGCTGCTCCCGGAGAGGCGCTGCTTGAGAATCGTGGTCGCCACGACGCTGACCTTGTAGGTTCCGCTGGTCGGCCGGTTCGTCAGCTTCACACCCTTTTTGATGCGCTTGACGCCCTTGACGTCCGCGACCTTCTTGCCGTTGATCTTGACGAGCACCTCCACGAGGGGGTCGTACTTGGGATCGTGCAGCTTGATCGTGAGCGACTTCTGGCTCGTGCACTGACCGCCCGGCGGCAGTGTGACCGCACTGGAGTAACTGATCCCGCCCGATGAGCCGCCGCCGGAGACGGTGGGCAGAGATGAGATCAGAGCCGAGTTGACGCAGCCAAAGGTGTCTTCGGTCGCCGTGCCGTCGGGGGCGATCTTCGGCTGGGAGGTTTCCGGATGGCTGAAGCAGACCTTCAAGTAGTGGGCACCGTCCGGTTCGCTGAGCACCCGCCAAGCGGTCGCTCCAAGATGCGGGTCCTGCTTGCATTCGCCGCTCGTGCCTTCGCGCACGAACCACGCGTCATATCCCCAGAAAGAGCCGTCGGCCTGCCGCTTCATGTCCGTCCACGCCACCTGGCCGGCTGGGTGAGGACATTCGGCGAATGTTGTTTCAGTATCCACAACGCCCTGGAAGGTCCCATCGGGCAACGGCGCGATCGCAATTGAGCCCCCTTTGAACGACCACACCCCTTCGATCGTGTTCGATTCCGCGGCGGTCGCGCTAGCGCCGAAACAAAGCGCGGCGAGGAGCACGGCGGGGGCGAGCTTAAGGGAGCGGCGGGCAATTGAGTGGAAGCGCATGGGCATGAACATAGTGCACCAACGAGCCGCGGGTTACAGTCCTTCCATGCCAGCGGCGAGGGACGCGATCGCCCAAGCGGACGCCACGTCGGGGCGCGCGGGCCTGCGCGCCTTCGGCCTTGGCCTGCTCGCCAACATGCCGCCGCCCGGCGCGTGGGTGGCGGCACCGCTGGCCGAGCCCAGCCTGCGCCTGCGGGAGGCTCCCGCGGCGGAGATCGCCGAATGCTGGTCGGGGCCGGACGCGATTGGCTGGGAGGGGACGATCGACGGCGCACCGTTCGTGGTCGAGCGGGGTCGAGCGGGGGACCACCGCTTCGTGCATGGCGAGCTCCCCAACCAGCAAGGCACGCCCGCCGGGGGGACCCGCGCGATCCATCACCTTTCGGCCGACGCCGGCACGTTGCGATGCGCGCCGGCAGACCCGGACGAGCAGTCGTGGTGGCGCGTGGTGCTCGACTCCGTGCTGTTCACGGTCGCTCTGCTCCGGGGCTACGAGGCCCTGCACGCCGGCACAGTCGCCACGCCGGACGGCGCGCTCGCGATCACCGCCCCGACAGGCGGTGGCAAGAGCACGTTGCTGTACAAGCTGCTGAGCGATGGCCTGACGCTGATGACAGACGACGTGCTCGTGCTGGAGGCTAGTGGCGACAGATCCCCGCTTGCCCATCCCGGACCGCCGTTGATGACCGTGCCGGCGGACGCCTTGCCGCTGCCAGGGGCGACGATCGCATCCATTGACGAGGAGCGCTGGATAGCCGTGCCTGTGCATCCCTACGCGATCCCGCTGAGCGCGTTGGTCGTTTTGAACCGCAGCCGGGGCCTCGCCACCTCCCTACACCCCGCACGCGACCCGCTCGCTGTGCTGGTCGGCTCGCTGCTGCGCTTTCCGCGCCTACCCGAGCGTGAGCGGACCCGCTTCGAAGTTGCCGGCGCAATCGCTGCGCACGTCCCGATCTGGGAGCTCTGCGCAGATCCGAGCGTCACCCCCGGCGTCCTCGCCAGCCTGCTGCGGGCGGAGCTGATCGGCTCCCCCGGGACGCAGAGGCCGAGTTCCGCGACCGTCGCGTGAGGATCGTACGTATGCCTCTCGTTCAACCGTTGTTAGGGTCACGCCAAAGCCGCGCGGGCGCAGCCACGTCACGCCCGCGTGCCCGCGTGCAAATCCGCCCATGAGCTCGACCACCTCCGCCGCCCCAACCACGCCCAGTGAGGCGCTCGCCCACATCCCGGGGGCGCCGCTGCTCGAGCTCGAGCACCTACACCACCGCTGGAAGGGCCCGAAGCCACCGGTGCTGGAGGACGTCAGCCTGACGTTGCGCGCAGGCGAGGTGACTTGGATCGGGGGCCGTAACGGCGTGGGCAAGACGACGCTGCTGCGCTTGGGCGCGGGCATCCTGTTGCCGCAACGAGGCAGCGTGCGCATGGGCGAGCTCACGCCCAGCTCGAAGGGGCGCCGCTACCGGCGGCAGATCGGCTTCCTCTCGGCGGGCGACCGCGGCGTGCAGGCGCGCATGCGGGTGCGCCAGCAGCTCGACTACTGGGCTCGCCTCGCGTACGTCCCGCGCGCGCGGCGGCCCGAGTTGGTCGCACTCAACCTGCATCGGTTCGGTCTGGAGGAGTTCGCCGAGCGGCGCGTCGACCGGATGTCGATGGGCCAGCGCCAGCGCATCCGCCTGGCGATGGCGTTCCTGCACGAGCCACGCGTGCTGCTGCTGGACGAGCCGCGCAACTCGCTCGACGACGAGGGCTACGAGTTGCTCGACGCGCAGATCCAGCGGGCGGCCGGCGATGGCGCCACCGTGCTGTGGTGCTCTCCGCGGGGAGAGGACCGGGTGATCGCGTGCGACGCCAGCTACACGCTGCTGAAGACGGCCGCTTGGAGCCTGCCGAATGAGGCCGTGGCTGGAAGCGATGCAGGGGATCATGCGCCGCGACGCGATCCTGTTCATCAGCTACCGCACGCAGCTGGTGTCGCAGTTCCTCGGGCCGCTGTTCACGATCGCGGTCTTCTATTACATCTCCCGCCTGCTCACCGCCAAGACCTTCACCTCGCCGGGCGGCTACTTCGGCTTCGTGATCGTCGGTTTGGTGATCGTCCAGATACTTACGCTCTCGCTGGGGCTGATGCCCGGCAACGTGCGCCAGGAATTGATCTCGGGCACGATCGAGCGCTTCCTGGTGAGCGCCCACGGCCCGGTCAGCGGCATCATCGGCACGATGCTGTTCCCGATGTGCAACGCCTTCGTCAGCGGCATCCTCACACTGGCGATGGCAAGCCTCTTCTTTGGGCTGCCGCTCGCCGGCACGGCGTACCTGGCGGTCCCCGTAGCGCTGCTCGGCGTGATCGCGTTCATGCCGTTCGCGCTGTTCCTGGTCGCGCTCGTGATGGCCTTCAAGCAGGCCGCCAGCGCCACCCAGTTCATCGTCGCGGGCATCGCGATCGTGGGCGGGCTGTACTTCCCCGTCAAGGTGCTCCCCGAATCGATCCGCTGGCTCTCCGAAGTGCAGCCGTTCACACCCGCCACCGACCTGCTGCGCCACCTGCTGGTGGACGCGCCGCTGACGCATCCCGCGGCGGTGGAGCTGCTCAAGCTCGTGATCTTCTCGGTCCTGCTGCTGCCGGCCGGTTTGGTGCTCTTGCGAGCCGCGATCCGATACGGTCAGCGCACCGGGACTGTTGCCGAGTACTGAAAATCGTCCAACTTCTCACCACTATGGCCCCTCTCTCCACCAACGAGCTCCTAATCGCCCGTGTGCGCATGCCCCAGCACGTGGTGCTCCGCAGCTTCGTCGCCGAGACCGTCGTGCTCAACCTGAACACGGGTCAATACCACGGGCTCAACCCAACCGCGGGCAGAATGCTCGAAGCGATAGATTCGGCGCCTACGGCAGGCGCCGTCATGCCCGAGCTGGCGCAGGAGTACGGGGTCGAGGAGGAGCAGATCCAGAGCGATCTGACCGCGCTCTGCCAGGGCCTGCTCGATCGCGGTCTGATCGAGATCGTGGATGCCGGCCCCGCCTGAGGCACCCGCCGGCACGGTGGCCGAGCCGACGTTGTACGGTGCCGCGTTCGGCCTGCGGCTGGAGATCGACCCCGGCATCGAGATCCCCGGCATCCCAGGCATCGCAGAGATCCCCGGCGGCTCGGCCCTCGACGCCGCCAACGCAAGCCCCAACGATGTTGACGCCGCGACCACAGCCCCGCCCCCCTCCTCCCCCCTCCTCCCCTCAACGCGGGTGCGACTCGACGCGGCGGAGCTCGAGCGCCGCTGGCGGCCCGCCGCCCCCACCGCCGAGGTGGTGCGCGAGCTGCGCGACGGGGACGCTGTGCTGCTCACGGCCGAGCTCGCCCGCCCCGCCGGCTATCTGCTGCGCGCGCCGGGTGTCGGGCGCATCCTGGTGGCGCCGGACGGAGGGGAGCTGCTGTGCGATCCCGCGCCGGGAAGCGTGGAGTGGGCCACGCTGATCCCCGCCCAGGCGCTGCCGCTGGCGGCGACCCTGCGCGGGCTGGAGGTGCTGCACGCCTCGGGCATGGTGGTGGGAGGCAAGGCGGTGCTGTTCGCGGGCGCGCCCGGTGCGGGCAAGTCCTCGCTGGCGGCCGCCCTGCTGCACCGAGGCGCCACGCTGCTGAGCGACGACACGGTCGCGCTTGAGTCGCGCGAGGGCACGCTGATCGCCCATCCCGGCGCGGCCATGCTGTACCTGCAGGCGGCCGAGCACGATCGCCTATCCGAGCGGGAGCGCGCGGTGCTCGGCCCCCCCGCCGCGTTTCGCCACAAGCCGCGCTACCACCCGCGCGTGAGCGCCTCCCCGGCGCCGTTCGGTGGACTGTTCCTGCTGGAGCGCTCAGTGCACGGCCCCCCCGTCGAGCGCCTCGCGGCGGTCGACCCGTTTGCGCTGCTCGCCAGCACCTTCAACCTCTCCGTGCGCACCCCCGAGCGGCTGGTGCGCCACCTCGACCTGGCCGCCGCGCTGGCGGCGACGGGCTGCGTCCACCGCCTGCGCATCCAACCCGGCGTGAACGCCACGCAGCTCGCCGACGCCGTGAGCCAGCAGCTGCCGGAGCTCTGAGCGCACCGTGTTCGCGGCGGGGTGGGGAGAGCGGGCGGTCGAGCTGATGGAGCGTGCCGCCGCGCGTGGCGGCACGGGGATCGAGCGCGCGGGGTCGCTGGCGGTGATCGGCGCGGAGAGTGCCAGCGACGGAGACCAGCAGTGCTGGATCTCGGGGCGCCTCACCAACGCGCGCGAGCTGTGCGAGCGTTTTGGGCTGCCCCCCGACCATGACCCGCCGGCGCTGGTCGCGCGCGCCTACGCGAGTGTCGGATGCGACGCCTGCCGCCTGCTGCGCGGAACGTTCGTGGTGGTGGCGTTCGACCGCGAGCGCTCCACCGCGACGATCGTCCGCGACCACCTCGGCGGGCGCCCGCTGGTCTACGTCCGGGTGGGCGACGGGGCATTGTTCGCCGAACACGAGCGCGCGCTGGTGGATTTGTTGCCTGGCATCCCCTCGCCGGACCGGCTGGCACTCGCACGGTGGATCGAGCGCGGCACCACGCCCCCGGGGCGCACCCTGTTCGAGGGCATCCGCCGCATCCCGCCGGGGCACCGAGTCGAGCTCTCCGCCGGCGCCGTCGCGATCGAGCCCTACTGGCGGCCACGCTACGAAAACCTCGCCACCGGCTCGCGGGAGGCGATCGCCGGGCGCTTGCGCGATGCGGCATTCGCGGCAGTGGCGCGCGCCGCCGAGGGCGCGGGGCGGCCCGCGGTGCGGCTCAGCGGGGGGCTCGACTCGGCCTGCGTGGCGGCGGGGCTGGCGGCGCGGGGGGCACCCCAAGGCGGGGCGGTGGCGTTCGCGGCGGTCTTTCCCAACCACCCCGCCACCGACGAGCGCGAGCTGATCGAGGCGACCGCGCACTACACCGGCCTTCCCGTCGAGCTGATCGCCTTCGACGACCGCGCCTCGATCCTCTCGCCGGCACTCGGGCACATCGAGCGCTGGAGCCTGCCACCGGTCACCCCCAACATGTTTGTGTGGCAGCCGCTGATGGCGAGCGCCCGCGCGCTCGGCGTGGATGTGATGCTGGACGGGGAGGGGGGCGACGAGCTGTTCGGCTGGGCGCCCTACCTGTTCGCCGACCGGCTTCGCCGCGGGCGGCTGCTCGCGGCCTGGAGGCTCACCCGGCGCATCCCCGAAGTGGGGGCCGACGCCGACGCGCGCCTGCGCCTGCGCGCGATCCGCAAATATGGCGTCCTCCCGTTGCTCCCCGCCGCGGTTACGCGCCGGCGCCGGCGCGGGCGAGACACGGACGCCCCGGGGTCGCTGCTGGCGGCGACCGACGCCGCGGCGCTTGCAGAGGAGGGGGAGGGGGAGGGGCTCGCGCGGCTCGACGGTCCGCTGTGGTGGCGGTCGCTGGCGGGTGCGCTGCTGGATCATGGTGAGACGCTCGGCGTGTCCAGCCAGCTGCGCCGCGAGTCAAGCGACGAGCGGATCGACCGCCGCCATCCCTTCCTGTTCGACCTCGACCTGTTGCAGACGGTGCTCAGCCGACCCGCCCGAGCTGCAGTTCGACCCGGCCCGCGACCGTGCGCTGCTGCGCGACGGGCTGCTCGGCCACATTCCCGAGGCGGTGCGCACCCGCCACGCCAAGAGCTTCTTCACCGACCTGCTCCCGGCCGGGCTCGCCGCCGACGGGGCTCTGCTCGCTGAGGGTCCCGCCCGCGCCGACGCGCCGGTGCGGGCGTTCGTGCGCAGCCGAGCCGCTGGAGGAGCTCCTGCAGGGCGATGCCAACCTGCGCCGAGGCCGCGCCGCGAGCCGGCTGTGGCATGTCGGCCTGGCCGACGTGTGGTTGCGGTCACTGGAGCGACCGGGGTACCCGCTGGAGCTGCTCGAGCGGGTAACGGCCCCGCGCGCCATGTGAGAAGAAAAAAGGCGATGTGTGCGCAGACAAACCAAAAACGGGCTAGCTGAGGGGCCAGTTTTGGGGTCGCTTGGAGCGCAGATACACGGGCGAAGGCTGACCTATCAACAAGCTGGTTAGTCGTCGGGCACGAACATCTGGCGAAGCCCCGCCTGGGTGACCGCATAGATATATGGTCCAGCGTTCTGGGAGGCGGTCTGTGCGATGCCCTCCCAACGCTGGACCAGCAGAACCAGCGTTTGCCAGCGATTGTAGTTCCCGGCACTCGTCATGCAGAACGCTCGCACGCCGCTCGCCAACAGCGCCTTCCGCTCGCGGGGGCGTTTCCTGATCCTCTTGTCTCGATGAACGACGACCCAATCGGCCGCACCTGCTATGGGCAGCCAAACGTCGTCGTCGGTCGTCTCAGCCGGTGCGCCGGGGCCACCGGCGTAAAGCACGTCGTTGCGCACCGACGCGATAGCCACACGCACCGCGAGGGGCACGCTCGCGTCGATGTAGAAAGTGTCTACGCCGCCTTCTGGCGATGCTCCCATTCAAGCGCCGCAGCGATGTCACTGGGAGCGAGCCCCCAGGACCGTGCAGCCTCATCATTGGATTCGCCTGCGTCGATGGACTCAACGACAGACTCCGTACGAATGCCACGAATCTGGGGCATCCCGAACGCAACATCTGGATCAATGGCGACGGGCGATTCCTTACCTGCGGGCCAGTATCGCTGTGCGGCGCCGCCCGAATCGAAGTCCACGCGATCGAGGAACTGCATCGCAACTGGAGCAAGCTGCATCTGACCACCCTCGAACTCAACCAGATACATCGAGGACGGCAAATCCACTTCGTGCTGGATTTCGTAGACCAGCTTGCGCGCCGCATGATCGATAAGGGGCCGACAATGCGCGAGCGGGTACGGCATCCCCGTGCGCTCCCGCATCTCGGCGATGAAGGGCCGCATGCGCTGCAATGGGACGTTCTTCTGTCGATAGCCGCGCAGGAGTCCCGCCTCGACGAACTCGCCCCACGTCACGTCGGCGCCAGTTCGTTCCTGTCGAATCACCGGCGGGTAGTCCACATCACCGCGCCGCGCACCCTCAAGCCACCAGCGCAACGTGGCGGCGGGCAGGTCAAGCAAGCGCGCAGCTTCTGCGTTCGAGTACATCTGACGGTTGAGGGTCGAGACCTTGGCCATCGCTCCAATCCTATTCTGTCCGCAAGCGGCAAGCGGGTAAGCGTTCAGTTGGTTGGTTCAGGTGAGTAGGGGTAGCGGATTGCTGGTGGCGTGTGCGGTGTGCAGGTTGGTGAGGTAGTCGAAGAGGCTGCGGGTTTGTAGGCGGCAGGTGATGGAGGCTGAGAGGAGTCGGGCGATGCGTTCCTCCCCGCCGGTGGACTGGCTGCCGAGGGAGAGCTTGCGGTAGATCACCGCGCCGCGGAGCGAGCGCTCCGCATGGTTGTTCGTGGGTGTGACGCCGGGCACCTTGGCGAACGTCCAGAGGGCGGGCCAGATCTTCAGTAGGTTGCGGGCCAGGCCCCGGGTGCGCTTGTTCCGTGGTGCCTTGCCGGAGTATCGGCGCAGGAGAGGCTTCAGATCGCGTTGGCAGGCCCGGATTTGGCGGCGTAGCTCGGAGCGGTCGCCGGTGTGCTGGAAGATCTCAAACGCCCGAGAACACCTCCTGGCAGACCTTCAGGGCGGCCGCTCCGAACTCGGCCTGGGCATCGAGGCCCTCCGCTTGGGCCTGGAAATCTCGCCGCAGGTGGCTCCAGCAGACTTGGCGACGGTCGAGCGGCAAGTGGTTGTAGGCCCACCACCGGTCGGAAGTCACGATCCCCTTGTGGTCACCGAGCAGCGCGCGGGCGTGGTCCTCGTGACGGTCCGGGGCGACGTTGAAGGTCGCCAGGTTCTCGGTGAACGCGCCCCATAGCGCACGCCCGCCACCCTGCAGACGCCAGCCTGTCTCGTCCATGTTCAGCGCCGAGGACCCGCGGACACTCTCGAGGAGATCTCGGCAGGGCTCGGCGAGCGCGGCGGCGGTCCGGGTGAGAATCGCCTCGATCGTGCCGGTGCTGATCCGCGCCCCAAAGAGCTCTTGGCAGAGCTCGACCGCGTCATGGCGAGAGATACGGTTACGCACGACCAACGCGGCGACCGCAGCCTGCAAACGCGGGCCGAAAGCGCTGGCCGCGACATCGGAAGGCATGGGCGCCCGCTGGGCGCGACCGCAGCCGGGACAGTTCACCCTCGGGCACTGATGCTCGATCAACCGAACCGCGATCCGCGGGAGCTCCTCCACTTGGGCACGCACCGGCTCCCCGACCGCCACGCGCTCTGCCTCGGTGAACAGGTGCCCGCAACAGCACGAGTGCGGCCAATGCTCGATGACCTCATCCGCCGCCGTCGTCGGCAACAGACCCCGGCCACGCCCCCGATGCCCATCCTGGCCGCCCTGTTTGCGCCCTGACGGATCCTTACGCCGGGTGGGCGTCTTGCCCGGCATATCGGTGCTCGGCGGCCGCGAGGAATTCCTCGAGTTCGCCGCCAACTTCGCCTCCAACACCGCGATCCGCTCCCCTTGGCGCTCAACAACCGCGGTCAACTGCTGGATCTGACGATCCATACGCAGCAACACCTCGATGACGACCTCTCGCCCCGCGTCATAGATCGCGCCAGCTTCTTCCCGCTCCACACCACAAAATTCGACAGACCAGAGTTATGTCCCCCTGACCCACTGAACGCTTACGCAAGCGGCGAACTTTGCAGGGGTTTTCTAGTTTGATCGCATCTGTCCTGCGAGGCGCTACGCTGGCTCTAATGGCAGAGCCGGTCTCCCGCGATCAACGATCGGGATGCCGCCGACAGAGCTTGGGCATCCTGGCGAGCGGAGTATGGCGAGCCAACAGGCCAGACGACCACCCAAATCAGGCCACTCTAGCGACCCCAAACTGGCCCCTCAGCCCGTTTTTGGTTTGTTTGCGCACACGTCGCCAGAAAAAAAAGGGCTCACGCCCGGACCGGTACTTTTTTCGTACCGGTACTTTTTCTAGTCTTGTGGACCTCGCCGGTGTTCGTATCCTGTCCTTCACCACCGTCCTCCCTACGAAAGGAAATCATGGAGAAGGACACCAAGGAGTACGAGGCCCCCCGGATCGAGGATCACGGGGACCTCGCGACACTTACAGCGGGTCAGGCGAACGGCGCATCGACCGATGCGTCCTTCCCGGTCCACACGCCCAAAGAAGATCTGACCTTCTCCACTCCGTAACCCACGGAGTGGAAGGTCATGTGGCTATATGCCGGTCTCCCCTCTGGAGACCGGCATATAGTGCCGTTTGTATCGCTCTCTGTCAGTAGTCCTCTCCGAATTCGGTGGCCAGCGTGAGCCCTTTGCCGCCGAGGATCGACGAATACTTCCCGGTCGCGGTGTTTTTCTCACCGCCGCTCACTGAGGAGAGTTCGCCGTGCGCGGTGTTCGTCTCGCCGCCACTCACCGAGGCTCCAAAGCCACTGGCCGTATTGAGGAAGCCGCCACTCACCGTGGCGAAGTCTTCGCTCGCGATGTTTTCAGCGCCGCCGCTCACCCAGCTGGTTGTGCCGGAGGCATCGTTGTAGAGGCCGCCGCTCACTGTGCCTGCGAGGCCGCTGGCTTTGTTGAGCTGGCCGCCACTCACCGCAGCCTGCTTGTTGCTGGCCGTGTTGCCATAGCCACCACTCACCGACGAGCTCACCCCGCTGGCGGTGTCGTATTCGCCGCCGCCCACCGAGGCAGCGCCGGCGCTGGCCACGTTGTGTTCGCCGCCGCTCGCTGAAGCATCGACGCCGCTCACGGTGTTGCGCGCGCCGGCGAGCAGCCCGCCGTAGCTCGTGAACGACTGCTTGAACGTCCCCACCACGAGGTTGTTGGAGCCGGACTGCGTGCCCGCTTCTTCGTCCCTGCCGACGACGAGATTGCCGAGCCCGTTGATTTCGCTCTCTTTGGCGGCGCCCGAGACAACCTGCACGTTGGCGCCAGAGAACTGAATCGTCGGCTTCTTATCGATGCCTTCTTTGACGAATTTTACGTAGGGAAGCACCGCGAGCAGCGTTTCCTTCTCCGCCGTGGTAAGACCGGCGAACGTCCCTTCTTTGCCTTCTTTACCCGCTTTGCCTTCTTTGCCTTCAGCCCCGAGTTCGGTCAGTTTGTATTTCGCGGGGCATGCGCCTTTCGTGGGCGTCACCGTCGCGGCATTTTCGGCTTCCGGTATGCAGAGACTCACCCCGCCGGCAGCAAATGCGCTGCCGGCACTCACAAGCAAACAACCGGCGGCCACACCGACCGCCAACGCCACCCTCCAAAGGGCCGTAAACGACTTCATCCAGCCACCTCCCCTGCGCTAGAGTGTGAGCGAGCGAGCACAAGCGTCGCTCGCTATTTGGCGAGCATGGTGGCAGGCTCGGTCGATGCGCGTCGCCTCCTTGCGCCGACTGTTGGAAGAATCGTCGCGACGCCGGAGTTGATGGAAGCATAATGCTCTCCAGCGCGATGTCCGACACCAAGCCCATCGAGACGGCGCCCGGCGCCCACGCGCAGCCTGCCTCCAGGATCGCGGTGCCCCAGCACGTGGTCTACCGCCACTTCCCCTCGGAGACCGTCGTGTTCAACCTGCAAACAGGCCAATATCACGGGCTCAATGCGACCGCCGGCAGCATGCTCGCGGAGCTGGAGCGGGCCGTCTGCCTGCGCGACGCCGCAGCGGCCGTCGCCGCGGAGTACATGCAGCCGCCCGCGATCGTCGAGCAGGACATGCGCGAGCTCTGCGACGCCCTGCTCGCGCGGGGCTTAATCGAGTTCGATGGCGAGCCCGCAGGCTGAGCGGGGCCACTGCGCCGACGCCCACCGCGTGGGGGCTCACAACTTGCGAGATGCGCAAACACGACGCCCGCTGGAGCGCGCGCGCCTCGTCTGGGAGATCGTCGCGGCCTACGTGCAGGCGCGTCGTGAGCTGCGCCGCGCCCCGATCGATGCGGTGGTCGCGGTGCTGCGCTCGGAATCCCCGCCCCCCGACCCGAAGACGGCAGCCGCACTGCAGGAGGCCCGCAGTCTGGGGTGGGTCGTGGTGCGCACCCTGAAGTTGATCCCGGGCGACACGCGCTGCCTAGCCCGCTCGCTGGTCCTGACGCGACTGCTGGCGCGGAGAGGAATTCCCTCGAAGCTCGTGATCGGGGCACAACCGGCGCCGGCCTTCCGAGCGCACGCGTGGGTCGAGTGCGACGGTGAGCCCGTCCTCTCCCCTGGCGATGAAGCGCTCGGCCGGCTCGTCGAACTCTGAGGCGGGCCGGCCGAATGCCGAAGCCGGCCCCGCGATATGTGAGGTGGCCGTTCGAACGGAAGTCGCTGGGAGAGTTCTGGCAGCGCTCCCGGCACCGTAAGTCCTGCCTCAGTCTCACCGTTACTCTGCCATGCCAGGGTCCCACCTCGCCAGAGCATCGATCCAGGCGCCGGCGCCCACCAGCCCGCTCGACGCCGGAGCCACGGTCACGCTGATCTCAGGCGAGGAGCCACGGGAACGGATCGGAGCGGTGCTCGAGGAGCAGGGGTGGAAGCTCGCCGCCTTCGACGGCGTGGAGGATCTACTCGAGCACGGTGGCGAGCACGACAGCGGCCTGGTGGCGCTGTGGGTCGTGGATGCGAGCGCCGACGCCGCCCGGCAGGTCGAGCAGCTGCAGCGCGGCCTGGAGCACGCCCTGGTGGTGGTCATCTGTCCCGAGATCCAGCGTTGGGAGGTGCGCGCGGTGCTGGCCGCGGGCGCCACCGGGGTGGTGCTGGAGCGGGATCTGGCGGGCACGCTCGGCTCCTGCCTGCACGCGGTACGCGTGGGACAGGTGTGCGTGCCCCGGCAGCAGTGGCGCCAGATCGCGCCGCCGGCGCTCTCCGCTCGGGAGAAGCAGATCTTGGGACTGGTGGTGATGGGCTACATGAACAGCCAGATCGCCGAGCGCCTGTTCCTGGCGGAGAGCACTGTCAAGAGCCATCTCTCGTCGGCTTTCGGGAAGCTGGGGGTGCGCTCGCGCAACGAGGCGGTCAACCTGATTCTTGACTCGGAGCGTGGATTCGGCATGGGAATCCTCGCGTTGGGAGGAGAGCCGTTGGAGGCGGGGAGCAGCTGAGGGTAACTGGTTAGGGACCCACGAGCGCCAGGGAGGCGACCGATGAGCGGGGGCGTTGGCAGCAAGGCAGAGATGACATTTCCAGAAGCGATACCGAGTGCGGAGACGCCTCCGGAGCAGGCTGGCTTCACGGCGCTCGACCGCCGGCGCAGGCGCATCTCGGGCGCTCGCGACACGCGTCCCGCCGAGGAGCGGGGCCTACTCGAGAACCGCTCGCGCGAATCGCTGTTCCGCCGCGCACTGCTGGCGGCCGACGTCGTGGCGATCGTCGGCGCCTTCGTGGTGCTGGCGGCGATCACGGGTAAGTCGCTGCAGCTGACGTGGGTGAGCGTGTGCGGGCTGTTGACGTTGTTGGTGGGCGCGAAGGTGATGGGGCTGTACGACCGCGACGACGTGCTGCTGCACAAGACCACGCTCGACGAGGCGCCGAAGCTCTTCCAGGTGGCCACGCTCGGCGCTCTGGTCGCGTGGCTCGCGGGGGGCTTCGTGATCCACGGCGATCTGCTCAGCCGCCGTCAGGCGCTGCTGCTGTGGCTGGCGCTGATTCTGTTGCTGGTGCTAGCCCGGGCGACCGCGCGCACGCTCGCCTTGCGGGCGGTGCCAGCGGAACGGTGCCTGTTCATCGGCGACCAGGCCGCGGCGCGGACGATCCGCTCGAAGCTCGCCGGCCATGGCGGTGTCAAGGCCGAGCTGGTGGGGCACCTCGACCTCGACGACGTGGGGATGTGGTCGACCAATACCTTCTCTACGCAGCGCCTCTCGGAGATCCGCGATCTGGCGCGCACGCTCAACGTGCATCGCGCAATTGTCGCGCCCACCAGCGCCGACGGCGGCGAGATGCTCGATCTGGTGCGCACTTTGAAGGCGATCGGTGTGCGGGTCAGCGTGCTGCCGCGCCTGCTGGAGGTGGTGGGCTCCTCGGTCGAGTTCGACGACCTCCACGGCGTCACGCTGATGGGCGTCAGACGCTTCGAGATGTCGCGCTCCTCTGCCGTCGTCAAGCGCGCCTTCGACCTGATCGGCGCCTCGCTGGGGCTGTTGGCGGTGGCGCCGCTGTTCATCGTGATCGCCGTGGCGATCAAGCTCGAGGACCGCGGGCCGGTGTTCTTCCGCCAGCAGCGCGTGGGACGCCACGGCAAGCACTTCGACCTGTTGAAGTTCCGCACGATGGTCCCCAACGCCGAGGCGTTGAAGGACTCGCTGCGCGATCGCAACGAGGCGCAGGCGGGTCTCTTCAAGATCGCCGACGACCCGCGCGTAACGCGCGTGGGCAAGCTGCTGCGCAAGAGCGCCCTCGACGAGCTGCCGCAGCTGCTGAACATCATCCGCGGCGAGATGAGCCTCGTCGGACCGCGGCCGCTGGTGATCGACGAGGACCGCCACGTCGAGGGCTGGTATCGCCGGCGCCTTGAGCTGATGCCGGGGATGACGGGCCCCTGGCAGATCCTCGGCCCGGCGCGCGTGCCGCTCAACGAGATGGGGGCGATGGACTACCTGTACGTCGCCAACTGGTCGCTGTGGGGCGACATCAAGATCCTGCTGCGCACCGTCCCCCACGTGCTCGGCCGGCGGGGACTCTGAGCCTCATTCCCGAGCTCGCCGTCGCCGCGGGCGGCCATCCGGCAGGCGGCCACCACCACGACGCTCACCGAGAGCCACACGAGCGCCAGCAGAATTAGGAAGAGCGTCAGCATCGGATCATGTGCACTGGGGAGACCATGTGCGTTACAACACTTTCTACCCCCAGTATGGATCTCCTATCGGAAGAATTTTCGGCCTGCTTGACGCGCGGTGCGTGAGTAGACGAATAGGCGCCTCTGGCGAGAGTCGCTCGCACCAGGGGCGAATGCGCCAGATCTGGCGCATGATGCGCCGAGATGGGCGTTTACGACACCAGGAGGGGCATCTCACGCGATCGGAAGCGCGCGACGTCACCTGGAAGAACTTACGGATCGATATATAGATCACTAAATGCTATAATGACCTATATATGGACCCTGAAAGTAGAACTGGCAATCGGACTCCGCTCCCGGTTCGGCGGGCAATTGGCAACGTTGCGGACAGCGTCTCCACATGGCGGCGCCTACGCGGACTCACCCAGGCGCAACTCGCCGACCGCGCGGGCGTCTCCCGTGGCGTGGCCCGGCGCCTCGAGGCAGCGGAGGGCGGCGTCAGCATGGAGAACCTGCTGCGTATACTCCGCGCCCTCGGCATCCATGAGCTGCTGACCGACGCTCTGGATCCGATGAGCAGCGACATCGGCAGGCTGCGTGCCGAGGAGCATCTGCCGGCCCGCGTGCGACCAAAGCAGCTGAGCGACGATGGTTGAGCAACTGATCTGAATCAGCGTGCAGATTGCCGGCGAGGACATCCCAACCGGGAGACTGTGGACCCACCGCCGAGGCCGCAGCGAGTCCACCACATTCGCCTACCTGCCCGAGTTCCTCGTGCGCCAAGACGCTCACGCGCTCGATCCTCGCTGCCACTTCAAGCGGGCAACCAACACACCGCGGTCGGGCAAGCCCTCTTCGGCGCGTTCACCGACTGCGCCCCGGACGGCTGGGGACGGCGTCTGGTCCTCAGAGCCGAGCGGCACCGGGACCGCGAGACGAGCGGGCTCCGCGCGGTCTCGCTGAGATCGACTACCTGCTTGGGGTGCGCGACGATCTGCGCCAGGGATCGCTGCGACTCCAGGCAGCGCGCGAGGCGACCTACCTCGCCGCCGGCGCCCGCGGCGTCCCGCACCTGCTCAACCTGCCGCGACTGCTCCACGCCGCCGCAGAGCTCGAACGCGACGAACCGACGGCCGAGGACCTCCGGCTGCTGCTGGACGGAGCGAGCTCACTCGGCGGCGCTCGGCCCAAGGCGCACGTCCTCGACACGACAGGGGGCCTTTCGATCGCGAAGTTCCCGTCCCCCGCCGGAGATCGGGGGGAGGTCGAGGTAGTGCTTGACCAGGCTGCCGGCGGCCCAGCCGACGACCTTATCGGCCGCTTGCTCGGCGATATCCATGACCGGTACCTCGCGGTTGCCGGGCGCGATCACGAGCTCGCAGGAGCAGTGTCGCGCGCACATACCGCGCAGCTGCGCCGGCGAGCGAGATCGAGCAGCAGGGGAAGGTCGAGGTCTCCCGCACGCAGCGCTCGCTCCCACGCGCCCTGCGTAAGTCCAGCGGCATGTCCACCGTTGGTCGGGCATGGGAGGGAGCGACATCCAGACGATCCGGCCCGCGACCCAGGGTCCTGTTCAAGATCGCCCGCGTTCCCCGCGCGACCCGCGTGGGCAGGCCGCCACGCACCGCCTGGCGCGTGCCCGCACGGCGGGGGCAGTGCCGCAGCGAGACCTCGCCCCGAGCGCCGAGCCTGTCCGCAGCGACGAGGAGATAGCTCGCGAGATCAACACCGAGCACGGCCACGTCGAAACGCACAAGCGCAACACGATTCAGCACGCGATCCGCTGCGGCGAGTTGCTGCTGGAGATGAAGCGGCGGGTCGGGCACGGCAACTGGCTGGCCTGGGTCGGGGAGCACTTCGAGGCCAGCGAGCGCACGGCCCGCAACTACATGGAGATCGCCAAATCGGCAGCGGTTGCCGATTTGAAGGACGACACAACGATGCGCTCGACTCTTCGCGCGCTCGCGTCGCGGTCCGAGTCGAAGGCGGCCAGACTCCAGCCTAAACCGCAAAAACTTCCGCCTAAAGAGGAGCAGGCGAGCAGGGCTCACACCAACGGCCACCTCCCGATCGAGGCCGAGGTGAGCATCTCCGGCGCAGAGATCGTCAAAGCGCCGAGAGCCGGCCTGGGCAAAGCCCACATGCACACGTGGGCAGGCGTCCCCGCACGCCTCACCACCATCAAACGAGCCTTCAGTGAAGCCGCCGACAACCAGCTCGACGACCACAGCGCCAGCGAGGCCCTCTATGAGGCGTCACGCGAAGCGCACCAGGCCGCGATCGACCTGGAGCGGCTGGCCACGGCGCTGCTGAAGCGCACAGCGTGACCTTCAAGCCTTGGCAGCCGGGACGCGCTCGGACGGGCCGGCATCATTGGCCGACCGTGACGGCTACGGGGGAACTTGTCCTCGCCGGCTGGAGCCGAAGCCGGGCATGACCGGCCCTGGCAGACCCTCGGTTCCGCGCGCGTGCCGCCGCGCGAGACGGGGGCGATCGACTACCTTTACGTGGCCAACTGGTCGCTGTGGGGCGACCCTCCTGCGCTGCGCACGGTTCCGCACGTGCTCGGACGGCGCAGACTCTGATCCGTCCCGCGGCACGGTTCTCGCAAGCCACTACCAGGCCGGCAGGTGGCAGCGACCGAAGCCTGACGGCGCCCCAAAAGTTTATGGGCACAGGAGAAGTTTGTAGACGCACCGCATAGAAGCAACGCATAGCGACTTGAAAGGACACCACCCCCGTGCAGCAAGATTCAGAAGGGCTGAGTCTCGAGCAGGCTCTTGGCGTCTTTCGTCGTCGCGTGCCGTGGATCGTGCTCTGCGTGGTTGTCGTCGCTGGCGCCGCCTTCGGGTTCTCCAAGCATCAGACCAAGAAGTACACGGCGACCGCTTCGCTTGCCTTCAGCACCAATCCGCTCAGCCAGCAAATCGCCGGGCTCCCTGGTAGCAGCGTCAACAGCAGCGACTTGCTGGCTCAAGAGGCCAGCGACATCGAACTCGTGAAGAGTGGGAAAGTCGCGGCGAAGACCGCAAGCCTCCTCGGTCGTGGGCTGACTGGGGAAAAGGTCGCCGGAAGCTTGAGCGTGGCAGCGCAGGGAGAATCCGGCAACGTCGCTGTCACGGCCACGACGACGTCCCCGGTACTTTCCGCGGCAATTGTGAACACATACGCCCGGCGGTTCACAAAGGAACAGCAGAATTCTCAACTCCATTACTACAAATCTGCGCTTGCGATCGTGCATAAGCAACTCGCGGCGCTGACTCCGCAAGAAAGAGCCGGGTCTGGCGGCGCAGAGCTGCAGGACCGGGCGCAAACGCTGGGCCTCCTGTCGGAACTCAAGGAAGGGAACGTCAAGGTCACTGCGGAAGCGGCGGTTCCGACCGCTCCCTCTTCGCCGAAGACGTCGAGAAACACGATCCTCGGAATGGTCGTGGGCCTACTGATCGGTCTCGGTCTCGCCTTCGTGCTCGAGCGCGTTGACCGTCGGATCAAGGGGCCGGGGGACCTGGAGCGGATCTACGGTTTGCCTCTCCTCGGCGCCGTCCCCGAGAGCGCTGCGCTTGCGCGCGCCACGCGTGACAAGAAGGGGAGACGGACGGCTCTGCCGCCCGCCGAGGCCGAGGCGTTCAGTCTGATTCGCGCCCACCTGCGCTTCTTCAACATCGATCGTGACCTGCGCACGGTTGTGATCGCGTCGCCCGCGCCGGGAGACGGCAAGACCACGGTCGCTCGCCATCTGGCTGAGGCAGCGGCTAGGTTGGGCTCGCGGGTGCTGCTCCTGGAGGTGGATCTGCGCCATCCGACGCTGGCCCGGCAGCTCGATATGCAGCCTGGGCCAGGTCTCGCGGACGTGCTGATTGGCGCCACATCGATAGGCGAGGCGACCCATCCGGTCGAGTTGGAGGCGCCGCCCGGCGAGGGAGCCGCAGGGCGGACGCTTGACGTGCTGGCCGCCGGCGCCGTGTTGCCCCCCAACCCGGGCGAGCTAACCGAGAGCCGCGCGATGGACGCCGTGCTCGAGCAGACCAAGTCCGCATACGACCTCGTCGTGATCGACTCGCCGCCGCTCGCCGCCGTCTCGGACGCCTTCTCACTGCTTACCAAGGTCGACGGTGTCGTGATCGTGGGCTGGGTCGGACGCAGCCGACGCGACGCAGCGGAACAACTCCACCAAGTCCTCGCCAGTAGCGGCGCGCCACTGCTGGGAGTCATCGCCAACGGTTCAAGCGGCCCCGGCATCTACGCCTACGCCAAGCATGACAAGTCGCTTCCTGTCGTCGCATCGGCCAACGGCGCCTCCTCATCCGAGGAGTTCGTCCCAACTGCTAAGGCGTGAATATCCGGAGTTGTACGGAGCGTATGATGCGCGGCGATGCCAACTTGAACGCAGTCGTCGCGCGGCGCGACACTTTGCTCAACTCGACGCTGGTGGTCGAGGGTGCCCACCATGACTAACGACACGCTCGACGGCAAGAGACCTAAGACACGCCGCTCACCCGTGGATCCCCTGCCTATGCGATCCTCTGGGCCCGCGCAAACGCCGCGACTCACGTCTACGTGGTCGCAGTTGCGCCCGCTGCTCGGTGATCGGCGTAGATCGATCGTGGTGCTCGCGATCAGCGCGATCTTGTCCGGCTTCGCCGAAGCCGGAATTCTCGCGATCGTCGCCCAAGTGGCGACTACGCTCGTCAACCGGATCCCGCGGGTCCATATTGGAATCGGGCCGCTCCATGTGGAGGCGACTATTGGCGCCCTGCTGGTCGTCGCTTTCGTCCTCGCCGTGATTCGCATCGCCCTTCAGGTATCGATCTCATTGATTCCCGCCCGAATCGCCGCCGAAGTGCAGGGGAACCTGCGCAGGCGTATGTTCGAGGCGTTCACCAATGCCTCCTGGGAGATGCAGTCGCGCGACCGCGAGGGACACCTGCAGGAGATCATGACCAGTCAGATCATGCAGGCCAGCCAGGGCGCGCTCCAGGCGGCAACGCTGATTCCCTGGCTGTGCACCTTCGTCGTTCTGGTTCTCTCGGCGCTGATCCTGAACGTCGTGGCCGCCGGTGTCGTCTTGGTGGCAGCCATCGTGCTGTTTGCTCTGATGCGACCGATAAATGCAATCGGCGCTCGGGCTGCCCGTTCCTTTTCGCAGGCCCAGATGTCCTATGCCGGCGGAGTCGGCGAGGCAAATCGGGTGACCGAAGAGACTCGGGTATTTGGAGTGGCCGCAGCCCAGCGCAACCGGATCGGCAAGTTCATCGCCGCGGCTGAAGACCTGTTTTCTCGCACGCAGTTCATCGCCCGCCTGATTCCAAACGTCTACCAGGGCCTGATCTACCTCGTTCTCGTCGGGGGCCTCGCGGTTCTCTACCAGACGGGCAGCGACCAAGTGGCGTCTCTGGGTGCGGTGGTCCTGCTGCTCGTGCGAGCCGGGCTCTACGCTCAGCAGATCCAGGGTTCCTACACCGTTGTTCGTCAGACCGCTCCCTTTATCGAGCGCCTAGACGAGGCCGAGCGGCGCTATACCGCAAGCAGCCCGGCAAGCGGCCAGTCCTCGATGTCCAAGGTGAAGACACTAACGTTCAAGAACGTGTCGTTCGCGTATCAGCCAGACCGGCCGGTGCTGTCCGATATCAACTTCGAGGTACACGGAAGCGAGGCCGTGGGTGTCGTCGGTCCATCCGGCGCCGGCAAGTCCACGCTGGTGCAGATCTTGCTGAACCTGCGAGCACCGGACGAAGGTCAATATCTAATCAACGGCGTATCCGTGCAGCAGCTCCGGCAGGACGACTGGTATGCACGAGTCGCATATGTTCCACAAGAACCTCGCCTGGTGCATGCGTCGGTGGCGGAGAACATACGGTACCTTCGCGACCTCGATGACGGCGCGGTGATACAGGGCGCCAAGCTCGCCCGCATTCACGACGACATCGAAAGCTGGCCACAGGGCTATGAGACAATCGTGGGGCCGCGGGCGGACGCGGTCTCAGGCGGACAGCAGCAGCGGATCTGCCTCGCACGGGCGCTCGCCGCCCAGCCGGAAATCCTGATCCTGGACGAGCCGACCAGTTCGCTCGATCCGCGCTCTGAGGCCCTCATCCAGGAATCCCTGATCGCCCTCAAGCACAGGGTCACGCTGTTCATCATCGCGCACCGTATGTCGACGCTCGACATCTGCGATCGGGTCATGGTCATCCTCGACGGTCGCCTGGATGCCTTCGACACCATCGCGCAACTGGAGAGAACGAATCCCTACTACCGCTCCGCCTCGAACCCGGCCGTGAGCGTGACTGGGGCGGATTCGCTTTGACGCAGAAGTCCTTGCAACCCCCACCAGGTTCGTTTCGCTATTCCGGCGAAACATCACGATCACCTCGTGATCGCGGCAAGCAGGATATGCGTTTCAGCGATCGGCGTGGCGACTGCGGTATTGACCCCAAGCTCCGACGCTCCGCCACACTAGCCTATTCTTGTCGTTTTCGGCATCGGCGCGCCGTAGAGCAATTGCACAACCTGGTCGTATCGAGAGCGTTCCACTGCATCCCCTTACGCAACACCCGCATCGTCACCCGAAACCATGCGCACTGCCAACTCTGCGACAAGTAGACTACTGGACTTGCGCCGGGCTGTGAAGACAGCCCTCGCCAAGGAGCGAAGTGCCTCGGTCGCGCGCGTCGTCACGCTCACGCTGGTGACAACCGGCCTGGCTGTCCTACTTATTGGCTGCGGATGGGCTATTACGAAAGGAGACGCCAAGGATCTCTTTGCCGTTCTCGCCGCCGTCGTACTTTGTGCGCTAGCACTTAGCCAGCGTGGCGCACTCATCGGCATTCTACTGCTCGCCGCCATGGACGGCTTGCCGTTCTTCACGACCTCAACGCTCGTGACGAGCAAACTCTCAATCGAAGATATTGCGATGATTGCGCTTATCGTCATAGCGGGGTTATGGATCCCGCTCGACGGCTATCTGCGCCCACCTCAAAGGGTCGGGCGCATCATTTCGAGAGCCGGTTTACCCCTCTTCGTGTGGTGCATGCTTGTCATGGCAGTATCCATCACAAGCGACAATATTCCCGTCCTACGCGCACTGTACTTTGGGCGCGACTTCATCTTCTTTGCCCTGCTTCTGATCGTGTTGCCTCGCGTGCGGCTCACAGGCCGCGACGTTTACGTGCTACTAGGAGTCTTGGCGACAGGCGTATCCATATTTGCGGTAGGACAGATTATGATTGCCACCGGCCTTGGTCAGCCCGGGAATCTAATTCACTTTCAATATACGCTCCAGGAATCTGGATTTACGGGACTAACGCGGGTCTATGCAAACATGACGGACTTGGTCACTGCGGGCCTCGCCGCAAGCGTCGCAGCGGTCATGTTGGCGCGCGACCGAACCGTACGACTGATCGCGCTTCCAATGGCACTCCTGCTGACGACAAGCACGGCCGTTCAGCTAACGCGTGCCCGCTGGATCGGCCTCGTGGTCGGCGTTGTCCTCGTTAGTCTTTGGCTCATGATCAACGGTAAAACACTCGTCACCACAGTCTTGCGTAAACGGTTTGCGCTTGGGATCGGGGTACTTGGCTTGGTCATTGGCTTGACTCTACTCGCGGCTCCCGGCGCTGTGTCGAGCGGGACAGTTATGAACCGCCTGTCATCGCTTTTCACGGATCTCCAGACCGGAGGGGGAACAGTCGCAGTACGCGAGGCATTGACGAGAACAATGAAAACTTACTTAGGGGAACAATGGCCATTTGGACTCGGGTTCGTTCCACCTTTTTCCCACTATTTCTTGGGACTGCCGGGCGGGTCGATCAGGGACCCCGACGTCGGTGTCCTCAACGCTGTGATGACTATGGGAGTTGTCGGGGCGGTACTAATCTACGTTCCCGTCGTCGCTACCCTGATCGATTGCCTGCGGCGACTATCTGAGCAACGAATCACCGAGTTCAGCTGGCTGTACTATGGTGGCGCAATCTGGATCGTGGCTACGCTTGCCTCGTCGGCAACACTGATCACGCTTTTTAGCGCAAGCGGTCTCGCGTTAACGGCTGTCTTTCTAACGATCCTCGCTCTTCCGAGCAGCTCAGAAGCGCGGCAAGTTGTGAGTAGCCCCACGGTCACCCTGCAGCGTAAGCCAGCTACACCGAGGTTGGAACCATCGTCCTCTAACGACATAAACTCGCAATCGCCTGCATCGCCCCTTGGCGTATGAGCGTCAGTGTGGTGAGCGGAATAAAACATGGCCACACAGAACGGCCAGCGCAGCGATCGGGAGAGCCACAGAATGGCCACAACCAATGCCGGCGATCACCCTGCAGAGTCACGGTGACAGAAAGCTCAGAAGCATACGCCTGACAAGAGATCGTGCCGGGCTGGCGGCAATATCAAACTCCACGTCTCTGATCGGCGAATCGGTCGCTCGGTCTGCGATCCATTCATGCAGCGTCGGCCGATCCTTGCCACGTAGGAACCTCGCCGATCAGCTCGACAAGCCGATCCGAGTCCTGCTCAAAATGTTCCCGCAGCCTAACCACTGTTGCGGTCTCCGGATCGTCGTAGTTCGTCCCCTTGCGCCGATTCCAGAGATCAGTCCAGTAGGCAATATGAGCAAATTCCCGGTCGCACCAGCGTCGGCTCGCCTCCGGCAAGGTGTGCCAGAGGGCACGCGTGACCCGATTCCTGGAAATGACTTCCTGGACTGCATAGGGATCTAATCCAAAGAACCGTCGCGCCGCGCTACCCTCGCGGTAGCGAGTCCCAAGATTGTCGGGCATGATATGTGGTGTGACACCAACGAACTCATGTAAGCGATACAGGAGTCGCACCGGAGTGCGTTCGAGTTCGTCAGTGAACAGAATCAGGATCTGCTCCCGCGGGAAAACGTCGAGGTACCCTGCCAGCAGTCGGCCGTACTCACCCCATACCACATAACCTGTGGCCTCACTCGGACACCGCCGGTCGCGCTCAAGCGACTCCGGAAGCAATAGTTCCTCGATAGCTTCATCAAATGAGCGCTGATCGAGTCCGTTCATCAGTGCCATCCGGTGATGCGAGCGTGCGCGCTCGACCGGATCGCGCAGGATCGCGACCAGGCGTACATCTGGCAAGCTCTCGTAAATCCGCCGTGGCACCGTGCGCTCGTCGTACCCAGCACCAAACACCGCTGGCCTATCGACCGCCTCATAGATGGCTCCAAACATATAGTGCGTCGTCACCGTTCCCCACTTACACCCCGGATCGGCGAAAGCAAAATTCTTTCTCAGGTAATCGTCCCAGCCACATGCACGCCTGGGTTCATCACTGAAGTACGGTACCTCCTTGCCGGGGGGCACGTAGATCTCAGGATGGCGCTTGATGTACTCGAAGAGGGATGTCGTGCCTGCCTTCTGTACACCAATGACGATAAAGTCAAGAGTCTCCTTTGTGGTTCGGCTCATGACTCTAGGCGGCAAACGCATTCTCGCTGGGCTATCGACAGTTGGCGCACAGCAACCCGGTTGCTAACTACCGAATACTTCACGATGGTACACAATCGCACATCGGATCCCCTCAGCACACACGTCACATTGATCTCTCCATCATCGATCGGTTCGGACAGTTGACTAAAGAGCAATATGGCCTCATTCCTGACCCCTACGCCTGCCTACGCACCGCTCGAATTCACGACGAATCGAATCTATGTCGCGAAAGGGTGCTAGCGCGGTCCACAGGCCGTACACTTGCTCCTGGCGGGTAAATACACGATACAAACGGTCGATCGTCACACATAAAGCGAGGACACAACGAGCCGACTCGGCATATAGACGATTGTGATATTTTCGATAATACCAGTAGAGGCTGTGAAGGCGAAACGGTGCCGTATCAGACTCGTATACGCCGTCGCTTGATGCACTGCTCTCATGTGCGATGAGAGCAGACGACACCATTAGCGTTTGCCATCCACGCTCACCAAGGCGTCGAGAGAGATCCTCCTCCTCGCAATATAGGAAGAAGCGCTCATCGAAGCCGCCAACTGAGCTAAGTGCTGCGGTTCGACACAGAATAAACGCGCCCACTACGTAGTCAACGACGACCCAGTCCTTGCCCTGATCAACGGACAAGCTGCCTCCAAAGCGTTGAACCCGGTGCTGTAGCCGCCTTGGAAAAAAGCCCACAATCTCCCTGCTAAGCCGAGAAAATCGGCGGCCTTCAACGGAACCCGCAATCGCAGCCTTCGAGTTGGCGATCAGCGCGGTCACAAGCACGTCGAGCGCACCAGGGGCAGGTAGTACGTCTGGATTACAAAACAGCACGAACTCGGTGTCCGTCATACGCAGCGCCGTGTTGCACGCGGCTCCAAACCCATCGTTGGAGCCGGTCTCGTGCACATCGAAGCCCGCCAACCGCGCCTGGGCGATGGTGTCATCAACCGAAGCGTTGTCTACCACAAGCATTCTCTTCGGCGCCAAAGATCCGAGCACAAGCGCACGTCCCAACATCTGTAGGTGTCGCGCGCTGTTGTGCGTGACGACGACCGCTGTCACCCCAGCAGTCGTCACCGAGCTTTCCCTTTCCATACGATCCGAGCCGTCTTGAGCGTCGCCAGGTTCAGATAGAGGTTTATGCTCGATCATGATGTCGCCTAGTTCCGAGTCCGCGCGCGTGACTGCGTAGTCGTGGCGTCAGAGACACTATCAAGTCCTAGGCGCCGCATCTCAGAACGCAACTGCTGCGCTACCGCAGGCCACGTAAAGTTAGCAGCTGCATGGTCATAGATTACCCTCCGCAGGTCGTCATCGTGGTCAATGTGCGCGATGATCGCTTCTGCGAGTCGTGCGGGATCGTCGGGCGGCACGACAAGACCAGGCAACGAGTCCCGCACGAGCTCTGGAAGCCCACCAGCGGAGGAGACGACGCAAGGCACCCCACGAGCAACCGCTTGCAAGCCTACGCCGCTCTGCGTTGCATCCTTATAGGGAAGCAAGACAAGTCGAACGCCTTTAAGTAGGATATCGACATCTGGGTCAGCGATATATTCCTCATAAACCTCGACGTTTTGCTGACTCCGCGCAAGAGCGGCCAGAGGCCCACGCCCTGCAACAACAAGCTTTGCGTCTGACAGGCTCTCTGGCAATGCCCGAAACGCCTCGAGTGCTGTATCAACACCCTTATATGGAAATAGTCGCCCAAAGATCAGGAGTCTGCGCTCGCATGGGATATCCGCTGGTGCTAAAGCCATATCAGTACCGTGGGGAACGACTCCTATAGGCAGTCGCCGAAGAAGGGGTCGAATCTGCTCAAACAACTGACCAGAGTGAACAATTAGGCAGAATGATGTGAGCTCCGCGATCCGCGAGATCAGCCGGACCGGTGCCGGGAGCGTCGAGGGCGTGTCTCCTGAGTGCGTCTGCGGATCGTGGACGATCAGAATCACCGGAAGCGCCAGCCCGAGCGTGGTATAACGCGGGTCGATGTGCGATTGGACGACGGCGGCGGCGATCTTCCGGCGGCGCAGGTCTCGATGCAACCACAGCGCGTGTTTGCAAAGCGAGCGCATACGACGACGTGGAAGAGGAACAAGCTCGACGCCGGCTGCCCGGGCGCGATCAAGGAAGATCGCACGGTCCTCCGCGTGATTCCCAAACTCGTCCGCGTGATTCCCAAACTCGACGATTCGGTCGATGTAGTACAGCGTCACTGAAAGACCAGTCTGACTGAGGCCTATAGCTTGAGCGGACCCGTACCGTAGAAAGGCGTCGCACAGCACCGCGATATTCATGGGGTCAGGCTCGGCAGTTCTGGCCACGATCTGCCGCAGGCCGCCCGCGGCCCGATGGATCAGCTGGCCGATCCAGCCAGCCAGAGCTTCCGAAGCTCGGTCGATGTGCTGAAAGAGGTTCATGGTCACAACCCCCGATAGAACTTTCTCAGCTCGACGTCAATGATGTCGGGGCCCCTCGTATCCCGGCAGAACTGCTGGCAGCAAGTGCCGACACGTTGTGCGGAATCCGGATCGGCCAAGAAGCGCTCCATGGCGTCTGCAAGTGCGCTGGCGTCATCCACTGGCACAAGCATCTCCTCACATGGGGCCAACTCGCCCGTGCCTCCAACGGGCGTCGCAACGAACGGCCTGGCCGCCGCGAGCGCCTCGGTCAAGATCATCGGCATTCCCTCTGCTCTGGAGGGAAGCACGACAACCCTCGAGGAGCGGATCAACGGCCTGATGCTCCGCGGGTCTACAAAGTCCTCGATCGACATCTGCTTCAACACCGGCGGCTGGTAGTCATCGATCGGCCCGACGAGCCGGCATCGGCCCTCGGTCCCTCTGTCGAGCAGCATCCGCCAGGCCTCGATAAGCACGTTGACGCCCTTGCGCTTACCTATCGTTCCGGCAAAGAGCGCGACCGGCTCGGTGTCGCGCACGGGCGGAGACTCTTCGTCGATGGCCACGGGATTCGCCAGCCTCTTGACGTGGGCCTCGACACCAAGCCCCTGGATAGCGTCTTTCGCCTCCTCCGACAGGCAGAGGATGCCGTGTGCCTTTGAAAGAATTGTCCTCACGAGCCTCGGGTGAGCATCGGAGAATTCGGGGAAGTCAAAGCCGTGAATCGACACTACGACCCGCAGCCCCCGGCCGCGGGCCAGCGCGATGAGCGGTCCGTCGCGTGCATACGCACCCCCGTTTGACATATGCACATGGATGATCGTGTCGGAGCTGGCGCGCAATATCGTCCCTGCCGCACGGCGAACCAGCTGTGAGTTCGCCAACAGCCGTGACTCGTTCCACGTCGGTCTGACCGAGATCTCGTCCGCCCCGATGCGGAAGTCGGTGATCGTCCGGATGACTGATTGGGTACCGCCCACCGTCAACGGATGAGGGCCAACGTGAATGACCTTCATCATCCCTGTCTGCTCCACTGCTCGTCGTCCTCTTTGACTTTCAGAACATCATCTGTATGACTCGGCAAAGATGGCTCGCACTATACCGGTCGAGCCCATCTGAGGTTGACGCCTGCAAGCTGAAGGGCAATCGAGCCTTCAGGCCCATCGGCCACAGGTGCAAGGGATTGGGATCGACACAACCTCGCCGACCGCTAGAGCGCCGCTAGACTACCGAGCGCATGGACAGCACCGCTCTGGCCCCAGGCGTAACGACCACGAGAATCGGCTTCGGTTGTGCAGGTCTGATGCGCGATCCCTCCGCACGTAAACGCCAGAGTCTGCTCACCGAGGCATTCGACCAGGGCATCAGACACTTCGACGTGGCGCGCATGTATGGCCTGGGAACCGCTGAGAGGGAATTGGGACGCTTCGCGCGGGGACGTCGCGACAGTGTGGTGATCGCAACGAAGTTCGGGATCGAGCCCGCATCGGCGCCGGGGCAGCTCGCCCGCCTGCAGGGTCCTGCTCGCTGGCTGCTCGCACGCTATCCGGCGCTAAGGGGATATGTGAAGAGGCGTTCAGATACCTTCCACCAGCCCCGCCACTACGATGCCGCCACGGCCCGCCTGAGCCTTCACACGAGCCTGCGCGAGCTGCAGACCGACTATGTGGACGTGCTGCTCGTGCACGATCCCGCGCCCACGGACCACGTGGATCTACCGGACATCTGCGCCTTCCTTGAAGATGCGCGCCAGGCTGGCCATCTGCGCGCATGGGGCATAGCCGGCGAGCAGGACCCCTGCATTCAGATCAAGCGGTCGCTGCCCGCGACGGCGGTTCTGCAGGTGCACGAGGACATTCTCTCCCGGACCCAGCCACTCCCAGGCGATCTGGAGCCGCTCATAACATTTGGCGTCCTGGGCGAAGCTCTCGATCGGATCTCCAGATACCTCCAGGGCCCCGGGCGCCGCTCACGGTGGTCTGACGCGCTGGGTGTGGACTGCTCATCCTCGCAGGTTCTCGCCTCTCTGCTGCTGCTCGACGCGCTAGACACCAACCCTATGGGCGTGGTGTTGTACAGCACCACCCGACCCGAGCGCCTGCGCGGACTCGACGCAATTGCATCCGCTGCTCACAATCAGGATGACCCAGTGCTAGCCGCGTTCAGGCGTCGCGTGAGCGACGAGCTGGCGTCGATCGACTGATCCGAGGTAAAGACGATGCTCATGGATGCAGCAGAGATCTCCTCGGACTCGTGTCTGGAGGCGGACGTGGCGGTGGTCGGCGCCGGACCGGCCGGCATTGTCGTGGCGCTGGAGCTGGCCAGGGCGGGGCGCCGTGTGCTGCTGATCGATAGCGGAGGCGACTCTCGCCGACCCGAGACCCAACAGCTGGGTGAGCTCGTGGGGAACGACCCTGCGCACGTCTCGATGTCGCTCGCCACCAGCCGTCAGATCGGCGGCGCCTCCAACCTCTGGGGTGGGCGCTGCGTGCCGTTCGATCCGATCGACTTCGAGCCCCGGGCGATCGTGGGCGAATCGACCTGGCCGGTCTCCTACGAGGAGCTTCAGCCCTACTTCCAACGTGCCTGTGACTGGTGCGTCTGCGGCGAGGCCGTCTTCGGTGCCCATGACGTGCCGGACCTTGCGGAGCGCTCGCTCGTACCCGGGTTTCCGGATGGCATAGTCCGAGCGTCCGCGCTAGAGCGCTGGTCGCTGCCGACCAACTTCGGCCGTGAGTATCGATCCGCCCTGAAGGACACGCCAGGGTTGACGCTCGTCACGAATCTGACCTGCACCGAGGTCGTATGCGATCCCGAGCAGCCGCGCGTAGAGCACCTTCGTGCGCAGAGCCTCGATGGCCGCTCGGTGAAGATCTCGGCCTCACGCTACGTGCTCGCATGTGGCGGCCTCGAGGTAACACGACTGCTCTTCGCCTCCGATCGCAGCCATCCTGGGGGGCTGGGCAACCATTCGGGACATTTGGGGCGCTGGTACATGGCCCACGTCGAGAGCCGCATCGCCCGCGTCCACTTCACGACAGCGCCCGCAGAGACGATCTACGGTCACGAGCGCGACCCTGAGGGCGTGTACGTCCGCCGACGACTGACCTTCTCGGCCGACTGCCAGGCTAGCGAACAGTTGCCAAACGTCGCCATGTGGCTGGTCAACCCCGATGTCGCCGATCCCGAGCACGGGAACGGCATCCTGTCGTTTGTCTACCTGATACTCGTATCGCCGTTGGGCCGGTTCTTCGTCGCCGAGGGGATCCGCCAAGCGCACATCAAGACCGCGCATCCGGTATCCAAGCGCCGGCATCTTGCAAATTTCCTGCGCAGCTTTCCCTCAGCTGCTCGCTTTGCTGTCGAGTTCGGTTATCGGCGCTTCCTCAAGCGCGGGCGCAAGGTCCCGGGGTTCTTCGTGTCGAGCGCAGCCAACGTCTACCCGCTGCTCTACCACGGTGAGCATCTACCGCACCGCGAGAGCCGCGCCGAGCCGACATCAGATCGCGATGCCGTCGGAATGCCGCGCCTGCGTACGCACCTGTGGTTCGGGGAGGAAGACATCACGGGCGTCATCCGTGCCCACCGCTGCCTCGACGCATACCTGCGCGAGCATCGGCTCGGGCACCTCGAATACCTATACGAGGACAGCGAGGCGGCGATCCGCGAGCAGCTCTTCGGCGGCTACCATCAGGCGGGGACCACTCGCATGTCTGCCCGTCCGCAGGACGGCGTTGTCGATCCCAACCTGGCGATACACGGGTTCGACGACCTCTATGTCGCGAGCAGCTCGACCTTCGTCACTTCCGGCCAAGCGAACTCCACCTTTATGATCATTGTTTTCGCACTACGCCTAGCCGACTATCTGCTTAGCAGGGGCTAACCCGAGGTCACAAAGACTGGTGCTTGAGCAAGCGTGGACACTCTATTTTTGGCCACCGCGAGCAGGTCGTCGAAGCCTAGGCTATCCGCTTCGATCGAAACGGCAAGTCCGCGGTCGCCGAGCTCGCGAGCAACCTGCGTCTGATGGTCATCAACATGCTCACCTAGCGACAGCCGGCGTGGTACAAGCAAAGGACATTTGCCGACTTCTAGTGCCGCGAGCGCGGTCCCGACTCCAGCATGTGAAATAACTACGTCAGCCTCAAGCATTGCTTGCGTTAGGTCCTGCTCGGGGATCGCGTAGTGCCCAAAGATACCAAAGTCGCTGATATCGGTGTCGCCCGTCTGCCACAGCACATCCGTCTCGGTCGGGAGGATTTCGATGAGGCGCCGTATGAGCCGTGGGAACCCGTATCCTTGATACGTACCCAGCGTTACGACTACCCGTTTGATCTGACTCAATGACTCGTGTGCAGGAGCAGCGTGCTCGAACGCATCGAACACCGATCCGCGGTAACTCCATCGTCCATCTGCCCATCCCGGATACTGAGTGTAGAGATGAACGCCTGGGATCTTGCTGATCAAGCGACCAGTCATCGAAGGTCCGTCGCTGCGCGCCGCACTCTCTACATAGTGACAACGGAGTCGCCGAATGCGCGCCAGCGCAAAGTAAGGCAATGCGACTGCGGACCCCGTGCTCACGACCGTATCCACCCCGTGGATACGCAGGACGTCGCGGGCGCAGGCCAAGTTGCGCATCACATTGACCGGATCACGGCCACCTACAAACGGTGCGAAGTTGACAGCCTCGCCACCGAGCAGCGATCGACTCTGTGGCGTGTCGAAGGTGACCCATCGGAAGGGTCCTTCAACACCTGATAGTCGCATGTGCAGGTGGTGCAGCTCCTTGAGATGCCCGCCGGTCGAGGCGACGAGTAACGTAGTCATGCTGGTCCGTTCGTGTCAAACGACACCAGCAGACGGGGTCTCGGTACTTCGATGTTGGTGTCGATTCTATCCATGAAGCTCCTACTTTATACGGAAGGTGGTGTGCTCTAAGTACGCCTTAGCCGTCAGGCCCCATCCGTTTCAAGCCGGTATCCTGAGGCATCGTCTTGCCCTTCTCATATTCCTCACCGGAGCTCAGCTTGTGATCAAGGTCGCCGTTGTCGGTCTCGGCAAGATGGGGCTGTCGCACTACGCGGTGGTCAACGCACACCCGGACGTCGAAGTGACCGGGATCTGCGACTCCTCCGGCTACGTGCTGGGGGTGCTGAAGAAGTACACCGGTGTGACGACGTACTCCGATTTCGACGCGATGCTCGACAAGGCCGATCTCGACGCTGTGGTAATCGCGACGCCCTCCAGCTCCCACGCCAAGATGGTTCGCGCCGCGCTTGAGCGCGATCTGCACGTGTTCTGCGAGAAGCCCTTCACGCTCAATCCCCATGACGCGGAGGCGCTCGCGGCGCTGGGCGACGAACGAAGCCTCGTGACGCAGGTCGGCTACCATAACCGGTTCATCGGGGCGTTTCAGGAGGTCAAGCGGCTGCTCGATGCTGGAGCGATCGGAGAGGTGACCCACGTCCTGGGCGAGGCATACGGGCCTGTCGTGCTGAAGCCCAAGGGCGGAACATGGCGGAGTCAACGCACCGAGGGCGGTGGATGCCTGTACGACTATGCCGCGCACGTCCTCGACCTCGTCAACTGGTACGTCGGCGAGCCGGTGGGCGTGGGCGGGACGGCGCTGAACAGCGTGTTCTCGCGCGAGATCGACGACGAAGTCTTCAGCACCCTCTACTACCCCCAAGGAACGACGGCCCAGATCTCCGTCAACTGGTCGGACGAGTCCTACCGCAAGATGACGACCCGCATCACCGTCTGGGGCACGAAGGGACGGATCTTCGTCGACCGGCAGGAATGCCAGGTATATATCCGGGATACGGCGACTCCTCCCGCCGGATACGAGCACGGCTGGAACGTGCGCTACACCACTGAGCTGACCGAGCCGGTGTGGTTCTACCTGCGCGGCGAGGAGTACAGCGCCCAGATCGACGCCTTCGTCCAGCGCGTGAAAGAGCGGCGCACGGACGGCGTCAATCGCTTCGAGAGCGCAGGGGCTACCGACAAGATCATCGGCATGCTGATCGCGGACGCCGGGAAGGGCGCCTCAACTCTCGCCGACGGGGCCATCCTCGAACCCGTGCGTTCGAAGCGGTCAAAACGATTCCGTCTCTGGCGGCGATGACCTGGAGGACGTGATGGACCGACTGCTCTTTGGCGACAACCAGTTCTTCGGCGTGAACCACATGTCCGAGGAGAAGGCCCGTGCGCAGGCGCTGCGCTTCCAGAAGATCGACGCGGTGATCGATGTACTCGACGCGGCCTATGACGAAGGCGTCCGGACATTCATGTGCACCACGCACGATCGCATCTCCCTGGTCTGCGATCACGTGCGCGCCCATCCCGACAGATACCCGGACTTCATCTTCTACCCGGGCATGCCCTACGCACACAAGTACGCGAACGCGGTAACTGAGGATGGGATGCTTGGCGCGGTCAAACGATTCCTACCCGATGAGGGGCTGATGGACGCGGCCATCCGGGGGGGCACCTCGATGGCCAAAAAAGACATCGAGGGCATGACCACCCTGCTCATAGACGCGGAGATGAAGATGTTCCAGGGACTGAGCACTCCGGTCATCTTCCTCCAGAACGTGGTCGTCGACCTCCTGCTCGGCCTCGGCTTCAAGGATGCATTCCGCATCTTCGCCGAGCACGTGAAAGACCGGTACAACGCGGAGCCGGGGTTCATCACGATGAACATGCCAGCGCTGCTAGACGTGCTCGAAGAGCTCCAGATCGAGAACCCAATCATCTGCTCCAACATCAACAAGATTGGGTTTCGCATGTGCGGTGGTATCGCAGCCTACGAAGCCGCACTGCGTGACCGCCAATTCCGCGCAATTGCGATGTCCGTGTACGCATCAGGCGCCATACCCCCCAAAGAGGCGATCGAGTGGGTTTGCGCGCAACCAAACATCGCGTCCATCGTGTTTGGCGCCTCGAGCAGGGCAAATATTCGCAACACTGGCGAACTGGTGGCGAAGTATTGGAGCGACTGATTGCAGCGAACCGCCAAGCGAGAGGCAGGCCTGCCTCTCCTCGCCATCGTCTTGCGGCTGACAAATTGAGGTCGCTCGCAGCCCGCCGCGTGGTGGCCGGGCGCGACTCCCACCACCCGCGCCGACAACACATCCCTCAAGAGGCGGGTCGTGGCGGCGGAAGCTGGGAGATTTTGTGGTACGCCGGGCGGCGCAAGCGGTCAAGCTAGACCCGGATCGTACAGTAGGTGTGTGAGGGTGATCGCGCGTTGCTGTTTGGCGGGCCAGTAGTTTGTTAATGGGGGGTCACGACCGCGACGCCACTGCTTCAGGCCAGCCAGCCCTAGCGAGAGTGCCGCGTGAGCCCACCTCCTCAGCGACCTCAGCGACGAGCGCGGTGCCCGCACGCGAGACCAAACGCGCTTCGTCCGACGTGAGATCTACGGTCACCGGCGTCCATCACGCAGCTCGGGATCCAGGACCTTCGACAAGCCCAAGGATCCCCGCTCCACCGGACGTTACCGCGCCCCCGCTCACCCCGGGGCGCGGGCATTACTGCAAGCTCGGGACTAGTGGCTTACTCGCAGTCACGTTGATCACCGTGACCCCGAGATCAGCGAGCGACTTCGCCCGGAAGTCCCTGTGCATTTCGGCTCGCTCGCCGTCGCTAACCTCGACCGTCTCATGAGGCTCAACATCGACCGCCTCAAAGCCGGCCTTGTAGAACCCTTCAGTCCAATCAGACGCCCGCCACCGGTTACCAGCCAAACGACGGGATGATGCCGCTATCCACGCCCAGTCGGGATACCGCAGAAAGCCCAGAGGATTCTCGAAGTCACGATGGTCGCGCAGGTCGATGCTGTGTGTCGTCACACCACCAGGTTTGAGCAGCCGATAGACGCTCTGGAGCGTCGCCATAGGGTCGAGGACGTGCTCGAGGCAAGCGGCCGAGTAGATCAGGTCAAACGACTCGTCCGGGAGCGACGTGTCCTCGATCGCCTCAGGACACCGGTACTCAATCCGCTCGAGCAGGACATCGGCGTTTGGGATCATTGACTGGTAGAGTTCCGTCTGATCGGATAGTAGCCGTGTAACGTCGAGGCAAACACCGCGCTCAAAGCCGGCGTTCAGGAACAGCAGCATCGGGCCGAGGTTCCCGCCTGGGCCGATCTCAAGGACGGAGCCACGAGGCGGCCGGGATGCCACCCGCTCAGAGGCGTTCTTGAAGACGTCCCGGATGTAGTGGTCCGAGTTCTTCCAGGGGACGTAACCGCCTCGACGGCGTTCGGACAGGCCGCGTAGCCCTGGTATCGCGAGGAGCTTGTTCTTCACGATAGACATCGCGATGTTCTCGCTCATCGCCGGAAACCATACGCGCTCGGACGAGTCCGCGTCTGCCGCTCCGCGTTAGCACGGAGAGCGAAGACCACAATCCCCCCCCCCCCCCCCCCAACCTCGGGGGCAGCGCGACGCTGACGCCGGCAGCTGTGACTCGAGCGGCGCGCTCACGCAACGCATACTGACGCGCGCGCGTCTCGTGGTTGCGACCAGCACCTCCTCGTTCATCACCAGCGCGAGCTGCCCCGACATAATCGCCTCCTTTTTCGCTGGAGGCTCGACCGCGACCCGGACGACGCGCTCGCACCCGCTCGGCCCGCGCCAGCAACAACCGCCACCCTACCGGCGAGCCCAACCCCCCGACCGCGGGCTCAGGCCGGGCCCGCACGGCAAATCTGTCCACCGCGCCGGGATCGTCCCGGTACTGCCGTCCACCAGCCGGCAGATCAGGGCGGTCTCACCAGCCTCCGACGCCCACCCCTGCACCTCAAGCTCAACACCCGCAGCTCCCCGGGAGCCCCCGCCAGCCGCACCCGCTCCGGCAAAGGATCAACAACATGAGTAGTACGACGCCTATCCGTTTCAGCTTCGCGATATCCCAGCTCCACAGCTCGTTCGGGCGCTGTGCGAGCAGTTCCGGCTTGGTGTGGGCCGTGTGCGTGAGCTGCTTGCGTCGCTCCCGCACGCCACCATGACGAGCCGCGAGCAGCCGGTAGAACGTGCGCTCCGAGGCGAGATAGCGGCCCCTCGTCCAGCAAGGTCGCCCAGACCTGCGCGGGCGAGCAGTCAACGAATCGCTCGGAGTGCAGTTCAGGCCAGGACGGTTTGGCGCTCGGGCTCTGACAGCGCCCGCGCCGGGACGACCCGTGAACGGGACGGCCTGGGCTCCAGCGGATGGCGTCGGCGGTAGATCGTCGCTGGCGCGGCGCCCAGCGCACGGCACGCTGGGCGCGTCCCGACGAGCGGCGTGAGATCCTCAACGGTCTGCTCGATCATCTCTCGGTGCTCCCGTTCTCGATCGCGCCCCTGGGCTTGAGCGACTCGCCCAAACGCGCGGAGACGTTTCCCTGCACCTCGATCACCTTGCGCGCCTTCTGGAGCTCCGTCTCGGCACGCTCGGCACGCCTGAGCAACTTGGCGTTCTCGGCCTCCAAAGGATGCCGGGCGCTCCGCGCCGGAGGGAGTCCCCGCCCCCGAGCTGGTCGACCGGCCGGCGCGGCGGCGGTTACGGCTGAGTACAAGCTGGGGATCCTGCGCGAGGCGGAGGCGTGCACGGCGCCGGGTGAGATCGGCGAGCTGTTGCGCCGCGAGGGTCTCTACTACTCCTCGCTGTTGAGCTAGTGGCGTAAGCAGCGCG
Organism: uncultured Solirubrobacterales bacterium; assembly: GCA_963724305.1. Lineage (GTDB taxonomy): Bacteria > Actinomycetota > Thermoleophilia > Solirubrobacterales > Solirubrobacteraceae > Palsa-744. Next base: position 1,657,996 of record CAVRUG010000004.1, read on the forward strand.
ACGCGGGGTCTCTGCAGGCGCTCTCACGCCCGCGGGGGCGCAAGCCGCTGCATCGTGCTCCATGCTCGCCCTCAGGACTCAGGAATAACGCGGTCACGCGCGTCTCACACGACATTGGCAGAAAGGGGACGAGCTACTGGCCGCAGCATCCGGTCACGCCGTCCCGTTCGGCGATCTCGACCAGCTGACGCAGGAGAGGCGGGTGACTCTTATGCCGTCCATTGATCTATGGAGTATCGCGCCGCCGTCTTCAGTAAGATATTGGGAATGAAGCGAGTGCTGTGCCTTTTGGCTTACTACGGGTTTGCTAAGCATCTTCCGGATTTGGGCTTTCCTGGAGGCGAGTTCTCCACCCGCTTGCGCGCCTTTCTGTGTAGGCAGTTCATAGCAAGTGCCGGCAATGGCATCCATGTCCGATCGGGCGCATTTCTGGCCGACGGTCGCCATCTATACATGGCTGATCGATCGAGTATCGGCCCAGGATGCCGAATATACGGTGCCCGACTCGGGTATGGAGTCGTCATTGGTCCGCACTGTGTGTTCTTCAAGGAGAACCGCGGTGCCGACGATCTCAGTAAACCGGTGGGTGATCACGAGACGACGCCGATCAAACTTCCCGTAGTGGAAGATTGGGCCTGGGTGGGCGAGCGAGCGCTCGTGCTTCAAGGCCGCCGGATCGGAAGAGGCGCAATAGTCGGAGCAGGCGCAGTGGTGACCAGCGATGTCGCTCCGTTTACAATCGTGGGTGGCAATCCAGCTCGGGTGATAGGCCATCGGCGCCTAACCACCGACCTCGACGCTACCCAATCAAGCTCGGAGTCCCCTCCGGCCTGACCCTCAGTCCATACTGTCGTTTGTAATCTACCCGCCTAACCGAGAGACTGCTCAGTCCCTGGCGGCCCGGCGACGATCCCGGTGCAGAGTCATTCTAAGAACCTCCAGGTGGCCCCATGGGAAGGACGCAAGCAATTCTTGCGGGTATTTCCCTTCAAAGTAGCCGCTGGGACCAGCGTACGGTTCGGTCCCGATGGGGATCGGGTCCTGCGCGTAGAAAGACACGTTTTCGGCTTTGTCCCTGATGATGATCCCGTAGCGCTGCGCCGCTTTGGCCAGCATCAACGTCAACTTGGGAAGATGCAAAGAGGCGAGGTCGAGGTTGGGGTCCAGCCGCAGATGGGCACCCTCCGGTAGCGATAGTGGTTCAGTGGATTCCCCATCGGTCCTGTGGGCAGGTGAAGCATAGATCGCGGCACGCACATTTGGCAGCGCCATAGCCAGAGCATGATTGATCTGACCCAGTTCGAGATCTTCCAACGTGATCAGCCCACCGGCGATCGACAGCGAGGTCCCCGACGCTCCCCACCCCGGCTGCGCACCAGGCCAGGCTTCGGGGCCGTAGGCACCAGAGTTCGATGACACGTTCTGGATCGCCCCACCCCATCCGGCCTGCCAGCCGGTGAGGGTCTGTTTCAGATGCCAAAACTCCCACAACCGGTCCGTGCTCGGCTGCCAGACCACGAGATGTTTATCGCCTCCCGCTGCCGGCTGGGCATTTGATGGCAGAGGAACTGCGCTCCATGCCGACTGGAGCACAGGTTCTGGGGTGGGCCTGACGAGATGAACCACCACAGTGGGCTGGTTGACGGGTACAGTGTAAATTGGAACACTGTAGTAGATGGTGTTAATCGACGGAGGTTCTTTTGCCTGCTTCTCATGGACGATCTCGGCGTCGAGAGCAGCTACGAGCCCAGCCGACCGGGGGTCAAGGCGGGCAGTGGTAGGGACCGGCTTGTTCCACACACTGTCAGGCGCAAAGAAGCGGAACGGGCTCCTATTGGCCGCCGCATATATTCCGAAGTGACGGTTGAAGGATCTGTGTTCTTGCACGGTCGTCACAACGTGCTTCCCGGGCCGGGGCGTATCCACCGTCAGAACCGCAGTCGGCGCCAGCGGCACACTGGCAGACGAACGAACCCACACCCAGGTGCCCACCGTCGCCAGCACGACGACGAGCACAGCCAGCAGGAGGCGGACACGCGGAACCTTCCTCTCAACCATGCCAGCCAATCCCAACTCGCACCTTTGCGTCGATTGCCAAGACCTGCGAGTAGCAGTAGCGGTGCACGTGCGCTGCTCCCGATCTCGCCATCTCATCAAACATCAACCCCTGTGGTCCGTCACGGTTGCGGACAGAGGCCAGCATCGAAGCCGATTGTATCGAAGTGCGCCGCAGCGGCGTAGGTCGCCAAGAACGAGCCTCAACCGCTTGGCGACCGAGAACTTTGGGAACAAAGCATAAGGAATCCTAAAGGCGCGCCGTTAGTAGAGTCTCCGACCGTGCGTACTATCTTTAGTCTCCCTGCGCGAGGATCTCCAGGGTCAATGACGATGAATGCCTTGCCGTTACAGCGAAGTCACGTCTTCTCGCTGCGTCGTTGGTTCGATCCGGCGAGCGGTGGTCTCGGTCGCCTGCTGGTGCCATTCCTTGGCGCCACACTGCTCGTGCGCGTGCTGACCGACAACCTGTCCGGACTGGACACCCAAAACTCCGGCAGTCTCAACCTGTCGGGAGGGATCGCCGTGCTGTTCATCCTCGTGGCCATTGGCCTGCTGCTTCGCCGTCGCAAAGGCGTGCTGCCCACTGTTCTGGCCGTACTATGGCTATGTGTGTGGACGGGCGTAGCCGTGAACACCAACGGCGCGTCAACCGAGACGCTCCGCGAGGGCGTGCGGGAGGCTTCGGTCATTGCACTCGCAGTGATCGTCTACAATGCGCGCGGGGCCGTGACAGTTCCCATCGCCACGCGGCTGGTTCAGATCGTCGGCTTTGCTCCAGCGCTTATCGCTCTCTATCAACTCGCGACCCACACCGGCCGAGACATCGGAGGCGAATTTCGCTCATATGGCACGTTCGCCCACCCGGACAGCGCCGCCATGTTCTTTGCGATAGCGGCGGCCACTTCGCTGTGGCGGTACCTAGACGATGGGCGACGTCAACTTGACGCGCTGCTCACGGCGCTTTTCGTTGTCGCCCTGCTCGCGACGCTCAGCCTCGACGGCTTGATCACTCTCATCGCCATGCTGGTGGCATATGGAGCGCTGCGCCCCGGCTCCTCCCGCTCCAAACTGATTCCCTGTGCCATCGCTGGACTTGTCGCCCTGACGTTTTTCGCGACACCTCTCGGCGCACGACGCATCACAAATGAGTCGTCAACAAGCCTCAGAACGGCCGAAAGAGGGAAAGCGAACAGCTCACTTGCCTGGCGTCTCAATAAGTGGAAAATACTCCTACCGGGATGGGAACGATCACCGCTCGTCGGCCGAGGCCTCGGCACGACGGTAACCGGCCGCCGTATACTCGGAAATGAGTTTGCTGGCGAAGCGCCTCACAACGAATACGTGCGATATCTCGTCGAGACAGGTATCGTCGGGCTGGCAATTCTGCTTTGGGCCCTGGCAATCCTGATCCGTCACCTCGTCAGCAAACGCAGTACCCACGGCGAGCTCGGAGCTGACACCCGCAACGCGGCAACGCTGGCGATCGTCATCGTCATCGGGTGCCTCGTCAACTCACTTGCTGAAAACACGCTTCTGAACAGCCCCACGTGCTACGCCATCGTGCTGATCGTCTTTGCGGTCCTGAGCCCGTCTGAGATTGTGATCGGCCGAGCTCCGATTCCACAGACCGTATGACACGCAGTTGGCGACGATCTGCGCACCGCTTTACCTCTTGGGACGTCCGCAGTGCAGTTCGATCTTGAGGAGCGAACCACTGACACGTCTGAGAACGATGACTCAGCGCAGTTTTTCGGGGGGGTGCAACAGACGCGTCATCGTCAGCCCATACCTGCCAAGTACACCCACGCCGCGGCCCAGGGGCGATCTGGCTCGTTGCCTCGCCGCGTGTCGCGCCTGCTGCTCCAACACCTCGGGTGAGAGCAGCACGTTGCGTCGCAAGAACGCACCGAAGCCACCCGGGGGCGTCAACAGCCCGTCGATCAAGCCGATATCGGCATAGATCTGGGAGCGGCTCGAGCGCGGGTTGGGGTTCGTGAGACGCACGGCCATCCGCCCACGCGGGCCCAGTCTTGGCATGGCGCCGATGATCTGCGCCGCCGGCAGACCCACCGTTCTTTCGGCCGCAACGGCGGCCGTCTGGATCGCGCGCGAGAGCGCCGGATAGGCACTCAGCAGCTCAGTGAGCGCGCCGGACGGCAGGTCGGTGCCATAGACATCCCACCAGGCACCGAGGTCGGTGGCCAGGCGCAGGCCGACAAAACCATCCCGGGCATAGAACAGCAGCATGGCGGCAAGCTCGTCCGCGGGAGCCGGGCGCCAATCGACGGGCGGATCCGCCGTGGCCGGCAGGAGCCGCTCGTATGCAAAGCTGCGCTCGTACCAGTGGACACGCCAATGGAGCTCCACCGGCGGCAGCTCCCCGCGCCCATGAACAAGCACGAAGTGCAGCAGTGGCAGCCCGCTGCTATCGACCTGGTCGACGGGAGCCTCGTAGCCCAATCCGCGCACCACCTCCACCGCCGCCTGCAGCTGCTTCGGGGAGACGAGCAGATCGACGTCGCTGGAGAGACGCCGGCCAGGATCGCCGTAGATGGCCTCGCCCAGCAACGGACCCTTGAGCGGGGCGCAGCGAATCCCAGCGTCCGCAAGCATGGCCATCACACGCAGCGAGATGAGCTGCAGGAACGTGCCCTGCCGGCGCCCTGCCTCTATCGCCCGCTCCACCGCCGCGGCGAAGTCGTTGCTTGCGCGCTTCCCCGCCAGCTCGAGGATGCGCGGACCCAGAACGGGCAGCAGCTTGCGCGAGCGCAGCGTATCGACGAGTCGTGACCAGTCCAGCTCCAGTATCAGCCGCCTGGCCTGCTCATGCATCGCCCCCCGACGGTCGGCGGTGCCAGCACTGAGCAGGATGACCTGCTGTTCGGCTTCGGAACTGGACATCTGAAGTCAGCGCCGCATGGTAGTCGATGAAGCCGGCTCCGGAAGCCGCGCGCACGCTCACGGCGTGCTGTGCAGTTCCATCTTCAGCAGCTGCAGGTGGCTCCACGGGAAAGCCGCGAGCAACTGGCTCACGGATTCTCCTTCGTAGTAACCATGCGCGCCCGTGTACGGGTTCGTCCCAGTGGGGATCGGGTCCTGCGCGTAGAAGGCCACATTCGCAGCCGAGTCCCTGACGACGATCCCATAGCGCTGCGCCGCTTCGGCCAGCATCAACGTCAGCTTCGGAAGGTGCAACGCCGCAAGATCCAGATTCGGATCCAGCCTAAGATGGGCGCCCTCGGGCAGCGACAGTGGTTCGGTGTCACCCCCATCGGTCCGCTCGGCTGGCGAGGCGTAGACACCGGCGCGGGTGTCTGGCAGCGCCATAGCCAGAGCGTGATTGATCTGACCCAGTTCGAGATCTTCCAACGTGATCAGCCCACCGGCGATCGACAGCGAGGTCCCCGACGCTCCCCACCCCGGCTGCGCACCAGGCCAGGCTTCGGGGCCGTAGGCGCCAGAGTTCGATGACACGTTCTGGATCGCCCCACCCCACCCGGCCTGCCAGCCGGTGAGGGTCTGTTCCAGATGCCAAAACTCCCACAACCGATCCGTGCTCGGCTGCCAGACCACGAGATGTTTATCGCCTCCCGCTGCCGGCTGGGCATTTGATGGCAGAGGAACTGCGCTCCATGCCGAAGAGAGCGCAGCTTCCGGGGTGTGATCCATAAGCTGGACCATCACAGTGGGCTGGTCGGCGGGTACGGTGTAAATTGGAACGCTGTAGCTAGTGGTGTTGATCGTCGGCCATTTTGTGGCCGCCATTTCCTGCGCGATCTCCGTGTCGAAGGCACCCACGACCGCAGTGGAGGTTGGATCCAGCGGCGCATTAGCAGGCAATTCCTGATTCCAGAAGCTCGTGGGCGAGAAGAAACGAAACGGAGCCGCAGATTCAACCGGCGGTTCAACCGTCTGCGTAAACATGGACGAAGCCGAGGCTAGATCGCTGCTGTCTCCACTGTAAGCAGCGGTGATCCTATACGAGGACCATTTGGGATAGCCCATAACGCTGCATGTAGCCTTGCCGGAGCTGATGATCTCCGCTGTGCATCCGGTGATTGGGGTGCCTTCTTCTTTGAATTCGATCGTTCCCGTCGTCGCCGCGGCGCTCACCGTCGCTGTGTAGGTCACAGCTTGCCCGACGGTCGAAGGATCCGACGAAGACGACACTGTCGTCGTGGTGGTTAGCTTGTTGACCGTCTGAGCCGAGCCGGAAGACGTCGAGCTGCCATAGTTGCTGTCGCCGGAGTAAACCGCCGTGATCCAGTACCAGCCGACAGCGAGATTGGCCACGGTGCACGTCGCGGTGCCCGAGCTTACGACCTGCGCAGCACACCCACCGATCGTCACCCCGGCCTGTTTGAATTCAACGGTCCCCGTCGCCGCCGCGACGCTCACCGTAGCCATGAAAGTCACGGCTTGCCCGACGGTCGAAGAGTTCGAAGAAGACGATATTGCCGTCGTGGTGATTTTCTTGTTGACCGTCTGAGTCAAAGCGGGAGACCACGAGGCAGCATAACTGCTGTCGCCGGAGTAAACCGCCGTGATCCCGTACCCACCAGCGGCAGGATCGGCCACGGCGCACGTCGCAGTACCAGAACTCACAGGCCGCGCCGCACAACCTGCGATCGTCACCCCGGCCTGCTTGAATTCAACTGTCCCGGTCGCCGCCGCGCTGACCTTGGCCGTATAGGTCACCGCTTCGCCGACCGTCGAAGGATTCAACGAAGACGACACCACCGTCGTACTGGTTTTCTTGCTGACCGTCTGAGTCAAACCAGGAGACGACGAAGCAGCATAGTTACCACCGCCAGAGTAAACAGCCGTGATCCAGGGCGAGCCGGCACCGAGATCGACCACGGTGCACGTCGCGGTACTAGAACTCACAGGCTGCGCAGTACAACCGGCGATAGGTGTACCAGCTTCGTCGAACGAAACCGTTCCCGTCGTCGCCGCGGCGCTCACCGTCGCTGTGTAGGTCACAGCTTGCCCGACGGTCGAAGGATCCGACGAAGACGACACTGTCGTCGTGGTGGTTAGCTTGTTGACCGTCTGAGCCGAGCCGGAAGACGTCGAGCTGCCATAGTTGCTGTCGCCGGAGTAAACCGCCGTGATCCAGTACCAGCCGACAGCGAGATTGGCCACGGTGCACGTCGCGGTGCCCGAGCTTACGACCTGCGCAGCACACCCACCGATCGTCACCCCGGCCTGTTTGAATTCAACGGTCCCCGTCGCCGCCGCGACGCTCACCGTAGCCATGAAAGTCACGGCTTGCCCGACGGTCGAAGAGTTCGAAGAAGACGATATTGCCGTCGTGGTGATTTTCTTGTTGACCGTCTGAGTCAAAGCGGGAGACCACGAGGCAGCATAACTGCTGTCGCCGGAGTAAACCGCCGTGATCCCGTACCCACCAGCGGCAGGATCGGCCACGGCGCACGTCGCAGTACCAGAACTCACAGGCCGCGCCGCACAACCTGCGATCGTCACCCCGGCCTGCTTGAATTCAACTGTCCCGGTCGCCGCCGCGCTGACCTTGGCCGTATAGGTCACCGCTTCGCCGACCGTCGAAGGATTCAACGAAGACGACACCACCGTCGTACTGGTTTTCTTGCTGACCGTCTGAGTCAAACCAGGAGACGACGAAGCAGCATAGTTACCACCGCCAGAGTAAACAGCCGTGATCCAGGGCGAGCCGGCACCGAGATCGACCACGGTGCACGTCGCGGTACTAGAACTCACAGGCTGCGCAGTACAACCGGCGATAGGTGTACCAGCTTCGTCGAACGAAACCGTTCCCGTCGTCGCCGCGGCGCTCACCGTCGCTGTGTAGGTCACAGCTTGCCCGACGGTCGAAGGATCCGACGAAGACGACACTGTCGTCGTGGTGGTTAGCTTGTTGACCGTCTGAGCCGAGCCGGAAGACGTCGAGCTGCCATAGTTGCTGTCGCCGGAGTAAACCGCCGTGATCCAGTACCAGCCGACAGCGAGATTGGCCACGGTGCACGTCGCGGTGCCCGAGCTTACGACCTGCGCAGCACACCCACCGATCGTCACCCCGGCCTGTTTGAATTCAACGGTCCCCGTCGCCGCCGCGACGCTCACCGTAGCCATGAAAGTCACGGCTTGCCCGACGGTCGAAGAGTTCGAAGAAGACGATATTGCCGTCGTGGTGATTTTCTTGTTGACCGTCTGAGTCAAAGCGGGAGACCACGAGGCAGCATAACTGCTGTCGCCGGAGTAAACCGCCGTGATCCCGTACCCACCAGCGGCAGGATCGGCCACGGCGCACGTCGCAGTACCAGAACTCACAGGCCGCGCCGCACAACCTGCGATCGTCACCCCGGCCTGCTTGAATTCAACTGTCCCGGTCGCCGCCGCGCTGACCTTGGCCGTATAGGTCACCGCTTCGCCGACCGTCGAAGGATTCAACGAAGACGACACCACCGTCGTACTGGTTTTCTTGCTGACCGTCTGACTCACACCAGAAGCCGTCGATGCAGCATAACTACTATCACCAGAGTAAACAGCAGTGATCCAAGGCCAACCGGCAGCGAGACCGGCAACCGTACACGTCGCGGTTCCAGAACTTACAGGCCGCGCAGAACACCCAGCCATCGTCACCCCAGACTGCTTGAAGTCAACAGTCCCCGTCGCACCCGTAGAACTCACCGTCGCCGTAAAAGTCACAGACTGCCCAACTGTCGAGGGGTTCGCGGAGGATGCAAGCGTCGTCGTAGTTGACGATTTGCCAACCGAAGACTTTTCAACTAGAGGAGCTTCGACAGGGGACCCAGCCAGGGGGTTTTCATCGGGGAACGTTTCGACGGGAGGCCCAACCAGAGGCGTTTCAACCGGAGGCGTTTCAACCGGCGAGGTTTCGACCGGAGGCGTTTCAACCGGCGAGGTTTCGACCGGAGGCGTTTCAACCGGCGAGGTTTCGACCGGAGGCGTTTCGATTGGAGGCGTTTCGATTGGAGGCGTTTCAACCGGCGTTTCAACCGGAGACAAGCCCGAGCCCCCCGGCGGCTTTGGGGCGGAGCCACTGCCTTCTGGGGCGGTCGGTTCTGGGGCCTCTGCGGGCGAGGCTTCTCCGTTGACCCGTTCCTGAACCGGCTCCTGGACGCTGGGGGATGTCAAGGCCGGCGACAGAGACGGCTCGAACGGCGCCGCCGATACGGTCGGCTTCTTTGCCTTCGCCTTCGCCTTCGAGACTACGCAAGCCTTGCGAGCTTTCTCCGTGCGCGCCGCGGCGGCGCACTCGCGCCGCCGCGCGGACGGAGACTTCCGGCGACTCCCCTTCGGCTTGGAGGCCGACTGAATGACTGGTACGGGCAAACCTGTGGTGGGCCGCGAAGCGGCGGTGGCCCCCGACGGGTCAACGCTCGCGGCGAGCGCAAGCACGATCGCGCTCGAGAGCACTGCGGCGAGGAACAGCAGGCAGAGTCGAACGGCCGGCAGGCGGTGGGCACGCAGCGTCAAGACAGGCCGATCGGGCCGCGAGCTGGGGAGGCCGGCAAAGCCGGCTGGCAACTGGCGCGCGAGGATCTGCGTCGCCACGGCGGCTGCAAGTCTTCTTGCGGACGTCATGCTGGTGCTTCATCGGACGATCACCCGGAGCTTCGAGGCTGAGGTCCCCGGGCTGGACTCATGTCGGCCGGGGGCCTCGACACGTGTTGGGCGGCTCCCGGTCGCAAACGGCCCTCGTGCGGAGCACGGATGCTCCGCCCAGGCGCTCGATTCCGCGTCGCGCCGCGCGGATGCGACCCCAAATGGCTGTCTTCTTCATGGCCCGTATAAATTCAGGCGTCGCTGCGTGATAGGGCTAAGATTCTATGCGTCAGAGGGGGAAGGGTCGGCTTACTGCCCGGACGACTCCTGGTCCTCCTGCGCGAAGCCTCGCTTGATCCACTCGCCGTAGGCGTTGTAGAAGGTTGGGAAGTCGGCGACGATGATCCGGGCTGACTCGTAGATCTGCTCGGCTGTGGCGGTGGCGTATTCGTGCACCAGCAGCCGTCGCAGTTCGCGTAGCCGCTGCAGGCGGGTCGTGAGCTCGGAGGAGATGACGCGATTGCGCCGGAGTGCCTCCAGGTCACGCCGGGCGTTGGTCTGGTCGGTACGCTTGCGAAGTTGGGCCAGCTCCAAACCGAAGGCGCTCAGCTCGGCGATGTAGTTGTAGAGCTGGTCCACGCCACGCTCGACGGCCTTCACCTGGTTGAGCTCACGTGGGTCCTCCGAGGCGTAGGCAGCGCGAAAGCGCTCGAGGTCGAAGTCCTCCCCGAATTCGGCCATCGCTGTGCGCAGAGCCAGCAGGTGACGGCGCACATCGCCGATACGACCGCGGATCTTCGCCTTCAGCAAGCTGGCGCGATCGGGATCCTCCCGCTCCAGGGGAGTAGGAGGAGATGTTGACTGAGTCACGCAGGCACTCGCCCGACTGCGTCGAGATCCTCGAGCGCCTCCTCCAGCGGCCGCTCCGCCGCGCGGGCGCGGCGCTGCCACTTCGACAGCTGTGCGCGTTCGAGCGCCCATCGTTCGTCTCGGTCGATGAGCACCCGTCCATCGCACAGCATGGCGAGCATCAATACCGGCCTGTGCTGGGCGTCGGACAGACGGACCAGCTGCACCTCGCGGCCGACTCGGCCTGTGAGACGTCCGGCAATGTCAGCCAGCCGGCCGACCGCGGGATCATCGAGGTCCACGAGCACATCGACATCGGAGCCTCTGTGCTCCTTGCCTGTCGCGGTCGAACCGAAGAGGACGGCAAGCCTCACATTGGGCTCCGTGCGCAGCGCCGCGCGCAGGCTCTGGAGCAGCCCCCAATGGTCGCGTAGATAGAGCTCCTCACGCGCCGATACGCGGAAACGGCGTGGACTCGGGCGCTCTCCATGCAGCAGACCGTCAGCGGCGGCCCGGCGGAGTGTGCGCTCGGGTATGGCGAGCGCCGTTGCGAGGCTCCTCAGAGATTCCACGGTATGGCCGATGATATCTCTTTGTGAGGCCGATCGATATTAACTGGTCCACCCCTGTCGACGTCAACCAATCATCGCCCGCGGGTTGGGAATCGCCATCGCAGCTGCTGGATGGCGCCCCGCCGCCGCCCCGCCTCGAGCGCTTGCTCCACCGCCTCGGCCAAGCCGCCACTCGCCGACCTGCCGGCCAGCTCCAGGATGCGCGTGGGCTGATAATCCTCGCCCGCCCACGCGCTGCCCGCGCCAAGACTCAGGCGGGTACCGCCCACCGCAACCACGTGCGGCGAGGAGGCGGGGAAGCCGACATCGCCCCTTTCGCTAGATCTTCGATGTGCGACTCCTTCCTTCGCTTCTCCATGCCGGTTTATCCCGGCGCTTTCCATGGATGCTCCGCCCCGGGGCGCTCGATCTCGCATCACGACAAGCACGACCTCGCCCTCATAGCCCCAAGCTCTCGGAGAAGGCACCCTCAGCCGTTGCAAGCCCTGATGGCGTGCCCCCGACCGTCGCCGGGTCGGGGCCGAAGTGATCAACGGTCAATCGATGCTTGTGCTGACATCATTATGGGCCAAGCAGCGTCGCCGGCACGATGGCGATTCCGTCTGGCCTGCGGTAGGCGTACGGTCCGGCCGTGATCACAACGGCGTCGAGGAGGTCGGCACCGATCTGCTGGGCGAGCCAACGCAGATGGCGGACATCGCGATCGTCGGGGACCGCCGCAAGCTTGGTCTCGATCGCAAGGATGCGGCCGTCGCGGCGCTCGACGATCAGGTCCACCTCGTGGTCGCCGTTGCGCGTTCTCAGGTGGCCGACCCGCGCTCGTGCAGCCTGGGCGTAGACCCGTATCGAGAGCGTCACCAGCGACTCGAACAGTGAGCCCAGCAGCGGACCGTCGCGCAACGACGGTGGCCCCGCGGGTTCGGCGGACAGCAGCGCGTCAGCGCCTACGCCGAGCAGGCTGGCGGCGAGGGCAGGGTCTGCGAGATGGTGCTTCGGTGGCATCCCAAGGCGCGAGATTCGGTTGCGCGTAGGCGCCCACGCGGGCAACTCGTTGACGATGAACAGTCGTTGCAGAATCTCCCGGTAGGGCTGGGTCGTGGTCTTCGCGGGCTTCTGGCCTTCGCCGCCTGTGGCAGCGTCGCGGATCGCCTCGAATGAGGCGGTCGAGGCCGTCGCCGCGGCGTAGGCGTTCATCCATCGCAACAGGGTTGCGGGACGGCGAATGGTTCGGCCCAGCTCCTCGAACTCGCGCTCCACGATGCGCTGCAGGTAGCTGTGGAGAAAGTCGCCCCGTGCAGTCTCAGACAGGCTGCGTACGGCGGGAAACCCAGAGCCGGCGATCTCACGCGCGTAGTCCGCCAGCCCGATGTTCGTCTGGCCTTCGATGACCGGGCGCTCGCCTCCAAGCAGGTGGCGCAGACCGATCGTCGGCGCCGCAACACCACGCTCCGAGAGTGTCAAAGGGCGCATTCGCAACGTGAGGATGCGACCCGCACCGCTGTGAGCGCCATGCTCGCTGGCCGAGCCTGCGAGCAGATAGTTGCCTGGTGGGGCGCCGTCGTCGACCGCCCGCCGGATAACGTCCCATGTGGCGGGAACGCGCTGCCACTCGTCGATCAGGATCGGAGGGTCGCCAGCGAGTACGATCTGTGGGTTCTCTGCCGCGAGTTGGCCGGCGGGGCCATCCATCCTGTAGGTCGTGTGCGCTCGCCGCTGTGCGGTCTCTGTCTTACCGACCGCCTTGGGCCCCTCGATCGAGATGGCAGGGAACTCGGCCGCCTGCTCGTCGAGCTGGTCGTCGAGCACGCGGTGCAGATATGGATGACTACGGACTTGTTCAGGCGATGACAATCTCGCGTCCACGATCCTTATGCTACCGATCGCAAGTGCTCTACGCTACCGATAGCAGCATACTCGCGCTACCATTTGGCACGAGACACGGTGCTGCCTGGGCTATGCGCGGAGGAAATGTGCGGTCGAGTGGACTGGCATTTGGGACCGACCCGCAGGGCGACGGGTCCGCATCGGTTTCGAGCCAGACATCTCTAAGAAGTTCTCAAAAGCGTTTTAGACGAACTGAGAAGGAGCCTCGGTGGGGTCCCGCGCATGGTCTAAAATTTACTTGAGATCCTTTTAGAAGCGCTGAGACCCTCCCCGTGTGAACCCCGAAACCAACCCCTACATACCCGCTGCCGGCTCGCGGCCACCAATGCTGGCCGGCCGCGAGGGCGAATTGGACACCTTCACGGTCGCTTTGGGCCGGCTGGGGAAAGGGATCCACGCTCGCAGCATGATTCTCGACGGGGTCAGCGGCGTCGGCAAGACCGTCCTGTTGCGCGAGTTCAACTACATCGCGCGCGAGCACGGCTGGATCACCTCCGGTGTGGTCGAGTGCGACGCGGGCGAGCAGCTGCCACGCATCGTCGCCAAGCTCTGCCACCGCGCGCTGCGTGACCTCGACAAGCGCTGGAGCGCCGGGGAGGCGATGCGGCGCGCCTTCGGTGTGCTGAAGGCGTTCACGTTGACGCTCGGCGAGGACGGCCACTGGCGCTTCAACATCGACTTCGACGCGGTCAAAGGCATCGCCGATTCCGGCGACCCGGAGGTGGACATCGTCGAGCTGCTCGGCGAGGTTGGCAGGGCCGCGAGCGAGCACGGCGAAGGCGTGCTGCTGCTGCTCGACGAGATGCAGTTCCTCAGCCGAGCCGATCTGGGCCTGCTGTCCAAGGCGATGCACCAGATCAGCCAGGAGGTACTGCCGGTGCTGATCGCCGGCGCCGGCCTTCCTCAGCTACCGCTGATGCTCAAGGAGGACAAGCTCTACGCCGAGCGCCTGTTCACGTTCCGCACGATCGACAGCCTCTCGCCGCCGCAGGCGGCAAAGGCGCTCACCGTTCCCGCATCCCGCGAGAACGTCTCCTACGCACCCGACGCGCTTCGCTACATCCTGGAGCAGTCACAGGGCTACCCCTACTTCCTGCAGCAGTGGGGAGAGGCCGTATGGAACGAGGCGCAGAACAGCCCCATCGGCATGCAGGACGCCCTCACCGCGCACGAGCTCGTGACCGACGAACTCGACCGGCGATTCTTCAGAGACCGCTACGACACCGCCACCGAAGCCGAGCGCATCTACATGGCCGCCATGGCCGACCTCGGACCCGGCAGCCACAGCTCCTCAGACATCGCCGCGCGCATGGGACTCACCGTCAAAACCGCGTCCGTCCGCCGCGACGGCCTACTCAAGAAGGGACTCATTTACAGCCGGGTTGACACCCAGCTCGACTTCACAGTCCCCCAGTTCGCCACCTTCATCGAGCGAATCCACCCATTCGACGCCACACAACGACCCCGACGCGGACGACCACCCGCCGAAAAACTGCGTGACCCTCCATGAATCACGCAAAGCGGCAGAGCTACGCTTACGGTTTGAGCGCGTACGGCTGTATGCCGCCAAGGTCGATTTTTACGGCGGCTTTGAGCGCGTTCTGGAGCTTGACTTCGCCATCGGTTTCGATCGTGACGAACGCGAACTTTTCGCTGTTGGCCAGCAAACGCAGGCGCCTCGTTTCTGGACGGGCGGCCGACGGGACCTTGAAGAGAAGCGCACCGGCTGCGATTTCGGCTTTGAGCTGCGCAGCGCCCGTCAACTCATACAGCCCACGAGCACGGGAGGGCTGACACCGAAGGTGGGCTTGAACGGGTTTGCCGCCACCGCCAGGCTACATCATACCTTTAGATATTTTTAGAGTTTTTAGAGATTTTTAGACTTGGTAGCCCGACCGCGGGAGTGCTAGTCGATCGCCCACGCCAGCAGACCTGCAGGGACGGCCCAAATATCCTCGCTGCAGTCGAGGATGTCGCGGGTGGCGATAACGCCTCGCTGGTAGTGCTGGCTCAGAGCCCTGCGCTCCCGCTTCCATCCTTGACTGACGTACTTGGACTCGATCGGGATAGGCAGATGAGCGCCGACGAAGTCTATCTCGCTGCCCGTGTCGGGATTGCGCCGCACCAACACCGCGGCCTCGTCGAGGATCGCCAGGTCCTCGGAGCGGGAGATTGCGCGCAGCAGACACATTCCGAGCTGCTGCTCGGACAGGCGGCTGATATCGACTGGCGCGAGCGAGCGGTCGCGCAAGGAGGGCAGACGCGCGATCAACGGGTCGGTGAAGTAGAGCTTGCTCTGCCCTCCCGCGACGGCCCACTCTCCGTCGTGAGTGGCGGACGCACGCCAGGCATAAAACGAGGCGCAGAGGCGGTCGATGCGATCTTCGATGGTGTTGCGAGCGCCGATGTTCAGCGTACCCGCGATCCCAGAGACGTTCAGCGGCGAGCCCAGTCCGTCCACAAGACGCGCCAAGAGCGCCCTTACGTCGCGGTCACTCATCGAGCCGACGTGCAGAACGTCCCCGGCGAGGATGTTCCACAGGCCATTGGCAGTAGTGGGACGCACGTTCAACTCCTTCCAGGGCATCGGCGACGGCGCGGGGAAATCCGCCAATCGTCAGATAGCGTTCCCAAGCAAGAGCCAGCTGGTCGATCTGGACCACAAGAGGCTCCAGGTAACGCTGCGTGGCGGCACTCTGCAGATCCAGCAAGGCGACCTCACCCTGCGGAAGATTTGCCGCCAGGCTGGGATACAGCTCGCTCACAAACGCACGGAACCCCATTGGCAAGAGCAGTCGCACCCCGCCGTCCTGCCCCTCGCGACCGCCGAGCTCGCCCTGGGCTTCGCGCAGCTTGGCCCCAGATGAGCCCGTGGCCACCACGCACCCACCGCGCAGAGACGTCTGGTCACGCAACTGCTTCAGAGCACTGGCCCAGCCCGAGACATACGTGATCTCATCGAAGAACCAGTAGCGGCTCTCAGGCTCGATCCCGAGGGTCAAGTCCTCGACCAGCCTGACGACACGCCGCAGATCCTGAGCGTTCAACCCCTCGCACGGGCAGAAGACAACCCGTCGCGGATCGACTCCCTCATCCAACAGCCGGGCGACGGCGCGCTTCACGGCGACGCTCTTGCCCGCCCGCCTGGGACCCATGAGCAGATACAACGAACCAGGACCAACCCCACTCAGAGGATGCGGGTCGTAGACGCTGAGCGCGTTCGCCCGCGCCTCCCGCAGGTCGGGGTCCCGCTCCCGCCAATGCCCACGGTCTTGCCACCACGGGTTGAAGTCGAGCAGATGTTGACGGCGCTCAAAATCCCTCATACAACCTAAACCCCAACCACACACATAACAATTGATTGAACAAAACCAAGGATATATCATAGCAAGGCTTGAGCAAAACCTAGGGTATTTCGGGCTAGCAATCGAACAAAGCCAAGGGTGCACCGGGTCGTTGATGGCGTCCAAGCCGGGCCGGGTGCCTTTGTTATTCTGGATCCACAAATTTGCCCACAGCTTCGGACATGGGAGACGCGCGTAGACAACCCGCTTCATGCTCGGGTCTGCAACTGGGACACAGCGACCCTTGCCACGCGCCCGCCGAGGCGAACCAGCCTTTTTCGGTACCTCGTGGGAGCTTGTGTGCGGGAAGTCTGGGCCCCGACTGACGTTGGAGGAGAGTGCGGTGCGAACCGACCTCGACGGTGATCCCCTTGTGCGCTGAGCTCGGCCCCGACGGTTCCGGTGAGCTGGATTCGCGCGCCGAGCGCGAGCTGACGCTCCAGCTCGATGCCTTCACACACGAGGCGCTCGAGCAGGAAGCCGCGCGACTCGGGCTCTCAATCGAGGAACTTGCCCACTTCGCGGTGCTCTACTACCTCGCCGACGGCGACAGCGGGCGCATCTCCCGCCGGCCGCCGCCGGCGCCCCAGCCCCAGCCCGGCCAGCCGCACCCGCTCGGCGAGTTGCTCTAGCGCGCGCGAGCCCCGGTCATCGTCGTCGGCGCCATCCCGCGGTTGGCCAGCTCGGCGGCGAGCGTGCGGCGCCCGCGGTGGTGCAAGCCGTGGATCGACCCCTCGCTCTTGCCGGTCAGTTTCGCGATCTCCAGCGGCGACAGCCCCGCCACGTGGCGCAGGATCAGCACCTCGCGTTGGGCGCAGGGCAGCGTGTCGAGCGCCTCGCGCAGCTCGTCGACCGCTCCGCCGGTCGCCGGATCGGACTGCTCGTGGCCGGTTGCGTGGATCTCCTCGACCGGCACCAACCGCTCGGAGCGGATGTGGTCCATCGTGACGTTGCGCGCCACCCGTAACGCCCACGCCAGGAAGGGGACCTCGCGCTCCTCGTATTTGCTGATCACCCGCATCAGCTTGGCGAAGACGTGTTGGGTGATGTCCTCGGCCTCGTGGTGGTTGCGCACGATGCTGCGCACGTAGCCGTAGATGTTCTCGGCATAGCGCGCGTACAGGAACCCCAGCGCGTCGCGATCACCGGCCTGCGCTCGCGCGATCGCCTGCGACACCAGCGGCGAGTTGCGCTCCTCGCTGCGTATCAGCCCGCCCCCCATCGACCACTCTGCTCCGGCGCCGCGCAGCTGCGACTCGGCCGCGATGTGCTCGTCGATCTCTACCGTTGCCACTGCCCCTGTATCGCTCAAATCCTGCCCCGCATCTCTCCCGGCTTCGCTTATCGAACGGGCCGGAAATCTAGTTCTGGCGTGTATGTCCGGTGAAGGTACTCATCCCTGACCAAAGCGACGTTAAGAAGCTGTACAAAATCCGCGTCTCATGTCTGTGACGATTGCTGGAGCCTCGCCACCGAGTGGCTCTCCAAGTCTCGAACCGCCGCCGTCACATAGCCCGGCCATGGCTTGTGAGCTAAAAGACAGCACAAACTCCCACGCATCCATGCGTTACCCCTTCTCCTAGCCGTCCAGCCCGCTCTGTCTCAGCTCTTTCCGCAATTTGCGGGCCGCTTGAGCGGGGACCCTACCACATCGACATTTGTTTGACAACGCACCACCGCAGAGTTGAGCGAAAGCTTGCAACCATAATCCTCACTAAATAAGTGTTATTTATGAGAAAAGGGAGAGTTCTGGCCGTAGTGCCAAATCATCACTAAAAGAGTGCAATTTGTGAGATAAGCCGTCCTGTTGTACCTCGCAAGGGTCGCGGACAGCGTTCCGCCGTGGGCGGCGCCAACCGAGGGTCGTCGTCCCAGCGGCCCGACAGAGACGTCGTCCCTCAGCGGACACCTCTGTAATCCCAACCTACTGATTAAGGGGAAATTGGTGGGTCAAGCGTCCAGAGCGCCCCCACAAGTGTCATTGGGTCACCTACAACCCGCCGAGCCTCGCCGGACACCCACACCCCGCCAGGAGGGTTCATGCTCAAGCCGCTGCCGTATCGCCGTCTGCTCACAGCGATCGCCCTGCTCCTCGCCTTCGCCTCATCCTCGGCGCTCGCCGCACCGCGCTTGCGCGGTGAGAGAAAGCGTGCAACTCACTCGACCCATCGTCACGCCACCAGACACTCCCACGGCACAGGGAGCGCCGGCCCGCGATCGGCTACCTCCGGGGCCGCTGCCGCCAGCTCAGCGGCCCTGACCGCAAGCGCCGCGGCCACGACGCTGCTCGGCGACCAGGCGATCGAGCCCCAGCGGGACGAACTCAGCGGGGGGCAAGCCGAAGCGTTCTCCTTCCAGGCGCTCACCTCCGGCACAACGGCAGCCGCCCACATCTACATCGGCGGCGGCGACACCGCCACGACGCTGATCGTGGGCCTGTACAGCAGTGCCGGTGGCCAACCCGGTGCGCTGCTCGCCTCGGGATCGACCCCCATCCTTGCCACCGGCGCATGGAGCACCGCGCCGATCTCCTCCTCCGCCCAGCTGAGCACCGGCTCGACCTACTGGCTAGCCGTGCTCGGCACCGGGGGGACGCTGCGCTATCGCGACCGCGCACATGGGCCGTGCATCAGCCAGTCCAGCCGGCAGACGAGGCTTGGCGCGCTGCCCTCCGCCTGGCGCGCCGG
Source organism: uncultured Solirubrobacterales bacterium (assembly GCA_963724305.1). Taxonomy (GTDB): domain Bacteria; phylum Actinomycetota; class Thermoleophilia; order Solirubrobacterales; family Solirubrobacteraceae; genus Palsa-744. The sequence continues at coordinate 1,676,938 of CAVRUG010000004.1, forward strand.
CACGAGCTATCGCGACTGCCCCGTCTCCGGTTACATCACCGGCAACGCCGGCCTGCTCGCCGAACCGCCGGCGCCGGTGGAAATCCTGCCCGGACCCGAACCGCCGCCCCCTCCGCCGCCGCCGGCTGCACCGATCGACAGCGTGCTCCCCACCATCGGCGGGACGGCCGAAGAAGGCCGCACGCTTACCGCCACCCCTGGCACATGGACCGGCAACCCCACCTACGCCTACCGCTGGGAGCAGTGCAACGCCTCCGGCGAAGCGTGCGCGCAGGTGAGCGGCGCCACCACCAGCTATGCGCTGAGCGCGAGCGACGTCGGCCACACGCTGCGCGTCCTCGTCACCGCGACCAACGAAGGCGGCTCGACCACCGCCACCTCGGCCGCCACCGCCCTCGTTGTCGTTGACCCGCCGCCACCACCGCCGCCCGCGCCGCCGGCGGCGCCCACCGCGAGCTTCGCCTACGCGCCGACGTCGCCGCACGCCGGAGAACCCGTCGCGTTCGACGCCTCGGGCTCCGAATGCCCCGACGGTCCGTGCACCTACGAATGGTCCGATGACGGCTCCCCCACGCGACCCCCGACGCCACTGTGGCCGTTGGGCAGTGGGTCAAGCCTGTCGTTCACGTTCTCCGAAGCGGGCACCAAGTACGTGCGCCTAGTCGTCACCGATGCGGCTGGGCAGACCGCGACCGTCGAGCACGACGTGGTGGTCGCCGAAGCCGAAGCTTCGCCGCCGCCTCCTCCTCCCCCGCCTCCGCCTCCGCCTCCGCCGGCCGCGCCTACCAATACAGCGCTGCCCGCGATCAGCGGCACAACGACCGAAGGCCAGACGCTGTCCGCGAGCACCGGCACCTGGACCGCCAGCCCCACCGGCTACACCTACCAGTGGGAAGACTGCAACGCCTCCGGCGAAAGCTGCTCCAACATCGGCGGCGCCAGCGCCACCAGCTACACGCTGAGCGCCGGCGACGTCGGTCACACGCTGCGCGTGATCGTCACCGCCACCAACGAAGGGGGCTCAACGCCCGCCACCTCGGCCGCCACCGCCCTCATCGCCGCTGTCCCTCCGCCTCCGCCGCCTCCGCCGCCTCCGCCGCCGCCCGGTGAAGAAGAAGGCTGTACGGCGACGATCTCGAGTGTTTCGCAGGTGAACGCGGATTTGAAGCCGGGTGCCGTGGTGTGCCTGGCCGCGGGCACCTATGGAGCGATCAGCATCACGACCACCCCCTCCAGCAACGCGACGCTGACCGCAGCGCCAGGAGCGCACGTGGTCGTCAAGGGCGTCAACGTCGCCGCGTCCAACATCACTGTCAGCCAGCTACACAGCGAAGGCACGATCAACATCGGGTCCGGCGGACCCTACCCCGGGTTCAGCCACGACGTGATCGAACACAACGACGTCGGACCGACCAGCGGGTACGGCATCAGCGTGATGAGCGCCACCTCAACACCATCCAGCTACATCACGATCGCCTACAACCGCATCCACAACACCAGCGCCACCAGCGAGGGCGACGCCCTGCGCTTCGACGGCTGGAACCACCTCACCGTCCTAGGCAACGACATCTACGACATCAAGGAGTGCCCCTCAGACACCTGCCACACCGACACACTCCAGTCCTACCAGGGCGACGTCCCCACAGAAGGCCTAACGATCGAACGCAACTACTCCCACGACAACGTCGGAGCCCAGGGACTCCCGTTCCTCAAGGACGGCGACATCTCCAACGTAACCATCAAGGACAACCTCAGCCTCCGCAACACACCAACCGGCGGCCAAGTCACCGGCATCTGGATCGACGAGAACATCCACAACCTCCTCATCGAAAAAAACACCTACTGGGGAACCGACGGCAGCATCGTCCAAAGCGAAGGCACCGCCAGCAACCCCACAGCCACAATCGACCGCAACGTGATGGACACCCTCAACATCAAAACCGCGAGCTCCTACAGCTACACCTACACGGAGGACTACAACATCTTCCGAGAAGCACCCTGGACCTACACAATCGGCGCACAAAGCAAAGTCGAAACCAACCCCACCTTCATCTGCACACCCAAATGCGGCGGCGGCACCACCACCGAAGACAACTACCAACTCAAGAACAACCCCAACAACATCGGCATCAACTGGAACCCCGCCGAAACCCAATACGGGCCAACCAACTAACCACCCCACAACACCCACGGGGGTGCCGACACAAAGCGGCACCCCCGAAGAACCCCATCCCATCTCCGCCAGCGGGGTAACAGCAGACAGATAACTCCACCGCGCGGCACCTCGCACATCTCTCTCGGGATTATGTATCCTTGCGCGCCCCGGTTATGTAAACCCAACCGGGGCAACGAGAGAGGAGAGGTACATGTCCATGACAGGGGACGGCCGCTGCATGCCCGCGGCCAAAAACTTTGTGCTGTTTGTAGCATTTGTGCTGCTTGTCGTTCATTTAGGCAGCGGCACAGCCCTCGCAAGCGGGAGCGTCGGGCCACCGCCCACGGCGAGCTTCACCTACACCCCAGCCGCGCCGGTGATCGGACAGCCGGTCACGTTCAACGCCTCAGGCTCCGAGTGCACCGACGGCCCGTGCACGTACGCATGGTCCGACGACGGCTCCCCCACGCGACCCCCCACACCACTGTGGCCACTCGGAAGCGGACAAATTCTACACTTCACATTCCAAGAAGCCGACACCAAGTACGTACGCCTGGTGGTCACCAACGCAGGCGGCCAAACAGCCACGGTCGAGCACAACGTCGTGCTCAAAGCCGCCTCGGCACCTCCGCCTCCGCCGCCTCCGCCGCCGCCCGGTGAAGAAGAAGGCTGTACGGCGACGATCTCGAGTGTTTCGCAGGTGAACGCGGATTTGAAGCCGGGTGCCGTGGTGTGCCTGGCCGCGGGCACCTATGGAGCGATCAGCATCACGACCACCCCCTCCAGCAACGCGACGCTGACCGCAGCGCCAGGAGCGCACGTGGTCGTCAAGGGCGTCAACGTCGCCGCGTCCAACATCACTGTCAGCCAGCTACACAGCGAAGGCACGATCAACATCGGGTCCGGCGGACCCTACCCCGGGTTCAGCCACGACGTGATCGAACACAACGACGTCGGACCGACCAGCGGGTACGGCATCAGCGTGATGAGCGCCACCTCAACACCATCCAGCTACATCACGATCGCCTACAACCGCATCCACAACACCAGCGCCACCAGCGAGGGCGACGCCCTGCGCTTCGACGGCTGGAACCACCTCACCGTCCTAGGCAACGACATCTACGACATCAAGGAGTGCCCCTCAGACACCTGCCACACCGACACACTCCAGTCCTACCAGGGCGACGTCCCCACAGAAGGCCTAACGATCGAACGCAACTACTCCCACGACAACGTCGGAGCCCAGGGACTCCCGTTCCTCAAGGACGGCGACATCTCCAACGTAACCATCAAGGACAACCTCAGCCTCCGCAACACACCAACCGGCGGCCAAGTCACCGGCATCTGGATCGACGAGAACATCCACAACCTCCTCATCGAAAAAAACACCTACTGGGGAACCGACGGCAGCATCGTCCAAAGCGAAGGCACCGCCAGCAACCCCACAGCCACAATCGACCGCAACGTGATGGACACCCTCAACATCAAAACCGCGAGCTCCTACAGCTACACCTACACGGAGGACTACAACATCTTCCGAGAAGCACCCTGGACCTACACAATCGGCGCACAAAGCAAAGTCGAAACCAACCCCACCTTCATCTGCACACCCAAATGCGGCGGCGGCACCACCACCGAAGACAACTACCAACTCAAGAACAACCCCAACAACATCGGCATCAACTGGAACCCCGCCGAAACCCAATACGGGCCAACCAACTAACCACCCCACAACACCCACGGGGGTGCCGACACAAAGCGGCACCCCCGAAGAACCCCACCACACCCCCCCGCCAGCGGGAGCCGATACGCTGCCCGGCGGCGGGCGCGTCGTCCACAAGACACCCACGCCACTTGCGATCCGGCAATCTCATCGAGCGCCACACGGCCGTCGCGGGGCCAATGACAGCTCACAGCCCCTCCCTCCGCCGCGTTATGTATCCTTGCCACAGGCAAGGCTGCCGACGGACACCCGCTGGACAACGAAGAGGACAGGAGAGGCTTCGATGCCGAGGATCCGCAGCCATACAGTCCTGCCGAGAAACGCATCCGGGAGATCTCATCCACGCCTGGCCGGACTGGCGGCCACGATCGCGCTCGTCCTCATCGCGGGAACGCTCGCCTTTGCGGGGGCAGCGCTAGGCGATGCTGCGCCGGCACGCCACCACCGCTCGGCTCGGGCGGTCAAGGTACTGCTGGGCAACGCAACGATCGAGTCCCAGCGCGACGCGCTGATCCCGGGCCGCCTCGAGGCGTTCGGGCTGCGCGCGCACGCCAGCGGCCAGATCGCCACCCTGCGGCTGTACATCGACGCGCACAGCACCGCCACCACCGTGCTCATCGGTCTCTACACCAACTCCGACCGCGGCCCGGGCACGCTGCTCGGAACCGGCTCGCTCGTCTCGCCGCGCAGGGGCGCGTGGAACACCGTCGCGCTCGCGCCCAGCCGGCTGGCTGCCGGCCATCGCTACTGGCTCACGATCCTCGGAGAGGGCGGCACGCTGCGCTACCGCGCAAGCCGGCGTGGGCGCTGCCCCAGCGACGCCAGCATCCGCGCCCACCTCCATGCGCTGCCCATCGCCTGGAGCGCCGGGCGGTTCCACCGCCACTCCCACTGCCCGATCTCAGCCTACGCCACCGCCGCCTCAGTGCGGGGGTCGAGCAGTCCGAGCCCCGCCCCCCCGATCCCAACCTTCGTCCTGAGCGCTCCACTGGGACCCGTCGCGCCGGTCACTACGAACCCCCCCGCTGAAAAAGCTCCGACCAAAGAACCTAACCCCGAAGAAAAGGAAAACAAGAAAGAAGAAGAAAAGAACGAAGAACCGCCACCGTCCGCACCCGTGGACAAGGCGCTCCCGGCGATCACTGGCACGACCGTCGAAGGCGACACGCTCACCACCACCACCGGCGCATGGGAAAACGCGCCCACCAGCTACAAATACCAGTGGCGGGACTGCAACACCAAAGGCGAAAGCTGCGCCAGCATCTCCGGCGCGAACACCAAAACCCACAAGCTCACCAGCAGCGACACCGGGCACACCCTGCGCATCCTCGTCACCGCCACCAACGAAGGCGGCTCAACCTCCGCGACCTCGACGCCAACCGCGACGATCGAAAAACCCAAACAGGAACCGCCTCCGCCGCCGTCCGCGCCGGTGAGCAAGACGCTCCCGGCGATCACGGGCACCACCGTCGAAGGCGACACGCTGGCCACCACCAACGGCACGTGGGAAAACAGCCCCACCAGTTACAAATACCAGTGGCAGGACTGCAACGCCAAAGGGGAAAGCTGTACGGGGATCTCCGGCGCTACGGGCACGACACACAAACTGGCCGGCAGCGACGTCGAACACACCCTGCGGGTCGTCGTGACCGCGGTCAACAAAGGAGGCTCCACGCCCGCGACCTCCGCGCAGACGGCGACGGTCATCGCCGCCACGAGTGGGAATCCCTACCCGACGTGCACACAGACCCTCAGCTTGGGCGCGAACGTGTCCTCCGCGGTGTCAGGCGCGGCGGCGGGCAGCGTGATCTGCCTCAACTCGGGCGAATACGGCAGCCTGACCCTGAACGCCTCGCCGGCCAGCGATGTGACGCTGCAGGCAGCGCCGAGTGCACACGTGACTACACGTGCCGTGGACATCAACGGCAGTCATCTGGTCGTGCGCGGTCTGTGGATCGACGGCGAAGTCGCGCTTGAAGAAGGCAGCTCGTTTATCACCGTGGACCACAACGACATCAGCAACGCCAACGAAAGCGGCGGCGAGGGCGTCGTGTTCGATACCTCCAACTGCACCGCTCCCAACGCACCCACGTGGGAAGGCTGCGAACCGCACGCGCAGATCTCCAACGTGACGATCTCCGGCAACCACTTCCATAACATCGGCCAGAAACAGAGCGAAGACGCGATCCACCTCGACTACTGGCGCAACGTCGTCGTCACCGGCAACGAGTTCGAACACGTGACCGAGTCCGGCAACCACACCGACTGCCTGCAGTCGGTGTACGGCGGCACCAACCTCACCTTCACCCACAACTACGAGCACGACAACGACTGCCAGGGCTTCTTCATCAAGGACGGCGACGCCTCTGACGTGTCGATCACCGACAACCTGTTCCTGCGCGACGACGAACCGGACGAAAAAGGAGAAAGGTTCGCCAACTACGCGCAGGCCTGGAACATCGAAAACCTGACGGTCGAGAACAACACGATCTGGGACGGCAAGGGCCTCGCGCTCGTCACCGACGATGCCTCGGTGTCGCCCTCCGCCACCATCGACCACAACCTGATCACCGCGCTCACGATCAATGAACCGATCGGCAAGGCATACGCGCTGACCGAGGACTACAACATCTTCGACGAAGCGCCGTGGTCGTTCACCCCCAGCTCCACCGACACCACCAACTCAAACCCCCAGTTCGTCAACACCGCCACCGACGACTACCAGCTGGCCACCAACCCCAGCGGCATCGGCATCGACTGGAGCCCCGCCGAAGAACAGTACGGGCCCGCGAGCTGAGCTCGACCTCGCGAGCCCAGCCATCGTGCGCCCGTTGGTTTGGGGCATGTGGCATACAGAGCGAGGAGGCAGCGCGAACGGGGACCTCGCGATCGCCCGCCTGCGTGCACGCCCGGCGCTTGGCCGGCGGCTCGGGCGGGCGAGGGCGAAGCCCGGTCGCACTCTCTTGACGGCCGCCGCGCTGCTCGCCGGCGCGGCTGCGCTGAGCGCCGCGCTGCTCAGCGGCTCCCCCCCGCCCGCCCCGTCGTTCCGCGCGGCAACCGCCGCCACGGGACCCTGCGGCATCCGCGTCGCGAGTCTCGAGGCGGCCGCGGAAGCGGTGGCGCGGGCCCCAGCCGGCGGCGTGGTGTGCCTCACCGCCGGCAGCTACCCCGGCAGGCTTTCGCTCACAGCCGACGCCCCTAGCGACGTGACGCTGCGGGCGGCGCCGGGGGCTCACGTGAGCACCGGCTCGATCGCGATCGCGGGCAGCCACATCGCCGTCCGCGACCTCTGGGTGGACGGCGAAATCGCCCTCGCCGCCGGCAGCTCGTTCGTGACGCTCGAGCGCAACGACATCTCCAACGCGCACAACGGCGGCGAGGGCATCGTGTTCGACACCTCCGACTGCACCGCCCCCGACGCGCCCGTGTGGCCCGGTTGCGAACCACAGGCTCCGATCGCCGACGTCACGATCTCCGGCAACCGCATCCACAACATCGGCGTCGGCCACAGCGAAGACGCGATCCACCTCGACAACTGGCGCAACGTCACGATCTCAGGCAACGAGCTCGAACACATTGTCGAGACCGGCAACCACACCGACTGCCTGCAGTCCGTGTACGGGGGCACCAACCTCACCTTCACCCACAACTACGAGCACGACAACGACTGCCAGGGCTTCTTCATCAAGGACGGCGACGCCACCGACGTCTCCCTCACCGAGAACCTCTTCCTCCGCGACCAGGTAGGGGGATACGCCAACTTCGCCCAGATCTGGAACGTCAGAGACCTGACGATCCAGCACAACACAATTTGGGACGGCAAGGGCCTCGCGCTGGCAGCCGACAATGCCTCGTTCACGCCCACCGCGAGGATCGACCACAACCTGCTCTCCAATCTCGTGGTGGAGCCGCCCGTCGGCACTCCCTACACGATCGCCGAGCGCGACAACCTCTTCGACCAAGCGCCGTGGTCGTTCCGCGCGAGCCCCACCGATCGCGTCGCCTCACGCCCACGCTTCGCCGACCCGGCCCACAACGACTATCGCCTCGCGCGCAACCCGCGCGGCATCGGGGTCGATTGGAGTCCGGCGAGCCAGCACTACGGCCCGCCGCATTGAGATGCGGATCGACCGGAACTGGTGTGAGTGCCATGCCCCTGATTGACAGGTGCGCATCGACCGGTGTGCAGATACACATACGCGAGCGGTGACACCGGAATCCGCGCGCGAGCAGCGGGCATCCTGAATCGTTTGGTGGGTATGCCGGCGATGCCAACCACCCTGCCCGTCCCCCTGGGCGAGCGTCACAGCCAGGCGCCAAGCGAGGCGCCCGCCGCGCGCCGCCTGCGCTTCGTCCGCCAGTACGGCGCGTGGCATCGAGCGGTGCGCGAGCTGTGGCGCTTCAAGTGGCGTGAGCACCGCGGACGGGCGATCGTCGGTGCCTACCACACGCGACGCGGCGCAGTGCCCTATTTCATCCGCCACGGCACCCGCGACGTGGGCATCTTCTCGGAGATCTTCATCGCCGGTGAGTACGACCCACCGCCTGCCGTGCTCGAGCTGGTCGCGGCACTCGGGCGGCCACCGCGGATCGTCGATCTCGGCGCCAACGTCGGGCTGTTTGCCGCCTCCTGCCGGGAGCGTTGGCCGGGCGCCGACGTCACAGCCGTTGAGCCCGACCCGGACAACCTGAAGCTGCTGCGCCAGACAGCCGCCGGCGTCGCCGAGATCGAGGTGCTCGCGGCCTGCGCCGCCGACCACGACGGCGCGGTTCGCTTCGTGGCTGGACAATTCGCCGAATCGCACGTCGCGGACACCGACTCCCGCGAGGAGACGATCGAGGTGCCCTGCGTGGATGTGTTTCGCCTGGCGCAGTCGGCCGATCTGGTCAAGATGGATATCGAGGGCAGCGAGTGGGAGATCCTCGCCGACCCCCGGCTGGCGTCGCTGAGCGCGCGGGCGTTGGCGATGGAGTGGCACGAGCAGCGCTGTCCACACCCCGACCCGCGCGAAGCCGCACGAGCCGCGCTCAGAGGTGCGGGCTTTGAGGTGCTCTGCGAACACCAGCCGGTCCCCGGCAACGGCACGATATGGGCGCTGCGACCGAGCTAGCGTCGGCGCCCCCCGCACCGCGGACGGACACGCGGCGAGCACGCATCGGCATCTTCCCCGCGGGCCAGCGCAGCGCGCGGCGGCGGCTGCTCGCGGCGCTCGAAGAGGCCTACCCGGTCAGCTTCGAGGGCCACGATCGCTGGGCGGAGCTCGACGGCCTCCTGGCGATCGGCCCCGACGCGCCCCGTGACGTGCCCGCCGGCCTGCCCTGCCTGCACGCCGTGGGGGAGGAGTTGGGGAATGCGCCAGGCGGGAAGCCGAGCGATGCGGTCGGCGAGGAGCTTGAGGGGGATGCGCTAGGCGGGAAGCCAAGCGATGCCCCAGGCAATGCGCCGAGCAATACGCTGGGCGAGGAGCGGCCCAATGGGGACGTCCGCGCCGGGGTTACCCTCACCGCGCACCCGGCGCTCGCGCCGCCGCTGCGGGGCGCGAGCCTCACCGATCGCTGCTGTGGCCCACTGCCGGCGGGAGCGCTGGCGCCCGGGCAACTCACGCTCGCGAGCGTCGGGGGCGCGCCCACGTGGGTGGCGGAAGGAGCCAACCACGCCCACGAGCTGCTCGCCGCCGCGCCCGCGGAGCTGGCGGAGGGCGAATCGCTGCGCGAGCGCCTCGCCCCCGGTCGCTGCCTGGCGCTGCTGGCGCTCGTTCGCTTCCTGCAGAGCCTGAGCGCTACGCGGCCCTCATGGGCAGCGCCGCCACAAGCGGCGTTCGTGCTGGACGACCCCAACCTCCACTGGCCCACCTACGGGCACCTGCGCTACGAGCAGCTCGCCCTGCACGCGCGTGAGCACGGCTACCACATGGTGATCGCAACCACACCGCTCGACGGCTGGTTTGCGCACCCGAGGGTGGTGCGACTCTTCAGGGAGCACGCTGGGCAGCTCTCCCTCTGCATCCACGGCAACGACCACCTCGGACCGGAGCTGGGCAGGATCGACTCGGACGCGCAGGGGCTCGCGCTCGCGCAGCAGGCGCTCGCACGCGCCGGCGCCTTTCAGCGACGCACCGGGGTGACCGTCGAGCGGGTGATGGTGCCCCCGCACGAGCAGCTCAGCGAGCCCGCAGCCCGCGGGCTGCGCGCGGGCGGCTTCGCGGCGGTGTGTGTGTCGCGGCCCTTTCCCTGGATCACCCCGCGCTCGCCTCTGCCCGCCGCCGCACTGGGCACGGGCCCGCCGGAGCGAGGAGCGCTGGCCGGGTGGGGGAGGCGGGAGCTCGTGGTGGGCGGCCTGCCGCTGTTGCTGCGCGCCGGCTTCGACGCCCCCCGCGAGGACCTCGTGCTGCGCGCCTTCCTCGGCCAGCCGCTGATCCTCTACGGTCACCATGACCTGCTCGCGGACGGCCTCGACGTGCTCGCCGAGGCCACCGCCGCGATCGACGCGCTCGGGCCGGTGCGCTGGGGCTCGCTTGCAGCGATCGCGCGGGCGGCGAGTGGGGCTCCGCCCCCCGTGCCCACCGCCGTCTTACACGGCGATCGCGTGTCGCGACGCCCCCGGCCGCGGGCGCTGCTGCGCCGCCTCGCCAGCGAGGCGCGCGACCGCGCCCGCGTGGGTTAGTGGCGGTTGCGTTAGCCGGGCAGATCGTGTTCGTGCGTCAGGCGAGCGGCAGCTCGAGCGCAGGAGCGCGGCGCCGAGATCGTCAACTCGGCGGGCCTATCCGCCTGATTTGGCTCGGATTTGCTACCAGGACACCGGGCAGGTCACAGAGATCGCCGAACAGCGATTCCGGTTCACATCACCCAAGCCGCGGTGCCAGTTGATCTACAACAAAACGCCCTAGCCGGGACGGCTCCAGAGAGCCGTGGCGGGACAACCGCCTGAGCCGCAAGGGGTTTTTTTAGACCTCGGCAGAGAGCCGTGGCGGGACGACCGCCTGAGCCGCACGCGTCTCGGGCAGTGCCCGCGACGCCGGGGTCGCCCGTGCCGCCTGAGCCCGCGCCCGGCGCCGGGGGCGCCCGACCTGAATCTCGCGGGCCACGAAATAGGAGCCGAGCACGAACGCCGGCGAGCCGAGCTGGGCGGCGATGCCCTCCCACGTCGGATACACACCCAGCCACGTGCTCCACGCGATCGGCACGGTGAAGCTGGTAGGCGTGATCGGCACCCAGCCGATGCCCTGCAGGTTGTGCACGGTGGTGCCCACCATCACTGCCAGCACGAGCGCGATCATGACGCCGGTGAGCATCAGCATGCGCTTGAACGGCAGCTTGCGCTGCAGCTTGAGGGTGAGGATGCCCACGATCAGTGTGCCGCCCAGGCCGATGCCCGCTCCGAGCAGGGTGGCTTCGGTGCCCGCGCTGGTTTGCAGCGCCTGCAGGAACAGCACCGTCTCCAGGCCCTCGCGGTAGACGCTGGAGAGGCCGAGCAGCGCGAGGCCGAGCACCTGGCCGGAGATGAAACCGAGTCGATCCCACCGTTCGATCGCTTTGCGCCGGCGGTTGAAGCGCGCGATCCACTGGCTCCAGTAGACGCGGTGGAAGAACCAGTTGGTCACCAGCAGCAGCACCGCGATCGCGATCAGGCCCGTGACCGCCTGCAACTCCAGCCCCCCTTCGCCGAGCATGTGCAGCATCATCTGCGCCACCACCCATGTGAGCGCAGTGGCGCCCAGGCCGGCCACGGCGCCGATCAGCACCGGCCGGCGCAGGTGACGCTTCGCCCCCACGAACGAAGCGGTGAGCGCGGCGAGGATCAGCACCGCCTCGAGCCCCTCGCGGAACACGATGATCGCGCCGTCGATCACGATCGTGGTGCGACTGACGTGTACTTCGCCGAGTGTCTGGGCGGCGAGGGTCAGGTTGGCACTCACCACGGCGGCGGCGCGCGCCACAGCGGCGGGCCCGGCGCCCCGCGCGATCAGTTCCACCAGCGCCGAGCCGCTCCCGTCGCTCCCGCCCGCAGCGCCGTCGCCGAGCAGCAGCTCACGCGTGATCTCCCCGTCGAGCTGGGGATCCTCGATCAGCAGCCGCTGACCGGGTCCGCTGGCATAGATGACGTATGCGCTCAGCAGGTCGAAGCTCGCCGCTCCCCGGTCTCCTCCGCGCGCGGCGGCTTGCGCCCGTTCCAGCGCCGCATCGATCCCCGCATAGGAGCGCTCGATCCGCCCCGGCGCCGGCAGGATCGCGGCAAGCTGCCGCTGGGCCTGTGCGCTGAGGGCATTCACTTCGAGCGTCAGCGGCCACGGCTGAAATCGCTGCGTGGTGGGCCCCAGCAACGCTTCCAGGCTGACGAGGGTGCGAAGCGCTCGCGCGGTGCCGGCGGGATCACGGGCAGCAAGCGTGGATCGCAATTCCGCCACCCGCCGCTGCGCTCCCCGTGCGAGCGTGCGGACGACTGCGGCCGACTCGGTTTCGTGCGTAGGCGGGGCGCTCGCGTAGCGGACCGGCAGCAGCGCAAGCAGCATGTGCAACCCTTGGGCGTCGCTCGCGCTGACGCCGGCGGCCGCGGCGGGAAGCCGGTGGCTGCCAGGTGCTTCGGGAGAGCGGCGAACGCTCATCGCACTGGCCCCACCAGCTACGGGCAGGCTCGCGAACAGCACGAAAGCGCCCACGCAGAACAGGCGCCGAGAGCGTCGTACAGCGTTTCGCCGGGAGACGACCCGAGGCGCAGCGACATCCGCCCGGGGATGCGCGTTGCGCACCCGCACGTCCGACTTAGGGTGACCTAACACTAACATATAGTGGGTGGGCTTCCGATAACGCCCTGCACATCTAACGACTCGGAAGTTGCCCACTTTGCGCCCCACACCCACCACTCCGCCACGCATACACGCACGTCGAGACCGGAAGCGCCGGCGTGCGAGGAACGGGATCGCGGCGCTTCTGCTGGTGCTGCTCGCTGTACTCGGCCTCGCGGCGTGCGGCAGCGACGGCCCCGAAGCCGGCGCGGCGCTGCTCAAGTTCACGCTCACCGACCAGGGATGTACTCCCGGGCAGGCGTCGGTGCGCGCCGGTCCGGTGACCTTCTCGGTCACCAACGGGGGCACCACGCGGGTGACCGAGCTGGAGCTGCACAGCGAGAGCGGCATCATCCTCGGCGAGCGGGAGAACCTTCTGCCCGGGCTCTCGGGCTCGTTCTCGCTCGATCTGGAGCCCGGCAAGTACAAACTCGTGTGCCCTGACGGGGACGTGACCCAGGGCGAACTGACGGTCACCGGCAAGCCCCACCCGGTGAAGAGTCCCTCGGAGGTGCTGTTGAAGACGGCGGTGCTCCAGTACCGCACCTACGTCGAGGGTCAGACCGCCGCGTTGCTCGAAGGCACGCGCCAGTTCGTGGCGGCGATCGAGCAGGGCAACATGGCCGAGGCAAAGCTGCTGTTCGGGCCGGTGCGCTCGCACTACGAGGCGATCGAGCCGGTGGCCGAGAGCTTCCCCGGCCTCGACAACGCGATCGACGCGCGGATCGACTCGCCGCTGGTCAACGGCGATGTGGCGAAGTGGTATGGCTTCCATCACATCGAGCAGTTGATGTGGGCCAAGCACACCCTCCGCGGCACGACGCCGCTGGCCAACAAGCTGCTGGGCGACGTGCAGACCCTCAACCAGCAGGTGCCCTCCCTCCCCCTCGCTCCCGACCAGCTGATCAACGGGTCGGTGGCACTGCTCAACGAGATCGTCAACGTGAAGATCACCGGCGAAGAGGATCGCTACTCGCACACCGACCTCTCCGACTTCCAGGCCAACCTGCTGGGGGCGCGCAAGGCATTCGAATACATGCGTCCTGTGCTGGAACGCGACGGCAGCTCCCCGCTCGCCGCCTCGATCGCCGCCCAGTTCGCGGCCGTCCAGAAGGAGCTGAACGCCTATCGCCGCAACACGCCCCTCGGCTTCGCGCTCTACGGCGCGCTGACGCAGGCCGACAAGCGCAAGATCGCCGTGCAGGTCGGCGATGCGGCGCAGTCGCTCACCTCCCTCGCCCAGAAGATCGCGGTGGCGGAATAGCAGAGGCCGCGCAACTCTCCCCCTGCGAGCAGCCCCGCGGGTCGTTCAGCCGAGCGCCAACTCCAGCAGCGCGTCGTGGCGGCTGCGCCAGGAGTTGGCGTGCACGAACGCACACCGCTCGCCCTCCTGCGCCCGACCCAGCGCGTGCGCGGCGCGCACCGCGGCGGGAAAGTCGCCACCCTCGCCGACCAGCACCACGCGACGGTTGACGCCCCGCATCGGCTCGAGGTCGGTGGCCGCCACCGGCAGACCGCCCGCGAGGTACTCGTAGAGCTTCAGCGGGCTCATCGCGTCGGTCAGCGACGAGCGCCTGTGGGGGATCAGGCCCACGTCTGCGCCGCGGATCAGCGCCGCGAGCTCCGCGCGCGCCAGCGGCGCGCGGATCGCCACGTTAGGCTCGCCGCGCAGCGGCTGCAGATGGGCCGCATCCACCAGCGGACCCACCAACGCCAGGGTCGCCTGCGGCATCGCCCTGGCGGTCTGGCGCAGCCACTCCACGTCCAGACGGGCGTCGAGGCTGCCCGCGTAGACCAGCAGCGGGCCACCGCGATCGGCAAACGGGGGCGGTGGCGCGTCCGCGCCCAGCCACTCCGAGGGCTCGAGGCCGTTGGGTACGACGCGACTCGCCCCTGTGGGCGTGAGGCTTCGCAACAGAGCGGCGCTCACCGCCGCCACCCTGTGGCCGCGCTCGCGGATGCACCTGTAACTCTCTCGATACGCCGCCCACCAGCGGCTGTAGGCGGGGTGCGCGGTCCACTCGTCCAGCGCGTAGTAGGTCACCGCGCGCGCCCATGAAAGCTCGGCGAAGCCGGCCACCAGCGGGTGGGTAGTGATCACTACCGGATCCTTCAGCCCCATCCTCCGCGCTCCTTGCTCCATCGCGCGGCCGTAGGCGGCAAAGGCGCGCGCCACGCTATTCAGCGCGGCGGGGTCACGGCGGCGCAGCCGCACCGGCGCGAGCAGCTGCCTGCGCTCGTCCGCCGGGAACGGCGCCGGGTCGTGGGCGAGGCCGTCGCGCAGCAGCTTCAGCGGCAGGCTGCGCGCGCGATCGCAGATCAACACGCGCCGCACCTGCTCGTGGGTGACCAGCCCGCGCGCCAGCCGATCCTCGGTGCCAAACCAGCCCCGCCGCGCCGCGGCGCCCCAACTCAGATAGGAGAAGGCGAACACCACCTCCCCTGATATGGCCGCCCTCAGCTCTGGCTCCTCCAGCTCGGGCCTGATCGCCAGCGTGGTGCTGGATTCAGCGTACATCCCGCTCTAAAAACGCGACCGGCCGCGGCGAACTTGTAACGCCCATTTCTCGGCCGGTGCGCAAACCCGTCCTTGACTCGGTTCGATCAGGTCAGCGATATCTGTCTGGCATCGAGACCGGGGATGCGGCCAAAGTGACGCATGTTGGCAGTCCCGACCCGCCAACCCACCGACATCGCGGTGGCGGCGACGATGCGGTCGTGCGCTCCGACATCGGCACCAGATGAAACGAGGCCTGCCCAGAGTCGTGCGTGAACCCGTGCGGCCAGCAGGTCAAAGGAGAGAACTGGGAATGCATCCAACACCGCCGCGACGAACGCCTCACGTCGGACACGATGCTCCTCGGTAGCTCTGTGAACTCCGTGTAGCAGCTCCGAGGCCGTGATAGTTGCGATCGCGACCTCGTCATCCGCGCCAAGGCGGTCCTCCAGGCGGCCCCCGACGGTCTGCATCGCATGCTCGGCGGGCAGCATACGTATGGCCCGCTCGAGCTCGACGAAGACCGTGGTATCTAGGACTGTGCCCACGGATCGGATGGCACTGCGCCGACCGAGTCGAGCACGGCTTCCATGTCCTCGGCGAACCCTGGGTCGGGAGGTGCAGCGTTTGCGAGCAGAGCAAGCGCATCGCCCAACCGTCGCCCTCGGTGCGCCGACACGGGGCGCCGGTGATCGTCAGGATGGAGGATCACAAACGCTGGACGCTCCCGATTGAGGACGACCACCTCCTTGTGATGCGCCACCGCCTCGCGAGCTCGGCGAGGGATACGTACTTCGTCTGCCTTGACCGTCATCATGGCCATATCCTAGCAGACTCGAACGGAAGCGTACGCAACCGTACGGTTGGGGCTTTGTTCGCTGCCCTAACGACCGGCCGACCCGGCACAGCGGCAAGCCGCACGGCCGGTAAGGAGCCATCTCAACCGATACCGACTGCCGGCGAATCAGCCCCTGGCTTGCGCGCCGACGAGTTTCGCGCTTTTAGCGAAGAGCGAACCTGCAAGTCTCCTGCGCAGATCGCGAATCCGCAAGTCCGGAGCAGATCCACCAACCTGCAAGCCCCGCCGCGTGCCGGGCGTTGATTCTCCAAGAACGCCAATGCCCGCGGAGGAGACCCTCAAAGAGACCACGATCCGCGGCCTGCGCTGGCTGGCGGTGACGCGCATGGTGGGCGAAACGCTGGCGCTTGTTGCCGCCGTGGCGCTCGCTCGACTGGTCGCCCCGGCGGCCTTCGGGCACGCCGCGGTCGCGTTGATCTTCCTGCCGCTCGCGGGCATCCTCACCTTCGAGGGCTTCGCCTCGGCGCTCGTGCAGCGCGAGACGATCGACGAGCACGACCGCCAGGCTTCGATGTTCATGTGCGTCGTCGGCGGCTCCGTGCTCAGCGCGGGTGTCTACCTGCTCGCTGCGCCGCTGTGGCGGCCGCTGTTCGGCTCCGAGACCGCTTCGCTGATCGAGCTGATCTCCCCAATCCTGTTGATCGCGGCGCTCGGTGGCGTCTCGCGCGCCACGCTGTGGCGTGCGCTCGATTTCCGCAGCACCAGCTTGATCGACACGATCAGCGTGGTGAGCGGCTTCGTCGCCGCGGTCGCGCTCGCGGCGAGTGGGCTCGGGGCGAAGGCGATCGTGATCGGCGCACTCGTCCAGATGAGCGTCAGCTCACTGCTGCTGCTGATCCGCGCGCCCGCGCCGCTGCCGCGCTGGTCGCCTCACGCGCAGCGGCAGGTCGCCGGCTTCGGTCTGCCCGCCGCGCTCGCGGGCCTCGTGGAGGTGCTGTTCCGCAACGTCAACTACGCGATCCTCGCCGCCCGCCTGTCGGCGGCAACCGTGGGTATCTACTACCGCGCGTTCAACCTCGGCGTGGTCTACCAGGACAAGCTCAGCGGGGTGATGGTGCAGGTGGCCTACCCCGTCTACTCGCGCACCACCGACCGCGAGACGCTGCGTGCCGTGCACGAGCGTGCCGCGCGAGTGCACGCGGCGATCATCTTCCCGCTGCTCGCCCTGTTGATGGTGCTCGCTCCGGTGCTCGTACCATTCCTGTTCGGCGCCGCCTGGAAGCCCTCGGTCGAGCCCACGCAGGTGCTGGCGCTCGCCGGGATGCTCGCCGCCGTGCTCACCGGTTACTCCCAGGTGATGCTGGCGATCGGCAAGCCGCGGCCGCTGCTGCTGTTCAATATCGCTCGCCTCGCGCTCTACGGAGGAGCAGTCCTGCTCGCCTCCCGCCATGGCCTGATGGTGGTCGCCGGCGCAGTCGTCGGCGCCTACTTCGTGATCCTGCTCGGCGCCTACCGTTTCATGCTCGGCCCCTACGTGGGGCTCTCGATCCGCCGACTCGTCCCCGAGCTCGGGCCCGCGATCGTCAGTTGTCTCGCGCTCGCGGCGGTCGCCGTGCCGGCGATGCGGCTGCTCGAAGGCGAGCTCCCGCGCGTGCTCCTGATCGCGCTCGTCGCCGGCGCCGGGCTGACCGTCTACACGCTCGTGCTGCGCCTCGCCTTCCCCGCCGCGTGGGGGGACGCGCGTCTGCTCGTCGTGCAGGTGCTGGGGCCGCTGGGGCGGCGGTTGCGCCGCGGGCGGGCGGTGGTCACGGCCGAGCCGCTTGACCACGGCCCCGCGGCCCCGATCGACGCCGCGAAGGCCGTCGCGGGTTAGCTCGGAAGCACCGGCGCTCCTCTAGCCCGGACGGGCGCACATCGCCGTGGGCGGCGCCGTATTGGCTGTTGGGACGATATTCGGCCGCCGGGCACAGCGGTTCGCGTTGACTTCGGTTGGCTTCACTCAGCTACGGATAGCGACTATGCAGACGCTTGTGGGCGCGCTCGTAGACATTGCGAGTTCCCTCGTTGGCGGGGTGACGCTCACCAAACGCGATCAGGTTCCAGGCGAGGCTGTCGTCGGACTTCTGGATCAGCTGAAACACAAACCCGTAAGGAGCATTGAGGCGCCCTCCTTGTCGAGCGGGACGTAGAGCTTGCGACAGCCGGGCAGTTTGGTCCTGCCCGGGCCATCAGCCTTGCAGCGCTTCCAGTCGAGCTTCGCCGTACCGACCTCAATCGCCCTGCGAGCACGCTGCGCCTGAGTGCGCGCTGACGAGCGAGGACCGTAGCGCTCGACCTCCTCTTCCCACTCAAGCGAGCCGAACTCGATCGGCACGCGTCGCGGGCCGCCCGCCGGACTATCCGGCACCCCTAGCCCTCGTCATCGAAGGCAACGTCGAGCGAGAGCCGCTCGAAGTCCTCTGCGGAGGCGGGCTTGGTTCCCCTCCGGGCGTGTATCTCTGTCGCGGGCGTGATCGACGGCTCGATCGTGACGCCACCCTCGCGATCCGGGACGACCTCATAACGACGCCCAGCCACTTCCACAATCTCACCGACCGTCAAATCGAGCCTCTTCACGACAGTTGCCATGAGCCAATGGTAGCCCCGAAGGAGTCGGTTGGCTCCCCCCAACTTCAATACCGCTGCACTAGCTTGAGACACCTCTGGCGCCAGAAGAGATCGTCCGTCAGCGCGAACGCTGCGCCAACGGCGGCAGCGCGGTCGGCGGCGGGGCGCCGAAGGGAGGGTCAGCACGACCGGCGAGCGTGGCAATCGCACGGCGCGCCGCCTCGCGGTTGATCGCCGCCTCCTCGCCCTTCACCGACGCAACCGCGGCGCGGATCACATGGCGAGCGCCGATCGCGCCAAGGTACAGCGCGCGGTGGGTGCGGGCGAAGTGCTTGTGCGCGTACTGGCGGCGGGCGAAGGCGTCCTGGGCGATCATCCGCGGGCGCACGCCGCCCTTGCAAGCGTGGTGAACGATCGTCATGTCGGGCAGGTGGCGCACCGCCCACCCCGCGCGCTTCATCCGCAGGCACAGGTCGGGCTCCTCGGCGTAGATGAAGAAGCGCTCGTCGAGGCAGCCCGCGCTCAGCAGCGCCTCACGACGCGCCAGCATGAATGAGCCCGAGGTCCAGTCGCAATCGTATTCGCGCTCGTACACACCCATGTCGAGCACGCGCTCTCCCGCCCACGCGGGGCTCATCGGCCAGCGCTCGGAGGCCAGCGCCTCGCCGAGCGCCCGGGCGGCACTGGGGAAGCGCCTGATCGTGGGGAACAGCTCGCCCTCGGGGGTCAGCTGGCGCGCACCCGCGAGCCCCACCTCGGGGCGCTCGTCGAGCATCCTCACCAGCTCGCCGAAGGTCCCGGCGACGATTTCGGTGTCCGGATTGAGGAGCAGCACGTAGCGCGCGCTCGTGGTCTCGATGCCGCGGTTGTTGCCGTGCCCGAAGCCCTTGTTGGGGGAGGCGACCACGCGCGCCGCGGGAAAGTTCGACTCGACCAGCTCGCGGGTGCCGTCACTGGATTCGTTGTCGACGACCACCACGTCCAGCGCGGCGCCGCCGGCGTGGGCGAAGATCGTCGAGAGGCACGGCTTCAGCCAGCGCGCCTCGTTGGTGGACACCACCACGATCGCGAGGTCCGCCGTCGGCGGCTGAGAAGGGGCGGAGGTGAGGGAGCCATGCGTCGTGGCGACGGCGCGATCGCCGTTCAGCACGCTCGGCCGCTCGGCGTACGCCGTTGCCACGCCATTCGTGGATCCCCCATCGAGGCTTGATGTCAACATCTCGGACAAGTCACCCACGCAACGAATCGGCGCCGCGTCCGCTTTCGTGCAGCCGCTCGCGTACGCGCCGTCCCTGACGCCACACCGGCCGCCTGACGCGCTCCACGTTGCGCGCCGCCGCGCCGAGGCCGCCGTGGGTCAACGGCTTTACCGGCCGCCCTCCAATCAGCGCCCGACAGCGACCCTCGCGCAGCGCCGCCACGCACGTCTCGATGCTCAGCGGGTCCTCGTCACCCGGGGCGTCGATCTGCAGCTCCATCGTCAGCGGGAACATCTGGCCGGGGCGGTGCAGGTCGAGCGCGGCGACCCCCACTAGCCCGTGCTCCTGCGCCGAGCGGCAGGCGCGCGAGCTGGGCGCCCAGCCATCCCACTTGCGTGTCCAGATCTCGATGCCGGCGCTGAGCTGCAGCCACTCAGGCTCGAACACCCGCCAGGCGTCGCGGCGCACCGGATGCGCGAGCACCGCCGCGCCGTCGTGCGCGACCACCGCACGCAGCAGCTCCGTGGTGGGGGTGCCCTCCCCGAGGAACGGCACCGCGCCCCACACCGGCACGTGCACGCGATCGTGCGGGTCGGCGTACTCGATCCCCGGCACCAGCAGCGGTCCGGCGACGCTCGCCGCGGCGCACGCCGCGACGTATTCCTCCAGGCGCGCGGCGTCGAAGCCGCGGTCGTGCTCGCACATGAACACCGCGTCGCAGCGCTCCTTGCGGAACAGCGTCGTGATCTCCTCGAGCGGCAGCTGCGCGTCGTAGGACCACTCCGAGTGCACGTGGAACGCAGCCCTGATCGTGCGCGAACTCACGCGCCCCGCCTCCCCCACGTCTGGGCGGCCACGGTCCTCCAGGTGTCCTCGAGGAACAGCGTGCGCGTGCCCCGCTCGAGGTTGTACCAAGCGGTGGAGCTCCCGCTCGCCAGCATCGCTCGCAACGTCGCTCGCCGGCTCGGCCACTGCCCCACATGCGTACCCGGGCCGCGCAACACGAACAGCATGTGCATCAACTCGCGGCCCAAATGGCGGCACAGCAGCTCTTCAAATGGAGGGCTGGGCGGCAGCGGGGCGGTGTGATCGAGCGCGCGCGCAGCGGCCCATGCCGGGTACTCGTAGCCCACCCGCCGCGCCAGCGCGAGGCTGCCCCAGGGACGACCGTTGAGCTCCATGAACCACCACTCGTCCTCCGCGCGCAGCAGCTCCACCATGAACATCCCCCGCCAGCCCGCCTCGCCCAGCAGTCGTTCCACGGGGCCCACAAGCTCCGCGGGGACCGGCGCCGAGGCGCACGCGCTCGAGCCGGAGCCCGCCGGGTTCATCATCCGCACTCGCCGGTGCGCGCTCAGGTGGTGAACGCCCTCGTCGTCGGCGATGCCGAAGATTCCCGCGCCGCCTCCCGCGACCCAGCGCTGCAAGAGCGCCGGCGTCGCCGTGCCCCATGTCCCCAGCAGCGCGCGCGCCTCGGCCTCGGTGGCCACTGGACGGGGGGCGAGGCGCCGCAGGCAACCCTCGTGCTCCTCCGCGGCCAGCGCCGGCTTCAGCACCGCCGGAAACTTCCACTCGCTCGGCAGCTCCAGCGCGTGCAATTCACCAGGGCTGGGGGCGGGTACGGAGGCGAGCCTATGGCCGTTGGTCGCTGCGACCCCAGCGCCATCCGCTGCTAGCTCCACCCAACGCGGTACCGCGAAGCCTGCCGCCCGTGCGGCGCGCAGCTGCACGCGCTTGTCCAGCGCCAGCCGCGCCTGCACCCCGAGCGGGCCCGCAGCCGGCGCGTCGCACGGCAGCCCCTGGTCGACCACCAGCACCGCGGGGTCGTCGAGCGGCATCGTCAGCTCGTGCGTCGCCGCCAGCGCCGCCACCTCGCCCACGCACGCCGCGAGGTCGTCCTCGGGGGCGGTCACCTCCACGATCTCCACCTCCCGCTGGCGGCGCAGCGCTACCGGGCGCCCGCGACGCGCGAAGGCCGCCACGCGGTGCCTTGCCCCCAGCAAGCTCGCCACTACCTCGGGGGCCGCGAGCGCGTCCGCAAAGCCGACCAGCACCGAGGCGGTGGGAGCGCGTGCGGGCCGTCGCGGGGGACTCGCCGTACTAGTGGGTGCCTGCGCGCTCATCGCCGCTCTCCTACCGCAGCCGCTTGACGAGTCGCTTACCGAGCTGCGTGGGGCTCGGCCGTTCCCGCGCGCCGGCGGCAGCGAGCGCGACCCACTGCTCCAGCGGGCGCTCACGGTGGACGGTGCTGCGCGGCGCCAGCCACGCGCGCGTGGCGGCGCAGCCGCCGTCGCTGCTGTACACGCGGCGGTAGCCGGCCGCCCGCAGCGCCCGCAGCACGCGACGGTCGTAGGAGCCGAACGGGCACGCCGCCTCTTGCACCGGTGCTCCGATCAGCTCCTCCAGCGCCCGGCGCGAGCCCACCAACTCCTCGCGCAGCTGCTCGTCGGGCAGCGCGCGCCAGTCGCGGTGGTGCAGGCCGTGGCTGCCGATCGTCATGCCCGCCTCGTGCAGCGTCGCGATCTGCGCCGCGGTGAGGTACCCGGGCGCGCCGATCTTGCCCGCCAGCACGAAGAAGCGCGCGCTTGCGCCCCGTTTGGCGAGCGGCACCAGCGCCTGCTCGGCATCGGAGGCGTTGCCATCGTCGAATGCCACCCTCACTCCCGCACGCGGCAGCGCGTCGAGGATCGCCTCCAGCCACTCCCGCGGCACCCACACCTTGCGCTCGGCCTCGCTCGCGCCGGGCGGGGGACCCGCTCCGTTGCCTTCCAGCCCGTGGAAGGTGAGGATCAGCTCCTGCCCGCGCACGCGATCACCGCAGGCGCACGATCGTGAAGCCGCGCGAGGGATTGGTGCCGCCCACGGGGTCGGCGAGCGTGCCCACCGTCGTGCGTGCCACCGCCGCGCCGCGCAGGTAGGCGCCGAGCAGCGGGTCGTAGTTGACGCCGAACGTCGGCGTCCCCCAGATCGAGAGGTCGCGCGCACCGATCGCCGCCACCGCCACGTGCTCGCGGCGCATGTGTACCACCGCCGCGCGTTCTTCGGCGGGGCTCGCCAGCAGGCCGGGCAGCAGCGTCAGCTCGTACAGCGCGGGGCGCCGGGCGGCCATGAAGTACAGCCCGCCGTCGGTCGGCGCCGCGAGGATCGGCTGGCTCGGAGCGCTCTGCGCGTCGATCTGGCGCACCGCCGCCTGCAGCGCCCCCGCGGCGGCAGCGCTCGTCACGAAGCTGCCGCGCGGGGTGTGGACGGTCGTGTTCTCGTGTACGTACAACCCGCCCAGCGCGTACGCGGCGAGACCCGCGGCCACGAGGCCGAGCACGCCGAGCGACGCCGCACGCGCCTGCGGCCAGCGCACCGCTACGCGTTCGTGCAGGATGCCCAGCAGCAGCACCAGCGGGGCGGCGAAGTAGGGCGCGTAGGAGCCCTCGGTGGTAAAGGCGTTGTAGGCCCGCAACCCCAGCCCGAGCGCGGCCACTGTCAGCGCCAGGTCAGCCGGCCAGGAGCGCCCCAGCGGCGAGCTCTGCCCGCGCACCAACCGTACCGCCGCGAGCACCGCCACCGCGATGCCGAGCGCCGGTAGCCAGCTCATGCCGAGCACGAGATGGCGCATCTCCAGCTCGATCGCCGCGCGCTGACCGGCGAGCACACCGCTCGCGCGCAGCAGCCCGTCGAGCAGCACGATCGCGAGCGCCGCGGCGGCCAGCGGCCACAGCGCCCGCCATGCGCCTGCGCGAGCATTCACGGGTGCGGTCGATCCGTTGCCTGGGATGGGGCCAACCGACCCGTTGCTTGGCATCGGGGTGGCCAATCCGTTGCCTGGCACGGGGGCGACCGACCCGTTGCCCACTGCACCGTCACCATGCTCGCCCGCACGCGCCGTGACGGGCCGCCGGCGGCCGCGCCAGCCATTGACGCTTATAACGAGCGCCGCCAGCAGGCCGGTGTAGATCGCGGCGCGGGCCGCCAGCCCGACGATGCTCCCAGGGCTCAGCGGCATCCAGTTCTGCTCGGTGTTGACGCCCGCGTGCAGGAACTTCACCGGCCACAGGTTTTCGGTGAACAGGCGCGAGAAGCCGGCCTGCTCGGCAAACCACGCGTACACCACCACCGGGATCGCGAGCGCCGGCAGCGCCATCCGCCATGCTGCCCGCCACGCCGGCGCGCGGCCCGAGACGCGCCACGTCGCGATCGCGTAGGCCGCCGCGGCGCCGACCGCCACCGCGAGGAATTCCGGCCGCGTGAGCGCGACCAAGCCGACCCCGATCCCCGCCGCCAGCGACCGTTCACGGGTCAGCGCGAGCAGCGTCAACAACAGGAACAGCAGCCCGAAGGTGGCCGAATTGGTGTGCGGCAGCACGAAGTTGAAGGCCGTCCCCGAGAAGCCGATCGCCAGCAGCACCGCGCTCGCCAGGCCGGCCGTCAGCGGCACCAACCAGTGACGCGCGAGCGCGTAGAAGGCTGCGATGATCGCCGCGGTCTGCACGAGGCCGAACGCGAACGCGGTCGTGAAGCTGGTGCCGAACAGCTTGAAGCTCAGCGCCAGCGAGTACAGCCCAAGTGGGCCGTAGTAGTAGCGCACGTCGCGGTAGGCCACCGCGCCGTGCTTGATCAGATCGGCGGTGGTCAGCTCGGCGCCGGCGTCGATCTCGGGCACCCCCCACTTGCGCCACGTCAGCGCGGTGAGCACCGCGAAGCACAGCGCGAGCGCGGCGATCACCGTGCGATCGCGCGGACCGCTGCGATCCGACTCGGGCGCCTGCGTTGCCGACGCAGGCGGGGCGTACGCGCGCGGCGGCGCCGTACGCGGCGGGATCAGAGTCGCGCTCACGCCGGCGCGGGACGGGGGACGAGCACTCCCAGCAGCACCTGCAGCTGCCGGTGGGCAACCACGCGCAGGCCCACCACATACAGCGCGCAACCGACCGCGCCGGCGACCGCCGATTGGGCGAACAGGCTCACGCCGATCACCTCGCCAAGGGCCCACCCGGCGCCGAAGGCGAACGCCGCGAGCGCTAGGAAGCGCACCGCGTCGCCGGCCAGCTCGCGGGCGAGGCTCGCGGCGTAAGCACGGCCGACTCCGGCCACGAGCAATACCCCCGCCAGGCAAGCAGGTGCGACCCAGAAGGCGCCGATCGCACCATCCACGCCGAACAGCGCGTTGCCGATCGCCGTCGCGATGAGGTGCACAACGACCAGCGGCAGGGCGAGCGCTCCCAGCAGCCGCGCCCGGCCGAGGGCGAGCAGCACCGGCAGCAGGAGGATCACCAGCAGCGCGGCGAGCGTCCACGGCACCAGCAGCGCGGTGAAGACGCGCAGGGTATGCACCTGTGCGATCGACAGGCTGTTGGGCAGCACGGCGTGGATCAGCGGCGCTCCGGCGGCTATCAGCCCTGCCATCGCGGGCGCGACGATCAGGATCGCGTAGCGGAACCCGCGCGGGACGGTCGCGGCCACCACCGCCAGTCGCTGCGCCCGCGCCTCGCGGGTCATGTCGGGGATGCTCGACATGCCGAGCGCCATGCCGGTGCCCGCGACGAGGTAGCTCGCGAAGAGGTAGGCGTAGGAGAGCACGGTGGTGCCACCGGCCGCCGAGTGGCTGGCGAAAGCGAGGGTGATCACGAACAGGCCGTTGAACGCCAGGTAGATGACGGTGCGACCGAGCACCACACCGCAATCGCGCACGATCCCCGCCACGCGACCCGCCGGTGCAGGCGCGCCCGCGGACGAGCTCGTACCACCCGCCGCGCCCCCCACCGCACCAGTCAAGTCCGTAGATAAGTCCACAGCCTCATTCGCCGCAGGGCGTGTCTGCACGACCTCGCGCCGGCCCAAACCACCGCTGCGGCGCAGTCCGACCAGCATCCAGGTGCACGTGATGACGGACATCGTGAGCATCGACCAGCCAAGCGTCTGCACCCCCGTACGGTCCATCAGCGCAAGGAACGCGACCAGCCCGGCGAGCGCCCCGGACATGTATGCCCCGGCGATCGTGGTAAAGCGAGCGCGGATCGCGAGCACGGTCGCTCCTCCGGAAGCCCACAGCTGCAAAACCATCGCACAGCCCAGCACAGGCAACGCCGCGGCCGTGACGCTGCGGCCGGCGGTCTTCAGCCCCGGGGCAATCAGGTGTGAGAGCGGTCCGGCGAGAGGAGACGTCAGCAACAGCACCGGCAGCGCCACACAGCCCAGCACGATCGCGAAGCGACGCACGCTGAGGCGTGCCCCCGGTTCGACCAGTAGTGGCACCGAGGTGAGTCGCAAGCTCTGGCTGAACACTCCGAAGGTCGAGTACAGCGCGAAGGCGACGAAGAAGCCGTCGGTGCGCGCGTTGGTGCCAAAGCGGCCCAGGTAGAGCACCGCCTGGATCCCCGAAGCGGCTGCCATCGCGAACGTCGCGAGCGACATCGCCATGCCAGCTCGGGCTTTGCCCGTGGTGGCCGCAGGATCCGTTCGGTCAAGGGGGTCCGTCCGGGCGGGCGCCGCCGCGCGGCGGGCGCTCTCCGCGCCGAGACTCAGAGTTTGACTGCTCATGCTTGAAAAACGCATCGGTGTGAGCGTTTCTCGCGAGCCAAGCGCCAGTCCGAGCGCGACTCACGAGCTACGCACCCACCCGAGCGCCCGCAGGCGGTCGGGCCGCGCATGCTCAGAACAGACGGACGCTCGGGGTCGTGAACGAGCTCGTGCTCGCGCTGTTGCCGAACACGTCTTTGAGCGAAGAGCTCAGCGTGCCGCTCACGGCGCCGGGACCGCCAGCGGTGAGGTTGTTGCTCGTGTCTTTGATGGCAGTAACGGTCAGTTTCACCGTCGTGCCGCTCACCGCGGTGCTCGCGGTCACGACCGCCGAGGTACCGCCCGTGTTGCTGTAGCGCGAAAGGAGGGAATCGCCGGTGCTCCAACTGCCCGAGCCGAGGCCCGACACCGCGATCGTGGTCGAACCGAGCAGGGTGCGCGTGTAGGTGAGGGTCACGCTACTCGGCACGCTCGCCGCTTCGATCGTGTCGCTGAAGGTGAGGGTGATCGCGTCGCCGACCTGCGGCTTGCCCGCGGTACTGCCGGGGGTGGTGTCGGTGATCGATGTGAGGCTCGGTTTGGTCGTGTTCACCTTCACCGTCGTCGGCGTCGAGGTGGTGGCGTTGCCGGCTTTATCGGACACCGCGTACTCGTACTCGTAGCAGTGACCGCTCGAGACGGTGCTGTCGGTGAACGGCGAGCTCAACCCCAACGCGCCGATGTTGGTGAACGAGGCGAACGTACTGCAGGTGTTGGTGGAGGTAGTGTAGGTCGCCGTCGCGCGCTTGAGCTGGCCCGAGGCGCTGTTCACACCCGAGCCCGCGTCGCTCGCCGAGAAAGTCACCGCCACCGGGCCGTTGGCGTACGTCGGCGCGCTGATGGTGGCGCTCGGCGCGGTTTTGTCGATCTCGACGGTGCTCGACAGCGTCGAAGTGTTACCCACGCGGTCGGCGCCGGTCAGCTTGTACAGGTAGCAGCCCGCCGCCAGCCCGCTCTGGGTCGGGTTGCCGGTGATCGTCAGGGGCGTCCCGTAGTTGCTGCACACGCCGTTCGTCAGCGTGCCCGTCGCGCGCGTCAGCACCGAGGAGACCAGGCCCGAGCCGCTGTCGGTGTTGTATTCGGTGCGCGTGCCGATCGAGAAGCTGCCGGAGGTGTTGTAGCTGGTCGAGCCGGTTGCGGTGGCCGCCACGTTGTTCACGGTCAAGGCGCCCCCGGTCGGTCCGGCGGTGTCGGGGAGCAGCGCGTAGGTAGCGCTCGAGGAGCTCGCGCCGGCGTTGGTGGCGGCGAACACCGTCGGGCTCGCCGACGGCTGTGTCGCGGTGGCGCCGAAGGTGTACACCATCTGACCGCCTGTCTGGGCTTCGCCGAAGCCGTTGGCGGCGAGCGAGCTGAAGGTGTAGCCGCGCAGCCCGCTGACCGTGTCGCTCGAGCTGGCGCTCACCGTGTAGGTCCCCCCGGCGGCCGGCCTGAAGTAGAGCGCGTCGTTGGATGCCTTGTAGTAGGCGTTGGTGAGGTTGCTGAAGCTCAGCGAGGGCGTCGGCGGGATCGTCGTGTCGATCTTCACGGTCG
This sequence comes from uncultured Solirubrobacterales bacterium, assembly GCA_963724305.1. Taxonomy (GTDB): domain Bacteria; phylum Actinomycetota; class Thermoleophilia; order Solirubrobacterales; family Solirubrobacteraceae; genus Palsa-744. The sequence continues at coordinate 1,704,780 of CAVRUG010000004.1, forward strand.
TGGAGATGCTCGCGCGGTTGCCCACGTTGTCTGTGCCCGTGAGCGTGTAGCGGTAGCAACCGTTGGGCTCGCTCTGCGCGGGACTGCCGGTGATCGTGGCAGGAGCACCGTAGGCGCCGCACGAGCCGGCGGCGAGCGTTGCCGCTTCGAGCGTCAACGTACTCGCGCGCAAGCCCGACTGGCTGGCCGTGCGCGGCTCGCTGTAGTCGGTGCGGATCGCGATCGGGTAGCTGCCGGTGATGCTGTTGCTGGAGGAGCCTTCGGCGCTGGCGGCGACGCCGTTGATGTTCAGCGCCCCACCCGTCGGTGCGCTGACGTCGGGCACCACTTCGAAGGCGGCGCTCGCGCTCACGCCCGCTTTGTTGGTGGCGGTGACCGTCTGTTCGCCCGCCGCATTCGCGCCGGCGCCCGCCCACTTGTAGGTGGTCTTGTAGGGAGTGCTGCTCAGCGCGCCGCCGCCGCTGGAGAAGCCGCTCAGCGCCGGGAAGCTCACTTCCCTGATCCCTGACAGCGGATCGCTGGTGCTTGCTTCCACGGTGAAGGCACCTTCGTCGCCGGCCTGCGGGTCGGTGTAGACAGTGCTACCCGCGATGTACGTGCTGCCGCTCGCGCCGGACAGCGTCAGCACCGGCGTCGCGGGCGGCGCTTCGGTGACCGTCAGCGTCTGCGTGGTGCGTGCGCTCACGCCCGCGCTGTCGGTCGTCTGCAGCCCGATTGTGTATGTGCCTGGCGTGGTGAAGGCGTGTACGAGCGTGGGGTTGGACCCGGTGTCGGTGGCGTATTTGCCGCTGCCGTCGAGGTCCCACTTGTAGTCGGTGATGCTCGCCTGTGAGTCGGTCGAGCCGGAGGCGTTGAAGGTCACGTTCTGCCCTGTCACCGCGGGCTTGGGGTTGATCGTGAACGAGGGCGTCAGCGTCAGGTTGACGTTGCTCGCGTGATAGTGCCCGAATACCGTCGTCGGGCTCAGCGGCTGATCGTAGATCGCCAGTTCATCCAGCTCGCCGCCCCCGAACAGGGAGTTGCCGTCGCGTGAGAACAGGTACAGCGTCGAGTTGGCGAACGCCCCCTGACTAGTGGCGCTGCTCTCCTGCTGGTAGCTCACCGGCTGCCCATCCACGTAGGGGGTGATCTCTTCGTTGCCCGCCGCGCCCGAGTTGAGTACGAACACGTAGTGATGCCACACACCCGCGCTGGGGCGCTGGAAGAAGACGCTATTGCGGTTGGCGCTCGTGCCGATCCCCACGCCGAAGGTGCCGCCGTACTCGCCCGCGTTGGGGTTGACGATGAAGCCGCCCGCGTTTTCGTTGAAGTTCGGGGTGAACTCCATCGCCAGCGCGTCGTTGTTGGCGTACTGGTTCCACTTCAACCAGAACTCCACGGTCACCTGACTGGTGCCCGACAGGTTGAGCGGGATCGCGCCGGAGTCGCTGGTGCCGTTGAAGCCGACCGCGGTGCCGTTTTCGATCGCGCCCGGCAGCCCGAAGGTGCCGCCGCTGATCGTCCCGGCCGAGAGGCCCGTGCTGTCGAGGATCGTCGGCCCCGCCGGTTCGTCGAGCTTGTAGTAGTCGAGCAGCCCGGGCGTGCTCTGCACCGCTTCGGAGTAGCTCGTGGCGGCCTGTTCCAGCACCGTCACGGTGATCGTGGTGCGCGCGCTGAGGCCGTGGTCGTCGGTCGCTTCCACGCCGATCGTGTGCGTGCCCGGTGTCGTGAAGCTCGTGCTCGCGGTCGGCGTCGCGCCGGTGTCGGTGGCGTATTCGCCGCTGCCGTTCAGATCCCACTTGTAGTCGGTGATCGTGCCCTGGTCGGTCGAGCCGCTCGCGTTGAGTGCCACCGTCTCGCCCACGATCACTGGATTGGGGGTCGCAGTCACTTTCACGTTCGGCGGGAAGTTGCCCACCGTCAGCGTGTGGCTGGTGGTGGCGCTTGCATTGTGGTTGTCCACCACGCGCAACCCGACGTTGTACGTGCCCCCGGTCGGGATGCTGGTGCTCAGCACAGGGTTTGAGCCCGTGTGCGTTGAGTAGGTGCCGCTGCCGTTCAGATCCCACTGGTATTCCACGATCTGCCCGTCGGAGTCGCTCGAGCCGGAGGCGTTGAGCGTCACGCTTTCCCCCGGACGCACCGGGTTCTTGGAGATCGTGAACGACGGGCTCGGCGGTTCGGCGCTGCCGTGGGAATTGTAGTGCTGGAAGATCGTGCCCGCGCTCAGCGGCTGGTTGTAGATCGCCAGCTGGTCGAGCTCGCCCGCCCCGAACAGCGAACTGCCGTCACGCGACATCAGGTACAGCGTCGAGTTGGCGAACGTGCCCTGGCCGCCGGCGGCGCTTTCCTGCTGGTAGCTGACCGGCACACCGTTGACGTAGGGGGTGATCTCTTCGCCGGCCGCCGCGCCCGTGTTGATCACGATCGCGTAGTGGTGCCACGCTCCCGCGCTGGGGCGCGCGAAGAAGATGCTGTTGCGGTTGGAGTCGCTGCCGATACCGATGCCGAAGGTGCCGCCGTACTGGCCGGAGTTGGGATCGACGATGAAGCCACCGGCGTTTTCGTTGAAGTTCGGGGTGAACTCCATCGCTAGCGCGTCGTTGTTGGCGTACTGGTTCCATTTCAACCAGAATTCGATCGTCAGCTTGCCCGTGCCCGACAGGTTCAGCGGGATCTTGCCGTAGTCGCTGGAGCCGTTGAAGCCGATCGCAGTGGTGGGATCTTCGGCGACCGCGCCTTGCAGCCCGAAGGTGCCGCCGCTGATCGTCCCGTTGCTCGAGCCCTTGCTGTCGAAGATCGTCGGCCCCGCCGGTTCGCCGAGCTTGTAGTAGTCGATCAGCCCGGGCGTACCCAGCACGGCGCTCTCGTAGCTGCTGGCACCCTGTTCGAGCACCTTCACCGTCACCGTCGTGGTGGTGGTGAGCCCTTCGCTGTCGGTCAGCTTCACCCCGACGGTGTGCACTCCGGCGGTCTGGAAGCTGGTGGTCACTTTTGGCGTGGTACCGGTGTCGGTGGCGAAGTTGCCGCTGTTGTCCAGATCCCACTTGTAGTCGGTGATCGTGCCCTGATCGGTTGAGCCACTTGCGTCGAGCGTCACCGACTGGCCGACCAGCGCCGGAGTGGGGGATACGGTCACGTTGGCGACCGGCGGGAAGTTGCCGACCGAGATCTGCTTGGTGGTGGTGCCGGTGGCGCCGTCGCTGTCGGTGACGCGCAGGCCCACCGTGTACGTGCCGGGGTTGGCGAACGTGGTGGTGGTCGTGGGGTTGGAGCCTGTGTTGGTTTCGTATTTGCCGTTGCCGTTCAGTTCCCATTCGTACTTGACGATCGAGCCGTCCGCGTAGTGCGAGCTGGAGGCGTTGAGCGTCACGCTCTGCCCGGCCCGCGCCGGGTTGGGGGTCGCCGTGAGGGAGGCCACCGGGCGCGGCTCGGGCCCGTTGGAGTCGAACTGCTGCTGGATCGTGGAGGAGCCCAGTTCGCCGCCGTAGATCGCCAGGTCGTTGATCGCGCCGCTGCCGAACAGCGAGTTGCCGCCGCGCGAGAAGAGATACAGCGTGGAATTGGCGAACGCGCCGGCGCCTTCGCCGCTGCTCTCCTTCTGGTAGCTCACCGGCACGCCGTCGACGTAGGGGATGACCTCGGTGGCGGCGGGTGCCTTCGGGTTGAGCACAAACGCGTAGTGGTGCCACACACCCGCGGTGGGGCGCGCGAAGAAGACGGTGTTGCGCGCGCTGCCCGCGCCGATGCCGACGCCGAAGGTGCCGCCGTACTCGCCCGCGTCGGGGTTGACGATGAAGCCGCCGAGGTGTTCGTTGTAGTTGGGGGTGAACTCCATCGCCAGCGAGTCGTTGTTGCCGTAGGCGTTCCACTTCAGCCAGAACTCCACGGTGATCGCGCTCTGAGCGGCGAGTTCCAGCGGGATTTCGCCGTACGCTCCGGTCTCACCCTCGATCGGGTCGCCGTCGCCGGCGAATTCGGTGGCGGTTTCGGGAGCGCCGTTGACCGCGCCGGGCACGCCGTGCGTCGCTTCGAAGACGGTGCCGTTGCTCGATCCCTTGGTGTCGAGGATCGTCGAACCGGAGGCTTCGCTAAAGGGGTAGTAGTGCAGCAAGCTGGGCACGGCTTCGACGGCATTGCTGTAGCTGCTCACGCCTTCGCTGAGCACGGTCACCGGCAGCGTCGCGGTCGCGGTCGCGCCCTTGCTGTCGGTCACCTCCACGCCTACGGTTGTGCTGCCGGGACTGGTGAAGGTCTTCGTGATCGTCGGCGTGGTGCCGGTGTCGGTTTCGTATTTGCCGCTGCCGTTGAGATCCCATTTGTAGTTGACGATCGTGCCCCCTTCCACCGAGCTCGAGCCGGCAGCGCTGAGCGTGTCGAGCTGCCCGGCGCCAACCGGGTTCATGCTCGCGCTGAGCTTGGCGGTGGCGGTGTTGTCCACGTTGACCGTGCGCTCTGTGGTTTCCGTCTGGCCATTGGCGTCGGTCACCTTGAGGATCACTTCATAGGTGCCCGGCTGCGTGAAGGCGTAGGTCAGCGTCGGCGAGGAGCCGGTGTTGACCGAGAACGTTTCGCTGTTGTTGACGTCCCACTTGTAGTCGGTGATTTTCGCGTAGGGGTCGGTCGAGGCGGAGGCGTTGAAGGTCACGTTCTGGTTGATGTACACCGTGCTCGGCGTGGCCGTGAACGACGGCCGCGGCAGTTTCGGCGGACCGCCCGCGTCGACTTTGATGTCTTCGGCGGGGGTGCCCGGCTGGACTTCCATTTCCGAGAGGACGTTGTAGGTCATCTGGTCGATCACCGGTTCGACGTCCAAGCCGTACGCCCACTCCATCGTGCCCGAGGCGAATACCAGCGCGCCGCTCGGCGCGCGGTACTCGGCCGCGCTCACGCTGCTCGACTCCCCTTGGGGCGGCGCCGTCGCGCGGGCGCGCCCGGCGTCCTGCAGCCACGAGTCTTCGGCGTCGGCGACGTTGGTGAGCGTCAGCCGCTTCACGCCTGCCGGCTCCACCGCGTAGTAGCTCGACTGCGCGGGCGAGGGCACCTGGTCCCACTCCCAGCCTACGATCCCTTCGGGCAGGACGGTGGATGATTTGGTCGAGATCCCCGTGTTGCGGTACGCCGGGCTCGAGCCGAATTCGCCGTTGGCGTTGCCCGCCGGGATCGTCAGTTTGAAGCGTTCCTCGTCGTTGTCGCCGACGTACAGCACGCCGAACAGCGAGTTCTCCGGTTCGTTCACCCCGATCCGGCCGCCCGGAGGCGCGTTGGGGTCGCCGGCCGGCGCGCCCGGATCGCGGCGGGTGGTGGTCGCGTACTGCGGCCGCGGTTCGCCGTTCGGGCCGATCGAGGCCGGATCGTTGGGGGTGGCGGCGGCATCGCCGTCGCTGGAACCCTGGATCGTCTTGTAGCAGACGAGCGTGCGGTGGTTGTTTTCGTAGCGCGTCTGCCAGTAGGCGGTGTTGGCGCTGAGCGAGACGATGCTCACACCCGCTTCGCGCGCGGCCTTGAAGTTGTGGAACTCGTTGTAGGACCAGTACTCGCTGTGCCCGGACACGAGGTCGACCTTGTGGTTGAGCAGTTCGCCCGGGTTGGAGTCGAGGTTGACGTCCGAGGTGTAGCTGACTTCATAGCCCTGTTGCTCCAACCAGTACACGGTGAGGAAGTCGGGGCCGAAGAAGTGGTTGTACTGCTCGTCGCCTTCCTTCTCCGGGCGGTCGAAGGACACCGCCACCGCGCGCGGGTCGCCGGCGATCGTGTTGGCGCCGCCGCAGGCGTCGTAGTAGAGCGACTTGCAGCCCCACGTGTTGTACGCCTCGTAGTCGGCCGAGGGCAGCACGTACTCGATCGCGGCGTGGTTGTTTTCGTTGCGCACAGGGAACACCACGTAGTTGGAGATGCCGCCACCGCCGACGTCGGTGAAGACCGCCTCGTAGATGCCCGAGACCGGCAGCTTGTTGCCGGGGATCGTGTAGCTGACGCTCCAGTTGGAGCAACTCAGTTCCCCGGTCGTGGTGTTCTGGGGATTGCACTGGAAGGAGTTGTTGACCGGGACGTTGGTGGCACCCGCGCCGGGGATCAGGCGCGCGCCGTCGCCGCCGTAGTAGCCGATCCGATAGATGCTGATGTTGACGTCCGTGGCGGGGAACGAGGGCAGATCGGTGCCGATCTTCAGCGGCACGTTTTCGCCGAGCTTGTAGCTCGATTCGGGCGTGAAGCCGCCGAGGTCTTCGCTGTAGTTTTCCATCGCCACCTGGTTTTCGGTGGTGCCTTCGCCCATGCAGTTGTTCTCGTTGACGATCGGGTTGGCGTTGGGACACGACACTGCCGCGGAGGCGCCCGCGGGCGCACCGCCGAGGATCAGCAGCACGAAAGCGATCAGCAGGATGGGGAGGCCGGCGCGGGCGTACGCTCGCGAGGTGGTGCTACGCGGTGGCATGGTGTCGTGTGTAGGCATATGTTGAGAAAACGCGTTGGGGTCGGGGGATCTTTTTTGGGGTTGGGGGATCTTTTTTGGCGCTCGGCGCTCAAACCGGCACCAGTTCGCGCTCGGGACGATGCGCGGGCGCCGGCTCCAGCGGCCCACGCGGGTCGGCACCCGGCGCGTCGGGAAGCGGCAACGGACGGGGCCTACGAGCAGGCGAGCGCACCGGCTCGGTCGCGGGCGAAGGCTCGCGCAGCGCGACGATCATCGCGCCGATGAAGAACAGCAGGTAGGGGACGTGCGGGAAGGAGAGGACGTCGAACAGGCCGCTGGCCAGCACGATCACGCCAACTGCAGCGAACGCTGCCAGCGCAAGCGAGGCGCGCCGCGGGTCGGGACCGCGGATCGTGCGGTGCGCGGCGCTCATCATCGCGCCGAGGATCCCGAGGTATGCGAGCAGGCCGAGCACACCGGTCGTGATCAGCAGGCCGAGATACTCGTTGTCGAGGATCCGGTACTTGTGCGGGTCATAGCTTTCATAGCCCCGTCCCAGCAGCGGGTAGGTGAGCAGGTCGGGGCGCACGGCGTCGTAGCGCGCGGTGCGATCGGTGGTGCTCAGTACGTCGTTGACGTGACCGGGCTCCAGCTGTGTGATCACCGACCCGAGCGCGCCCGGTGAAGTGAAATGCACGAGCACGCCCAGCACCAGCGCAAGGCCCAGCAGCGACCGTCCCACGGTGCGCGGGCGGTAGATGACCAGCAGCGCGATCGCCCCGACCGGCGCGACGATGCTGGTCTTGCGCGACGTCGCGAGACCGCCCGCTAGCAGCAGCCCGATCGCGATCGTGTAAAGCACACGCCGACGGCGGGTGAGCGCGTCGAACCGAACCCATGATCGCGAACGGCAGCACCATCGCCAGCAGCGCAGCCAGCTCCAGCGGCTGACTGGTGGGGCCGTACACCGTCAGCCGCCCGATCGAATCGGGCATGTCCAGTTCGGGAGGCACCGTCACCGTGAAGACTTTCCCCCACAGCGCGTAGAAGACGTTGTAGTGCATCCGGTACTCGATCGCGGTGGCGACCGCCACGATCACCCCGAGCGCCACCATCAACGCGACATAGCGCGGAACCTCGCGCGGGCGAATCACCGAGGCGACGACGAAGAAGAAGAGGATGTAAGAGCCCAGCAGCGCAAGCTTCTTGACGACCAGCGACACCTCATCCATGCTCGCCAGCGCCTGGCCGTTCAGCGCAAATCCGACACAGCACACTCCGAGGAAGGCAAGCGCTGCGAAGTGCACGCGCGTGAGCTTCACGCGCGGGCGGGCCGCGCCGCTGACCAGCCCGAGGCTCAGCAGCCACAGCAGCACGAGCGCCATCAGCAGCGGCCGGTCCAGCGTGCTGCTGAGCGGCAGGCTGACCGGCAGCTGGATCGCGTCGAAGGGGACGAGGAACAGCATCACCATGAAGCCGGCCAGCGCCCACGGCAGCACGCGCGTGGTGTGCGGCCAGTCGTCGGCGTGCGGGCGCGGCTCGTCGAGCCGGTCGAGCGCCGCGAGCTCGCCGGCGGTACGGCGAGCAAGCCGGCGCCGATGGCGGCGCGCGTAGAGGAAGCTGAGGCCGATCAACAGCACAAGCACGAACACGAACGCCATCGCCTGCCAGCGAGCCCCTCCCCCCACCAGCCCACCGGTGGTCGGCCCGAGCGGGCGCACCACCACCGTTTCCGGGCCGACCAGGCCGCCCGATTGTTCGGCGCGCGCGTGGCGCAGCAGCAGCGCACGCGCGGCATCCACCAGCGCCACCGCGCCGCGCACCGAAGGCGCCTGTGCGTAGATGCTCAGCATCGGGCGTTCGCCGTCGAACGTCGAGCAACAGCCGGTAGGCATTGTCGACGAGGATCGGATTGGGCGGCGTGGGCAGCTTGGGTCCGAGGTTTTCGCGACCTAGCAGCAGCGTGAACGGCCCGGAGGCGGAGACGCTGAGGCCGTGCAGGCCGAGCGCTTCGCCGAGCGCAGCGGTAGCGTGATCGCTCTGCAGATACAGGGCGTAGCCCACCGCCAGTTCCGCGACGAGCTTGCCCGCGTTGGGGTTGGCAGGCGTCGCCGTGGCCAGCTGCGAGGCTCTGGTGTCCACCAGCACCTCCGCCTGCGCGGCCCCCAGCGCGACGTTGCGAGAGTGCAGCCCGGGCGGTGCCAGCGACGGGCGATAGCCGACCAGCAGCGCCGCGAGCAGCGCGGCCAACACGATCGCGACCAGCGGGCGTAGCGCCGACCGCGAGGGGCCGCCAGACCCCCGCGAGGGATCGCCAGACCCCCGCGAAGGACCGCCTGACGCCTGCGAGGGATCGCCAGACCCCCGCGAAGGACCGCCTGACGCCTGCGAGGGATCGCCAGACGCCCGCGAAGGACCGCCTGACGCCTGCGAGGGATCGCCAGACCCCCGCGAAGGACCGCCTGACGCCTGCGAGGGATCGCCAGACGCCCGCGAAGGACGGCGGCGTGAGGGGTGCGCGAGCGCGCCCATCTCGCGCTCCGCGCTCAGCGGCGGCGCTCGGCCGACGCCGAGCCGGCCGATAGGACGGCCGGCGGCGGGTGGGGGGAATTGCGCGGCGCGGCCGACGCGGACGCGGCGGAGTCGGACGCGAACAGATGCAGCTCGGCAAAATCGGCGGCGTGCTCGGATTCGAGCGCGACGCGCTCACGCGTGCGACGGCGCGCGCTCTCGACGCCGAGCAGTGCCAGCAGACCGATGATCAGCACACCCAGGAAGGCTGCGACGGTGAGCGTCGAGCGCGTGCTCGAGTTGACCGCGCCGGCCTGCGGCGGGCCGAGCTCGCGGATCGTCACGCGATGCTGGGCGGGCGTGGCCGACTGCTGCTGGAGTGTGGCGACATAGTGCTGGACGCCCGGCAGGATGCTGCCCGCCACACGCGCGGCGGCGGCGGCGTTGGGGCCCTGCACGGAGGCGGTCACCACCGGCTCGTCGGTCTGGGCGAGGAACGTGAGCTTGTACTTGACGGTCTGCGCGAGCAGCTGGTTGGCGCGCGCCTCCGAGGGGGTGACCACGTCGAGCGGCTCGCCCGCGCCGCTGTAGGGACCCTGCGCGGTGATCTGCGATACCGGCACGCCGGCCTTGTCGGCGATGTCTTCGAGCACCGCCGCGCTCGTCATCACCTGCGCAAATACCGAGGCGCGCGTGGTGAGCGGGCCAGTTTCCTGGGAGAGGTTGGCAAGCGCCGAGTCCGGCGAGTCGACCAGGATCTGCACGGTGGCAGCCCCCGTGGGAATGGAGGCAACACTCGCCCTAACGGCGAACGCGGCGGCGAACGCCAGCACGACGATCGCCAGCGTCGCCTTCCAGCGACTGCGCAGCACACGGATGATCTCGGCGATTTCCATCTCAGCGCGCCAATCCCCGTGTGGCCAACTCGCGTGTGGCGTCCTCCACGCGGTCGACGGCCTCTTGGTCGGCCAGCCACTCCAGCAACCCGCGCATCCCGTCCTCGAGCGTGACGGTGGCCTCGAAGTCGAGCAGCTCGCGGGCGCGTGTGGGGTCGGCCACGCAGTGACGGATGTCGCCGGCGCGATACTGGCCGTTGCGGATCGGCTCCAGCTCCAGCCCCAGCCCCGCGGCGAGCGCCTGCGCGATCTGCAGCACCGTGCTGGGCCGCCCGGTGCCGAGGTTGATCGCGTACCCAGGAGCGCGCTCGGACTCCAGCGCGCGGATGATCCCGCGCACGATGTCGCTGACATGGGTGAAGTCGCGTGACTGCTCGCCATCCTCGAAGATCACCGGCGGGTGGCCGTTGAGCAGGCGTGAGGCGAAGATCGCGGCGACCCCGGTGTAGGGGTTGGAGAGCGCCTGCTCGGGGCCATACACGTTGAAGAAGCGCAGCGCCACCGTGGGGATCCCGTAGGCAGCGCCCGCCACCAGACACAGCTCCTCGTGGTCGCGCTTGGTGATCGCGTAGATCGAGGTGGGAATCAGCGACTTGCTCTCGCGCGTGCCAACCGGCGCCAGCACCCCGCCGCAGGTCGGGCAGCACAGCTCCCACTGGCGCGCTAGCAGCTGCTCCTCCGGGCGCGGCGGCGGTGCGGTGCGCCCGTGCTCGGGGCATTCATACTCGCCCTCGCCGTAGATCGACATCGAGGAGGCCACCACCAAGCGCGTGGGCAGCGGTCGCTGGGCGACCAGCCGCTCCAGGAAGATCGCGGTCTGCATCGTGTTGCGCTCGGTGTAACGCGCGATCTCGTACATCGACTGGCCCACGCCCACCGCCGCGGCGAGGTGCACCACGCGATCGACCCCGCGCAGTGCGCGATCGGCACACGCGACGTCGCCGACATCGCCGACGATCAGTTCGACCGAGTTCGGTAGCTCGGGCGCAACGTCGCCGTGGACCTGCGGCTCGAGACTGTCGAGCACGACGACCTCATCGCCGCGCGCCACCAGCTCGCGCACGAGGTGCCCACCGACGAATCCCGCGCCTCCAGTCACCAGTGTCCGCATGTCCGCTACCTCGTCTCGTCTTCGGAGTGTGTTGCCAGTTCGATTGCCGCTACATCCATGCAACGCGGTGCCCCGACGGCTTCTTTTGCGCGCATTCGGCGTGCGAGGAACGAGTGCTTCCCCACGTTCTTGAGGGGTATGCAGCAAGTGCAAGAGCCGCGCATCCTGGTGGTGTCCCCGGTGCGCAACGAGGCCGACCACATCACCAGGGTCGCGCGCGCGCTCGCCTCCCAGGAGCTGGCGCCGGCGCGCTGGATCGTGATCGACGACGGCTCCGGCGACGGCACCCTCACGCTGCTGCGCGAGCTGGAGCGCGAGATCAACTTCCTCACTGTTCTGCAGGCGCCGCGGTATACGCCCGAGGAGGCCGGCGAGAGCCCCCGCGACCGCTTGGCGCACGCGATCGAGGTGCGTAACTTCAACCTTGCACTGGCGCAGGCAGGCAGCGATGACTACACGCACGTAATGAAGCTGGACGGTGACATCGAGCTGCCGCCGCACTACCTACGCGTCGTGATGGAGCGTTTCGCGCAGGACCTATCGCTGGGGCTGGCGGGCGGGGTGCTGGTCGAGCCGACAGCCGACGGGGGGATGCGCAAAATCAAGATCCCCGCCAACCACATCCACGGAGCGCTGAAGTGCTACTCGCGCGACTGCTTCACCGCGATCGGAGGCGTGCAGGAGCGCCTGGGGTGGGACACGATCGACGAGACCTACGCGCGAATGCGGGGTTTTCGTACGCAGAGCTTCCCCGACCTGGTGTCCATCCACCACCGGCCGCTTGCGAGCGCCGACGGCGCGCTGCGCGGCCACGCAAGGCACGGCGAGTGCGCATACATCGCGCACTACGGCCTCCTATGGGTGACGCTGCGATCGTTCAAGGTCGCCCGCCGACGGCCGCAGGTCCTCTCGGGAGCGGCGTTTCTCTACGGCTACGCACGCGCGGCGGCGCGCGGCGTGGAGCGGGTGCCCGATCCGGACTACCGGCGCTTCGCGCGGCGGGAGCTGCGCACGCGGATGCTGGGTGGTACGCCGCGACTCGACGGACCGTAGCTCGGCTCCGCGCTGTGCGAGCGCAGGCCGCTCCGAGCCGTTCATTGGAGAGATGACTTTGAAGGGAATCGTCATTCCGGCAACCGATGCAGGGGCCGCCGGCGGCGCGGCTAATGCAGCGCTCCAGGAAGTCGGCAACCGGCCGATCGTTTGCCACGCCCTGGAGGCGATCCGCCGGGCGGGGGGGCGAGAGGTGGCGCTGATCGTCTCCGCGCGGGAGCTGTCGGCAATGCAGACGTCGGTCGCGGCGGATGGCCTCCAGGGGCTTGACATCAGTTTTATCTCCCATTCCCACCGACCAGGCGAGCTGATGCGCGCGCTCGCGGCGGCGGTGGAGCTGGTTGGCGAGTCTCCGTGTGTGGTGCACGCCGCCGACGGACTGCTCGCCCAGCCGCTGGAACCGTTCGTGGGATTGTTGGGCGCGGGCGGTCCCGACCTGGTGATGCTCGTCCACCCGCAGGCAACCGGAGCGCGATCGGTCGGCCTTTCCACACGGCGGCTGCTGCGCCTCGTCGGCGCCTCCACCAAGGAGTGCGAGCTCGAGCTGGCGGGCGCCTGCCTATTCGGGCCGGGCGCACTACGCCGCGCCGGCGGAGCGCGCTGGTGGCAGCGTGAGGAGCTCGATCTGACGGCGGTGGCGGAGGAGTTGGCGGCCGCGGGTGGGGAGTTGCGAGTCGAGCGCGTGCGCGGCTGGCGTCGCTACGCCGGCACGGCGGCCGATCTGCTGGAACTCAACCGCCTGGTGCTCGAAGCGCTCGTGAGCGACTGCGCCACCCAACCGGGCGCGCTCGGCGTGCACGACGGGAACAGCCTACGCAGCGGGAACGGCGTGCACGAAGGAAACGGCCTAAGCAGTGGGAACGGCGTGCACGACGGGAAGGGCCTACGCGGCGGGAACGGCCTGCGCGGCGATACGGCGAGCGATGCGGACAACCGGATCGAGGGCTGCGTAGAGCTTCACCCGAGCGCGTGCGTGCAGTCGAGCGTGATCGTCGGCCCCGTGATCGTCGGGCCGGGCGCGTTAGTACAAGACTCCTACATCGGGCCGTACACCTCGATCGGGGCCGGCGTCCATATCGAAGGCGCCGAGATCGAGCACTCGATCATCCTGCCCCGCGCAAGCATCACGCACATCGGCGGGCGCCTCGTCGGCAGCGTGGTCGGCTGCGACGCACGCGTCTTCCGCGACTTCTCACTGCCCCGCGCGCTGCGCCTGAACGTCGGCGACGGTGGAGAGGTGGCGTTGTGCTGAACCGCCGGCTGCGGGTGGCGATGGTGCACATCTCCGACTTCCGCCTCGACTCGCGCATCCAGCGTCAGGCGCGCGCGCTGGCGGAACGGGGCGACGAAGTGGACCTAGTGTGCGTGGGCGAGCGCGAACAGCTGCGCGTCGGCGACGGCGTGATCCGCGTGCATCCGGTTGCCACCGAGAAGGCCGCCGGCGGGGCGAGCGCGTATGTGCGCGACTACGGTCGCTTCCTCGCGCGGGCGCTGTGGCGCCTCACGGCGCTTGACATGCGCCGACGCTTTGACCTCGTGGAGGTTCACAACATGCCCGACCTGCTGACCGCCACGGCGCTCGGGCCGCGCCTGCGCGGGACGCCGGTGATCCTCAACATGCACGACACCTTCCCGGAGCTGTTCGCCACGAAGTACGGCCGGCCCGAGGGCGATCGCCTGGAAGCGCTGCTCGAAGTCGAGGAGCGCCTGAGCGCGGCGCTGGCGAGCCGCGTGGTGACGGTCACCGACCAGGCCCGCCTACGGGTGGAAGGCCGCGGCGTCGGCGTGGGCCGCACGACGGTCGTGATGAACTCGCCCGACGAGCGTGTGTTCGGCCCCGCGCGCCCCCCCCTTCAGTGGCCCGCGGAGGGCCCGCTGCGAGTCCTCTACCACGGCGGCCTGGCACCTCGCTTCGGGGTGCAGACCCTGATTGAAGCGTGGCGACATCTGCGCGAGAGCGCCTCGAGCGCGCCGCAGCTGGGCGGGCGCGCCCCAAGCAGCCACCTCAGCGAGCGCGTCCCGCGCCTGCACCTGCGCGTATGCGGGTCAGGCGAAGACCGCGACCGTCTGGCCGCGCTGGCGGCGGAGATCGACCCCGAGCGGATCGAAGTGGCGCCGTGGCCGGTACCGTTCGAGCGCATCCCGGCCGAGCTGCAGGCTGCGCACATCGGCGTGGTGCCGACGCTGCACGACCGCTTCACCGAGCTGCTGCTGCCGGTCAAGCTGCTGGAGTATGTGCACATGGGCCTGCCAGTGGTCTCCTCGCGGCTGCCCGGCATCTCCGGCTACTTCTCCGAGCGCGAGCTGCAAGAGTTCACCCCGGGCGACTCAGAGGGTCTGGCGCGTGCGATCGAGTCGATCTGCGCCGACCCACAGGCCGCACGCGAGCGGTCGGCGCGTGCGACGCAGAAGCTCTCAGGGATCGCGTGGGAGCAGCAACGCGCGCGTTACCTAGCGCTGGTGGACGAACTCACAGGAGCTGCACATCGCACAAATCACGCGGTCTTTGACGCACCCACGCTCGCCGTCTCGTAACTGCACCCCATGTTGGTGCAACTGTGGTGTTACACTTGCGTAGTGTCAACCGTCCATCCACGTATAGCGCTCACTTGCGACCCCGAGCTTGACGAGGCGCTGCAGCGCGCGCGTCCGTTGCTCGGCGAGCGCAAGCCGACAGCCACACTTGCGCGTGAGCTGATCCTGCGTGGAGCACGCGAGCTGCTTTCCAACCAGGGCACAGAGCTCGATCGTTGGCTCGATCAGCGACATGCAACCCCGGCCGGGCGCTCGACAGAGCAGGTGCTCGCCTCCGCCGCCAAGCTCGGTGTGCCCGACCCCGCAAGACCGTATGCGACCTCGCAAGCGCTGGAGAGCCAGCGTGGTGAGCGACTCTGAACGACGTGGCGGAGGAGAAGCTCGTCTACCTGGACACCTCGGCGTTCGTGAAGCTGGTGATCCCCGAGCCCGAGACGGACGCGCTGGTCACAGCGCTCACCAGCAAGGTCCGGCTCGTTGCTTCGGAGATCCTCGAGGTCGAGGCGCTGCGCGCCGCACGCAGAGCAACGGGAGACCAAGGCGCAAACGCCGCACGCACCCAGCTCGCCGGGGTACGCCTGCTGCCGCTTACCGCTCAGATCCGTAAGCGCGCATGCGAACTGGAGCCCGACACACTGCGCTCACTCGACGCAATCCACATCGCCACCGCGCTGGACCTCGGTCAGCGCCTTACCTGTATGTACACATACGACACGCGCATGACCAGCGCTGCGAACGAGGCTGGCCTGCTGGTACAGGCACCAATGGCCGACCAGCCCGCCGATTCAAACGCCGTGGACGACTCAACGACTCCTATGCCGCAGCTGCATGCGCGACGAGCTCGCGAGTAAGTTCCGTATTCACGTGGTCACGGGTGCGCTCCAACGCCTCCGCCGCCACGTGCTCGGCGAGCCCCACAACCGACTCGCCATTCAGCAAACGCGGGTAGATCTGGCTCGCGGAGGCGAGCGCGAGACCCTCGACTCCAGGCCAGATCGGCGCGGTGCGCGGCTCGTGGTCGAGCGCGTGGACGGGCTCGACCAGCGGAGCGCGTTGGACGGTCCAGTCGACGATGTCATCGTGGCTGAAGTCGGGTACGAGCTTGGCCAGCATCTCGGTGTAGCGACGGTAGACGGTCTCGTCGTCCTCGGCGAACTCGGGGCTGTCGGGGTCGCAGTACTTGGGGAGATAGGCGAGGCGCAGCCCGTCGGTGTGGTCGGTGCCAACCACGTGGGAGGTCTCAACCACCGTGGTGATTGGGGTTGGGTCGCAGATGTTGATCGAGTAGTAGGGCGTCAGCGAGCGGCGCAGCTTGAGGATCAGGCAGACCACGCCAAGGTAGCGCTCGGGGTAGGCGGCGAGCAACGGCTGCAGCTCCTCGGGCAGCAGCCGGCGCAGCGCGGGCGGCTGCAGCGTCGGGATCGTCAGGTCGAAGCGCTCGTCCTCCCCATCCACGCGCACCCCGGTGACCGCCCCATCAGAATCGCGCACCAGCCCTTCGACGCCGGCCCCGAGGCGGACGTCGACGCCGAGTTCGCGGGCGCGCTCGGCGGCGGCCAGCACTAGCTGTTCGTGACCACCACGCAGGCAGCCCATCGTCTCGCCAGCAGAGCGGCTGTCGCGAGCGGAGCGCATGCGGTTGGTGCGCGCCCACAGGTAAGTGGCGGGCAGCTCCTCGTGGTGGGAGTTGAAGCGGGAGTCCAGCAGTGGGCGCCAGATGCGCTGCACCACGCGTCAACCACAGTGGCGTGTCAGCCACCGTTCGAGCGGCAGGCGCTCGAGCGCGTCGTAGTTGCGCCGCAGCTGGCAGTGCAGCACGAACCACGCGAGGCGCGCGCGGCCCAGGGGCGAGAGCGGCGGGAAGCGCAGGAAGTCGCCGATGCCGTTGAAAGGGTGCATCTTGCCGTCGACGAAGAAGCCAACCCCAACCGGCGTGAAGCTCAACCGATCGGAGAGCCCGAGCTGGTCGGCGAGTGCGATCATGCGCTCGTCGGAGGGCACGATCACGTGGTAGAAGCGATCGATGCGATGCCCACCGAAGTCAAACGCCCCGGCCAGCCCGCCGGGGGTGGGGGCACGCTCGAGCAGCGTGACGCGCGCTCCGCCTTCGGCGAGGCGTAGCGCGAGCACGGTGCCGAGGATGCCCGCGCCCACGATGCCGATGTGCGGAGCGCGGCCGCCCGGCTCGCCGCCGGCCTCGCGGCCGATACGGGGGCGGGAACCTCCGGCGCCGGTAGCGCCGCCGCCGCTCGGCGCATCGCCCGCGCTTGGGCCTTCTAGGGTCATCGTCCGCCGGCGATCGCGCGCAACTGCGCGGTCGGCCGCTCTTCGGCGCGGGCCGCCAGGTCCTCGCTGCCGAGCGGTGAGATTGGCGGTGGCTGGATGCGCCCCACGAGGTGGGCGGCCATCAGCCGGCCGTAGGCGAGGACCGTGGGCGAGAGGCTCATCTTCGACACGCCCATGCGACGCGACCAGTCGTTGACCGTCGGTACCTCCTCGACGCGGGCGCCGGCGTTGTAAAGCTTCAGCAGCAGCTCCACGTTGGCGGCAAAGCCGGGCTCGCGCACCAGCAGGTAGCCGTAGGTTTCCGAGGCGCGGCGCAGCGTGCCGGCGCGGTAGACGCGGTAGAGCGAGGAGAGCGTGTGGATCTCGTGCAGGCCACCGGCATAGCGGAAGGCGTTGGAGACCGCTTTGGAGGCCGCCAGCCGCCAGGGAGCAACGCCGAGGATCCGGCCCCCGGGCGCGTACACCGAGGCGAGCACCACGTCGGCGCCCTCGTGGAAGCGCTCCAGCATCCGCGGCAGATCGGCGAGGTCAGAGGTGTTGTCGGCCTCCAGCGTGACGATCGCGTCGCCGTCCTGGGACTCCCCCAGCGCGGCGCGCAGACCGGAGTTGATCGCGGTGCCGAGGCCGCGGTTGACGGAGTGGGTGACCACCGCGAGGTGCAGCGCGTCGCTGTGCTCTGCGATCGCCTCAGCGGTGCCGTCGGTGGAGCCGTCGTCGACGAAGATCACGCGGGCGCCCAGTTCGCGGGCGACCGGCGCGAGGTCGGCGAGCAAGCGTGGGATGTTCTCGCGCTCGTTGTATGCGGGGATGACGAAGCGGATCATTGGTGGTCTCCTGGTGGTGTGTGCGGTTGACGTTCAGGCGGCGACGCGAACGTGCCGGGGAGTCGGCATGTCGAGCAGGGTGACGGGACGGTTGTTGGCGGCGGAGTCGCGGACGGCGAGCGCGGCGGCGAGCGCGCGGCAGCCGTCCTGTGCGCCGACCGGCTCGGGGGTGTCGTCGAGCACGCAGCGCGCGAACGCCGTGAGCTCGGCCTGCAGCGGCTCGACGCGCGGCAGCGCGAAGCGAATGGCAGCACCCTCGGCGTCGCCGCGGATCCGCGCCAGCTCGCTCCAGCCGGTGGGCGCGCCGGTGGACTCCGTGAACCACACATCCTGTGTGAGATAGGAGGCGCTCAGCATCCCGCCCTCGCCGATCACGGTCATCTCGCGGCGCTTCTCCGGCGTCAGCCAGTTGACGTCCAGCAGGCCGAGCGGCCCGTCGTCGCCAAAGCGCAGCAGGCACGCGATCAGATCCTCCTGGGAGGGGTGCACGCAGCGCGAGCCGTCGGCGTAGATCGAAGTGATGTCGCGGTCCAGCACGAACTGCATCAGGTCGAGATCGTGGGTGGCGAGGTCGATCGCCACGCCGGTGTCCTGGATGCGCACCGGCAGCGGCCCCACGCGGGTGGCGTGAGCGCGGAAGACGCGCCCGATGCGGCCCTCGCGGATCAGCTCGGCGAGCTTGCCGACGGCGGGGTTGAAACGCTCGACGTGGCCCACCATCAGCTTCACCCGCGCCAAGCGCGCGGCGGCAGCCATCCGCAGCCCGTCCTCCAGCGCCGTGGCGATCGGCTTCTCGACGAACACGTGCTTGCCGGCGGCGATTGCCTCCAGCGCCAGCCGTGAGTGATGCTCGGAGGGGGCGCAGATGCACACCGCGTCGACGTCCGCGCGCTCCAGCAGCCAGCGGTGATCGCCTACCCACTCGATCGGCCGCCGGGCGATCCGCGCGCGGGCAGTCGACTCGTCGGGGTCGGCCACAGCCACCAGCCTTCCCTCCGCGATCCGCTCCCATGTCTCAACGTGGTAGGCGCCCATCCGCCCCACGCCGATCAATCCGATGCCCAGCTCATCCATGTCGCGCTCCTTTGGTCTCGTCCGTGAGATTGATGTGGTTAGGGGCTCCAATTTGGAGATCGTCCACGCGGCGGATGCCGGTGGTCGTATGGGGAGAACGGGCAAGCGTCATGTCCTCGCCCCCACGCCGATCCCGGCGGCGAGCGGTGTTGCCTCGCCGCCGGGCGACGTCCCTTCCCCCAGGGCCTGGTGTGAGCATCCCAGGTAGTCCACGACCACCTGCGCGATCCGCTGCGCGGCGTGGCCGTCGCCGAAGATCGGGGGACGCTCCAAGGGCAGCGGGGTGCGCAGCGCGGCGGCGAACGCGTCGGGGTCGCACCCGACGAGCGTGTTCCAGCCCGTCTCCACCGTGTCAACCCACTCGGTCTCCTCGCGCAGGGTGATGCAGCGCACGCCCCACAGGTAGGCCTCACGCTGCACGCCGCCGGAGTCGGTGGCAATCGCGCGCGCGCCGCGCTCCAGCTCAAGCATCCGCGTATATGTGACGGGCTCGATCAGCTTCACGTTGGCGGGCGCCTCGAGGCCCCAGCCGTCGATCGCGCCGCGGGTGCGGGGGTGCAGCGGCAGCAGCACCGGCAGCGGCGCGCGCCCGAGGCAGGCCAGCACAGCAGCCAGCCGCTCGGGGTGGTCGGTGTTGTAGTTGCGGTGCACCGTCGCCAGCAGGTAGTCGCCGGCGCCGGCGGGGCGCACGCGCGCGCGCCAGCTCTCCAGCGTGTCGCACAGCGGGTCGCCGGTGACGTGGATCTCACCCGTCACCCCTTCGTTTTCGAGGTTGCGCCGCGCGCCCTCCGTCGGCGCGCACAGCACCTGCGAAAGACGGTCGGTTTCAATCCGGTTGTGCTCCTCGGGCATCTCCTTGCGGTAGGAGCGCAGCCCGGCCTCCACGTGCACAAGCGGCACGCCGCATGTGGCCGCTGCCAGCGCGCCGGAGAGGGTCGCGTTGGTGTCCCCGCGCACGATCACCGCAGCGGGGCGTTCGACGCGGATCAGCTCTTCCAGGCGCTCGCGGGCGAGATCCAGCTGCGCTTCGCGGGCTCGCGAGCCGACTCCGAGGTTGTGGTGGGGACGGGGCAGCCGCGTGGCAAGGATCTGACCCTCCGACATCGCCTCGTCGTAGTGCTGTCCGGTGTGCACGAGGATCTCCTCGGCTACCGGCACGAGCGCCTTGCAGACGGGGGCGGCCTGGATGATCTCCGGGCGGGCGCCGATCACCGACAGCACGCGCGGACGCGCGGTGCGCTCGGCCGCGGCGTGGCCGCTGGCGGCCGATGGCCCGGTGATGCGCTCGCGCAGAGCGCCGTTCGCGGGGAGGCCGGCTCCGTCGATCACGCTCGAGGGAGAGACCGCGAGGCCGCTGCCCGCGCCGCGCAGCGTCGGCTCCTCAGTGACATGCGTCCAGCGCGGATTGGTCGGGGTAGGGGCGAGCTCGGGCATGTCAGGCGGCCACCCGGTCGGCAGCTTGGACGAGCGCCAGCGGCTTGGCGCCGGCGCGCATCGACGCCTCGGCCAGCTCCACCGCGGCGACGATCTCGATCCCGAGCGCGAGGCTCGAGCGCGGCTCCTCGCCCGTGCGGATCGCGTGAGCGAAGTCTTCGAGCTCCAGCCGCAGCGGCTCGCGCGGCTCGATCCGTGGGATCACCACGTCGCCGGTGCGGTAGATCAGCTGGTGCTCGCCGAAGTTGGCGGGCGTCGGCGGCAGCATGTCCATGCCGCGGTCATAGATCCGCACCGGTTCGTCGGAGGCGGTGTCGTCGTACTGCACCATCCGCTGGCTGCCCACGACGATCATCTGGCGCACCTTGCGCGGCGCCAGCCACGAGATCTGCACGTTGGCGGTCTGCCCCTGCGCGAAGGTGAGCGTCATGAAGGCCGTCTCCGACACTCCCTGGCGCAACACGCTGCTGCCGGAGGCCGCAACTTCCACAACCGGCTGCTCCAGCCAGTACAGGAGGATCGAGAGGTCGTGCGGCGCGAGGTCGCACACCACGCCGTCGCCGTTGTACTTGCCGAGGTTCATCCGCGAGGAGGTGACGAAGTGCACGTCCCCGACGACGCCGCCACGGATCAGATCGCGCACCGCGTTGACGGCGGGGCTGTAGATGAAGGTGTGCCCGGGCATCAGTACGCGGTCGGCCTCGGCGGCGAGGTCGGCGAGCTCGAGCGCGTCCCGCAGGCGGGTGGCAAGCGGCTTCTCCACCAGCACGTGCTTACCGGCCCGCAGCGCGCGGGAGGCGAGCGCCGCGTGCGTCTGCGGCGGCGTGGCGATCACCACCGCCTCGATCTCGGGGTCCACCAGTAGCGCGTCGAGGTCGCGTACCGCGCGGGCGCCGGGGTGACGACGGCGGAAGAGGTGCAGCTGGGCGGGGTCGGAGTCGCACAGCGCATCGAGGCGCAGCTGCGAGCATTCCGCCACGTTGCGTGCGAGGTTGGGGCCCCAGTAGCCGTACCCGACCACCGCGGTGCCGATCGGCTCCTCGCGCGGCAGGATGTGCGCGGTGGGGCGCAGCTGCGCGTCGTGCTTGCCGCCGCCGGAAGAACCACTCGATTCAAACATCTACGCCACCCCCTGCCGGCCGAGCACGACCGGCACCGTCTTGAACAGAATCTGCAAATCCAGCAGCAGCGAGGCGTCGTCGGCGTACTCGATGTCGAAGCGCACCATCTCGTCGTAGGTGCGCTCGTTACGACCGCTCACCTGCCACAGGCCGGTGAGGCCGGGCTTGACGGCGAAGCGCCGCAGGTAGACATCGGGGTACATCTCGACCTCGTAAGGAATAACCGGGCGGGGGCCCACCAGCGCCATCTCGCCGCGCAACACGTTGATCAGCTGCGGCAGCTCGTCGAGGCTCCAGGAGCGCAGCAGGCGCCCCACGCGGGTGACGCGGGAGTCCACCGAGAGCTTGTACAGCTGGCCCCGTTCGGAGCTGGTCCGCCCGCCGATCAGGTTCTGCACGTAGCGACGATGCGGATCGGTGTCAGCGCCGGAGCGCATCGTGCGGAACTTGAAGATCGTGAACTCCTGCTGATCGCGCCCCACGCGGCGCTGGCGAAACAGCGCCGGTCCGCGCGAGTCGATCCGGACCGCCAGCGCGATCAACGTCATCAGCGGTGTCAGCACCAGCAGCAGCGCGCTCGCCACGAGGAGGTCGAGCGTACGCCGCAGGCCGTCGGTGAGCGGCCTGCGCACCGGTCGCGAGCCGGTGCCGATCTCGGTGCGAGACGTAGCCTCGGACCGCGATCGGGCACCGGCCTCGGAGCGACCTGACGGGGCCTGCTCGGGCCCCACGACGGACAACCGCTGCACAGGTTGTGTAGGAGCGACGCTCATATATCTGATGAACGTGGTGGCACAGCGGCGTCTTTTGTGCTTTGCGCGAAGGCGCCCGCATCGTTGAAAGCGCCCACATGCTCGGCAGCGAACGAGGCCACCGCGTCGACCACCTGATTGAGCTCCCCGTCACTCATCCCAGGGAAGAGCGGCAGCGAGCAGATCCGCTCCGCCGCGGACTCGCTCACGGGCAAGCTTCCCTCTTTCATTCCGAGGTCGGCGTAGGCGCCGGTGCGGTGGATCGGCACGGGGTAGTGCACGGCGCTCGCCACGCCGCGCTCGCCGAGGTGCTCACGCAGCAGATCGCGCTGGGCGCAGCGCACCACGAACAGGTGATACACGTGGTCGGCCTCCGCGAAGGGCAGGCGTACGGGATCCACAGAGCGGGCGTCGGCGCCAGCAACAGCACCTCCCCCTCCTCCGTTAACCCTTTTCCCTTCCACGCCCGCGCTCGTGAGCTTCTCGCGCAGCGCCCTGCCGAGGCGCCGGCGGTCGTTGTTCCAGCCGTCGAGGCGCGTCAGCTTGCGGCGCAGCACCGCTGCCTGCAGCGCGTCCAGCCGCGCGGTGGAGCCCACCACGCTGTGGTGGTAGCGCGGGCGCTCGCCGTGGGCGCGCAGCAACCGCACGCGGTCGGCGAGCTCCGGGCGCGAGGTGACCACCGCGCCGCCGTCGCCCCACGCACCGAGGTTCTTGGCGGGGTAGAAGCTGAAGCAGCCGAGCGCCCCGTGCGTGCCGACGCGCTCCCCGCGATAGCGCGCGCCATGCGCCTGGCAGGCGTCCTCCAGCACCTCGATGCCAGCTTCCTCCGCCAGCGCGAGGATCGGGTCGAGATCGACCGTGGCCCCGAACAGGTGCACGGGGATCACGCAGCGAGTACGCGGGGTGAGCGCGCCCGCCACGAGCTCGGCGGTGATCAGATGCGAGTCGGGATCCACGTCGATCGGCACGGGCGTGGCACCCACTGCGCTGACCGCCTCGGCGGTGGCGATGAAGGAGTTGGTCGGGACGATCACCTCGTCGCCCTTGCCGATCTCCAGCGCCCGCAGCGCCAGCGCGAGCGCCTCGGTGCCGGAGGAGACGCCGATCGCGAAGTCGCTCTCGCAGTAGTCGGCGAACTCGCGCTCGAAGCACTCCACGTGGTGGCCCAGCGTGAAGGCGCCCTGCTCCGCCACTTCGCGCACCGCCCCCAACAGCTCCTCCAGCAGCGCGGGGTCGGCGTTGTCCATGCGCGTAAACGGCACCTGCGGGGTGAGTGCCGCGACGGGCGCGGCGGTGGAGCCGGATGCCGGGTTGGCACCGGTTGCGCTCCCCGGCACGGGCGCGGAAGCAGCCGGCAGGGGAGCGACCTGTGGGGAAGCGAGACTCGTAGACATGTATTCCCTCGCTCAGGCCGCCATGGCGGCGGTCGCCGGCGCGGACTCCAGGCGGATCAGCTCCTGCTGCAGCGCCCGGCGGCCACGGTGGTGCAAACCGTGGATCGAGCTCTCCGAGCGGCCCATCCGCTCGGCGATCTCGGGCGGGGTGAGGCCGATCACGTGGCGCATCACCACGACGTTGCGCTGTTCCTCGGGGAGCGAGTCCAGCGCGGCGCGCAGGTTGCGCGCGCGGTCTTGGGCATCCTCGTCGATGTGCGTGTCTGCTCCGTACACCTCCTCGGCGGGGATCGCGCGGCGGCGGCGTAAATGGTCGAGCGCCACGTTGCGCGCCAGTCGCAGCAGCCAGCCCGAGAAGGGGATGCCGCGGTCGTCGTACTTGCAGATCACCGTGATCAGCTTGAGGAAGACGTGCTGCGTGAGGTCTTCGGCCTCCTTCTCGTCGCGCACGATCGAGCGCACATACCCATACACGTTGTCGGAGTAGCGCACGTACAGCACTCGCAGCGCCTCGCGGTCGCCCTCCTTGGCGCGTGCGATCGCGAGGCGCACCTGGCGCATCGCCTCGGGTGACTCGTCCAGCGTGGTTTTGGCGCGCAGGCCGATGTGAGCGCTCTCGCGAGCGTGCATGTCCTTGATGAGCACGGAGCTTCCTCCATCCATGGTTTGCGTTTCCGTTGCTTGTTCACAGGCGGTCGCAGCGCGCCGGCCGTTGGCCCCTTGCCACCCTCTTCGCGAGAAGAAGGCTCCGGC
Organism: uncultured Solirubrobacterales bacterium; assembly: GCA_963724305.1. Taxonomy (GTDB): domain Bacteria; phylum Actinomycetota; class Thermoleophilia; order Solirubrobacterales; family Solirubrobacteraceae; genus Palsa-744. The sequence goes on from CAVRUG010000004.1 coordinate 1,728,918, forward strand.
GGCCTACCACCTCCTGTGTGTTCCGGAGCCCGTAAGCACTGCCCCCGGGGCCCGTCGATATATGTGTTGCAAGCGAGATGATGCGTCGCGCGGGGGGCACTCACAATCGCCCGTTGGTCGTGACTTTCGTTCACCGCCCTGAACGGCTGGATCAGTCATCCTTCGGGCGGCGAGCGTTCACGACCTGAACGCTCGGTCCACCATCCGTCTGGGAACATCACGTTTTCTCAAAGTCAAAAACCAGCGCAAGGAGCATCCCCATGAGCGAGCACCCGCACACCGGCACGCACACCGACGAGGAGGATCCCTACGAGTCGCTGATGGCCCGCAAGGGAGCGCCCAAGCACCGCTTCCCCGCCCGCGAGTCCGACCCCCGGCTGGCGTACGCGCTGGTGCACGACGAGCTGCTGCTGGACGGCGTGGCGCGTATGAACCTCGCCACCTTCTGCACCACCTGGGCCGAGCCCGAGGTGCTGGCGCTGCTGGCGGAGAGCTTCGACAAGAACATCGTCGACAAGGACGAGTACCCCCAGACCGCGGAGCTGGAGGCCCGCTGCGTGCGGATGCTCGCCGACCTATGGAACTCCCCGCACCCGCTCACTACGCTCGGCACCTCCACCACCGGCTCCAGCGAGGCCGCGATGCTGGCGGGCCTCGCGGCGAAGTTCCGCTGGCGCGAGCGCCGCGAGGCGGAAGGCAAGCCGACCGAGCACCCCAACTTCGTGTGCGGCCCGGTGCAGGTGTGCTGGGAGAAGTTCGCGCGCTACTTCGACGTGGAGATCCGCCAGGTGCCGATGGATCCGGGCCGCTACCTGATGGAAGAGGAGCAGTGCTTGGAGCGCTGCGACGAGAACACGATCATGGTGGTGGCCACCCTCGGCCAGACGTTCACCGGCCTGTTCGAGAACGTCCCCGCGATCGCCGCCGCGCTCGACGGCCTGCAGGCCGACAAGGGCCTCGACATCCCCCTGCACGTGGACGGCGCCAGCGGCGCGCTGCTGGCACCCTTCACCGCCCCCGACCTGGAGTGGGACTTCCGGCTGGAGCGCGTCAAGTCGATCAACGCCTCCGGCCACAAGACCGGCCTCGCCCCGCTCGGCTGCGGCTGGGCCGTGTGGCGCGAGAAGCACGACATGCCCGAGCGGATGATCTTCAACGTCAACTACCTCGGCGGCGAGATGCCCACCTTCAACCTCAACTTCTCCCGCCCGGGCGGCCAGGTCGTCACCCAGTACTACGACTTCATCCGCCTGGGGCGCGAGGGCTACGCCCGCGTGCACGGCGCCACGTATGAGACCTGCGCCTATCTAGCGCACGAGATCGCCAAGTGTGGCCCGTTCGAGCTGGTCCACTCCGGCGACTCCAACCGGGGCATCGCCGCGGTTTCGTGGAAGCTCACCGACGGCGTCGAGCACGCCTTCAACCTGTTCGACGTGGCCGATCGCCTACGGGCCCACGGCTGGCTGGTCCCCGCCTACACCCTGCCGCCCAACATCGAGGACCTCGCGATCCAGCGGATTTTGGTGCGCCACGGCTTCAGCCGCGACATGGCCGACCTGCTGCTGGCCGACATCCACCGCAGCCTCGTCACGCTCGACGAGCACCCGCCCTCCAGCTCGCTCTCGGAGCGCGAGGTGGGGTCGTTCAACCACAACGCCACGGCGGCGGTCAGCTGATCCATTCGCGGCGGCGATCTCGGAGGTGGGTCTTCGGGATCGTCCGCGCGCGGGGTTGGCTGCGACACAACGGGTGAGGGGCGGGGGCCTCCATGCCCCGCCACGAGCGCGGCTTCCTACTTCCTCTTCTTCTTCGCCGTGCCGTACTTGGCGTGGGCTTGTCGTTCGCATTTCGCGCGGTTCTTCTTTGGCTGGTGGTGGCATTGCTTCAGCGCCGTGGCGAGCTTTTGCGCTTTGGTCTTGGGTTTGGGTTTGGTCTTTGGTTTGGTGCTCTTAGGTGTCGCGGATTCTGTGACGTTGGTCGGGAACGGGGTCGCGGGTATCGCGATCTGGGGTGGGGAGACCGGGACCGAGAGCCGCGCGGGGAACCCTGGGGTCGTGAATGTTTGGGGTTCGCCGTGGCTGGTGCCGTCGGCGTTGGTCGCTGTGACGCGGTAGTAGTAGGTGGTGCCGGGTTGGAGTTCGGTGAGGGTCATCGAGACTGCTTCGGTGCTGACGCCGCCGATGCTCCCGAGGCCGGTAGCGGCACCGTATTCCCCGGGTTCGGTGCCGATTTCGAACCCGTAGTTGGTCTGCAGGCCGTTCGTGGTGACCGTCCCCGTGATCGTCGCGGTGTTCTGGGTGATGCTGCTTGCGCCTTCGGTGCTGACGATCGGGAGCGTGGGGGCGGGTGTCGTGAGGGTCTGGGCCGGCCCGATTTCCCTGCCGGCCGCGTTGGTGGCGACGAGCGCGTAGTCGTAGGTGGTGCCTGGTTGCAGGCCGCTGATCGGGGTCGGCGGGATCCCCTGCGGTTCGGTGCCCGAGCCCACACTGGCCGTGGGGGTGGTTTCGCCTTCGGTGTAGGGGTCGGCTTTTTCTTCTGCGTCACCGGCTAGCGCCTGGTCGTAGCCGGCCTGGTCGATGTACGCGAAGTAGTAGCTTGTTTCAGCGCCCTCCGGGTTGACCATGCCTTCAAGCGTCGCGGTGGCCTGTGTCAGGTTCTGCGCCTCGCCGGTCGTGACGACTGGGAGGGCGTAGGACTTGATTTCCCCGACGGCTGGTCGGTTTTCTTTCAGGGTGGATTCGTTTTCGGCGATGACGCGGTAGTAGTACGTCGTGTGTGGCTGTGCGACACCGACGATCGCGGTGGCGGGCAGTTCCCTCAGTTCCGCGGCGAGCGGCGACGCCCCATCGACCTTCGCGCCTTCGTTTTTTTCGAGCGTGGCCTGGCTGGTCGCCCATTCGAAGAGGTACGTCGTTTCCTGGAGGTTCGGGTCGATCCTCGCTTCCAACAATGTGCCTGCGGCACCCAGCCCGGAGACGCTCTCGCTATCGACCGACGGCGCCGCGGCGGGGGTCGTGAAGTGCACCGCCGGCCCCACCTGCGACCCGAACGCGTTCAATGTCACAAAGCAGACGGTGTACGCCGCGTTCGGCTGCAATGGGGGCGCGCTCGCCCACCCCTGTGTGGGTTCTTCGGGGCTCGGGACTTCCCATGCCTCGCTCACGACGCTCGTGCCCGCCCCGGCGTCCACTGTCGGGGTGCTGCTTTCCCCGGTGCACCCGCTGCTGCCCTTGTTGTACTCAAACGAGTACTTCGTATCCACCGGGTCAAGCGCGAAATGACCTTCCAGCCGCGCGGCCGTCCCCGACAGGATCGTCGGGGCGTCCGTGAAGGGCTCGGGGACGGTCGTGAAGGACTGCACCGGACCCGTGTCCGACCCTGTGGTGTTTTTCACGACGACACGGTAGTAGTAGATTTCCCCAGCTTCCAAACCCGTCACGCCAGCAGCGACACCCTGTTCGCCGCCCGTCAACGGCGCTTGTTCACACGACGCTTCACGTTCGGAGACCGCCGCCTTCGCTTTCCCGTACTGGAAGTGACATTCCGTAGTTTCTTCACCCGCGTTGACCGTCGCTTCCAGTCGGGCTTCGGAGGACGTCACCGCTGAGACGCTCTCGCTCATCGCTTCTGGGGCCACAGCCAGAGCGGCAGCCGCCGAGATCAACGAGCCCCCCACCGTGACACCGGCCGTGGCCGCCAGCAGCGTGATCACTCGCCGAACGCGCCTCATGACTTCCTCCCCCGGTCGTGACTGGCTCCTCGAGCCCTCCGCGCAGCTCGCGCCCTACTCTCCTTACGAGCCCGGCTCGCCTTCGCCCTGCCTGCCTTTGTCTTGCGGGCCTTTGCCCGGCTTGTCTTGGCCTTTGCCTTGCTAGCCTTCGCCCGACTCGTCTTGGCCTTTGACTTACGGGCCTTGGTCTTCGCCTTCGCGCACCCGGTGACCGCGACCTTGACGTTCTCGTGCAGTTCCGTGCCGTCCTGTGCGGTGAACGTGCTCGGCATCACCGGGCTGCTCGTGCACAACACCCCATCCGTCGTCAACGCCGACGTTGGGCCCTCCGGGAGATACAACTCGAAGCTGCTCACCGGCACATCCGGCACCGTCTTCAACGTCGTGCTCGTCACCCCAGCTTTGGAGATGAACGTCGTGCCGACCAGATCCACCCGGACACCTTCGGCTTGCAGCACCATGATCAGCGACGGGAACGCTTCCCCACCATGCGAAACGAAATACACCGGGCCAGACAACGAAGACCTCAAAATCGGCGTAGAGGCCTTCACGACCCCGACGACCGACGCCGCGGGGCAACCAGCCGGGTTCGCTTCGAACACCGCTGCTGTGCATGCTTTCTGCAACGTCGGCAACCGCGAGGGGAGCTGTTTGGGGAGTTCCACCTTGACTTGCGCGATGTTCGCCTCCCCATAGTTCTGGGGGTACGTCAGCCGCGCGTCGAGGCTTGCCCCGTCCACCCGGGATGTTTTGCCCGATGTGGAGACCGTGAACTTGGGCTGGAATTTCAGTGACCCGCAGTTGGTGACCTGAAACGGCGAGCCCACCCCCACGCTCGTGGCTTGGGTGCTTGTCAAGGTAGCGGTGATCGCGAGCTTGTCGCAGTCCGTCGGGTTGAACGTGAACCCGGGCCGGTCGATCGTGACGTTCACCTGGCGCAGCTGCAACGGGATGCCATCCAGGATCGTCGGCAGCGGATCCGCCGTGATCGTCAACGCCGAGTTTTCCGGGTTCACGCTGATCGCGGCACGCACAACCACCGTGCCTTTCCCCGTCGTCCCCGCCAACGTATACGGGCCCGCTTTCGCCGGAACCACGATCGACAGACCATACGGGGCGCCCTTGTACGGGCCTGTCACGAACACCTGGCCTCCATTCACGACATAGGGGTCGGCGCCGGGGCCGGTCTCGACGCTGACGTGTCCGATCAGGCTTTCCGCGCCGCACGTCCCTTCCGCGGCCTGCGGTTCCCCACACAACGACACCTTCGAAAGGACCCCCAGCAGGCCTGGTGGGAGCTTCAACTGCAGCCCGTTGAGGAACTCATCGGAGTCCGTGCGGCCGAACGACAGCGTGAACGGGCTTGCTTCCCCTGCCTGGTTATTCGTCGTGCCTGCCGTGAACGACGGGTTGAATTGTGCCCCGAAGCAGTTTTCGTTCACGTCGAAGGAGCTCGTCGGGGTTGCGTCCAGCGTGTATGGGGTGCTCCATGGTGTTAGATCTGCGACGGTGCTGACCGTTCCGCAGGAGCGTGGGTTCGCGAGCGCGGCGCGCTCCCCACCGGTCAGCGTCAGTTTGAATTCGCTGAACGGTAGCTGCGGTGTTTCGTTGAACGTGAACGTCAACTGCCCGGTCTGCTGGTTGATCTGCCCCGTCCCTTCGAGCTTCACCACGATCCCGCCTTCGCCTTCGCTCACGAACTGCAAGAACAAACGAATCATCTTCCCACCCGAGGCATCCCCCGGGGTACACGGGTCACACAACGGCGCAGCTAGATACACCGCGCCCGTCAACGGTTCTTCCAATGCCGGTGTCTTCACCCGCACCGTCCCGATCTGCGAATCACGCGGGCATTCCCCCACCTTCGCCGCCGCCGCTTCCCGCGGACCAGGACCAAAGAACTGTTCATTCAAGCAATCCCCCAACCCGTCAGCTGCCGACGGCGAAACCACTGTCCCCAGCGGCAACGTCACGACCGTCTTCTTCACATCCGGCGTCGCCAGCCCTTCCGGTTCGGTGTTCTGCGGCACCAGCAACTGCATCGAATAACCCGCCGGCTCACCCGCTTCCAAAGTATCCGGCAACATCGAGAGCCCCGGCTTGAACGACAACAGACCACACCCCGTATCCGTACCCACCCCAGTCACACTTGTCCTCACCCCGGCGAAGTCCCCGGGTGCTTCCCATGAATCCGTTTCCAGTTCGGCCGTCAACGGACTCGAGCACTGCGTCGGGTTCGTCAACAACGGCACCCGCGTCTCATACACAGTCCTAACCGGCGGCAGGCCCGTTTCATAAAATTCTTCGGCACCAGAGGAACCGAAGCTGACCTGCGCCGGGGTACCATTTTCGAGAAATTTGTCACCCGAGATGTTCTTCGCTGCCGCATCGGGTCCGAACCCGTTGTGTTCCGCCGGGTCACCCCAAATCGTGACCGAACCCATGTACGGGCTCGCACCCCCCGTAATACCAGGAACCGTCACACGCGCGTTATATTCACCATCGGAAAGCACACTCGTATCAATCCTCACCGGGAAGAACAACGCATCGAACGCGAGCGCGAGAGGCTCACCCGGCGCCGGCGCAATGTTATACACCGGCACCGTGATCACAAGACGCTCACCAACAGCAAGCACGATGACCGTGGCAGTCCCCACCATCGTGTCCCGCGGACAGTTAGCCTGCTTCTGGACTTCCGCCATCGTGCAACGCGCCACCCCCACCGTCGTACCAACCAAACCCCTAGGCAAATCAAAACGGATATCCTTCGACGAACCAACCGGTTCAGACCCGAGCACGCAGTACGCGACACTCACAACACCGCAATGTTCACCTTTGGCTTCCCCGCGCGGGTTGACCGTGTTGAGGAAGAACTCGTTCGTGAGGTTCGGGTGCCCACCGGCCTGGCTTGAGGAAGTCGCGGTCAGCAACCCCCCCTGCGCGACACCATATTCCGGCGACGCCGTGCTGATCACAACCGGGTCGCTGACAGACACACCCGCGCCACCACCACCCGACACAGACGCCCAGTTGACTTCACCAGGGCCTTCCCGGGCCGTTTCGACATGCACGCGGATCGTCACGATCAGCGCGTCACCCGGATCGATACGTTCAGAGGTAGTACAGGACGGCGTCGTCGAAGACAAGGTGCAAGAGAGCCCGCCCGGAGGACCACTCCATTCGGTCACTCCACCACTCCCGAGCACACCAAACGGGTTGTGGTAAGCGTTGACCCCGAAGACTTCGACCGCTTTCAACCCAGCAGGCAGCGCATCCGCGATCGTCACCGCACCACGCAACGGAGTCCCCGGGGTACACCCCGCCTTTCCTGGCTGTTTGCGTCCACCTTTTTCTTCCTGTTCTTCGAGCGCGACCTGCGCCTGCGTACAACCAGCCGCAGCACCACCAACATTCACAGCCGTGACAACAATCGCATCAGCGCCACTCTGATCCCCAGGCTTGAAATTCGTCGGGTTCGAAACCGCCAGGATCCTCCACACCGGACCAGCCGTTTCAGCCTGAGCAACACCACCACACACACCCAGCACCAGCACCCCTGCGAGGAAGATCATCTGTGTCAATCGCTTGAGCATGCTACTTCCTCCCCTTCGCCAGCTTCTTGGCCTTTAGTCGCCTCACACACCGATCTTTCTTCTTCACGTAACCCCGCTTGCACTTGACCGCCTTCGGCGTCGTCTTCTTCGCTGCGGTCGGCACGGCGGCCGGTTCGGGAACCGGGTTGCCGAGACCAGAGAACGTCGCACTAGCCGGGGCTGCCAACGGCGAGGGCACACTCGGCGGACCCTGACAAACAGAGCCTTCGCACGGCACCGCCACCGGCGGAACGGGTTCCCCCGGACGCGGAACCCGCGCGTCATACACATCAAAGCCACCATCCGTATCACCAGACACAAGACCTTCAGCCGTCGAGAAGAACACATCACTCCCGTCTTCGCTGCTACCGATCAAATAGGAGTTGCGGGCACTCTTGCCCGTCGAGATCAAATAGACGACCCCGTTCTCCCACTCATACACATCACGACCCTGAGGAGCGTATTCTTCTTCCGTGACCAGCTGTTCCGGTGAGTCGGTGTTCGAGTCCTGCGGAACAAGCGGGTCCGGCGAATCAAAGAAGACGCGCTGACCGTCAGATGAGATCGCGAGATCTTCCACGGTCCCCCGGACCGATTCGAGTTTTTCGAAGGTTTCGCCAGCTCGTAGCACCGATATCCAGGCGTTTCCACGCGGTGTGACACCTACGGGTGCGCACGACACACAACCGAGCGTGTCGGCCGGCACATCGTAGCGATAGACCTGTTCATAGCCGCCACTGTTGAACGCACTCGACAGGCTCGTGGCCGTGACAAACGCCAACGCCGACCCGTCACTGGACATCTGCGCATCAGAGACATATTCACCTCGACCCGAGGACGGCCCTCCGGGTAGTTCGGCGATCGGGGTGACACCTCCGTCTCCGGGGCCTTCGGGCCCGGCGTGCCAGAGATCCAGTTCGGCTGGCGCGCCGCCCTCTTCCGGGTGTACGAACGCAAACGAGGACCCGTCTGTGTCGGTAGTCAGGATTTCCCCGGTGACACCCGGGAGGTAGTAGAGCGTGCCTGTGTCGAGGTCGAAATCGTAGGTCTTTGGTTCAGACCCGGGTGAGGCCTGCTCGGCTGCTTCGGTCAGAGCATCGGTGCTCTGAAAGAACGCTTGGGAACCGTCGGGCGAAGCGAACACGTAGGAGCCCTTCGCTTCATTCGCCGCCGCATGAGTCTTTTGGTCTGTTGGGTTGCGCATCGCGAGCACGCCGCTGGGTGCCGGCGCAGGGAGCCCTTCGACCTCAGGCAGCCGCGTGTCCTCGGAGAGGAGCAGCGTCTTCTCACCCCGTTCGCGGACGTAGAGCTCGGGCGGGTCCGTCGCACAGTCGTTGCGGCCACCGTTCTGTTCACAGGACGCCGGGTCGGGACTGACGAAGAACGCACGCGACCCATCGGTCGAAACCTCATTCCCGACACGGTTCGTCCCGTGCGCCGACGCAGCCGGCACAGCCCCATACGCGTCAAGCCCGCCATTCGGCAGAACACCAGCCTCGCGCAGCGCACCTTCGCGATCTTCATAGAACCCCCACGCTTCCACCCGTTCTCCTGTGCCAGCGTGCGGGACACGCGAGGAGTCTTCGGCAAGCAACGTGCCCGGGTAGGTGAAATAGACGGTGCTGAAGTCCGGGCTACCACCCGCCGGAGCACCCGCAGCCGTTGGATAGCAGTTTTCCACCGGGTGTTCCACAGCCGGCTGCGCGAGCCACGTAGCCGCCACGAAAGGATCAGGACCCGTCAAATACAACTGGCTGCGGCAGCTTTCGTTCGTCTGGGGCGCCAGCGTCTCAACCCCAGCCTCAAGCATCGCATGAGAAAGATCCGCAGACGGACGCAGCAGATAGATGCCCTTCGCCGACAGGAGGCCGCCGGCTTCGATCAGCGATTGCTGCGCGGCGGGCAGCAGCGCCCGGGTGCTCCAGCCCGACCCCTCCTTGGTCGCGACGAACCACAAGCTTCCCCCCCACGGGCTTTCCCCCATCGGCCCAGTCCCTTCGAACAACACCGAATCACCACCGGGGGACGCGAGCCCATAGCGCTCCAGGCCACCCGTGTCGAATATATCCGTGGTCGTGCCCGCCTGGTTCCCGTTCTTGTTCGCCGGGGAGACCTGTTCGTAGACACGACCATCCGGGAGACCAGGCGCGGCGGAATAGACCGGCGGGCCCTCGATCGTGGCATACGCACCCGCGATGGCGGGGAGCACGACACCGAGCGCACCGATGGTGCCGGTGGCGATGAGTGCCGCGAGTAGCGCGCGGATGGTGAAACGTGCCGGCGTACTGATCATGACCGTGATGCCTCCCTGAACGAGCCCCGCCTGGGGCATGTGTGATTGATCCGCCGGAAAAGCGGGACAAGGTTGTTTACTGCTCGGCGCTATACGCATCACGCGGCCTCGCTCTCAAACCGCGAATGCACACGGATACTCCGCGCGACCTGCTCACCCTGCGGCGTGAGCCGCCAAGCGTTCGGCTCTCCCTTCGCGTGCCCCGCGCCACCGTTCGCCAACAGCCCGAGGCTCTCCAGACGCCGCAGGAGCTTCGAGACCTGCCCCGCGTCCTGGATCCCGGCGTGATCGGCGATTTCGCGGTTACTCGGATCCGCACCTCGCCCCGCCAGCTCCGCGACACCCTCCAGCACCCGCGAAGTGCGATACGTCAACCGCATCGGCACACTCTCCAACGGGTCACTCTCCGCTTTTACCGGCCACGCCTGGCGCGGCACCACAGGAGACACCGTAGGAGCAGGCGGGGGGAGGGCCTGCTCACGCCGTGCGGCCGCGGGCCCGAGGTAGGGGAGCACGATCATCGCCATCAGCTCGCCGAGTAGCTCGGTGAGCGGCCGGCGGTCCCCCTTCAATAGGCGCGCGTAGACGATCCCGAACGCGGCGCCGACCAGGCCCTCCGCCGTCAACGGCGTGCACTGCGACCCACGCGACCCCTCACGACCCCCATCCACCACCACAGCCAGGTGAGCGAGGATCGCCTCGCGGCGCTCCAACACCCACGGGCCACCACGCAACGCCTGCACCACACACACCCGCGCCAACACCGGCTCACGATCAAAGAACGACAGAATCATCCACAAGCCCACACGCACCCGCTCACGCCACGCACAACCCTCCAGGTCCACCACGGCGAGCTCACCCCGGATCACACCAAGCGCGTCCTCCAACGCGACCGCCAAGCACGCTTCGCGATCCGCGAACTGCTCATAGAACGTACGCCGCGAGACCCGCGCACGGGTCGTGATATCCGCCACCGAGGTATCCGAGTACCCCAGCTCATCCACAGCACGAATCGCCGCCGCCAACAACCGCGAACGCTGCAAACCCGCCAACCGCCCCCGCTGACCAATCTTCCCACGGTCAACCCCACACGCACGCGACACCCCAACAACACGCCCACGCGTCCGCCCGGACATCACACCCGCCCCCCACAAGCCGCGAACGGCCCACGCCCACACGGGGCGACAACACGGCCCGTCAGGGCAGGCCGTTCAGGGCCGCCGCGCGCACCCCTCCCCTTTCCCCCTACGGGGGAACCCGCCCGGCCCGCTAGAGCCAGCCGATGAGGACTTCCGAGGCCTTCAGCCCCCGGGGCCCTAGGGCAAGAGAGAGAGAGAGAGAGAGAGATGCGACAGCGCCAAGCTGGCGCATCTAGCATCACCCTCACGGTGATGCGCGGCGACTCCTGTCACGTTTCTCCCTCTAGAAACCATGCTGATCAATGCTCCCTCTGAAACCCACGACCCGGTCCCTCTCCCATTACGACGCCCAAGGAGCGCTCCAACAAAGGTCAACCACGAACGACGATCAACCCAACCCGATCCTCTATGTATTGACCAGATGAGCCGCACACGACACATCCAGACAACACGACTATAACCACACACGCCACAAGTTGTCAAGCCCCCAAGGGCAACGGACGCCGGCGGGCGGCTCACCCGCGTGCCGTTGCTGTCATGGCCCCCACGGCAGCCGATCCTTGCGTTGTGTGGATGCCACTTCGAGCCGGAGATCGATGGGCAACGATCGCACGGCCGATGACAATTGCGGCTGCCTTCAAGCAGCACACCCACCGGCTCCCGGGCTAGAACCCGGGCGCGCGCTACGCTTCACAGATGCGCGCGGCAGTGGTTCTCGACCCCTCCACCGCAAGTCTGGACGAGCTGCTCGAACGCCGACGCCGCTCCGGGCTTGATCGGATGGACGAGGTGTGGAACGGTGTTCTGCACATGGTCCCCGCACCCGGCGGCCGGCACGCCCAGATCGAGTGGCAGCTCGCCCAGTTGCTGCGCCCGCTCGCCGAGCGGGCGGGTTTGCGCGCGGGTGGGCAGTTCAACCTCGGGGCCGACGACACCGACTTCCGCGTGCCCGACGGCGGCCTGCACCGCACCTCCGCCACCGGAACGTGGCACCCAACCGCGGCGCTCGTGCTGGAGATCGTCTCGCCCGGCGATGAGTCCTGGGAGAAGCGTCCTTTCTACGCCGCCCACAACGTCGATGAGGTGTTGATCGTCGATCCCGCTAGGCATACGGTTGACTGGCTGGGTCTACGCGACGGCGAGTACCGCCCGATCGAGCGCAGCGCCGTGATCGACCTCAGCTCGGGCGAGCTGGCAGAGCAGATCGACTGGCTGTAAATACCTGCGGCCTTGGCGACTTACGCCGCGTCGGGTACTGGCACGGTGACGACCTCGAGTCCGGCGATGCCGCTGAAGTCGGCGGGGTTGCACGTGTAGACCGGGAGATCGTTGGCGAGCGCAGTAGCAGCGATCATCGCGTCGTAGGCGCGCGCTGAGGTCTTGCGGCCGGCACGGCGCAGCGAAGCGGCTACGCGGCCGAACGCGCGGGCGGCGCCAGCGTCAAACGCAAGCGGGTCGAAGTCCGACTCGGCCTGTTGGAGGTGAGCCTGGCGCGCGGCGCGCTCGCCGTCATCTTCGGCGACGAGCGGGCCGACCGAAAGCTCGGCGAGCGTCACGGCCGTGATCAGCGGCTCGGCTGGCAGCACCATCGCATCGGCGAGACGCGGCAAGAGGATGACCGTCGAGGTGTCAAGCACCCCTCGCCTCGCCTGCCGCCCCTCGGCACCAGGCGTCTGCCCACTCACAGGCCGGGGTCCAGCAGGCGATCGACGTCCGCACGCAGCGCCACGGGATCCACGCGCGGCAGCTGGCGCCAGCGACTCAACAGGGCCTCCGCCGCGAGCGCCGGAGGAGAGACCGCCCGCAACTCGGCGACCGCCCTCCCCGAGCGTGTAATCGTGATCGGCTCGCCCCGCGCAGCACGATCAACCACGTCGCCGCCATGGTTGCGCAGATCTCGGATGCTGACGTCACCCACAACCCGCAGTGTATCACACGTGAGACAACTTTGGCTCCGGACTGGGAATGCCGGCAGATCATGGATTCGCCACCCGGCAGATCGAGGACTTAAAGTACCGGCAGATCGTGGTTGAGTGACCCGACAAAACAAGCCGACGGAACAGGTCAACTGGCCGTAGGAGTTTGGGGAGCATCCGCGCGGCGCCCCTCCCTGCCAGCCGAATGGGCGCGGGGGGCAGGCCGCGCGCCATGCGCTTTCAATTCCGAGTTAACAGCCGCTCAACTCCGAGTTAGCATGATTCGATCCTCCGAGTTGGCAGGCACTCTCCGATGGTGCTGATCGAGCGCCGGCTGGCCGATGTGGTGGTCGAGGCAATGGGCTCGGCGAGGGTCGTAGCGCTGCTCGGGCCGCGGCAGGCAGGGAAGAGCACACTCGCACGGATGCTCGCCGAAGAGCGGCTGGGGCAGAGTATCTGTCGCTCGACGACGAGCCGGTGCGCGAGCTGCTGCTGCCGCGCCTGCTCGATGGGCACGCACCGCCGGCGCTCACCGGAGCGCCCGTGGGCCGCCACCACTACGCGAAGATGCTGCTCGCGGGCGGCTTCCCCGAGGCGCGCACGCCCGTCGGGGGCGCTGCGCACGTGATTCCGCTGCAGGCGCTCTGGGGCAACGGCAACGCCTAACGCTTCCGCCTCCCGTGCCCGACGCGACCGCGACGGGCCTTCTTGCGCTTGTGCGAGGCCTTCTTCACGGACTTCGGGCACCCCGTGACGGTGATCTTGGTGCTCTGGTTGATCCTGAGGCCGTTCTGGCCGACCATTTCGGTTGGCATCAACAGCTTCCCCGCCGCCTGCGCCTGGCAGAGGTTCCCGTTCGCGCTGAGCGCTGGGTATTCCCGTTTGGGGAGCGTCAGTTCGAACGTCGAGAACGGGACATCCGGGACCGTCGCGAACGTCGCGGTCGTGATGCCCTGTTTGCTGATGAACGTTTCGCCGTGCACCTGGACGGTCACGCCGTCCTCGCCGGTTAGGACCATGATCAGTTCCGGGTACTTCGCGCCACCGTGGCTCACAAAGTAGGCCGGGCCTTTCAGGCCGCCTTCGAGGACAGGGGTGGTGACGCTGGCTTCGCCGACGTTCGATGCCTTCGGGCAGTTCGCGGGGTTTTCCGCGAACACCTTTTCGGTGCAGGCCTTCTGCAGCGTTTTCAACGGCGAGGGGAGCTGTTTGGGTAGCGACACCTTGACCTCTTTGACGTTCGCTTTCGTGCCCTCTGCACCCGCGGGGAGCGTCAGGTTGACGTGCAGTGTCGCGCCTTCGGTCCTCGAGGTCTTCGCTTCGGTTGAGACCTTGAATTCCGGTTTGAACGAAAGTGCCGCACAATTCGTCACCTGAAACGGCGTGGAGACATCTGCGGTGGCGCCTTCGGAGCTTTCAAGCTCCCCCGTCAGCTTCATCGGTTCGCAGCTGGTCGGGTTGAACACGAACCCGGGACGGTTCACGGTCACGTTGACGTGCTGCAACTGCAACGGGATCCCATCCAGGATTGTCGGGAACGGGTTGCTGACCACGGTTAGGTGCGCGTTCGTTGGGTCGACCTCGACCTTGGAGCGCACAACCTCGGTCCCTAGGTTGAACGGGCCCGCGACCGCGGGCACCACGACGTCCACCCCAAACGGGGCACCTTCATACGCGCCGGTTATGTAGGCCTTGCCGTCTTCCACGCTGTAGGGGTCACCACCGAGGCCGGCGCCGACGATCACCTGCCCGATCTGGCTTTCCGCAGGACAATCCCCCGTGGCGGCCTGGGGTTCCTCACACAGCTTCACACCCTGCAGCCCCGCCGAGACCCCGGGTGGGAGCACGACCGAGAGTTTCCCGAGCGCCTGGTCGGCATCGGGGCGGCTCATCGTCAGCGTCAACGGCGTGTACGCGCCCGCCTGCACGTTCGTCGTGCCCGCCTCAAACCCCGGTTCGAACGGCCTCGGGCCAGAGCACGGCGTCCCATTCGGGCCGCTCGTGATCTGGAACTTCGCCGAAGGTGTCGCCGCCGGGGTCCCCGACCACGGCGCGATCGACGATGTCGTCGTATACGCCCCGCACAACGGGGGCGTGCTCAACGGCGCCCGGTCGGTCCCGAAGAAGTCCAGCTTGAAGTCGTTGAACGGGAACTGCGGCGTTTCATCGAACGTTGTCACGATCTGCCCCGTCACCGGATCCAACGACACCTGCCCAGCGACCTTCACAAGCACCCCCGACACCGGGTCATCGAACGTGAGATACAACGCGATCAACGACCCAAACGGGTTTTCATCCTGCGTCGCGAGATACGCATAGCCCGTCAACGGGTCCGGCAACAACGGCGTCGTCACTTCCACCGTGCCGACCTTCGACGCTTCCGGACACGACGGCTCTTCCGCAGTATGCAACCCGATCTCCGCCGGGGTGCACGCCAGCAACCCATCCGCCGCACCCGGACTGATCTGCACACCTTCCGGCAACGCGACCGTCGTGTTCTTCACATCCGCCTCCGCCAACCCCACCGGATTCAACGTCGATTCCTGCGGCACATGCAAATCGACGTCCAACCCCGTCGGAGTACTTCCCCCCGTCCCATCCGGAGTCGCCTTGATCGTCGGGCTGAAATCAAGCTTTTCGCAGCCGACCAGCTCCGGCAACGACACACTCCCTTTCCTGGTGCCGCTGAAGTCGCCCGGTTCCTCCCACGAATCAACGCTCACCGTCGCCGTGCGCGGGACCCCGCACGACGTCGGGTTCGTCAACAACGGCAGCTTCGGCGCCTGCGACGCACACCCACCCGTTTCTTCACTCTTCAGTGTCGGAAAGACCAGAACTTCTTCGCTTTTTTCTGCGTACGTGCCTATCGGGCCTTCCAGTTCGTCTTCGTCTTCACGCAAGCCAAATCGCGCCTTTCCGATCGGCTGAGGATTTTGGAGGATTTCATCGACGCATTCTCCGCGGACGAGGTTGTGGGACGGTTCCGCGGGCACACCCCAGATCGTCACCTTCGCACCAGCTATCAACACTGCCTGGCTGAGATCGGGCACGTTGACCGTCAGGCCATAATCCCCACCCGTCCGAACCGACACGTCCAGGAACACCGGGGCTTCACGCTGTGCCGCCACGAAGCCGAACTCGGCCGCGACACCCTTCGGCGGCACCAGATTATAAACGGGGGCGTTCGTCGCATCCACTTCCCCGGGGCTCTCGGTACTCGTGATGAGAGTGGTTGCGATTCCGACCGCTGTTTCAGGCGGACACCGACCGTTGCCGGATCCAACCTGCTCCTCGAATGTCTGGTAGCTGCAACGTGGGGTCGCGGTAGGGTCGCCGACGAAACCCGGTGGCAGTTCGAGCCTGGCGTCCTTCAGGTCGCCTTCCGGGCGAGCACCTTCACCGCCCGTTGGCTGGTTCAATACGAAGGTTGTCGTCAACGCGTACGGGTGCGACCCCGCCTGCACATCGGGCGTGCCATTCTGGTTGGTCACCCCGACCGCGAAGCGCTGCAAGCCGAATTCGGCCATCGCCGGCGCCGCCGCAAACGCAAACACAGCCAGCACCGCTACGACAGCCAGCAAAGGGAACCTCAGTGACTTACGCATGATCAATTGCTCCCCTTGCCGTGGGTTGATTTCTTCGTCCTGGACCGCCTTGGCTTCTTCTTCTTGATGCACTTCCCGTGGCTGAGCTTCTTACCCTTGGCGCACCTCACCACCTTCTTCACGCTCTTCTTCGGTGTCGGCGCGACGGCTGTCGACACGAGGTTCCCGGTGCCGGAGAACGTCGCGCTCGCGGGCGCCCCAAACACCGCCGGCTGCGGTGTCGGCGGCGGCTTGCACGAATCACCGTTATCGCATGGCGGCGGCGACACCGTCACCGGGAACCCACCATCCACCCTCGCGTCATACACCACCACGTTGTTGCTCGTATCTTCAGGCAGGAGCTGATCCGCGGTCGCGAAGAACACATCGTCCCCGTTCGCGCTCGCATCCACGAAAAACGATTCATAGCCACCCGCCACATTCGAGATCGCATACACGTGGCCGTCCTCGTACTCATACACATTCTGGCGGCCATCGCTGGCATGCGACACAAGCGCATCGGCGCTATCGAAGAACAGGACGCCATCTTCAGCGAACGCACGCGGCCGATAGGGGGGTTGAAAGTTCCAAGCGTTTTCACCTTTGCTGAGGCTGGAGGGGCCGGTCGGGCGCGCACCGGTCGGATCGCACGACGCGCATTCCACGCCACCCGTCTCGGCATCGTAGAGATACACCTCCTGACACCTGCCGGTTTCTCCTGCGCACTCGCCGTGCTCGGCCTGCTCGTTGTCATAGCCCGTCAGGCTCCGTTCGGACATGAACGCCAGACGCGTCCCATCAGGCGTCACCACAGCGCCGTCCCTCGTCACACCGCGTTGCCAGTCATCGCTGTCGTTGCCTGCCAGCGTTGCGATGAACTGCGTCGTCCCCTCGTGCACGAGATACAGGTTGTCTTCACCCGCGACCGGTTCGCTGCCCAAGCCGTTGCGCAATGCCGCGCCACCCGCGCCTTTCAGCGCGCCCGTAGCGACGAAGTAGACATACGAGCCGTCTTCTGAGATCTGCACGACGCCCTGCACCGTGCCACCCAGGACCGCTGTCTGACCGGATTCCACTTCGTACTCGTACAGCCCTTCGCCTTCGGTGAAGAATACCTTCGAACCGTCAGTGCTGGCACCCCAGTAGCTCGCCGGGCCCGTCGAGACCGCGACCGTGCACGCCTTCGCCGTTTCCGTGCATTCTTCTTTGGCGCCGAGCGTGCTCTGTTCCCGTTCGGCGTTCACACGAGCATACAAGCGGCCGTTACTCGTGAAGAAGACACGCGACCCATCAGCGGACACCGCGTGCCAGCCTTCCGCGCTCGCCGCCGGCAGGCTTTCACCGTCATTGGCCACACCGACGGGGATGACCTTGCCATTCACCCACTCATCTGCACCAAAGACCACGTGGCTGAGATCGGTCGAGGCACCAACGGGACGGAAGGAGCCGCCAACATACTGATAAGAGCGCCCGGCGAAGTCGGCCACGTACATACCATATGCCTCCCCCCCAGGGGTAAAATCACCGCTGTTCAGTGACGCATTCGTTGCTGTGACTCCCTCCGTGAGTTCCGGAGTGAAGACCACCCCGAGGTAGCTGGGTACGAAAGCAACGTCGGAGACGTCTAGGGGCGGCGTGATATCCTGCGTTGAACCAGCCCCCCGGGCCACGCCGAGAAAGGAACTGACTTTCGATGTTATTGCCCGCCGGGTCGGCAAAAGATCCTCTGGACGCATAGGTGACCGCTTCTCCAGATACCGCGGCACGAGGCTCTTCTTTGACAAACGAGTCGGTCGCATCATTCCCGTTCGTTTCGACCGGCGAGACCATCTCATACGCGCGACAGTCAGGTAGCCCAGCCCCGTAGGGCTGTTCCAACCGCAGCTTTTCGTTTTCGCAATGCTGCGGCGGCGCGGACCCTGCGACAGAGGAAGTCGTGAAGGCTTTGTCAGGGCCGAACGTCCCACCGGGACTCAGCGAATTGGTCGCCACAACGCGGTAGTGGTAGGTCGTACCCGGCTGCAGACCCGTGACCCTGGCGCTCGCGGCATGGTCGAGATCGTCCTCCCCGATCGACCCAGACTCGGGCGTGCTCTGCCCATAAGCATCGCTCGTCCCATATTCAAAACGATACGTCGTTTCCAAGCCACCCGGCATGATCTCGGCCCGCAACGTCACCGCCGAAGCTTCCACATATTCCACCGACTCGCTCGTGATCGTCAGCGGCACCGGCAGGGTCTTGAACGTCACGGCCGGCCCGACCGTTTCTTCGCCCGCTTCGTTACGAGCAAGCAGGCACACCGTGTATTCGGTGTGCGCTTCCAGACCGCTTGCTGCCTGCGGCGGAAGCGCTTCCTGCCCCTCGCCGAGCGACAGACCCGGCGGTTCCGGCGTCCGGCTTTCCCCCCTGCATTCGGTAGAAGACTTCCTGTACAGGAATTCGTAGGTGTCCACCCCCCAGTAACCCGGTTCTTTATAGCTTTTGCCGGGGTTGAGTTCGCCCTGGAACATCGCCGAGGTTTCCGTCAACGATCCCACGGTGACGCGCGTCGGCGCTTCCGGGGGTTCTGCAGCCAAAGCCGGAACGCTCGCAAACACCAGGCCACCCACCAACACACACGACGAAACCAAACCAGCCAACAGCGACCGACGAATACCTACACGCATATCTCCTCCTCCAAAGCAGAGGGGAGACCCCCTCGATCGATGAACAACGACGCGCCGAGGGGCGCGGGACGACAAACGCAAGCACGGCAAGACAGACGACCAGGCACCTACGCGGCCTCGCTCTCAAACCGGGAGTGCGCGCGGATGCTCCGTGCGACCTGCTCACCCTGGGCAGTGAGCCGCCAGGCGTTGGGCTCGCCCTTCGCGTGCCCAAGGCCGCTGTTCGCCAGCAGCCCGAGGCTCTCAAGGCGCCGCAGAAGCTTCGAGACCTGCCCCGCGTCCTGGATCCCCGCGTGATCGGCGATTTCACGGTTACTCGGATCCGCACCCCGCCCCGCCAGCTCCGCGACACCCTCCAACACACGCGAAGTGCGATACGTCAACCGCATCGGCACACTCTCCAACGGGTCACTCTCGGCTTTCGCTGACCACGCCTGGCGCGGCACCGCGGGAGACGCCATGGGAGCAGGCAAGGGGAGCCTCTGCTCACGCCGTGCGGCCGCGGGCCCAAGGTAGGGGAGCACGATCATCGCCATCAGCTCACCCAACAGCTCGATGAGCGGCCGGCGCTCCCCCTTCAACAGCCGCGCATACACAATCCCGAACGCCGCACCGACCAGGCCCTCCGCCGTCAACGGCGTGCACTGCGACCCGCGCGACCCCACACGACCCCTATCCACCACCACCGCCAGGTGTGCGAGGATCGCCTCGCGGCGCTCCAACACCCACGGGCCACCACGCAACGCCTGCACCACACACACCCGCGCGAGAACCGGTTCACGGTCAAAGAACGACAGAATCGTCCACAAGCCCATACGCACCCGCTCACGCCACGCAAGACCCTCCAGGTCCACCCTGGCGAGCTCCCCGCGGATCACATCAAGCGCGTCCTCCAACGCGACCGCCAGACACGCTTCGCGATCCGCGAACTGCTCATAGAACGTGCGCCTAGAAACCCGCGCACGCGTCGTGATATCCGCCACCGAGGTATCCGAATACCCCAACTCGTCCACAGCCCGAACCGCCGCCGCCAACAGCCGCGAACGCTGAAGCCCCGCCAACCGCCCCGGCTGCCCGAACTTCGCCCGCTGCCCGACCTTCGCACGGTCAGTCCCACGCGAACGCGACACCGACGGAGCACACCGACGTGCCGGCGCGGACATCACACCCGCCCCCCACAAGCCGCGAACGGCCCACGCCCACACGGAGGGACAACACGGCCCGCCAGAGCAAATCGCCCACGGCCACCGCGCGCACCCTTCCCCTTTACCCCTGCGGGGGAGCCCGGACGGCCCGCTAGAGCCAGCCAATGAGGACTTCTGGGGCCTTCAGCCTCTGATGCCCTAGGGCAAGAGAGAGAGAGAGAGAGAGAGATGCGACAGCGCCAAGCTGGCGCATCTAGCATCACCCATCAGGCGATGCGCGGCGACTCCCATCACGTATCTCCCTCTAGAAACCACGCTGATCAATGCTCCCTCTGAAACCCACGACCCGGTCCCTCTCCCATTACGACGCCCAAGAGCGCTCCAACAAAGGTCAACCACGAACGGCGATCGACCCAACCCGATCCTCTATGTATTGACCAGATGAGCCGTACACGACACATCCAGACAACACGACTATAACCACACACGCCACAAGTTGTCAAGCCCCCCATCACATCACAGCCAACACACGCCCAGCGTCGTCGGCTAGCGACGCCTTTCGTCCCAGAGGTCTTCGCTTCGGTTGAGACCTTGAATGCCGGCTCTCACCTCGATGCTCCCTGCCGTCTGGCACTCCAGAGCCGGCTGATCGGCAGCACCTGGATGCCGTCGTGGGTGTAGGCATGCGTGCCCGTGTAGAGCGCGACTCCCCCCAGGAACTGTCGCCCGAGCCTACCACGAAGCCTGAGCAAGCCGTGCAGATCGCGGACGGCGACGCGTGAGGATGCCTTGACCTCGAGCGCCGCGATCTTGCCGTCTTCTCGTTCGAGCACGAGGTCCACCTCCTCGCCATCGTGGGTGCGCCAATGTCCGCGTCGCACCGGCTCGTCGAGCCAGTCGAGCTGCTTGCACACCTCACCTACGACGAACGTCTCGAGGAGATGCCCGAGCTCGGTGAGCGCGGGAGCGGTGGCCGCCGCCAGCTTGCTCTCGGTCAAGCGCAGTAGGCGCGCGGCGAGCCCGCTGTTGAACGAGGTGGACCTTCGGAGCCGCGGCGACGCGCGAGGCGAGCGTGGTGCCCCATGCTGGAAGGCGCTGGATCAGGAAGACGGTCTCCAGCAGCTTGGTGTAACTCTCGGCCGTCGACTTGTCCATGCCGATCGCCTTCGCGGCCTTGGCGATGTTCAACATCTGTGCGGTCTGACTCGCGAGCTGTGCCAGCAGCAGCGGGAGCTGCCGGCGCTGGCGCACGCGCGTGAGCTCCAGCACATCGCGCTCGATCACCAGCTCGAGGTAGTCGTCAAACCAGCGCGCACGATCCGCAGGCCTCCCTCGCGCGAGCGCCATTGGAAACCCTCCAGCGACCACTCGACTGATGTACTCCTCCCGGGTGGTCACCGGCGCGCTCTGCCCCACCAACGCCCCCGGATCGCTCATCAGCACCTCGGCGAAGTCCTCACGTACCTCCGCGATCTCCCCCTGCGAGAGCGGCAGAACATCCATGCGATGGGCACGACCGGTAAGCGCCTGAGCCGCCAGCGGCAGCGTCGCATACCGCGTCGAGCCGGTGAGCACGAACCGGCCCGGCTCAGAGCCACGATTGAGCTCGGCCTTGATCGCATCGAGCAGCTCGGGCACGTGCTGGAACTCATCGATCAACACGGGAGCCTCACCGCGCACGAACAGCGCCGGATCGGCACCAACCGCACCCCGGGTGTCGAGGTCGTCCAGGTCGACGACCTCCCGACCAAGCGACGCCCCCAGCCCTCTCAGCAGCGTCGACTTCCCCACAGCGCGTGGACCCTGCAGCACGATGACGGGCTCCTCGCCCATGCGACGGAGCACCACCTCGCCAAGACGGCGCTCAACGAGCTTTGCGAGGACTGCGGGCACACCCGCATAATACTACGATCTTCCGCAATTTGAGGTCGTTTTTCTCCGCGATTTGAGAATCCTTTTTCCCGCGATTTGGGAGAAGGTGTGCCAGGTGCGCTGGCTGCGACGCCGCAGCGTCTTGTACTAGTGCCTGATGATCCCAGCGCGACTTTCTATTTCCTCTTCTTCTTCGCTGTGCCGTATCTGGCGTGGGCTTGTCGTTCGCATTTCGCGCGGTTCTTCTTCGGCTGGTGGTGGCATTGCTCCAGCGCCATGGCGAGCTTCTGCGCCTTGGTCTTGGGTTTGGGTTTGGTCTTTGGTCCGCGAGCGTCCCAATCAGCGCGATCCCAGCGTCTGAGACCAAGCGCTCGTCGTCAAAAACGACCTGCATGCCGTCCAGTCCGACCGGCTCGTCATCCTGCACCATACGAGTGACCTCCTGATCCCGGGCCGCGACAGCCGCAACCTGTCGCTACCAAGCCCGATTCAGGAGGTCATTCTTCGCTCACCACCGGACAGAACCGGTGGATCCAGGCTTAGTTATACCCAACTTTGTTTCCTCCACCTCAACGTCTCCTGTGCTTCTTGGTCTTCTTCTTCGCCTTCTTGTGCTTCACCGCCTTTGGGCACCCGGTGACGGAGATCTTCGTGCTCTGGCTGATCACGAGGCCGTTCTGGCCAACCATTTCGGTTGGCATCAGGAGCTTGCCCGCGGCTTGGGCCTGGCAGAGGTTCCCGTTCGCGCTCAACGCCGGATATTCCCGTTTCGGCAGCGTCAGTTCGAACGTGGAGAACGGGACATCCGGGACCGTCGCGAATGTCGCGGTGGTGATGCCCTGTTTGCTGATGAACGTTTCCCCGTGCACTTGGACGGTCACGCCGTCCTCGCCGACCAGCACCATGATCAGTTCCGGGTACTTCGCGCCACCATGACTCACGAAGTACGCCGGGCCCTTCAGGCCACCTTCGAGCACCGGGGTGGTGACCCTCGCTTCGCCGACGTTCGATGCCTTCGGGCAGTTCGCGGGGTCTTCCGCGAACACCATTTCGGTGCAGGCCTTCTGCAGCGTTTTCAACGGCGACGGGAGCTGTTTGGGCAGCGACACCTTGACCTCTTTGACGTTCGCTTTCGTGCCCTCCGCCCCGCTAGGGAGCGCCAGGTTGACGTGCAGAGTCGCGCCTTCGGTCCTTGAGGTCTTCGCTTCGGTTGAGACCTTGAATTCCGGTTTGAATGAGAGTGCAGCGCAGTTCGTGACCTGAAACGGCGTGCTGACGCTGGCGGTGGCGCCTTCTGAGCTTTCAAGCTCCCCAGTCAGCTTCATCGGTTCGCAGCTCGTCGGGTTGAACACGAACCCCGGACGGTTGACCGTCACGTTGACATGCTGCAACTGCAGCGGGATTCCCTGCAGCATCGTCGGGAACGGGTTGCTCACCACCGTCAGGTGCGCGTTCGTCGGATCCACCTCCACCTTCGAGCGCACCACCTCGGTCCCCAAGTTGAACGGGCCCGCCACAGCGGGCACCACGACATCCACGCCGAACGGCGCACCGTCGTAGGAGCCGGTTATGTACGCCTTCCCGGTTTCCACGCTGTAGGGGTCCCCACCGAGACCGGCACTGACGATCACCTGCCCGATCTGGCTTTCCGCAGGACAATCCCCGCTTGCCGCCTGCGGTTCCTCACAGAGCTTTACACCTTGCAGTCCCGCTGAGACCCCGGGTGGGAGTACGACCGAGAGTTTCCCGAGCGCCTGGTCGGCGTCCGGGCGGCTCATCGTCAGCGTCAGCGGGGTGTACGCACCGGCCTGCACGTTCGTCGTGCCCGCCTCGAACCCCGGTTCAAACGGCCGCGGGTCAGAGCACTGTGTCCCGTTCGGGCCGGTCGTGATCTGGAACTTCGCTGACGGTTCCGCCGCCGGGGTCCCCGACCACGGCGCGATCGACGACGCGGTCGTATACGTACCGCACGACGGGGGAGTGCTCAGCGGTGCCCTCGCGGTCCCGAAGAAGTTGAGCTTGAAGTCGTTGAACGGGAACTGCGGCGTTTCCGTGAACGTCGTCACGATCTGCCCCGTAACCGGATCCAACGACACCTGCCCCGCGACCTTCACGAGGACCCCCGCGACCGGGTCTTCCGCGACCACATACAACGCGATCAACGACCCGAACGGGTTTTCATCCTGCGTCGCCAGATACACATAGCCCGTCAACGCGTCAGGCAACAACGGTGTCGTCACTTCCACCGTCCCGACCTTCGACGCTTCCGGACACGCCGGCTTTTCCGCGGTATGCAATCCGATCTCCGCCGGGGTGCACGCCAGCAGCCCGTCCGCCGCACCCGGGCTGATCTGCACTCCTTCGGGCAACGCGACCGTTGTGTTCTTCACGTCGGCCTCCCCAAGCCCCGCCGGGTTTTCCGTCGCTTCCTGCGGCATATGCAGATCGACGTTCAACCCCGTCGGCGTACTCCCCCCTGTCCCATCGGGGGTCACTTTGATCGTCGGGCTGAAATCCAGTTTTTCACAGCCGACCAGCTCCGGCATCGACACACTCCGCTTCCTGGTGCCGCTAAAGTCGCCCGGCTCCTCCCACGAATCCACGCCCGCCGTCGCGGTACGCGGCACCCCACACGACGTCGGGTTCGTCAACAACGGCAGCCTCGGCGCATGCGACGCACACCCACCCGTCTTTTCGCTTCCGTATGTCGGCCTGACCAGGACTTCTTCGCTGCCTTCTGCGAATTTGCCGATCGGGCCTTCCACTTCGTCTTCGCCTTCACGAAGGCCGAGTCGAGTTTTTTCGAAGGGCACGTTAACTCCGAGGTCTTCATACACACATTCACCGCGGACCAGATTGTGAATCGGTTCCGCAGGCACGCCCCAGATTGTCACCTTGGCACCCTCGATTAACACCGCCTGGCTCACATCAGGCACAGTGACCGTCAGGCCATAGTCCCCGCCCGTCCGCACCGACACACTCAGAAACACAGGCACTTTATTCGCCACCATGTAAGCGAACTCAGCAGCTACGCCAGTCGGCGGAACCAGATTGTAAACCGCGCCGGTCGTAGCATCCACTTCCCCAGGGTATTCGATACTTCCGACGAGGGTGGTCGCGATCCCGACAGCCGATTCATTCGGGCACCGTCCCTTCTCGAATTCTGACTGCCTGATGAACGTCTGGTAGCTGCAGCGCGGGGTCGCCCCCGGGTCCCCGACGAACCCCGGCGGGAGTTCAACCATGGCGTCCTTGAGATCGCCTTCAGAGCTAGCACCGAAGCCACCCGGGGGCTGGTTCAACAGAAAGGTCGTGGTCAGCGCGTACGGGTGCGACCCCGCCTGCACATCGGACGTGCCATTCTGGTTGGTCGCGGCTACCGCCAACCTCTGCACGCCGAATTCGGCCATCGCAGGCGCCGCCGCGAGCGCAAGCACCGTCTGCAGTGCAGCCAGCACCACGATGGGAAGCCTCAACGAGATACGCATGATCAGTTACTCCCCTTGCCGTGGTTTGACTTCTTAGCCCTCGATCGCTTCGACCTCTTCCTCTTCGTCACACAGCGTCCATGGCTGAGCTTCCTCCCCTTGGCGCACCGCACGGCCTTCTTCGCGGTCTTCTGCGGTGTATGCGTGAGCGGCGCCGGCACGATATTCCCCACGCCGGAAAACGTCGCGCTCGCCGGCGCCCCGAACACCCCTGACTGCGGTGACGGCGGCGGCTTGCACGAATCGCCGTTATCGCACGGCGGCGGAGATACGCTCACCGGGAACCCGCCACCAACCCGAGCGTCCCACACCACCACATTGTTGCTCGCGTCTTCGGGCAACAACTGATCAGCCGTTCCGAAAAACACGTTGTCACCGTTCACGCCAGCCGCGAGGAAGAACGATTCATAGCCACCCGCGACATTCGAGATCGCATACAAACGGCCATCCTCGTACTCGTATACGTTCTCGCGCCCATCGCTGGCGTGCGTTACAAGCGGATTGGAACTATTGAAGAACAGTGCGCCGTCTTCCGCGACTGCACCCGGCGTCGAGGAGCCCACCGGCCGTTCCCCGGTCGGATCGCACGAGGCGCATTCCACGCTGCCCGTCGCGGCATCGTAGAGATACACCTCCTGGCAACTCGCGCTTTCGCTGCTACCGCACTCACCCGGTTCGGCCTGCTCATTGTCATAGCCCGTCACGCTCCCATGGGACGTGAACGCGAAATATGATCCGTCGGGCGAAATCACACCGCTCCCAGCCGCCGCCGCGATGAACTGGATCGCCCCATCATGGGAGACATACAGGTTTTCTTCACCGGCGACCGGTTCACCACCAAGGCTGTTGCGCAACGCCTCGCCACCAGCGCCCTTCAGGACACCCTTGGCGAGGAAGTACACATACGACCCGTCTTCTGAGAGCCCGACCACGCTCTGCACCGTGCCACCCAGAGCCGTCGTCTGACCGGATTCAACGTCATACTCATTCAACTCTTCGCCTTCGGTGAAGAACACCACCGACCCATCAGCGCTCGCGCCCCGAAACTGCGCCGCACCGGCCGAGATCGCGACCGTGCACCCCTTTGCCGCTTCCGTGCATTCGCCTTTCCCACCAACAGCGCTCTGTTCCCGTTCAGTGTTCTCCCGCACATACACCCGGCCACCACTCGCGAAGAAGACACGCGAACCATCCGAAGACACAGCATGCGACCCTTCCGCGGATGCTTCCATACTCGCACCGCTGTTGGTGACGCTCACAAGCCAAACCTTGCCGTTCACCCACTCAAACAGAAAAAAGTCGTTAGGGACGCTGCGCGTCCCACCTCCGGTGAATACCACATGGCTGAAATCAGCGCTGGCACCCACAGCTTCAAGCCCCTGTTCATGTCCGTGTGGGTGGGGGCCCCAGAATATGCCTTCACCCAGATACTGGTAGGAGCCGCTCGCGAAATCGCTTATATACAACTCCCACACGTCCACTTCGGAGGGGGCAGCTTCGCCGGTCAACTGAGCATTGGTACCCGCGACCCCCTCCGTCAGTTCCGGAGAAAAAACGAGGTTTCGATAAGAATAATAGTCTTCGGCCCTAGAGGGATCCTGCAGAGGCGTGATGTCCTGCGTTGAACCAGCCCCCCGTGCCACGCTGAGAGAGCATCTGATTTTCGATATTGCTACCCGTCGCGTCCGCGAAAGAGCCCCTCGATACATAGGTGACCGCTTCACCAGACACCGCCGCCCGCGCCCCCGACGAGATGAACGGCTCGGTCGCGTCGCCCCCGTTCGTCTCAACCGGGGAAACCATCTCATACGCGCGACAATCCGGGAGCCCGGCCCCATAGGGCTGTTCCAACCGCAGTTTTTCGTTTTCGCAATGCTGTGACGGGGCGGATCCCAGCGCGGCAGGCGTCGTCAGCGTTTCGTCCCGGCCGTCGATGATGCATTCCTTGCCTGTTTCGCATTCGTTGACCGCGACCACCCGGTAGTGGTAGGTCGTCGCTGGCTGTAGGCCTGTGACCCTTGCTGTGGCGGCGTGAGCCGTATCGTCGGCGCCGATCGACGCGGACTCCGGGGTGCTCTGCCCGTACCGTTCGCTGGTCCCGTATTCAAAATGGTACGTCGTTTCCGCGCCGCCCGGCAGGATCTCTGCGTACAACGTCACCGCTGATGCTTCTACATCTTCCACTGACTCGCTCGTGATCGTGGGCGCCACCGGCAGCGTCTTGAACGTCACCGCCGGCCCCACCGCTTCTTCGCCGGTGCCGTTACGAGCGAGCAGGCACACAGTGTATTCGGTGTGAGCTTCCAGGCCGCTCACTTCCAGCGGCGCAAGCACTTCCGTCCCTTTCCCCAGCGACTGACCCGGCGGTTCCGGAGCCCTGCTTTCGCCCACGCATTCATGCGAGGACTTCTTGTAAAGGAATTCGTAGGTGTCCAGTTCATAGCTGCCCGGTTCAAACTCAGATTTGCCGGGGTTCAGCTCGCCCTGGAACACCGCCGAAGTTTCCGTCAACGACCCCACGGTGACTGGCGCCGGCGCTTCCGGAGTTTCCGCAGCCAACGCCGCGGCACTCCCGAACACCAGAGCACCAACCAACACACACAGCGACACCAGACCAGCCGACAGCAGCCTACGAGCACCTACAGGCATATCTCCTCCTCCAAAGGCAGAGGGGAGATCCCCTCGATTACGTGACAACGCGCCGAGGGGCGCGAGACGACTAACAAGACCGCTACGCGGGCGGACAGAACCGCAATACCGACAGCCGGGCATCACGCGGCCTGGCTCTCGAAACGGGAGTGCGCGCGAATGCTCCGCGCGACCTGCTTACCCTGCACGGTGAGCCGCCAGGCGTTTGGCTCGCCCTTGGCGTGGCCTGCTCCGCTGTTCGCCAACAGTCCGAGGCTCTCCAGGCGCCGTAGGAGCTTTGAGACCTGCCCGGCGTCCTGGATCCCGGCGTAATCCCCTACCTCGCGGTTACTCGGATCCGAACCGCGGCCCGCAAGCTCCGCGACGCCGTCCAGCACCCGCGAGGTGCGATACGTCAAACGCATGGGGACGCTCTCCAACGGGTCAACGGCCGGTTTCGCGGACCACACCGCGCGCTGCGCCGCACGCGGCCTCGCCGGCACCGGGGCAGGGAGCGCCTGCTCACGACGCGCTGCCGCCGGACCCAGATACGGCAGCACGATCATCCCCATCAACTCACCCAGCAACTCGGTCAACGGCTCGCGCTGGCCCCTCAGCAAACGCGCATACACGATCCCGAACGCTGCACCCACCAGGCCCTCCGCCGTCAGCACACCACATCGTGCGCCACGCGCGTCCGCGCGGCCCTCATCAACAACCGCCGTCAGCTGGCCAAGGACCTCCTCACGACGGCTCAGGATCTCCGCGCCACCGCTGAGCGCCTGCACCACGCAGACCCGTGCAAGCATCGGCTCACGGTCAAAGAACGCCAGGATCGCCCACAAGCCCCGGCGCACCCGCACACGCCACTCCACACCCTCCATGTCCGCCGCCGCGAGCTCCCCCGCGACCGTGGCGAGAATGTCCTCGATGACCGCCGACAGGCACTCCTCGCGGTTGGCGAACAGCTCATAGAACGTACGCCGCGACACCCGCGAACGCGCGACCACATCCGCGACCGTGGTGTTCGCCCACCCCAGCTCATCCACCGCACGGACCGCCGCCGCCAGCAGACGCGACCGCTGAATATCCGCCACCTGCGCGCGCGAGCCCTCGACTTGCGGCACTCGCCGAGCGGCCGTCACCGCACGCCGCCTTGTGCGCACCGGCATCACGCCGCCCCCCGCACACAACCAGCGCTGACCTCAGCGCCGCGCGCCGACTCCGGCCCCAGCGGTACCCCAACCCCCGCAAAGGGAGCCCCACGGTTCCCCGAAGCTAGACGACTACCGCACTCAGCTTCGAGGTGCCCAGGCGAAAGAGAGAGAGAGAGAGAGAGATGCGACAGCGCCAAGCTGGCGCATCTAGCATCACCCATTCGGTGACACGCTGCGACTCCTATCACGTTTCTCCCACTCGAAACCACGCTAACCCAACTCCCTCATCGGTCCTGCGACCCTGTCCCTCTACCCGGCCACTTGTTCCGCTCGCGCTTTGCAGTCAACCGCAGAACGGGACGACCCAAACCTGATCCTATGTTGACCCGAGCACCCCACCCTGGGGGCCTCATGACAACGGCAACCGTACACCACCCGTTCGGGCTTGTCAATACCCCAACACATGGGCTACCCCACTCCATCCCCGCCGGGCCTTGTGCCCAGCGCACTCCCTACGTTCCGGCACTCCAGAGCCGGGCGATCGGCTTGGTGCAGCTCTCCGCCGTCAACTTGCCCATCCCGATCGCCGTTACGGCCTTGGCGTTGCGGCGAAAACCTCCGTAGTGTGCTAGCCTACATTCAACTACATGAGTGATCGTCAGATCCAAAAGCCATTCTCCATTCGCATGAGCGCGCGCACGCTCGCCCGTCTCGACAGCGGCGCGAAGCGGCGTGGCGAGGCCAAGGCGAGAATCGCCGAGCGGCTGATCGAGGAGGGCCTGCGCATGGAGGACCACCCCGGCATCCTCTTCAGAGACGGGCCGGCGGGCCGCCGCGCCGCACTCGCCGGCGGGCCGGACGTGTGGGAGATCGTGGAGACGCTCAAGGGCACCGGGCTCGCGGGCGAGCAGGCGATCGCGGCCACCGCCGAATGGGGCAGCCTCTCTCCTGCGCAGGTTCGCATGGCGGTGCGCTACTACGCGGACTTCCGCGAGGAGGTAGACGAGCGCATCGCCCACAACCGGGCCGAGGCCGACCGTCAGCAGGCCGCTTGGGAGCGAGCCCAGGCAGCGCTCGCTTGAAGCTCCTGCTCGATGAGATGTACCCGCCGGCGATCGCCGAGCAACTCCGCCGCCGCGGCCATGACGCGGACGCCGTGGCCGCCCGGGCCGAGCTTCGCGCGCTCGCGGACCCTGAGATCTTCGCGGTGGCACAGCGCGAGCAGCGCGCGGTCGTCACAGAGAACATCGACGACTTCAGCGCGATCGCCGACACTCACGACCGCGGCGGCCAGACCCACCACGGCCTGGTCCTCCTCCACCCACAACGCCACCCCCGAGGCAACCCGCGAACGACCGGACGGATGGTCACCGCGCTCGAGCGGCTGCTCCACGAACGGCCCGGCACGACCCCAACAAGCCTGCGCCACTGGCTATGACACACCACACCGCCGAGGCCTCCATGCCCAGCGTCCGGCGTCGTTCGGCTAGCGCTTTCTGCGCTTCTTCGGGTGCTTGGCCTTGTTGTGCTTCGTGGCCTTCTTGTGCTTTGTGGCCGGGCACCCGGTGACGGAGATCTTCGTGCTCTGCGTGATCTTCAGCCCGTTCTGGCCGACTATTTCGGTGGGCATCAGCAGCTTCCCGTTGGCCTGGGCCTTGCAGAGGTTCCCGTTCGCGCTGAGCGCCGGGTATTCCCGCTCGGGGAGCGTCAGTTCGAACGTCGAGAACGGGACATCCGGGACCGTCGCGAACGTCGCGGTCGTGATGCCCTGTTTGCTGATGAACGTTTCGCCGTGCACCTGGACGGTCACGCCGTCCTCGCCTGTAAGAACGATAATCAGTTCGGGGTACTTGGCGCCGCCGTGAGAGACGAAGTACGCCGGGCCCGTGAGGGGGCCTTCGAGGACCGGGGTTGTGACTGTCGCTTCGCCAACCCGGGAGGCCTTGGGGCAGCTGGCGGGGTTTTCCGCGAACACTTTCTCGGTGCAGGCCTTCTGGAGTGTTTTCAACGGGGAGGGGAGCTGTTTGGGGAGGCTGACCTTGACCTTCGCGACGTTCGCCTCCGTGCCCTCCCCGGCCTGCGCGGGGAGCGTCAGGCCGACGTGCAGGCTCGCACCTTCGGTGCGCGAGGTCTTCGCACTCGTGGAGACCGTCAGCTTCGGCTGGAACGCCAGCGACGCGCAGTTGGTCACCTGGAACGGGTTCGAGACCGTCGCGATCGCGCCTTCGGAGCTTTCCAGTACCGCCGTGATCTTCATCGGATTGCAGCTGGTCGGGTCGAACGTGAATTCCGGGCGGTTCGTCAACACATTCACGTGCTGGATCTGAAGCGGTATGCCGTCTCGGATCGTCGGCAACGGGTCGCTGACAATCGTGAGGTGGGCGTCCGTGGGGTCCACCTCGATCTTCGCGCGCACCACGATCGTTCCCAGGTTGAACGGACCCGCGACCGCTGGCTCGACGATCGACAGGCCGAACGGCGCACCTCCATACGGCCCCGTGATGAACACCTGGCCGCCTTCGACCGTGAACGGATCCCCACCCAAACCAGCACTCGCCGTCACGTGTCCGATCAAGCTTTCCGCGCCACACGTCCCCGCCGCGGCCTGCGGTTCTTCACACAGCTTCACATGCGAGAGTGCCCCCAACAGACCCGGCGGCATCTGGATCGACAGACGACTCAGCGTCTGATCGGCATCCGGGTGGTCCATCGTGACAGTCAACGGGCTGTACCCACCCGCCTGAATGCTCGTCATCCCGGCCTCAAACCCCGGATTGAACGGCCGCGGATCAGCGCACGACGTGCCATCCGGACCCGAGGTGATCTGGAACGTCGAGCTCGACTGCGCCGGTGGGCTACCCGACCACGGCACAAACGACGCGCTCGTCCGATACGACCCACAAGCCGACGGCGTACTCAACGGCGCCCTATCCGAACCAAAGAAA
Source organism: uncultured Solirubrobacterales bacterium (assembly GCA_963724305.1). Classification (GTDB taxonomy): domain Bacteria; phylum Actinomycetota; class Thermoleophilia; order Solirubrobacterales; family Solirubrobacteraceae; genus Palsa-744. Next base: position 1,761,075 of record CAVRUG010000004.1, read on the forward strand.
TGCGCCCTCAATTCACTGAACGGCAGTGGCGGGTTATCGGGGAATACCGCCGTGATCTGGCCCGTGACCGGATCGAGCGATACGCTCCCAGCGAGCTTGACGACCACCCCCTCCGTCGGGTCTTCCACGAATAGATACAGCGCGACAAGACTCCCGAACGGATTTTCGTCCTGTGAGGCCAGATACAACGCGCCGTTCAACGCTTCGGGCAACAGCGGCGTCTTCAATTCCACCGTGGCCACCTTCGATGCTTCCGGACACGTCGGTGGGCCCGCGCTCCCGAGCGCGATCTCCCCCGGCGAGCACGCCATCAGCCCATCCGCCGCCGCCGGGCTCAACTGCATGCCTTCGGGCAGCACAAACGTCGTTTCCTTCACATCGGACTGGGCCAGCCCCTGTGGCGTCAGAATCGTTTCCTGCGGAACCTTGATCGTCGTCGTCAGCCCCGTCGGCGTGCTCGCCGACGTGCCGTCCGGCGTCGCGCTGAACGACGGTTCGAAACCCAGCTTGTTGCACCCATCCAGCGCCAGCGGCGCACCCGAGCCATCGTGCCACTTGTACACCAGCGGTTCGGTCAGCGCCGACGGATCAGCCCACGAGTCGATGCTCACCGAAGATTCAAGCGGTTCACTGGACGGGTTCCCGCATTGGCTTGGCATCGTCAAAAACGGCGCGTTGACCGCACCTTCGGAGGAGGTGCAGTCGCTGGAGCGCAGGCATTCGCCCCGCGCCCCGTCGTGGCGCGGATCCCCGGGGTCCCCCCAGAACGTCACCTGACCCGCCAGAAACGTGGGAAGCTCGGTGATGTTGGGCACCGTGGCCGTCACACCGTAGTCCCCACCGGTACGGATCGACGTGTCGATGACCACCGGGAAAATCGCCGCGATGAACCCAAACCGCGCCGGTTCGCCCCGCGCCGGCACCAGGTTGTACAGCGGTGCCGTCTCCGTGAAGAGCCCGAAGAGGCTCGGTTCGTAGGCCGTGACTCGTGCGACCCCGATCTGCGTATCCACCGGACACCCGTTGCCGCCAACGCTGAACTGAGTGGCGGCGCACCGCGGGAACGCGTTCGGGTCGGCGATCAGACCTGGCGGGAGCTTGATCTGAAAATCCTTCGCCAGCGCAGGCGCCAACACGGCATGAGGCTGTCCCCCGGCTTCCGGAAATTCGATTTCTGGACCGGAGTTCAAAAACAGCGTGTCGGTCAGTTGGAAGGGATGCGCGCCCGCCTGGGTCGCGGGCGATCCATCCGCGTTTTCCGCAGTAAGTTCATACTGTTCCACCCCGAACGGCGTCCCCCCGGAGCCGATCGCGATAGGCCTGCTCGCCGACACGCTCGGCGCACCCCCACCAGAGAGGCTCATCCTGTTCAACGCACCCGACACAGCGCCCGCTCCCAGCTTCACCTTGATCCTCACTTCGAGCAGCTGATATGGCAGCAGCACCCCATTGAAGGTGCAGAGCACCACCACGGAACCCGCGATCGTCGAGCTCGAGCATTCCAACGGCTCACCCCGGCCCCCTTCGATCGAGATCACCGACAGCCCCGCCGGCAACGTATCCGTCAGCGTCACGCCTTCGCCGGACCCGTCGATTTCCAGGGCACTGAGGTTGCTCGCCGAGACCACCACCGTGCCTTCCCCTTCGGTGGGCAGAACGCTCGGCCTCGAACCCGAGGTCAGATGCCACCACGGGCTTTCGGCCGACGCGGGAGCCGAAGAGACGAGCGCGAGCAGGAAAGCCGCAGCGACAACCACAACCGCGATGGGTAGAGCACCTCGACGCGCTCGGGGGACCGGTTTCAAACGAACAAGCATCCTCATGACCTCGCCCCCCGCTCGCTGGCTCTCCTTGCCTTTGCTTTCCTTGTCTTGGCTTTCTTCCTCTTGGCCTTCGCCCTCACGCACATGCTGTGCTTCCTGACGAAACCCGGCTTGCACCGCGCGGCCTTCGATCTCGGCTTCACAGCCGGCGACGGCGGAGTCACGATGTTCCCCGCGCCTGAGAACGTCGCGCTCGCCGGAGCGCCGAAGATCGCCGGCTGCGGCGTCGGCGCCGCCCTACACGAATCCGCCGTATCGCATGGCGGCGGGGAGTCGATCACCGCCGGACATGGCTCTGTCGCCGAGCAGACATGCGCGTCATATACGTCGGACGCCGTATCGAGATCCTGCCCCACCAGCTGTGCGCTCGTCAGGAAGAACACGTCGTCACCGTTTTCGCTCGCGTCCAGGAACACCGATTCTTCCCCGGAAGACCCTCCGGAGATCAACGCCACACAGCCCCCCGACGTCACGCTGAACGTCAAGTCGGAGCCCGTGCAACTGCCGTCTCCGGCCGGCTCGTACTCGTACACATCGGCGACGCCGTTGGACGCCTGCGGCACGAGCGGATCGACGCTGTTGAAGAACAGCCGGCCGCTGTCAGAGAGATACCGCGGCTGATAGCGAGGCTCGCTACCGCCACTTATCCCAACCCATCCAGGAACGTCCGCGGCTAGCCACTGGCTTTCGCCCCAGACGTTGTCTTCGTTGATCGGCCGATAGGGAGCTCTACTGGCTTCGATGCCGACCGGTCGCGCGCCGCTCGGATCACACGACGCACAGACCAGACGTCCGGGTTCGAGCCGCCCCTCTTTCGAGGTTTCGGCGTGATACAGATAGACCTCCTCATCTGGCTGCCCACTGTTCGCGTCGAGGTTGTCGTAGCCCGTCGGGCTCCCATCCGACATGAACGCCAGATAGTGGCCATCCGGCGAAACCCGCGCGGGCATTCTTGTCAGAGTTTCTGCCCAGTCGGGATAGTCGTCTCCCGTGAGCTTTGCGATGAACCCTGTCGTCCACACCCCACCACTGTTGTGCAGCACATACAGATTCTCGGCCCCGCTGCTCGCGCCTTCCGCGAGCGCCCCGGTGGCGACGAAGTAGACATACGAGCCGTCTTCACTGGCGCCCAACAGACTGCCTTCCACATCCGCATCTTCACCGGCGTTTGAATCGGCCGTCAGATCGGTCAGCTTGCAGGTGGGCTTACCTACGCTTTCTTCGACCATTTCGCACAAATACAGATCCGTGCCCCGTTCGCTGAAGTGAGGGGTCAGTTTGTCGAAATCGGTGAAGAACACCTTCGACCCGTCCCTGTTGGCCAACTGGAACCTCGCTCCGCCAGGTTCGGTTGGTTCCGGCACACCCTGTGCCATATTCACCTGAACCGTCACCCCCGCCACCGTGTCACGCATGAAGAGGCCGCTGAGGAAGAGGCCGCTGCCAGTCCAGAAAACGCGGGAACCGTCCACCGAGACAGCGTTCCTGGCGAGTTCGCCGTCACCAAGGCTACCTCTCGCGGGTTCTTCACCGGCTCCAGGCATCACACTGACGAGCTGCAGGCGCCCGCCCGACCACTCATACAGCCCTTCCCCGAGCCCCACTTCCGCCGCCCTCGACGTAAGCGCAGCTGGAGACTCGAGCAGGATATGACTCAGATCCGGCGTAGCGCCCTCGAAGTTGACACCACCCGGGAATTTCTCGCCGAACTTAGTACCCGCCGGCACGTCCGCGGGCGTTACCAGCGGCAGATATCCAGCGCGCGACCCCGCCGGCGCTTGGGTTTCCGCTTCACCATAGAGAGCCTGCTCAGCGGCTTGCGGCACCACCGGCGCATCGTCACGCACGTACGGCGTCCGTTCGGTCGCGCTCGCGGAGAGCGGTGGGCGGCCGTCCCCGAACGGTTCGACCAGAGCCAGCGACAGATCCGAGGAGAAGAACTTGTATTCTCCGCCCTTCCCGACCGATGGGCCGAGCGGTTCTTCGTGCGGCGTGTTGATGTCCCGCGAGGACCAACCACCCGCCCCGCGTGAGGAGAAGACCTGGCTCTGCTGGCTGAAGCCCGCCGGGTTCGGTTCGGTCGGGGCGAGAAACGACGTATATGCGATGGCATCGCCGTTCGTGGCAGCCTGGATGAACGATTCTTCCTCGATCGGGACGATCCGCCCACCCTCCTTGACGGGCGGGGAGACCATTTCCCATTCCCGACCGTCGGGCAGTATTAGTGCTCCGCCGGAGGTTTGTGTCGTGAATGTCTGGTCGGGGCCGGGCGTTCCGCCGGGTGGGCTCTGAGTGTTTGTGGCTACGACGCGGTAGTGGTAGAGGGTGGCGGGTTGCAGGCCCTGGATGTGGGCGGTGACAGGATGGCTGCTTTCGTCGGAGCCGATCGAGAGCGATTCGGGGGTGCTCTGGCCGTAGGCCATGGTCGTCCCGTACTGGAAGTGGTAGGTCGTTTCCGCGCCGCCGGGGTCGATTTCACCGGCCAGCTCCGCGGAGCTGGCGGAGACGTCCGTGACCGACTCGCCTTCGATTACCGGCGCAACGCTGGGGGTCGTGAGCGCCACCGGCGGTCCGACGGTTGCTTTGGTGGGCTTCGTCGCGGTTGCCACCGTCACGGGCGCCGGGGCTTGCAGGGCGCCGGCCAGCGCCGGGACACCTCCCAGCGTCAGAGCGCCCACCAACACGCACAACGACACCACGCCAACCGAGAACGACCTACGGACTCCTACAGGCATATCTCCTCCTGAAACACAGAGGGGAAAGCCCCTCGATCGATGAGCAACAACCCGTCGTGCGGCACGGGACGACACACAACACGGACAGACAGGCCGCGGGGCATCACGCGACCTCGCTCTCGGAGCGAGAATGCGCACGGATGCTTCGCGCGACCTGCTCACCCTGTGGTGTGAACCGCCACGCGTTCGGCTCACCCTTCGCATGCCCCAAGCCGCCGTTCGCCAACAGGCCGAGGCGCTCCAAGCGCCGCAGGAGCTTTGAGACCTGCCCCGCGTCCTGGATCCCCGCGTAGTCCCCGACCTCGCGGTTGCTCGGGGCAGACCCCCGGCCCGACAGATCCACTACGGCCTCCAGCACCCGCGAGGTGCGATACGTCAGACGCATCGGCACGCTCTCCAACGGGTCGCTCACCGCACGGGCGGGCCACACCGGGCGCTGCGCGGTATGAGGCGCCACAGGCACCGGTGCAGGAAGGGTCTGCTCACGCCGAGCGGCAGCCGGCCCCAGGTACGGGAGCACGATCATGCCCACCAACTCACCCAGCAACTCCGTGAGCGGCCGACGCTGGCCTTTCAGCAGTCGCGCGTACACGATCCCCGCCGCCGCACCAACCACGCCCTCCGCTGTCAACGGCGTGCACTGCGCCGCACGCGAGCTCGTGCGACCCTCATCCACCACGCCCGCCAACCGCGCGAGGACCTCCTCGCGGCGCTCCAAGATTTCCGGGCCTCCGCTGAGCGCCTGCACCACACACACCCGCGCCAGCACCGGCTCCCGGTCGAAGAACGCGAGGATCACCCCCAGGCCCCGGCGCACCCGCACACGCCACTCCACACCCTCCAACCCCGCCGCCTCGAGCTCATGCGTAATCGTGCCGAGTATGTCCTCCAGCACAGCGCTCAGGCACTCCTCGCGGTTGGCGAACAGCTCATAGAACGTGCGCCGCGACACCCGCGAGCGCGCCACAACATCCGCGACCGTCGCATTCGCCCAACCCAGCTCATCGACCGCGCGAACCGCCGCCGCCAACAATCGCGAACGCTGGATCTCCGCAACCCGGGCGTGCGAGCGCTCCATCCGCGGGTTTCGCGCCACCACATGCCCCCGGCGCGTACGAGCAGGCATCACACCCGCCCCCCACAAACCAAACGAGACCATCCCCCACGTGGGGGGACCGACCGGCGCCTCGAAGCTAGGCGACTACCGCGTCCAGCTTGGGGAACCCAAGACGAAGAGAGAGAGAGAGAGAGAGAGATGCGACAGCGCCAAGCTGGCGCATCTAGCATCACTCATTCGGTGACGCGCAACGACCCCTATCACGTTTCTCCCTCTCGAAACCACGCTAACCCAACTCCCTCATCGGTTCTGCGACCCTGTCCCTCTACCCGGCCACTTGTTCCGCTCGCGCTTTGAAGTCAACCGCAGAACGGGACGACCCAAACCTGATCCTATGTTGACCCGAGCACCCCACCCTGGGGCCTCATGACAACGGCAACCGTACACCACCCGTTCGGGCTTGTCAATACCCCAACACGCGGGCTACCACTCTCACCTCGATGCCTCCCCCCGTCCGGCACGCATTGTGGCCGACCTTCGGGCAGCCCGCGACAGCGATGCCGATCTACCGCTTCTTCTTTGCTCCTTTGCCCCGTTTCTTGGCTTTCTTGTGCTTCTTGATGTGCTTGGATTTGGGGCAGCCCGAGACCGCGATCTTGGTGTTCTGATTGATTTTTGCGCCGTCTTGGCCGACGAATTCCGTCGGCATCAGCAGGGTGCCCTTGCAGAGGCTTCCGTTTCCGGTGAGCGCGGGGTATTCGCGTTGGGGGAGCGTCAGTTCGAAGTTCGAGAACGGTACGTCCGGTACCGTGCTGAACGTCGCCGAGGTGATCCCTTGTTTGCTGATGAACGTTTCCCCGTGCACGTCGACGGTGACGCCGTCCTCGCCGATGAGGACCATGATCAGTTCCGGGTACTTCGCGCCGCCGTGGGAGACGAAGTACGCCGTGCCCGTCAACGGGCCCGATAGCAGCGGGGTGCTGACCCGTGCTTCGCCGACCTTCGAGGCGACTGGGCATTCCTTCGGGTCGCTGGCGAACACCGCTTCGGTGCATGCCTTCTGCAGCGTTTTCAGCGGGGACGGGAGTTGCTTGGGTAGCGATACCTTGACCTTTGCGACGTTCGCCTCTGTCCCGGCACCCGCCTGCGCCGGCAGCGTCAGGCTGACGTGCAGGTAGGCGCCTTCGGTGCGGGACGTCTTCGCTTTCGTTGCGACGGCGAACCCCGGTTTGAACCCTAGGCTCCCGCAGTTGGTGATCTGGAACGGGCTGCCCACGTTCGCGGTTGCTTCTTCGGTGCTCGACAGCACCGCGGTCAGCTTCATCGGCTGACAGTCGGTCGGGTTGAACGTAAAGCTGGGCCGGTCCACGGACACGTTGACGTGCTGGATCTGGATCGGGATGCCCTGGATGATCGTCGGCAACGGGTCGCTGATCACCGTCAGATGGCTGTTCAGTGGGTCCACCCGGATCTGTGCCCTGACCACGATCGTCCCGAGGTTGATCGGCCCAGCGACCGCCGGCTCCACGATCGAGAGCCCAAACGGGGCGCCCTTGTATGGGCCGGTGATGTACACCTTCCCGCCGCTCACCGTATACGGGTCGCCCCCCAAGCCCGCGGAGACGACGGTGTGCCCGATCAGGCTTTCTTCGCCACAGGTCCCTTGTGCGGCTTGCGGTTCTTCGCAGAGCTTCACCGAGGAGAGGCTCCCTACGAGGCCGGGCGGCATCTGCAGTTCCACTTTGCTCAAGGTCTGGTTGCCGTCGGGGCGGTCCATCGTCAGCTCGAAGTTCGAGTACGCGCCGGCTTGCAGGTTCGTCGTGCCCGACTCGAACCCCGGCTGGAACGGCAGCGGGTCCTGGCACGGCGTACCGCTTGGACCTGAGGTGATCTGGAAGTTCGAGGATGGAGCGACCGCCGGCGTCTGAGACCACGGTTCGATCGACGTTTCGGTTGTATACGTCCCGCACAACGAGGGTGTCAACAACGGCGCCCGGTCGGTCCCGAAGAAGTCCAGCTTGAAGTCGCTGAACGGCAACTGCGGTGTTTCGTCGAATGTCGTCACGAGTTGCCCCGTTACCGGGTCAAGCGAGATCTGCCCCGCGACCTTGATCAGGACGCCCGTGACGGGGGCTTCGGCGACGACATACAGCGCCAGCAGCGACCCGAACGGGTTTTCGTTCTGCGTCGCCAGATACGCCCCACCGATCAACGGTTCCGGCAGCAGCGGCGTGTTCACTTCGACCGTCGCGACCTTCGAGGCGTCCGGACACGACACCGGTTCCGCGTCATGCAACCCGACCTGCGCCGGCGAGCACGCCAGCAACCCATCCGCCGCCGCCGGACTGATCTGCACCCCCACCGGCAACGCGACCTTCGTATTCTTCACGTCCGCCTCCCCGAGACCCACAGGGTTCTGCGTCGATTCCTGCGGCACATGAACATCCACATTCAACCCCGTCGGCGTACTACCACCCGTCCCATCCGGGCGCACACTGATCGACGGGCTGAAATCCAATTTTTCGCAGCCCGATAGCTCCGGCATCGACACCGTCTTCGTGTCAGCACCAGAGAAGTTCCCCGGTTCCTCCCACGAATCCACGCTCACCGTCGCCGTCCGCGGCACCCCGCACGACGTCGGATTCGACAACAACGGCAACTCCGGCGCATTATCCGCACATTCACCATTGGAGTTAAAAATACGAGCCTTCCTGTTCAGCTTCAGCACCCGTAAAACCCGTCACCTGCCCCGGTTCCAATTCACCTTCAAAGACTTCCGAAGTCCCGCCAAGGCACTTTCCGCGCCACTTGTCATGCGCAGGGGCCGCCGGCACACCCCAAACCGTCACCTTGACCCCGAGCACCGCAGCGGCCTGGCTGATATCCGGCGATGTGACGGTCAACCCATAATCCCCACCCGTACGAACCGACACATACAAGAACACAGGCTCCAGCCCCGCATAGAAAAAGGCGAACTCGGCCGCGTCACCCTTCGGCGGCACCAGGTTATACAGGGGAAAGCTATTACGCTGGAGCACTGGTTTTTTGAATTCGCCAGCGATGTAAACGGTGCTGATCCCGACCGCCGCTTCATTTGGACATGCCTCATGAATGAATTCCTGCTGGGTGCATCTCGGTGTGGCTTCCGGGTCGCCGACGAAACCTGTCGGCAATTCAGCCTTGACATCCTTGGGATTGCCTTCCACGTAACGAACCCCGTTGTCAATCGACGACGGTTTGGGTTCATTCATCATGAAGGTCGTCGTTAGAGCGTACGGGTGCGATCCAGCCTGAACGTCGGGTGAGCCGTTCTGGTTCTGCGCACCCATCGCCACCAGATGCAACTTGAAACCTTCGCCGCTCAACCCAAAGCCTTCTGCAGCCATCGCGCCCGCAGGCACGCATACCATTACCGCCGCGGCAGCGAGCACTCCACACAGCAACCGACGCATCATGACTTCCTCCCCTTCTTGGAGTGCACACTGGACCTCTTCCTCTTCGCCTTACCCTCCAGCCCCCGCCTGACACACCTGCCGCTCTTCTTCACGTAGCCCTTCCTGCATCGCCTGGGCTTCGCCTTCGGCTTCGTATTCACCGTGTTTCCCGGGATTACCGGTGCGGGGTTTCCCGCGCCTGAGAACGTCGCGCTGGCCGGCGCCCCGAACACCCCTGGCTGCGGCGTCGGCGGTGGCTTACACGAATCGCCGTTATCGCACGCCGCCACCGACACCGGCGATGGGAACCCGCCATCGACACGCGCATCGTACACAGCGATCCGATTGTTCCCACGATCCTGCCCGACAAGCTGATCCGCGGTCGCGAAGAACACGTTTTCGCCCTTCGGATCGACATCGAGCAGGAACGATTCGTAGCCACCCGTCACATCGGAAATCGGATAGACATGACCGTCCCTATACTCATAGACATCTCCGCGGCCGTTGCTGTCGTGCGGCACCAGCGCATCATCACTATCGAAGAACAACGTTCCATCTTCAGAGAAACTATGCTGCTTATACGACGACGAGGGTATAGAAATACCCACTCTCAGGCTGGAGTCGCCGACCGGACGCGCCCCACTCGGGTTACACGACCCACACTCGAGTCGGTTCGATTCAGCATCGTACAAGTACACCTCACGACACCTGCCGCCTTCCCCCCCACACTCGCCCGATTCCGCCTCTTCGTTGTCATAGCCCGTCAGGCTCCGTTCCGACACGAACGCAAAGCGTGCTCCATTGGGTGTCACCGCGCCCGAATCGCCTTGCGCAAGCGTGGCAATATAGACCGGCGCGCCATCTCCATGCCAAACATACAGGTTCGGCTCTCCCGCGACCGCGCCACCGGCGAGGGCACCATCGGCGACGAAGTACACATACGAGCCGTCTTCAGAGATCTGCGACACGCTCTGCACATCCGCACCCGGCGCCAGATCGGTGGTCTGTTCGGTATCGACATCGAACTCGAACAGGTCGCCATTCTTCGTGAAGAACACCTTGGATCCTTCGCTGTTCGCACCCTGGAAATAAGACCCTATGGGACCACCAAAATTGGGACCACCAACCCCTTCGGCAACCAAAACGGTGCACGCGTCCTCCGGCACCGTACAGCGACCCGCTTCCACGGGACTCTGGGGCTGCCCGATGTTCTTACGCACGTACAACTCCCCGCCTCCACTGGTAAAGAAAACACGAGAGCCATCTGCGCTCACCGCATGCCACACATCGTGGTTATCAAACCCGGCCCCGGCTACGATAATTGTGCCACTATTATCAACATCCACAGGAATTGCGCGTCCACCGGCCCACTCATAAAGTTCATCATGACCAGTAGAAGTGAAAAGAATGTGGCTGAGATCGGAGGAAGCACCTATAACTTTATAGCTGTCGTATCTGTAGTATCGGGAACCTTGCTCCAAGCTCGGACTGCTCGACACCCATTGGTAGGAACCGGTCGCGAAATCAACCAGGTAATCCTCGTAGAACCCAAAGGGAACTTCACCATTCGGCGGGACATCGCTGTAAGCAACCCCTTCCGAAAGCGTGGGGGTGAACACCAAACCTTCATAAGGAGCGAGTTGAGAGTTGATGACACTCGGCTCATACTGCTGTGGCGCGATGGACTCCGTCGACCAACCCCCCGCGCCACGCCGAGAAAGAAGCTCGTCATAGAACGGTCCACCTACCGAGCCGGCAAACGCCCCCAGAGACGAAAAGGCAAGCGCTTCACCCGACACCGAAGCACGACTGAACCCGACGAGTTCCGGTTCGGTCGCGTTACTGCCATCTGTGTCAACCGGGGAGACCAGCTCGTACGCCCGGCAGTCCGGCAGCCCTGCCCCATATGGCTGTTCGGCGCGCAGTTGTTCGTTCGGGCAGCCGGGCGGTGAGCCGGCGCCCTGCGCGGCGAGCGTCGTGAACGTCTGGTCGGCGCCATTTACGGTGCCCGGGAGCGCGTTGGTGGCCACCACGCGGTAGTGGTAGGTCGTGCCGGGTGCCAGACCCATCGCTACCGCGCTCACGCTCACACCGCTCAGGCCCGCGGCGATCTCGTGGCTGGGGACGGGGATGCTCGTGTCGTAGGAGCCCGCTGCGAGACCGTATTCGAAGTGGTAGGCGGTCTGTGAATTCCCGGGGTCGATCGTGGCTTGGAGGCGCGCTTCGGTCGCGCTCACTTCCGAGGATGACTCCGCTTCGACCACCGGTGCCACCGGGGGAGTCGTGAACGTTTCCGGTGCCCCCAACATCTCGGCGCCTTCTTCGTTACCCGCACGCACGCAGAACGTGTACCTCGTCCCCGGGACAAGACCCGTCACTTCGGCGGATACGGGCTCCGGCGAGCCCCCGGTCGAGGTAGCCGCGGTGCTCGTTGTTTCGCCTTCGCCCTGGCAGCTCGTGGGGGAGGACCCGGAGGGCCTGTACACAAATTCGTATGTGCCGGGTTCACCCGCGGTCTTCGGGTTCAGCACACCATGCAAAGTTGCTGTGGTAGCGGCAACCGGTTCGGCTTTGCCCGTTTCCGGGGTTTCCGGCAGCGTCTGGAAGCGCGCGACCGTGCCCTGTTCCACACCCGTCGCGTTTTTCGCGAACACCCGGTAGTAGTAGGTCATGTCCGCCCGCAGCCCCGACACGTTCACGCCGACGCCCTGCCCACCGTAGATCCCCGGGAGGGTCGCCTGTTCGCAACCGACCGTTGTGCTCGTCGCAAGCGACGCTTCCGTGCCGTATTGGAACTTGCATTCGCTGACTTCCTCGTTGTTCGCGTTGACGACCGCTTCCAGGCGCGCCCCGGAGGACGCCACCGAGGAGACGCTCTCGCTTTCGACCGTGGGCGCGGCCGCCTTCGTCGTGAAGTGCGCCGGTGTGCTCGCAGCGCTCTGTTCCCCCCCAAGGTTGCGCTCGACCAGACAGAACGTGTACTTCGCGTTCGGCTGCAGTTCGCTCAACTGCACTGCCGGGACGGCTTCCTGCTTGGCACCCAACGCCATCCCGGGAGCACTGGAACGTTCGCCTTCGCATTCTGTTTCCGAGACCCTGAAGCGGTATTCATATTCTCCGACTTCCCCCGCCGCGTTCGGGTTCAAGACGCCGTCTTCGAGCGTCGCCGTCGTCGCAGCAACCGCACCCGCTTTGCCCGTTTCCGGGGTTTCCGGAGCAGCCGCCAACACAGGGGCGCTCGCGAACACCAAACCACCCACAAGCACACACAACGACACCACGACAGCCACGCACAGCTTACGAACACCTACACGCATATCTCCTCCTCCAAAACAGAGGGGAGACCCCCCCGATCGATGAACAACAGCGCGCCGAGGGACGCGAGACAAACCACCACACGACAGACGGGAGCGCGGCGGTGACTCATGCCGCCTCGCTCTCAAACCGGGAGTGCGCACGGATACTCCGCGCGACCAGCTCACCCTGCGGGGTCAGCCGCCACGCATTCGGCTCACCCTTCGCATGCCCCAAACCACCATTCGCCAACAACCCCAGGCGCTCCAGACGCCGCAACAACTTCGAGACCTGCCCCGCGTCCTGGATCCCCGCGTAGTCCCCGACCTCACGATTGCTCGGATCAGCACCTCGACTTGTCAACTCTGCGACACCATCCAGGACCCGCGAGGTGCGATACGTCAAACGCATCGGCACGCTCTCGAGCGGGTCGCGGATCGTGCGGGCGGGCCATACCGGCCGTTGCGCGGTACGCGGCGTCACCGTCGCCGGCACGGGCAGGGCGCGCTCACGCCGCGCCGCCGCCGGCCCCAGATACGGCAGCACGATCATCCCCATCAACTCGCCCAACAGCTCAGTCAGCGGCTGACGCTGTCCTTTCAACAGCCGCGCATGCGCGATCCCGCACGCCGCACCCACCAGGCCCTCCGCTGTCAAAGGCGTGCACTCCTCACCGCGCTTACCCGCATCACGACCGCCATCCACCACACCCGCCAGGCGGGCAAGGACCTCCTCACGGCGCTCCAAGATCTCCGGGCCACCGCTAAGCGCCTGCACCACACACATCCGCGCCAGCAACGGCTCACAGTCAAAGAACGCCAAGATCACCCACAGGCCGCGGCGGACACGCTCACGCCACTCCACACCCTCCAACCCAGCCCCCGCCAGCTCCCGAGCCACCGTGCCGAGGATGTCCTCCAGCGCCGCGCTCAAGCACTCCTCGCGGTTAGCGAACAGCTCATAGAACGTGCGCCGCGACACCCGCGAACGCGCCACCACATCCGCGACCGTGGTATTCGCCCACCCCAGCTCATCAACCGCGCGAACCGCCGCCGCCAGCAGACGCGAACGCTGAATATCCGCCACCTGCGCACGCGAGCCCTCGACTTGCGGCACTCGCCGAGCGGCCGTCACCGCACGCCGCCTTGTGCGCACCGGCATCACGCCGCCCCCCGCACACAACCAGCGCTGACCTCAGCGCCGCGCGCCGACTCCGGCCCCAGCGGTACCCCAACCCCCGCAAAGGGAGCCCCACGGTTCCCCGAAGCTAGACGACTACCGCACTCAGCTTCGAGGTGCCCAGGCGAAGAGAGAGAGAGAGAGAGAGAGATGCGACAGCGCCAAGCTGGCGCATCTAGCATCACCCATTCGGCAACGCGCTGCGACTCCTATCACGTTTCTCCCACTCGAAACCACGCTAACCCAACTCCCTCATCGGTCCTGCGACCCTGCCCCTCTACCCGGCCACTTGTTCCGCTCGCGCTTTGCAGTCAACCGCAGAACGGGACGACCCAAACCTGATCCTATGTTGACCCGAGCACCCCAGCATGGGGCCTCATGACAACGGCAACCGTACACCACCCGTTCGGGCTTGTCAATACCCCAACACATGGGCTACCGCTCTCACCTCGCCCTGGGAGCCACGGCTGGTCGCGGGGCACGGAGGCCCCGCGCCCGGGCGGATGGGACGCGTGGCGCGGCGCGCGGACGATCCCAAGCCCTTACCCCTTTACAACGCCTCCTGCGCGAACGCCTCCGCAAGATCGCCGTGCCAGGTGCGGAAGAATGCCTCCGCCGTGGCCGCGTCGAGGGGGCGGGCGAAGAGGAAGCCCTGGCCGCTGTCGCAGTGCTCGTCCTGCAGCAAATCCAGCTCGTGCTGGCGCTCGATGCCCTCGGCGAGCGTCTCGATCGACATCGCCTTGCCCAGCTGCACCAGCGTGCGGATCAGGGTCTCGCCTTCGGGGCTCTGCGTCAGGCGGGCGATGAACGAGCGGTCGATCTTCAGCGCGTCCACTGGGAACTGCTGGAGGTGGGAGAGGGAGGAGTAGCCGGTGCCGAAGTCGTCGATCGCGATCCTCACGCCCAGCTCCTTCACCCGCTTCAGGCGGCCCACGGTCAGGTCGGTGTCGCGCATGATCGTCGTCTCGGTGATCTCCAGCGTCAGCGTCGCCGGGTCCATGCCGCTCTCCTGCAGGGCGTCGCGGACGTGGCCGATGAACTCATCGGTGTCCAGCTGGCGCGCGGAGACGTTCACCGACATCCCGATCGCGTGGCCTTTCTCGCGCCAAAGGGCGCTCTGGCGGCAGGCCTCGCGCAGCACCCAGCCGCCGATCTCGGCGATCATCCCCGTCTCCTCCAGCAGCGGCACGAAGTCATCCGGCTGCACCACCCCGCGCCGCGGGCTGTTCCAGCGCAGCAGCGCCTCCACGCCCTTGGGGCTCATGTCCTGCAGGTCGAAGGTCGGCTGGTAGACCAGAAAGAACTGTTCGTTCTGCAGCGCTTCGCGCAGGTCCATCTCCAGCTCCATGCGGCTCTGCACCGCGTCCTGCATCGTCGACTCAAACACCACGAAACGGTTCTTGCCGTCCCACTTCGCGCGGTACATCGCCACGTCCGCGTCGCGTAACAGTTCATCCGCGGAGTCGCGCGGGCCCATCGCGATCCCCACGCTCGCGGTCACCGCCAGGCGCTTGGCGCTGTCGTCGTCGAGGCGGAAAGGCGGCGCCAGCGCCTCCAGCAGGCGCTCGGCGATCAGCTCGGGGCCGGCCGCCAGAGACATTCCTTCGGCGATCACCACGAACTCGTCGCCGCCGAGGCGTCCCAGCGCGTCGGTCTCGCGGATCGTGTGCCCGAGGCGCGCCGCCACCGCCTGCAGCAGCCGGTCGCCGGCGCCGTGGCCGAGCGTGTCGTTGATGCCCTTGAAGTTGTCCAGGTCGATGAACAGCGCCGCCACCGGCGTCTGGCTGCGGCGCGAGCGCACCAGCATCTGCTCCACGCGGTCGAGGATCAGGGTGCGGTTCGGCAGGCCCGTCAGCGGGTCGTGGGTGGCGAGGAACACCAGCTCGTCCTGGCGGCGGGAGAGCTCCTCGTGGGCGCGGCGGCGCTCCTGCTCGAAGGACTCGCACATCCTTACCAGCGTCACGTCGAGGCTGCGCTGCAACATCTCCAGCGCCTTTTCGCGCACCTCCTCGGGGAGCTCCAGCGCCCGCGCGTGCTCCAGCACCACCTCCTCGGCCGCGTCGCGCCAGCGCAGACAGCGCTTGGTCACCTCGTTGAGCGGCGCCGCGCGCTGCGCCGCCAGCTGGCCGAAGATCCGCCACGACTCGCGGCCCACCTCGCGGGCCACCTCCTCGCCGTCGCCCGCCATCCAGCGGGCCACCGCGATCGTCGACACCGAGCCCACCCGCGCGAAGCTGTCTTCGACGAGCGCGTCCAGCGTGCGGCCCGACTCCGAGGAGCGGCGCTGCAGCCTGGCGACGACCTCGTCGGTGTCCCGTTTCAGGGCTTCGCCGAGGCGGCGCAGGTCCTGGGCGGCGTCGGGCATACCTCCGACTATCGACGCCCTACCCGATTCCTTGAGCCGCCGTGGGCCTGCCAGCCGCCGGTGGAGGGTCCATCCCGGGCGATCCTCCGCGGGAGCGATGCGCCCACCCTCTCGACACGAACGCTTGTAAGCGGTAGTTTTTCATCATGCGCTGCTGCCCCGCAACTTGCCCGCCCTCGAAGGGTTTGACCGTATGGCGGATGTAATAGACAGCGCCTTGACGAAAAGCCCAGTGGGCCGGTAGGGTGCTGTAGCCTGGGGTCTACATCGAAAAGTAGTGGAGGAGAGGATCGTGGTCATGAGAAACCTTGCTCGCCGTACCCTTGTTGCCGGAGGCGCCCTCGCGGCGGCCGCCGCGCCAGCTGCCCTTGCCGTCGGCGTTGCCGGCGCCTCGGGATCACCCGCGCACGCAGCGCGCACCGTCTCGCTGAGGGACAGCGGCAACTTGCACAAGACCTCCAAACACGGGTTCAACCTTTACGAGTCCGGCAGCGCCAGCGGCTCGATCTCCGGCTCCATCACCGTGCATCTGGACGTCGTCAACACAAATAAAGTCACAGCTGAACTGACCGTCAACACGAAGGGCAGCTCGCTCACCGGCAAGGCCTCGGGCGCCTACCGCACCAACGGCGGCACCGCGAGCTTCTCCGGCACGCTCACGATCACCCATGGCAGCGGCAGCTACTCCGGCGCCCACGGCTCCGGGATCAGCTTCAGCGGCACGATCCAGCGCTCCAACGACTCCATGACCGTTCACGTCAACGGCAACTTCTCCTCCTGACGCGGGCCTGGGGGGAACTCGATGATCAAGCTCACAACGCTCGCCGCGACAGCGGCGCTGTCTGCATGCGCCTGCCTGCCGGCCGCCGCCGCGGCGAAGGCCTCGGAGGAGGCCACGCTCCACACCTCATTCGCGCCCGACCGCCTGGGGGCGAGCACGACACTCAGCTTCTCGTTCAACATCACCACCACCGCGGGCCTCGCCCCGCCGCCGCTGAACAGCATCGACCTGCACATGCCCGCCGGCATGAACTACGCGGAGACCACGCTCGGCCTGGCGGTCTGCCAGCCGGAAGTGCTCGCCAAGGAAGGGCTCACCGGCTGCCCCGCCAACTCGCGGCTGGGATTCGGCAGCGCGTTCGTGGAAGTGCCGTTCGGCAACGGGGCGGGCACCGAGCTGCCTGAAATCCAGGCTGTGATGGGGCCCTCCAGCAACGGCAACATCGTTGTGCTGTTCTACGCCAACGGCAAGACCCCGGTCTCCGCGCAGCTGGTGTTCAGAGGCGAAGTCCAGCCGGCCTCCTCGCCGTTTGGGTCCCAGCTGCAGACGCTGGTGCCGCCGATCCCCAGTGTGCCGGGCGGCAACAACGTCGCGATCCTCAGCGTCAAAGCGACGATTGGGCCTGAAGACCTGACCTACTACAAGTACGTGCACGGCAAGCGGGTGTCGTTCAAGCCGCTTGGCATCGGCGTGCCGGAACACTGCCCCCGCGGCGGCTTCCCGTTCTCGGCCTCATTCACCTTCGAAGACGGCTCTGCCACGAGCACCTCCACGAAGATCCCCTGTCCTGCTTCGCACTCCAGTGCGCACAGGAAGAAGTAGTACGTAGCCTCGCCACATCCCTCTGGGTTGGGGTTCAAGCGGCGCTCCTCGGATCTCTTCCGGGGGGCGCCGTTTTGCGTTGGCCCCCCGGGGACGGGCGCTCGCCTCGATCAGAGGCCTTAGGGGCGCTCAGTCCTGCAGCGCCACCGCGGGCGGCACGCCGGCGGCGATGTAGCCCGGGATCGCGACGATCGCGACGGCCGCGGCGGTCACGAGGGCGAGGCTGGCGATGGCGACCACGATGCCGAACGAGTACACCACGGGGAAGTTGATCACGTTGGCGAGCGCGCGGTCGAGCAGCTGCTGGCCGTACAGGCCGAACACCGCGCCGCTGACGCAGCCGACGCCGAGCAGCAACAGGCTCTCCAACAGGATCGTGCGCCACAGTTCCCCGCGTGGGAAGCCCTCCAGCTTCAGCTTCGCCAGGCGCGGACGGCGCTGCCACACCATGTTGCCCATCGCCGCCGCCATCGCCAGCACCGCGGCGATCAGGATCAGCGTGGCGATCTGCGTGAGGCGTTCGAGGCCCTGACGGCTGAGCGCGCGCTGCTGGGCGGCGTGTTCTTCGGCGGTCTGCACCGCAAAGCCAGAGTTGCTGCCGAGCGCATGTTCGATCTCACGTCTGCCCCGGGCCTGGGAGACGCCGGGTGAGAGCAGCACGTTGTAGGCACTCACATAAGAGGAGCCCCACGAGCGCGCGTAGTTTTCCGCGTTCATGATGATCGCGCCCGGCGCCCACCCGATGTTGGTGCCGATCGCCGCCACTTTGAAGACGCTCGGCACGGGCGTCGGCATCGCGAAGGAGTCGCCGACATGCAGGTGGTGTTCATCGGCGATCGCCTGCGACACCACCATCCAGTCGCCGCTGCGCACCTCTGCTTCGGCCTGCTTCACGTTCCCTTCGACGATCTGGGTGGCGGGCAGCAACGGCGTGGATTCGCGCGGCGGGGCGATCACCCACACACGCCGTTCGCCGATGTTCAGTAGCCCTCCGCGGTAGAGGCGCACGGCGCTCACGCCTGGCAGGCGCGCAAGCTTGGCTTGGTCGGTGGGCTTGAACGGGGTGGTGCGCAGCAGGTCGTACGACCCCGCTGGGGAGACCCACACGTCGGTGAAGGCGTTCATGTCGTGCGCGGCGTTTTCGAGGCCGTGCAGCAGATCGCCGTGGGCGGCCTCGATTGCGACGCTGCCGAACACCGCGACGGCGCCGGTCGCGGCGATCGCCACCGCGCGGGCGCGCCCGGCGCGCAGCTCCATCACCGCCACGTGCGGCACCGCGCTCGTGATCCCGGGCGCGATCCGCCGCACCAACGCGAGCGTGGCGTTCAGCGGGAGCGGCAGCAGCAACAACAACGCCCCCACCAGGAACACCATGCCGAGCACCGCCGACTTCGGCGCCGCCAGCAGGATCACCGTGGCCGCCGCCAGGCACCCCACTCCGCCCAGCGCCAGCCAGCGCGTGCCGCTGAGCGTGCCCGCGCCATCCTTGTCGGTGATCGCCGCCAGCGGCTGGCGCGAGACGATGTCTTTGAGCGGGCTCAGCACCGCCACCGAGGCCGCCAGCATCCCGCCCGCGATCGCGATGATGACGCTCTGCGCGCTCACCACGCGCTGCGAGCCCACCGCAAAAGCCGAGGAGAGATAGCCAGGGTTGGAGTGGAAGAGGTGGATCGAGAGCTCCTCGCCGAGCGCCAACCCGAGCGCGCACGCCAGCACGCCGAGCACCAGCGCGTCGAACATCATCACCCCGATCACCGTCCTCGGGGGATAGCCGTCGCGGCGCAGGTCGGCGATCAACCGCCGCCGCTGGGGCACCGTCAGCAGCATCGCGTTGAACGCGAACAAGAAGCCCACCAGCGCGCTGATCACCGCGAACAGCGCCGTGGACTGGTTGGTGGCGGCCGCCGCTTTGGTGAACAGCGTTTCGTCGTAGTTGGCCGGCTCCACGCTCAGCCGACCCGCCGCCAGCCGTTCGAGGCCCGTGCGCACGCGCGCTTCGGCGCCTGGCGCGGGCTCGACCAACACACGGCTGACATGGCCCTGCAGCCCAGCCATTTCCTGGGCGTATTCAAGCGTCGTCACCGCGATCGGGCTGGAGGTGAGCGCCCCGATCTGGTTGGCGTGCAGCAGCTCGTACAGCGGTGCCTGTTCGACGTGCCCGTCCACCTTCACGGTCGCTTCCTTGCCAAACTTCACGATCCCGATCTTCTGGCCCAGCGGCGCCGGCAGGACAAGCGCCCCGAAGCCGCCAAACGCTTCCAGCTTGGTCTTGCGCACGAGCGTCCCGTCGAGCTTCTGGAAGCTCGAGTCGGCGCCCACCAGCTCCACCGATTCGCTGCCCTTCGGGCCGGAGATCTCAGCGTTGGCTTCGAGCAGCGGCGCCGCCACGCGCACCCCCGGGAGGTGGCGCACCTTCGCGACCATCCCCGCTTCGAAGCCCTGATCGTCGCGCGCGAGCAGCTGCAGGGTGGCGTTTCCGACGATCCCCTTGGAGAGCTGCGCCACCGAGCTCGACAGGCTGGAGCTGGCCACCTGCGAGGCGAACAGCAGCGCCACGCCCGCAGCGATCCCGACGATCGCGAACATCTCTTGCAGCAGGCGCGCCCGCAAGCGCACGCGGTAGAGGTGCAGAACGTTGAGGGGCTTCACCGCCGCGCCCCCATACCGGCTGCGCCGGTGCTCGGCGGCCTGATCTCGAGCACACCCTCCACTGCGCGGAGGTCGGGCGTCCTCACCTCGAGCGCGCCCCTCACTGCGCGGCGCTCACCCGCGCGGCCCACTGCTCGGGCTCATACTCGCCCAGCTTGCCGTCGCGCAGTGCATACACGCGGTCGGCGTACGCCGCCGCCTGCGGGTCGTGGCTGACCAGCACGATCGCCACCTCGTGTTCGCGGCACAGTTCGGTTAGCAGCTCCAGCACTTCGCGCCCACGCTGCGTGTCGAGGCTGCCGGTCGGCTCATCCGCCAGCAACAAGCGCGGTTTGGTCGAGAGAGCGCGCGCGATCATCACCCGCTGGCGCTCGCCCATCGAGAGCGTCTCCGCGCGATGGTCGAGGCGCTCGCCGAGGCCGAGGCGCTCCAGCAGCGGCGAGATCTGGCGGTGGGCCTCGCGCCAGCGCAGGCTCTTCAGCAGCTTCAGCACGGCGTTGTCGATCGCGGTCACACCGGGCAGCAGATCGAAGTTCTGACGGATGAAGCCCAGTTCGGAGAGCCGGAAGTGCGAGGCCTCCTTCTCGCTCAGCGAGGACACGTCGCGGCCGCCGATCAGCACTGCGCCGCTGGTTGGCTGCAGCAGCGTGGCCACCATCAGCAACAGCGTCGTCTTGCCCGACCCACTCGGCCCGTACAGCGCCACCATCTCGCCCGGCTGCACTTCCAGCGAGACGCCGTCAACGGCGCGCACCGGCTCGCCGCCCACCTGGGGGTAGTGCTTTACGAGATCACGCAGCTCCAGCACCAGGTACCTCCTTTATGTCGCCCAACCGCAAGGGCTGGCGCCGGCTCACAACCCAAAGCACGACCCCACGGCTCCCATAGAGCCCGACTTTGATCCGATCGGACACTGATCTACTTTATGCCACGCGGATCGTGGCCAAGGGAGGTGGGCGTGGTGGCGATCGCCGAGGTCGCAGGCAGCATCTCCGCCGCCGGCGCGGGCATCACTACCTCTGCCCCACCGCCACGCCGCGCCGGCGCCCCAGGCGCGCTCGGCGCCAAACGCCGCAGCGCCAGGCGCGAATGGAACACCGTCATCGCCAAACGTGCCGGTTCCCCGAGCGCCTCCAGCACCGCGTCAGCGACCGGTGCCGCCTCGGGCGCGCGCGCCTCTGGCGTGCACAGATAGAAGCTCGCCATCGCCGCCAGCACCAGTGTGTGGCGGCGGCCGCCGGGAGCGCCTCTGCCGCCCGCATCGAGCGCTCCGCCAGCATACCCATGCGCGTGGCCGCGTCACAGCGGCGAGGCGTAGCAGCCGACGAGGCTGCGCTGTCCGGTCGCGTAATCCTCGGCGGCGTCGATCAGGTTGTCGAGCAGCGAGTGCAGCGAGCCGATCCAGGGGAAATAGGCCGCCTCGATCGCCGCGATCCCCTCGGGGTCGACGCGCGGCTCGGCGGCCGCCGCGATCAGCGCGTAGATGCCCAGCGAGCTGCCCCCGGCGGCGGCGGTCTCCCACCAGCGCATGCCGGTGCCCTTCGGCGTGTGTGCTCGCGCCCACCGTTCCAGCGCCAGGTAATCGCCCTGCACCTCGCCGGTGTTGCAGCTCTGGAAGGCCACGATCCGCTCCGCCGCGCGCAGCGCCGCGGGCGCGACGGCCGCGTAGGAAGGCAGCTGCGCGAGCGCCGCGCGGCAGCCGTCCACCGTCTCCTTGAGGTAGCCGCCGTCCTCCTGCAGATGGTGGTGGGCGTAGTAGTCGAGGTGCTCGGCCTCGGGGTCCAGCGCCACCAGCAGCGCGCGGTGCAGCAGCCTGCCGTTGGCCACCGGGTCGGTGTTGGGCAGCTCGGTGAGCATGTCCAGGTAGTTGTATGCCGCCTGGAAGCACACCATCGCGCGGGCCGCCGCGGCGCGGTGGCGGCGGGGAGCGAAGGCCGCGAAGGCGCTCGCCCCCTCGATGTTGCCCCACTTGCGCAGCGCATCCACCACCACCTGGCGCAGCAGTCTGGTCGGGGATCTCCTGGGCCCGTGCCTCGCGGCGGCGGCGCTCGGCGCAGACCCGGGGGAAGACCCCCAGCCAGTAGCGCCTGGCGGCGCCCGCGAACGAACCCACGAGTGCGGCGCGACCACCAGCTGTAGAACTCATCGGTACCTCCCCAGACCCGTGCACGTGCTCTCCACAGACCGTAGCGCTCCCATCACGCCATCCCGTGCGCCCTTACATTATAGACGCTGGCGCGACCCGGTGTCCAGCGTACGCTTTCACATGTAAGAGAGTGTTCCGTCCGCGTCAGCGATCCTCGCGGGTGCGGATCGCCTGCTCGAGCTCCTCGCCGCGCTGAGTCAGCCGCCACATGTTGGGCTCGCCGCGCACAAGGCTCTCGCCGCCGTTGGCGATCAGCCCGAGACCCTCGAGGCGCGCCAGCAGCTTCGACATCTGGCCCTGGTCGGCAACGCCCGCGTCGCGTGCGATCTGGCGGTTGTTGAGTCCTGGCTGCGCCGCCACCGCCGCCAGCACGCGCATCGTGCGGTAGGTGAGGCGCATGTCCAGCCGCTTCAGCGGGTCCTCTTGGTTGCGAGCCGACCGGCGCGCGCGCGGTGCGCGGCGCGCCAGCTCGGCGGCCGCCACCTCGGGGCCGAGGTAGGGCAGCACGATCATGCTCATCAGCTGACCACGCAGCGGTAGCAACGGCTTGGGCGCCGCCTCGCGCAGGCGGGTGTACAGCACGCCCAGTACGGCGCCCACCACGCCCTCGGCGGTGACGCGGTTGAGGCCACTGGGGGCGTCGGGCTCGCGGCGACCACGGTCAACCGCGCCCACCAGCGAGTCCACCACCGCCGCGCGGCGCTCCAGCGCCTCGGGACCGGCGGCGAGCGAGTCCACCACGCACAGCGCCGCGGTGGCGGGATCGGCGTCGAAGTATTCGAGCATCGCGGTGAGCGCGGCGCCAATCCGTGCGCTCCACCCGCGCTCCTGCTTATACGCCGGCAGCACCGCCTCTTCGATCCGCTGCAGCGCCTCGTCCAATGCCTCCAGCAGGCACGCTTCGCGATCCTCGAACAGCTCGTAGAAGGTCCGGCGCGACACGCCCGCCCGTCCGACGACGTGCGCCACCGTCACCCGCTCAGCCCCCCGCTCGCGCGTAAGGTCCACCATCGCACCAAGCATCCGCGCGCGCTGGATCTCCGCCACCCGCTCACGCTCGAGCTCGACGCCTTCGCGCGGCGACGCGCTCACGCGCAACTCGCGCTGCTGCCCACCACCGTTCTCAGTGCCGCGCCTGCTCACCACGTTGCGTTGACTTGCGATCCTCTCACCTCCCTCCGGCCTACCCGCCCGGCATGTGGAATATAGGCGAGAAGCAGTGATTTTGTCAAGGGATGTCTCTGTTTCTCGAAAAATGCCGCGACCGGGGATTTCTGCGGATCGGACGCGCTGCCGTCGATCGTCGCCCCCGATGGGACAACCAGTGCAAATTCGAGCATCCGGTCAAGTTTGCGGCACTTTCGGTGTACCCTCCAGTGTAGAACGCAAGTAGATCGGGGCCGTGGAATCGGGCAAGGCTCGCCAAAGTGGTTGTACCCGCACCGTCCGCGACGTTCCAGGCCGAGCGTTTGGACCCACAACCAGGAAAACAGCGATGGACCGTGCCGTACGTGGAGTGCTCGATCTGGCCCGCGATGTGCTCGCCGAGCTGGACCTCGACGTAGTGCTCGAGCGAGTGCTGGACTCCGCACGGGAACTCACGGGCGCACGCTACGCCGCGCTCGGCGTGCTCGACGAGTCGCGCAGCGAGCTCTCCCGGTTCATCACACGGGGGATCGACAACGCCACCCACGCCGCGATCGGGGCTCTGCCTCGCGGGCGTGGCGTGTTGGGCGCGCTGATCGAGGATCCCGTGCCGCTGCGCCTCGAGGACGTCGGCAGCCACCCCCGCTCCTATGGCTTTCCCCGCGGGCATCCGCCGATGCGCGCCTTCCTCGGAGCGCCAATTCTGGTGCGCGGGCTGCCCTACGGCAACCTCTACCTCACCGAGAAGGCCGGCGGCGCGCAGTTCTCCGCCGAGGACGAGGAGGCGCTCACCGTGCTCGCCGAGCTCGCCGGGGTGGCGATCGATCACGCGCGACGCTACGCCGGCGCCAGCGAGCGACGCGACGAGCTGGAGCGCACCGTCGCCACGCTCGACGCCACCACCCAGATCGCGCTCGCCGTCGGTGGCGAGACCGACCTCGATGTCATCCTCGAGCTGGTCGCCAAGCGTGGCCGCGCGCTGGTCGGGGCACGGGTGCTACTGATCGAGCTGTGCCACCGCCAGGAGCTCGTCGTGGCCGCCGGTGCCGGCGAGCTGCCGGCGGGGCTGATCGGTCAGAGCATCCCGCTGCACGCCTCGCTTACGGGGCAGGCGTTGCGCGCGCGCCGCACGCTGCGCCTCGACGACGAAGTCAACCGCGCCCGCTTCGAAGAGCACGGCACCGGCCGCCTCGGCGTCAGCGCGCAGGGCGGGCTGGTTGTGCCGCTGCTGTTCCGCGGTGTCGGCTACGGGGCGCTGCTGGCAATCGACCGGCTGGAGGACGGGCCGAGCTTCAGCGCCGAGGACGAGCGGCTGCTGGTGGCGTTCGCGGCGAGCGCCGCCACCGCCGTGGCGACCGCCCAGTCGGTCGCCAGCGAGCGCCAGCGTCAGCGCCTCGCCGCAGCTGAGGGCGAGCGCCGGCGGTGGGCGCGCGAGCTGCACGACGACACCCTCCAGAGCCTCTCCGCGCTGCGGATCGGGCTCTCCACCGCGGCGCGCTCGGATCGTCCCGAGGCGCTGCGCGAGGCCTTTCGACAGGGGATGGAGCAGCTCAAGGAAGGGATCACCAACCTGCGTGCGCTGATCACCGACCTGCGTCCCGCCGCGCTGGACGAGCTCGGCGCCCAGGCCGCGGTCGAAGCGCTCGCCGAACGGGCCGCCCGTCACGGCATCGCGGTCGATGTCAGCATCGACCTCGCCTACGAGCGCGCCCGGGAACAGAGCCGCGAGGGCGAGGCGGCGCTCGCCCGTCACACCCCGGAGCTCGAGACCGCGATCTACCGGATCGTGCAGGAGGCGCTCACCAACGCCACCAAGCACGGCGACGCGCAGCGAGCGGTCGTCGAGATCCACGAGGATGGAGAGACGGTGCACGTCCTCGTGCGCGACGACGGCGTCGGCTTCGACCCCTCCGCCGACACCGGCGGCTTCGGTGTGCTGGGGATGCGCGAGCGCGTCGAGCTGCTCGACGGGGGTCTTGAGATCGACTCCTCCCCGGGCGCCGGCACCAGCGTGCGCGCCACTCTTCCCGTCCAGCGGCGGGCCGGCGCTCCCACGGCCACCCTGCACGAGCTTCGCGGCGGGTGAGGGGCTTCACCCCACCTTCCGGAGATTGCGGGCCGGGGCGGGCAAGGCGGTACCTGGCTCACATGTTCATCAGGCCGCGATCCAGCGCGTAGCGCACCAGCTCCGCCCGCGAGCCGAGGCTCAGCTTCTGCTGGATGTGGGCGCGGTGGGTCTCGACCGTGCGCACCGACAGGAACAGCTGCTCGGCGATCTCGGCGTTGGTGTGGCCGAAGGCGATCAGGCGCAGCACCCCCAGCTCGCGCTCGGAGAGGTCGTCCGGGCGGTCGGGGTGTGGCTCCGATGCCAGGCGCGCCCCCAGGCGCGGAGTCAGATAGGTCTCGCCTGCGGCAGCGGCGCGCACCGCCTGCACGAGCTCGTCGTCGGCGGACTCCTTCAGTACGTATCCGAGCGCGCCCGACCCCAGCGCGCTGCGAGCGAAGGCCGGCTCCTCCTGCATCGTCAGCACCACGATCTGGGTGCCAGGAGACTCGGCCCGCAGCGCGGGGATCGCTTCGAGGCTGGAGCCGCCTGGCATGTTGAGGTCGAGCACCAGCACCGTGGGGCGGTGGCCGCGCACGCAGCGCCGCGCGCTCTCGAGCTCGCCTGCCTCGGCCACGACTTCGAAGTCCGCCTCGCTGTCCAGCAACAGGCGCAGGCCGCTGCGCACCACCGTGTGATCGTCAGCGAGCACGATCCGGATCTTTCGATCGGCAGCCGCCGCGTTATCGACCCCGCTCGCGTCTAGCGCGCGGGTTCCCTCTTCAGCCATCACCGCGTAGATATAGAGCCCGTACGTTGCGCCTTTAGCAGTAGTTCTCCGCAATCCAGCTTCGGGATTACGCTGGCCTGCCGCTGAGGTGGCCGACGGCCGCGGCTACGCGACCCGCCGGCAGCCCGCCGGGAGCACTTCCAGGCGCGTCCGGCAGATGTCGATCGCCTCCGGATTGCTGTCCACGAGCACGAAGTGCCGTCCTAGCTTGGCGGCGACCGCCCCCAGCGTGCCCGAGCCCGCGAAGAAGTCCAGGCACCACCCACCCGGCCTGCTGGAGGCAACAACCATCCGGCGGACTATGCCCTCCGGCTTTTGCGTCGGATACCCGGTCTTCTCCTTCCCGTTGGTGGGCACGATCGTGTGCCACCAGACATCCACCGGCAGCTTGCCGGCGGCGCTCCGCTCGGGCGTCTGCAGGCCGGGCGCCATATAGGGCTCCCGGTCCACCTCGCCGGAGTCGAAGTGGTAGGCCGCGGGGTCTCTGACGTACACCAGGATCGTGTCGTGCTTCGCCGGCCAGCGCCGCTTCGTCCTAGCCCCGTAGTCGTAAGCCCAGATGATCTCGTTGAGAAAGCACTCCCTTCCGAAGATCTGGTCGAGCAGGATCTTGCAGTAGTGCGCCTCGCGGTAGTCGATATGGAAGTAGAGGGTTCCGTGGGAGGCCAGCAGCCGGCGGGCTTCTTCGAGCCGAGGGGCGATGAACGCCAGATAGTCGTCGAAGATGTCGGCGTACGCACGACCGGCGAGCTTGGTGGTGGCGTAGCGGCGTCCGGCGAACCCCACGCGATCGCCCTCCCGATCGGGCATCACCGCAATCCCTGTATGCGCCCGAGTGCGGCCGGTGTTGAACGGCGGATCGATGTAGATCAGGTCGAACGCGCCGCTGTCGAGAGCCCGGAGCACCTCGGCATTGTCGGCGTGGATCACGAGGTCGTCCTCTAAGGGGATCTGGCCGGGAAGATCTGTCTCCTCGAGGAACCTCACGCAGGCAAGGTACGTCGAGGGCCGGACGCAGCCTGACCAAGCCGAACTTGCGCCGGCGTTTGTGACAACCCAACGTCTTGTGTGGAAGCGGCCGTCTTGGCTCTCGATGGTCATCACGAGGTCGCAGGCCGATGTAGAGAGCCTGAGATCGCGGTGTGCGAGCCCTCGGCCCCTCAGGGCAGCCCGGCGTGCGGTACGTCGACGACGGTCGTGAGCAGCACCGCCTCTCGCGTGTGCGCGCGGTTGGTCTCCAGGAAGTCCGGCGCGGCGCAGAGCAGCAGCGTGCACCCGTCCTCGCCGCCGAGTGCGCAGGCGAAGATGCCCAAACCGTCGGGCGTCCGTATCTCCTCGAGGATCTCGCCACCCTGCCTGACACGGACGCAGCGCGCGCCGATCGCGTCGGCAGCCCAGATGCAGCCCTCGGCATCGAGCGTGCAGCCGTCGGGAGCGAACTTCAGCTGGGGGAATGTCTGCTCAATTGGCCCCAGCTCGGGCGCGAAGGCCACCTGCGCCCAGACCCTCCGATCGCTCAGCGAGCCGTCGTCCTGGAGCGTGAACGCGGTGAAGCGAGCGCCGGCTGTCTCCGCGACGATCAGCGTGCCGTCGTCGGGTGTGATCACCAGGCCGTTGGGGAACCGCATGTCCTCGTCGAGCACCGTCACCGAGCCATCCGGATCGACCCGCATGAGCTTCCCCGGAGCCGGATCGGCAAAGCCCATCAGGTCGAAGCCGAACTCCCCGACATACGCGCGCCCCCGCCGGTCGACCACCATGTCGTTCAGATGCCCCGCGCAGTGCGCCGTCAGATCGGCATGCACTGACACCTCGCCGGTGGAGCTGCGGCGCAGCACGCGGTGGTCTCTCATCGACACCACGAGCAACGAGCCGTCGGGCATCCAGCCCAGCCCCGAGGGCTGCTGCTCGACCGACATCACCGTCGCGGCCGCGCCGTCGGGGGCGACCGTCATCACTACGTGACCGTAGAAGTCCGACACCCACCAGCGACCATCGCGCCAGCGAGGCCCCTCGAAGAACGCGCCCCCCTCGAACAGAGTCGTGAACTCTCGCGCCGGCACAGCGAGATACTACCGGGGCGGGTCGGAGGGGGAACTGCACACTGAGCGCTTCCGGCGGCGGGCGCACGCGCCACGTGCGGATGGAGGGGGATCGTGACACTGCTCGAGCAACGGAGGATGGCGCAGGACGTCTGGCCGGCACAGTTTCAGCGGCGTACACCGGCCCTGCTCCTACCGTGGTAGCATCAGAGCAATGGCGACCCAGAAGCGATCAATCTCGTTTGACGAGTCAGTGCTCCGCGAAGCCGAGCTGCGGATCGCCGAGTCGGGGGGAAACCTGTCGGCGTTCGTGAATTCTGCACTGCTGCACGAGCTTCAAGTAGCGCGCGGCCGCGAGCTGCTTGCCGCGGACGACGCCGAGCTTGGTGCAGTACCGGCCGAGGTCAAGACCCAAGTTCTCGCCGAATGGCGGGGCTGACGCTCGATGCCGGGGCGCTGATCGCCTACGAGCGTGGGCAGGAGCGCATTCGTGAGATTCTCGCGGTCGGCTATGAGCGTGGCTTTGTGCCCACGATCCCGGCGATCGCGCTCGCCGAGGTCTGGCGCGGCGATGCCAAGGATGCCCGCGTCGCTCGCCTGTTGAAGGCATCCTCCATTGAGATCCTCGACGAGCGGATCGCGCGCGCAGCAGGGAGCCTGCGGCGGGCGACGCGTGGGGCCGACGCGATCGATGCCTGCATCGCTGTCGGCGTGCGCCGCCGCGGCGATGCGATCGCTACCTCTGATCCCGGCGACATGCGAGCGCTGCTCGGAGAGGGCTTCACCATACTCACGGTCTGATCCAGGCCAACACCTAGAGCGTTAGCTGCGAAGAAGCTGCTTCATCATCGCGCGCAACGAAACGGCTGGCGCCGGAGAGAGACCGGGAACGGGTGGAGGCTTGCGCGGAGAGCGCGATGACTTGGCCGGCGGCTTGATGATGCCCGACTCGTACAGGAAGACGCTGGGATGCTCTGCGTCGTAGTGGATCTCAAGGCATTCCTGCGCACGGGTGAACGCCACGTAGCCAAGGCGGCGCTCGGCCTCGAGGCCCTCGCCGCGGGCGCGATCCTCATCGCTCACGCCCTCCAGTGAACGCTTGTGCGGCAGCATCTTCTCCTCGCAGGCCACCACAATCACGTGCGGCCACTGTCGCCCCTTCGCACCGTGGATCGTCGACAACTCAATGCCTTCCTTGCTGTCGCGGCACGCCCGGAGTCGCCGCGCCTGGTCTTCGAGCTCCCGCAGATAGTCGCGTGGGCTCATGCCCTTCGCGTTCTGCTCGGCCTGTTCAAGCGCTTCGCACTCGAACTGGTCGAGGCCGCCCATTCCGTCCTCATTCTCGAACCATTCATCCAGGCCGCCAAGGCCGCGCAGCATCCTCATCACCGACGCAGAACAGCTGGTCGTGTGGCGCTGCCACCAGACGCACCAGCAGCTCCTGTGCAGGCTCGATGTCCTGGTACTCATCGACCAGCACGTACTGGTAGGCACTTTGCCAGCGACCCCGCACGCTCGCGTCCTCGCGCAGACGCTGCACCGCGCGCAGGATCATGTCGTCGAAGTCGATCCGCCGGCCGTTCTCGCGCTGGGACTCCTCGTAGGCGCCGTAGAGCACGGCCACCGTGCGCTCCCGAGCATCGCTGCGCTCGTCAAGCGTCTGCGCGTATTGCTGCGCGGTCATCATCCTGCCGAGCTTGATGTCGCTCACCGCGCTCTGGGCCTCCGGCGGATCGAGCCAGTGCCCGTCCTCGCCAACCGCATTCTTGGCCAAGAATGCCAGTCTTCGCCACTGTCCGAGCGAAGGGCTCCACGGCTTGGCGTTCCTGGGGAGAGCGTTTGCAGCGCGCAGGATTTGAAACCCGAGGCTGTGAAAAGTCCTCGCCTCCACCTCCCCCACGCCGGCCGCGGCAAGGCGCTCTTGAAGCTCATTGGCGGCTGCCGCGTTGAACGTCAAACATACGATCGCCTCGGCTCGAGCGCCGCGTCGCAGCAGCTCACGCACCCGCTCGACCAGCACCGCCGTCTTGCCGCTTCCCGCCGGCGCGATGATCTGCACTACACCCTCTCCGGCCCGCACCGCACGCTCCTGCGTCACGTCCGGGATGAAGCTCGTCTCCTTCAGTGGGCGTGGTGTTGCTGGCGCCGACCTTCCTCCGGCGAGGCACCACCGCAACCGCCCAAACGAATAGGGATACCCATCTTGCGAGCCGGTATGACCCAGCGCTTACGCAGCTGCGACCACTCAACGACTGTGAAGTCTTCTGCCTCTAGACCATCTCGCGCAGGGGTGACCTTCCAGTGAGCTGGCCCGGTGTAGAAGCGGGGGGAGCGTGCGCTGTCCATAGTCCTGACTTGTCCGTCAACCAGAATCCTAGATCGGCACGATCGGGCGACAGCTACAGCGTGCTCACAGGAAGAGGCGACGTTCTGCGCTGACCCCGCGAGCTGCCCGCCAGGCGCTTCGCTTAGAGCCTATCCGGATAACTCGGGAGGGTTCGGGGGTGTGCCGTCGTAGCTGGCCTGCATGGATAACAACTTTGCAGCGCCTCAGATGTCGGAGTCCGTCGGTGATGATGCGTCGGTGGGGGGTTCGGGGCACCGTACGATGGCGGGTGTGTTTCGGATCCCTGATGAGATGTGGCAGCGGATCGAGCCGCTGATCCCTGAGCACGTCAATACGCACCGGTTTGGTGGTGGGCGCCCGCGGGTGCCGGACCGGGTGATTCTTGATGGGATCTTTTTTGTGTTGCGTACCGGCTGTCAGTGGCGTGCACTGGATGCGACCGGGATCTGCTCCGGTTCTACCGCGCACGATCGTTTCCAGGAGTGGCGCGAGGCGGGGTTCTTCGATGTGCTGTGGGAGCAGGCGTTGCGTGACTACGACGAGGAGGTGGGGATCGACTGGAGCTGGCTGTCGATCGATGGATCGATGGGAAAAGCCCGTTGGGAGGCGGGAAGACGGGGCCGAACCCGACCGATCGCGGCAAGCTCGGTGTCAAGCGCAGCGTGATGTGCGAGGCCGCGGGAATCCCACTAGGCCTGGCGACCGAAGGCGCCAACCGCAACGACTGCAAGCTCGCCGAGGAGACCATTCAGAGTGTTCCTGGGCGCGGCGGTTTGCAGTGGCCCCGGCGCGGCGGCTTGAAGTGGCCCCACTTCGCGTCGGTTGTTGTGTGTAGTTGATCTTCTCTGATTGTGACTTGCGGCGGTGTCTCGTGGAGCGGAGCGCGTAGCGCGTAGCGGAACGAGATATCGCCGGCGCGCCTCGCGGGTGGGGGTCAGGCGGCCCCTTTCTTCGCTTTGGTGAGGCCGTGGCGGAAGCGCCAGGACTCTGCTCCGGTGTCGATGATGTGCGCTCGATGGGTGATGCGGTCCACGACGGCCTTCGCGAGACGGGCGTCGGGGAAGACCTTCGTCCACTCCCCGAACGGGAGGTTCGTCGTCACGATCAGGCTGGCGCGCTCGTTGCGCTCGGAGATGACCTGGAACACGAGCTCCGCGGCGCCCTCGGGCAACGCGAGATACCCGAGCTCGTCGAGGACGACGAGCTCGGTTCGGGCGTAGCGCGCGATGACTTTCTGAAGCTCGCGTTTGCTCTGTGCTGCTTGTAGTTCGTTCGCGAGCGCGGCGAGGGTGGTGAAGCGGACTCGTCGTCCTTGTTGGCAGGCGAGCACCGCCAGGGAGATCGCGAGATGGGTCTTCCCCGTGCCGCTGTCGCCGAGGAGGATCACCGACTCGCGGTCATCGATCCAGGTGCCCTGCGCCAACGCGGCGATCGTGGCCTGGGGGATCTTCGGGTTCTCCTCGAAGCGGAAGTCCTCCAAGCGCTTCATCAAGGGAAAACGCGCGTCGATCAGCCGTCGGCGTTCGCGGCGTTCAGCTCGCTCACAGACCTCGGCCTCCAACAGCGCCGCGAGATAGGCGGTCGGGGTTTGCTGGTCGCGTGTCGCCTCCTCGGCGAGCGTGCGGAAGCGAGCCCTGACGGTTGGGAGCTTCAGCTCGAGCGCGTGCGCGTCGATCAGGGTCTCCATCGCTAGGACCTGCGCCGGGGCGCTCACTGTGCTCCCCCTGCTGGGACGAGCAGCTCGTCGTAGTGGCCGAGCGTCGGTGGTGGCGCCCCGAGGCCCTGCAGACGCTGTGGGAGATCATCAAGCTCTCGCGGGACGGCCCGGGAACCACGGCTCGTGAGCACCGCGACCGCGCGTCCGTCGTGCGCACCCGCTGTGAGGGCGCCACGGACCGCTTGCTCCACCTCGCCGGCGCTGTGCTCGCGCGCGAGCAGCAGCACGTCGATCATCTGCCGCGCGGCCTCCGAGGCGCCGTATCGCTCGGCGATCTTCTCCCACAGCTCGTCGAACACCGATGGCCAGGTGCCGCGCTCGCGCTGCTGGGAAAGAGCGAGCGACCCAGCCAACGCACCCGGCTTGCGCGCGAGCAACTCCAGATAGTGGTCGAGTGACGCTGTGATCCCGAAGCGGCCTTGCTGGCGCTCGTGGACAGCGACCAGCTCCCCGCCGTGACGGCACTCGATCTCGCGCGCGCCGACCCGCGCGTGAACCCGCAAGCCGGCGAGACGGACGGGCACGGAGTAGCGGTTCTGCTTGATCGTGACCAGCGACTTCGAATCCACCCGCGGCGTCGCCTCATCAGCCGTGGACGCCCGCTCAGCCGGCAGGCCTCGCAGCAGAGGGCGCTCCCTGGCAAACGACTCACCGACGGTCTCCTGGCGCCCCGTGATCCGCCGCGACAGGTCGGACTCGCAGCCAGCGAGCATCCGCGCGTTCAGCTCCCCGAGCGAGGAAACGTCCGGGACCGGGACGAAGTGACGGCGCCGGAAACGCCCGACCTCTCCCTCCACACCGCCCTTTTCGTGGGCGCCCTCGATGCCCGGGGTCGTGAACTGCGACTCATAGAGATAGTGCGAGCGCAACGCGATAAACCGGTCCGTCTCGACCCTGCGCCGGCCGCGCAAAACCTGCTTGACCGCGCTCGCGAGATTGTCATAGCGCAACAAGCCGAACACGCCACCAAACCAGTCAAACGCATGCACGTGAGCCTCCAAGAACGCTTGCTGGGAGCAGTGCGGGAACGCCATCGCGAACGCCGCACCAGAATGACACGCACGCATGTGAAACAGGTAGACCCTCGCCGCCGATCCAGCCATCGCGACCTGCGCCTCACCCCAGTCGACCTCGGCCTCCACACCCGCACCGTGCACTTGCGGCACGAACGCCTGGACGCCTTCGCCGCGCTCGGCGCGGCGATCGTGAACGTATTCCCGAACAGTGCGCTCAGCGACATCAGCCGCGTGCTCATCACGCAGCCGCTCCCAGACCCGCTTCGCGGTATGACGCTGCTTGCGCGGCGCATCCCGGTCCCCGTCAAGCCAGGAGTCGATCAGCTCCCGATACGCCCCCAGCTTCGGCGCTGGCCGACCCACAGGCTTGCGCTTGACGGGCAGCAACGGCGCCGCCAACGCCTGACGCACCGCCCGCCTATGCACCCCATACCTCGCCGCCAACGCCCTCGTCGAGGTGCCTTCCCGATCCCTGTCCCGCCTGATCTGCTCGAACGTCTCCACTCGTAATCCCATTCCTCACTGCCGCCTCCCGCTCGAGCTCCATGAGCCTCAAACAGTCAGCAGCCAGTCGGACGGAGGTGGGGCCAGTTCAGACCGCCGCAGTGGGGCCAGATCAAACCGCCGTTCCCAGTTCCCGTCGATCGCCCCCAACCCACCGAGGAGCATCCCCAGGGCGTCTGCTTGGACAAGGCCTACGATCACGATTTCATCCGCGAACTCCTGCAGGGTCTCGACTTCACAGCACATATCCGCAGTCGTGGCGAGGAGGCACTGGAACTACGAAAGGATCTCGGCCATCGCGCCCGCCGCTGGGTCGTAGAGCGCATCCACTCCTGGATCAACCGCTACCGCGCCCTGCTGATCCGCTGGTCAAAGAAGCCCGACAACCACGACGCGCTACTGAAGTTCTGCCTCGCCCTGATCACCTGGCAACAAATGGGCGTCATGGGGTTATCCGGATAGGCCCTTAGCCATGCTCAGGCGAGCAGCTGCTGTTGATACTTGGCTCTGGGCAGGCGCGTCGGCAGGCCATGGAGGATCTCGCGGAGCGGCGATCGAAGGTCCGCGGGACGATGGTCCATCACGCTCTCCGGAAGGGTCGGACCGTTGCCCGCTCCGACTCCTGAGCAGCGCGAGTACGCAGAACTGCTGCTTGAGCACTCGACGAGCGACCTCCATGCATGCCGTGTGCTCATGGCCGCGAAGGACATGCGCGACGATGTCGTCGGATTCCACGCCCAGCAGGCTGTTGCGTGGGCGACGACGCTGCTCACAGGCTGATTGATGCTGTGCTGGACACTCCTCGTTGGCGCTCCAAGGCGACCCTTGAGCTCGTACAAGCACCAAACTCCTTTGCCCGGCCGTTCACTCGTTCTTGGCTCACAGAGCTAAGAAACGGCGAAAAATCGTTGGGGTCGGGGAGGGAGGGACGAAGATCGAACCCGCGCTCGCGCTGATCGCTGGCCTCGCTGGCTCAGGAGAGAGCATCAGCCGCAACGCGTCGATGACGTTCGTGCGCGCTTCCTCCCGCGTTCGACCCTGGCTAAATACGCCAGCAACCTCGGGAATCGATGCGATGGTCCAGCCATCCTCGCCCGGCCGTGATGCTCACCGGACGAGCTCCAGGATCCGAGGGCCGCCGCGCTTGAACCGCTCGGGGTGCTGACTCGGAGAGGCCAGCGAGTTCAAGCTGGACAGAAGCTGTTCAGGATTCTTCGGTTGGCGCCGGTGCTTGTATCCGAGCCGGTACATACGCTCCGCGATCACGCGAACGTGTAGAGGACCACCGCCTGCCTCTTCCAGCGCGTACTCCGCGAACCGAACCCTGTCGTAGGGTGATACGCCCTTAAGCGCCGTGGGTGTCGGCTCTGTCTCAGGTGTTGATGCCGCAGCCCCCGCCTGTGGTTCGCTTCTCAGCTCGGCGATCCTCGGCTCGAAGAATCCCGCGAGCTCCTCGCGGACGATTCGCCGCACGGCCGCGGTCAACGAGTCATCGGCAATCTCCAAATGCACCTCTACCGCCTCCACTAGTTTACACAGAGGATACTAGCCGCTTCTAGCGCTTTCAAGTCTCTGGGGAGGATAGCCACATTAGAAGTTTGCTCCGAGTCGATACCATCGAAACCAGAGGCAGGCATCGAACCTGCACCTTGTGGGAGGCATCAGAGAGCCGCGCGCCGAGCGCGTGGGGGGACGCCCTTGAGGCGGCCGGTCAGCTGACTTTGAGGTACTGACGCAGAGCCTCACGGATCAGACGCAGAGCCTCACGGATCACGGCGGAGGTTGTCTTATGACCACGGCTGGCCCGTTGCCTCACGAACCAGGGGCATGCCGTCGAGGCTGGGTTCGAACAACCGCCACCAACCTAGCCAAAACGGAGTGCCTGAGACTGTTTTCGAACCCTTCACCCGAGGTGCTGGCGCTGCTTGATCGCCTCGATGAATCCACAAGGCTACAATTTCCTTGATGGAGGCCGCCGCATCCCAGATCGTTCAGCGCCCCGCGGATGATCCTAAACTCCGTGCCGCTCAGCGTGCTCGCCTCGAGCAGTTGCGCAAGAAGCTCGTCGCCGAAGGCGCCGATCCCTCCAGGCACCTGCCCGAACTGCAAAGCCGCGCCGACACCTGGCCTGAGTGACCAGCCGTCCGAGGCGCGACTTTCTGCTCGACAGCGGCGGAGTCAGCGCGCTCGCGGCCGACCGAGACCTGCTCGCCGGGTACCTCGAACTGCTCAACCTGCGCTTCGATGGGGCGCTTCTGGTTCCGATTCCGGTTCTCACCGAGGTGCGATCCGGCCATAGACGCTCCGATGTGCTTGTCAACCGTCTGATAAACGCGATCGGAGCTGAGCGCGACGTCTACGCTCCGCTGACCGTCGCCGCCGCTATACGCGCCGGCGTGCTGCGCGGCGAGCATCGCGGCAGTCGTGTCGAGACATCTCAACCACCGATGCGCAGATCGTGGCGATAGCAGAGGAATTGAGCTACAAGTGCGCCGTGACCATCATCACCGGCGACCCGCATGACATCAGCCTGCTGGTCGGGCTGATCCGCCGCACAAACGTCGCGGTTGACGTCGTCACCTGACGGGCTCGCCTACGTGGGTATACGGTTAGCCGACCCATCTATGAGTCGCCGATCGCCTGTCAGGGCGCGCGAGACGACGCGTCCGTCGTCGAGCGGCGCAGAGGATTCGAAACACGACCTTCTGCCCCGTCTCGGACGGGGATGGAGGGACGAAGATCGAACCCCGACCTTGCGTGGAAACGCATTAGCGAGTTGCACGCTAGGCGCTTCGGCTGAGTCAATTGCTCGGAGGCCGAAGGTCCTCGACCTGGCAAGGCCGATCCGAGAGCTCGATGATCTCGGGGTCGCCGGTAAGCAGCAAGAGATCATGCGCGGCAGCGGTGGCTAATGCGAAGCAGTCCCCAAGCGCAATCGGAGCACGCGCCTTGAGGCGAGCGACCTCAATCATCCGGGCACTCCCGGGAAGATCCAGCGAGAGCGCGGCTCGCAGGTCTGCAAGCGTCTCATCGGCAGCATCCCGTCCCTGATCGCGCTCGACGCGGTAGTAGACCTCGACGAGGTTTACCCAGCTTGCCAGGGGCCGGTTCGTGATCAACCCATCGATGCGCGATAGCGCAGGCTCTTCTCCGTCCAGCCAGGCCAGGATCGCCCAGGAGTCGAGACAGGCGCTCACCGAGGCTCGATCATTCGATCCTCGAGCAGGCGCGCCGCCATACCGGTCTTTGAGAACCTGCCGCCCAAACCCGCAGGAGAGCGCCGCGCAACCAGCACTATCTCCTTGTCCCGCAGCTTGAAGTCAACCACGTCACCCGGCTGCAGAAGGGCTCGGTCCCGTAGCGCCTTCGGGATCACAACCTGCCCCTTTGCTCCAATCCGTCCAGTCATACCGGACGAGTATAACGTATGCGGTGAAGCCTGTCGCTCACAGATTGGCCCACGCTCGGTAGTGGGCACCTCAACCGTGAAGCGCATGTGCGCGAACGCCGGAGTCGTTCCACGTATCACGCCCCACGATCCGAGCGCCAAGCCGCCGATGACAACGAACCGGATATCCGCCCGCGCGAGGCGCGCGAAAGGCGCAGCCGGCCAGTTCAGGTCGCCAAGCCGCCATCTGGCAGAAACGGAGGGGGAGGGATTCGAACCCTCGTCGGAGGTTTAGACCCCCGAAACGGTTTTCGAGACCGCCGCATTCAACCGCTCTGCCACCCCTCCAGGGGGACGATCCTAGGCTAATGGATCAACCTGGGGAGCAGCGATCCGCGGGGCGCCTGGGGCGATGGCGAGCAGAGTCTTGCCGGCCCTGCCGGAACAGTGCCAGTCGGCCTCGGGGCGTCGGTGCTCTCCGCGCTCGCGCTTGGCCAGTGGGACGCCTTGGCCAGTGGGACGCCTTGGCCAGTGGGACGCCTTGGCCAGTGGGACGCCTTGGCTGGCGGGACGCCTTGGCTGGCGGGGCGCGGTTGTGTATTACCTTTCAGCCCCCAACCCTTCATTTTGTGAAGTGGGGCCACGAGAAAAGGAAGATCGGCTAGCGCCGCGAGGCGAAGAACTCGCTGAGCAGCGCTCCACACTCTTCCGCCAGTAGGCCCCCCGCGACCTCGGGGCGGTGGTTGAGGCGTCGCTCGCCCAGCACGTCCAGCACGCTGCCCGCCGCGCCCGCCTTCGGGTCCGGCGCGCCGTACACCACGCGCGGCACCCTCGCCAGCACGATCGCCCCCGCGCACATCGCGCATGGCTCGAGCGTCACGTAGAGCACCGTGTCCAGCACCCTCCAGCTTCCCACCGCGCGCGCGGCCTCGCGCAGCGCCAGCAGCTCCGCGTGGGCGGTGGGATCTTGGCGCAATTCGCGCTCGTTGTGGCCGGCCCCACCACCTCGCCGGCGTGCACCGCCACCGCGCCGATTGGCACGTCTTCGTGTTTCAACGCATGTTCGGCCTCGCGCAAGGCGAGGCGCATGAAGTACTCATCGCGCGGAAAGAAACGGTCGCTCATCGTCCCCTCCGCGGGGCTCTCCGGCCGGGGGTGGGCTCCTGTGGGGACACGCGCCATCATCATTACTCAACCCATGCCCCGCCGCCTCACCCCACCCCAGCTTGCGCGCTGGTCGCTCTGCGCGGCTCTTGCGCTCGCCGCCGGAGCGCCGCTGGCGCTCGTTCCCCGCTCGACGTCGGCCGCCATCCCGGGCCGCCCTCCGCGCAGACCCGCCACCCCAACCTCATCCCCCACGTCTGCGCCCGCCGCAGCGGAAGCTCCCTATGCGCCCGGCAAGGTGGTGGTCGGCTACGCGCCGTCCGACTCCCCCTCCGCCAACGCCGCGATCGCGCACGCCGCCGGCGCGGTGGATCCGATCGAGCTGGAATCGCACACACGCGTGCTCACGTTGGGGGCGCACGCCTCTGTTCCCGGCGCGCTCGCCCGCCTGCGCCACACGCGCGGGGTGGCGTGGGCGGTACCCGACTACATCGCCCACGCCGCGGTGATGCCGCGCTCGCACCCTGCCGCCTCCGCCGTCGAACTGGCGGGTCCCGTGGCCACGACCCCCGCCGCGCCCGGCGAACCCTTCCCCAACGACCCCGGCTTGGCGAAAACCCCCGGGGGATGGAGCGAGCTGCAGTGGAACTTCGACGGCGAATACGGCGTCGAAGCGCCCGGCGCGTGGCAGAACCTGATCGCCGATCATGCGCCCGGGGGGCAGGGGGTGGTCGTGGCGGTGCTCGACACCGGCGTCGCCTACGCCAGCCGCGGTCGCTTTCGTCTGCTCACCCGACTTCTACCGCTACCAGTTCGTGCAGGGTGGGACTTCGTCGCGCACAACCGCTACCCCAACGACCGCAACGGCCACGGCACCGATGTCGCCGGCACGATTGCGGAGGCCACCAACAACGGCAAGGGCCTGACGGGACTGGCCTACGGGGTGCGGATCATGCCGGTGCGCGTGCTCAACAGCGAAGGCAACGGCGACGCCGCCACGATCGCCAAGGGTGTGCGCTTCGCGGTCAACCACGGCGCGCGGGTCATCAACCTCTCGCTTGAATTCCCCGGCGGGATCACCGCCTCGGACATCCCCGAGCTGATCTCCGCGCTGCGCTACGCTCACCGCCACCGCGTCGTGGTGATCGCCGCCGCCGGCAACGAGGCCCACTCCGCCGCCGCCTTCCCGGCGCGGGCACCCAACGTGATCGCGGTGGGCGCCTCCACCGAACATGGGTGTCTGGCCTCCTACTCCAACTTCGGC
This sequence comes from uncultured Solirubrobacterales bacterium, assembly GCA_963724305.1. Classification (GTDB taxonomy): domain Bacteria; phylum Actinomycetota; class Thermoleophilia; order Solirubrobacterales; family Solirubrobacteraceae; genus Palsa-744. The sequence goes on from CAVRUG010000004.1 coordinate 1,800,722, forward strand.
ACCGGCGTCACCCTGGTGGCCCCCGGTGGGGGGCCCGACGCCAACCTTCCCGGCGACCCCAACTGCAACCCCGATCTTGCCTCTGGGCGCGACGTCTTCCAGGTCACCTTCCTCGGCACCTCCCCGCGCCAGTTCGGGATCCCGGGCGGGTACGAAGGCACCTCGATGGCCACTCCCCACGTGGCCGCCACCGCGGCGATGATCATCGCCTCAGGCGTACTCGGCCGCCACCCCACACCCGCACAGGTGGAAGCCCGCCTGATCGCCACCGCACGACCGCTCGGCGGCCCCTCCGACAGCCGCCTCTACGGGGCCGGCCTGCTGGACGCCGCCGCCGCTACCGCGCCCGGCGGGCCGGGGGCGGTCGCGCACTGAGTGTGAGCGGCGTACACACTTTTGCTTACGGCTCGTCACCCGCCCGTGGCGATTTTGCGGGTGGGTCTCGGCGGGAACGCAACTTCCGCCGCTTCGTTTGACATGCAATGCCTTGCCGCCGATACGGGGCCAATCTGACTACTGCGGCTCGGCTGAACCGCCGAATAGGATGCGTGCATGGGAAATCTCGGGCAAGACATTGCGGTCATTGGCGCCGGTCCTTACGGACTGTCAGTCGCCGCCCACCTGCGCGCGCGCGAGCAGCCGGTGCGCGTCTTTGGTCAAGTGATGGGCTTCTGGGAGCGGCATATGCCGAGGGGCATGCTGGTGCGCTCGGCATGGAGCGCCTCCAGCCTCTCCGACCCACGCGAGGAACTGACCCTCGATGCCTACGAGGCCGCCCAACCCCGGCCATTCGCACGACCTCTGCCGGGCGATGAGCTGCCACGCTACGGGCACTGGTTTCAAGAGCGCGCCGTCCCGGACGTCGACGAACGCCTCCTCGCAACGGTGGAGCGGGATGGCGGCGGCTTCGCGCTAACGCTGCAGGACGGCGAGCGGCACACCGCGCGCCGTGTCGTGATCGCGACAGGTCTCGCCAGCTTCCCCCAGCGTCCCCCGCAATTGGCGGGGCTCGGAGAGGATCGATCGACACATTCGATGGATGTCGCCGAACCCGCGCGCTTCGCCGGACAGTCGCTCGCGGTGATCGGCTGCGGCCAAAGCGCCGTCGAGACGGCCGCGCTGCTCAGCGAGGCCGGCGCCGGAGTGGAGCTGATCGCCAGAGACCCAGGGATCCGTTGGTTGATCCGCGGCGAGCGCCTGCGCGGGTTCGATCCGATCCTGCAGCGCATCCTCTACGCGCCAACCGATGTGGGCCCCGCCGGGGTGAGCAGGCTGGTGGCGATGCCCCACCTGTTCCGGCGCCTGCCACGCGAGCTGCAGGACCGGCTCGCCTACCGCTCGATCCGCCCCGCCGCCACCAGCTGGCTGGCCGATCGCATCACCGGGGTCACCACGACCTTCGGACGCCAGGTCTCGCGGACGAGCCCCGATGGCGGTGGCGTCGTGCTCACACTCGACGACGGCTCACGTCGCCAGGTCGACCACGTGATCCTCGCCACCGGCTATCGGATCGACGTATCAAGGGAACCCGTGATCGGAGACTCGCTGCGCCCGGGGCTACGCCTGCACGACGGGAATCCCGTGCTGGGCGCAGGCTTCGAATCATCTGTGCCGGGCCTGCACTTCGTCGGCGCTTACTCGGCGTGGAGCTTCGGGCCGATCATGCGCTTCGTGGCCGGCACGGCGTTCACCGGACGTACGATCGCCAAGCACATCGGCCCTCTCTCCAGCGGACGGAGAGGCGCACCCACGGTCGCAACGGCGAGCGCCGCGCCGCCCCGGGCAATTGCACGTAACTGATTGCGCAGGGCGGCGAGCGTGAGCGGTGCCTCCTCGAGCCTCTCCAACCGCCTGTGGGGCAGGCGGGCGCGGGCGATCTGTCACAGCCGTTCGGTGATCCTCGGCTATCACGGCATCACCCGCTCTTCGCGCAGACACGATCTGAGCATGCTGCTCGTCAGCCCCGCCCGCTTCCGAGCCCAGATCGAGCTGCTCCTGGGGGCTGGCTTCACCTTCGTGACCGTCGCCCAAATGGCACAGCTCGCGACTGGGGGGGAGCCGCCTCCCGGATATGCCGCGATCTCCTTCGACGACGGGATGCGCAACAACCACGCGATCGCGCTTCCGATCCTGAAGAGCTACGGCATCCTCGCCACCGTTTATGTGACGATTGGGTTCATCGGCGCAACCAGTCCCTGGGTGGGCGCACGGAGCGACAACCAGATGCTCAGCGAGAGCGAGATCCGCGAGCTGGCCGCCGAGGGTTGGGAGCTGGGCGCGCACACGATGACCCATCCGGACCTCTCGAAGCTCGACTACGAGACCTGTCGCCGCGAGATCGAGGACAGCCGCACCGCGCTGGAACGGATCGGCGGGGTTCCAGTCGAGACCTTCGCCTATCCCTTCGGGCACCACAGCCCCTCCGCGCTCGCCGCGGCCCGCGACAGCGGGTTGATCGCGGCGGTCGGCACAGGGCGAGGGAGCTGGAGCGCATACGAGCTGCGACGCGTGATGATTGGGGCCGCCGATCCGATGCCGGTCGTCGTGCTCAAGCTCGCCGATCGCTACGAGCCACTAATGCAGCTTGCGCCGATCGACCAGCTGCGGCGAGCTAGCAAGCGAGTCCGCGCCTGGGTGCGCGACCGCCAGCGAGGGTAGCGTCCCACCGCGGATGCCGGCACACGGCAGCGACGATACGCCCCGGGTGCTCCTCACTAACGCCGAGGAGCGCTCGATGCTGGCTGTCTGCCGCAGCCTGCGGCGCGACGGCTACGAGGTGGGAGCCGCCTCGTTCACCGCATTTGCCCCCGCCCAGTGGTCGCGCGCCTGCCGCCGGCGGCCACGAGTCGTCAACGCAAGGCGAGACGCCGCCGGCTTCGTCGAGCAGCTGCGCGCCGAGCTCCTGCACCGTCCCTATGCGGCGCTAATTCCCGGCAGCGACAGCGCTCTACTGGCCATCTCCCGCCGACGCGAGCGCCTGCGGGGGCTCACCGCAATCGGCCTGCCCACTCACTCGATCCTCGAGCGCGTGCTCAGCCGCGAGTCTCTGGCGCGTGCTGCCGAAGAGGCCGGGTTGACTGCCGTCCCGTCAGTCCGCTGCGCCGATCTCCAAGCAGCGCAGCGCGCAGCGCGCGAGCTGGGATTCCCCGTGGCGCTCAAGTCAACTGACGCCGTCGTCGTGGCCGATGATGATCGCGCCGTGTCAAGCGCCCCCAAGGGTCGGATCGTGCGCACCGAGACGGAGCTGCGCGAGCAGGCGTCCGACTTCCACGGAGAGCTGCTTGTCCAACCACTCGTGCGGGGTGAGCCGATCTCCTTCGGAGGCGTCCGCGCGGGAGGACGGCTGTTGGGGGTTGCGGTGTCTCGCTACCTGCGGATGTGGCCGCCCCCGGGTGGCAGCGTCGCGTTTGCGCAGACGATCGCCTCCCCGCGCGAGCTGGAGGAGGGAGTCGAGCGCCTGCTCGCGATCCTCGGATGGGAAGGCATCTTCGAGCTCGAGCTGATCCGCTCCGGCCCGCCCGGGTCAGAGCGGTTCGTGCCGATCGACCTCAATCCCCGTCCCTACGGCTCGATCGCGCTTGCGGCGGCCGCCGGCGTGCCGCTCGCGGCGATCTGGTGCGACTGGCTGCTCGGGCGCGGCGCCCTTGCCTCTTCCTCTATGCCATTGCGCGCACGACCGGGCATTCGCTACAGGTGGGAGGACGCCGAGCTCCGCTACTGCGCATGGCAGATGCGCCACCGCCATCTCCGCGCCTCGATCGCGCCTCTGCGTCCCCGCCGTCACGTCGCGCACGCGCACTTCGAGCGATCCGACCCCCTCCCGCTCCTTGCTCGCGGCCTGTTCCTGGGCAAACGGGTGCTGCAGAGGTCGTGAAGGTGTACGGAGATCACCAATCCGGATGCTGTAGAGGTCATGAAGACACACGGAGATCGCCAATCCGGGGCGGCGCAAAGACCATAAATCGCGTGATGCTCGTCTACCAACCGGTCAACGGAGGGGTTGGCAGGCATGTCAAGGACCTTGCCAACGGCCTCAGCGAACGTGGGTACGAGGTCGTGCTCTGTGGGCCATCTCTGCCCGGCGGGCTTTCCGAGCCACCTCATCGCGCGATCCACGTAAAGCTCGACCTGGGACGCGCGATCACACCCCGCGCCGATCTCGCGGCGCTCAGATCGCTGATCGCGATCGCGCGGCACACGAAACCCGATTTAATTCACGCTCACAGCTCGAAGGCTGGCGCGGTAGCGCGCCTGGGACGCATCCTGCGGCCACGCCTTCCGGTCCTCTACAGCCCGCACGGCTACGCGTTCGCCGGGTTCTTCACGAGCGAGCTGGAGCGTCGTGGATACCGCGAGATCGAGCGGGTGCTGGCGCCGCTGGCGACTCGCGTGGTGTGCGTGTGCGCCGCCGAGGCCAGGCTTGCCGCCTCGGTGGGATCCGAGCGCCGGGTGCGGGTCCTCTACAACGGGATCGAGCCCGCCGGCCCCGGGCCGATCGACCCGTGGATGGCCGAGCTTGGCGGCCGGGGACCGGTCGTGTGCGCGTTGACCCAACTGCGTGCGGGCAAGGGGATCGAGACGCTGATTGACGCCACGCCACGCATCCGCGAGCGCCACCCTCGTCTGCAGCTAGCGATCTGGGGCGACGGGCCCGAGCTCCAGTCTCTGCGCGCGAAGGCGGCAGCCGTAGGCGTGGGGGAGATCGTGCATTTCCCGGGCGCCAGCGCCGACCCTGTCGACGTGCTGCGCGGCGCGGATGTGTTCGTGCACCCGTCGCTGGCCGAGGCTTTCCCGTATGCGATCCTCGAGGCGATGTCGGTCGGGCGGGCGATTGTGGCAAGCGACGTCGGCGGAATCGGCGAGGCGCTCGGAAACGGCGAGGGTGGCATGCTGGTTGCTCCCGGCAACGCGCTCGACCTCGCACAAACCGTGAGCGACCTGCTCGACGATCCCGAGCGTAGCGCCCGCATCGGAGCCGCGGGGCGACGACGGGTGGAGCAGCGCTTCAACCTGGCGGGGATGATCGCTCGTGTTGCAGGGCTCTACAGTGAGGTCTCTGGTTGACCGATACCGGCAGAGCATGCTCGACAGGCGCTCTGACTGAAGCCATATGCAATTCCGCGACTTCCTAAGCATCCTCTGGCGACGACGCGTGGTCGTAGGGCTGGTCTTCGCCTGCTGCGTGATCGCCGCGGCCGCGTACGCCTACTCCAAGCCCAAGCGCTACGAATCGACCGCGACGATCGCCTTCACCCCCAACCCCAGCAAGGGCCAGACTTCCTGCCCTCGGAAAATCTGTCGGCGCTGCTCTCGACCTACGCGGAAGTGGCGAAGTCCAACCAAAACCGCGAAGCCGCCAAGGCGCTCCTCGGCCATCCGGTGCGCGGCAGCATCAGCACCTCGACCGGGGCGGGCAGCGGGATCCTCGAGATCAGCGACACCGACACCAGCCCGCAGGGCGCCGCGGAAGGCGCCAACGCGATCTCGCGCGCGTTCGTCCACTCGATCGAAGACAACGGGCTGCTCGTGCCCACGATCGTCAACCCGCCGGTCGCCTCATTCACCCCGCTGCAGCCACGCCCGCCGCTGATCATCTCGTTGGCCGTCGTGCTGGGGCTGATCGCGGGCGTGCTGCTCGCGCTCACGCTCGACAATCTCCGGCACACCGCCGAGGACGCCGCGGAGCTGACCGAGTTGACGGGCCTGCCCGTGATCGGCCGCTTCCCCCGTGAGCGCACGCTGACACGCGGGGGCTCGCAGCTCGTCTGGGGCTCCAGCCAGCTGCACCTCGCGCAGGAGGCCTTCCGTGCGCTGCGCGCCAACGTCGAGCTGCTGGTCGATCAGCGACCGAGCGCGATCCAGGTCACCAGCGCTGGCGCCGGGAACGGCAAGTCGACGGTGATGGCCAACCTGGGGATCGCGCTCGGGCAGATCGGTATCGCCACCACGATCGTCGACGCCGACCTGCGCCACCCCCGCCAGCACGAGATCTTCGGTCTGGGCAACGACGTCGGGCTCTCCACCGCCCTGTTGCTGCCCGACAGCGAGATCTCCCCCCAGACGACGCCCTATGAGAACGTCTCGGTGCTGACAAGCGGCCCGATCCCCCCCAACGCCCCGGAGATGCTGCACGTGCGCTTTCGCACCGTTCTGCGCTCCCTGCGCGAACAGGGAGGCATCGTGCTGATCGACTCCCCTCCGGTACTGCCCGTCAGCGATGCCCGCCTGATCGCGCACAACGCCGACGCGGTGCTGCTCGTCGTCGCGGCCGACAGCACACACACCGCCGCCGTCTCCTCGGCGGTTGAGAAACTGCGTTTCGCCCACGCCCACCTGATCGGGCTGGTGCTCAACTTCGCCGAGCGCGATCGCGAGAGCGACGGCGGCTACAGCTACGGCGCCTACCTACCGGAGCACCAGTCGAGGCCGGTTCCGACGGCCTGAACCATGAGCACAGCCGTCCTACGGCGGGAACCGCTGGTGCTAGCGCCGCCGCATCGGCCGGCCTGGTGATCGGGCTGCTCGTGGCGTGGAAGCCACTGGCGGTGGTCGCCCTGATCGTCGCGATCGTCGGGATCGTGATCGTCGTCACCCGCGCGGAGCTGGTGCTGCTGGTGATGATCGCCGCGCTGCCCTGGGAGAACAAGCTCCACTATCCGAGCGCCACGCTGTCGATCGTCAAGGGCATCGGAGCGCTCGTGTTGTTCGCCTACCTGCTACGCCTGATCGGCGATCGCCGCACCCGCATCCAGCTTCCGCCACTGCTGGGGATCGTCGCACTGTTTGGCCTGTGGGTCGGCTTGTCGATGGTGGTGGCGCCGGAACCGGCCCAAAGCGTTCAGGAGATGGTCCGCTGGGTTCTGTTCTTCGCGTTCTTCTTCCTCATCATCCAGCTGATCGACGGGCGCGCAGAGATCCGCCGCGCCCTGCGGTGGTTCACGGCATCCGTCAGCGCCGCCGCTCTGTACGGGCTGTGGCAGTTCGTCGTGATGCACAGCTCCTACCGCGTCGAGGGCCCCCTCGAAGACCCCAACGACTTCGCCTATCTACTCGCCTGCACGCTGCCGATCGCCGCCTACCTGATGAGCGCCGACCGTCGGCGGCGTCTGCTGTGGGGCGCCGCCTTCGTCGTGATCGCCGCCGCGATGCTCGCGACCTTCTCGCGCGGCGCGCTCGTCGGTCTCGGCGCAGTGCTCGCTGTGGGGCGTGGCCACGCGCCGCATCCCGCTGTGGGCGCTCGCCTCGGGGTTGGTCAGCGCGCTAGTGGTGGTGGCGTTTGCGCTGACCGTCTGGCGACCATTGATCGACATCGCGTTGCACCAGAAGACTCACATCGCGCAGAGCAACATCGAATCGCGCGAGGCGTTCTGGATCGCCGCGATCCAGCTCACCGAGCGGCGCCCGCTGACCGGAGTGGGACCCGGGCGCTACCCCAAGGAAGCTCCTCCGCTGCTGCGCAACAACCCAATCGCGCTCAAGAAACCGATCACCCACAACACCTATCTGGAGATCCTCTCCGAGGACGGGATTCCGGCGCTGTTGCTGTTTGCGGCCTACCTCGCCGGTGATGGCTGCTGCTGCGTGACGTACAGGGGCGCGCGGCGCGTGACCACGATCGCGACGCGCAGCGCCTGGCGACCGCTCTGCAGGCGGCGCTGATCGTGGCGATCGTCTCCGGGACGTTCCTGAGCGAGGAGCTGGCCGCCCCCTTCTGGCTGCTCGGTGGACTCGCGGTGGTGCTGGCACGTGGCCCCACCGGCACGGCCGAGCTCCGTCCGGCGCCGGCGCGCCGGCCTCAGATCGCCCGCCGGCGTCAGACCGCCCGGCGTCAGACCGCAGGGGGCGATCCCCGCTTCGGCGGCATGAGCGTCCTGCAGGCGACCCCAATGAGCATGGAGGTCCTCCTGGCGACCCCTGCTTCGGCGGCATGAGAGTCCTCCTGGTGACCTCGATCGCGCGCGGGGGACCGATCGAGCAGACGCTGCTGCTATCGAGAGGCCTTGCGCGCAAGGGAGCATCGGTGCTGGTGACCTGCGCCGACGATCAGCTGGCGGAGCGCTTCGCGGGCGAGGGCGTGCGCGCGGAGGTCGCGCCGCTGCATCACCAGGCCGACGCCGCGGGGGCCGTTCGCATCTGGCGGCTGGCGCGCGGCGCCGACGTCGTCCACGCGCAAGATCGTCGCGCGGGCCTGTGGATGCGAATCGGCCCGCGCCCCGCGCGAGTGGGTGTCCGCGTCTACACCGTGCACGGCCTCCCCGAGCCCTACCACCCCCCGCCCGTCGGGCAGCGAGCGTCCGGGATGCGGGCACGGCTGCTCTACCGCGGCCTCGACGCGCGCCTCTCGGCACGCGCCGACGCGGTGATCGTTCCCTCGCGCGGTGTGGCCGAGGAGCTGGTGGCCCGGCTGGGCTATCCGGCCGACAAGCTCCACGTGATCCCCAACGGCATCGAGCCGCCACCGTTCGCTCCCGGCGACGGAGGGCTGATCGGCACGCTCTCGCTGCTCGAGCCCGTCAAGGGCATCGACGTTTTCCTGCGAGCGGTCGCCCAACTGACCGTGCGTCATCCGACTGGCGTTTCGCGGTCATCGGCTCGGGAACCGATGCAGAGCGGCTGGACGCCCTCGTGCGCGAGCTCGGGCTCGCCGAGCGAGTGTGGCGGCCGGGCTTCATTCCCGCCCCGGACGCGCTGAGCAAGCTGCGCGTGTATGTACTGTGCTCATACTCGGAGAATGCCCCGACTGGCACTTCTGGAAGCGATGGCAAGCGGCGTGCCGGTCGTGGCGAGCGCCGTCGGGGGCGTCCCGGAGATCGTCGACGAGAGCGTGGCGCGGATGGTTCCGGCGGGCGATCACGAAGCGCTCGCAAACGCGATCGAGCGCGTCTGCGCCGACCCCGCCGAGACGCAGGCGCGTGTGCAAGCGGCTCGCAAGCGTGTGGAGCAGCGTTTCACCGCCGAAGGCAACGCGCAGGCGACCGCGGAGCTGTACGAGCGCCTGCTGAGAAGTCGCACGCGATGAAGGTTCTCCTGGCCAGCCCAAGCATGAGGATCGGCGGCGCGGAGCGCGTCGTAACGATGCTCGCGGCCGGGCTGGTGGAGCGCGGGCACGATGTGATCCTGGTGGCGCCGCCAGGCGAACGCGACGCGGATCTGCGGGAGGTCCCTCATGTCCGTCTGCAGGTGGACGACCACGGCCGAGCAGCGACCGGCGCGATCCGCTCCGCGGGGCAGATGGCCCGCGCTCTCAGCCGGCTCAAGCCCGACATATTGCACGCGCAGAACGTCAAGTACACCGCGATCGGACGCCTCGCGACGACGATCCGCCCCCGTTCACACATACCGGTGCTCGCGACCTTCCACGGCGTGCTTCCTGCCGAGTACCGGCGCGCGGCGCTGCTGCTGCGCCTGGCAGACCACGTCGCCTGCGTCTCCAGCGCAGTGCTCGAGCGCATCGTGGCGGCAGGTCTGCCTAGCTCGCAGGTCAGCCTGGTCCGCAACGCGATCGAGACACCGCCGTCGCCGGACGGTGCACAGCTCGCAAAACTCGACCACGAACTGGGTCTCGCCGGCACGCAGGTCGTGGCAATCGTCGGACGGCTCGTAGCCCAGAAGGCGCACGAGCGCTTCGTCGCGGCGGCCCGTCTGGTCGCCGCCGCACGCCCTGCCACCAGATTCCTCGTCGTCGGCGACGGTCCCCGCCGGTCGGCGATCGAACGCCAGGTCGCGTACGCCGGCCTGTCCGATCGGGTTCTGTTCACGGGCCGGCGCGCCGACGCACGCGAGATCATCGCCCGTGCGCAGGTGCTTGTCTTCTCCTCCGAGTGGGAGGGTTTGTCGATTGCCGCGCTCGAGGCGCTCGCCGCTGGCACGCCGGTCGTGTCAACCGACGTGGAGGGTATGCGCGAGCTCCTCAACGGCGGTGCCGGCGCGGTTGTACCGCTGGATGGCGGCGCCGCGCTTGGCGAGCGCCTGCTCGAGCTCCTCGGCAATGAGCCCGAACGTCAAGCGATGGGCCGCATCGGCCGCGAGCTCATCGCCCGTGATTTCTCGCTTGACGAGATGATCGATGCCTACGTTGCGCTGTATGAGCAGCTCGTGCGCGACGCCTGATGGCCATCCTCGCCGGGGCGCGATCGCGATGAGCCCTGCCTACTGGGTGGTGGGTGCCAGCACCGCCACTTGGCGAGCCACTGCCCGCCGCCACCGCTTCCGTCGAGCCCGTGCTCGTGGGTCCTGAGCCCGCCGAGCCCGACCCTTCCGACCCTTCCGAGTCGCTGCTCGCCGAGCCCGCGCCGCGCGAGCCCGCGCCACCGTTTTCGCCGCTCGACCCTGGCCTGGTTTCGCTGCCGATTTTTTTTTCGCCGCTCCCACTGGAACCTTGAAGAACGAGCCCGGTGTTCGGAGCCATTACCGCCGAGGTGGCATTGGTAAGTCCCGAGCCGGCGTAGGTCCCACCAAGGCTCACGTTGACAGTGCTGCTGGTTGGATTCACAACCACCAACCCACCGGCGAACGTTCGCTCCCATACGCCGCCCGCGATCTTTGTGGCCGCGGATGTCGGTTCACCGATCTGAGCTTCATATTCGCTCGACCACGTTTCTCCTGTGTAGTTGGCCGCCGCGCTGTACGCCGTGTGACCGTCGGCCGCCAGCAGCACCGAGGCCCAGCCATAGCGAATCGCCTGCGTATCGCTCGCCCCGGCCTGCGTGATCGCCAGGAAGCGCTTGCCCATCCGCTCGGTCGTTTGAATCTCTTCGATCTGCGTCTGCCATCCAGAGACGTCCCGATAACCCTGCCCGGGTGTGCTCGACCACTTGGCGAACATCTCGTCGACGCCGCCGCTGACGAACTGCAGCCATTCCTTGGCGACTTCAGGGTTTTCGCTCCACGAGCCGATGTTCGGGATCGCCAGCTTCCCGGCCGCCTGGATTCGTGGACCGGCATAGGCGAGCATCGAGCGCACCGCCGCCTGGTAGGCGGCATCGGTTGGGTACTTCGCGATTTCCGCTGGATTCGTATCGTACTTGGCGGTTGTGTTGGTGTCATCCATCATGACGCCGTCCCACGGCCCGCCGGCGAGCAGTTTCAGCACGTTGTCGGTCCACTGCCGCTGATAGCCGGCGTTACCGATATCGGCCATCCACAGCCACGAATAACCGCTCTCCTCGATACGTTCGCCACCTGTGTTCAGAAGAAACCATTCGGGGTGTGCCGTATTCGCTTCGGCATAGTTGACTCCGCTAGCGCTGAGGCCGTCGGCGCTGGTGCCCTGTGCCATCGATGACAGGTTCTGGTAGACAAGCACCTGCAGATTGGGATTCGCCGCCTTCAGTTCGACCGCCCGGCTGGATTCCCACGCCTGAAGCACTATATAAGAGTTATGTTGGGCCGTCAGCGTCGGGTTCGGAAACGACGCTTCGCTGCCGATCGCAACTCGAAACTGACCAGCGACGTCAGCGGACGCGAGGGCTGGAAGTAGCAGCACCACAGCCAATGCACCCATGAAGGTTGATAGCTTGCGACGTCGCACGGCTGCCTGCCTTTCGGTGGCCCGGCTGACCTCCTCCCGGCGAAAGGAAGGCCCCGTGGCTTTGCGTCACCGCCTTACGACGGGTTTGCCCTTGTCGTTGTCAGGCACCGCTCAGCGCCCGCTTCATGGATCCTTTGTCACAACACCATCGGACAACCGTAATGCCCGGCGCATGGCGAGCGAGGACCTCGGACGTAAGTACGATTCACCACGCCAGCCCGTGGACAGAAGTACTAGGTCATGTGTCCATTTGCGGCGGGACGCTTGCGCAGCCGCGCCGAGGCAGCTACCGTAGAGCTGTTCAGGCCGAGTTCAGGCCGAGTTCAGGCCGAGTCCAGGCCGAGTCCAGGCCGAGTCCAGGCCGAGTCCAGGCCGAGTCCAGGCCGAGTCCAGGGCGACGCTTGCGCAGCCGCGGTGAACTAACCATCGTGAAGTTGTTCAGCCGAGCCAGCCACTGTAAAGCTGCTCAACCGGCTGCAGCACACGCGGCCAGCGGTAGCTCTCAGCCAGTTCACGTCCCGCTCGGGCAAGCTGCTCCGAGCGGACGGGGTCGGCGAGCAGCTCCGCTGCCAAGTCGGCGAGGCCTGCGGGATCGTCCGCCAGGAGCCCGTGGCGGCCATCGATGAAGCCGATCTCCTCGACGCCCGCCGGCGTCCCGACGATCGGACGCGCCGCCGCAAGTGAACTCGAGCACCTTGAACCTCGTGCCACCACCCAGCCAGATCGGCACCAGCACCAGGCGACTGCGCTCAAACAATGCGGTGAGGTCTGGCACAAAGCCAAGTGACAGCACACGCTCCTCGCGCTCAGCCGCGCGGGCGAGCGCCTCCGGCATACACTTGCCGGCCAGCAACAGCCGAGCGCGTGGGCGCAGCGCCGCGAGCCGCGGCCAGCCCTCATGCAGGAACCGCGCCACGCCAAGCTCGTTTGGGCGGTAGTCGAAATGACCAAAGAAGAGCACATCCTCCGTATTGGGTAACACCGCTGGTATGTCGAAAAAACCATCGTCGATCCCGTTTGGCACTTTCACCACGCGCTGCGCCCTGCGGGCGAAGTGGCGGCAATCGCGTTCTGAAACCGCCAGTACGGCATCGGCCCGCGGGACCGCGCGATGCTCGACGGAGCGTGTGGCAAGCGCGCGGTTGACAGCTCGCACCTTGGCCATCCCACGCACATCGCGCGCCACCGTCGCAAGCATCTGCGAGTCCACGTTATGGAGGCTCAAAATTGATCGGGCGGGCCCGATCGTGTCCCAGTAATAGGCACTCTGCGCGTGCTCGAATTGCACAAACGCCGACCGCGGGGCGAGCTCACGTAACCGTGCTGCCACCGCTCGCAGGTACGGACTGGGTTGACGATCGAGGTGCTGGCGCAAACGAGCGCTCGACGATTGGGAGGCCTCGGGCAACAGCTCCACAACCCAGCCACGAGCGCGCAGCTCCTCCACGGCGCCGGGCTCGCCGCCATCGGTGGTGAGCAGATGTGGCGCACCGCCGGAGCGCGCAATCGCTTCGATCAGTCGCAGCGTCCGCTTGTGCCCACCGCTGAGAGGTGGATATGGCAACACGGCGGACACCACGATCACACGCCGCTCGGCAGTCAACATGGGCTCACCCTATAGTCTTTGCGCGTGCCAACGGCCACACCCGGTACCACCGATGGGGTCACCATCGTAATACCCACCCAAAACCGCGCGGAGCTGCTGGTGCAAACATTGCGCAGCGTGGATGAGCAGTCGCTGCAGGCCACAGAGGTCATCGTGGCGGACGACGGCTCGACCGATGCAACCGAGCACGTCGCGCTCACCGCCGGGGCACGCTACATTCGCAATAACAAAGGCGATTGGGGTCCCGCGGGGGCCCGCAATGCGGGCATGCGAGCCGCCGAGACCGAGTATGTGTCATTCATCGACTCCGACGATCTGCTGCACCCGCAGGCCCTGAAGACGTTGCGCGAGGCGCTCGACGGACAATCCCAAGCGCTCTTCTCCTTTGGCTGCGCGCTCGCCGCGCGGCGCACGCCCGCCGGCTGGCAATCCGAGGGTCTGCTCGGACCGCGTCCCTGGGAGCTCGATGACTTCCTGTGCAGCCTCTACGCCCGCAACAGCATCCCCTCCGGGGGGACACTCGTGCGCCGTCGTCCCGCGCTCGAGCTGGGTGGCTTCGACGAGCGCCTGCTGCTGGCCGAGGATCACGAGTTCTGGCTTCGACTGGCGCGCCAGGCCGAGCCGGTGCACATACCCGATGTGGTCTACATTCACCGCCGCCATTCGGGCAACAGCATGTCGGCCGCTACCGCCGTCACCTACGATCCGTTGATCACCAACGTAGCCTTGGAGGATGTGCGCCTGACCCGCTGCATCCCGCGCCGTCGCGGTGTGCAGTTGTGCGAGATCGCGATCGACGCCGCCCATCGCCGCAGCCCCGCGGGATTTTGGGCGGCGGCCGACTGTTTGCGTTCGGGTGGACAGCGGATCGAGGTGTTGCGCGCGGCGGTGACTCATTGGCACACACGACGCGAAGGCGCACGCGAAGGCGCCACACTGCTTGCCAGTGACATCAATTTGCGCGATTGGCTCGCGACCTATTAGGTGAAGTCTCAGAGACACGGCTCAGACTGCATGCCGCCAATCTTTGGCCCGGGCAATCAACCGGCACGGCACGGTCTACCAGCGCATGCGGCCGCTTGCCAAATGGAAATTGGCGATCTCTCGATAGAGTTCTTCATACGCGCCCGCCATGGTCGCCATGCCGAAGCGATCGAGCGCAAACTTACGAGCACGGGCTCCCATCCGCTCGCGCAACGCGACGTCGTCCACCAGCTTCCGCAGCGCGTTGACGAGCGCGTCGAGGTCGTGGGGCGGTACGAGCAACCCGATCTCACCATCCGGAAATGTCTCAGTGATGCACTCGATGCTGGTTGTGACTATTGGCAATTCCGCGAGCATCGCCTCGACGATCGCCAACGGCAACGCCGACTCCGTGTGAGTCGGCAGCACGAAGATGTCGAAGGTCGTAAGCCGCCATCGAGGATTGAGATCGAAGCCCGGGGTTTGCAGCCTATCGGCCACCCCGAGGCGCTGTGCGAGATCGTGGATTCCCGCGAGCGCCGGACCCTCGCCCACGATCGCCGCCATCACACCGGGGAGCGCCGGCAGTGCGCGCACCAGCATGTCGATGCCCTTCTCCTCGCTGATCCGAGCGACCGTGCCGATCACCGGGGCGGAGAGGCTCTGGCGCCGAGCTTTTGGCGGCCAATCCGGCACGCCGTTGCGGATCGTCACGAGCGATCCCTCGGCCAAGCCGATCAATCGCTCGGTCTGGCGCGCCGAGCACTCGCCAACCGCGACATGTGCCGCCAGCTTCCGCGAGACCACGCGCTTGATGATGCGCTGGAGCGGCTGGCTGGATGACACCGGCGCGTTCTCAACCGCCATGACGCCTGTTCCCGGACAGAGGAGCCCGGCGAGGATCCCATACTGACATGACCATGGGGTGCTGAGACTCGCGTGCACGACCTCCGGTCGAAGCTTGCGGATGGCACGCACGTGCGCGATGATCGGTCGCAGCTGCCACTTGTGGGTCACAGCCGGAACGACCACCTCGGCCGCACCCGTCCGCTGGGCGGCGATCCAGGAGACGATGCCGGGATCGACGCCGACGACCGTCACTTCGATGCGCTCGTCGAGCGCCCCGATCAGGTAACCGAGCACACGCTCCGCTCCACCCCGCTGCCGCGCATCGCTGTAGACGGCCAGGCGCCGGCACGCCGGGCCCTCAGGCTGCTCCGAGCGCTCGCTTGGCGGGCTCCCCTCAGCGGCTGATGCGCGCAGACGCCGGCGCGGGGCGGCGCCCATCATCAGCGCCTCGGCCAGATGCCCGGCGTCCCCGCCAAACCGCGAGGAGATGACATCTCGCAGCCACTCGCGATCGCGCGCCGGGATCACCCGCAAGACCACCGCGAGCGGCAGCAGCACCAGCAAGGCCACGAGCGATCCGGCCAGCAGGCCGGCGACTCCCCCCAGCCACATATCCACCGCCCAAGCGGCGGCCCCGGCCGGAGCCGAGGCGATGACGGTGCGCACGATCGCGAAGCCGTCGATCGCGGCGGGCTTGACAAACGTGCCGGCGTAGATGAGTAGAGGAACCACCACGATGAGCTGACCGCCCACGTCGGCGATCGCCGCCCCCACCGCGGCGTGGGAGGGCACGAGCAGAAAGTTCAAGCCGATCGTCGCCGCTCCGCCCAGCACCTCCCAGATGAGCGCAACCCGCAACGCTCCCAGCCCCACCAGCAATGAGCTGGCGACGCCAAGCAGCGGAATCAGGGGGAAGAGCGAGAGCAGAATCAGCAGCAGCGGGCCCGATGGGCTGTAGGAGCTCCCATACGCGAGACGGATCAGCGCCGGGCCCAGGGCGAGGAAGCAGGCCAGCAGCGGCAAGCTCAAGGTCAGCAGAAAACGCTGCGCTCGCCAGTAGCCGGAGCGTATGCGCCCATGATGGCGAGCGCCGTACAGGGTCGCGAACGCGGGTGAGAGCGTGCCGGCGAGCGCGCCTGGAAGCAGCGACAAGCCGTTCGCGGCGGCAAACGCGATCGAGTAGAAGGCGATCTGCCGGTCGGTTGAGTAGGCGCGCAGGAAGAAGAACTCCGAGCGCTGCCATACGACGAACGTGGCCAGCGTCATCAGCGTCGCGAGCACCGCATAGCGGCTCGTGCGCCGTCGTAGATCGGGGGTGGGCTCGACGCGGGGCGGGAGCGCGCGCAACGCCCTTCGGGCAAGCACCGCGATCGCGATCAATGCCGCTGCGGCACCAGCCGTCTCGACCGCGAACATCCCGGTAATTCCACCCCCCAACGCCAGCACGAGCACCGTCACAGGTACGCCGATCATCGTGGTCAGCAGGCCCACGGTCGAGGCTTGGCGCCATTTCTGAGCGCCCACGAGCGCCGCCCACGGCGCACCCTGCGCGGTGACCAGCACGCACTCGACCCCGGCCAGCACCCAGGCTGCGGCGGGACTGGCCCCCAGCTGCCCAGCGAGAATCAGTACCGCGCCGCCCGCCAAGCCGCCGAGCAAGAGGATCGGCAACGCCCAACGCACCAGCCCGCGCACCTCGCCGGGACGATCGGCTCCGAGCACCTCCCCCACCGAACGCATCAGGCTCTCCTTGAGACCTTCGCTGGTGAGTTGCGTGATCGAGATCATGGTGAACGCGATGAAGCTCTGACGCCCCATCCCGTCCGGGCCGAGAAAGCGAGCGGCCGCGACCGAGATGACAAGCGCAAAGCCCTGGGGCAGGGTCTGGTTGAGCGAGTTCCACAGGCCGCCCGAGATCACCGACGCCCCGGTTGTGTTGGTCGCGGCAGGCGAATCGATCGCCCCCGTGTCGGTCGTGCTGTCCACGGCAGGGGAATCAATCGCGCCCGTGTCGGTCGTGCTGTCCACGGCAGGCGAATCGATCGCGCCCGTATTGGCCGGGGCAGGGGAATCAATCGCGCCCGGGTCGGTCGTGCTGTCGCTCATCTCCGGCATATGTCGGCTCAGGGACATCAAGATCAAGCTAAGACGACTCTTTCCCGAGCCCGGGCCGGCATCTATCCTATGCACCGCGTCGCAGATGGGAAAACCGTAGGCTCGCGACAAGCTCTGAGGTAGATTGCGGGGCGTGGCCACCGACAAGCTGCTTGCGCAAGCCAAGCTGGGAATCTTGTACCTGCGCGGTCAACGCTCAGTCGCGTGGTACGTCAGGCGCGGGCTGCGGATTGGCGAGCGCTGTGAGCTGCAACAACCCTTCGAGCTCGACCCCTCGCACTGCTGGCTGATCGAAATCGGCGACGACGTCACGTTCGCCCCGGATGTACACGTGATCGTCCACGACGCCAGCACCAAGGGCTGCGTTGGACATACCCGCATCGCTCCGGTGCGGATCGGCAGCCGCGTCTTCATCGGGGCGCGAACGACGATTCTGCCCGGCGTGGCGATCGGCGACGATGTCCTCGTCGGAGCCGCCAGCGTCGTTAGCCGGGATATCCCTCCCGGCACCGTCGCAGCCGGCAATCCGGCCCGTGCGCTGGGCTCGATCGAGGACTACCACGCGCGCACACGCCAGCGCTTTGAGCAGGCCTCGCATTTCTCCCAAAGGTGGACCGTAGGAGGCGGTATCACCGAGGCGATGAAGGCGCAGATGGTGGGTCAGATCGGCGACAGCGAAGGGTTCGTGATCTGAGCCGCTGAGCCGTTCTCAATCACGTGGTCCGGATGATCACGTCGTCCGAATGATCAGCACCGAGCAGGGCGCATGGTGGGAGACCTTGTTGGGCACCGAGCCCAGCAGAAAGCGCTTGGCGCCGCTCATACCCTTGTTGCCGACCACGATCAGATCCGCGCCGCGCTCCTCGGCGACGTCGAGGATCGCGTCGGCGGGGTCGCCCTGGCGGGCGTAGACGTTGACCTCCACGCCCGCCTCGCGCGACGGCGCGGCGGCTGCCTCCAGTGCGGCGTCAACGTCCTCGCGCGGGTTGATCGCCCACTGCAGATCCTCCGGGGCGTCGCGCCGTTCCGAACGCAGGCGCCCAGCCGGCACCGGCTCGTAGGCACTCACGATCTCGAGCGTCGCGCCCAGAGTGCGGGCCAAATCGCTGGCCTGACGTACTGCCACACCAGCGGTCTCGGAGCCGTCGGTGCCAACCACGATCGATTTGAACATGACTCTGACTCCTCGCCTGCTTGTGGTGGTAGAGCTGAAGGCGCGTTGGCCACCGGCTCGATCATATCCGGGCCTGCCTTAACGTTCAGGTCACCCGTGATCGACCTGCACTGCCACGTGCTGCCCGGCATCGACGACGGCCCCGCCACGATCGAGGGCTCGCTAGCGCTTGCGCGCGCCGCCGCGCAGGCGGGGACGCGCACGCTGATTGCCACACCGCACGTGAGCTGGCGATACCGCAACGACCCAGACGACGATCGCGCGTGGAGTGGGTGAGCTGAACGAGCGCCTGACCGCAGAGGGGGCGAGTGGCTGCTCGAGATCCGTCCCGGGCGCCGAGATGCAGCCGCTCATCGATGATGCCGAGCGCGAGCGCAGATTTCGCGCTTCGCCCTCGGCGGAGGGGCCATGGCTGCTGGTGGAGCCCCCCCTCGCCTCGCGTCGCCCGGGGCTGGACAATGGTGCTGGACCTGCAGCGCCGCGGACATCGTATCGTGCTGGCCCATCCCGAGCGATGCCCCGCCTTTCAACGCGATGCGGGTCTGCTGGAATGGCTCGTACGCGCGGGCGTGCTCACCTCGATCACAGCCAGCTCCTTCGTGGGGCGATTCGGCGGCGAGGCGCGCCGCCTCGGCGCTGAGCTCCTCCGCGATGGCCTGGCTCACAACGTCGCCTCCGACGCCCACGACGACGTTCGCCGTCCGCCGTCGATCGTGGCGGAGCTGGAGCAGGCCGGGCTCAGCCCACTGGCGGAATGGCTGACCGATCGGTCCCCGGTCGCGATCCTCTCCGGCGAGGAGATCCCGCGCGCCCGCAGGCAGCTCTCCCAAGCCTCGAGCCGGCCTCCCGGCCGTGGTGGAGGCGGTCTTGAAGCGGCTCATGCCAGCTTCGTGACGGCGATGATCATGCCGATAACCACGAACACGACAATCGCGACCTGCATCCAGATCCACGTCGGTGACATGACATCCTGACAGCCTACTTCGTGGCGAAGCCCCACCCCGACCACACCATCACCCGCGGTTCTTGTCCGTCGCCGATCGAGGTCGAGCCGCCAAAGCGCAGCCGCCCAGCGGCCGAACGAGCACACGCAGCTATCGTGTGCGGATGGCAGGACGCCAAGGTAACGTGGCTGGACGCCTCAGCATGGATGGACACCTCCGCGTGGCTACACGCCTCAGCATGGATGGATACCTCCGCGTGGCTGCACGCCTCGGCATGGATGGACACCTCCGCGTGGCTGCACGCCTCGGCATGGATGGACACCTCCGCGTGGCTGCACGCCTCGGCGTGGCTGGAGGCCTCCGCAAACTCCTCGCCGCCGCACTTGTAGGGCTGTGCGTTGCGGGATCGGCGGGTCTGTACGCCGCAGGATCGTTCGCGTCCGCGGGCAGCGCTGGCACGGCGGCACGCGCGCGAGCCTCCTCCGCCGCGTCCCTGGGAGGCGTGAACATCACAGGGGTCAGCGGCGGACTGCTCGCTTGCGTTGGCCGATCGGGAAATCGCACAGGCGCGGGCGCTGCACGCAAAGCTGGTGCGAGTCGAGGTACAGTGGTCGGCGCTCGAGCCCAACGGCCCAAGCCAGATTGAACTCGGGCGCGCTCGCCTATCTCGACAGGCTGGTGGGCGACGCAGCAGCGGACGGCATCCGGGTGATCGCCACCGCGGACAGCGCGCCATGCTGGGCCTCCTCGGCACCTGCCTCCCTACTGCGCAGGTGCACGCCGGGACGCTGGAGCAGGGCCAACGCCTGGCCTCCGCGCGAATCCTCCGCGTACGCCGCCTTCGTCGCCTACCTCGCCGCGCGCTACGGCACGCGCCTGGCAGCGATCGAGGTCTGGAACGAGCCCGATCAGGCCAACGAAGACTACTTCGCGGGGCCGGAAAAACCGCAGCGCTACGCCGCCGTGCTGCGCGCCGCCTACCCCGCGATCAAGCAGGTCGAACTCGAACGTAAAGGTGCTCGCCGGCTCGCTGGTGGGCTCCAATGGCGTCTTCCTCCGAGCCCTCTACGCGGCAGGCATCAAAGGCTACTACGACGGTCTGGCCGTGCACTTCTACAACCTC
Source organism: uncultured Solirubrobacterales bacterium (assembly GCA_963724305.1). Classification (GTDB taxonomy): domain Bacteria; phylum Actinomycetota; class Thermoleophilia; order Solirubrobacterales; family Solirubrobacteraceae; genus Palsa-744. Next base: position 1,821,026 of record CAVRUG010000004.1, read on the forward strand.
ACGCTCGGCTCGCTCCGCGCGATTCACGAAGTGCAGCTCGCCAACGGGGACAACACGCCGCTGTGGCTCGACGAGTTCGGCTGGAGCAGCTGCTGGCCACATCAGAAGATCCAACAGGAACAGGCGTGCGTGACACCGAAGGTCCAGTCGGCCAACATCACCAACATCTTCCGCTCTTTGGCGCGCACGCCCTACGTAGCAGCCGCCATGCTCTACAAGCTGCAGGACTCCGCGCGGGAAGACTTCGGCGTCTTGAACGCCATGGGGACGCGCAAGCCCGCCTTCGCGGCGCTCGCCGGGGTTCTCGCCAACCCCTTCGGCCGCCCCAGCGCGTGACCCTGAGCCTCAGCAGGCACCACAGCGGAGTCCTCGCCAGCGGCTCGGGGCCCGTCGGCGACTACATGCAGCTCGAAGCCTCCAGGGCAAGGTGCTGCGCTACAGGGCGCTGTTTACGCTCGATCGCTTCAACCGTTACGTGATCCCGCTGCCGCAGGCGCTCGGTACGCACGGCCTGACTGTCCGCGTCTACCAGTACTGGCAGGGCAGCCGCAGCGACACACACCGCAGCATCTGAGGCCGGCTCACTCCGCGTTGTGCAGCAACGCGCCAAACGTCAGCGCGAGGACCTTCAGGTCGAGCGCCAGCGACCAGTGGGCGATGTAGTAGTTGTCCCACTCCACCCGTTCGGCGAGCGAGGTTTGGCCGCGCAGGCCGTGCACCTGGGCCCAGCCGGTGATGCCCGACTTGACGCGGTGGCGGTCGCCGTAGCGGGTCACGTCCTGGCGGAACAGCTCCACGAACTCCGGGCGCTCCGGGCGGGGACCGATGACGCTCATCTCGCCGCGCAGCACGTTGAAGAGCTGGGGCAGCTCGTCGAGGGAGGTGCGACGCAGGAAGCGACCGATCGAAGTCCGACGGTCCTGGCCCTCCACCCCGCCGGGGGCGGTGTCGCCGCCGAGCAGGAAAGCGAGCGCACGCCCGTCCTCCGCGCTCAGCTCGCGCTCGTCCTGCTCCACCCGCATCGAGCGGAACTTGTAGAGGTCGAACAGCGTGCCGTCGCGCCCGACGCGGCGCTGGCGGAAGAGGATCGGGCCGGGCGAGGTGAGGCGCACGGCGAGCGCCGTGAGCGCCAGCACCGGGGAGAGCAGCAGCAGCAGCGTGGCCGCGAACACGCGGTCGAAGGCGTGCTTGAGCGCGAACTGCACGCCCTTTGGGTTGACGGTGGTGAAGGAGAGCAGCGGCAGGCCGCCCACCGTGTCGTAGCCGACGCGGTTGTTGATCGTGTCGAACATGCGCGGCACCACCGACACCTCGACGCCGAGCTCCTGGCAGCGCTGGATCAGGCGGCTCACGTGCGCGTCGGCGACCGAGGAGAAGGCGACGATCAGGTTGCGCGTGTGCGTCTGTCGTACGACCTCGTCGAGATCCTCGGTGCTGCCCAGCACCGGCACGTCGCGCCCGCCGACTTCGGCCAGCGGGCGGGGGTCGTTGTCGAGGAAGCCCGCCGGGTAGAGGCCGTACTCGGGGTGGTCTTCCAGGCGGCGTGCCACCTGCGCGCCGACCATGCCGGCGCCGACGATCAGCACCGGCCGGCCCACCAGCCGGCGGCTGCGCGCCCACCGTTGCGCCAGCGCCAGCGCCGCGCGGCCGCGCCGCGAGCGTCGCCAGCGCGAGCAGCCACGCCGCCACCCACTCGGACTGGGTCGGGGATCCGCCCGTTGGCGAGCAGGCCGATCGCCGCGACCGCCATCGCCGCGACCGACACCGCGCTCACCGCGGGGGCCAGCCCGTCGAGCACCAGCGCGCGCAGCCGCGTGCGGTAGAGCCCGCGCAGGTAGAGCGCCAGCAACGTCAGCGCTGGCAGCGCCAGCAGCGGTGCGGCAGTACGCCGGGGGATGCAGGGTGGCCTGGAGCGCCGCCGAGCGCGAGCACCACCGCGAGGCACAGCATCGCGAGGTCCACCGCGGGAACGCAGCACGTTCCAGCCGGGCTCCTCGAGCAGCAGCTGCAGCGGACCGCGGAAGATCCCGCTGTGGGCAGAGCGCGGCCCCGGAGCCGGCCGCGCGGCCGGGTGCCGGGTCAGCGGCAGGCTCGGCGCAGTCGTTTGCTGGGTGAGGCGGGGTCCGTTCATGCGAGAGAGGACATCTTTGTCCGTCGTACGATTGGCGTTGCGCGTCCCTGCTGTCCAAGTGCGCACTCGAGCTCGCTGCGATCGTACTCATGATGAGCGCCCATACCTGACAAACGTACGGTGGCCACCGCAATGAGCGCGAGCACGCCGGCGGCCAGCACCAGCGCCAGCAGATCGCCGCCGGAGAACCACGACGGCGCCCCCGCGCTCGCTGACGGCAGCCAGCGAAGCCTCCGGGTGCGGCGGACTCGAGTCGCACCAGTGCTCCCCGCGGATGCAGCTCGTGCCGCCCGCCGATGCTCCCTCGCCCCCGTGCCGCAGGGCTCCGGTCGAGCCCGGCCGCCGACGCTCCCGGATGCGGCCCGGCCGCCGGTTGCAATATGGCTTGCATTCGTGTCGCGAGGAGGAGGAAGAAGGGGAGGACGGGGAAAGGGAGGAGCTAGACGCGGACGAGCCGCCCGGACTACCGCCCGAGCCGCCGCCGGAGCCGCGCCCGGTCCGTTCAGCAGCGTTCGCGCCGATGATCGACTGAGCGCCCGCTCCGGGGCCGCCGTAGCCGCTGAGCAGCGGCCCGCCCGCGAGCGCGCGCGGGGGCCGGCGCGGCAAATAGCGCCAGCGAGGCTCAGCGCGATATCGAGGATGATGCGATGGCGCTCTCATGCTTCCCAACCTTGGGGTTCCTTTCGGCTCGAGCGACCTTCTGTCGCTCTCCTTGCCTCGCTCCCTGCCGCTTCGCCTCGCCACCCGTTTGCCGCCACCGATCAGGGTCCTTGCCGTCACAGCGTCGAGACCGGCGATCGGTCAGACTTCACCACACAAACTAGCGAAGCTTACAGAGCAATGTCGAGCGGTAGAACAGTACTTTCTGGTCCGTAATTTCACTCACCGCTCGTGTCATCTTATGAGAATTGCTGAGCGTTGTGCAGGATTGAGCGGTTCAGTTCCCCGATGTCCACCCGGTGGCCGCCGCGCACGGTCGCGAGCGCCGCGCGCGCGAGCGGGTCGCGCGGGGCTGAGCCGCACCGCCCGTTCGAGCAGCGCGAGCGCCTTTCGCGGCGATCGCCACTGTGCAGAGGCGATCGCCCCCCGCTCGAGCGTCGCGTAGGCTTCGCCCGGGGTGCGCCGCAGAGCCAGCGCGAACTCGTGCGCGGCGCGCCCCGTTTCGCCCGGCGCAGCGCGATGCTGCCGGCCACCACGTACGGTTCGTCGCTCAGCGGGTTCAGCCGCGCCGCGCTGCTCCAGGCGCGCGTACGCCTGCGTGGGGCGCGCGCACCCAGACGCTCGCCGCGCTCTGCACCTCCAGGCTGCTCAGCCACGGGGCGGTGAGCGAGACGACCGCCGCGAGCGCGAGGACGCGCAGGCCAGAGCCGCGCAGACGCGAGCGCCCGCGGCGAAGCGGGAGGTGCTGCGGCGGAGTCTCGCGGGAGCGCCCACCGCCCGGCGCCCGGGGATCGTCGTCTCCGGTACAGCCGGGCTCGGCTCCGCGCCCGATCCCGAGGCCGCCGTCGCAGAGCTCACACGCGGCGCCAGCGCGCACCCGAGGCCGAGCAGCGCGAACGCCGGCGCACCGAGACCCGGCGAACTCCCAGAGCCAGTCGAAGGAGCCGTGCACGGCCCAGTAGGCGAAGCCCGCCACCGCAGCCGCGGCGACGGCGCGCGCGAGCGGGTCGGGGTGGCGTCGCGAGCGCACCGCCGGCACGCGACCAGCGCCGCGCCGAGGCCGACCACCGCGAGCAGCGCCCCGAGGAGCCCTGTCTCGGCGAGCGTGCGCAGCTCCACGCTGTGGGGGTAGCGGGGGGTCTCGTTGCTGCGCCCGTGCGCGAGGTAGGGCTCGGCGAAGTTGTCCGCCCCGATCCCCACCAGGGGGTGAGCGGCGAATTCGTCGAGCGCGACGCGGTAGAAGTCGTAGCGGTTGGATCCCAGCCCGCTGGTGAGGCGGCTGCCCGCGGTGGCGTTGGCGCCGTAGCCGGTGGGGCTCTTGAACGTGTCCCACGCGTGACGCGCGCGCGTCAGGGGGTCGCCCGCCGCGGCCCACCCGCCGGCGAGCAGCACCACCAGCAGGGCCACCGCGACCGCGGCCAGCGCTCTGTGCACGCGCGCTCGCGCACCGGGCGAGAGGGCGCGCCGGCTCTCCAGCGCAGCGCCGGCCGCTACAACGAGCCCCACCGCGAGCGCCGCCGCGAGGATCGCCACGGTCGCGCTGTGAACCGCCGCAGTCGCACCGCGGTGGCGTGATGGACCGCCGCGGTGGCGCTGCGGGCGGCCGCGCCGTCCCGGGGGCCGCGCCCGGCGTCCCACTCGGAGTCACACCCTGAGCGGCGCTCTGCAGCGCGCTTTCCAGCGAGGTGAGACGTTCGCCCACGCGCAGCACCGCCGGGGCCGCCGCGGCGATCCCCGCCGCGACGGGGACGAGCAGCGCGAACGTGCGCACGCGCGCGGGGAGCAGAGCGAACACGAGCACGAGCATCACCGGCGTCGGCGTACACCGAGCCGCGGCTCTGGCTGAGCAGCGCAACCTCGGCGAGCAGCACCGCGCCGCCCGCCAGCACCCCCCGCAGGCACCACGGCAGCCGCCGCTCGCGCGCCAGCAGCAGCGCCGGCCAGAACGCCATCAGCCACTGCGCGGCGTCGGCGTTGACGTACCCCGCCGGGTAGACCAGCCGGCCCCCCGGCAGCAGCGCCAGCAGGCGCGCCGCGCTCGCCCGCGGCGGCGTCGAGGTGGAGCAGCGCGAACAGCGCCACCCCGACCAGCGCGAGCGCCCACGCGCACAGCAGCAGCGCCGCGGTGACGCCCCGCTGCGCCCAGCAGGCGAACAGCGCGAACACCAGCAGGTAGAGCAGCGTGCGGTTGGCCCCTTCCCAGGCGTCGCCCGGCACCCCCGCCCAGAGGATCGAGAGGAAGCTGAGCGCGGTGTACGCCGCCAGGCACCCGACCGCGATCCGCACCGCCGAGCGGGATCTCGGCGCAGACGGGGGCGCACTGCCGGCCAGCGCGATCGCGAGCAGCGCCAGCACGATCAGGCCGCCGGGCGCCCAGTGGGTCAGCGGGGTAGCCGGCCTGATCCGTGGCCCACACCACCATCAGCGCGAGCGCGCCGAGGGCGGGCACCGTGGCGGGGGCTTCGCGCAGGAGCGCAATCGGCCTCGCTGTCATCCAGGCTCAGAGCCTACAGATCGCCCCCTCGGCCTCCTCGCGTGAGCGCGCCCCTCGGCGTGGGAGGAAGGGAATTGGAGGAGGACCCCCACAAGGGGGGTCGGGGTGGGGTTCGCTTGTGGCTCGAAGCGGCCGGTGGACGGCTGCCACGCGCCCGGGTTATGCCTGGGGAGACGCGGGGCGGGTCGCTCCCGCGAGCAGCAGCGAGAGCACGCGGCCCATCAGCTCGTCGGGGACCGCCTCGGGGTCGGCCATCTTCTGGCGTGCGATCCCGTCCGCGAGCGCGTCGATCGCGATCGCCAGCTGCTCCGCGGGCAGCGTCAGCTCCAGCTCGAAGTCCCGCGCCCCGTCGGCGATCAGGCGCGTGAGACGTCGCGCGGGCGCGGGCGAAGCTGGCCGCCACATGGCGGCGCACGCCCTCGTCGCGGGCGGCGTAGGCCCAGAACTCGGCGAACAGCAGCAGCAGGTCGGGCTCGCGGTCGATCATCGCCATCCACCGCTCGGCGCCGCCCCGCGCGCGCTCGGCCACCGAGGTGCGCTCGCGCACCGCCTCCTCGATCTCGCGCGTGTGCTCGTCGATCTCGCGGTCCATCACCGCGAGGAACAGGTCCTCCTTGCCGCTGAAGTTCGAGTACAGCGCCCCCGTCGAGTAGCCCCCCTCCGCGGCGATCTCCTCGACCGAGGCCGCGTGGAAGCCGCGCCGCGCGAACACCGTGCGCGCCGCCACGCAGCAGGCGTTCGCGGGTGAGGGCCTTGCTCTGCTCGCGTGTCAGGCGCGCCGTCGTCATCGCCGCAATCGTACTTGACGGAGTACTGACGCATGCTATTGCGATAATGTTCGTTATCGGTTCGCCTGGCCGCCGCTCGTGCGGGACCTCGCGCGGCTCGTTCCATCCGCACCATACCCACGACGGCTCCAGCACCCGCAGAGCACAGCCCCGAGCCGAGCAGACGCAACATCGGCAGAGCACGCAGGAGCCCCCATCCGAGCAGCCAGACCCCGACAACCACCGGCGGCGGCCCCCAACCGCCGGCAGCCCAGCTCGGCAGCCTCCCCGCCGACGCGATCTCCTACGAGGACCTCTACGCCCGCTGGGAGCGCGGCAACTGGAGCGCGACCGAGCTCGACTTCACCGAGGACGCGCGCCAGTGGCGCGAGGAGTTCACCGAGTTCGAGCGCCAGGCGGCGCTGTGGAACTACGCGCTGTTCTTCTGGGGCGAGGACGCGGTCGCGGACAACCTCTCCCCCTACATCGACGCCGCGCCGCGCGAGGAGCAGAAGTACTTCCTCGCCACCCAGCAGGTCGACGAGGCGCGCCACGCGGTCTTCTTCAAGCGCTTCATGCACGAGGTCGCCGGGATCGGCGACGGCTCGATGGCCAGCGGGCTGAACGCGGTCAAGCCCCAGCTCTCCCCCGGCTTCCGCAAGATCTTCGATCGCCTCGACACGATGGCCGACGAACTGCGCGCCGACCACTCCCCCGCCAAACTCGCGGCCGCGGTGGCGCTCTACCACATCGTGATCGAGGGCGCCCTCGCGCAGCCGGGGCAGCACCTGATCTGCAGCTACCTGGAAGAGCGCGACGTGCTGCCGGCGTTCCGCGAGGGGATGCAGAACATCCAGGCCGACGAGCAGCGCCACATCGGCTTCGGCGTCAAGCTGCTCGCCGACCTGCGCCGCGAAGACCCCGTCGGCGTCCCCAAGGCGGTCGCGCGGCATCCTGCACGACGTCACCCGCTACACCGCCCAGGTGCTGATGCCCCCCGGCTGGGATGAGAGCTACCTGACGTGCTTCGGCTACACCTTCGACAAGATCGGCCCCGAGGGCGTCAACTCGCTGACTGACCAAGCTGCGCTCCGCCGGGACTGCCCGCCGAGACGCTGCCCGGCCCCCCGCTGATGCCCCCCGGCCTCACCCCGCTGGAGCTCTCCCAGCGCGGGCGGCGACTCGCGCAGGCGGGGGTCCTCGGCGTGCGCGAGGGGCCCTCGATGCGCGACCCCGAAACGGTGGAGCTGCTGTTCGACACGATCCGCCGCCAGGTCAACCCCAACGCATGGGCTGCGCCGCCCCACCGTCTTCCAGTGGGAGTTCACCGACCCCGACGTCCCCACGCTGGCACCTCACGGTCAACAACGGCTCCTCCACCGTCGCAGCAGGGGGCGGCGCCGCAGCGCCGACGTGCGCCTGCGGATCGCCTACCAGGACTTCGTCGACATCATCGGCGACCGCCTCAACCCGATGCGCGCGCTCGCCACCGGCCGCATGCGCCCCCGCGGCAACCCGCTCGCGCTGCGGCGGCTCGCGAAGGTCTTCCCGCGGGCCTGAGAGCCACGCAAGCCTGGGCGCGGGTTCGAAGCATAACTTTCAAGCCCTCCAATGAGACTCATTCTTAGTTGGCTGTGTGGCCCTTGAGAACGAACATCTGCGGAGGACGGCAAGGCCGGATGGGCAAGATCGATCGATTCGAGACCCTAACAGGAGAGACTGAGTCTCATTTGGTTAGAGGCCGAAAGAGCAAACCCCACGAAGCCTATTCCGGGCCGAACTCCCGTTCCGCGTGGCTGGGCGGCCCGCTCGGCATAGACGATGAGGCAGTGGCCTGGCCCGAGGAACGGATTCCGCGGGGCTCGTCACGCCTGCCGTCGAACCGAAGCCGCACGTGCGGTGATGCCGGCGGCGACGGTGAGCTCGTGGCGCCCGTGCGCCGGCCGGTCTGTTCGGGACCGAACTCGCGTTGAGCGTGCCTGGCGCGGCGCGCCTGACCGCGGCCGACGCCGCGCTGTCGCGCGAGATGTGCGGGGCGCGCGGAACGGCCTTCGCGGAGTCGACGCCCCGGATGGGTCCGGGCCGAGCGCGTCACCGATCCGGCAAAAGCTGGGCCTCCATCGTGACGCCCGAGTCGTCCGCCACAGAGGCTTCGCCGATGGCGCGCACGGCTGCGATGAGATGCTCCCGCGTGGTGGGGGGCGCCACCGTGAGGGCGACACATCCGACGCTCAGCGCCAGCACACAGCTCACCGCCAGCTTCGCGCCCACCGAGCCGCCCAGCAGCCAGCCTCCACCGGCAGCACCGCCCGCGCCAGCAGCGCCTGACGCCGAGATCGCCCGGCAGCCAGCGCCCTGCGCCCGCTCCCGCACCCCGGCGTGGTGGGCGAGGTTCGGGCAGAGGGGGCCCGGGCGGAGCGCGCATGGGTGGAGGGCGCATGGGCGGAGGGCGCATGGCCGGAGGCCGCATGGGCTGGAGGGCGCATGGGCGGAGGGCGCATGGGTGGAGGGCGTGCGCCTGGGTACCGCGTGGTGGGGGCCCAAGAACCCCGGCCCCAGCGGCAGCGGGGGCAGCACCGCGGCGAGACCCCGCAGGGAGAGGACGTAGGCGCGGCACGCCGGGCACTCGCGCTGGTGCAGGCGCGCGAGGCGGTAGCGCTCGCCGCGGGGGTCGAGGATGCCGAACGCGAGGCCCCGCATCAGCGAGCCCTGCTGCTCGCACCACTCCCCGCCGCGGATCGCCTCCAGCAGCTCCCCCACCTTGCCCGCCACCCCCGGGCGTGCCGGGCCGCGGCCCTCCATCAGCTTGCCCATGCGCGCCTCGCTGATCCCCATGCGCTCGCGCGGCCTGCGCGCGGGTGAGGCCCTGCAGGTAGCAGAGGCTCGCCGCTTCGCACTCCCGCGCGCTGAGGCGGCTACGCAGCGCCTCGAACAGCTGGCGCAGCGCGCCCGATCGTCGAGTTCCGCCGCGAGGTCGGGCTCGGCCGTGCGGTGCGCGCTGTGCGGACGTGCGTCCGCGCCGCGGCCCCCGCCGCTCCGCGCTCGGAGCCCGGCGATTCCACCTGGGCGAGGCGCCGAACCCGCGCGCGCGGGCGCCGCGGTGCTCGTCGATCGCGCGCCGGAACGTCACCACCGTCAGCCAGCCGCCCGGGTTGGCGATCTCCTCGCCCGCCGCGATCGCGGCGTAGAGGCCCTGCCAGGCCGCGCGTAGCACGCTTCCAGGTCGCCGCGGTCGAGGTGCACCCCGCGGGCGCGCAGCCGCCCGCGCACGCTCGCCCAGCACCTCCTCGCGCAGCCCTCCGAACTCCTGGCGCAGCAGGCGCTCGGCACGGTAGCGGCGCAGGGTCGAGGGACTCACGGCCCGGAAGAGCTTACGGCTGCTGGAACTTGCGATCCGTCGAATCGTGGTCGGTCAAGACACGTGCACAATTGTCCTTGACGTGCGACTCCGCAAGCGGGGCTGCTCGGCGATCCTCAGCACAACCAGCGGGATGGCGTGAGTCGAACGGCACGCCACGTGGTAGCCACGGTTGACCCGGCACACCCCGTACCGCGGCTGGCTATCTTCACCCGATCTCGCCTACCCCCGCACTCTCCACCATCCCGGCGCCGCCGCCCCGCGCGGAGGTCCTCGGCATCCCGCTCGCGATCTCCGACTACGGCGAGGTGCTCGACTGGATGGAGGCGATGATCGCCGCGGGCGAGCGCGGCTACGTCACGGCCGCCGCCGTCAACCTCGTGATGAGCGCCCGCGAGGAACCCGCCACGCTCGCCGCCACGCTGGACGCCACGCTCGCGGTGCCCGACGGGATGCCGCTGGTGTGGGCGCTGCGCCTGCTCGGCCACCGCGACGCCACGCGCATCTACGGGCCCGACCTGATGGCGGCCTTCTGCGCGCGCGCCGCGCGCTCCGGGACCTCCGATCTACCTCTACGGGGGCCGCACCCCCGAGGCGCTGGAGTTGCTCAGCAGCCGCCTGCGCGAGCGCTTCCCCGGCCTGGTGATCGCCGGCGGCTGGTCGCCCCCCTTCCGCGAGCTCACCCCCGAGGAGGAGCGGCGCGTGATCGCCGAGATCGACGGCTGCGGCGCCCAGGTGGTGTGGGTCGGGCACCGGGCAGCCCAAGCAGGAGCGCTGGATGCAGCGCATGCGCCCCCGCCTGCGCGCGCCGCTGCTCGTCGGGGTCGGCGCCGCCTTCGACTTCCACGCCGGCCTCGTCCCCCAGGCGCCGCCGTGGATGCAGCGGCACGGCCTGGAGTGGACCTACCGGCTCGCGCGCGAGCCGCGCCGGCTGTGGCGTCGCTACGCCCGCCACAACCCCCGCTTCGTGGTCGGGTTCGCGCGCCAGTACTGGTGCGAGCGTCGCTAACCTCACCTCCGTGACCCCGCCTGAGCACACCGCCGACGTCTCCGTGATCGGCCTCGGCCGCGTCGGGCTGCCGCTCGCGCTGTCCTTCGCCGACCGCGGCCTGCGGGTGGTCGGCATCGACAACGACCCGCGCGCCTGGGCGCCGTGCGCGAGGGCGCGATGCCCTTCCAGGAGACCGGCGCGCAGGAGCTGCTGGAGCGCGTGCGCGGCAGGGGCGCGGCAGTGGAGGAAGGCGGAGACCGCGGGGGAGAGGAATGAGACGCGGGAAGAACGACGAGAGGGAGCCGACACGCAAGGCGGCGGCGCTCGGCTCTCCGAGCGCGTCGCCGACGCCGCGCGGGCGCGGCACATCGTGATCACGCTCGGCACCCCCTCGTTCTCGCACATCGAGATCGACATGCGCGACATCCGCTCCGCGCTCGACGACCTGCTGGGGGTGCTCGCGCCGGGGCACTCGCTCGTGCTGCGCTCCACCGTCGCCCCGGGGACGACCGAGTTCGTGGCGGGCTACCTGGAAAAGCACCGCGGCTTTCGGATCGGCGAGGAGGTGTTCGTCGCGCACGCCCCCGAGCGGATCGCCGCCGGACGGTTCCTGGAGGAGATCGACACGCTGCCCTGCATCGTCGGCGGCGTCGGCCCCGCTCTGGGGAGGTGGCGGCGGAGCTGTTCGGGGTGTTCGACGCGCCGATCGTGCACACCACCCCCGTGCAGGCGGAGCTCGCGAAGATCTGGGCCAACATCCTGCGCTACACGCATGTTCGCGCTGCCCAACCTCTTGATGATGGACTGCGAGCGCCACGGCGCCAACGTGTTCGAGGTGATCGACCTCGTCAACCGCGACTACCCCCGCGGCGGCCTCGCCCAGCCGGGGTTCACCGCGGGGACCTGCCTGCGCAAGGACTTCGCCTTCTCCGAGGAGCGCTCCCCCGCGCCCGGGATGCTGCTCGCGGTCTCGCGTGTCAACGAGTCCGTGCCGCTGTTCCTCGTCGAAGGGATGCGCCGGCGCCTGGGCACGCTCGCCAACCGCAAGGTCGCCGTGCTCGGCCTCGCCTTCAAGGCCGACACCGACGACGAGCGCGACTCGCTCGCGCACAAGCTCGATGCGGCTGCTCGAGCGCGAGCTGGCCGACGTCGCCGTGCACGACCCCCACGTCGCCACCCCCACCGCGCCGCTGGAGGAGGTGCTCGCGGGCGCCGACGCGGTGGTCGTGGCCGCCAACCACGCCGAGTTCCGCGAGCCCGCGACGCTCGCCGCGATCGCCACGCTCGCCGCCGAGGAGTGCCTGGTGGTGGACCCCTGGAACTGCTGGGGCGCGGGGCAGGTGTTCGCGTACTCCGCCGAGCTTGCAACGCTGGCGGCTGGACAGGAGGTCCAGCCCCCGAGCGGTCGTGGCCTCCCCACGACGCGCGCGGACGCGGTCCTGGAGACAGCCCCTCAGCGCGCGCGGACGACCCCCTGCGCTACGCCCCTGAGCAGCCATGAGCCGGGTGCTCGTCACAGGGGGCGCGGGCACGATCGGCTCCGCCGTGGTGCGCCGGCTGCTCGCGGACCCCGCGTACGAGGTGCGGGTCTCCGACCAGCGGCCCGCGCCGCAGTGGATGCGCGAGGGGTGCGAGGTGCACACCGGCGATCTGCGCTCGCTCGCGGAGGCGCGGCGGGCGACCGAGGGCTGCTCGCACGTGATCCACCTCGCCGCGATCGTCGGGGGGATCGCCAACTTCCACCGGCTGCCCGCACACGCTCACGGAGGTCAACAACGCGCTCTACAACGCCGTCGTGCGCGCCGCTCTGGAGGTCGAGGTCGAGCGCTTCACCTACGTCTCCTCCTCGATGGTCTTCGAGCGCGCCACCGAGTACCCCACCACCGAGGCCCACCTGCCCGACTGCCCCGTGCCGCTCTCCGCCTACGGCTTCTCCAAGCTCACCGGCGAGGTGTACTGCCGCGCCGCGCACGCCGAGCACGGGCTGCCGTACACGATCTGCCGGCCCTTCAACGCCTACGGCCCCGGCGAGGTGCCCGATGCCGAGCCCGGCATCGCGCACGCCGTCCCCGACCTGATCCGCAAGGTGCTCTCCGGGCAGCGGCCCCTGCAGATCTTCGGCTCCGGCGAGCAGACCCGCACGCTCACGCACGTGGACGACATCGCCGACGGGGTCGTCGTCGCGATGGGCTCCCCCGCGGGCCTCAACGAGGACTTCAACATCTCCGCCTCACGCGAGCTCACCGTCGCGGAGATCGCGCGGATCGTGTGGGCCGCGTGCGGCGAGGACCCCGCCGCCTTTGAGCTCGAGCACCTCCCCTCCTTCACCGTCGACGTGCAGCGGCGCTGGCCCTCCGTCGAGAAGGCCCGCACGCTGCTCGGCTGGGAGGCCCGGATCGGCGTCGAGGAAGGAATCGCCGCCACGGTCAGCTGGCTGCGCGAGCGCGACGCCGCCCCCGACGATGCGCCGCACGATGACCCACCGCGCTAATCCCACCCGCCTCGCGCGCCGATAGGGTCCGCGCAACGCATGGCCGTCCCCCTGTTCGACACCTCCTCCCCGCTGGCCCCGCTGCGTGATCAGCTGCGCGCGGCGGTCGCGCGGGTGCTCGACTCCGAGCGCTACATCCTCGGCCCCGAGGTCGTCCGCCTTCGAGCAGGAGTTCGCCGCCTACTGCGGGGCCGCGCACGCGGTCGGCGTCGCCAACGGCACCGACGCCCTCACGATCGCCCTGCGCGCGATGGGCGTCGGCCCTGGCGACGAGGTCGTGGTGCCCTCCTTCACCTTCTACGCCTCCGCCGAGGCCATCCCCCCGACGGGTGCCGTGCCGGTGTTCTGCGACATCGACCCTCACACCTACTGCGTCACCGCCGACACCGTGCGCGCCGCGCTCACCCCACGCACGAAGGCCGTGATCGCCGTGCACCTGTTCGGCAACCTTGCCCCCGTCGCCGAGATCGAGGCGCTGGGCGTGCCCGTGCTCGAGGACGCCGCCCAGTCCGCCGGCTCGCGCGTGCAGGTAGGCGGGAGCGCGATCGCAGGCGAGCGAGCCAGCACTGCCACCGCCCGCCCGGGCGCGCTCGGCACGGCCGCCACGTTCTCCTTCTTTCCCTCCAAGAACCTCGGCTGCTTCGGCGACGGCGGCGCGATCACCACCTCCGATCCCGAGATCGCCGAGCGCGCGCGCACGCTGCGCTTCCACGGCTCCCACGACAAGGTCACCTACGAGCTGGTTGGCTACAACTCTCGCCTCGACGAGCTGCAGGCCGCGATCCTGCGCGTGCAGCTGCCCCATCTTGACACGTGGGCCGACGGCCGCCGCGCCGCTGGCGCTCACTACGAGCAGGTCGGGCCTCGGCGAGTTGGTGGCGCTGCCGCGTGCCCGTCGCCGGCGCGCAGCCGGCGTGGCACCTCTACGTGATCGGCCATCCCGACCCCCACCCCTCGAAGCCGCGCTGGCCGCCGCCGTCGATCGGCCACAAGGCCTACTACCGCACCCCCATCCACCGCCAGGCCTTCGATGCGCGCATGGGGCGCCGGCGTCGAGCTGCCCGCCACCGAACACGCCGCGCAGCACCCACCTCGCGATCCCGCTGAGCGCCGTGCTCACGCAGACGCAGGTCGAGGAGGTCGTCGCGGCCGTGCGTAGCTCGCGCTAGGCCCCGGCTGGGGCGGGCCGCGTCTTCGTGCGCGTCCGCGGGGCACGCTTGGGCGCGGCGGACGCCTGCGCCTGCTCGATCGGCTGATCCTCGACCGACACACTCCGTTTGACCGGCAGCCCGCTGCCACCCTGCTGGTCCTGCTGCGCACGCGCGTCCAGCGCCGTCTGCAGCGCCGCCAGCCGGCGGATGAGATGCGTCTGGGTCTGCTCCAGCTCGTCCATGTCCAGCAGCCGCGGCCCGCGCGCGGGCAGGATCTGGTCGGGCGGAGCCGCCGCGCGTGAGCCCGGCACCAGCTCGGGGTGCTCGGCTTCGATCTTCACCAGCAGCTGCTCCAGCGTGGCGATCTGGATGCGCAGCACCCGTCGGCGATCCGCCGGTCGATCGGGAGGCTGCGCCTGATCGCCCGACTCCACGTACAGCGCCGCGGCCACCTCGCGGGGGTCGACCCCCGTCTGCTGGGCCTCGCGGGCAGCACTCGCCGCGATCGCGCCCGCCGCCGAACGTCTGCGCGCGTTGGCGGTGACGTAGGTGCCGCTTCCCTGCTGGCTTTCGATCATGCCTTCGTGCTCCAACCGCTGGTAGACGGCGCGCACCGTGTTGGCGTTGATCTTCAACTCCTGCGCCAGATCGCGCAGACCCGGCAGGCGTTGCCCGGGCGCGAGGCGACCGTCGTGGACACGGGTGCGCAGCGCCCACGCCAGCTGCACGCCGATCGGCACCTCCGCACGACGGTCGATCGTGAGATCCAGGCCCCCGCCCCCAGTGTCAGGCTCGCGAGTCACCCCCTTACGGTAGCGATCTTCGCGCGCGGGAGGACGGTTTACTAATGGACTAGTACACTAGTGCAATGAGGAGGGTCGGTCACTCCGCCGCAGGCCAGCTCGAAGAAATCGGCGAGATGATGCTGCTCACCGGCAAAACCATCTCCTCGACCCTGCGGCCTCCCTACCCCTACGGGGGAGAGTTCGTCTCCCAGTTCCTGTTCGTGCTGCGCCTCTGCTGGTTCCCACTGCTGATCTCCACCTTCTGCTTCAACTACGCGGCGCCCGGCCTGCAGGGCGCGAACTTCGCCTCGCTGTTCGGCGCACTCGACCGCCTCGGCGGGTTCTTCGTGCTCGGGTCAATCCGCGAGCTGGGGCCGTTCGTCACCGCGATCGTCATCAGCGGGGTCGCCGGCACCGCGATCACCGCCGACCTCGGCGCGCGCAAGGTTCGCGAGGAGCTCGATGCCTTGCTCGTGCTCGGCGTTGACCCCATCAAGAACCTCGTCGTCCCCCGCTTCCTCGCGCTGATGCTGGCCACCGGCCTGTTCAACGTCTACGCGATCCTGTTCGGCATTTTCGGCGGGTTGCTGGCAGAGCGCGTCAACAGCTATCCGCTGGGGCCGTTCTGGAACAACCTGTTCGCCAACGCCGACATCACCGACATGTGGGGCTCGATGCTGAAGGCCACCGTCTACGGGGCAATCATCTCGATCATCTGCTGTTACAAGGGCATGACCGCCTCCGGCGGCGCCGAGGGCGTCGGCCGCGCCGTCAACCAGGCGGTCGTCCTCTCGTTCCTCGCCTTCGGCTCGTTCGACTACGTCTTCGAGCAGGTGATACTCGCCACCCACCCGCAGATCCTGGTGATCAAATGAGCTGTCGCCCCTGTGGCTCCGGGCGCTGCTGCGGCGCGCCGGTCGCCAGGTTCGTTCGCGGCGGCACCGCTGGCGACATCATGACATCAAATATTCTATGCTCTGATGCATGCGTACCACACTCACCCTGGACGACGACGTCGCCGCGGCCGTCGAGCAGCGCCGGCGGGAGCGCCGTCGTTCGCTCAAGCAGGAAATCAACGAGCTGATCCGCGTGGGACTGCTGCACGTCGACGAGCCGCTCACCGAGGTTCCGCCATTTCGCGTCGAGCCCTTTGACTGTGGCGGTCTGCTCATCGACATCGAGGACATGAGCCCCGTGCACGAAATGATGGACCTCGAAGAGTGGCGGAAGCTGAGTTGATCCTGCTCGACACCAACCTCTTGATCTACGCCTACGAACGCCGGTCGCCGCACAACAAGGTCGCCCGCGCCTGGATCGAGGGCGTGTTCCGCCGCCCGGCGAAGGTCGGGCTCCCGTGGCCCACCCTGCTGGGATTCATGCGTTTGATGAGCAACGAACGCGTGATGCGGTATCCGCTGCCCTTGTACCGTGCATGGACGCAAGTGGAGTCTTGGCTGGCGCTGCCGCAAACCTGGATCCCACTACCCACCGATCGCCACCAGGAGATCCTCGCCGAGTTGCTCGAGGGAGAGTCGCGTCCCAATCTCGTCAACGACGCCCATCTCGCCGCGCTGGCAATCGAGCACGGACTCACCCTCTGTAGCGCCGACCGCGACTTCGCCCGCTTTCGGGACCTGCGCTGGGAAAATCCGCTTCGCGCCTGACGTCGCGACCTCGGGCCGGGACGGAATCACCGCGCGGCGCTGCAGATCCCCATCGATTAGAAACAGATCAGGGCGTCGAGGTAGGCACATGCTTCAATGTGCACCTAATCGTTCGTCTAAAAGAGGAGTATTAGTAAAATGTCTATCCGATCGGCAGCACTACTCGCGCTGGTTAGCGCACTCATCCTCAGTGGCACAGTCTCGACATCGGCCTCAGCCCACGCCTTCTTTGTGGAAGGAAAAGAAGTGACCGGGACGGAAACAATCGAAATCGAAGTCAGCAGCATCGTACTGAAGCAAGGACTGAGCTCCCTGCTGGGGAGTAAAATTGGTCAAGAATGCGCAGAAAGCAATCTTACGGGCCAGCTTGAAAAGGAAGGGAAAGGCAAAGGCGAAATCAAAACAGGAGGCTGTAAACTCTTTCTCATCAGGGCAGGAAAAAAGGAAGCCCTGACCTCGTGCGAAATATCCTCACCAACCTTCAAAATCAATGAGAACCTGGTCACCGGCCCCGGTGGTGTTATCGAAACAGAAGTTACACCCGCCGTGAGCGAAAGCTTCTTCATCCTCGCCATAAACAACGCACCCGAAAAGGTATGCACCCTGAAAGGTACTTTTGAAGTGAAGGGAAAGTACGTCTGCGCGAGCCCCGAAGCCGAAGTGGAAAAAATCACACACGAAGTGATCTGCACATCAACCGGCAGCAAAGCTACTTTTGGGAAAGAACCGGCCACCTTCTTCAGCACTGGGACAGGAAAAGTGAAATCGGGAAAGACCTCGCGCGCCGAATAACAAACCCTGTCACGCGCTGGCAGGCGCATCACCTGCTCCCGCCAGCGCGTGACCCGCTGCGCGCCTGAACTACCGCCAGCGCTCCAGCAGATCCTCCGCGGGGACCTCGCGCACGACGCGGGCGGGGACGCCCATCACGACCGCGCGCGCGGGGACGTCGCGGGTGACCACTGCGCCGGCGGCTACGAACGCCTCCTCGCCGATCTCCACGCCCGGAGTCAGCACCGTGCCGCCGCCCACGCGGCAGGCGCGGCGCAGGGTGGCGCCGCGCAGCGGCATCGCGGCGTCGTGGCGGGCCATCGTGTCGTCGTTGGTCGTCGTCGCGCCGGGGCCCACGAACACGTCGTCCTCGATCACGGTGAAAGCCGTCAGGTAGACGCCGGTCTGCACTTTCACGCGCGCGCCCACGTGCACGTCGTTGTCCACCACGCTGCCGCGGCCGATCACCGAGCCCGCGCCGACGCGGAGCGCTCGCGCACGAAGGACTGGTCGCCGAGGATCGCCTCGTCGCCGATCGTGGCGCCCGCGAAGACGACCGCGCCGGCGCACACCGTGACGCGCTCGCCCAGCTCCAGCCGACCCACCTCGCCCTTCGCGGAAGAGCTGCGCGCGAGACGCGGGCGCTTGCCGAGCACCGCGTGATCCTCGATCACGCAGCCCGCCCCGACCACGGTGCCAGCGTGCACCACCACGTAGGCGCCGAACGAGACGCCCTCGCCGATCTCCACGCCCTCGCCCACCAGCAGGCCCGGGGCGCGCGGGTCGGGGGTGAGGTTCACAACTGCGCCGGGGCGCGTGGGTCGGGGGTAAGACTCACAGCCGCACCGTGTTGGCCACCGGCGCGCCGCGCGTGACCCCGCGCAGGTCCACCACCACGCGTGCCCGCTCCGCCGCGAGCGCGTGGTCGACCGTCGGGTGGGCGGTCACGATCAGCGCGAGGTCGGCGTCGCTGCAGCGCCTCCTCCAGCGGCACGCTGCGCAGGCCGAGGTCGGGCAGCTCGGGGACGTGGGGGTCGTGGTAGACGAGCTCCGCCCCCAGCGCGCCCAGCAGGCTGATGATCTTCAGCGCCGGGGACTCCCGCACGTCGCCCACGCCCGGCTTGTAGCTGACGCCCGAGCACCGCGATCCGCGCAGCCCCGCACCGGCAGGCCCGCGTCGTTGAGCGCGCGCTCCACCTTCATCACGCAGTGGTAGGGCATCTGCTGGTTGACCTTGCCCGCCAGCTCGATGAACTCCGTCGCCATGTCGAACTCCCGCGCGCGCCAGCTCAGGTAGAAGGGATCCACCGGCAGGCAGTGGCCGCCCATACCCGGCCCCGGCTCGAAGCGCATGAACCCGTAGGGCTTGGTCGCGGCGGCGTCCACCACCTCCCAGATGTCGATCCCCATGCGGTCGGTCAGCATCGCCAGTTCGTTCACCAGCGCGATGTTCACCGAGCGGAAGATGTTCTCCAGCAGCTTGCGTCAGCTCCGCCGCCTCGGGGCTCGAGACCCGCACGATCTGCTCGCACACCAGCCCGTACAGGGCTCTCCGCGCGCTCCGCGCACGCCTCGGTCAGGCCGCCCACCACCTTCGGGGTGTTGCGCAGCGTGAAGTCCGTGCGGCCCGGGTCCACCCGCTCGGGGGAGAACGCGAGGTGGAAGTCGCGGCCCGCCGCCAGGCCCGACTCCTCCAGGATCGGCAGCATCCGCTCGCGGGTGGTGCCCGGGTAGGTGGTGGACTCCAACACCACCAGCTGGCCCGCCTGCAGCACCTCCGCCAGCGCGCGCGTGGCGTCCAGGAGCGGGCCGAGGTCGGGCTCGCGGTTGCGCGTCAGCGGCGTGGGCACGCACACCAGCACCGCGTCCGCCCGCTCCAGGCGGGCGTAGCGCGTGGTCGGCGTGGATCCGCTCCCGCACCGCCTCGCAGCTGCGCGGAGGGCACGTCCTCGATGTAGGACTCCCCCGCCTCGATCGCCTCGCACCTTGCGCGGCGTCCACGTCGACCGCGACCACCTCGCAGCCCTCCTGCGCGAACGCCACCGCCAGCGGCAGCCCCACGTAGCCCAGCCCGACGATGCCCACGGTCTGTCATGACCGGGCGTAGTGTAGGGCACGCCGCCGCCCTGTACGACCTCCGCCAGCCTGCCCGCGCGACGACCTCCGGGGCGCACACGGCGCGAACCCGCTCCAGCGCCCGCGCTCACCCGCGTCGGGGGTCGCCGCGCAGGCGTTCGATCGCCGCCGCCAGCGCACCGGCGTCGCCCGGCGCCGCGAGGCCCTCCTCGCCGAGCAGCTCCGGGAGCGCGCCCACGCTGCTGCCGCCACCGGCAGACCCGCCGCCATCGCCTCCGCCGCCGCCAGGCCGAAGGTCTCCGCCGAGCGCGAGGGCACCAGCGCCAGCGCCGCCCCCGCCCGCAGCTCGCGCGAGGCGCGCGTCGTCGACGCGGCCCACGAAGCGGACCCCAGCTCGTGCATCCTCACGCGCGCCAGCGCTGCCTCCGGCCTGCCCTCGACCGCCGCCCCGTCGAAGCCCTCGCGCTCGCGCCCCGCCCTCCAGACCCTCTCCCGCCACCACCAGCGGGATGCCCACCTGGCGGCATGCCTCGATCGCCACGTCGATCCCCTTCTCGGGGGATAGGCGCGCCACCATCAGCGCGTACCCCGCGGGCGGGCGGCTCTGCGGCCGCCAGAGTCGGACCCGCGATGCACCACCTCCGGTGCGACGCCTCCCGCCCGGGGCGCCCGCTCCTGCGCAGCGCCCGCACCGGGGGCGCCAGCACGTGCACCCGCTCCCACGGCAGCGGCGCCCCCAGCTCACGCAAGCGCTCCCGCGCGAACTCGCTCGGGACGATCACCGCGTCCGCCTGCTCCACCACCGGCGCTGCCACAGCGCGAGGCCCGCCCCGTACACCAGCGCCTCGGCGCGGCTGCCGCGGCAGTTGCGCAGCACCCCGGGCAGCGTGTTGCGCCCGTGGCAGCGCGTGCACTCCTGCCCGCCGCGTGAAGCACACCCCCACGGCGCACACCAGGCGGTACTGGTGCAGGTGCAGCACAACCCGCGCGCCCGCTGCCGCGCGCCGCCGCCAGCGCCCGCCAGCCAAGCGTCGGGTGGAGGTTGTGCGCGTGCACCACCCGCGCTCCCCTGCGCCGCACCGCGTCCGCCACCTCTCGCGGGTCGAGGCCGCCGCGCAGCAGCCCCGCGGCGGCCCGGTTGCGCCCGCCGCCGTTTTTCGAATCCCGCGCCACCAGCTCGGCGGTCTCGCCCAGCCGCTCACGCACCAGCCACATCAGGTCGTCCACCACACGCTCCTCACCTCCCGGCGAGCGGTAGCGGTTGTGCAGGAAGAGGACCATTGCACCCAAACTATGGTCGCAATGCGAATACTCTCACTGCGAGTATTCGCATCGAGAACAATCGCATCTTGACCCCTACCGATCCCACCGCCTCGATCGTCATCCCCACCCGTGCGCGCCCCGACTACCTCGAGGTCGCGCTCGCCTCGATCGCCCCCCAGGCCGCCGCCGCCGGGGCCGAGCTGCTGGTGGTCGAGGACGGCCGGCCCTCGCCCGAGGTGGGCGCACTCGCCAGCGCTTCGGCGCCATCCACCTTTCGCACATGCCGCCGCCTCGGCCTCAACGCCGCCCGCAACACCGGCGTCGCCCACTCTCACGGCGAGCTGGTGGTGTTCGTCGACGACGACGTCGAGGTTGGCCCCGGATGGCTGCAGGCGCTGCTGCGGGGCGCCCGCGAGCACCCCCGCGCACAGGTCTTCACCGGCCCCATCCGCCCCCGCCTTGAGGGCCGCGGCGGTTGGAGCCGGCACTCCTGCGGGCGCGAGGGCCCTCCGATCACCTCGCTCGACCTCGGGCCACGCGACACCGACAAGCGTGCGCTTCGCCTGGGGAGCCAACATGACCGTGCGCCGTGCGGCGATCGAGCAGCGTCGGGCCCTTCGACGCGACGCTCGGGGCTGTACGGCGACGAGCAGGAGTGGCAGGAACGGCTGCTGGCCGAACGGGGGATGCGAGCCGAAGGCGAGTGTCCGCCGGATTCGGCCAAAGGCGAGCGTCTCCCGGCTTCGGTCGCCTCGCGCAATGGCGACGCGCCGATCCTGTACCTCGCCGCGGCGGCGCTTGACCATCGCCGCTCGCCGGCCGACGCGCGCCTGCGCTCGCTCGCTCGCGCCGCTCACGCGCGCGGGCGCGCCAGCCGCCGCTACGACGCCTGGCGCGGGGAAGCGCCAGCGTTGCGTCGCGAGCTCCGCACACTCGCCGGCTGCCTCGGCCACGTCATCCGCCGGCGCTGCCCGGCGGGCCTGACGATGGTCGCCCACAGCCTCGGGCGTTTCGAGGAGGGCCTGCGCGAACCGCGCCATCCACCCAAACGCCCCCCAGCCGAGGACTTCCTCTCCGGAGAAAGCGGCACCGTCGGGGGGTCTCGACGCGAAGCGACGCGAGCCGTCGACCGGTCGTGGATGCCCGCGAGCTGTTCGACGGCCAGCGCCTGCGCCTCGATCGCGCCGCGCGCCGTTCGCCCCCCCGCCGGCGCGTGCTCGTGCTGGGCGTCGAGCGCCCCGAGCGGCGCGCCCTGGCCGGGGCGATCCGCGCGGAGCTGGCGCGTTCACGCCACGACGTCGAGGTGCACATCTGCCCCGCCGGGGATCTCGGGAAGTTTCAGAACCTCAACCAGCTGCTCGCCGCCCATCCGATCGAGGGGCGCGATTGGCTGTTCGTGGTCGACGACGACGTCGTGCTGCCCCACCACTTCCTCGATCGCCTGCTGTTCCTCGCCGAGCGCTTCGACTTCCAGCTTGCCCAACCGGCGCACCGCGCGCGCTCCCACGCCGCCTGGCGCGTCACCCGCCGCCGCGCGGGAGCCGTGGCGCGCCAGACGCCGTTCGTCGAGATCGGCCCCGTCACCGCCTTCGCCCGCGCCACGTTCCCGGCGCTGCTGCCGTTCCCGGACCTCCGCATGGGTTGGGGCCTCGACATGCACTGGGCCGCGCTCGCGCGCGAGCACGGCTGGCGCTGCGGCGTGCTCGACGCTGTCGCGATCCGCCACTCCGTCGCGCCCGCCGGCGAGGCCTATTCGCGCGGCGCCGCCGTCGCCGAGGCGCGGGCGCTGCTCGCGGAGCGGCCCCATCTGAAGGCGGCCGAAGCCCAGACCACACTCCTCACCCACCGACGCTGGTGAAGGTCGCCGTCGTAGCGGAGTTCTACCCCCGCCCGAGCGATCCCGTGCTGGGGGTGTGGGCGCACCGTCAGGCGCTCGCCGCACAGGCCGCGGGAGCGGAGGTGCACGTGCTGGTGCTGCATCGTTTGGTGCCTCCGCGCGCCTCGCTGCACGCCGGACCGAGTGGTGCTACGCACGCGCTCGGCGGCCTGCTGCGCGACTGGGTGGGTGGAGATCGAAACCAGATCCGCGACGGCCTGCCCGTCACCTACATCCCCTATGTCTCCCCGCCGCGGCGGCGCTCCTACCCGACGTGGGGCGCTTGGGCAGCGCCCGCGCTGGGGATCGCTCTGCGCCGTCTGCGCCGCCGCACCGGCTTCGAGCTGATCCATGCCCACAACGCCGTCCCAGCCGGGGATGCCGTGCAACGGGTTGGCCTCGACGTGCCGCTCGTGGTATCGGTGCACGGGGGCGATGTGCTCTACACCGCCCCCCGCTCCCCCGCCGGCCGCGAGGCGGTGGCGCGCGGGCTGGGCGCCGCCCGGCTGGTGCTCGCCAACAGCCGCGGCATCGCCGAGCTCGCACGCGCCGATGGGGCGCACGAGGTGCGCGTGGTGCACCTCGGGGCCGATCCTCCGAGCGCCGGGCTCACGACGCGACGCCGAGCCCGCGCTCGTGACCCTAGGCCATCTCGTCGCCCGCAAGCGCCACGCCGACGTGCTGCGCGCGCTCGCCGTGTTACGCGACCGCCACCCCACGCTGCGCTACGTGATCGTCGGGGACGGCCCGGAGCGGATTGCCCTCGAAGGGCTCGCCGCTCGCCTCGGGGATTCGCGAACGGGTGCAGTTCTGCGGGCAGCTTCCTCCCGCGGAGGCGATCGAGCGCGCCCGGCGCTGCACGCTGTTCGTGATGCCCTCCACCGAGGAGGCATTCGGGGTGGCCTACATCGAGGCGATGGCCGGCGGCCTGCCCGCGATCGGCTGCCGCGGCGAGCCCGGGCCCGAGGAGATCGCCGCCGCCGGCGACGGCTTCATGCTGGTTCCCCCGGGCGACATCGAGCGCCTCACACAGCGGATCGACGAGCTGCTCTCCGATCCGCAGCGACTGCGCGAGGCGGGTCGCCGCGCCCGCGCCACCGTCGCCGCCCACTTCACGTGGGAGCGCTGTGGCGAACAGACAGTCGCCGCGTACGAGCACGTCTTGCGATGAGGTCGCCTCGGAGCGGGCGCCCACGATGATCAACCAGGCGACCAATCGGAGCCCGACCAGCAAGCCCGTGTTGTTCGTCACCGGGCACGCCCCCTTCGACCGGGTGGGCGCATTCGCCCGGCTGCACGAGCGCGAGGGCGTCGAGTTCGCGCTCTTCGGGGGCCGATCGCAGCATGGCGGCACCGCCAACGAGGATCGTGGAGAGCTTCCATTCCCTCACCGACACCTCCACCAGCGCGAACTCGCCCGGCTCGCCGCCTCCGGGCGCCACCGCGCCGTGGTGGTCTCCACCGGGGGGCGCATCGCACTGCCGGCCGCCTGGGCGGGCGCCCGCCGCGCCGGCGTGCCCGTGATCCTCTGGAGCGCCTTGTGGGCTCACCCCCGCACCGCCGCCCACGCGTTCAGCTACCTCGCGCTGCGGCACCTCTACCGCTCCGCGGAGGCAGTCGTCGTCTATGGGTCGCACGTCGAGGCGTACGTGCGGGCGCGGGGCGCACGCAACGTGCACATCGCACCGCAGTCGGTCGACAACGAGTTCTGGTCCCACCCGCTCATGGGCCCCGATGCGAGCCCCCCCGTGATTCCGGGGTGGCCGCCGGCCCCTTCGACACCGAGCTTGCCGGCAACCCCAGCGACCCCGGGGTGGCCGCCGGTCCCTGCAACATCGAGCTTGCCGGCAACCTCGGCGACCCCGGGATGGCTATCGGAGATAGCCGTGAAGTTTCTGTTTGCGGGACGCCCAGTGCGGGAAAAGGGAGTCGGGGTGCTGATCGAGGCTTGGTCCGAGTCGGGTCTCCGAGCGCCCTCCGCCGCGCTCGTCCTCGTCGGCGTGGGATCCACTCCCCCTTGGGTCCCCGCCGGCGGCGCGGCGAGGCAGGGAGTGGTCCACGGCGCCAACCAGGATGCGCTAGAAACGGCCCACCGCGACATCGTTTGCTTGGATCCCGTCCGCCTCTGCGCCTGCGCGACATCTACGCCGCCGCCGACGTCCTCGTGGTGCCCTCGATCCCCACCCGCACCTTCCGCGAGCCGTGGGGGTTGGTGGTCAACGAGGCTATGAACCGCAAGCTTCCCGTGATCGCAAGCGACGCTGTGGGCGCCGTCGCCGGTGGGCTGGTGCGCGACGGGCACAACGGCCTGGTGGTGCCAGCCGGCAATGCGCGCGCGCTCGCGGACGCCATGCGGCGGCTGGCCGACGACGCGCCGCTGCGCGTCCGTCTCGGCGCCGCCGGGGAACGCGACGTGCAGGCCTACACACACGACGCGTGGGCGGGAGGGGTTCGTGCGGGCGCTGGGCAGCCTCGGCATTTCCCGTGGGGGGCGCTGGTAGCGTGCGTCGCCTGTTCACCGTCCCTTCAATGCCGCCACGGCCTCTAACGCGCACGCCGCTTCGTCCCCGGCCACCGGCAATGGGCTGCGCGGGATGCGGTGGACCCTGAGGACAGCATCCGTGGTCATAGCGGCGCTGGCGCTTGCGTTCCCCGTCACCGCCTCAGCCAATGCAAGCGAAGTCACGAAAATCTACGAAGCCTGCGGCAACGGCACGGTGCCCACCGGCTACAGCCAGCAGGCCTACAGCCAGGCGATCAAGGAAATGGAACCCTTCCTCGCCGAGTACAGCGACTGCCCCGACCTCATCCACAAAGCCCAGCTCGCCGGTGCCGCCGGCCCTAACAGCGCCGGCACGTCCGGCCCGGGCGAAGTGGGCACCACGGCTGTGGCACCTCCCACCCCCACCGAACAGCACACGCTCGAAAGCATCCCCCACGCAAGCGCCCCGCCGGTGCAGGTCGGCGGCGAAGTGATCCACCCCGGCGTCGTCCACGTCAACCTCGCCTCGGCGTTCAACACCTTGCCCACGCCGCTGCTCGCGCTGCTCGCCTTCCTGCTCGCGTGCGCCCTGCTGATGGTCGCACGGGCCGTGCGCCAGCGCGTTGGGCGGGCAGGCGCGGGGGCAGGCGGTGACTCGACCGCCGACGAGTGAGATGTCCACCGAGATCGCAGAGGCTCCAAGGGAGGGATCTGCATCCGCAGACCGTGCAACCATCGAGGCACCTGCCCTTGCGCCCGGGGTAGAGAATTGGCACGGGCAGCCGCATCCCAGCCGCGGGGCTTCGCGCTGGGAGCGCGACACGGTGTTGCCGCCATTTGCTCGCACCATCCAATCCGCCCTTCCCACACTGCTGGTCGCCGGCGTCCTCTGCCTGATCACCTTCTCGCCGGCGGCGGCCTGAACCTCAGCACCCGCACCCCAGTCGAGATCGCGCTGACGCTGGCCTGCGGCATCGGGATCGCCGCGGCGATCCTGCTCGCGCCGCCAGGCCGGAGCGTCTACGGAGCGTGGGCGGCGGGCCTGCTGCTGGCGCTCGCCGCGCTCTCCGCGCTGTCGGCGATCTGGTCGGTGCAGCCTGACGCCAGCTGGCAGGACGCCGGGCGCCTGTTCGCCTACAGCGCCGTGTTCGCGCTCGCCGTGCTGCTCGCGCGCGCTGCCCCCGCGCACTGGTCGGCGGTGCTCGGCGGGGTACTGCTCGCCGCGGTGCTCGTGTGCGGCTATGCACTGCTCACCAAGGTCTTCCCCAACGCGATCGGCATCGAGCAGAACTACGGGCACGTCTACGCGCGGCTGCGCGAACCGTACGGCTACTGGAACGCGATCGGCCTCGCCGCCGCGCTCGGCGCGATCGGCTGCATGTGGCTGGGCGCCCGCCGCGCGGGACACGCGCTGCTGAGCGCGCTCGCCTACCCCGCGATGGGGCTGATGCTGGTGACGCTGATGCTTGCCTACTCGCGCGGCGCGCTTGCGGCGCTCGTGCTCGGGGTCGGCGCTGTGGCTCTGCCTCGTCCCGTTGCGCCTGCGCGGGGCGCAGTGCTCTGTGTCGGCGCACTCGGGGCCGGCGTAGTGGTCGCGTGGGACTTCTCCCAACACGCCCTCACCACCGACGACACCCGCTCGCCGAACGCGTCACCGCCGGGCACCAGCTCGGGGTGCTGCTCGCCGCGGTGCTCGTCGCGCTCACCGCTCGCGGGCCTGGCGATCGGCTTCTCTCCGAGCAAGCGCGAGCTTTCGCCGAGCACCCGCCGTAGCGCCGGCACGGTGCTGCTTAGCCTCTCCCGCGTATCGCTGTGATCGCCTTCGCCGGCTTGCTCGCGGTCAGCCACCGCGGCCTGTTCGGCAGCATCTCGCACACGGTCGGCACGCTCACGAACCCCAACGCCGCCGCCGCCCACCAACGGCCCCGGGCGGCTCACCGCGATCGGCAGCGTGCGCGCGCGCTACTGGAACGAAGCGCTCGAGATCTTCCGGACCACCCGCTGCTCGGGGTCGGCGCCGAAGGCTACGAAACGGCGCGCTTGCGCTACCGCACGGCGATCCTCAACGTGGGCCAGGCACATGGCTTCATCGTGCAGACGCTCGCCGACCTGGGCTTGGTGGGACTGCTGGTGGTGCTTGCGCTGCTCGGCACCTGGATCGTGCGCCGCTGGGCGCGCCACGCATCCCTTCAACCGACGCTGGCAGCGCTGGCGTTGGTTGCCGCTCCAGGGCGAGGAGCGCCTCTACTCCGCCGAGCGCGTCGGGCTGCTCACGCTGGTCTGCGTCGTCGCGACGTTCGGCATCCACTCCTTCGTGGACTGGACCTGGTACGTCCCCGGCGTCGCGTGCGCCGCTTTGCTGTGCGCCGGCTGGGTGGCTGGGTGTGGGCCGTTGCCTAGCGCTCTCGCGGTCGCCGGCACCCCGGCGGGAGCCTCGACCCGGGCAGCGGCGGGGACCCGGTCTCCCGCACGCCGCAGTGGCCTGCATTCACGTTGCGCGAGTGGGACCGCTACGCGCCGGAGCCGCCGCGGCTGTCGTCGTCTGCGCGCTGCTCGCCGCCTGGGCGCAATGGCAGCCGCAGCGCTCGGTGGACGCCTCCGACGAAGCGCTTGCGCTGATCGCAGCGTGACCCGAAAGCCGCACTCACCGCCGCGCACACCGCGGTCAGCCGCGACCCGCTCTCCGCCGAAGCGCTGCTCACGCTCGCCGCCATCCAGGAGGGCGCCGGCCAATCCGACAGCGGCCGCCGCCACATACGAGCACGCGGTGCACCTGCAGCCCTCCAACTTCAACACCTGGCAGGCGCTCGGCGAATACGACCTGCGGGTCGGCCAGCCCCAGGCCGCGCTGCAGGCGCTGCGCGCCGCCGTCTACCTCAACCCGGAGGCCGTCGCACCCCGCGCGGAGATCGCCGAAAACGCCGAACTGCTCTCGATCCAAAACGCCTATCTGCAGGCGCTGCGCGCCACCGCCAGCGGCGGTGGAACCGCCGTGCATTGATCACTTTCAGGCCCCAACCCTTCACTTTGTGAAGTGGTACGGCGCTTGCAAGAGAGTCACCCTCCCCGAATCCCCCGTCAAAAGCGCCTGCGCCGCGCCGCCGCCAGCAGCACCTGCCGCGGTGGGAGGGGGCCGATCGAGCCGCCCACCGCGCGGGTTTCGATCCGCTCGAAGCCGAAATCCTCCAGTAGCGCGACCAGCGTGCGGCGGGTGTAGAAGCGCAGGTGGTCGGAGCGCGGGTCGAAGTGAGCCGCGAAAGCGCGACCGGAGAGGCCCAAGCGCCAGGCGGGTGGGCGGGCTCGTGCGCCGGCGTGCTCAGCACCAGCGCGCCCCCGGAGCGCAGCACCCGGCGCACCTCCGAGAGCCACCCGGCGGTGTCGGCCACGTGCTCGATCACCTCCCCCGCCCACACCGCGTCGAAGCTCACGTCCTGCAGCGGCCACGGCCCCTCCGCGGGGACACAGCGCAGATCAAGACCCCGGCCTCGCGTGCGCGCGCGCGGCGCAGCGGCTCCTCGGCGACGTCGATCCCCACGGCCTCTCTGCCCGCCTTCGCCAGTGACCTTGTGAACCGCCTCTCGCCGCAGCCCACGTCCAGCACCCGTGCGCCCGGGGGGACGTGGGCTAGCAGGAAGTCCAGCCGTGCCCGCATGTACGGTGGAGGCGTGCCCTCGGGGATTTCCTCCCACAGGCTCTCGTGGTAGTCGTGCGCGGGCATTCGGTGGAGGCTAGGGCCCGAGCAGCGGAAACGTATGGAGGCAAGCCGGCGAAGATCGACGGGCTGGCGAAGATCGACGGGCTGGCGAAGATCGACGGGCTGGCGAAGATCGACGGGCTGGCGAAGATCGACGGGCTGGCGAAGATCGACGGGCTGGCGAAGATCGACGGGCTGGCGAAGATCGACGGGCTGGCGAAGATCGACGGGCTGGCGAAGATCGACGGGCTGGCGAAGATCGACGGGCTGGCGAAGATCGACGGCGGGGCAGGAAGCGATGAGCTCGAGCCGGCCTCGGGAATGGAGAATCCGCACAGAGCGGCAACTCCGCTGTCATCTCTACCACTCCCGACCTAAACCGACTAAGGTCCCCGCTGTGCAGGCTCAGGTCCCGCCCTCCCGCCAAGACTTCAGGGCCCTTCAAGCGCTATCCGAAGGTCCTACCGACCACGAGCGCCTGTGAGGCTGGCGTTCGACAGCCGACCAACCGCCAACCGCAAGGGCTGGGGCGCTACTCGCGCGGCCTGTTGCAGGCGCTGCGCGACACCGCCGGGGAGCAGGATGAGATCTTCGAGAGTCATCGCCCACGCGGAGCCGACCTCTTTCATACGCCGTGGGTGCAGGGAGCGATGTTGCACAGCCCCTGCCCGATGGTCGTCACCCTCTACGACATCTCCGCGCTCAAGCGGCCCAGCGAACGGCTGCGCGGAGGCGGCATGCACCTGCGCCTGCGCCACCTCGCGCTTCAGCGCGCCTCGCACGTGATCGTCCCCAGCGAGGCCGTCGCCCGCGAAGCCGTCGCCGAGTTCGGGTTGGAGTGCGAGCGTTTGGCGGTTATCCCGGAAGGGCCGGACCCCACAGCCTCGGCGGCCGGACGGTCGGCCCCGCCCGCTGCGTCGGCGGTGTGGACCTGGGAGGACGCCGCACGGGAGACCTGGCGCGTCTACCGGCGGGCACTCGCCCACCCCCACCGACCGTGCGTCAGCGCCTGGCGGCGACCCCAGAGCCTCGTCGGGCGCCGCGCCAGCCAGGCGCGGCCGATCTGACTCAGTAGGCCCCGCGCCTCGTCAG
Organism: uncultured Solirubrobacterales bacterium; assembly: GCA_963724305.1. Taxonomy (GTDB): domain Bacteria; phylum Actinomycetota; class Thermoleophilia; order Solirubrobacterales; family Solirubrobacteraceae; genus Palsa-744. The sequence continues at coordinate 1,850,772 of CAVRUG010000004.1, forward strand.
CACCGCCGGGAAGCATAAGCGGGAAGGGGGCAGGCCCCCCTCCCGACCTCCCCCCAGTGGGACCGAAGGGATCAGTAGGCCCCGCGGCGCGTGAGCACTGCCGGGATGGTCTTCAGCAGGATCGTGAGATCCACCGCCAGCGACCAGTGCTCGAGGTAGAGGAAGTCGAGGTGCACGAGGTCGTCGAAGTCGAGCTCCGCCCTACCCGATACCTGCCACAGACCCGTGATCCCGGGCAGCACCAGGTAGCGCTTGCGGTGCCAGTCCTCCAGTCTGTCGAAGTCCCGCTCCGGCAGCGGGCGCGGACCGACCAGCGACATCTCGCCGCGCAGCACGTTCACCAGCTGCGGCAGCTCATCCAGCGAGAAACGTCGCAAGAAGCGTCCCACCGGCGTGGTGCGTGGGTCATCGCGGATCTTGAACAGCGCACCTGACGCCTCGTTGAGCGTTCCAGGTCAGCTTGGCGGTGCTCGGAGTCCTCGTACATCGTGCGAAACTTCAGGCACGCAAACGGCCGCTCGCCGATCCCCGGGCGGATCGAGCGGAACAGCGCCGGGCCCTTCGAGGTCACTCGCACCGCCACCCAGATCGCCGCCAGCAGCGGGCTCAGCACGATCAGCAGCAGCGTCGCGCCAACCACGTCGAAAGCGCGCTTCAGCGCGAAGTCGATCCCCTCGAAGACCGGCGGCTTCAACTCGAACAGCGGCACCGACTCGCCCGGCACGAACTCCGCGCGGTGGATCAGGATCTCCATCGTCGAGGGCGCGATCCGCACCCTCACTCCCCGCTGGTGGCAGCGGTCCACCAGCTCCACCGCATCCTCCTGGGGGAAGTCGGGGTCGGCGATGATCACCTCGTCGATGCGCTCTCCGCTCAACACGTGCTCGAGGTCGCGCGGGGCGCCCAGCGAGCGCAAGCCATTGGCGGGCAGCGCCTGCGGCGAGACAAACCCCACCACCTCCATGCGCGAGTGGGGCGCGTCCTGCAAGCGCGTGCGCCACCTCGACGATGTGCTCCCCGGTGCCGACCAGCACCGCACGGCGCTCATAGCCGGCGGCGCGCAAGATCGCGCCGGTGGAGCGCTCGTAGAGTAGCCGCAGCAGCGGTATGTACAGCAGCGCAAACGCCAGCGAGCCCCAGAAGATGTAGTAGCTTGAGAAGTGCTGGCCGCTCACCAGCGCGAAGATCAGCGCCACCACCGTCACCTGGAAGAGACACCCCACGATCCGCGCCATCCCCGGCCGTTGCGCCCTTACTGCGTACAAGCCGGAGCGGGCGAACAACAGCGCCGTCAGTAGGTAGGCGAACGCGAGGATGCTGCGCGTCTCCTCGTAGGCGCCATGCGCGCTCACTTCGCTCAGCACCGCCGCCTTCAGCACCAGCGCCGTGAAGATCGCCGCCGCGAGCCCCGCGAAGTCGAGCGCTAGCAGCGTTAGCACGCGCACCGCGCGTCGCGCCGTATCCACCCGCAGCAGGAATGACATCGCCGGCCAGCGCTTGCGGCGCATGTCGCGCGCGGAGGGCTCCCTGCGCACCGTCGCCGCCGAGAGCACCGGCACCCCCGCAGGCGTCTCCGGCGGCGGGGGAGCCACCGGGCGCGGGATGCAGGGTGTCGACCTTGGGTGGAGGGGTCTCGACCGGGGTAGCAGACGCCCGTGGCGGCGGGTCCCATCTCGCCTTTCACAACGCCTCAGACTCGCAGATGTAGCGGTCGGGACGGGTTCTGAATGAAGAGGGGCCCGGCTCACCGGCCTTCGGCCGGCTGCGCCACCCTCTAAGAGCCGACCAGAACCTCGACGCCCGACTCCTCGATCGTGCGCTCCAAGCCCTCCTTCAGAGCCACCTCAGGCGACCATCCCAACAGCTCCTGCGCCAACGCGATGTTGGGCCTGCGCTGCTTGGGGTCGTCCACCGGCAGCGCCTCGAACACGATCTCCGAGCTCGACCCGGTCACCTGCTTGACCGTCTTCGCCAGCTCCAGCAGCGTGAACTCATCGGGGTTGCCGATGTTCACCGGATCGTGATGGCCAGACTCGGCGAGCGCGATGATGCCGCGGATCAGATCGCTGACGTAGCAAAACGAACGCGTCTGGCCGCCGTCGCCGAACACCGTGATCGGGCGATTGGCGAGCGCCTGGCGCAGGAACGTGGGGATCGCACGACCGTCGTGCGGGCGCATGCGCGCGCCGTAGGTGTTGAAGATCCTCACGATCGCCGTATCCACTCCCTGCTGGCGGTGGTAGGCCATCGTCAACGCCTCGGCGTAGCGCTTGGCCTCGTCGTACACGCCGCGCGGGCCGATCGGGTTGACGTGTCCCCAGTAGCTCTCCGACTGCGGGTGTTCGAGCGGATCGCCGTACACCTCGCTGGTGGAGGCGATCAGGAAGCGCGCGCGCTTGATCTTCGCGAGGCCGAGCGTGTGGTGGGTGCCGTAGGAGCCGACCTTCAGCGTGTGCAGCGGCAGACGCAGGTAGTCGATCGGCGAGGCCGGTGAGGCGAGGTGGTAGACGAAGTCGATCGGCTCATCGACGAAGTACGGGTCGATGATGTCCACGCTCAGGTACACGAAGCGCTCGGGATCGCGGATGTGCTCGATGTTCGCCAGCGACCCCGTCTCGAAGTTGTCCGCGCAGATCACCTTGTGGCCGCGCCCCAGCAGCTCGTCGCACAGATGCGAGCCGAGGAAGCCCGCGCCGCCGGTGACCAGACAAGTTGCCATGCGCGCAGGATACCCTGATCGATGATGACCCAGATAGATGAGCACCTGACCGTCGCCCCGATCGTCGGGCCCGACGATCCCCGCCGCTTCACCGACTCCGGGATCGAGGTCGCGCCGCTTTACACCGAGGAGGACCTCCCGGCCGAGCTGGAGCTTGGCGAGCCGGGCGAGTTTCCTTACACGCGCGGGCCCCACCGCGAGATGTACCGCAAGCAGCTGTGGACGATGCGCCAGTACGCCGGGTATGCCTCGGCGAAGGAGTCCAACGAGCGCTACCGCTACCTGCTCTCCAAGGGCTCCACCGGGCTGTCGATGGCGTTCGATCTGCCTACGCAGCTGGGGCTGGACTCCGACAACCCGCGCTGCCTGGGCGAGGTGGGGCGCACCGGCGTAGCGATCGACACGATCGACGACATGCGCACCGCCTTCGACGCCATCCCGCTCGACCAGGTGTCCACCTCGATGACGATCAACGCTCCCGCCGCCTGCCTGCTGCTGCTGTATGAGCTGGTCGGCGAGGAGCAGGGCGTGCCGAGCGAGAAGCTGCGCGGCACCACCCAGAACGACGTTCTCAAGGAGTACATCGCGCGCGGCAACTACATCTACCCGCCCGCCCCCACGATGCGGCTGACTACCGACCTGTTCCAGTACTGCCACGAACGGGTGCCGCGCTGGAACACGATCTCGATCTCCGGCTACCACTTCCGCGAGAAGGGCTGCTCGGCGGTGCAGGAGGTCGCGTTCACGCTGTGCTCGGGGATCGCCTACGTGCAGGCCGCGATCGACAAGGGGCTCTCCGTGGACGACTTCGCCCCACGCCTCGCGTTCTTCTTCAACGGCCACAACAACGTCTTCCAGGAGGTCGCCAAGTTCCGCGCCGCGCGGCGCATGTGGGCGCAGATCATGCGCGAGCGCTTCGGCGCCACCGACCCACGGGCGCTGATGCTGCGCTTCCACACGCAGACGGGCGGCGTCACGCTCACCGCCCAGCAGCCGGAGAACAACATCGTGCGCGTGGCGTTGCAGGGCTTCGCCGCGGTGTGCGGCGGCACCCAGTCGCTGCACACCAACGGCTTCGACGAGGCTTTGGCGCTGCCGACCGAGCGGGCCGCGAAAATCGCGCTGCGCACCCAGCAGATCCTCGCCCACGAGTCGGGCGCCGCCGACACCGTCGACCCGTTCGCCGGCTCCTACTTCGTGGAGGCGCTCACCGACGAGATCGAAACGCGTGCGTTGGAGCTAATCGGCAAGGTCGACACGCTCGGTGGGTCGGTCAACGCGCTGGACTTCATCACCGGCGAGATCGACGAGTCCGCGTGGGGCTACCAGGAGCGCTACCGCATCGGCCAGGACATCGTCGTCGGGGTCAACAAGTTCGAGGAGGATGACGTCGAAGTCCCCGACCTGCTGCGCGTCGACCCCGAGTCCGAGCGGCTGCAAGTGCAGCGGCTCACCGCCTTCAAGGACAATCGCGATCACGCGCTCGTCGAGCGCCGCCTGGAGGAGCTGCGCGAGGTTGCCCGCGGCGAGGTCAACCTGCTGCCCGCGATCCGCGCCGCGCTCAAGGACCGCTGCTCTTTGGGCGAGGTGTGCGGGGCGATGCAGGACGTGTTCGGGCGCTACGCGCCGACGTTCTGAGGCTGCGGGAGGCCGCATGCCGCCCCGCAAAGCGGGGTGGGCAATGCCACATGTGGCATTGCCGGAACGGCCACATGTGGCCGTTCCTCGAACCCGCACATGTGCGGGTTCGCACCGGACCGTACATGTACGGTCCGGCAGGTCGGCGCATGCGCCGACCTGAACAATAAGATCCGCCTGTGCTCCTCGCGGTCGCCTTCTGGGAAGTCGTCCTCGCGCTGCACATCATCGCCGTCGTGTTCGCGTTCGGCGCGACCTTCGCCTACCCGGTGCTGCTCGGCGCAGTCGCCAAGGCCGATCCGCGCGCGCTGCCCGCCGTCTACCGCGCGCTGCACGCGATCAGCCAGCGGGTGATCATGCCCGGCGTCGCGGCGGTCCTCGTGTTCGGCATCTACCTCGCCTCCCACCTCGAACTGTGGAGCTCGTTCTTCGTGCAGTGGGGTCTCGCCGTGGTGATCGTAATCGGCGCCGTCGAGGGCGCCTACATAGGTCCGCGTGAGAAGCGCCTGATCGAGGTCGCCGACCGGGACGTGGCTGCCACGGGCGGCGATGGCGCGGTGGCGTTCAGCGCCGAGCACGATTCGCTCGTCCGCCGTGTCGGCGCGGCCGGCGCGCTGATGGACCTGCTGGTGGTCCTCACCATCTATTTCATGGTCGCCCACACGGGGGCGTAAGACGTCAAGATGCCTGGCTCAACTGTAATCCACAAAGCTCCAGGGGCTCGCGTATAGGGTGCGTCACAGCGGGATTTGCCCGCTGGTCGTGACGGTCTGGTCCTCCGGCAGCCGGAAGTAGTCGGCCGGGTCGGCGGCGTTGCGCGCCATTGCGACGTACAACCGCTTGCGCCACATCGCCATGCCAGGCTCGCGGGTGGGCTCGATCGCGACCTTCGAGACGAAGTAAGTGGCGTTGGCGAGGTCGGGCCCGCCTTCGATCAAGCCCTGCTCGAGCGCCATGCGCAGCGCGGCCGGGACGTCCTGCTCTTCGAGGAAGCCGAAACGCACCGTCAGCGACGTGATGCTCTCCGCGGAGTGGGTCAAGCGGGTCTCCGGTCGCGGCGCTGTAGACAGCATCTGCGCCTCCGCCACGCACCCTCTCCGAGTCCGCTACGTGAGGGATGCGTTCCGTCTCGACGGCGACGATCATCACGTGGTCGTGCAGGGACTGGTTGTGTTCGACAGTCGGCCTGTAGCGCAAGCGGCGCGCCGCGCAGGTTGGGGCTCAGGAAGATCGCCACGCCCGGAACCCGGCGAACCGGGAGGCGCTGCCCGCCGAGCTGCTCGATGAAGTCCGCGAGCAGCCCTTCCGCGCGCTCGCGGTTGGCGTTCACGATCTCGCGTCCGTGATGCCAGGTGATGAGCGAGCGCGAAGACGACGAGCGCGATCACGAGCGGCAGCCATCCGCCGTGCACGATCTTCGTGAGGTTCGCCGCGAAGAACGCGACCTCGACCGTGAGGAACACCACGGCGCCGAGCGCGATCTGCACTCGCGGCCTGCGCCAGAGCAGCCGCGCGACCGCGAGGAACAGGATCGTGTTGAGGATGAATGTGCCGGTGACCGCGACGCCGTAGGCGGACGCGAGCGCCGTGGCGGACCCGAAACCGATCGCGATCGCCAGCACGGCCACGAACATCGCGCCGTTGACCGCGGGCACGTAGATCTGCCAGATCTGCCGCTCGGAGGTATGGCGGATCGTAAAGCCGCGGCAGAAAGCCGAGCTGCACGGCCTGCTGGGTCACGCTGAAGGCACCCGAGATCACCGCCTGCGAGGCGATGACGTCGCGGCGGTCGCGAGCACCACCATCGGTATCTGCGCCCAGCTCGGGGACAAGCAGGTAGAAGGGGTTCGGAGATCGCCTGCGGGGAGCGCAAGATCAGCGCTCCCTGGGCGAGGTAGTTGAGCGTGAGCGCCGGGAACACGATCAGAAACCATGCGCGGCGGATCGGCGGGCGCCCGAAATGGCCCATGTCGGCGTACAGCGCCTCGGCGCCCGTCACCGCCAGCACGACCGAGGCGAGCGCGATGAACGCGACGCCGCCGTGCTCGGCGAAGAACTGCACCCCGTAGCTCGGCGACAGCGCGCGCAGGATGCCGGGGTGGTGCGCGACCTCCACGGCGCCCACCCCGCCGAGCACGCAGAACCAGATCGACCATCACCGGCCCGAACAGGTTGCCGACGACGCCTGTGCCGAAGCGCTGGATCGCGAACAACACGCAGAGGATCGCGACCGCGATCGGCAGCACGAGCGAGTGCAGGCTCGGCACCGCGACCTTCAGACCTTCGACCGCGGAGAGCACCGAGATCGCCGGGGTGATCACGCCGTCGCCGTAGAACAGCGCGGCGCCGAGCGATTCCGAGCGTGATCAGCGCCGCCGGCACCACCGCGCGGCGGCTGCGCCGCGCGGCTTGCAGCAGCGCCGTCAGCGCCATGATGCCGCCCTCGCCGCGGTCGTCGGCGCGCATGATGAACGTCAGGTACTTGACCGAGACCACCAGCGTGATCGCCCAGAACACGAGCGAGATCACGCCGTAGACGTCCCGCTTGCGTGGCGTGGACTGCGTGGTGATCGGCAGTGAAAACCGCCTGCAGCGACGTACAGCGGACTGGTCCCGATGTCGCCGAACACCACTCCCAGCGCGCCAAGCGTGAGCGCCGCCATCGCGGTTCTCGCGGTGGCGTCACCCCCGCCCGGTGAAGGTTTGCGGGGGGTCGCGATCGAAGGGGCGAGGCTCTCGGCGGGCACGGGCGGACGGTATCGCGCGCTGCGCACGTGCAAGTCCCACGCTTCCATCGCTCGCTCCGTCTGCGTCCGTTTGGTCAAGGCTCGAGGCGTCTACAAGCAGCCGACCGCTGTACCCTGGAACTTCATGAGCCAGGGACACCGAGTAGCGGTCGTCGGCGCCACCGGCCAGGTGGGCTCGCTGATGCTGCGCCTCTTGCGCGAGCGGGGGTTCCCCGCGCGCGAGGTGGTCGCGTTCGCCTCCCCGCGCTCCGCCGGACGGGTGCTCGCGGGCGCCGCCCCCGACGGCGGTGACCTTACCGTCCAAGATCTCGGCGAGGACACCATCCAGGGCTTCGACCTCGCACTGTTCTCCGCCGGGGGCTCCACCTCGGGCGAGTGGGCGCCGCGCTTCGCCGACGCGGGCGCCGTGGTGGTGGATAACTCCTCGCGCTGGCGCATGCACGACGACGTGCCGCTGGTCGTCGCGGAGGTCAATCCCGATGCGCTCGCCGAGCATCGCGGGATCGTCGCCAACCCCAACTGCTCGACGATGCAAATGGTGGTCGCGCTTAAGCCGCTGCACGTCGCCGCCGGGATCGAGCGGCTCGTGATCTCGACCTACCAGGCGGTCTCCGGCACCGGCAAGGCCGCCGTGGACGAGCTGCTCGACCAGTCTCACGCCCTGCTGGCCGAAATGGGGATGTGTGCGTCTCCCCTTTCGGCCGAGCGCGCGATCGAGGCCCCCAGCGCCTATGCCCACCAGATCGCCTTCAACGCGCTCCCCCACGCCGGCTCGTTCGCGCCCGGCGACGACCACACCGACGAGGAGCGCAAGTTGATCAACGAGACCCGCAAGATCCTCGGCGACCCCGCGATTCGCGTCAGCGCCACCTGCGTGCGCGTGCCGGTCGTCAACGGCCACTCCGAGGCCGTGAACGTTCAGACCCGCGAGCCGCTCTCCCCCGAGCGCACCCGCGAGCTGCTCGCCGCGGCCCCCGGCGTCACCGTGCTCGACGACCCCGGCGCTGCGCTCTACCCGCTCGCGATCGACGCCACCGGCAAGGACGACGTGTTCGTGGGGCGCATCCGCCGCGACCCCGGCCATGAGCGCGCGCTCGACCTGTGGATCGTGGCCGACAACCTGCGCAAGGGTGCGGCCACAAATGCCGTGCAGATTGCGGAGCTGTTGCACACGCGGGGGCTGATCCGGCCTTCGCGGGAGCGCCGTCGCGGCCTGAAGGAGTCCTGCCGTCATCCTCGAAACATGGGGCGATGCCCTCTGTCGAAGCCCGACGCACCCTCGTGAAGTCTCCGCCCGAGCTATGGGCCGAGCTGAGCGATCCCACCTCGCTCGCGCGGCATCTCGGTGAGTTCGGCGAGATCCGCATCGCGCGCGTCGAGGCCGAGACCAGCGTCGAGTGGGAGGCCGAGTCCGCGAGCGGGACGGTGGAGCTCAAGCCGTCCGGCTGGGGCACCAAGGTAACCCTCACCGTGGCTCGCGAAGTCCCGGAGCCCGTGGTCGCGACGAACCGGAGCCGGCGAGCCCGAGCCGAGGAGCCAGAGCCCACACGCGTCGAGGTTCCAGATTCGCGTCCCAAGTCATCTTCGCCAGGATCTTCCGCCGCCGTTGGCGCAAGGCAGCAGCCGCCGTCGTCGAACCTGTGCCCGAGCCCGAAGCGGAGCGGGGAGCCGCCGCTCGACCTGGCCGCCGAACTCGCCGCGGAGCTGGCGCGGGTGGAGGAGGCGATGGCCGAACAGGATGCCGCGCTGCTTGAGCGCGGTGCTGGATCGCCTCGGCGCGGCGCACCACCGGCCGTTCTCGCGCGGGTAGCGCAGCCCTGCGCCGACCCCTCTGCGGCCCCCGCCGCCGTGCCACACGTGAAAAAAACTCGCGCCTTACGCGAGCGCGAAATCGCCCGCGCGGCTGTGGCGCAGATAACATCGGCGGCCCATGATGATGCGCGCAAAGGCACCGGAAACCTACGAGGAGAAGCTCGCCCAGCTGCAGGAGCTGCGCGCAGCCGCGCGTGCACTCCGCGCCGGAGGCCGAGGAGAAGCAGCACGCGCGCGGCAAGTACACCGCTCGCGAGCGCGTGGAAAAGCTGCTCGACCCCGGCTCCTTCCAGGAGCTCGACACGTTCGTGCGCCACCGCACCTACGAGTTCGACATGCAGAAGAACCGTCCCTGGGGCGACGCCGTGGTCACCGGCCACGGCACGATCGACGGCCGCCGGTGTGCGTGTTCAGCCAGGACTTCACCGTCTTCGGCGGCTCCCTCGGCGAGGTGATGGGCGAGAAGATGTGCAAGATCATGGACCTCGCCGCCAAGATCGGCTGCCCGATGATCGGCATCAACGACTCCGGCGGCGCGCGCATCCAGGAGGGCGTCGTCTCGCTGGGCTCCTACGGCGACGTGTTCCTGCGCAACGTCCGCTGCTCCGGGGTGATCCCCCAGATCAGCCTCGTGATGGGCCCCTGCGCCGGCGGCGCGGTGTACTCGCCGGCGATCACCGACTTCGTCTTCATGGTCGCCGAGACCTCCCACATGTTCATCACCGGCCCCGACGTGATCAAGACCGTGACCGGCGAGGAGGTCGGCTTCGAGGAGCTGGGCGGCGCGATGTCCCACAACACCAAGTCCGGGCGTCGCCCACTTCGCCGTCCGTCGACGAGGACGCCTGCCTGGAGGACTGCCGCTACCTGCTGAGCTTCCTGCCCTCCAACAACCTCGGGACCCCCCGCGCGTGCAGCCCACCGACGACCCGCTGCGGATGGACGAGGAGCTCGACCACGTCGTCCCCGACAACCCCAACAAGCCCTACGACATGCGCGACGTGGTGCGGCTGATCGTCGACGACGGCGAGTTCCTGGAGGTGCACGAACACCACGCCAAGAACATCATCTGCGGCTTCGCGCGCATGGACGGCTTGACGGTGGGGATTGTCGGCAACCAGCCCAACCAGCTGGCGGGGGTACTCGACATCGACGCCTCCGCCAAGGCCGCCCGCTTCGTGCGCACCTGCGACGCCTTCAATGTCCCGCTGCTCACCTTCTGCGACGTCCCCGGCTTCCTGCCCGGCACCGCGCAGGAGTGGGGCGGGATCATCCGCCACGGCGCCAAGCTGCTGTACGCGTTCGCCGAGGCCACCGTGCCGAAGCTCACGATCATCACCCGCAAGGCCTACGGCGGCGCCTACGACGTGATGTCATCGAAGCATCTCGGGGCCGACTTCAACCTCGCCTGGCCCACCGCCGAGGTCGCGGTGATGGGACCGGAGGGCGCCGTCAACATCATCTACCGCCGCGACATCGCCGGCTCCCCCACGCCGGAGGAGCGCCGCAAGACGCTGATGGACGACTACAAGGCGCGCTTCGCCAACCCCTACACCGCCGCCGAGCGCGGCTACATCGACGACGTGATCGTCCCCCACGAGACCCGCCCGCGGCTGATCACCGCGCTGCGCACGCTGGAGACCAAGCGCGAACCGGGTCCCAAGCGCAAGCACGGGAACATCCCGCTGTAGGTCACGCAGACCAGCGTCCGTCCGCCGACGCGCGTAATCTGTATTAGCACTTCGTCCCCGAGCAGACGACCACTATGGGTGGCGCACAACAGTAGATATGCCTTCAACAACACAGATTGATCTATCCCACTTGGGGCCCTTTGAGATTAACCGCGTCCACCAAGGTGACTGCCGCGAACTGGCAGCGCAACTTCCAGACGCAAGCATCGACATCTTGGTTACCAGTCCCCCGTATTGGGGTCAGCGACTGGGGGCCGGCAACGGGAATGAGGAAGACCCACGCTCTTACGTGGAGTCGATCGCGAGCATCTTTGGCGTCATCCGAACGAAGATGAAGGAGACAGGCATTCTCTGGATTAATATCGGTGACGCATATAATACGCCAGTCAATTGGCGTATTGATGACCGTGCATACAGCACCCTTGGCATTGACAGAGAAGGCCTGGCAGACAACAACTCTGCCTATGTGAAGCCCCGAGCCAAGCGAAAGGCCTTCATACAAAAAGACACTCCGTGGTTGAGATACGGAAATCTATTGGCCCTACCATGGCGGCTCGTGATCGCCCTCTGCGACGCCGGGTATCTCTATCGCGGTGAGGTCATTTGGAGAAAGAGGAATCCGATGCCGGAGGGTCGTTGTCGGCGACCCCATCGGCAGCATGAGCCCATCTATCTCCTATCCGTTAATGAACGGCACGCCTTCAGGACCACACCTCCCGTCGGAACGATTTGGGACTTTGCAAATGAAAAGATCGATGGCCCAGCCCACTATTCACGGTTCCCGCTCGAGCTCCCCAGGCGATGCATAGACGCGTATGGTGCAACGGGAGAGCAAGTCGTCGTTCTCGATCCTTTTTCTGGCTCCGGTACAACTGGGTTGGCTGCCCTCCGGTGCGGATGCTCGTATATCGGCTTCGAGATTGACCCAGGGCAAGTCGCTGCATCTAATATTCGCCTTGCTGGAGTTCAAACCGAACGACAACTCTTTGCCGCCTAGCTGGCTTGCTATCCGGACCTAAATCGCTCCCATTCTGTCCGAACAAATTTTACGAACGCATCGTCTCGACCATCTGTGAAGTCGCATACGATGATTCGGCCGGCAGTCGCCTGAGCTTCAGGAGTGGGAATGGTGTTGCGATTGTAGGAAAAACATGCCGAAAAATAGCCATCATCCTCGATATCCTTCCGCTTTGCGCTTCGACGATCGACTCCCGCTATACCTTTCGCCACGCCCAGCTCCCCACGATTGGTGGGCAACCTGGATGGACTGCTCTTACAGTCCATCGTCCAGAGTGGTGAACAGTAGCCTGCCTCCACAAGCGCCTTACTCATAGGTACATCATCCGTTCGCCGCTCGGCAAAACTCGCCTTAACGTGCACTACTCCAAAGCAGACCGGCCCAGCATCTGTCAGGCCGACCAACAGCACATCGGCCTTGTCGGCCTCCAGTCGGTCGTCGGTCTCCAGATGCCCAAGGAAGTCACGCTTCTCGTGACCATACGCTATGAAAATGCGTATCCGATGCTCCGCAAGCGCTGGTGAGTAGTGATGCACAAGCACCTCCTCCAACGCCCATCCTCCGGTGCGCTTCCAACTCTGGCCGAGATCCAGCCTCGCATAACGAGCGGGGTGATTAAACGGATCAAGATACGCCCGCGATACGATGAACCACCAGAGATCAGAAGGGTTGGCATGGGGCCATAGCTCTACCGCTCGTAAAAAGCTCGCGGCGACTGCGTTCGTCTTGATGGCCTGTTGTTCCTCACCTTCATGCGCAACAAGCCGCGCTAACCAATCTCGAAGCGTCCGCAACACGTCATCGAACTCCTCCAGCGTGGCTCCCGCCAGCTGGTATGTAGCATCGTGATCTGCATATCGAAACTTGACCAATAATCTATCTGTACCATCTTTGGGCTGTTCCGCGCGAAGTACCCGATCTACGGACGCGGTAGCCTCTTCGACTGGAGCTTCAAGATCGGCGCCCTCGATCAGCTCACGCAAGTTGCTTCCCAACGTATTAAGCATAACGATAAGAACATCGATGCTAGGCACCGTGTCTCCGGTCTCAAATCGGCGAACCCAGCCCGGCCCGAATATGAGTTGAGCGTCCAGCTCCTCAGGGGTCAACCCGGCAGCCTCGCGTATATCTCGAAATCTACCCAGCAGTGACGCAACAACCGGATTAGGGGTCATTGAATAAGCGGATTCAGTGATCCGAGATCGCTTGGCCTCGGCGTCCTCGCCGCTCACCGAGCGCCAGCCACAGCGGGTAGGTGGCAAACAGCAGCGCGGAGACGAGATGCGTGCGCCGTCCCGCGCGGCGGAAGTCGAAGCGGAAGACACCGGAGTTGAGCATCCAGTCGCGCCCGCTCTGCGCGCGGCATGCCTCCCACAATCGCCGCGTCCAAGGACGGTCGAAGTAGAGCGAGATGCTGGTCGCCAGGAAGACACCGACGGTCGCCTTACTGACCACGCGCGCGGCTGGTGTGGGCTCGGGCATCAGCCGCCCGTAGGCGCGGCCGGCGGCATACAGCCATGGGGGATCGATCAGGAAGGACATGAGCGGCCCAACAGATGGTAGGCCAGGCGCGTGGCGAGCGCCATGATCGTGATCTGCGGGTTGACGCCGAGCGAGCTGGGCATCACGCTGCCGTCGGCGACGTACAGACCCTCGACATCGTGCACGCGCAGGTCGGGGTCGAGCACGCCGCGCGCGGGGTCGGCATCGGCGCGAGCTGTTCCCAGCGGGTGAAAGGCCATCAGTTTCAGGTCATGAGCGCGGGCTTGCTCGGGGGGCACGCCGGCGGGCAGCGGCAGGTAGACCTCCAGCGCACCGGCAGCGCGGAACAGTTCATCGAGGTGGGCCAGCCCAACACGAAACCTCGCCACATCCCGCTCGCCGATGTCGTAACGGATCAGAGCCCGCGCACCTCCTGTGCCGGGCAGCGGGCGCACGCTTCCCCGCGAGCCGTCGCTGACCATCAACCCGCATTGCGCGAGGCGCTGGTAGTCGGCCATCGCCGCCGCGTGACGAGCGCCGGTCAGGGGCAGTGAGAGCGCCGCGTACGCGGGTGGGCCGGCAACTCCCTCAAGCATGATTCCCTCTGAGGCAAACTCGTCCACGTAGAAGCTCTGGGGCACGCCGTGGGCCATGTCGACGACCTCGTCCATGAGTGCGAAGGCCGCCGTAGCGGGATGCAGCACCAGGTTGCGCCCCAGCTGACCCGAATTACCTGCGAGCCCGCTGCGGGCGAGAAGCAGCGGTGTGTGGATCGTGCCCGCGGCCACCACCACTCGGGGGGCGCGCACCTCCAGCGCGCCGTAGTGGCGCGCCTGTACCCGCTGCACACGCCCGCCCTTGACGACCACCCGCCGGACATCTGCTCCGGTGAATATCCGCGCGCCGGCGGCGCGAGCGCGGGGGACATAGGTGATGCCCGTGTGCTGCTTGGCGGAGGTTGGGCAGCCGAAGGCGCACACCCCCGAGCCAACGCAGCCACGGGCGTTGCGGCGCAGGTACCCGTGCGACCAGCCCAACCGCTCGGCGCCACGGCGGGCGACGGCGGCGTTGGCGCCAGCCAGTTCGGGGGTGACCTCGGCGACCGACAGCGCCCCTTCGATCCGCTCGAAGCAGGAGGCGAGCTCCCCTTGGTCAAGCTCAAGCCCATGCTCGCTACGCCAGCGTTCTAGCACGCGGAGAGGCGTGCGGAAGCAAGTACCCGAGTTCACGAGCGTCGTTCCCCCCAAGCCGCGCCCGAGCGGCAGTAGGACGGGCGGCGTGCCGAGTGTCGTCGTCTGGCCCCCGTCGCGATAGAGGCGGGCCATCATCCCCATCGGCCGCGCGGTGAAGTAGTCAGGATCGTGGTGGGGGCCCTGCTCGAGCACCACCACCCGCGCCCCACCCTCGGCGAGCTCAGCGGCCGCCACGGCGCCGCCGGCTCCCGCACCAATCACGCAGACATCGGCGTCGATCGTGCGCAGGCCGCTCACGGCCGTCCCTCGGCGCGACGCAGGGCACGGCCGCGCGCGACGACGGACTCTGCGTCCCAGCCGAGCGCGCGGGCGAGAGCTGGATCTTCGTAGCGCTCCATCCCGAGAAGCGACTGGGCGAGCTGGTCGGCGGGGGCGAGGCGCGTGAGCACGGACACCCCGCGGGGACGGCGACCGAGCGCGATCAACACACGCAACCCCGCGCGCTGCGGCAGCGGAGCCGCGGCGAGGAAACGGTCGAGTGCCTGTGACATCCAGGCGAGGGTATCAGCGCCCTGGCCGTGCAGCCAGCATCGAGGTTCGGGGCCGATCCCGTGAGGCGACCGACCCCGGCGGCTGGGAGGATCCACTCCAGTCCCGGGTGCCTACACTGTGAGGCCACGATGGTCAACCGCCGCCCGCAACTGGAGTTGATCGCACCGGCCGCCTCACCTCAGGAGGCCGCGGCGATCGTGGCGGCGCTGGAGCGCTTCATGAGAGACACCGCGCCGCGGCTGGCGCCGGTGGCCGAGCGCCGCGACCTGTGGACGCGCATGGCGATGCTCGAATGCGTCGGGCGCGAGGACGAGTGGCCGTCCGATTGGGGCGACCCGCACCCCTGGGAATGAGCCGGCTCGCACCCGCCCAGACGCGCCAATTAGCGGGGTTCTCACCCGCCCGGGCGCACCGGTGAGCGGTCTTTTCACGGCCGGCAAATCTTGCTCTGGATAAATACCCAAAAGGCGCTAGCCTTTAGGGCCAATCTCCGAACAGCCGATACCTCCTCACGCCAGCCCACTACCGCCAGCAGCAATCCCCCGCAGTTGCAAGCAGCCGTAAGTACCTCAGCAACAGCCCCCTCCCCCAACCCAAGCCCCCCCGAGAAAGCCCTCAGGAGGTCCCGTAGATGGAGCCAACCGCCGTACCCACCCCGCCCCCCGCGGCACGCTGGAGGATCCGGAGATCCTGCAGAACGTGCCTGGCCACGTGATCCCGATCCTGCAGCGGGAGTTCGACGACTTCAAGACCGAGGCGACCAAATTCCTGGAGGGGCAGACGCCGGAGGACGAGTTCATCAAGTTCCGCCTCAAGCAGGGGGTCTACGGGCAGCGCCAGCCGGACGTGCAGATGATCCGCGTGAAGCTGCCGTTCGGAGGGATCACCCCGGAGCAGCTGGAGAAGTTCGCGGACGTGATCGAGAAGTACGTGCCGCTCAACAAGGGCCACGTCACGACGCGCCAGAACATCCAGATGCACCACATCCCGCTGCCGGACGCCGAGCAGGCGATCCGCGAGCTGGGCGAGGCGGGGCTCTCCAGCCGCGAGGGGTGCGGCAACACGGTGCGCAACGTCACTGGCGACCCGTGGGCGGGCGTGGCTAGCGACGAGCTGTTCGACATGACCCCCTACGCGGGGGCGTACGTGCGCTACTTCGTGCGCCACCCCACCACGCAGGCGATGCCGCGCAAGATCAAGACCGCCTTCGACGCGAGCGAGCCGGGCCGGGCGATCAGCGAAATCCACGACATCGCCTTCCGGGCGCGCGTGCGCGAGATCGACGATCCCGCCCACCGCGGCGAGGTGCGCGGGCGCGCAGATGCTGGTTGGCGGCGGCACCTCGATCATGCCGCGCAAAGCGCCGGTGCTGTACGAGTTCGTGGGGCTCGACGACGGCGAGTACCTGAAGATCGCCGAGGCGGTGTTCCGCATCTTCGACCGCCAGGAGTGGCTGCGCGCCAACCGCGCGCGGGCGCGGATCAAGGTGTTCGTGGACAAGTACGGGATCGACGAGCTGCGCCGC
The DNA here is from genome assembly GCA_963724305.1 of uncultured Solirubrobacterales bacterium. Taxonomy (GTDB): domain Bacteria; phylum Actinomycetota; class Thermoleophilia; order Solirubrobacterales; family Solirubrobacteraceae; genus Palsa-744. The sequence goes on from CAVRUG010000004.1 coordinate 1,867,149, forward strand.
CAGGTGGAGGAGGAGCTCGAGGGCGAGTGGGTGGCCGAACGGGACTTCTCGGTCGAGCACCGCCTGTTCCTCGACGACGAGCGCGAGAGCGCGCCGGCACCGCCCGCCGCCTACGGCAGCCCCAACGGCGACCTCTCGGAGTTCGAGCGCTGGCGCGCGGCCAACGTGCGCGAACAGAAGCCAGGAGGGCTTCGTCACCGTCGAGGCGAAGATCACGCGCGGCGACCTCACCCCCGAGCAGCTGCGCGGGCTGGCGGCGATCGTGCGCGACTACTCCGGCGGGTACGCCCGCACCACAGTGCAGCAGAATCTCGTGCTGCGCTGGGTGCGCCACGAGTGCGCCTACGACGTGTGGCGCGCGCTCAGCGAGCTCGGCCTCGGCGACGCGGGCTCGCGGGAAATCGACGACGTCGTGTCGTGCCCCGGCACCGACTCCTGCAAGCTCGGAATAACCAGCTCGATGGGGCTCAACCAGGCGGTACAGGAGCGGATCGAAGCGATGGACATCTCCGATCCCCTGACGCGCGCGATCCACATCAAGATCAGCGGTTGCCCGAACGGGTGCGGACAGCACCACGTGGGCTCGATCGGCTTCACGGGAGCGTCGATCAAAGTCGGCGAGCACACGATCCCCGCCTACATCCCGCACGTCGGCGGGGCCTTCGAAGGCAAGGAGATCGCGTTCGGCCTGCGCCTGAAGGCGCGCCTGCCCTCCAAGCGGGTGCCGGACGCCGTCGAGCGGTGGCTGCGCCACTACGAGTCCACGCGCGAGGAGGGCGAGGAGTGGGGCGCGTTCGTGCAGCGCGTTGGCACGCCGGAGCTTGAAGGGCTCGTCAAGGACCTCTCCCTGCCGGTCGAGTTCGGCCTGGAGACGATGGGCCAGTTCATCGACTGGAACCGCAACGTCCCCTTCGAAGTGATCCGGGGAGAGGGCGAGTGCGCGGTCTGAGCAACACCCCCACGCCGGCCCCCTCGGCCCCGGTGATCGGTCAGCAGGAGGGCCTGAGCGCCACCCTGCGCGAGGCCGTTGAGCGCCACGGCAGCCGGGCAGTCCTGCTGTGCTCCTTCCAGAAGGAGGAGTCGGTGCTGATCGACGAACTGCTACAGGTCGACAGCGGCGATCAGGTGAGGATCGTGACGATCGACACCGGTGTACTTTTCGAGGAGACGCTGAAAACCTGGCGGGCGTTCGAGGAGCGCTTCGGGATCGCCGTCGAGGTGTTCGACGCAAGCGCGCCGGAAGGCGACCGCTGGTCAGGGCCCGAGCACTGCTGCTCGCAGGCGAAGGTCGCCGCCCTGGAGCGCGCGCTCGACGGCGCGGAGGGTTGGATCACCGGCATCCGCCGCGAGCAGGGACCCACGCGCGAGGCGACAGAGCTCCTCGAACGCGATGAGCAGCGCGGCCTGTGGAAGTACAACCCACTGGCGCACTGGACCGAGAAGGACCTGTGGCGCCGGATACACGAGCGCAACCTGCCCTACAACCCGCTGCACGATCATGGGTACGCCTCGATCGGCTGCGAGCCGTGCACCCAGCCGGGCAGCGGCCGTGAGGGGCGTTGGGCGGGCACCGGCAAGACGGAGTGTGGGTTGCACGTGATCGAGGCAGTGCGATGAAAGACGAGGAAGCATGTACGGCGGGTCGAGCGGAGTAAGCGTGAGCGTCGCGGAGCGTCCCCAGCTCAGTCATCTGCGCGCGCTGGAGAGCGAGGCGATCCACGTGATGCGCGAGGTCGCCGCCGAACTGGAGAAACCGGTGCTGCTGTTCAGCGGCGGCAAGGACTCGATCGTGCTGCTGCGCCTCGCTGAGAAGGCGTTCCGCCCGGCGCCGTTCCCGTTCCCGCTGATGCACGTGGACACCGGCCACAACTTCCCCGAGGTGCTCGAGTTCCGCGACCGCCGTGTGTCAGAACTGGGGGAGCAGCTGATCGTGGCGAGCGTGCAGGAGTCGATCGACTCAGGCCGCGCGGTGGAGGAGACGGGGCCACGGGCCTCGCGCAACCGCCTGCAGACGGTGACGCTGCTGGACGCGATCGCCCAGCACGGCTTCGACGCGGCCTTCGGCGGCGCGCGGCGCGACGAGGAGCGGGCGCGGGCGAAGGAGCGCATCATGTCCTTCCGCGACGACTTCGGCCAGTGGGACCCCAAGAACCAGCGCCCCGAGCTGTGGAACCTCTACAACGGGCGCATCCGCAAGGGCGAGAACGTGCGTGTCTTCCCGCTCTCCAACTGGACCGAGCTGGACGTGTGGGAGTACATCTCCCAAGAGCAGCTGGAGGTACCCTCGATCTACTTCGCGCACGAGCGCGAGGTGTTCAGCCGCGACGGGATGCTGTACGCGTGGCGGGAGGGCACCGAGTTGATCGACGGCGAGGAGATCTTCACCGAGACCGTACGCTACCGCACCGTCGGCGACATGAGCTGCACCGGCGGCGTGCGCTCGCGCGCGGGGACGCTGGAGGAAGTGGTGATGGAGATCGCCGCCACGCGGATTACCGAGCGGGGCGAGACGCGCGCCGACGACCGCGTCTCGGAGGCCGCGATGGAGGATCGCAAGAAGGCCGGGTACTTCTAGTGACCCTCGACCTGCTGCGCTTCACCACCGCCGGCTCGGTCGACGACGGCAAGAGCACGCTGATCGGGCGCCTGCTGTACGACTCCAAGCAGGTGTTCGAGGACCAGCTGGAGCACGTCGCGCAGGCGAGCGCGCGGCGCGGCGGGTCGGGCGCGCTCGACCTAGCGCTGCTCACCGACGGCTTGCGCGCGGAGCGCGAGCAGGGGATCACGATCGACGTGGCCTACCGCTACTTCGCCACGGCGCGGCGGCGGTTCATCATCGCCGACTGCCCTGGCCACCAGCAGTACACGCGCAACATGGTGACGGGCGCCTCGACAGCGGATGTGGCGGTGGTGCTGATCGACGCGCGCAGGGGCGTGCTGGAGCAGTCCAAGCGCCACGCGTTCATCAGTGCACTGCTGGGCATCCCGCAGATGGTGGTGGCGATCAACAAGATGGACCTGGTTGACTACTCGCGCACGCGCTACGAGGAGCTGGTGGAGGAGTTCGAGGCGTTCGCGCGTAAGCTGCGCGGCGGCAAGAACCCGCGGAATACTCAGACTTCGTACATCCCGATCTCCGCGCTGGAGGGCGACAACGTGGTGGAGCGCTCGCCGCGGATGGAGTGGTATGAGGGCCAGCCGCTGCTGGAGTTCCTGGAGGAAGTGGAGGTGGCGTACGACCACCCCTACGACAAGCAGGCACGCTTCCCGGTGCAGTGGGTGATCCGACCGGCCAATGGCGCCACCCGGCCGGGAGAGAGCGGCGACTACCGCGGCTACGCCGGGCAGCTGGCGAGCGGGGCGCTGCGCGTTGGCGAGGAGGTGGTGGCGCTGCCGAGCGGGCTACACACGCGGATCGCCGCGATCGACACGTTCGAGGGTGAGCTGGAGGAGGCGCAGGCGCCGATGTCGGTGACGCTGCGCCTGGAGGACGAGCTGGACGTCTCGCGCGGCGAGTTGATCTGCCGTGCCGAGGAGGCGCCTAGGGTGAGCAGGGAGCTGCAGGCCGACGTGTGCTGGCTGAACGAGCGCCCCTTGCGCGCGGGGGGTCGGTATGTGATCAAGCACACCACGCGTGGCGCGACGGCGATCGTGGATGAGCTGCAGGACGTGGTGGACGTGCACACGTTGGAGCGCGCCAGCGCTCCCGAGCAGCTGGCGCTCAACGACATCGGCAGGGTGCGCCTGCGCACAAGCACCCCACTGGCGTTCGACTCCTACCGTTCCAACCGGCGTACGGGCAGCTTCATCCTGATCGACGAGGCCACCAACGAGACGGTCGGCGCGGGGATGGTCGGTACGGCCTGAGCGCCGTCGAACCCTCAGGGCCGCACCCAGCCCTGAGGCCCACTACCCAGAACCCGGGAGCCCGCGGCGCCACACCCCCAACTCCCGAACCACGATTCGAACATCCGGCCACGCGCGGGCACTCGGGCGTAAGCGCAAGTTCTACGTTGCTTGAATAAGTAGAGCACTCGGGACGCCGCCGCCGATGGAGGAGGGCGGCGGCGGCTCGACAGCCGTCCGCCGGCAGGGAGGCACCGAGCGCGAGAGCGCGCCAGGGCGGTGCCGCAGCCCGCGTCCGGGGTCTGTGGAGCGCTTACCCCGGGCGCGGGCGCCTGCCTGGGCAGTGGTAGTCTGCCGGCCCTCCATGTTTACAAAGGTGCTTGTAGCCAACCGCGGCGAGATCGCCGTACGCATCGTGCGAGCTTTGGAGGAGCTCGACGTAGCCTCGGTGGCGGTGTACTCCGAGCACGACCGCGACGCCCTGCACGTGGCGCGCGCCGGGGAGGCCTACAACCTCGGCGGGGGGCCGGCGGCGGAGAACTACCTGAGCATCGAGAAGATCCTCGACGCGGCGGCGCGCTCGGGCGCGGAGGCGATCCACCCGGGGTACGGCTTTCTGGCGGAGAACGCACCGTTCGCACAGGCGTGCGCCGACGCGGGGGTGGTGTTCATCGGGCCGCCGCCGAGCGCGATCGAGGCGATGGGCTCCAAGACGCGGGCGCGCGAGCTGATGCAGGCCGCGGGCGTGCCGATCGTGCCGGGCACCACCAAGCCGGTGGCCACGGTCGCCGAGGCGCTGGAGATCGCCAAGGGCGAGATCGGCTTTCCGGTGGCGGTGAAGGCCGCGGGCGGCGGCGGCGGCAAGGGCTTCCGCGTGGCGCTCACCGAGGAGGAGCTCGAGGGCGCCTTCGAGGGGGCCAGCCGCGAGGGCGAGAAGTTCTTCTCCGACCCCACCGTCTACCTCGAGCGCTACCTGCACGACCCGCGCCACGTGGAGGTGCAGGTGCTGGCCGACCGGCACGGCAACGTGATCCACCTCGGTGAGCGCGACTGCTCGATCCAACGCCGCCACCAGAAGGTGATCGAGGAGTCCCCGGCGCCGGAGTGGGTGGTGGACGCCGAGATGCGCGCGCGGATCGGCAAGATCGGGGTGGAGGCGGCGCGCGCTGTGGACTACGTGGGCGCCGGCACGATCGAGGGGCTGCTCTCCCCGCGCCCCGACGGCCAGGAGCCTGAGTACTTCTTCCTGGAGATGAACACGCGCGTGCAGGTGGAGCACTGCGTGACGGAGCTGACCACCGGCATCGACATCGTCAAGGAGGGCATCCGCGCCGCCGCCGGCGAGCCGCTCGCCTACGCGCAGGAGGACGTGGTGCTGCGCGGCCACGCGATCGAGTGCCGCATCAACGCCGAGGACGCCGCCAAGAACTTTGCGCCCGCGCCGGGCAAGATCGGTCGCTACAAAGAGCCCACGGGGCCCGGCGTGCGCGTTGACTCGGGCGTCGGCGCGGGCGGCGAGGTGTCGCCGATGTACGACCCGATGGTGGCGAAGCTGATCGTGTGGGACGCCGACCGCGCGCAAGCCACCCAGCGGATGCTGCGGGCGCTGGGCGAATACGAGATCGAGGGGTTGCGTACGCTGATCCCCTTCCACCAGGCGCTGCTGGCGACCGAGCAGTGGGCGCGCGGGGAGACCTGCAGGGACCTGCTGGAAGACCGCGCCTGGCTGAAGACGCTGGCGTTCGAGAAGCAGGGGCCGGTCGCCGACGCCGGCGAGCAGGAGTCGGAGAAGGTAGAGCAGACTTACACCGTGGAGGTGTCGGGTAGGCGCTTCGACGTGAAGGTAGTCGGACCCCCCTCCGGCGCACTCGGCGTCGCGGTGGAGGGCACGCTGAACGGGTCGGGTGCGGCCGGTGGGCGCCGTCCCCCCCGCCGCGGGGAGCGGAAGTCGGCGGCGGCCGGGGGGCCCGACATCCTGCCCTCTCCCCTGCAGGGCAACATGTGGAAGGTGCTCGTCAAACAGGGCGACACCGTGCAGGAGGGCCAGCTGCTGTGCATCATCGAGGCGATGAAGATGGAGAACGAGATCACCGCCCACAAGAGTGGCGTGATCGCCGAGCTGCCGATCACAGAGGGCGCCCCGATCGCCGCCGGCGCCCCGATCGCCACGATCAAGAGCGCCGAGTAACGCCTTAGCGCCGGCCGGCGCCGATCGGAGACACCGCGAGGCGACCTGGCCCCGCCGATACGGCGCGTCGTGACGGCCGTTTGACCCTCCCCCAGCGATCGGCCAACGTTTGGCCGGTCGATTCCAGCATTCCGACGCAGCCCAACCGTCCGCCCACGCGGACCGATCAGCCATGCCGAGATGAGCACCACCGAGATGAGCACCACCACCACAGACGCACCGCTCGCCGAGAGCCACGGCGAGCCGACCTGCCTGGTGTCGGTGGTGATCCCCTGCCTGAACGAGGCGGAGAACATCGAGCAGTGCGTCTCCACCGCGCGCGCCGCGATGATCGCGGCGGGCATCGCCGGCGAGGTGGTGGTCTCCGACAACGGCTCAATCGATGGCAGCGCCGCGCTGGCGGAGCTGGCGGGTGCGAGGGTGATCGAACAGCCGGTGCGCGGCTACGGCAGCGCCTACCTGGCCGGGTTCGGTGCCGCGCGCGGCACCTACATCCTGATGGCGGACGCCGACCTCACCTACGACTTCAACGAGATCCCGCGTTTCCTCGCCGCGCTGGAAGCAGGCGCGGACATGGTGATCGGCGATCGGATGCAGAACATCCAGCCAGGCGCGATGCCGTGGCATCACCGCTACATCGGCAACCCGCTGCTCTCGCGCCTGCTCAACCTGCTCTTCCACACCGGCGTCAACGACGCCCACTGCGGGATGCGCGCGTTCCGCCGCGAGCACCTCAAACGTCTGGATCTGCGCACCAGCGGCATGGAGTTCGCCTCCGAGATGGTTGTACGCGCGGCGAAGGCCGGGCTGGAGATCGACCAGCTGCCGATCGAATACCACCCGCGTGGCGGGGAGTCGAAGCTGTCGAGCTTCCGCGACGGCTGGCGGCACCTGCGCTACCTGATGATGCACTCGCCCAAGCATCTGTTCATCTTCCCCGGCACGGCGATGGCAGCGCTAGGAGGGCTGATCTGCGCGATGGTGCTGGCGCACGTCGACGTGTTCGGCCGCCGTTGGGAAGTGCACACGCTGATCGGGGGCTCGCTGCTGCTGATCGTCGGCGCGCAGGTGGTCACGCTCGGGCTGTGTGCGCGCACGTACGGGATCTGCTTCATGGGCGAGCGCGACCCCTGGTTCGAGCGCATGTGGGCGCGCTACAGACTCGAGCACGGCCTGCTGCTCGGCGGTGCGATCGCCTCCTTGGGGCTGGCGATCCTCGTATTGATCGTGCTCGAGTGGGTGAGGCTCGGCTTTGGCAGCCTCTCCGAGGAGCGCTTGGCGATCGTCGCGGCGACATTGCTGGTGCTCGGCATCCAGGTGATCTTCGCCTCGTTCTTGCTCAGCATCATCGGGCTGCGACGCCGCTGATGAGGATCAAGGTGGCGCTCGGGGTCGGATTGGCGCTGATCGCGCTCGTGTTCGTGGTGACGCTCGCGCACGCGCCGCTCACGGTCGCGCGCCGAGGGGTGGCCACCGAACACACCCTGGTCAGTACCGCCAAGCCGGCGGCGGCCTGCCAGGAACGCGAAACGCTGCCACGCGGCACGGCGGCGCTACGCCTGAGCCTGACTGCGGCGCTCGGCCCACGGGTGACGGTGAAGGTGCTGTCGGGTTCGCGCGTGATCGCGCACGGCGCGACCCCGCCTGGCTGGTCGGATGCCTCGGTGACGGTTCCCGTGCAGCCCCTGTCGCGCACTGTGGCGCCCGTGAAGGTCTGCTTCGCGATGACGCAGATGAACGGGAAAATCGCGATGCGGGGAACACGAACCATCCCCGCCGTGGCGGTGCAGACCTCCGAAGGCCCGCTCGCGGGCAGGATGGGCATCGAATACCTGCGCCCGGGCGACGACTCCTGGTGGTCGCAGGTGACCGCGGTTGCAGGACGTCTCGGCCTCGGCCACGCGGCCAATGGCGCATGGAACGCCCTGCTCGTGATCGCGCTCGTGGCCTCGTTCGTCACGCTCTCCTCGTGGCTGGTCGTGAAGGAATTGCGATGAGCAAGCGCTCCGCCGCGAGGACGTCGGCACCTGTGAAGACCCGGCCACGGCGCAGCGAGCCACCCGCCGCTCCGGCAGTCGGCGCGAGGTCGTTTACCCGCGGTTCCCGGAATGCCCAGCGCCGCACGGCGCGCAAACGGGTACCCGGCGAGCAGCAGCAGCTCGGGCCGCTGATACGCCGCCAGTTGCGCCGCGTGCCGCGAGCGGCCTGGGTGTGTGCGCTGGTTGCGTTCCTCAACGCGGCCTGTTGGTCGGTGATCTCGCCACCGTTCGAGAACCCCGACGAACCTGCCCACTTCGCCTACGTGGAGCGCCTCGCGCAGACCGGGAAACTGCCGGCCTCAAGCGCCGAAAGCTTCCCATCCGCCGAGTACACCGTGCTGGGCGACCTGCACTACGCGCAGGTGCGCTACCACTCCGAACAGGGCACGATCTCCACGGAGGCCGAGCAGCGTCAGCTGGAACGCGACCTCGCCAAGCCACTTGCACGCTCCGACGAAGAAGGCGCGACCGGAGTGTCCGCCTCCCAGCCGCCGCTCTACTACGCGCTCGAGACGATCCCCTACGGCCTGGCGTCGGCCGGCGGCCTGCTCGACCAGGTTGCGCTGATGCGGCTGTTCTCCGCGCTGTTCGGCGGCCTGACGGCACTGTTCGCATTTCTGTTCGTGCGCGAGGCGCTGCCCGGGGCACGGTGGGCGTGGACGGTCGGCGGGCTCGGCGTCGCGCTCGCGCCGTTGCTCGGGCAGATGTCGGGCGCAGTCAACCCCGACGCGATGCTGTTCGCGGTCTCGGCAGCGCTCTTCTATTGCCTGGCACGGGGATTCCGGCGCGGGATCACCCCGCGGCTGGCCGCCGCGATCGGCGTCGTGCTCGCCATCGGTGTGACCACCAAGCTCAACTTCATCGGCCTGGTTCCCGGCGCGGTCCTGGGCGTGCTCGTGCTGTGTGCCACCGAGGCGCGGAGGTCCAGGCGGAGTGCCTATCGCTGCCTCGCACTCGCGCTCGGCATCGGCGCCAGCCCGATCCTGCTGTATGGCATGGTCAACTTGTTCGCCGGCCACCCACTGGGTGGGTCGTTCTCCGCGCTCGTCACGTTCACTCGCAGGGGCGGGGCGATCCTCGACGAGATCAGCTACATCTGGCAGTTCTATCTCCCACGCCTACCTGGAATGAGCGCATACTTCCACGGCATTTCCACCACACGGCTGTTCTGGTTCAACGGGCTGGTCGGGGTGTACGGCTGGCTCGATGCGACGTTCCCGAGCTGGGTGTACAACTTCGCACTCGATTCCCGCGGCCCTGGTCGCAGCGCTCCTGGCGCGAGCGCTGTTCATGTACCGCAGCGCCCTGCCGAGTCGCGCAATTGAGATCGCCGTCTACATCGCGATCACGCTGGGGGTATTGATCCTGATCGGCGCGGACGACTACGCGCACGACATTCCCGGGGAGTACAACGAGCCCCGCTACCTGCTGCCGATGCTCGTGCTGTGGGGCGCCGCGCTGGCGTTGGCGGCGCGCGGTGCCGGGCGGCGCTGGGGGCCGATCGCGGGCGTGGCGATCGTCAGCCTGTTGTTGGCGCACGACATCTTCAGCCAGCTGCTGGTGATCTCGCGCTACTACGGCTGAGGTTTGCGGTCGATGGTCTACGACCCAACGCGGCAGTGGGAGCGCTACGGGGCGCTGGATCCCTACTACGGGGTGCTGTCCGAGCCCGACTTCCACCACTCCCGCCTTGACGAAACAACGCGGAAGCGCTTCTTCGAGAGCGGTCGCCGGCACATCGCCGAGTCGCTGGCGGCGATCGAATCAGCCGTGGGAGCCGGCTTGGAGTGCCGCGTGGCGCTCGACTACGGCTGCGGCGTCGGACGCCTGACGCTGCCCCTAGCGGAGCGCTGCGAGCGGGTGTACGGCGTGGACGTGTCGCCCTCGATGCTGCGCGAGGCCGCGCGCAACGCAGAGCGCATGGGGCTACACAACGTGGAATGGGCTCCAGTCGAGCGGCTCGGCGAGCTGAGCGGCACCTACGACCTCGTGCACTCGTATCTGGTCTTCCAGCACATTCCCGTCCGCGAGGGCGAGCGGATCTTCGACACGTTGGTGCGCGGCCTGCGCCCCGGCGGGGTCGGATCGATCCAGGTGGCGCTGCGCCCGAGCCATCCGGCCGCGGGAGCGTTCCACTGGACAATGAAGACCGTCCCGCTGGCGTACAACCTCGTCAACGTGGCGCAGGGGAGGACCTGGTCGTACCCGCACATGCAGATGAACCACTACTCGCTCAACCGGCTCGGTCGCCTGCTCGCGCAAGCTGGGGTCCCCGAGTGGCACACCCGATTCCTCACCGGGCTCGGGCGGACTGAGCCACGACAGCGCGGTCATCGTGTTTCGCAAGTAACCATCGGGAGCAAGGCCCTCCTCGGCGCAAGATCGAAATGGGGCCGCCACCGGCTCAGCTCCCAACGCGGGCCGCGTTTTCCCTATGCAGACCTCGCTGGAACGCGGTGCGCCGCCCGGGTGGAAGCTCGGCCTTCACACCATGCTCGTCGAGGGCTTGCAGATAGGCGAGATCCTCGTCCACGATCGCCAGCGCCCCCGCTCGAATCGAGCACCTGCCCGTGGCCGGGCACCACGTGCTCGGCGCCTTCCACCAGCGGTCGCAGCCGCTCGAGAGTCGCAAGGTAGTCCTCCAGCGGCCTCCCGGTGTGGCCCGATGACGTCGAAGGGTCGCCCAGGGTGGGGATCTCAGCACTCGACAGGTAGTCCCCGGCGACCAACACCCGCGCCCACGGAACCCACAGCGCCATCCCGTCCTCGGTGTGGCCCTCGGCCGGGTGCAACTCCAACTCGCGCTCGCCGAGCCCGCAGCGTCCCGGGACGGGCAGTGCCTGGACGGCACCCAGCGCGAGCGGTCGGGGACGCTCGATCAGGTACTGCTCGTCGAACGCGCGCAGCTCGCGCTGTGCCGCTCCCGGCGTCGCGCGCAGCCGCTCCGCGGTGCTCTGCGCGCAGCCCAGCGCCACCCCCGCGAATGCGAGCGAGCCCAGCAGGTGGTCCCAGTCGCCGTGCGTCGCTAGCAGTCCGCTGGGGGCGGCGAACCGAGCCTGCTCCAGCAGCGTCGGCAACGCGTCAAGCTCATCGGGCAACACGGGGGAATCGATCACGAAGGTCTCGTGGCCTCCCTCTCCACCCGCGCCGACGCCCAGCGCCTCACCGCCATGAGCATCCGTCGGGGAGCGCACCGCGACGCAGTTGGTCTGCCAAATCGCGCTGGTGGCGACCAGCACGTCCGGGTGCAAGGCCAGCACCCGCACGGTCGGTCAGGAGACGTCGAGCAGCTTCGCCGCCTCGCGCAGGTTGGGGACCTCCGCGGTGGGCTTTTTCTGCGAGGGGTCGAGCGTCTCCTTGTTGCGGTTGACCCAGATCACCGGGACACGCTGCTTGAGGCAGGGTTCGACGTCGTGGTGGTGGCTGGAGGCGATGTGCACCCAGCCCTTCTTGCTCCCGATCCGCCGGGCGCACTCGGTGAAGTGGGCCAGGTCGGGCTTGTAGGAGCGCACCTGCTGGGCGGTGACGACGAGGTCGAAGTCGATCGGGATGTGGCGCCGAGTCTGACCGAGCAGCTTGTCGTCGATGTTGGAGAGCAACCCGAGTTTGTACTTCTTGGCGAGCTTCTGCAGCTGGACCGGGGTTTCCTTGAACGGCATCCAGCGCTGCACGGAGTCGGGCAGGAAGCCCGAGCGTGAGGTTTCGAGCGGCCAGTCGAGCCGTTTGGCGATCTCCAGGGCGGTGCGCCGCAGCACCTCTGCGTACAGCTCGTAGGAGCCGGCCTCGATTTCGCGAGAGATCTCGTGGAACAGCGCGAGCAGCTCCGCGCGGTCGAGCGTGATGCCGTCGCGCTCGGCCTCTTTGGCGAACGCGTCGTAGACGCCGCTCTCCCAATCGATCAGCGTTCCGTAAACATCGAATGTGACAAAGGTGACGTTCTTTGGCAGAGGCATGGAGCGGCATTATGCCGCGCGAGGGGGATCGCCGCGCGGTCACGCCTGATTTGAGTTAGAGTCCCGCGGCGCTATGGACCTGCTCGAGTATCAGGGCAAGCAGCTCTTTGCCCGCCACGGATTGGCCGTCTCCGCCGGGGAGGGTGGTCACGACCGTGGAGGACGCTGTTGCGGCGGCTGCTGAGGTGGGTTATCCGGTGGTGGTCAAGGCTCAGGTGCTGATCGGCGGGCGTGGCAAGGCCGGCGGGGTGAAGCTGGCGGCGGATGAGGTGGAGGTGCGCGAGCACGCGGGCAACATCCTTGGGATGGACATCCACGGACACACCGTGCGCAAGCTTTGGATCGAGCACGCCAGCGACATCGCTAGCGAGTACTACGCTTCGGTGCTGCTTGACCGGCAGGCCAAGCAGCCGCTCGTGATGTTCAGCACCGAGGGGGGAGTGGACATCGAAGAGGTGGCGGAGAAGACACCCGAGAAGCTGGTGCGCCATCACGTGGATGCGCTTGAGGGGCTTTCGCGTGAGGAGGCCGTGAGGATCGCTGCTGACGGGCAGGCCGACGCGGATGTGGTCGGCGGGGTCGCCGATGCGCTCGTGGCGCTGTACGAGGTTTGGATGCAGGAGGACGCGACGCTGGCGGAGATCAACCCGCTGATTGTCACCCCGGGCACCGCCGGCGAAGCCGGTGGTCGGCAGGTCAAGGCGCTCGACGCGAAGGTTTCGCTGGACGGCAACGCGCTCTACCGTCACCCCGAGAACCAGGGTCTCTCGGACGCCGAGAACGAAGATCCGATCGAGCGGCGTGCGAAGGAACAAGGCGTGCAGTATGTGGCGCTCGACGGGGACATCGGCATCCTCGGCAACGGGGCCGGGCTCGTTATGTCGACGCTCGACGTGGTCGCCCAGGCGGGCGGCAGCCCCGCCAACTTCCTCGACGCCGGCGGCGGCTCGGACGCGGCCAAGATCAAGCAGGCGGTCGAGCTGATCCTCTCCAACGAGCGCGTGAAGGCGGTGCTATTCAACATCTTCGGCGGGATCACCCGCTGCGACGAGGTGGCGAAAGGGCTGATCGCCGCGTTCGAGGAGCTGAAGCCTGTGCGGGCTGCCGTTCGTGGTGCGCTTGGACGGCACCAACGACGTGGCGGGACGCGAGCTGCTGAGCGAGGCGGCGCTGCCCAACGTGCACCCCGCCGCGACGATGAACGAGGCCGCGGAGAAGGTCGTGGCGCTGGCGGAGGGGCAGAGCTGAAAAGCCGCGGAGAGGCAAATCTGATGTCGGTGCTGGTCGACAAGGACACGCGCCTGGCGGTCGCCGGGATCACCGGCAAGGAGGGCTCCTTCCACACGCTCAACAACCGCCGCTACGGCACCAACGTGGTCGGTGGGGTGACACCCGGCAAGGGCGGCCAGGACGTCGAGGGCATCCCCGTGTTCGACAGCTGGGCGGAGGCGGCGCAGGCGACGCAGCCGAACACGGCGATGATCTTCGTCCCCCCGCGGTTCGCGGCGGACTCGATCCTGGAGGCCGCGGCGGCGGGAGTGGCGCTGGTGATCGCGATCACCGAGGGGATTCCCGCGCACGACGAGCTGCGGGTTTACAACACGCTCAAGCGCGACCGAGTGCCAGGCACCCGCCTGATCGGCCCCAACTGCCCGGGGATCCTCTCGCCGGGGAAGGCCAACGTGGGCATCATCCCTGCCTCGTTCTTCAAGGAGGGCAACGTCGGCGTGGTGTCGCGCTCGGGCACGCTCACCTACCAGATCGGCAACGAGATCGCGCGGGCCGGCTTCGGCAACAGCTCGATCGTGGGGATCGGCGGCGATCCGGTGCCGGGGTCGTCGTTCGTGGACATCGATCGAGCTCTTCCAGGCCGACCCGGAGACGGAGCTGATCGTGCTGGCGGGCGAGATCGGCGGCTCGGCGGAGGAGGAGGCGGCGCAGTACATCGCCGAGCACGTCACCAAGCCGGTGGTGGCCTACATCGCCGGCTTCACCGCGCCGGCGGGCAAGCAGATGGGCCACGCGGGAGCGATCGTGTCGGGTAGCTCGGGCACCGCCGCCGCCAAGGCGCAGGCGCTGGAGGAGCGAGGAGTGCGCGTGGGGCGCACCCCCACCGAGGTCGCCGAGCTCGCCGTGCAGATCCTGCGCGGCTGACGGCGCCAAGCCGCAACATGCGGCCCAAGGCTCGTGTTGGCACCGTTACCGCCCGAGTAGGATGGACGGTAGACCGCTTCCCCGATACCGATGACCGACACCTTCCCCAACGGACCGACCACACCGGGTGATGCCAGCCCCGCAAGCGGGCGACGTTACGGGCACGCTCGCAGAGCTGGAGCGCAAGCTGCGCGAGCTGGAGAGCGAGCTGAGCTCGATCGGCAGGCGCCGAGAGGTGCCCGGCGCGACCGCCCCGGAGACTCGAGCGAGGCCTCCCCTGCGGGGGCGGGCGGAGAGGCTGGTGGATGAGGCGCTCGAGCCGCCGACACCGGCCGCATCGCCAGCGCCAGCCGCATCTACGCCGGCCCCTCCAGTGCCTACGCCCGCCGGGGCAGGGCAGCCGATGAAGTTCATGAGGCCGCCCGAGTCGTCACGACCACGGCTTCGCGGGAGCCTGCCAAGCCGGGCGAGTCACGAGCGGAACGAGCCGCAGGGAGAGCTCGCACAGCGAGCGGTACCCGCGCCCGAGCGAGGCACAGCTGGCAAGCCTGGCGGAGCTGCGACGCTTCCGCGACCGCCTGGAGCGCTTTGCGCGGGACCTGGCGTCCGAGTACGACGCGCTACTCGGACGGGTGATGTCAGGGCTCACCTCCACCTCGGCCCCCACGGGTGCGGTCACGCCCGCCCCCACCACGCCGAGCCCTCTCACCACGCCGCCCGCCCTGACACCGGTACCGACCTCGGCGAGTCCCGCGCTCGAGGATCTCCCGACGGTGGACCAGCCGGCGCCGCCAGAGCCTCCGGCGGCCGAGTCCCCGGAAGACATGCTGTTCGAGGGCCGGGTCGAGCTGGGCGTCGGGCCGTTCTACGACATCGCCTCGCTGAGCGCGTTCGAGCGGCGGCTGGCGGGCCTGCCTTACGTGGTCGAGGCGTCGGTGCGCCGCTTCGAGGCGAGCCACGCGGTGGTGGACGTGCGGCTGGCGGCGCCGATGGCGCTGGTGCGCGAGCTGCGCCGCACGGTCGAGAGCGACTTCAGCGTCCGCGAGGTGGCGGACGGTCGCGTCCTGCTGACGTTCGACGAAACCTGAGGCTAAGCGTGGCACACTCCGCGATGGCGCGAAGTCGCTCGATTCTCATTCGCTCGCGGAGCTCCCTCCCTCGACATCGTCGACGTCGAGGGCCTGCGCGAGGCGGCGACGCGCGCGTTCACGAACGACCCCGCGGGGACGACCGCGTACGGGACCTCGATCGGCTACCGCGAGCTGCGAGCATGGATCGCGGAGCGCCACGGGGTGGAGCCAGAGCGGGTACTGGTCACCAACGGCTCGATGCAGGCGGACGCATTCCTGTTCGACCACCTGGTGGAAGCGGGCGACGACGTGGTGGTCGAGCGCCCGACCTACGACCGCACACTGCTCTCGCTGCGCGAGCGCGGCGCGCGCGTGCACCAGGTGGAGCTGCTGCCGGACGGCATCGACATCGACGCGCTGGCGGAGTTACTGCGGGTCCCACCGACCGACGTGGAGAGCGGAGCGTTCCTCAAAGGAGGAGGGCGCGGAGCGGGATTGCGCCCGAAGCTCGCGCACATCATCCCCAACTTCCAGAACCCCGCCGGCTACACGCTCTCCGCGGAGAGGCGCCGCGCACTGCTGGCGTTGGCGGCGGAGCACGAGTTCACGGTGTTCGAGGACGACCCCTACGTGGATCTGCGCTTCAGCGGCGAGGGGCGACCGACGATGCTCTCGCTGGACCCCGAGCGCGTGGTGTACGCCTCATCGTTCTCGAAGACCGTGTGCCCGGGTATCCGCGTCGGCTATCTGGTGGGGCCGACCGACCTGATCGCGGCGATCGCAAGGCTGGCGACCAACACCTACATCTCGCCCAACATGGTGGCGCAGTCGATCGTGTACGAGTTCTGCGCCTCGGGCGCTCTGGAGCGCTCGATCGAGACCGTCAGGACGGCGCTGGCCA
This sequence comes from uncultured Solirubrobacterales bacterium, assembly GCA_963724305.1. GTDB lineage: Bacteria > Actinomycetota > Thermoleophilia > Solirubrobacterales > Solirubrobacteraceae > Palsa-744. Next base: position 1,883,300 of record CAVRUG010000004.1, read on the forward strand.
AGCGGGTGCGCACGCTCGAGGTGGCGCTGCGCAAGGAGCTGCCGGAGGCCGAGTTCGTCCCGCCGGAGGGCGGCTACTTCATGTGGGTGACGCTGCCCGAGGGCACCGACGTCGCGCGCCCTGCACAAGGCCGCCACCGAGCTGGGGGTGGTGTTCGTGAAGGGCACCGACTTCCTGCATGGAGGGCGGCGAGAATACGCTGCGCCTCGCCTACTCGGGCGTCACGCCGGAGCAGATCGAGGAGGGCGTCGCCCGCCTCGCGGCGGCCTACCGCTCGCTGCAACCCGCGGCGGTGTAGCCGTTCACCTTCCGTAGCGTTGTTGCCCCAAAACCAGCTGCTCGGGCAACGCGGTACGCGGCGGCGGTGAGGGATCGGCGACGACCGAGACGGTCTCGGCGACCGAGGGGGTGACGGCGCAGCGGCGGCCGTCGGCCGTCTCGACCACCACCTCGCGGCGGTCGTGAGCCGCAAGCGTGCCCTGCAGCCCGGGCTCCAGGCCCGAGTCCTTGAGATAGCGCAGCAGGTCCTCGGCCTCGTTCTCGAAGCGCAGCACGCGCACCGCGGCGCCGACCTGCACGTCGGCGAGCGGCACGCCGATCTCGCGGGCACCGGCGACGATCGGGTGGCCGTGGGGGCAGGTGTTGGCGTCGCCGATCGCGGCGAGCATCCGCTGTTCGAGCACGGGGGACATCGCGTGCTCGAGGCGCTCGGCCTCCTCGTGCACCTCATCCCAGGGGATCCCGAGGACGTCGGTGAGGAAGCGCTCGATCAGGCGGTGACGGCGCACGATGCTCTCGGCCTGGGTGGCGCCATCGTCGGTGAAGGCGATCGTGCGGCTCTGCCCACGGGTGATGTAGCCGTCACGTTCCAGGCGCCCCACCATCTCGTGGACGGTGGGCGCGGAGAGCTGCATCGCACGCGCGACGTTGGCGCCGGTCATCGGCAGCCCGGCCTCCTGCAGCCAGAAGAGGATCTGCAGGTACTCCTCCTCCCCCACTGTTGCGCTGTCGGCTGCTCATCCCACAGACGATGCTAGTGGACAAGCCGCGGATCCACGTCGTGGACCAACCGCAGATCCACCCTCGCGGATCGGTCGCCAATCTCGCCCCGCCTCGGTTCGCACAGGGCCTACTGAAGCTGATCGAAGGTGCACTGGCGCGGGTCCTTGTCCTCGCGCCAGCGCCGCAGCTTGGCGCCGTGGCGGATGCGCCCGGCGGAGATGTGGTCGAAGTCGATCTCGACCACCAGCTCGGGGCGCAGCGCGACCCACTCGAGGTTGCGCCCCGCGCTCCAGCGGCTGGGGTCGGCGGAGCCGCGCTCCCCCGTCTCGTAGGGCGCGAGGAAGCCGACGAGGCGGCGCTTCTCGGCGGCGGTGAGAGCCGGAGCAGTGGCCGACGACGCGCAGATGCATCGCCGTCGTAGAGCCCGAGGATCAGCGCGCCCACGGTGTCGGGCTCCTTGCCCGGGCGCCACCCCGCCACGACGGCGTCGATCGTGCGGGTGCGCTTGACCTTGAACATCCCCCGGCGCTCTCCCGGCCGGTAGGGAGCGGAGCGCTCCTTGGCGATCGCGCCCTCGGCATCGCGCAGCCAGAGCTCGGCCTCGCGGGCGGTGTCGGCCGTAGGCATCAGCTCGAGCGGGGCGCCCTCGAAGCGCGGTTCGCGCGAGCAGCGCTTCGAGCGCGCGTGCGGCGCTGCACTGAGGGGTTGCTCCAGCAGCGAGTCGTCGTCGCGGGCGAGCAGGTCGAAGGCGACGTACACCGCGGGCGTCTCGGCGCGAGAGCAGCTCGATGCGCGACGCCGCGGGGTGGATGCGCTGGCCGAGCGCGTCGAAGTCCTCGCGCCCGTCGGCGCCCGCGGACGACGATCTCCCCGTCGAGCACATAGCGACCGGCTGGGAAGCGCAGCTCGGGGAAGTAGCGCCCCAGCGGGCGGCCGTTGCGCGACTGCAAGAAGACATCCTCCCCATCCACAAACGCGAGGCAGCGGAAGCCGTCGAGCTTGACCTCGTACACGTACGCCTCCCCCTCGGGGAGCGCCTTGCGGGAGAGTGCCAGCTGCGGTTGCAGCGGTGGGGTGAGGGGGAGGGCCATAGAATTCACCTCTCGGCGCCAGTAGGCGGGCTGGCCTCTGATGACGGCGGCCGGCGACCGCGGCGGACTGTGGTTGGGCGGCCGGCACGCGGCGTCTCATCACTCTCCTGGTCCTGGTTTCCGACACCCTCCCCTTCCGCCCGCGCCCGCGAAGGCTGCACCCGCCGCGGCTCGCCGCGCTGCTTGCGGAAGTGCGGCGGCCAGGGGGCGTCGCCGAGGCCCTCGCGCTCGTCGCGGTCGGCGAGCTCCAGCAGCGAGTCGAGCGAGCCGGGGTGCTGTCGATCTCGGCGGCGGGGTCGCCGCGTTCCCGCAGCCGGGCGGGAACGGTGTCGAGGCGCAGCTCGGCGGGATCGACGTCGGCGACCTCATCCCACTCCAGCGGACAGGAGACGCGCGCGTCGGGGACCGCGCGCACCGAGTAGGCGGAGGCGACGGTGCGGTCGCGGGCGTTCTGGTTGTAGTCGATGAAGACGCCCTCGCGCTGCTCCTTCCACCAGCGCGTGGTGGCGCGGCCGGGTATCCGCCGCTCGACCTCGCGGGCGAGCGCCAGCGCGGCGCGGCGCACCTCGTGGAAGGCCTGCTCCGGGGGGATCCGCACGAACACGTGCATCCCGCGCGAGCCCGAGGTCTTGGGGAAGCCGCGCAGCCGGTGCTCCTCGAGCACCTCGCGCACCACCAGCGTCACCTCGCGGACCTGCGCGAAAGGGATGTCCGGCTGCGGGTCGAGGTCGATGCGCAGCTCGTCGGGATGGTCGGGGTCGGCGCGGCGCACCGGCCAGGGGTTCCAGTCGATCACGCCGAGGTTGACCCCCCACACGAGGTGGGCGGCGTCGTTGACCACGAGCTCGCGGGCGGTGCGACCGCTGGGGAACTCGACGACCGTGGTCTGCAGCCACTCGGGCGCGTGATCGGGGACGCGCTTCTGGAAGAAGGGCTTGCCGGCAACGCCGTCGACCCAGCGCTTCATCACGGTGGGGCGCTCGCGCAGGTGCACGAGCACGGCCTCGGCGCACTCGACGTAGTAGCCGATCAGGTCGAGCTTGGTGAAGCCGGGCTCGGGAAAGTAGAGCTTGGACGGACTGGAGACCCGCAGCTCCTGGCCCGCGGCCTCGATCGTGACGTGCTCCTTCTCCTCAGCCATTGCCTGTAAGGATGCCGGACAGTGATCCCGCGGACAGTGCTCATCGCCGTGGAGCCCTTCGGCGAGGGGCTGAGCGCCGAGCGCGCGGGCGCGGCGATCGGGCGGGGGCTGCAGGCGGGGGACCCCTCGCTGGGGGTCGATCTGTGCCCGATCGAGCCCGCCGAGGGGTGCGCGGAGCTGTGGCGTTTGACTTCGATCGGCGGATGCGCGCGGCGCGGGCGGTGGTGGTGGGCGCAGAGCGCCTCGACGAGCGCACGCTGCTCGGCAGCGCAGTGTTCGAGATCGCCACGCGTGCCCGCCAGGCGGGCGTGCCGGCGTACGCGGTGACCGCCGAGAACGCGCTGAGCCTCTTCGACGCCCGGATCCTCGACCTGCAGGTCATCCTCCAGGCGCGCGACACGCGGGCGCTGCGCACGGCGGGTGAGAAGCTGGCGGGGGTGGTGTGACTGAAAGAAGCGGGCCCGGCTCCCCGGCCTGAAGACCGGCCGCGCCACCCTCAATGCCCCTCAAAGAAAGCACTGCCCCTCCCCCCTGTAGGTGGGTACCTCCTCGACGATGCGATCGCCCTCGATCAGGTGCAGGCCGATCGAAGCGCTCGCACAGCTCGCCGGCCTTGGCGTGGCGCATCCAGACGCGATCGCCTACCGCGAGCGTGGCGGCCGGGGGGCCAAGCAGCGGGGTCTGCACCTCCCCCGCCCCCTCCTGGCGGTCGAGGCGTAGGCCGGCGGGCAGGTAGGGACGGGGCAGGCGCGCCCGGTCGGCTGGACCGGAGGCGAGGTAGCCGCCGCCGAGCGCGGTGACCACGCGCGGACGCGGGGCGGCGCACGACAGGCAGCGCGAACAGCGCGGCGGGACGGGGAGCGAAGGCGCGGTAGGCGTCGAACAGCCGCTGGCCCGTAGAGCCCCGAGCCGGCTGCGATCTCGGTGACGGCGTCCTCGCGCGCGGTGCCTTCGAGGCTGCCGGTGCCGCCGCCGTTGACGAACTCCAGCGGCGCGACGGCGCGCACGGCCGCCACCGCGGCAGCGCGGCGCGCGGCGAGCTCGCGAGCTGAGACGGCCTGCAGGAGGCGCACGGCGCCGGCCCGCAGCTGAAGGAGCGAGGCCCCGGCCCGCTCGGCGCGTCGCCGAGCCCGGCGATCTGGGCCTCGTAGGCCATCATCCCCACGAGCTCGCACGCCCTCGCGGGCGACGATCGCGCGGGCGAGCGCGGCGGCCTGCGCTGGGGTGTGCACGGGGGAGCGCTTGGCGCCGACTGCGCACGCGCCCGCCGAGCAGCCCAGAGTCCGGCGTCGAGCTCCAGGCAGACGCGCACGGGGTGCCGCGCGGGTCCGCCGGCGGAGGCGCGGGAGATGCCGGAGGAGGAGGAGGACGGCGGCGGCGGCGCGGGAGATGCCGGAGGAGGAGGCGGCGGCGGCGGCGGGAGCGTCGGCGAGCGCGGCGTCGAGCAGGTCGAGCTGCGCGAGCGAGTCGACCATGATCGAGACGCGCGCCTCGGGCCGCTCGGTCGGTGAGCCGCGCAAGCTCGCGCAGCGCGCCGCGATCGGCGGTCGGGTAGGCGACGACGATGTCCTCGAACCCCTGCTCCGCCAGCCACAGCGCCTCGGGCAGCGTGTAGGCGAGCGTCCCCTGAAAGCCGGGCCGCGCGAGCACCCGCTCCTGCAGCGCGCGGCAGCGCACCGACTTGCTGGCCAGCCGGATCGGCTTGGGCGCGGCGCGGCGTTCCATGTCGGCGGCGTTGGCCCAGAAGGCGTCGAGGTCGACGACCGCGAACGGCGGATCGAGCGCGGCCGTGGCTCGTTCGAGGCGCTCGAGCGGCGTCACTCATCGACAGGCCCGAGCACGCGGTCGGTGTAGGCGTTGGCGAAGCGCCCCCCGGGATCCAGTCGCCGGCGCACCGCCTGGAAGCGCTCCCACTCGGGGTAGCGCCCGCGCAGCGTGGCGGCCTCTGGAAGTGGCGCTTGCCCCAGTGGGGGCGGCCGTCGAGCTCGTCCATGATCGCCTCGACCGCGCGGAAGTAGGGCTCCCACGCCATCCCTTCGAACATGTGCACGGCGACGTACCCGCTGTCGCGCCCGGCGGCGGTGGAGAGCAGCGCGTCGTCGGCGGCCACAGTGCGCACCTCGATCGGGAAGGGCACGGCGAAGCCATCCCGATATCCGCTCCCCCGCGCGCGACTCTCCACCAGCTCCAGCACGCGGCGCACCGCCTCCACCGTGCGCTCGCGCGGGAGCGCGTACTCCATCTCGGTGAAGCGCACCAGCCGAGGGCTGGCGAAGATCCGATCGGAGCGGTCCACGCGGCGGCTGGCGCCCGCGAGGCGCGTGACGAGCCGGTTGATGCGTGGGATCTGGGCGGGCATCCGCCGTCCGAGGCGGCAGAACAGCCCGAAGGCGTGGTTGGTGAGCAGCACGTCGTTGGCGTATGCGCTCACCCTGCCGCGCGGGCGGGCCGGCTCCTCGGTGCGGTTGTTGGTGCGCGTCAGCGCGGTGCGGGCGTGGGGGAAGACGTAGAACTCGAAGTGGTCGTTTGCGAGCGACAGCTCCTCGAAGCGCTCGAGCGTCTGCTCCAGAGGGGCGGTGGCGTCGACGCCACGCAGGCGGAAGGCGGGCACGCAGCGCAGCGTCACCTCCGCCACCACGCCGAGCGCGCCCAGCCCCACGCGCGCGGCGCGCAGCAGCTCGGGGTCGTCCTGCTCGGAGCAGCGCAGCGTCGAGCCGTCGGCGAGCACCAGCGTGAGCGCCGCCACCTGCGAGGGGATGTTGCGCAGGCGCGCGCCGGTGCCGTGCGTGGCGGTCGAGATCGCGCCGGCGATGCTCTGCGCGTCGATGTCGCCGAGGTTCTCGAGCGCCAGGCCAACCGCCGCCAGGCGGCGTTGAGCGCGTGGATCGTGATGCCACCCTGCACGCGCACGAGACCGCTCGGAGCGATCGACCTCGAGCAGCCGGTCCATGCGGTCGAGCCTCAGCAGGCGCCCGTCGGTGAGCGCGATGTCGCTGAAGGAGTGCCCCGCCACCGGCGACCCGCACGCGCTGGCCGTGCGCGGCGGCCCGCTCCAGCGCCGCGGCGACCTCGGTGATCGAGGAGGGCCGCTCGATCGCCGCGGGGCGCACAGCGCTCGTCGCCGGCCCAGTTGCGCCACTGCGCGACGCCCGCCAAGTTCGCCGTCATGCCCTCTCCACTGGCCGGGTCCACTCGTGCCATTCCGGAGCGCCCGCGACCGCCGCTGCCACGCGGGCCCCCGATCGCCTCAGCGCTTGCAATAGGCTCGCTCATCGATGAATGAGCCTACCCCCACGGCGGGGCCGGCGCCAGGAACGGAGGTCGCGGCCACACGCTCTCCCCGCGCTCGCTCGCTGCCGACGCCCGGGGCCAAGCGGGCGACGGTGATCGGGGCCGGCTCGTTCGGCACCGCGCTCGCGGTGCTGCTGGCGCGGGGGGGCCTGCGCACGACGCTGCAGGCCCGCACCGCCGAGCAGGCGGGGGCGCTGGAGGAGCAGCGCGAGAACCGCACCTACCTGCCGGGCGTGGAGCTGCCCGCGCAGCTGCGCATCGAGCCCTCCACGGCCGGGGTGGCGCGCGCCGACTACGTGTTCCTGGCGGTGCCCTCCCAGGAGCTCGGACCGGTCGTGGCGGGGTTGCGCGAGGCCGGCTTGGGGCGGCGCACGGCGGTCGTGTCGGTCGCCAAGGGCCTCGTCCCGCCGGACGGCTGCGCCGCCGACCAGCATCCTCAGCGCGGCGTTCGGCAGCCGAGCGCGTGGCGTGCCTCGGGGGACCGGCGCACGCCCAGGAGATGGTGCACGCCGGCGCGGGGCTGGTGGCGGCCGCCCACGACGAGGAGCTCGCCCATCAGCTCGCGCAGGTCTTCACGCGCGCGGGCGTGGTATGCGAGCGCTCCAACGACCCGCTCGGGGTGGAGCTCGCCGGGGCCGCCAAGAACGCCGCGGCGCTCGCCGCGGGGGCCACCGAAGCGCAGGGCCTCAACGCCGCCGGGGCCGCGGCCGGCCACATCTTCGCCGAGGTGTGGCGCTACGCGGAGGGCCTTGGGGCGCGGCCGGAGTCGATGATCGGCCTGGCGGGCACCGGCGACCTGGTGGCCACCGCGCTGGCCCCCGAGAGCCGCAACCGCCGCGCCGGCGAGCTGCTCGCGGCAGGCCTACCGGCCGCGGAGATCCCAGCCCGCATCGGCCAGGCGGTGGAGGCGCTGGAGTCGGTGCCGCTGCTGGCGCGCGCGCTGGAACGCGGGAGGCGAGCAGGCGCCGGTCATGCAGCGCCCTCGGCCGCCTGATCTCCGGGGAGCTGCCGCTCCAGGAGTGGGTCGCGCTGGTGCGCGCCACCGTGCCCCCGCCGGCGCTCTGGCGCCGGCGACCTCAGCCGGGCTTCTGGCGGCGGCTGTGGCGGCGGCTGTCAAGCGGGTAGCCTCTACGCCGCTACCAGCGTGCTGAGGACCGCTTCGTAGACGCCCGCGCCATTCGCCGCCTCGCACACGCGCACGTTCGCGTACTGCCCGATCGTCTCCCCGATCGTCGGGTCGCGCGGCGCGCGTTCGCGACCAGCCAGAAGGTCTGCACGTGCGGCGCGCACGCCATGTCCTCGCGCGAGTCCCCCACCGCGAAGGTCTCCTCGCGCGCATACCCGCGCACGCGCTGGTGGAATGCCACGGCCCCCGCCTTCGACGCGCCCGCCGGCACCAGGTGGTAGCCGCGCACCTGCTCCAGGCCGGCTCGCCTCTGCGGAACGCGTGCTCACCGCGCCGTTGTCCACCAGCCGCAGCTCCTCGTGGCCGTGCTCCGCCAGCAGCCCGTCGGCCTCCTGCGCGTCCACCAGGCCGCGGAAGAGATGTGACACTTCGCGTTCGGTGTGCCACGGGTCATGGTGCTCCAGGCGCTCCCGTAGTGCTCCAGCAGCAGCGCCGGCGCTCCCGAGCGCTCGATCTGCTGGGCGATCGTCAGTTCGCCGGGGTGCATGTTGCCGGTCAGCCAGTGCTCTTCGCCGTCGAGCACCACGCACGCCCCCGCCTCGTAGATGTACGAGCTCTGGCCCAGCAGCCGCGCATCCTCCGCCAGCTGCGCCTTGCGCCGGCCCGACATCAACACCACCTCAACGCCCGCGCGCAGGCACGCCTGCACCGCGCCGACGCCGTCGATCGCGACCGCACCCTCGCCATCGTGCAGCAGCGAGGCGCCTCTCCCCAGCAGCGTGCCGTCCAGGTCGAGGTACAGGCAGCGAGCGCTCATCCCCGCCCACCATCGAGGTGGGTGAGGGCGGTGTTGTATGTGTTCTTCTTGGACCCCAACCCTTCATTTGGTAAAGCGTAGTTGGCGGCTCCCGCTGCGGCCAGCGGCGGGCGCTCCGGCGGGGACGGCACTCGACCCCAGGGGGCCGGCGGGGTTGGGGCCGGCATGGTCGGGGTCGGCAGGGTCGGAGCAGGCCGGCTCGCCCTCGAGCTCCGTCAATCGCCCTTCGCGCTGCAGACCGCCGTGCGATCGTCGCCAGCACCGTCGTCGCCATCGGCGTCAGTCTTGGAGCGGCTGGTGGCGGTTGCGGTGCACCTCCAGATCCACCTGCGCGATCCCCTCCAGCCCGACCGCCTGCCACGCGTCGATCAGCATTCCGATCTCGACGCCATAGCCGGTCGCGAACGGCAGCCGCTCCAGCAAAGCTCTCGCCGCGCCGCGACCTCCCCCGCGAGCGGTTGGCGCACCTCCGCCAGCTGCGGATAGAACAGCGCCAGCGCCGGGCGCGCGGTGAGATGGTTGACGCGGCCCCCGCCGTCGGGCAGCGAGATTCCGCCATGCTCGAAGGGCCGCCTGTAGAAGGCCTTCACGAACTCCACTCCCTGCTCGCACACCAGCGGGCCGAGCAGGCCGGTCACGAAGTGTGCCGAGAACTCCTCGGTGTCCGCGTCCAGGTAGCACACCATCTCGCCCTCCAGTCACCGCCAGCGCCCGCCACATCGCGTCGCCCTTGCCCAGCACCGGCCCGATGTGCGGCAGCAGCTCCGCCTCCTGGCGCACGCTCGCCCCCGCCCGCTGCCGCCACCGCCGCCGTGCCGTCGGCCGAGGCCGCGTCCACCACCACATCTCGTCGATCGCGCCCGCTTCTCGCAGCTTCACGAGCTCGCTCACCACTCTCCCCACCGTTCCCGCGCACTCCTTCGCCGGCAGGCACACCGACACGCTGCTCGCTGCGCTCGCGGCGCGATCTGCTCCGCGGAGTAGAGGGAGTGGTGGAAGGTGCGCCTCTCGAGCCCACCGTTGGGCCCGGCGAGACGTCCCGCACGAGCGAGGCTCGCCGAACGCCGGCAACTCTGGACGCTCCGACGAACCTCGGTCGTTGCGGCCGTGTCTGCGGCACGCCTCGGCTCGGATCGCCATCGCCTCTACTATCGCAACCGATGGCGATAGAGCGCACGATCGAGCCTTGGAGCGCCCTGCTGGACGAGGGGCGCGCCGACGGGCGGCTCGTCCGCGGGGCCCCGAAGGGCCGAGTGCGGCCAGCTCTGGTGGATCCACCCGGCTGAGCTCCACCCCGAGGTGCTCGCGGCGCTCGGAGCGCGCGGGGATCGAGCGGCTCTACTCCCACCAGGCGCAGGCGCTGCACGCCGCCTGGGAGGGGCCGTTGATCGTCACCACCGGCACCGCCTCCGGCAAGTCGCTGTGCTTCAACCTTCCCACGCTGGAGGTCCTCTGCCGCGATGCCGCACGCCCGCGCGCTCTACCTCTACCCCACCAAGGCGCTCGCGCAAGACCAGGCGCGCGCGCTCGCGCGCTTCGGGCTCGGCGAGCGCCTGCGGCCCGCGATCTACGACGGCGACACCCCCCGCGAGGCGCGCACGCAGATCCGCCGCCGCGCAGGGCATCGTGCTCACCAACCCCGACATGCTCCACCTCGGGATCCTTCCCCACCACGAATCGTGGGCCACGCTTCTTCGCCAACCTCGCCGTCGTCGTGATCGACGAGGCGCACGTCTACCGCGGCGTGTTCGGCTCCCACGTCGCCAACGTGATGCGCCGCCTGCGCCGCGTCGCCGCCGCCTACGGCACCGCGCCGCGCTTCCTGCTCGCCTCCGCGACGATCGCCAACCCGCGCGAGCTCGCGGAGCGGCTCACTGGTCTGGAGGGGGTCGGGCTGATCGACGAGGACGGCGCCCCTGCGCCGCGGCGGCAGGATCGCGATGTGGAACCCCCCGCTCACCGACGCCGCGCTCGGCGCGCGCCGCTCGGCGCTGGGCGAGGCCGCCGAGCTGCTCGCACGACTGGTGCGCGACGGCGCGCGCGCGATCTGCTTCATGAAGTCCCGCAAGGGCGTCGAGCTGCTTTCGCCGGCTGGTGCGGGAGGAGCTCGAGCGGGGAGCGAACGCGAGCGAAGAGGGGCCGATGGCGATCGAGAGGAATCGGGCGGGCGGCGAGGAGGACGCGAGAAGACCGGGAGGGGTCGGCTGCGAGGAGGAGGAGACTCGCCGACCTCGTGGTCCCCTACCGCGCCGGCTACACCCCCCAGCAGCGGCGCGAGCTGGAGGGCCGTCTGATGCGGGGCGAGCTGCGCGCGGTGATCACCACCGACGCGCTGGAGCTCGGGATCGACATCGGCGAGCTCGACGCCGCGGTGGTCGTCACCTTCCCCGGCACCGTCGCCTCGCTGCGCCAGATGTGGGGGCGCGCCGGGCGGCGCGGGCGGGGCCTGGCGGTGTACATCGCCGGGGAGGACGCCCTGGACCAGTTCTTCTGCCGCCACCCCGACGAGTTCCTGGAGCGCCCGGTCGAGGCCGCGATCCTCGACCACGAGAGCCCCCAGATCCACCTCGCCCACCTGCTCTGCGCCGCCTTCGAGGGCCCGCTCTCGAGCGCCGACGCCGAGATGCTCGGCCCCGCTGGGAGGCCTACGCGGAGATGCTGCTCGGCCGCGGCCAGCTGCGACGCAAGATCGCGCGCCCACCCGACCCGCCGCCTACGTGCCCCCGCAATCCCGCCGAGTACCCCGCCGCGGCGGTCTCGCTGCGCTCGGCCTCGCTCGACAGCTTCGCGATCGTGGACACCACCTCCGGGGAGCTGCTCGGCACCACCGAGGCCGCGCGCGCCTTCTCTACCGTCCACCAGGGCGCGATCTACCTGCACCTGGGGCGCTCCTACGAAGGTGCGAAGCTCGACCTGGAGCGCCGCCGGGCGCTGGTGTACGCCGTTCGACGGCGGTTGGTACACGCAGCCCAAGCGCGAGACCGCCACGACGATCGAGAGCGTGCTCGACCGCCGCGAGACGCTCGGGGTCTCGCTCTCCTTCGGGGAGGTCTCCGTCACCGAGACCGTGCTCGCCTACCAGCGCCGCCGCCTCTCGACCACGCCCAGATCGACCTCGTCCCGCTCGACCTGCCCGAAACCAGCTTCTCCACGCAGGCGCTGTGGTTCGAGCTCGACCCGGATGCGCTCGCTGCCGCGTGCCCGAGACCGGGGGGTAGTCGCGTCGGCGCCGACGACGAGACGGCGCAGGAGACGGCGCTCGGTGCCCTGCACGCCGCCGAGCACGCCCAGATCGCGGTGCTGCCGCTGATCGCGATGTGCGACCGCTGGGACATCGGCGGGCTCTCCACCAATCTCCACCCCCAGACCGGGCTGCCGACGATCTTCATCTACGACGGCCACCCCGGCGGCGTGGGGCTCACCCGCGCCGCGTTCCTGCGCTTCGAGGAGCTCTGCCGCGATGCCCACCGCCTGATCGCCGAGTGCCCCTGCCGCGCCGGTTGCCCCTCGTGCGTGCAGTCCCCCAAGTGCGGCAACCTCAACGAACCGCTCGCCAAGGACGGAGCACGACTGCTGCTGGAGGGGATGCTGGCGGCGCAGGCCGCAACGTAACCTGCGAACCGAACAGGCGCGCCCGTCACAATGGACGGCACGTGTCCAAAGGTGTCCCCGGCAAGAGAGCGATCGTAGGTCTCGCCGCGCTCCTGGCGCTGGCGATCGCCGCACCTACTAGCAGCGCCGGCCTCGACGGCCCGCGTGGCCGCCCCGGCCAGGCCCGGCACAACGGTCCGTACGGCCACGCCAGCCAGGTCGAACTCGGCGAAGGCCCCGGCGGGCGCCTGGCGCTCCCCGACTGGACGCTGCGCCGCGACCCCGAAGACGTCGGGCAGCTGCGGGGGTGGCCCACCGGCGACTTCGGGGGCACGCCGGTAAGCGTCCCCGATGTGGTCAACCCCGCCCCGATCAAGGGCAAGCAGGCGATCCCCGACTTCGCAGGCTCGGTTGCGTGGTACCGCACGACGCTCACCGCGCCCACCGCTGGCACCTACGCACTGGAATTCGCGTCCGCCAACTACCTCGTCGAAGTGTGGATCGACGGCCACTCGCTGGGCTCTCACGTGGGCTTCTACCTGCCCTTCGAATTGCGCGATGCGCTGGCGTGCGGGCGCGCACACGCTGGTGGTGCGCGTGGACTGGCGCGACCCGCTGCTGCAGACCAATGAAGGCTTCAACCGCGCGTGGTTCAACTTCGGCGGCCTCGACGGCGCGGTCAGCGTGCGCGAGCTCACCGCCAGCGAACTCTCGGACCCCACGATCCAGACGACGCTCACGCCGGACGCGCCGACAGCCATACAGGCGACCGTGCAGCTGGGCGTGGACGTGCGCAACAACGGCCCGGCGCGCATGCTCGCGCCCGAAGGCACGCTCGAGCCGCCCGGGGCAGACGATCCCCGTGAGCTTCCCCCGCAGCTCGTCGGCGCCGAACAGACGGTGACGATGACCGCCACCGTGACGGTCCCCGAACCGGCGCTGTGGGCGCCGGGGAGCCCCAACCTCTACGAACTGACGCTCGACAGTGCCCGGGCGAGAGCAGCTACTCCGCGCACGTCGGCCTGCGCCAGCTCACGTGGAGCGGGGGCAAGATGTACCTCAACGGGCAGCCGCTTAAGCTGCACGGGGCCTCGATCGAGTTCGAAGCGCCCGGCCACGGCGAAGCGCTCGGCCCGGCCGAAGAGGACACGCTCGTGCAGGAGCTGCAGGCGATCGGCGCCAACGCCACGCGCTCCCAGCACCCGCTGCCCGGCCACCATGCTGGAACGCCTCGACGCCGCGGGGATCATGGTGTGGCAGGGGGTCGGGCCCGACGACCCCTCCGGCGACTGGACGGGCATCACGCCCGCAGCTCGCCGAACGGGCGCACGAAGACGTGCGCACGACGGTGCAAGCCGACGCAGCTGCACCCCTCGATGATCGCGTGGAACCTCACCAACGAGATGGCGGGCAACGGCCACCCCGGCGGGCAGGCGCAGTACGTCGAAGCGATGTCGCAGTGGCTGCACGCCTACGACCCCGGGCGGATGGTGGCGGTGGACGTGTGGGGGAGCACCCCCCGCGCCACGGCGCCGGGCCGCCTGTACAGCTACGTGGACGCGGTCTCCGAGACCGACTACTCCGGCTGGTACGAGGGCGTGCACTACAAGCCCACGCGAGCTGCGCAAGCTGATCGCGGTCGCCTCGCGGCGATGAACACGACGTTCGCCGGCAAAGTCCAGATCATCAGCGAGTTCGGCGCCGAAGGCAACGCGCTCGAACAAGCCAGGGCGCCCCGGCGGCTACGCCTTCCAGTCGCGCCTGCTGGCCCAGCACATCCGCTCTACAGGCCGACCCCGCACCTCAGCGGGATGCTGGTGTGGGTGCTGCGCGACTTCGCGCTGAGACTCCCACCTACTACGGCGGCTCGGTGCGCGCCGAGGCTCCCCACATCAAGCTGATCGAAGGGATCCTCGGCAAGGGCCTGTTCGACTACGCCGGGCAGCCCAAGCCCGCGGAGCGCGCGGTGGCGCGGCTGTTCAAGGCGCTGCCGGCGGTGTGAGGGCCAATCTGATGCTTCCCGCTCTCCGAGCCGGGGCGTGTAGTACGATCTACTTTTGGGCCTCGCAACCCTTCATTTTGTGAAGCGGTCTCGGTGCGTTTGAAGGAGATCGGGTACGGTTCGATCGTGGTTCTCTATGTCTGCCCCTCCGGCACCTCGTTCGGCGGCCTGCCGGGGCCGATCGCACATCCCTGCGGTCGCGCGGCGAAGGCTCTGAAGGACTCAGGCCATACCTACGACGTAAAGCAGGTCAAGGGCGGCAGTGCGAAGTTCTGGACCTGGTCATCCCGGGCCCGCGATCGCGCCGAGGTCGAGCGCCTCAGCGGCCAGCGCGCGGTGCCGATCCGCGTGCTCGACGAAGCGAGAGTCGTTACGGGGTCAGGCGCGATCGTGCGCTGGGCTCAGGAGCACCCGGCGAGGTAGCCTGCAGCTATTCGGCGTCAGGCCAGACGGCCGCGCCCATCACGCCGTCGCCGTCCTCGGGCTTGCGGGCCGCCCACGGCGATGAGGTCCAGCCCCTCGGGGCCTGCCTCGAAGGAGCGCACGACCTCGGGCGCCACGCGCACCACATCCCACTGGCGCAGCTCGTGGCGTCTCGCCATCGAGCAGTACGCGTCCGGACCCGGCGACGACGACGTAGGCCTCCTCCTGCTCACGGTGGCTGTGCGCCATCGGGCTGCGCACGTTGGCCGCGTAGCAGAAGCGGCTGATCCCGAGGTCGCGCGAGTCGAGGTGCTTGCGGGCGAATCGACCTTCGATCCCAGGGGCGCGATCTCCGACGACATCCTCGATGTCCGACAGGTTCACGGTGGCGAAGCGGGACATGGGTCTCCTTTGTCGGTGGGTGGCGAGCGTGCGTGGTCCACCATAGCGTGCGGCGCTCGCGATCGCGATAGGGGTGATCGTGGTGCTACCGGTTCCCGCGGGCGATCTTGCCGAGATCGATCGTGGCGTCGTAGAGCTTGGGATCGACGCCCTGCTCGAGCGCGATCTCGCGCAGCGGGCGCCCGGTTTCGGTGGCCTGCTTGACGATCACGGTCCCCCTGTCGTAGCCGATCGCACCGTTGAGGGCGGTGGCAACCGCGAGCGTCCCACCGGCGGAGGCGGCGGCGCCGGCCTTGTTGACCTGGATGCCGTCGACGCACTTCTCGGCGAACGCGCGGGAGGCGGCGCCGAGCAGGTGCAGGGACTGCAGCAGGTTGCGGGCGATCAACGGGATGCGCACGTTGAGCTCGAACTGGCCCTGCATCCCGCCGACGGTGATCGCGGTGTCGTTGCCGATCACCTGCGCGCTCACCTGCAGCACGACCTCGGGGATCACGGGGTTGACCTTGCCGGGCATGATCGAGGAGCCCTTCTGCAGCTCCGGGAGGAAGATCTCGCCGATGCCGGCGCGCGGACCGGAGCCCATCAGCGCGAGGTCGCCGGCGATCTTGGTGAGCGACACCGCGATCACCTTGAGCGCGCCGGAGAGCTCCACGAGCGCATCGCGGTTGGCCTGCGCCTCGAAGGGGTCGAGCGGCGGGGCGATCTGCCGCAGGCCGGAGTCCTTCTTCAGCCGCGCGCGCACCTTCTCGGCGAAGCGCGGGATGGGTGTTCAGGCCGGTGCCGGTGGCGGTGCCCCCGAGCGGGATCTGCCCGACGTGCACGAGCGCGGCCTGGACGCGCTCCTGTGCGAGGGCGCATCTGCGCGGCGTAGCCGGCGAACTCCTGCCCGAGCGTGACGGGGACGGCGTCCATCAGGTGGGTGCGACCGGCCTTGACGACGTTCTGGAAGCTCTTCGCCTTTTTCGCGAAGGAGCGCTCGAGCTGTTTGAGCGCCGGGAGCAGCTCGTTCTGCGCGACGTCCAGCGCGGCGAGGTGCACCGCCGAGGGAAACACGTCGTTGGAGGACTGGCCCATGTTGACGTGGTCGTTGGGGTGCACGGCCTCGCCGGCGAGCCTCCCGATCACCTCGTTGGCGTTCATGTTCGTCGAGGTGCCCGAGCCGGTCTGGAAGACGTCGATCGGGAACTGCGCGTCGTGCTTGCCGGCGGCGATCTCCGCGGCGGCCTTCTCGATCCGCGCGGCGCGTGCGCTTGGAGCAGCAGCCCGAGCTCGCCGTTGACAGCGGCGGCCGCGCCCTTGATGCGCGCCAGCCAGTGCACCACCGCGACCGGCACGGTCTCCCCGGAGATCGGGAAGTTCTCGACGGCCTTGGCGGTCTCGCCGCCCCACAACTGCTTGTCGGTCATTCGGTTCTCCTTGACCGGAAGTGCGGTCGTTCGAGGATCTGTCTTCAGGGCCACCGTCACAGCGAGGTGTGTTGTGGAGCACGGACGTTATATGGCCAGGGTTGGAAACACATGCCAGGACTCACGCCAGCGCCGCCGGCGGCCAGCCGCCGCCGCGCGAGGGGGAGGCCAAGCCGGCGATAGGATCCGGCGCCAGCCGAATACGTGGAAAAGGATTGCCGTTGACGATGTTGTCAGAGACCTATCGACGCGCGCTCCGCTACTCGAGCCTGCCCATGTTCCTGGAGTCCGCCGTGCGCAGCAACCGCGGACGTGAGCACCCGCTGCCGCAAGCCGCGGTCTGGTCGTTGCTGCCCCGCTTCATCTGGAGTTGCTACAGGATCACAACAGCTTCGCACTATGCCGAGCACCTGGCGATCGCCGCGCACATCATCGGTGTTCCCGAGCGGACCGAGGGATGCGTGGTCGAATGCGGCTGCTACAAGGGCGGCAGCACCGCCAACCTCTCGCTCGTTGCCAGCCTCGCCGGGCGGGAACTCCACGTGTTCGACTCCTTTGAGGGCCTTCCCACCCCGCCGGCGGGTGAAACCGAGAACATCCTGCACCACGACCGCGCAACGAACGCCTACAAACGCGGAATGTACGCCGGCTCGCTGGAAGAGGTACGGGAGAACGTGCGGCGCTGCGGCGATCTCGGTGCCTGTCGCTTTCACCAGGGCTGGTTCGAGGACACACTCCCGGGCTTCCACACGCCATGCGTGGCAGCGTTCGTCGACGTGGACCTTCGCGCATCGCTCGAGACATGCGTGCAAGCGATCTGGCCGGTGATGGCCGATGGAGGAGCGCTCTTCATTCATGAGGCCCGCCACCACGAGATGGCGTCGCTTTTCTTCGACGGCGATTGGTGGAAGGAAAGGCTGGGCACTCGCCCCCCGGGGCTGATCGGGGCCGGCACCGGGCTGGGCCTCGAACCGACGACCGGTGCCTGGACGAGTCAGCTGGGGTACGCGAGGAAGTCCGCAACCACAGGCTACGCGCGCCTGTCAGGCTAGCGGTCGCGCAACGCGCCGCCGAGGCCATCGAGGGATGGACCACGGGCGGGCATTCGGCAAACGCCCCGCCGCTCTTTCCACCTGACACCGGCCTACCCGCAGAACGCGACCAGCTCTCGTGCGAGGCCGATGGGGTCGTCGTAGGCCATCAAAAAGCCGGTGCCCGGCAGCACGCGCAGCTGCCCGTCGGGGAGCAGCTCCAGGGTCTCTTCGGCCCCGGCGAGCGGATGCAGGCGGTCGCTGTCGGCCCACAGCAGCAGCACCGGCATCTCCAGGCGCGGGTAGAGCTCGAGCAGCTGCGTCTGGGGCCCGCGCGGCCAGCGGCGCGCGAACTTCGCCCACGAGCGCGCCAGGCTGGGGTTGCCGGGGACGTCGGCGAAAGCGTGGCGCACGAGGTCCCGCGCCGCCGGCTCGCCGCGCGCGGAGAGCCGCAACCCCAGCGAGGGCGAGAAGACGATCGGCGCGGCGTGGGTCAGCACGCGGTCGGCTGCCGGCAGCGAGCCGCCGCGAGCGGCGAGCCGCCAGACGGCGCGCAGGCGGGCGTGCTCTTCTGGGCGGTGCAGACGGTTGGGCATCAGCACGATGCGGGCGGGGTTCAGCCCACCGCTTTCGATCGCGCGCAGCAGGATCTCGGCGCCGATGTCGTGTCCGGCGATCAGCGGCCGCGGCCCGAGCACGTCGGCGGCGAAGCCGCGCAGCACATCGGCCAACCAGTCGATCGTGTAGGGGTGGCGCGGCCGGTCCTCGGAGTCGCCGTGCAGCGGCAGGTCGGGCAGCACCACGCGGAAGCGCTCGGACAGCCGCCGCGCCACCGGCTCCCACTCCATGTGCGAGAGCATCGCGGAGTGCAACAGCGCCAGAGCGGGGCCGGTGCCGAGCTCGCGGTAGGCCACCCGTGCGCCGTCGGGATGGTGGTAGAGACGCAGTCTCACTCGCGTGCGCGGTTGCGGCGGGGGCGGAGCACCACTGCATCGTAGGAACTCTGGCATCCCGAGGCTCACAGGTGGCGAGTGGGCTGCTGACATGAGGACGGCGAGCATCCGCCAAACCGTGCAGCGCGGCGGGAGCAGATCCGAACCTCCATCGGAACCGCACCGGGCTCAGAGAGAAACAATTTTCCAGCCCGTTCGACCTGAATTTTCCTGGAACCGTGGGCCGATTCACCGATCAACCGGAAACGGCACACCAAAATCAGATCCACATCTCGAGACAGCCTGTACGCTGGGCACACCTTGCCCGGCCCACGCACAGTTTGCACAGCAGCGCGAGCGCGGTAGGTCGCTCAGATGTCACGCATCCGCGTCGCGCTGCTCGCCATCGTGATGCTCGCGCTCGGAGTACGCGCGGCGTACGTAGCCTCAGACCAGCATCCCAACTACCGGCCATGGCTGTATGGCGGGATGGCGCATGACATCGTGCACGACGGCCATTGGTTTCAGATCAACCTCAGCGCCGTCCATTTTGGGTACACGCTGGACAGCACCGGCCCGATGATCGAACCGCCCGACGATCCCCAGTTGCGGTACGCCGACGCGCACCCCCGCTGGGAACCCGAGGTCGGAGAGCCGGTGGGCGAACCGGTTGTGCTCGCGGCCCTGTGGGAGCTCACCGGCAGCGAACGCTTCCTGCCCGACCAGATCCTCAAAGCGCTGCTCGACTCACTCACCGTGCTGCTGGTGTACCGCATTACGATGCGACTGTTCAGGCGTCCGCGCGCCGCCCTGCTCGCAGCCGGTCTTTACGCGGTGTATCCCCCGATCGCCTGGCAGATGACCAGTCCCACGCCGGACGGCTGGGCGATCGACTTCACGATCGCGATCATGGCCATCTATCTGGAGGCCATCAATTCCGGCCATCGCTGGCGCTGGCTGGCCCTGTGCGGAGCCGTGGCCGCCATCGGAAGCTTCTTCCGCCCAGCCGTCCTGCTTCTGCCCGCGGTGCTGGCGCTCGCCGCGATCCCGATGACCGGCTGGGCCAAGGCGTGGCGCCACGGTCTCTCCACAACGGCGATCGCCCTTGTCCTGCTGATTCCATGGACCATCCGCAACTACAATGATTTCCACAAACTCTTCCTCGTTCGATCGGGCACCGGGCAGGTTCTGTGGGAGGGGTTGGGCGAAGAACCCAATGCCTTTGGCGCCAAAGCCAACGACGAAGCCACGGGGCAGCAGGTTCATCGTCTTTATCCCGCCATTCACTATGACTCGCCCGCGTTCGACTCGATCCTCATGCACTGGGCAACCCGGGCAATCGAGCACCATCCGCTGTTCTATCTCAGACTGCTTGCACGTCGCACGCTCCTGTCGACCGCGTGGACGTTCAATATTCTATGGATGCACAGCGGAACCCTATCGCCATTCGCTTACGGACACGGGATCGTGTCCTACATCGTGAATCGCCCCTTCGATCTGCTCCAGATGTCTCTATCCCCCATGACTTTCATACTGGCGGTGCTCTGCCTCGGATTCACCTGGCGTCGCTGGCGTCGCGAGCACGTGGTGCTGATCGTGACGATTCTATTTACAATCTTGCCATATATAGTGTTCTACTACGAGTTCAGGTACATAGCGCCAACCCTTTTCATCTATCTCATCTGGATTGGCCTCGGAGCCGATCTGCTCCTCGAACGGGTGCGCACTTGGCGCCTGGCAACCCGTCCACCCATCGACGTGCGCACCGCGACCTCGTAGTTGGCTTTTGCCAGTTGACCACCCACCTGGAACTTCACGAGCCGCCGCGCGGCGGCGAGATGTCGCTGAGACGGTGCTCCTAACTGCCATCGAGTCGCGGCCGGGACCGCTCCTCGATGCCGCCAAGCTCGACCCCGGCGTGAAATACGCCCTGGCGAAAGATCGCAAAGTTGACCACCGCGAGCAGCAGCACAGTGGTCAGGTAAACGATCTCCGTCGGCAGGCCGAGCACGCGAGGCAGCAGCGCGATACTGGCGGCCGTTATTCCATACTGCACCACGACGACCGACAGGTAGCGGCGGACCTGGCGATGCAAAGACAGAGCGAACCCCCCATGATGGGCCCACACAAACGCGCGCTGCAGGGTGAAGTGAACCGCCACCGCCAGGCAAAGCCCGACGGGCAGTGCGATCTCGAAAGGAACCCCCAGTACCAGCGCCAGGATGGTGGTCGTGAGGAGGTAGACGAGCGCGGTCAGACTGCCCACCAAAGCGAAGCGCACTCCCTGTCCCAGCAGGCCAGAGTCGGGGGCCAGCAGCGTCCTTGGACGAATCATCGCAAATCACGATACGCGGTTCACCTCCAGGCAATCGACATCGGAGCGACGCTCCTCAAAACGACTGGCTCGCCCGCAGAGATGCCAGCGTCGGTGTTTCCCACCATCGAGAACCCGTTCCCCACCGCGGGTAGTCGGTTGCGCCAGCCAACCACGGGCGGCGCCGGAGAGCACGTGGAAACATTATCTCGATTTTGGATCTGTCCGATAGAGGGCCGACTATCGGCGGTGGGCAAACTCCCCCGTTTGCGCACCGCTACTGGTATACGTGAAGGATGCACCGGCAAGAATCAGCCTCTGGGCAGGACAGCGCGAGCACCGCAAAGAACGCCAGCTTCTTTCACGGCAATCGGCGCTATGCCGGACGCGTCGGCTCACTCGATACCTACAGGAGCGTGCGCCACACAATCGACCGCGAAATAGCCGGGACGCGGCTGCTGCTCGACGTGGGCAACGGTGGCGTCTTCGACTACGACACGCGCCTCGCCAGAGGGGTGGTGGGAGTCGACCTCTTTCTCGACGGCACGCCGTCCGGACTCGACGATCACATCACGCTCCGCCGGGGAGACGCGCTCGCACTGCAAGAGCCCGACGGCGCCTACGACACGGTCCTGGAGGTCTTCCTGCTTCACCATCTCGTGGGAGCAGACGCGAGCTCCACGCTGGTCAACGTGCGGCGGGCGATCGAGGAGGCTCATCGGGTGCTCGAGCCGAACGGACGTCTGATCGTCGTCGAGTCCTGCGTATCCGAGCGCGCCTTTGCGGTCGAGCGCAGGCTGTTCAAGGCGTCGAGGCGTATTGCGAGCACGCCGCTGATGCGCCATCCTGCGACGTTGCAGTTTCCGCCGGAGACGATCGCGAACCTGATCCGAGAGCGATTTGGCGAGGTGACGATGGAGTCAATCCCGGTCGGACGATGGATGCTCCAGTTCGGTGTGCGCTGGCCAACCGCGCTGACGCCCGCGCGGCCCTACGTCTTCACCGCGACGAGCGTTTGCGCGAGCACTGGGTGAACGCAAGAAGACGTCGGTTTCCACCAGCGCAGCCAACGTCCCGATCTCGTAGAAGCGCTCGGCGACCTCGAAGCCGCACAGCAGTTGCTCATCCGCCAGGCGGTTGAGCAGGTCGGCGAGATCGCGCGCATCGGAGGGGACGAAATCGAGGGTCGCCGACTCGAGCCCACTGAGGCCATAGTCGATCCAGCGCGATCGCGGCGGCGGGCACCGCTTGTCGTAGGCCACCACCCGGCCGGCGGCGTAGATGGCATTGGAAGTGTCCCAACGTTCTTCGTTGCGCAGCACGGTCATCATCGCCGGCAGGCCACTGGACCGCCAAGCAGCGACCGCTGCCGCGTAGTCCATGCGCAGGTAGGTGTCCCCGTACAACACGAGGAAACGCTCGCCGAGGAGGCCTCGCTCGAGCGCGCGCCGGATTGCGCCCAGCGTCCCATCCAGCTCGGGACCGTCATAGCTGTAGGCGATCCGCAGCCCGTTCCGCTCGCTTCCCACACGTCGCTCGATCAACTTCCCCAGATAGCCCACGCAGAGCACCACCTCGCTCGCCCCGTGGGCGGCCAGCAGGCGCAGCTGATGCAGCAGGAACGGCTCGCCGGCGACCTCCAACAGCGGCTTGGGCAGATCGCGGACCCGCTCGCCGAGACGGGTCCCCGGGCCGCCCGCGAGAATGCAGACGGGCGGGAGGGCGCTCGTCGAGGGGAGGCCATTGCGACCGGACTGCTCCTCCCATCCATGGCGCGACTCGACGATGTACTTGGGCCGCTGCCTGGCCTCGTCGTAGATGCGTCCCACGTACTCGCCGATCATGCCGAGTGAGAGCAGCTGGATGCCGCTGAAGAAGGCCACCGAGATCACGATCGTGGGCGTGCCGACCGGAAACGACGCGGAGCCGATCAGCTTGAGCATGAAGTACACCGTGCCCAGCAGCAGCGCCACACCCGACAGCGCGATGCCGAGCATCGAGATCAGCTGCAATGGGTAGCGCGAGAAGCCGACCAGCCCGTTGAGGCCGATCAGCACCGAGCCGAAGAAGCGGTTGTACTTGCTCGAGCCCGCCGCGCGAGGGTCGCGGTCGTAGGAGACGCTCGTTTGACTGAAGCCGACGAGCGCGACGAGCCCACGCAGGAAGCCGTGGTGCTCTCCGAGCGCAACCACGTTGTCGACCACGCGCCGGCTGAGCAGGCGGAAGTCGCCGGTGTTGGGCGGGATCTCCACCTCCGCGGTATGTGCGATCAGCCGGTAGCCGAGCGCGGCCACGATTCGCTTCGGCAGCGTCTCGCCCGCGCGCGTGCGCCGCTGCGCATAGACGACGTCGTACCCCGCGCGCCAGCTAGCCACCAGCTGCGGGATCAGCTCGGGCGGGTCCTGCAGATCGCAGTCGATCACCACCACCGCGTCGCCACTCGCGGCCTCCAGACCGGCGATCGTCGCCATCGGCTGGCCGAAACGCCGCGAGAAGCGCAGCATCTTCACGCGCGGATCGCGCCGGCGGCAGGCGAGGATCAGCTCCTCGGTGCGATCCCTCGATGGGTCGACGCTGAAGATCAGCTCCCACTCCAATCCCAGCGCTTCGAGCACCGCGCGCAGCCGTGCGTACACCCGCTCGACGTTCGCCTCCTCGTTGTAGGTGGGGATCACGACACTGAGGTGGGTGTGGCGGTTGCGGCCGTTGGATGGCTCGCCCAGCCCGAGCCCGGCACCGGCGACCGGCGCGTCCGGCTCGGTGAGCTGGCGCTCGAGGCTCGTAGCCTGCTGCGCGAGAGTCGCGAGCTGGCGCTCGAGACTCGCTGCCTGCCACGCAAGCTCGGCGGCGCACTGCCGTAGGGCGACAGCCTGCTGCTGCCCTGCGTCCTCGAGTTTCGAGGCTCCCGCCATCACACTGCCCCCCAGTCGAGTCCGCGGTCGGACGGCACGATGCGTCGCAGCGTGTACACGTCGCCGTCGAGGTCCGCGCGGCGGCGGGGCAGCTGCGGCCACGGATCCCACACGGCGCTGATCAACCTGCCGGTGATGCCATCGCTGACGGCCGATCCGAGGAACACCGCCAGCTCAGCGCTGCGGCGTGGCGGAACCCCGCCGCAGCGCTGCTGCTCGAGCGCGCGCCGATGGCGCTCGACCCCGACCACCTGCGGGCCGGCGGCGAGCAACTCGTCGAGCATCCGCGTGTTGAGCGCTCCGGGCGCGAGCGCATTGACATCTACACCCACTCCCCGCAGCTCGTGGGCGAGCGTCTCGGCAAAGCGCACCACCGCCGCCTTGGAGGCGGCGTAGGCGCTGAGGCCCGGCATCGGCGCGGTCGCGCCGCCGCCGGAGAGCTGCACGATCTTGCCGTAGCCACGCCGCCGGAAATGAGGGACCACCGCGCGAGCGGGCAGCACCGAGCCAAGCAGGTTGATTTCAACGGTACGCACCCACTGTGCCCAGTCGCAGCCATCCAGCCGAGCCACCGGCCCCTGCACGCCGGCGTTCGACACCAGGATCGTAAGCTCGCCGAGACCCGCCAGCGCGCCGTCCACCAGCCGCTGCACATCCAAGGGCCTGGCGACGTCGGCGGCGAGCGCCAGCACGCGCTGGTGAGGCTCCGCCAGCTCCGCCAGCTCGGCGCGGGCGCAGGCGAGCGCTGCCGCGTCGCGCCCGCAGATGCAGATGCCGGCAGCGCCGGCTTCGATATACGCCCGCGCGATCTCCAGGCCCAAACCACGGGTGGCGCCGGTGATCAGCGCGGTGCGGCCGGCCAGCGCACGGCGCACCGGCTCGGTAGCGCTCGTGGAGCTTTGGATGCCATCGAGCGAGGACCAGCCGGCGTCATCCACGCCGTATTCGGCTCCGCCCGTCGGACTCCCGGTCTCACCCATGGGCCCCTCCCAGCGCCGTCGCCGGGGTTGCGACCGGTGCGTCCGAGGAGCTCGCGGCGTACGCCGCCTCCACCTGGCTCCAGGCATAGCGAGCGTCGTGCAGGTCCCCCAGCAGCTTGCACCCGTCGCCGGCCGCGATCGCCGCGGCGAAGTGCTGCCACTCGGCCCGCCACGAGCAATCCTCCTCGGCATAGTCCAGCACCTCGAGGTCTGGCGGCCCCAGCTGTGGGTCCATGCGATAGATCCGCAGCCGCTGAGGGCCGTAGGAGCCGGCCAGCCCGTCCACCTGGAGCTTGCCCCACCGGCAGTAGACCTCCAACGAGAAGAGGTTCTTCCACTCCGTCCAGCTCACGTGCAGCAGCGCCCACGGGCCGCGGCGAGCGCGGGCCTCGCCCAGGATCAGCGCGGCGTTGTCCTCGACCGGGACATCCCAGAACTGGGTGCGCAGGAGCGCGGAGTGCAGCGGCAGCGGGCCGGCCAGCCAGTGGCTGAGATCGAGCAGGTGCATTCCCTGGTCGACCAGCTCGCCGCCGCCGGAGCGGGCGGGATCGGCCCGCCACTCGCGCTCGTAGCCGAGGCGCCCGCCGTGCCCGTAGCGCGCACGCAGGTGCATCAGCTCCCCGTGGCGCCCCGTGTGGACCTCCTCGGCGACGCGCGCGAGGGCGGGGTGGAAGCGATGGTTGAAGCCCACCTTCACCAGCCGCCCGTGCGCGCGCCGGCACGCAATCAGGCGGTCGACCTGCGCGGTGGACGTGCCCGCCGGCTTCTCCACGAGCACGTGAGCACCAGCCGCCAGCGCCGACTCGGCAAGCCCCGCCAGCTCGGCGTGCACGCACGCCACGATCACCGCCTGCGGTTGCAGGTCGAGCAGCTCCCGCAGCGACGCGCAATGCCGGCATCCGTGTCGGGCTGCCAGTTCGTGCGCGGCCGACTGGTCGATGTCGTAGCAGGCGATCAGCTCATCGCTCGGCCGCAGCGCCCGAGCGCGCTTGGCGCCGATCAGCCCGCATCCGACGAGGGCGACTCGCAGGGAGCTCACCCCGCCTCCTCCGCGACCGGCGCGCGGTGCCGATCGGCCCGCTCCGGCAAGCGCAACCCCACATGGAGCTCACCCGGTTTCCCACAATTCGGCGTGGTGGTGGGCCTCATGCGTACTCGCTGGCGTGCGCGCCGCCGAACTCGAAGTCGAATGCCATCTCCGCCGCTCCCACCGCCGCCATCGCCCGCCTCGTGTCCTCGGGGTGGCGGGTGTATACGAGCAGGAAGCCACCCCCGCCGGCGCCCACCAGCTTGCCGCCGATCGCGCCGCTGCGCCGCGCCAGCGCGTAGAGGTCGTCGATGTGCTCATTGGCCATCCCCGGCGAGCGCGATCGCTTGCGCATCCAGTGCTCGTGCATCAGCTCCGCGTAGCCCTCGAGCTCTCCCGCTTCGAGCAGCCGGCGGATGCGGTGCCCGAGCTCCTTGGTGCGGTGCAGGTTGTCGATCATCGCGGGATCCCCGCTCCTGGTGCGCGCGTCCTGATCGGCCAGCATCCGCGAGGCCGAGCGCGCTTCGCCGGTGTAAAACAGCAGCAACTGGTCGCGCAGCTGCCTGAGCACGGGGAGCTCGAGCTCGAGCGGCTCGATCTCCACGCGCCCGCCGGGGTGGAAGGTGTAGGCGCAGACCCCCCCGTGGGCGGCCACGTAAGGGTCCTGCTTGCCGACCGGCTCGCCGAGCACGTTCATCTCGATCTCGCACGCCGCCTCCGCCAGATCGGCGGGGCTGATCGAGCTGTGCCGCGCGCGCACGAGGCCCTTGAGCAGGCAGACGGTGTAGGCACCCGAGGAGCCCATCCCGGTCCCCGCCGGCACGTCGGCCACCGAGGCGATCTCGACCGGCTCGCCGCACCAGTGACGTTGCAGGCTCTCGCGCAGGATGGGGTGGCGGATCTGGCAGACCTCGTCAACCTCCTCCAGCGCGGAGTACTTCATCCGGTAGCGGCGCTGGAAGACTGTGTGGGTGAGCATGTAGACGTACTTGTCGATCGCTCCGGAGACGAGAAAGCCGCCGTGCTCGCGGTAGTAGGAGGGCAGGTCGGTGCCGCCGCCCCCGAGCGAGATCCGCAGTGGGGCGCGACTGAAGATCATGCTCACGCGACCCGCCCCCCCGATCCACGCGACCGGCCGCCCGCGACCGTTCCGCTCGTTCTCCGCACAGGCCGTGCTCCCCCGCTCACGCGACCCGCTCCCCGCTGCCGGACAGCTCCCAGACGTACTCATTGGCGTCAAACCACTCGAGCGTGCGTAGCGCGGCCTGCTCGATCGTCAGCCGTGGCCGCCACCCGAGCGCCCGGATGCGGGTCGTGTCTAGATGGATCAGCGGGCTGTCGCCGATCCATCCACGACGCCCGCCGGCGTACTCGATCCGTGGCGCAAGCGAGAGGTGTCGGGCGACGATCCCAACCGAATCCTCCACGCACAGGGTTTCGCCGGTGCCCAAGTTGTAGATGTGCGCGCCAGGCTCGTCGCGGTGACGCTCGACCGCGGTCAGGATCGCGCTGAGGCAGTCCTGCACGTACAGGTAGGACTTCTCCTGGCGCCCGTCTCCCAGCACCGACAGGTGCGTCGGGTCGCGCCGCAGCCCACGGTAGAAATCGAACAGGTGCCCGTGGGTGTAGCGCTCGCCGAGAATCGACACCAACCGGCAGATCACACCGGTGAAGCCATAGCTGGCGGTGTACGCCTCGATCAGCCCCTCGGCGGCCAGCTTCGAGGCGCCGTAGAGAGAGGTCTGGATGGGGAGGGCGACGTTCTCGGGTGTGGGGAAAACCGCCGGCTCTCCGTAGATCGAGCCGGTGGAAGTGAACGCGATCCGCGTCATGCCACAGGCGCGCATCGCCTCCAGGACGTTGGAGGTCGCGAGCACGTTCTGTTCGACGTCTCGCCGTGGATGTTCGGGGCCCCCGCGAACGTCGGCGTTGGCCTGCATGTGAAAGACCCAATCGCAGCCCTCGAGCGCATTCTCGAGCGTGGCCAGATCGAGTACATCGCCCTCGACGAGCCGCACAGCTTCGCGCTCAGAGCATCGACCACGAACTCCCGCCGCCCCGTTCGGAAGTCATCGAGGATCGTCACCTCGACACCCTTCGCGCTCAACCATTCGGCGAGGTTGCTACCGATGAACCCGGCTCCGCCGGTGATGCAGACTCGCTTCACGCGGGTGCCCTCTCGCACATTTTTTTCGCCCGCGGCAGCTTGGTATCGGAGCGTGGGAACCGCATCGTCAAACCATCGGAGCGTGGAAACCGCATCGCCTAGAGCGTGAAGCCCGCGGCGAGCGCATCGCGATGGAACATGCGGACGGTCTCCAACGAATACTGCTCGAGGCTCTTTCCCAAGCAATCGAGCTTCGCCAGCAGGTCGTGGGTGATGGTGATGATGTGACACCCCACCTGGTCGGCCTGCACCACGTTGAGGATCTCGCGGGGCGAGGCCCAGATCAACTCCGCGCGCGGAGCCCGTTCCATGATCTGCACCGAGCGAGCCATGATCGGCATCGGATCGACGCCGGCATCGGCGATGCGCCCTGCGAAGACCGAGATGCAGGAGCGCGCGCCGTGCTCCACCGCCGCGGCGATCAATTCCACCTGAGCCGTGGTGAACAGGGCGGTCACGTTGACCTTGATCCCCTCCTCGGAGAGCTCTCGCACGAGCGCGGCGAGCGGCTCACCCCGGGTCGTGGTGACCGGCACCTTGACGTACACATTCTCGCCCCATAACGCGATCAGCCGCGCCTGACGGGATATCTCCGGCGGGTCGTCGGCGAACACCTCAAACGAGATGGGGTGCTCGGTGACCCGCTCGAGCAGGCGGTGGGCAAACTCGGCATAGCGAGTCAAACCGGCCTTGTGCATCAGCGTGGGGTTGGTGGTGAACCCCTCGATGCGTGGATCCTCGGCGAGCGCAAGAATGCCCTCGAGGTCGGCGCCGTCGGCGAAAATGCGAGTGGAGATACGGTCGAGCATCGGTGGATCACCCTGCCGATCACCATACGAGACTCACATCCGCGAAAGCGTTTCTGACTATCCACGGAGAATGAGCTCCATTGCACCGGTGAGATCCGCGCTCCGGAGAACCGGTTGAATGCCGCTCGAGCGCTTGTGTTTGCTGTCCGGGTGCTCGATCAGCACGGTGCCACAGCCAGCCGCGCGGCCGGCGCCGACGTCCGCATCGGTGTCTCCCACCATCCAGGAAGCCGCCATATCGATCCCAAGTGAAGCGGCCAAGTCCAGCAGCATGCCCGGGGCCGGCTTGCGACACGCGCACTGCCCGGAGAGTCCGGGCACGATGCCTCCGGGGTGGTGCAGACACAGACGCGAAGCCTGGAGCGCGACTCCGGCCGCCGCCAGCAGGTCGAGCACCCGGCGGTGCACGGCGAGCAGCTCACCCACCGTCGTCAAGCCCTTGGCGGCGGCGGGCTGGTTGGAGACGCACGCCAACGCGAAGCCGGCGCGCGCGAGCCGGCCCAAGGCAGCCGGCGCACCAGCGAGCAGACGCACATCCCCCACGCGCAGCGGCGACTCCGGCTCACCGGAGACGGGGTCGCAAACCAGCTCGTTGAGGACCCCGTCGCGATCCAGGAACACCGCCCGCACGCCACTCACGGCTGGACACGAGCGGCGAGCGACTCCCAGTGGCCCTGTTTACGAGCCAGATCGGGGTGCGACACCAGCGCGTGCCACACGAGCGCCTGGAGGGACTCGACCAGCGGCGTGCGCAATCCAGGTGGGGGCTCCAGCAGAATCGCCACGTCGGCGAGTTGCGCAAGCACCCCGCCGGGAGCGCCTGTCACGCCGTAGAGCGACGCGCCGGTCCGCCGCGCGAGCTCCATCGCACAGACGAGGTTGACCGATACCCCCAACTCACGCGAGCCGCCGCCGACCGAGAAGATGAGCAGCGCGTCACGCGCGCCGAGGCGGGAGACCTCGAGCCAATCGCTGAAAGCGGTTTCCCAGCCATCGTCGTTGGTGCGCGCGGTGAGCTCGGACACGTTGTCGGTGGGGGCATAGCTCTCGATCAGGCAGAGCTTGCGAAAGTCGTTGACGGCGTGCGACGCGTGGCCCGCGCCGCCTCCCACGCCGAGAATGAACAGCCGTCCACCGCGCTCGCGCAGCTCCGCCAGCTCGCCCACCATGGCCTCCAGCTGGGTCGGGTCGATCGTGCGCGTGAGATCCGCCGCGGCACTCAGGTAAGCGGCGCTGTGTGTACCGGGATCTGCCTGGAGTGACATACCGGGCTTGATCGTACGCATATACGAGCAGCCTCTCGCTGGAAACATCCGCGCGCATCTGAGCGGTCGTTTGTGCCGCTTTGGAGCCAGCTCGCCAATCCGAGGCGTCGCCGGGGCCATCGGTTACTACCTTGTGGCCGTGCCCACTCGGGAATATTGCTCGCAAGGCAGCTCACCGCACGATCGTCCGGCAGGGCGTGGACGGGTGGAGGGATCTCGATGAAGATCTCCGTTCTGCTCCCCACCCGCGATCGGCTGGATCTGCTGCGCCACGCGGTGGCCAGCATCACGCGCCTGGAGGACCCCGACTGCGAGATCGTGATCTCCGACAACTGCTCGAGCGGCGACGTCGAGGGCTACGTCGCCTCGCTGGGCGACGTGCGCGTGCGCTACGTGCGCACTCCGGAGGTGCTGTCGGTGACCGAGAACTGGAACAACGCGCTCGCCCACAGCACCGGCGACTACGTGCTCATGCTCGGTGACGACGATGCGCTGCTGGATGGCTATTTCAAGCGAACGCGGCGGTTGATCGTCGAGTTCGACCATCCTCAGGTGATCTACCACAGCGCCCTGCTCTACGCCTATCCGGGTGTTACACCGGGCATGCCGGATGGGCAGCTGCGACCGTACGGGTACGCCCCTTTCCTGCGCGGCGCCGACCGGCCCTTTCGCCTGCCTGTCAAGGAGGCTCGCCGGCTCGTTCACCAAGCCGTCAACTTTCGTTTCAGCTACGGCCTGAACATACAGTTTGTCACCATCAGTCGTGACATCGTCGAGGAGCTGGCCGGCGATGGGGACTTCTTTTACCCACCATTCCCGGACTACTACGCGATGAACCACCTGTTCGCGCGTGCCGATTCGATCGTGGCGGAGCCGCATCCGCTGGTGGTCCTCGGGATATCCACTCGATCCCACGGGTTCTACTGCGCAAACGATCGCGAAGTGGAGGGCAAGGCATTCCTCGAGGGCGCCGCAAGCTCGACGGAGGAGCCGGACCAGTCGCAACTCCTGCCGGGCACGAACATGAACAGCGGATCGCTGCAAACCTTCGAAGAGCTCCACCGGCAGCTCGGCTCACCGGCGAATCTCACGCCCAACTACCGACGCTACAGGATGCTGCAGATCCTGCACGTCTATGAGAGCTACCACCTACGCGGCACCGTCAACTCCGAGCAGATGGCAGAGCTCGAGCGGTCGCTGACCATGTGGGAGCGGTTGCGCTACGGCCTGCTCTTCGCGCTGCTCTCAGGCGCCGCCCGGATGCTGCCAGCACGGGCGCGCGCTCAGGTGCCGCGTGCTCTCACCCTGATCAAGCGGGAGGTGCCCTGGTGGCAGTCGGTGCCGGACCCGGGTCGCTATCGCGATATCAGCGAAGTGGTAGAGCGCATCCAGGGGGCCGATGACCCGGCCCGCTGGGGCACCGAGCGAGGCTCGCGGCTGGGTGGCTGGATCCTCGCGCGGGTCTTCCCGTGAACGACTCTCACCCGCCCGCGGCCGGGGCCAACCAGGGATGCCCTGAGCGACCTTGATCGCATAGGCGCAGACATCATCGTCAACCGCCCTGCGCTTCCCACCACCTGACGGTCGCGGCGAGGCCGTCGGCAAGCGCGATACGCGGGCGATAGCCGACCTCGTCGCGCAGCCGCGCGATGTCGGCCACCAGCCGACGTGGCTCGCCGGGCCGCATTGGCAGCGATCCGCGGCGGATCAACTCGGGCCGCCCGACCAGCTGCACGATCCGGTCCACCACCTCGCCCACTGTCACGCCGACGCCGGAGCCGATGTTCACATCCCCCACCACCGGGCTGTCGAGCAGCGCCACCAGCGCACCGGCCACGTCCTCCACGTGCATGAAGTCACGCATTTGCTCGCCGCTGCTCGTGGCCACATGTCTGCCCTCCAGCAGCGAGCGGACGACCGACGCCACCAGACGCGGCGGGTTCTCGCGCGGGCCGTACATGAAGAACGGCCGCCCCCAGGCGAGCTCGATCCCCTCGCACGCGGCGTAGGCGTGCGCGACCCGGCGCAGCGCATCCTTGCTCACGCCGTACAGCGTGGTGGGCGCCACTCGCGAGCGGTTCTCGCCGAGCTGGCGGTCGGCCGCCGACCAGTCATACTCGGCGCACGTTCCGATCGCCAGCAGGCGGCATCCCCCGTGGCGTACGAAGGCGCGCATGAGACGCAGGCCGCACTCGACCCACACGACGTTCTCCGGCGCGCCCCACCCGCCATGCTCCCCGTACCACGCCAGGTGCACCAGCCGGGTGGGGCGCAGTTCGCGCATCAGCTCATCGAGCGCGGGGCCTCCCTCCAAGAGGTCGAGCCGGTGCCAGCGCACGCCGGCTGCCTCGGGGGGCGAGCGGCGCGTGGAGAGCGCGTGGACGTCCTCGCCGCGGCGGGCGAGCTCGAGGACCATCGGCAATCCGATGAAGCCGCTCGCGCCGGTGACGAGCACTCCTCCCATCAACCCCCCGACGCGTCACCAGGGGGGTAGGGATCGGCACAGACTC
The DNA here is from genome assembly GCA_963724305.1 of uncultured Solirubrobacterales bacterium. Classification (GTDB taxonomy): domain Bacteria; phylum Actinomycetota; class Thermoleophilia; order Solirubrobacterales; family Solirubrobacteraceae; genus Palsa-744. Next base: position 1,915,542 of record CAVRUG010000004.1, read on the forward strand.
CCCAAGCGAGCGTTGAAAGCAGGTGCCGCAGGTCGAAGTCGCCGTTGGCGTAGTGAAGCGTCTGGTTGTCGGCGACCAACAGCCCCTCCTGCTCGCCCTGCCACAGCGTGCGGCTGCGATCCCACTGCTCGGGACCATATACGGCACCGGTACGGTCAACCACCAGCGAGCTCAGGCCGATCCGCTCCAGCAGTCGGGTGAGGCACTCGCGGCTGCCCTCAAGCGAGTAGGCATCTTCCTTGTTGCGCACCACGAACAGCGGCAGCTCCCTGAGGGTTTGATGGGTGATCATGAAGGTGTTCGTCCGGAGCTTGGCGGAGGGGAAGGGCTCGTAGTAGAAGAGCGCCCCGGGGAGCGCGCGCAGCGTCGTCAATCGCGCTCGCGCCGTTTCCTTCACCGAGCGGCGCTGCCTGCCTTTGCGCTCCAACTCGGGACCCCTAAACAACGCGCGGGCCCTCGGCGCGGGAGGCATCAGACCCCGATAGGCGCTGGGCAGCCCCATCGAATAGGTCGCCCACGAGTGGCCGCTCGCCCATGCGCCCGTCGCGCCCACCTGCCCCACACCGGGCTGCCCGAGCGCGGCGTCGAGCTTCGCCAGCCAGCCATCTACGAGGGGACGGCTGAAGGAGTTCACAAAGCAGTAGCGATCTCGGCACAGCCGCGCGGCAGCGGCAAAGTAGATCCCCAGGTCAAACCCCCGGTCTTCGAAGAACAGCGTCTCGGGCGCAAAGTCGGCGACCTCTTCGATATACGGCTTGGCCTGTGCAAATGACGTAAACCCCTTCATGGCGAGCACCAGCTCGCACTCGACGCCCGGGGGGTGCGCGCGCAGGGCATCGGCGAACCCGCGCAGAGAATCGATGCCATTTACCTCGCGGACGAGGTGCACGAGACAGGGAGGAGCGGCCGAGCCCTCACTGTGAGACGCCTTGGGCAATGCCAGTGGTATACGTCGCCAAGCCCACGGGGGTCGCATCTCAGCCGTTCCTCTCGAAGCCCGGGTATGTGGGGTCGTCCCGCTTGAAGCCCGGGTATGTGGGGTCGTCCCTCTCGAAGCCCGGGTATGTGGGGTCGTCCCTCTCGAAGCCCGGGTATGCGCGGTCGTCCCGCTTGAAGTCCGGGTATGTGCCGTCACGCGCGGAGATGATGCGCTCACCACTGGCGGGTGGCCATTCGATTGCGAAGGCCGGATCGTCCCAACGCACACCGCGCGCCGCCTCGGGGACATATGGGTAACCCATTTGGTAGCAAAGCTCGGTTTCGTCGGCGAGCGTCTGATAGCCGTGCGCAACCCCCGGCGGCAGATAGAGGGCGCGGTGATTCTCGGCGCTCAGCTCGACGCCATGCCAGCGGCAGTACGAGGGGGAGTCGGAGCGCAGGTCGAGCGCCACCTCGAAGCTGGCTCCGCTCACGCAGCGCACGAGCTTTGGCTCCGCGTGCGGCTCGGCCTGGTAGTGCATTCCCCTGACCGTGCCGCGCCGGGCGTTGAACGAGACGCTGCACTGCGCGACGCAGGGGTCGAGCCCTCGCAATCTGAACATATCCGCGTCGAACACGCGTGCAAACCAACCGCGCTCGTCGGAGAGCGGATCGACCTCGATCACCCACACGCCCGCCAGCGGCGTCTGCAGGAATCTCATCTCACTCCCGTCACCAACGCGGAGACGGTCTGTTGATCTTCAGGCGGGGGGCACGGATCGGCGCTTACGCCCCACGCGAGGGTTGACAGGAGGTTGCGCCGCGCGAATGCGCCGGCCGTGTAAGAGAGCGTCTGGTTGTCGGCGACCAGCAGTCCCTCCTGCTCGCCCTGCCACAGCGTGTGGCTGCGATACCACTGCTCCGGACCATATACGGCGCCGGCGCGGTCAACCACCAGCGAACGCAATCCGATCCGCTCCAACTGTGCCGTGATGCTCTGGCGGCCGCTCTCCAGTACGTATATGTCCATCTTGTCGCGAACGGAAAACAGGCGCAGCTCGCGCAGGGCGGCGTGAGAGATCATGAAGGTGTTGGAGCGCAGATGACGCGCCGGAAAGGGCTCGAACTCGAAGAATTCCCGCGGCACCCGGGGCACCGACCGCAGGCGCAGGCGGGTTGTGGAGACAGTGGAGCGGGCGCTGTTCAAGTCCGAGCCGATCCCGAGCGAGGCCGCCTCGCGCTGGATCTCCATCGTCTGCTCGCGGAGGACCTGACGTGCGGGGAACAGCCCCCGGTAGGGGTTGGGAAGGCCCACCGTGTTCATCACCCATGAGTGCACGCTCGCCCACGAACCCGTCGCACCGACCTGCCCCACACCCGGCAGAGAGAGGGCCGCGTCGAGCTTCGCCAGCCACCCGTCAACGAGCGGGCGACCGTGCGAATTGATGAAGCAGTAACGATCGCGGCGCAGACGCGCGGCGACCTCGAAGTCCATGTCGAGATCGAAGCCGCGATCCGGGAAGAAGATCGGCTTGGGCGCGAGATCCGCGACCTCCTCGAGGTACGGCGCCGCCTGGGCGCGCGAGGAGAACCCCTTCATCGCCAGCACAAGCTCGTAGGCGACGCCCGGAGGATGCGCGCGCAGCGCCTCGGCAAAGGCGCGAAACCAGTTCAGGCCGTTACGCTCGCGAACGAGGTGCACCAGGCAGGGAGGGTCGGCGCCGCCGACCCCGGGAGGCGTGTCTGGCAACTCCAGCGGCGTTCGCTGCCATGCCCACGGCGGGCTCATCGGCAGCACCCCCGAGCGGGCGATTCCAGCGGTGTGCGCCGCCATGCCCGCGGCCGGCTCCTCCGCCGCGTCCCAAGCGGGCAACTCCAGCGGTGTGCGCCGCCACGCCAATCGCTCGCGCATCAGCCGTGCCCCCGAGCCGGCAGCAGCAGCGCCGGCAGGTCGGCGGGAAACGCGCGCAGCGCCAGCAGAACCAGCCCATAGATCGCGCTCGACAGCGCCAACCGGCCGATCACGGGGACGCTCGTGAGCAGCATCGGCAGCGCGCCCAGCGCCGCGGCCGCCGCGACCCGGGGGAGCAGCCTGAGGCTCGGTTTCAGGTGGGCGCGCCCGCGCATCAGGATCACGCCACCGGCGACGGCTGCCGCGACCTCCACCGAAGCGGTCGCGACGGCCGCGCCTTGCGCCCCGTACAGGGGGGCGAGGATCGCCACCGCCGCCGCAACCAGCGCGAGCAGGGTGAGGTTGAAGATCAGGATCACACGGTGCAGGTGCAGGCTCAGCAGCGCCGTCGTCCATACGGTGCCGACGAACACGGCCGCAACCGAGATGCCCTGCACCGCGAGGACCGGGACGGCCGGCAGGAAGCTCGCGCCACCGACCACCGCGATCGCCAGGCGCGCGCCCACGGCCAGCGACAGCGAGACCCACACCCCGACAATCAGGGAGGCGTCGAACATGCGTGAGATCACCGATGCGAAGCGAACCGTGTCCACGTGCGCAGAGTGCGCGAAGATCGGAAAGGCGGAGCCGATCAGCAGCCCGGGAAGGATGAACAGATTCTCGACCACGCGGTAGGAGACGCTGAGATAGCCCAACTGGTGCGACGAGGACAGCAGCGAGACGAGCACCACCGCGATGCGCAGGTACACGGTGGCGGTGAGCACCGCCGCCGAGTAGGCGAGCGTCGGCCCGATGAGCGCGCGCCAGCGGCGCGTGTCGAACGATGGCATCAGGGGGATGTCGCCGCGCACCAGGGCGATCGTGGGCACCAGCATGACGAGCGCCGCGAGCGCCGCGACCGCCAGGAAGGCGAGCAGCTGGGCGCCCGCGAGCACGAGCGCCACGATCATCGCCGCGATCACCACCTGCCGGGCGAATTCAAGCGCCGAGAGCGAGCCGAGGCGCAGACGCACCGACAGCGACACCGTCAGCAACACCTGGGTGTTCTGGAGGAACATTCCGCACCCCGCGATCAGCACGCCGATGCCCAGCAGGGTGCCGTAGGCCGCGAACGCAAACGCCGTGACAAACACGACCCCGACGATCGCCAGCACCAGTCGCAGGCCCAGCAGATTGCGGGTGAAGCTGACCCGCTGCTCACCGCGTAGCACCGAGAGTTCGCGCACGCAGATTCCCGTCAGGCCGAGATCGGTGAGGCCCGAGACCAGTGCGCTCAGCGACGTCGCCGTGGTGTACCGGCCCGTCGTGTTGACCCCAAGATGCCGGAACAGCAGCGCCGCCGCGGCCACGCTGAACAGCGAGCCACCCACGAACGACCCGATCCGCAGAGTCGTGCCGCGCACGACAGTCGCACCGGCAGTCGGGGCCGTGAGCGCGTCCGGCTCGCTGAGTGTCGCCTCCGTCACGGGCGTCGGCCGCCGCTCGCAGCACGGCCTTCACTGCATTCGACAGGGAGCGACTGAGAGCCCTCTCGGCTCAAGACCGAAAACATGAGGCGCGAAGCTAACAGGGCGCCGGCGCACAATCGAGCACTCCGAGGGAGATCGCCCGATCCATTGCGCGCAGTGTCACTCTCATGTTTCTGTCCGTCTCAGAACGAGACCCAATAGCCCAGCGACAATTCCAAGAGTAACTGCCGAATCGGAGACAATCACACCCGTCTCAACCGCCGTTTGCCAAGTGTTGGAGCCATGATCACAACCGCACCCCGCCGCCGGCCGCCCTCGCGCTTACGGTGCTCGCATGTCCAACTCGGTCGATGTCGTGATCGTCACCCACAACCGCTATGAGCTCACCGACAGCTGCCTGCGTCACCTACGGGCGCAGACGCTCGAGCACCGTGTGATCGTCGTGGACAACGGCTCCACCGACGGCACCCCGGTGCGCCTGCGCGCCGATTGGCCGGGTGTGCAGCTGCAGTCACTCGATCGCAACCACGGCTTCGCCGTCGCCTCCAACCGCGGCGTGGCGTGCGGGTCGGGGGAGATCGTGGTGTTGCTCAACAACGACGTGAAGTGCCGTGCGGACTTCCTCGAGCGGCTGATCGCGCCGCTGCGCGATCCGGTGGTCGGATCGGTGGCCTCGCTGATGCTCCAGCCAGGCGAGGAGTTGATCGACAGCATCGGGCTTACCGCCGACGTCACGCTCGCTGGCTTCCCGCGCCTGCACGGGCTGCCGGCGAAACGCGCATGCGATCCCCGGCCGGTGCTGGCCGGTCCGGCGGGCACAGCCGCGGCCTACCGACGCGCCGCCTGGGAGCAGGTGGGCGGACTGGACGAGACGATCTTCACCTACATGGAGGACTTCGACCTGGCCCTGCGCCTGCGCAGCGCCGGCTGGGGATCCGTGACCGCCCCCGGTGCAGTGGGGGTGCACCTTGGTTCGGCCACGCACGGGCACCGCTCGGCCTGGCAGCGGCGCAACGGCGGCTTCGGCCGCGGATATCTGCTGCGGCGCTACGGGCTGCCGCGGGGGGCGGCCAGGGCGCGCGCGCTGATCACCGAGGCGGTGGTGGTATTGGGGGACCTGATCATCTCCCACGACCTCGCGGCTCTGCAGGGACGCATGCGCGGCTGGAGCGCCGGCCAATGCCGCCCCCACCTTCCCCGCCCACCGGCGGCGGCGATCGATCGGCAGATCGGCTTTCGCGACTCGCTCGTCCTGCGGCGTGGGGTGTACGCGCGACGCGACGCCTCAGGGGCCGGGATCGGCGTGCAGGCCCCAGGACAGGGCTGAGAGCACACGCCGTCGTGCGGCATCGCCACGTTCGTAGGCGAGCGTGCGGTTGTCGATCGCCAGCAACCGCTCCTGCCGGCCCTGCCAGTAGGTACCGCTGCGATACCACTCGGCCGGCTCGTAGGCGACGCCGGCGCTGTCCACCACGAGCGCGCGCTGTCCGATCCGCGCCAACTGGCCAACCATGTTCAGCGACCCGCTCTCCAACACGTAGGTGTCGAACTTGGTGCGCACGGGGAACAGCCGCAACGACCTGAGCGTGTCATGGCCGAGCATCAGCATCGTGTTGCGCAGATGCGGCGCGGGGAAGGGCGCGAAGGCAAGCAGTTCCTCGGGCACCTGTGAGAGCAGCGCCAGGCGCGTCCGCAGCGAGTCGCGCCTGGAGCGTCGCTCGAGGTGCAGCTGTTCGAGGTCGATCTCCAGCAGCAGCCTGCGCGCCTCGTGGATCGGGGGCAGCACGCCGTGATAGAAGCTGGGCAGGCCGAGCGAGTAGGCCAGCCACGAGTGCGAGCTCAGCCACGAGCCGGTGGCGCCAACCAGGCCGACGCCCGGTAGCGCGAGCGCGGCGTCCAGCTTGGCGAGCCAGCCGGCGACCACGGGACGCGTGTGAGAGTTGACGAAGCAGTAGCGGCCGCGACGCAACCGTGCCGCCACGCCGAAGAGCACGCCGAGGTCCAGCCCCATGTCGGGGAAGAACTCGATCGTGGGCTCGAGGTCGGCCACCTGCGCGATATAGGGCGCGGCCTGCGCCCACGAGCCGAACCCCTTCAGCGCAAGCACCAGCTCGTGCTCGACGCCGGGCGGGTGAGCGCGCATCGCCGCGGCGAACTCGCGCAGCGAGTCGATGCCGTTGGCCGCGCGCGCGAGGTGGATCACGCAGGGCGGGCCGCCGTCCTGCCCGCACGAGGTCGGGGGCAGCGCCAGCGGCGTGCGGTTCCACTCACACGGGCGGCGCATCTCAGAGCAGCGCCAACTCCGGCGTGCGCGCGGCGAGGCGGCCCCCCCACTCGCCGACAAAACCGAGCTGCTCGACGATCTCGTCCTTGAGGTTCCATGGCAGGATCACCACCACGTCGGGGCGGTCTTCGCGGAGCGCCCGCGGCGGGCGGATCGGGATGTGGCTGCCGGGCAGGAAGCGACCCTGCTTGTGCGGATTGAGGTCCACCGTATAGTCGAGGAAGTCGCGACGCACGCCGCAGTAGTTGAGCAGCGTGTTGCCCTTCGCCGGCGCGCCGTAGCCGACCACCCGCCGGCCCTCCTCCTTGAGGCCGATCAGAAACTCGAGGATCCGGCGCTTGTCGGCCTCGACGCGGGCGCCGTAGCGGGTGTAGGTCTCCAGCCGTTCATACCCGGCCTCGCGCTCGCGTTCGCGCAGCTCCACAGCGCGCTCGGTGTCGGGCTTGGTCGCATCGTCCTCGTGCGCCCCGTAGATGCGCAGCGAGCCGCCATGCGTGGACAGCTCCTCGACGTCGAACAGGCGCAGCCCCTGCGCGGCGAACACGCGACTGGCGGTGAGGAAGGAGAAGTAGGAGAAGTGCTCGTGGTAGATCGTGTCCCACTGGTCGTCCTCGATCAGGCGCAGCAGATGGGGGAACTCCATCGTGATCGTCCCGCCGGGCGCCAGCAGGATCTTCATGCCGCCCACAAAATCAGCCAGGTCGGGGACGTGCGCGAGCACGTTGTTGCCCACCAGCAGATCGGCGCGGGAGCGCGCGGCGAGCGTACGGGCGGTGGCACGGCCGAAGAACTCCACCACTGTGGGGATCCCCCGTTCGCGTGCGACCTGTGCCACGTTGGCGGCCGGCTCGACGCCGAGCACGGGCACGTGCCGCTCCTGGAAGTACTGCAACAGATAGCCGTCATTGGAAGCGATCTCCACCACCTGGCTGTGCTCGCCCAAACCGAGCAGCTCGATCGTCTGCTCGCTGTAACGACGGCAGTGCTCCAGCCAACTGGTCGAGTAAGAAGAGAAGTAGGCGTAGTCGGAGAAGATCCTGGCGGGCGTCTCGAACTCCTCCAGCTGCACCAGGAAGCAGTGGCTGCACACCAGCGCGCGGAGCGGGTAGAAGGGCTCCATCGTGCCGAGGCGCTCGGGCGATAGGTAGGAGTTGGCGAGCGGCGAGGAGCCCAGATCGGCAAACACATCCCGCAGCGGGGCACCGCACAACCGGCAGCACGTGGGGAGCACCTCGGCGCCGGCGGCGGACGCGCTGAGATCGAGGGCAGCGGTGCCGCTCATGCCCGCACCCACAAGGCCGCCGTGCCACATGCCCACATCAGCCAGGAAGCGGTGCCACTCATGCCCACACCCGCCAGGGAGCCTCGCCGGAGTCCCACAACTGCTCCAGCAGGTGACGGTCGCGCAACGTGTCCATCGCCTGCCAGAACCCCTGGTGGCGGAAGGAGGCGAGTTGTCCCTCGTTGGTGAGGCGGCGCAGCGGCTCCTGCTCCCACACCTCGCGGTCACCCCCGAGGTAGCGCCCCACCTCGGGGGAGAGCACGAAGAACCCGCCGTTGAGCCACGCGCCGTCCCCGCGCGGCTTCTCCTGGAAGCTACGTACGTGCGTGCCGTTGAGCTCGACGGCGCCAAAGCGGCCGGGGGGCTGCACGGCGGTGATCGTGGCGAGCGCGCCCTGCTTGTGGTGGTAGGCGATCAGCGCGGTGATGTCGATGTCGGCCACGCCGTCGCCATAGGTGAAGCAGAAGTCCTCGTCGCCCACGTAAGCGAGCGCCCGCTTCAGACGCCCGCCCGTCATCGTCTCTTCGCCGGTGTCCACCAGCGTCACCCGCCACGGCTCGGTGCTGGAGCGGTGAACCTCGACGTCGCCGCACCCCAGATCGAAGGAGAGATCCTCGCTCGTATGCAGGTGATAGTTGGCGAAGAACTCCTTGATGACATAGCCCTTGTAGCCGAGGCAGATCACGAACTCCTCGATGCCGTGGGCCGCGTAGATCTTCATGATGTGCCAGAGCATCGGCTTGCCGCCGATCTCCACCATCGGCTTGGGGCGAACCGCGGTCTCCTCGCTGAGCCGCGAACCCAAACCACCGGCGAGGATCACCGCCTTCACCCGATGCACTCGGGGGCCGGCGCGCGGACCCCGTGAAGCTCGATTGCTGACATGGCGGTCAAGCTAACAAGCGACTCCCAAGCGATCGAGCGCCTGTGAACAAGCGCTTTGTCCGCTTGGCGCAGTGCCTGTATGGTGTTTCTCTCATGGCTGGCGATTGGGCAGGAACGCGTGTGCTGTTCACGGGGGCACACGGCTTCATCGGCTCGTGGGTCGCCGAGCGGTTGCTCGACGAGGACGCCGAGCTGTTCGTCCTCGACCGGCCGCCGCCGGAGCTCTCCCGCTTTCGCATGCGCGGGCTGCACGATCGCTGCACCCCGGTGCCAGCCAATCTCGAGGACGTGGCGTCGTTATGCCGCGCGCTCGATCGGCATCGCATCGAGGCGGTATTCCACCTCGCGGCGGCGGCAATCGTGGGGGCGGCGACTAGATCGCCGCTCAACACCTACGGGGTGAATGTCCGCGGCACCTGGAACCTATTGGAGGCCTGCCGCACCGCCCGTGCGCCGCTGCAACGGGTGGTTGTGGCCTCCACCGACAAGGCTTACGGGATTCACGAGCATCTCCCCTACCGCGAGGATCACGCACTGCAGCCGCACTATCCCTACGACGTCTCGAAGGCGTGCGCCGACCTGATCGCGCGCTCCTATGCGCACACGTATGGCCTGCCGGTTGCGGTTACGCGCTTTGGCAACGTGTTCGGCGGCGGGGACTTCAACTTCTCGCGCCTGATCCCGGGGACGGTGAAGGCGCTGCTGGAGGGCGAGCGACCGGTGATTCGCTCGGGTGGGCTGATGGAGCGCGATTACCTCTATGCCGAGGACGCGGTCAGCGCCTATCTGGCGGTGGCCGCGTCGCTAGATCGCCCCGAGCTGCACGGCCGTGCTTGGAACGCGAGCATCGGCTCCCCGGTGACAGTGCTCAAGATCGTCAGGCGGCTTGCGGAGATCGCCGGTACCGGAGTGGAGCCCGACGTTCGCGGGGAGGGCACCCCACACGGGGAGCTGACCAGCCAGTGGCTCGACTCAAGCGCGATAACCGAGCAGCTCGGGTGGACGACGGCGTGGGATCTTCAGCGGGGTTTGGAGGCGACCTACCGATGGTATGAGCAGGAGCTGCCGCGCATCTCGGCGCTCGCTGGTGCAAGTTGCTGAGGATGCTCAGGCCACGACGACGGGGTCGCGGTCCTTCCAGCGCAGCGCCTCATCGAGACGTCCTTCGGCCATCAACTCCTTGAGGCGCGCGATCCGCATGAACCGCGACCCCTTGAAGTCGTCGATCTCCAGGCCGTTGTCGCGGTAGGCCGCGAGCATCTGCTCGACGCTCGCGCGCACCGTCCACGTAGGGTGCAGCTCGGGAAACGCCTGCTGCAGCTTGGCGAAGCTCACGCGGTAGCTGCGCTTGTCGGGGCCGGCACCGTCGGCGAAGGCGATTCGCGACCCGGGAACGGTCTCCTCGACGATCCGGGCGATGTCCCGGATCCGGTAGTTCTCCTCGTCGGCGCCCACATTGAACGCCTCGCCGTGCACCCGCTCCCGCGGCGCCTGCATCAGGCCGAGGAAGGCGCGCGAGATGTCCTCGATGTGCACCAGCGGTCGCCACGGGGTGCCGTCGCTCTGCATCAGCACCTCGCCGGTGGCGAACGCGAAGGCGGTGAGGTTGTTGACGACGAGGTCGCCCCGGTGACGCGGAGAGAGACCGTGGGCAGTGGCGTTGCGCAGGAAAGTGGGGCTGAACGAATCGTCGGCGAGCTCCCCGATCTCGCGCTCGGCGAGCACCTTCGACTCCCCGTAGGGCGTCACGGGGTTGAACTCTGCCGTCTCGTCGATCCAATCCTGCCCGGCGGCGCCGTAGAGGCTGCACGAGGAGGCGAACAGGAAGCGCCCGACCCCCGCCTGCTTGGCGGCTCGCGCCAGCGACACCGAGGCGCGGTGGTTGATCGCGAAGGTGCAGTCGGGGTTGAGATCGCCCACCGGGTCGTTGGAGAGAGCGGCGAGATGGATGACTGCGTCGAAGCCGTCGAGATCGGCGGGGGTCACGTCGCGGACGTCCTTGCGCATCGCGGGCACCGCCGGCGCGAGCTCCTCGCCGAAGTCGCAGCCCTCGTACATGTAGGTGTCGAGGCCCACCACCTCGTGGCCGGCCGTGCCGAGGAGGGGGACCAGGATGGACCCGATGTAACCGTGGTGGCCGCTGACGAGAACGCGCATGGGATTGGCCCTCGGCCCGAATCGGCTCGAGCCCGGAAGGCGGCGCGCAGTCTATCCGTGGTCGGCCGGCGGGGGGCGGAAAGCGTCAGACAGACCGCTCCGCGGGGACCCACCCTCGGGCGAGTGTCTCCAACCCCAGCGGATGGATAGCACGGCACACGGCCCAGGAGGGCAGCGCAGCGGGCCGGCGAGCTGGGCCCCACCTTTTGAGTCACAATGAGCCGCCCCGTGACTATGACTCCCAGGCATCCGCTCGTCCCACCCCGCAAGGTGAACCCTCACCAGGATCTGCCAGCGCTGGAGCTGGAGGTGCTCGAGCGCTGGCGTGAGCGGGAGGTGTTCGCCCGGTCGCTCGAGATGCGCGAGGGGGCCGAGCCGTGGGTCTTCTACGAGGGACCGCCCACCGCCAACGGCCGGCCGGGCGCCCACCATGTGCTCTCGCGCGTGTTCAAGGACATCTACCCGCGCTACAAGACGATGTGCGGCCACCGCGTGGAGCGCAAGGGCGGCTGGGACTGCCACGGCCTGCCGGTGGAGATCGCGGTGGAGCAGAAGCTGGGGATCAACAGCAAGCACGAGATCGAGGACCAGGTGCGGGATCGAGGAGTTCAACCGCCAGTGCCGCGAGTCGGTGTTCGAGTACGTCGAGGAGTGGAACCGCCTGACCGAGCGGATCGGCTTCTGGATCGACCTCGACCACGCCTACCGCACGCTCGATGAGAGCTACATCGAGTCGGTCTGGTGGGCGCTCGCGGAGATCCACCGGCGGGGGCTTCTCTACGAGGGGCACAAGGTCGTGCCCTACTGCTCCCGCTGCGGAACGGCGCTCTCCTCGCACGAGGTGGCGCTGGGGTACGAGGACGTCGGTGGATTCCTCGGTGTACGTGAGGCTCGCAGCTGATCGCCCCCACCGCGTCGTTGCGTGAGGGCGATGAGCTGCTGATCTGGACGACCACGCCGTGGACGCTGCCGGGCAACGTGGCGGTGGCGGTCGGCGCCAGAGATCGAGTACGTGCGAGCGCGAGCTGGCGGAGAGACCTCGATCCTTGCGGCGGCGCTGGTGGAGCGCGTCTTGGGTGAGGACGCGGAGATCCTCGATCGCTTTCCCGGCACCCAGCTCATCGGCGGCTGCTACCGAGGACCGATCTTCGCTTTGAACGATCGCGAGCCCGGCGGCTATCCGATCATCGCCGGCGACTTCGTCACCACCGAGGACGGCACCGGCCTCGTCCACATCGCGCCGGCCTTCGGCGAGGACGACTTCGACGCCGCCGCGGCCTCCCCTGAGGTGCCGTTCGACCCTCGCGACCCGCACAGCCTCTACAACCCCGTCAAGCCCGACGGCAGCTTCGACGGACGCGTCCGCGATCGCGAAGGCACCCTTCGAGGGCGCGGGTCAAGGACCCCGGCTCACCGAGGAGCTGATCGCCGACCTCGATGCGCGCGGGCTGCTGTTTAAGCGCCAGGAGTCACGAGCACTCCTACCCACACTGCTGGCGCTGCGGCACGCCGCTGATCTACTACGCCAAGCCCTCCTGGTACATCGCGCACTTCGACGGTTCGCGAACGGCTGCTCGCCGCCAACGAGACCGTCGACGTGGCATCCCCCGCACATCAAGCACGGCCGCTTCGGCGACTGGCTCGACGGACAACGTCGACTGGGCGCTCTCGCGCGAGCGCTACTGGGGCACGCCGCTGCCGGTCTGGCGCTGCGACCGGCGGGACACCTGCGCGTGCATCGGCTCGTTCGCGGAGCTGCGAGCGAGCCTCGGGCAGCGTCGCTCGCCGACCACCACCGCCCCTACGTGGATGAGATCGAGTTCCCCTGTCCGCACGCAGCTGTGGGGGTCGCAGTGCAGCCATGCGGCGGGTGCCCGAGGTGATCGACGTCTGGTTTGACTCCGGCGCGATGCCGTTCGCCCAGCACCACGAGCCGTTCGAGAACGAGCGAGCGCTTCGAGCGAGCGCTTCCCGGCCGACTTCATCTGCGAGGCGCTCGACCAGACGCGCGGCTGGTTCTACTCGCTGCTGGCCGATCTCGACGCTGCTGTTCGCACCGCCCCCTATCGCAACGTGGTCTGCCTCGGCCTGATCCTCGACGGCGAGGGCCAGAAGATGTCGAAGTCGCGCGGCAACGCCGTCGAGCCCTGGGAGGTGATCGACGCGCTACGGGGCCGACGCCTTCCGCTGGTACTTCTTCACCGCCAAGCAGCCCTGGGACGGCTACCGCTTCTCCGAAGAGGCGATCGGCGAGCGGGTGCGCCTGTTCCTGCAAGCCGCTGTGGAACACCTACTACTTCTACGTCCTCTACGCGCACGCCAACGCGAGGCCTGGCGCCGCGAGGCGCCGGGCGCCGAGCGGCGCCCGCGCGACGACCTCGACCGCTGGGCGCTCTCGCGCACCGCCGCCACCGCCAGCTGGTGGCCGAGCGACTCGACGCCTACGACGCGACCGCCGCCGGGCGGGCGATCGCCGAGCTGCGTCGACGACCTCTCGAACTGGTACGTGCGCCGCTCGCGCCGGCGCTTCTGGGACGGCGACCCGGCGGCCTTCGCACGCTGCGCAGCTGCCTGCTCACGATCGCCAAGCTGCTGGCGCCGTTCTGCCCGTTCGTCGCCGACGAGATCTACGACAACCTCGACGGCGCGCTGGCGAGCGTGCACCTCTGCGACTTCCCGCGCCGGCGAGCGCTGCCCGCCCGCGACCGCGACTGGAGGAGGCGATGGCGATCGCGCGCGAGACGGTCGCGCCTCGGCCTCGGCGCGCGCGGGCAAGGCGAAGATCAAGGTGCGCCAGCCGCTGCGCGAGGCGGTGGTCGTCGCCGACGGGCGCCGAGCGCGCGGCGATCGAGCGGCTCGCGGACATCGTGCGCGACGAGCTGAACGTGAAGCGCGTGCGCTTCGTCGCCGGCGCCGACGAGCTGGGCAGCTACGAGGTGAAGCCCAACTACCGCGCGCCTCGGCCCGCGCTTCGGCAAGCAGATGCCGCTGGTCGCGAGCGCGATCGCGGCGCTCGACCCCGCGCGCGTGGCCGCCGCGGTACGATGGCCGGCGACGGCGGCGCGGGCTCGGCGATCTCGGTCGGCGGCCGCGAGCACACGCTCACCGCCGAGGACCTGCTCGCTCGACGATGCAGGCCCCTGAGGGCTACAGCGTCGAGCGCGAGGGCGCCCACGCGGTCGCGCTGGAGCTGGCGATCGACGACGAGCTGCGTCGCGAGGGCCGCTCGCGCGAGATCGTCCACGCCGTCCAGAACGCGCGCGCAAGAGCGCGGGCCTGGCGATCGAGGACCGGATCGAGCTGGCTCTGGCGGCGACCCGGCGCTGCTCGACGCCGCGGCGCGCGCACGAGCGACTACCTGGCGGGCGAGACGCTCGCGGTCGCGCTCCACCTCGGCGACGGGTCGCCGCCGAGCCGCGATGGATTACTCGCGAGCAGGCGACGATCGACGGCCTGGAGCTTCGAGATCGACGGCTGCGCCGCGCTGACGCCGGTGAGCGCGGGCTCGAGCTCGGCCTCGAGCTTCTTCTTGGGGTAGGCGCCGACGACTGTCTTGACGGGCTCGCCGCCTTGAAGAGGATCATCGTGGGGATCGACAGCACCTGGAATGCTGGCGGCGGTCTGCTGGTTATCGTCGACGTTCGAGCTTCACGATCCGCAGATCCTCGCGCTCCTCGGCGATCTCCTCGAGCACCGGGCCCACCACGCGGCAGGGGCCGCACCATGGCGCCCAGAAGTCGACCAGCACGGGGGTCTGCGGATTCGATGACCTCGGCCTGGAAGTTGTCGTCGGTGACTTCGCTCAAATTGCCTGCCATGGGGGCCTCCTTTGCTCTGCGGCTCGGTGTGCTCCTAATACTATACAAAGTGTAGTAAGGCCTCCGGGTCGGCGGTGGGCGACTACCGAAGCGCGTGCGCGCCGCGGTCGGCGGCGGGGGCATACCCGGTGGGCGGTTGGCGGCCGTAGCGCAGCCGCGGCACCAACCACATCGCCTCCGCGGCGATCTGCCAGGACATCTTGCTCGTGCCGTGCTGGCGGTCGCGGAAGACGATCGGCACCTCCACCACATGGAAGCCGGCACGCACCGCTCGGTAGGTGAGCTCCACCTGGAAGGCATACCCCTGCGAGCGCACGCTGTCGAAGTGGATCGCCTCCAGCACCTCGCGGCGGAAGCACTTGAAGCCGCCCGTCAGGTCGCGCACGCGCAGGCCCAGCACCCAGCGTGCATAGGTGGAGCCGCCCTCGCTGATCACGCGACGCAGCAGGCCCCAGTCCCGCACCCCCCCGCCCGGGACGTAGCGCGAGCCGAGCGCGAGGTCGGCGCCGTCGGCGATCGCTCCCAGCAGGCGGCGCAGGTCGGCGGGATCGTGGGAGAAGTCGCTGTCCATCTCCATCACGTACGCCGCCCCCTGCTGCAGGGCGTGCGCGAAGCCGGCGAGATAGGCGGGGCCGATCCCTTCCTTGGTGGTGCGGTGCAGCGCCTTCACCCACGTCGTGTTCCCCCGCCAGCCGGTCGGCTATCTCACCCGTGCCGTCGGGCGAGTCGTCGTCGACGATCAGCACGCAGTACTCCGCGCACGGCGAGCCCGCGAGCGCCTCTCCGGCGGCGGCCACGATCGCCTCGATGTTCTCGGCCTCGTTGTAGGTGGGCAGTATGAGCCAGGCGGTGCCGTCCACTAAGGCCACGTACCCTAGTGCGTAGAGACGCAGATAGGCTCCACCAGCCGGCGCGGCAGCGCGCGGCTCGCAACGAAGAGCCGCGACGGCATACGCGGAGCGGGTAGGGCACTCTTACGCACATGCCCGACCTCCCCAACACCGCGATCGCCGACGCCCTCGAGGAACTGGGCGACCTGTACGAGCTCGACGGCGCGATCGTCCACCGTGTGCTCGCCTACCGCCGCGCGGCCGGAACGGTTCGGGAGGCCTCAACCTCGGTGGCGACGCTCGCGCGAGCGGGCCGCGCCACAGAGCTGCCCGGCGTGGGGGAGACGTTGCAGGAGAAGATCGTGGCACTGCTCGACACCGGCACGATCCCTGCGGCGGAGCGGCTGCGGGCGAAGTTCCCGCCGGGGCTGATCGCGATCACCCGGATCCCCGGCCTCGGCCCCAAGCGTGCGCGGCTGCTGCACGAGCAGCTCGGCATCGACTCGCCGCAGGCGCTGCGCGAGGCGGCGCAGGCACAGCGTCTGCGCGGGGTCAAAGGGCTGGGGACCAAGTTCGAGGAGAAAGTCCTCGCCTCGCTCGAGCAGCTGGTCGCCGAGGGGTTGCCGATCGACGGGATGCCACCACGGCCGCGGCGTGCCTGCTGCCAGCCGCGATCGAGTCGGGGAGACGCTCGCCGCCGGCCTGCGCGAGCACGGCCCGTCCGACGCGCACGTGCAGCTCGCCGGCTCCGCGCGGCGCGGCGCGGACAGCGTGAAGGACATCGACCTCGTGGCGGTCACCGCCGAGCCGCAGCGGCTGGCCGCGGTACTCGCCCAGCTGGAGCAGATCGAGCGCGTCGGTGCCTCTGGCCCGGTGGGCGCGCGCGGGCGCACCCACTCCGGCCTGAGCGTCGACCTGCGGATCGCGGCCCCCGAGCAGCTCGGCAACCTGCTGCAGCACTTCACCGGCTCCGCCACTCACAACGCCGCGTTGCGCGAGCTGGCGGTGCGCAAAGGCCTGCACGTATCCGAGTACGGCGTGCTAGACGACACCACCGGCGCCACGCGGACGTGTGCGACCGAGGCCGAGGTGTACGACCTGCTCGGCCTCCCCTACATCCCGCCGGAGCTGCGCGAGAACCGCGGTGAGTTGGAGGCGGCGATGGCCACACAAGGCTCGGCGACCGGGAAGCAGGGGGTCGGGCTGCCAAAGCTCATCGAGCTGGGCGACATCCGCGGCGACCTGCACTGCCACACGGTGGCCTCCGACGGCAAGGCCACGATCGAGGAGATGGCGCAAGCCGCACAGGCGCTCGGCTACGAGTACCTGGCGATCACCGACCACTCCGCCTCGCACGGCTTCGGCAACGACGTCTCCCCCGCGCAGCTGCGCGAGCAGATCGAGCGGGTCGGGGAGGTGGCGCAGAGCCTCCACGGGTTCACGCTGCTAGCGGGCAGCGAGGTCAACATCCTGCCCGACGGCACGCTCGACTACGAGGACGAGCTGCTGGCACGGCTGGATTGGGTGGTCGCCAGCGTGCACACCGCTTTCGGGATGAGCGAACAAGCGCTCACCGAGCGGATGATCGCGGCGATCGAGCATCCTCTCGTGGACGTGATCGGCCACCCCACCGGCCGCCTGATCGAGCGCCGCGAACCCTACAGCCTCGACCTGGAGGCGATCTTCGCGGCGGCGGCGCGCACGGGCACGATGCTCGAGATCAACGCCAACCCCGACCGACGCGACCTCTCCGAGATACACGCCCGCGCCGCCGTGCGCGCCGGTGTGTCGATCGTGATCGACTCCGACGCCCACCGCCCGGCGACGCTGCAAAACATGCGCTGGGGCATCCTCACCGCGCGGCGCGGCTGGCTCACGAAGGGAGATGTGGTCAATACGCGGCCGTGGTCGGAGCTCGTGGGGTTGCGCAAACGGGCGCGGGCCGCTACTCCCCCAGCAGCCGCGGCAGCAGCTCCCGCGCGACGATCCGATCGACCGCGGCGACGGTGAAGGGCTCCACCAGCTCGGCGGCGCGGTCGGCGTAGTCGTCGCTGGCTGGTGCATCGAGCGCGCAGCGCAACGCAGCGCCAAGGTCCTCCCCCACCAGACGCGGGTCAAGCGCGCGAGCGATCGGCAGCGCGACGTAGCCGCCGGGCGCCGGAGTGGTGACCAGGCGACACCCCTCGGCGAGCGCCTCCAACTGGGCGAGCCCATACTCCTCGCGGCGGGGCGCACACGCAAACACGCGCGCGCGGCGCAGCAGGGCACGGTAGTCGGGCTGAGCAAGCGTTCCAACGATGTCGATCTCCTCGTCGAGCACTTCGATCCCGTTCGCGCGCAGTCCCTCCCGGTCGATACCGGCGATCGCCAACCGCTCGCCGGGCCGGTGCACGCTCCGCCAGGCCGCCAGCACACGGTCGAGCCCCTTCTTGCGAGGATTCGCCGCGTAGGTGATGGCCGCGATGTCGCGCTTCGCGGGACCGGGCGCTCGGCTGGCGGTTCTCGCGGCGGATGCCGGCTCCGGGAGCGCCTCGTTTCCCTGCGGCCGGTAGCCACCGGACGAAGAAGACCGATCCTTCCGCGGCGGACAGGCCGTGACCGGCGAGGGCACCACGAGAGCGTGCTCGGGGTTCAGCGACCCACCCACCCCACCGAACGCCACTTCGGCCTCTGCGAGCGCGCCTGCGCTGGAGGGCAACAGCAGCGGCGCACGGCGCAACCGGCGGCGCTCCAGCGGGCGCTGCCACAGCCCGTGGCGACCCGGGCGATTGGCGGCCGAGACGGAATCGAAGCGGATCGCCCCGGGGAACGGCCACAGCAGCGAAGCGGTCGTGGTGGAGTAGATCACCGACCGGGGCGGCCTCCCCCTCAGCTGCGTCAAGCGCCTCCATGGTGGCATGCCGTGCGGCGCGCGCCCAGCGCAGGTCGGTGAGCATCAGCGTGCGGATCTCGCTTGGGCGAGCGGCGGGCGCAACGACCACGTGCGCGCCGGCCCGCCGCAACGAAGCAGCCAACTCCTCGTCGGCCACGCGCAGCCCCTCGGTCGAGCCGAGCTGCACCAGCAGCACGTCGACCGTGTCACCGACGGGCGCATCGACCGCATCGCCGTTCGGCGCATCGACCGTGTCGCCGGCCCCCACCAACCCCTCGCTCAAACGAGGCCCTCGGGCCGCATCGCCTTGAAGCCGGGCGTGCGCTGCAGGGCGATCGGTTGGATCGGCGAGGTGTGCAGCACGTAGAAGCGCACCCCGTCGCGCTCCTCAATCGCGCTCACTGCGGAGTGCTGGTGGCGCCAGGCAAGCGCCCAGATGATCGCGAAGCCGGCCCCGATGCCGGGGATCTGGGGGGCAAGGAAGGCAAGACCGCCGGCGAGCACGGTGACCGCCAGCAGCGGCCACAGCCGGTTGAGCAGGATCGCCGCGGGGCGGTGCTCGGGCAGCATGTTGGTGGAACGCGCCCCTGCAAGCAGCCGCGCGATCGGTGGGCTTGCGTCGGCGCGCCGGCCGAGCGCGAGTCCGATCAGCGCGGCGAGCGCCCACCAAGCGATCGACAACACTGCCGCCAGCGACCCCGAGGTAGTGGTGAGGATCGACAGCACGGTGATCAGCGCTAGCACGGTGGCGACGCCGGCGCTGAGCAGGACGGTGTTCTTGAGGAAGTCGGCGAAGCGCACGGATACGGCTAACGGGTCGGTGCCACGGGTGGCCCATTGTGCAACGGGTGCACGTGAGCAGCCACTACAGCAGAGCCTCGAGCAGGCGGCGCACGCCTTCGGGGCCGTCGATCGTGAGGTCCGCCTCCTGCACCAGCTCCGGCGGCGCTTCCTCGGAGCTCACCGCGACGCACACCGCGCGCGCGAGCCTCCCAGCCTGCACGAGCGAGCGCAGCCCGCGGAAGGCGTCGAGATCGGTCGTGTCATCGCCGGCGTACAGCGCGGCGCTCACAATCCCCGCCCCATCGACCATGTTCGCCTCGCTTCCCTCCCCCGCGGACCCCGCGCGCACTCCGCCGGGAATCCACGAGCCCGGGACGTCGGGGTTGCGACCGTCGAGCAGCGCCATCACACCGAGCCCCTTGTCGAGCGCCACGGGGGGGCGCACCTCGAGCACCTTGCGGCCCCAGTGCACGGCGAAGCCCTCCCGCTCGGCGCGCGTGGCGATCTCCCGCACGGCAGCCTCCGCCGCGACCTCGTCGGGCGCGCCGCGCCAGTGGAAGGCGGCGATCGCCTCCTTGTCCTCGGCACGGACGCGCAGGCGCTGGTGCTCAGCCGTGAGGATATGGGCGGCGAAGTCGCGCACGCGCCCACTCCAGGCAGCGAGCTCGGGGTCGAGCTCGGGGCGGGTGGCACCGGGGCGCAGCAGCTCACCGCCGTGGTTGCCCACGTAGGCGATCGTCCCGATCGCGACGATCTGGCGGGCGATGGCGGCGCGGCGGCCGCTGACGCAGCCGACCAGGCGGTAGCGCTTGGCGATCTCGATCAGCAGTGCGCGGGTCGCCTCGGGCACGTGAGCGTCGGCGGCGTGGCGCACGATCGGCGCGAGCGTGCCGTCGATGTCGAGCAGCACTGCGGAGCTGGAGGGATCGGAGCGCAGCGGCTCCAGTGCCTCCACCAAGCGAGGGGCGACGGGGGACACATCCTTAGTATGCCCGGCATGGCGGCGCGTAGATCCACTGGCGACGTCCTCAAGCTGATGGCGATCGGCACCGCCGCGGGCCTGTTCAGCGGGATCTTCGGCGTGGGAGGCGGCACGGTGATCGTGCCGCTGCTGGTGCTGTGGCTGGGATACGGCGAGCGCGAGGCGACCGGTACCTCGCTGGCGGCGATCGTGTTCATCGCGGGCTTCGCGGCGGCGGTGCAGGCGGGATACGGCAACGTGCGCGTGGTGGACGGCCTGCTGGTGGGTATCCCCGCGGTCGTCGGAGTGCTGCTGGGGGCGTGGCTTCAGCAGCGGCTGCACAGCCGCACGATCGCGCTGCTGTTCGCGGCGGTGCTGGTCGCGAGCGCCGTGGAGCTGCTGCTCCAATGATCGGCGTCCCCGTTGTGGCTGGGCTGTGGCGCAAAGCGAGCGCGGTGGAGCGATCGACGCAATGATCGGCGTGATCGTGATCGGGCTGGCCGCCGGGGTGATCGCCGGCCTGCTGGGCGTCGGCGGCGGCGTGCTGTTCGTGCCGGGCCTGGTGCTCTTCATCGGCCTCACCCAACAGCAAGCGGAGGCGACCTCGCTGCTGGCGATCGTACCCGTGGCGCTGGTGGGTGGGGTGATGCAGGACCGCTACGGCAACGTGCGCCGCGGCGACGCGCTGCTCGTGGGGCTGCTCTCGGTGGCCGGCGCCGCGGGCGGGGTGGCGCTCGCGAACGCGCTCTCGGGGAAGGTGCTGCAGGTGGGCTTTGCGCTGTTCATGCTGTTCGTGGCGTCGCAGCTGGTCCGTCGGAATGTTGGGCACAAAAGGACGTAGAGGAGCAAAAAGGGGTCTAGACTAGAGCGACATGGGACTCGACAACCCGATCCACATCGCGTTCCTGGTGGTGATCCTGCTGCTGGTGTTCGGCGCCAGGCGGCTCCCGGAAATCGGGCGCTCGCTGGGCAGCGGTATGCGCGAGTTCAAGGACTCGATCAGCGGCGAGACCAAACCAGCGCTGAGCGCAACCGTTCAACAGCCGCCTACCCAGCAGCCACAGCCACCAGTGGCACAGCCGGCCGCAGCCCCACCGCCCGTCGCGGCTCCCGCCCCGGCGGAGCCGGTGGACGAAAGCACCTTCGGCCGGTAGCGAGCGCGGCGCGGGCGCCCGGCGTCAGAGGGCGTCAGCCCTCGCGTGCGGGCTCGCCCAACACCGAGGGTCGCCCCTCGAGTAGCAGTGGCGAGCCGCAGCGCCAGCAGTAGGCGGCCCCGCGGCTGTGCACGGCTCCGCAGGAGCGACAGTTGCCTCCCACCCCATCCTCCGCGGCGGACAGCAAACGCTCGACCTCACCGAGCTGGGCGTCTGCCTGCTGGAGCTCGGCCGCGCGGCGGGCGAGCACGTCGAGGCGGTAGTGATCGCGGATCGCCATCTCGTACGCCAGCCCGCCGAGGTCCCAGGTGAGCGCGGCGACGCGCTCAGCCAGCCGCACGCGCTCGCGGCGCAGCTCGGCGGCGGAGCCGCTCGAGACGGCAATGGACGGTGTCTCCACTCCCGGCGCAGCAGACGCTACGCCAGAGGAAGACGCAACGCCCGAGACGGGCGGGACGCCAGAAGCGGAGGCGGGCGGGACGCGCTCCACGCGGGGCGGGCCGCCGTCGCCGGGGTGAGGCTGTCCGTTGGAGCCGGCGATAGCCATGACGGCTCAGTGGGTTTCGATCGGCCCGTTGCCGAGCGCCGCCTTGACTTCTTTGGCGTGCTGCTTACCGGTTGTGTGTTCGAGTTTCTGCAGCGTGGAAGAGGAGGTCTTGTGTGCCGCAGGCAGCGCCTTGGTGCTTTTGACTTCCTTGGCAGCTTCTGCTTCTTCGGCCCTGCTTTCCGAAACGCCGCCTTCGCTTTTGGCGGCACTGTGCGACTGAGAGGCGCCGCTGGAGGCATGGTGGTCCGAAGAGGAGTTGGAGCCGGAGCCCGAGCCGGCGGGTGTCCCCGAGCCGCCGGCGGTGGTGGGCGAGGCAGCGGCAAGTGGGGCGCTCAAGCCCTTGACTTCCACCACCTGCTTCCCACCATTGCCGTTGCTCCCGGTGAGCCAGTGCCCCACAAGCAGCCCGATCAGCAGCGAGGCGAGCAGCACCCCGAGCAGGCCGAATAGGCCGGAGTAGCGACGCAGCGAGCCGAGCACGCCCGGAGGATCGGCCGGCGGCTGATAGCCGGCCGGCGCCGCACCGAGAATCGCCGTCCCGGCGGGCTCGGTCTGGAGCACGTCCAGGAAGGCGAGGCGCACGGGCGAGGCCGGACGTCCGCAGGCCAGGCAGTAGCGCTGGTCGGGGGCAAGCGGGGCGCCGCACCCAGCGCAGGCGGCCGGAGTGGAAGTCGGAGCGCCATCGGTGGATGTGGGAAGGGGAATCACGTCCATGGGAGCCTCCACCGCCATCTCAACCAAAGGCCCCGCGCACGTAGTCGCGGGTGCGAGGAGCGCGGGGTTCCTCGAAGACCTGATCGACGGTGCCGTACTCCACGAGGTCGCCGAGGTACATGAAGGCGACCTTGTCGCCGACGCGGCGGGCCTGTGCGAGGTTGTGGGTGACGATCACCACGGCGAGATCGCGGCGCAGCCCGTGGATCAGCTCCTCGATCACGCCGGTCGAGATCGGGTCGAGCGCGGAGCAGGGCTCGTCCATCAGCAGCACCTCCGGTCGCGGCGCGATCGCGCGGGCGATGCACAGCCGCTGCTGCTGGCCGCCGGAGAGACGCAGCGCGGGGCGGTGGAGATCGTCGGCGACCTCGTCGTAGAGGCCGGCGCGCCGCAGCGCGTCGATCACCAGCGGTTCGAGCTCCGGCCGGCGGGGACGGCGGCGGGACTGCTCGCGCAGCGCGAAGGCAACGTTGTCGAAGATCGACATCGGGAAGGGGTTGGGCTGCTGGAAGACCATCGCCACGCGGGCGCGCAGGGCGGTGTCTTCGAGGTCGTGAATGTCCTCGCCGTCGAGCAAGATCTGGCCCCCGCGACGGGCGCCCGGGGTCAACTCCGTGAGGCGGTTGAGGGTGCGCAGCAGGGTCGTCTTGCCGCAGCCGGAGGGCCCGATCAGCGCCAGCACCTCGCCCTGGTGGATCGAGAGGGAGACCGAGCGCACGGCGTTAGCACCACGCCTGCCCAGCGTGCTGGTGGCGCCATAGGAGACGCTGACGTCCTCCAGCCGCAACCGCTCGGGGCCGGCGACGCTGGCAGCCGGCCGCAGCGCCTCGCGCTGCTCTGGCGGGCGCACGGGCTCGGGAGGCCGATCGAGCACGATCGTGCGCACGGGGGGTACCTGCTCGCGAGGCGGCGGGTCGAATGCCTGCTCAAACTCGATCATCGTAGGACTCATCGGTTCCTCACCTTCCACACTATAAAGACTGAAATGGTGTTGCGCGACATTTAGACAATTCCCTCGACGGCCGCGACGAAGCCGCTGGCGCGGGCCTGGGCGCGGCCGATCCGTTCGACCAGCAGATTGAGCAGCAGCACGAACAGCAGCAGCACGAACGCGGCGGCGTACGCCTTCTGCGGCGCGCCCCCTTCGCCGGCGGGCGAGTTGTCGTAGACGTAACTGGTCAGCGAGGAGCCGGTGCCTTTGAGCAGGCCAAGCACCGGCAGGCCGCCGTGGGCCTGCGGTTCGATCCTCAGGGTGTCGCCCAGCAGCACGACCACGATCGCGGTGTCGGCGATGATGCGGCTCACGCCGAGCGTGATGCCGGTGGCGATGTTGGTGCGCACGCTCGGCACCAGCACGCGCCGGATCGTGGCGATCCGCGTCTTGCCGAGCGCGAACGCGGCCTCGCGCACGTGCGCCGGCACCCCCTGCAGGCCGCCGCGCACCGCCACGAAGATCGGCGGCAGCGCGATCAGCGAAATCATCGAGCCGGCGGCGAGGAACGACTTGCCGGTGACGCCACCCCCTTGTCCGACTTCGGAGACCCACGCGAACAGATGCAGCTGGAACAGCGCCAGGCCGACGAACGCGATCACGATGTCGGGCGTGCCGGCGACGATCTCGATCGCCGACTCCACCACGCGCGTCAGCCAGCGCGGCCGCCCATACTCGACCAGCCACAACGCCGAGCAGATCGCCAGCGGCGCGGCGATCGCGATCCCGATCGCCGCCAGCAGCAGCGTGCCGAGCAGCGGGTCGAGGAAACCGCCGGTCTGGTTCTGGGCGAGCCCGGCGGCGGGGTGGCTGAAGATCAGCGCGGGGCTCAGGTACTGGAGGCCGCGAACGCCCATGTAGATGACCACCGCCCCCACCACCAAGCACAGCGTGAGGCCGGCTGCCCAGGCGGCCACGAGCACGAGGAGGTCGCCCAGGCGCCAGGTGAGGAGCGAGGAGCCGCGTCCGCGCGAGCCCGTCGGCTGCGTGGAGGGTTGGGAGACGTACGCGCTCATCCGCGCACCTGGTACTTGCGCAGCGGGAGCTTGATCAGGTAGCCGCCGATCGAGAGCACGAACGCCGAGAACAGCAGCAGCAGCGCAAGCGCGTACAGCGCCGCGCTGAGCGCCGGGGCGCTAACCCCTTCGTGGTAGTCGACGATCGTCGAGGCCAGCGTTCGCAGCGGCTCGAAGAAGAAGGCCAGGCCATCGCCCGGCCGCGGCGAGAAGAAGACCGAGCCGGACACCATCGAGATCATGATCGCCTCACCCAGCGCGCGGGCGGTGGCGAGCACGACGGCGGCCACGATCGCCGGCCGCACCGCCCGCAGCGTTACGGCGCGGATCGCGCGCAGACGGTTGACGCCGAGTGCCGCGGCACCCTCGCGCCAGGCAGCGGGCACGGCGCCGAGCGCATCGCAGATCAGCGCGACCATGATCGGCGTGATCATCAGCGCCAGCACCAGCACCGCCGGCGCGAGCCCGGCGCCGGTGAGCTGGGCGGTGCCCTCCAGCGACGTTTTCTCGGAGGCGGTGATGAGATGGCTGTCGATGAACGGCACCAGCACGAGAATCCCGATCAGGCCCCACACGACCGAGGGAACCGACGCCAGCAGGCGCACCACCCGCACCATCGTGCGGCGTATCGCAACAGGCGCCAACTCGACGATGAAGATCGAGGAGAGCACCGCCAGGGGCAGCGCCACTAGCACGGCCAGGCCGGTGATCAGCAGCGTGCCGTAGATGATCGGCCAGGCATGGAAGTGGTAGACCGAGGCGGGCGGGCTGCCCGCGGCGTTCAGCATCGTTTCGATCTGCACCTTCAAACTGCCCCCGGGTCCCAGCCAGGAGATGCCGTTGTGGGCGAAGATCGGCCAGGCGCGCTGAGCGACGAGCACGATCATCGTCAGCACGCATAGGCATACAAACAGCGCCACCGCGCCGAGCATGCGCTCGGCACGGTGGTCGGGCCAGGGGTTGCGTAGACGACTGAGCATTCTGTGATTGACAAAAGAGGGGCCCGGCTCGCCGGCCGCCAAGCGGCGGCCGGCTGCGCCACCCTCTATGAGGCTTTGATCGGAACCCACTGCGTCGAGATGATCTTGCGGGCGGCCTTGCTGGTGCGGATCCATGAGATGAAGCTGGCGGCCGCGCCGGTGGCGGGGCCTTTGGTCACCTCGTAGAAACGCGCTGTGGCGGTGTACTGCCCGGAGGCCACGTTGGCGCGCGTGCAGGCCACGCCGTTGTAGGCGACCGGGTTGACCGTGCCCTGGTCGGCACGGTAGTTGGAGAGGAAGCCGATCCCCAGGGGATCGTTGGCGACCGACTGCTCCAGCTGGCCCTCGGACGGCTCTTCGGCGGCTGTGGACACGACCGACTTGTTGGCCAGGAACAGCGTCTTGAAGTTGGTGAGCACGCCGGCGGTGGAGGTGCGGCTGTACACGTCGATCGACCCCGAGGCGGTGGCGCCGTTCACCTGGCTCCAGCTCTTGTCCTTGCCCTCGAAGATCGCCTGGATCTGGGCTTCGTTCAGCGAGGGGAGGGTGTTGGACTTGTTGGTGACGAGGCAGATCCCGTATTCGGCGATCGGGTAGAAGTCGAGGCCGGACGGGTCGGTGGGCAGCGGGTCGCGGGAGACGTCTCCGATCGAGACGCGGCCGGCGGCGACGTCGTTGATGCCGACTGTGGCACCACCCTGGGAGATCCTGAACGAGACCTTGTTGTGCTCGAGCTTGGAGTACTTGTGGGCGAGCAGCTGGACGAGCGGGAAGGAGGCGGTGGCTCCGCTGATCGTGATCACGCTCGAAGCCGAGGCGATCGCGGGCACCGCGCTCCCAATCAGGGTCACAGCCGCGAGCGAGGCGATCAACTTATGAAGAGGGGCTCGACCGAAGCCGGTTGACACGCGCCTTCGGCGCGAGTCCCCGTTTCGGCCAGCCGGCCTCCGGCCGGCTGGGCCACCCTCTTGGCGGCGGATTCGATGCATGGTGTGGGGCCTCCGATTTGGGTTCTGGGTCCGACGAGCTGGGTCCGACGAGCCCTTGTTGACAACTTGGCGGCGATCAGCCTACCATATTCTTCATAAACAAGATCAACTTTAGCTATTTTATCGATAAGATCGAGAAGATCGGGATTGTTGTTCTCGGCCACAACCCGCCTCGACCGCCCAAGTTGCGATGACCACCCCCACGCCCCCCCAAACCCCCAAGCTGCCCTCCCGCAGAGTCGGCGCGATCCTCGCGACCGCGATGCTCGCCGTGGGGATCGCGCTGGGGGCGCTGATCGGCCCCGGGCCGGCGGATTCGCTGGCCAGCAGCTCGCGCGCCGCGGCGATAGGGCGCGTCCTGGCGCTGCTGGCGCTGGGCTCAGGGACAAGCTCGGGCGGCGATCTCGCGCTCTCCTCCGGAGCGGCCAACCCGCCGGTGAGCGCCCCCCAACCGACGCCACCGAGCAGCAGCGAAGCCAACACGGGGAGCGGCGCCGGGAGCAGCGGGCCAGCCAGCACCTCCTCCACCCCATCCCACGCCTCGACTTCCCCCTCCTCGAACAAAGTGTCTCCTACCTCCTCCACCAAACCCGCCACGAGCGAAGAAGAAGAAAGTGAAAAGGCATCCAAAGCCAAGCCACTTCCCCCGATCGCCGACGCGTGGGTGATCCAGCTGCCCTACGGTTCCAGTCTTGAAAACGCGCTGAAGCAGAGCACCGCCGCGCCCTATCTGGACGGACAACTGAAAAGCGCGGGCACGACGCTGAGCGGCTACTCCTCGCTGGCGGCGGCGCAGCTCGCCGGGGCCGCAACGCTGCTCTCCGGCCAGGTCGATGCAAGCGTTAGCACCATCACTCCACCTCCGTGCGGCCCGAGCGCCGCGACCGGGGCCACGTCGGGGACAACATCTGGCTCGGTGGGCGCGGGCACATCGAACACCAGCCAGCCAGCAGTCTGCCCGTCGGGAGAACCGGCCAGTGTGCAAGCCGCAGACACGTTCCTGCAGGAAGTGGTGCCGAAGATCGAGGCGAGCACCACCTACAAGGAACACGGTCTGATCGTGATCACGTTCGGAGCGGCAGGTCAGCAGGGAGCGTCGTCGAGCACCACGACGGGCTCATCCGCAAGCGAAGCCGACGGGACCGGCACAGAAGTCACCTACCCGACGGGCTCGATCACGAGCACGCTCACCACAGCGGGCGCTCCCGCCGGGGCGTTGCTGCTCTCACCCTTCCTCAGCCACGCTGGCACGAGGAGCGTGAGCGCCTTCAACCCGCTCGCTCCCCGCGAAACCCTGGAAGCGCTCTTCCGGGCCAAAACTCCGAGCTGAGCTTCGGCTCAGAGGATTCACCACCAAATCCCCAAGTCAACCCCGATCGTCCATTGAAGGAGGCTGTATGCACTCACTGAAGTCGATTTATCGAAGTGCCCTGAAGTCCAACCGCCGCACCAGCTGGTGGCTGACCGCGCTGATGGGGGCGATCGCGCTGTCGCTCGCGGCCCCAGCCCTGAGCGCCGCGGCGGAACCAACCCCGGTGACCACAGCGCCACAGGCGGCGTCCAACCCGAACGACTACGAATGCGCCGGGCAGCTCGCAGCGGGCAAAGCCGAAGGCGAAGGCGCCGAAGGAACACCTGTGCAGTACAAATTCAAATGCAACGGCCAGATCACCGGCTACCAGGTGCAGACGCAGGTTCCGATCACTGGTATCGAAGGTCAGCCACAGGTCACCAATTACCAAGAACAGCCGCTGCCGGAAGCGTTCTCGTGCAGCGGGGCATTCCCGGGCTACGCGCTGAACTGCGTGGGCGCCACCACCAAAGAAGCGTTCGAGCGAATCACCGGCCAGTTCGAAATCGGCTGGAAGCTGTGCACCGAACCGCGTGTGGACGCGCTGCTGACGGTCACCTACGCCTATCTGGAAAAGGGCGTGATCACGCAGGCGATCGCGGGGCCGTTCGACCTCGGCCGCCCGGTGGGCTGCCCGTCGACCAAGACGTCGGGCAAGACGCGGCTTACGGCCTTCCAGGGCCCAGAACCGAAGAAGAGCAAGAAGGACAAGAAGAAGGGGAAGGGCAAGAAGGGCAAGGGCTCCAGCACGAAACCCGCTGCCACCAAAGGCAAAAAGGGAACCGTCAAGAAGTAGCGAGCGAGCGCCGCCCCGCAACGGCACCCAGCGCTGTTGCGGGGCGGCACCGTTCCCACGCCGCACACCCTCGCCACCTAGACCTGACTCACCCGGCGACCCCAGGGACTACGCTTCGCGGTCCATGCAGATCGCGTCAAGCCGTCGGGGGCGGCGGAAAAAGCGTGCGGGGGCCGCATGCGCCCTCGCGCTGGCGGTGCTGCTCGGGGGCTGCGGATCTGGTGGGTCCTCGCAGTCAAAGGTGGGTTCCATCACGGACACCGCGGCGGTGTCGCCGATCGCCAAGAGCTGCCCCGCAGCAGCGCTGGAAGCGGTGGAAGGCGTCGCACAGCGCGTCTACCAGGAGTCGGCCAGCGGGCGGATCGTCGCCGAGGCGCTGGAACGCCTGAAGAGTTCGAGCGCGCTGGTGCAGGCCGTCGAAGGGGATGACCGCGCAGCCGCGCATCGCGCCCTGGAGGGGCTGCTGCTCAACCAGATCGTCAGCGTCCGCGTGACGCGCGACGACCGCACGCTGACGAAGATCGAACGGGCAGCGGGGATCGCACCGCGCAGCGAGCCGCTGGTCAACTCCCTCGGCAAGACGGTGGGCGATGTCGCGGTGTCGGTGCAGGGCGCCAATGGGTATGCGCAGACCGTCAGCGGGCTGCTGCACGCGCAGGTGATAGTGCGCAGCGGCGGGCGGCAGCTGATCGCGACGGTGCATCCGGCGCCCAAGCTCGCGCCTGGTGAGCACCAGCTGAGCTATGACGGGGAGCAATACCGCGTGGACACGTTCGCCGCCAGAGCGTTTCCCGAACGGCCGGCGAGCGTCGCGCTGCTCGCGCCCAGCGCCTCTGTCGCGGCGGTGTGCGCCAAGCGTGGCGCTACCTCGGCGCAGGCGCAAGCCACCACCTATGGGCTGGTCGCCGAACGCGTGTACTACGCAGAGCACGAAGGCAGCAAAGCTGAACTGCTGCTGCGCTACGCCGAGCGCTCGCGGCCGTTTCGCGAAGCCGTGCTCGCCGGCAGCGCGCAGGCCACGCGCGCGGCGATCATCGGCTTCTTCCGTAGCCACCTGCACATCGTGCGCGTACGCGTGATCCGCGGGGGCAAACTGCTGCTGGACGTGGGCGGCCCCCACGTGCTGGCGCCGATCCCCGGCGTGATCCGCAACGCACGCGGCCAGGTGGCAGCCCACTTCCTGATGGCGATCCAGGATGACCTCGGCTTTCAGATCCTCGCGCACGCGTTCACGGGCGCGCAGGTGGTGATGCGCGAGGGAACGCGCCAGGTGATGGGATCGCTGAGCCCCGGCCCCACCACGATCCCGAACCGCGGCAGGATCGTGTACCGCGGCGTGCCCTATCAGGCCTACTCGTTCATGGCCGAAGCCTTCCCTTCCGGACCGTTGCGCATCTCGCTGCTGTTCGCGGAAAGCTGAGCGTCATCACTCGTCTGTCGCCGATGTGCAACCGGGGACGAGCAGGTACGGCCCCTCACTCTCGGCCTCCGGCAGGTGACCAGAGGTGACCAGAAGCTTCACTCGTCGGCCGCAGGCAGACGGCCAGGGGTGGGCGGGTGGGATCAAACGAGGCTGTTGGTCATGCGCTCGACTTCCTCGATCGAGGTGAGACCTTCGCGGACCTTCGCGATGCCGTCGTCGCGCAGGCGGTGCATCCCCTCGCTGGCGGCGGTGGCAGCGATCTCATCGACCGAGCCGTGCTGCAGCACCTGGGTGCGGATCGCTTCGCTGACGGTCATCACCTCGTAGAGCCCCACCCGGCCGCGGTAGCCCGATCCCGCGCAGCGCGAGCAGCCGGCCGGAGCGTAGGGCTGCTCGTCGAGGCCATACTCCGCGAGCACCGACTCGGGTAGCGTCGCCAAGCGCTTGCAATGGGGACACAGCTTGCGCACCAGCCGCTGCGCCACTACGCAGTCCACGGAGGAGGAGATCAGGAAGGGCTCGATGCCCATGTCGATCAGCCGCCCCAGCGCGCTGGGAGCGTCGCGGGTGTGCAGCGTGGAGAGCACCATGTGGCCGGTGAGCGCCGCCTCGACCGCGATGTGGGCGGTCTCGCGGTCGCGGATCTCGCCGACCATGATCACGTCGGGGTCGGCGCGCAGCATCGAGCGCAGGCCGGTGTCGAAGGTGACGCCCGCCTTGGGGGCCACCTGCATCTGCTTGATCCCGGCGATCCGCGACTCGACCGGGTCCTCGATCGTGAGGATCGAGCGAGCGCCGTCATTGAGCGCCCCGAGCGCCGCATACAGCGTGGTGGACTTCCCCGACCCGGTCGGCCCAGTGACGAGCACCGCCCCGTGGGGACGACGAATCGCGTGCTCGAAGCGCTCCTGCTCCTCGGGCAGCATCCCCAGCGACTCGAGATCGCTGACCACCGCGCCTTTGTCGAGGATGCGCATCACCGCCCCCTCGCCGTAGACGAGCGGAAGCGTCACGACGCGGATGTCCACGCGTCGGCCCTCGACGTTCAGCGCTAGGCGGCCATCCTGGGGGGCGCGCCGCTCGGAGATGTCGAGGTCGGCCATGATCTTGATGCGCGACACCATCCCCGCGGCCATCCGGCGGCGCACGGTGGCCGCCGGGTAGAGCATCCCATCGACGCGCAGCAGCACGCGCGTGTCGGCTTCTTCGGGGTTGATGTGGATGTCGGAGGCGCCCTGCTGCACGGCCTGAGCGATGATCGAGTGCACCAGCTTGATCACCGGGGCGTCCTGGTCGGCCTCCTCGGAGAGCGTCGTGGCGAGCGCCTCCTGCCCCTCCTCCCCCTCGCCCAAGCCCTCCCCGATCTCCTGGATCGCGCCCTCCAGTCGGCCGAGGCGCGAGGCGAGCAGCTTGACGTCCTCCGCGGAGGTCGCCGCCACCCGGACGCGGCGGCTGGTGATCATCGCGATGTCGTCGATGCTGAGGATGTTGGTGGGGTCGGCCATCGCCAGCAGCAACGCCCCGTCCTCCATGAAGCGCACCGGCACCGCCTGGTAGCGCTTGATCGCCTCCCCGCTCAGCAGGTTGACGGCACCCATGTCTGGCTCGTACACCGACAGATCGATGTAATCGAGGCCGAAGCGTTCGGCGACCACGCGGGCGAGCTGGTCCTGGCGCAGGACGCCCCGCTCCACCAGCACCTGCCCGGTGGGCTTGCGCTGCGAGCGAGCCGCCGCGACGGCCTGCTCGACGGCGTCGCGATCGGCGAAGCCGAGATCGACGACCACCTCGCCGATGCGCCTCACAGAACGGCCCGGGCGCGCGGGGGAACTCAAGCCGCTGGCGGATGGCTGCTCGGGCGCAGGGACCTCGAGCCCATTCGTGGATGACTGCTCGGGCATCGACAGCGCAAGTCCATTCGTGGACGGCTGCTGGGTCGTCGGCGCGGCAGATCCTGTCGTAGATGTCTGCTCCGGCATCGACAGGGCAAGTCCCTTCGTGGATGGCTGCTCCGGCGCGGGCACGTCAGGTCCGCTGGTGGATGGCTGCTCCGGCGCAGGCGCGTCAAGTCCGCCTGTAGATAGCTGCTCGGGCACTGACAGGTCGAGCCCGGTGCCCGATGGCTGCTCCCCCGGGAGCGCCTCGCTTCGCTGCTCCTCGGGCGCGTCGAGCCCATCGCCGTGCTCTGGCTCCAGGAGAGCTGTTGCCGCGGGGCGCTCCAATACGGCGGTCGCCGCGGCCGGGGCGGGAGCGGGGACCGACCGCATAGCGGGCGATTCAGGTGGCGCCGGCGGCGCCGAAGCCGCGGGCTCGAGCACGGAGCGCTCAGCCGCCACGGGTGCCGGGGCGGCGGGAGAGGGAACGGGGGGCTCCGGCGTGGGACTCGGCGTCTCGGCGTCCGGCGCCCCGCGTCGGCGTCGAAACCAACTCATCGTTACCTAATCGGCATCAGAGCGGCGCCGCTTGACCGTAGCCGGCCTCAGGCCGGGAGCATCAGATCGGGTCCCGGGCGATAGCGATCAGGGACCGTGCTCGAAAGCGCTCTTCAGGTGGGCGTCGAGCGCATTGCAGCGGTAGAGGGCGATCGCCTCGGCGGAGGCGAAGCGCTGGCTGGGCAGCGCCTCGGGGCCGTGGTGGGCGAGGATGCAGTGCTTGAGCGCCAGGCGTCGCGACGGCGCGAGCGAAGATGGGTAGCGTGGCGCGAGCAGGCGCAGCCCCAGCTCGACGTGCCCCAGTAGCTGCCCCTCCTCGCTGCGGGCGATCTCTGCCCCATACGTGAACTCGCGGGTCTTGCCGATGTCGTGCAGGAGGGCGGACGCCAGCAGCAGGTCGCGATCGAGGCGGGGGTGCAGCGCACATAGCTCGAGCGCCAGCGTGGCGACCGCGACGGTGTGCTCGAGGAGGCCACCGAGATAGGCGTGGTGGCTGCTCGCCCCGACCCGCCCACCGCCACCCGGCCGCGTGGCGGTGGGCAGCGAACAGGGCGCCCGGCGCAGCTCCAGGCGTAGCTCGGCGTCGCCCAGCAGGCGCTTGAGCAACGCCCTCAGCTCTGGTTCGTAGAGCTCTCGCACGAGGTGCTCGAAAAAGCCCTCCAGCTCGTCGATGTCGCGGTGGGCGACGGGCAGGAAGCTCGCCGGATCCGACTCGGCTCCCTCTGCGCGGGCGATCGCGCGTAGGTCGATCTGTAGCTGGTCGCGGAAGCGCTCCACGCGGCCCTCCACCCGCACGAGGTCCCCACGCGCGAAGCGCCCGGCGAGCAGATCCGCGTCGCGGAAGGCGCGCGCGAGGATCGAGCCGGTACGATCGCGCAGCTCGATGGTCAGGTAGGGGGTGCCGGCGCGCGAGAGCTGGCGCTCCTTGCGCGAGCACGCAAACACCCCTGCCACCTCCTGTCCCTCGCGCAGCGTGGCGACTGTCGGGGGCTCCTCCTCTGCGGAAACCATCACCGCATGATGTACGGTGAAGCGGATGCAGCCACTGATCTGGGATCGTCGTCCGACGGGCCTGCGGGCTCCGGCGATGGTGTGCGCGTTCGAGGGGTGGAACGACGCTGGCGACGCGGCCTCATCGGCGATCGCCTTTCTCAACCGGGCGCTGGAGGCCGAGCGCTTCGCGCACCTGGACACGGAGGAGTTCTACGATTTCCAAACCAACCGCCCCCGTATCCGCCTATCGGGGGAGGGTGACGATTCCACGCACACCCGCCGCGAGATCGAGTGGCCGTCGGTGGAGATCTACGCGGCCAGCGTTCCCGACGCCCCACGCGACCTGGTGTTGGTGCAGGGGGTCGAGCCCTCGCTGCGCTGGCGCACGTTCAGCTCCCTGATCGTGGAGCTCGCGGAGGCGTTGGGGGTGGGGATGGTGATCACCGTGGGGGCGCTGTTGGCAGACGTGCCCCACACGCTGCCTGTGACGATGACCGGCTTCGCGTCGGATCCCGCGCTGATGGAGCGCCTCGGTGCGATCAGCCATTCCCCCAGCCGCTATGAGGGACCCACGGGGATCGTGGGCGTCCTGCACAGCGCCGCCGGCGATGCAGGCCTGCCCTCGATGAGCCTGTGGGCGAGCGTTCCCCACTATGTCGCCGCCGCCCCCTGCCCGAAGGCCGCGCTGGCACTGGTGCAGCACCTGCAGGAACTGGTGGGCGTGTCCGTCGACCTCGGAGAGCTGGAGGATGCCGCCGCCAACTACGAGCGTCAGGTCGGATTGGCGGTGTCGAGCAACCCGGAGGTGCAGGCGTTCGTGGAACGCCTCGAGCGGGATGCTGAAGGGGAGGAGGAGGAAGACGACGAGGAAAGTGGGCGCTGGGGAGCCGAGTGGGGGCCGCTATCGCCCGAGGACCTGCCGTCGGGAGAGCGGCTCGCGAGTGAGTTCCAGCGCTTCCTGCGCCAGCAGGGGGATCAGAAGCCGCCGAAGTAAGGGTTCTCGTCCCAAATCAATGGGGCGGATAATGTCGGCGGAGCGGCTGGTGGGCCGCCCCGCCGACTGAGGGAGGAGAGGGTCCTACTCCTGCCGGCGAGGTATGAGGCCGGCAGACTCTCCCGCGCTCGTGGTCTCCTCGACCCGAGGCGGGGGAAGCTTGCGGTGACTCAGACGAGGCTGAGCACGCGCTCCTGCACGCGGTTGGCGAGGTCGGCGCCCTCCTCCAGGCGCGCACGTAGCGCATCTTCAATCTGCGCCTGGGTCTTCTCGATCTGCGACTGGGTCTGCTCGACCCGGGAGGTCACCTCTTTGGTGATTCGCTCGCGCTGTTTGTCGAGCTCGCGCCGGCGCTCGCGCAGGTCACGCTCGACGCGAGTGCGGGTCTTGCGAACCTCGCGCTCCATCCGCGTGCGGGCGGCGCTGCCGCGATGCTCGAATTTGCGCAGCTGGCTCTGGGCCTTGGCGGGGCTGGAGTAGCTGGAGATCGTGTCGGTCACGCTCGACACCACCCGCTCGCGGGCGAGCAGGGCGGCCCCGACCGGGATCAGGACGGCGCGTTCGGCGTAGTCGCCGACGAGGTCGGTGGTGCTACGGGTGGAGTTGGTGTGAGCGGCGGCGGGCTTGCTTTTGGAAGCGCCGCGCGAACGGGCCGTGGTGGCGCGGGCTTTGGATGCGCCGGCGCTGGACGCACGCCGGGGACGCGCGGCTTTTTTGGCGGAGCTGGTGGCTTTGGGTGAAGCGGGTGTGGTTGTGTCAGGCATCTGGAGGGGTCTCCTGTTGGGTTGTGTTCCCCCCGTGGAGGAATCGATGGGTACGTCCGTTCTATGCGCCCGGCAAAAATCGGCCGGTGACGAACATATGTTTGTACCCTGTGTGCCCTAGATCGTTACACGCAAAGCTTAGCATGATCTGAAGTCGTTGTAAAACCTGGCTTTCACCAGCCATAGCTTGTGACATGCGGAACGTGCGTTCGCCCACCAGGGCGGCAAGTGGGTAGCCACTATATAAGCCGGATTTGAGCGGATTTTCCGTCGTTGAGCGGGTCTACGGTGCTCAGCATCCATACCCAAGCGGCCCCGGCGCGGGCTGGAACCCAACGCCGGGGCCTGAGCACAGGAGGCCAGCTCCCATACCTGACGAGAACCCTACCCCTGATCCCGTCGCCGAACTCAACGCGATCGAGCGCGACGTGCTGTACCTGCTCACCAGCGAGTACGACCTGCCGATCTGGTCCATTTGGGACCTCGCGCGTGCCGTCGAACAGGGCAAGCACGTCAAAGACACACTGCGATCCCTGCGCACCAACGGCCTCATCAACCAGACCAGCGACGGCTACGTGTTCGCTACCCGCGCGGCCTTCCGCATGGTGCAGATCGTCGGCCGAGTCAACTGACGACGGCCATCGGGGCGCCACGCCGCAGGGTTGGGCGTGGCGCCCCACATGTCGGGAAAATCGTTCATCGTCGCGTCCGGTACCAGGTCCAGAATGCGATGAGCCCACCCGGTTGGAGCCGGATGGGCTCATAAAGCTTCGTGGTTGACGTGGGAACGTGAGTTGAGGCAAGGTAGCGCCAGCCGCGGACGGAAAGAAAGGACGTGCCGTGGCTGGACCCAAACCCCCGGATGACCTGATGGCTACGATGACCGACCCGCGTGGGCGGACGGTCTGGCTAACCGAGCGGGCCTGGAAACACATTGTCGAACAGCACCAAGAGGTCGAGACGCATCCCGATTGGCTCAAGAAATGCGTGGAAACAGCCGAGATGCGAACAAGAGGAAACTACGAGGGCGCAGAGAAGCTTTGGGCACAGAACCTTGGCCCTTCCAAGTGGTTTTGCGTCGTAGTAAGGTATGAGGGACGGATTGGCACCATAAGGACCGCCTTGGCGGTCAAGCGGGGGCCACGACAAGGAGACCAGATTTGAGGACGCGCATCGGTGAGTGGGAGTTCGACCACTCCAAATACGACCCCGACGCGGATGTCCTCTACCTCAGCATGGGGGCGCCGCGCGAGGGCTACGGCGAGGAGACGCCCGAGGGCCACTTCTTGCGCTTTGACGAGCACGGAGAGTTCTACGGCGTCACGATCATCGACGCCAAACGCCTCATGAAGACCGAGGGGCAGATCACGCTCACGCTCCCAATGCGTGAGCACGTTGAGTTGCCCGAAGAGCAATTCGCGTACGCCTGAGCTTGAGCCGCTAGCCTAGATACGTGGCCGAGACTCCCGAGCCCGACGAGCCGAAACAGACGACGCCAGCGGGCCACCGCATCCCGATCCCGACGCGCGAGGACTTCGACCAGCTCGTTAGGAAGGTCGCGCCGCCCCCAGCAGGTCGTAGACCCCCTGACGAGACAGACGAGCCTCCCGCGCGATCCGAGCGATAGGCACGCCGTCGGCCTGCGCTTCGCGCATCCGCTCGCGCAGCTCGTCGGTTGCTTGGTGTCGTAGCCGCTCGGCGTACGCCCGCCGTTTGGCGGCGCGGCGGATGCCCTTGATTGCGTCGGACTCGCTCATGTTGCTGCCCGGTCGAGCAGCGTCTCGAACATCGAGCGTGTGGTGTTGCTGCGCTCGTTGTAGCGGAAGACGTACTCGTTGAGGTAGGACGGGAGCCATCTGCTCGATACGGCGTGGTAGACGCCCCGGATGCCGTTCTTGGTGTTGCCGAAGAACCCCTCGACGGTCTGCGTGTGGACTGAGCCCCTTACATAGATTTTTTCGGAGTGCTTGATGCGTTTGTGCGAGATGAACCTGCTGCTGAGCCGCTGCTCGTCATAGCCCGCGTAGTCGTCTGTGAAGATCATCGACGTGGGGAGCACGTAGCGGTAGATCGGTCCTTCCACGTCCGGCGAGGAGCGGGACTTGACGACGTGCGCCTTGACGCGGCCTCCGCGCTCTACTGCGGCCCATATCGTCGGGCGGTTGCTGATCTTGACCCGGACGTGCTGCGCGCCCTTGGCGCGATCCGACTGCCTGATTTTGCCGCCGCCTGCCGTCTCGTCAACCTCGACATCGCCGCGTAGCGGCCTCTCGTCCTGCTTCATCAGCTCGTTGCGGATCTTGTTCAGCATCCGCCAAGCCGTCTTATATGAGACGCCTATCTCGCGCTCAAGCTGCTTGGCGGAGAACCCGCAGCGAGTGCTCGCCATCATGTAGATCGCGTAGAACCACAAATGCAGGGAGGTCGAGGACTTGTGGAAGATCGTCCCGGCCGTCGGGTGGATGTGGTGCCCGCAGCCCGTGCACGTCCACGACTGGCGTCCCTGCGCGGTCTGGTACTTGCGGAAGGCGCGCTCCTGCTTGCACTTCGGGCAGGTGGCGTGTTCGCCGTCCGGCGAGAAGCGCGAGCGCCACAGGTGCTCAAGACACGCCGCATCGTCGGGATAGTCCCGCATGAACTCCATGAGCGAGAACTGCGAGTCCGAGCACGCAGTCCGGGTCGGATCGTGGCGGTTGCCTGCGGCCATACTGTAAAGATACTTGACAGATTGGCCGGTGTCAAGCGTCTTTACATAAAGATTTCGGAGCGAGTAGGCTCCTGCTCGTGACGGACTACCTTGCGGATGCGTGGCAGCGTTTTGAATGGGCGAATAGCGACGGAGAAGCCTTCGCCAACCGCAGTAAACAGCTTGCCCGTCCGGATGCGTATTCCATCTGGTCTCAGCGAGAGGGTGATCGGTGGGAGGCGACCTTCCACCGATTTATCGAGCCAACCGCAGAGGCCAAAATCGTAGCCGAACTCGCACGGTCGCTCGGCTCGTTCCTCGATCACGCTCGTGCAACGCTCAACTACCTGACGTACCAGCTCGCGCTGCTCGCCATCCGCAAAGACCCATCGCTGGAAGGGGATCTGAAGCCCGAGTCGATCGAGTTCCCGATCTTCACGGACGAGGCCGAGTTCAGGAAAAAGAACCGGATAAAGAAGCTCCCCCACGAGTACCGGGAGTTCATCGAAGAGATACAGCCGTACAAGGCTCCACGCGATGGCTTCGTCCTCCTCCACGAGCTTGGCCGGGAGTACCGGCACCGCGTCGTCCATACCGCCGCCATCTCTCCAGCCGAAGACCTCTACCACGTCGTTGTGGACGGAACCGCCTACGCCGTACCCGACGCAGAAATCTTCCCCCGGGAGCGCCTCGAACACGGCGACGTACTCATGCGCTTCTCGCTCCCCGGCATCGACCCGAACGCGGACGTGAAACCCCAGATCGTTCTGACGGTAGGCATCGACCACGTTCTCTGTCGCGGCCTGATAGGCACGAGCGTTCTCAACCAGATCGCCAACGAGGTCCAGAGCACCCTGGGGCTTGTGCAGACGGCGTTCTTCTCGGGCGAGTAGGGCAGAGTCGGTATGTCCCAAAGCTCCGTAGTTTCTACCTATGTGCGGATCGGCACTTATACAGTGGCTACCCACTTGCCACCAGGGCTCACATCGAATGGTGAAAGCAGCCCGCGAATGGAGCTGTCAGGACAGCGAGGTCGAGTTGCCGTGGGGCCGCCGCAAGGTGGGCGATCACACCACCCGAGCCAGCCACAGCTCGGGCTCCTGCAGCTCGGCGGCGGTGGGCAGATCCTCCGCGGAGCGCCACGCGCGTGCCAGCGCGGTCGGCCCCCCGGCGAGGACCACGGCGTCGCAGAAACGACGGCCCTCCTCGTACTGGCGCAGCTTCAGCTCCAGCCCCAGCAACCGCTCGAGCACCCGCCACGGCAGCCCCCGGTGCTCGCGGCGGCGATTCATGGCGGCGCGCATGCGCGGCAGCGAGGGCAGCACCTCGGCACCGACCGCGTCCATCACGTGCTCGGCGTGACCCTCCACGAGCGACATCGTCGCCTGCAGGCGCTCCACCAGCTGCCAGCGCCGCTCGCCGAGCGTCAGCCTCACCAGTTCCCCGCGGCGCAGGCGCTCGGCGAACGCGCGGGCGTCGCCGGCGCTGGGAAGCCGCGTCAGCGCACTGAGCGACACCGTCACCTGCAGGCCGTCGATCAACTGCCGCAAGATCCCCGCGAGGTGCTCGCGCAGCCACGGCGCGCCCGAGAACTGGACGGCGTGGGTGATCTCATGGATCGTCACCCACGCCAGCAGTTGCTCGCTGTCGACCTGCATCGTCTGCGCCGCCTGCGCGAGGTTGGGGGCGACCAGCAGCAGTCGCGGCGCGACGCTCGGGTCGAGCAGGGCAAGGTCGTACTGGCCGAGCACCCGCTGGGAGAGCATCCCCGCCATCGCCCCCACCTGCGCCCCCAGCAGCAGCCCGCCGGCGGCGCCGAGCGCGTCGTACAGCGGCCCGAGATCCTGTCCCGGGTGCTTCCAGCTGAAGCGCATCCGGCGCGAGGAGCGCCCCCCCGGCCCCAGCCCCTCCGCGGCCAACGACTCGAGCACCGGCCGCATTGTCTGCAGGTTGGCGGCGATCCAGCGGGAGCGATCGACCGCTTCGAGGGGTGGCAGCTGTGCGGGGAGCTCGAGGCCGGAGTACTCGCTAACGCGGCGGGCAAACTGCAGCGCCAGCGGCTGCACGGTCTCATCGAGCGCCTGGGCGAGCGGACTCTCACTCCCGGGCGACCCGGCGATCAGATCGCCCACGCGCTGCGCGGTGCTCCAGTCGATCGCGTCCACACTTGGAGGGTAGAGCCCGTGCACATATCCTCTTGAGCGTGCCCTCCTCCTCGCTCGACGAAACGAAAACCCGAGGCGACGAGCGCACGGCACAGCCAGGGGAGCTGCTGCAGCGGGCGGAGGTGCGGGATGTACTGGCGTGGATGCGCCTACTGGTCGACCCGCGGGATGCAGCGGCGGCGGTGCGCGCGCTGGCGCGTCCTCCGATCGAGCTGCGCCAGGTCGACCTGGCGCGGGTGATCCAGATGGTGCGCCGCCAACGCCTGGAGGTGGTGGCGGCGCTCGCCGGCGCGATGGAGTCCTCGCAGCTGCCGCCCGAGGCTCGGGAGCGGATCGGGCGCTTCCTGGAACTGCACCGCTGGGCGTCGGGAGGTCTCGACACAATGCGGGCCGATCTGTTCGTCGGTCGCCTGATCGAGCGCCTCGGCCTGCGCCGGCGACAGCTGCTGGCAGCGGCCGGCGAGGACGCGCAGCGGCTCGCCGGCTTGGCGGGGCTGTGCGAGCTGGCGGAGGAGTTCGTGGGCTCCTCCCCCCGGCCCACCGCTCGCGCGCTGGCGATTCATTTGACGGCGGCCGCGGAGGAGCGCGTGCACCAAGAGCCCCACGCCACGCCCGAGGAAGAGTCGCCCGAGGGGACGCTGCAGGCCACGCTGCGGATGATGCGCGAGGAGGTGTTGGGAGATGTCGCACGGATCGCCGGGCGTCTCGGGGAGCTGCGACTGGACACCGAGCTGGATGTCTCCCACGGGGTGGTGAGATACCTGGAGCTGCTGAAGCTGGCGGCGCTCGCCGAGCGCCCCGCAGGGGAGGCGGGGGAAGCTGCGGTGGAGGACCTCAATGCCCGCCTGCGCGTGGCGATGACGCCGCTGCAGCGGGAGATCTACGAGAGCTCGCCGCTCGACGAGCTGCTACTCGAGGAGCCCCCGGAGGCTGATCCCCTCGGCGGGCACGAGGAGCGAAGGCGCCGTAATGCACGCACGCAGGCGATCGCGGCACGCGATGAGCCGACGCTCGAGGCCTTCCTGCCGCGCAAGGGGGACGGCTTGGTGCTGTCGGCCTCCGACGTAGAGACCTATCGCGGTTGCCCTCTCAGATACAAGTTCGCGCGGGTCTTGAAAATCCCCACCGAACAGACGCTCCACCAGCGCTTCGGGATCGTGGTGCACCAGGTTCTGGAACGCTTCCACGCCGCCGAAGCCGATGGCGGCGTACGGCAGGAAGCACAGGGAACGCTCGCCGAGCTGCTGGAGCTGCTGGACACCGCCTGGCGCCGGGCGGGCTTAGGCGCAGAGAGCGCACGGGAGCGCGAACTGCTCGGCAAGGCGCGCGCATCGCTCTCCCGCTACCACGAGCGCCTGCGGGAAGAGCCGGCGCAACCGCTGTGGTTCGAGCGCCAGTTCACCTTCGACCTCGGGCCCCACCACGTGCGCGGGCGGGTCGATCGCGTTGACCGCCTGCCCGACGGAGGATGGGAATTGATCGACTACAAGACCGGCTACGCCAAGACCGCGGATGAGCTGAGCGACGACATCCAGCTCTCGCTCTACGCGATTGCGGCGCGCGAGGCGTGGGGCCTCACGGACACCCGCCAGGCCTACTACTACGTCCTCGACGACCGCAAGGTGCCGGTGCCAACGGACGCGGGCGGCGGGGAGTGGGTGAAGCAGGCGGTGCTGGAGGCCGGAGCGGGGATCCTCGCGCAGAGCTTCGAGCCCACTCCCTCGCCCGCGGCGTGCGCGCACTGCGACTACCGCATCGTCTGCCCCGCGGCGGAGCGGTAGGGCTTTGGAATGGGTCCCGGCTCGAGCCGGGTTGGGCCATGTCGTGCCCAGCGCCAATCAAGGAGATCGGGCCAAGGGGCGGCTTTGCGCAAAGAGAGTGCGATGTCATAGCGTCGCGGGGAGCACCGGCTGGGTTCTGCCAGAATGACGATATGCCCACGCGCGAGCAGATCGTAAAGGCCCTCGAGGCCGTGATCGACCCCGAGCTGCGCCGCTCGATCGTCGAGCTCGAGATGGTCCGCTCGGTGGAGATCGGCTCGAGCGGCGTGGTCGACGTGACCGTGTCGCTCACCACCGCCGGCTGCCCGATCCGCGGCCACTTCCAGACCTCCGTCGCACAGGCAGTGGGGGCGCTGGAGGGGGTGGCTCACGTGAACGTCTTCTTCGACGTGCTCTCCGAGACCGAGAAAGCCGCGCTGCGCGAGCGACTGGGGCGCGCAAGCCTACCCGAGGGGGCGCTGGCGCAGGTGCGCAACGTGGTGTGCATAGGCTCCGGCAAGGGCGGCGTCGGCAAGTCGACGCTCACCGCCAACCTCGCGGCGGCACTGAGCGCGGAGGGCCGGCGCGCGGGGGTGCTGGACGCCGACGTGTGGGGGTACTCGATCCCACGCATGTACGGCCTCGGCGCCACCCGGCCGCCGGTGTCGGCGCAGCGCAAGATCGTCCCGCTGGAGGCACACGGCGTGCGGGTGATGTCGATCGGCTTCTTCGTCGAGGAGGACGCCGCCGTGGTGTGGCGGGGGCCGATGCTGCACAAGGCGCTCTCCCAGTTCCTGCAGGACGTGGAATGGGGGGAGCTCGACCACCTGCTGATCGACCTGCCGCCGGGCACAGGCGACGTCTCGATGACGCTCGCCCAGCTGCTGCCGCAGGCACGCTTCGTGATCGTCACCACCCCCCAGCCGACCGCGCAGCGGGTGGCGCGCCGCTCGGCGGAGATGGCGCACAAGGTCTCCTTGGAGGTCGCGGGCGTGATCGAGAACATGTCGGGCTTCACCACCCCGACGGGCGAGCGCTACCAGATCTTCGGCGAGGGCGGTGGCCAGGAGCTGGCGGATGAGCTGGAGGTGCCGCTGTTGGGCAAGATCCCACTGACGATGCCGCTGCGCGAGCACGCCGACAGCGGGCGCCCACTGGTGCTCGAGGATCCGGACGACCCCGCCGCCCAGGCGATCCGCCAGGCGGCGCGGGGCCTGATCGCGATGGCCCCGTTGGAGCTGCCCGTGTTGAACGGCAACGGGACAACCAACGGCGACGACTCGGCCACCAGCCCCCCGCCGCCGAGTGCCCAGCCGGTCGGCATGTCGCTGCCGATGGCCTGAGCGGCTACCGGCTGTTGGCGAAGTACTCGGCGTTGATCTGGGTGTACTTCTGCCACTCCTCTGGCAGCTGGTCCTCGGCAAAGCAGGCATCCACGGGACACGCCTCCACGCAGGCGTCGCAGTCGATGCACTCGTCGGGGTCGATGTAGAGCATCTCGGCGGCGTCGTACCCGGGCTCATCGGGCGTGGGGTGGATGCAGTCCACCGGGCACACCTCGACGCAGGAGTTGTCCTTGGTGCCGATGCACGGCTCTGCGATCACGTAGGCCATTCGCTTCCTTCTCGAGTCGATGTTTGGGCTGCTTGCAGGGGAGCAGGGAATATTAGCGGCGTCCCTCCGCCCTCCCTTCCGGGCCGCGCTTCGACGCTATCGGCCGTATCCAGTGTGCGGGCCCACCAGGGCGCTATGGCTGCTTGGGACCGTAGTAGTGGGGCCGGGGAAGCGGGCAGAAGTCCTGAGCGCCAGGCGCCGCCGGGTTGCCGACCCTGATCCATACGCCCGTGCCATCGTCGAGCGTGACGCAGGGCGACACTTCGCCGGGAATGATCTTGCCGTGCGCCAACTCCGCGAGGCGCCGGCCCACCACCTGCTGCGGCGTGCCGGGCGTCGGCTCCTTCAGCCCCGCGATCTGCGCCAACACCGCCACACCGCCGTTGGAGAAGTACGGTTCGATCGCACCCTGCCGCTGGTTCCAGGTGACGTAGCGCACGCCGTCTCGCTGCAGCGCCTGAAACGTCCCCAGCAGGTTGCCGTCGCGATGTGGACCCGACACCAGGAACCCGCCGGGGTAGAGCGTCAGGTAGCCCGGCTGCTGAAGCGCGGTCGGGGAGGCTCCCGGCAGTGTGATCCTGTACTGCGTTCCGACGCCGAAGGTGCTCCCCATCATGTTCGCCACCACCACCGCTACCAGCACGCCCACGGCAACGGCCCGCCAGCGGCCGCTGAAGTGCGCGATCCAGCCCC
The DNA here is from genome assembly GCA_963724305.1 of uncultured Solirubrobacterales bacterium. Lineage (GTDB taxonomy): Bacteria > Actinomycetota > Thermoleophilia > Solirubrobacterales > Solirubrobacteraceae > Palsa-744. The sequence continues at coordinate 1,959,775 of CAVRUG010000004.1, forward strand.
CGGCAAACACCGCGGGGTAGAGCAGCAGCGGCATGCTGTAGCGGGTGTCGTGAAAGAAGGTCTCTGTCAGGATCACCCACGCCACGAGCGCGCCCACCGTCAGCTCGAGCGCCAGCGGGCTCACCGGCGCCCGTTCGCGCGTTACCCGCGCGGCCGCGGCCCGACTTCCGGCACGGGGTTTGGACCCGCTTGCCCGGGTGGGAGGGCTCTTGGCCCTCGTCTGCCCTCCCTTGCCGCCGCGACCCCGCTTGCTCGCGTTCCCTTCGCTCGCGCTCTGCGCCCCCGCGCGCGCTTCTTCTGCCGCGCTCGATCGCGCTCGCCTGGGCACGAAGCCGGCGACTGTCCAGATGAAGCCGGCCGCGGCGAGCAGCAGCAGCGGCAGCCCAAGCTCGACGTTGTCGAGATTCCACAAGTACCACTCGAGGTTCGCGCTTGAAAGTCGTGGGGGGGCGATGTCTTTGGGGGCGGGCCCCGCTTCGCTCTGGTAGGCACTCGAGGAAGCCGTCGCCTGGTCTCCGATCCCCTGGATCAACGAGTGCTCGTGGATGTACCAAGGGAGGGCGAGCGTGAGCGCGATCGCCGCGAACACCGCGACTCCCGGCCATGCGCGCCGGCCGCCGCGCCACAACGTCACAAGGCCCACGCCCAGCACGAAGATCGGAAACGGCTCCTTCGTGAGCATTCCCAACCCGACCGCCACGCCCGCCACGGCGCAGGTCCGCAGCTTCGTGAAGCCCTCGCTGGCGATGACCAGCCACACCGACACCGCCACCATCGCCGTCTCCGGGGCGTCGGTCATGAACACGTGGAACTGGGCCGCGATCAGCGGCGAGCCGAGTGCGAACACGACCGCTAGCAGGCCCGCGAGCGGGCTGAACGCCAGCCGTCCCACCTTGTAGCAGCCGAGTGCCAGCAAGGTGACAAACACGAGGTTCTCGGCGAGGATCGGGGGCGCAACCCCCACCCCGCCGATCGTGATCCCCAGCGAGCCGATCAGGTAGGCAAACGGTGGGTAGGGGACGCTCAGCGTGAGTGCTGTTCCGAGGTTGCCGGCGGCTAGTTCTTTCTGGACGTTGAGCGCGAGATTGAGGTGCAGCCCAGCATCGAAGATCGGGATGCTGCGATCCTGCGCCAGCCACCAGCAGGTGATGCCGATGAACAGCGTCGTGACTCCGATCGCCCCCCACGCGGGAGCTGGCCAGCCGAGCTCCGCAAGGCGCGCGAGCGGCGCGGCGCGCGCACGGACGCGGGGTGCGGTGACTTCGCTCGCCATCGGCCCAAGTTAGTCCGCGATCTTGGCTGTTGCAACAATTTGGGCCTCTTTGTTTCTGACATTCGGCGCTGCCACCCCAACTCCGGAGCCAGCCGACCGACCATTCACGGATGCCTCGGGGCAAGGATGGCTGGCCCGTCGCGGCAACGCGTCACGAGTCGATGCCAGCGATCCGACCTCGGGATCGGTGGATCGGCTTCCGTCCGCTAGGTTGGAGCGCAAATGCTGTTGCTGACCGGCGCCACTGGCCAGGTGGGCTCCGCACTCCTGGGTCGCCTGCTCGTCGAGGGCACCCCGGTGCGCTGCCTGGTGCGCGACCCCCGCCGGCTGGGCGCCCAGCGCGTGCGGGTGCAGATCGCGCTCGGCGACCTCGCCGACCCGCCGTCGTTTCGCAACGCGATGCGCGGGGTCGACACGGTCGTGCATCTCGCCGCCGCGATCCGCGACCAGCCGCGCGGGTCGATCGAGGAGCTCGGCGGGATCGCCACATGGCGCATGGTGCAAGCCGCCGAGCGCGCGGGCGCCGAGCGCTTCGTGTTCTTCTCCGCGCTCTGCGCCTCCACCCACACCGCGCGCGCTGTTCCTGCGCGCCAAGGCGCTTGCCGAGCAGGCGGTACGCGAGGCGGGGATGCGCTCGATCGTCTTCGCCCCCTCGATCGTGTACGCCCCGGGGGACCGCTGGCTGACGCTGCTCGAGCGGCTCTCACTGCTGCCGGCGATGCCGGTGTCCGGGCGGTGGCCGCGCGCTCTACCAGCCGATCTGGGCCGAGGATGTCGCCGACTGCGTCGATGGCGGCGCTACGCAGCGCCGGACAGCCGCTGCGAGCGCTTCGAGCTGGCCGGCCCGCAGACCCTCAGCCACGCCGAGATCGTGCGGCAGGTGCTGCGCGCGCTCGAGCGGCAACGCGGCCGCTCCTGCACGTGCCCACTCCGGTCGTCTCCCGCGGCTTGCGCCTCTTGGAGGCCGCTCACGGGCGCCGCACGCGCTCGCCACCTGGGACGAGGCGGAGCTGATGGAGGTGTCGATGGTCTCCACGCGGCGGCTGCGCCGACGCTGAGCGCCTCGGCGTCGCGCCGCAGCGCGATGGCCGCGGTGCTTGGACTCGCTATCGACAGGCCGCCAGCGTCGGGGCGGCGCTCGGCCCAGGGGCGCGCCGCTTCCAGCTGCGCGGCCAGCGCCAGCAGCGTGCCCTCGCCGGCGGGGCGGCCGACGAGCTGCACCGCCAGCGGCAGCCCGTCCTCGCCCTGGAACAGCGGCAGCGAGATCGCCGGCTGCCCGCTGGCGTTGAACACCGGCGTGAAGGGCGTGAACAGGCCCGAGCGCGTGAACGTCGCCATCGGGTCGGGGGCCGCGGTGTCGAGCGTGCCGAGCGGCAGCGGGCGCTCGGCGAGCGCAGGCGTGAGCAGCGCGTCGTAGGGCTCCAGGAACGAGACCAGCTGGCGCGTGAACGCCTGCAGCTGCGCCGTCGCCGCGAGACCCTGGACGGCGTTCATCTTCTGCACCATCGAGTAGATCGCCCAGCTCATCGGCTCCATGTCCTCGGCCGTCGGCTCGCGCCCCGCGATCGTTCCCGAGAAGGCGATCGCAAGGCGATGTGGGTGCGAGAAGACCGCGCCGAAGAGCTCGGCGAGACCCTCGGTCTGCCACGGCGGATCGACCTCCTCCACCTCGTGGCCGAGCGAGCGCAGCAGCTCGGCGGCGTCGTCGACCGCCTGCGCCGCAGATCGGGTCGACGACCGCGTCGGGCATCGGCGGGAGCGTGGTGACGGCGATCCGCAAGTCGGTTCCACCCGGCCGGGCTGGCGTCGCGCGGCGGCGGTCGCCGCGAACGGCTCCTGCGGCGGAGGCGCCCAGGTGGCGTCGCCCGAGCTCGTAGCCGGCGATCACGTCGAGGATCGCCGCGGTGTCGGCGACCGTGCGCGTGAGCACGCCGTCGATCCCGAGCAGCGAGTCGCCGAGATCGGGCGCCATGGAGATCGCGTCCGCGGCTGGGCTTGAGGCCGACCAGCCCGCAGCACGCCGCGGGGATGCGAATCGAGCCGCCGCCGTCGTTGCCGTGCGCGAGCGGGCACCATCCCCGACGCGACCGCCGCGGCCGAGCCGCCCGGAGGAGCCGCCGGGGTGCGCTCGAGGTCCCACGGGTTGCGCGTCGGGCCGAAGAGGCGCGCCTCGGTGACCGGCAGGATGCCGTACTCGGGCAGCGTGGTCGTGCCCACGACGATGAAGCCCGCTTCCTTCAGCCGCCGCGTGACGTTGTGGTCGTAGTCCGCGACGTGGTCGGCCATCAGCGCGCAGCCGTAGGTGAAGCCGCATTCCCTCGACGGCGCGGTTGTTCTTGATCGCGATCGGCACCCCGGCGAACGGCCGCTGGTCGCCGGGTCCGACGCTCGTCGGCGGCCGCCAGCGCGCCCTCGCCGTCGACCTCGACGAACGCGTTGAGCTTCGGGTTCGAGCTCATCGATGCGACCGCAGCGAGATCTCGACGAGCTCGCGTGCGGAGAGCTCGCCCGGAGCGCACCATCGCCGCAAGCGCGGTCGCGGGCCGGAACATCAGATCGCCGTCTGGCACTCCGCTCGCCTCCTTCCGCAGTGGACGGATGTGCGTGCGACCATAGAGCGTAGCCCACAAGGCAGTACGCAACGCCGCGATTCCTGCGACGATATGAAGCTGCCCGGAAGGCAGCCCGTCGGCCTGCCAGAAAGCGAGCCGCCATGAGCGTCAGGTTCAGCCCGGCGGCGCCGTGCCATCAGCGCGGCTGCAACGCCAGCACCGGAGGTCCAAGTCGGGCCTCGAAGGCGTCGTCGCCTTCGCCACCGAGATCGCCGAGCCCAACAGAGCAGGAGGCGCGCTGCGCTATCGCGGCGTGGACATCGAGGACCTCGTCGGCGCCGTCCCCTACGAGCAGGTGTGGGGCCTGCTCGTCGACGGTCACTTCGAGCCCGGGCTGCCCCCCGCCGAACCGCACCCGCTGACGGTGCGCTCCGGCGACCCGCGCGTGGACGTGCAGGCCGGCGCTCGCGATGCTCGCGCCGGAGTGGGGCTTCGGCCAGCTGATCGACATCTCCGACGAGCAGGCCCGCGACAACCTCGCGCGCGCGTCGGTGATGGCGCTCTCGTTCGTCGCCCAGTCCGCGCGCGGCGTCGGCCAGCCACCGGTCCCCCAGGAGGAGATGGACCGCGGCGCGCTCGATCCCCGAGCGCTTCCTCATCCGCTGGCGCGGCGAGGCCAACCCCGACCACGTGAAGGCGATCGACGCCTACTGGATCTCCGCCGCCGAGCACGGCATCAACGCCTCGACGTTCACCGCGCGCATCGTCGCCTCCACCGGCGCCGACGTGGCCGCGGCGCTCTCGGCCGCGGTCGGGCGCGCTCTCGGGCCCGCTGCACGGCGGCGCGCCCGTCGCGCGTGCTGAAGATGCTCGACGAAGTCGAACGCACCGGCGATGCCGAGCGCTGGGTGAGCGACGCGCTCGACCGCGGCGAGCGGCTGATGGGCTTCGGCCATCGCATCTACCGCGCCGAAGACCCCCGCGCAAAGGTGCTGCGCCGGACCTGCCGCGAATTGCGGCTCGCCGCGCTTCGAGGTCGCCGAGGCGCTCGAGCAGGCCGCGCTCGCGGAGCTGCACGCGCGCAAGCCCGACCGCGTGCTCGCGACCAACGTCGAGTTCTGGTCGGCCGTCGTCCTCGACCTCGCGGAAGTGCCGCCGGAGCTGTTCACCTCGATGTTCACCTGCGCGCGGGTGGCGGGCTGGTCGGCGCACATCCTCGAGCAGAAGCGCGAAGGCAGGCTGATCCGCCCGACGGCGCACTACGTCGGCGAGCCGGCTCGCGACCCGTCGGCGCGGTCGAATAGCAGGCCTGCGGACCACCGAGAGCCCGGCGTGATGCCCGGGCCTCTTCGCTCGTTGAATTCATCGGCCGAGAGCAGCGCCCACGGCAGCAGCCACGCGGCTGCTCGACCAGGCTCGCGTGCGAGTGATCGACCGGGTCGCGGTGCCTACATCATCCCGCTCATGTCTGGCATGCCGCCGCCGCCGCCACCGCCGGATTCCTTCTCGGGCACCTCCGCGACGATCGCCTCGGTGGTGAGGATGTTCTTGGCGATCGACGCCGCGTTCTGCAGCGCCGAGCGCGTGACCATCGCCGGATCGATCACGCCCGCGGCGACGAGATCGACGATCTCGTTGGTGGCGGCGTTGAGGCCTTCGCCTTTCTTCGCCTTGCGCACGTCATTGACGACCACCGAGCCCTCCAGGCCCGCGTTCTCGGCGATCTGGCGCATCGGCTCCTCGAGCGCGCGCAGCACGATGCGCCCGCCGGTCTTTCGTCATCGTCCTCGGCACGGCGACGGCGCCGTTGGAGCTGATCGCGGCGGCGGCCTGCAGCAGCGCGACGCCACCGCCGGGCACGATGCCCTCCTCGAGGGCCGCCCGCGTGGCCTGCAGGGCGTCCTCGACGCGGTGCTTCTTCTCCTTCATCTCCGTCTCGGTGGCCGCGCCGACCTTGACGACAGCCACGCCGCCGGAGAGCTTCGCCAGGCGTTCCTGGAGCTTCTCGCGATCGAAGTCCGAGTCGGTGTTCTCGATCTCGTTCTTGATCTGGTTGATGCGGCCCTTGATCGCCGCGGCATCACCGGCGCCGTCGACGATCGTGGTGTTGTCCTTGGCCACGACCACGCGGCGAGCGCGCCCGAGCTGCGAGACCTGTGTGTTCTCGAGCTTCAGCCCCATCTCCTCGGTGATCACCTCGGCGTTGGTGAGGATCGCGATGTCCTCCAGCATCCGCTTGCGGCGATCGCCGAAGCCCGGAGCCTTCACGGCCACGCCGGTGAACGTCCCGCGCAGCTTGTTGACGACCAGCGTCGCGAGCGACTCGCCCTCGACGTCCTCGGCGATGATCAGCAGCGGCTTGCCGCTCTGGATCACCTCCTCGAGCACCGGCAGCACGTCGCGCACCGAGCCAATCTTCTGGTTGGCGATCAGGATGTAGGGGTCCTCCAGCGTCGCCTCCATGCGATCCTGGTCGGTGACCATGTAGGGGGAGATGTAGCCCTTGTCGAACTGCATGCCCTCGGTGAACTCTAGGTCCATGCCGAACGTCTGGCCCTCCTCGACGTTCACCACTCCGTCCTTGCCGACCTTCTCGATCGCATCGGCGATCACGTCGCCGATCTCTTCGTCGCCGGCCGAGATCGTCGCCACGCGGGCGATCTGCTCCTTGCCGGAGACCTCCTTGGCCTGCGATTTGATGCTCGCCACCACCTCGTCCACGGCGCGCTCGATGCCACGCTTGAGCGCCAGCGGGTTGGCGCCCGCCGCCACGTTCTTCAGGCCCTGGCGCACGATCGCCTGAGCGAGCACGGTGGCGGTGGTCGTCCCGTCGCCGGCCACGTCGTTGGTGGCGGTGGCCACCTCGCGCACCAGCTGAGCGCCCTGGTTCTCGAAGACGTCCTCGACCTCGATCTCGCGGGCGATCGTCACGCCGTCGTTAGTGATCGTGGGGGCGCCGAACTTCTTGTCGAACACGACGTAGCGGCCCTTCGGGCCGAGCGTGACCTTGACCGCGTTGGCGACGGCGTTCACGCCCGCCTCCAGCGACTTGCGCGCTTCGGCGTCGTACTTGATCTCCTTGTGTGCCATCTCTTTCAAATCTCCTTGTTTGGCTGACGAGGGGCCCGGCTCGCCGGCCTCACGGCCGGCTGCGCCACCCTCTAGGCGACCTTGGCGAGGACGTCGGACTCGCGCAGCACGAGCAGATCCTCGCCCATCGATCTTGATCTCGGTCCCGCCGTACTTGCTGTAGAGGACTTCGTCGTCCTTCTTGACATCGAGCGGGATGCGCTTGCCGTCATCGTCGATCCGGCCGTCGCCGACGGCGAGGACCTTTCCCTTCTGCGGCTTCTCCTTGGCGGTGTCGGGGAGCACGAGACCGCTGGCGGTCTTTTCCTCCTCCTCGATCGCCTGCACGATCAGGCGATCGCCCAGGGGCTTGAGCTTCATCTTGGTGAGACCTCCACTGTCTAGAGAGTTCAATCTGACGGGGCCCCCAAACTGGCGGTTTGGCCCCTGGTTTTGGCACTCTCTTGGTAGAGTGCCAACTGCCCGCACTATACCCGACCGCGGCCGCAATTCAAGCGCCCTGCTGGCACTTTCTTACTCAGAGTGCCAACGAATGTTCTGACGGTGCCCGACCAGGCAGACCTCGAAGCGGCTATCACGACGCCCCATCGGGGCGGTCAGTTCTGAGCGCCGCCGAAGCCCTTCATCGCCTCGGTCATGCCGCTGGGGTTCTCGAGGATCTGCGAGAAGCGCACCACGGTGACGGTGTCCTCCGGCGAGACGGGACGGCCGTAGATCTGCTCGAGGAAGTTGATCAGCTCCTCGTGGCGGCGGAACTCGGGGTTGTCGTGCTTGATGTCGCGCGGAGAGAGATCCGCGAGCTTCATCACCTCGACCTGATCGATCACCGCCTCGAAGATCCGCTCGCGGGGAGAGTACTGGTAGCCGATCGTCACCAGCACCAGCTGGTTCTTGCGGTACTTGCCGGACTTGTCGCCCAGACGGATCGTGGCCGTCTTGCGGCCCCGCTTGAGCTCGTCGGCGAAGATCGTGGAATAGAAGTTGAGCACCTGCACGACAAAGCAGGCTATCGATCCAAGGCGGCCCGCGCGCGCACGGCTATCTCTCGTTCGCCCGGGTAGGTGAGCTCGGTGCATGCCTCTGCCAGCGGAATCCAGCGCACCTCCTCGACCTCGTCGTCATGATCGGCCGTATCCCCGGCCAGGTAGCGGAGCAGGTAGAAGACGACCGACTTCGGCACCGTGCGACCGTCGCGCCGGTACCAGTAGCGCACCTCGCCCAGTTCCTCGACGAGCTCTGCGTCCACCCCGGTCTCCTCGCGCACCTCACGGAGCGCCGCCTGCAGCGGTGTCTCGCCGGGATCGATGTGGCCCTTGGGCAGTCCCAGCACGCGCGCGCCGTCGGCGGCGCGCCGGCACGGCACGATCACCAGCAGCTGCCCATCGTGCACCACCGCACCACCCGCCGAGCGCTCTTGCGGCCTCGCCGGCCGCCGCTCAGAAGACATACGAGCGCAGCGCCTCGGGGTCGTGCACCACCAGCCTGCCCCTGCCCTGTGAGATGACCCCCGCTCGCTCCAGCACTGCGAGGAAGCGGCTCGCCGACTCCCGTGAGCTGCCCGCCAGCTTCGCCAGATCGGCCTGAGTGGCGAAGATCGGGACATCCAGGGCGGGCTTTTCGCGGCTGGGGTCACCGGGGGCCAGCGGGGCATAGGGCTGTCTCTCCTGTGCCGAGGTCTGCTTCTCCGTCGAAGCCTGTGCCTCCGTCGAAGCTTGTGCCTCTGCCGAAGCCTGTGCCTCTGCCGAGATCAGCGCCTGCGCCTGCGCCACCAGCTCGCTCAGTGCCGAGGCCACACGGCTCTGAACCGTCTGGAAGGAGCGGCGCGCGAGGCGCTCGTTGCTCTCTCGCAGGCGCCGGGCCAGCGCGATCAGCAACCGCATCGCGATCTGGGGGTGCTCGGCCATCAGGCGGCGCATGTCCGGACCGAGCACCGCCAACACGCTTGTCGGCTCCAGCGCCTCCACCGTGGCCGAGCGGCGCTCATCCTCGAACAGCGCCAGCTCCCCGAAGATATCTCCCGGCCCGAACGTCGCCAGCGTGATCGTGCGGCCGTCGCCGTGATCGTGCACGGCCCGGGCGCGCCCGAAGTGCACGACGTAGCAGGTGTCGCTCCGATCCCCCTCGCGGAACACCACCTGGCCGGTGTCGAAGCTCCGCGGCACCGCCAGCTGAGCGATCCGCTGGAGGTCCGCCTCCTCGAGCGTCGAGAAAACGGGCACGCGACCGAGCAGCTCCACGACCTCCGCTGAGCTTGGCGCCCGCATCGCCAAAGTGGATATCACACCTCTCGCTGCCGGCGACCCACCAGCCCAGCGGCGCTATCTTCACATGATGGTCTCATTGCGGAGGATTGCCCCGGCGCTGGTCACGGCCGGGGCGCTCGCGGCAGCGCTGGCGGCGGGGGAGACGCCCGTAGCTGTGACGGGTGCGCTCGCGCGATCCTCCTTCACGCCGTTGGCGAAATCTCCCGAACTGTGGGCCACCGTCGACATCTGCAACGCACCCCACCATCCCAACACGATCGGCATCCGGGGCTCGATGCCAAGCGACGGGCATCCGCGCGATGCGATGTACATGCGTTTCCTGGTGCAATCCCTCGATGCCACGACAAAACAGTGGGCAGACCTTGGCAAGAGCGCCGACTCCGGCTTCGTGCCAATCGGCTCCGCCGCCTCCACCCGCCAGGCGGGGCGCACCTTCGAATTCAAGCCCACCCCCAGCGCCTATACGTTGCGTGGTCAGGTGGAATTCCAGTGGCGTCGCAACGGCCACGTCGTGCACCTTGTGAGCCTCCCCACAACGGCCGGGCACAAGAGTCTTGCCGGCGCCGAACCAAAGGGGTTCAGCACGGCGACATGCGTGCTGCCCTGAGAGTCGGGGGGCCGGGGGCGGGGGGCCGGGGGCGGGGGCGTTCGACGTCGTTAAAAAGCCCTATACCACTTTACAAAATGAAGGGTTGGGGTTCAAAGACAATGCATCTAACCCATGCCGGGACACGGTGTCTCAGGTTGGTCGAACCCCAGGCTCAGAGGACACTACCAGCCTCGCGGCCCACCAACTACTTCACAAAATGGAGGGTGAAAAGAGGCGCGGGTCGTTGGTGATGATCCCGTCGACGCCCATCCTCGTCAGCCGGGCCATCTGCACGGCGTCGTCGACCGTCCACACATACAGATCCCCGCCCGCGGCCGCCACGGCGCTCACCAGTGCCGAGGTCACCACCCGCCAATGCGCCATGATCGCGTCGAAGCGGCCCGCCCGTAGCGCCGCACGGGCGCGCCCCGGCAGCCAGGCCCGATAGCCCGCCAGCATCACCAGAGCCGGAATCGCCGTCAACCGATCCTCCGTGTAGTCACGGCGCGCGCGCGGCACCGACCACCCCACGCGCAGCGAGGGCTCGATCGCACGCATCGCGTCGAGCTCCTCGGGGTAGGTGCTGCTCACCAGCGCGCGCTCGATCAGGCCGGTCTCGCGCAGCTCCCTCACCACGCGATCTCCATAGCCCGGCAGCTTCACGTCCACGTCGAGCTCGACTCCCGCATAGGCCTCGCTGGCAAGGTGCTCGAAGACCCTCGCGCAGCGTCAGCGGCGGCGGCGGGCCATGGAGCGCCTCGTAGTCGTGGGCCAGCAGCAGTTGCCCACCGCCATCCGGGTGCTCACTGAGGACGTCGAACTCGATCATGTCCACGCCCGCACGCATCGCCGCCTCGAAGCTGGCGAGCGTGTTGCCCGGCGCCAGGTGGGCTGCGCCCTTGTGCCCGACCCTACGCGGCGTGGTGCTGGAGCCGGGGACACCCATCACCGCCCAGGATACGCGCTGTGGGATCAATCGCGCTCAGCTAGTGGGCGCCGGCGGCCTCCCGTCCGTGGGTGTCGCGTCAGCCGCGGGCTGTGGGCGCGGGCGCTCAGACCCGCTCGTCACGAGCGAGGCTTCTACGGGTGGTGTCGATCGTCTGGCCCGCCGCCTTCGGCCCGACATAGGGCGCGAGCACCAGGAACGCAAGGTGATCGGTCAGCGAAGGCAGGTACCGCACGCGCTTGCGCACCGCGTAGTTGCCGATGATCGCCCACATCGCGCCCGCTACAGCTTCGTGCGCAAGCAGCGGCGCACGGCGCGGTTCGGGCGAGCTCTCCTGCAGCAAACGAGCGAGCTTGCCCAGCGAGGAGCCGATGCTGTCGGTCACCGCGGGGCCCACCTCGAAGACGTCCTCGAACGCCATGCGCGTGAACCCCGGGTGCACGACGAAGTGCTCGATGCCGGCTTTCACGCCGAGGTAGGCCGCCTCCGGCCAGTTGTTCGCGCGAGCCGCCGCCGCGGAGACCACCTCGATCGTTTCGTCTACGAATTCCTCCAGCGCCGCGAGGAAGCACTCTCGCTTGCTGGGGAAGTATTTGTGAAACGATTCCGTCGACATCCCGGCGAACTGCGCGATCTGCGGGTCGGTCAGCTCGCGGTAGCCCTCGTCGAGCGTGAGGTGCACCACCGCGCCGAGTACACGAGCGCGTTTCTCGTCGCTTTCCAGGAAGCGCGCCGGCTCGGCCGGCCGATGGGGTGGCGGCGTGCGCGACACCCCGATGCGCGCCGCCGGTGAGCGGTAGGCGCTGATCCAGTCCAGCACTTCGTCGGTTAGCATCGGCAACTCCGCCGCGCGGTCGGTACGCAACCGCTCGAACATCATGTAGCGCCCGCCCCCGACGATCGCCTTCGGCCCCAGCGGCGGAAGCTGGACGCCGTCAGGCGCCGCTCTGAACCCGTCGGCCAGCACCCGCTCGAAGGCGACCGCCGAGCGCATCAACCGTTCGCGGCTCTTCACCCCGAGGCCAAGCCCCTCGATCAGCACCAAGCGCGTGGACTTGACGTTCCGCATGCGTCTTCCACGAACGCCTGGCAAGCTCTGTGCACGCGGTTGGCCCAGCCACGCTCCATCATCCACCCGTCCATCATCCGGCGCTTGGCGCGCGCCACCGCGATGTCGTAGGTGCCCAGGAAGCAGTCCTCCTTATTGGCAAACTGCTCGTAGAAGGCCCGCCTGGAGACGCCCGCCAGGGCGATCACGTGCGCGACGGTCGTGGCCTTGTAGCCCTGGCGGTGAACCGCCTCGATCATTGCCCCGAATAGCCGCGCCCGCTGGTGTCGAGCCACCGCATCGCGCCCCATGCCGTGGGGCCCATGCGGCAACCGCCGGTACATCGCGCTCAGCTCCCTCTCGGTTCCAGTCATCCCCACGCTTCCGACCATACAGGATTGCCCAAAGATTGCAAGTTAAAAATTCCGGGATCCATCTGACGTTTCCCATCGATCCTGGAAGGCTACCGATTGATCAGATTGCCAATCTGTCCGAATAGATGCTTTCGACGGTTTATAGCGCGATAGACCGCGTCGTGCATTTTGATGGGGCTAGCGACCAGCTAGCTCGACGCGACGCGGCCCGACGCGGAACCCGGTCCGCTCGAGCGTCGCCTCCCAGCGCGAGCCCAGCACCGGCTCGCCGTCCACCCGCTCGAGCGCGATCCTGGCCGGCAGCCGACCGGCGTGCGCGTGCTCGGCGAGCGCCCTCAGCGCCTGCTCGATGCGAGCGTCCTGCAGATCCATTTCGGCTGACGCCGGGGGACCATCGCTTCCGGCCGAAGCCGGGGGATACGCGCCTCTGGCGCGCATCCCCGCTTCAGCCGGCATCCCCGCTTCGGTCAACACCCTCAGTCCCCGGCCCCCTCGCTCCAGGTAGAGCACCGGCTGTGCATCCACCAGCACCACACTCGCGCCCGGCACCCGCGGCGGGGCCGGACGTGATGTTTCCTGCGTATGTCTCCGACCGAAATCGGGGGACACCCCGGTTGGGCCAGCCGAGGCATCTCCCTGAGCCGGCCACGGCAGGGCGGCCCCATATGGCTGCGCCGGATCGGTCGCCGCTAGCACCAGGCAGGGGGGACGGTCCCCACAATCCTCGCGCTGCGCTCGCAGGCGCTCAACGGCGCCCGCGAGTGCAAACTGAGCGCCGCCCATGCCCTCGACGAAGTAGCCGCGGCGTGCGACACCCAACGTCTCCAGGCGGCACAGCTCGGGGTAGAGCGCCGCGAAGCCGCCCGGCACCCCCTCCGCCCGTACCAGCTCACGTGTGAGGATCCCGTATCGCTCCAACAGCAATTCCGCCTGTGCGCGTAGGCGCTGATTCGAATCCCGCCCATCGCGGCCGCCTCCGGCCGACGATCCGGACCACCCGAGAACAGCGCCGCCGTCAGCGACCAGCGCCCGGGCGGATGGCCGACCCGTCCACCGCCACGCACAGCCGCTCCCCGCCCCGCGAATCGACCTCGACGGCGGGGCATGGCGGATCGAGCACCCGCCCGGTCCGAAGCAGTCCTATCACCGCCGCCGGGCAACGGGATCAGGCGGGCCGGCGCAGTGGTGCTTTTCGGTGCTAGGTGTGGGGAGCGCAGTGGAGCAAACGCATCGTTGGTCACCTCACCGGCCCAAACCAGGTCCCACAACGCCTCGCCGAGCTCCGGTGCGGTGAGCTCCACATCGGCAAGCAAGTCCGTGAAGAAACATGGCCCTTCTATTAGACGCGCGCGTATGCGCGCGTGCCCATCCGTGTTTTGCGGCAGCGATCCCGGCGGCGGGGGTGGGCCGAGCAGCCCCACATCCTCACGGAAGTACAGCGCCACGCGGCCGTCCGCGCGCCCGAGTGCGCCCGCGCCCACCCAAACCAGCTCTCCGCTGGCGCACAGCTCGTCCATCCACGTTCCCGAGTAGGCCCCCACCCGGCGAGGCAGCACCTCCTGCTCCCATGTGCGGGGCGTCAGTGCGAGACCCTGCAGCGGTAGGAGCGCCTCACGCAGGCGCTCGACGCCCGCCCCGCTCGCCGCGTGGCGGTCGACCCCCTGCCACGCCGGCAAAAAGGCCGCGAATGCACGTCGCTCGGCCGGCTCGATCTCGTGGCGCAGCGCCGCGAGCGAGGCTCGCCGCAGGCGCCGCAGCACCTCGATGTCACACCACTCCCGCCAATCGTCGCCCGACGGCGATGGCGCGGGGGGGAGCGAGCCGTCCGGCGCGGACAAGGAGCCCGGCACGGACGAACCATCGGGCGCCGCTGAGGGCAAGAGCGAGCCCTCCGGCGCGGCCAAAGACGCAACATGACGCAGCGACGCCGGATCGGGATGGAGCTCGCCACGCACGAGCACCCCCGATCGCTCCAGCTCGCGCAGCCCCGACTCCACCACCGCGGCGCCGAGCCCGTAGCGGGCCCGCGGCTGCTCGCTCGTGAACGGCCCGCGCGTCGCCGCATAGCGGCGCAGCAGCCTCCCCAGGGCGTCCGGCACGTCCGCCAGGAAGGCATCGGGTAGGCCTCCCGGCGGGACCGCGCCCAGCGCGTCGCGATACAGGCCCGCGTCGGCCGCGTCGATGTAACGCTCCTCGCCGCCGATCCGTACGCGCACAGCCCGGCGCTCGCGCTCGAGCGCCGCCAGCAGCGCCGGCGCGTCGATGCCATCCAGGACGCGCTCCGCCGCCTCCGCGACGTTGAGGTCGCCGAGTAGGCGCAGGGTGTCGTGCAACTCGTCTCGATTGGCCGCCCGCAACTGCTCGCCGCGGCGCTGCAGCTGTGCCTCGAGCTGCTCCAGCGCCTCGCGGTCGAGCAGCTCGCGCAGCTCCTCCTGCCCCAATAGCTCACGCAGCAGATCCCGATCCAGCGATAGCGCCGCCGCGCGGCGCTCCGCGTTGGGGGCGTCCCCCTCGTACATATACGTCGCGACGTAATCGAACAGCAGCGAGGAAGCGAACGGGGAGGCCGTGGCCGTCTCCACCTCCACCACGCTCAGCTCGCGGCGGTGCAGCCGGCCCAACAGCTCAGTGAGCCCGGGTAGGTCGAGCACGTCGCGCAGACACTCCCGGTAGGCCTCCAGCACGATCGGGAAATCCTCGTAGCGACGCGCCACCTCCAGTAGCGTCTGCGCCTTCAGCCGCTGCTGCCACAATGGCGTGCGCTTGCCGGGGTAGGCCCGCGGGATCAGCAGCGCCCTGCCGGCCGCCTCCCGGAAGCGGGCGCCGAACAGCGCCGAGCCACCTAGCTCCCCCACGATCAGGTCCTCGACTTCGTCCGGCTCGATCAACGCCAGCTCGAGCGCCTGCGCCCCACTCGATCTCGTCACTCTCCGGCAGGTGCACGACGATCCCATCATCAGAGAAGATCGCGTCCGCCTCGAGGCCCAAACGCTCGCGGATCCGCGCCGAGAGCGCCAGGCTCCACGCCGCGTGGATGCGCCCGCCAAAGGGGGAGAGCAGGCACAGCCGCCAATCGCCGATCTCGTCGCGGAAGCGCTCCACCACGATCGTGCGGTCGCTGGGCAGCACGCGCGTCGCGGCCTGCTGCTCGCGCAGGTACTCCACCAGGTTGCTCGCCGCGCGGGGGTCGAGGTCGTACTCGCGCTCCAGTACCTCCGCCGACTGCCCCACCGCCCAACGCGCGAACGCCCCGATGGCCTCCCCCAGCTCTTTGGGGCGGCCCACGCCCTCGCCCTTCCAGAACGGCACCGCCCCCGGCGCCCCCGGGGCGGGAGTGACGATCACGCGGTCGCGGCCGATTTCCTCGATCCGCCACGCCGATGCCCCCAGTAGGAAAACCTGTCCCGGCCGCGCCTCGTACACCATCTCCTCGTCGAGCTCCCCCACGCGCCGCCCGTCGGGCAGCGTCACCAGGTACAGCCCGCGATCGGGGATCGTGCCCGCGTTGGCCACCGCCAGGGCGCGCGCGCCTTTGCGCGCGCGGATTGTGCCCGCGAGGCGGTCCCACACGATTCGCGGACGCAGCTCCCCGAACTCCGAGGAGGGGTAGCGCCCGTCGAGCATGTCCAGCACGCCCTCCAGCTGCCGGCGCGGCAGTTCGCTGTAGGAGTAGGTACGTATAACCCGCTCGTACAGCTCATCCACCGCCAACTCCTCCTCGCAGGCTGCCATCGCGACGATCTGCTGGGCCAGCACATCCAGCGGGTTGCGTGGCACCACCGTCGGCTCGATCGCCCCTTCGCGCATCCGCTTCACCAGCACGGCGCACTCCAGCAGGTCGGCGCGGAACTTGGGGAAGATCCGCCCCCGCGAGACCTCCCCCACGCCGTGCCCCGCCCGCCCGATCCGCTGCAGGCCGGCCGCCACCGACTTCGGCGACTCGACCTGCAGCACGAGGTCCACCGCGCCCATGTCGATCCCCAGCTCGAGGCTGGAGGTCGCCACGATGCAGGGGATCTCTCCCGCCTTCAGCAGCTCCTCCACCACCAGCCGCTCCTCCCTTGCCAGCGAGCCGTGGTGGGCGCGGGCGATCTCGCGCGCTGGCGGCTCCTGCTCCCCGTCCGCCTCCTCCGCGGCCGCCAGCTCGTTCAAGCGCAGCGCCAGCCGCTCGGCGGAGCGGCGGTTGTTGACGAACACGATCGTCGAGTTGTGCGCGCGGATCAGACGCAGCAGCTCCGGGTAGATCGCCGGCCAGATCGAGCCATGCAATGGCTGGTCGGAATCCCCGTGGACAACGCCATGCAACTCCGTCATCGACTCCACCGGCACGTGCACCTTCACGTCCAGCGGCTTCGGGGCGCTCGCGTCCACGATCCTGCACTCTCTCCGCGGCCCCACCAGGAAGCGTGCCACCTCCCGTAGCGGGGTCTGCGTTGCCGACAGCCCGATCCGTTGCGGCTCGCGGCGGCCTGCCTCGCGGACGAGCGCATCGAGGCGCTCCAGCGTCAGCGCGAGGTGGGCGCCTCGCTTGGTCGCCGCGACAGCGTGGATCTCGTCCACGATCACCCACTCGGCGCCGGCAAGCGTCTCTCGCGCGCGCGAGGTCAGCATCAGATACAGCGACTCCGGGGTCGTGATCAGGATGTCGGGCGGTTCTTTGAGCATCCGCTGGCGCTCGCGCTGGGGGGTGTCGCCGGTGCGGATCGCCACCTTGATGTCTGCTCCGGCGGAGTGGGCTAGGTGGTGCCCGGGCGTCGCTCGGCGATCCCCTTCAGGGGCGCTCGCAGGTTGCGCTCGATGTCGTAGGAGAGCGCCTTCAACGGAGATACGTACACCAGGCGCGTGTGGCGCTCGGAGGAGGGTTCGGTCGCCAAGCGGTCGAGCCCCCACAGGAACGCCGCCAGCGTCTTGCCCGAGCCGGTCGGCGCCGACACCAGCACGTGCTCGCCGCTGGCGATCGCCGGCCATGCCTGCGCCTGCGCCGGGGTGGCCTGCGCAAAGGCAGCTTCAAACCACTCGCGCACCTGGGGGCTGAAAGGAAGGGGGGCGGAGAGAGACACTGGTTTGGAAAAAAGGAGGAGGCCGGGAGTGAGGGGGCAGGCGCCACGCCCGCTCGAACACTCTGTATGGCGAGGCTAGCGCGCACGGCGCATACCGCCTCGTTAACCCGAATCATGGGGTATTTCCAGTAACCTCGAACGATGGCCACCTCCAAGCTCGACCTCGACCAGGGGCTTGTCGAGTCCTGCCGCCAGGCCGCCGCGCGGATCGCCGCCGACGTCGCCGAGCAGATTGCTGGCATGACCACGCTCTCAGTCGAGCGCACGGTCGCGCGCCTGTTCGGCGTCGATGGTGCCAACGACTTGGGCGCTCCCCTGCCGAACGTGCTGGTCGACCACGTGCGCGCCCGCGGCGGGCTCGGCAAGGGCATCGCCTACTGGCTGGCCAACGCGATGCTCCACGCCGAGGGGATGGGAAGCCAGCCCACCCGGAGCCAGTCCGCCGAGGAGACAGGACACCCGCCGGCCCGGATCCCGCCCGCGCTCGACAGCGGGCAGGCGGGGGCCCAATCAATCGCCGAGGCAGTCGACGGGAGCACCCTCGACCTCTGCGCGCTGCCACTCGCGCCCGAGGTGGCGATCCGAGAGCGCGCGCGCTCCGAGCTCGCGCGGAGCCTTGACGAGATCGGTGCGCGTACGGAGACCCGCCGCGCGCTGCGCGAGCGTCTTGGTGAGAGCGCACCACCACTGCGCTACGTGCTCACCGCCACCGGCAACGTCTATGAGGACGTGGTCCACAGCCTCGCCGTCGCCGAGGCCGGCGGGGACATCGTCGCTGTGATCCGCTCCACCGCGCAGAGCCTGCTCGACTATGTCCCCTACGGCCCCACCACCGAGGGATACGGCGGCACCTTCGCCACGCAGGCCAACTTCGCGATCATGCGCGCCGCGCTCGATGAGTGGTCCGAACAGCACGGGCGCTATGTGCGCCTCTCCAGCTTCTGCTCCGGGCTGTGCATGCCCGAGATCGCCGCGATGGGCGCGATCGAGGGGCTTGACAACATGGTCAACGACGCCCTCTACGGAATCCTCTACCGCGACATCAACCCGATCCGCGGGCTGCTCGACCAGCGCGTCTCACGCACCGTCAACGGCTACTTCGGGGTCATGATCAACACCGGCGAGGACAACTACCTGCGCACCGCCGATGCTTTGGAGGCCGCGCCCTCGGTCACCGCCTCGCAGTTCATCAACCACCAGCTCGCCCGCGCCTCGGGCGTGCCCGACGAGCAGATCGCGCTCGGCGACGCGTTCGAGATCGACACGCCAGTTACCAACGGCCTCCTGTACGAGTGGGCACAGGCGCAGCTCACCCGCGAGCTGTTCCCCGACTGCCCCGTCAAGTACATGCCCCCGACCAGGCACATGGACGGCAACCTGTTCCGCACCCACGCCGCCGACACACTCTTCAACCTCGTCACCGTCGCCACCGACCAGGGCATCCAGACGATCGGCGTCCCCACCGAGGGTATCTTCACCCCGCACATCCACGACCGCGTACTGGGATTGCAGAACGTCAACTACGTCTTCAACGCCGCTCGCGACCTCGGCGAGGAGATCGAGTTCAAGCGCGGCGGCATCATCCAGACGCGTGCGCAGCAGGTGCTGCAGGATGCGCATCTGATGCTCGAGCGGATCGCCGAGATCGGACTGTTCAAGGCGATCGAGGGCGGTGTCTTCGGCGATGTCAGCCGCCACCTCGAAGAGGGCCGTGGCATGGAGGGCATCGTCGCCACCGAGGAGGGGTACTTCAACCCCGTCACCGAACTGATGCGCGGAGCGCTGAGCGTTGCCTGACCAGGCCGACCTCGAGCACGTCAAGCCCTACGCCGACCATCACGGCGACGGGATCGTGCAGCTCAGCTTCACGCTGCCGGTCCCCGATGGGCTCGCCGCGCGCAAGGCCGCGATGGAGCTGGCGGGCAAGATGGGCTTCCAGCACCCCGAGGTCGTCCACCACCAGCGCCTCACCGATGGCCACACCTACTTCGTGATGTACGGGCATACGGTGCACACCGTCGACTACGCCACCCTCACCGAAGAGGGGATCGACATCGTCCAGTACATGACCGAGGAGGAGATCGAAGCGTACGCCCAGGAGCATGTCCGCCGCCCGATCGTCGTCGTCGGCGCCTCCACCGGCACTGACACCCATAGCGTTGGGATCGACGCGATGCTCAACCTCAAGGGCTTCCACGGCCACAAGGGCCTCGAGGGCTACCGCGCCTTCGAGGCGCACAACCTCGGCAGCCAGGTGCCCAACGGGGCGCTGGTCGCCAAGGCGATCGAGCTCGAGGCAGACGCGATCCTCGTCTCCCAAACCGTCACCCAGCAGAACCTGCACATCCACAACCTGACGGAGCTCGTCGAGATCGTCGAGGCGGAGGGCCGCCGGCGTGAGACGATCCTCGCCTGCGGGGGTCCGCGCGTCTCGAATGAGCTCGCCAAGGAGCTCGGCTACGACGCTGGCTTCTCCAAAGGCACCTACCCCCACCATCTCGCGACCTTCCTCGTGCGCGAGCTGGCCGCGCGCCTCGGGCAGGGCGAACCCGAGGAGGACGCGCGCGATCTGCCACCCGTCGGGCGGGCGGCCTTCGCGGACCACACATCCCGCGAGGGACTTGGCAGGCTAGGCTGAGAGCCGATGGAGCAACTCGCTGAGCTCACCGCGCCCGCGCGCCGTCTGGCCCTTGTCGGCCTGGCCAAGAACACCGGCAAGACGGAAACACTCGCCGCGCTGCTGCGCGAGCTGCAGACGCGCGGCCGTCGCGTGGGCGTCACCTCCGTCGGGCGCGACGGCGAGGAGCGCGACGTGATCGACATCCGCATCGAGAAGCCACGCGTGGAGCTGTGCGCCGGAAGCCTCGTCGCCACCACCGACGCGCTGCTGCGCGCCGGTGCGATCCCCCACGAGATCGTCAGCGAGACCGGCGTGCGCACGCCTCTCGGGCGCGTGCTGATCGCGCGCCTGCTGACGCGCGGAACGATCGAGGTGGCAGGACCCAGCGCCGCCGCCGACGTGCGCGAGGTGGCTGACGCGATGCTCGCCCACGGCGCCGAGCAGGTGCTGATCGACGGCGCCATCGACCGCCGCGCCGCCTCCTCCCCGGCGGTGTCCGACGGCCTCGTGATGTCCAGCGGGGCGGCTCTGCACGAGGAAATCGAGCAAGTCGTGGCGCGTACCCGCGACGCCGTCGAGCTCGTGCGCCTGCCTGAGTTGGTTCAGGGCCACGTGCGCGAGGTCGCCGCAGCCAACGCCGCCAGTATGCTCGTCGGCGCGCCGGAGGAGGAGCCACTCACGCTGCACCCCCGCTTCGTGCTCACCAGCACCGCCACCGACATCGGCCAGTTGCTGCGCGCGCGCCCCACCGCCAGCCACCTGGTGGTGCGAGGGGCGCTGTGCGAGCCATTTCTCGCTGAGCTGCTGAGTGCGGCCACTGGACGCGAGCTCGAGCTGGTCGTCGCCGACCCCACCAAGGTGTTCCTCACCGATCACGGCGTCGAGTGGTACCGCCGCCAGGGCATCTCGATTGCGGTGCTCACCTCGATCGATCTGCACGCGCTCACCGTCAACCCGGTCGCGCCCCAGTCGCACCGCTTCGACTCGCCGCGTCTGCGCGCCCTACTGGAGGAGGCGATCCCCGGTTTGCCGGTGCTCGACGTGCGCGACCCCACCCACCATCTGGTGCCGGCGGCATGAGCCCGCCGGAGGAGCTCGAGGAGCCGGTCGAGAAGAAGGCCGAAGCGAGCCCCGGCGCCGGCGCGGAGCGGGTGGCGGAGCCAGCCGGAGGCGGCGGTGGTGAGCCGGCGGGGAACGGTGCCGGTGAGCCTGCCGAAGCCGACGAACGCCGGGCGAAGATGGAGCGCCTGCGCGGCGAGGGCGTCGAGCCCTATCCCCACATCATCTCCACGGCGCGTCAGCCCCGCACTTGGGTGGCCGACATCCAGGCGGCTCACGACCCCACCACACTCGCCGCCGGAGTCCACGAGGGCCTCTCCTACCGCGTCGCGGGACGCCTGATCGCGCGGCGCGGCCACGCCAAATACACGTTCTTCGACCTGCGCGACCAGTCCGGCTCGATGCAGGTGGTCGCGCGCCGCGAGGAGATGGGCGAAGCGGCCTACGAGCGCATGGTAGGGCTCGACATCGGCGACATCGTGAGCGTCGTTGGTGCCGTCTACATCACCCAGCGCGGGCAGCTCGCGCTGGCGGTGAGCGATTGTACGCTGCTCGCCAAGGCGCTGCGCCCACCGCCCGACCGCTATCACGGGATGGAGGACCCCGGCGAGCGCTATCGCCGGCGCGAGCTCGACCTGCTCGCCAACGAGCAGACGCGCGCGATGTTCTTCAGGCGCACGAAGATGATCGAGGCGATCCACGACTTCCTGCGCGAGCACGGCTTCACGCAGGTCGAGACGCCGATGCTGCAGACGCTCGCCGGCGGCGCCGCCTCGCGGCCGTTCGTGACGCACCACAACGCGCTGGACGTCAACGTCTATCTGCGGATCTCGGTGGAGCTGTACCTCAACCGCTGCATCGTGGGGGGTTTGGAGAACATCTACGACCTCGGGCGCGCCTTCCGCAACGAGGGAATCTCCCACCGCCACAGCCCTGAGTTCACGATCCTCGAGTGGATGATGAGCTACGCCGACTACTGGGACGTCGCCAAGTTCACCGAAGACATGGCCGAGAGCGTCGCGCTGCGCACGCTGGGAACGACCAAGGTCGAGCAGTACGACGGGCGCGTGATCGACCTCGCCACCCCGTGGCGGAGGATCACGCTGCGCGAGGCGATCGCCGACGCGATCGGGATCGACTACCTGGAGGCCTCGCGTGAGCAGTTGATCGAGGCGGCCGGCGAGACGGTGGAGGGCGAGGGTGGGCGGGCTTCCGATCTCACCTGGGCGAAGCTGGTGGACGCGATTTACGTCAAGCACGTCGAACCGACGCTGCACGAGCCCACGCATGTCTTCGACTTCCCCGTCGACCTGTTTCCGATCTGCAAGCGCCACCCCGAGGATCCGCGGCTTTCCGAGCACTTCGACTCGGTGATTCGCGGGATGGAGATCCTCAGCGGCGACACCGAGCTCAACGATCCGGTGGACCAGCTCAACCGCTTCGTGATCCAGCGCCAGCAGGCCTCCGACGGGGGCGACGACGGCGACCAGCCGCAACCCAACGACGAAGAGTATGTGCGCGCGCTGGAATACGGAATGGCGCCGACCGCCGGTGGGGGGCTCGGCGTCGACCGACTGTTGATGGTGCTCACCGGCGTGGAGTCGGTGCGCGAGGTCGTGCCCTTCCCCACGCTGCGCTCGCGAGGGTAGAGAGAGAGAGGGGGAGAGAGGGAGAGAGGGAGGGTAGGCGAGGGGCCCGCCGCGTTGCGACGGGCCCCATGCTGCTGCCTACTGCAGAACCGCTCGACTGCTATTCGCTTGCTTTGACTGCTTCCGCCACCGCCTCTTCGAGGTTGCCGTTGAGGATCGCGGTGTTGTGACCCGCCGCGGCCGGCAGACCCAGCTCCTTGTTGACGGCTTCGTCAACGATGCCTTCGAACAGTTTGCCGCCGCAGCCATGCGCTCCGGGCGCCGCCCACGCGTTGTCCACGAGCGAGCCTCCGCTGAGACGCACCAACGCGCCTTCTTCGAGGATTTCCAGCGCGCCCGCGCTGCCTTTGATCGGTTTGTTCGGTGCCGGCGGGCTCGTCGTCCCGGTCGTGAGATGCAGGACGATCGGGCTAGCTTCCGAGCCCACGTAGCATTCGTTGCCGAGGAACGTGTTGCCGAGCTTGACCTTGATCGGCAGCTGCAACGCCACGCCTTCTTCGAAGATCAGGTTCGTGGTGTTTAGCTTGATCGCGCTCGCGGGTGCCGCGAGTTCGGTTGTCGCGGTCACGCCGGTGATGCCTTCGTTGATGACTTTTTCGAATTTTTCTTTCTGTTCTTTATTGAGCCATTCCGGCGCAACGATGTTGAGTAGGCCGCCCGGCACGTACAGCGCGGTTTTCGACAGCGTTTCGGCGCCTTCGGCCGCAATGAATTCGAGTTCGCCCGAGCTGTTTTCATGCAGGCCACCCTGCAGGGTGATCGTTTTATTGATCGGCACCGACCTTTTGCCGACGTCGAATTCGCCGCTGGTCGTGTTGGCGACCGTGCAGAGTTCGGTCGCTTTGTTGCTCAACGGACAGTACTTGAACGGGGCGAAGTTCCCCGTCGGGTGGTGTTCGGCCATGGCCGGCGAGGCCATCGCCAGCGGGGCCGCCACGGCGACCCCCGCAATCAACATACGCCTGCGGAAACCCGCGAAGCGCCCGATGTGGTGCTTGGTCATATACATCAACCTTCCTTGCTTGGTCCATAGAGTCCAAGGGCATGCTGCTCTTCGAACCTATCCGACCCTCAGTCCGCTTGCAAGGAATGTTTCCGACATTACGGAGCGTCCTGGCTGCCGCTGCCAAGTCTCACTACTACTTGACATGCTTTCCCTTGGGGCCCCGGCGCGTTCCCGTAACCCTCCCCGTGCGATGGTCGCGAGACGCCGATCAGCCATAGCCGCCCCGTGCGACGGTTGCGGAACGCCGACCAGCCATAGCAGACCAGCTGTGGAGGCCAAACAGCCCAAGGAACGCCAAGCAGCCGTGGGGGCCCGCCGCGTTACACGACGGGCCCCGGTCGGCTCACTTCAGACTGCTCTGCTCCTGACGGCTATTCGCTGGCTTTGACGGATTCCGCCACTGCCTCTTCAAGGCTGCCCTTGAGGATCGCGGTGTTGTGCCCCGCTTTGGAGGGCGTGCCGAGGATTTCGTTGACCAGCGGATCGACGGCCCACGAGAAGAGGAAGCCACCGCAGCCGTTGGCCCCTTCTTCATCCGCGAAGGAGTTGTCCACGAGGGCGCCTCCGGTGAGACGCACCAGCGCGCCTTCTTCGAGGATTTCCAGCGCGCCCGCGCTGCCTTTGATCGATTTGTTCGGTGCGGGCGGGCTCGTCGTCCCGGTAGTCAGGTTGAGGACGATCGGTTTCGAGGAGGAGCCGACGTAGCATTCGCTCCCGAGGAACGTGTTGTTGAGCTTGACCTTGACCGGCAGCTGCAACGCCACGCCTTCTTCGAAGATCAGGTTCGTGGTGTTCAGCTTGATCGCGCTCGCCGGCTTCGCCAGTTCGGTGATCTCGGTGACGCCCGTGAACCCTTTGTTGATGACGTATTCGTTGAAGAGTTCCTGCAGGATCGTTGGCCACCACGTGGGGGCTTTGATCCCGAGCAGGCCACCGGGGACGGTCTCTTCGGTTTTAGACAGCGTTTCAGCGCCTTCGGCTGCGATGAATTCGAGTTCGCCGGAGCTGTTTTCGTGCAGGCCGCCCTGCAAGGTGATCGTTTTCGTGATCGGCACCGTCTTGGTGCCCACCGTGAATTCGCCGGCGTTCGTGTTCGCCACCGTGCAGAGTTCGGTCGCTTTGTTGCTCAACGGACAGTACTTAAACGGCGCGAAGTTCCCTTTCGGGTGGTGTTCGGCCATGGCCGGCGAGGCCATCGCGAGCGGGGCGATCACAGCCACCCCAGCGATCAACATGCGCTTGCGGACACCCGCAAAGCGCCCGAGGCTATTCCTGGTCATGTAGTTGCTACCTTCCTTTCTCGTCCAAGGGCAATTGCCCTCCCGAACCTACCTGGCTCACAGGCTGCCCGCAACGAGTGTTTCCGACATTACGGAATGTTTTGGCTGCTGATGACAAGCCCCGGTTTGGGCGACGGCCGACGGCGGAGAGCCAGCTTGCCGCCCGCGGCCCATCGAATTTCGGTGCGGATCCCGTGCCGCCCCCGCTTGCGCCTCACGAGGGCGCGGCCCGCCGGGAGAGGGAGGGCGGGCCGCGCCGTTGTGGGCCCAAAGCCATCGCCGAGCGGGTGGGCCGACCGCTCACGCCGGCCCCGATCATCGCCTCGTATAAACCCCGCCGGTGATTCCCACGACTTTGGTGGACCGTTCGGCTTCCTTGTAGAAGGCTTCCGCATCGAAACCCGACTTGGCGGCGAGCGGGTGCGGGAGCGCAACCACCCGCAAGACGAAGATTTCTTCCTTCGACCCCTTCGGAGGGCAGACCGAGTAGCCATCCTGACCGAAGCTGTTGCGACCGACGACCGCGCCGGCGGGTAGCGTACCTGCCGAGACCCCATGAGAGGTTGGACTGAGGCCCGCCACTGCCCAGTCGAAGAACGTGCCCTTGCCAGAGGATTTCAGTTTGATCAGGAACATAACAATCTCGGCCGTGCCCTTGGGGATCAGGCTCCACTGCACCGGGAGCGAGACGTTCCCCCCATCGCAGGTGTAGCGCGCCGGGATCACGTGTTCCCCGACCACCACCGGGATCGACGCTTCGATCGAGGTCTTGGGGACCGTTTCGGACCGCTCGGCAGCCGCGTGACCGCTCGTGCCGGTGGTCCCCGTTGGCGCCGTCTTGGAGGATCCGCCGCATCCGCTCAGCAAAATTACCCACACAAGAGCCCCAATCGCCACCCCGACCGCTGTCGTGGGTGTTCTCCTCATCTTGCAACCAGGAAGCCCCATCTGCTCCGTCCGATACGAGGGATACGTCGGTTCCATGACCTGACAGTCTCATTCTATCCAACCGCACTCTCATCATGGGACGTGTTTCTGATTGCACCGCTTACCTCGGCTTCTATCTCTTGCGCCTTGCCTTACCCTTCACCTTCCGCCTGCCCTTGGACTTGGACTTGGACTTGGACTTGACGCGATGCTTTTTCTTAGACTTGCCTGATTTTTCCTTCGGCGGGGGTTTGATCACTTTCCCCGGCTCAGTGGGAAACACGATCGGCGGCGTCGCCAGCAGCGGCGGAGCCAGTGGCGCGGTGATCGGCGAGGCCACTCCAGGCGTCGTAAACATCTGACCCGGCCCTTCGGTCGTACCGTCTTCGTTGGTGGCCAAGATCCTGTAGTAATAGGTCGTTCCCGGCGCGAGGTCTTCGAGGCGCACCGCAATCGTTTCGTAGCCCTCGACCACCTGGCCGAAGATCTTGGCGCCGCTGTAGCTTGGATCGGCGCCGAGATCCAGCTCGTAGGTGGTCGGTAGGCCCTTGGGATCGATGGCGTCCGCAATCATGGCGCTAGCCTGCGTTATCGCGCTGGCGCTGCCTGCGCCTACGACCGGGGGCGTTCCGGGCGCCGTCGTGAATTCGTAGTTGGGCCCAACTTCGGTGCCCACCTCGTTGGTTGCCTCCAGAGCGTAGTCGTATGTGGTTCCTGCGCGTAGGCCGGTGATCTGTGGAGATTCGACAACTTCGTCTGCGAATGCTTCGCCGGCGCTCGCCTCAGGGGTACTGCCTCCCGCATAGTAACGATTCTTCACTGTTGGTTCGTAGCGGGCTGCTTCGACATAGACGAAGCGATAGGTCGTGGTGTTGTGCTCTGGATTTATCGTGCCGTTCAATACCGCACTCGACCGCCCGATCTCAGATGCAGACGGCGGTCGATCGTTGACGGCAGGCAACACAGCCCGGGTCGTGAACGTGCCATTTTCGCCGTGTGCCGCGTACAGCACACCTTCGATCCTTCTGGTGGCGGTGAGCCTGCAGTTGTACATGGCATTTGGCTCGAGCTCCGTCACTTTCGCATTAGCCAGCATCACCCCTGAGCTTGTGGTTCGGTGAAATTCCGTAGGCGGCCCAGCATACGACGTTGTGATTCCGTATTCGAAATAGTATTCAGCTTCTTCTCCATCCGGTTCCAGTGAGCCTTCGAGCACTCCGCCCACCAGCGTGCCCAAGCCGGTTTCCCGGCCGACACACTGACTGACCCCAGCCACAGCGGGTGGGGTCGCGAAGACGACTTCTTCTCCTGCCGCCGAGCCACCCTCGTTGCTCGCGACCAACCGCATATGATAAGTGGTTCCGGGTGTCAGCTCGTTGGTCAACCGCTCTTCTACTGGCACCGGCGTGACTTCTTTGCCGGTCCCTACCACACCTTCAGTTGTCTTCGACGAAAACGCGCCGCCCGCGCACGTGCTTGGGGTAGTACACGGCCCGTATTCGAAGTAGAATTTGGCTTCCCCGCCTTCCGGGTTGACAGTGCCGTTGAACGTACCGCTCGTGCGTTCCACAGCCGATACGGAGCCCGTGACAGGCGCCGGCAATGGGGGAGGAGGCGGAGGTACCGATCCTCCATATATGTCGACCAGATTCTTGTTCTTGTCGGCTACATAAACGTCGCCATTGAATGAGCTGAACGCGATGCCGCGAGAAAAAGCGATCTGCCCGGCGCCAAATTCGGCTTCCTTTTTACCTGAAGCACTGAGCACGACTACGTGACTTTCTTCATTGGGGCTACTGACAACAAATATATCGCCAGTGACTGGTTCAATCGCTACGGCAGTCGGTTCTTCTTCGGCATCGATGATCGTTTCTGCTTCGACTTCGTGATTGCCATTCAGCTTGACCTTCACAATGTTTTCTGCACTGTTTACAATGTACACCACCCCGTTGGCGCCTACCGCAACGCCGAAGGGTGCCGTCATGTCTGGACCCGCTATTTCAGCAATGACTTTCCCTTCGGGCGTGAACTCACGTACCACCTTGGCAGCCACGTCGGTGACGTATACATCACCATTTGAATCGACTGCCACACCGGTGGGTTCTTCAAATCCCGTCAACTCGCCAGCATATTTACCTTTGCCGGACGTTTCGAACTTGTCAACAACATGGTTACTCCTGTCCGCTACGTATACATCCCCTTTGCTGGGGGAACTGGGTGAATTATCCACAGCTAGCCCGACGACGAGTCCCGAAAAGCTCGTCGATGGTGTTTCGCCCCCGTTGAAACTCTTTCCGGTAGGTTTACCACCAGCTTCAAACTCTTCTATCTTTTCTTCCCCATTGTTTAGTACGTAGATGTCCCCAGTAGAAGATTCCACCGCCACGCTCCTCGGGCCGCCTCCGGCAAAAGGTCCGATGGTGCCAATTTCAGTAAATCCACCGGCAGCGGCCGTCGAAGTTAGGAGCATAGTCACGCCGAGCGTGACAAGACATGCGGCCACAAACTTGTAGCTAAACTCCATTACCATCGCTCCCCCTCACTGACCTATAACGACTTACCTTGCCCGAACCCGACGACCTTTTCTTTTTACCTGCCATCTTGGATTTCGGACAGCCACTTACCGCAATCGCGGTACTATGATGAATTTCCGTACCGTTCTGAGCGAGGAACGTAGTAGGCATCTTAAGCTTGCCTTTGCAGAGGTTGCCGTCAGCGGCGAGTGCAGAATCGCGACCCTCGGGAAGATACAGCTCGAAGCTGGAGACCGGAACATCAGGAACGCTCTTGAACGTTGAGCTCGTGATGTTTGCTTTCGAGATAAAGGTCGAACCGACCAGGTCTGCGCGCACGCCATCGCCCTGGAGGACCAAGTCGAGGTCGGGGTACGCTTCCCCTCCGTGCGAAACGAAGTACGCGGGGCCACTCAACGTAACCGGCAACACGGGTGTCGTCGCCCGCACGATGCCTACCACGGAGGCTGCTGGACACGACGCCGGATCGGCTTCGAATACAGCCAACGGGCAGGCCTTCTGCAGAGTTTTCAAACGCGCCGGGAGCTGTTTCGGGAGTTCGACCTTTACTTCGAGCTATGTTCGCCTGCGAGCCTTTTGGGTAGGCAATCTTTGCGTCGAGGCTCGTTCCGTTCAAGTAGGAGGTGCGCCCTGAGACGGTAACACTGAATTTTGGGGCGAAGCCGAGCGTGGCACAATTTGCCGCCTGAAAGCGAGACGACGCCGATGCGCTAGCTCCGAACACACTCGTTACCGTAGCTTCAATCGCCATGGGGGCGCAGTTGGTCGGGTTGAAGATGAAATGTTCTCGGTCCACATCCACGTTGACCGTTCGGATCTGCAATGGAATGCCGTCGATGATCTGTGGCAGTGGATCCGATGTGATGGTCAAGGCAGTCGTGTGCGGGTCAACGTTGACGGTCGCACGGACCTTGACCACACCGAGGTTGAACGGCCCTGCTACGGCCGGCACCACGATCGAAAGGCCATACGGTGCTCCGTCGTAGGGTCCCGTCAAAAACACTTCGCCAGTCACATAGAGCGGGTTCGGTCCAGCGCCCACACTCGTCGTGACGTGCCCGATAAGGCTTGACGGCTCACATTCCCCTTTTCCAGCCTGCGGTTCTCCGCATGGTGCCACGGACGAAACCATCCCTAGCAGGCCCGGCGGCGTTCGTACCTGAATGCGATTCATCTGTTGTTCCGGTTCTAGCGCTTCCGGACGTGACAACCTGACAGTCAACGGACTGAAACCGCCAGCCTGGTTGTCTTCTGTACCGGCCACCAGTGATGGGGCGAACTGCCCACCATTGCACCGTTCATCGATCTTGAAGCTGGCGCTTGGCGTCGCTGGCGGACCAGATTCGGGCGACGAATAAGGGGTGAACGAACTTGTCACTGAATACGTGCCACACGTCGAGGGTGTCACCAGCGCCGCCCGTCCGCCACCGAAGAAGTCGAGCTTTATGCGGTTGATGGGAAGCTGCGGCAGGAACTGCGGTTCTCCCGTGCTCTTGCTCGTCGCGGGATCTTCGCCGAACTGGGCCGTCAACTGGCCTGTGACAGGGTCGAGCCGTACTTCACCCGGCAGCTTGACCACTACCCCCTTGCCTTCGAGCACCAGATAGAGGGCGACCAATGAATTGAATGGGTTGCTTCCTTCGGGGAATGGGCTGGTGGCCTGGTGCGCGAGGTAGATAGATCCTTCCAGCGGCTGTTCGAGTAGTGGAGTTTCGACCTCGACTGTACCGACCTTCGACCCAGACGGGCACTTCGCCGGCAAGGCAGACAAAAGTTCGATCTCTCCCCCCGGTCGTTCAGGTTCTCCGCCCTGCGCCGGTTCGGGCATATCCGTACATGCTTCGAGTCCGTCCGCCGCAGCGGGCGAAACCGACATCCCCGCTGGCAGCGTGACGACCGCATCCTTGAGGTCCGCCTCGGCTAGCCCACCGAAGCTTTCTTCCTGTGGCAGGCTCATTTCGACACGCAGGCCACTTGGCGAATCGGCCGCATGGGTGGTCGGCTGAACGGTCAGCGTCGGTGTGAAGTTGAGCTTATTGCATCCGCTCACAGGGACCGGATTTTCTTCGTCGTCCTGACTGATCGCCGATTTCACCGGCAGATATGTAAATGGATCCTGCCAGGAGTCGGCGGTCATCGTGGTTTCGAGCGCACGACCACATGATGTTGGGAGGGTTAGGAACGGCTTCCTAGCATCATTGGGTTCGTCGTATAGAGTGATCGTGTTGGCCCAGAAGCGGGTCTGCTGGTTGATACTTGGTGCTTCCGCGGCGAGCGCGTAGTTTTTACCCGTCGCGACGTTACCCAGGATGTGGACGGTTATCCCCTCTGAGATTACCACGAATCCAAACTCAGCCGGCTCGCCGGGTGGGGTTTCCATATTGTAGACCGTAGACGTCCCTTCTGTTATTTTACTTAGTGAACCGCCGAGACGATAGGTATCCTGCCCTACCGCGCTAGAGTTCGTACATTCTCCCGTCTGCTCGAGTTCACTTTCAGGACAACGCGTTGTTGTGGCCGCTGGGTTGACGATCACACCAGGGGGCAGGGTCACATCGACATTCTTTACTTCGCCTCCGCTGGGCAGAACTCCTTCTTCGCCTTCGTCAATAAAGGTGTGATGATTGAGGACGATCGCAATCGTGATGGCATATGGATGGGAACCAGCCTGTGTCGCCGGTGTACCCGCCTTATCAGCTACGATTTCGCTTTTAAATGTTTCGACTCCGAATTCTTCCTGCCCGCCGCTCGCGCGTGCTGGACTTGCGCTGACAAGCGCGATAGCCATCAGCACACCGAGAGACGCGTAGCGTAACCCAACCACTCGGGCCGACAATCGCCGCCAGACAGTCATTTGCTCTCCCTCCGGTCGTGACGGCTAACCGGCTTCCTGCCTTTGCGGAGTTGCCGCCTCGCCTTCTTTCGCTTGGGCTTCTTCGGCTTTGTCGGCTTGGGCTTTACCGGGGGCTGGGGCACAAGATTGACGCTGCCCGAAAATATCGCGCTGGATGGAGTCCCGAACTCGGGGGCTGGAGATGGACGGCCACGACAGACTTCTTCGCTAGCGCAGCTCGCTGCCAATGGCAGATTCTGAGATTCCATTCCGCCATTTACGCGAGCGTCGTAAAGATCTGCGTTGTAGTCTTGGTCCTGGCCAACCAGCGACTGGCGTGTAAAGAAGAAAACATTATTGCCTTCGGCATCGGCATTGCCGAAGTACGCTTCGGCGGTACTGCTCGTTCCAGGTGAGATTAGATAGAGGCAGCCCCCGTTGTCATCTCCGCCTCCTATCAAGCAACTTCCGGCACCTTCACGCTCCCACTCATAGACGTCCATCTGGTTGTCAACATCCGCTGAAAGGAGAGCTTCTTGCGTTTGAAAGAAGACCCGGTCGCCATCTTCGGAAAGATTGCGAGTCAGAAGGACCTGCTTGCTGGTAGCGGCAAAAAACGGAGGCTTCTGTATAAGGTACGCTGGGTAGGTCGCCGGCTCGCCCGTGGGGTTACAAGAGACGCATATAACCTTGTTGGTGGGTGCATAGTAGAGATAGAACTCGTACTGGTCGTTGTTGTTGTAGCTGGTTAGCTGGCTGGCCGAGGTAAAAAGTAGGGTGCTTCCGTCGGCGCTTACCCTTGATGTCTTCTCACCTTCTCCAGGCTTTTCGCCATCGCAAGCGCACCTGCCTATCCAATCCTCTTTGTCGTTGAATTTGCTCACCGTTGCAACATAGGTGAAAGCACCATCGTGCCACTCGTCGATTTCAGTGATCGCGCGACCAACTTCCCTGGCCAAATAGACGTCCGAGCCATCGTCTGATACACCCAGCGTGCCTTCCACCCCACTAGCAAGCGGTTCGGGCCCGTCCTCCTCTCCTTCTTCGGCCGCTTCCGCGTTGAAGCGGTACAGCTCGCCGCTTTCGGTATAGAAGACAAAGGCACCGCTTGGGGTTGCAGCGCGCCACTCGGCCGCCCCGGATGAAACCTCTACCGCCTTACCGGCTAATGGTAGATACACATAGATCCGACCAGTCGCTAGATTGGTGTAGAAAATGCGCGACCCGTCCTGCGAAATAGTGTTCTGAGTGTAGTAGCCCCCCGCGGCTCCGGCTTCCTGTCCCTCTTCAAAGTTGTAAGGACCCCCCGCCGAGTCGGCGGCCACCAGGCTGATGCTCCCTTCGTTCCACTCGTAAAGATTGGGAACTCCTGCCTCGGCCTTGGGCGATAGCGCCGCAGGCGTTTCGAACAGAACTTGGGATCCATTTGACGTTGCGTCGACAAGAGCAAGGCCGCCGAGTCCACCCCTCACGAACAGTCGATATTCTCCTGTTGCGTTGTCACGAATATAGTAATTGCTTCCTTCCCTTCCACCTGGAGCAAGAGCGGGCTGATCACTAGAGAGGACAACGGTCCTGGATAGATCTTCGGTGCTACCGAACACCGGGGAACCGGAATCGACAGGGGATCGTGGTTCAAGACCCATCGTCGTCCAAGCTTCCAAGCCACCGGTATCGGAGCGCGTGCTGAGATACTGAGGAAACGCCGTGGAGCCTTCTGCAACGGGAAAGGGAATAATCGAGTAGAACGTCGCCCGTTCACCCTGAGGTGAGACCTGCACAAGGTCAACAACTCCCCGGGCATCCGCAAGATTCTTGTTTGTCGGCGAAACCTGCTCGTACGCTCGGCAGTCCGGCAGATTTGAGCCGTAAGGCTCCTCTAGCCGACTCTGTTCACCGGAGCCTAGCCGACTCTGTTCACCGGAGCAGCCTCCCGCCCAACTATTCGTGGCCGACCCCGCACTTATACACGCAAGGGCCGCCATCATCGCGGCCATCCACGTACAAACTGCCCTACCCTTTTTGATCATCCGTTTCCCTCTCCAATTAGTCCGCTGATGCATCTGGCGATCCGACCCTGTCGCCAAGCAGGCATGCGTTGGACGGTACCCTGCTGTACAGTCTGCCAGAGTATGGCCTCAGCTTCCAGCGATGTTTCTGACTTGGCTTTCGTGCCATCTTGTCGCGATCGGAAGGCATGGAAGGGGCTGTCACACCGATTGCAATGGTGGCGGTGATCTGTAAACGCGCTAGCGCTCGACATGTGCGGCTACTGCGCCCCAAGTTCGAAGGCGCAGTAGCCGCGTGCTTCAACCTAGCCTAATCTGCCATCTCAACCGGCATAGAAAGGTTTGCCGGATACGAGTTTTAGCGTCGTTTTATTTGTAAAGGCTGCGAGTTCTTTTTTGAGCTTGACTTTGCTTCCTGTTGATGTGTAGACGAGTTCGTGTTCTGTTTTTGACACTTCAACTTCGGCGCCTCCGGAA
Organism: uncultured Solirubrobacterales bacterium; assembly: GCA_963724305.1. Lineage (GTDB taxonomy): Bacteria > Actinomycetota > Thermoleophilia > Solirubrobacterales > Solirubrobacteraceae > Palsa-744. The sequence goes on from CAVRUG010000004.1 coordinate 1,993,365, forward strand.
GCATCGTATGTACCTGTTGCTTCGTAGACACCTCTCAGTGTACAGATTTCTTCGCCTTTATTTTCTATGTGGATCGTGACGAATTCTTCCCCCGTAGACGGTTTGAATTCGTCTTCCAGGACTCCGCCGGGACCCGCTACGAGTAAATCGAGGAATTTGAATTCGATCGGTTCTTTTACCACGCATTTCGGCAGGGCGCCTCTGACGCCTCCCGCGACTGTGACTACCGTGCATTTTTTAAACTTGATTTCGCCTTTTGATTTGCCTTCTTTTTCTATGGCTGCGTTGGAAAGGGTGTTTTCCGTACATTCGATGATGATTTTCTGGCCAAGTATGATGCTGTTCAGCTGCGCCGTGCCCACCACGCCTTCAACCGGTGTTTCCGTTGTTACCGTGGTACCTTCAACTGTCCATCTGGTTTCCAAAGCAAATGCTGAGGTCGAAGCGACCGCACTCACTCCGAGCACGGCGACCATGCTCAGCATGATCAACTTAATTCGGGTCATTGTTGATCTGACTCCTCTTGCCTCAGGCAGCCCCGAGGCAGTAGTAATTAATCCGTACGTACTGCCCGCGGAGCGGGCAGTACGACGGTCCTCTTCTTTATGCCTGAAGCGGGCACCCCTACCGTTTTTTCTGGACCCCCGCCTGAGGCCGTCTTCCACCATGAACGATCTTGGACCTGGCGTCAAGTCCGATTTGCAAGGTGCCTCGAACGGCGATTGTCGTGGGCCTCGGTGATGCCGAGGATCCTCAGTATCTATCGGCTTTTCGCCGGCTGGGGATCCGCCGAAAAGTCGGAGACATCGGAACCAAGCTCGATCAAAACGCTGTCGCAGTCCAGACCGTGGAGTCGCTAGACGCGTTGCCGGCTCGTCTAGCGATGCCCGACCTCAGATCGCCGTGCCTGCCGCTCCGTCCTGGTGGCAGGATTATCTGCCTTGACGGCCGGAATCCTGCCAACCGGGACAACAGCCAGTCAGCTCGGCTTTAGCATGGCTACAGCCGGGGAGGGAGAGCCACGCTCAACCGAAACGCCACTGTTTGCCTGAGCTCAATTTCCATTTCGTCGCGTAGACCCAGGCAGACGCTTCTTTGCCTATTTTCAATTTGCTGCCGGTTGAGGTAATCACCAGTTCGTGTTCTATCTTTTCGACTTCGCCTTCGTCGCCGATCGAGGCGACATATGTGCCTTTTGTTTCGTAGGTACCTTTTAGGGCGCAGGTTTCTTCCCCTTTATTTTCTATGTGGATCGTGACAAATTCTTCCCCTGTAGACGATTTGAATTCGTCTTCCAGGACTCCTCCTGGACCGTCTATAACTAAATCGGTGAATTTGAATTCGATTGGGACTTTGACTACGCACTTGGCTAGAAATTCCTTTGCGCCTTTGGTGAGCTCATAGAGGATGCATGATCCAAATTTATATTCACCTTTTGACTTGCCTTCGCCCTCGATTGAGGCGTTGGCCATTGTGTTTGCAGTACATTCGATGATTAGTTTCTGGCTTAGGATGCTATTGCTCAATTGCGCTGTGCCGACCGAGCCTTCGATTGGGCTTTCAGCTTTTACTTCTTTGCCTTCCACCGTGTATCTCGTTTCCAGTGCAGCCGCAGAGGTTGCGGTCGCTACGCTCACGACGAGTACGATGACCAGACTCAGCAGGCTCCATTTGGTTCGTGACATGGTGACTTGTCTCCTTTCACTCCGGCCACAGCCGGAATGCTCATGTTGGATGCGGTGTGCCAAATGCACACTGCGGGAGCAATCCAATATATGGAGGCTCCGGCCGCGTGGCGCTCACTAGACTGACCCGGAGTCCGTTTCCGACGTCGCCGAGTGCTGGATGTCGAGAAAGCGCCGCAGATGGACGATACGGTCCGATCTAGCCGCCACCGCCGCCGATGTTTCCGACACCCCTTACTTTGCTTGCCGGAGGGGCTAGGTCATTTGCTCGGGGATGCGTTGTCGATTCGGCTCGCGTGTGGTTATCCCTCGTGCCAAGCTCCCATGGCCCGGCCGAGTGGCGCCACTCACCCTGAGGCGCGGCGCCGCCTCGCCGTTCGCCAGAGTGCGCTTCCCCGTCGCGTCGAAAACCTGCTAGGCTTCGACTAAGATTTCAGCAGCGGACCACGCTAAGCGCCGTCCCCTGGGCCCACAAACCCAGGGCCCAGCCAAGCGCCACAGCGTCCCCCGCCGCAACCCAACCACACCCCACCCAAACCAAGGAGCACCCAACGAAATGGCAAAGACCATAGGCATAGACCTCGGCACGACCAACTCGTGCATGGCCGTTCTCGAGGGCGGTGAGCCCACGGTCATCGAGAACGCCGAGGGCGGCCGCACGACGCCCTCTGTCGTCGCCTTCGCCGCCTCCGGCGAGCGGCTGGTCGGCACCGTCGCCAAGCGCCAGGCGGTTACCAACCCGCAGAACACCGTCTTCTCGATCAAGCGCTTCATGGGCCGCAAGGAGGCCGAGGTGCGCGAGGAGGAGTCGATCGTCCCCTACAAGGTCGTCTCCGGCCCCAATGGCGACGCGCGCGTGGAAGCCGGCGGCGAGCAGCATTCGCCGCCTGAGATCTCGGCGATGATCCTGCAGAAGCTAAAGACCGACGCGGAAGCGTATCTGGGCGAAAGCGTCGATTCCGCGGTGATCACCGTTCCCGCGTACTTCAACGACGACCAGCGCCAGGCGACCAAGGACGCCGGCAAGATCGCCGGGCTGGACGTCAAGCGCATCATCAACGAGCCCACCGCCGCTTCGCTGGCGTACGGCCTCGACAAGGAAAACGACCAGACGATCCTCGTATTTGACCTCGGTGGCGGCACGTTCGACGTGTCGGTGCTGGAGATCGGCGACGGCGTGTTCGAGGTCAAGTCCACCGCCGGCGACAACCACCTCGGCGGCGACAACTTCGACAAGGCGATCGTCGATTGGCTGGTGGCGGACTTCAAGCGCGACCAGGGCATCGACCTCTCCGCGGACCCGATGGCGCTGCAGCGGCTGTACGAGGCCGCGGAGAAGGCGAAGATCGAGCTCTCCACCACACAGGAGACGCAGATCAACCTGCCCTTCATCACCGCCGACTCGGCCGGGCCCAAGCACCTCGACACGCGTCTGACACGCGCGAAGCTCTCCGAGCTGACCTCAGCGCTGCTCGATCGCGTGGTCGCCCCCGTGCGCCAGGCGCTCGACGACGCCAAGGAGAAGGGCGTCAAAGAGGTCAACCACGTCGTGATGGTGGGAGGCATGACGCGTATGCCGGCGGTGCAGGAGAAGGTCAAAGAGCTCACCGGCAAGGAGCCCCACCGCGGGGTCAACCCGGACGAGGTGGTGGCCGTCGGCGCCGCGATCCAGGCGGGTGTGCTGGCAGGCGATGTCAAGGACGTGCTGCTGCTCGACGTGACCCCGCTGACGCTCGGGATCGAGACCAAGGGCGGCGTGATGACGAAGCTGATCGAACGCAACACCACGATCCCGACGCGCAAGAGCGAGGTGTTCTCGACCGCCGAGGACAACCAGCCCTCGGTCGAGATCCACGTGCTGCAGGGCGAGCGCGAGATGGCGACCTACAACAAGTCGCTGGGCAAGTTCCAGCTCACCGGCATCCCGCCGGCGCCGCGCGGCATCCCGCAGGTGGAGGTCGCGTTCGACATCGACGCCAACGGCATCCTCAACGTCTCCGCCAAGGACCTCGGCACCGGCAAGGAGCAGAAGATCGAGATCAAGGCCGGCTCGGGCCTCTCCGAGGAGGAGATCAAGAACATGGTCTCCGACGCGGAGTCCCACGCCGAGGAGGACCGCAAGGCGCGCGAGCTCGCAGAGGCGCGCAACAACGGCGAGAACGCGGCCTACCAGGCCGAGCGCCAGCTCGCCGACCTCGGCGACCAGGTCAACGCCGACTCCAAGCAGCGCATCGAGGAGGCGATCAAGGAGGTGCGCGACTCACTGGAGTCCGAGGACCCGACCGCGATCAACGCCAAGACCGACGTGCTGCAGAGCGCCTTCCACGCCGTCTCGGAGGCGATGTACCAGCGCGCCCAGGAGCAGGCCGCCACGGCCGGCAGCGATGGTGGCGCCCCGACCGATGGCAACGGCGCGTCCGCGGGAGATGAGGACGTGGTCGATGCCGAGGTCGTCGACGAGACGAAGGCGTAGAGGCGATGCGCGATATCGAGGAGGCTCTACAGGAGGAGGAGGGGGAGGGGGCTCCTAACGCGCACCCCCCCGCCCCTGGCAAGCCAGAGGTGGACTCCCTGGACGTTGGCGAGGACGACGAGGTCAGCGAGCTCGAGGGCGACCTCGACGAGCTGGTGGCGATCGCTGCGCAGCGCGATGAGTACCTCGCGCTCGCGCAGCGCACGCAGGCCGACTTCGAGAACTATCGCAAGCGCGTGGCGAAGGAGTCGGCCGCGGCAGCCGAGCGCGGGGTGGCAAAGCTCGCCAAGGAGCTGCTGCCCGCGCTCGACAACCTCGACCGGGCGCTGGAGGCCGCGGCCGCCGAGGACCCGCTACTGGAGGGTGTGCGATTGGTGCGCGCCGAGCTGAGCGCGGCGCTTGCGCGCGTGGGCGTCGAGTCGTTCGACCCCAAGGGCGAGCAGTTCGATCCCGTCTACCACGAGGCGATGGCGCAGCAGCCGGTCGAGGGCGCCGCCAGTGGCACCGTGGCGGAGGTCTACCAGCCCGGGTATCGCCTGAAAGGCACCGTGATCCGCCCCGCGCGTGTCGTGGTGGCGGCTTAGGAAAGGCGCGAGGATGGCAACCAAACAGGACCTGTACACAACGCTGGACGTCGATAAGAAGGCAACCCCCGATGAGCTGAAGAAGGCCTACCGCAAGCTCGCGCGCCAGTACCACCCCGATCGCAACCCCGACGACAAGCAGGCGGAGTCGCGCTTCAAGGAAATCTCCCACGCCTACGACGTGCTGTCCGACCCTGAGAAGCGCAAGCAGTACGACAGCGGCACCGGGCCCTACGCCACCGCTGGCGGCAATGGGTTTGGCGGCTTTGGCAACTTCGACTTCGACGCCTCCAGTATGGGCGACATTCTCTCCAACCTCTTTGGGGGGTCGGCGAGCGGCAGGCGCACACGCGCACAGCCGCGCCCCGAGCGCGGTCGCGACCTGGAGACGCAGGTGTCGATCTCCTTCGAGCAGGCGGTGTCAGGCGCACAGGTGCCGCTCTCGGTGGCCACCCAGACGATCTGCCCGACCTGCCACGGCACCGGCGCCAAGCCGGGCACGACGCCGAAAGTGTGCCCGAAGTGCGAGGGCCGCGGGATCGAGACGCAGGGCCAGGGGATGTTCTCGATCTCCCAGCCCTGCTCGCGCTGCGGCGGCTCCGGAACCGTGATCGAGGACCCCTGCCCCACCTGTCACGGCTCGGGCGCGGTGCGCACGGTGAAGAAATACCGCGTCAACATCCCCGCGGGGGTGAAGGAGGGCTCGCGCATCCGCCTGCCCGGCAAGGGCGAGGCCGGCCCGCGCGGCGGCCCGCCGGGCGATCTGTACGTGATCACGCACGTGTCGCCCTCGCCGGTGTTCAAACGGCGCGGCGACAACGTCGAGGTCGAGGTGCCGCTCACGATCCCGGAGGCACTGCGTGGCGCCGAGGTGAAGGTGCCCACGCTGGAGGGCACCAAGACGCTGCGCGTGCGCCCGGGCACCACCCACGGCACGGTGCAGCGCCTGCGCGGCGAGGGCCCGCCGAAGCTCGGCGGCAAAGACCGCGGGGACATCCACTACCGCTTCGTGATCGACGTCCCCGACGAGCTCACCGAGGAGCAGAGCGCGGCGGTGCAGGCGCTCGCGGATGCCTCCAACGGCAACGACCCCCGCGCGCGCCTGTTCGAGGTGGCGAAATGAGCGAGCGCCGCCCCCCCAACAAGCGCGGCGCCGAGATCGAGGTGGCGCCCGACCGCGGCGTGTTCATGATTTCGGTCGCGGCGCAGCTCGCGCGGATGCACCCGCAGACGCTTCGCACCTATGAGGCGCGCGGCCTGATCGACCCCAAGCGCTCACCCAAGGGCACACGCCTGTACTCGCGCGAGGACGTCGAGCGGCTGCGCCGCATCCAGGAGATGACGGCTGAGCTTGGGCTCAACCTCGCCGGCGTCGAGCGCGTGCTCGACCTGGAGATCGAGATCGAGCAGATGCACGCCCGGATCGAGGAGCTCGAGGTGCAGGCGCTGCGCGCCCAAGTCGAGCTGGCCGAGCGCCTGGAGGAGGTGCGCCGCTCGTTTCGTGCCGAGCTCGTGCCATTCCCCAACTCCCGCCCGCCCAGCACGGAGATCGTGCGCGCCGCGGACATGCAGCGGCTCAGCGTGAAGGCTTCGCGGCGGCGGTAGGTCCGTTGGCCGCCGACGACCCGGGACCGCTCGTCGCGGTCCCGGGCGCCGTGTGCAAACGCGACCAGCTATCAGCTGAACGCGCCGAATTCCTCTTTTGCGGTGCCTTCAACGACGAACTTGGCTTCAAACGTGGCTTTTGCTTTATCAAATGTGAGCGCCGGTGCTTCCGCCAGACCACCTTCTTGGGGTTGCCATACTTCGCTGATGCTCCCTTCGGGGAAAATGACTTCCCCTGTTTTCATTTGTTCGTTCTCGGGTTTGACTCGCGCGGCCACATCGCCTTCGAGGTTGTAAGTGCCTTTGAAGATACATCCTTCGCCGACGATTTCTTGTTTTGCCACAACGGTTTCGACAGGCGCTTTCAGGAGCGCAACGATCGTCTGTTTGTGTTCTTTTTCGGGACCTTCATACCAGAGTTTGCCTTCGAGACTCATGGTTACCGGCTCGTCTTTGCAAGCTTTGACTTCTTCGAATTCTTTTTTCGAATTTTCAACCAAAAGCACACAGTTTTCGTACGTGATTCTGGTGATTACTTTGCCATCCGTGTGTGGTTCGGACCCTCGCCACGCGTTCTCCTGTGTGACCAAGACCGAGCAGACCTCCTCGATGTTGGTCCCGCCGATTTTGGCTCGCAGCACCGCTTTGGAGCCGGACGCGAGTTTCAGCGAGAATCCCTTGGTTTCTCCCGCCCCCAGTCTCGCGCCACCCACCTTCCAGAAAGGCGCTTCGAATTCTTCGGCATACGCCAGCGTGGCGGTGGCGGCTCCGAGCGCCAGCAGGCCGGACACGAACAGTAGGGTGAGCTTTACTCTCGATGAGATCATTTGACCGCATCTCCTTTCGCCCGCGCGAGACGCGGGCATCTCATGGATGAGAGCGCAATCGCGATCCTCCCGCCACGACGCGGCCGGCTCTCCGGATTCCCAGCGAGACCAGCTCGTCCCCTGCCCCTCCTCCGGGCAGCCGCGCACGGGATTCGCACTATCGATCAAAGCGGCGCGACTGTCAATCGGCGCAGACGGCGACTCCTATGCAGAGATGCGATGCGACGGGCCTGCAGCCGGCGGACGCGGGGGTTCCGGCGCTCGCGGCGAGATGGCCGAGGAGTTGGCGACTGTTTCCAACTACCGCATCTTCGATGGCGTCGCGGCGTCTCGCGCTTGCATCTCCGTGACGGCGAGGGCGCACCAGAAAACGTATATAAAATCTGCTAAGCTTCCACTTAGATTTCAAATGCAGCCAGACCGACTCACGATCAAGTCCCAGGAGGCGCTCGCCGCGGCGGTGACGCTCGCGCACAAGCGTCGCAACCCGCAGGTGACGCCGGTGCACCTGCTGGCGGTACTGCTCGATAGCGAGGGCGCCGCGGCGGCGAGCACAGTCGGCAACGCACCGGCGGGACCTGGTGGGCACGCCAAGAAAGAGAGCGATGCCCCCGCCGACGCCGCCGGTGGGGTGGTCGTTCCCGTCCTGATGAAGCTCGGCACGTCAATCCCCGCCCTGCGCGCGGAGACCAACCGCGCCCTCGAGGACCTCCCCCGCCTCGGCGAGAGCTCGGACGTCGAAGCGGGCCAGCCCTCCAGTGAATTGACAGCGGCGCTGCGCGATGCGGAGAAACAAGCGAAAGACCTCTCTGACGAGTACGTCTCTACCGAGCATCTGCTGCTGGCGCTCGCCGAAGACAAGAGCCGCGCCGGCCAGGCGCTGCGCGCGGTCGGCGCTAGCCGCGATCGTCTCCTGCAGGCACTCGCGGAGGTGCGGGGCCCGCACCGCGTGACCGACCAGAGCCCGGAGGAGAAGTACCAGGCGCTGGAGCGCTTCGGGCGCGACTTCACGAAGCTCGCCGAGGAAGGGCTAGCTCGACCCGGTGATCGGCCGCGACGAGGAGATCCGCCGCGTGATCCAGGTGCTCTCGCGCCGCACGAAGAACAACCCGGTGCTGATCGGCGAGCCGGGCGTCGGCAAGACCGCGATCGTCGAGGGCCTGGCGCAGCGGATCGTCTCCGGCGACGTCCCCGAGTCACTGCGCGAACGGCGCGTGATCGCGCTCGACATCGGCTCGCTGATCGCCGGCGCCAAGTACCGCGGCGAGTTCGAGGATCGCCTGAAGGCGGTGCTGAAGGAGGTCTCCGAGGCGCGCGGCGCGGTGATTCTGTTCCTCGACGAGCTGCACACGATCGTCGGCGCGGGCGCCGCTGAAGGCGCCATGGATGCCGCCAACCTGCTGAAGCCGATGCTCGCTCGCGGCGAGCTGCGCTGCGTGGGCGCCACCACGCTCGACGAGTACCGCAAGCACATCGAGAAGGACGCGGCGCTGGAGCGGCGCTTCCAGCCGGTGATGGTGGGCGAGCCGAGCGTGCAAGACACGATCGCGATCCTGCGGGGCCTAAAGGAGCGCTACGAGGTGCACCACGGCGTGCGCATCCAGGACAGCGCGCTGATCGCCGCGGCGACGCTCTCCGACCGCTACATCGCCGACCGCTTCCTGCCCGACAAGGCGATCGACTTGATCGACGAGGCCGCCTCGAGCCTGCGCATCGAGATCGACTCGCTGCCGACCGAGATCGACGAGGTGGACCGCCGCGTGATGCAGCTGGAGATCGAGCTCACCTCGCTCGCAGAAGGAGACCGACGAGGCCTCCGCCGAGCGCCGCGATGCGATCGAGCGCGAGCTGGCCGAGCTGAAGGAGCGATCGGCCGCGATGAAGGCGCAGTGGGAAGGCGAGAAGCAGGCGATCCAGGGCGTCCGCGACCTCAAGGCGCGTCTGGAGGAGGCCCGCGTGGAGACCGAGCGGGCCGAGCGCGCCGCCGACCTGCAGCGCGCCGCCGAACTGCGCTACGGGGAGATCCCCGAGCTGGAACGGCAGATCGCCGAGCACGAATCGGGGGAAGCGAGCACAGCGCGGCGAGGGTCCGGTGTTCCTCAAAGAGGAGGTCGACGCCGACGACGTCGCCGAGGTCGTGGCGCGCTGGACGGGGATCCCCGTGAGCCGGCTGCTGGAGGGGGAGGTCGAGAAGCTGATCCACATGGAGGAGCGCCTGCACGAGCGCGTCGTCGGCCAGGACGAGGCGATCGAGGCGGTCGCGAGCGCGCTGCGCCGCTCGCGCGCCGGCCTGCAGGACCCCGAACCGGCCGATCGGCACGTTCCTGTTCCTCGGCCCCACCGGCGTCGGCAAGACCGAGCTCGCGCGGGCGCTCGCCGAGTTCATGTTCGACTCGCAGGACGCGATGATCCGGATCGACATGTCGGAGTACATGGAGAAGCATTCCGTCTCGCGCCTGGTGGGGGCGCCGCCCGGGTATGTGGGCTACGAAGAGGGCGGCCAGCTGACCGAGGCGGTGCGCCGGCGCCCCTACAGCGTGGTGCTGCTGGACGAGATCGAGAAGGCGCACCCCGACGTGTTCAACACGCTGCTGCAGGTGATGGACGACGGTCGCCTGACCGACGGGCAGGGCCGGACGGTGGACTTCAAGAACACGGTGCTGATCATGACCTCCAACATTCGCTCAGTGGCGATGAGGAGGAGGCGTCGGACAACGCGCTGCGCGACGCCCTGCTGGGCACTTCAAACCGGAGTTCGTCAACCGCCTCGACGACATCGTGCGCTTCAGAGCCCTGAGCCGGGGGCAGATCGGACAGATCGTGGACCTGCAGGTGGAGCGCGTGATCGCGCGCGTGCGCGAGCGCGGCGTCGAGGTAACGCTCACCGAGGGCGCCCGGGAGCTGCTCGGCAACATGGGCTACGACCCCACCTACGGCGCGCGTCCGCTGCGGCGGGTGATCCAGAAGCAGCTGATCGACCGGCTGGCGGTGTCGCTGTTGGAGGGCAGCCTGCGTCCGGGCGACGCGATCCGCGTGGATGCCGTGGACGGAGCACTCTCGTTCGAGCCCATCCCGGCAGCCGCCGCAATTCCGAACTGAGGTGCTAATCTGGGCGGGGCTGGGTCGCCTATCGCGGCGACCGCGGCAAGCCCAGGAGGCGCCCCATCAAGACCCGCGGAGGAGGCCCCATGCCCACGTACATCATGCTCGCGCAACCTCACGCCGGAGGGCGTGCAGACGGTCAAGAACAACCCGCAGCGGATCCACGAGGTCAACCGCGAGGTGGAGCAGCTGGGCGCGAAGGTGAAGGCGCAGTGGGCGACGCTGGGCGCTTCGATTTCGTCAACATCCTCGAAGCGCCCGACGAGCAGACGATGGCGCGCGTCTCGCTGGAGCTGGGCTCGCGCGGCACCGGTGCGCTACGAGACGCTGACGGCGATACCCGTCGACGACTTCATCGCATCGCTGTGAGCATGAAGGTCCTCGTCGTCGGCTCGGGCGGCGCGAGCACGCGCTGGTGCGGGCGCTGGCGCGCTCCGCGGAGACAGCCGGAGCTGCTGTGCGCCCCCGGCAACGCCGGCATCGCGCAGGACGCGCGGTTGCTCGACGTCGCCGCCGACGACGTGAGGGGATCGTCGCGGCGGTCGAGCGAGAGGGCGTCCATTTCGCCGTGGTCGGGCCCGAGGCGCCGCTGGTGGCGGGCCTCGTGGACGCGCTCGACCGCGCGTGGACGCCGGCCTTCGGCCCGAGCGCCGCCGCCGCGCGCCTGGAGGGCTCGAAGGCGTTCGCCAAGCAGGTGATGGAGGAGGCGGGCGTGCCGACCGCGTCGCTGGCGCATGCGCGCACGCTCGAGGAGGGCATGGCGGCGGTCGGCGGAGCTGGCCGACCCGGGCGTCGTGGTGAAGGCCGACGGGCTGGCGGCGGGCAAGGGCGTGACAGTGGCCGATCACCCGAGCAGGCGCGAAGCGGCGCTACGAGAGATCTTCATCGAGGGCCGCTTCTCGTCGGCAGACCCACCGACCCATCCGACGGCAGCGGCCGCGGTCGGTCGTCGAGGAGCGCCTGACGGCAAGGAGCTCTCGCTGCTGGCGCTGTGCGACGGCAAGCGCGCGCTCCCGCTGGCGCCGGCGCGCGACTACAAGCGGATCTTCGACGGCGACCGCGGCCCCAACACCGGCGGGATGGGCGCCTACTCGCCGGTGGCGGAGCTGCCGACGAAGCGGAGTGGCACCTCGCGCCGATCGTCCACCAGCCGATCGTCGAGACTGATGCGCGCGCGCGGGACCCCCTTCCACGGCGTGCTGTACGCCGGCGCTGATGCTGACCGCGGAGGGGCCGTGCGTGCTCGAGTTCAACGTCCGCTTCGGCGATCCCGAGGCGCAGGCGCTACTGCCGCGCCTGGAGTCCGACCTGCTGAGCCTGCTGTTCCGCGCCGCGCGCGCCGGCGGCCTGGGCCAGACGGAGGAGGAAAGCGAAGACGCGCTGCTGTCAGGTGGTCGCCCCGGGCGGCGGTGACGGTGACGCTGGCCAGCGCGCGGCTACCCGGAGTCGGCCTCAAGCGGCGATCCGATCGCGGGATTGGACGCGTGCCCGAGGGCGTGGAGGTGACCCACGCGGGCACCAGCGCTGGCGATCGGCAGCTCGGTGACCGCCGGCGGGCGCGTGCTGAACGTGACGGCGCTCGGCGACGACCACGAAGCCGCCCGCGAAGCGGCGTATGCTGCGGCGCGGATGATCACCTTCGACGGCATGCAGATGCGCCGCGACATCGCCGCGACAGTGGCGCCCGACCCCGAGGTGCGGGACGTCGACGAGTGGATGCGGGCGTGGTATGAGGACGAGCCGGGCGAGGGCCTCGGCGCGGGGGTGGAGCATGGGTGATGTGACGCCGATCGCGAGCGCAGTGAGCGAAACCGAGGTGCGCGCGCAGCTGGAGGAGTTCGACGTGGACGCCCCGCGCGTGGGGATCGTGATGGGCTCGGCGAGCGACATGGAGAAGATGGAGAAGGCCGCGGAGGAGCTGAAGGAGCGCAGGCATCCTGCACGAGCTGCGGGTGATGTCGGCCCACCGCGAACCGGACGTGGTGGCGGAATACGCCAAGAACGCCCAGATGCGGGGCCTGCGCGTGATCATCGCGGGCGCCGGCATCTCCGCGGCGCTGCCGGGCGCGGTCGCGGCCCACACCGAGCTCCCGGTGATCGGCGTCCCGCTGTCGGGCCGCCTCAGCGCAGCGGGCGGCCTCGACGCGATCCTCTCGATCGTGCAGATGCCACCGGGCGTTCCGGTGGCGTGCGTGGGCCTCGACAACGCCCGCAACGCGGCGATCCTCGCAGCGCAGATCCTGACAGCGTAGGCCGGCACCGGCCAACCGCCTACGCCTGGCCCGGGACGTGAGCACACCGGATACCGCCGGGCAGCGATAATCAGAGAGGTGATCGAGCGCTACACACGCCCCGAGCTGGGCGCGATCTGGACCGACGAGGCGCGCATGGAGGCGTGGCGCGAGGTGGAGGTGGCGGCGTGCGAGGAGCTGCCGCACCTGCTCGGTGCCGGCAACGGCCCCACCGAGGCCGACCTGGAGTCGATCCGCCGGGCCACATTCACCGTCGAGGAGGTCAACGAGCGCGAGCGCACCACCGACCACGACATGGCGGCGTTCGTCGACGTGCTCGCCGCCTCCGCCGGCGAGGCGGGGCGTTGGATCCACTTCGGCTTGACCTCCTCGGACGTCCTCGACACGGCGCTCGCGCTGCAGCTGAAGGCGGCGGGCGAAGCGATCGTGCCGGGGGCGCGCGCGCTCCTGCAGGCGCTGGCGGCCCGCGCACGCGAGCACGTGCAGACGCTGTGCGTCGGGCGCACGCACGGGGTGCACGCCGAGCCGACGACCTTCGGCGTGAAGCTGGCGGGTTTGGCGTTCGAGGCCCACCGCAACGCCCTGCGCCTGGAGCGGGCCTTCGCGCAGGTGTCGGTGGGCGGGATCTCGGGCGCGGTGGGCACATACGCGGCCACCAGCCCGGAGTTCGAGGAGCGCGTGCTGGCGCGCCTCGGGCTGGAGCGCGAGCCGGTCTCCACGCAAGTGGTGGCGCGCGACCGCCACGCGGAGCTGCTGGGGGCGATCGCGCTCGCGGGCGCCGGCATGGAGCGCCTGGCGACCGAGGTGCGCCACCTGCAGCGCACGGAGGTGCGCGAGGTGCAGGAGCCGTTCCGCGGCGGCCAGAAGGGCTCGAGCGCGATGCCGCACAAGCGCAACCCGATCAAGGCCGAGCAGATCTCGGGGCTGGCGCGTGTGCTGCGCGGCAACGCGCAGGCGGGCCTGGAGAACGTGGCGCTGTGGCACGAGCGCGACATCTCCCACTCCTCGGTCGAGCGGATCGTGCTGGGGGACTCCACCACCCTGATCGACTACCTCCAACACCGCGCGACGGCGCTGGTGGAGGGGATGACGGTGGACGCCGAGCGGATGCGCGAGAACCTCGAGCTGACCTACGGCGCGATCTTCTCGCAGCGGCTGTTGCTGGCGCTGGTGGAGAGCGGGATGAGCCGCGATGACGCCTACTACGGCGTGCAGCGCGTTGCCCAACAGGCGTGGGACACTCGCACCCCCCTGCGCGAGTTGCTCGCCGCCGACGGGCGGGCGGGTCTCATCCCCGCCAAGCTCGACCTCGACGCGATCTTCGACTACGGCCACTACGTCCGCTACGCGCAGGAGATCGTCGCGCGGTTGGACCAGATCGCCTGATCGCCTCGCGCCGCGCCTCTCGGTAGAGTCGAGCCTATGACCGCGCTCGCCGACCTGCCCCTCCTCGCCAGCGGCAAGGTGCGCGAGCTGTACGACCTCGACGACCGCCTGCTGATGGTCGCCAGCGACCGCATCTCGACCTACGACGCGGTGCACCCGACGCCGATCCCCGACAAGGGGAAGGTGCTCACCGGGCTGTCGGTGTTCTGGTTTGAGAAGACCGAGCAGATCGTCGCCAACCACCTGATCTCCGCTACCGAGGGCGTGCCCGATGAGGCCCGCGGCCGCGCGCTGGTGGTGCGCAAGCTGAAGATGCTGCCAGTGGAGTGCGTGGTGCGCGGTTACATCACCGGCTCGGGCTGGAAGGACTACCAGGCGACCGGCGCCGTCTCGGGGATCGAGTTGCCGCGCGGTCTGCGCGAGTCCGAGCAGCTGCCCGAGCCGATCTTCACGCCGAGCACCAAGGCCGAGGTCGGCCACGACGAGGCGATCGACTTCGAGCGCGCCGCCGAGCTGGTCGGCGATCGCGCGCTGATGCAGCGGGTGCGCGAGGTGTCGATCGAGCTGTACACGTTCGCGGCCACGCACGCGCGCGAGCGCGGGGTGATCCTGGCGGACACGAAGTTCGAGCTGGGCTTCGACGAGGAGGATCCCGCTCGCCCGCTGGTGCTCGGCGACGAGGTGCTGACACCCGACTCCTCGCGCTACTGGCCGGCCGACGGCTACGAGCCCGGCGGGGGCCAGCCGAGCTTCGACAAGCAGTACGTGCGCGACTGGGCCGCGGGCAGTGGCTGGGACAAGCGCCCGCCGGCGCCGGCGATCCCCGCGGACGTCGTCGTGGGCACCCGCGCGCGCTACATCGAGGCGTACGAACGGATCGTCGGCGAGCCCTTCCAGGCGTGGCTGGACCGAACCGCCCCCGGCGATTGATGCGCGCCCGCGTGCTGATCCGCCCGAAGGCGGGCATCCTCGACCCCCAGGGGATCGCCGTCGAGCGCGCACTGCCGGCGCTGGGCTTCGCCGGCGTCGCCAACGTCCACGTCGGCCGCCTGGTGGAGCTGGACGTGGAGGACGAGGCGCAGCTGCAGCCGATGTGCGAGAAGCTGCTTGCCAACCCACTGGTGGAGGAGTACGAGGTGCAGCTGCTCGACGGCGGGACACGATGAGCCGGCGCACGCCCCCGACCGCGCGGTGAAGTTCGGCATCCTCCAGTTCCCCGGCAGCTGCGACGAGGTCAACGCGCTCGAAGCAGCCCGGCGCGTCGGCGACGCGGAGTTGCTGTGGCACGGCGAGCGCGACCTGAAGGGGGCCGACGCAATCGTCGTGCCCGGCGGCTTCTCCTACGGCGACTACCTGCGGGCCGGGGCAATCGCGCGCTTCTCGCCGGTGATGGAGGCGGTGATCGAGTTCGCGCACGACGGCGGGCTCGTGCTGGGGATCTGCAACGGCTTCCAGGTGCTGTGCGAGGCGCATCTACTGCCGGGCGCGCTGCTGCCAAACGAGCACCTGCGCTTCACCTTCCGCCAGATCCAGCTGGAGGTCGTCAACCCCGGCAGCGCGTTTACGCGCGCGCGCGGATCGGGAGGGGAGGAGGAGGGGGAGGGTGCTCGCACCTCGCAACCCACGCTCCTGAGCATCCCCGCGAAGCACTCGTGGGGGCGCTACTACGCCGATGAGCCGACGCTTGACGAGCTGGAGCGGGGCAACCAGGTTGTGCTGCGCTACGCGGCCGGCCATAACTTCAACGGTTCGCTGCGGGACATCGCCGGGGTGCAGAACGCGGCCGGCAACGTCTTCGGGCTGATGCCCCATCCCGAGCACGCGGTGGACCCGCTCACCGGCTCGACCGACGGCCTGCGCATCTTCGAATCGATGCGCCTCACAGTGGAGGGCGCCCGTGTTTAGGCTGGGGGAGGGCAGGCCCTCCCCCAGAACCCCCTCCCAAAAGCAGTCGCCTGTACGAGCCTCGGGGGATGTCCGGCGGATGAGTCCGCGAGGGTTGACCCATGCCTGACAGCGCCGTGCTCCCCACGGTGCAGGACGCGCTCGCACTCGGCCTCACGCGCGCGGAGTACGAGCTGATCTGCGCCCACCAAGGTAGACCGCCCAACCAGGTGGAGCTGGCGATGTACTCGCTGCTGTGGAGCGAGCACTGCGCCTACAAGCACTCCAAGAAGCTGCTGCGCACGCTGCCGACGGAGGGGCCGCACGTGGTGATGGGTCCCGGTGAGAACGCGGGCGCTGTGGATGTTGGCAACGGCCTGGTGTGCGCCTTCAAGGTCGAGTCGCACAACCACCCGAGTGCGGTCGAGCCCTTCCAGGGCGCGGCCACCGGTGTCGGGGGCATCCTGCGCGACATCTTTGCGATCGGGGCCCGACCGATCGCCGTGCTCGATTCGCTGCGCTTCGGAGAGCCATACGAGCCCCACCCTGCGCAGCCTCTTCAGAGGCGGAGCCCATCCCATCCCTCACTGGCGTCAACCCGCGCGCGCTACCTCCTCGACGGCGCCGTCTCCGGCATCGGCCACTACGGCAACTCGATTGGGGTGCCGACCGTCGGGGGCGAGGTGTATTTCGAGGGCCCTTACGAGCAGAGCTGCCTGGTCAATGCGATGGCGCTCGGGCTGTGCGAGCGCGAGCGACTGGTGCGCAGCGCGGCGGCGGGGCCGGGCAACGCGATCGTGCTGTTCGGGGCATCCACAGGGCGCGACGGGATCGGGGGGGCCTCGGTGCTGGCCTCCGCAGAGCTCGACGAGGCCGACGACGCCAAGCGCCCCACGGTGCAGGTGGGCGACCCCTTCGAGGAGAAGAAGCTGCTGGAGTGCTCGCTAGAGCTGCTGGAGCGGGGCCTGCTCGTCTCGCTGCAGGACCTCGGCGCGGCCGGCCTCACCTCCTCCGCATCGGAGATGGCGTCGAAGGGCGAAGTCGGCATCGACATCGACGTGGCGCGCGTGGCGCTGCGCGAGCCCGGGATGCAGCCGTTCGAGATCATGGTGTCCGAGTCCCAGGAGCGGATGCTGTGCGTGGTCGCGCCCGCCGACGTGCCCGCGGTGCTGGCGCTGTGCGAGAAGTGGGAGGTCGGCGGCGCGGCGATCGGGACGGTCACCGACACCCGCCACATGCGCATCTTCGAGGGCGTACAGCTCGTTGGCGAGATGCCGGTGGGGGCGCTGGTGGACGAATGCCCGCTGTACGACCTGACACCCGAGAAGCCGGCGGTTCCGATCTATGCCACGCCCGCCGCCACGCTCGCGCCCAACACCTCGCCACAAGAGACGCTGC
Organism: uncultured Solirubrobacterales bacterium; assembly: GCA_963724305.1. GTDB lineage: Bacteria > Actinomycetota > Thermoleophilia > Solirubrobacterales > Solirubrobacteraceae > Palsa-744. The sequence continues at coordinate 2,010,561 of CAVRUG010000004.1, forward strand.
TGGCGCTGCTGCGCTCACCCAACATCGCCTCGCGTCGCCCGCTATTCGAGCAGTACGACGCGATCGTGCAGTCCCGCACTGTGCGCCGCCCCGCGCAGGCCGACGCCGCGGTGCTGCGCCTCCCCGATGGAAACGCGCTCGCCGTAAGCATCGATTGCAATGGCCGCCGCGTCGCCGCCGACCCCTACCGCGGCACGATCGAGGCGGCGCTCAAGTGCGCCGCCAACCTCGCGTGCGTGGGCGCCGAGCCGCTGGGCACGACCAACAACCTCAACTTTGGCAACCCCGAGAAGCCGCATATCGCCTGGCAGCTCACCGAAGCGGTACGCGGCCTCGGCGACGCCTGCCGCGCGCTCGCGGCGCCGATCGTCGGCGGCAACGTCTCGCTCTACAACGAGGGCCCCGCCGGCCCGATCTATCCCACTCCGGTGGTGGGCATGGTCGGCAGGCTGCCCGACGCCGCGCGCGCAGGGCAGCTCGGGTTCGCGCGCGGGGGAGACGCGATCGCGCTGGTGGGACCGTTCGCCCCCTCGCTGGCCGCGAGCGAGCTGGCGAAGCTGCACGGTCAGTCGCTGCCCGACGGGCTGGCGGAGATCGACCTGGACGCGGTGCTGGCAGCGCAGGCCACCGTCCGCGATGCCGTGCGGGCCGGGGCGCTGAGCAGCGTGCACGACATCACCGAGGGTGGGCTCGCGGTCGCGCTGGCCGAGTGCTGCCTGGCCGGCGCCGTGGGCGCAAAGGTCACGCTCCCCACCACCACCGACCCGTTTACGCAGCTCTTCGGTGAGGGGCCGGGCGGCTTCATCGTCTCCGGACCTGGGGAGGCGCTCGGGGAGCTGGCCGTGCAGACGCCGCTTCAGATGCTTGGCACAGTAGGAGGCAATGAGTTGATGATCGCGACGGACGCAGGGATGTTGAGCACAACCCTCACCGAGTTGGCCGAGGCTCACGGGGCGCTGGCGGAGCTGTTTCCATGAGGACTGCTAGCTTGTGCGTGTGAGGCCCACGCCTGGCCGCGCCGAGGATCGCGATGGGCCGCGCGACGAGTGCGGCGTCTTCGGCATATACGCGCCCGGCCACGAGGTCTCGCGGCTCTCCTACTTCGCCCTGTACGCGCTCCAGCACCGCGGCCAGGAGTCGGCGGGCATCGCGGCGGCCGACCGCGGCGGGCAGATCATCACGCGCCGCGAGCTGGGGCTGGTCAGCCAGGTGTTCAGCGAGAACGACCTGCGCACGCTCCGCGGCGAGCTGGCGATCGGGCACGTGCGCTACTCGACCACCGGCTCCAACGCTTGGGAGAACTCCCAGCCGGTGCAGCGCTCCGAGGGCACCCACGGCTCCCACCGGGAGCTGGCGCTGGCGCACAACGGAAACCTGATCAACGCCGTGGAGCTGCACAGCGAGCTGCTGGAGCGCGGGGTGACGTTCAGCTCGACCTCCGACTCGGAGATCATTGCCGCGCTGATCGCCACCCACCCCGCGGAGGAGATCGAGGACGCGATCGCCGACGTGCTACCGCGGCTGCGCGGCGCCTTCTCGATCGTGGCGATGACCAAAGACCGTGTGCTCGCCTTCCGCGATCCCCACGGCCTGCGCCCGCTGGCGCTTGGGGTGCTAGAGCCAAACGGCGACGGCAAGGTACATCACTGCGCGGCCAGCGAGTCGTGCGCGTTCGACATCATCGGCGCCCGCCACCTGCGCGAGGTGCGGCCCGGCGAGCTGGTGAGCATCGGCGAGGACGGCATTCGCAGCCGCCAGGTGGTGGAGGGCGCGCGCAAGGCGTTCTGCGTGTTCGAGTACATCTACTTCGCCCGCCCCGACTCGCGCATGAACGGCCAGGCGCTGCAGGTCGCGCGCGGGCGCATGGGCGAGATCCTGTGGCGCGAGGCGCCCGTCGAGGCCGACCTCGTGATCGCCGTCCCCGACTCCGGCAACCCCGCCGCCCGCGGCCTCGCGCGCGCCGCCGGGTTGCCTCAGGACGACGGCTTCGTCAAGAACCGCTACGTCGCCCGCACCTTCATCCAGCCTGGCCAAGAGCTGCGCAAGCACGGCCTGCGCCTGAAGTTCAACCCGCTCCCCGAGGTGATCGCCGGAAGGCGGCTGATCGTCGTCGACGACTCGATCGTGCGCGGCAACACCACCCGCCAGATCGTGCAGATGCTGCGCGACGCGGGCGCGCGCGAGGTGCACATGCGCATCTCCGCCCCGCCGATCAAGCACCCCTGCCACTACGGCATCGACATGTCCACGCGCGAGGAGATGATCGCCCACGGCCGCACCACCGAGGAGGTCGCCGCCGAGCTGGGCTGCGACTCGCTGCACTACCTCTCGCTCGAGGGCGTCTACGAGGCCGTCGGGACCGGTGCCCACCCGCCCGGCGGGCGCCAGTCCCACTGCGACGCCTGCTTCAGCGGCGAGTACCCGCTCGACGGCACCGGCGAGGCGAACGGCAAGTACGCGTTGGAGCCGGCCGGGTCGGCGCTACCGCTCGTACGCGCGTAGATCCCTTCGTTCCTGCCGACACGTCCGTTATCGTCATAAGTACAATGGCAGACCAGATCGGTTTTCCCGAGCCCCCATTTCCGATCGCTGTGCTGGTCTCTGGCACGGGCACCAACCTACAGGCGCTGCTCGACATCGTGCACGGTCGCGAGGCAGAGATCGTGGCCGTGGCCTCCAACGTCGTGGATGCGCCGGCACTCGGGCGGGCCGTGAGCCATGACATACCTACCGCGATCTTCTCACGCTCGGAGTACCCAGACCGCCAAACCCGCGATGAGGCGATGGCGGATTGGCTTTGGGGGCGCGGCGCGCGACTGATCGTGCTCGCCGGGTTCATGGAGCTGCTGAGCGAGCGCTTTCTCGAGCGCTTCCCGGGAGCGGTGAAAAACGTACACCCCTCGCTGCTGCCCGACTACCCCGGTATGCACGCCATTGAGCAGGCGCTTGCGCATGGGGAGAAGCGGTTTGGTGTCACCGTGCATTTCGTCGATGCGGGCGTTGACACTGGCAAGATCATCTTGCAGGAGTCGGTCGATCTACCGTTCGCGAGCGACCCTGCCGAAGTGCTTGAGGCCCTGCGCCCACTGGAGCACACGCTGCTGCCCGAAGCGGTGCGGCTGTTCATCTCCCAGCACCAGTTGATCGCCGCCTAGTGTTCAGAGTCACAAATTCAATGGCGTTTCCCGGCACCTGCACGCGCCTGACGCCCGCCGGCATCGACTCATGTGCTACCGGCACACACGCCGATACCGTCGAACGTCAGGGCACGCGCAGGCACTCGGGAAATGCTCACCGAATTTCCGACTCTGGACACTAGTTGAGCGCTTCCGCAGGCATCGAGCGCACCGCCCCCGGCGAGGTACGCGTTCGTCGTGCGCTGATCTCCGTCTCCGACAAGACCGGAGTCGTAGAGTTCGCCCAGGGACTCGCGGATCTGGGCGTGGAGCTCGTCTCCACCGGTGGCACCTCGCGCGAGCTGACCGGCGCTGGGATCGCGGTGCGCGCGATCGAGGACTTCACCGGCTTCCCCGAGATGATGGACGGGCGCGTGAAGACGCTGCACCCGCGACTGTACGCCGGCCTGCTGGCGCGGCGCGACGAGGACGAGCACCTGCGCGCGGCCGCCGAGCAGCAGATCGAGCAGGTGGACCTCGTGTGCGTCAACCTGTACCCATTCGAGCAGACCGTCGCGCGCGGCGACGCCTCTGAGGAGGAGGTGATCGAGAACATCGATATCGGCGGCCCGACGATGATCAGGGCGGCAGCCAAGAACAGCACGTTTGCCGCCGTGATCGTGGACCCGGACGACTACGAGCGCGTACTCGAGGAGCTACGCGAGTCCGGCGGCAGGCTGTCTCTGCCCGCGCGCAAAGCGCTCGCCGGCAAGGCGTTCGCGTGCACAGCGCGTTACGACGCCGCGATCTCGACGTGGTTCGCCGCGCAGGAGGGCGAGGGCTTCCCGGCGAGCTGGCGCGACGCCTACGAGAAGGTGACGGACCTGCGCTACGGCGAGAACCCCCACCAGCAGGCCGCCTTCTACGCGCGTGTGGGCTCCCCGACACACCTGCTTGCAGGCGTCGAGCAGCTGCACGGCAAGGAGCTGTCGTTCAACAACCTGCTCGACCTCTCCTCCGCGCGCGAGCTGGTGGAGGAGTTCGACGAGCCGGCGTGCGCGATCGTCAAGCACAACAACCCTTGCGGCTGCGCCGTCGGCGCCAGTAGCCGCGAGGCCTACGAACGCGCCTTCGCGTGCGACCCGCAGAGCGCCTACGGCGGCGTGATCGCCGTCAACCGCCCGATCGACCTTGCCTTCGCGGAAGAGCTCGGCAAGCAGTTCATCGAGGTGCTGCTCGCGCCCGGCTACGACGCCCCCGCGCTACAAGCGCTGCAGGTCAAGAAAAATGTGCGCCTGCTCGAGCTCGGCGACTGGCCGGCACCACTACGTGAGGTCGAATCCAAGCCCGTGATCGGCGGCCAGCTAGTGCAGACCCACGACGTCGTGTCGGAGACACGCGAGCAGATGAACGCGGTGAGTGCAAGACAGCCAAGCGAGCCGCAGTGGCGGGACATGCTGTTCGCGTGGACGGTCTGCCGCCACGTGCGTTCCAACGCGATCGTGCTCGCCGCGGGCGGCGCCACGATCGGCATCGGCGCCGGGCAGATGAGCCGCGTGGACGCTGTGCGGATCGCAATCGAGAAGGCGCAGGCCTTCCGACCTGAGCAGCTGGCTGGCGCGGCGCTCGCCTCCGACGCCTTCTTCCCGTTCGCCGACGGCCCGCAGCTGGCGCTCGACGTTGGCGTCGGCGCAATCATCCAGCCGGGTGGTTCGGTGCGCGACGAGGAGGTGGTCGCGGCAGTCAACGCCGCGGGAGCGGCAATGGTCGCCACAGGAGTGCGCCACTTCCGACATTGAATGTTCGCGATATATCGTGCTACTATCGTGATGTTCCAACGATAGGAGTACATATGCATTGCCCATGCAATAGATCCAGACCGCAGAGAGGCCCTGCTGCAGTCATGGCGAGGGCTACGACCTGCGCGCCATCTGGCGTGCCATGAGCGCCTACGGAGAGGGGCGGGCCAAGGGTGGCCATCGCCGTCATCGAGGGCCGGGACCGCGCGGTGGTCGGCCCGGGCGGCTTCCCGTTCGGCGGATTCGGAGGCCATCCGGCTCATGGCGGGGCGGGGGCCGCAAGGCCCGGCGCGGAGACATCCGCACCGCCGCGCTGCTGCTGCTCGCCGAGGAGCCGCGCAACGGCTACCAAATCATGCAGGAGGTCCAGGAGCGAAGCGAGGCGCGTGGCGTCCAGCCCCGGCTCGGTCTATCCCGCCCTGCAGCAGCTCGAGGACGAGGGCCTGATCCGCTCCGAGGAGGTGGATGGGCGCAAGCTCTTCCGGCTCACCGATGAGGGTCCGCCAAGGTCAAGGAGCGCGACCCCGAGCAGCCCGGCCCCGTGGGAGCAGATGAGCGGCGACGTCGGCGACGAGGCCCACGAGCTGGGCAAGCTCATGCGCGAGGTTGCCTCCGCCTTCGTGCAGGTGATGCGCGACTGGCAGCGAGGAGCAGCAGGAGGAGGCGCGCAAGGTGCTCGTCGCCGCCCGTCGCGACCTGTACCGCATCCTCGCCGACGGGTCCGAGCCCGAGGCTAGGTTGAACTCAGCTAGCGTGGGCGCAGCGCTGAGCTCGGACCACGGCGCCCGCGCGTCTCCGTCGAGGGCCTCGCCAAGCGCTACGGGGAGATCGAAGCCGTGCGCGGGATCGACTTCGAGGTGGCCCGCTCCGAGACGTTCGGCTTCCTCGGGCCCAACGGCGCCGGCAAGTCGACCACGATCAACATGCTCTGCACGCTCGTCAAGCCGACCGGCGGTTCGGCGCTGCGTGGCCGGCCACGACATCGTCCGCGAGCGCGACGCCGTGCGCCGCAACATCGGCCTCGTCTTCCAGGACACCACGCTCGACGGCTACCTCACCGCCGAGCAGAACCTGCGCCTGCACGCCGAGCTGTACGGCGTGCCGCGCGAGACCGTCGCGCCGCGGATGCAGCAGGTGATGGAGATGGTGGGGCTGTGGGAGCGGCGCAAGAGCCTCGTCGGCACCTTCTCCGGTGGCATGAAGCGGCGCCTTGAGATCGCGCGGGGCCTGCTGCACTCGCCGCGCGTGCTGTTCCTCGACGAGCCCACCGTCGGCCTCGACCCGCAGACCCGCAGCTCGATCTGGAGCTACATCGACGAGCTCAAGCAGCGGGAGGACATCACGATCTTCCTCACAACCCACTACATGGACGAGGCCGAGTACTGCGACCGCATCGCGATCATGGATCAAGGGCGCGATCATCGTCCTCGACACCCCGAGGCGCTGAAGGCGAGCGTCGGCAAGGACCGCGTGCAGACTCCACGCCGACGACGACTCCGCCGCGATCGCCGCGCTGCAGGAGCTTCGGGATCGACGCCACGATCGCCGAGGGCGCGGTCACCTTCGGCGTCGCCGACGGCGAGCAGTTCGTGCCGCGCCTGTTTGCCGAGCTCGGCCAACCGATCCGCTCGGTGATGCGTCTCCCGTCCCTCGCTCGACGACGTGTTCATGTCCTACACCGGCACCACGATCCGCGACGCCGAGGCGAGCACGCTGACGACATGCGCAACGTCGCGCGATGATGGCGCGCTGATGGCCGCCCACGCCACCACGTCCACGCCGACCGCCGCGGGAGCCGACCCACGCCCACCGCGGTACGACCCCGCGAGAGGATGATCCGATGGCCACTACCAGCTGCCCCGCCGAGCGCCGCCCCCGCCGGCGCCGCCCGGCCACCAGATCGCCGGCGTACGCGTGCCCACCCGCAGCGTGCGCGGCGAGCTGCGTGCGATCAAGGTCGTCTGGCAGCGCGAGCTGATCCGCTTCAGCCGCGACCGCCTGCGGATCGTCACCGCGCTGATCCAGCCCTTCCTGTTCCTGTTCGTGCTCGGCACCGGGCTCTCCCCGCTCGTCTCCGCCAGCACCCACGGCGTCAACTTCAGAACCTTCATCTACCCGGGCGTGCTCTGCATGGCGGTGATGTTCACCGCGATGTTCTCCGCCGCCTCGATCGTGTGGGACCGCGAGTTCGGCTTCCTGCGCGAGATGATGGTCGCGCCTGTGCGACGCTCCTCGATCGTGCTGGGCAAGTGCTTCGGCGGCGCCACCGTCGCCGGCTTCCAGGGCGTGATCGTGATCGCGATCGCCGGTCTGGTCGGACGTCCCGTACTCGCCCGCGCTGATCCTCGAGCTGTTCGCGCTGCGATGTTGCTGGCGTTCGCGATCACTGCCTTCGGCATGATGGCCGCTGCGCGCATCACCCAGATGCAGTCGTTCATGGCGCTGATGCAGATGGCGATCATGCCGATGTTCTTCATCTCGGGCGCGATGTTCTCCGTCGCTCGGCTGCCGCAGTGGTTGGCCGTCCTCAACCGCATCGACCCCCTCACCTACGCAGTCGATCCGATGCGCCGCGCGATCTTCGCCCACATCCACATCAGCGAAGAAGCCCGCCACGCGCTCGCCCCGGGGGTCACCTGGTTTGGCTGGCACGTGCCCGCGATCGTCGAGGCCGGCGTGATCGCCGTGCTCGGGCTGATCATGCTGTCGATCGCGATCTGGGAGTTCAGCCGGACGGAGTAACTCCTGGTGGGCGCACAGCTATGCGGCCGAGACCCGCAGGTGATAATCACCCGGCTTGAACCGCCGCGTGCGCAGCCAAAAGCGCCAAGTGAAGGATGGCCACGCCGTCGAATTGCGGCCGTTGGTGTCGATGTACCAGCTGGAGCAGCCACCGGTGTTCCACACGCTGCGCGCGAGGCGGCGCTGAAGCTCGACGTTGTAGGCCTCCTGCGCCTCGCTCCTGACCTCCACGCGCGCGGCTCCCCGCGCGCGCATTGCGCGCAGTGCCTCCAGCGCGTAGTGAATGTTGCCTCGATCATGAACACCACGGAGTTGTGCCCGAGCCCGGTGTTGGCGCCGGCGAGCAGGAAGAGGTTCGGGAAAGCCCGCCACCGCGGTGCCGAGGTAGGCCTGCGGGCTGCCCCGCCACACCTCGCCGAGCGTGCTGCCACCCGCGCCGCGCACGCACTCGACGAATGGGCATGTCGGTGACGTGGAAGCCGGTTGCCAGCACGATCGTGTCGACCTCGTGGCGGGGCCGTCTTCGGCGAGCACCGCGTCGGCGGTGGACCTCCCGCACCCCGGAGGCCACCAGCTCGACATTGGGCTGGGCGAGCGTCGGATACCAGCGGTTGGAGAGCAGGATGCGCTTGCAGCCGAACGTGTAATCGGGGCGTGAGCTTCGCACGCAGGGCGGGGTCGCTCACCTGGCTGGCCATGTGTGTGGGCGCGGCCCGCTCCGGTCGCCGCAGCAGCTCCGGACGGCGCACCAGGCACGGCACGAGCAGCTCCCGCAGCCAGTAGGCGCCGGCGCGGGGCAGCCGCTGTGTCAAGGGAAAGCGCCGGTACACCCGCCGCTCACGCTCGGAGATCGGTCGATCGCGGTGAGGCGTGACCCACGGCGGCGTGCGCTGGAAGATCGTCAGCCGCTGCACCTGCGGCTGGATCCGCGGCGCCACCTGGACGCCCGAGGCGCCGGTGCCGACGATCGCCACGCGCGCGGCCGCGCAGGTCGTGCGCGTGATCCCAGCGCGCCGTGTGAAAGGCCGCTCCCGCAAACTCCGCCAGCCCGGGGATGTCCGGGATCGCCGGCTCGCTCAGGCCGCCCGTCGCGGCGACCGAGACGTCGGCGCGTGAGCTCCCCCTGCGTCGTATCCAGGCGCCAGCGTGTGCCCTGCTCCTCCCACGTGGCCGCGCAAACCCCACAGTCACAGCGGATGTGCTCGCGCACTCCATAGCGCTCCGCACACTCGTTCAGGTAGGCCCACAGCTCGGGCTGCTGGGATACGTGCGTGTCCAGTTGGGGTTGGGGGCGAACGAGAACGAGTACAGATGCGAGGGGATGTCGCACTGGCAGCCCGGGTAGGTGTTGGCCCACCATGTCCCGCCGACGTCCGCGTCGCGCTCGAGCACGACGAAGTCCTCGACACCCGCCTGCTTGAGGCGGATCGCCATGCCCAAGCCCCCGAAGCCCGCGCCCACGATCACGATCCGATGGTGCGCCACGCGCGCCACCTTACCGGCTTGCGATCACCGGGGTAATACCGTGTACATATGCGTATCCGCGTTGCACGGCCCGACCATCCAGAGGTCTCCGAGGTGATCGCCTCCGAGCACTGCGTGCTGCGTTTCCGCAAACGCGGCGGAATCCGAACGCCCGGCATCGACGCGGTCGGCGAAGCGCTGCAGCACACCTTCGAGGAGGCCGACATCACGCGCTGGGCGCCCACCTGGGTCGACACCAATAGACAAACCCAATTGTGGGCGCTGCACGAGGATCTCGCCTTCCCGCTGACTCCCGCGGGCGCGCCCGGCAGCTGGCTGGCAACGACCTGCCTGGTACGCAGCCGGACCTGAGAGGGATAGGCTGCGCGCAGTGGCCGACCCTCCCGATTCCGACGTCCACAGCGCCTACCGCCAGGCCGGTGTCGACTATGCCGTGCTCGACGCCGGCAAGCGCAGCGCGCTCGCCGAGGCGCTCGCCACCTCCCACTGGCTGGCCGCCACCGGCGCGCGGGCCGTCGAGGGCTCCCGTGGCGAGCCCGCCTTCGTGCTGCGCTTTGCCGGGAGCACGCTCGCGTTCGTGCTCGAGACGCTGGGCACCAAGTCGATCATCGCCCGCGAATACCACGAGCTCGCCGGCGTCAACCGCTTCGACCACGTCGCCTACGACGCCGTCGCCGCCGTCCTCAACGATCTGATCTGCGTCGGCGCGCTACCGCTCGTCCTGAACGCCTACTTCGCCACCGGCTCGAGCGCCTGGTATGAGCAAGCCGAGCGCGCCAACGCCCTGCTCACGGGGTGGCGCCGTGCCTGCGACGACGCGCAGTGCGCGTGGGGCGGGGGCGAGTCGCCCTCGCTGGTCGATCTGCTGGCGCCCGAGGAGATCGAGCTCGCCGGCAGCGCGCTCGGCTTCGTGCCACCCCCCGGCGAGCCGCTGCTCGGCCAGCAGCTTGCCCCAGGCGATGAGATCGCGCTGCTCGCCTCGAGCGGCCTGCACGCCAATGGCGCCTCACTCGCGCGGCGGATCGCCGGACAGCTGCCGCGAGGGCTCCTCGCCGAGCTGCCCGACGGTTCAACCTTCGGCGAGGCGCTGCTGGCCCCCAGCTTCCTCTACGTCGCGCTGCTGCGGCAGCTGCTCGGGGATCCGCGGGTGCGACTCACCTACCTCTCCCACATCACCGGCCACGGCCTGCTGAAGCTGATGCGCCCGCAGCGCGAGCTCACCTACCGCATCCACTCGCTGCCGGCGGTGCCGCCCGTGCTCGCGTTCCTCGCCGCGCAGGCCGGGCTGGACGCCGCCGCCGCGCACAGCACGCTCAACATGGGCGCCGGCTTCGCCGTCTACTGCCGCCCGGGCGGCGGGGCGCGCGTCGTGGAGCTCGCCCACGAGCTGGGCCTCGACGCGCTGCTCGCCGGTGCGGTCGAGGAGGGGCCGCGGCAGGTCGTCCTCGAGCCTGTCGGGGTCACCTTCGCCGGAGATCAGCTGGCGCTCGCACCCGAGCGGGCTCGCTGAACACGTTCGCTCTCGCGCAGCGCGTCGGCGAAGATCTCGATCCCCCGCACCAGCAGCTCCCGGGTGATCACCAGCGGTGGCAGGAAGCGCGCCACGTTGGCGTGGCGGCCGCCGACCTCGATGATCAGCCCCTTCTCGCAGCACGCCCTGCGCACCGCGCTCGCCAGCTCCGGCCACGGCCGGCGGCTCTCGCGGTCGCTCACCAGCTCCACGCCGATCATCAGCCCGCGCCCGCGCACCTCGCCGATCGCAGGCAACTCCTCGCCCGCGCTCGCCTGCCCGAGCAGCGCCAACGCGAGCTCCCCCAGCACGCGTGCGCGGCCCGGCAGCGCGAGCTCCTCGATCAGCTCGATCGCTGCCGCGCCCGCCGCCATCGCCACCTGGTGGCCGCGGAAGGTACCGATGTGGGCACCCGGCTCCCACGTGTCAAGCGCCTCGTCGTAGGCGATCCCCGACAGCGGATACCCGATCCCACCGATCGCCTTGGAGAGCACGATCACGTCGGGGGTGACCCCGTCGTGTTCGCAGGCGAACATCGCACCCGTCCGCCCAAACCCCGTCTGGATCTCATCGACGATCAACGGCACCTCGTGGCGGCGGGCGATCTCGCGCACCTTCGCCAGCCACCCCTGCGGCGGGACGACCGTGCCGCCCTCCCCCTGGATCGGCTCCACGATGATCCCCGCAGGCTTCGACAAGCCACTGTAGGGGTCGGCGAGCACGCTCTCCAACAGCTTTGCGCACGCCAGCTCGCAGGTCTGCGGACGCAGCCCCAGTGGGCAGCGGTAGCAGTAGGGGAACGGCATGAAGCGCACCGCGGTGTCCTGCGGCCCGCCGCACCCGGTGTCGCTGGTGACCGACAACGCGTCCGCCGTCATCCCGTGGTAGGAGCCTTCGAACGCGACCAGCGGCCGGCGTCCAGTGTGGGCACGCACCAGCTTCAGCGACGCCTCGATCGCATCCGAGCCGGTGGGACCACCGAAGTGAAAGCGCCCCGTGCGCCGCAGCGCCCCCGGCAAGATCTGCTTCAGACGCCGCATCAACCGCAGCCGCGCGGGCGTCGGGAAGTCCAGTGCGTGCACCAGCCGCTGCTGCTGTTCTCCCGCGGCGCGCGCGACCTCGGGGTGTCCGTGGCCGAGGTTGAGCGCGCCCGCCCCGGCGAAGAAGTCGATGTAGGTGTTGCCATCCACGTCGCGCAGCGTCGCCCCCCTACCCTCCTCAAACGCCACGGGCACGGCGCGGGGGTAGGAGCGCGCGCGGCTCTCCAGCGCCGCCTGTTCGGCCAGCATCCGCTGCGAACGTACGCCGGGCACCGGCCCGGAGATCGCGGGCGCAGGCGCGAAGTGCAGCTGCTCGAAGGGCCCGGGCGCGGACGCGTCGCCGTTCCCCTGTGCCGGCGGGCGATGCGCTAGCGGCACATACGCCGAAGGCACAGAGGGCGACAGCTGCGGTGCGGGCGCGGACGGCGACAGCTGCGGTGGTGCGGACGGCGACAGCTGCTGTACAGGCGCGGACGGCGACCGCCCTGGCCCGCGCGGACGGGGCGCAACCGCACTCATCGCGCCCCCCAACCAGCGACGGCCGCCTGGCCGAGCGCCACCCCGCCGTCGTTGGCGGGCACCCGGTTGTGCGAGTACACCTCGAAGCCCACCGCTCCCAGCGCCTCATGGCAGCCGCGCAGCAGCAACTCATTCTGGAACACCCCCCCGCTGAGCACCACCCGCTCGATACCCGTGCGGGTGCGAATCGCCTCGCAGGTGCCCTGCACGATGTCGACCACCGTGCGGTGAAAGCGCCCGCTCAGCTGCCCCACAGATGTATCACGGCGCCCCATCTCTGCCACTAGCTCGCGTACCAGCGGCCGTGTGTCGATCCGCCACGGCCACTGCTCGGGTCCGCATAGGTCCCAGGCGAATGGCTTGCCGTTGCTCCCACCGCTCATCGCCGGATCGCCGGATGCCTGCCCGCCCCGCTCTGCCTCCGCACGACCGGTCGCATCCGGATGCACAAGCTGTTCGAGCTCGATCGCCGCCTGCGCTTCGTAGCGGCAGCGCTCGCGTATCCCGAGGAGCGCCGCCACCCCGTCGAACAGACGGCCCATGCTCGACGTCTGCGGAGCGCGCAGCCCCGTCCGCAGCATCTGTGTCAGCACCGGCAGCTCCCGCGGCGCGCGCTCGCCCACCACGGGTAGGTCGAGGTCGGCGAACGCCTCCCCATATGCCTCCCACAACAGCGACAGCGCCACCCGGTAGGGCTCCTCCACCGCTTTGTCGCCGCCGGGCAGGCGGAAGTACTGAAGGTGGGCCGCGCGCTCGAAACCGACGTAGTCGCCGACCAGGAACTCACCTCCCCAGATGTTGCCGTCGGTGCCATACCCGGTGCCGTCGAAGATCACCCCCACCACCGGCTCGCCGAGGCCGTGCTCGCACATGCACGCCGCCATGTGCGCGTGGTGGTGCTGCACCGCCACGGTCGGCAGGCGCCGTTGCGCGCGCGCCCACCTCGTGCTCAGGTAGCCGGGGTGCAGGTCGTGCGCGATCGTCGTCGGCGTCACCTCCAGCAGCCCCGACAGGTGCTCGACGGCGTGCTCGAAGGAACGCATCGTCGCCTCGTTCTTGAGGTCGCCGATGTGGTGGCTGAGGAACAGCTCGCGCCCCCGTGAGAGGCAGATCGTGCTCTTCAGCTCCGGCCCGACCGCTAGCAGCGGAGGCAGCTCGAACGGCGCCCTCACCGGCTCGGGTGCGTAGCCTCGTGCGCGGCGGATCAGAGCCTGTCCGCCCACCTCGCCGGCGGCATCGGCGCGCGAGGACCCAACCCCGCCAGCGGTATCGGGGCGAGAGGACCCAACCCCGCCAGCGGTATCGGGGCGAGAGGACCCAACCCCGCCAGCGGTATCGGGGCGAGAGGACCCAACCCCGCCGCCGGAGCCGACGCGATCGCCGCCCACCTCGGGGTGGCCAACGTCCACATAGCGCACGATCGAGTCGTCCACGCGGGTGTAGATCTCTCGCTCCCCCACCAGGAAGGCATCCGCGATCCCGGCCAAACGCTCGAGGGCGTCGTCGTCGCGAAATGCGATCGGCTCGTCCGAGACGTTCCCGCTGGTTGCAACCAGCACATCGAAGCCGCTGCCGTCGAACAGCAGGTGGTGCACGGGGGTGTAGGCAAGCATCGCCCCGTAGCTGCGGTTGCCCGGCGCTATCCCCGCGGCGAGCGGCCAACGCTCTCCCCCACGCTTGCGCACAAGCACGATCGGGCGCTGGGGGCTGGTCAAGAGTGCGGCTTCGTGCTCCCCCACGCGTGCGTACCCACGTACGGCCTGGAGAGTGGGAGACATCACGGCGAACGGCTTCTCCTCACGATGCTTGCGTGCGCGCAGTCGCGCCACCGCCTCCTCATCGCGCGCGTCCACCACCAGGTGGTAGCCCCCGATTCCCTTGACGGCCACGATCGCGCCTTCGCGCAAGAGAGCGACCGTCTCTTCGATCGGGTCCAAGCCGGAAGCGGGGCGGAGGAGGTCAGGTGAATTGGTTCCCGGATAAACCAGCGCCACCCGTGGGCCGCACTCCCAGCAGGCCGTCGGCTGCGCGTGGAAGCGCCGGTCGCGCACGTCGTGGTACTCCCGCTCGCAGCGCTCGCACATCGGGAACGCCGCCATCGTGGTCAGCTCGCGGTCGTACGGGACCCCCTTGACGATCGAGTAGCGGGGTCCGCAGTTGGTGCAGTTGATGTACGGGTAGCGGTAGCGGCGATCGGAGGGGTCGAGCAGCTCCCGCAGGCACTCCTCGCACACGCAAGTGTCGGGCGACACCAGCGTGCGCGCCGGCCCACGACCATGCTCGCTGAGGTGAATCTCGAAGCGCTCGACCACGCGCTCCGCACGGCGGCGCTCGAGCAACGCCACCGACTCGACCCGTGCCAATGGCGGCGCGCCGGAGCGGACCTCGACGATGAACTCCTCCAACGCCTGCGGGCGGCCCTGCACCTCCACCACCACCCCGTCGGAGTCGTTGCGCACCCAGCCTCCCAGCGCGTGACGCTCGGCAGTGCGAAACACGAACGGGCGGAAGCCCACCCCCTGCACGACCCCGCGGATCTGGTAGCGCCGTGTCTCGAGTCCCGCCCGTCCGGGCTCAGCGGCCGGGTGGGACACCGGGCCGGGCCGTGGCGGACTGGAATTGGGGGCCATGACCGTCCTCCATCCGCTCTTCTCAGCACAACCGCGGCAGCTCGGCGCCGTAGAGCAGCTCAACCACAGCCTCGGTGCCATCCGCGCCCACGATCGTCACGGGGCCGCCCTCGCGCTCGCGCACCGTGCCGACGATCTGCGCCCCGCCACCGCTGGGGTGCCTGCGCGCCACCTTGAGGATCTCAGCGGCGGCCTGTGGCGCCACCAACATGCAGATGTTGCCCTCATTGGCGAGGTACAGCGGGTCTACTCCCAGCATGTCCGCAGCCATCGCGGTCTCTTGCTGGATCGGCAGCCGCTCGCGATCGATCTGGATCGACACCCCGGCGCCCTCGGCCAGCTCGTTGAGCACCGTCCCGAGGCCCCCGCGCGTGATGTCGCGCATGCAGCGCACGCTCCC
Source organism: uncultured Solirubrobacterales bacterium (assembly GCA_963724305.1). GTDB lineage: Bacteria > Actinomycetota > Thermoleophilia > Solirubrobacterales > Solirubrobacteraceae > Palsa-744. The sequence goes on from CAVRUG010000004.1 coordinate 2,025,802, forward strand.
AGCGTGCTCCTCCAGCACGCTCCCCACCAGCCCGTCGAGGGGCGCACAGTCGCTGAGCACGCGCTGCTCGAAGCCGAGACCCTCGCGCAGCGAGAGGATGTGGATGCTGTGGTTGCCCAACCATCCCGTGACGATCACCGCGTCCCCGGCCAGCACGCAGCCGACCCCGAGCTCCAGGTCGCGCTCGAACACGCCGATGCCGGCGGTGTTGATGAACAGCCTGTCGATCTCGCCCGCCCTCACCACCTTGGTGTCGCCCGCCACCACCTCGACACGCGCCGCGGCGGCGGCTTCGCGCACGGAGTCCAGCACCCGCTCGAGGTCGGCGAGCGGAAAGCCTTCCTCCAGCACCAGCGAGAGCGTCAGGTAGCGTGGCACGGCCCCGCTGACAGCGAGATCGTTGACGGTGCCGCACACCGCCAGCTTGCCGATGTCGCCATTGCCGAAGAAGATCGGGTCGATCACGAACGAGTCGGTCGTGAGCGCAATCCGGTTGACATCGAGCTCCAACACCGCGCTGTCCTCCATCCGGCCAGAGTGCACCGCGCCGAGACGCGGAGCGATCAGCTCGGCGATCAGCTCCTGGCTCATGCCCCCGCCGGTGCCGTGGTCGAGCTGGATCACGCCGGCGGTCATCGGCGCCGGCTCGCAGTGAGGAGGGTGTCGCCCACGCGGAGATGCAAGCCACACGGGGCCGGGTGGCAAACGGGTGGGTGAACGTCGGTCACGGGATCGGCACCACGCTGAAGGTGGGCAGGCTGTCCTGCGCGATCGCCGTGGCGAGGTCGGCGGTGGTCATGATTGTCGCGCAGTAGGACCCCAGCCACTCCAGCGCCCGCGCCTGGTCCTCGGGCCGTGCGGAGACGACCGCATCGGGCGGGACGATCACGTTGTAGCCGCGGAAGAAGGCGTCGGCGGCGGTGGTCTGCACGCAGATCTGCGTCTGCATCCCGGTGATGATCACCGTGTCCACGCCCAGCTCCTGGAGGCGATCGTGCAGCTCGGTGGCGAAGAAGCCGCTGTCCTTGTTCTTCTCCACCACCACGTCCTCCGCCGCCAGGAACTCCTCCACGATGCGCGCGCCGTCAGAGCCCTTGGTCGCCGGCAGCCACCCGTCGTAGCGCTCGGCGTGGGGGTCGTCATCGAGGTTGATCAGCTGCAGGTGCACCACCGGCACGCCCAGCGTGCGCATCTCCGCCAGGAAGCGCTGCATCCCCGGTGTGAAAGCCGCGACGGCGTCCCTGCGCTCCTCGTTCTTGTTGACGAGGTCGTACTGCAGATCGTTGGTCAGTACCGCACAGTGCGCCATCGTCTCTTCTCCTTCTCGCACCTCGCCTTGGGCACACCCTCAGCTCTCGATGCTGTCGTGATCCGCCAGACGGGGCCACCCCACACGCCCTGTGGACTCACGCGAAGCGGCAGTGGGGCGGCCATCCGTCCGGAGTTTGGCAGGACATCAGGCGTACGTCAAAGTATCGGATGAGTTTTAGTCTTTCTGGACTTCCTGGGCTCTATCCGGTAGCGTCGAAATCATGAACGCTTCTCCCAGCGACGCCGACTCGGCTCCCTTCCCCGCCGGCGCAGGGGTTTCTCCGACCAGCGGTGGTGCGGATTTCCGGGCGGAACGTCACGCCGGCGACGCGGTCAGTAGCCCCAATTCGTTTTCGACTCGGGGTGCCGACTACGAGCACACTTCGATCGAGGCGCGCTGGCGCGCCGCCTGGGCACAGGCGCGCGCCTTCGCCGCGCCCCCGCCGCAGGATCGGCGCGAGCCGGCATACGTGTTCGCGGGCTGCCCGTTCACCTCAGGGGATGCCCACATGGGACACATCCGCAGCTACACGATCGCCGACGCCTACGCGCGCTTCCTGCGCGCGCGTGGACGCGCAGTGCTGTTCTCGCTCGGGTTCGACTCATTCGGGCTGCCCGCGGAGCTCGAGGCGCAGCGGCGCGACATCTCCCCCCACGAGTGGGTCGCACGCTGCTGTAAGCGGATGCGCGGCCAGTTCGAAGCGCTCGGCTATTCCTGCGACTGGGAGCGCAGCTTCGTCTCCTCCGAGCCCGCGCACTACCGCTGGACGCAGTGGCTGTTCCTGGCGATGCTCGAGCGTGGCCTGATCTACCGCCAGGAGGCGCAGGTCAGCTGGTGCGACTCCTGCCAGACGGTGCTCGCCACCCTGCAGGTCGAGGATGGCACCTGCTGGCGCTGTCACTCGGAGGTGCGCTTCGTACAGATGCCCCAGTGGTTCATGCGAATCACCGCCTACGTGCAGGAGAACGAGCGTGGCCTCGAGGCACTCCCCGGCTGGGACAAGGCCGCGATCGGCGCGCAGCGTGCGGTGCTCGGCCGCATCGATGGGGTGGAGCTGGACGCCAGCACCTTCGACGGCACCACGCTCACCGTCTTCACCCCCCACCCCGAGGCGATCGCGCAGGCGGCGTTCGTGGCGGTGTCACCGGGGCACCCCGAGATCGGGCGCTGGATCGCCGACCCCGGGGTGGCGGCGCAGCTGGCGGGTGTGCGCGAGGCGGGCTTGCGGCGCGGGGATCGCGATGCCGAGCAGACCCCGGTGGTGCAGACGGGCGCGCTCGCCACCGTCCCGGGCGTGGCGGGGATGCTCCCGATCGTGATCTCCCCGCTGGTCGACGCCCGCTTCGGGCCGACCGCGATGCTAGGGATTCCCGAGCGCGATCCAACCGACGCCTCGATCGCCCAGCGACTGCCCGCGCCGAGCGGTATTGCATGGAAGGCATCGAAGGCGAGTGCCACGCCGCGACCGACCGTGCGCTATCGGGCACGCGACTTCGCGATTTCGCGCCAGCGTGCGTGGGGCGCGCCGATCCCGCTGATCCATTGCCCCGCGTGTGGCGCCGTCCCCGTGCCCTTCGAGGAGCTGCCGGTGCGACTGCCCGAGGATCTCGAGATCCCGCGCGAGGGCGGCAACCCGCTGGCGAGCCGCCCCGACTTCTATGAGACCTCGTGTCCACGCTGCGCCGGCGCGGCGAAGAGAGAGACGGATACGATCGACTGCCACGTTGACGGGATGTGGATGTGGATGCCGATCTGCGTCCCCGCCGAGGGCCGGTCCACCGCGATGTTCAGCCATCCCGAATACGCGCGCTGGCTGCCGGCCGAGCAGATCGTGTGGGGCGCCGACGCCGGCGGCTACATGTTCGACCAGCGCCTGATCGGCAAGGTGCTGCAGGACCTCGACCAGCTTCCCGAGCTGCCGGACCGCGAGCCGTTTCAGAAAGCGCTGATGCACCAGATGATCCGTTTCGAGGGGCGCAAGATGAGCAAGCACCTCGGCAACGTGGTCGACCCCAACGAGCTGGTCGCCAACGTGGGTGCCGACGCGGTACGCCTGGCGGTTCTCCATGCCGCCTCCCCCGGGCGGATTTTCAACTGGAACGACCAGCCGGTGCGCTACTGCCAGATCTTCCTCAAGAAGCTCTACGGCTACGCCGAGGGCCGTCTGCGGGAGTGGAGCCCTGTATCCGAAGCGCCGGCCGATGCGCCGGGTGACGCGAGCGAAGCCACGACCGCAACCGGCATCTCACAGTTCGATTGCATCGACGCCTCCGACAAGCTGCGCCGACGCCTGGCCAACTGGTGCCGGGTGGCGTGCGAGAAGGTCACTGAGAACCTCGAGCGCCTGGAGATGCAGCGCGCGGCCCACAACTCGATGCTGCTTCTGACGCGCATCCAGGACTTCGAGCAGCGGGCGCTCGAGCGCCGTGGCGGCGAGCTCGAACCGGCCGATCGCGCGGCGATCGTAGCGGCCCTGCTGCTGCTGATACGAATGCTCGCCCCGCTCACCCCCCACATCGCCGAGGAGCTATGGTCGCTGGCCGGCAACTCCTCGCTGGTGAGCAACGCGCCGTGGCCGGCTCCTCCCCCCAGCCGTCGGGGATCACACCGGGAGCCCCGCCATCAGGGATCGCACCGGGGCCCCCGCCACCGGAGGTCGACCCCGCTCCACAATCGCAGGCGGTGGCGGATGCGGCGTCTGAAGAGGTGGCCCAACCGGAGGCAAAGGAGGCAATTCACAGCAGCGGGTGAGGCAGGCCATCTTCACACGCGTCCGTAGCTCAACGGGTCAATGGCAAAGCCAGTATCCGGTTGGGGAGGATGTCGTGGGAGCCACTTCCAACCGGCGGCCTCGAGCCAAGCCGGCGGCTCCGAGCCGTGCTTCTCCGGCGGCCGCGACAGTCTGAAGCGCCAGAGAACTCCGCGCCTAAGAGCAGCGGCCTTTGGAGCCGCAGATACGGGTTCGAGCCCCGTCGGACGCATTGCCCCTCCCGAATCGCAACCTTCTGTAGACGAAAGCCCCGAGATGCGTCATGCTTGGAGATGGGATGGGTGAGCTGCTGGCGCTGCAGGGAGTGAGCAAGAGCTACCGGCGCGGGGGGAAACGCCTTCGGGTGCTGGCCGATGTGTCCTTAGAGCTGAAGCTCGGCGAAATCGGGGCGGTGGTCGGGGCGCGCGATGAGGGCAAGACCACGCTGCTGAAGATCGCCGCCGGCATTGAGCCGCCGGACACCGGCGAAGTTCGCCTGGATACACGCGATCTGACGCGGCTCGGGCGGGAGGAGCGCGCAAGGCTGCTGGGAGGCGAGATCGCGTGGATCCACCGCGAGGGCCCGGGGGTGAGGCTCGAGGTGCTCGACTATCTCGGACTGCCACTAGCGCTGGGGCGCAGGCGCGGGCGGCGCGAGGCACGCGAGCAGGTGCAGCGCGCGCTCGATCGCCTCGGCGCTGGGCGCTGCGCGCGACAGCGCTGGGAGGAGCTCTCCGACTGGGAGCGGGTTCTGGTGGGGCTGGCGCGGGGGATCGTGTGCGAGCCGCGGTTGCTAGTGCTCGACAGCGTCGCCGACGGCCTCGGCATGCGTCGCGTGCGCGAAGCCGGCGAGCTGCTGCTGGCGCTGGCGAGCGAGCTGGGCTGCGGGGTGCTGATGAGCTGCACCGATCTGGAGGCCGCGCTGATCGCCGACCGCGTGTGGTCGCTGGAGCGCGGACGACTGAGCCTGCTCTCCGAGCACGAGGTCACCCAGGCTGAGATCATCGAGTTCCCGAGGCCGGCTCAGGCTGATGGTTAAGGCTCGCCTCGCGATAGACGCCGGATTGAGACCCGCCCACCCGGTTGACTGGTGGACGCTGCGCGACGCACCCGGACGTACCCGTGCTGGCAGCGCGCCGACCTGGGGGGTGCGCGTTCGCGAGCGCCAATCCGAGCGAAATGTCTCCGACTCCGCGAGGCACACCCTGCATTGCCTGCACCTGGGCCATTTTCCCGGCACGATGACAACTGTCCGCGGAAGTATGGTAGGTTGGAATGATTCAGGGCGACATCATTCCGTTCGGATTTCGAATACGATCCCCAGTAATGGCTCCTCCACGTAAAGGCGATCTGACAGCCAGCATGGCGATCCTGGGCCTCGTAGTCCAGAAACCAGACACCGTCAACAGCCTGGGTGCAAGGCTGGTCGAGCGCTTTCCACACGCGCAGTGGTCGCGCTCGGTCGCCCACAACAGCTTGCCCAGCCTCGAAAAGCAGGGCTTGGTGCGGCTGGTCGAGCATGGCGCCGAGCGCGCGCTCGACCGCTACGAAGCAACCCACGCCGGCGTCGAGGAGTTCCGCGACTGGCTGCGCGCATCCTCAGCCGCTCCACTCGCGTTGCGCGATGCGGTGCACGCCAAACTCGAGCTCGCCGAGGAGGAGGACGTACCGGACCTGATCGCCGCGATCCGCGAGGAGGAGGAGGCCTGCGCACGGGAGTTCGCCGCCGCCAGCTCGCGTCTGAACGTCGAGTGGCAGCTCAAACGCCTCGGTCCAGCGCTCGACGGCGGGCCCGCCCAGAGTGCCCCCGACCTGCGGGGCAGGGTGCGGCGTGCCCTGATGACCGACGAAGCGATGCTGTGGGGAATGCGCGCCCGCCGCTTGCGCCGCCTGCGGCGTGAGCTCGAAGACACCGTGGAGGACGGGGAGGAGCTAGGCAGCGGCGATGGCTGAGCTGCTGAGGCTGCGGGGAGTAAGCAAGGGGTATGCGCGCGGCGAGCGCAGATCGCAGGTGCTGCTCGACGTCTCGCTCGAGTTGCGTGCCGGGGAGGTAGCGGCAGTCGTCGGGGGGCGCAGGGAGGGCAAGACCACGCTGCTGAAGATCGCTGCCGGCATCGAGTCCCCGGACACGGGAGAGGTGTGGCTAGGAGAGGTAAAGCTCACGGAGGCCTCCGACAGTGACCGCGCACGGCTGCTGGGGGCAGAGATCGCATGGGCGCACCGCGAGGGCACTGGTGTGAAGCTCAGGGTGCTCGACTACGTCGGGTTGCCGCTGGCGATCGGCCGCGGTCATGGGCAGCGGCAGGGGCGTGAACTGGCGATGGATGCGCTCGAGCGCGTCGGCGCAGCTGGCTGCGCGGGGCAACACTGGGCGGAGCTCTCCAATTGGGAGCGACTGCTGGTTGGGCTCGCGCGTGCGATCGCCAGCTCGCCAAGGCTGCTGGTGGTGGACGATCTGATGGATGGCTTCGGGATCGGTCGCACGCGCGAGGCCGGCGAGCTGCTGATCAGGCTGGTGCGAGAGCTCGGGTGCGGAGCACTGATGAGCTGCAGCGATCTCGAGGCCGCGCTGGCGGCCGACCGCGTGTGGTCATTGGAACGCGGACGGCTCGCCCTGCTGGCCGAACAGGGCGGCGAGCTAGCAGAGGTAATCGACTTCCCGGGCAGCGCCTACCAGAGCCACGGCTCGCGCCGCCTCGGGGGCTAGTGTCCCGACCGGTGCTCGAGCTCCGCGATCTCGTCAAGCACTATCGCGTGGGGGAAGGCGAGCCGATCCGCGCCGTCAACGGCGTTTCGATGAGCGCCGCCGCGGGTGAGTTCGTGGCGCTGTATGGGCCCAGCGGCTCGGGCAAGACGACGCTGCTGGACCTGATCGCGGGACTCTGCGTACCCGACAGCGGCAGCGTGCTGGTGGACGGCGAGAACATCTGCGCAATGTCACACAAGGAGAGTGACCGCTACAGGCTGCACCGGCTCGGAGTCATTGGACAGCCGCAGAACCTGATCCCGGGGGCGCGCGCAATCGAGAATGCCTCGCTGAAGTTGTGGCTGACCAACAAGCGCCAGGCACGGCGCACGATCGAACCGCTGCTCGACCGGTTGGGACTCGGCGAACGGATGCTGCACCGCACCGAGCAGCTCTCGATGGGCGAGCGCCAGCGCGTGCTGATCGCGATGGCGCTGGCGACCGACCCAAAGCTGGTGCTCGCCGACGAGCCGACGGGGACGCTCGACACACAGCGCACCCGCGAGGTGCTGGAGCTGCTGCGCGAGCTCTGCAACGAGCGCGGCGCGACGATCGTGTTGGCCACCCACGACCCGCAGGCAGCCACCTTCGCCGACCAGGTGCACGATCTCCGCGACGGGCGCTTGGGGGAGTACCGACCCGATCACGTGTTGGTGCCCGCATCCTCGCTTTCGAGGCTCGACTGACGATGGCCCGCATGAGCTTCGTGGACATCCTCTGGCTTTACCGTGCGCGCCTGCGCGCGCGCGCGGTGCTCGTGCAGGAGTGCTTCGCGATCCTCGGGATCGCCGTCGGCGTCGCGTTGCTGTTCGCCTCGCAGGTGGCGAGCACGAGCCTCACTCGCTCGGTCTCCCAGCTGACGACCCAGATAGTCGGCGACACGCAGTTTCAGCTCGAAGCGAGAAGCCCCAGCGGGTTCAGCGAACGGCTGCTGACAGAGACTCGTCGCATTCCCGGCGTGCAGATGGCACTGCCGGTGCTCGAGCAGCAGGCCAATGTCATCGGGCCGAGCGGGCAGCAGCGGTCGGTCGACCTGATCGGCACCGATCCACGCTTTGCGCGCTTCGCCGGAACGTTGCTGCGGCGCTTCTCCGCCGCGCAGCTCGCCGCGCAGCGGGCGATCGCGCTCCCCGCTCCACTTGCCGAAGAAATCGGAGTCGGCTCGCTGGAGACCCTGAAGATCCAGATCGGCGCGACCGTCACGCAGACGCTGTTGGGCGCCACGCTCGGAGAATCCGATATCAGCGGCTTGGTCCACAGCCCAGTCGCGCTTGCCCCGGTCCACTATGCGCAGCAGCTGGCGGGCATGGAGGGCAGGATCACCAGGATCTTCATACAGTCGATGCCGGGACGCAAGCGCGAAGTGCGAGCAGGGCTTCAGCGGTTGGCTACCACCGCACCGGTCAACGTCGAGCCGAGCAACTTCGATTCCACGCTGTTCGGGGTGGCGGTTGCGCCCGAGAGCCAGAGCGAGACATTGTTCTCGGCAATCAGCGCGTTGGTGGGTTTCATGTTTGCGCTCAACGCAATGCTCGTGACCGTGCCCGCCCGGCGCAAGCTGATCGCGGATATTCGCCCACAAGGCGCAACTCGTCTCATGACTGTTCAGATCCTGCTGTTCGACGCCGTTGTGCTCGGCGCGCTCGCCTGCCTGCTGGGCCTGGGACTCGGGGAGCTGCTGTCGATCGCCGTCTTCCATGCGACGCCCGGCTATCTCTCGTTCACGTTCCCCGTGGGCAATGAGCGAATCGTCACCTGGCAGAGCGTGGCCCTCGCCGTCGCCGCGGGATTTGCGGCCGCGGTCGCGGGGGTACTGTGGCCGCTACGCGACATCCTTGCCCAGCCACTGGATGGCGATCGACCGGCGACCCCGGGGCACCACTGGAGGGCCCACGCGCGACTCGCGGTCGGGCTGCTGTGCCTACTCGTCACCGGCCTCATCCTTGCCGTTCACCCACAAAGCGGATTCGTCGGAATCATCGCGCTCGTACTGGCTCTGGTCTGCCTGCTGCCACCACTTTTCGACGGGCTCGTCGCACTCTTCGACCACACCCAGCGCGCGCTCGACGGCGCCGCGACTGTGTTGGCTGTCACCGAGTTGCAAACCCAGGCGACTCGCGTACGCTCTCTGGCAATCGCGGCGACGGCCGCCGTGGCGATCTTTGGCATCGTCGAGTTCCAGGGCACCCAATCGAACCTCACACGCGGCTTGGATGCCTCCGCGCGTCAGCTAGATGCAAGTGCGGATGTGTGGGTCACACCCAGCGGTGCGTCTAATGCGTTTGCCACCACGTCATTCAACAGCCTGAGCTCGGGCTCGCTGGCCCACCTTCCGGGCGCCCGCGCGGTCGAACTCTACCGCGGTGGCTTCCTGAATTGGGGAGATAGGCGCCTTTGGATCTTGGCGCCACCGGGCACCACAACCCAACCGATTCCACCCAGCCAGGTGGTGAGCGGCGACTTTGATCGTGCCAGCACCGAGCTTCGCCACGGAGGCTGGGCGGTGCTCTCGGAGGCACTCGCCTCACAGCAACATCTCCGAATTGGCCAGTCATTCGTGCTTCCCTCGCCACGACCGACGCGACTGCGAGTTGCGGCACTGATTTCAAACCTCGGCTGGCCACCCGGCGCGGTCATCATGAACTCGAGCGATTACGCCCGCGCGTGGGCGAGCAATGAGCCAAGTGCTTACATGATCCAGGCGCAACCGGGCACTTCCCCCGCCTCCCTGCGCCGTCTTATACAACGCCGGCTCGGACCCGAAACAGGGCTCACCGTGGAAACCTCAGCCGAACGCGAGCGCCGCCACTACGCCCTCGCCAGCCAGGGACTCTCACGGCTGACGCAGATCAGGTTGCTCGTGCTGATTGCCGCAGTGCTAGCCATCACCGGTGCGATGGGGGCGATGATCTGGCAGCGGCGAGATCTTGTCGCATTCATCAAGTGCCAGGGCTACCGCAAAGATGTGCTGTGGCGATGGCTGTTGTGCGAAAGTGCGGTTCTGCTCGCAGCCGGATGCTCGATCGGAGCGGTGTTTGGCCTCTTCGCCCAGCTGTTGGGAAGTCATTTCCTGGCCAGCGTGACTGGCTTCCCGGTCGTTTTCGCCATCGAACCCGTTGCCGCAATCTCCAGTTTTGCTTTGCTCAGCATCGTTGCCATTACAGTGGTGGCGCTGCCAGGATATCTCGTAGTGCGTGTGCCTCCGAGGACAGCCAGTCCGGCATTTTGATCGGCGCTCGACCGGTGCCGGCCGGCGTGTAGCCGACGTCGCACCGCTATCGCCGGGGCAGCTTCGGGCACTCTGCACAGCGACCACACGCGAGCTCATGTGGGGACTCGCGGCGGTGGCGCGCGAGGTGAGCCGCTGGCAGGCTCGGGCAACGGAGATACCGGATCCTCCACTTCGCGACGACGCCCTGAGCTCGCTCACCCGCAAGCGCGGGCATACCGACGGCGCGGCCCTGTTTTGGACGATTCCCCGCATCCGCGATCCGAACCTGCTGCGTGTACTGGTTGCGTACGAGATCATTTGGGACTTCCTTGATTGTGTCAACGAGCGTGGTGCAGACGCGGGTCAGGCCAATGGCCGACAGCTTCACCTGGCACTTATCGACGCACTTGATGTTACACGGCCAATCTCCGATTACTACCAACTGCACAAATGCAAGGGAGACGGCGGCTACTTAAGGACGCTGGTGGAGGTCTGCCGCGAGAGTTGCCTCGCGCTGCCGTCATATGAAGCCATCCGCCCACTGCTGGTGCGCGAGGCGGTGCGAGCCCAGGTACTTGCAATCAACCACGACCTCGACTCGACCTGCCGCGACGCGGGTCTGCGCGAGTGGGCGGCGAGCGAATTTCCCGATGTTCACGACGCAACCTGGTATGAGCTGACGGGGGCAGCCAGCGCGTCGCTCACAGTGCACGCCCTGCTTGCGCTTGCCGCAGAGCAAACGTCCGACGCAGCCAACACCAGACAGGCGTGTGCGGCTTATTTTCCGTGGATTTCGGCCGCCACCACAATGCTCGACAGCTATGTGGACCAAGCCGAAGACCTCGCAAACGGCGATCACAGCTACGTATCTCACTACGACGCGCCGCAACTCGCAGCGGCACGCATACGTGAGCTGATCAGTCGCTCGTTCATCGAAGCGCGCTCGCTCGAGGATGGTGAGCGACACACGCTGATAGTCGCGTGCATGGTGGCGATGTACCTATCAAAGGACAGCGCCCACACCGCCTCGATGCGCGAAACGACACACAGCTTCGTCCGCGCCGGCGGCTCGCTGACGCGCGCGCTTCTTCCAATCCTGCGGCTATGGCGGATCGCCTACGCCCAGCGCAGCAACTAAACCAAAACACAACAAGGAGGCAGAACATGCTACTCACCGACCCGGCTCCGCTGATGACTCGCTTCAGGGGTGAGCTTCCACCCACCGCGCCGCTCCCGGCGGTGCTCCAGACATTGGCGTGTCGGTGGTGGCCGATCGCCTATCTCGAACAGTGCCGAGCACGATATGGCGATCGCTTCACCATATACCCAATCGATATGCCACCGTTGGTGTTCCTTGCAAACCCGGACGACATCCGGGAGATGATCGCCGCCCCGCCTTCCGTCCTGCACGGAGGCGAGGGATCGTCGGTGATCGAACCGTTGATCGGAGAGACCTCATTCATGGTGTGCGAGGAAGACGACCACAAGTATGGACGAAGCGCGATCATGCCGGCGTTTCATCGCAAAGTGGTGGAAGGCCACACCGCGATGGCCAGGGAGATGATCGAGCGCGAGGTCTCCTCGTGGCCCCTCGACACGACTTTCGCGCTTCATCCGCACCTGCGGGCACTCACACTGCGGGTCATCTTGAGGACGGTGCTGGCAGAGGAGAACCGTATGTTGGATTGCCTGTGTGAACGTCTGCTGGAGTCGCTATCGGTGACGGCGAGCTTCGTCCTGCAAGAGCCGCAGCTGCGCTATGTGCCCGGTTGGCGTGCCACATGGAGGCGATTCGTCAAGCGTAGCGCCGGAGTTGACGAGTTGATCTTCGCGCTCATTCGTCGGCGACGCGACGGCGTGGAGGAGCATCGCGATCTGTTGGATATGTTGATCGCTGCATGTAACCCAGATGGCTCGCCGATGAGCGACCTGCAGGTGCGCGACAACCTGATGTCGATGATCCTGGCAGGACACGAGACAACCACTGCGGAGCTGGCTTGGGCGTTTCAGCTCCTCGCCCACAACCCGTCCGTGCAGAATCGGCTGCTCGAGGAGATCGACGCAGGAATCGAGGAGCGCTATCTGACGGCGACGATCAATGAGACGCTCCGGCACAGGCCGACGTTCTTGTTCGTCATCCCGCGTGCCGTCGCCCAGCCGGTCGAGATCGGCGGCTGGACGTACCGTCCGCCTGCACGCTTGTTGGGGTGCACGTATCTGATGCACCACGACCCCGACCTGTACCCGGACCCGCAGGCGTTCAACCCGGACCGCTTCATGGGTGAAACCCGTCAATCCCGTACGTGGCTGCCGTGGGGCGCCGGGCCCAAGAGCTGCCTGGGGCGTCATTTCGCCCTCATGGAGATGCAGATGGTGCTGCGAGAGGTGCTTTCGACGCGGCAGGTGCTCCCCGCGAGCAACCGCATCGAGCGGGAGCGGTGGCGCAGCGCTGTGCTCGTCCCACACGCTGGATCGCGAGTCATCCTCCGTACGCGCCACCGCGCAAAGGCCGTATCCGCCTCCACGCCGCAGGTTGCGGTGGCATAGGCTCGCGCCAGGCGATGGCCGCTCAGGGTCGCCAACCGGTCGATTCGTGGCTGGATGCGATGCCCCGGCGGTACCCGGGCCGGGAGGAATTGGCGTGCCCATCGGCAGATGCGCACCTGTGGGCAGGGGCACTGTGCTCCGCCCACAGGTGCGCGGGAGTCAAGCGAGAGCTGTTCCAATCGGAACAGATCCGTTCCAATTGGAACGGATTTCTGGCGATTCCACCAGGAAGAAGGCATGATCTCTAACGATGACTTATTGGAACATGAGAGCCTATTCCGACGGAGGCAAGATGCGTCCCAAAGCAAGCAGAGCAGAGACCGGCGGGCCCACACAGGCGAGGAAGCCCGCCGGCGGATGGGTCGAGGTAGGCGATCTGACCACGATCGAGAAGGGGTGCTGAGGATGCCAAGACTTGGAGCAAACCCACCAGTGGCCGCCGACGAGTGGGCCCCCGCGATCCCGACGCTACAGGAGCCGCGCTTCTCCCAGTCGCTGGAGCGTGGCCTTGCGATCCTCGGCTGCTTCACGCCCGCCCGCCCGGTGCTCGGCATCGCCGACCTTGCCGACGAGCTGGGAATGAGCCGCTCGACCACCCATCGCTACGTGATCACGCTGACGCGGCTGGGCTATCTGGAGCAGGGGGTCAAACGCAAGTACCACCTGACGCTGCGCGTCACCGACCTCGGCATCTCGGCGATGAACGGGATGAGCCTCTTCGAGCACGCCCACCCCTACCTGGAGGAGCTGCGCGGGCGTACCGGCTTCACCGTCTCCGTCGCGGTGGTGGACGGCCCCGAGCTGCTGCTGGTGGACTGGCTGCGCGGCGGCCGCCGCGGTCAACGGCTGATCGACCTCGGCCTCGCGCCCGGATCCCGGCTGCCGCTGTACGCAACGGCGGCGGGCAAGCTGCTGCTCGCCAACCTCCCCGACCAGGATCAACGCGAGCGGATCGCCGAGCTGCAGCTGGCCAAACACGCTCCCAGCACGATCAAGAGCAAGACCGCACTGCGCCAGGAGCTCGGGCGCATCCGCGACGAGAGCCTTGCCGTCGCCGACGAGGAGCTCGCCTCCGGGATGTACGAGATCGCCGCCCCGGTGCGCTCCAGCGGAAGCGATGTGGTTGCGGCCGCCTCGATGACCGCGCACAGCTCGATGATCGCGATGGAGGAATTCGTGGACGCGCTCGGACCCCACCTGATCTCCACCGCCGATCGCATCTCGGCGCGCCTGGGATATCGCCGGGACGACGAGCGACTGGGTGGTTAGAGGCCGGGCCGAAGCCAATACGTCAGGCGGCCGCCCACCCACCCGTCCGTGGAGCCCTTGGAGGCTGGACCACCGTCCGTGGGCCCTTGCGTGGAGCCCTTGGCGACTGAAACATCGGGGGTCAGTCGCGAGGGCTGGTCTCGAGCAGTCCTCGTCCGATCGCGTAGCTGACCAGTTCGGCGCGGGTGGAGAGACCGAGCTTGCCGCTGATGTGCGCGCGGTGGCTCTCGATCGTGCGCGGGGAGAGGTTGAGCTGGCGTGCGATTTCGACGCTCGTGAAGCCGAGCGCAATCAGCCGCAGAACCTCGATCTCGCGGTGACTGAGGCGGTCCTCGGACTGGGCGGTGCGCAGCCGATCCAGGCGCGCCTGGATCGACGGGCTGAGATATACCTTCCCGATCGCGGCCGCACGGATCGCCGGCGGCAGCTCGCTGTCGGCGTGATGCTTGGCAACCAGCCCACTCGCGCCGGCGGCAAGCGCTTGCGCGGCAAATACCGGGCTCTCCTCCAACGTGAGCAGCACGATCTGCGTCTCAGGCGCGTGCACTCGCAGGCGCCCGATCGTATGAATGCTAGAGCCGCCCGGCAGGTCGAGGTCGAGCACCGACACGTGCGGCTGGGTGGCGCGAGCCCGCTCGATGATCTTGCCCATGTCGCCGAGCTCGGCGACCACTTCGACGTCCCGCTCACCGTCGAGCAGCAGCCGCAGCGCGCGACGCACGGCAGCGTGGTCGTCGGCGATCAGCACGGAGATCGGCGCCGGACGCGTGCCGATCGGCCTGCTCTGAAGCGGCGGCGGGACGATGTGCGGGTAGGCAGCCATGTGTTCATCAAGTTAGGCTCTGCGGAGGCCTCCGGCCACCGTATTAAGGCACCAAGCCACTGCGGAAAAGCACCGACCAAAGCGGAAGCGGGTTCGGGAACGTGATCGTGGGAGTGGATGGGCGGCCTCACCCAGTAAAGTGGCCGCAATGGAAGACTTGGAGAAGCGACGCCGCGAGGAGCGCCGCGCGGTGGAGGAGGCCGGCGGCGGAGAGTCGGAGGGCTTCGAGCTCGCTGAGCAGGAACTGATCGAACACACCTCCCATGGCGATGAGCACAACCCGGCGAGGATCATGCGCGACGCTGCCGATGAAGGGCCGTTGAGCGAGGTGTCAGGCGAAGCCGACGAGGAGCAACCGGCCGACTGACAGGTCAGCCGGCGCAGGGCAACAGTTGGCTTCGCCGAACGGGGGCGGTCATCGCGCGCGGACAGTGTCGCCAACCGCGGCGGGCAGCTTCAGCCAACCGCAGCGGGCAGCTCGAAACGAACCCCCGTCAGCTCTTCTGAGACCTCCCACAGCCGCGCGGCAACGGCCGTGTCGCGGGCAGCGCGATTAGGCGAAACCGGGTGCGGATGGCCGCGAAACTCGCCAAGCCCGTCGGGCCCGATGTAGAGCCCGCCTTCGAGCCCGGGCACGGTGGCGGCGTACAGCGGCGGCAGCGCCCCCTGGTCGGCGCTCTGCGCGAGCAACGCGTTGGTCACCACCATCACGAGGCGATCGACGGTGGGCACCGCGGCCGACTGCAGGTTGGTGGCCGCATAGCCAGGGTGAGCCGCGAGGCTCTTGACGCTCGAGCCGGCGGCGCGCAACCGCCGGTCGAGCTCCAATGCGAACATCAGGTCGGCGAGCTTGGACTGGCCATACGCCATCCAGCGGGAGTAGCGGCGCTCGGACTGCAAGTCGTCGAATTTGATGCGCCCCATCTTGTGGGCGTTGCTGCTGAGCGTCACGACCCTCGCATCGGGGCGCCCCTCCAGCGCGCTGAGCAGCCGTCCGGTGAGCGCGAAGTGGCCGAGCAGGTTGGTGCCGAGCTGCAGCTCGAAGCCATCGGCGGTGGCCTGCCGCGGCGGCGCCATCACGCCGGCGTTGTTGAGCAGCAGCTCGAACCCGTCGTGGGTCGAGCGGAACTGCTCCGCGAACGCCTCCACCGAGGCGAGGCTGCCGAGGTCAAGCGAGGCAAGTTCCACGTGCGCGTCGGGCGCCGCGAGAGAGATCTCCGCGAGCGCCGCCGCGCCCTTCTCGGCGTTGCGGCAGGCCAGCACCACGCTCGCCCCCTGGCGCGCCAGCTCACGCGCGCAGACCAGCCCAAGGCCGCTGTTCGCCCCGGTGACGATCGCGGTACGCCCGCTCTGGTCGGGGATCTGCTCGGTGGTCCACTTGGCGCTCATCGAGCGCGCCTTTGGCCACTATCGATCTGGTTCACCACAATCGGCTCTGGCATCGACCGCGACGATATCGGATCCACCGATCGGCTAGACGAAGCTAGACGAGCTCAAGCGTCCGCTGCCTTGCGCTGCGTCGCTCGGCGGCGCCCGGGCCAGCGGGATCGCACTATGGCGCCAGGACAACCGCGGCCTCGGGAGTCGCGACCCGGAAGCTAAAGCTCTCCTGGATGTAGAGCTCGACCTGCACGGCGTCGTGAGAGTGGTAGCCAACCGATAGATCCTGGCCGCATTCGAGGATGAAGTCGCCGCCGCGCAGGCTGATCACGACGGCGCCGTCGAGCCCGGGCGTCCAGCGCCGGCTTGAGTCGCTCGCGCGCCTCCTGGTCGATCTGCTCCCAGACCCTGTCGCTGATGGGAGCGTGTGCGCGAAGCAGGTGGTTCATGGTCGGTCCTCCCTGTCGGTCTCGGTCCTGAGGCTGCCGATGCCGAGTGAGCCATCGGGGGCCGCGGCGGGTGGTGACGATATGTGGTCGGGTTGGGGCGTGGGAACAGCCTCTTCCCGCTGCGAGTTCCCGGCCGGAATGGTGAGCTGCGAGCGCCCGGCCGGAATGGTGAGCGCGGGCGGGTCGTCTAGAAACTCATAGTCGGGGATGAAGAACAGCGTGCCGGTCAGGGCTTCCGAGAAATCGAGCACCCGGTCATAGGTGCCGGGCGGGTTGCCGACGAACATGTTGGTGAGCATCTGCTCGATCACGGTCGTGGTGCGAGCGTAGCCGATGAAGTAGGTGCCGAACTCCCCCGCACCAACGCGTCCGAACGGCATGTTGAAGCGCATGATCTGCTGCTCGTCGCCGTGCTCGTTGACGATCGTGTTGAGCGCGACGTGCGAGTTCGCGGGCTTGATCTCGTCGGGCAGCTCGACGTCGTCGAGCTTCGTGCGGCCGATGACCCGCTCCTGCTCCTCGATCGACAGCGCGTTCCAGCCGGTCATGTCGTGGACATACTTCTGGACGATCGCGTAGCTGCCTCCGATGAAGTCCGGATCCTCGCCACCGATCGTCACCGCTTCGTCGGCCGCCCTGCCCTCGGGGTTCTCAGTCCCGTCGACAAACCCGAGCAGGTCGCGCTCGTCGAACGAGCGGAAGCCGTGGACCTCGTTGACCACCATGGCCACCGACTCCAGGCGCTGCACGAGCAAACCCGCCAGCTCGAAGCACAGGTCCAGCCGATGTGCGCGGATATGGAACAGCAGGTCACCGTCGGTCGCGGGCGCGCTGTGCCGGACACCGGAGAACCCTGGAAAGGGGTGCAGGTCCACCGGCTTGTCGCCTCCGAACATCCGCTCCCAGAGGCGCGAGCCGATGCCGGTGACGCACGTGAGACCTGCCTCTGGGGCCCTGAAGCCGACGGAGCGCTTGAGACCGCTGACGTCGGCGAGCAGCTCCAGCGCCTGCTTCTCACCCCCTGATTCAACCGTCAAGACCAGGAAGATCGCCGCCTCGGTGATCGGGCTCAGGACCGCTTGACTCTGGGGGCGTCGCCTCGGGCTGTCGGCCGGTGGAACCATCTTTCACATTTGAGGCGTGGCAGCAGAAAAGCGAAATGGCGAGACCCAGACTCGAACTGGGGACACCACGATTTTCAGTCGTGGGGGGACCAGCCCTGACCCGCTGTGCCGAGGGTAGCAAATGCCTGCGTTTGCGGGCATTTTGTGAGGAGCCCAGCGCCACTGGCTCAAGCGAAGCGCCACCGCGTCTGGCTGAACTGCTCACCCTTGCCGAAGCCGAGAATCGTCGTGGGCGCGACCCGGTAGACGAGCGCCTTACCGGCGCGGATCGCGTCGCTGAGACCAAACCACGTGCCCTCGGGTGCCGTGAAGTGCGCCCCGTACTTCAACTCGTAGGCGTTGGCGACCTGTTCGAGCTCCGCCGCATCGCCGACCTCGACGGCGCGTCCTTCGACCACGACATCGAGACCGTCGAGACCGTTCTGGCCCGTGGTGAGAATGCACTGTGGGTTCTGCCGGAGGTTCTTTGCCTTACGCTCCTCTGGACCCGTGCAAAAGTACATCGCGTCGTCGTGCCACACAGCCAACAGCGGCGTGACGTGCGGGCGTCCATCGGGACGCACTGTCGAGATCCAGAACACCTCCGCCTCATCGATGTGCCGTCGGCCCTCCGCCCAATCTGTCGGGGCCGCCCCCGGACTACTGAACCCTGCGTCGAGCTCTGCAACCTGCATCTTGACTGCCATCTCAGGTCCCTTTCGTTGAAAACCTAGGACTATCACTCATGGACACCCCTGACTGCCCCGAAGTCATCGGTAGTCAGTATGGACGCTTGGGGCTGGTCTTCGTGTGTCGGCACGGAGGTCCGGCTCATCGGCCGGTCATGTTCCGGCGAGCTGGGCGTGCGTAGGGCGTCGTCGCAGTTGACCGAGCGCACTCAGACAACGACGGAAGGTGGGTGGCTGAGGCCCAATGAGGAGCCACGAGTCGGCGCGGCGTGGAGTTACGCTTCGAGAGGTCCGGGAAGGCGGGGCAGGCCGTCGTCGGGAATTGGCTCCCAAACGGCGGCGCTGGCAACATGCAGGCGACCCATCGGCCGTACCCCGGGGTCGCTGTCGAAGGATCCCATGCGAACGTTGATGAACTCCGGGTTCTCCGGATGCTGTCCGAACAGCGCTGAGCCGCAGGTGCCGCAGAATGCCTTGTCGGCTCCGTCACCTGCGTTCCAGCGCCGGATGTGGTCCTCGCCACTGACGATTCGAAAAGTCCCGGCGTTGGCGATCGCCGATGGCGAGGCGGCGGTGCCCGTTCGTCGTTGACAGCGGGTGCAGTGGCAGTATCCGGCCCGGGGCGGCCGCTCGGTGAGCTCAAAGCGCACCGCGCCACAGTTACAGCCGCCGGTTAGAGGCAGAGACGACTCAGGCACAGAGCCGATCATAGCGCCATCGACGCTTTTGGCTTTGGAGGTACTACTAATCTAGAACGATGCCCGACTTCATCTCTGACACACCGCTAGCCCGTGATCTAATCCGCATCGGCGATGAGGCGATCGCCCGTGAGGACGACGCCGCACTCCGCGCCTATTTCGCGGAGGACTACGTTCCACGGACCCGGCGGCGACCTGAGCTTCGATGAGCTGCACGCTTACTTCGCCTCGTTGCGCGCCGCTTTCAGCGATCTGCGGCTCGTTCGGGAGCAGATCATCGTTGAGGGCAACTTCCTGGCGGCGCGTACCACGTTCTCCGGCGTCTTCACCGGCGTCTTCACCTACTCGCCCATCGGCCCCGTCGAGCCCACCGAGGAGCACCTCGAGTGGGAGGTGATCGGCACGTTCAGGTACGACGACGACCGGCGGCTGGCCGAAGAGTGGGTGCAGACCGACTACCGCAGCTTCCTGACCAAGCTCGGCGTCACGACAGCCGAGTCCGCCTAGCGCGCTACGGGGCGGTCTCGAGCACCTGTTTTGAGCGTCGCGCAGTAGTCGGCGAACTGGCGCTTGAGGGTGACGCGCAGCAGGGGTTGAGCTAGACGCATCGCTCCGCCGAGAGCCGGGCGCGTACCAAATCGGCCGCGCAGATTCCGGTGGGTTTGTGCCGCGGGGGTCGGGGTCGGCGGCACAAACCCGTCCTCAGTCACCGCACGAGTGAACTCACCGGGGTGGATGAGGCCACCCGAGCGCATCGAATACGGCGAGCGGGTCGAGGTAATCCCTCCAGCGGATCACCTTGCGTCCTTCGAGCGTGAGAACCGAGACGTAGCGGTCAGCTGCGCGTGCTTGATGACGCGCACGATGATCTCGGCGGCGCGCCACGTGTGAGGTGTCATATGTGTTAGTAGAACACTGTAACCCCGCTATGAGCCTGTGAACCGATACTCGGTCTGCCAGGCATCCTGCGAGTCGGTGTGGGCGGTCCAGAAAAGCTCCGCGATGTTGTCCGGGTCGAAGTCGGTCCCCGGCTTGACTGCACCAGCGATCGTGACCGTTGCGGCATGGATACCGTCGTCTCGGACGCCAGCGGCAATCAGCGTCTGCGCTGATCGCAGGCCCGCCTTCCCCATCGAGAGGCTCGCGAGTGCGGGCACTGGATTGTCGGCGAAGCCGCCGCTGGTGGCCAGCAGCGTGCCGCCGCCGGCCGCTCGCAGGGCGGGCGCGGCGACTTGTGCCGCGACGACGGCGCCGAGGACGTCAACGTCGTTGGCCGTTCGGAGCCGCTCGACGGTGGTGTCGAGGATCTGGCCTGGATCTGGAAGGGCAGCGTTGTACACGACGACACCGGGGGCTCCAGGGGCGCTGAAGATCCGTTCGAGTGTCTCGCGGTAGCCGTCCAGATCCTCGATATCCGCGCTGATCGCCTCTATCTCAAGGCCACCGCTGCGCAGTTCAGAGGCGAGGTTGTCGAACGTTTTGCTGCGACGGGAGATGAGTGTGCTGCGGAAGCCCTCGCGGCCGAAGCGCCGAACCACACTGGCACCGACTCCTGGTCCCGCCCCGATCAGCAGGAGATGATGGGGGTCAACAGCCTCAGGCATACGCCACCTCCGGGTTGAGCTTTCGCCCGGCCGTTCAGCCCGGGCCACTGTCCTCGCCGAAAGACTAGTCGCAGGCACGATCGCCCTGGATGCTCTGAACTACGCATACGGGCGGATGAGCAACGGCAAGCCGGCTATCAAGGTGCTGTTCGAGGATCGCCACGTACAGCGCTTGACATCCGCGGTAGACGATCATCTGTCCTCTTTCGCTTTAGGGCCTATCCCGGTTGGGTGGCGGCGTGGGTTGCGAGCTGTGCCTTCTTGAACGCGATCAGGCCGCTGGCGAGTTGTAGGAGGGCGAGGTGGTTCTCCTCCTTCTTGGACCAGCGGATAAGGATCCCGCGGTTGCGGTTCATCCAGGAGTGGGTCGCCTCGACGACCCAGCGTCGTGCTCGCCAGCCGGGCGTGCGAACCTTTTCGGCGATCTCGTCGCCACGCGTGCGGATGTGCGGCGTGTAACCGTGCTTGACCGCGAGATCACGCACCGGCGGGGAGTCAAAGCCCTTGTCGAGGCACAGCCCCTGCGGGCACTCCGCGGTCGGCTCAGGGCGCTCGATCGGAATGCTTTGCAGGGTCGGCTCTAGCAGCTTCTGGTCGTGGCGGTTCGCACCGTCGTGCGCCAACCCAATCGGGACCCCCGCTCCCTCGCTGAGAACCTCACGCTTCGCCCCCCCTTGGCTCTATCAGTGGGATTTGGCCCCGTCTTTCCTCCGCCCAGCGGTGCCTTGGTCATCGCGCCGTCGGCTGCCAGCCATGCCCAATCGATCCCGACAACCTTGTCGTACTCCAACAGTCCCTGACGCCAGATCTCAGCAAACACACCGGCCTGCTCCCATTCCTGAAAACGCCGGTGCGCAGAACTCGAGGAGCACACCCCTGTAGCGTTCAAAGCGTTCCACTGCATCCCCGTCCTGAGCACCAACAAGATTGCGTCCATCGCGCCCCGATCGGGCACCCTCGAGCGATGCGTACCCAACGGGTGAAACGGCGGTGGCGGCAGCAACGGCTCGATCCGCTCCCACAACCAGTCCGGCATCCGCCAACCATCATCCTTACTGACCATGTAGCCCATCACAGACCTCCTGATCGAATGGCACAAGACCAGCCGATCAAAAGTTCAACGCAGCGCTACATAATCCTTCCGGGATAGGCCCTTAGAGCTAGTGCGCTCATATCGGACACTCGAACATCTCAGAACTCGTTCTCAGGGCATCACGATTCCGACTCTTGTGTCTTTAGTTCGAGTTTCGCCATGAGTTCGGTTCTCGATGTAGATACCGCATAGGTAAGCCATTTGTCGCCCGAACAGGCTGCTCGTGAGGCTTCTAGATAGCGCCGACGAGCTCCAACAGGGCACTATTGTCAAGGGTTTGTGCCGACGTTTGTGTCGCGACGGCGCTCGCCGACCTAACGAAGATGACGCGCGCTATCTCAAAACCCGCTCATTTGCAGCGCTTTTCCCAATGGCGAGACCCGGACTCGAACCGGGGACACCACGATTTTCAGTCGTGTGCTCTACCAACTGAGCTATCTCGCCGGGAGGTTGATGCTAGCTGACGCCGAACTCCGCCACCAGGGCGGCGTACGTCCGGCGCAGCCCCTCCGCGATCGGGACCTCGGCGCGCCAGCCGAGCTCCCGCTCCGCGCGGGAGACATCGAGGCAGCTGTGCTGCAGCTCGCCCGGGCGCAGGTCGGCGAGCTCTGGCTCGAGCTCGCTTCCCGCCGCCTCGCGCAGCGAATTCCAGACGGTCATGACGTCGGTCTCCACCCCGGTGGCGACGTTGAACGTGCCGCGGCGGCCGGAGGCGGCGAGCAGCGCACGCACGACGTCCTCGACGTACACGTAGTCCCTGGTGGGCGCGCCATGGCCGTATAGGGTGGGCGCCTGGCCGACGTGCAGGCGGTGGCTGAAGATCGCCACCACGCCGGCCTCGCCGTGGGGGGATTGGCGGGGGCCGTAGACGTTGCCGAGGCGGCACACAGCGTGGGGCACGCCGGAGGAGAGCGACCAAGTGTTGACGTATGCCTCCGCCGCCCACTTCGAGGCGCCGTAGGGTGAGAGCGGGGCGGGGATACGCTCCTCGGGGGTGGGCATCGGCGCCTCGTCCCCATACAGCGCTCCGCCGGTGGAGGTGAACACGACCGGCACTCCGAGACGCCCGGCGACGGCGACCACGTTGAGTGTGCCCTGCACGTTGACCTCGCAGTCGCGGCCCGGGTCGGCCACGGAGGCCACCACGCTGGCCTGCGCGGCAAGGTGGAAGATCGCGCGCGGGGCCTCCCGCTCGATCGCGGCGTGCAGCGCCGCGCGGTCGGTGATGTCGAGCGTGTGCAGCTGCGCCCCCTCCGCCACGTTCTGTGCGCTCCCCGAGGAGAGGTCGTCGACGACGCTCACCTGATAGCCGTCGGCCAGCAGGGCCTCGACGAGGTGAGAGCCGATGAAGCCGGCCCCGCCGGTGACGAGCGCGCGATTGGACACGCTGAGAAATCTATTGGAAGCGGCGCGGGCCGGTCACGCCACCTCGGCTGAGCCCGCCCCGCCGATACCCAACCTCTAGCGAGCCGGCGCGGCCTCTTGCGTCGCGGCGACCCGCTCGAGCAGCCGCTCGACGACTTCGATCGTCTTGTCGATCTGCTCGAGCGCCTGCGGCTCCTCGTGGCGGCCCAGCACGTAGCGGCGCAGCGTCGCCAGCACCCGGCGGGCAATCACGATCGCGGCGCGCTCTCGCTCGGCGTCGATCTCGCCACGCTCCCTGAGCTTCGCCATACGACGCAGCGCCGGCAGGATCACCTCCTCCGGCAGCGCGGTCGCCGCCACGCCGTCCTCGATCGCCTGCGCGATCGCTCCCTCGGCGGTCTCCGCATCGCCGCGCTCCAGCGCGGCTACGTAGGTCTCCAGAACTACCTCCAGCAGCGCCTGCGGGTCGGAGCGCAGTTGCTCGCGCGCATCGGGACCGGAGCTCGAAAGGACCTCCAGGAAGGTGTCCAGCAGTACCGGGTCGAAATGGCGCCCGCGCTGTTCGCGCATCAGCTCGACCGCTTGCTCGAGCGTGTACGCGGAGCGGTAGACGCGGTCGGTGGTGAGTGCGTCGAATACGTCCGCCACCGCCACGATCCGGCCCTCGATCGGGATCGCCTCGCCGGCGAGGCCGCGCGGGTAGCCGCTGCCGTCCCACTTCTCGTGGTGGCTGAGCGCGATCGTCGCCGCCATGTCGAGGATCGAGGAGGAGGAGCCGCGCAGCAGCCGGTGGCCCTCCTCGGCGTGGGTCTCCACGATCGCGCGCTCCTCGGCAGTGAGCGGGCCGGGCTTCAGCAGGATCGCGTCGGGGATCGCCACCTTGCCGACGTCGTGCAGCGGCGCCGCGTAGCTCATCCGCTCGCACAACTCGCGATCGAGGCCTGCCCGCTCGGCTAGCAGCGTCGAGAAGCGCCCGATCCGCTCGATATGAGCGCCGGTGTCCTCATCGCGGAACTCGACCGCCATCGACAGCCGCCGCACGGTCTCCGACTGCGCGATCTTCGAGCTCGGTAAGTGCCCTGTGCAGCTCCCCGGAGCGGTCATCGATCTCCTGTTCGAGCGCAGCACGGCTGCTGGAGCCAGCGCGCCAGCCGAGCAGGCCGGCGCACACGAGAGCCACGGCGAGATAGATCGCCGTGAGCGCGGCTTCGTCGGCGAGGATCGCCCCGAGGGCGGCAAGCAGCAAAAGCGCCATCGGCGGCGCCCACAGCAGCAGCGCGCGGAGGCGGGTACGGGTCGAATCTTCGGTAGCCGATCGCTTCCGCACGCGTCCGAGGTTACTCCACGTCGCGGGCGTTCCCATAGGTTTTGGCTCTCTCGACGCAGATAGTCGGCACGCGGCGCCCGTCCTGAAGCGCGGCCGGGAAGGAGCTAGACGAATTATCGATCGGATGCGTGTAAACGAGACGGATGGCCGGCGGGAGTGCGTCGGGCAGGTGCATTCGATGGCGGGGGGGGTGCGTCGAGCAAGCACAGCCGATGGCGGGGCGCGTCGAGCAGGCGCACCCGACGGGCGGCGGCCCACGCGCTGTCCGACATCGGGCGGCTCGGCTAGAGTGGCGGCCGTGCGTCGCCGGCTCACCTCCGTGGCAGGTCTGTCGCTCGTGGTGTCGTTGGCCGCGCTCACCGGCTGCGGTAGCTCCTCCTCTGGCAACGGCGTGGCCTCGAAATCGCCAACTGAGATCATCGCTGCGGCGAAGTCGGCGGCGGACGGTGCAAACACAGTGCACGTCTCGGGCTCGACGGTGACCGCCGGCACCCCGATCACGCTCGACCTCAGTCTCGTAGCGGGCAGGGGCGGCCGGGGCAGGATCGCGGAGAACGGGCTGAGCTTCGAACTGATCGAGCTCGAAGGGACGATCTACATCAAAGGCAGCGCGGCCTTCTACAAGCACTTCGCGGGCGCGGCAGCCGCCCAGCTGCTGCAGGGGAAATGGCTGAAGGCGCCGGCCACCAGCGCGAGCTTCGCGGGCCTCTCCTCGCTGATCGAACTGCACAAGCTGCTCGATGCGGCGCTCACGAGCAGCGACAAGACACTTGTGTCAACCGGCACCCGCACTGTGAAAGGGCAGGCGGTGGTCGGGGTAAAGGACACTGCGCACGGCGAAACCATCTACGTCGCCACCACCGGCAAGCCCTACCCGGTGGCGGCCACCAAGAGCGGCGCGGCCGGCGGGACGATCGCCTTTGCCGAATGGGACAAGCCGGTGACGCTGACGGCACCGGCAAACGCCGTGGACATCGAACAGCTGCAGAAAGGCTAGCCGCCGGCCAGGTCTTCTAACCCGCCCATTGAGGCGCGAGAGCCAAGCAGATCAATATCTCGATGCCCACCCCGCGTGGCGTGCTGGCCGATCGACCGAGAACGCCGAGTGGTCGGCTACAGAGCAACGGCCACGTACTTCGTCTCCAGGTACTCCTCGATCCCCTCAAAGCCGCCCTCGCGGCCGAAGCCCGACTGCTTGACGCCCCCGAAGGGGGCGGCAGGATTGGAGACGATCCCCTGGTTGAGGCCCACCATGCCGGTCTCGAGGCGCTCGGCGACGTGCAGCGCGCGCGCGAGGTCGCGGGTGTAGAGGTAGGCGACAAGGCCGTAGGAGGTGCGGTTGGCGGCGCTCACCGCCTCATCCTCGGTGGCGAAAGTGGCGACGGGCGCGACCGGGCCGAAGATCTCCTCGGTGAGCACACGCGCGTCGGCGGGCACCCCCGCCAGCACGGTGGGGGCGTAGAAGTAGCCCGGGCCATCGGGCGCGTGCCCGCCGGTGAGCACGCGGGCGCCGCGCTCGGCAGCATCGCCGACCAGCTCGGCGACGATCCCCCGCTGGCGGTCGTCGATCAGCGGGCCGACATCAGTGTCGGCCTCGGTGCCGCGCCCCACTCGCAGCGCGCCCATCCGCTCGGCGAGGCGCCGCGAGAACTCCTCCGCCACCGACTCGTGCACGTGAAAGCGGTTGGCCGCCGTGCAGGCCTCGCCGACGTTGCGCATCTTCGCCGTCAGCGCGCCCTCCACCGCCGCATCGAGGTCAGCGTCCTCGAACACCACGAACGGAGCGTTGCCGCCGAGCTCCATCGAGACGCGCAGAATCTGCTCGGCGGACTGCTCGATCAGCGTGCGCCCGACCTCGGTCGAGCCGGTGAAAGAGAGCTTGCGCGTGCGCGGGTCGCGCAGCAGCGGCTCGATCACAGCACCGGAGCGACGGGCGGTGATCGTGTTGAGGACGCCTCCGGGCAGCCCCGCCTCCTCCAAGATCTGCGTCAGCGCCAGCATCGACAGCGGCGTCTGCTGGGCGGGCTTAACGACGATCGTGCAGCCGGCGGCAATCGCGGGGGCGAGCTTACGCGCGCCCATCGCCATCGGGAAGTTCCACGGCGTGACAAACACGCACGGGCCGACCGGCTGGCGCATCGTGAGGATCCGCCCGGAGCCAGTGGTGTTGACCATGTAGCGGCCGTGGATGCGGACGGCCTCCTCGGAGAACCAGCGCAGGAAGTCGGCTGCGTAGGCGATCTCCGCGCGGGATTCGCCCAGCGCCTTGCCCATCTCCAGCGTCATCAGCAGCGCGAGCTCCTCGGCGCGCGCGGTGAGCGCCTCGTAGGCGCGGCGCAGGATCTCCCCCCGCTCGCGCGGCGCCCAGGCAGCCCACTCGGCCTGGTGCGCGGCCGCCGCAGCGAGCGCTTCGAGCGCGTCGGCGGGCTGCGCGTCGGCGACCTCCACCAGCGTCTCCCCGGTGGAGGGGTCCTCGACGGGAAGGGTCCCAGCACCGGTGGCCGGACGCCAGCGCCCATCGATGTACAACTCGGTGGGAACCCCCTCCAGCACGGCTCGCTCATCGTTGTGGTTGGTCATCGCTCGTTTTGTGCGCTGCTGCTCGTTTCGTGCGCCGCTCATGGCCAGAGTGGTTGCGGTCGATTCAGGGTACATGCGATCCCTCGTGGCGACGCTGCTCGCCATAGCCCTTGTCGGCGTCCCAACGGCAGAGGCGTCTCCAACACTTGTGATCAAGGGTGCAGGCTACGGCCACGGGGTGGGAATGAGCCAGGAGGGAGCGTTGGGGTATGCGGAGCACGGGTACAGCTACCAGGCGATCCTTGCCCACTACTACACCGGCACCGCGCTGGGCAGGGTGTCGGAGCGGACGAAGGTGACGGTGATGATCGGCGGGAAGGTGCACGCGATCCCACTGGAAACGTACGTACGCGGAGTGGTGGGGGCGGAGATGTCCGCGAGCTGGCCGCTGGCGGCGCTGGAGGCACAGGCCGTGGCGAGCCGCACCTACGCACTCACCGACCACGCGGGCGGATCGCGCTTCGACGTGTACGCCGACACGCGCTCGCAGGTGTACCTCGGCGCGAAGGCCCACACGGCCGCGACCAACTCCGCCGTGGCAGCGACCGCCGGGGAGGTTGTGACGTACGCCGGGCAGCCTGCGATCACCTACTTCTTCGCCAGCTCGGGGGGGATGACCGAAAGCATCCAGAACGCCTTCCCCGGCGCCGCCGCTGAGCCGTGGCTGCGCGGCGTGCCCGATCCCTACGACCAGGGCCCCGAGCACAACTGGACCGAGAGCATGAGCTTCGCCACCGCGGCGGCTCGCTTGCGCGGCCTGGTGAAGGGCGCATTTCGTGGCATCGAGGTGTTACGGCGCGGCTACTCGCCACGGATCGTCTCGGCATACGTGCTGGGCTCGGCCGGTAACACGCTGGTGAGCGGACCCGAACTGGAGGAACGCCTCGGATTGGATGCGACCTGGGCGTACTTCAGCGTGCGCACCGCGCACGGCACCGTGACCGAGCCCGATCTCAGCCACTACACCACGCCCGCCGGAGGGGCCCCGGAAGCCACGTCTCCGTCCGGGAGCACCCCGCCGAGCGAACCAACTTCGCCGGGTAGCGGCTCCCCGGCCGGAACCTCGTCGCCAACCGAGCCGGCGGGGCCCGAAGGTGGCACGACCGCCGGCGGCGCCCCAAGCGCGGGCGCAGGCGGCGGCACGACGCCTCCGTAGGGTGGTTCACGGGAAATGTCCCGCCGTGTGGCAGGGTCTCTGCGCAGTCGTAGATGGCCGCCTCTCTCACCACCGCACGAACCCCTACCCTCCCATCCATCTCCTTGCCCGCCCCGCTGCTGATCGCCGACGTGCCGTGGCTGCTCTACCGCGCGTTCTTCGCGCTGCCGAAATCGATTGTGGACGGCGAGGGCCGGCCGGTGAATGCACTGCTGGGGACAGTAAACGCGCTGCTCTCCGCGATCGAAGCGCGCCCGCCGCGCGCGGTGGCGGCGTGTTTGGGGGCCGAGCAGGCCGCCTACCGCGTGGAGCTGTATCCCGCCTACCACGCCCACCGCGACCCGATGCCGCCGGAGCTCGCGTGGCAGTGGAAGCTGGCCCCCAAGCTGCTGGCGAGCCTCGGCTGGACAGTGGCTGGCAGCGAGGAGCTGGAGGCCGACGACGTGATGTTCTCCTTTGCGCGCGGCGAGGTCGAGGCGGGGGGACGGGCGCTGCTGCTCACGGGCGATCGCGACCTTTTCCAGGCGGTGGACGAGCACACGGCGATCCTCGAGCTGCGCAAGGATGGCAAGCCGCAGGAGATCGGGCGGCAGCAGGTACGCGAGCGCTACGGCATCGACCCCGAGCAGGTGCCCGACTTCATCGCGTTGCGCGGCGACCCCTCCGACGGCCTGCCGGGCGCGCCCGGGATCGGTGCCAAGACGGCTGCCGAACTGCTGCAGCGCCACGGCTCTCTGGAGGGCGCGCTGCAAGCAGTGCGGAGCTCCCCCACATCCGAGCGGCCGCGGATCGTGGCAGCGCTGAGCGAGAACGCAGCGCAATTGGAGGACTTCAAGCGGATCGCGACGCTCGTACCGATCGACGTGCAGCACCCGCCGGACCGTGCCACAGACTTCGCCGCCGGCGCCGCGATGGCGGGCGAGCTGGGGATGCGGCGGCTGGCCGAGCGGCTTAGCACACTCGCCGCCTAGCACCCGCTGGCGCGGTGGCGACGCGGCGTCCTCGATAGTCGCACGCAAAAGCACACTTTCGCTCACTGCGTCACTGCCTTGCTCGGCCAAGCCGGCGCTACGGGGTGAACTTGACGGTGATCACGTCCCCGTCGCGCATCACGTAGTCGCGGCCCTCCAGGCGCAGCGTGCCGCGTTCGCGCGCGGCGGCGTAGCCGCCGGCGTCCACAGCTCGCGACAGCCGATCACTTCGGCGCGCACGAAGCCACGCTGGATGTCGGAGTGGATCTCACCGGCGGCGTGCCAGGCGGTGAGACCCTCGCGCAGATGCCACGACTGGGCGGGCTTGGCCTCGCCGGCGGTGAAGAAGGCGATCAGGTGCAGCAGCTCGAAGGCGCCGCGCACGACACGCTGGAGGCCGGACTCGCTGACGCCGAGCTCCTCGCGCATCGCGGCGGCGTCCTCGTCGTCGAGCTCGGCGAGCTCGGCCTCGATGCGCGCGGAGACCGCGACGGCAACCGCGCCCTGGGCGGCGGCGTGGGCGGCGATCTCGGGGGGACCTCCTCGGAGCCCTCGTCGACGTTGGCGAGGAACAGCACGGGCTTGGCGGTGAGCGAGCCGAGGTCGCGCGCGGCGTTGGGGGCCTCCTCGGGCAGCGGCACGGTGCGCACGGGACGGCCCGGCCTGCAGCGCGGCGATCGCCTCATGCAGCCACGCCTCCTCGGCGACCTTCGCGCGGTCGCCCCCGCGGGCGTCTTTGGCGACGCGCTCGACGCGCCGCTCGGCCTGCTCGAGGTCGGCGAGCGCGAGCTCGGCCTCGATCGGTCTCGGTGTCGCGCAGTGGGTGTACCTCGCCCTCGGGGTGCACCACGCCCTCGTCGCGGTGGGCGCGCACCACGTGGACGATCGCGTCGGTCTCGCGGATGTTGGCGAGGAAGCGGTTGCCGAGACCCTCCCCCTGGTGGGCGCCGGCGACGAGCCCGGCGATGTCGTGGAAGTCGATCGTGTCGTACACGATCTCCGAGGCGCCCACGGTGGCGGCCACCTCGTCCAGGCGGCGGTCCACGACGGGCACAACGGCGACGTTGGGCTCGATCGTGGTGAACGGGTAGTTGGCGGCCTCCGCCCCCGCTTTGGTGAGCGCGTTGAAGAGCGAGGACTTGCCCGCGTTGGGCAACCCGACGATGCCGATGCGGGTGCTCATCCCAGCACCGCGGCCGTGGCAGTGCCCAACAGGGCGCCGGCCAGGATGTCGGAGGGGTAGTGGACTCCCAGATACAGGCGGGACGCCGCAAGGGAGCCGCGAGCACGTAGAGCGGCGCGAGCGGGCAGTCCGAGGCGCGCGTACAAGCGGGCTCCGGCGAACGAGGTGGAGGCGTGGGCGCTGGGGAAGCTGAGCTGCGTGGGCGTGCTGGTCAACGCCGGCAGCCCGGGCAGCTCGGGGTCGAGGCCGGCGGACGATGAGCTTGACGGTCGTGTTCAGCGCAAAGGTCCCCGCCACCACGCCGGTCGCGCGCGCCCAACGTGCCCGCCGCGGACGGGTCGAGCGCCCAGCCGGCGGCGCCGAGCGCCAGCCACACCGCCCCGTGCTCGCCGAGTCCGCGAAAAGCGCGCCACCGCGCGCTCGGCGCGAGGGACCGTGCCCCCGAGTGCGCGCGAACCGCAGGATCCGCTCGTCAGCGTTCATCGTCACCAAAACCAGGCCTCGGGAAGGCCGATGAGCAAGCGAGGCGAGGACGCAGCATCGCGCAGCCGGCACCGATTGCGCAGCAATTGTGAGCCTTCCTAGGCGCCGAAGCCGACGCGCGAGTCGTCCTCCTCGGCGCGCACGTAGACCACCTGCGCGAGGTCGAGGCGCACGGGCCCGTCCTCGGTCTCCAGCTCGTGCCAGCCAGCGACCCAGCAGCGCCTTGTAGCGCTCTTCAGCTGCTCGTCGCTGACGCGCAGCGCGAGCACCTGGCCGCCTTGGAAGCCGATGCTGATGCGGCGGGGGCATGCGCTCGCCATCAGCGCGCCACCTCGCTCGGCGGTGCGAGTCAGCCGCGTGGACGCGACGCCCTGTGGGCGGGCTCGACGATCTCGACGAGCACACGCCCGGTGGACTTGGGCTCCAGGAAGGCGACGCGCGCGCCGCCGATCCCCACGCGAGGGGTCTTGTCGATCAGCTCGAGCCCGGCGCCTGGCCAGCTCGGCAGCGCGGCCTCGATGTCGGAGACCTGGTAGGCGACGTGGTGCAGGCCGGGGCCGCGCTTGGCGAGGAACTTGCCCACGGGGGTGTCGGGGCCGAGCGGGGCGAGCAGCTCGATGTGGTTCTCGCCGACGTCGAGCAGCACCGCCTCGACGCCCTGCTCCTCGACGATCTCGCGGTGGGCGACTCCAGCTGAAAGCCGCCGCGCCACAGCTCCAGCGCGGGCTCGATCTCGGCGACGGCGATCCCGATGTGGTCGATGCGGTCAAGCACTCGGGGGAGTCTATAGGCGCTCGCGACGCGCTCCAGCCGCCGCGAGCCGGCGAGCAGACGGCGCGCCCTGGCCGACGCCGTCACTCACACGCGGGATCTGCCCGCCGCCCACGGGCCCGCTCCAACGGGGTGGCCGCGACCACCCGCAGCCCGATGCCGGGCGCGCGCTCCAGGCGGGGGGTGCCGGCCATGACGCGGTCGATCGCCTCGCGGTCGAGCACCTCGTGTTCGAGCAGCTCGCTCGCGAGCTCGTCGAGCTGGCGGCGGTGGGCGAGGATCATCTTCAGCGCCGCGCGGCGGCCCTCTTCGATCAGGTCCTGGCGCTCCTCGTCGCGGATGCGCAGCGTGGTCTCGGAGAGGCGCACGTCCCCTTCGGGGGAGCGCCCGACGGCGGCGTTGCCCATCGCGAAGTCGTGCACCATCGAGTGGGCGATGTCGGCGACGCGCTTGAGGTCGTCGGAGGCGCCGGTGGTGACCTGGCCGAACACGACCTGCTCGGCGACCCGCCCACCGAGCAGCACGGTGACGTAGTCGAGGAGCTCCTCGCGGGTCTTCAGGTAGCGGTCCTCGGCGGGCAGGTTGAGCGTGTAGCCGAGCGCGCGCCCGCGTGGGACGATCGAGATGCGGTGCACGCGGTCCACCGAGGGCAGCAGCTCGCCGCACAGCGCGTGGCCGGCCTCGTGGTAGGCGACGACGCGCTTCTCGTGGTCGTTGAGCACGCGGTGGGACTGCACGCCGGCGATCACCCGCTCCAGGGCGCCGTCGAAGTCGGCGTCGGTGAGGCCCTTGGCGCCGCGGCGCGCGGCGAAGATCGCGGCCTCGTTGCAGATGTTCGCGAGATCGGCGCCGGTGAGGCCGCTGGTCTGCTGGGCGACCATCGCGAGGTCCACGTCGTGCAGCGGCTTGTTGCGGGTGTGCACCGCGAGGATCCCTTCGCGGCCCTTGACGTCGGGGGGGGCGACGAACACCTGGCGGTCGAAGCGCCCGGGGCGCAGCAGCGCGGGGTCGAGCTTCTCCAGCAGGTTGGACGCCGCGATCACCACCAGGCGACCGGAGGTGGCGAAGCCGTCCATCTCGACGAGCAGCTGGTTGAGCGTCTGGTCCTTCTCGCCGGAGATGTCCATTCCGCGCCGTCCGCCGACGGCGTCGAGCTCGTCGATGAAGATGATCGCGGGTTCGTGCTTGCGCGCGATCGCGAACAGCCTGCGGATGCGCGCAGCGCCGAGGCCGGCGAACATCTCCACGAAGGCGGCGGCCGACTGCGCGAAGAACTGCGCGCCGGACTCGTGCGCGACGGCCTTGGCGAGCAGCGTCTTGCCGGTGCCGGGGGGGCCGTGCAGCAGGATCCCCTTGGGGACCGTGGCGCCCAGCTTGCGGAACTGCTCGGGGTCGCGCAGGAACTCGACGATCTCCTGCAGCTCGGCCTTGGCCTCGTTGACCCCGGCGATGTCGTCCCACCCCACAGACTGGTCCGAGGAGGGCTTGATCTGCTGCGGCTTGACGCGCGGCATCACCTTCAACATGCGCCACATCACGAAGATGATCGCGACGAAGAACAGGATCGCCACCACGGGCTCCCAGTTGAGGCCCAGTTCTGGATTTCCTGCGCGGCGAGTCGCGATCGATGGCGCCACGATTCGCCGGACACCGCGGAATGCGCGGTCAGGACGCACACCGCACGGGTTGCCGCGGATGCGGTCATGCGCACACCGCCACGTGGGTTGCCGCGGATGCGGTCATGCGCACACCGCCACGTGGGTTGCCGC
Source organism: uncultured Solirubrobacterales bacterium (assembly GCA_963724305.1). Lineage (GTDB taxonomy): Bacteria > Actinomycetota > Thermoleophilia > Solirubrobacterales > Solirubrobacteraceae > Palsa-744. The sequence goes on from CAVRUG010000004.1 coordinate 2,059,080, forward strand.
GGATGCGGTCATGCGCACACCGCCACGTGAGAAACCCGCGGATGTCGCGATCATGAGCCACCGCCACGGGAGAAACCGCGGCCGAGGGGCTCCCACTCCAATCCCTCTCACCCTGCTCGGCGTCACTGCCTTCGCACCATCCTTGGCTCGATCGAGCCCATTATACGCGATTGAAGAAAGAGGGACCCTGTCTCCGCTCCGGAGGCTGCGCCACCCCCGGGGCCGAGCTACCTACGGGGAGGCGGGTCCCAAGAAAGAACGCGCGAGGTCGCGCGAAGAATTCCGCGGCGAACGCGACGTCGCGCACGTCGATGCGCTCGTCGGCGGCGTGGATCAGCGGCATCGATCTCCAGCAGCGACTGGTGGCGCTGGGGGAAGAAGCCATAGGCGACGCACTCGGGGAAGGCGGCGCGGAAGTGGCGGGAGTCGGTGAAGCCGGGCAGGATCACCGGCACGACCTCGGCGCCCGGGGTCGCGCGCGGCGACCCAGCCGGAGATGGCGTCCATCAGCGGCGAGTCCGCGGGGGAGCGGTTGCCGACAACGCGCTCGGTGAACTCGATCTGGAAGCCATCCGGCGCCGAGCACTTCCGCGATCCCGCGCAGCACCTCCGCTTCGCCGAGGCCGGGGGGCACACGGCAGTCCACTTTCACCTCGGCGCGGCTGGGGATCACGTTGATCTTCTCCGAGGCGCGGATGCGGGTGGGGGCGAAGGTGACGCCGAGCATCGGCTCGAACATGCTCGCCAGGCGGGGGTCGGCGGCGAGCAGGTTGGCGACCGCCCCCGCGGGGTCCTCGGGGTCCTCGCCGATCCCACGCAGGAACGCGGCGGGCTCGGCGGTGAGGGTGTAGGCGGGCTGGCGCTCGGCGAGGCGCGCCAGCAGCGGGCCCATCTTCAGCAGCGCGTTCTCGGCGATCTTCGGCATCGAGGCGTGGCCCGCGACGCCCGTCGGTGGTGAGCGTGAAGCGGAAGACGCCCTTCTCCGCGCAGCACACCCCGTAGCGGCGCCGGCCGCGGTACTCGAACACGGCGCCGCCGCCCTCGTTGACGAGCAGATCGCAGCGCACCTTCTCGGGGTGGGTGCGGGTGATCCACTCCGCTCCGAGCCCCCCGCCGGTCTCCTCGTCTACGACGGCCACGACCAGCAGGTCCCCGCGCGCGGGGCGCCAGCCCGAGCGCGCCAGCGAGACGGCGGCGGCGACCTCGGCGGCGACCTGGGACTTCATGTCGAGCGCGCCCCGCCCCCACACGCAGCCCTCGGCGATCTCGCCCGACCAGGGATCCCGGCGCCACTCGGAGGGGTCGGCGAGCACGGTGTCGACGTGGCCGAGGTAGCAGAGCGTGGGGCCGTCGGCGGCACCGCGCAGCCGCGCCACGAGGTTGGGGCGCTCGGGGACGGCGCCCAGCAGCTCGCATTCGAAGCCCGCGCCGCGAGGAGCTGGTGTAGGTGCTGCTGCGCGGCCAGCTCGTTCCCGGGCGGGTTGACCGTGTCGAAGGCGATCAGCCTCTGCAGCAGTCCCACCGCGCCGGCGGCGAGCTCAGCGGCGGGCACCCCACCGGCCGCTCCCGGGGTGTCGAGCCCTGCGTCACCCATGAGCAGAGCGCACTTTCCTCGGCGCGTCCCGCCTCGCTCGACCAACGACCGCCGCGATAGTCACCCCGAGATCGTACGCCGATCCCGGTGCGCCCCGGGAACTGCCGCCAGCAGTTCGCGGGTATAGGGGTGCCGGGGGGCGCTGTAGAGCGTCTCGGCGGGCGCGAGCTCGACGATCTTGCCGGCGCGCATCACGGCGACGCGGTCGGCCATCTGGCGTACGACCGCGAGGTCGTGGGAGATGAGCAGCAGCGTGAGGCCCAGCTCGCCTCGCAGCTCGCGCAGCAGGTCGAGGATCTGGGCCTGGATCGTGACGTCGAGCGCGGAGACGGGCTCGTCGGCGATCAGCAGCTTTGGTGCGCAGCGCAAGCGCCCGCGCGATGCCGATCCGCTGGCGCTGGCCGCCGGAGAACTCGTGGGGGTAGCGGCTGTGGTCCTTGGGCTCGCAGACCCACCCTGTCCAGCAGCCCGCACACCGCGCGCCTGCGCTCCGTCCCGTCGCGATGCAGGCCGTGGATCGCGAATGGCTCGCCGACGATCGAGCCCGCCGTCTTGCGGGGATTCAGCGAGGAGTAGGGGTCCTGGAAGACGATCTGCATCTCGTGGCGCGCGGCCTTCAGCGCGGCGCCCCGCAGATGGGCGATGTCGTGGCCCTGAAAGCGGATCTCACCGCTGGTGGGCTCGAGCAGCCGCATGATCAGGCGCGCGGTGGTGCTCTTGCCGCAGCCGGTCTCCCCCACCAGCCCGAGCGTCTCGCCGCGACGCAGCTCGAAGCTGATCCCGGCGACCGCCTCGACGGCGGCGAGGCGGCGTTGAACGACCACGCCACGCGTGACCGGGAAGCGCTTGACGAGATCGCGTACCTGTAGCAGCGGCTCCGAGGCGCGGCCCCACCCCCTGCGCCGGCTCGGCCTCCTCCACCTGCCCTGCCTCCTCCCTGGCCCTGCCTCCTGCGCCGGCCCTGCCTCCTGTGCCGGCCCCGCCTCCTCCTGTCCCCGTCGCCCCCTTCTTTCGCTCTCGCTCCGTTTGGTCCGGGCTCTGTCGCGGCCCTCGAGCGTCGGGGCCGCGCGCAGGAGCCCCTGCGTGTAGGGGTGCTCGGGCGCGGCGAGCACCTGCTCGGCCGAGCCCCGCTCGACGATCCGCCCGGCCTGCATCACCGCGATCTCCTCGGCCATCTCGGCGACCACCCCGAGGTCGTGGGTGACCAGCACGAGCGCCATGCCGAGCTCCTCGCGCAGGCGGCGCAGCAGCGCGAGGATCTGCGCCTGCACGGTCACGTCGAGCGCGGTGGTGGGCTCGTCGGCGATCAGCAGCTTCGGCTCGTTGGCGAGCGCCATCGCGATCATCGCGCGCTGGCGCATCCCCCCGGAGAGCTCGTGCGGGTAGGCGTCCACGCGTCCGTGCCGGCTCGCCCGGGAGGCCGACCAGATCCAGCAGCGCGATCGCCTGCTCCGCGCGCCGCGCGCTTGGAGACGTCGCGGTGGGCGCGGATACGCCTCGGCGACCTGCGCTCCCACGCGGTGCAGCGGGATGCAGCGAGGAGAGCGGGTCCTGGAAGACGATCGCCGAGCTCGTTGCCGCGCAGCGCGCGCATCTGCGGCTCAGGCAGCGCCACGAGATCAACGCCCTCGAACAGGATGCGCCCCGCGATGCGCGCCCCCTGCGCGCGCGGGTGAGCCCCATCAGAGTCAGCGCGCAGATCGTCTTGCCCGACCCCGACTCCCCCACGATCCCGAGCGTGCTGCCCGAGATCGAACCTCGAAGGAGACGCCGTCCACGGCGCGCACCACGCCGCCTTCGGTGGGGAACTCCACGCGCAGGTCCTCCAGCACGCTCATAGCAGCACTCGTTGTCGCCCCTCAGGACGGCGTCGAGCTCGGGTCGCTCGGCATCGGCTCGAAGCCACGCCCACGCTCCCTGACCGTCCTCTGCCAGGAACATCAAGGCGCAGGCGGTGCATCGGGCCACGGCACGAAGCCGGTTCGCGATTTGAACCGCACCCGCGGGTCGAGATACGCGTAGGAGATGTCCACGAGGATGTTGGCCACGACGATGAACAGCGCGGCCAGCAGCACGGTGCCCTCGATGATCGGGAAGTCGGCGTGCATGAGCGCGTCGTAGTTCAGACGCCCCACCCCGGGGATGTCGAAGACGATTTCGATCAGCAGCGCGCCGCCGAGCAGCGTCGCCGAGGTCGAGCCCGAGCACGGTGACGATCGGGGTGATCGCGGCGCGCACCCCGTGGCGCAGGACCACGCGCCGCTCGGCGAGGCCCTTGGCGCGCGCGGTGCGGATGTAATCCTGGTCGAGCACATCGAGCAGGCTGGCGCGCAACAGGCGCGCGTACACCGCGGCGAAGGTCGCGGCGAGCACGAGCCACGGGAGGATCAGCGAGGTGAACCACTTACGCGGGATCGCTGCTGAGCCGACGTAGCTGCCGGCGCCGGGGAAGATCCGGAGCTTGCCGATGTCCGCGGCGAACAGGAACAGCGAGATCAGCCCGAGCCAGTATTCCGGCGCGGAGACGAACAGCGAGTGCGGTCCCCATCGCGGCGCGGTCGAGCCACGTGCGCCGGCGCACCGCGGAGACGATCCCGATCGCGACGCCGCTCGCCAGCCAGATCACCACCGCGCCGGCGGCGAGCGAGACCGTCGCGGGCAGGCGTTCGACGATCAGGCTTTTGACGGAGGCGTTGCTGTAGTAGCTGTAGCCGAGATCGAGGTGCAGCAGCACCCCCTTCAGGTAGTCGTAGAACTGGGTGTACAGCGGCCTGGTCAAGCCCCAGATCACGCGTGATGTAGGCGATCGTGCGCGGGTTCGGGTCGCGCCCGGCGCGCAGCACCGCGGGGTTGGCGGTGGGAAAGACGTTGAAGAACAGGAACGTGAGCGCCGAGACGAGGAACGCATGAACAGCAGCGGCGGACGAGGCCGGACAGCAGGATCGCGGCGGAGTGATGTAGCGCGTCGAGTGCGACGCCCTCGCGGAGACCGGATGGAGTCGTCAGCGACCCGGGCCCCCGATTCACCCCCACGTCCGTGAGCGGCGCCGGCATCGCGTCACTTCAGCGAGGTGAAGTCGTAGTCCCACGAGCCGTTGTTCCACAGCGCGTTGACGCCGGCGACGCCCGTGCCCTCGATGTTGGCCTGGCTCGACGAACACCCCGGGGACGGCGACCGCCTGCTGGACGAGCATTTCGTCGACCTTCGCCCACGCTTCGGCGCGCGCCGGTTCGCCGACCACCAGCGTCGCCTGTTCCATCGCGGCGTTGATCTGGGGGTCGTTGACCTGGCCCCAGTTGGCGTTGCCGCTGGGTGAGATCGCGGGCCCGTAGAACGGCACGAACAGCACCGTCTGCGGATCGGCGAAGTCGCGCGTCCAGCCGGCGTTGGGGCAGACGTCGATCTCCTGCGAGGGCACCCCGCAGTACTTTTCGTACATCACCGACTTGGTCCACGAGGCGTGAGGTGGGTTTTGAAGCCGAGGTTCTGCAGCGTCTGGTTGACGATCTGCGCGGTGCCGCTTTCCGGTTCGCCGGTAACGCCGACCACCTGGAGGGTCTTGGCGCCGGTGTACTTGCCGCTGGGGTAGCCGGCGAGCTTCATGTACTTTTCGGCGACCGCCATGTCCCCTTCGGGGTGTTCGTTGTAGTCGAGCTTCGGCCCCGCGAGGCCACCGGCCTCTTCGAAGCCGGCCACACCGGGGTAGAGGAAGTGGGTCATCGGCGCCGCCACCAGCGCGCCGCCGCGCACCTTGACGAGCGCGTCGCGGTCGATCGCCGCCCACACCGCCTTGCGCGAGGTCGAGGTTGGTGAACGGCCCGTGCGCGTTGTCCAGCGAGGCGTAGTAGGTGCCCGAGCCCGGGCGTGAAGGTGATCTGCTGGGGGTAGTGCTCGTAGGCTTCCTTGACGATCGACTGCGCGGGCGGGTCGTTCTGCAGCGACGTTTTCACCCTTGAGCACCTGCTGGCCGATCACGGTCTTTTCGCCGCCGATGTTGATGTTGATCTGGTCGAGGTACGGCGGGCCGGTAGTCGGTGTGGGGATTCCAGCGGGGGTTGCGCACGAGCGTCGCCGACTTGCCCGGCTGGTAGCCGATGCCGAGGAACTTGCCCGTGCTGTCGGACTTCAACATGTACGGCCCGGTCGCCACGAGGTATTCGGTGCCGTACGTCGTGGGTTGGTGAGCGTCGAGCGGCTTGGCGAATTCCGGCGGCACCGGGCGCGGAGAGCGGCAGGCTGAGCGCACCCGCGAGCAGCGCGGCCGTGGGCTTGGTCAGGTGGAAGACGATCGTATGGCTGTTCGGCGTTTCGATTCCGGGAATCGGGCCGCCCTTGGCATTTTCCGCGCCGACGATGTCCCCGAAGTAGGGTTCGAAGTAGGGGTTGGCGACGTTCGGGTTGGCGCCGCGCTCGATCGCGTAGGCGACGTCGCCGGAGTTCACTTCGCGGTTGACCGGCGGGCTGAAGTAGATGTGCGGCCTGATGTGCACCGTCACGGTCTTGCCGCCGTCGGAGATCGACCGGCGCGCCCGCGGCGACGTCCGGTTCGAGCTTGGAGGCGTTGTTGGGAGGGTAGGAGTAGAGCGGGCGCTGCGTGGCGGACGTCACCGTGTAGTCCTGGTCGGAGTACGCCTCGCCGGGGTCGAGGTGTTCGAAGTCCGTTCGTGGTCGTACACGGTCAGCGTCCCGCCGCGTCGCTTGCCGTAGAGCTGCTGGCCGACAGGGGACTCGCCCGCCTTGAGCGGGATGCTGCTCGTCGCGGTCGAGGCCGTGTCGCCTGGAGCCGCAGGCGGCGAGCGTGAAGGCGAGCACGCCGGCGAGCAACGCCGACGCCAGCGCAAAGGCACCCGGCTCTGGGGCCGCCTGCACCGATGCCTCCCTCCATCTGAAACGGTTACTAACATGACTCTAGGTCTCCTCCTCTGATGATTACTTGACGGAACGGCCCATTTGCGGGTTGAGAGCGTCCTGCAGGCCGTCGCCGAGCAGGTTGAAGGCGAGCACGGTGAGCAGCAGCGCAAGCCCGGGAAACAGCATGTACCACCACGCGGTGTTGAAGATCGGGGTGGCGTCGGCAAGCATCTGCCCCCAGCTGGCGGTCGGTGCGCGCACGCCGACGCCGAGGAACGAGAGCGCGGCCTCGAGCAGGATGTTGGCGGGGATCAGCAGGCTCGCGTAGACGATCAGCGGCGCGGTGAGGTTGGGGAGGATCTCGCGGAAGACGATGCGCGCGCCCGAGGCCCCCAGCGAGCGGGAGGCCTCGACGAACTCTCGCTCGCGCAGCGAGAGCACCTGCCCGCGCACGATCCGCGCGATGTAGGTCCAGTTGAACAGCGCGACGATCGCGATGATCGTGGAGGTGCCGGGCTGGATCGCCCCTTTCACACAGCCCCGCACGCTGCACGCGGCCCCCAGCCCGAGGCCGACGAGCAGCAGCGGGAAGCAGAGCACGACGTCGATCGCGCGCGAGAGCAGCGTGTCGGTGAGGCCGCGGTAGAAGCCGGCGAGCAGGCCCACGACGGTGCCGATCAGCGTCGCGATCGCGGTGCCGATAAGGCCCACCTCCAGCGACACGCGGGTCCCGTAGACGACGCGCGCGAACACGTCGCGCCCGAGCTGGTCGACCCCGAAGGGGTGCGCGGCGCTGGGGCCGGTGGGGGCTGCCGAAGGCGTCGAGCGCGCCGGGGTTCTGCACGTAGGGGCCGGGCACGCCGGCGAGCTGGACGATCAGCGGCGCGGCGAGCGCGACCACGACGCAGCAGCACGACGAAGCCGAGTGAGACGAGCGCCACGCGGTCGCCGGCGCAGGCGCCGCCAGAAGAGCCGCCAAGGCGAGCGCGCGACCGACCCGTCGCGAACGCGTCGAGGAGCCAGGCTCGAGGTCCCTGCCCCGCCGGAGCCCGACCACCCGCCGGCGTTGCGCCCAGCCGCGGGCCCGCCGAGCGGGCGGGGTCGGCTCGCAGAGGATGTCGGCGGCGCCGGTGGTCATACCACAGCGACCCGGGCCGGCGAAGGTGTGTTTCTAATGTGGCGCATCAGCCATAGAGGTTCGACACCATCCGCCGCGGCGACCTCCCGCGGGAACTTCCGAATATGGACACCCTTTTCGAGTCCATGGACAGCCGAGCCCAGACCCCCGGAAGGGATCACGCGGGTCGCCGGGCGGACCCGTCGGGACAAGGCCAACTCGCACAGCGGCAAAAGCGATTCCGACGGCGTGGGGCGGGCGGCGCGGAGGAAGAGGACCGCCCGCTGGCAGCGCGCGTGCGTCCGCGGCACCTGGAGGAGTTCGTCGGCCAGACCCATCTGCTGGGCGAGAGCTCGGCGCTGCGCACCGCGATCGAGCAGGGCCACCCCCACTCGATGGTGCTCTACGGCCCGCCCGGCATCGGGCAAGACGACGCTGGCGCGGATGGTCGCCGAGCGCTCCCGTGCGGTGTTCGAGGAGCTGAGCGCGGTGCAGGCGGGCCGCGCGGAGGTGCGCGCGGTGCTGGAGCGCGCCGCCCACCGCCGCGCCACCAGCGGGACCGGCACGGTGTTCTTCCTCGATGAGATCCACCGCTTCAACAAGGCCCAGCAGGACACGCTGCTGCCGGCGGTGGAGGAGGGAGTGGTGACGCTGATCGGCGCGACCACCGAGAACCCCGCGTTCGAGGTCAACGGAGCGCTGCTCTCGCGGATGCGGGTGTACGCGCTGCAGGCGCTCTCCGCGGAGGAGGTCGCGAGGTGCTGCGCCGCGCGCTCGCCTCGGGGGAGCTCGATGCCGCGATGGGACGGAGGGGGCGAAGCGGCCGCGGAGGAGGCGATCGGCGGCAGAGACGGTGGGGACGAGGGGTCGGCGGAGTCGCGATGGAGCCGCAGACGCTGGAGTTCCTCGCGGCGCGCGCGGAAGGAGACGCGCGCACCGCGCTGAACGCGCTGGAGCTCGCGGTGACGACGGCAGCGGAGCTGGGGGAGGCCAGCGTGGGGATCGCCCGCGCGGAGGATGCGCTGCAGCTGCGCGCGGTGCTGTACGACCGCAAGGGCGACCGCCACTACGACTACATCTCGGCGTGGATCAAGGCCACCCGCGGCAGCGACCCCGACGCGTCGCTGTACTACCTCGCGGTGATGCTCGAGGGCGGCGAGGACCCGCGCTTCATCGTGCGGCGCATGGTGATCCTCGCCTCGGAGGACATCGGCAACGCCGACCCCGCGCGCGCTCGGCGTCGCGGTGGCGGCGGCGCAGGCGGTCGAGCACGTGGGGATGCCGGAGGCCAAATTCGCGCTTGCGCAGGCCGCCATCTACCTGTCGCTGGCGCCGAAGTCCAACACCGCCGGCCGCGCGCTGGGGGCGGCGCAGCGCCACGTGCGCGAGCAGGGCGCGGCGCCGGTGCCCGGGGTGGCTGCGCTCTGGCCCCGGCCGGGCCAGGAGGTCGGCGGCTACGACTAACCCGCACGAGCACCCGGGCACGTCTCCCCGCAGGAGCTGCTCCCCGAGGAGGTGGCGGGCGCGCGCTTCTACAAGCCCGACGAGGCCGAGGCGGAGCTGGCGGAGCGGCTGGCTCAGGTGCGCCGAGCCCGAGGGCGATAATCACTGGCATGGGCACCGCTCGACCTCAGCCGAGAGACGCCAGCCGCAGACGCTGCACTCGCGCAACCCCGCGACCGGGGCGACCCTGGGGAGCGTGCCGGCCACAGCGCCGGGGGAGGTCGAGCAGGTGGTGGCGCGCGGCGCGCAAGGTGCAGCCGCTGTGGGCGCTGCTGCGGGTGGAGGACCGCGCGCGCTACATGCGCCGCGTGGCGCAGGCGATCATCGACGAGTTCGACGAGCTCGCGCGGCTGATCGGCCGCGAGCAGGGCCGCCCGCGGGCGGAGGTCGCGAGCACTCGAGCTGCTGGCCGCGATCGACGCGCTGATCTGGGTCGCCGAGGAGGGGGCGCGGGTGCTGGGCTCCCGGCGCGTGGGGGTCCACCGCTCGATGTCGCTCTCCCGGCGCGCCCGGGTCGCGTACGAGCCGTTCGGGGTGGTGGGGGTGATCGGCGCCGGCAGCGCGCCGTTCGCGCAGCCGCTCGGCCAGATCGCCGGCGCGCTGCTGGCGGGCAACGGCGTCGTATTCAAGCCCGCGCGGCGCGCGTGCCTGACGGGCGAGCGGATCGCGCGGGTGCTCGCGCGGGCCGGCCTGCCGGAGGGCCTCGTGCGGCTCGTGCACGGCGGCACGCAGGTGGGGGTGGCGCTCGCCCGCTCGCCGGTGGACAAGGTGCTGTTCACCGGCTCCCCCACGGTCGGGCGCGCGGTGGCACGGGCGTGCGTCTCCCAGGAGAAGGAGGTCACGGTTGAGCTGGGGGGCAAGGACGCGATGCTGGTGCTCGCCGACGCGCACGTGGCGCGCGCCGCGAGCGGAGCGCTGTGGGCCGGCTGCGCGGGGCGGGCCAGGCGCGGGGCGCGGTGGAGCGGGTGTACGTGCGAGCGCGAGGTCGCAGAGCGGCTTCCTCACGCACCTGGTGAACGGCGCGCGGGCGATGCGCGTGGGGGACCCCGAGCGCCCGGGCGTGCAGATCGGCCCGCTGGCCTCCGCGCGGCGCCTGGAGCACGTGCGCGAGCTGGTCGAGGAGGCGGTCGCGCAGGGCGCGCGGCTGCACTGCGGCGGCCCGCTTGGAGCACCCCGCCCGAGGGGTGGCGCCGAGGCGCCGCGTTCTACGCACCGGCGGTGCTGAGCGGGGTGACACACGAGATGCGCGTGATGCGCGAGCCGCTCGACGGCCCGGTGCTGGCGGTGATGGCGGTGGACTCCACCGACCGCGCGATGGAGCTCGCCAACGACGGCGAGTACGCGCTGGGGGCCTCGATCTGGACGCGCCGACCGTCCCCGGGGGCTGCGAATCGCGCGGGAGCTGCACACGGGGATGGTGTGGCTCAACGACCACCTCCCCGCCCCCGCGATCGCGCGCGGCCCGTGGGGCGCGGCGGCCGGCGGCGGCCTCGGCCGCACGCTCGGCGAGACCGGCCTGCGCGGCTGCGCGCAGGAGAAGCTGATCGCGTGGAGCCCCTCCGGCGCGCGCGGGCTGTGGTGGCCCCCCTACGACGACGCTGCACGAGCGCGCCGCCCGCACGGTCGCGCAGCTGCGCTCCAGCCCGCGACGCCGACCGCGAGCGCGCCTGGCGCCAGGGGATGGGGCCGCTCGTGCGGGTGGGGATGCGATCCCTGCGGCGATAACCTCTCTGACATGCCCGCCCAGGCCTATGCAGGCAAGGAGTGCGTCTGCCAGTTGCGCAGGGGGATCTGCGACCAGTCGTGCGTGCAGGGGATGCTCGACACCCCCTTCTACATCGCCTGCCTGAAACTGAGCGGCCGCCGCTGCCTCGTCGTCGGCGGCGGGGAGATCGGCTTGGAGAAGGTCGAGGGACTGCTCGCGTGCGCCGGCGAGGTCACGCTGATCGCGCCGCACGCCCTGCCGGTCCTGAGGAGTACGCACGCGAGGGCTCGATCCGCTGGGAGCAGCGCGAGTACGCGGGCGCCGCCGACCTGGAGGGCGTGTTCATGGCGATCGCGGCCACCGACGACACCGACGTCAACATCCGCGTGTGGGAGGACGCCGAGCGGCGCGCGATGCTCGTCAACGTCGTCGACGTGCCCCCGCTGTGCAACTTCATCCTGCCCGCGATCGTGCGCACCGGGCCGCTCGCGATCGCGATCTCCACCGCCGGCGCCTCGCCGGCCCTCGCCAAGCGCATGAAGCGCGAGATCGCCGCGCTGTTCGGCGAGGAGTACGCGCGCCTGGCGGTGCTGCTGAACGAGGTGCGCGGCTGGGCCAAGGACACGCTCCCCACCTACGCCGAGCGGCGCGACTTCTTCGAGGGGATCGTCAACGGCGACCCCGACCCGATCGCGCTGCTGCGCGCCGGCGAGGAGACCGCGGTGCGCGAGCTGATCGAGCGTGCGCAGCGCGCCTGCGCGCTCCAGGCTCGCGGGCGCCTGAGGAGCCGCGGGGCGCTTGAGCGCAGAGCAAGTCCCACGCGCGCCCCCCCGGCGTCGGTCGGCGAGCGGGAGGGGATCTGACGGCGCTCGAGCTCGAAGGCCTGACGCGGCTCTACGGCGAACGCGAGGCGCTCGCCGGGGTCTCGCTCTCGCTGCAGCCCGGCCAGACGCTGGTGGTGCTCGGCCCCAACGGCGCCGGCAAGACGACGCTGCTGCGCGTGCTCGCCACGCTGCTGCGCCCCCACGCCGGGGAGGTGCGCGTGCTGGGACACAAGCTGCCGGACGAGGCGTGGGCGGTGCAGGGGCCGGATCGGCCTGCTCGGCCACGAGCCGCTGCTCTACCGGGAGCTGACCGCGCGCGAGAACCTCCGCTTCCACGCCCGCCTGCACGGGGTGGGGGTGGAGCGGGTGCGAGGAGCTGCTGGAGGCGGTGGGCATGGCCGCGCGCGCCGAGGAGCCGGTGCGCACGCTCTCGCGGGGGATGGTGCAGCGGGTGGCGACCGCGCGCGCGGTGCTGCACGACCCCGAGCTGCTGCTGCTGGACGAGCCGCGCGCCAACCTCGACCCCGCGGGGGCCGAGCTCGTCGAGCCGCTGATCGGAGCCGGAGCCGATTGCAGCCCGCACGGGCGGGCCCCGCACCCGCGTGGTGTGCAGCCACAACCCGGAGGCCGACCTCGAGGGCGCCGACCTCGTGCTCGGCCTGCGCGTGGGGCGCCCCGCGCTGCTCGCCGAGCCCGGCGGTGGACTCCGCAGGCGATCAGGGAGCTGTACGGGTGAGCGCCACCACCGACGAGGCGCCCGTGCGAACGGATGCGGCCGGCATCCCGCGCTCACGCGCACAGCGGCCCGGCCGTCCGGCTTCGCGCGCACCGTGGCGGCGCTGCTGCGCAAGGAGCTGCTTGGTGGAGCTGCGCACGCTGGAGTCCGTCCGGGGATGTCGCTGTTCGCGGTGACCGTCTTCGTGATCTTCCATTTCGCGCTCAACCGCACCGGCGTCAACGGGGACGAGGCCGCGGGGATCCTGTGGGTGACGCTGCTGCTCGCCGCGCTGCTGGGGATCAACCGGCTGTTCGTCGCCGACGCCGAGGAGGGCGGCTTCGACGGCTTCCTGCTGGCGCCCGTCGACCGCTCCGCGCTGCTCGTGGCGAAGGCGCTCGCGCTGCTCGCCTACCTGGTGGTGCTGGAGCTCGTCGCGGTGCCCGCGTTCGCGCTGCTGCTGCTCGAACCCTCGCTCGGACCCGCGCTGCCGGACCTGCCCGGGGTGCTGCTGCTGGGCGACATCGGGGTCGCGCTGATCGGCACGCTGGTGGCCGCGATCGCCGTGCGCACCCGCGCGCGCGACCTGCTCGGGCCGCTGCTCGCGCTGCCGCTGCTCGTGCCGGTGGTGATCGGCGGGGCGCGCGCCACCGCGCCGCTGCTCACGCTCGGCCACGCCACCGGGCCGTCGCTGCGCTGGCCGCTGACGCTCGCGCTCTATGATCTGGTGTTCGGGCTGATCGCCTACGCCGTCTTCGACTTTCTTCTGGAGGACTAGCCCCGCCGCTTCCCCTCATCGATCTTCCGCTCGAGGACCAGACCCATCGCCACCACCAGCCCCTCCACCGTCCGCGGCCGCCCCGTCCCCCGCTCTACGGACGGGGCCTGCGCACGCTCAGCCTCGCCACGCGTCGCCGCGATGGCGCTCGCGCTCGGCGCTCGTCTTCTTCTACGCCCCCCTCGAAGCCGAACAGGGCTTCCTGCAGAAGATCTTCTACGTGCACGTCCCCCTCGCGATCGTCGCGCTATGCGGCTTCGTGCTCGGGGGGCTGCTCGCGATCCAGCACCTGCGCACGCGCGACTCCCGCTGGGACATGCGCTCCTACGTCGTGATCCACATGAGCCTGATCTTCGCCGTCGGCACGCTCATCACCGGCTCGATCTGGGCGAAGGGCTCCTGGGGGCACTGGTGGGTGTGGAGCGAGCCCACGCTCGTCTCGTTCCTGATCATCTTCCTCCTCTACGCCACCTACCAGCCGCTGCGCTTCGCGATCGAAGACCCCGAGCGCCAGGCGCGCTACGCCTCCGTGTTCGCGATCACCGCGGGCGCGTTCGTGCCGCTCAACTACATGGCGGTGAATCTTTCAACCGCCTACGTGCACCCCCGCGTGTTCGCCAGCACCTCCAACCTCCCCCGCTCGATGGCGCTCACCCTGCTGGTGTCGCTGCGGCGGTGGCGCTGCTGTTCGCCACGCTCTGCAAGTACGAGCTGACCGCCAAGCACGCCCGCGGGCAGCTGCGCGCGCTGCGCCGCGAGGAGCCTCGCCCGGGGGCGCAGCGCGGCGCCCAGCCTCGATCCCCCCGGCGCCCCCCCGCGAGCGCGCCCGCCGCCGCCGAGCCCGCGCGGCGCCGGCGCGATCGCCATCGGGAGGGCCGGGCGCATGATGCGGAGCGCTGCTCGCCGAGACGCCCGCGCTGCCGCTGCACACCGCCGGCAAGTACGTCGCCGCCGCCTACATCGTGCTGTTCCTGCTGGTGCTGATCTATGTGGCGATCATGGCGCTGCGCCTCAGCCGCATCGAGCGGCAGTTGGGGGAGCTGCTGGAGCTCTCCGAGCGCCCAGCCGCCGAACGCTCGAGCGCGAGGCCGCCACACCGCGAGACACCGGCCCCGAGGCCGTCGAGCTGGAGTCCACCACCGCATGAGCGAGCTGCTGGCGCTCGGGATCTCGCACAAGACCGCGCCGGTCGCGCTGCGCGAGCGCCTCGCGTTCACCGAGTCCGAAGCGGTGCGGCTCGCCCAGCAGATGACCGCCGACCGCGGAGGTGCGCGAGGCGGTGGTGCTCTCCACGTGCAACCGCACCGAGCTCTACCTCGTCGTCGGCGGGGCGGGCGGGGATCTGGTTCAGGCCGAGGCCGACGCGCTGGGGATGCTCGCCCGACCACGCCGGCGATCGGCCCCGCCGAGCTCGCGCGAGAGATCTACTCGCCGCGCAACTGCGACGCCGCCCGCCATCTCTACCGGGTGACCGCGGGCCTCGAATCGATGATCGTCGGCGAGGCCGAGATCCAGGGGCAGGTCAAGCGCGCCTTCGAGGCCGCGCTGCAGGCGGGCTGCACCGGCCCGCTCTCCAACCGCCTGTGGAGCGCCGCGCTGACGCACGGGCAAGCGCGTGCGCTCGGAGACCGGGATCGGCTCCAGCCACGTGAGCGTCCCCTCCGCCGCGGTCGGGCTCGCCGCGGAGTCGCTGCTGCGGCAGATCTCGCGCGGGCGCCACGTACGTGATCCTCGGGGCCGGCGAGACGAGCGAGCTGACCGCGCAGGCGCTCGCCGACCGGGGAGCCGGCACGATCTTCGTCGCCAACCGCCACGCCGACCGCGCGCGCAGCCTCGCGCAGCGCTTCGGCGGCTCGGTCGTCGGCCTCGACGGGCTGCCCGAGCAGCTGGCGCGCGCGGACATCGTGGTCTCCTCCACCTCCTCCCCCCACCCGATCGTCGGCCACGAGGAGCTCGAGCTCGTGCTCGGCCGCGCGCAGGGCCGGCCGCTGCTGCTGATCGACATCGCGGTGCCCCGCGACATCGACCCCCGCTGCGGGGAGCTCGAGGGGGTGACGCTGTACGACATCGACGACCTCCAGCGGTGGTGGCGCGCAACCTCGACACCCGCGCCGGCGAGGTGCCGCGGGCGGAGGAGATCGTCGAGGAGGAGATCCACCGCTTCGCCGGGCTGGCTCGGCCAGCTGGAGGCGCTGCCCACCGTCAGCGCGCTGCGTGAGCACGGCGACGCGATCGTGGAGCAGGTGCTGGCCGAGAACGACGGGCCGCTGGGAGTCGGCCTCCCCGCGCGACCTCGTGCGCGTCGAGGCGCTCGCCCGCTCGATCGCCAACCGCATCCTGCACGAGCCCACGATCCGCCTGCGCAGCCTCTCGGAAGCCCGCTCCCACGCGAGCCTGCAGCTCGTGCGCGAGCTGTTCGGCGCTGCAGCGAGGACGAGGAGACGCGACGAGGACGCCTCGGCGGGGCTCGGCGAAGGTCGCACGACCTGCGGCAGCCGTCGCGAGCACGATGCGGTCGGCGACCAGCAGCGGCGCACTCGCACGGGCACAGGGGGACCATGCGTATCGGGACGCGCGGCAGCGCCCTGGCGCGCGCTCAGGCGCGAGTGTCGCCCGGCTCTCGGTTAGGAGCGAGATGGTCACGATCGCCACCGCTGGCGACCGCGGCGCGGAGGTGGTGCGACAAGTCCCGGTGGGTGCAGGAGATCGAGCGCGCGCTCAGCGCCCGGGAGATCGATCTCGCGGTGCACTCCGCCAAGGACGTGCCGGGCGAGCTGGCGGAAGGGCTGGCGCTGCTGGGGACACCCCCGCGAGCGGCGCCCGAGGACGTGCTCTGCTGGCGCCGGCAGCTTGGCAGCAACGTGCCCCCCGGGGCGGCTGCGTCGGGCACAGCAGCTGCGCCGCGCCGCGCAGCTGCGCGCCGCCCGCGAGGACCTGGAGGTGGTGCGCGGTGCGCGGCAACGTGGACACGCGCCTGCGCAAGCTCGGCGAGGGCGGCTTCGACGCGATCGTGCTCGCCCGCGCCGGCCTGCAGCGCCTCGGCCGCGAGGCGGAGATCGCCGCGGTGCTCGACCCCGCGCGCTTCGTCCCCTCCCCCGGCCAGGGCACGCTCGCGCTGGAGGGACGCGCCGAGGACGAGGCCACCCGAGAGGCGGTGCAGGCGATCACCGACACCAAGGCGTTCGCCTGCCTGCAGGCCGAGCGCGCCGTCGCTCACGCGCTCGGGGCGAGCTGCAACACCCCGCTCGGCGCGTACGCCTACGACTACGGCTGCGGCTGCCTGCACCTGCGCGCCTGGGTCGGCCTCCCCGACGGCTCCGCCTGGGTCGGCGACGAGCTGCTGGGGGGCTTCTACGACCCCGAGGCGCTCGGCCGCCGCGTGGCGGAGAGGCTCCTCAGCGCAGGCGCCGGAGAGTTGTTGACCGATGGAAGCTCGGTCAACGCGGCAGAATCGACGCGCGCGATCGGCGGACACCAGTGACCGGGGAATGCCACAACGCAGTAAGCAGGCGACGGTTCGCTTTTGTCGTTCACCAGCGCACTGTCGAAAACCGCTTCGCTTTCAGGTCGCGGATGCGCTCCGCTGCGTGCCGGCGCACCGTACATGTAGTAGTCGACAAGTTCTACACGTCTCGACACGCTCGCAAGGCGTAGGAAGTCTTCCGCCGAGATACGCTGCGATTCGGGATCGCCTTTGAGCGGCGTGGGCTCGAAGCCGTTGTCCAGCTCTACGCCCTGCTCGCTCAGCCAGATCCTGGGCTTTCCAAGGCCCGTGCTCGTCAGCTTCGCAAATTCCTCGGCGTCACTGTTTTCGTCTTTTGTCAGCTCACTGGACGATCCCGGAACGAGGTCGCGATAGTCGTGCAGACCCCATACTCGCGGCTTGAGCCGGTGCTTCACCATGAATGCCTTGTAACGCGACACATACGGCCCGAATTCGGCAAATTCGCCCGCGACCATCGTGCAGCCGCAGTGAAGGTTGACCATCGCCGAGTGGGCGACCTGCCACAGCTTACCCGCCTGCGCCGTAGACAGCGAGGTTTTGCCTCCATCCGGCTCGTTCCACGCTCCCCACAGCATCACCGCGGGCAGGCCGTCCACGGCTTTCATATGGTCTTCGATGAGCGTCCGGACCGCCTCGCGATATCTCTTGATCGGTGGTGCCCGGCAGGCCGTCCTATCCAGACAACCCTTCGACCACAGCGTGATGTAGGGCTGGAGGCGTTCTCCGCCGGCGTTCACTTCCCCGACTTTCCGCAGCCACATGGTCAACGCTTCACTCTGCGTGACTTCGAGCTTCTTTTCAGCCTTCTCCCGTGCTTCCCGTTTTTCGGTGGACTGGAGGACTGCTTCGTAGGGGAGCACCAACCGCGCGACACGGACGTGCAGCGGCCCTTCGAGCAGCCGCCGATCGAAGTCCGGACCGAAGGCCGCTGCCCGCTGATCGGAGAGCCCGTAACGGAGATCCTGGGGGCGAGCCGCGCTGGCTCGGTCGCTCGGTGCGGCGACCGTTGCCGCCACCACCACCGGGAAGACCGCGGTAGGCGGCGGCAGCACGCTCACCCTGAGCGTGCCCCCGATGACACTCAGCGACGCGGGCACGATGCCGCCACGGGCGTCGACGGCCGTGGGCGGCTCGACGACCATTAGCGCTGTGCCGCCAGTCTGCTGTTCTGCCGCCGCCACCGAACTCGCAGCCGCGGTGTATTGGGTCTGAGTTTCCCGGGGCCATAGCGCACCGGGAATCGCCTGAGCCAGGGCGGTTGAGGTCGGCGCTTCGATGGCGTTGCCCAACGGGCCTTCCCAAGGCGGGCCATCTGGCCCCGCGACGACCGCCACGCCTCCATCGGCGAGCTGCTCCAGGTGCTGATCGGGGCCAAGGCCGACTTCCCAGGAGAACGAGGTGGGGGCTTCGGAGGAGCGCAGCTGCACGATCGCCGTGACCCCGAGCGCGTCGGGACGGACGATCGCGTCGGTCGCCGGCCAGGTGCCGGTGAACAGCGCTGCGGCGCCGTTGACGACCGTCGGCGCGACCGCCCCCGGGGAAGTGTCCAGCGGGGTCAGGCTCAATTCGCCGTCCCGGGTGTTGACCGCGAATTCCCCCCCGGTTTCCTTGG
Source organism: uncultured Solirubrobacterales bacterium (assembly GCA_963724305.1). Classification (GTDB taxonomy): domain Bacteria; phylum Actinomycetota; class Thermoleophilia; order Solirubrobacterales; family Solirubrobacteraceae; genus Palsa-744. The sequence continues at coordinate 2,077,285 of CAVRUG010000004.1, forward strand.
AGATCGTGGAGCTGGTGAGTACGCCCGTAGAGGAGAGCTCTGCTCCGTCATCGCCGATCGCCGGCTGCACGGGCTGGCCTTCGAGGCTTGCCGAGGAGGAGGGAGCGAGCACCGCTGGATCGGTGCGCTGAGCCACTTCCTCGGCCTGCAGGGCGCTCGCTTCGCCGGCGCCTGTGACCTGCCCGCTGGCGCAGGCGGTTGCGGCGCCGGTCAACAGCGCCAGCCCGAGCATCAACGTCCCGATCGGGATGCCGACTGCCGTCCGTCGCCATACGCCCATGCCGTCACACCTTTCAGTCGGCCGATGATGCGCCTCACTGGGCGTCGAAGGCAGCGCCGGCAGGACTTGTACTAGCGTGGCGCTCGTGCAAGCGTACCTCGACGGCGCAACCGATGACGATGGTAATGATCTACCCCGGATAGGCCCTAGGTGAACGGGCGCGTCTTCCTCGTCGGCGCCGGCCCCGGCGACCCCGGCCTCCTGACAGCGCGCGCACTGGAGCTGATCGCGCAAGCCGACACGATCCTCTACGACCGCCTGATCCCCTCCGAGGCGCTAGAGGGCGTGCGCGCGGATGCCGAGCTGCTGTTCGTCGGCAAGGAGGGAGGCGGGGAGTCGGTGCCGCAGGAGCAGACGGAGGCGCTGATGGTGGAGCGAGCGCGGGCGGGCAAGGTGGTCGTACGGCTGAAGGGCGGCGACCCGTTCGTGTTCGGCCGCGGCGGCGAGGAGGCGCTCACGCTGCGCGCGGAGGGCATCCCCTACGAGGTCGTGCCCGGGATCACCGCAGGTGTGGCCGCCACCGCCTACGCGGGCATCCCGATCACGCACCGCGGGCTCGCCAGCGCGGTGGCGCTGATCACCGGGCACGAGGACCCCGACAAGGAGGGGACGGCGATTGACTGGCCCGCGCTCGCGGCCTTCCCGGGGACGCTCGTCTTCTACATGGGAGTGCGTCAGCTACCGCACATCGCCACCTCCCTGATCGAGGCGGGACGGCCCGCCTCGGAGCCGGCGGCGATCGTCGAACGGGGCACACTGCCCCACCAGCGCACCGTCACCGGCACGCTCGCCACGATCGCCGAGCGGGCGCAAGCGGAGGGCATTCGGGCCCCCTCGATCACAGTGGTGGGCGCCGTCACCGGACTCGCTGCCCAGCTGGCCTGGCGCGAGCCGCTGCCGCTGAGCGGGCGCACCGTGGCGGTTACTCGCGCACGCGCCCAAACCAGCGGGCTCGCCCGCCGGCTGCGAGAGTTGGGGGCCGAGGTGGTGCAGGCTCCGGTGATCCGCATCCAGCCGCCCATCGATGGGGAGGCGGGCCTGCAATCGACGCCGCTCGACCTCTCCCCCTACGATCTGATCTGCCTCACCAGCCCCAACGGCGTCGCCGCGCTGTTCGAGCGCCTCGCCCAGTCTGACGGTCGCCCCGGGGACGCGCGCGCGCTGGCAGGAGCGCGGGTCGCAGCGATCGGCCCCGGCACCGCGCGGGCGCTGGCCGAGCACGGCATCACCGCGGACGTCGTCCCCGAGCGCTACGTGGCCGAGTCGCTAGTGGAGGCGCTCGCTGAGCTGCCGATCCGCCATGCGCTGATCGCTCGCAGCCCGCGAGGCCCGCGACGTGCTCCCCGACGCCCTGCGGGCCCGCGGCGCCGAGGTGGATGTGCTGGAGCTGTACGAAACAGTCGCCGAGCCGCTCTCCCCACCCGCGCTCGCCGCGGCGCGGGCGGCCGACTACATCACCTTCACCTCGTCATCGACCGTGCGCTTCTTCCTGGAGGCCGCCGGCGGCAGCCCGGATCTGGCGCCGACCACGCGCATCGTCTCGATCGGCCCCGTCACCAGCGCCACTCTGCGCGAGCACGGTCTCAAGCCCGACGTGGAGGCCGCGGAGCACGACCTCGACGGCCTGGTGGCGGCGCTGCTCGCGGATGCCGCCTCACCCGATGAGTGAGCGCGCGCCGCTGGGCCATCCCCGTCTGCATCTGCGCAGTATCGACTCGACCAACGAGCGGGCCCGCGCACTCGCGCTGGCGGGGGCCCCACACGGCACGCTCGTAACCGCCGCCGAGCAGACCGCAGGGCGGGGACGGCAGGGGCGGCGCTGGAGCGCGCCGGTAGGCAGCGCGTTGTTGATGTCGCTGCTCCTGCGGGAGCCCCCTGCGCTGCTGTCGCTGCTCGCCGCGGTCGCGGTGTGTGACGTAGTCGGAGACGACGCCCGTGTTCAAGTGGCCCAACGACATCGTGTTCGCGCGCGGCGGGAGACTCGCCAAGCTCGCGGGGATCCTGGTCGAGGGCCGCCCGCAGGAGGGCTGGGCCGTGCTCGGCATCGGCGTCAACGTGGCCGTGCGGGTACAGGAGCTGCCGGTCGAGCTGCGTGACACCGCCGCCAGCTTGGGGCTGGCGTCCGAGGAGATCGAGCCGCTGTTAGCGCGGCTGCTCGTGGCGCTCCAGCGACGCCTCGGGGGAGCACCGGCCGAGGCGCTCGACGCGTGGCGTGCGCGTGATGCGCTGCGTGGGCGGGAGATCTCGTGGGTCGGGGGGCGGGGGCTCGCCGATGGGATCGATGGCGATGGGCGCCTGGTCGTTGAGCTCGCCGACGGCGGGCACGCGGCGCTTGACGCCGGGGAGGTTCATCTCGCGGTGGACTAGGTCCCTTCGCCGTATATTGGGAGACCCAGGGGCCATAGCTCAGCTGGGAGAGCGCCTGCTTTGCAAGCAGCCTCGGGCGTTGGGGCTGTGGGCCGGCATCTCGCATGAACACTGGGTTTCCCGCCTGTCCGACTCGCTTGAGCCACCCGGTCGAATAGCGGCCGATTGAGGGCGATTCGGGGTGATTTCGGCAGGGCTGCCGTTTGCTCCGAGGCCCTTGAGGGTTCAGCCCGACACGTAGACTCTCGGCGGTGGCCATCGAGCGTTTTATCTGGACCGATCACGCCTTGCTTCGGCTTGACGAACGACATCTGACGCGATCTGATGTCGAGCAGGCGATCCGCGACGGGCACCGCGGACGGCAGGTCAACGACGGACAGGCCGACTGGCTCATCGAGGGCCTCACCGCCCACGGGGTCCGTTTTGAAGCCGTATACGACCATCCCGCCGGGAACGACGAGACGACAGCGCGCATCGTGTCAGCATGGCGGGTGGACGAATGGCCGGGAGCCTGACGCGGTAACCTCGAATGACCATGTACGCCTACTACGACCCCGAGGCGGACATCGCCTGGCTCCCGACCGGCGAGTCCGACGATGTCGTCAGCGAGCGCGTTCCTGGCGGTCTACGCGACTACGACCGCGCGACTCATACGCTCGTCGCTATCGAGATATGGGACGCCAGCACCCGCCTACCTCGAACCTTGCTCGAAGCCCTGCCGACACCCGCCGCCCCCCGTAGCGCCGCTGCGTAGATCGGCGGAACGCTGCAATGAGGGAGTACGTCCCTCCCGCGCGTCAGCGCGGACACGGAGGCGAAGCCGACGCCTCCGATGCACGTAGCGGCGGCCACCCGGCCGCAACAACTCCCGCCGTTCAGGGTGCCCGTAGTCCTCGCGCGCCCTCGACCACCGACTCGCACGTCCCCTCGGTGCTGCCTTTCGTTCGCGTCGCGTTCAGCGATCAACGAGCCCACCCGTCGGGCGCGGCGCCAGGCTGCCATGCCCGCGTGACGCCGCCGCCTTCCTGGCGAAGTTCTCGGCTGTAGTCGGAGAGCTGCGCATGAAAGGCCAGCTCGTGCCGTGGGTCCTCCGCCACTTGGTCGATCCAGTCCCGCCAGACCACGAGCGCGCACAGCACCTCGACGTGCGCGGCGTCCTCCCACCAGCCGTCTTTCAGGTGCGCCAGCGCGTGCGGGTAGCGGCCGTAAAGGGCCACGATCGAACCCCACATGTAGGACCGCCATTCCGGGTCCCCGAGAACGGGCTCGATCCAGGGCGCGTTTCGATCCGGGGCTGTCGCCGGCGAGGAGGCCGAGATCGAGGAGTCATCGCGGCCGGGGTCCTTTCCCTCGGCGAGCCCGGCGCAAACCATCTGCGCTGCGATGCGGGACGCCGGTTCTCCCCGCTGCTCGGCGAGGGTCTCCAGCTGGGCCATTGTTGGGTCGGGCAGGGTGATCTTCATGCGGTAGCTCATCGGGCTCCCCTTTGTCGTGATTGACGAGCGCGCTGTTTGCGACCCCGAGCTGGAGGCATCGATCCCGTCACGCAAGCTCGACTACCCCGGGCAGCTACAGCGCGTCACACGCCGCTTGAGAGCGATGCGCCAGACTGCACGGGTGCGCATTTCGCGCGAGCAGACACGACGGATCGCCGCGATCACGCGCGAGGCGGAGCAGCTCAAGCGCGAGCTGCGAGACCTCGTGCGCGCCCAGCGGCCCGAGTTGCTCGTCGAGACCGGCTGCGGACCGCTCTGCGCCGCGATCCTGATCGGGCAGACCGCAGGCGCGCAGCGCTTCCCCAGCGACGCGCATTTCGCAAGCACCGCCGGCGTCGCACCGATCCCCGTATCTTCGGGTCGTCACGAGCGTCATCGTCTTGACCGCGGCGGCAACCGTCAGCTCAACCGTGCGCTTCACGTCATCGCGATCACCAGGGGTCGAATCGACCCCGAGACCCGCGCTTACCTGCAGCGCAAGGAAGCCGAGGGTAAGAGTCACATGGAGGCGATGCGCTGCCTCAAGCGCCACCTCGCTCGCCACTACCACCGGCTCCTGCTCCGGCCACCGACACCATGCGGCTGGGAACACGATCCCCGCAATGATCGCCACCAGCGCGTAGCCGCCGAGGGCGACCGAAGTGCGAACTAATGCAGACGTCACCCCGTAGGCCCGGTCGCGGTCACAAACCGTAGCGCTCGCGCGGAAGAGAGCTACGGATTGACGCGGATCTTGACGACGTTGCTCGTGCCGGACGTGTACGGGTAGTCGTTCGATCCGGTAGCAGGCATTGTCAGGCGGAAAGGGTAGGTCGTCGGCGGGTACGTTCTGAGGAAGCGGTACTTGTAGACGAGGCTGGTGCCTTCGTGATGGACAACGACCTGATCGAAGATCTTCCAGGTTCCTTCGACATGGACTTGGGTGTCGAGCGTGATCCCCTGGGACGGGAAGGGACCGCCGAGCACCGTGACCGTCCAGAAGATCGAGTGGTGGGTGCGGACCTTGCGCGGCTCGATCTGTAGCTTGATCGAGGGTCGCACTCGCAGCGTAGCCGTGGTGCTCACCGACGGCCCCGGATCGTCGCTGTAGGACGTGTAGCTGAAGCTGAGCACGCGGTTCGGCCCTGGCGGAACGGCGTATATGAACGAGCCGTCGAGCCCGGTCGTGACCGACGGTGCGATAGCCGGAGCACCAGGCACTTCGCCGACTTCCGCAACGGCAATCGAAGCGTTGCGGATCGGAACCGTCCCGCAATGAAGCACCCCGCGGATGGTGACCGGGCCGTAGGAGAGGATCGGAGATCCTTCTTGACCGTCGATTTTCAGCGTCAGTTCTTGACCCGCGCATGGGTCGCCGTTCGGAAAGTCTGCGTCCTCTCGATTCGGGCGGGCAGCAACCGAGCTGGGGATGCCGAAAGCTAGCCAGATCGCCAAAAGCCCCCGGCCAATAATGCTCCGGGCGTGAATCACCTCTCGTCTCCCTTCCGCAGCCATACGTAGACCCACATCCTGTCGAGCTGGCGCGCCTTGACGCTCACGGCCTGGTCGCCAGCCACCGCACCTTACTTCAGCGTCACACGGATCCAGTTGACTCCGTAAGTACGGCCGATCGCTGACCCGTCCGAGCAATTTCGTCAGGGGGAAATGCCTGTCCGCCACGACAGACCAGTAGAGGCCGGATGGACACCTTGATCGCCCAACCGACAAAAACCGACGGAATGAGGCAGGCAGCCATGTTCGGCGTCCCAATAGAGCCAGCAGAGCAACGTCCGAGCCAGCCTACGGTTGGGGGACTGGAAGTGCAGCTATGTGGCCACATCTGACAGCCTGGTCGATCATCCTGCCAGCAATCGGGCTCGGGCTACGCACCATATGGTTTGTGCCGGACTGGCTGCTGAAGCTCCTGGCCGTCGCCGAAGCCCTCCGGCGCTATCGACGCCAGCGGGATGACGATCCTCATTGAGCCATTTAGCGACGGTGGAAGCCTTCAGGCCAGCTCGTCGGCCAGCGCCTCGGCCCGCCGGCTGCTGTGCGATCACCGCGAGATCCTCGTCGCCGAGCGCACGCGGCTAATCAAACCGGCTGCGCTGGAACCTCCGGGCGACGCGACCGTCACCGCCTCCACCGTGGCGGCAACCGCCAGCTCAACCGTGCCCTGCACCTCATCGCTATCACGCGCGGCAGGATCGACCCACAGACGCGCGCCTATCTCGCCCGCAAGGAAGCCGAGGGCAAGAGCCGGATCGAGGCCATGCGCTGCCTCAAGCCCCGCTACCACCAGTTACTGCTCCGCCCAGGGGCAGTGCGCCACCCAAGCTCCGCACTCACAACAAGCACTACTGGTCGCATGCCCTGCGTGACCTGAGCCGGTTCTTGACGATCAGCTCTGGGCAGGCTGTTCCCGCTCATCGTCAGGCCATCGCTGCGAAGGCCAACGGAGGGAAGCATCCGGGCGGCTTGCCGTCAGCTCGTACAGGCGCAGCATGTCCCGAGCAATGAGAACCGCAATGTCGTCATCGAGCGCGTCGATCGATACCGCGACCGCCTCCGGAGAGCCGTCATCATCTTCATCGTCCTCATCAGCACCCCCGCTAACAAGGCTCGAAGCGATGCGGTGCCACAGATTCCGCTCCAGGTCTGTATCCAGGTCGGTTTCCGGGTCTACGCCACGAAAGCTCTCCTCCGCCGCTCGAAGCCGCACACGGATCGGCTCCGAGCCGGTGATGAGCGCATCAACTGCGCAACGCATCCTCGCGTATGCAGGACGACTTTCGGGAAGCATCGCACTGCATTATCGAACAAACCGCCCTCACGTCAGCGCACCCACAAACGCCGCAATTTCCGAGAACCACTTGACACACCGGTATGAGAATGGTGGGCGCGAGGGTCGTGGTGGTCGTGTCCGGTGGCGTGTTTAGCGTCGCTGGTTATCGGACGCTGGGGCTTTCGTGGGAGAACGCAGATTGGGCAGGCCGCGATTTGCTCCTTGGGCTGAGAGCCCGTTGACATAGCTGGCCGCCCCTGCGACTGACCCGGTTGGGCTGCGAGCCCGAATGCGTAGGTGTCGTTCGCCCGTCTGATCTCCCAAGCCCACAACGACACGGGAGGTCCACTGTTGCGTTTCGTCGGCCTGGATATTCACCGCGACTTCTGCGAGGTCGCGATCTCCGAAGGAGGCCCTGCCCGCTCGGCCGGCCGGGTCAAGAGCGACCCCGAGCAGCTGGAGCTCTTTGCCCAGAGTCTCGCGCCAGACGATCGAGTGGTGCTCGAGTTCGACCGGCAACGCCCTCGCGATCGCCAGGATCTTGCAGCCACACGTTCAGGAGGTTGTTCTTGCTAACCCGATGCACGTGCGGGCGATCAGCCACGCAAAGGTCAAGAACGACCGCTTCGATGCACGAACTCTCGCCGAGCTGCTGGCCGCCGACTTGGTCCCGAGGGTCTGGATCAGCGATGAGAGGACCCGGCTGTTGCGGCGGCTAACTTCTAGGCGCACGCAGCTGATCCGTCAACGCACCCGCACCAAGAACGAGATATCTGCGGTGCTGTTGCGCAATCTCAAGGGCCGCCCACCCGTCAGCGACGTGTTCGGCAAGAAAGGACGAGCATGGCTTGCCGGGCTGGTGCTGCCCGTCGACGAGCGCCAGACCGTGCAGGGCTGCCTGCGCCAGCTCGACTTCCTTTGCGGCGAGATCGAGCTGATTGATCGTGGCCTCGCCGAGCAGGCGCTCGCGTCCCAGGAGATCCGCCGGCTGATGACAATCCCCGGGTTGGCGTCACGACCGCGGCCAAGCGTGCGGGGTTGAACACCAGGAGCTTGCCGGCGCAGATCGGGCCGACACCGGGCTCCTCGAGGAGCCTGGGAGCGAGGGAGTGGACGAGCTGCTCGATTTCGCGGGTGTAGCCCTCGGCCTGCGCGTCGAGTGCCCGGGTGCGGTTGGCGATGTCGCGGAGGACTTGCAGGGTGGTGTTCTCTTGGAGGCTCGCGGTCGGGCGTGTGCGCATGCCGGTGAGACGCTCCGCGAGCTTCACACCGTTGCGCGCCGGCCCGATGCGTTCCCGTAGAGCACCCGGCGCTCCAAGGACGGAACGCTTTTGCAAACACGCCCGGCCTCGGCCACGTTCAGACTAGCGACGTCGTCGGATCAACCACCCGACCTGCTGCGACGGCCGCCCCGGGCCTTGATGGGGGCGACCATGCTCAGGATGGCGGGCCGGACCCGCTTTGCTTCAGCCGCGCTCCCCGATGTGGGACGTCTGCTCGGCGCGCCCTGCGGCTTGGAGCAGTTCGACGGCGCGCCTGCGTGCCTCTTCGGGGCGCATGGTGCAGACCACCTCGGGCTGCTCGATGGTTGTTCCGTCTTCTTGGGCGAGGGGGCCTTCGTCGGTGAGCACGAGACGGATGAGCTGGAGGCGCCCACCGTGGACCCTGCTTGCGCTCTCGCCTGGCTTGAGCCTGATGCGTGCCTCCATGCGGTACTCCTCCGCTGGTGTTGCCTGCTGGTGCTCTGCTGTCTTGCCCGTGGGGTGCATGATCGCTCTTTCGGATTGTCCCGTTGATTGACCCGGCTGCGCTCGGCCTCCGGCCTGGGGTCGTTCGCCCCTACTCCTTAATCCGACGGGGGCCGCAAAGTGGGACAGACGACCTCGATCTTTCCCGAGGCCCTGATGGGAGGAGCAGTAGCCCTCACAACCGCGGCCGCCGCTTGACGCTCAGTACTCCGCCGAGCGGCCTGCCGCTCCCCCCCGACCGCGCCCGGCGGGAGGCGCATCACTCCCCCCTAGCAGTTCCTCTGAACTGCGCCTGCCTCAACCAGCCGACCCTACCGGCGCCCGAGCTGCCCACCGACACACCCACCCCTGGGTGCGCTTTTGTTGACCGCACTACAGGCCGCCGGCCACGCTCGCGATGCAATCACCCCACTCTCTCGGCGCCCACCTGTGGCCGGCGCCGCCAGCGAGTGCCCCTCTCCCTGCCTCCAGGGACCCCATCGTCGATCGAGCAGTCGGCCGGCCCCCGGCCCGGCCCTCGCCGCACGCCCTGTCAAGGCCCGTCAGGGCCGTACCCCTCACGGGTTGACAGGGTGTGCCAAGCTGCGCATTGGCGGGGGCCGGGGGACTGCGCTCCGCCGCGTTCGGGGGCCCCGGCCAGGCGTAGCCTGGTTGGGGAGCGGCGGACGATCGACCGTAACTCTGCCGTTCGCCCCGGTTGCGAGCTGGGCTCGTCGCGGGGCACGGAGGCCCCGCGCCCGCGCGGGTGGATGCCGAACCCACGCGCGCGGATGATCCCCCGCACACCGATTGCAGATCTCACGCGACGATCCTTGCCACGAGGGTTGGAGGCACGGGTGCTCATAGTGGCCGAATCTCCGAGGTCCGGGGGCTACAGCTAAAGCGATCTACGACTTGTGCCGATGATGTGTCTGTCCGCTTACCCTACGGGCAGTTCGTGCACACGATACCTATGCGAAACTCGACTTGCTGCAACTTTCTCGGGATGCTGGCAGCCTCCCTTTTGCTCGCTGGCTGCGGGGCAAGTGCGCCAGCCGGCGCGCTTTTGTCAGGCGCGAGACCACCGGGTGTCGCCCAGGCGACGCTCAAGCGAGTGACGGCGCCACCTGGCTTTCATGTCGGAAAGTGTGAGTTCCGACCGACCGGCTCGAACGTCCGGTGTTATCGGCGCACGCGGTTCGTGTCTCTCGACACGGCAACGTTCATCGCTCTCATAAAAGCGTCGGGGCTCACGGTGGCCCGCGATCCGCTTATGTGGTGTCGGAACTTGGCTCGCCGCCGCCCCAAGGTCTATGTGTGGGATAACTGCGAGGCACGTGCCGACCTCGACTCCGTTGAATTTGCAGTCTTCGCCACCGCAGTCAAGGTGTTGCGCGGGAGCTCGCTGAGACCGCGGGACCTGAAGGTTGTTCGAAGCCTGCGGGGCACCGTTTATGAACTAAGGGCTTGTAGATAAATAACGTTGCAGGATGCGTGTCACGTGTGTGGAACAGTGAGGCGTGGTCTATGAGGATGCGATTGGCGAGCGGTTTAGGGCGCTGGCGGGTGAGCTGAATGAGCGTCAGCGCCGCCTGTTTGTGGCGGCCGAGGCGCGAGCGGCGGGACGGGGTGGTGTCGCAACGGTCTCGCGGCAGACCGGGGTGAGCGTACCGACGATTCGCAAGGGGATTGCGGAACTGGAGTTCGGCGAGCATCTGGAGCGTGGGCGTGTCAGACGGCGGGGCGGTGGCCGCAAGGCACTGACTGAGGTTGACCTGACGCTGGCTGGTGATCTTGAGCGGCTCGTGGAGGAGAGTTCGCGTGGTGATCCGGAGTCACTTTTGCGTTGGACCTCCAAGAGCGTGCGCAACCTGGCCGAGGGGCTGCGTGAGATGGGGCACGAGGTTCACTTCACTTCTGTGGCGACGCTCCTGCGCTCCCTCGGGTACAGCCTGCAAGCGAACGTCAAGACGAGGGAGGGCCGCCAGCACCCCGACCGCGATCTGCAGTTCCGCCACATCAACCAGGCCGCGAAGGCGGCCGTGGCCGCGGGCTGGCCGGTGATCAGCGTAGACACGAAGAAGAAGGAGCTGGTCGGAGACTTCAAGAACGCAGGGCGTGAGTGGCATCTGAAGGGCAAGCCCGAGCTGGTGCGCGTGCACGACTTCAAGGACAAGCAGCTGGGCAAGGCGATCCCTTACGGCGTCTATGACCTGCGCCTGGACGAGGGCTACGTCAACGTCGGCATCGACCACGACACCGCCCAGTTCGCCGCGAACTCGATCCGCAGCTGGTGGGAGCACCTCGGAGCCGAGCGCTACCCGCACGCCACGCAGCTGCAGATCACCGCCGACTGCGGCGGCTCCAACGGCAACCGGACGAAGCTGTGGAAGGTCGAGCTGGGAAAGCTCGCAGACGAGATCGGCCTTGAGATCGCTGTCTGCCATTTCCCGCCCGGCACTAGCAAGTGGAACCGGATCGAGCACCGCCTGTTCAGCTTCATCACCATGAACTGGCGCGGCAAGCCGCTGACCTCCTTGGAGACGATCATCAACCTGATAGGCGCGACCACGACCAGCAGCGGGCTTGAGGTCTACGCCCGTCTCGATCAAGGCACCTACCCCGACAAGATCCGCGTCACAGACGCCGAGCTGCAGACCGTCAACATTCACGGTGAAGACTTCCACCCCGAGTGGAACTACACGATCGTGCCCCGCGGGTGAAGACCAGCATCCATCAGCACGCCGTAAATGAAACGTTATTTATCTACAAGCCCTAACATCCGTCACGACAGATCCTAGCTCGTGACGCTTTGCTGAACCCCGAGCTTGCTCAAGCTAGTCAGCGTTCCCAAATCGCCAACTCGCCCCCCGCCGCGCCGATGATTTTGAACATCTTGTGCTCGATATCCCACGCTTCGTACTGTGAATCAGGCCCGATGATGACCACGAAACCGTCGTCGAACGTCAATTTCAGCGTTCCGCCCGGATCGATACGACACTTCGTAAGCGTTTTGAACCGCAAGCAAAGGATCACCTCTCCTATGCGCGGATCGTTCTTCTCTGGATCGATCGGCTCCGACAGAGTGTCCTCGGACTCCCCGACACGAAAGGGCGTAGATATCGCGATTTTTAGAGTATCGCGCATGGCAGCTCGTATTCCAATCTCAAATTGCACCGTGAGCTCTATATAGCTCACCTGCGCGCACTCCAGTGGCGTGACATCATACCCTTGATCGTCCAGCTCTCGTAGCTGTATCGTCATTCGCCTCGCCACCACGGTGGAAGACCCTCGACCGGCGCTTTGTTGCCACCGGGGATGTGCCAATCGCCTCGACTCCCAGGCACCTTGCCTGTTAGATAATCGACAGGTTTGCCGTGCTCATCATATATCACGGCGGAGCCATTTGGGTTGGCCCTGTCTCCAAACATGATCCTTATTGTATTGGCCGTACCGGTGGTTCCTGGCTCTCGTATAGTAATTCCATTCCGGTTATCGGCCGGTTCGAGGTGGTACCCCACGCCTTGCTCGGGCGGTGGAATATTAAAGTTTTTTAGTATTGTCTCAAATGCCCCTTCCACTTCAGCCACCCACTGTCGCTTACTTCGTTCACGATCTTGACGTTTTTCGAGCCGGCCACACGGTGAATTTACGGTGTGACATCCAAGGAAAGCCATCCCGCTTGGGTCTTCCCGAGAAAGTGGGTTGCTACCGGCGTACGTGTAAGCTTCTGAAGTGTCTTTAATGTCGGGGTCGATGCTTATAAATTGTCCAGTCACTGGATCGTAGTATCGTGCACGCAGATAGATCAGGCCCGTATCGCTGTCAGTGTACTGTCCGTCGTAGCCGAGCGGGCTTGTTGCGCTCCCGGTTCGTCCCAGGGCGTTGCCATAGGCGTCGTATGTGACTGTGCCTTCTGCGCTGCCAGTCGCAGAGGTGATCATACGCGTAGAGCCTTGCTGGTCATGGTGGAGGTATTGTACTATGCCTTCACCGGAGATCTGCTCGAAGGGCATTCCATTTGGGTCGTACACGAAGCTATACGTGCCGTTCGTGAGAATCAGCGGGAGCTTTTCGGCGGTGTCCCATGCTAGGTAGGATGTGCTTCCGTTGATGGTCTGGGATACGCGGAGGCCGTCTCCATTGTATGCATAGCTGTCTTCGATCGCGGCTGTTGCGCCTTCTTTGGGGCGGGATACCCCGGTGAGGTTGCCGGCCTGGTCATAGGTGTAGGTGGTGGCTGGCCCGGTAGTGGGTTTGGTTTTTGTGCGCTCGCCGAGTTCGTCGTAGGTGTAGGTGGCGGTGGTGGCTTTGGAGACTTCGGCCTTTTCTAGCTCGCTCGCGGCATCATACTTGTAGGTGGTGTTGCCGATTGTGGTTGGGTTGTTTGCTTCGTCGTATTTGTAGGTGATTCCGGCGCCTTTTGTCAGTCGCTTGCTTGCGTCATAGGTGAAGGCTGGTTTTTCTTCGCCTGGAAGTCCTTTGCTGGTGACTTTAGTGATGTCGCTGTTTTTGTTGCGGGTGTATGCGAGCGATGCCAGTATTTCTACGCCTTTGGTCATCTTGATTTCGCTCATGGCGTCGTTTGCTTCGTAGGCGTAGGTGTCTTCGTTGCTGGTAGCGCTCGGGAATATGGTTGCGGTCAGGTCGCTGTCGGCGTCGTAGGAGAATTTGGTGGTGTGTTCGAGCCAGTCGGTGATGCTCTTGAGCCGGCCGGCGTTGTCGTAAGCGCGGGTGATGGCTTTGCCGTTGGGGTAGGTAATCTTCGTCTGCTCGTTTGCGAGGTTGTATTCGTAGCTGACGGCGTTTCCATGGCCATCTTTGGTGTGGGTGAGTCGGTCGAGCTGGTCGTATTCGTAGGTCGTGGTGCCGGAGCCGTCTTCCATCTTCGTTCGGTCGCTGTTCGTATTGTATTCGTATTTGACCGTAGATGGTTTGCCGCTGGAGTAGCTGATTTCGGTGAGGCGATTGTCTTTGTTGTAGCTGTAGGTTGTCGTTCGTTTCAGGGGATCGGTCACCTTTGTGAGATTGCCCGCCGCGTCGTATTCCTTGAGTATTTTCCGGCTTAGCGAATCGACGATTTCGATAACCTGCTCAAGGACGTTGCGTACGTATTTGGTAGTGTGTTTATCGCCGTTGGTTCGGCTTATCACCTGTCCAGCGCCGTCGTATTCGGTTTCGGTGACGGTGCCGTCTGGTTCTTTGATCTTGATCGGCTCGTTATCGGCGTCGTACGTGTAGGTCGTGACCTGCGCTTCGGGGTTGGTTTCGGTTTCGAGATTGCCGTTGCCGTCGTAGGTGTATTTGGTTTCGTGTTTGAGCGGGTCTATGACCTTGATTGGACGGCCTTGCGCGTCTCGTTCGGTCGTAGTCGTGTATTTGCTTTCTTCGCCGGCTTTGACGTGGCCGCGCGGGCTGACCATGCTTGTTTCCTGCGAGTCTTCGTTATAGCCCCAGGTACGCTTGTTGCTTTCAGGGTCTGTTTCGGCGATCTTGTCCCCGGCGGTGTCGTATTCGTATTTCCATGTCTGTTTAAGTGGATTAGGGCTTGTAGATAAATAACGTTTCATTTACGGCGTGCTGATGGATGCTGGTCTTCACCCGCGGGGCACGATCGTGTAGTTCCACTCGGGGTGGAAGTCTTCACCGTGAATGTTGACGGTCTGCAGCTCGGCGTCTGTGACGCGGATCTTGTCGGGGTAGGTGCCTTGATCGAGACGGGCGTAGACCTCAAGCCCGCTGCTGGTCGTGGTCGCGCCTATCAGGTTGATGATCGTCTCCAAGGAGGTCAGCGGCTTGCCGCGCCAGTTCATGGTGATGAAGCTGAACAGGCGGTGCTCGATCCGGTTCCACTTGCTAGTGCCGGGCGGGAAATGGCAGACAGCGATCTCAAGGCCGATCTCGTCTGCGAGCTTTCCCAGCTCGACCTTCCACAGCTTCGTCCGGTTGCCGTTGGAGCCGCCGCAGTCGGCGGTGATCTGCAGCTGCGTGGCGTGCGGGTAGCGCTCGGCTCCGAGGTGCTCCCACCAGCTGCGGATCGAGTTCGCGGCGAACTGGGCGGTGTCGTGGTCGATGCCGACGTTGACGTAGCCCTCGTCCAGGCGCAGGTCATAGACGCCGTAAGGGATCGCCTTGCCCAGCTGCTTGTCCTTGAAGTCGTGCACGCGCACCAGCTCGGGCTTGCCCTTCAGATGCCACTCACGCCCTGCGTTCTTGAAGTCTCCGACCAGCTCCTTCTTCTTCGTGTCTACGCTGATCACCGGCCAGCCCGCGGCCACGGCCGCCTTCGCGGCCTGGTTGATGTGGCGGAACTGCAGATCGCGGTCGGGGTGCTGGCGGCCCTCCCTCGTCTTGACGTTCGCTTGCAGGCTGTACCCGAGGGAGCGCAGGAGCGTCGCCACAGAAGTGAAGTGAACCTCGTGCCCCATCTCACGCAGCCCCTCGGCCAGGTTGCGCACGCTCTTGGAGGTCCAACGCAAAAGTGACTCCGGATCACCACGCGAACTCTCCTCCACGAGCCGCTCGAGATCACCAGCCAGCGTCAGGTCAACCTCAGTCAGTGCCTTGCGGCCACCGCCCCGCCGTCTGACACGCCCACGCTCCAGATGCTCGCCGAACTCCAGTTCCGCAATCCCCTTGCGAATCGTCGGTACGCTCACCCCGGTCTGCCGCGAGACCGTTGCGACACCACCCCGTCCCGCCGCTCGCGCCTCGGCCGCCACAAACAGGCGGCGCTGACGCTCATTCAGCTCACCCGCCAGCGCCCTAAACCGCTCGCCAATCGCATCCTCATAGACCACGCCTCACTGTTCCACACACGTGACACGCATCCTGCAACGTTATTTATCTACAAGCCCTTAGTCATGCTTTCCGGCTGGCCGTGAGAGGTGTATTTGTAGGTAGTACTCTGGGTTGTTGAGCCTGGGGCAGGACGTTCGATGACTTCAGGGTTGCCGTGGCTATCGCGTTTGTAGGTTGTTGTCTCCCCGTTGGGCAGCGTTTCGGTTTCTACGTCGTGCGTGCTGTCGTACGTCCATTTTGTTTCGTTTTTTTCGGCGTCCATCTCGCTGGTACGGTTGTTCGAGCTGTCGTAGGTGTACGTTGTGGTATGACCATCGCCGTCAGTAGTAGTCAATAGGCAGTCGGCGGCGTTATAAGAAAATGTTTCGGTGGTCGCGCTAGACGTGCCGTAGCCGTGCGTGGTCGAGGATGGTAGATCATTGCTATCAAAGTGCTCGACGGTCACACTGCCAGTAGCTTTATTAGTGATCGTGGTGTTAAACGGCGTGTATTCAAAAGACGTCACGCGTTCCATCGGATCCTTTTGCGAGGTGACTTGGTGGGAGCCGTTATATTCTATGACGGTAGTTCCACTCCTACCATCGGTCATCGTCGTGAGCTCGTGCGAGCCGTTATATTTGAACTGCCAGCGGGGTTTTTCTTCCCCAGGCTCGGTCACGCTCGCCAACTCTCCGCCTTCATAGGTGTATTTCACGACGTGACCCATCGGATCTTTAGCGCTTTCCACCAGGCCTTCAGCGTTATACACGAACGTGATTTTTCGTGAGGCAGGGTCGGTGATCGTTTCCTCGTGGCCTAATCCATTATAAGTTAGAGTTGTGGCGTTCCCGTTGCGATCAGTCACACTTTCCAGATGCCCGTTGCTGCCGGAGAACTTGTACTTTGTTTGGTCTGCGAGCGTCAAGGTATATCCAGCTTCGGCGCTGCCGCTCAACGTGTCCTGTGACCAGGCCGGAGCGGTAAACGATTCACCGCTGCCTTCCGTAAACGCTACGGTGCTGCCTTCCGCCTGGAAAAGAGTCGTTTTTTTGCTCGCTTTTTCGACCTTTAGGGCTTGTAGATAAATAACGTTGCAGGATGCGTGTCACGTGTGTGGAACAGTGAGGCGTGGTCTATGAGGATGCGATTGGCGAGCGGTTTAGGGCGCTGGCGGGTGAGCTGAATGAGCGTCAGCGCCGCCTGTTTGTGGCGGCCGAGGCGCGAGCGGCGGGACGGGGTGGTGTCGCAACGGTCTCGCGGCAGACCGGGGTGAGCGTACCGACGATTCGCAAGGGGATTGCGGAACTGGAGTTCGGCGAGCATCTGGAGCGTGGGCGTGTCAGACGGCGGGGCGGTGGCCGCAAGGCACTGACTGAGGTTGACCTGACGCTGGCTGGTGATCTCGAGCGGCTCGTGGAGGAGAGTTCGCGTGGTGATCCGGAGTCACTTTTGCGTTGGACCTCCAAGAGCGTGCGCAACCTGGCCGAGGGGCTGCGTGAGATGGGGCACGAGGTTCACTTCACTTCTGTGGCGACGCTCCTGCGCTCCCTCGGGTACAGCCTGCAAGCGAACGTCAAGACGAGGGAGGGCCGCCAGCACCCCGACCGCGATCTGCAGTTCCGCCACATCAACCAGGCCGCGAAGGCGGCCGTGGCCGCGGGCTGGCCGGTGATCAGCGTAGACACGAAGAAGAAGGAGCTGGTCGGAGACTTCAAGAACGCAGGGCGTGAGTGGCATCTGAAGGGCAAGCCCGAGCTGGTGCGCGTGCACGACTTCAAGGACAAGCAGCTGGGCAAGGCGATCCCTTACGGCGTCTATGACCTGCGCCTGGACGAGGGCTACGTCAACGTCGGCATCGACCACGACACCGCCCAGTTCGCCGCGAACTCGATCCGCAGCTGGTGGGAGCACCTCGGAGCCGAGCGCTACCCGCACGCCACGCAGCTGCAGATCACCGCCGACTGCGGCGGCTCCAACGGCAACCGGACGAAGCTGTGGAAGGTCGAGCTGGGAAAGCTCGCAGACGAGATCGGCCTTGAGATCGCTGTCTGCCATTTCCCGCCCGGCACTAGCAAGTGGAACCGGATCGAGCACCGCCTGTTCAGCTTCATCACCATGAACTGGCGCGGCAAGCCGCTGACCTCCTTGGAGACGATCATCAACCTGATAGGCGCGACCACGACCAGCAGCGGGCTTGAGGTCTACGCCCGTCTCGATCAAGGCACCTACCCCGACAAGATCCGCGTCACAGACGCCGAGCTGCAGACCGTCAACATTCACGGTGAAGACTTCCACCCCGAGTGGAACTACACGATCGTGCCCCGCGGGTGAAGACCAGCATCCATCAGCACGCCGTAAATGAAACGTTATTTATCTACAAGCCCTTAGATGGTCACTGAAAGAGCTACTCCACCCATAGCCGAACATGCCATGTTCCGTGGATGTCACGGCAGCCTGCGAGTTGTAGTGGCGCGTTAGACCCAGACCAACACCGCGGCCGCCGACCGCCAGATCGGTCTGTGACTGAGAGAAGTTGCCAGTCGAACAGTCCACCCCTTCGCCGCATTCCGAGCGAGACTGTTCAGGCGCTGAAGGGTTTTCTTCTTCGTCGCCGAACTGTGTTTCGGGTTCAACAAAGATTGGTTCGAGGATTTCGATACTTCCCTCTCCTTTTTCTGCCGCGACTACTCCTCCTAGATTTTCAAAAGGCACTTCGATACTCGTATTGCCTCCCCCTGCTGTCTTGGTTACCACGCCTACGTTGACTATCAGTGGGGTGGCGCCACCCAACTTTTGAATCGCTATATGGTGGGGTTCAGAGTTTGCATCGAATGTGCCAGCATTTTCAAGTCTGGCACCATGAGACATATAAAGCGTCCCATCGACAAAATCTACTTCGCCTTTATTGATAAGCGTATGTTCTTCCAAGATCAATGATTCACGGCTTTCATTATACTCGTGAATAAGGCCTTCTGATTTCGCACCAAGTATGAGTGACCCACTACCAGAAATCGTGCTTGTCCCTTCCCAATTGAAGGCACCTGAGACCTCCAAGGATCCAGCGCCAGTCAACAAGCCGCCAAGCAGCGACAGATTGCTGACGACCATAGAGCCACTGACGACACTCATCGATCCCGACGAAGAAACTGTGACCTGAGCGCTCGTACCCGACGTGCCTTCCACGGTGACGGTGGCAGCGGCGACCCGTATCGCGCCTGTGAGGCTGCCTCCTTTGAGAGAGTAACTCTTAGATCCACCGAAAACTAGCGACGACGCCAATCCAGCTCCCCACGTCCCACCCGTTCCGGAGCTTTCGGCAAGAAGTTCGATAGTGTTTCCATTCGTAGGTTCGACTGTACCTGGGTTTTCAATGGGCACATCGATCTTTGTCATCGTGGGACCTTCGTTCTTACTAAGAAGGCCCGTGTTAACTATGAGTGGAGCGACCCCTTCGCTGTTGGGTCTCTCTATGGCGGCGCCATATGGCGCGCGTTCTTGGCCGGAGTTGACCTCAAATGTTCCTTTGTTCTCAAACTTGGCTCCGTGCGACATATAGAGCGTCCCCCCAGCGAGACGCGCTTTGCCGTCGTTCAGCAGTGTGCGTCCTTCGAGGGTCATCGATTCACTGCTTTCGCTAAATTGGTGAATGTAAGCTTCAGCACCGGATTCAACCACCAGCGAGCCTTCACCCGAAACCGTGCTGGTCCCTTCCCAATCGAACAGGCCCGATACATCCAATGATCCGGCACCAGTTAGTGACCCGCCGAACAGCCGAGGGGGCGCCGGGCGCGCTGCGTGGTATGCACGGTTTGTCTGCGCATGATCCTGAACTTCGGAATCATAGTCGGTGCGGTGGTCGGCGGCTCGTCCCTGCCCGTCGCTGTTGTCGGAATAAGAGGAGATGGCGAGTACGACCACATCTGCGAGGGTTCCTCCAATGCCGCGGGAGGCAGTGCTCGCGGCGCTCCAGACGTTTGCGCGTGTCACACGTGAACGTCATCCGGGGGTGGTGCTCGTGCCGCTAGGGGAGATACGGACGGACGAGGCCGTTGTCGCGACCGGCGCGGGGGAGGTCCTCTGGCCCTTCGCCGCGCCAGAGGATCGTGACGCGCTCCTCGATCGGCACCCTTTTGTGGCCGCGCTTGACGATGACTGCGTCGATCGAGCTGCCGAGGATGCGTTTGCGCTCCTGGATCGGTAGATCCGCGTAGCGCTCGATGATCCCCGCGTCCGGCGCCGAGGCGCTGACGCGTCGCAGCTCTGCCTGCGCCTCGTTGACGGCGCTGACGCGTACTTGCAGGGCGGCGTGGTAGCGCTCGCCGAGCATCCGGCGGGCGGTCAGGTCGTTGGCGAACGCTTGCAGCTCCTCTTCAGCGCTTGAGAGCACCGCCATGGCGGCCTGCAGGGCCTCGGTGTCTTGCTTGACCGCGAGCGCCTGCCGTGCCATCTGCTCACGCCAGAGCATCTCGACGTACTCCTCCAGCGGGCCTCGTATGACGCTCGCGGGCTCTGGGCATTCACCCGCGCCGTGGATCTGGCGGCAGCGGTAGACCAGCGTGGGGTTGGGCCGATCGTTGCCGTAGACGTGTGGCGCGAGCAGGTAGCGGCAGCCGGCGCACCGAACGATCCCACCGAGCAGGTTCGGTTTGCTGCTGCGAGAGGATCTGCGCACCGGCGCGAGGTTGGCAGCCTGCCACTCAGCGAGGGTGACGATCGCCGGGTGGGCATTTGGGTTGACCGCTTTGCCTCGGTATGCCTCGCCGAGGTAGACACGGTTCCTTATGACGCGCTCCACTTTTTCAGCTGTCCACCGTCCGCCCTTGGGACGTGGCGCGATCTCGTCGAGACGTCGTGCGATTTCGGTGCGGGTCTTGTGAGCGGCGCGCATCAGGAACGCCTCGCGAATCGCGGGCGCCTGGGCGCCTGACACCAGGCGCTTGTCAGAACCCTTCTCGTAGCCGACGGGCGTGAACTTGGCGATGTGGATTCCGCGCGCGACAGCCTTGTCGGTCGCTGTGCCCCAGTTCTCTGAGATGCGGTCTCGCTCGAGCTCTGCGAACACCAGCAGGATGCGCAGGAATGCCTTGCCCATCGGCGTTGAGAGGTCGAGGTTCTCGGCAACGCTGACGAGCACCGCACCGTGGCGCTCGAATTCTTCGAGGGTGCCCAGCGCGCCGACGAGCGTGCGGGCGAAGCGGTCGAGCTTGGCGACGATCACGCCGTCGCTCTGGCGGGTTCTGATCCGCTCCATGATCTGCTCGAAGATGGGGCGGTTCATGCTGCCGCCGGAGACGTCGAGCTCCGGCTCGTGCCAACTAAGGATTCACGCCTCAATAAATAAAGGGTTCGTGGGGGTTGTGTAGAACCTGTTGGTGTGATTGATGAGCAGGCGATTGGGGAGCGCTTCCGGCTGTTGAGGGAGAAGGGTGTGTTGGACGAGCGCCGACGGCGGTTGTGGGCGGCTGCGGAGGCTCGATCGCATGGCTATGGGGGTATCGCGGCGGTCGCGCGGGCGACGGGTCTTGACCAGGAGACGATTCGTCGGGGTGTTCGTGAGCTCGAGTCCAGCGAGGTGCTGGATGAGGGTCGGGTGCGCCGTCGGGGGGCGGGCAACAAGCCGATCGAGGAGACCTATCCCGGGATCGAAGGGGAGCTTGAGCGGCTGGTGGCTCCCGAGACTCGGGGTGATCCCTGCTCGCCGTTGCGGTGGACGTCCAAGAGCGCGGTGAAGCTCGCCGGTGCGCTTGCTGAGCGTGGCTTTGGGGTGAGCGACCGCACGGTGCTGCGTCTACTGAAACGTTTGGGGTACAGCCTGCAGGCCAACCAGAAGGCTCGTGAGGGAGCAGACCACCCGGATCGTGACGCGCAGTTCGCGCACATCAATGCAGTCGTTCAGAAAACCATCGAGCGTGGTGAACCCGCTATCAGCGTGGATACCAAGAAGCGCGAGCTGGTCGGGGATTTCAAGGCTGTCGGACGGGAGCTTGAGCCCAAGGGCCACCCGGTGCAAGTCCGCACCCACGACTTCAAGGACAAGGAGTTGGGGCACGCGATTCCCTACGGGGTGCTCGATCTCACCCTTGACGAGGGGTGGGTCAACGTGGGCGTGGACCGCGACACCGCCCAGTTTGCCGCTGCCTCCATCCAGGGTTGGTGGGAGAACCTCGGAAAGCAGCGCTATCCAGATGCCCGGGAGCTGACGATCACTGCCGACAGCGGCGGATCCAACAGTTACCGCACACGGCTATGGAAGGTAGAGTTGCAAAAGCTCGCCGATGTGACCGGCCTTCGGATCGCCGTATGCCACTTCCCCCCTGGGACTTCCAAGTGGAACAAGATCGAGCACCGGCTGTTCAGCTTCATGAGCCTCAACTGGCGCGGCAAGCCACTCATCAGCCACGAGGTCATCATCAACCTGATCGCCGGCACCACCACCAGCACCGGGCTGAAGGTCTACGCCCAACTGGACGACCGCCCATACCCCAAGGGCGTCGAAGTCTCAGACCAAGAACTCGCAGCAGTAAACATCGAACGAGACACCTTCCACGGCGAATGGAACTACGTCATACACCCTGCATCAACCGAGGCGTGAGCCCTAAGCGTGTGGCCGTGCGCTTTGGCCCAGCGCTCGATCTGCTCGCGCTGGACGTTGGGGGAGATGAAGCTCGCACCGCTTCGCCCGCGCACCTGGGAGACGCGAACGTAGGCATCGAGGGTGAGGGCGTTGGGCGTCATGTTTTTGCATTATCGCATCCTCGGACGTGGAGGGCTTGCAACTGGTTGTAGAGCCGTGAGCGCTCGCCGACCCGGGCCGGTCGGGGTTTGATGATCGACGTACCGCCAGCGCTTTGTCCAGATACCTAGACTGTCGGCCTATGTGGTGCCCGACATCGTGGACTCAGCTGACCGGATTGCTCGGCGAGGCGGAGTCGCCGTCGCTCGACTTCAAGCGAGCGCTCGGGAAGAACGAGGAGATCGCGAAGGACATCGCGGCCATGACGGTCAACGGCGGCGTGCTTCTCTATGGCGTCGATGAGGACAAAGGGACCTGCGTGGCGACCTAACTCTTGCCCTTTTCGATCGCTGGTGTCGAGGAACGACTGCGGCAGGTGTCGGGCACGCGAATCGACCCTGCCCCGGACCTGCAAGTCCGTGTGATAGCGAGCTCTGCTGACCCGTCCGCCGGCGTTGTCGCGGTCGCGGTCCCGACATCTGCACTTGCGCCGCACCAAGCGAACAAGCGCTTTCCGTGCCGACGAGGAACCACCACCGACTATCTCGACCAGCGAGAGGTCGAGCGCCTATATAGGCAACGCCAAGAACTCTCGGGGCCATCACCCGAGCCGGGCTCTCTACTAGACCGGGATTTCGTCAGCGTTCTGGACGGGTTCAGCGTCGGCGACGGCACCGGCGCGCTGGCGCTCGTGGTCCGCCCAACCGCAAAGGACGTGAATCATCCGGCAGGCGCCTGGCAAAAGGACGCGCTAACGCTGGCTGTGCGCGAGGCAATTCAGCGTCAGGCGCCGCGTCTGAGTAACAGCAGCCTGATTCGCTCTGCTCATGCCCTGGCTGACTGGCAGCCACGTGGGGCGGAAGGATGGCAAGCGACCAACGCCAGCGCAGGGAACGGCACGATCGCACCACAAGTCGAGCCGCACACATTGATTGCTGGTTGCCTGAGTTATCCAGCTTGCCTCTCGTTCATGGTCTTGCTCGGTCTAGGGTGGGAGCGGGCTGTGCCCTCGCGCGGCCTGCGCTCAGCGAGGGAGGTCGATCTTCTTTACGAGCTCGTCGCCTTGCTCGCGATTAGCGGCGAGTACTTCAGCAACGTATCCGGCGGAGCGCATCTCTTTGCGGAAGCCCGGCTGTCGGGTTTTGCCGGCGCGAAGTCCCAAATGGTGATCGGCAGTGGTTCGACGGGTGATCTCGACGCGGCGTTGCGACCGCCGGCACCTGACGGCCTTACCCAAGCAGTCCGTACCAGCGCTGCCGAGCTTAGGGATACGCCTGAGTTGGTCGCCCGGCAGCTCATCGAGCGATGGCTGCCGGCGTTCTACACCGATGATCGCGACCTGTTCTCTTGGGTTGTCCCGTCGGGCTTGACGAGCCTTCAGAAGCCCTCCGAGACGACGGCGATTTGAAGGCGTACTTATGGCGACCTGGCTCAAGCTCATAGGTACGTCGAGCTGGCGGGTTCCGGACGCATGGGCGATCGAGCGCAAAGAGCTGCTCAGCGAGGTGCGGTTCAGCGAGACGCACCCGCCCGATCCGATTCAGCGCGGCGATTGCCTGGTGTACCACACCGTTGGTGATCGCCGAATCATCGCGATCGTCGAGGTTCGCGATGATGAAGCCTCGCGTGATCCACATCCGCCTGAGTGGGCGAAGCAGTGGCCGCTGATACGCAAAGTCCGATCCATCTCGAGGGTACCTCGCGTCTCACAAGGGCCGTCTACGGATAGTCTCGGCGAGTTGCCGGACCTAATGCACCAGGGATTCGTTCCGCTGACGCCGGAGCAGTTTCAAACCGCCGAGCGGCTGTTGATCCAAGCTGGCGCACGTTAGTCGCCCACACAAGTCGGCGACGCCGCCCTACACGCGCGGGGTGCGGCTGGGAGCGCACATCAAGGAGCCGAAGTGGCAGATATCGGTAGACGAGCCGCCGAGATGGTCGCCAGACGTGCTCGTGCGCGAGGTCGCCTGAGCACCAAAACCCTGCCCCACGGCGGTATATTGGGCTATCCCAGGGGCCATAGCTCAGCTGGGAGAGCGCCTGCTTTGCAAGCAGGAGGTCGCCGGTTCGATCCCGGCTGGCTCCACTGGAGGAAATGCCTGCAAATCTGCCGATTTTGGGACGCGGATGGTACTTGATTGGTGCTTGGGTTTGGCGGCGAGTACCGCGTGTGAGTACCACATCGGGGCCGGTTTTGCGGAGGGTTGGGATTTCGCGGGGTGCAGGCAGGGGGTTGGGGTTTCGAGCCCCGGCTTTGGTGGAACCAACCGAAGTCAACACGGACCGCTCCGCGCGGTGCCCGGGTGGGGGCTCTTGGGGGCTGGAGGCATCGGGCGGCATAGTGCGCCGAGCACGGGATGCGACGGGGCTTGTTGTGCTCTGTGCAGCCGGATCACTTGGGTTTGCGCTTGGAGTCGCTGTTTCCGCTCGGCTTAGCGAACGCCTCGAAGTAGGCTCGCTGGCGTCACGCCCAGGGCGCGGGCTAGCCGCAATAGCGTGCGGAACTCAGGCGCCCGTTCGCAAGTCTCAAGGCGGGAAAGCGCAGTACGGTGCATACCGGCCTCGGCGGCGAGAGCTTCCTGACTCAGGTTGGCGCTCAGCCGTGTGCGCCGCAGGTTGGTGGCGAAACGCGACAGCGGCGCAGCAAGCTCGGGGTCTGGAGTTGATCGCAAGGCGCCATCGTCCAGACCTGTAGCCGCTCAGACAACCGCCACAACGGCACCCCCGTAGCCACAAAAGCACAAACCGTTCAGGGTCTGCTAGGCTCCCAGGAATCCACTGGCTCGAGGTCGTACCGATGATAGGACTGTATGCTAGTCTGGCCTCGTAGAGCAGGGAAAGGTGTCCAAGCTTTGTTGCGGCGCCGCGACGACTTAGCCCAATTACGCGAAGGGGGAAGTACATGCGCATTACGACTAGGACGCGCACGGTTTGGGACATTGTTCCCATAGGCCGTATTGTTTTGTTGCTGGCACTCGCGCTTGGTGCATTTATGGTCCGTGCGGTTTGTGCTTTCCCTGCCCACGCCGCTGAATCGCAGTTGCCGGCAGCCGAAATGTCCAAGGAGGCGCTGGCAACAGTAGCGTCACGGGCAGGGCAGATGGGCACCATCAATAACATCGAAGCCGTGGCAAGCACGGCGGGCGCGGCGGCAGTGGCGTTCAACCCGCATACTGTGGTCGTAGCGGAACGCGAAGCAAACGCCCCGGTCACGATGTGGGTGGCCCACGGCAACTTTGACGATACCCTTGCGAAAACGCCACCGGGTGCGAACACGCCAACTGGCACTGTGGTCGCGTTTATTCTCAACCAAGAAGAACAAATTGCGGCACTCTACGTCGGTAACACCACGCCTGCATTGAGTTCGCTTGGCAGCCCGGAGGACTTCAGCTCACCGACAGATAGTGCGGTTGTCGCTCGTGCCGCGCACGCACTACCGAAGCCACCAAAAGATCGTGCGATTGTCGCTCGTGCCGCACACGGACTACCAAGGCCATCCAGGGTTAGGGCGCGCGCTGCGACATGGGGCAACAACTGCAAAGTCGCTGAACAGTACCACTGCTATTTCAAATCGGGATGGTACGGGGCAGTAGCGAAGAGATTGAGGGCTCGTGGGAGCAGCAGGACACAACGGCGCTGGATGTTCCTGGCTCGTCGTCGGGCGACTTTGTTGATATGGAGCAGTGGGTATGGATGGACTCCAGTGGCTCAAAGTGGATGGAGTCGGGGCAACAGGGCGGCGAATACAAAGGATGCTGCTCGCTCTGGTGGTTCTGGGCGATGGACTATGGTTCGCCGACCAAATATTATCAGTATGTGAACGCACCCTACGTCTGGGAAGTCGCAAAAAACCATTACAACAACTACACGCTGAAGTCAACTAACCCTACAGAAGGCATATGGTGCAACTACGTTGGGGAAGCCGACCCCGGCACCGAACAGCACTACTGCTTCAACGGCTGGCCGGTCTATTCTAAAGATGCACAAGCGGGCGCGGAGGTGGCAGACGAAGAAATGCCCAGCTTCTCAGCCGAGCAGTTAATTGCGCAACAGCATGTAGGCTACAACGGCCTTGAGGAAGGCTGGTTCGGTTGGCCCTTCAGCGAACGCGAAAACTCAAGCCCGCCCCAGCTGTGCGGCGGGTACATGGGGCCGACGCCTGGCGACATATACTACGGTACGTGCTGAGGCTATTATGCTAGCTACTCTCGTAACAATTCTCGCGCTGGGTGTCGGCGGCCCGTCCCCGGCGCCTCCACGTGTGCTATCTGACACCACGATCAATGTGTATCGTTACGTTGGGACTGAACGTCATCCCTACGCGACGCTCTACGAAGGCGGCGAACTCGCCCTACGCCTGCAACCCGGTACCTACGCGGCCGAAGCGCTATTCGACGGCTCTATCGGCGCTGGCCCGGTTCCTTGCGGGGGTCCGAAGACGCTGCGCGTGCGCCGTCACGAGCGTAGCAAGCGCGTGAAGCTGTATTGCAGCATCAAATAACCGCATCATGGGGAGGGGCCACGAGAACGGGGCAGAGGCTAGGCCCGTCGGGAAGTCGCAAAACTCATGGTACGCATGCCAAGTTCCGCCGGTTCGTCCCAGGAGTTCGCTCAACGTTTTCGGCCGACACGGTCGGGCGTATCGCGGTTAGGTGTGCGGGTCAGCCAGCGTGTCAGCGAGAGGGCAGAGCGAAGCCGTAAGGGGTTGCTGCTCGGTGCCCAGCCGGGGTCAACGCGCTCCGGATGCGTGAGCGAAGGAGTGTGCGCACGGCTGTTGGTCATCTTCTGGGCAAGGCGCGTGATCCGGCCGGCGTCGTTTCCTTCTTCGCCGAGGTCGTCGCGTGCGATGAACCAATCGGTGCCGTGGCGGGCGCGTGTTGCCTCGACGTAGGCGGCCTCCTTGCTGGTCTGCCAGCCGCCGGTGAGAACGATGGAGCGCTTGACGGTCGCGCCCTGTTGGCGGTAGACGTGCTGGGCGTACGCGAGTCTCAGCGACTCCAGATCATCGCTGGCAAGCCGCAACTGGCGTTGTGACCCGTCGAGTGTGACGGTCACTCCCGACTCGTCGATCGTGCTGATCTGGCCGCGGGTGCCGTTCTCGACCCGCGGCTGTGCTGGCGGGCGGTGCTGGGTGGTGAATGCGATGAGGTTGCCTTCGCGCAGCCCGTAATGGACGCCAGGCAGCGGGATCTCGCGGTGTCCGAGTTCGCCGCGTTGTGCGCGTAGGTGTTGGGCGCGGGCGTTGAGCCGGTCGATCTCCGTGTTCGCCGCGTCGGCGATCAACGCGACCTCGCGGATATCACGGCCCTCCGTAAGCGTGGCCCATGTTTGTACGGCTTGCTCTGCGGCTTGGTCTCGGGTGTCGGAGAGGTGCAGCTGGCCTCGTGAGGCGTAGTGCGCCATCGCACGCTCGGGTTCTCCTGCGCGTAGCGCTTGCCACGCGCGCTGCTCGGCGGGGTCCTTGGTGCGGTGGATGTCCGCAAGTTCGGCGGTAGGCGCATGATTGGCGAGCCGGTCGAACATGCCGCCGGGACCGATCGAGGGGAGCTGCTTGCCGTCACCGACGGCGATCAGCTTTGCCCCGGAGTGATCCACGAGCGCGGTCAGCGCGTCGAGGCGCTTGTGATCGCTCATCCCGGCCTCGTCGAGGATGACCGTGGTGTCCCTGTCCACGGGGAGGGTGCCCGTGTTTGCGCGGGCGACCAGAGCGTCGAGGGTGAGTGTCTGTCCGGCGAGCGCGGGGCTGTCGGCGCCGAGGCGCTCTGCGGTGGACCCGGACACCGCGACCCCGACCGTCCCCCGCCCGGCGTGCTGCTCCGCGCGTGCGGCGGCGTCGATCACCACTCCCTTAGGGCTTGTAGATAAATAACGTTTCATTTACGGCGTGCTGATGGATGCTGGTCTTCACCCGCGGGGCACGATCGTGTAGTTCCACTCGGGGTGGAAGTCTTCACCGTGAATGTTGACGGTCTGCAGCTCGGCGTCTGTGACGCGGATCTTGTCGGGGTAGGTGCCTTGATCGAGACGGGCGTAGACCTCAAGCCCGCTGCTGGTCGTGGTCGCGCCTATCAGGTTGATGATCGTCTCCAAGGAGGTCAGCGGCTTGCCGCGCCAGTTCATGGTGATGAAGCTGAACAGGCGGTGCTCGATCCGGTTCCACTTGCTAGTGCCGGGCGGGAAATGGCAGACAGCGATCTCAAGGCCGATCTCGTCTGCGAGCTTTCCCAGCTCGACCTTCCACAGCTTCGTCCGGTTGCCGTTGGAGCCGCCGCAGTCGGCGGTGATCTGCAGCTGCGTGGCGTGCGGGTAGCGCTCGGCTCCGAGGTGCTCCCACCAGCTGCGGATCGAGTTCGCGGCGAACTGGGCGGTGTCGTGGTCGATGCCGACGTTGACGTAGCCCTCGTCCAGGCGCAGGTCATAGACGCCGTAAGGGATCGCCTTGCCCAGCTGCTTGTCCTTGAAGTCGTGCACGCGCACCAGCTCGGGCTTGCCCTTCAGATGCCACTCACGCCCTGCGTTCTTGAAGTCTCCGACCAGCTCCTTCTTCTTCGTGTCTACGCTGATCACCGGCCAGCCCGCGGCCACGGCCGCCTTCGCGGCCTGGTTGATGTGGCGGAACTGCAGATCGCGGTCGGGGTGCTGGCGGCCCTCCCTCGTCTTGACGTTCGCTTGCAGGCTGTACCCGAGGGAGCGCAGGAGCGTCGCCACAGAAGTGAAGTGAACCTCGTGCCCCATCTCACGCAGCCCCTCGGCCAGGTTGCGCACGCTCTTGGAGGTCCAACGCAAAAGTGACTCCGGATCACCACGCGAACTCTCCTCCACGAGCCGCTCGAGATCACCAGCCAGCGTCAGGTCAACCTCAGTCAGTGCCTTGCGGCCACCGCCCCGCCGTCTGACACGCCCACGCTCCAGATGCTCGCCGAACTCCAGTTCCGCAATCCCCTTGCGAATCGTCGGTACGCTCACCCCGGTCTGCCGCGAGACCGTTGCGACACCACCCCGTCCCGCCGCTCGCGCCTCGGCCGCCACAAACAGGCGGCGCTGACGCTCATTCAGCTCACCCGCCAGCGCCCTAAACCGCTCGCCAATCGCATCCTCATAGACCACGCCTCACTGTTCCACACACGTGACACGCATCCTGCAACGTTATTTATCTACAAGCCCTTACCGGTGCCGGCGGGGCCGACAAGCACCGCGGCACGCTCCGGACCCGTGAGGACTTCGAGCGCGTGGTGTTGCTCGGGGCTGAGTGGCCCGCCGATGCGCTCGGCGACCTCACGGGCTGCGCGTTCGCGGGCGATCTCGCCGACATCTCGACCTGCGGGCTGGGCGAGCTGGGTGGCGCGGCGTTCGATCGCTTGCTCCTGGGCGCGCACGGCAAGCGTCGTCATCCGCCCGCCTTCCAAGGTCAGTACCCGCCGGTCGCGGACCATCTCCCGCGCGACGGTGAGCGCTTCATCGGGTGCCAGCTCCCCGGCGGCCTGCTCCAGCACGACGGCGCGCAGGTCGCGCTCGTCGAAGACGGCGTGGTGTTCGGTGAGCTTCGCCTCGACGCGATCCTCGATCGCGCGTTCGGCTGCAGGGGGGCCGGGATGCGCCGACCAGCCGCACGGTCTCATCCGGCCCGAACCCGTGGCTGCGCCCGGTCTCGGCCCACACTCGTTGTAGGTCCGAGCGTGTGGTCAGCTCCTTGGACCGGCGGTTCTCGAGCGCGAGGTTGCGAAGCTCACCACGCTCAGGTGCGCGACCGTAGCGGGCATGGAAGCGCTCCGCCGCGCGGGCAACCTCGCGGGAGCGCCCGGAGAACGCATCGCACAGCTCGCGGGGGACACCCTTGATCTCGAAGTAGCGGCCGTTCTTGCCGGTGCCCTGCTCGATCGCGTACCCCTCCCGCACCAGCTCCTCGGCGAGCGCAGCGCGATAGAACGCTCCGAGCTCTCGTGCGCTGCGGAAGATCGGCCGCGATGCGACGGCCACGATCCGGTCATCCTCGCGTACAGCGCCGGTGATGACGACGTGGCTGTGCAGCTGGGGGTCCGGGGCTTGGGCGCCTGAGACTCCGCGGGCGGTGGTGTGCCGGTACTCGGTGGCGATCACGTCCTTGGCGTGCTCTTCCACGGCCGGGCCGCTGTAGCGGCGTCGCACGACGGGCACCTGCTCTCGGAGGTGGCGGATCGTCTGCTCGACCGCTCTGGCGTGGGCCTGCTCGATCTGCTCGCGCTGCCAAGGATCCCCGAGCGCCCAGACCGTCGAGACGGACTTTGGTGCGCTGAATGTCGCGTCAATTCCGCCGCCCCGTCCACCGCCGGCGCCCTCCGGGCGAAGGCACCGGCCGGTGCCTGGGTGGCGGCCCTCCATCAGGGCGATGAAGTCCGCGCCGTCCACCGGACCGACGGCCTCGATCCCCAATCTCTCCAGGGTCTTGGTGTCGGCAAGCCACCTGCCGGGGGCCTGGGTCATCTCCCCGTCCGGGGTCAGGTAGTAGTCCCCGCGCTCGGGCTCCACGGTCTTGCTCTCCAGGTAGCGGGCGTACCCGCCGCCCCTGGCGGCACCGATGCTGGCTGCGGTCATCACATGGTTATTGACCGCAAGCGCGCTCAACCGGCCAACGACTTCGTCACACAGCGATCACACAGCGCTCGCACGGCCGTGCATGCTGTCTGTGCTGGAGGGGAGCAAAGCGACCCGAGAGGCGCGGAAGGTCCGGCGTCACCGATTTGGAGACGTGGCTGGCGGCGACCGGCCGGACTGCCGGGGATAGGTCGGGGGTGTCAGCGCGCGTCGCTGGAGTTGGAAAACGGCCGGGGTATCGGTCGGGCATGGCCGGGCGTTCGCAAACTCGATGGCCGTTTTCGGCCGCTCAGGGTCAATAACACAGAAGCCCGCTTCTCTGCCCAGCTCGATGAGCACCATTCCCACACCCACCCCAACCCGTCCTCGGCTGACGCGCGAAGACGTCCTCGACGGCCGCGATGTCGCCGAGTTGCTGCACTTGCCGATCTCGACCGTGCTCGAATACGCCCGGCGCGGGCTGCTTCCCGGCCGCAAGCTCGGGCGGCGGTGGATCTTCCTGCGCGATGAGATCGAGGCGGCGGTGCGGAGCCGGCCGAGGGACAGGTCGGCGGCGTGAGCGGCATGTCGCGGTGTGCTTGTCGAGGCCCGGCGGATGCCACCGCGGGTCGGTTTCCCTGGCCGTAGGGGTCCAGCCGTGGGGGGTCTTAGGCTCTTGTAGTGGCCAAGTCCGTTGCGGAGCTCCTATCCGAGCGCGAGGGAACTCGTCTCGACTTCAAGCGGGACCTGTCGAGCATGAAGCGGGTCTTGGAGACCGTCTGCTCGTTTCTGAACACAGCCGGCGGAACCCTTGTCGTGGGCGTCGAGGATCAGACGAGAGTCGTCCTCGGGCTCGATGACGTGGAGAAGCATGAGGAGAAGCTGGCGAACGCCGTTGCGAGCGCGATCGATCCGCAGCCCACGGTTCAGCTCGAGATCGTGACCCACGAGGGGCGCGACCTGCTCCTTCTGCGTGCTGCCTACAGCGCCGGCCCGTTCTTCATCAAGGACAGGGGCAAGGACAGAGGGACGTTCGTCCGCATCGGCAGCAACTCGCTGCCCGCGAGTCCGGAGAAGGTCGCCGAGCTTGAACGGGCGCGGCGAATGGGAGCTTGGGACCAGGAGCCGATGCCGGGACTTGCGCGCGAGGACCTTGACCGGCAGGCGATCAAGCGGTGGCTGGATGTGGTCGGAGAGCGTTCGACGGACGCCAAGTTGCGAGGGCTCGGTGTGCTGGCCGAGTACGCCGGGGAGCTGGTTCCCACCCGTGCCGGGATCATCTTGTTCGGGCGAGAGCAGGCCATCCATTTTCCCGACGCGCAGATCCGCTGCGTGCAGTTTCGGGGCGCCGACAAGAGCAAGCCGGTGGTCAAGAGCGAGGACCGCGACGACACGGTGCTCGACGGGATCGAGGCGGCGATCCGGTTCATCGAGCGCAACACCGACCGCATCGTGCGGATCACCGGGCGCACGCAGCGAGAAGAGTTGGATCTCTATCCGCCTCCCGCCGTCCGCGAGGTCCTCAACAACGCGGTCGCCCATGCGGACTACGCCGTGGAGGGCGCCTCGATCTTCGTTGCTCTGTACTCCGATCGCCTTGAGATATCGAGTCCTGGGACGTGGCCGCCGGGCTTCTCCCGCGAGGATTTCGAATCGGGTGTGAGCCTGCGTCGCAACAAGGCCATCTCACGCGTGCTGATGCGGCTGGGCGTGATCGAGGGCTACGGGAGCGGGTACGATCGCATCATTGCCGCCTGCCGCGACGCCGGCTACCCGGAGCCTGAATGGGTCGAGAACGGGCCTCAGATCAAGGTCGTTATCCGGCCGCATCCGAGCAGTGACCTATCTTCGCAGCCGGCCCACGACAGCCCAGGGCGACCGGGCCCGCCTGTCCGACCCCGTGCTACGACGGACGAGCGCCACGCCAGCGTGTTGTCCGCGATCGATGAGCTAGGGCGTCCGAATGCCGGGGAGATTCAGGAGTACACGGGCATCGCCCGACGGACTCTTTTTCGAGACCTCAACGATCTGCAGGCGAAGGAGCTGGTGGAGTTTGTGGGTACTCGAAGAGCCGGCTTTTATCAGCGCCCGAAGTAGGCTGGGTTGGCTTGATGCTGCGGGCGTGTGGCGCTGATTTGGTGCCGATCAACGCCAATCAGTGCCAATCAGTGCCAATCAGTGCCATCGCAGATGTCACGGCCTCTACGTTACGAAGACACCCTCGGATAGCGCGTCGATCGCGCTCTGCACGCGTCGGAACTCGCCAGCGCGCAGCAGATCGGCCGGCTTGCGACGACCGAGCGAGTCGTTGGGGGTAAACAGCCAGTCACGGGCCGGTTCTGGCCGCAAAACAACGGAGAGCTTCCCGAGCACTCCAGCGAACTCAAGTAGTCGGCTACGAACCTCGACTTCGGGCGTGGCTTGCTGCGAGAGCCAGCCCGCGACGATATCTGGGCTGGTGCCCATGATGCGCGCGGTCTCCGCGTGGCCGAGTCCGATCCCCGCGATTGCCTTGCCGAGTTGTTCTGCCAGATCAGCCAGTAGATCACCTTTGTTCGTCATGTCTTCCGACCATTTTGGCACTCATCAGTGGGTTCAGCACGCGGCTCAAATCACGGATCTGATTGCGACGACTTGTGCTCGCCGGATGACCTCGCCGCGAACGCCAGATTGACTCGTTCAAGGTCCTCGGGCCGAGCCTTGGCATGCATGTAGCGCTCCGTGGTCGTGATCCGCGAGTGCCCGAGGAACTCCTGCACGAACCGCGCGTCGGCGTGCCGGGCGATGAGGCTGCCGGCGGCATGACGCAGCGCGTGGAAGCGCAATGGGCGCAGGCCGGCGGCGGCGCGTGCCGCCTTGAACCGGCGACGCACAGCTGAGGGGTCGAGCCGCCGGCCGAGACGAGAACAGAAGATGTAGTCCTCGCGTGAGATGTAGTCGCCGCGGGCCTGAAGGCGTTCCAAGGCTTCGGCAGCGGGGTCGGCCAGCGGAAGGAAGCGCGCCTGCCAGCTCTTGGTCGGTCCCTCCACGCCGGCCGACACGGCGCGATGGACGACCATCCGCCGGGTGTCGAAGTCGATGTCCTCCCAGCGCAGCGCGATCAGCTCACCGAGGCGCAGGCCGGTGTAGGCAGCGAGACGAAACAGCTCGCCGTCCTGTGCGTCCTCGCGTGCGCGCCATTCGATCTCGTCGGCGCCGAGCTTGGCTGGCTGGGCGCCACGATGCGATCCATCGGCCGCAGCGGAGGCAATCATCTCCACCTCCTCCGGCTCGTAGAAGTCGAGCACCGCCGCCGGCGGTTCGCGGCGTTTGGTAGTCGCCGCCACGGGATTGGACGGCAGGCTGTGTGTGTCCGCACGGCACGCGAAGCCAAAGATCGCGGAGAGCACCTGCCGGTTCTTGTTGACCGAGCGGGGGAGACGCCCTGGCGGTCCAGCCCGCGCAGGAACGTTGAAACCTCCCGCGTGGTGATCCTGGCTGCGGGTCGGTCGCCGAACGCTGCCATAAGCACTCCGGGGCTCTTGCCCTTGCCGCGGCGGTGCGGCGCTCCAGGCTCGGCGAGCATGTAGCGGTAATCGCTGAGCGTGGACGGCTTGGCGCCGCGCTCGTGCTGCAGGTGCTCAAGCCACTCCGCCGCCAGCTCACGGAAGGTCACGCCGCGCTCGCGGCGCTCTCGCTCGCCGGCTTCGATCGCACGCTCCTCCTCGTCGTGTTCGGCGATCAGCTCGGCCATACGTACCGTCGCGCGCTTCTCGTCGAAGTAGCCCTCCGGTACTCGCCCGCGCCGCATCACCCACCCGCTGTTGTCGGTCGCCCGCTCCAGCCACGCTGGTCCGATGCGACGCTTCACCTGTTTACCTGACCGCCTCCACTTCGCCAGATAAACAGGTCCGTCGCTGCGCCCTGCGACGACCAGCGCGCCGGTCGGTTCACTGCTCTTGGAGTTCCCACCTTTCTCGATCATTAACTAAAGGTACCATACGGGTACCACACCTATCCGGGTACCGCTTTGGGTACCACACTAGCCGCTTTTACGAGATATAAACCCACTTCGGTCAACCAAAACCCCCGTATCCATAGGTCCCAGCATGACCGCCCCTGCTTTGCAAGCAGGAGGTCGCCGGTTCGATCCCGGCTGGCTCCATTTCGCCGGAGGTTTGGTGTCGCGTGTGAACCGTCAATAGCAACGGCCTGGCCGACGCGGGATATGCAGTTGGTCCAGCTTGCAGGGCAGCGACTCGCAGACGCTGCGGCTTCGCCCGCTCGGGTGATCCTGTTCGGATCCGCTGCCCGGGGAGAGATGACAAGGGACAGCGATCTGGACTTCTTGGTGATCGAGCGTAGCGTTGAGAACCGCGTCGCGGAGGCTGTCCGCCTGCGCGACGCTGTCGGACGGATCGGCTGTCCAGTCGATGTGATCGTTATGGACGAAGATCTGGCAGCACGACGAGCGAAAGTGCGCGGGACAATGGTCCACCATGCGCTACGGGAGGGCAGGGTCGTTGCCCGCTCCGACTCCTGAGCAGCGCGAGTACGCAGAGCTGCTGCTAGAACGAGCCAAGAGTGATCTTGCCGCCCTCCGGATGCTCTTGGCGAACGGCGACATGCTTGATGATGTCGTGGGCTTCCACGCTCAGCAGGCGGTCGAGAAGACTCTGAAGGTCGCCCTCGTTTTGGCAGACATCGACTTCCCGCGCTCCCACGATCTTCGTGAGCTGGCATATATCGCCATCGACAACAATCTCAAAGTCCCCAACTCGATTCATGAGGCCCGCTGGCTCACACCCCCCTGGGCCGCTTCTACAACCACGACCGCATCCACCACGGACGACTCACCCAAGGACGCATCCCCGCAAACATCGTCTACCGTGCCCAAAAGATGGAGGCAAGATGAGCCGCACCTGTCGGCAATCCCGAAGGCCGCCCAGGTTAGGTGCCGGGGACTTGCTTGCGACGTGCATCGGTTTAGCCTGCGTGAGGGTGGACGACTTGGAGGCTTGCAGCTCGCTTCGCCAGCGCGGCGGCACGGCTCGCCTCACCGAAGTCTTCTAGCTCCTTTGCGTAGGAGGCGAAACACTCGCCATGAATGCCATCCAGCTCCGCGCCGAGCATCTGACTGGCGGCTTCCGCGTCGGCGATCCCATCGTTGCGCCACTCCAGCGCCTGCAGCACCAGCGCGCTGCCGGGCAGGCCCTCGGCCGCGTACCAGCGGGCCGAGTCCTCATTCAGTCCGATACGACCAGTCCTGAGCGTGTAGATGAACCGCACCGGGAAGAGGATCGCCTTTGTAATGGCGCGGGGTCCGCTGGCGAGAAGTGCTCGCGTGTCGCGCAGCCCGTCTATATAGGCGTTGGTGAACTTGTTGAGGATGTGATCCGCGCTCATCACCACGAGTTCCTGGTGTGATGGGCGGACGCTCGGCTCGCGCTGGTCCGATCCGAGGAGCAGGCGTCCCGAGTCGAGCAGGTCGAGCCGATCGACCGGGCCCAGCCGGCTGTGCGCGCCCTCGCCAGTCCGGACCGTGTGCCAGTCAGCCCAGAACACCGAGAGGCGCTCCGACGGCGGGCTGCTCCCCTTCTCCACGACGAGGCTCAGCACACGTGCCATCTGCTCGGCCGTGCCCAGCGTCGTCGCCCCGACGACTATGGCGACGTCCACATCGCTGACAAGAGGCGCAAATCCGCCGTGCGCCAGGCTCCCCAGCACGAAGATCGCCTCGATCTCGCTACCTAGTACGGCCTGGGCTGCCTGCACGGTGTCGGCGATGACCTGCTCTGCGGTCGCGGTGCTCATCTCGGGCTGGTCCTCGGGGTCGTGCAGATCGCGATAAATCGTTGGCAACCGAAGTCGCCGATCGGCAAATTACCGTATTGGCGAGGCAGCGAGTATCACCGCCACGGCGTTGGCTTGGCACTCGCACGCGCAGGCGAGGAGCACCTGCGCCAGCAGGGCGCCCACCGCGTCCGGCCTGCCGAGGCTCGAATCAGGTTTCCCCAGCGTCGGCGTGAGTCCGTAGGCGGAGCCGCGTTCGCTTTTGGGCGCAAGCGGTCCCAAGTCGGGCGTCTCATTGGCCGCCCGGGGCGGCCTCCTTTCCGCGCGGAGCAGGCCTTACCGGGACCTGCGTGGAGAACACACGACTGGCGAAAAGCAGGTCAGCCGAGTTCGTACTTGATGTGTGTAACGCCGGGCGCGTCGACTGCCCGGATCTGCTTGAGCTTGAGCGTCCCGCGGTCCAGCCCCGCGAATAGGCGCTCACCGGTACCGAGGATCAGTGGCGCGATCGAGATGTCGATCTCGTCAACCAGCCCTGCTGCCAGATATTGGTTGACCACCGACGCGCCCCCGGGTAGCGAGATATCGCATCCCTGCGCGGCGTCCTTTGCCTGCCTCAGCGCTGACTCGATCCCGTCGCTTACGAAGTAGAAGGTGGTGCCACCCTGCATCTGGAGTGGCTCGCGTGGGTGGTGGGTGAGCACGAACACCGGATGGTGAAACGGAGGAGTCTCACCCCACCAACCCCGCCAGGACTCATCCGTCCACGGACCCCTGACCGGCCCGAACATGTTGCGACCCATGATCGTGGCGCCTACGTTCGCCAAGCGTTCCTCGACCACCGCAGAGCTGGAATTCACATCGCCGCCCTCCTCCCCGTGCATCTCCCGAAACGCCCTGAGAGGGAAGAACCACTCGTGCAGATCCAGCCCGCCGGAACCGAGCGGGTTCTCCTCGTCTTGGCCCGGGCCGGCGACGTAACCGTCCAGCGACATCGTGATGCTGAGTCTCAGCTTGCTCATCTCCGCTCCGTTCTGTGTCGCACCTGCTGTAAGAGACCGCCGGATGATGACACCAGACTCACCGGACCAGGGTTCCCAGCCCACAGGAAGCAGACCTCGGCCGCGAACGCCGCGGTAACCGCGCGTTGCGGGACCGCTT
Source organism: uncultured Solirubrobacterales bacterium (assembly GCA_963724305.1). Classification (GTDB taxonomy): domain Bacteria; phylum Actinomycetota; class Thermoleophilia; order Solirubrobacterales; family Solirubrobacteraceae; genus Palsa-744. The sequence goes on from CAVRUG010000004.1 coordinate 2,114,915, forward strand.
ATGTCGCCGGCGTGGTGCTCGCCTCGACGGTGCCCGGGTCAGGCGTTGCTCACAGCCTCGTAGGTGACGAAGGCGAGGCCGTCGCCGATGGTGCTCACGCTGACGAGGCGCATCGGCTTCTTGTCGCTGGTCTCACCAAATAGGCGCTCGCCGGCCCCGAGCACGACGGGGAAGATCACGAGCCGCAGCTCGTTGACGAGGTCGTGCTCGATCAGGGTGTGCACGAGCTGGTAGCTGGCGTAGACCAGGATCTCGCCGCTGATCTGCTGCTTCAGCTTTGAGATCTCGCCGACCACGTCGCCGTTGATGACTGTTGAGTTGGACCACATGGCGTCCTTCAAGGTGGAGGACACGACGTACTTGGGCATGCTGTTCAACTTGTCCGCCCACTCGCCATTGCGAGACTGCCAGCGTGAGGCGAACCACTCGTCGCTGCGGCGCCCGAGCAGTAGGGCGTCGGCGCTAAGCGCCTCTTCAGTCTCGATCTTGGCCCACCCTTGGAGGTCGCTGCCCCCGATACTGGTTGAACCAGCCGCCGATCGCGAAGCCCTCCTGGCCGTCTGGGTCCTGGACGACCCCATCGAGTGAGATGTTGGTAGTGATGACAAGCTTTCCCATGGCGGGTGTCCTTTCGTTGGTGTTGTTACCGTCACGAAGGGAGACACCGCGACGTCGAGAAACTGGGCGCCCCCGTGAGCGCCCAGTTCGCCGCTCGACCGGTGTCTATAGAGAGAATGGGAGGTACCACACTGGGAGCACCACACGGCTCGGGAAGGGAGCAACGGTGGGCATAGACGACCTGATCACCAGAGCACGGGCCGGAGACGGCGAGGCCTTCGAAGAGCTGACCCAGCCTTTCCGGCGAGAGCTCCAGGTGCACTGCTACCGGATGCTCGGATCCTTCCAGGATGCCGACGACGCGCTGCAAGACACGCTGCTGAGCGCCTGGAAAGGGATGGGCGGCTTCGAGGAGCGTGCGTCGCTTCGGACCTGGCTGTATCGGATCGCCACCAACAGGTGTCTGAACGCCCGTCGATCGGCCAGCCGACGCAAGGCCAAGGAGTGGGACGTGCCCGGGGTTCAGCCGCCCGAGCCGACGCGGATGGGCGAGGTTCCGTGGCTGCAGCCCTATCCCGACACCCTCCTCGAGAGCACGATCGACATGGCCCCGGGTCCGGAAGCCCGTTACGAGCAGACCGAGTCGATCTCTCTGGCGTTCGTTACCGCCCTCCAGCTACTTCCGCCTCGACAGCTGGCCGTGCTCGTTTTGCGCGACGTGCTCGGCTTCCACGCCGACGAGGTGGCCGACATGCTCGACTCGACTGTGGAGTCGGCAAACAGCGCGCTCAAGCGAGCCCGCGCCGGCCTGGAAATGAAGCTACCGGCGGGTGCTGATCGCCTCCCCGCACCCGCGTCCGACTCGCCTTCGGAGGACGCGATCGTGGCCAAGTTCGTCGCGGCATACGAGTCCTCCGATCTCGACTCGCTGATCGCACTCCTGACCGACGATGTCTTCATCTCGATGCCGCCATTGCCGTTCGAGTACGAGGGCCGTGAGCCGGCTGTCCGATTCTTTGCCAGCATCTTCGGCTCAGGCAAAAAGTTCGACCTTCTGCCGACCCGAGCCAATGGGCAGCCGGCACTTGGTGCCTACGTGCGCGACTCAACGGGCACTGGCCGCGGAGTCGGCCTCTTCGTCCTCACTCTCGCTGGCGATGAGATCAGTGCGATGACTCGCTTCGAGAACACAGTGCTTTCATGGTTCGGGCTACCAAGTGCGAGGTAGAGAGTGGAGAAGTGTCGGAGCTCTACCCGATTGCTAGCCGACCGTGACCTGCCAGGAAACCCCGAAGCGGTCGGTGACCCAGCCGAAGCGCTCACTGAATGGATAGCGGTCGAGCGGCATCAGGACGGTGCCATCCTGCAATAGGCGTGCGAACACGGCATCTACCGCGTCCGCGGACCCCGCCCGGACGGCGAGCGAGACCGCGGGGGTGAAACCGAAGGCATGCTCGATCGGGCTGTCGATGCACTGGATCGTGGAGTCGCCCAGCCGCAGCGTTGCATGTTTGACCATGCCCTCGCCCGCCTCGCCGGCGCCGTAGCGTTCGATCCGCTCGATCCGCGCCGGAAAGAAGACCGAGACGTAGAAGCGCATTGCATCCTCCGCGTTGCCTGTGAACATCAGCAGCGGCGCGACCGTGTCGGAGGGCTCGACCCTACTCGGGGGCGGCGTGGCTTGCTCGGGCGCGATTCCGAATCGCTGCTGATAGGCCCGGTTGAGCTCTTCCCAGCCGGCCGGGATCGCCGACTCTCCTGGTAGCGGCGGGGCATCGCCGCCTGACAGCGAGGTTGCGAGCGCGTCGAGGCACAGATCCCAGCCGGCCGCGTCGCGAGCCGCCTTCAGGCGGTCGTCGAAAGTGTGCGTCAGCACCAGTCGCGTGCCGCCGTCACGCGACTCCAGCTCCCAGCGAAGGTGGTCCTCACCCCAGCTGTACGCCAGTAGGTGCGGCGGCTCGTAGGCCGTCACGCGACCGTCGCCGAACGCGTTGCCCTCGGGTGGCAGGAAGCTGACCGTGCCGCCACCACGAGACTCCAGCTCAAACGGCGAGGGATGCCAACGGCGCAGCTGATCCAGCTCGGTGAGCGCCCGCCAAACCTGCTCAGGCGGATGATCGAGTAGCCGCTCGAATCGCAACGCGAGACGGCCCTGTGCGTCCTCGAGGACGGCATCGGCGGAAACCGGCATTGGTCAACAACTCCTTTCGTCGAGATGGCGTTCGAGAGAGTCCAGGCTGGAGCGCCAGAGCGCGCGGTAAGGCGCCAGCCACTGCTCGAGCTCGAGCAACCGCTCGGGGCGCAGCTCGTAAAGGCGCCGCTGCCCGTCGGCGGTCCGCGAAACGATCCCCGTCTCGCGGAGGATCCGCAGATGTCGAGAGGTATTCGGCTGGCTGAGCCCAGTCGCGGCGCACAACGCGCCAACCGCCTTGGGGCCATCGACCAGCGCATCAAGCAGCGCTCGGCGAGCAGGCTCGGCGACGGCCTCGAACGGGGTCACATCAGTATCTAATCATAGGCTTATATAAGCCGCAAGTCATACACCGTTTACGGCCCGGCCGGCTGCCCGACCTTGGCTCGCGCCGCACGCACGAGGTCGCGGGCACCACGCAGCTCGCGGGCGGTGAAGAAGCGCGTCGCGATCAGCAGCGCGGGGGCGAGCATCAACCACAGGGTCCGCAGCGCAAGGCCGCCGAAACCGCTGGTCGGGAGTAGCAGCTCGCCCGAGACCGCGACGGCCGCGAAGATCGCGACCAGCAGCGCCAGGCGGGGCCAGTCGAAGGCCACGCGGAAGAGCGAGCGCGTGAGGGCGTAGAGGACCGTGAGCATCGCGATATAGGCGCCGCAGAGGGCGAGGCCCGCGCCCGCGATGCCGAGATTCAAACCGCCCGCAGGGACCAGCCACAGCAGCAGCGCCACGTTGACGGCCAGGCCCGCCGCGGCGGCGGGGAAGTTGCGCGCAGTGTTGCCTGCCCTGCCTGCCAGCACCATCAGCACCGGGTAGAGGCCGTACAGCGCCCAGCCGAGCGCCAGCCACGGCAGCGCCTTGTAGGCCCCGAAGTATTCAGGTGCCGAGAGTAGGCGCACCAGCCAGCGGCCCAGCAGCGCCACGCCACAGACCATCAACCCCGTCGCCAGCACGTAGTAGGTGGTCACGAGCGAGTAGAGCCGCGAGGCCTCCTTGTCGCTTTTGATCGAGTAGGCCAGCGGTGGCCACGCGTACTGGAAGCCCCGCACCAGCAGGAAGACCACGGTCGCCAGCTGCAGCGCAATCGAGTAGAGGCCTGCAGCGCTTTCCGAGTAGACGCGGAAGAGGTAGAGACGGTCCACCACCTGCAGCGCATACACGCTCGCATCGGCCGGCACGGTGGGCACGCCGAAGCGCAGCATTGCCCTGAGGTCGTGGAAGCGGAAACGGAGGGAGAAACGACGCGCTTTCGCCAGGACGACCCACAGGCCGAGCACTACTACGGCCGAGGCCCCGAAGTTGCCCAGCAGCAGGCCCCGGGCCTGCTGGTCGGCGAACACGACCAGGAGGACCGTGAACGTCACAGTCATCGCCACGTTGGCCATCGAGGCATATAGGTAGGCGCGCGCGCGTTCGTCCACGCGCAGCTGGGCGTAGGCCATTTCGAGGTTGGTGAAGGCCCACATGCCGAGGATCGCGCAGTCCATCAGTTCGGGATCGCGGACGCCCAGGATCAGCTGGCAGAGGTCCGCCGAGAACACCAGCGCGACCGCCGCCGCGAGCGTCGTCGTCCACGCCACCGTCGCCGTGACCGTGCGCGCGATCCGGGCGCGGCGCTGCTGGTCGTGGTCGGTGAAGTAGAAGCGCACAAACGCCTCCCCCAGTCCCACGCGCAGGAAGATGCTCGACAGGATCACCGCGGTCAGCAGCGACTGGTAGGCGCCGTACCCCTTGGGAGGCACGTGGGCCGTGTACAACGGCAGCAGAATCACCGCCAAGCCCTTGGCCACGATGTCGGCCGCCTGATAAGCCGCGCCGCTGGTGAGCAGGCGCTTCAGGTAGTCGCGCACGCCCTCAGCTTGTCAGCGCGGCCGGCTCGACGCGTGGCTCGACGCGGCGCTGCGGCTGGCCGCCGCCCGGCGCACAGGCAAGCGCAACACCGATCCCGAGCAGCACCCACGTCTCCGGGTCCTCGAGAAAATCGGCGTAGGTGAAGGTGTGCAGCACCAGCGCCGCGAAGCAGGCCGCCAGCGCCACCCGAAACGGAGATGCTGACCGAAACGGGGGGCGCTGGCGTCCCCCGGCTTCGATCGAAGGTCGGCGTTCCCCGGCTTCGGTCGAGGAGGCGAGCGGCCCACACCGCGGAACAGGACCGCACAACCGGACACGAGCAGCGCCACGTACAGCGCGAGGCCCACGATCCCCTGCTCGGCCGCGACGGTGATCGGGATCGTGTGCGAGGCGGAGGTCGCACTGTTGCTGGTGACGTGTTCGTGGGTGCGGTACTCCAGCGCGAACGAGCCCGGCCCGAAGCCCTGCAAGGGTCGGTCGGCGAACAGGCGCAGCCCCCCTTCGATCAGCTTTGTGCGCCCACTGGTGGCGTTGCTCGCCGAACCGCCTTTGCCGGTCAGCCCGAGGTGCAGGCTCGCCGGCGCCACCGCGACCAGGACCAGGGCGATCGCCGCCAGCGCGACCGTCACATAGATCGTGCCGCGCACGTCCCACCGGTAAGCGGCCAGCACCGCGAGGCCGAGCAGCAGCGCGGCGATGCTCGACTGCGAGAAGCTCGTCACCAGGCCCGCCAGCAGCCACAGCAGCACCGCCCCGCCGAGCAGCACCTCGCGGCGGCGCACGCTCCATAGCACCCCCGTCGTCACCCCGATCATCACCAGCGCGAGGAAGCGGCCGTAGATGTTGGGGTCGAAGAAGAGCGAGTTGACCCGGAAGTAGTTGCCATACTGGTCGGCCGCCACCACCTTTGGGTTGAGGAAGAGCTGCTTGCGGTCGTACTCGACGAAGCCGATCCCCGCGAACGCGACCGCAAGCACCACCGCGATCGCGAGGCACTGCAACAGTAGCTCGCGCGTCCAATGCACCTCGCGCAGCAGCGCGAACAGCAGCGCGAACGGTATGTAGAAGAAGACCATGTTCTCAAGTGCCTTGGAGAAGTCGGCCGAATAGGTGGCCTGCAGCGCGTACAACACGACCGCGGCGAGCAGCAGCCATTCCAGGCCCCGCGGGGAGATCATTCGCACCCACCAGCCATTTGGCGGCGGCTCGGGCACGCGATCCTGTGCGGGGCTGCCCCCCCCGCCGGGCGGTGCGGTGCTGGCCGCAACGGCGATCCCCGCCGAAGGCAAGCGTCTCCCGGCTGCGGTCAGCCGCGGGAGCGCGTACGCCAGCACGCCGGCCCCGACCACCAGGTAGAGCGGGATCAGCAGATTGGAGGTGTTGCCGCCGGTCGCGATCGGCAGGCGAAACGGCAGCGCGAAGATCGCCAGCAGGGGGAGTGCCCGGGGTCGCCTGTGGATGACGACGGCGAGCAGAGCCACGACCACCAAGCCCAGAACGACAGCCGCGGCGGCCTTCCCCGGCTGGTTACGTAGGTGTGTCAACTGCGAGGTGTGCCAGATATCGGCGAGCAGTAGCGCTGGCGTCACCACCAGCACTGCCAGCGCCGCCAGCGCCCGCGACCGTTCCGATACCCGCGGTGGGCGCCCCAGCACGACCACCGCGACGAGCATCGCCACCGCGATCACGCCGAGCTTCTCGACGCCCTCTCCGAAACCGTGCGCGGTGGCGAAGATCGCGGTGCTCACGGGTGCCGTTCCAGTTTGAAGCTGGTCGTGGAGTAGCGGGAAATATCCTGGTTGCGCAGGCTCACCCGCAGGCGATATTCACCCGGTGGTGCCAAACCACCGCTCTGCGTCGATCCGAGCTGCCCATTCCAACACAGTGAAAGCGGTTTGTATCTTTTCACCGGCAGGTCACGCACGATTGTCGCGATGCTGTGGTTGGCGGAGTCGACAATCTCGACCGTCACTTCATCGGCCTGTGCGATCTTAAACGCGAGGTACTCGACCCGTTCACTCGAGTTCACCAGTCGTGCCGGCACCCTCCCCCGGCAGGCCGCGGCCGGCACGCGAGCCGGAGTGAAAGCTTCATCCATCTTGAATTCCTGCACCGGCGTCGGCGTATGCTTCAGCCGCTGCGTCAAGACGAACGCAACGAAGCAAGCCACAACCAACGCGGCAAACACCACCCGCGCCAGCTTGTAAGCCTCCGCCGACTCGCCGAGCGAGCGCCCCCCCGCGGAGCCCGGGATGGGATCCCGCCCACCCGCCGAGCCATCTCTTATCAATCCTTCCCATCCAGTGCGAAGCGCTCGACCGTGTCCGAGCGCAGCCCCAAACGCAGCGTCTCCAGCGAGAGCACGTCGTTCGGGGCGATGTTGCCAAGGTTGCACTCGCTGCCGAAGAAGTCCAGCAGCCACACCTGCTGGGCCTTGAGCGGCGCCTCGAAGATCATCCGCTCGGGGTTCACCGCGTGCGCGATCTCGTCGATCAGGCCGCTACGCACCTCGCCGTCGGCGCGGTAGATGCCGGCCGTACCCGACTCGCGCGCCTCGGCGATCACCTTCCACGCGCCCGCCTCCAGGTCGCGTTCGATCTGCTCCACCCATACGTACGGAGCCATGATGAAGTCCGCGTCCTTGCTGCCGACCTCGGCGAGCACCGTGAAGCCGGCCGCGACGAGCGTGCGGATCAGGTGGGACTTCACCTCGGACTCCAGCGTGATCGTGCCGTCGGAGACCTCGACGTGGCGCAGACCGAGCTCCTCCAGCCAGGCCATCAACCCCTCGACGCGGCCCTGCTTGATCGCCAGCTCGGTCAAGGTGCCGCCGAGTACCACAGGGATGCCGTGCGCGGCGTAGCGCTCCAGCTTCGGCTTCAGGTTGGCACTGACCAGCGCCGTGCCCCAGCCCAGCTTGACGATGTCCACGTAAGCGCCTGCGACCTCCAGCATCCCCTCTACTTCGGCGCCCGACAGGCCCCGGTCGAGCACGTGCGTGAGACCCCGCGCACGCGGCTTTGTCGAGCGCGCGGGGAGCTTCAGGAAGCTACTAGTCGGGGACTCGGGGCTCATGCGCACTCGCGGGAAGGATCGGCCGGCGCGGACACTAGCCGGCGCCGGTCGGCGCTTCACCGGCGGGCGTTTCGCTCGCAGCGGGGGCTTCGTTGCCCTGCGCTTCGCCGGCGCCCGGAGAGCCGCCCGCCGCCCCGCCGCCCGCCGCTTCGCCGTTTCCGGAGCCGACCAGCGATTCCTTGTCGGCGCCGGCGATCACTACCACCGTGGCCCCACCCACCAGCGGCGCGACGGCGCCTTCCATCGACGTCACTTCGCCGATGCCCAGTGTCTGACTCACGTGCTGCGCTTCGGTGCGATGCCCACTCGCGTACTCGACGACCGAGGTCGAGCGGGCGCTCGGGGGCTTCGCGCTCGACGCCGCCGCCAGCGCATAGCCGCTCTGGCGCAGATTCCCCGCCAGCTGATGCGCGAGCCCTTCCGCTTCCGTCGCGTTCAGCACGACCACGTGTGTTGTCGCCGGGCTCGCCACGACGACGTGGTGATGCCCACCGCTCGCGGTCGAGTGCGCTGTGGTCCCCGTGCTCGGGCTGTTCGACCCGCCGCCGGAGAGCAGGATCGCGGCCAGCACCGCCACGCCCACAACCACGCCGCCGGCGATCAACGCCACCGTTTTGCGCGAGGAGGGCTCCTCTTCGACCAAAAACTTGGGCCCACCCACCCCCGGGGCACCTCCGTCGCGTCCCAACGCCCGCACGCTGCCCGGTGGGGCGGCCCGCGCGGCAGCCGGCCGCGGAGCCACCGGGGCGGGGGGGCGCGGCGGCAGCGGTTTGGAGCTCACTCCCGCCGGGGCGGGCGGGACCCCGGTCTTCGCAGGAGCGGGCGGCACAGGCGCGCGCGGAGCGGCAGGAGGAGAATCCACAACACGTGAAGCGACTGCCGTGGAGGCCGCGGCGGCCGCCACCGTCGCCGGCACGAGTGAGCCGGCCGCGACGGCCGGCTCCGCTTCAGGCGGCTGCAACACCTGTGCCTCTTGTGCGGGCGCCGACTGTGCCTCGGAGGCAACCAACTCGGGCTCGGCGGGGGCCAGCGGTTTGGCAGCCTCACCCTCCGCCGAGGTCGCCAGCGCCTGCTGCGCCTCCGCGGGTTTAGCGGCCTCCGCAGGCTTTGCAGGCTTTGGCTCCGGCGCCGCCTCGGCGCCCTCCTCCGGCTTTGGCTCCCCCGCCGATGGGGTATCGGCTCCCGCCTGGGCGGCACCCGCGACGGTCTGCGCGGTGGGCACGAACGCAGGCTGGCCGGGGACCGGCACAGGGAGCGGCGCGACCGTGGGCGCGGGCGTTGCATTAGGCGCGGGCTGGCCCGGAGCCCCGGGCGCTGGCTGTCCGGGGACCGCCGCCGCGGGCTGCCCCGCGGCTGTCAGCGCCGTAGCAGGAGGCTGCCCGGCGACCTGCCGAGCGATCATCGGCGTGGCGCGGGGAACGACAGGCTGGGCGGGTCGCTGGGCGCGCATCGCCGCCTCGGCGGCCACGCGCTGGTCCAGCTCTGCCGCGCGCTCCGGGGCGCGGCCGGCCCACTCGCGCAAGCGTTTGAGCTCGCGCGCCTGCGAGAACACCAGCAGCGAGAGGATCGCGATCCCGACCAGCGCCGCGAAGGCCGCGAGGGCCCCAACCTTCGAGCAGTTTGTTGGAGAGCGAAAGCGCCGGCAGCAATGCGATCATGCGTCGCCAGAGTGTATGAGGGGCACAGGCGCCGTGGCTGCGGTTGCCGGCAGGGGCGCCATGGACGCGTTCAACAGGCTCCCGCACGCGCGAAGTCAGGTCGGCCACCTTCGCCGCGAGCCCGGCGGCGTCGCCCTCCAGCACGAGCAGGTTGATCTCGGCGAACACCTCCTCCACGACCTCCGGCGCAAGCGGCGAGCGCTCCGCCCGCAGGATCTTCTCGGTGGCGGTCGGCCGCGCGCGCTCGTAGCCGTTGAACAGCTCCTCGTGCAGCTTCTCACCCGGCCGGCGCCCGACCTCCTCAATCTCGATGTCGCGGTCGGGGTCGAGGCCGGAAAGCTCGATCATCGCGCGCGCCAACTCGACGATCCGCACTGGCTCGCCCATGTCGAGCACCAACACCTCGGCCGTGCGGATGCCCTCGCCCTCGCCAGGACTCCCGCGCAACGCCTCCACCGGATGCCGCCCGTTCCCTGGCTGGGGCCCCCCAACCCCGCCGCCCGCGAGCCGTAGGTCGAGCGAGCCCGCACGGATGATCAGCTGCACCGCCTCGGGGATCGTCATGAAGTATCGCGTCATGCGCTTGTCGGTGACGGTCACCGGGCCCCCACGCGCGATCTGGCGACGGAAGATCGGCACCACGCTCCCGGAGGAGCCGAGCACGTTGCCGAAGCGCACCGCCCTGTACACGGTGCCCGACCAGCGCGCGGCCGCCCCCTCGAGGGCCAGCTCCGCGAGCGCCTTGGAGGCCCCCATCACCGTGGCGGGAGCGACCGCCTTGTCGGTTGAGACGAGCACGAAGCGCTCCACCCCCAGCTCGCCGCACACGTGCGCCATCACACGCGTGGCGATCGCGTTGTTGCGCACCGCCTCGACCGGGTTGGCCTCCATCAAGCCCACGTGCTTGTAGGCAGCCGCGTGGAAGACGATCGTGGGGCAGTGCTCGGCGAGCACCTCGCGCATCCGCTCCTCCTCCTTGCAGTCCCCCAGCACCGCCGCCAGCGAGGCTGGCGGCGCGTGGCGCTCGTCGAGCAGCTCGCGGTGAATCGCGAACAGGTTGTCCTCGGCGTGGTCGAGCAGGATCAGGCGCCGCGGGCCGACGTGTGCGATCTGGCGGCACAGCTCGGCGCCGATCGAGCCGCCGGCACCGCTCACCAGCACGACCGCCTCGCGCGCCAGGTAGGCGCCGACGCGGTCGAGCTCCATCACCACCGGCTCCCGTCCGAGCACATCCTCGACGCGCACCTCGCGCACCTGGCGCGCAACCGTGGTGAGCCCAGTGCCGCGGCGGGGGTGGGTGGGGTCGCCGTCCTTGAGCAGCTCGAACACGGTCGGCAGCGTGCGCACCGGGATCGAGCGGGCGCGGCACTCGCGCACCACCCGCGCACGCGTGGAGCCGGGCGCGGAGGGAATCGCGATGATCACTTCCTCGGGCTCGGCCTCCTCCAGGATGCGCGGTAGGTCGGCCTCGGTGTTGCCTCTCACCTTCACCCCGTCGATCCGCATACCGCGCTTGCGCGGGTCATCGTCGAGGAAGCCGACGGGCGTCAGCCCCAGCTCGCGGTTGCGCGTGATCTCGCGCAGCACCAGCCGCCCGCCTTCGCCGGCGCCGACGATCAGCACGCCCCGCTCGCCCTCGCGCACGCCGCGGAAGGCGCCCTGCAGACGGCGTTCGCGCAGCGCGCGCGCCAGCACCCGCAGGCCGACCAGAGCGCTCAAAGCGAGCAGGAAGAAGAGCACGATCACCCCGAGCGGCAGGTCCACCGTGCTGACGCCCGCCGGGCGACCGGCGCGGTAGGGGCCGTAGGGGATCTGCACCGGCCGCGCGACCGCCACGCCGACGACCGCCAGCAGCACGATCGCGATCACCCCGCGTAGGATCGCCTCGTAGTCGCGCTGGCCGGCGTAGCTCCAGCTGCGCAGGTAGACGCGCGCGAGCACCAGCACCACCACGCCGCCGAGCGCCACCCACCAGATCGTGCGTTCCAGCAACAGCGAGTAGCGGTGGGTCAGCCCCTCGTCGAAGCGCAGCTGGAAGGCGAGGTAGTACGCGAGCGCGACCAGCACTCCGTCCACGGCGATTTGGGGCAACATGTGCCGGTGGAAGGGGATGGGGGCCCACCCACCCGCCGAGCGGAGACTTCGGCGCATTGCAGGGAATTGTAGGTGGGGAAGGGGGGGAGGGGGCTCGCTCCTATTTAAAGAGCGTCAACCCGGAAATCGCCGCAGTTTCGCTGTTCGCCGGTAGATGGGTGATCCACAGCAGGTAGTAGCGGTACACGACGCCACCAGTGTTGATGCGGATCGTGCTCTGCGCGCCGATCGTGCGCGGCGGCGCCAGTTCGACCCACCCGCGCTGGGCGAGGCTCGCGGGGTTTTCGTAGGGGAGCTTGGCGTCGAAGCGCTTGGCGGCGTAGACAGCGGCGGTGAAGCCCGGCGTGGGCGTCTGCACCTCGATCGCGCGGGCGCGCAGCCCCGGGGCCGCGTCGATGTAGATGCCGGTGCCCGGCTTGTGCCCGAAGGAGTCTTCGCGGTAGTGCTCGGTGCTCCACACCGTTTCGGGGTCGCCGTTGACCACGTTGGCCACCTCCGTCGGGTGTTCGGGTTCGTTGCCGTAGGGGTTGTAGTCGCTCGCCGAGGTCTGCTCCAAGGGCACCGGCGTGAGGCCCGACTGGGCGTCCACGTCGGGGGGCACGCCGCGGTGGGTGTTGCCGGCGAGTAGCACCAGCACGAGTGCCACCAGGCCCCCGAGCAGCGCCAGCGAACCCAGCCAGCGAGCGGGATGACGCATCCGCCACGGCAGCCGGCGGCGCGCCGGCGCTGGCAGGGTGCGCAGCACGGTGGTGACCTCGCCGGTGCTCTGCCCCGCACGCGCCACCTCGACCGCGAGCACCTCCTCCAGGTCGGTGAGCAGCGCGGGAATGTCGGGATAGCGGCGCGCGAGATCCTTGGCGGTCGCGCGTTCCACGACCGCGGCGGTCGCCGCCGACACCTCGGGGCGGCGGTACTGCACGTCGGGGATCTCCTCGCGCACGTGGCGCATCGCCACCGCGACCGGGCTGGGGCCGGTGAAGGGGATCGCGCCGGTGAGCATCTCGTACAGCACGACCCCCAGCGAGTAAATGTCGGATTGGCCGGTGACCTTGTGGCCGAGCGCCTGCTCGGGGGAGACGTAGTCGGTCGTGCCGAGCACGCGCCCGTCGAGCGTCAACCCCTCCTCGGTGAGCGTGCGGGCGATCCCGAAGTCGGTGATCTTGGCGGTGCCCTCGGCGGTCAGCAGGACGTTCTGGGGCTTCACGTCGCGGTGCACGATCTGGTGCTCGTGCGCGGCACCCAGCGCCCGCGCGATCTCGATCGCGTAGGCGATCGCCTCGGTGATCTCAAGCGGCCCGGTGCGGCGGATCAGCGCCTTCAGCGTCTCTCCGTCGACGTACTCGAAAACGATGTACGGCGTCGCGCCCCCGAGGGGGTCTTCATCCACCTCCTCGCCAGCGTCGATCACGGTCACGATGTGCGCGTGGCTGAGCTGCGCCACCGCCCGCGCCTCACGGCGAAAGCGCTCCAGCTGGTCGGAGTCCGAGGCGATCTCACGGTGCATCAGCTTGATCGCCACCGGCCGTTCCAGCACCGTGTCGAAGGCGCGGTAGACGGTTAACATCCCGCCCTTGCCGATCTCCTCGTCAAGACGGTAGCGCCCGCCGAGCGCAGTGCCGAGCATCGCTTGCGACATGGCTCTAATTACAGCGCGATCAGCACAATGCCTGCGAGCGCCGCGGCAACCCCGATAGTCTGAAACCGCGACAGCCGCTCACCCAACAAGCCCATGCCGAGGGCGACCGTGACGACTGGAAAGAGCGAGCCCAGCACCGACACCAGCGAGAGCTGGCCGTGCGCGGCGGCCGTCGTGTACATGATCGTGCCAACCACCAGCAGCACGCCCGGGATCGCAAACAGCGCGCTGGCGCGGACGAATCTGATCTCCCGCAGCTCGCGGCCGGCCCATAGCGCAAGCAGCGCTACTAGCGCAAGGCGTGCGTCGAGCAGCGCCCACGCGCGCCCATGCTGCGAGGCCTTCGGCAGCGCTGTGAGGAAGATGCCAAAGGCCACCGCCGAGGCCGCCGCCCACAGCGCGGCCGCGCGAGGGTTGGGGTAGTGCGCGGCGGTGTGATGCGCCGAACCGCGACGCGCCACCAGCACGGCGCCGCCCATCGCCAGCACCAGCCCGACGGCCTGCGCCGGCTTCAAAGAGTCGCCGCTGGCGAGACCCCACGCGACCGGTATCACTACACCGGAGGCCCCGATCGGCGCCACCACCGATAGCGGTCCCAACTCGGCCGCCTTGTAGAAGCCGATCAGCCCTCCGGCGTTACCGGCGCCCGCCAGCAGCGCCAGCCCAACATCGGAGGACGGCAGCGCACGACCCCCTTCCAGCGCCAGATACGCCGCGCACGCCCCGAGCGCCGCGACCTGCGAGAGCACCAGCACCGTCACCAGTTGGTGTCGGCGCACCAACTGGGGGCCGATGAAGTTCGACACGCCGTAACAGAGCGAGGCGCCGAGGGCGAGGGTAATCGCGAGCATTGGCGGTGAGTCTGGCAGTCGAGGGGTGGTTGGCCGGGGCGAGCCCCCGAGGTCACGGCACCCGGCGAGATCGCGGCTGGCGAGGACCTGCGCGGGCGGGTGTCCGACCCCAGCCCGCGGCCCGGCGGCTACGCTGCGCCATATGCGAGCGTTCCCCACAGCGCCAATCGCGGCCGCCTCGCTGATCGTCGGTTACGCGGTGGCCGTCGCCACGGGCTCGCGGACGCTGGGGGGCGTGGTTCTGGCGCTCGGGGGTTTGTGGTGTATTCACGCTTGGTTGCAGCGCCACGGGGCGCGCACCGCCACGACGCTGGGGTGCGTCGGGCTGGGCCTGTTCATCGTCTCGCACCTGCTGGCGCTGGTGGTCGGGGCCTGGCCGTCGGTCGTGGTGGTTGCGGGGGCGATGGCGTGGGCAGCTTGGGTGCGGGCGGATTCGCTGCTCCCGCTGCAAGCCGGACCGTCGCGGACCTAGGTTTCGATCGTGACGAGCGTGCCGATCGGCGTGTAGGGCCAGATCTCCGCCGAGGCCGCGAGCGGGAGCTCGACGCAGCCGAGGCTCTGCGGGGTGCCGAACGAGGAGCGGTCGAAGTTGTGCAGGGCGTCGCCGCCGTTGAAGTAGCTGACCCATTTGATCCCCGGATCTTCGTAGTGAGAGCCGTCGGGGTTGGTGCCGCTCATCGTCGTTTCGGGGAGGTGCTCGAACACCTGGAAGGTCCCGAGTTCGGTTTCCGCCCCTGAGATGCCTGTGTTCGCAGGCGAGCTGATGATCGTCTGGCCGTTGTGCCACAGCGTCGCCGTCTCGGGAACTTCGCGGTGCACGTAGACGTAGCTGTAGCCGCTGGTGAGGCGCTTGCCGGCGATCGCGGCGGTCAGCAGCGCGTGCCACACCGTCGGCCCCGCGAGCCCATCGACGGTGAGGTCGTTTTCGCTCTCGAACTTCATCACCGCCCCCTTGGTGATCGCGCTCGCAACGTCCGGGTTCCACATCGCCTGCAGCTGGTGGGGGGTGTTGGGATAGCGCCAGTTGAAGCTGCCGCTGGGAGGTTCGACCGCCGCCTGCGCCTCCGCGCTCGACGTCCGCGCCACAGGCCCGCCGGACGGCTGCCATGTAACCGGCAGGTAGCCGGCTTCGGCGAGCAGCTGATGCAGGCGCAGCGTGGAGCCGGGCGGCACCGTCCATTCGATCTGGTTGGTGGTGCGCAGCCCGCTCCCGCCGGTCGTGACGGCCACCGCGCGCGGGAGGCGCACCTGCAGCTGGGAGTCGAGCGCGGCCCCCAACCCCGATGGGGTGAAGACGAGCGTGTGGCTGTTGACTTCGCGCCAGCTCCCGGGCGTGCTCGGCGAGAGCTGGGGACGAGCCGAGCCCAGCACTTCGCTCACCGGCTTGGAGAACGTCAGGTCGAGCGGTGTGGCGGGAGAGATGCGCGCGCCGGCCGCTGGAAAGCTGACCATCACCGGAGCCCGGGAGGGCGGGAACCAGCTCACCTGCGTAGAGCCCCCAAGCGTCTCCCAGGGACGCGGCGCGGCCGCTATCTTGATCGCGCCGGTCGAAGCCTGCGGCCCGAGCGAGACCGAGCTCTGGGCGTGGCTGAGCGTGTGATGGGTCAAGCCATCGGCGCCGCTTCCGTACGACACCGCGGACACGGGCTGGTCGAAGCTCACGCGTACAGCCGAGCCGGAGGGCACGGTCATCCAACGCTCGGTCACCTGCGCAGCGGGGGCGCGTAGCGTCAGCTGCTCGTTACGTTCACTTCCCAACGCCCAGCCGAGCCATCCCGGCCGGCGAACCTCCACGTCCACCGTCACCTGCTCTCCCGGAGTCAGCCGCCTCAGTGGTGTCAGCCGCCCGTCTTCGATCGCAAGCGGCACCTTCCGACCGCCCGGCCCATACGCCCGGACATGCTCGATCGTCCCGCCCAGTGGCTGCACCGACACGCGCGCCAGCGCCGTCGAATCGCTCGCCAGGGTCACCCCCGAGAAGGCCAGCACCGCCACGACCAGCAACACGACGATCAGGACGAGCGTCATTCCCGCGCCGAGCAGGGCACGCGACCGACGATGCTCTTGCGACGCGGGGTCACGACGAGCCGAGGTCATCGTCATTGATGGATCGTAGGACGATTTGGTGGAACTCGTCGCGTTTCGTCATGCAAGGCTCCGGTGCTGATCGGCTTCACGGGCGCGCGCTACGTGGAGCCAAAGAGGCCACCGCGGCCAGCGCCAGCCCCGCGCGGTAGAGCGCGAATGGCCACAGCGCCCGGGCGCGCCTGCCAGGGCGGATCAGCGGCGTGCAGGCGAGCGTCGATAGGAATGCTGCCCCCGTGCCCACCGCGAGCGCGGGAACCGCCCCCGGCGGCGTGCCGCGCTGGCCGAAACGGGGATGCGAGCCAAAGGCGAGTGTCTCCCGGCTTCGGTCGAAACGGGGATGCGAGCCAAAGGCGAGTGTCACCCTGCTTCGGTCAAAGGCGAGTGTCTCCCGGCTTCGGTCGAAACGGGGACCGATTGGGGAGGCATTCGCTCCGCCGAGGCCGTTTGGCCCAGTGCCGGAGGCGCATGTCACCCGGCTTCGGGGGAGGCGGGACGCCTTGAGCCCCGCGGCGCCCGCGATCACGGGGAGACCGGCGCGCCAGGAGAGAGCTTGGGCGTCCTCGCGGGCGAAGCCACGTGCGCGCGCGGCGGTGAGCGTCGCGCCGTTGCGCGAGACGCCCGGGAGCAGGGCCAGCGCCTGCGCGAGACCGAGCGCGAGGCCGTCGCGGGGTCCATAGTCCGTGCGACTGCGGGTCTCTGGGCGAGTGTCGGCCCAGGCCATCGCGGCGGCACCCACTGCCAGCCCCGCGGCGAGCGCGAGGGGGCCGCTCGGGCGGCGCTCGAGGCGTTGCTCCATGAGGTACCCCACGAGCGCCGGGGGAGCCAGCGCGAGCCCAGCCGACGTCAGGGCTCGGCCGTTCAGCTCGCGCAGTGCCTGTCCCAGCTCTCCTCGCAGCGCAAGCACCAATGCGGCTGCGGTGCCGGCGTGCAGCGCTACCTCCAGCGAGTTGCGCAGCTCTGGCCCCTGTTCGGCATGGGGCCACCCCGCAAATCGCGGTAGCAGCGCGATGTGCGCCGAGGAGGAGACCGGCAGCACCTCGGTGGGGCCCTGCACGAGGCCCAGCAGCAGGGCGTGGCGCAGCGGCAGCTTCGTGGCTCGGGGAGGTCCCTCAGCCAACGTCTACGGGTGAGGACTCCGGAGACGAGGCGCGATCGATGTCCTCCGCGGCGGCTTCGAGGGCCACCGCCTGACCCCCACGGCGGCGGCGGACGATCCAATAGGCGACACCCACCACGACGAGCGCGACGATCGCGTAGTTGACGTACTCGAAGCCCTTGCGCACGCTCGTCCAGTCTCCACCGAGCGCGTGGCCGGCGATGGCCAGCGCGAGCACCCAGGGGATCGAGCCGATCAAGGTGAGCACGGAGAAGCGTGGCAGCGGCATCTTTGCGATCCCTGCGGGCAGCGAGACGAAGGCACGTACCAGGGGGATCACGCGGCCGAAGAGAACCGTCATTTCGCCGTAGCGCGAGAACCAGCGGTCCGCGCGCTCGATCTGCGCCGGGCCCATGTGCACGAGGTGGCCGTGGCGTTCCATCAGCTCCAACCGGCCGCCGCGACCGATGCCGTAGGCGATCCACGAGCCGACCAGCGTGCCCAGCAGGCCCGCGAGCACGATGCCGGTCATCGTCAGATGGTGGTGCGCGCCCGAGCCGCCCGGGTCCGCCACCGCGAAGCCCGCGAACAGCATCACGACCTCCGAGGGGATCGGGATGCAGGCCGAGCCGAGCGCCATCAGCAGGAACACCGCCGGCAGCCCCCCTTCGCGGACGAGGTGCCAGGTGGCGGTGACAACCGATTCGGTGACCGAGGCGAGGACGAGCACGGTCGCGTCAACGATACCCGGATGCGAGGGCGCGATCTGCCAAGGCACGTCGGGGCACGATGAGGATCGTCTCATGGCGTCGCGGTGGAGAGCTGGCGCCTGCGGGGCATCGCCTGGCGATACGGTCTGCCGATGCGCGTCTGGATCGACCTCACCAACAGCCCCCACGTGCTGGTCATGCGGCCGGTGATCGAAGCGCTGGAGCGCGACGGGCACGAGGTGCGAGTGACCGCGCGCGACTTCGCCCAGACGCTCGGGCTGCTGCGCCGCTTCGAGATCCCCCACACCGCGATCGGCCGTCACCGTGGCGAGCGGTTGGTCGCGAAGGCAAGTGGCCTCGCACTGCGCTCGGGGGCGCTGCTGCGCTGGGCCCGCGCGCAGGCGCGGAGATCGAGGTACGAGCACCCCTCCTCCTCCCCCCCTCCTCCGGCCGCTTCGACATCGCGCTCGGCCACGGCTCCAACGATGTGAGCGTTGCCGCTGCCCTTTTACGGATCCCCAGCGCCACCATGTTCGACTACGAGTGGGCGACCGTGCAGCACCAGATCAACTGCCGCTTGGCGGGCGCGGTGGTCGTGCCCGCGGCGATCCCTCCCGAGCGCCTCGATCGCTACGGCGCGCGTGGCAAGGTGCGCGCCTATGCGGGGCTGAAGGAGGAGTACTACCTCGCCGACTTCCAGCCCGACCCTGCGATCCTGCCCCAGCTTGGCCTCGACCCCGGGCGGCCGATCGTCGTGGTGCGCACTCCCCCGGAGGTCTCCCTCTACCACCGGTTCGAGAACGATCTCTTCGCGGGCGTACTCGAGCATCTGCGCGATGCGGCCGCCGGCGCGGAGGGGGTGCAGTCGGTGGTGCTACCCCGTACCCCGGCTCAGCGCGCGGAGCTCGCCGGCGTTCCCGGCTTCATCGTCCCCGAGCAGGCGATCGACGCACAGTCGCTGATCGCGCTCTCCGACCTCGTGATCTCCGCCGGCGGCACGATGAATCGCGAGGCCGTCGCGCTCGGCGTCCCGGTGTACACCACCTTCGAGGGGCGCCCCGGCGCGGTTGACGAGCGGCTGATCGCCGAGGGCCGGCTGCGCAAGCTGCGCGACGCCGCCCAGATCGATCTCAAAAAGCGACCCCCCGACACTGCGAGCGCGCGTGTCCGGCGCGACCCGCGTGTGCTCGTCGATCTGCTGCTCTCACCGCTGCGGTCGAGCTAGTACTGGTAGGCGCGCCTGGCCTCCCAGCGCTCGATCCCCAGCCGGCAGAGGCGGTCCACGAGCTCGGAGTAGGGGATCCCCGAGGCCTCGGTCAGCTTCGCGTACACGCTCGTCGGCGTGAAGCCGGGCATCGTGTTGAGCTCGTTGACCAGCACCTGCTCGCCGTCCACGAAGAAGTCCACGCGCGCAAGTCCTTCGCAGCCGGTGTACGCGAACACCTGCAGCGCCAGCTCCCGCACTCGGGCGCTCGCCGCGGCGGAGATGCGAGCTGGCACGACCAACTGCATTCCCCCATCACGGTACTTGGCGGCGTAGTCGTACCACTCCTCGGCGAACACGATCTCGCCTGGCACGGAGGCGAGTGTCCCCCCGCTTCGGTCGGGCCCCTCTTTATCCATCGCCCCGAGCACGGCGCACTCGACCTCGACCCCGCGCGCCATCGCCTCGGCGATCACGAGCGGATCGTGCGCGAAGGCGCGGTCGAGCGCCTCGCCGAGCCGGGAGGCATCGGCGACCTTGGCGATTCCCACCGAGGAGCCGAGGTGAGCGGGCTTGACGAACACGGGGAGCCCGAGGCTCGCGATCTCGCCCAGCACCTCGGCCGGAGCCTCGCGCCAGCGCTCGACACGGGCGCCGGCGTACTCCACCTGGGGTACTCCACAGGCTGACATCAGCTCTTTGAAGAGCACCTTGTCCATGCACAGCGCCGAGCTCGCCACACCCGCTCCGACGTAGGCCACGTCGAGCGTCTCGAGCAGCCCTTGCACGGTGCCATCCTCGCCGTAGGGTCCGTGCAGCGCAGGGAACACCACGTCCGCGTCGAGCAGTCCCTTCCCCGGGCAGAGGGTGAGTCGCTCCCCGCCATGACGCCACACGCCGTCGCGCTCGATCTCCACCCAGCGAACCTCGTGCCCGGCACGCTCGAGGCCCTCGCGCACGGCACGCGCGGAGGCCAGCGAGACGTCGTGCTCGGAGGAGCGCCCCCCCGCGAGCAGCGCAACAGCGAGGCTCCTCGTCATGGAACGGCTGGCGTGCCGGCGGGCGGGGTCTGGGAGGTGGTGGGCGTGGTGCTGGGAGTCGTCGTGGTCGTGGTACTCGGCGTGGTCTGCGCCGCGAGTTCGCCCACGGTCAGCTTGATCGTGGCTCCCCGCTTGGCCTTGGTGCCGCCCGCGGGAGTCTGCTGGAGCACCAGCCCGACTTCGGCTTCACTCGTGACGGTGCGCGTGCTGGACTTCACCACGAAGCCAGCGCCGATCAGTTCGCCTTCGGCGCGTTCCTGCTTTTTGCCGACCACGCGTGGGACGGCGACTTCCTGCGAGGCCTTCACCACCACCAAGCTCACCGCTTCACCGCTGCTCACCGAGCTGCCCGCGGCGGGCGACTGCGAGAGCACGGTGCCGGCCGTCTGGCCCGCTTCTTCGCGTTTGGTGACCGTGCCCACGTGCAACCCAGCGCCGCGCAGCGACGCGCGCGCTTCGGCTTCGCTCTGGCCGACCACTTCGGGGACTTCCACCTTCGGGGGACCGGTCGAGACGAACACCGTCACCGGGCTGCCCGCCAGCAGCGGCACGCCCTGCGAGGGTTCGGTAGAGATCACCTTGCCGCTCGCCACCGTCGTGCTGGAGCGGTTCTGCACATTGGGCTTGAAGTGCGCCTGCTCGAGCTTGTGCTCGGCTTCGGCGCTGGTGAGGTTCCTCACGTCGGGCACCCCCACGCTGGCGGGTCCGGTCGAGACGACGACGCTCACGTGCGCGCCGCGCTGCACCACGCTCCCCGCCGCGGGGCTCACGGAGATCACGGCGCCCGCGGCGACATCGAGGCTGGGCGCCTGCGAGGGGACCGGTACCAGGTCGGCCGCTTTGAGCTCGGTGCTGGCCAGCGAGGCGGAGCGACCGACGACATTGGGCACCGTCACCTGGCGTTTGCTCGTCGGCAGCAGCAGCGCCAGCGCAACCCCGGCGGCGATCAGCGCCAGCAGCACCCCGCCCGCGATCCACCAGCGGCGCCTGCGCCGCCGCGCCGCGGCCTCGGGGTCCTCCTGCTCGGCGTCCTCAGCGGCGGGTGCCAGCAGCAGTGCGGTGGCGGCCGCCGGCGCCACCGGGCCGTTACCGCCGAGCGCAACGGGTGGGCGCTCACCCGTGCCAGGCAGATTCTGACGCACGTGCTGGAGCGCCGCGATGAACTCGTCGGCGTCGGCGAAGCGCTCCGCGGGATCCTTCGCGAGCGCCCGCAGCACCACCGCGTCAAGCTCCGGCGGGATCGCCGCTCGCGCTTGGGTAGGCACGGGCGCGCCGGGCGCGGTGACGTCGGCTGGCTGGGTGGACGCACCGTCAGGCGACTGGGTGGTCGCGTGACTCACCACCGCGCTCGGCGGCAGCGGCGCGGCGGAGACCTGCTTGAGCGCGATCGTCACCGCCGTCTCCCCGTCGAAGGGCACCGTGCCGGTGAGCAACTCGTAGAGGACGATCCCCACCGCGTAGATGTCCGAGGCAGCGCTCACAGCATGGCCCTGAGCCTGCTCGGGCGAGAGGTATTGAGCGGTTCCCATGATCGAGCCGGTGAGTGTCATGTCGGAGGCGCCGGCGCGGGCGATGCCGAAGTCGGTGACCTTCGCGCGACCCTCTTCGTCGAGGATCACGTTGTGCGGCTTCAGATCGCGGTGGATCACCCCGCGGCGGTGCGCGAAGCGCGCGGCTTGCAGGATCTGGATGACGATGTCGATCGCCCTTGCCGGCTCCAACGGCCCCTGCTCTCGCACCACCGCCTTCAGGGAGCGGCCGGGGAGATACTCCATCGCGATGTAGTAGGTGCCGTCCCACTCCCCGCGGTCAAAGATCGCCACCACGTTTGGGTGGGAAAGACCGGCGGCGCTAGAAGCCTCGCGGCGGAAGCGCTCCACGAACTCCTGGTCTTCGGCGAAGCGGTGGTGGAGCAGCTTCACCGCCACCTGGCGCCCCAGCAACTGGTCACGCGCGAGGTACACGTCGGCCATTCCGCCGGTGCCGATCCGCGAGAGCACCTCGTAGCGCCCGTCGATCACCGTTCCCTGCTCAATCATGGCGGCGCCTCCACGAAGGGGCTGGTCGTAGACCACTCGCGCGAAGCGGCGACCGTCTCGGGAGCAGATCACGCTCATTCATGGAGCAGCACTTCCATCACGCGCCGAGCGATCGGCAGCGCGTACGTGGCGCCGTACCCGGGGACGCCCTTGACCGTCACGGCGATTGCCACGGTGGGGTTGGCGGCGGGGGCGAAGGCGATGAACCAGACGTTGTTGAGCTCGCTGCCGATCTGCGTTTCCGCGGTGCCGGTCTTGCCGGCTACCTGCGCACCGGGGATCCTCGCGTTTTCACCGGTGCCTTCGTCGACGACGGCTTCCATCATCGAGGTAACGGAGGTGGCGGTGGAAGGCTTCATCACGACCGACTGCACGCGAGGAGAGATCTGCTGCACGACGCGCCCTTCCGGGTTCACGATCCGCGCGGTCAGGTGGGGTGCCATCAGCCTGCCGTGGTTGGCGACCGCGGCGGCGACCTCCGCCATCTGCAGCGCGGTGACCCGCAGTTTGTCCTGCCCGATGCCCATCCGCCCGACGTCCACCAGCGGGCTGCGCGGCGAGAGCAGACGTTCCCCGTCGTACTCCCCGGAGGCCGACATTTCTTCGACGGGGTAGTCCAGCTGCGGCTTGGCGTCAAACCCGAAGCGGCGCATGTAACGGGCGAGCGTCGGCTTGCCCACCTGTTCGGCGACCTGCGCCCACACCGTGTTGACCGATTTGGCGAGCGCCTGCGTGAGCGTCAGCTCGCCGAAGCTTTCGTTCTGGTCGTTGCTCAGCGGCACACCCGACACCACGATGCCGTTACGACCGCTGAGCGTCGAGGAGGGCGTGAACTTGCCGGTGTCGATCGCGGCGGTGGCAGTTACAACCTTGAAGGTGGACCCCGGCGCATACCCGTACTGAACGGCGCGGTTGAGCAACGGGGATTCGCCGTCGGCTTTGAGCTTTTCGGTGGCAGCGGCGGAGCGCAGCGCGCCCGGGTCGTAGCTGGGGGTGGAGGCCATCACCCGCACAGCGCCCGTGGCTGGCACCAGCGCAACAACCGCGCCCTGATGAGCGCCGAGGCCCGCGAGCGCGGCCTGCTGAGCGGCGGGGTCGAGCGTGGTGATCACTTCATCGCCCTTTTCGGGGCGGCCTTGGAACTGGTCGAGGATCGACTGCAGGTCGCTCTGGCTCTGCCCGCTGAGGGGGGCATTGCGATAGCGCTCGAGGCCCGTGCGATCGAGCGACAGCGGGTAGGAGTAGCCGATCGCCTGGGCGAACTCTTCACCGGTCGGGTAGGTGCGTTCGTAGGTTCCTTTGCGCGTGCGCACGCTGCGCGCCAGCACGGTGCCGTCGGCTGCTAGGATCGCCCCGCGTTGCACCCGCTCCTGCTCGATCAGCGCGCGTTTGTTGAGCGGGTTTTCGCGCAGCGAGGAGGCCTCGAAGACCGTCCAGCGCGAGGTGAAGGCAACGAGCAGCGCGAACAGCACCAACACCAGCATGTAGAGGCGCAGGATCGGGCGGTTCATTCACTCAGCTCTTCCAGTTCGATCGAGTGCACGAGCGAGCCGGCTTCTTTTTCCGAGCGCCACTTGTGGTCGAGCAGCGTGCCGCGCCGCGTGGAGCTCAGCGTGGAGGCACCGACGCCGGAGACGTAGTAGGTGCTGTAGAGGTCGATCCCGCCGGGAAGCTTGTAGGGGAGACCCCGGTACATCGTCACCAGGCCGCGAGCGTCGGTGCCGACGAAGAACACCGACTGTGCGGCGATGTAGCCACCGCCCGCGAGCACCCCGAGCACCGCGAGCACGATCAACGCGGGCAGCACACCTCGACGCCGCCGTCGCCGAGGGACGGCGGGTGGGGAGTCAGGGGAGCGGGGACGGCGCGCCACCACCGGCGCTGCCGGCAGAGCAGCGTGCGAGCGATGAGCGTCCCGGCGCGCTCGCGCCGGCGATCGCTCTCGGGTGCGAGCTTCGGTGGACACCGCAGCCTCCCGGCCGTCGCTGCCACGCGACGGGGGCACGAGCACTGCGGAGGACGGGCGCGTGACCCCCACGGCCGGCATACTCACGACCGTGGCGTCCCGATCAAGCTCGGTGGTGTCCGGAGGGGGCACACTCGGCGAGCCCACCTCCTCCAAGCGCAGCAGGATGACCGTGATGTTGTCGCGCCCGCCGGCGCGGTTGGCTTCGGCGATCAGCGCCTCGCCGAGGTCGCGCAGCCGCGCACCGGCGTGCAGCCGCAGAACCTCCGCCAGCCGCGCCTCCGGGACCATCGAGGTGAGGCCGTCGCTGCACAGCAGGTAGATGTCCCCAGCCCGCGCGCGGAACGAGCGGGTATCTACCTCGACCGTCTCCTCCGGTCCCAGCGCACGAGTGATGATCGAGCGTTGGGGGTGGTCCTCGGCTTCTTCGGGGGTGAGGCGTCCCTCGCGGATCAGCTCGTCCACCAGCGAGTGGTCGTCGGTGAGGCGCAGCAGCTCGCCGTCGCGCAGGCAGTAGGCGCGGCTGTCCCCGACGTGAGCGATCGCGACCTCCTGCTCGCCCACGTAGACGGCGGTGAGCGTCGTGCCCATGCCGGCCTGCTCGGCGTTTTCACGGGACAGTGAGTGGATGCGCGCATTGGCGGCAAGCGCATGGGCAGCCAGCCCCTCCTCGGCAGGCGAACCGTCGGGCAGGCCATCGTGGAAGGACTCCACCGCGATCTTCGAGGCCACCTCGCCGGCCTGCGCGCCGCCCATGCCGTCGGCGACCACGAACAGCGGCGAGCGCGCCAGCAGCGAGTCCTCGTTGGCGCGTCGCTGCAGGCCGGTGTCGGTGCCCGCGTACTGCTCGGCCACGCGCAGCATCAGTCGCCCCTTGCCTCGGGCCGCGGGGTCATCAATCGACCTCGAATACGAATTCGCTCTCGCCGATCCGTAGATGATCGCCGGGATGCAGCGGACGTGGCGTGTCCAGCAGCTCCTCGTTGAGGTAGGTGCCGTTGGTGGAGCGCAGATCCTCGAGCACGAGCGTGCCCGCCTGCGCGTAGATGCGCGCGTGGCGCGAGGAGGCGAAGGGATCCTCCAGGCGTATCTCCGCGTGGTCGCCGCGGCCGAGCACGAGGTCGCCGTCCAGGTCGTAGATCATCCCTGCATCGTGACCGCTCGCGCGGGCGACCACCAGACGGGGGGCGCGACTGGCGACATTGGAGCGCCCGAGCGCTGAGGCCGACTGCAGGCCGGTCGCATCCGGAGAGCTCGCGTAGCCCGGCCCCGCCCCGGCCGCGGCGCTGTAGCCGGCGGGCGAGTGGGCGCGATCCCGTCCCCGCAGATCGCGCAGGGCGCTGCGTGCGACCCACAGCAGAAACAGGTAGAGCACGGCGAGGAAGCCGAACTT
Source organism: uncultured Solirubrobacterales bacterium (assembly GCA_963724305.1). Lineage (GTDB taxonomy): Bacteria > Actinomycetota > Thermoleophilia > Solirubrobacterales > Solirubrobacteraceae > Palsa-744. Next base: position 2,140,362 of record CAVRUG010000004.1, read on the forward strand.
GAGCGCGACCGACACCGGCTGGAGCGTATTCATCGCTGCTCAAAGATGATCTCGGTGGTGCCCAGCTCGATGCGGTCGCCGATCTGCAGCGCCCGCGAGCCGCGCAGCCGCTCACCGTTGAGCAGCACGCCATTGGTCGAGCCCAGATCCTCGATCGCCCAACCCTGCACGGTGGGGCGGATGTGGGCGTGACGACGGGAGATCCCCGCGTCGTCGAGCACCACGTCGCAGTCACGGCTGCGGCCGATCACCGCCCCTTCCGGGGCAACCACCAGGCGCCGTCCGCCGACCAGCAGCAGGGCGCGGGGGGGATGGCTGGAGCGGGCCTGTTCGAGCGGCTCGCGCAGGCGGGCAGAGGAGCTGTAGATCATCGTCTGCCCATGCTCGTCCTCCTCGCGGAGGGAACCCGGGGGTGTGGGCCAATCCCCGAGTGCGCCGCCGTGGTCATCGAGGTCACCACCGCCGTTGCCATTGCCGTTGCCGTTGCCGGGAGCATCGGGGCGAACCAGCCGCGCCTGGATGCCGAACTCACCGAGTGATAAGGAGTCGTCGGTGTGGAAGGTGATGATGGGATGGGAGGCAAGCGTGAGCTCCTCACCGCGAGCGTGCTCGAGCAGGTAGGCGCAGAGCTCATCGATCAGCTCGTCCTCGACACCGTCGTAGCGGGCGCGATCGTCTCGGGAGAGCCAGACGGCGTACTCGTTGGGGGCGTACACACGCGACACGGAGGTGGTGCGATGCTCGTCCATCTCGCGCGCCAGCTTGCGGGCGATTTCCATCGGGCGCACCTCCGAGCGGAAGAGGCGCCCGAAGGCGCCCTCCACAAGGGAGGCGAGGGTGGTCTCGAGGCTCTTGAGGGGGTTCATGGAATGCCCGATCACTGGGGCGGAGCCGACAGCGTCAAACCCTGCCGGTCCTGCCACTCCTCACTTTAAGGCTCCTCACGCAACAATCGTCCGCACCGGCCCGCGCAGCGCTCGTGCGGCGACCGCGAGCAGTGCCCCAAGCGAGGCACTGAGGATGACGCCATGCGGGGATGGAAGCGTGGCGCCCGCCACGGGAAGGCCGCGATCGAGCGCTTGGATGCCCGCCCGCCCCGCCACCAGCGCCACGGCCCACAGGATCGCGGCGATGGCGTCGAGCATCGCCGAGCGCCCCCGCACCACCCAGGGAAGCACCGCGGCGGCGAGCGCCCACAGGGCCGCCCCGAGCAGCAACGCGACGCTAAGCAGATGCGCCAGCACGTGGGCGGTGCTCGCCACGGATCCCCCCAGCGGCAGCTCGGCGAGGCGCAGCCACCAGTAGCCAAAGGCACCCAACAGGGCGCGGGAGCGCCAGCGGGTGAGCTGACCGGCGAGCGCGGGGAAGGCTCCCGCGAGGCCGACGAGGCCGAGCGCGGGCGCAAGCAGCGCGGCGAGCCAATGGGGTCCCGGTCGGCGCACCAGCAGTACCAGCGGCAGCACCGCGCAGAGGACCAGCGGCACGATCCCGTGGTGGCCCGCGGCGACCTGCCAGACGCACACCGCCGCCGTCGCAACGATCCACGTCAGGCGCGTTGCCGTAAGCCAGCCTGCCAGGTCAGGCTGCTCCTCGTGGGGGTCTTCAGGAGAGTGCCGCGGCGCCTGCACCTCAGTCGCAATCAACGGGACGCGGGTGGACTGAAGGGGCGGGGACTGGTCCGGCCCCTCCGGGCCGGCTGGGAGAGGGCGAGGGAGCGGCGCGACGGGAGTGTGCGCGCGGCGCCCCCAAGGCGAGCGTCGCAAGCCGTGGCGCAGACCGTCGGCGAGCGCGTCGCTCAACTCTGGCAGCGTCCCACGCAGCGCGGGATCGGGCTCGAGCGCCTGGTCGAGTGCGCGGGTGAGCTCGCGTGGCAGATCGCGGCGGCGGCGCTCCAACGGCGGCAGCTGCTGGCCGATCCGCCGTGCGGTGGCGGCGGGGGTGGGGCCACGTACGGGGTTGACACCGCTAAGCGCCTCATACAGCACGAGCGCGAGCGAGTACAGGTCGGCGGATGCCCCGGCCTCACCGCCGTCGATCTGCTCGGGGGCCATGTAGGCGAGCGTGCCGAACACATCGCCGGTGCGGGTGAGGGACTCCTCGCCGGCGAGGAGCGCGCCGCCGAAGTCGGTGAGCTTCGCGATCGGGGCGGAGCTCCCCAACGCGGACGCTCCGAATGCGGGCCACTCCGGAGCCGGGCCGGGATCGGCGGCCACCGACACCAGCACGTTCTGCGGCTTGATGTCACGGTGGATCACCCCCCGCCCGTGCGCGTGCAGAAGCGCATCGACGAGCGCGATCCCGATTTCGATCACCTCGTCGTCGCTCAGCGCCTCGGCGGCGATCAGCTGGGCGAGGGTGTCGCCGTGAACCAGCTCGGAGATCAGGTAGAAGGTGTCCTGCTCGGCGCACGCCTCGTACAGGGCCACGATCGCGGGATGCGCCAAACGGGCGGTGGCGAGCGCCTCGCGCGTGGCGCGCTCGCGATCTTCGCCGGCGGGAAGCGGGATCATCTTGACGGCCACCTCGCGGTCGAGCAGCTCGTCATGGGCACGCCACACCACCCCGAAGCCGCCGGCGCCGAGGCGTTCCAGCAGGAGGTAGCGCTCGAGGACCGGGGTGCCTCGCTCGGCCAGCGGTCGCTCACCGCGGACCAGTGCTTTGGCGCGGTCGCGGTCGCGGTCGGGGGCGATCAACGTGTCGTGAGAGTCCACCGACTCCTGCGTTCGCCGGTGCGAGGGCGCTCCCTGCCACGAGCAGGCAGGAGAAGCGGGGGTGAGCGAGAAGTTGCAGATGGCACCAGCCAGAAGATGAGCGGCCGAGTGGGCGGTCATACTGGTGCCTTCCTCGATACGCAGGCAAGGAGCGAGACAGCTTGTCGTTCTTCGACGATGATGAGGGAGGAGCCCCGCGGCCGGCCGCCGCGGGCGGGCGGGCGTCCAATCCCGGCCGCTCGCAGCCACGGCCACGACGACCACAGCGGGCGGGCGGGCATCCGATCCCGGCCGCCGATCGCCACACGATGATGGTCCGGCGGCGGATCGCCGCCGGGGTCGGGGTGGTGGTGCTGATCCTGATCGTGCTGTTGATCGACGGCTGTCTGAAGAGCGGCAAGGAAGAAGCGCTGAAGAAGTACAACCACGAAGCGGGACAGCTGGTGGGAGAATCCGACCAGCAGGTGGGGCAGCCGCTGTTCGCCGGGCTCGCCGGTGCCTCCAGCGAACCACCGCTGAACGTGGAGCAGAAAGTCAACGAACTACGCGAAGTGGCGCAGCATCAGGCCGAACAGGCCAAGCGGCTGAGCGTCCCGAGCGAACTGGATGCGGCGCAGCGCTATTTCACGCTGACGCTCAACCTGCGCGAGGAAGCGCTGGCGAAGATCGCGCCGCTCGTGCGCGAGGCGCTGGGTGGCAAAGGCAAGCAGGCGAGCTCGTTGATCGCCGGCGCGATGGAGATATTCCTGACCTCCGACGTGATCTACTCCCAGCGGGTGGCGCCGCTGATCCAGCAGGAATTGGCGGCGGGCGGCGTCCACGGGTTGAACACCGCGAGCACGCAGTTCCTGCCAAACCTGGGCTGGCTGGAACCGGGCACCGTCGAAGAGCGTCTCACCGGGAAGTCCTCAGCCGCTGCGCAGAGCGGCCAGATCGCCCCGGGCACGCACGGCTCGGCGCTGAAGGGAGTGAGCGTCGGCGGCACTGAACTGCAGCCGGAATCGACGGGCACGGTCAACCACCTCAGTGGCGGCTCCAGCCCGACGTTCAAGGTGATGGTCGAAGACTCCGGGAGCAACTCGGAGACCGACGTGAAGGTCGAAGTGACGGTGACCGCCGGGGGCAAGCAGTACAAAGACAGCCGCACGATCGCCAAAGCCGAACCGGGTGTGACCTCGAGTGTGAGCATCCCCGTGGAAGGGGTGCCTGTGGGCGCCGCCGCGAACGTGGTGGTCTACGTGCAGCCTGTCCCCGGGGAGGCCAACCTCGAAAACAACAAGGGCACCTTCCTGGCGGTGTTCAGCGGGTAAGGGCCCGGATGCGCTCCAGGACTGGCCGCATGGGCGAACCGTGGTCCTGGTGTGGTCGCTCCCGCTCGCGCGATAGCTTGTCCGCATGATCGCCTCCGACCTGACCGACACCCAGGGAGTCATCGCGATCGCCACCGCAGCGATCGCCGTGGTGGCGCTACTGGGATGCGTGGCGCTGGCGCTCAGCGTACGCCGGCTGCGCGCCGCGCAACAAGTAGTGCTGGGGGAGGGGGAGCGCGACGTGGTGGCCCACGCCGCGGCGATCCAGGGGGGCTTTGAGGATCTGCGGGAGTACGTGGGAGAGGTGGCGGGACGCTTGGAGCAGCGATTGGGAGACGTGGAGGCGGGCCTGCACGGCGCAATCTCCCATCGCGCGCTGGTGCGCTACGACGCCTACAACGAGCTCTCCGGACACCAATCGGTGTCGATCGCGCTGCTCGACGGCACCCGTTCGGGAGTGGTGCTCACCTGCATCCACCACCGCGACCAGGCGCGCGTCTACCTCAAGCAGGTGCGCGGAGGCGAGGGCGAACTGGAGCTCTCCCCCGAGGAGGCGGAGGCCGTGCGGCTGGCGCTCTCCCCGGCGGACAGCGGCGTGTCCTCCAGCCAGCTGTCCGCCTGAGCAATGCTCGCGCGCGTCGGCTTCCTGGGTCCGGCGGGGACCTTCACCGAGGAGGCGCTGCTCTCCAGCGCCGCGACGGACGCTGTCGAGCCAGTGGCGTTTGCGACGATCTACGACACGGTGGTGGCCGTGCGCAAGCAGGAGGTGCAATGGGCGGTGGCGCCAATCGAGAACTCGCTCGACGGATCGGTGACGGTGACGCTCGATCTGCTCGCCGACGAGCACGGAGACTTGGAGATCGTGGGTGAGGCGCTGCTGGCGGTGAAGCATTCGCTGATCGCTGCGCACCAGGTGACACTGAGCGAGATCGAGACAGTGGTCTCCCATCCTCAGGTGCCCGGACAGTGCACGCGCCTGCTGCGGGGGGAGCTCGCCCACGCGCGAGTGCTCCCGGCAAGCTCGACGGCGGAGGCAGTACGGATGGTGGCAAGCGGGGGAGGGCGGGGACAGGCAGCGCTGGGAACGCGGCTGGCAGCAGACATCTACGGCGCCACGGTGGTGCGCGAAGGGGTGCAAGATCACGACGACAACGTCACGCGCTTCGTGTGGCTGGCGCGGCGCGAGCCCGGCGTCGAAGATTCCGCGGAGGATGCATCCCGGCCCCCGCTGCGCCTGCAGGAAGAGGCCGCGGATGAGAACCCCCCCGGCCCACCGATCCAGTGGAAGACATCGGTGGTGTTCTGGGGCTCAGGCGCGGAGAGCCCGGGCTGGCTGGTGCGCTGCCTGGACGTGTTCGCGGGGCGCGCGATCAACCTGACCAAGATCGAGTCGCGCCCGCAGCGGGCTCGCATGGGCCACTACATGTTCTTCGTTGATCTCCAGGGCAGCGCGGGAGAGCCCACGGTGGCAGAGGCGCTCGCGGAGTTGCGCGCGGTGTGTGAGCACGTGCGCGTGCTTGGCTCCTACCCAGCGGACGCCGACCCGTCCGGATCGTAGGAGGACCGCGCGACAAGCGAGCACAATCGACCACGTTCGTCGCTACACTGCGCGCACGGATGGATACCACCATTCCACCAGACCCAGTTCGGTCCGTGCCGCCTCCCGAGCACCGGCGGCGCGGGCCTGACAGTGGGCGGGTGCTCGTTTTGAACGCGACCTTCGAGCCGATCAATGTCTGCTCGGTGCGCCGCGCGGTGGTTCTCCTCCTCAAGGAGAAGGCCGAGCTGGTGGAGCGTGGGCGGTGGGAGCTGCACTCGGAGCGGACCACGCTGGCGCGCCCCGCGGTGATCCGCCTGGTGACCTATGTGCGCGTCCCCCGCGATGCCCACCAGCGCAAGATCACGCGGCGCGCGGTGTTTGCTCGCGACGGCTGGACCTGCCAGTACTGCGGCTCGCGCGCCAACCTCACGGTGGATCACGTGATCCCTCGTTCCAAGGGGGGGCCGTCGAGCTGGGAGAACATCGTGGCGTCGTGCGCACCATGCAACCGCCGCAAGGGCGACCGTATGCCGCGCCAGGCAGGTATGCAGCCGCGCCACGTGCCGCGAGTACCGCGCGCGGAGGTGTTCATCCACGTAGCCAGTCCGTCGATCCCGGCGGCGTGGCGCCAGTACTTGCCGCAAACAGCCCAGGCTGCCTGAAGCCCATACGCCGAACAAGCTCGGCGCAGGCAGTCGGCTGCGTCAGACTCCGGAGCTCGAGCCAGGTTCTTGCCTGACTCAAAGAGGGAGAAAGGACGAGGGGCGCCGCAACCCCCGCGACGCCCCTCGTACAACTGGCTTGACTGGAAAAGACCGAGACTGCCTGTGCTGCCGGAGGGACCAGGGCCGGCGGCGGTCTCGGGGTGTCCCGGGTTGGATTCCGCTACGCGGTCCAGCCTGCCGACCTAGCGGCCGGTCACCTCCAGGGTCCCGCAAGAACTGTCACTCAACGTACGGACCACCTCCTTTCTCTGGTCTCGCCAGAGTAGCGGACGGAGGTGACGTCACGCAAGGGGGGAGTTGCCGTTCTCCCCCGGATCACCATGGAGATCATCCTCAGACGCAGCGAGCGGCTCCACCTGCTCGTTCTCGCCAACGCCATCAATGACGGTGCCATCCCCACCATCTTCATCCCCGCCGTCGTCGACCACCAAGGCGACGGCGCTGACGACGTCGTCGTCCTTGAGATTCATCAGGCGCACGCCCTGGGAGGCACGGCCGTAGCGGCTGATGCCCTTCACCGAGGTCCGCTGCACCATGCCGCCGATCGAAATGAAGATCAGCTCCTCGTGCTCGCGCACCACCAGCGCGCCGGCCAGCGCCCCCTTGCGGTCGGTGAGCGCGATCGTCTTGACGCCCATCGCGCCGCGGCCCTTGCGGGGGTAGTCGGCGATCGGCGTCCGCTTGCCGTAGCCGTTCTCGGTGACTACCAGCAGCTCCTGGTCGTCGCGGGCCACGTCCATCGCTAGCACGTAGTTGCCTGGCCTGGAGACGTTCATGCCGCGCACGCCCGAAGTGTCGCGCCCCATCGGGCGCGCCTGGGACTCCTGGAAACGCGTCGCTTGGCCGGAGCGAGAGACGAGCAGGATGTCGTCCTCGCCGCTGGTGCGGCGCACGGCGACCAGCTCGTCGTCGTCGCGGATCTTGATCGCGATGATGCCGTCGGCGTTGATCGGCGTGTTGTAGGCCTTGAACTCGGTCTTCTTGACGATCCCCTGGCGCGTGGCGAACACGAGATAGGCACCCTCGCTGTAGTCGCGGGTGGCGAGCACCGACTGCACCCGCTCACCCTCACGCAGCGGCAGCACGTTGACTAGCGCACGCCCCTTGGCGGTGCGGGAGGCCTCGGGCAGTTCGTAGACCTTTGAGCGGTACACCTTGCCGCGGTTGGAGAAGAACAGCAAATAGTCATGCGAGGAGCAGACGAACAGGTGCTCGATGAAGTCGCCGTCCTTCATGTCCATCCCGCTCACGCCGCGTCCGCCACGGTGCTGCTGGCGGTAGGTCGCCAACGGCAGCGACTTGATGTAGCCGGTGCGGGTGATCGTGATCACCATCTGCTGGTCGGCGATCAGGTCCTCGATGTCGATCTCATCCTCGGAGTGGGTGATCTCGCTGCGGCGCTCGTCGCCAAAGCGCTCGCGGATCTCCCCGAGCTCCTCCTTGATGACCGCCAGCACCCGACCCTCGTCGCCGAGGATCGCGCGCAGCTCGGCGATCCGCTCGGTGACGTCGGCGTGCTCCTGTTTGATCGAGTCGGCCTCCAGCGCCGTCAGCTGGGAGAGGCGCAGGTCAAGGATCGCGCTGGCCTGGATGTGGCTGAGCTCGAAGCGCTCGACCAGCTGCTCGCGGGCCGCGTCGCGGTCGCGCGCGGCACGGATCAGCGCGATGATCGCGTCGAGGTTGTCGAGCGCGATCAGCAGCCCGAGCAGAATGTGGGCTCGGGCCTCCTTCTCGGAGAGCTCGTGCTTGGTGCGGCGCACGATCACCTCGCGCTGGTGTGCCACGTAGTTGTGGATCACCGCGCGCAGGTTGAGCGTACGGGGCACATTGTCGACGAGCGCGACCATGTTCACCCCGAAGGTGGACTGCATCGGGGTGTGCTTGTAGAGCTTGTTGAGCACCACCTTGGGGATCGCGTCGCGCTTGAGCTCGATCACGAGACGCATCCCGCGCTTGTCGGACTCATCGCGCAGGTCGGAGATCTCGGGGATCCGTTTGTCGCGCACAAGGTCGGCGATCTTCTCGATCAGGTTCCCGGGGCCGCCCTTCTTGACCATGAACGGCAGCTCGGTGACGACGATCGCCTCCTTGCCGTGGCTGAGCGGCTCGACGTGCGCGCGCGCCTGCACCCGCACCCGCCCGCGGCCGGTCTCGTAGGCGTCCTTGATGCCCGCGCGGCCGAGGATGATCCCGCCGGTGGGAAAGTCGGGGCCCTTGATGTGGCGCATCAGTCCCTCGACCTCGATCTCGGGGTCGTCGATGTAGGCGACGGTGGCGTCGATCACCTCGCGCAGGTTGTGCGGCGGGATGTTGGTGGCCATGCCGACCGCGATCCCGGAGGAGCCGTTGACGAGCAGGTTGGGGAAGCGCGCCGGAAGCACCAGCGGTTCGCGCTTGGAGCCGTCGTAGTTGGGCACGAAGTCAACGGTGTCCATGTCGAGATCGCGCAGCATCTCGGTGGCGATGCGGGCCAGGCGGGCCTCGGTGTAGCGCATCGCGGCCGCTGGATCGTCATCGACCGAGCCGAAGTTGCCCTGGCCGTCCACCAGCTCGTTGCGCATCGAGAACTCCTGCGCCATCCGCACGAGCGTGTCGTAGATCGCTGAATCTCCGTGCGGGTGGTACTTGCCCATGACCTCGCCGACGATCAGCGCGCACTTCGAGTACGAGCGGTTGGGGCTGAGCCCAAGCTCGTTCATCGCGTACAGCACGCGGCGGTGCACGGGCTTCAGGCCGTCGCGCACGTCGGGCAGCGCGCGGCCCACGATCACCGACATCGCGTAGTCGAGGTAGGCGGTGCGCATCTCCTCCTCGAGCGCGCGCGGTTCGATGTTGCCGCCACCGATCACATCAGCGGATGCCATTCTTCACCTCCTTAGACATCAAGGTTGACTACGGCGCGTGCGTTGTCCTCGATGAACGCCCGGCGGGGCTCGACCTGGTCACCCATCAGCATCGAGAAGATCCTGTCAGCGGAGGCGGCGTCCTCGAGTGTGACCTGCGCCAGCGTGCGCGACTGGGGTGCCATCGTGGTTTCGCCGAGCTGCTCGGCATTCATCTCGCCGAGCCCCTTGAAGCGCTGCAGTTTGACGCCCTTCTGGGCGACGCTCAGAACGGCTTGGCGCAGCGCCTCGAAGGACGGTGCACCTTCGCCGGCGTCGCCGAGGCGCACCTCGAAGGCGGGTGTGCCGGCGAGCTCGATCAGCTGCTCGTGCACGGCCGCCAGCTGGCGGTACTCCTGGGAGTCGAACAGCGTCCGCTTGATGCGGTGGGTGCGGGCGAAGCCAGTGCGGGTTTCCACAGCCTTGACCCGCAGCTCCAGCAGATCGGTCTCGAGCAGCTCGGTCGCGTGCGTCTCCCCCTCGAGGCCTTGGCGCGAGAGCAACTCGATCGCCTGCTCGGCGCTGGTGACTCGCTCGCTCAGCAGCGTGGACTCCTCCAAGAACTGCACCATGTCGTGGCCGTGGGCAGCGCGCAGCGAGGAGGCCCACCCTTCGTACTGCTTGAGCAGGCGCGTGAAGCGCTGCCAGCGTGTGTCGGTCAGCTTGAACTGGGCGCCGTGGCGGTCGGTGACCTGGAGCTTCTCCCACTTGTCGGTGAGCAGGATCTCCTCGAGCTCCGCCTCCTTCTCGATGTAGCGCTCGCGCGAGCCCTGCTTGAGCTTGTACAGCGGCGGCTTGGCGATGTAGACGTAGCCGGCCTTGATCAGCTCTTCCATCTCGCGGAACAGCAGCGTCAGCACTAGCGTGCGGATGTGGGCGCCGTCGACGTCGGCGTCGGTCATCAGCACGACCTTGTGGTAGCGGGCGTTCTCGATGTTGAACTCGTCGCGCACGCCCGTCCCGATCGCGGTGATCAGCGCCTGGATCTCGGTGTTCTGTAGGACCTTGTCGATGCGGGACTTCTCCACGTTGAGGATCTTCCCCCGCAGCGGCAGCACCGCCTGCGTGTTGCGGTCGCGGCCCTGCTTGGCCGAGCCCCCGGCGGAGTCGCCCTCGACCACGAACAGCTCGGCGAGCGAGGGGTCCTTGACCGAGCAGTCGGCCAGCTTGCCGGGCAGCGTCGAGTTCTCCAGGGCCGACTTGCGCCGCGTCAGGTCGCGCGCCTTGCGGGCGGCCTCGCGGGCGCGCTGCGCCTGCACGGACTTCATGATCACCGCGCGCGCCTCGCTCGGGTTCTCCTCCAAGAACTCGCCGAGACCGCTGTTGACGATCGACTCGACGAAGCCCGCGATGCCGGGGTTGCCGAGCTTGGTCTTCGTCTGCCCCTCGAACTGGGGGTCGCGCAGCTTCACAGAGATGACCGCGGTCAGCCCCTCGCGCACGTCCTCGCCGGAGAGGTTGTCCTCTTTCTCCTTGAGCAGCCCGTGGTCGCGCGCGTACTTGTTGAGCGTGCGCGTGAGCGCGGAGCGGAAGCCCGACATGTGGCTGCCGCCCTCGCTGGTGTTGATGTTGTTGGCGAACGAGTGGATCGACTCCTGGTAGGAGGAGTTCCACTGCATCGCGACCTCGACCGCGCCCTCCTCGCTCTCGCCGGCAAAGAACACGACCTTGCGATGGACCGTCTCCTTGTTCTCATTGAGGTAAGCGACGAAGTCCTCGATCCCTCCCTCGTAGCGGAACTCGGCGGCGTGACCCTCAGCGCGCTCGTCAACGATCGAGATGTGCAGGCCGCGGGTCAGGAAGGCGGTCTCGCGCAGGCGCTCTTCGAGTGTTCGAAAGTCGAAGTCGAGGCTCTCGAAGATGTCGGCGTCGGGCAGGAAGGTGATGGTGGTTCCGGTGGAGGCACCATCCGCAAGCTTCTCGCCTCGCTGGAGCTCGCCCTGGGGGGCACCGCGCGAGTACTCCTGGCTCCACACATACCCGTCACGGCGGATCTCGACGGTCAGGCGTTCGGAGAGCGCGTTGACGACCGACACGCCGACGCCGTGCAGACCCCCGGAGACCTTATAGCCGCCACCATCCCCGAACTTGCCGCCGGAGTGCAGCACGGTGAGCACAACCTCGACCGCAGGGCGGCCCTCTTTCTCGTGCATGGCGACGGGGATGCCGCGGCCGTTGTCCACGACGGTGACCGAATTGTCGGGGTGGATCACGACCGAGACCTCGGTGCAGAAGCCGGCGAGCGCCTCGTCCACGGAGTTATCCACAACCTCGTACACGAGGTGGTGGAGGCCCATGACGCCGGTGGAGCCGATGTACATGCCGGGGCGCTTGCGAACGGCCTCCAAGCCCTCGAGCACGGTGATGTCCTGCGCGTCGTAGCTCGCGTCGGCGCGCATGGTGGGGTCGTTGGTGGCGCCCAACCCAGCTCGCTCGGGCGCCTCGTCTGTGTTCTCTACGGCCAATTGGCCTCCACTTCATCTCCAGAAGACGTGAGAAAGCCCCGGAATCCGAGCTCGACAGACCGCGGACCGGGGCCGTGCGTTGTCAACAGAACGATAGCACAAAGGGTCCCTCCTCCAGCCCCGTAAACCACCCGAAATGCCCGTGAATAGCAGGGAAAACGGCCCATGTTGGTCAACCCACGCGACAGCGCAGCTTGTGCAGCAGATCATCGCCTAGAGCGATATTCAGGCGGGTGAGCAGCTCGGAAGAGATCAGCTCCAGCTCTTGCGACCAGACGGCCGACTCGCAGCTCACGCTGAGCACCCCATCGCGCTCGGCGGTGGGGCTGGCGGCGGCAGCAACAGCTGCCCCGACCGAGCTTGCCCAGCAGGCCTGCACACGGGCCAGTGTGCTCGCTGGAGCCACCACCGCGGCGAAGTCCTCGAGCGCGAGCGCGAGCGGGCGTGGCGCCGGCCGGCCGAGGCTCACGCGGCGAGCGCCTCCTGGAGAATCGCACCGGGGGCGATCCTCAGGCGGGTGATGTTGGCGCTGTCCAACCCTCCCCCTCCAAGCGCCGCCCGCCCACTGCTGGCGCCGGGGACGTGGGCGAGGTCGGTGGTTGCAATCACGCTCTGACCGCCCTCCGAAAGCTCATGAGCGAGCAACTCCCGCCGCTGCGCGTCGAGCTCGCTCATCACATCGTCGAGCAGCAGCAGTGGAGTGCGCCCGCGGCGCTCCGCCAGCACGGCGCGCTCGGCCAGTAGCAGTGCCAGCAGCGCGAGGCGCAGCTCCCCCTGTGAGCCATAGCTGCGCAGCTCACGCCCGTCGCGCGCAAAGACCAGCTCGTCACGGTGCGGGCCGTGGGAGCTGTAGCCGCGCTCCAGCTCACTCGGGAGGCGCTCGCGCAGCTCGGCTACGAACTCCTCGACGTCGGTGGCGCGCGAGCGGGGTCGGTAGCGCATCAGCGCCTCACCACTCAACCCGAGCTGGGTGGCACGCGCGGCGAACGGCACGCGCAGCAGCTCCACGACACGTTCGCGGTCTTCGCGGAGCGCGATCGCATGACGGGCCAGCTCGCCATCCCACGTGGGCAACGTCGAGCGCGAAGCGCGTCCAGCGCGAATGCCGGCCAGCAGTGCATTGCGCTGCGCGAGCGCGCTGGCATAGGCACGCCGGGTTGCGGTGCGTGGCGGCCACAACGCGGCGACGAGGCGATCCAGGTGAGCGCGGCGGGGAGCCGGAGAGCCCTTGAGCAACTCCAGGCGATCGGGGACAAAGACGCCGAGCAGCGGGCGTGTCTCAACATCGAGCAAGCGCTCCACGTTCGCGCCGTCGCACGACATTCGCTTGACAGAGCGCTCCTCGCCAGCGCCGATGCCGTAGCCGACCGTCAGCTCGTGGTGCTCGGAGCCATCGTGGACAGCGACCGAGACGCGAGTGGCCTGCTGGCCAAAACGCACCAGCTCACGCTCGTTGCGGGTGCGTAGAGCGTGGCCGGTGCAACCGAAGTAGAGGGCCTCAAGCAGGTTGGACTTGCCGGCCCCGTTGGGCCCATGAAGGACGGTGAGTCCCTCCCCGAGGTGCGCCTCGGCCCGGGCGTATGTGCGGAAATCGCGCAGTGAGACGCTTATAACCCGCACAACGAGGACATCACGCGTTCAGGCGAATCGGCATCACGAGGTATACGAAGTCGCCAGCCTCGGGGGACTCGATCAGCCCAGGACGGAGTGGGCTGATCAGCTTCATCACCAGCTCGTCGGTGTAGATGCTCTCCACCCCGTCGCGTAGGAACTCCGGATTGAAGCCAATGTCGAACGGCTCCCCGTGGAACGGGACAGGGATGGTCTCGCTCGCCTCTCCGACATCAGGAGTCTGCGCCGACACCGTCAGCTCGCCCTCGCTGAAAGCCAGGCGCAGCGGCGCGTTCTTCTGGGCAAGCAAGCTGATGCGGCGCACCACGCCGGTCAGCTCCGGCGCGGAGAGCGTCAGCTCATGATCAGCCGACTCGGGGATCAGCTGGCGGTAGTTGGGGAACTGGCCATCGATCAGCCGCGAGGAGAGAACTGCGCCCCCGACCTCGAAGATCACCTGGTTCTGTCCCAAACCAAGGGTCAGCTCGGTGCATTGATACTGCTGAGCCACGCGGGTGAGCTCTTGCAGAGCACGTGCCGGCACGTTCGCCTCGATTGAGCCCTCCAGCGGGGCCTCGAGGATCGTACGCTTGACGCTCAACCTGTAGGAGTCGGTCGCCACCATCCGCAGCTCGCGATCGGAAGCCGAGATCAGGATGCCGGTAAGGACCGGCCTGGTCTCGTCATGGGAGGCAGAACGAGCCACTCGTTCAACCGTCTGCACGAATGCCTCGGCCGGAAGTGTCATCCTCGACTCCTCGGCAGCACTCGGCAGCGCTGGGAAGTCCTCGACGCGGAGCGTACGTAGATGAAAGATCGCCCCGCCACACAGCAACTCGACGTCTTGCTCGGAAGGCCGCAACTCCAGGCTGAGCTCCCCGGTTGGCAGAGCACGCACAACGTCGAGCAGTAGACGGCCGGGAAGCAGAACCTGGCCAGAGCGAGCAACCGATGCCTGTAGTGGCACGCGCAGTCCTACCTCGGTGTCGGTTGCAAGTAGCTCTGCGCCGGAGTCGCCAGCGAGGATCATCACCCCGGACAGTGCCTGAACGGCGCTGCGAGTAGAGGCCACTCGCGTAACCGTCTGCAACTGAGCAAGGAGTTCTGTGGTGGGAAGAGCCAGCTTCATCTAGAGGCAATCACTGTTGATAGAAGGAGTAGTAGGGGCTGTGGAGATGTGGATTGTGAGGTTAGCCCTTGTGCGGGCGGCTTCAGAGTACGTGGAGTGGTGTTGGTAGTTTCGCAAGTACACCGGTCAGGAGTCTGTGCTCTGTAGCGCTGAACGGAGATCGTCCACAGCTTTGCGGGAAGCTGAGTCGGCGACGATCTTCTGCTCGATGCGCCGGACGGCGTGGATCACGGTTGTGTGGTCGCGACGCCCGAAGTGCCGACCGATTGCTGGCAGCGACTCGTCTGTGAGCTCTCGTGCAAGGTACATCGCCACCTGTCGAGGCCAGGCCACACGGGTTACACGGGAGGAGGAGAGGAGCTCCTCTGGGGAGAGTCCGAAGTGCCGGCAGGCTGCGGCTTGGATCTCGGCTAGCGTGCGTCTTTGCGGGGTGGTGTTGGGGTATAGGCCATCCAACACCTCGGTGGCGAGTTCTGGTGTCAGGGATCTGCCGGTCAGCGAACTGAACGCGACCACGCGAATCAATGCTCCCTCCAGTGACCGCACATCCAGGGCAATGCGGCGGGCGATGACCTCCAGGGTTCCCGGGGCGAGACCTTCGATGCCGTCTTGGTGGACTCGCTTGCGGAGAATCGCGAGGCGGGTGTTGGTGTCAGGAGGTTGTATGTCGGCGACCAGCCCCGCTTGGAAGCGCTCGCGCAAGCGATCTTCGAGGGCCTGCAGATCTCGTGGTGGCCGGTCTGAGGTGAGTACCAGTTGTGCGCCTGCTTCGTAGAGGGTGTTGAACGTATGGAAGAACTCCTCCTCGGTGCGCGCCTTACGCTCGAGGAATTGGACGTCGTCGATCAGTAGTACGTCGATGTCGCGGAAGCGGCTCTTGAAGAGGTCCATGCCGCCGTTGGCGAGTGCCAGCTGAAACTCGTTGGTGAAGGCCTCGCCGGTGCTGATGCGAACGCTCAAGCCTGGATTGCAGCCCTGTGCCAAGCTGGCTATAGCGCGCAATAGGTGGGTCTTGCCCACCCCTGGGGAGCCGCAGATGAAGAGCGGGTTGTATGCCTGGCCTGGCAGCTCGGCGACCGTGAGGGCCGCGGCATGGGCGAGGCGGTTTGAGTCGCCAATGACGAAGTGCTCGAAGCTGAACCTGGGGTTGCCGGTGGCACTGTGATCGGGTAGGGCGTTGTCGATGCCGTCGCCCTCTGTCGCGCGAAAGGCCTCGCCGCGGTGCGCGCCTGATGTTGGGGTGGCGTGCGAACCTGGAGGAGTGCGTCGAGGTGTTTGGGCTTGTGGCCGACTTTGGGTGACCTCCACGGTGATCTCTGGCCCGAGAACGGCGGCGGTACAGGTCTGCAGTAGGCGCCCGAAGCGCTCTTGAACCCATGCGCACGATCGCGTGGGGGCCTCGACCGTGAGCGTGCCGTGCGCGAGCCCATGGGGTCGCAATGGGGCCAGCCAGACGCGGTAGGTGGAGTCGTCCACCGCAGCCTCGAGCCTGCTCTGCACCCGCAACCAGATCTGCTCCAATTCGGTGCTCACGGCAGCGTCGATCCGCTCCTTGGGGAGTGGGTTGGGGGAAATCTCTCTGCAAGGGGTCTCGGGGAGACCGGCCGGCCGAATATACCCGAAGCGTGGACGTGATTGATCGAATCGTGCAGCCAACGGCGCAAATGGCGAGAAAAATCGGGCAGGGAGCCGATCTGGGGGTGCGCGCCATCCTCGTCCCGGTGGCCCTATACTTGCGGGCCTGCGCAGCTCACGCATCGACGCCGTCGGTGCGTGCCTGCCTATGACGAAGGACGAGCGTTGAAGCGTACTTACCAGCCCAAGAAGCGCAAGCGAGCCCGTACGCACGGGTTTCGTGCCCGCATGCTCACCCGCAGCGGCCGGCTGATTCTCAAGCGCCGGCGTGACAAGGGCCGCAAGCGCTTGTCGGCGTGAGGGATGGCGCCGCGAGTGCCACGTCGCGCCGCTCACCGGGGACGCCTCTCCCACAGCGCTGAGTTTGAGCGCGTGTATCGCCATGGGCGCTCTTCGGCCAATCGTCATCTTGTGCTGTACAGCTTCCCCAACTCGCTGGCGGAGCGTCCCCGGTTGGGGCTCTCGGTTTCGCGCAAGGTGGGAGGCGCCGTCGAGCGCAATCGCGTGAAGAGACTGCTCCGCGAGGCCTTCAACCGGGTCGAGGGAGAGTTGAGCTCGGGCCAGGACCTTGTCGTCGTGGCCCGCCCGCCGGTGAGCGAGCTGGCTGAGCGAGAGGGCCTGGCGGGTATCGATGCGTCGCTCGCCGAGTTGCTCACGAAGGCTGGTATGCGTACCGGCGGGCAGGTGTCTGAGGAGGGGCGGTGACGGGCGCCGAGTCCCAGCGCCCACTGCGATTCGGCAATGCCTCACGCATCGCCAGGATCCTCGTCAGCGCGCCGATCGTGGTTTACCAGCGGGTGATCTCTCCTGGGCTGCCGCGCCACTGCAGGTACGAGCCGACCTGCTCGCGCTATGCCGTCCAGGCGGTCTCCGACTACGGCATACTGAAGGGCCTGGTGCTCGCCGGGTGGCGCCTGCTCAGGTGCAACCCGTGGAGTCGTGGCGGGTACGACCCGGTGTCGGCGCAACAGCTTTTCGGGGTTGCGTCGGCTTCCGACGTACGTCGCTGACGCCGGGCGACACACAAGGCAGGAGAGCCAAACCCGATACCCATGCCGATCCTTGCGAACATTATCCAGGAAGCGTTTTCGCCGCTGATCAGCCTGTTTGAAGCGGTGCTCGTGTTCATCCACGACCACGCGGGTATCAGCTGGGGGCTGGCAATCGTGGGGCTGACCGTGATCGTGCGCGCGGTGATGATGCCTGCGACATTCAGTCAGTTTCGCTCGATGCGCAAGATGCAGTTGGTGGCTCCGGAGCTGAAGGCGCTGAAAGAGAAGTACAAGGACGACAAACAGCGCCAGCAGGAGGAGATGATGAAGCTCTACCGGGAGAAGGGGATCAACCCCTTTGCCTCCTGTCTGCCGCTGGTGCTGCAGCTGCCGGTCTTCATCTCGCTCTTCTACATGCTGCGCACCGATCTGAAGAAGCACATCTGTGGCCCGGCTCTCGTGTCGCACTACAACGCGATGCACAACGCGGCGATCACGAGTGTCTCGCACCTGCCAGCCAAGTACATCGAAAAGACCAGTTGCCAGAGCGTGGATCCCGGGTCGGCGAAATTCCTGTTCGTGCCGGACATCACGGCGAAGGCGACGGGCCTCGTGCTTATTACCCTACTCGCGCTCTATATATCCTCACAGGTGGTCTCAACGCTACTGATGAGCGCGAGCGCCGAGCCCAGTCAGCGCTGGATGATGCTGGGCCTGCCGTTGATCTTTGTGGTGATCCTCATCAGGTATCCGGCGGGCCTGCTGATCTACTGGATTACCACCAACCTGTGGACGATCGCCCAGGGCTATATCGTGCGCCGTCGCATCGGCCCGCCGCCGGCGCCTGCTGGCAAGGAGATTCCACCCCCTGCCAGTGGTGGCTCCGCGAACGGGAAGGCTGACGGCGATGGTGGGCCGAAAGGTAGATCGGGTGGCCCGACGGGGGAACCTGCGCTCGCTGGCGTGGGTCCTGGCAGCGCTCCCCCGCCCCCGCCGCGTAAGAAGAAGAAACGGTCGGGCAGGCGACGATGAGCGAACGGGTCGAGGTCGAATCCGATGAGGTGGAGGACCCGGCTGAGCTGCTGGTCGAGCTGCTCGAAGAGGTCGCCGACGGCCTAGGCTTGGATTGTGAGGTTGGTGTCGATGTGTTGGACGGGGAGATCCACGGCCGCTTTGAGGGTGAGGATGTCGGTCTCCTGATCGGCCGTCGCGGCCAGACGATCGACGCGTTGCAACATCTGGCGCAGAGAATCCTCTTCCACGGCGCGGGATCGAAGGTGCGGGTCGTGATTGATGCCGACGGATACCGCGGGCGCCGGGCACAGACTTTGCATCAGGACGCCGATGACGCCGCCGAGGAAGCGCTGCGCATAGGAGAGCCAGTGGAGCTTTCTCCGATGCCAGCCTCAGAGCGCCGGGTGGTACACGAGCACCTGCGCGAGCGCGGGGACGTGCGCACCCACAGCGAGGGCGATGAACCCGAGCGGTATCTGGTGGTTTCGCCACTGGGGGAGTAGTGCTCGCCGGGGCGGGGGCGCACTTGAAGACCTGCCGCTCACCCGGGGACCGGCGACACCGTGTTTCACGTGAAAGTTGAGGGACTTCCCGCTCCGGCTACCGCCAAGCTCGATGGTTTGGTTGAGCGCTACCAACTCGGGCAGCATCAGCGGGCTCAGTTCGAGGAGATCCTGCTAGCGCTGGCGGCAGATGAGCGAGCTCCGACGGCTGTGCGTGATGCAGCGCACGCAGCTGACATTCACCTCGCCGATTCCCTGGTCGCCATGGAAGTCGAGGCGATCTCCTCAGCGAGGAGGATCGCGGACCTAGGTGCTGGTGCTGGCTTTCCGGGATTGGCGCTGGCGGTTGGGCTCCCCGGCGTGGAGCTTTGCTTGGTCGAGTCCCAGGCCCGTAAGTGTGCGTTTATGGAGGGGCTTCTCGCTCATGCTGTGGTGTCCAATGCACGTGTGGTTTGCGCTCGTGCGGAGGAGTGGGAGGAGGGAATGGGGACCAACGATGTCGTGCTCGCACGAGCTCTGGCACCCGCTACGGTCGTGGTTGAGTACGCCGCTCCACTCCTGCGACTCGAGGGAGCGTTGGTCGAATGGCGCGGGCGCCGGGAGGCGGAGGCTGAGCGCTTGGGCCTTGCCGCGGCTGGGCAACTGGGCTTGGAGCTGGTCGAGATCCGCCGGGTCGAGCCATACGTGGGTGCCCGCGATCACCACCTTCACATCTACCTGAAGAAGCTGGAGACTCCCAGTGGATTTCCGCGCCGGCCGGGAATGGCGCGCAAGCGACCGCTGGCTCGCTGAAAGTCTCCGTGGAGGTTGAGGTTGAGCGTTGAAAGTCCGCTGCGGGCCGCCGGGGGGCCGTCGGATCGCAATCGGCGCTAGCGTGCCGGTCACGATGGGAACGGTCTACGCAATTGCCAACCAGAAGGGTGGGGTGGGCAAGACAACCACTGCCGTGAATGTGGGAGCCTGCATCGCCGAGGCCGGCTACCGCACGCTGCTGGTGGATGTGGATCCACAGGCGAACGCGACAGTGGGGCTGGGCTTCCCCCGGACGCAGGCGCCTGGGTTGTACGAGGTCCTGACGGGCTCCTCCGTGGCTGGTGAAGCGGTTGTGGAGACGAGGATCTCCGGCTTGAGCCTTTTGCCGGCTGGCGCGGGTCTCGCCGGCGCCAACGTCGAGCTGCCACGTCTGGAGGGGTTCGAGGGACGCTTGCGCGAGAGCCTCGAGCCGATCAGGGGGGATTTTCAGTACATCCTGCTCGACTGCCCGCCTTCGCTCGGGCCGCTGACGGTGAGTGCCCTGGTGGCCTCGGACAGGGTGATCGTGCCGGTGCAGACCGAGTACTTCGCGCTCGAGGGCTTGGCGGGCTTGCTGGAGACGCTGGAGCTGGTGCGCCGCGAGCTCAACCCGGGGCTGACAGTGGCGGGGATGCTGCTGACGATGCACGACAATCGCACCCGCCTGGGACGCGATGTGGAGCGTGAGGTGCGCGAGCACTTCCGCGAGCTGGTGTTCCAGACGGTTATCCCGCGCAACGTTCGCGTCGGGGAGGCGCCAAGCTACGGCCTGCCCGTGACCCATCACGACCCCCACAGCTCCGGCGCGGAGGCGTATTTCGAGCTGGCGAAGGAGGTCGCGGCGCGTGGCTAGGCCGAAACCTGGAATGGGCAGAGGCCTAGAGGCGATTCTCTCGGTGTCGTCTCCCGGTGCCGCGCACGAGGAGCTGCGCGAGGTGCCGGTGGGGTCGATCTCGCCCAACCCCAACCAGCCGCGGCGGCGATTCGACGACGAGGCGTTGAGCGCGTTGGCGGAGTCGCTGGGTGAGCGCGGGGTGCTGCAGCCGGTGCTCGTGCGACCCAAGCCCGATGGCACTTATGAGCTGATCGCCGGTGAGCGTCGCTGGAGGGCCTCGAAGATCGCGGGCCTGGAGACAATTCCAGCGCTCGTGCGCCCGCACGACGACGTGGCGTCGCTGGAGCTGGCGCTGATCGAGAACATGGCGCGTGAGGACCTCAACCCGGTTGAGGAGGCCCGGGCCTGTGCTGCGCTGGTGGAGGAGTTGGGGCTCACGCGCGAGCAGGTGGGTCGCCGCGTGGGGCGTGGAAGGGTCGCCGTTTCCAACCTCATGCGGCTGCTCGATCTCCCTGACGAGACGCTGGAGCTGCTGGAGGGGGGCGCGCTCAGCGAGGGCCACGGTCGAGCACTGCTGCTCGCCAAGAACCACACCGACCGGCGCCAGTTGGCGCGCTCGGCGGCCGCCGAGGGGTGGTCGGTGCGAACCGTCGAGGATCGCGCACGGCGCAGCAACGGGGAGACGCGGAGCGACTCGGGCGATGGGCGACGGGCTCGTGCGACCCGCGGGGTGCATCCCGACCAGGCTGCCGCTGCGGCTGAGATCGAGGCGAGCTGGGGCGAGGCGCTTGGGGCCGAGGTGAGAGCGCGCCCGCGGGCGGATGGGAGCTATCGGGTCGAGCTCTCGTTCGAGTCCTCGGAGGAGGCGTTGGCGTTGGCTTCTCGGCTTGGCGCTCACGTTGGGTCCTGAGCGGAGACGGACGCTAGAATCCCTCGCTCGCGGGCGATTAGCTCAGTTGGTTAGAGCGCTTCTCTGATAAGGAAGAGGTCCCTGGTTCGAATCCAGGATCGCCCATCGGTCGAAAGCGGCATCAGTATTGAGGATTCTCGTCTTCGCTGCTGGGCTTTGGTAGCAATTTGGTAGCAAGCCCGGACACCCCAAGTTCGGGGGGAACTTACCCCTGCGTTGATCGAGCAGGTCAACTACAAGGCAGCAAGCGGGCTCGGCCGCGCCGGGGCGCAGTAGGACTTCCTCGCGACCAGAACCCGCCCGCGAGCCCCCCCTTCAAACTGATGCCACTTCGCTGGTGTGGTTCAACGACCCGATCCTCGACAAGTACGCCAACGGGGGGATGACGCCCACCAGAACGCCACCAACATGGTGGTAGCACAAGCGGGGAGCGCCGCGCCCTGTCCAAGCGGCACGGCGCTCCAAGCGGGCGCTCCAAAGTGGTTGGCAGGCCGGGAACGCCCTTCGAGTATCAGCGAACCTACTCAGCGTATACGCGGTAGCGGACGCTTCCGTCCGGTCAATGACAGATGATGCCCGGCGTACGGTGGCCTAAGGGCCTATCCCGGTTGGGGGGTCGCGAGGTGCGCCTTCTTGAACGCGATCAGGCCGCTGGCGAGTTGTAGGAGGGCGAGGTGGTTCTCCTCCTTCTTGGACCAGCGGATAAGGATCCCGCGGTTGCGGTTCATCCAGGAGTGGGTCGCCTCGACGACCCAGCGTCGTGCTCGCCAGCCGGGCGTGCGGACCTTTTCGGCGATCTCGTCGCCACGCGTGCGGATGTGCGGCGTGTAACCGTGCTTGACCGCGAGATCACGCACCGGCGGGGAGTCAAAGCCCTTGTCGAGGCACAGCCCCTGCGGGCACTCCGCGGTCGGCTCAGGGCGCTCGATCGGGATGCTTTGCAGGGTCGGCTCTAGCAGCTTCTGGTCGTGGCGGTTCGCGCCGTCGTGCGCCAACCCAATCGGGACCCCCGCTCCCTCGCTGAGAACCTCACGCTTCGCCCCCCTTGGCTCTATCAGTGGGATTCGGCCCGGTCTTTCGGCTCCGCCCAGCGGTGCCTTGGTCATCGCGCCGTCGGCTGCCAGCCACGCCCAATCGATCCCGACAACCTTGTCGTACTCCAACAGTCCCTGACGCCAGATCTCAGCAAACACACCGGCCTGCTCCCATTCCTGAAAACGCCGGTGCGCAGAACTCGAGGAGCACACCCCTGTCGCGTTCAAAGCGTTCCACTGCATCCCCGTCCTGAGCACCAACAAGATCGCGTCCATCGCGCCCCGATCGGGCACCCGCGAGCGATGCGTACCCAACGGGTGAAACGGCGGTGGCGGCAGCAACGGCTCGATCCGCTCCCACAACCAGTCCGGCATCCGCCAACCATCATCCTTACTGACCATGTAGCCCATCACAGACCTCCTGATCGAATGGCACAAGACCAGCCGATCAAAAGTTCAACGCAGCGCTACATAATCCTTCCGGGATAGCCCCTAAGACCTTGGCAGGCCGGAGGCCACGCAAGAAGCGAACGAAAGAAGGAAATATCAATGAGTAGCGGCGCGCTGTTGATTACTCACCGTCGTATGCAGTCCAGCCTTGACGGCACCCATCAGCATGTGGGGTGGGTCAAGCTCCAGAACGGGACGACGCTCAGCCAGGAAGAAGTCTTCGCCGCCATGCAGCGGGGAACCAGGTTTGCGACGTATTCCCCGCTCGGGAGGTCCGCCAGGGTCATCCGTGTGCATTGCAGGCGCGGCCAGCACGACTACCTCAGAACGGAGCGCGACTTGTCGAGGGAAGACAACCTTGATGAGCTTCCGAAGTTCTAAGAAGCGTCCGGGCCGAACCCGGCGATAGCCATGACGCGTTGAGGCTTCGGGTGAGGTGACGGGCTGGAAGGCGTCGAATCGTCGTCTGCGCTCGGGTGCGCGTCGTACCCGAGCGCAATGGCGATCGCGTCTGCCACGAATGGTACGACGCGCTCCGCCTCGGCAATCGTTAGCTCGATCCCGAAACGGTCATCGAGCACCACAGTCATCATCCCGCCGTCATGCACTTGGGCGTGCAGGAACGGCACGCTCCAGCCAGAGACGACGACCCCGTGCTGCGAGAATGGGCCGGGGAAGTTGACCCGGGACTCGGCTGGATCAAGTGCGTCTGAGGCCATCAGCCTTCCTGGGTTTTCGCGCCGGAGGACAGATTCCTGCCTCCCAGGGTGGGGTTAGCCGACTACGGTGGCAACGGCAACGGCAACAGCGCCGACCGCAACGACCTCGCTCAGCAGCGCGCAAAAGAGCAGCCACCCCTTGAAGCCATTCTTTTGTTTTGCGTCTGTCGCCATACGTGCATAGATCTCAGCGAGTTTCTGGCGGGCCACGGCCTCACTGTCCGGTGGGTCCTTTTCGGCCAAGTTCTTAATCGAATCCGACTTCGGCACGTCGTAGCCAATCGGGAGATTCGTCAACAGCGCTAGAACACCCGCGACGCCGAACGCGACCAAGGCGACGATGAGTGCTGTCTTTGTGCCGTGCGCCAGGAGATGAACCTTCTTCGTGGCCGCAAAGGTGGCCAAGCCGAACAGCAGCGTAGCGAGGGTCCCCGCCGTTGTAACGACGGAAATGCCGCGCTGTTCAAAGGACGCCTTGCGGGCGTCCTGCTCGGCCAGTTGGCCCCTCAGAAAGTCCCCGTAGATGCTCCCCGCCGCGTTAGGCGGCTCCGGTGAAGATTGCGACATGGGCACCCTCGCTTCGAGGTTTAGGAGGCGGAGGTTGCGGCTTCGGACTGCGAATCTGTTTTTCCCAGTCGATCTCTCGCTCAAAGGGGCGCACCATACGCAGCCTACCGCGTTCTTGGGCGGGACGAGCGCGACGTCAACACTGGCGTGGCGCTCCCGTGGTCAGCCCTCCCGTCGGGTGGGAAGGTGGCCGAAGCGCTCCTCCAACTCGTCCGGCGTCAACCCGCACTCATCGGGTGCTTGCCCCCGATCGGCGCTCCTTGTAGCGGTCCTCGATCAGCGCCGAGATCGGGGCGCCGAGGCCGCGTGCGGGCCGCACAACGGCCGAGAGGGTGGTGGTTGCAGGGGAGGTCTTATGGACGAAAGTCTTGTCTATTTTCGGGGGTTCGGGGCCAATACATATGTGAGCAAAGAAATCGAAGGGCTTCTAGAGTGAGCGCCGAGGTTCGGTTCTTGGAGCCGCTTGAGGTGCGAACCTTGGCCGATGCGACGGTCGATGGTGCCTTCCAGGCGATCGACCGCGCGCTGTACCTGACGGCGGCGATGACCGGACTGCGGCAGGGGGAGCTTGTCGCGCTTCGCTGGCGCGATGTGGACTGGACAGCCGGCCGGATCAGGGTGCGCCAGAACTACGTGTTGGGAGAGTTCGGCACGCCAAAGTCGCGCCGCTCAACGCGCAGCGTTCCGATGGCCGACGAGGTGGCGCGAGAGCTTGACCAGCTCAGCCGCGCGGACGCGGACGCGGACGGCGATGATCTGGTGTTCGCGGACCCCTACACAGGCGGGCCGCTCGACAAGGCGGCGATTCGACGCCGCTACCGCCGCGCGCTCAAAGCCGCACGGCTTGAGCCCTCGCACCGCTTCCACGACCTGCGCCACACGTTCGGGACGCGGATGGCCGCGGCCGGCGTGCCGATGCGCACGCTGCAAGAGTGGATGGGCCATCGAGACATCGAGACGACCCAGCGCTACGCGGACTATGCGCCGAGCGCACACGAGTCGGCGTTTGTCGAGGCTGCGTTTGGTGTAGAGGCCGACCGGCTGGCCGTGCGATCAGTCGGTAGTCGATCCAGCCTTGCGCAAAGTCATCCGCTTGCGTAGCCCTTTCGCGCCCCGAAGTCCGAGGGGAAGCACGAGTGCACCAGCGGTGAGGGCCTCAAGTATTCCAAGGATGATCAGTGCTTTCCCAAGTGAGGATGCTGATTTGAGCACTACGACGAGTGTTGCGCCTATCACGGGCCACAACCCACCCAGCACGGCAAGCGACCGCAGTCCTGCAAGCAGCCCGGCGACCAAAACATGACCAGCCGGGCGAAGGACGTAGGCCAGGAGTGCGGGCGACACGAGGAGTACCGCCACCGCGGCCTCGGAGTGCCGAAGAACCTCCTCGTTGTAGAGTCCAAACACAAGCAAGATCCCAGCAAGCAGCGTTGCGCCGAGCGCAGCAGCGGTCAGGAAGGCAGCAATCCTTGCTTCGACGACTACGAAAACCCGCCCGTTGAGTCCCAATCGGTTTCCCGAGACATAGAACTTTGCCCGAGATCCCTGGACCTCCGGCTGCACCCGGAATCCCTCGTATGGCTCGTCGATAGGGTTGCTCGGGGTCGCTTTGTGCTTGATGGTCGCCTCATTGATGTGCATACCCAAGGGAACGGAGTGCGAGGCGTCATACAAGACGAGTTCGGAGTCGACCGCGGCTAGCGGGGGCGGGATTGTCATGTTCAGGTGGTAGCTGCCGACGCTCCCGGCGTGGGGCGTGTCGAACTGAAGAACGAACGGCTCTAGCGCGAACGAGGCGAGATCCCTCGCGCTTGGTCCGGGACCCCAAGGAAGGTCGTACGCAAACTTTACGATCTCGCGGTCATCCTCTTCGCCCTCCGTACGCAGCCACAGAAGGGTGTTGAGCCTGAGCGCCTGCGCGAGCCCCAAGAACGTCTTGTCGGAACGCAGGGCGCTGGCCACCGGCGTTACCGGGTCTTCAGACAACGGAGGACAGACGGCGTTGAACGCTCGCTCCGCGGCCTTGCCTCGCGCTTGCGCGATTCGCACCACGTTGAGCGCCTCATTCTCGGAGAGCGTGAGGCCATGCTTCTCGACGGTTTCCTCAGCCATTCGCAGCAATGTTGCGGCGTCGAGGAGCTGATTCTGGCGACTCGTTAGGAAGGGGATCGGGCGCCCATCCTCACCACGAAGGTCAAGACTTGTCAGCGGGGGCCACTTTCGTAGGATGGAGAGCGGCACGTAGAACCGAAGTGGTCGATGTGCTGGTCTTGACTCATCGATGGAGCAAAGCCCAGGCGGGATCGAGAAATCAATGCTGATGTGTCTCCTGTAGACGAGGTGGTCGGGGAACGGAAACGTGATCGCCTCGACTCGACGATGCACCCATTCGTCTTCAGAGCGCAAAAGCGGAGCGGCCGAGTGCCCGACGGCTATGAGTTGCTTGCGCAGGCGCATGGCGGACTTCTAGCGCCCCGTCGCGGTTCGGGGTCCGGCTACTGCCGGCTTTGGTCGTCCTTCTTCCCGACCAGGAAGGACTCGTCTTCCCCGTCGGTCTTGGCGCCGCTCGGAAATGCAAACGGCGACTCTGCCGAAGGGAAGCTGAAATGGATCTTGCCTGCAAACAGGCCGGTCCGCTTCTCTCGTTTCGTCTCTTGCGGAGTCATTGAGGGTCGCTCAGTTGCCATGGCGCTCCCGCATGAGCGTGGGAGACCCGTCCGTCCGAGCACTGCGAGACGATAGACGATTCGGCGTGGGTGATGTGGATTGCATATGCCTCATGTCGCTCTCAGCGGGGAATAGGTTGTGCTGTGGACCTGTCAAGCTTTAAGTGCTTAAAGCTTTATAGCCGTTAGTCCCGATGGAAAAACTCTTCTCTGCGCTCGCGCACGCTGATCGGTTGTGGGTGGTCATCTACCTTGCTGCGGAAGGACCGAAGCGACAGAAGGCTTTGATCGCTGCGCTCCACGACACAGATCCCACGCGGCGGCCTATCGGTAGTGGCGCTATGAGCAACTTGGTGCACCCTCTCGTGGAAGCCGGATTGCTCCAGCGGGACGGCCGAAACGGCGAGCTGCGCCTTGCGAATCCAGAGCAGGTAGGACGCCTGCTCACGCTCGCATCGTCGCTCTCGGTGGCGAGGACGGGCGAATCCAGTCGAAAAGCGGATGAGCTGCACGCCCGGTTGATGAGAGCGATTACGCAGTCTCGCGCAGAGACGACCAAGTCAACTTCGGACTAATCTCATCGTTGCTCCCCCCCGGCGGGGCAGCTATGCGAGTGTTGACGGGGGACGCGGTGGAAACGTCCGACTGTGGGTGCAAGGCCAAGAGGTTCGGCGAAGCATCGTGTCCTCTGTGGGTCCGGCACGCAAGCGGGTGTTTGGGAGGCGACGCCATCACGAACGCCCCCTCGGCTCGTGCCGCGGCGGCCCATCTACCGGGCTAGATCCCCCGCGTCAGGTTGTGGGTTGTGTGCCCCATCTTCGCCATGACCTACGGCAGGAATGTCGCCCACAGCGAACGGCAGGGACGGGATGGTGCGGCGAAGCGAATGAGGCGTGAGCCTGTCCGGATGCGTCTCGCGATCTTCCTTGCCGAGGGCGCGGCGTTCGCCCCCTTGGTGCCTGGGCGAGCAATCGCCGCCGGACGTTCGCTGCCCCTTGGTGCGTGGTAGTTGGAAGCGCCGGTACCGGATACCAGCGCGTCGGGCTGCGTATGGCATGGAGGCTGCCCTGCCCGGCTTGGTAGCAAGTCTGGTAGCAACTTGAGCGAAGCTCAGCGCACCCAAGAGCACCTACGCCCAACGAATCCGGGGGTTCTCGCCCCAACCGACCACCGGGCGTGAGTTCGAATCCAGGATCGCCCATCGAAGTTTTCGGCACGAAAGCCGCACGAATACTGGGATTATGAGCCGTGGCCAGTCGATAGCCCTGGACCCCGCATCGGCTCAGATGTGCCCAGTTCCGCATCCCGAGGAATCCCGTTGCGACAGTCCGCAAGCCGTCTGGCAGGCGAAGCAAGCCGGCCTGCACGCTCGCTCCCGAAGTGGTCGAGCGTTTGCGCCTTGTACGAGGACACCTGAGCGGCGGCCGGGTAGATCTCAGTGCTCAGCGGTCGTATGCCCCGCCACGGGGCTTGACGGCCGTCACCACGATCACGCGGGCGTCGGAGTCGAGGCGGATGAGGGCTCGCCAGTCGCCAACGCGCAGACGCCACTCGCCTGGTCGGCCCTTGAGGCTTCGCACATCGCCCGCGGGCAGACGCTCGATTGCTGCGAGGATGCGCTCCCGTTCGTTGCGGGGCAGCTTGCGGAGGGTCTTCGAGGCAGGGGGCCGCAATCTCCGCGTCCCACACAGGCAGTTCAGGCGTCAGCGTCGGGCTCCGCGCGCAACTCGGCGATGCTGACCGCCTCGCCTCGCTGGTAGGCCGCCCAGCCCTCTTCGGAAGCCGCGCGGTCGTCGCCGGTGTAGGGCTCGTCGTCAATGGGGACGGCCTCAAGAGCCGCGAGCACTGGGTCCTTGGCACGAGCCAGTAGGACCCCGGCAGGGTCCACGCTCTCATCGGGCAACTCGTCAACGAGGCGGTGCAGATCGGCTCGCGTCATGGCCTAAACGTAGCATCAGGACTGCGAGGCGACGAGCCGATCGCGTGCTCACAGCGCCGGCTTTAGCAGTGCGCGAGCGGAGGGCTCTGGTAGCAAATTGGTAGCATGCAGGAGCCCACTCCGAATCGGATATGGCTTCAGCAAGCCAAATCCCCGCCCCGAAGTCAATCCCTGATAAGGAAGAGGTCCCTGGTTCGAATCCAGGATCGCCCATTGGGCTTGTCGCCGAGCGCTTTTTCTGTGGGCGCAGGGGCCCGTCAGCTCTCGTCTTGTCAGCCGTGCTCCCGCTGCCGTACCTTCGTGGCATGTCTGAGGGTGTATGGCAGCACGATTCTGTGTACGAGCTCGACGAGTCTCCAGATTGGGCGTGCGACGGGCTGTTCGTAACGGACGAGCGTGGTCCATAGCACCGTGGACTCCTGAACGACCACGACATTGTGTGCGTCGATCATGGCGGAGCGGGCCTGGAGCGTCACCGTGTCGGGGCGATCGTCGATTATGCGCCATCCGAGCACGTGCGTGGGCGACCGCCCGGGCGCGAGCCGCAGCCCGAGGACGAATCGCCAGCCGAGCATCAGGAACCAGCGGACGATCGTTGGCGCACCCTCCCAAGTCGCGCGCGCCCACTGCTCAGCACTCATTGACCAGGCGTCACCATCCGCAAGCTCACATGTGATCATCCGGTCGGCGCCAGCCAGATCCTCGCGATCCACGCCCAAAGCCTAGCGTGCTGCTGTGGCCCTCAGCACAGCGCCAGCGGGCGTACCCATGAGCCGGTGGCGCCGCTGATCTTCAACGGTAGGCAGGCAAACGCGAATTCGTAGACGCGATCGCGGGCGAGCTCCTCGAGGTAGACCATCTCGAGGATGAACACGCCGCGCTCGATCAGAGCGGCGAGGTGGACGGGGTGCGGGCTCTCGGGGTCGGGCGAGGGCAGGCACTCCAGCGACTCGGTGTCGCCGGCCAGCGCCACCACGCCCGCGTCCATCAACATCGTCGCCGCCTGCAGGTTGATCCCCGCGTCGGCGTACTCGGCGAGGCGCTCGCGATCGGGCCACGCGGAGAGGTAGCCCGTGCGTATCAAGACCACATCGCCGGGGCGGATCTCGCTGCCCTGGGCGCTCAACGTACGTTCGATCTCCGCCGGTCCGATCTCCGTGCTCGCCGGCAGCGCATCCACCTCCAGCGCGCCGGCGACGTCGAGCAGTACGCCACGGGTGAAGATCGGGGGTATCGCCGCCGCATCGTGGGTGAGCGGCCCGAAGTCTCCGAGGTGCTCCTCCGGCGTGCTCCCGCCGAACCAGTGGTCGTCGGCGCCGCAGGTGGCGTGGCAGAGCGCGTCGATGTGCGTTCCGGTGTGGGCGCTGCCGGAGAGCAGCTCGCTGTGGATTCCGAAGTTGACGGTGTTGGTTCCCAGCCAGTCCCAGTCCTTCTGCACACGCACGCCCCGGGGCGTGCGGTAGGTGAGCACCTGAAACGGTGCGTGCCCGTCCCACTGGGGCATGCTCGGCCAGCGGCCGCAGTCGAGGTCGTAGGTGCGCCCGGTGCGAATCAGCTGTGCGGCCGCGACCACGCTGTCGGCGCCCAGGCCCTCGAGCGGGATTCCGGGCTGTGCGGCGTCTGGGCTCTGGCTGGGCTGGGGGGATGACGGGCCGTTCATGTGACCTCCGCGGTAGGGGGTGTTGCGAGGAGCGCTTCCGGCGCTGCCTCGGCGAGCGCGGCGAGAAACCTCTCCACCTGCTCATCCGAGGTCGCCGTGCAGGTGGCGAAGCGGCAGTCGGGCGAGACGAGTACACCGCGCTCCAGCAGCGCGCGGTAGATGTCGATGCGCGGCTCTCGGGGAAGTGCCGCTGCCTCGCGCGCCGAGGTGGGCCGCTCGCGAGCGATGTGCAGGCGACCGATGCCGCCGTAGTGGGTAGCCGTGAGCGCCAGTTCCTGCTGGAGACCGATCCGTTCCACCCCCTCGGCGATTCGCCGACCCTGGGCGTTCATCTGCGCGATCGCGGGCTCGTCGAGGGCGTCCAGCACGGCCAGGCCGGCGGACATTGCGACTGGGTGGCCGTTGAACGTACCGGCGTGGCGGACGATGCTGCCGCCGCGCGGGTCGAACATCGCCATCACCTCGCCGCGCCCGCCGAGCGCCCCGATCGGGAAGCCCCCGCCCAGTGCCTTGCCGAGGCAGATCAGATCGGGGCGCAGCCCGTGACGCTCGGCGCCGGCACCGCGGTAGCCGGTGCGCCAGCTGGCGACCTCGTCGAGGATCAGCAGCACCCCGCGCTCCGTGCACCACTCGGCGATGCCCTGCAGGAACTCCGATCGAGCGGGGATCACGCCTGAGGAGTTGAGGAACACCTCGATCAGCACTCCCGCCAGCTGCTCGGCCTGCGGCTCGAGCACCGCGAGCGCTCCGTCGAGGTCGTTGTAGGGAAACACGCTCACCTCCGCCACCACCTCGGGCGCCATCCCCCGCGTCTCCCCGATCGCCTCCCCTCGCGTCTCTCCAAAGCGGGTTATGCCGACGTCGACGAGGTCGTGGCTGCCGTGGTAGCCGCCCTCGGCCTTGGCGATCCGGTGGCGGCCGCTGAAGGCACGCGCGGCTCGCACTGCCTGCAGCGTGGCCTCGGAGCCCGAGTTGGTGAAGCGCACGAGCTCCACCCCGATGAAGCGCTGGCGCATCCGCTCCGCCAGCTGCACCTCCGCCGGCACCGATAGCCCGAAGGGGCCACCGGCATCGACCCCGCGGTGGATCGCGGCCGTCACCGCCAGGTGGCAGTGGCCGAGGGCAGAGGCGGAGTAGTTCAGCAGGAAGTCGTCGACCTCCACCCCGTCGATCAGCTGGACCCGCGCGCCGCTCCCGCGCTCGGCGTATAGCGGGAACGGGTTGACGTGTACCTGCGTGCGGGTGTTCCCGCCGGGCAGCGACGTGAGCGCCCGCTCGTACATAGCCCGCGCGCGGGGCCAGCTCTGCTCATACCGCTGTCCGAGCCGCTTCACGCCGCTGCTTCGAGATCCTCGACCGCGACTTCGCGGTGCGGCCCGGCCAGGCCGGCTTTGACCTTGGGGCGCACCCACACGAAGAACCACACCGCCCCTACCGCGATCATCGCCAGCGTGGTAACGCCGATTTTGAAGTTGATCTTTGGCAGTGTCAGCGTCCCCACCAGGAAGATCTGCCAGATCAGCGACACCCACGCGACCGGCTTGGCCCAGCGGCCAAGCGAGAATTTGCCGAACTGCTCGGGCAGCGTTCCGCGGTAGGACATGAATAGGTAGACCCCGGCAATCAGCGCGTATACGAGGTTGAAGCCCACCGAGGCCGTTCCGATGATGTATTCGAGCACTTTCGCTGAGATCAGGGCCGGCACCGTGAACATCGCGATCCCGAAAACCGCGACGCCGATCAGCGCGGTGTAGGGGGTTTTGAAGCGAACGTGCACTTTGCCGAAGAAGGTGCCGAACGGCGCCATGTTGTCGCGCCCAAGGCTGAACAGCAGGCGCGCGGCGCCAGCCTGGATTAGCAGCACCACCGACACGAACGAGATCAGAAACAGGATGTCCACCAGCTCACGTCCGGTGGTGCCCCACTGGTACTGGATGATCGAGAGCACCGGATGTTCTTCCCCGAGCGTCTTGGAGATGCTTGGGCTAGCGTAGGAAAAGCCAACCAGCAGGATCAAACCGCTGACAGCCACCGCGAGCACCGAGGCGATGATCGTACGCTGCGTGACGGTGGTCGCGTTGCGGGTCTCCTCGGCGAGGTCCGCGGGCAGCTCCCAACCGGCGAACGTGTATGCGCCTAGCAGGAATGCGAGCAGGAAGGCTCCGATGTACGCGCCGTGCGCTTCTGGCTGCTGGTGGAACAGAAACGATGCCGGATGCGGGTGCTCGACGATCGCGTACACCAGCAACGCGATCGCCACGCCGACGCCGCCGATGATCTCGGTGACGACAGCCGCGTTGTTGAAGCTGGTGGCGATGCGGATACCTGCGATGTTGATCAGCATCACGACCAGCGTCAGCACGGCCGCGCCGACGATCGTCGTGTGCGTCGTGGTTTCGATGCCAAACTCCGAGAGGAAGTACGGCGTCACGCCGTACGCTGTCCCTGATGCTCCCACGCCGAAACCGATCAGCCCGCAGACCGCTACGAACCAGCCGAAGTTGGGGTTGGTGAGGCGGCTGGCCCACTGGTAGGCGTAGCCCGCGAGCGGGATCCGTCCTGCGAGGTCGGCAAAGATCGTCGCGATCAGCAGGCAGCCGAGCGCGGAGATGATCCACGTCCACAGCCCGGCGGTACCGGACTGCGTCAGCACGAATGGCAGCGTCAGCAGAACGCCGGTCGTGATCGACACACCCGAGAACGACGCCGCGAACGACGAGAACCATCCCATCTCGCGGTCGAGCTGCTGTTCGTAGCCGAAGTGCTCGAGGATCTCGTCCTGCCGTGTCTCGGGCGCATGTGCCCCCGCCGTACCGGCTCCTGCGCTGTATGCCTCGGTGCTCATCGCTTTCTCCCCACGGTCGCAGTGCTCATCCCACTACCCCTCTCCTGACTGTGTTTGCGTGCTCGCCTGGCTGGACAGTGACGCGCGTCCCGGCAGCAGCTCTCCGGCCTCTGCCAGGCTGCGCGCCTCGCCAAACACGGCCCACTCGGCGGCGAGCTGGCCCACGATCGGCGACACCTGGATCCCGTAGCCGCCGACGCCGCAGGCCGCGATCACAGTTGGATCTCCCGGGCAGGGCCCGACCTGCGGGCGCCCGTCGGGGCTTACCGGATACAGCCCGGCCCAGCCGCGGCCGAGGCGGATGTCCGCTAGCGAGGGTAGGCGGTGGGGCAGCAGCTCGGCCAGTTGCTCGAGATAGGACTGCTCGACGCCCTCAAACCACTCGTCGGGGTCGACGACCGGGTGGACCGCCTCCTCGCTGTGCAGGCCGCCGAGGAACATGTCGAAGGTCTCGTGGCGGAAGTACAGCCCCGAGCGCCCTTCGGCGGGCGCGTAGTCCATCACCTCGGGCATCATGTAGTCGAGCTTGCGCGGCAGGTGCATCGCGACGGCCTCGTGGCGCTGGGGCAGGATCGGCGTGGCCACGCCCAGCTGCTCCCCCACCTCCCCCGCCCACGCCCCAGCGGCGTTGACGACGTACTCGCAGGTGAGCTCACCACTGGAAGTGTGCAGGCGGTGGCGCCCGTCGGGGAGCAGCTCGTGGCCGGTCAGCTTGGTGTGCTGCAGCAAACGCGCACCCTTCGCCGTGGCGAGGTCGGCGAGCAGGCCGCAGTAGAGGTGCCCATCGACGAAGCCGTCGCTGGGGCCGTGCAGGCCGGCGCTGATGTCATCGCAGCGGACGTCGGGGAAGCGCTCGGCGATCCCCTCGGGGTCGAGCACCACTGCGTCCTCGATCCCCAGCTCGCGCTGCACCGCGACGCTGCGTTCGAAGCGGGCGGTGTCCTCGTCGGTGTGACCGATGCGCAGGTAGCCGTTGTGCGTGAAGCCCAGGCCATGGTCGCGCTCGAGCTCCTCAAACGCACGCTTGCTGGGCACCCGCAGGGCGATGTCGAAGGGGTTGACGTACTGGGTCTCGACGACGCCCACCGAGCGCCCCGAGGAGCCACCGGCGAGGTGGTCGCGCTCAAGCACCACCACCTCCTCCACGCCTAGGTCGGTGAG
Source organism: uncultured Solirubrobacterales bacterium (assembly GCA_963724305.1). Lineage (GTDB taxonomy): Bacteria > Actinomycetota > Thermoleophilia > Solirubrobacterales > Solirubrobacteraceae > Palsa-744. The sequence goes on from CAVRUG010000004.1 coordinate 2,174,457, forward strand.
CGCGCGCGCGGTGCTGAGGCCGACGGCCCCGGCTCCCACGATGGCCACTGAAATCTTCTTGTTCATTCGCCACGCCACGGCTTGGCCGGGCGGCTCATCGACTACCGACGACGGTAAGGCTTTGCTCTCGCATGTACTGCTGGAGATAGTGGATCCCGCCAGCTCCGCGTCCCGTACTTCCGGAACCCTCCCAACCTCCGAATGACTGTATACCAGGCCATGCCCCCGTGGTGGCGCCCGCCTCGCGGTTGACGTAGATCACCCCTGCCTTGATCTCCCGCTCAAAGCGCTCGATCGCCGCCGGGTCCTCGGCGTAGAGGCCGGCGGTAAGGCCAAATACCAGCCCGTTGGCCAGTTCGAGGGCCTCATCGAGGGATGCGACTGGATGAATCGCCACGAACGGCGTGAACAGCTCCTCGCGCAGCAGCCGGGAGTCCGCCGGGATCTCCGCGACGGTCGGCTCGACGTAGTTGCCGTAGCGCAGCTCTCCCTCCGTGAGCGCACTACCTCCGTGCACCTCCCAACCGGCCTCATGGCACTCGCGTGCCGCATCGAGCAGCCGCCGTACGGACTCTGATGCGATCACCGGACCCACCTTCGTCGCCGGGTCGAGCGGGCTGGCGACCCGAACCTCACCGCGGCGCTCTCGCAACAGCGCCGCGAACTCGTCGCGAACCTCGCGCTCGACCAGCACGCGCGAGCAGCCAGAGCAGCGCTGCCCGCTAAAGCCGAAGGCCGAGCGCGCCACGCCGAGCGCCGCCTTGCCCAGGTCGGCGGAGGCGGTGACGATCGCCGGGTTCTTGCCGCCCATCTCGCAGATCGCCGGTCGAGGGTAGTCGCGCGAGAAGCCGTGGAAGACCCGCATCCCTGTGGCGTGCGACCCGGTGAAAGTGAGCCCGTCGAGGCCGCGGTGGCCGTACAGCGCCTCCCCCAGCCGCTCGTCGGGAATCGTCAGCAACTGCAGCGCGCCCGCGGGTACCCCCGCTTTGCGGAACAGCTCGTACACCGCAAGGCCGCTGAGATAGCCATACGGGGAGGGCTTGGCGATTACCGTGTTGCCCGCAATCAACGCCGCCGCGATGGGCCCCAGCAGCAGCGCCATCGGGAAGTTGAAGGGCCCGATCACTGCCCACACGCCATACGGACGCATGATGCTCCAGCTGCGCTCGGCCCCCTCGGTGGGGCCCATCTCCGCGGCAAAGCCGCCGTTGGCGGTCATCTGCTCGCAGTAGTAGTCGATCAGTACCACGCACTCGTCGACCTCGCCCAGCGCCTCCAACAGCGGCTTGCCGACCTCGTGCGCGAGGGTTGCCGCGAGCTCGTGGCGACGCTCGGCGATCGCGGCCGAGACTTCGCCGACGATGCGCACCCGCTCACGCCAATCGGTCGCGGCCCACTCTCCCGCGAAGCCCCGCGCGACGGCGACGGCGCGGTCGAGGTCCTCGAGCGAGGCTGTGGCGAAACTCCCGACTAGCACGCGGCTGTCGCCGGGCGAGTGCTCCGCTACCCACCCGTCGCCCGTGCACGCGACCCCGTCGATGTAAAAGGGATGCTGCTCGCCCAGCCGCCCCGCCAACGACTCGAGCGCCGCACTGAACGCGTGTGCGTCCTGCTCGCCGGCGGCGAAGGTCTCGTAGGTCACCTTAGGGGGCGCGGCCATCTGCCTAGAGCGAAGGATAGGACCCCGCGAGCGGGATCGACGGCGGAGGGGATGCGCTGAAGGGAGGAATGGGACGAGCAATCTATACCCTGGGGGAGATGGCCGAGCCCGTGATGATCACCGCCGCGGTTACGGGCAGCATTGCCTCCGGAAAGCAGTCTCGCTACCTCCCGCTCACGCCGGATCAGATCGTGGAGGCGGCGGTTGAGAGCTGGCGCGCCGGGGCGGCGATCATCCACCTGCACGCCCGTGACGAGACCGGCACCCCGACACAGGACGTGGCGCTCTTTCGAAGCCTGATCGGGCGTATCCAGGAGCGGGGGTGTGAGGCGGTCATCAACCTCAGTACCGGCAGCGCCGGCGGGCGGGCCGGGATCGAGGAGCGCCTCGCCTGCATCGAGCTGGTGCCGGAGATGGCGACGCTCGACTGCGGCTCGGTCAACCTCGGCGACGACTGGGTGTTCGGCAATCCCTACTCCACCTTTCTGAAGCCCGCTGCCACGCGTATGCGCGAGCTGCAGATCGCCGTCGAGATCGAGACGTTCGACAGCGGCATGATCCGCAACGGGCTGCGACTGATCCGCGAAGGGCTGATTCGCGGCCCTGGCTTCTGGCAGCTGTGCCTCGGCGTCCCGGGCGGCGCGGCGCCCGATCTGCAGACGATCGGCTACCTGCTCGGCCGGCTGCCGGAGGGCGCGCTGTGGAGCATGTTGGGGATCGGCCGCCACCAGCTGGAGGTCAACGTGTTGAGCCTGCTCTATGGCGGGCACGTGCGAACTGGGCTGGAGGACAACGTGTACTACCGACGTGGAGAGCTGGCACGCGGCAACGCGCAACTGGTCGAACGGGTGGTCCGCCTCGCGGAGGAGTTCGGGCGGCCCGTGGCCACGCCCGCCGACGCGCGCAAGCTGCTCGGGGTCCGTGGCCACTAGTCGATACTCTGGCGACCTCCGATCCGTGGAACCATGACATCGACCCCCGAACCAGTGATCCTCGCCGCCGTGCGCACGCCTGTGGGGCGCTACGGCGGTGCGCTTGCCCAGGTGCGCCCCGACGACCTCGCGGCGATCGCGCTGCGCGCTGCCGTCGAGCGCGTGCCGAGCCTCGACCCCGGCGAGATCGAGGAGGTGTACCTCGGCTGCGCCAACCAGGCGGGCGAGGACAATCGCAACGTCGCGCGCATGGCGCTGCTGCTCGCGGGTCTGCCGCAGGAGATCCCCGGCATCACCGTCAACCGGCTGTGCGCCTCCGGGCTCGCCGCGGTGGTGTGCGCCTGCCAGGCGATCCGCGCGGGCGAAATCGAGCTGGCGGTGGCGGGCGGCGTGGAATCGATGAGCCGCGCGCCGCTGGTGATGGGCAAGGATGAGAAGGCGTTCGCGCGCGGAGATCGCACGGTGTACGACACGACGATCGGCTGGCGCTTTCCCAACCCCGCGATGGCGGAGCGCTTCCCGCTGGAGAGCATGGGCGAGACGGGGGAGAACGTCGCCGAGCGCTGGGGCGTTAGCCGCGCCGACCAGGACGCGTTCGCGCTGGAGAGCCAGCGACGCTGGGCGGCGGCCGACGCCGCCGGGCGCTTCGCCGAGGAACTGGTGCCGGTGGGGGAGTTCGTGCGCGACGAGCACCCCCGCCCGCAGTCCACCCCCGAGGCGCTGGCGAAGCTGCGCACGGTGTTCCGCGAGGGTGGGACGGTCACCGCCGGCAACTCCAGCGGCGTCAACGACGGCGCGGCGGCGCTGGTGATCGCGAGCGCCGCGATGGCGGAGCGACTCGGAGCCGAACCGCTCGTGCGCTTCGTCGGCTCGGCCTCGGCGGGGGTTGATCCGCGGGTGATGGGCATCGGCCCGATCCCGGCGGTGCGCAAGCTGCTCGAGCGCACCGGCACCGCCGTCGGGGCAGATCGACCTCGTGGAGCTCAACGAGGCGTTCGCCTCGCAGAGCCTCGCGGTGATCCGTGAGCTGGGTCTGGACCCCGCGCGCGTGAACGTCAACGGCGGCGCGATCGCGATCGGACATCCGCTCGGCATGAGCGGCGCGCGCCTCGTGGTCAGCCTCGCGCACGAGTTGCGTCGCCGCGACGCCCACCTCGGTCTCGCCACGCTATGCGTGGGTGTGGGGCAGGGGCAGGCCGCGTTGTTCTCGCGCTGACCCAGAGCGTCCAGCGGTGCTAAAGGAAGGTGCCCGTCGCTGCCGATGATGACTGCGTGACGTACGGTCTCCGCTTTCGTTCGATGTCCGCTGTCGTAAGCCGGCGCGATCTCGCGCTCCTCATCGCGGCTCTGGCGGCCATCCTGCTGCTGGCCGGCGCCGTGCTCCCTGCGCCCGCCGTCGCGCGTGTGGAGAATACCGAAGGGGCTGCATGTGAAGTGGAAACGGAAACCTGCTTCGGTGTACAGCGACATAGCGCTCCGACGCTCATGTTCGAAAAAAATGAAGAATTGAAGCCGGAGACCTTCGCCAACCCCAGCGGCAACCCGGTCCTGCATCAGAGTTCGACCTATGCGATCTTCTGGGACCCGGACTATCTCTACCTCGACCCCTGGGTCGGGGTGATCGATCAGTTCTTCCAGAACATGAGCACGGCGAGCGGCTCTCTGGATAGCGTGTTCGCGGTTGACACGCAGTACACCGACAAGACCAACAAGCCCGCGTTCTTCAAATCCGCCTTCCGTGGCTCGTATGCCGACAAAGCTCCATACCCATCGCCGGAAGGTTGCACCGACCCAAATCCGCTCTATTATCCGGAAATCGCCTGCATCACCGACAGGGAGATCCGCGAACAACTTGAGTCCTTTATCGCTCGCGAAAAGCTTCCTAAGGGTATGGGCACGATTTACTACTTGCTTACGCCCCCGGGTGTGACCGTCTGCACCAATCCCGAAGCGACTTCCTGCTCGGATTACACAGGGGAAGCTGAAGTCGCCAACCCGAGCTACGCCAAAAGCTTCTGTAGCTATCACGCGGCGATCGCCCCGACTGACCCCACCACCGGTGACGCCAGCACAATCCTCTATGGCGTGATCCCATGGACGGCTGGCGGCGCCGGCGACCCGCTGCTCTTTACCGCCAGTGGAACCGACGGCTATAGCTGCCAAGATGGCGGCTTCGACCCCAGCAGCAAACCGGTTGCCGAGGAAAAGGAGCACGCGAAGGAAGCAAAATTGGAATCCAAAAAGGAAGAAGAAGAACACCCAAGAACGCCGAAGAAAAGCAGAAGGCAAAAGAAGCGCGGGAAAAAACCGAAAGGCTGGAAGGTCCTCATATCGAGGAGCCAAATCAGACTAGTTGTCCAAACACATACGACGGCGGCTGCGACATCGGCTTGGCGGACGTCATCGTCACCCAGATCGCCTCGGAGCAACAGGACATAGTCACCGATCCGCTGCTCGATGCCTGGCAAGATAGCAAGGGCAACGAGGTCGTCAACGAGTGTCGCAACTTCTTTGCACTGGTGCACGAAGGGTCGGTGGCAGCAAATGAAGAAAGCGAAGCCGGCAGCCTCTCCAACCAAGCTTTCGGAGGGGGTCGCTACTACCTCAACGACGCCTTCAACGTAGCCGCTCTGCGGCTCTACCAGCCAGGTGACGGGTGCCTGAACCACGTCGAACCTCGCCCCGTCGTTCACAGCGCCAACGCCGGTAAACGCCGGTGAAATCGTGGGGCTGAACGGCCTGGAGTCGGATATCGCATTGAATGCTGCGGTGGACTTCCCCAATGGCGGCCCCGAAAAGATCACCTACGCGACTTACACCTGGAACTTCGGCGACGGCTCGCCCGAAGTCTCGGCGGCTTTGCGCCTCGGCGCCCCACCATCGCCTCCGAAACGCCCTGGCTCAGCCCCTGCGCGGCGAGTATCTTCCATTCCTACACGTACGGTGGTACCTATAACATCACGCTGACCGTCACCGACACGGGCGGCAACACCGCCAGCGTTACCGAGCCGATCACGGTTGTGGGGCCGTCCCCGCCGCCCCCGCCGCGGCAGTGGCGGCCCCCGGTGCCGCCGGTGCGAACAGCACCGCGCGGCTCGGGAGGCTCGGGCGCTTCCTCCTCCACTTCCTCCGCCCCCGGCCCAGTCGCCACAGCGGCAGCCGTATCGAGCTCGCTGAAGCAGGTCGCAAAGAACGGCCTCGTTGTCCGCTACTCGGTCAACGAGCAGGTGGCTGGCCGCTTCGAAGTGCTGCTGGAAGCGGCCATCGCCCACCATCTGGGGATCTCCGGGCCGACCGCCACCAACTTGCCGGCTGGCTCGCCCAAGTCGCTGGTGATCGGCCACGCGCTGCTGGTAACCACCAAGGGCGGGAAGCAGCTCGGTGAGGATCAAGTTCATCAAGAGCATCGCCAAGCACCTGCGCCGCGCGCACAAGGTGACGCTCACGCTGCGCCTCACCGCGCACAACGCCTCCGCGCAGAACCCGCTCTTCACCACGGTGATGAGCACCGTGGACCTGCATCGGCTGAGCTGCCGGCGCCGCCGGGCCTGGCGCAAGCCCTTCGGCGGGGCTACAGCCCCGGCCGGGTGGCGCGCGACGAACCCCGCGTTGGAGCGGATTTCGGGCTGCCAGCGCGAGGCGTAGGGGCCGGAGCGCCCGACCGTGTCGAAGCGCATCCAGCGCCCGCCGACGTTCACGTACATGTAGACGTGGCCGGCGTTGGCGTAGATCGTGATCCACTTCCCCGGCCCCGGTTCCCCCCAGCTCTCAAGCGACCCCGAGGTCTCCGGCGCGCACAGCAGGCCGCCGGCGGCCAGCGCGTAGGAGACGGAGCCCGAGCAGTCGTAGGAGTTGTTGACGAACGAGGCGTGCCCGCCGCCGTACACGTAGGGGAAGTCGGTGATCGCGTTGGCCCCGGCGATCACGCGCTGCACGACTTCGGGGATGCCGGCGGGGATCGGGATCGTGCCGTTGCCCCCGACGGAGTCCCCGCCGGGAACCGTCGCGGCAGTGGCCGTGCGCCTGCGCGCGCGCGGCGCGTTCGAGCGCGTGCATGTGGCCGAGCTCGGCGCGCACTTCTGCGTTCGACTGGGCGCCGGGGGCGACGAATTCTTCGGCGACCTTGGCGGGGCGTGGCCGCGGCGGAGTGGTGCACTGAGGTCACCGGGAAGCTCTTGGCTTCTTCGGGGTCGCGCACCTCGGCGACGGGCTTGGTGGAGGCGACCTCGACCTTGGGGGCAGTGTTCGTGGCGGGGTACCCGTCCGCTGTGCCCGCCGTCGTGTCGCACTCGCTGCCCGCGGCCCCGTCTGCGCGGGGCCTGCCGCGCCCGGTCACCGCTCTGCCACCGCGGCCGGCCGGCCTTGCCCGCGTGCGCCGGCGGCGTGATGGGCGCCGCCGAGGGTGAGCGCGAGCACCGCCGCGAGCGCCACGAGCCCGCCCCCGCTGGACCACCTGCGACGGCGGCGGGAGGGACCCGACGCGCGCCGCCCGGCCGGGTCGCGCCGTCTAGCTTGCTGCGTACCCACAGGCACAAGGCAGCGGCCATCGACCGATGCCCGCGCCAGGGCATCGCCGGGTCGGTACCTGACCGAGAGCCAGGAGAGGCCACGTGGCCGGGATCGCCCGGCGAGCATCCCCGTTTCGGCCAACGACCGCACATGCGCCTGTTGCACGGGATGCGCAAGCCGGCCAACTGGCTGCAACTCGTCCGCTTCGGCGTCGTCGGGGGCAGCGGGTTCGTGGTCAACGTCGCCGTGTACGCGCTGTGCGTGCACGCGCTGGGCGATCGAGTACCGGGTGTCCAGCGTGCTCGCGTGGCTGGTGGCGGTGCTCAACAACTTCGTGCTCAACCGTCACTGGACGTTCGACGCCGCCGCGGGCAGCGCGCGCCTGCAGGCGATGCGCTTCTTCGTGGTGAGCCTCGTGGCGGAGGGCTTCAGCTTGGGGCTGCTGACGATCCTGGTGGAGGGCGCGGGGCTCGCGAAGGTGGCGGCGCAGGCGCTGGCGGTGGCGGCGGTGATGCCGCTCAACTTCCTCGGCAACAAGCTCTGGAGCTTCCGCGCGGCGGCGTGAGCGGCCCACCAGCGGGTACCTATACTCTGGATTCCCCACCGCGGAGGAACGGCAGTGCAGGAGATGGTCATCTACGGCGTCAGCTTCGACATGGTCGGCAAGCAGCCGATCGTGCTGCTGAAGACGGTCGAGGGCAACAGGTTCCTGCCGATCTGGATCGGCCACCCCGAGGCGGCGTCGATCCTGATGAAGCTGCAGGGCGCGAGCACCCCGCGGCCGATGACGCACGACCTGCTGTGCGACGTGCTCGGCGAGCTGGAGGTGCGGTGCACCCAGGTCGCCGTCACGGAGCTGCGCGAGAACACGTTCTTCGCCTCGATCACGCTCTCGGTCAACGGCCGCGAGCTCGAGATCGACTCCCGCCCCAGCGACGCGATCGCCCTCGCGGTGCGCAGCGGCGCGCCGATCTTCGCGGCGGAGGAGGTGATCGCGGAGTCGGCGATCGAATTCGAGCAGAACGAGGAGGAGTCGGAGGACGTAGTGGAGCAGTTCAAGGAGTTCCTGGACCAGGTAACGTCCCGAGGACTTTGCCGCGGGCGATTCGTAGAGGGGGAGTAGGGGGGAGCGTCCACGCGCGTGTGTGCGTGCACCAGGACGTGCCAGGCGCCGGGCCTCCATGCCCGGCGACCGACGTGGTCGGCTCAGCGAGTGAAGGCGCTCTGCAGGATCCGTCCGACCAGCGCGTCGAGATCGATTCCCACGGCGTCTGCCGCCAAGGGCAGCAGGCTGGTTTCCGTGAGGCCGGGCACGACGTTGGTCTCCAGCACCGTCAGCTCGCCCGCTCTCCTCGTCGAGCATCAGGTCGACGCGCGCAACCCCGTGGCAGCCGAGCAGCCGGTACACCTCGCACGGCGAGCTCCTGCGCGCGCGCGGTCGTCTCGGCGGGCAGCTCGGCGGGGCACACGAACGTGGTCATCCCGATCTCGTAGCGCGACTCGTAGGCGTAGAAGTCCTGCTCGCGCGGGATCGCCTCGACCACGCGGCAGCGCCGACGGGCTCGGGGATGCGGGCTCCCCCTCGGCGTCGAGCACCGACACCGCCAGGTCGCGTCCTTTGACGTAGCGCTCCAGCAGCGACCTTGCGGTCGTAGGAGAGCGCCGCGACGATCGCGGCCGGCAACTCCTCGCTCGATTGCGCGAACTTCACGCCCAGCGCGGAGCCCTGGCTGGTGGGCTTGACCACCATCGGAAACCCGAGCTCGTGCCCGATGCGTCGGCAGCGCCGCCGCCACGCCGAGCTCCTTGATCGCGCTCTCCTTGAAGGCGTGGAAGTCCGGCGTGGGGATGCCGGCCTCGCGCATCAGGTGCTTGGCGAGCGCCTTGTCGGTGCAGCGCATGCACGCCGCGGGCCCCGAGCCGGTGTAGGGGACGCCGATCGCCTCCAGCAGCCCCTGCACCGTCCCGTCCTCGCCGTCGCGGCCGTGCAGCGCGACGAATGCCGCGTCGGGCCGGCTTCTCGAGCAGCTCGCCCACGAGCTCGGGCCGGCATCGATCGCGATCACCTCGTGCCCGAGCGCCTACAGCGCCTCCTGGGCGCGCGCGCCGGACCGCAGCGAGACGGTGCGCTCCAGCGAGCGCCCGCCCTTGAGCACGGCGACTCGCGTACCGGCTCACTGCGCCTCGCTTTCGCTTGCCACCCGCAGGTGCGCCGCGTGTGGAGCGGACCCTGCCGCTCGTGTCCCCGCCACTGACGAAGCTCGGCCAGCGGGGGTGTCGGCGCTCATCGTTGATGCCGCCGGCGGCTCTTCCCCGATTGCTCGGAGAGGGGCAGTCGAGCACATCCGCGATCATTGGGCTCGACGCATCCTTGTCGGTGATGCCCTTCGCGGCATCCGCGCGGGCCGGGAGCGTGGCCGAGGAGCCCATCAACGTGCTGAGGAGACCGGTGTCTCCGCCCATGCTCTCGCCGATCCGCCGGATCGCCCTCGCGGATCTCCTCCTCGGGGAGGCCGGCGAAGTTCAGCCGCATCGAGGAAGCGCCGCGGCGCCCATCCATGTACGCGGAGCGGCCCGGGACGAACGCGACCCCTCACACTGCGCGAGCAGGCCGGTGGTGTCGATGTACTCCGGCAGCGTCACCCAGATGAACAGGCCGCCCTGCGGCCTGGTCCAAGTGGCCCTCCCGCCGAAGTGCTCCTGCAGCGCCTCCAGCATCACGTCGCGCCGGCCGCCGGTAGAGGTCCTTCAGTTCCTCCAGGTACGCGCGCCAGTCGTGCTCGCGGAAGTAGGCTCGCCACGAACAGCTGCGTGACCGGCGAAGAGCACAGGTCGGAGCCCTGTTTGCCGAGGTTGAGCTTCTCCAGCACCGGCCGCGGCGCGACCGCCCAGCCGAGCCGTAGGCCGGGGGAGAGGATCTTCGAGAAGGTTCCCAGGTAGATCACGAGGTCCGACGCACCTCGCCGACCGGAGTCGGCGGCGTCCAGCGAGTACAGCGTCGGCAGCGGCGTGCCCTCGTAGCGCAGCAGGCCATAGGGGTTGTCCTCCAGCACCAGCAACTCGCGCTCGCGTGCGATCTCCACCAGCCGTCGGCGGCGCTCCAGCGACATCGTCACGCCGCCGGGGTTCTGGAAGTTGGGGATCGTGTAGATGAACTTCGGCCGCCGGCCCTCCGCCTGCAGGCGGTCGAGGGTCGTCCTCCAGCTCGTCGATCGGCATCCCTTCGCTCGTCCATCTCGATCTGCACCACCTCTGCCTGGTAGGCACCGAACGTGGGCACCGCGCCCGGGTAGGTGGGAGCCTCGGCGACGATCACGTCGCCGGGGTCGATCAGCGCCTTGCAGACGAGGTCGATCACCTGCTGGCCGCCGGTGGTGACGATGATCTCCTCGGCGCCGACGATGGTGCCCTCCTCGGCCATCACCTGCACGATGCACTCTTTCGTCGCCGCCATCCCCTCGGTCGGGCCGTACTGCAGCGCCCGCGCGGTGGAGTCCGCGGCGACGTGCGCCATCAGCTTCGCGTACAGCTCCGGTGGGAACGTCGAGGTGTCGGGCAGCCCGCCCGCGAGCGAGATCACGTCGGGCCGTTCGGTGAGCGCCATCATCTCGCGCATCGCCGAGGAGCGCATCCCGCGCGTGCGCGCCGCGAACAGCCGCTCGTAGCGGGCGAGCTCGTGTGCGGTGGGGCGAGCCCCGCGGCCGGGTGGGTGCTCATCCTCTATCGTCATGGCGCCTCAGACCGTAGCGTACGCGCACGCGCGCGTTGCAAGTGGATGACCATGAACGGCCTCTATCAAAGCGGGAAGGGGGCAGGCCCCCCTCCCGACCTCCCCCCAAAAACAAAATGAACGGCCTCGTGTTTTACATCGGCCTCGGCCTCGGCCTCGCGCTCGCCGCCGGGCTGCGGCCGTTCATGCCCGCGCTGCTGGCGGGGGCGCTCGCCTCTCCGGCGCGCTCGGGGTCAGCTTCGCGCACGGCGCCTTCCATTTCCTGCAAGACGACTGGTGGCTGCTCGCCGTGACGCGTCGCACTGGTGCTCGCCTACGCCTTGCAGTTGCTGCTCGGGCTCGCGCCGATGATCGACCCGAGCGACCGCGCGCAGCGCCCAGACCGCTTGGCTGCGCGCTCGCCGGCCTGGGGCTCGGCACGGGGATGCCTGCTGTTCGCGGGGACGCTTGCCGCGCACGGCGACGCGCCGTGGCCGGGGCTGGTGGGCGGCTTCCTCGCGGCGGGCCTCTCCCAGCGAGCGTCGCTGGCCGGTGATCGTCCGCGCGCGGGCTCGCCTCGCCGACCGCGCGGCGCGCGAGGCGCTGACGTCTACCTCGACGCGGCGTCGCTGGTGCTCGCGGCGCTCGTCGCGCTGCTGCATCCGCTCGGCTACGTCGCGCTCGCGCTGTGCGCGTGGCTGCTGGCTCGCCGGCCGGCGCCGCGCCGGGCGCAAGTACGCCGGCCTGCGCATCCTCGGACGGTGAGCGGGCGATGCCGGCGCCTCGCGGCGTCCTCAGTCGCTCGTGTGCGCGCACACTTCGCTCCTTGCGTCCTTGCGAGGCTTGGCCTACGCACCGCTCATGAGCGGACCAGCCGCCGAGTGATCGATGACCCCACCCAAGCTCGTCCTCTGCGTGATCGACGCGATGGCGCCCGCGATGCTCGAGCGCGCGGTTGCGGAGGGCGCCGCGCCGGTGCTGGGGGAGCTGATGCGCCGCGGCCTCTACGTTCCCGACTGCGCCGCCGCGTTCCCCTCGGTGACCCCGGTGTGCGCCGCGTCGATCGCCACCGGCGCCGGTCAGGAGCGCCACCTGATTCCCGCGATGAACTGGTACCACCGCGAGGAGGGCCGCTACGTGGAGTACGGCTCCTCGTTTCGCGCCTCGCAGCGCTTCGGGATCGCGCGCCAGCTGACGGACACGGTCTACAACATGAACCGCGCCCACCTCGCGCCCGAGCCGCTGACGGTGTTCGAGGCGCTCGACGACGCTGGGGTGCGCACCGCCGGCACCACCTACCTGATCTACCGCGGCCGCTACCGCCACGAGCCCCAGCGCGACTCCGCGCTCACGCGGCATCGCCTCCGCCACGCTGCTGCGCCACGCCGTGATGGGGCCCGCGCGAGCTGTTCTACGCCGACATCTTCGCCTCGCGCCGCACCGGCTGCCGCTCGGGCCTGGGGATGCCGGGCGTGCGCGACCAGCACTCCGGCTGCGTCGCTGCCTACATGGTCGAGCACGACCTGTTCGACTTCCTGCTGCTCTCGCTGCCGGACAACGACTGGTACTCCCACAAGCACGGCCCCGAGGGACAGGTGCGCTCGCTCGCGCTCGCCGACCGCCAGCTCGCGCGCATGATGGAGCCCGCGGGGGGCGTCGAGCGCTTCCTGGAGACACACGCGATGGTGGTGATGGCCGACCACTCGCAGGCTCCCGTGCGCGCCACGATCGCGCTGCAGGACGCGCTCTCCGAGTTCGGCGTGCTCGAGCCTGGCCGCGGGGGGCGGGGCCCCGACCGCGCCCAGGTCGCAGCGGCGTCGAAAACGGGCGGATCGTCCCCTGCGAACGGAGCGGGCGGGGGCGCCGGCGGGGCGCGAATCGCCGTCTGCCCGACCCAGCGCGCGGCGATGGTGTACGTGCTCGCCGACCACCACCCCGAGGCGTTGCGCTCCGACGTGGTGCGCCGCGCGCTGGCACTCGACGGGGTGGAGCTGGTGATGTGGCTGGAGCGCGACGTGCACGGCGCGCCCGCTCGAGGGCGTGATCGCGCGGCCCTCGATCGGCGAGCTGCGCTTCCGGCCCGGTGGGGAGGTGCGCGACGCGCGCGGCGGACAGTGGAGCTTGGAGGGGGAGCTGACCGTACTCGGAGCGGCCGTACGGGATGGCGTTTTGAGCACGCCCGAGCATCCCGACGCGCTGGCGCGCGTGTGGTCGGCGTTGAGCTGCCCCACCTCGGGGGATGTGCTGCTCTCCGCGGAGCCCTTTCACGAGTTCCTCGACTGGGGTCGTCAGGGGCACGTGGGCGGCGGCAGCCACGGCTCGCTGCGCGGCGAAGACTCGCTCGGCGCGCTGATCTTCAGCGGCTTGGAGCTTCCGGCGCAAGCGCCTGCACAGTGGTCGATCCGCGATGTCGCATCGCTGGCTATCGGCCACTTCGGCGTCGCCGTCAATTGAACCTTTGGCTTTCCGGGGCGGGTACCCTCGCTCGGTGCGCCGTTCCCTCGCAGCAATCCTTTTCGCGTGCGCCTGTCTGCTCCAGGCGGCTACACCGGCGATGGGGAGCAGCCGGGCACGCCATCGCCCCGAAGCAGTTGACTGCGGGTCTGCGTACTGACAGCGCGACCACCGCCACCAGTACGACCAACTCGGAAACGCCGGTGCCGGTCGCGCCCTCGATCGTGCCGCCCACGGGCCGGCGGCTCTCTCCCGACGACGTCCTGGAAATCGCCGGGAGGCTGCCGAGAATGCGCCGACTGCGCGCCGACTACCCCGGCTCCTATGACGGCGCCTACCTGAAAGGCCCCGTCCGCTGGCAGGTGAGCTACTTCTCCCGCAAGGGCAAGGAAATCGGCCAGGTGATCATCTCCGACGCCAGCGGGCGGGTGCTCGAACAGTGGACCGGCTTCCAGGTGGCGTGGACGATGGCGCGGGGCTACCCCGGGGCGTTCGGGCGCCATGTCAACGCGCTCTACATGTGGCTGCCGCTGTGCGTGTTGTTTCTGCTGCCGTTCATCGAATGGCGCCGTCCATTCGCGCTGCGCCACCTCGACCTGCTCGTGCTGCTCTCCTTTTCCGTGTCGCTGGGCTTCTTCAACCACGGCGAGATCTACAAATCCGTTCCGCTCATCTACCCGCCGCTCGATCTACCTGCTGGTGCGGATGTTGTTGCTGTTGCGGACAGGCGCGCGTCCCCGCCCGCTGCAACTGCTGATCCCCGCGCCCTGGCTGGCGGTCGGGGTGGTGTTCCTGCTGGGCTTTCGTATCGGCCTGAACGTCACCGACTGGAACGTGATCGATGTCGGCTACGCCGGGGTGATCGGCGCGCAGCGGATCGCCGACGGCAAGCCGCTATACGGGGGGTATCCCTCCGACAACGAACATGGCGACACCTACGGGCCGGCCAACTACGAGGCGTACGTGCCGTTCGAGCAGATCTTCGGGTGGAGCGGCCTGTGGGATGACCTGCCCGCCGCGCACGCCGCCGCGATCGCGTTTGACCTGCTGGCGGTCGGGTTGATCTTCCTGCTCGGCTTGCGCATCGGCGGGCCCACCTGGGGGTCGCGCTCGCCTACGCGTGGGTCTCCTACCCATTCACGCTGTTCGTGCTGGAGAGCAACAGCAATGACGCGCTCGTGGCGGTGCTGCTGCTGGCGGTGCTGCTGGCGCCTCCTCGCCGCCTGCGCGAGGGGTGTTCGCCGCGCTGGCGGGCCTCACCAAGATCGCTCCCCTGGCGCTCGTGCCGCTGCTGGCCACCCACGGGCTGCGGGATATCCAGGCCCGCCCGGGCGACCAATCAAATCGTCGCGCGTGGGCGCTCGCGCTGTTCGTGCTCGCCTTCGCGCTGACCGCCGCGCTCGTCTCGATCCCGGCGCTCGCGCACGACTCGCTGCACGAGATCTACGAGCGCACCGTCGTCTACCAGTCAAACCGCGGCTCGCCGTTCTCGGTGTGGGGGCTGTACGGCGGCGCGAAGAGCTGGCAGATCCTGGCGCAGGCCGCGGCCGTCGCGCTGGCGCTGGGCCTCGCGGTGCTGCCTCGCCGGCCGGGCGTCCCTGCGCTCGCCGCCGCCGCGCCGCCGATCCTGATCGCGCTGCAGTTGTGGCTCGAATACTGGTTCTACCTCTACATCGTGTGGTTCTTCCCGCTCGTCATGCTGGCGTTGCTGGCGGGCGCGGCATCAGCACCTGCTCGATCGAGTCCGCCCGCAACGGCCTGGAGCAGCGAATCACCACTCCGTTCAGCCACGGATCCTGATCGGAGGTCTGAAAGCGCACCGGCATCTGCGTGATCATCGCCTCCAGCGCCAGCTCGCGCTTGACCCCGATCACGCCCCCGCGGGGGCCGGTCATGCCGACGTCGGTGATGTACGCGGTGCCGCCCGGCAGCACGCGCGCGTCGGCGGTGGGAACGTGCGTGTGGGTACCGACCACGGCGCTCACGCGCCCGTCGAGGTGCCACCCGAGCGCGATCTTCTCGCTGGTCGCCTCCGCGTGCATGTCCACCAGGACGTGCTCCACCTCGCCCAGCTCCCGCAGCGCCCCGTCGATCTCGACAAACGCCGAGCGGCCCGGGCGCAGGTAGAGGCTGCCGCTGAGGTTGACCACGCCGAGGCGCATCCCTGCGGCGTTCTGCACTACGCACACCCCGCGGCCCGGCTGGCCGCGCAGGTAGTTGGCGGGGCGCACGATCCGTGGCTCGGTGTCGAGATAGGGGTAGATCTCACGGTGGTGGTAGGCGTGGTTGCCGAGCGTGATCGCATCGACGCCCGCCGCGAGCAGCTGCTTGGCGGCCTTCGGCGTGATGCCCAGCCCGCCAGCCACGTTCTCGCCGTTGACGACCACGAATGTCGGCGTCGTAGCGCTCGCGCAGCAGCGGCAGGCAGTCGCAGCAGCGTGCGCCTGCCCGAGGCTGCCGACGAGGTCACCGACAAACAGGATCGTCGCCTCAGCCTCAGCCATACTTGGCCAATGACGGGAGACTCGGGACCCATGCCACAAGATCCCACGGATCAGGCACTCCGAAACCGCCATCTCTTGTGGCGAGGATCTTCGTGAGCGTCGAGGAGCAGACCACAGAGGCGGAGCCGCCGCAAGCGCAGGAGCGGGAGCTGGTAGACAAGGACGTGGTGGCCGCGTCTCCCGCACCACCGCGGGTGGTTGTTCCCCGCTGGGTGCAGCTGGTGGTGCTGCCGCTGGCGCTGCTCGCGCTGTGGGCGCTCGCGCGCGCCGCGGGGAAAGTGTTTGTGATCTTCGTCGTGGCGGCCCTCATCGCGCTGATCCTCAATCCGGCCGTGGCCTTCCTCCAGCGCTCGCGCCTCCCCCGCGGCCTGGCGGTGCTCGCCGTGTACGTTGCATTCTTCCTGACATTGGCCGGCATCGGCTTTCTGCTGGCCAACCCGATCTTCCACCAGGTGCAGTCGTTCATCCACAACCTGCCCAAGCTGGTCGACGAAGCGAACGAAACCCTGGCCAGCGTCGAGAGCTGGCTGAACCGTCACGGCATCCACGTGCAAATTCAAAAAGCAGGGCAAAACGGCGCTGCAGACGATCCAGGCAGAAACTCGCCAAGAGCGCCGGCTCGATCGCCTCCTTCGGCGGTGGGCTGATCACCGAAGTGGCCAGCGCGATCTTCGACCTCGTGCTGATCTTCGTGCTCTCCGTCTACATGCTTCTCTACGGCGAACGCATCGGGCGCCTCGTGCGCCGGGCGATGCCCGACGGCGACGGCACCCCCGCCGACGACTACCCCACGCTGACTCAGCACGCCGTCTCGCGCTATGTCGGCGGGCAGCTGCTGTTCAGCTTCGTGATGGGCGCTTCGACCGGCCTCGCGCTGTACATCTTCGGCGTGCTCGGGATCTTCCCCGACGGGCAGAAGTATGCGGTCGCGTTCGCGATGTTCTACGGCGTGATGGAGCTGATCCCCTACATCGGCCCGATCCTCGGGCGCGGTGCCACCGGTGCTGGTGGCGCTCCTGACCGACCCGATCTCCGCGATCTGGGTGGGCCTGCTGTTCGTCGGAATGCAGCAGCTCGAGGGCCACGTGGTGGCACCGCAGATCTTCGGGCACACGCTGCGGATCAACCCGCTGCTGGTGATCTTCGCGCTGCTGCTCGGCCTGCAGCTTTACGGCGTGGTCGGCGCGCTGGTCGCGCTGCCGATCCTCGCTGTGCTTGCGTGAGACCTTCGTCTACCTCAGCCGCCACTTGACGTTCGAGTCCTGGGAGCGCTCCCCGGGCAGCATGTTGTGAGGCCGAGCCTTGCGTCGGACTGCCCACTGATGCGTCATGCTGCGCAGAGCCAGGGCGGTCTGGCGTGATCTCATCGCCGATGGAGGGGGAGCCTTTGCTCGCCGTGCGCGGGGTCGCCAAGCGCTACGGCGAGCGCGAGGCGCTGCGTGGCGTCAGCTTCGAGGCGGGCGCGCGGGGAGATGGTCGCGGTGATCGGCCCCAACGGGGCCGGCAAGACCACGCTGCTGTCGATCCTCGCGGGCGTCCAGCCGCCTACCGCCGGTGAGCGTCAGCCTGCCGCCGGGCGGGGTCGGATGGGTGCCACAGCAGCCGGCGCTCTACTCGCGCCTCTCGGTGGCCGAGAACCTCGAGCTGTTCGCGCGTCTGGAGTGCGCTCGGGGGAGATCGGGGCACACCCCCCCGGGTAGGCAGCCCGACCCCGGTGCGGCGGTCGCGGCGATGCTCGAGCAGACCGGCCTGCGGGAGCGCGCCGCGCGAGCGAGTGGAGCGCCTCTCCGGCGGCAACCGCCAGCGCGTCAACATCGCGATTGGCTTGCTCTCCGAGCCGGCCGTGCTGGTGCTGGACGAGCCCTCCTCCTCGCTCGATCCCCGTCAGCGCGAGCGCCTGTGGCGCGTTCATCTGCGCGCTCTCGCGGCGGGGCCGGTGCGTGGTCTTCTCCACCCACAACGTCGCCGAGGCCGAGCGCTACGCCCAGCGGGTGGTGGTGCTGGCCGACGGCGAGCTCCTGTTCAGCGGCTCCCCGCAGGAGCTCGCGCGAGAACAGCCGCCCGTCCGGCCATCGAAGGGGACGCGGGCCCCTTGAGCTCCACGCAACCCGACTTCGAAGGGGCGTTCGTGGAGTTCCTGCGCGAGCGAGGCCATGATGAGGCGGCTCGACAGGTGAGGTGGATGCTGAAGAAGGACCTGCTGATCCTCGCCCGCTCGCGAGTGATGGTGGCGGTGCTGGTGCTCTACCCCGATCGCGGTGGCGCTGCTGATCGGCCTGGCGATCTCGCGTGCGCCCTCCAAGCCGAAGGTGGCGATCGCCAACCTCTCCCCGCCGCTCGGCGACCGTCGAACTGGGGGGCACGCGTCTGAACGTGGGCGCACTACTACAGCGAGCTCTTCAACCAGGTGCAGCCGGTGCCGGTCGCCACTCGCGCGCAGGCCGTGCAGGCGGTCCAGCTCGGGGAAGGTGCTGGCGGCGATGGTGATCCCCGCGAACATCGCCTCGCGCCTCTCCTCGGTCACCGAATCAGGCGCACGTGGAGGTGATCTACAACGGGGACGCGCTCGAGCAGAGCTTCGTGCACTCCACGATCGAAGCGGCGCTCGCGCAGGCGAACCTCGAACTCTCCAACCAGATCAGACGGGTGGCGGCGCAGGTGATCGGGGCGCTCGTGCGGGGCGGCAACCTCGGCGTCGCGGGCGCTCCGCAGAACCTGCCCGGGCTGGGCGAAATCCCCGGCATCCTGCGCCGCATCATCGCCCGCCACCCCCACGGCGCGGATCGCGCGCAGCTGGAACGGCTCGCCGAGTTCTCCGAATTCGCCGCCCAGAACCTGGGGGTCAGCCAGCGACGTGCTGAGCACCGTGAGCCAGCCGATCCAGGTCACGCAACACGTCCTGCGCGGGCGGTCGCACGCCGCTGGATGCCTACGCCGTAGTCGTCGCGGTCAGCATTTCGCTGATGTTCGTCTGCGTGCTGCTCGCCGCCGGCGGGATCGCGCTGGAGCGCGAAGAGCACACGCTTGCGCGGCTGGTGAGAAGCTCCCCCAACCACCCCTCCCCCCTTCCTCATACGGCCGGCGCGGAGGCGCGCTGATCACGCGCGAGTCGCTGATCGCGCAGAAGCTGCTGCTGGCGGCCGGCTGTGCGACGATCGTGGCGTTTGTCATGCTCGCCGGGATCGGGGCATTCGTGGGGCTGGAATGGAGCCGCGTGGCCCAGTGGCTGGTGGCGCTGGTGTTTGGCGGGTTTGCGTTCGCGGCGCTGGGGGTGGCGATCGGCGCGCTGGCCCGCGAGGTGCGCGCGGCCTCGCTGCTCTCCTTCCTGCTGTCGCTGCCGCTCGCCTTCCTTGCGCTCGTGCCGGCAGGCGCGGTGGCGAGCGGGCTGTACGACGCGATCCGCGCGATCTCTTTCGTATTCCCTTACAAGGCCGCCCTCGAGGCACTCGACGCGGCCGTCAATCACGGCTCCTCGCCCGGCCTCGCGATCTCGCTCGTGCACCTGTTGGGGCTAACGGCGCTGTTCGCGGTTCTGGCGCGCCTCGGGCTGCGACGGCTGGATTGATGCGGCCCCATCCACCTTTGCTTGTGTCTCTCAACGGGGCCGCCCCCGGCGGTTATCCTCGCGGGGCGGTTTACTCGCGAGGGGTATCCTCGACGGGTGATGGCTTTCCCCCAGACGCGCATGCGCAGGCTGCGCGCTTCCTCTGCGCTGCGCGGCTTGGTGTGTGAGACCGACCTGCGTGCGGGACAGCTCGTGCTGCCGCTGTTCGTCCAGGAGCGCACGACCCAACGCCACCGGCAGTCTGGGAGCCGCCGCCGGCGACGAGGCTCAGGCGGCGCTGCCGGAGCTCGCGCGGCTGTCGATCTCGGCCGCGGTGCAGGAGGCGCGCGCGGCGGCAGAGCTCGGGATCGGGGCGGTGCTGCTGTTCGGGATCCCCGCCGAGAAGGACGCGCAGGGCTCCTCAGCGTGGGACGAGGAGGGCGTGGTGCAGTTGTGCGTGCGAGCCCTCAAGCAGGAGCTGCCCGAATTGCCGGTGATCACGGATGTATGCCTTTGCGAGTACACCGACCACGGCCACTGCGGCGTGCTGGACGAGAGCTCACACGTGGACAACGACGCCTCGGTGGAGCTGCTGGCGCGCACCGCCGTCAGCCACGCACGCGCCGGCGCCGACATCGTTGCGCCCTCGGACATGATGGATGGCCGCGTTGGAGCGATCCGCGCGGAGCTGGATAGCGAGGGTTTTGCCGACACCCCGATCCTCGCCTACGCGGCGAAGTTCGCCTCCGCCTTTTACGGTCCTTTCCGCGATGCCGCCGGCTCGGCGCCGGCGTTCGGCGATCGCCGCGGCTACCAGTTGGATCCCGCCAACGGCCGCGAGGCGCTGCGCGAGACGCTGCTCGACGTGCAGGAGGGGGCGGACATGGTGATGGTCAAGCCCGCCCTCGCCTACGGCGATCTGATCGGCGCAGTGCGACGCGAGACACGCCTGCCGGTGGTTGCCTACAACGTGAGCGGCGAGTACGCGATGGTCAAGGCCGCCGCCACGGCGGGGCACATCGAGGAGCGCGCCACGGTGCTCGAGATCCTTACCTCGTTGCGCCGCGCGGGCGCGGACGTCATCATCACCTACCACGCGAAGGACGCGGCAAGATGGCTGAGCCAGTAGAGACCCCCGTGCAGCATCCAACCCGCCCGCCGGCGGCCAGCTTCTCGCGACCGCCGACAGCTCGTTCCTCCGGGGTGGACCGCGCGAGTGCCGCCACTCCAAAGACGCGCAGCCGCGCCGAGGGAGCGGCCGTCGCGCTCGACGAGCTCGACCGCAGGCTGCTCAACCTGATGCAGGGCAGCTTCCCGCTGGAGCCCCGACCCTACGCCGCGGTCGCGCGCGAGGCAGGGATTCCCGAAGAGCAGGTGCTCGAGCGCGTGCGGCGGCTGCTGGGAGAGCGGATCATCCGCCAGGTCACCCCGATCTACGACACACGCGCGCTCGGCTACTCCTCGATGTTGGTGGCGGCCAAGGTCGATCCCGAGCATCCGTGGCGGGCGGCGAAGGTCATCAACTCCCATCCCGGGGTCTCGCACAACTACCTGCGCAACCACGACTTCAACATGTGGTTTACGCTCGCCACCGAGCCCGATTCGCCGCTCGGCCTGGAGGGTACGCTGGAGGTGCTGCAGCGGCTCACCGGGGCGGAGTCGATCCGCCAGCTGCCGACGCTGAAGCTGTTCAAGATCAGGATGGACTTGGAGATGGAGGGCGACACCAAAGCGCTCGCCAGCGAGGGGGCGGGCGGGCCACTAAAAGAAGCGGTGCTGGAGTCGGTCCCCTACGACGAGCGCGACATCGCGGTGATCCGCGCCACCCAGGGCGACATGCCGGTGATCGGCGAGCCCTATGCGCCCGCCGCCCAGCGGCTGGGCATGGACGTCGAGACGCTGCTGGAGCACATGGCGGGAATGCGCGAGCGCGGGCTGCTGCGCCGCGTCGCGGCGATCCTCTTCCACCGGCGCGCCGGCTTCTCCGCGAACGGGATGGGCGTGTGGAAGGTGCCGTCTGAGCGGATCATGGAGCTGGGCCCGCGGATGGCGTCATACCGCGGGATCTCCCACTGCTACCAGCGCCCCACCTACGAGGATTGGCCCTACTCGGTCTTCACGATGGCGCACGGCCGCTCCAAGGAGGAGTGCGACGCGATTCTCACCGCGATTTCCGAGCAGACCGGGATCGCGGAGCGCGCCACGCTGTACTCATCGACGGAGTTCAAGAAGATCCGCCTGCTGTACTTCACCGACGACTACAAGCGGTGGGAAGCACAAAACGCCTGACCCAGAGTCTGTGACGCTCTCGCTCGCCGACACCCGCTCCGCGGAGCTCTATCAGCGCGCGCAGCGGGTGCTCCCCGGAGGCGTCAACTCGCCGGTGCGCGCGATGCGCGCAATCGGGCGCGATCCGTTGTTCATCGCCCGCGGATCGGGCGCCGAGCTCGTGGACGTTGATGGCAACCGCTACGTGGACTACGTCTGCTCGTGGGGGCCGTTGATCCACGGCCACGCCCACCCGCGAGTCCTCGAGGCTGTGCGGGCGGCGAGCGAACGGGGCACGAGCTTCGGCGCGCCGACTGCGGGTGAGGTCGAGTTGGCGGAGGAGGTCGCGCGGCGGATGCCCGGCGTGGACATGCTGCGCATGACCTCCTCCGGCACCGAGGCGACGATGACCGCGCTGCGGCTCGCTCGCGCGGCCACTGGCCGCGAGCGGATCGTCAAGTTCGCTGGCGCCTACCACGGGCACGTGGACGGGCTGCTCGCGCAAGCCGGCTCGGGCCTCGCCACGCAGGCGATCCCCACCAGTCCGGGGGTGCCCGCGAGCGTGGCGGCCGCCACGGTGGTGGTGCCGTGGAACGACCCGGAGGCGCTGGTGGAGGCGGTCGGGCGGCACGAGCCGGCGGCGATCCTGGCGGAGCCGATCCCCGCCAACATGGGCCTCGTGCCGCCCCGCGCAGGCTTCCTGGAGCTACTGCGCGCGCAGGCCGATGCGAGCGGAGCACTGCTGGTGCTCGACGAGGTGATCAGCGGCTTTCGCGTATCGCGCGGCGGCGCGCAGGAGCTCACAGACGTGCATGGCGACCTCACGATCATGGGCAAGGTGCTCGGCGGCGGCCTGCCGGCGGCGGCGGTGGGAGGGCGGGCGGAGTTGATGGAACTGCTGGCGCCCTCCGGCGAGGTCTACCAGGCGGGCACTCTGTCGGGCAACCCGCTGGCGGTGGCGGCCGGTATCGCCACGCTCCAGCTGCTCGATGAGTCGGCATACGCGCGCCTGGCGGGGATCACCGAGCGGCTCGCCACGGGCCTGCAAACGGCGGCGAGCGAACGCGCGCCGGACCGCGCAATCCAGATCGTGAGTCTTCCCGGTCTGATGACTGTGTTCTTCAGCGAGCGTTCCGTGCACGACCTGGAGGGAGCGCAAGCATGCGACCTGCAGGCACACGCCGCCTGGTGCAGGGGGCTGCTGGCGCGCGGGGTTTACCCCCCGCCCTCCCAGTTTGAGGCGTGGTTTCCCTCGCTCGCCCACACCGCCGAGCAGATCGAGCGCACCGTGGCCGCCGCCGGCGCGGCGTTCGGGGAGCTATGAGCGACCCTCCGGTACTTGTGCGCTTGGAGGCACTGTTGCGAGAGCAGGGCGGCCTGATGGCGAGCCTGGTCCCGCAGGGAGGTCTTGTTGGAGGCCCCAACGGCGAGGGCCCTGCCCAGATCGCGGCTGGGGGCCCACGCGCGCAAGCGCACCCCGAGGAGTATGAGTTGCTGATGGAGGCGATCTACGAGGGCTACCTGCTGCACTACGGCTCCCCGCGCGTCGTGCGCCCGCCGGAGGCCGACCTCGGCCTGCTGGCCGGCGATCAGCTATACGCGCTCGGCCTCGCGCGCCTAGTGGCGCTCGGCGACCTGGCTGCGGTGGAGGAGCTTGCGGATGTGATCACGCTCACCGCGCTCGCCCAGGGGGAGAGCCATGACGATCTCGCTCTCGCGGTGTGGGCAGCGGGTGCGCGCGCGGTCGGTTGGGGCTCAAGCGATTCCCACCGCCGAGCCAAGGCGCTCGTCCACGCCCGTGACCCCGAGGCACTGCCGGCGATGCGCGCGGCTGCCGAAGTAGGGAAGTCACCCCCGAGCTGACCGCAGGCCGGTACACGAGGGCGACGCTCGACGGTCTTCAATCGCCCAATCCCGCAATATTTGTGACGATAATCACCATCCCCGTGGGATGAGCTGCACGACCAGCATCGTCCCGCAGGCGGTATTCTTTGGCCGCCCTTGGCCAGCAAGCACGACAAGCACGCCTCCAAATACACCCTCGATCGCCAGATACCGGGTGCGTTTGAGGGCGAGACGGTCACGCGGCGACGCTTCATGACCGGCTCCGCCCACGCCGCCGGAGCGGTTGCGGCGCTGTCGTTCACGCTGCCGGCGCTCGGCTTCGCGATCGGCCCGATCTTCAAGAGCAAGCCCCACGTCTGGGAAACGGTGGGCCCGACGGACATGTTCCCCGACAACACCTACATCCCCACCGTGATCACGCTCACCCCGGGGATCGGCGAGGCCGGCAAGGGGCTGGTGTACGTGCGCCAGCGAAACCCGGCGATCGATATCGACCCCTACGACCAGCACACCCCCTACATCGCGCTCACCTCGCGCTGTGCCCACCTCGGCTGCCCGGTGCGCTGGGTGCCCGCCGCCGAGCGCTTCATCTGCCCCTGCCACGGCGGCGTATACGACCTGCTCGGTCGCCGCGTGGCCGGCCCGCCGCCGCGGCCGCTGGACCGTTTCTACACGCGCGTCGTGGACGGCATGGTGCAGATCGGCTCGCGCTTCAGCGTCAACAGCGAGCTACGCCGCTTCTCCCCTCGCGACCCCGGCGAGCCGATCGACGGCCTCGGCCAGTACGCCTACCCATCGCGTCCTTCGATCCGCCGCTAGACCGTGCCCAAAGTTCCCACCCCCCCGATCCCCGCGCCGCTGAAGGCGCCGCCGCCGCGCCCGCAGGAGAGCAACGGCGCCGTTCGGCCGGTCGATCACGCCGCCAATGCCGGCACCGCGGTCGTCGACTGGGTCGACGAACGCACCTCCCTGAGCGGCGCGGCGCGCTGGATGATGTTCCGCAAGGTGCCCAAGGGCACCAACTGGTTCTACACCCTGGGCTCAGCGACGATGTTCGCCTTCCTCAACCAGGCGGTCACCGGTGTATTCCTAGCGATGTACTACCGCCCCGACGCCTCGGGCGGCGCGTATGAATCGATCCGCTACGTCACCAACGACGTGTTCCTTGGACAGTTCGTGCGCGGGATGCACAAGTGGGGCTCGACCGTGATGGTGGTGCTGGTGTTCCTGCACATGGGCCGCACCTTCTTCTTCGGCGCCTACAAGTACCCGCGCGAGCTCAACTGGGTGATCGGCGTGGTGCTGCTGATCCTGACGATGGTGATGTCGTTCACCGGCTACCTGCTGCCGTTCGACCAGCGCGCCTTCTGGGCGACGCAGGTGGGCGTCAACATCAACGGCACCGGGCCCCTGGTCGGCCCCTACCTGAGCGACTTCCTGCGCGGCGGGCTCGGAAATCGGGGCGACCACGCTCTCGCGCTTCTACGCGATCCACATGCTGCTCGTGCCCGGGCTGATCGCCGCGCTGATCGGCGCGCATCTCTACCTGGTGGCCAAGCTCGGCACGACCGCACCGCCGTGGTCGAAAGCCGAGAAAGACCCGGAACTGCGCGAGTCCGAGGCGTGATGCGGCGATGAACCAGCGCGAGAAGGAGGAGTACCTCCGCGAGTACGCGATCCTGAAGGCCAAAGGGAAACCGTTCTTCCCCTACGCGGTGGTCGAAGGACTCGGTCATGGCGTGCATGGTGATGGCGTGCATCATCACGATGTCGCTGCGTGCTCGGCGCGGAGCTCGGCTCCAAGGTCAACCCCACCACCAGCACCTACGTGCCGCGCCCGGAGTGGTACTTCTTCTTCCTGTTCGAGGTGCTGCGCGTGATCAAGCCGCCCAGCCTCGTGGGGATGGCGACGATCGGGATCCCGACGCTGGCGCATGATCCTGCTGTTCCTGCTGCCCTTCTACGACCGCGGCCCCGAGCGCCGGCCCGAGCGCCGTCCGATCGCCACGATCACGGCGCTGTTCGTGATCGGGGCGATGTTCTTCCTCACCTGGGAGGGCGCCAGCACCGGCTCGCCGTTCTCGGTGGAAATCGCCACGCCGGCGGCGGTACGCCATGCCGGCGGCCCGGAGCTCGCGCAGTTCGAAGACGGCCGCAACGTGGTCGCCTCCAGCGGCTGCCTGGCCTGCCACAAGCTGGGCGACAACGGCAACAACGGGCCGGGTCCCGAATTGACGCACATCGGCTCGCGAATCCCGCGTTACGGGATCGCGCGCACGCTGCGTCAACCCGACGCGCCGATGCCCTCGTTCAGGCACCTGCCGCCAAAGCAGTTCGAAGCGGCGGTCGAGTTCCTCTCGCAGTTGAAGTAGGGTCGCATGCTCGAGGCCATGAGCAGGGTGCGCCCGCCGACCGAAGCCGGAGACGATCGTCTCCGGGAGGCATCTAGGGATGCGGCGAGCGCGCTCGGCCCCGGTCCGGCCAGCTCGAGGCCGGGACAGGTGCAGGCGATGTTCGACCGCATCGCGTGGGTCTACGACGCGCTGAACGGCGTGATGAGCGCCGGCCTGCACCACCGCTGGCGCGAACGCGCTGTGGACTTTGCGCGGGTCGGGCCGGGCTGCCCGCGTGCTCGACGTCGCCACCGGCACCGGCGATCTGGCGCTCGAGCTCGCCCGGCGGGTGGCCCCGGGTGGGGAGGTGGTGGGCAGCGACTTCTCCGAGGGGATGCTCGCCCGCGCGCGCGCCAAGTGGGAGCGCACACCCGCCGCAGACGGTGCTCGGGCGTCGGTGCGGTTCGAGTGGGGCGACGCGCTGGAGTTGCCTTACGCAGAACGACTCCTTCGACGCTGCCACGGTCGGCTTCGGCGCACGCAACTTCTCCGATCTGCGCGCGGCCTGCGGGAGATGGCGCGCGTCGTGCGGCCGGAGGGCAGGGTCGTGGTGCTGGAGATCACCTCCCCCACCCGTCCGCCGCTGTCGCTGTTCTACCGCGCTGTGGTTCGACCGCGATCGTGCCGGTGCTCGGGCGGCTTGCGGGCGATCCCACGCCTACTCCTATCTGCCCAACTCGGTCAAGCGCTTCCCGGCGCCCCCGTATTGGCGGCCGAAATGGAGCGGGCGGGCGTCGGCGAACTCCATCGGCTGCTCACAGCCGGGGGCATCATCACCATCCACGCCGGCACCGTGCCGGCGAATGGTGCCGCGGCAGGCCCACCGCCACCCGGCACGCTCGCGGCGAGATGGTCCATGATGAGTACAGTGAGCAGCACCCTGCACAGGCGCAGGCGGCAGAGGATGAGGAGGCGATAGCGGAGATCATGCGCCGCGGTGGCGCGGTGCTGCGCGAGCGGATGGTCCGCACCGAGGAGCACCTCGAGCAAGTGGCCGCCGAGGCGGGCGCGCCGTTGGCGACGCACGCCACCTCGACGGTGCTCGCCGGCGGCAAGCGCTTGCGCCCCCTGCTGGTCGTGCTGGCCGCGAGCGCCGCGGGGGAGTCGCGCGAGATCGGATGGCCGACCGCCCTCGGCGACCGGGGACGGCCGAAGCAGCCTTGTGCGGGCGGCGGTGGCGGTCGAGTTGGTGCACTCGGCGACGCTCGTCCACGACGACGTGATCGACGGCGCCCAGCTGCGGCGCGGGCACCCCTCGATTGTTGCCCAAGCGGGCAGGCGCGTGGCGATCGCGACCGGCGATCTGCTTTTCTCGCGGGCCTTTGCGGAGCTTGCGCGCAATCGATCGCCTGGCGCAGCTGCGCGCCCTCTCGGACGCCAGCTCGGCACTGGCCGAAGGGGAGCTCCTGCAGCGCGAGGATGCCTATGCCCCGCAAGTCGCGGTGGAGCGCTACCTGCGCCGTTGTGAGCTGAAGACCGCCGCGCTGTTCGAGGCGGCCTGCCGTCTGGGGGCGCTCGTGGCGGGTGAGGGCGGGGATCGGAGCCTGCCCGCCCCGGCTGGGGCGCTGGCGGAGGCGCTCGGGGCTTTCGCGCGGCGCATCGGGCTGGCCTTTCAGCTGCTCGACGACGTGCTCGACGTCTCCGGGCCGGTGGAGCGCACCGGCAAGCCGCGCGGGAACCGACCTGCTCGACGGCACCGTCACGCTGCCGCTGATCCTGGCGCGCGAGCGCGATCGGCATTTGTCCGCAGTCGACCTCGCCTCGCTGAGGGCCCTGAGCAGGCGGCCGAGCTGTGCGATCGGATCGCGGCGACCGGCGCACTGCAGGAGGCCCGCGAGCGGGCGCTGGCGTTCGTCGCCGAGGCGAAGGCGATGCTGCCGGCGATCCTTCCCGACGGCCGCGCGGCGTTGCTGGATCTAGTCGCCGACGCCGTCGTAGAGCGCTACCGCTGATCGATCAAACATCGCAGGGCTGGATCAAGTCGGCGTCGAGCGCGCGGATGAAGAGGTCGATCACTAGTCTGGGGGAGGGCAGGCCCTCCCCCAGAGCCCCCTCCCCTAAAAAGAGCCCCTCCCCCTAAAAATCGCAGGGCTGGATCAAGTCGGCGTCGAGCGCGCGGATGAAGAGGTCGATCTCCTCCGCCATGTTGGCGTGCGTGACGCGCTGCAGATCGCTCAGTAGCGCTTCGGCGGCGCGGTCGAGCTCGTCGTCGAGCGCTTCCACCGCGGTCTGCTCGAAGACGCCCTCGCGCGTGGCCTCGCATTCGGGGCAGCGCAGCAGGATCCGCCATTGCCGCTCGCCGGCTTCCGACCAATCCATCGGATGGACCAGCTCCCCTCCGCAGTAGAAGCAGATGTGCAGTGGCTCCGCCGTCGGATCGGTCTGTCGCTGGCCGGCGGCGTGGGCGGGTCCGAGCGAGGGCGGAGCGGGGTTGTCCAGGTAGACGACCTCGATCTGCTTGCCGCTGGGCAGCTGCACGTGGTGGCGGGTTTGATGGCTCTTGTCGGAGGGCATTTGGGTTTTTCCTGATTGGAGAGGCCCCAGCTCGCCGGCTTTCGGGCGACTGCGTTGCGCTCTAGGACGAGTCATCGACTGCGCCTCAGGCTGTCTTTAGCGAGTGCGCACGAATACCGAGGTTTGCCCACCCCCTGGCACGTACAACCCGCCCAATTGCCGCGGCCGATATATGTTGAGAGACAGATATGGCCACCGCGATCCGCACGATCGGCCACGAAGACCGACTCAGCCTCGTCGAGCATCTCGAAGAGCTGCGCACGCGCCTGATCGTCAGCGGCGTGGTGTTGGCGGTCGTGTTCGGCGTCTGCCTATGGCAGAACCACGCGCTGCTGCACGTGGTCAACCGCCCGTACGAACGCGAGAAGCAGGGCCAGGTCGCAAAGGGCGAGGGGCCCACCGGTCAGGCGGTGCTGGCGCAAGAGGCGGTGCTCAAAGTTTCGGGGGACGTGCAAAGCATCGTCCGGATCCTCGCCGCGCCCGACGCCCATCTGCCGGCGGCCGTTCGTGCCCAGTTGATGGCCGAACTTGCCAGCTTGCGCGCGGCTACGGCGCGGATCCCGCCCGCTCCCCCAGCGGAAAAGCTGACGACGCTGGGGGTCGGCGAGCCGTTTACCACGACGCTCACGGTCGTCTTTTTCTTCGCGTTGATCATCTCGCTGCCGGTGATCCTGTTCGAGCTGTACGGCTTCGTGCTGCCTGCCCTGCAGCCAAGTGAGAGACGCGCGGTGAGGCCCCTGGTCGCGGCGGTTCCGTTTCTGTTCGCTGCAGGGGTGGCGTTTGGCTACTTCATCGTGCTGCCGGCGGCGCTGCGCTTCCTCGTGAACTTCAACAGCAGCGAGTTCAACATCATCGTGCAGGCCAACCCCTACTACCAGTTCGCCGCAACGGTGCTGCTAGCGATGGGTCTGGTCTTCCAGGTCCCGGTCGTGATCCTGGGGGCGACCCGTGCCGGTATCGTGACCCCGAAGCAGTTGCGCAAGGGCCGCCGCTACGCGATTGTGGCGTGCGCGGCCGTCGCGGCCTTCCTTCCGGGAGATGCGGTCACGTTGCTCCTCGAGACCGTTCCCCTCTACATTCTCTACGAGGCGAGTATCCTGATGGCATCGTTCGTCGCCCGGCGCGACGCGGCGCGGGGTGGAGCGCAGGCGGCGGCTGGGAGCACTCGCCAGGATCCACCGTCCTCGCCGGGTGCAGACGCCGACGAGGGTGGCCCGGTCGCTCCCGGTGGGGGTGGGCCACCGGCTCCTAACCCTCCGGAGTCGAACGCGAGAACTACGGATAACGACACCGACCCAAGCGTGCACGCCATAATCGACCACATGGACAGGGAGCTGACCGACTGATGCTGTTCGATCTTCGAGCCCGGGGCCGGCGCAAAACCGTGCAGGTCGTGTTCCTGGGTCTCGCCTGCTGTTCCTGCTGGGCTTCGTCGGCTTCGGCGTGGGCGTCGGCGGCGGGGGCGGCGGGATCTTCAACGCCCTCACCGAAAACGGCGGCTCCAACAGCGCCAACTTCGCCGCCAAGGTGGCCGCCGCTGAAAAGCGCATCAAGCAGCCACCCGACCGAAGCGGCTGCATGGGCGGCGCTTGTCGAAGCGCAGTTGCATCAGGCGAGCGAACCCGGCAACATCGCCACGGTGTGGGCGAAACCGAAAAGTACACCGCCAAGGGCAAGGCGCTGCTTGCCAAGCTGGCCAGTCATGGAGCACCTACCTCAAGCTCTGGAACCGCATCATCCGAGACACCGGAACTGGCGCAGAGGATCTCGAGCATCTTCGCCGAACAGGGCCTCAATCAGCCGGCGCCGAAAGGTGCGGGCGCTACAGGTCGCGGTCAAGGGCAACCCCACGGTGCGCCTGTACTCGGCGCTGGCGGTATCCGCATACAAAGCCGGCAACCTCAAGGTGGGCGACGCGGCGGCGCACAAGGCCGTCAGCCTGGCGCCCGCCGCCGAACGCACGCAAGTGAAGAAGTATCTGGCGGAACTCAGGAAGAACCCACTCAGCCACACCCCCGCCACGATCAGCAAAGGCGCGAACGGGACCGTGCGTCGCGACGCAGGGCGGCAAGACCTACACCGTCAAGTCCAACGGCCCGAAGGGCGGGTACGTCGGGGGTGTAACCACCCACGCGGCAGCGACGACCCTGCGGGGCACCGGTGCGCCACCGCGACGCGCCGCGACGCACCGCGGGCAGCACCGCTACGTGCCAGCCGGCCGCGACGACCTCAGCACCGGGAAGAAATAGGCCCGTCGCAGAGAAGCGCGTGGCGGGCGACCTGAACCCTGAGATGGCCGCTCCACCAGAGGACGCGCCTGCTGCCGACGTGCCTAGACCGCCCCGCCGGAGGACTCGCCCCGCTACACCGCGCGCCTGCTGGTCGCCTGCCCGGACCGACCGGGCATCGTGGCGGCCGTCTCCGGCTTCCTGTTCGAGCTGGGTGCGAACATCGTCTCCTCCCACCAGTACTCCACCGACCCCACCGGGGGCAGGTTCTTCCTGCGCACCGAGCTCTTCCTCGCGGATGCGCTGGAGTCGGCTCCCGCACGCGGGAGCGCCTGCGGGAGCGCTTCGGTAGCGGAGGTGGCGGAGCGCTTTCAGATGGAGTGGGAGCTGCGCTTCTGGGGCCAGCGCCGGCGCATGGCGATCCTCGTCTCCCGGCGCGACCACTGCCTCGTGGACCTGCTGTGGCGCTGGCGCCGCGGCGAGCTCGACGCGGAGGTCGTGGCGGTGGTCTCCAACCACCCCGACCTCGAGCCGCAGGCGCGGGGAGCCGGAGTGCCGTTCCACCACGTGCCGGTCGAGCCCGGGGGCAAGGCGCACGCCGAGGCGCGGATGCTGGAGCTGCTGGCGGGCAGCGCCGACCTCGTGGTGCTCGCCCGCTACATGCAGATCCTCAGCGGCGACTTCCTGGAGCGCGTGGGCGCGCCGGTGATCAACATCCACCACTCCTTCCTTCCGGCCTTCCCCGGCGCGGAGCCCTACCGGCGCGCGCGCGAGCACGGCGTCAAGCTGATCGGGGCCACCGCGCACTACGTCGTGGAGGAGCTCGACGGCGGGGCCGATCATCGAACAGGGCGTGGAGCGCGTCGATCACCGGCAGAGCATCGCCGACCTCGAACGCGTGGGTCGGGATATCGAGCGCATGGTGCTCGCCCGCGCCGTGGCGCTGCACCTCGACGACCGCGTGATCGCCGATCGTGGGCGCACGGTGGTGTTCTGAGGCGCGTGGGTGCCTGGAACGCGGCCGGCGGATGACCTCGGCTAAAATGCCACCTCCTCAGGGATGCCCCTACCGATCGGGCATTCTCGCGGGCCGTTAGCTCAACCGGCAGAGCAGGGGCCTCTTAAGCCCAAGGTTCCGGGTTCGATTCCCGGACGGCCCATTTCCTAAAGTGCCTGCAAATTAGCGGGTTTTGGGACGACCGGGAGCGGGATCGGAAGCCCGGTTTTGCCCGTGGGTACCACTCGTGGGTACCAAACGGGCCGTCAGCGCGACGGCTGGGGCCGTGGTTCGCCGAGTAGCTCGGCTTCTACGCGCTGGCGGATGTAGAGGCGCCGCCGCCCGACCTTGACGCTCGGTAGGACCCCTCGGCGTGCCCAATCTTCGACAGTGCTCACCGGCGCGTGGAGCAAGCCGGCTACCTCTCGGGCCGTCATCACGTCGTCGGCCGTGAGGCGGGTCGGAGTTGGAGCCGCTACCATACAGCCAAATTAGCAAAACTAACCTCTTTTTACAATGAGAACTCTCTCGGAGGGAGTTCGGCTCGTGCGCCGCGCAAAGCGAGTGCGAACTCACGGGCGTGTGCGCTCGCTCCTCGCCCGGGGTCACCCGGCGTTTTTCGGCGATGGCGGCACCGATCTGTCCGGGGTGGGACGGCGGCTGCCGATGCCAACCTCGTGGTCGCCGTTTGGAGCTACGCAGAGAGCTAGGCTCAGATCACGTCGGACAGCGCGATAGCCTCGGGAGGATCCCTCATCAGTTTCCTCCCGATGGGGAGCGTCTTCACGAGGCGATCCTGCGTGGCGAGACCAGTAGCGAACCGGGTCGTCATCTGGGGGATCGTCCACAGCGTCTGTACCGCGGTTTTGATGTCGGCCCTCACTCTCTCATCACGCGAGAAGTGGTACCCAGCCCCAAGTGCGAACACCTCGAATGAGGTGTTTAGGAAACCGCCTCGAAACGCGTTGCGTTCTGCGTCCCACTTCCTCAAAACGTCGCTGCCGCCGCGCTGAGCCAACCACGTGAACGTAGTATCGAATGTGGCCTCAAGTGCAGCCCAGAGGTCCGGAGTGGACGCCAGCTCGATAGCCCAGTCATCGAGTCGCGACGAGAAGTCGCTAAGGCGCCCCCGCTCAGCGGCGATGTTGTGGAGCATGAGAAACCGGAGAACAAGTTCGATATCGTACTGCTCGTCGAGGAGGCGGTCATTTAGCGCTATACAGCTGACAAAGCTGTCATGCGCGGCGAGTCTTGTTAGCCATGCAAGACAATCGCCATTCGTGCCGGCGACCATCGCCGACCGGATCTCTTGCGCTGTTGCGATAGAGCCGAAGCTATTGAGGCGTTGAAAGAGGTCGAACTTCGCCTTAGGGTCGGAACTCCGCTTGATGACCTTGAGATCTAGTCTCGCGAGCCGAATGTCGAGCTTGTGCGTATCCGAGAGTTCTTTGCCAGTGTCAGAGTTCCAGCTGTATCCGCCGAGGCTAGGCAGGAACTTAGTGGCCGAAAGCTCAAGGGAGGGACGTACTGAGCCATCCGGGTTCTTGAGATGGCCTTGCAGCTCAAGGAGTGTGCTTACTCGTTGAAGTCCATCGACAAGTTCCCACTTCCCCTCGTCGGACTGCGATACGAATAGGGATGGCAGTGGGATACCGAGCAGGACACTCTCGACCAGTCGGCTCTTTTGTTCTTGGCTCCATCGAAAGAGGCGCTGGAACTCGGGGCGAATTACCAGGACACCCTCGTGATAGAGGTTCGTAAGTTCGCTGATCGACATACTGATAGTGTCGGCAGCTATCTCTAGACGGCCATTCGTGATCTCAGTCTCAAGTCGCGACGTCATGGTTCGAGCTCCATGCTGGAAATGTCGATGCTGAGAGAAGTGAGGTCCGGGTAGACGGCTGCGCGCGTGACGCCGAGGGTGCGCAGGCTCTTCATCAAATCTTCATGGCTGGTCTCCATGGTGATCTTCTCAAGCACGTTGTGGCCAGCGACGGCAGGCGTGACATCCAGTGACTCGTTTTCCTTGCCGGAGACTGTGAATGTGCCTTGCTGGGCGGCGATACGAGCGCTGTTGTGCGTGCCGTAGAGTGCGACTGCGCGAGGAGCAAAGCGTGTCTCCTCCGTCCCGGGCGCCCAGGCGTCGAGAGCTTGATCCGATGTAGCGAGGATGGTCATCGCCTCGCCGTAGCCATCGAAGCGGGGATTGTGCCGGTTGAGCGCGACTGGATCGAGGACCCACACTGTTGGATGACAAGAACCGCGACTGCACTCGCAGCGCGTCGGGTCGTGGTCTGCGGCAAAGAACGCCGCGGTCATCGCGTTTTCGCTCCAGTCCAGGAGACGCGTCGGAACTCCAAAATGCTGCATGGCAAATAGGTGCTCCCAGTTGGTCTGGGGATACCCCTCAGGCCAGAATGGAAGACTGCGCTGCCGGAAGCGCGTAATGAGGCGTTGCTCGGTCTCAAGCATCTTGGATGGCGTGTAGGGGTCGATCTTCCGAAGGAGAGAGGGTGTCAACGAGCGTGCATCACACCCCTGGCCTCTGAACCAGCGCACCTGATCGTCCGCGTTGGCTAGCAGGTGAGTTAGGAGGGCCGAAAGGTCCGGAAGATCGGTAGTAACGACCGCCATGATCGGGAAACTATCAGGGAAGCATCAAGGAGAGCCTGATGAGACGCGAGACGTCGGTGGCGACGGCAGCGACCGATGGGCGAGGACGCTACGCTTCGCGAATGGATGGTGATGACATCGAGACCAAAGCAATCGAGCTGTGGGTCGCTGCTGCCGATGCGGCCGTAAAGGGCGGCGAGCAGCCCCTGGTCGGAGGCTGGGACGCCGAGGCCAACGACGTCAAACAGCACTACCGTGTGCTTGCTGGTGCGATGGAGAGGGCCTGCCTACGCGATTCGGGCTCCGCCTCTATGGGGCGGAGCGGCATGTATCGGTCAGCGTAACGACGTCCCCTCACCGAAGCTGCCAAGGCGCTGAGTGTGCGTTGCCGTCCCGGGTGCGGCGTAGGGCCGTCATTCGAGGTTGCCAGTCTTCGGAGGGCTGTCCCTGCCGAAGTGATTGCGTCTCGTTACCCACCCCGGACGCCTGCCTGTTCGTTTCGTCTGGCGCTGCCATGCCAGCGGCTGCCGCCGATGGCTTGCGCGCCGGATGTTGGGGGGTCATGTAATGCGGGATAGGTGTCGGCCTGATGCCGGTGTTCGGAGCACGACGCCCACCCGTCTCCCAAAGACGAGACCGCATGTCGTGCCCTCGTCATCCCATGCACCAGCTACGATGACCAAATGAACACAACAAGCAACACCAGGGACGATAAGAGGGTGCTCGGCGACTTCAGGGACGCACTTGATGGCTGGCGTAACGCGCTTGAGGCGCACCGAATGGCGCCCCCCGATCACGGCTTCAGCGCCCGCCTGGCCGGTCTCGCCCAGGCCGCGAGCGAGGAGGCGCGCGCCTGCCGGGCCGCGGACGCCGCGGGCTTTGACTGGCCGCCTCACCGTGCCGCCGATCCTCGGCCGCCATATGAGCTGCAGCCCGGTACCGGGCGCCGCGGACCCGAAAGCCTCTGGCGGCGCTTCGATGAAGCCGTTCGGCAGCTGAACACATCCGCGACCGGACAGAACATGCTCGATGTCGCCCGCGCCTACGACGAGCTCGCCGCCACCGCCGCGGAGCTCGCCGAGGCGGTCGAGCGCGAAGACGGCGCGAGCACCCGGCGGCCACGTGCCCGCACGCGTCGCTCAGCCTGAGCCCGGAGGGAGCACTTTGCTCGCAATCGCGTCTGAGTGGCTCAGGAGCGCTTAACCGGCGGCGCTGGAGTCCCGGTCTCATCCCATACCGACGTTGGACGCTCTGCGCCACGGCGGCGGTGTGGCAACCCGAGGGTCTCGGGCGCCCAGAGGTCGCGGCGTGTCGCTAGGGAGCTGCTGTCGGCCTGGGCACGTGCGAGCAGCGCGTCAACGTGCTCACGTCGTATGCGGAAGGCGCGGCCGATCTTCGCCGCAGGCAGCGCCCCGCTGTCGATCCAGTTGCGGATCGTCTGGGCGGTCACCTGGAGCTCCTCGGCGACCTGGGGCACGGTCAGGATCTGTTGCTCGGTAGTAGACAACTCAGAGCAAAATAGCAAAGCAAGCACCCTTTGGTGCAACTGTGTGCTGGGAGGCGGAGCGCAGCGGAGCCGAGCGGCGGGGTTGCCTTGCCGTGG
The DNA here is from genome assembly GCA_963724305.1 of uncultured Solirubrobacterales bacterium. Lineage (GTDB taxonomy): Bacteria > Actinomycetota > Thermoleophilia > Solirubrobacterales > Solirubrobacteraceae > Palsa-744. Next base: position 2,210,230 of record CAVRUG010000004.1, read on the forward strand.
GGGCGCCGGAGGCCTGGTTGGAGGGGGAGCTGGGGCGCGTGCGGGCGCGTCGTGGGAGGCGTGGGCGAGAGCCGCGTGGGCTCGGGTGGAGCCTGGATGGAGGGCGGGTGGAGCTGGTGGGCGCACCGTGTCGCGGGGCTCGCGGGTCGAGCGCTCGGGTGCAACGCGGGTCAGTGGCGCCGGCGCAGGAGGATTGCGACGGCGGGGAATTCGATCGGGTGAGCTGGCCACTGCTACCGAGGAGGCGCGAACAGCCGCGGGACTCCTCCGTCGATCGAGCAGTCGGCCGGCCCCCGGCCCGGCCCTCGCTGCACACCCTGTCACACCCCTCGTGGGTTGACAGGGTGTGCCACGCTACCCCGCGGACGGGGGCCGGGGGACTGCGCTCCGCCGCGGTCGGGGCCCCCGGCCAGGCGCCAGCCTGGTTGGGGAGCGGCGGGCGATCGACCGTGACTTGCTGTTTGCCTTGGACGGCGCGCTTCGCGTTGACGCCGGACCATGGAGGGCCCGCGCCCGTGGCCTGGTTGCGGCACTTCGTCGCGCGGATGATCTCAAGGTGGTAGAGGGCACTCCACGGCGAGCGGGCGCTTCGAGGGCCCGCCGTCCTCACCGGGGGAGGCGCCCAGCTGGCGAGTGGTAATGATCTGCCGGATGGCCGATCACGACGCTGTGCTGTTCGACCTCGACGGCGTTCTCGTTGACTCGCGCGTGCAATTTGCGCGCGGCGTCAACAGCGCGCTCACCTCCCACGGGCTGGCGGCGAGGCCGGAGCATGAGCTGCACCAGTACCTCGGCCCTCCCCTTCACCGCACGTTTCGTGTGCTGGTGGGCGAGGAGTCGCTCGTTCAGCCGTGCGTCGATTCGTATCGCGCGCGTTATCGCGAGCTGGCCGCCAGCGAGACGACCGTCTTCCCCGGCATCCGCGAGATCCTCGACGCGCTCGCAGAGAGCCTGCCGTTGGTCGTCGCCACCTCCAAGCCGCGTGTGCTGGCCGAGCCGTTGCTTGACGCCCTGAACCTGCGCGGATTCTTCGCCGCGGTGATCGGCCCCGAGCTCGACAGCGAGAACGAGCACAAGACCGTCACCATCGGACGCGCGACGCGGGCGCTCTCGCCCGACGCGCGGCCGGTGATGGTCGGCGATCGCAAGCACGACGTCGCAGCCGCCCACGAGCACCGCATCCGCGCCATCGGCGTTCTCTGGGGTATCGGCTCAGAGCTGGAGCTGCTCACTGCCGGAGCCGACGCACTCGCCCACACCCCCGCCGAGCTCGCAACCATCCTCGCCCCGTCGGGCTGACGGCCCTGGCAACTGCCTGCACCGCTCTTCGCCCCGCATCGGGCCGTCGGGTTCCTACTCGCAGGCGAGCAACTCGATTCGGTTTCCCCAGGGGTCATCGCAGAAGAACCGGCGCGTGCCCGTCAGCGTGTCGTCCCACCGAACCGTGTGCCCCGCTCCAGACAGACGCTCAGCGATCTTATCCAACCTCCCTGGCTGGACGCGAAGCGCCGGGTGAGCCTTGCGAGCCGGCTCGAACGCATCCTCGACGCCGATATGAAGCTGCTGGGCGCCCACCGTGAACCACACGCCCCCTCGCATACGCAGCGGCTCCGGCTTCTCGATCTCGGTGAGCCCGAGCAGCTCGCCATAGAACCTGCGGGCCGCTGACTCACAACCGGCTGGAGCGGCGATTTGCACGTGGTCGATGCCGATGACGCTCATCAGAGTCCACGCTATACCAGCGGTCAGCCGGGCTTCGTCCACGCCAGCAGCGACACCAGCCCCGGCCTTGCCGGCGCTTCCCCGGCCCCAAGCAGCTCCGCGAAACGTTGCAGGCCGGCGCTCAGCTCGTCAGGGTTTTCGCGCCCCAGACGCTCGATGTGCGCGCCAGCGCTCATCGAGGAGCTTCTCCGGGTGAGCCGCCGGTGGCCCGCGCGAGGCGTCGGCGAGGTCGCCCAGGGCGAACTGGTGCCACCGTGCGCCGGGGAGCAGCCGGAGCAGCTCCGCGCGGGGTGGGTGGGTGCTCAGCATCCACTCCCGCGTCGAGGGGAAGAGATCGAGCAGCCACAAATCCTCGATGTCCTCGCGCGTGTACACCATGATCGCCAGCCGTCCCTCGGGGCGCAGCACTCGCCTGGCCTCCGCCAGCGCCACCGCCGGGTCCTCGACGTGGTGGAACATCGACACGAGCATCACGGCATCGAAACTCGCGTCGGAACACGGTAGGCTCTGCGCGTCCGCGTTCAGTGTCGCGAGACCCTTGTCGCGCGCGTGGGCGAGCATCTGCGGCGAGCGGTCGATCACGATGGGGTCCTCCCAGCCGTGCTCTTGGAGCGCGAGGGCGTAGTTGCCGGCGCCGCCGCCGATGTCCGCGAGGCGCCCGCTCTGCGCTCCCGCGAGCGCCTCGCGCAATTTGCAGCAGCACCACCGGGCTCGCCGCGCGCGTGCGGTCATACGTTCTCGCCTGGCGCGAGTAGTCGGGCAACAGGCTCATGCCGACCAGGATCTCACGATCCCCGACTGCGCCTACCGTGGCGAGACATCGCTTGGCGTCAGGCGTGGGCTTCAGCGCCCTTGCGGCTTGGTAGATCTGAGGTAGTGGATCAGTTTAAGAATCCGCGTGGCGCGGGTGCGGCAGTCCATACCCGGCGACCACGGCCCGAGTATGAGGGCCGCGGCTCGGGCTACTTGAATCGAAAGTGGGCGCACCGGTGCAAGCATTAGCCTGTTCCCGTGCCCTACGACGTCAAGCGACTGAACAGCATCCACCAAGGCGAAGCCGATATCTCCGACCACGATGCCGTGGTCGAGATCGTCACGGGACTGGTGGAGACGATGGTCAAAGCCCAACGCACGACTACCGTGGCGCTGGAGAACCGCTACCGAAACCAACTCCGCACCCTGCGAGAGGTGATGCGTCGCCTTGGCATTGAAGCCGAACTACCAGCGAGTCTTCGCGCTTGGGCAACCACACAACCAAAGAATGTTCCCGCGTCGTGGACTCGCGAATCCATCGAAAAAGACTTTGAGCCATTGCTGGCCGATCTCAGCGACACCGACCTCGCACGTGTGCCAACCTCTCGGTCAACGAGCATGCCCGATCGCGGCTCTGAAGCTGTTATCGGTCCGCAGCGCCGGATGCTCGAACTCATATACGAGATGTTCGCCGCCACCGGACAGCCCCCGCTCTTCCAGTCGATCAGCGCCCCGCTATGGCAGGAGCTGCAGGTCGAGCCACGCGAGGTGTACCTCGACTTGGCCGAACGTCGCTTGGTCACCCCGGCGATGGGGCGCGGCCATCATTTTCAGCTACGCGAAGACACCCCCGTGGGGGTCAGTCTCCAAGGCATGATGTACCTGCCGCAAGCCGCAGAGGATCTCAGCCGGTTTGTATCCATGGTGCGCTATGTCGCGGACCGCGCAGCACGATTTCGACCGTCGTCCGCTACAGAGCTTGACCGCCTGTCGGTCACAAGCGAGGAGATCCGTCTGAACCTCGAACTTGAACCGGGCGACCGTGGGATGCCTCGCCTGGGGACTCTCCTAACCACTGAAGCATGGCAGCTCTGGACCTCGTTCGCCGGGCCAAATGCCGACGGCTGGTCCTTTGAGGTAAATATCGAGCGAGCGCGTCGCTACCGCGATATCCATACCGTGATCGACTTTCTCGCCGTCAGTTATCCTGACCGACAAGAGCGGCAGCAACCAGCCTCGCCGGCCTCACTCGATTCGATGAATACCCTGCCCACCGTGAACAATAAGAAGGTGATGGTTGTCCACGGACGCGACGTGAAGACCCGAAGCGATCTTTTCGGTCTGCTACGGGCGTTTGGACTTGAGCCCATAGAGTGGTCCGAGGCCGTGCGATCGACCGGCAAGGGAGCCCCATACAATGCGGAAGCGGTGGAGGCCGCATTTGAGACCGCACAGGCCGCCATCATACTCCTCGTTCCCGAAGAGCAAGTACTACTCCGCGGCGACCTCCGCGATCCGAAAGACTCATCTGACGCACAGGTGACCTGGCAGCCACGCCCCAACGTCTTCTACGAGGGCGGGATCGCATTCACGTCTCACCCGGATCGCACGATCATCGTCGAACATGGGCGCCCGCGCCTCGCGACGGATCTCGCCGGCCGCAACACCGTACGAATCACATCAGGTCCCACATGGCGACATGAAGTTGCGAACCGACTCCGCGATGCGGGCTGCCCAGTCTTGACCGAGAACCCTGAATGGCTGAGCGTTGGCGCGTTCGTGGAGCCCGACCTGCACGCCGAATCGCTCCCCATGGCCCTCACGACGGCGTGGTCGAGCGGACGATCATCGAATCCCAACGACGAACGCCTGGTCGAGGTCGCCGCGGCGGCCCAACGAGCCGGTCTTTCGGAGAACCATGACCGTGATATCGCCTGCTTGACCTACCTCACTGAATACACAGGCGTGTTTGGCGGCCTGGAGCTTGCGAAGGCCCTGCCGTCGCCGCAATTGCAATCCGGGGAGTTTCGGAGCCTTACAACTCAGCTTTATCGAAGCGGCTTGATTGCACGCAATCCAAACGGCCAGGGCTGGGTTTCAAGATTGGTCGCCCAAAGCCCGGGTGCAGCGATTGGCGGCGGCCACGTGGCGTCTTGACCCTGGGATACCCTCGCGCAATGAGTGCGATAAGCAAGGCGCAGCTCGACGCAATGGTCGAGGAGGCTACGGTCGATTGCTACAACGAGGCCGAGCAGGTCACGGGTCTGCTCACCGTGATCGAAGACGAGCTGACGGTTCCCTTCAAAACGCGGGTGCTGGGTGTGGAGGTCATCGTCGAGCGCGTGGACTTGACCGGGGAGGACCAGATCGTGGCGATCTGCTCGCGCGAGAAGGTGAGACAGACCATCCCGCTCCTCGATCTGCCTCTGCCGACCCCGCCGCCTGAGGGCGCGCAGTGGATCGAGGCGTACCGCCACTGGGTGAGCTGAACCTCCGGTCTATGTCAGTGGGCCGAACGCAACTGCGAGCAGACCCGGGTCAACGTGGTCGAGGTCGATATCGGTCAGGTGCTCCAGGAAGCGGCTAAAGGTGACGGCCGACACCCGGCGCTCGCTGCCGGGCAACTCGTATTCGGTGATGCCGTGCGGATCGGTGGAGATGTGCCTGCGGTCGTCCGCGATGAGCCAGGTGGCGTCGGCGAGTAGCGCGGTGTGCACGACCGGGTCGTCGTTTCGATCGACCGTATAGCGCGGGATCTTCGTGGGGTCGAAGTCCTCGGTCATGTCCGCGCAGACGCTCTCGATCTGGCGGCGCACGACCTCGATGCCGTTTGGGCGCAGGGCCTGGTCGAGCTTTGGTCCGGCCTCGCGCAGCTTGCGTACGTACTCTTCCAGCAGCGGCCTGGAGCCGATGAGCCGCCAGTCGTCTGGGCAGCCCGGTGGCAGCAGTTCGCTGAGCCGGCGATAACGGGCGTCGGCTTGCGCCGCCAGCGCATCGACTGGCAAGCCGCCGCTCTCGCTGCCCACTACACCACTCTCCCTGCGCAAAGCGTCGGCCTCCAGGCGTGCGTGATTGCGTCGTGCGGCGAGGGCGCCGAATGCGAGCTGCACCCAGAACCGGCGACGGTAACCACGCGGCGAGAGCGTCGCGGGAAGAACCACGCTGGTGTCGAGAACGACGGGCCGCACTGGCGGCACTCTATGGGCGGCGGGCGGCTACTCGCCGATCGCGGCCTGGATGTCCTCGTCGGTGAGCTCCGCGTTGCGCTCGTCCAGCGCGCGGATCTCCTCGTCGAGCCGATAGGTCCCCGAGAGGGAGGAGAGCAGCCCGGAGAGGGGGATGCGGTAGTCGCCCCCGGGGAGCTTCACGTAGGGCACCTTGTCCGCTTCGATCCAGTTCAGGATGGTGCGCCGGCTGACGTTCAGCAGGTCGGCCGCCTGGGTGGCGGAGAGCAGCTTGGGCTGTGATCCGATGGCTGGCATGGTTGCTACCTACTTCTGCCCACTATAGCATGATGAGCGTGTTACGCCTATTTATCGTGATCTGCGCGATTTACCATATGGACTGACCTCGCCCCTACCCCGACGTGTCCGTGATCGCGACCTCGCGTGCGTTGCTTCCCGGGGTGGGATTGAAGGCCAGCGTGAACACGTGGGCCTGCTCTGACGCCGGGCGCGCGTGTAGGTAGCGGCTGGTGGTGGCGAGCGCGCTGTGCCCCATCGCCTTCTGGATCGTCACCACGTTGACGCCGCGCATCGCGAGCAGCGAGCCGAAGGTATGGCGCAGGTCGTGGAAGCGCAAGGGCCGCACCTCGGCGACGGTCTGGGCGCGGCGGTAGCGACGGCGAAGCGCCGAGTCGTCGAGCGTCCGTCCGTACACGTTGCAGAACACGAGGTCTTCGGGGCTGATGTAGCGCTCGCGCCTGCTCATCCGATCGAGCGCGGCGGCGGCCTGGTCGGCCATCGGCACCCGGCGTATCAGCCCCGACTTCGTGGAGGTCTCCTCGCCAGCGCTCAACGCTCGGGCGATGGTCAACGCGGAGCCCGCGAAGTCCACATCGCGCCAGCGCAGGGCCAGCAGCTCGCCCTGCCTGAGTCCCGCGTAGGCGGCAACCCGAATGATCTCGGCGTCCTGGTAGTCCTCGGCTCGCTGCGCCTCACACTCCTGTTCGCTGAGGGCTTGCCGCGGCGGTTCACGGTGGCGCCCGTCCGCGAGCGCGCGTGCGACCGCCTCGATCTCCTCCGGCGTGTAGAACACGAGCGCGGCCGGGTGCGGCTCCCGGCGGCGGTCGGCCACGCTTGCCGGGTTCCCAGCCAGCGCGTAGGTGGACGGCTTGCGCCCGTAGTTGAAGATCGCGGCGATCACGTTCCGGTGCTTGTTCACGGTGCGCGGCGAGGCGCCCGTCTCGCTGACTCTCGCCAACAGATCCTCGATTTCCCGCGTGGTGATCTTCGCCGCCGGCCGGTCGCCGAGGGCGGCCATCACGTGCCCGGCCGTGGTTCCCTTGCCGCGCTTGTAGGGGATGCCCGGCTCGGCGAGCACCGATCGGTGCCCGACCAGTGTGGAGGGCTTCGCGCCACGCACGTTCTCCAGCCACCGCAGGTAGGCGTGTGCGACCTCGCGGAAGGTCACGCCTCGGGCGCGGCGCTCCTGTTCGACGCGCCCCACGTCTGCCGCCTCGGTCACGTGTCTGGCGACGAGCTGCGCGGCGGCCACGTGGGCGGAGCGCTCGTCGTAGGCGCCCTCCGGGACTCGCCCGCGTCGCCGGCGCCAGTCGCCCGCGTCGGGATCGCGTTCGAGCCATGCGGGGCCAATGCGGCGCTTGACCTGACGGCCGTGGTGGCGGAACTTAGCCTCGTAGAACACCTGGCCGCGGTGCTCGCGGACGATGATCGTGGCGCTGGGGCTTGATGCCGGCATTGGTCTGCCTCCGGGTCACTCGCCCCCGGATCACGGGTGCGCGGACGCTCTCTTCACGGGTGTCAGAAACTCACTCTAACACCGTGGGTACCACGGTGGGTACCACGCCTCCCGTGGGTACCACCTTGGGTACCAAACCAGCCCGATTCTATGGCCCTAAGCCATGTTTGAGGCAGCTAAAACGCCCTAAAATGGGCGGTTCGGGGTGCCCCTATTGGCCTCTTAAGCCCAAGGTTGCAGGTTCGATTCCTGCACGGCCCATTTTTCAACGCTGCGCGATCGCCTCGGCGGCGGCCTCGCGGCCGATGAACGGGGCTAGCGCGATGTAGCTGACATGGTCGGCGAGCTCCGGCAGCCTGCGGGTGTGGCCTCTCATGATGTAGTCGTGGAGAAGCTCGAACACCCCCCCGACGATCGCCTCACCCACGATCGGGGTGGAGGACTGGGAGGGGGCACCCTCGCCGAGGTCCATGTCGAGCAACTCGGCGTATGCGGCGTTGGCCTCTGCCACCCGCCCGGCGACGTGGGGGTAGGCGATCAGGATGTCCACGCACGACAGGTGCGCCAGCGCCGGCTCGGAGGCCAGGAACTCCAGCAGCGCCAGCGCTCCGGCGCGCACGCCTCCGATCCAGTCGGTCTGGTGGGCGAGGGCCCGGTTGACAGCCGCTTTGGCCCGGGTGTGGCCAACCTCGAAAGTGGCGAGGAACGCTTCCTCCTTGTTCTCGAAGTGGCTGTAGAAGGTCTGCAGCGAGACGGCGGCCGCCGCCGCGATGTCCTCCAGGCTGAGTGCCTGGTAGCCGTCCCGCGCGGTGAGTTTGGCGATCGCGTCGAAGATCCGCTCACGCTGGTTGAACTCCACGAAGCCTCGCGGCAGGTTGTGCTCGCCGCGTGGCAAGCCCCTCACACCCCAGGGCGCCGGGGGCGAGAGCGTGCCGGGCGCGCGGCCCCCCTCGCGCCAGCGCGGCTTCTGCGCACGAGGCCGGCGGGGGACTCCGGAGGGGGTGGGGTAGTAGCAGCGGATCCATTCCATCAGCTCCGGGACGATGCGTGCGAGCTCTGCCTTCAGCGACTTGTTGGAGCGCTCTTCGCGTACGCGCGAGTAGATGATCTTGCGCAGCGCTCCAACGATCGCGCGGGCCACCGGATCGGGGATCGTCCCGGTCCCCGGCGCGCGCTCGAAGCCCGCGCTGATGAAGCGTTCGAAGCGTGTCGCCCCGTCCGCCCAGCGCTGTACCCCGCTTGCGCCTGACGCTCCCATCTCCACGCAGATCAGGCGCGCCGCATCGGGACGTGCGGCGATCGCGTCGAACAGCGCGCGGATGATCCCCTCCAGCTGCGCTAGCCACTCCACCTCCGAGCCGGCGAGTCCGAGCAGTCGCGTGACTTCGGTCTCGACCACCGTGTCGTAGGTCGCCAGCAGACAGTCCTCCTTGTTGTCGAAGTGTTCGTAGAAGGTCCGCCGCGAGATGCCGGCGCGCGCGACGAGATCGGAGATCGTGGTGGCGACCACGCCACGCTCGCTCACGGCCTGCACCATCGCTTCTACTAGCCGCTCGCGCTGGTGTGCGGCCACCCGCTCGCGTGGGAGTGCCTGGGGTCCGCGGGGAAGGCCCTTCTGGGCGTCCGTGCTCCTGCGTGGACGTCCTTTGGCGACGCCGTCAGGGCTTCTGCGACCGTTCGCGCCCCTGCGGTCATTCGACCCCTTCGATCGTGGCCCGTTGGGGCTCTCGCGGTCGGCGGCTCCCGTCATCTGGGGACCATCCGCCCTTGCCCTGCCACCGCTCTGCCCCGGTCCCTCGGCCACATGCCCACCTTAGTGGACGCAGGCACGTGTGCCAATGGGCTTGATCGGTGGACAGACATCGCGCTTTCCGCTAGTCATATATTGACAGGATGAGTAAAACATGATTTATATGTGTTTGGCAGGAAGAGTTCAAGGGCTATTCTCGGAGTGAGGCTTGAGGATCGGCTGCGGGGGCCAAGTGCAGGCACAAAAAGGGGAAACAAGGGGTAAGGCTGCATCGAATGGGCCCGGCAGGGCGCTTGACGCACCAACGGCGAGGGTTGTCTCTGGCCTAAATGGTGCCCAGTATTTCTGTAGGCGGCGTACTATTAGCTGGTACGTTATGGACCAAATGGAGGGTCTCTTTCGGCCGCGTGGGCCAATTGCGAGAGGTAGGGAGGTTGGATCGTCATGAAAGTGTTCGTCTGTGAGGAGCGGCGGATGCTCCGGGCGTTGCACGCTCGGTGGCCGTATCGGCGCTCGCACTGCCGCCACGATCTACATTGGCTGGTGAGCGTGCATCCGCGGGCAGGCTGCAGGGCTTACGGTCGGGTACATCCGGTCGCGGCGCTGCCGCCAAGGCGTCGGCGCCCACACGGGCGCTGAGAGCCGTGGCCCGCGTGGCCCCGCCGTTGCTTCGCTGATCCGAGAGAGGTGCCGGCAGGGGGTCGCTGAGGCCGACGACGGCAGCGCCCGCTAGGATCGGGCGCAATGGTGGTGAGGCATGAACCTGTCGGTTGGCGTTCAGATGGCCGGGGAGTGGACGGCGACGGGGAGCCTGAGCTGCAGCGCCTGACGATCGACACGGTTCGGGGTTTGGCGATGGACGCGGTGCAGCGGGCGAACGCCGGGCACCCGGGCACGGCAATGGCGCTGGCGCCGCTTGGGTATGTGCTGTTCAAGCGACTGCTGTGCGTGAACCCGCGCAACCCGCGGTGGGAGAACCGCGACCGCTTCGTGTTGAGCTCCGGGCATGCGTGCGTGCTGCTGTACTCGCTGCTGCACCTCAGCGGCTACGAGCTATCGCTGGAGGACTTGACGCAGTTTCGCCAGTGGGCCTCGCGCACCCCCGGGCATCCCGAGCGTGGGCACACGCCGGGCGTGGAGATCACCACCGGGCCACTCGGGCAGGGCTTCGCCAATGCCGTAGGCATGGCGATGTCGGAGCGCTTCCTGGCCGAGCGCTACAACCGCCCCGGCGAAGAGGTCGTGGACCACCACACCTACGTGATCTGCTCCGACGGGGACATGATGGAGGGCATCAGCCAGGAGGCCGCCTCGATCGCCGGGCATTTCGGGTTGGGCAGGTTGACGGTGTGCTACGACGACAACCGCATCACGATCGATGGGAGCACCGCGATCTCCTTCGACGGCGAGAACCACATCGCGCGGCTGGCGGCGGACGGGTGGCACGTGCAGCGGGTCGGGGACTCGGAGGACGTCGAGGCGCTCACCGCGGCGCTCGCTGCGGCGCGCGCCGAAACCGAGCGTCCGTCGTTCATCGCGGTGCGCTCGCACATCGCCTACCCCGCCCCCCACGCGGTGGACACCGCGGCCTCGCACGGTGCGCCGCTCGGCGAGGAGGAGGTGCGCGCGGCGAAGCTCGCGATGGGCTTCGACCCGGAGCGCCACTTCTGGGTGGACGAGCGGGTGTACGGGCACATGAGCCTCGCCGACGCCGGTGCGCAGGCCGAGCACGAGTGGCGGTCGCGGATGGACGCCTGGCGCGAGCGGCACCCGGCGCTGGCGGAGGATTGGGAGCGTGCGTGGGCCGGGCGCATGAAGGACGGTTGGCGCGAGGCGCTGCCGAGCTTCGCGGCGGGCGAGAAGCTGGCCACGCGCGTCGCCGGCCAGAAGACGATGGCGGCCTTCTCGGTGTATGCCCCCACGATGTTCGGCGGAGCGGCCGACCTGGTCGAGTTCGACCAAGACGGTGTTTCCCGGCGCCGGTCAATTCTCCAAGGTGCACACGGGCCGCAACGTGCCGTTCGGGATCCGCGAGCACGCGATGGGCGCAATCGTCAACGGGGCGGCGGCGCACGGAGGGATCGTCAAGCCGTACGGCTCCACTTTCCTGATCTTCTCCGACTACATGCGGGGGTCGGTCCGTCTCTCCGCTCTGATGGGGTTGCCCGTGGTGTGGGTGTGGACGCACGATTCGGTGGGGCTCGGCGAGGATGGTCCCACCCACCAGCCCGTCGAGCACTACGCGTCGCTGCGCGCGATCCCGCACCTGTGGGTGATCCGCCCCGCCGACGCCAATGAGACCGCGCAGGCGTGGCGGGTGGCGCTGGAGCGCGAGGATGGCCCGGTGGCGCTGCTGCTGTCCCGGCAGGGGATCCCGGTGCTCGATCGTGAGGAGGGGAAGTTGGCTCCGGCGAGCGAGCTAGAGCGCGGGGGGTATGTGCTGTGGGACTCCGCGCCCAGCCCGGAGGTGATTCTCATCTCCACCGGCGCCGAGGTTCCGCTTACGCTGGATGCCGCCCGGTCGCTGGCGGACGGGGGCACGGCGGTGCGGGTGGTGTCGATGCCCTGCATGGAGCTGTTCGAAGCCCAGTCAGCGGAATACCGCGACACGGTGCTCCCGCCCGCTGTCACAGCCCGGCTGGCAGTCGAGCCGGGGGCGAGCATGAGCTGGTGGAAGTGGGTGGGCAGCGGAGGAGATGTGCTCGGCATCGACCGCTTCGGCGCATCCGCGCCCGGTGCTCGCGTGCTGGAGGAGCTGGGCTTCTCGGTTGAGAACATCGTGGCACGCGCACGCGCGCTGCTTTAGCTTTTCGGGCATCGATCCGAGGGGTAGGCTGTAAGTAGCCCGTAGGTCAAGCGACCCACAAGGAGATGCAGATGCCATCCTCCCAGACCCTCTCACCGCTGCACCGCCTTTCTGCGCTCGGGCAGAGCGTGTGGGTGGACTTCCTCTCGCGCGAGTCGATCCGCGGCGGCCATCTACAAGAGTTGCTCGACGCGGATGCCGTGGTGGGGGCGACCTCCAACCCGACGATCTTCCAGAAGGCGATGAGCGCTGGGGAGGCCTACGACGAGCAGCTGCGCGAACTGGCCGATGAGGGCTTGGACGCGCGCGCGAGCTTCTGGCGGCTGGCGGAGCGCGACATCAAGGACGCGTGCGACCTCTTTCGCCCGATCTGGGACGGTGGATCGGGGCGCGACGGCTACGTATCGCTGGAGGTGGCGCCCGATCTTGCCTACGACACGTTGGCGACGTTCAACGAGGCGATCAGCTTGCACGAGACGGTGGATCGACCAAATCTGATGGTGAAGATCCCCGCGACCAAGCCCGGCCTGGCGGCGATCGAGGACGTGATCGCCCAGGGCCACTCGATCAACGTGACGCTGATCTTCTCGCTGCGCCGCTACGCAGAGGTGGCGGAGTCCTACATTCGGGGCCTGGAGCGCCTGATTGCAGCAGGCGGTGATCCGCGCAAGGTGGCGTCGGTGGCGAGCTTCTTCGTCTCACGGATCGACAGCGAGGCCGACCGGCGCCTGCAGGAGCTGCAGTCGGCGGGGGACGCTGGTGCGCTCGATGCGCTCAAGGGCCGCCTGGCGGTGGCCAACGCGAAGCTTGCCTACCAGCACTACCTCTCCGTCTTCCGCGGGCCCCGCTGGGAGTTCCTCGCAAACAAGGGTGCCACCCCGCAGCGCGTGCTGTGGGCCTCGACCTCGACGAAGAACCCGGACTACCCCGACACGCTGTACGTGGAGGAGCTAATCGGCCCCGATACCGTCAACACGATGCCAGAGGAGACGATCCGTGCCTACCAGGATCACGGCCGTCCTCAGGCACGCCTGCAGGCGGAGGTGGGAGAGGCGCGCAAGCTGCTCGACGAGCTCGCGCGCGCGGGCATCGACTACGACGACCTCACCCAGACGTTGGAGAGGGAGGGCGTGCAGAAATTCACTGACTCCTTCGAGGAGCTGATCGCGGCGCTGGCTGAGAAGCAGGCGACGTTGGCAGTCGCCTGATCAGCGTAGAAGGGTCCACCCTCTCAAGTGAGCAGGTGCGCTCCGCGCGAGGGGCGCACCTCGCGTGCGTGCGCTGGCGGGGAGACGCCGGGGGGGAAGAGCCCCAGAACGTGCCCGCCGAAGCCGCCGCCAATCAGGCGCGCCCCGAGCGCCCCGGCCTCCTTGAGGACTCCCACCGCCTCCTCGACCGCCGGGGTCGAGCACTCATAGAGGTCCCGCAGGCTGGTGTGAGAGGCGTCGAGCAGTGTGCCCACCTCTTCCAGCGCTCCCCTGCGCAGGGCGGCGACGGTCGCCAGCACGCGGGCGTTTTCTCCGAGCACGTGCCTCACGCGACGGGCGAGCACGGGTGGCAGTTGCTCGACACTGCGCTCCTGCACCTCGCGCAGAGACCCCACCCCCAGCAGCGCGCACGCCCGCGCACACTCGGCCCGGCGCTCGTTGTAGCCGGAGGCCGCCAGCGTCCGAGGATCGCCGGAGTCGAGCGTCGCCAGCCGCCAGCCATCGGCCAGCACCAGCGGCACCGGCTGGATGTCGAGGTCGGAGAAGTCGATACGCAGCGCGGTGTCGGCTTCGCCGTAGAGCGAGGCGAGCTGGTCCAGCAGGCCGGTGTGCGCGCCCAGCCACTCGTTCTCCACACGGGAGCACAGCCGCGCCAGCTCGCGACGGTCGAGCTCTGCGCCGCCTAGTCCGAGTAGCGCCAAACAAAGGGCAACCTCCAGTGCGGCCGAGGACGAGAGTCCCGCGTTGCGTGGCAGATTGCCGCGGATCTCGAGCTCGGCCCCCGGAATCGCGACCCCTGCACGCAGCAGCTCGGCGGCGACACCATGCACGAAGCCGCGCCAGCCGTCGCCTGGTGGGGCATTTGGGATAGGGGCATCCTGGGGCTTTGCGGGCGCGGGCCGGAGAAGGTCGAGGGCGAACTCATCGTCCTCATCCAGATCGAGCGCATGTACGTGGATGCGCTGCCTTGTATGCCCCGCCGCGCGCACCATGATGCCCTCGGCGATGGCGAACGGCAGGGCGAGACCGTTGTTGTAGTCGGTGTGCTCCCCGATCAGGTTGACCCGTCCGGGGGCGAATGTGCGCACCACAAGCGGCGCCACCGCTCAGCCCTCCCAGCGATATTCGCGCTCCGCCGGGCACCTGCCTCGGCGGCTTCGCTCACCCGTTGGCACGACCAACCGCCTCGCGCAGCGCCGCGGCGGACTGCTCGGGCAGCGTATCTACGATGAACACTCCACCCCCCTGCTCGGAGCCCGCCAAGTACTTCAGCTTGTGTGCGGTGCGCAGCGGAGGGTAAAACTCGACGTGCAGGTGCCCCTCTCGCTCCGGGCCAGTATCCGTGGGAGCTTGGTGGACAGCCATGACGTATGGGAAGGGCAGCTCGAACAGCGCGTCGTAGCCGCGTGTGAGCGCCTGCAGCGCCTCGGCGAGCGCGTCCAGCTCGGCGGCGGCGCAGTGCAGCAACGTGGGGCGGTGGGCACGCAGCACCACGTGCGCTTCGTACGACCAGCGCGCGGCGTGGGGGACGTAAACGAGCACGTGCTCGTTCTCGTACACCATCCGGCGCCCATCCTCGAGCTCTCGCCGCAGCAGCGCACACGGCGCGCAGCCCCCCAAACGCACGTCGGCGGCGCGCTCGGCGGTGGGCACAGGGGGCACGAACGGGTAGGCGTAAATCTGCCCGTGCGGATGATGCAACGTCACCCCCACCTCCACGCCACGGTTCTCGAAGATCAGCACGTACTCCACATCCTCTCGTGTGCCCAACTCCTCGTAGCGTGCCCGCCACACCCACATCAGCGCTCGCGCGCGCTCCGGCGAAAGCGTCGCGAAGGAGTCATGGTGGCGGTCGGTGTAGACGACGACCTCCGCTGCGCCTCGTGGTGACTCGAACGCCGGGAAGCGGTTCTCGAAGACGGCGATCTCGAACGCGGGGAAGGGGATCTCCGTTGGCTCTCCTCCCGGGGGCGTGGGGCATAGCGGGCAGTGCTCCTCGCTTGGCAGGAACGTGCGCTCCTGACGGTGGATGGCATAGTCCACCCACTCTCCGCGCAGCTCTTCGAAGCGCAGCTCACCCATCCTCGTCGCTCCACCGGTAGAGAATCAGCAACCGCCCATCTGCTTTGCGGTAGCGCTCGAGCGCCAGCGGGCCGCTGCGCTCCGCCGCGGGCTGCGAAGCAGGGGCTGAATCCGCGAGAGGCTCAGAATGGTCGCTCGAGGGCCTGCGATCGGTCTCCTCGGACATCGCGTCCAGGGTAGGACCTACGCGACCTTAAGGTGGCGCCGATACCGTCAGAGGCGGTGTACGACGAGGTCCACACGCCAACTCCGCCCTCCGAACGTCGGGCGTGGCTGGTTGCGCTTGCGCTGTGCCTGCTCGGCGCAGGTGTGCTGGCGGCGATCCTCGGCGGCGTGATCGGCACTGGGTCGAGCACCCCCGCGCCTGGTCCGCCGGCGGTGCTCGTTGGTGCGGTCACGCCGAGTGCCGCAAGCGCCTCGGAGGCGGCACGGCGGTCGGGGCGGGGCACGCCGGCGGGGCCTTACGCGGCCGCCCACCATGAGCCTCGTGGGAGCGCGTCGCCCAAGGTGGCATCGGTGGGAGCCGTCGTGGCGCACGCGATCGGCGGGCGGGAGGACGTGGCGGCGAGTCCGCCGGGCCCCGAAGCTCATATCTCGGCGGCGTGGGAGGACGGCTTCTATCCGATCTACGCCGAGGCGCAGCGCGTGTTCGGCGTCAACTGGCTGCTGCTCGCCTCGATCCACATGCAGGAGACCGCCTTCTCCACCGCGCCCTCCACCTACCACGGCCTCAACTTCGCCGGCTGCTGCGGGGGGCCGATGCAGTTCAACGTCAGCAATGGGCCGGTGAGCACGTGGGATCTCGTGAAGAACGCCTATCGCTTCGGTGTGCGCCCCGCGGCGTACGACCACCGCACCGCCCACCACCCCTCGATCTACGACGATTACGACTCGATCATGGCGGCGGCGTGGCTGCTGTACTCCGACGGCGCCGGCGGAGCGCTGGATGACTCGGCGTGGTGGGCGGCGTACGACTACTACGGCCACGACGCATATGGCGTGGAATACGCCGACGAGGTGCTCGCCCGCGCGATCGGCTGGTCGCAGCACGGCTTCTGCATCAACTGCGGCGTGCAGCCGGCGCTGGCGCAGGCTGCCTACGAAGCCTACGGCGCGCCGGTGATGGCGACGTACACCGCCGCAACAGTCGCCGGCGCGAGGCATTCCCGCCACGCCCGGCACCGGCGATAGCCGCTTAGCTCGCCCCGGGGCGCCTGCCGGTAGTTTGGGCGATGGCTCTCAGTCCGGTGGCCGCATCCCGCGATCCGGATTGCTGCCGGCCGGTGGAGGGAGGGTGGCTCCGATTAGCAGCTCGGCGCACTGAGACTCCCACAGGTCAACGGTGTCGTACAGCCCACGCATGTCGGCTCTCTCGAGGAGTCGCACACCGCTCTTTTGGACGACGCCCATCTGAACGGCACCGCCGATGCCCTCCACGGTGGTGTCGATCGTGTCGCGCAACACCTTCAACGCCACAATCTTGGCCTGCTCCAGGGCGAGTGCCGCCGGATCGGTGTAGCGCAGGGTACCGCTGGCGAAGGTGGCACTCTCGACGCCAAGCTCCATGCCGCCAAAGGCCCACGTCACCACCCATTCGGCTGCTCCACCGCTGAAAAGGTGGAGTGCGACCGGTTTGCCTTCTGGGCGCGACCACCATGCAAGCAGCAGTTCGATGTGGTCGCTGCGCTGCTCGATGCTGGAGTCCTTGCGAAGCTCGGCGAGGATCGCATGAAGACGAGCTTTGATCTCCAGGCGGTCGGCGTCTGGTGAGAGACCCTTCGCGCGGAGGAGACGCAGGATGAATGCCTGGGCGACATCTTGAGGGCCGGCCCAGGCGAGCAAGAAGCCACGTCGCGGCTCGTACACCTTTTGGGTGGCGCGAGCTAGGCGGTGGCCCTTGGCGCCTCGTGTCTCCTGGCTGTCGGAGCCGAGGATCAGGCCGTCGCGACAGCGCAAAGCAGCGATGAGGGTCATCTCAACGTCTGTATTCGGAACTATGGGGACGCTTCATGAGCACTGCATCATCCCCATTTGCTCCGATATTCGGACTGCGGTGAACTCTTTCGCTCAGGCGGCTTTGCGGAAAATCGAGTTGACCGCGAACTCTGGATGTTCGCTGTAGACACGCTCAAGTAGCTCTTTGAAGCCGACATTGGCGACATCCTGCTTGATCTGGAACAGCTCGCGCGCGGCGTCGAGCAGCTTTTCGTCTTCGGCCTGCTTGATGATCCGCTTTCCTTCTCGAAACGTGATCCCGCTGGGCCTGTAACGCGACCAGTGCTTGCCGGGCACGGCTACGCGTTCGACCAGTCCCTCATCCACAAGGCGGTCGAGGTCATGGTAGATCCCGACACTCATCGGGCCATAGACGTACGGCTTGAAGGTGTACTTGGATCGCTCAGGCACATGCGCGCGCTGGGCGAACAAGAACAGACCCTTTTGGAAGCGAATTGGGTCGAGTCCATCGGGGGCGCCCTTGTAGGCAGCGAACAGCAGCAACCAGTCGCGTCGCCTCATCGCTCGACCACCGACACCGATGTGCCGGCAAAGACCTCGGATTGCGGATGCCCAAGCATCAATCGAGCTTGGCGCTCGAGCCGGACGGAAGCTCACCCTCATACGAACGAATGTTCGCAACCCCGCCGGTCGTCACTGTTGCGCATCGTCTGCAATGCCGATGGGAAGGCCGAGGGTGGGGCACGCATCGACCGTACCGCAGTCACGCTCACGACGACGTGAGGCGTTGCTCATGCGGCTGCTGCCAGCCGGACTCACTCCTGAGCGATCAGCTCACACGCCACCCGATCGGTGGCAAGTGCTGTGCCGCCCAGTAGGCGGCGGGAGAGCTGCGCGCGGCGGAAGTACAGCGGGGCGTCGTGCTCCCAGGTAGCGCCGATGCCACCGTGCACCGAGATCATCGTGCGGGCGGCGTAGTCGAGCGCGCGGCCCGCCACCGAGCGCGCGGCGTTGGCGGCGAGCGGGAACTCCGCAGGAGCTCCGTGGCGCGACCAGCCGGCGTAGTAGAGCAGCGAGCGGCCGTTCTCCAGCTGGCGCAGCACCTCGGTGAGCGAGTGCTTGACCGCCTGGTAGGAGCCGATCGCACGGCCGAAGGTGAAGCGCTCCTTGGCATACGCCACCGAGACGTCGAGCGCGCTCTCCACAGCGCCGAGCGACTCGGCGGCGATCAGTGCCTGCGCAAGGTGCCACGCCTCGGCGAGCGAGGCCTCTGGGACGTCGAGGATCGTGGCGGGAGCGTCTTGCAGCGTGACATGGCCAAGGGTGCGGGTGGCGTCGTAGCGGCGCACCGCCTCGACGGAGACGCCTGCCGCGGAGGACTCCACCGCGAAGCCGACCGCGCGACCGTCGAGTGATGCGACGCCCACCAGCACGTCCGCGCCCGGGGCATCGGGAGCGAACGCGATCTTCCCACTCACCCGAGTCTCACCCTCCCCGACGCCGACGGCGCTCGGGAGGGCGGCGCGCTGCATCCCGCCTGCAGGGTCGACGCTCCACTGCTCGGAGATGTCATCCGGGGGCCGTGCCGCCAGGTAGGCCGCACGGCGCTCTCCGCTCGCCAGCTCCTCCAGCAGGGGCGTCCCGTCGAGCCCCGCCGCCCCGTCGTTCAGGATCGCGGTGGCGGGCAGGTGGCCGAGCAGCGGGACCGCGGCGAGCGCGCGACCGCACTCGCCGAGTACGAGCATCGCGTCGAACACGTCCAGCCCGGCGCCGCCGTGGGACTCGTCAATCAACAGGCCCGGCCAGCCCGCCTCCTTCGCGGTTGGCCAAAGATCGCTGGTCGAGCCACCGCTGTCGAGCGCCTCGCGCGCTTCCTCCAGCGTCTTGAAGCGCGACAGCGCGCCGCGGGCGGCCTCGCGCAGCAGCACCTGCTCGTCTGAGAGTGCGAGATTCATGCCTTTGCTGCCTCCTTCGAACGCAGCTCCGAGAATGGGATGCCCTTGTCCAGACGTGGCTCGGTGGGCAGTCCGAGTACGCGCTCGCCAATCGTGTTGCGCAGGATCTCTTCGGTGCCGCCCGCCGACTTGAGGCCGGGGAGGAAGGAGATCATGTAGGCCCACTCGCTGTCCTCCGCGAGCACATCGGGGCCGAGCACGTCGGCGATCAGGTCGCCGGACTTGATTGCGCCATTGACGATCGTCACCTTCGCCAGGCCAGCCTCAGGGCCGGGGATCTGACCGCGCTGCAGCGCGGTGAGCGTGCGATAGCCCGTAAAGCGCACCGCCAACAGTTCGGAGGCGATCTCCCCGAGTTGGTGGCGCACCTCGGGGTCGCGGCGGGCGTGCTGGTCGGAGGCGATCGCGCGGGCGAAGCGCGCGGAGTTGTAGCCGAGGCCCTCCCCCCCGAGGCCGATCG
This sequence comes from uncultured Solirubrobacterales bacterium, assembly GCA_963724305.1. Classification (GTDB taxonomy): domain Bacteria; phylum Actinomycetota; class Thermoleophilia; order Solirubrobacterales; family Solirubrobacteraceae; genus Palsa-744. The sequence continues at coordinate 2,229,842 of CAVRUG010000004.1, forward strand.
TGACGCGCTCGAACATCAGCGTGGTGAGCGCCGTGCCCCAGCCGTTGCCCACGCCCCCGACGACCGCGTCGGCGTCGAGCGCGAGGTCGTCGAAGAAGACCTCGTTGAACTCGGCCTCTCCGGAGATCTGGCGCAGGCCGCGCACCGTGACTCCCTCGGCCTCCATCGGCACGATGAACATCGTCAGGCCCTTGTGCTTGGGCACGTCGGCGTCGGTGCGTGCGAGCAGCAGGCCGTAGGAGGCGAACTGGGCGTTGGTGGTCCACACCTTCTGGCCGGACAGGCGCCAGCTGCCGTCCTCCTGCTGGCGAGCCCGAGTCTGCACCGCTGCCAGATCCGAGCCGGCGGCGGGCTCGGAGAAGAGCTGGCACCACACCTCGTCGCCGTGCAGCATCGGGCCGAGGTAGCGGCTCTTCTGCTCCTCGCTGCCGTGCGCGATGATCGTTGGCCCCAGCATCCCCACGCCGATCGCATCGAGGATTCCGGGAGCGCCCGCACGGGCAATCTCCTGGCCGCAGATCAGCTGCTCAATCGGCCCGAGGCCCTGGCCGCCGTACTCCTTCGGCCACGTCACCCCCGCCAGGCCACCCTCCGCGAGCTTGCCCTGCCAGGCGCGCCGCGCGGCGATGATCTCATCCTCGTCCTTCAGCGCTCCATCGCCTACCAGCACTGGCGCTTCGGGCTTGTGCTGCTCCAGCCATGCGCGCACCTGTGCGCGGTAGGCGGCCTGCTCGGGTGTGTCGTCGAGATCCACTGCGCCTCCTTGGTTGACTGACCAGTCAATCGCCTCCTACACGGTACTACCTTCGGTCGTGCGCGTGTCGAGGGGAGGCTCAGCGACGGCGCCGGTCGAGCAGCGCGCCGAAGATCCCCACGCCCATCAGCACAACGATGAACACCGACACCGCCGTACCCAGCGAGATGCCTTTCTGTTCCACGATCGTGTGGAGCGTCAGGTAGGCGAGTCCGACGACGAACAGCATCGCCACGAACAGGATCAGCACGCGGGTCACGATCGGGAGGGGGTGTCTGGAGCGACGAGGATCGAAGCAGACTATCCGTGGGCCGCTCCCACCAACGCCGGCTCGATGGTCGCCAACGGGCCGATGCCATCGCGCGGCTGCGCCACATGCTGGTCGGCGTGGTAGGAGGAGCGCACGAGCGGCCCGGCGGCGACGTGCTCGAAGCCGAGCTCGTACGCGGCGCGCTCCAGCGCCTTGAACTCGTCGGGGTGCCAGTAGCGCACGACCGGAAGGTGGCGCTCGGAGGGGCGCAGATACTGCCCGACGGTGAGCACCTGCACGCCGTGGCGGCGCAGCCCGGCGAAGGCGTCCACGAGCTCGTCGTGGGTCTCGCCGAGGCCCACCATCAGCCCCGACTTGGTCGTGACCGCAGACCCACCCAACTGCTTGGCGAGCGCGAGCACGCGGCAAGAGCGCGCAAAGGAGGAGCCGCGCCGCGCCAGCGGATAGAGGCGGGGGACTACCTCGACGTTGTGATTGAACACGTCAGGCCGCTCGGCGATCACCTTGGCGAGTGGCATCTCCTGCCCCTGGAAGTCGGGGGTGAGCACCTCGATCAGACAGCCGGGGGCCTGGCGGCGCACTTGGCGGATGACCCCGACGAACGCGGAGGCCCCCTTGTCGGGGAGATCGTCGCGGTCCACCGAAGTGACGACGGCGTGGCGCAGCCCCATGCGCGCGATCGAACGTGCCACGCGCGCTGGCTCCAACGGGTCGTTCCAGGTGGGGCGTCCGGTCTTTACATTGCAGAACCCGCAGCGCCGCGTGCAGGTGTCGCCGAGGATCATGAACGTCGCGGTGCCACGCTCCCAGCACTCCCCGACGTTGGGGCAGGCCGCCTCCTGGCAGACGGTGTGCAAACCCTCCTCGCGGATCAGCTGCGTGAGCGCGCGATAGCGCTCGCCACCGGGCGCCGCCACCTTCAGCCATGCAGGCTTGCGCTCACGCAGCGGGCGCACCTCGCTGCCGAGCATCTGCAGCACGTCCATCCCGCCAGGGTTGGCGCGGGAGCGGGTGGGAGCGGGCGCCGAGGCGGCGGCCGGTGGCTCGCGGGTATTCATGCCGGCACGAGCGCGGCGGAGCGCGCGGGGTCGATGCTGGGTCCGTCGATGCCAAGTTCCCCCGGCTCCACCGGCCGCATCCAGCGGCCGTGAGCCTCGCAGAAGCAGCGAGCGACGCACTCGCGGAAGCGCCCCATGTCCGCTCGGTGGGCTGCCGCTTCGGGTAGCTTGTCGCCGAAGACTCCCGGTCGGTCTCGCTCCAGCTCGACGGCGATCGACGTCATCTCTACGTCCGGCAGCCCGCACGCCACCACCCAGCGGAAGGGCTCCAGGTCCGTTGCGACGTTCACCGCGAATCCGTGCGTGGAGACCCCGCGCGAGACGTGCACGCCGAGCGAGGCGATCTTGCGGCTCTCCACCCACACGCCGGTGTAGTCGGGCCCGTCCTGCGGCCGGGAGCGCGCGGCGATTCCCTCCTCGGCCAGCGCCGCCACGATCGCGTCCTCGATCGTGCGCAGGTGGGCGATAATGTCGGTGACGCCCATGATCGGGTAGCCCACCAGCTGGCCGAGCCCGTGGTAGGTGACGCGCCCGCCGCGGTCGGTGGGCACCACCTCGATCCCGCGCGCACGGTAGAAATCCTCACCCGGCGTTAGCTCGCCGGGTAGCGAGCGCCGGCCGCGGGTGTACACGGGGGGGTGCTCCAGCAGCAGCAGCGTATCGGGGATCTCGCCGACCTGGCGGCGCGCGGCGAGATCCTGCTGGATCGCGAGGGCGGCGCGGTAGGGGACTATGCCGAGGTGGCACACCCAAATCTCGTGGTGTCGATGCGGAGTGGGTCGCTGGGGCGTCTCGTTCATCAGGGCCTCGCTCCAGCGTAGACAAAACGCGAGCGGCCCAACGGTCTCCGATCCCCGAGACGGGTCACGCCTCATCGCGGAGGTGCAGGAGCCGCCTCCCGAGCTCCTCCGTCTCCCGGTTCGCCGCGAGCGCCTCCTCGTGCCGTCCGAGTTGGTCCAGGGTCAGGGAGAGGTTGTTCAGCGATGTCGCGAGGTCGGGGAGGAAGACGTCTGGGCGGTCGTGTGCGAGCTGGCGGCGTAGCTTGGTGGCCTCCTCGATCGGGGCTAGTGCCTCCTCGGGCTTTCCGAGGTCGCTGAGGCGGTTGGAGAGGTTGTTCAGCGACATCGCGAGGTCGGGGAGGAAGACCTCTGGGCGGTCGTGTGCGAGCTGGCGGCGTAGCTTGGTGGCCTCCTCGATCGGGGCTAGTGCCTCCTCGGGCTTTCCGAGGTCGCTGAGGCTGACGGAGAGGTTGTTCAGCGATGTTGCGAGGTTGGGGAGGAAGACCTCTGGGCGGTCGTGTGCGAGCTGGCGGTAGAGCTTGGTGGCCTCCTCGATCGGGGCTAGTGCCTCCTCGGGCTTTCCGAGGTCGCTGAGGCGGTTGGAGAGGTTGTTCAGCGACATCGCGAGGTTGGGGAGGAAGACGTCTGGGCGGTCGTGTGCGAGCTGGCGGCGTAGCTTGGTGGCCTCCTCGATCGGGGCTAGTGCCTCCTCGGGCTGTCCGAGGTCGCTGAGGCGGTTGGAGAGGTTGTTCAGCGACATCGCGAGGTCGGGGAGGAAGACCTCTGGGCGGTCGTGTGCGAGCTGGCGGCGTAGCTTGGTGGCCTCCTCGATCGGGGCTAGTGCCTCCTCGGGCTTTCCGAGGTCGCTGAGGCTGACGGAGAGGTTGTTCAGCGACATCGCGAGGTCGGGGAGGAAGACCTCTGGGCGGTCGTGTGCGAGCTGGCGGCGTAGCTTGGTGGCCTCCTCGATCGGGGCTAGTGCCTCCTCGGGCTTTCCGAGGTCGCTGAGGCTGACGGAGAGGTTGTTCAGCGATGTTGCGAGGTTGGGGAGGAAGACCTCTGGGCGGTCGTGTGCGAGCTGGCGGTAGAGCTTGGTGGCCTCCTCGATCGGGGCTAGTGCCTCCTCGGGCTTTCCGAGGTCGCTGAGGCGGTTGGAGAGGTTGTTCAGCGACATCGCGAGGTCGGGGAGGAAGACCTCTGGGCGGTCGTGTGCGAGCTGGCGGCGTAGCTTGGTGGCCTCCTCGATCGGGGCTAGTGCCTCCTCGGGCTTTCCGAGGCCGCTGAGGCTGACGGAGAGGTTGTTCAGCGACATCGCGAGGTCGGGGAGGAAGACCTCTGGGCGGTCGTGTGCGAGCTGGCGGTAGAGCTTGGTGGCCTCCTCGATCGAGGCTAGTGCCTCCTCTCGCTTTCCGAGGTCACTGAGGCGGTTTGAGAGGTTGTTCAGCGACCCCGCGAGGTCGGGGAGGAACGTTTGGGCTCGGGTCTCGGCGAGGTCGCGATAGATGGCCACGGCCTCGCTGACATTGGCGAGCGCATCCTCGCGCTGTCCCAACTCCCGCATACGGTTCGAGACGTCGAGCAAGAGGGCCGCCAGGTCGGGGCGTGCCGTGGGATCCCGCTCAGCCCGTACGCGCAGCAGGTCGACCCGCTCGCCTAGGTCGACCTCGGTGCGCTCTGCGGGCTCCCGCTCGCGGGCACGCAGACCGCGGGCCTCCAGTACCACGTCCGGCCGAGCGAAGAAGTACGCGAGCTCCTCGAAGCGCTCGGTGTCCGGCCGCGCCTCGGCCAGCGCGCGGGCGGCGGCGTCCTCCACTGCATCGCCGAAGAGCGCCGTCCCGATCCGCAGGTAGTCCACGTGCAGCGCCGAGCGTGTCCACTCGCCCGGGCGCTCGAGGAAGAGGAACTCCCCCCGCTGCAGTAGGAGGTCGGTGTGGAGCAGGTGGATGCTCTGGACGTCCAATGTGTGGGTGAGCGGTTGCGCCGGCTCGTTGAGAAACGCTCGCACCCGCTCGAGCTGGGCCTCCTCGGGCCCCGACAGGCCGGCGGCCGCGGCGTCAGGCGGCTTCGGCTGGATTCGGCTCAGCACGACGTGCAGCCGCAGCTGCTGGCCCGTCCGCAGTGAGGTGAGCGGCTGCAGGGCGCGCAGGACGCTGCGCGTGCCCTCGAGCTGCTCGGGAGTGTCGAGCGTAAGGACGACGATGTCGTCGGCAAGCACCTGTGTCGTGACCGCGTTCGTCGAGGTGATGCCGGTGCGCGCGTCAACGAGCAGGAACTCGGTGTCGAGATCGTCCTCGAGCTGCTGCTGGAGATCCAGCAGGGCGTCGATCCCGCCACCCTCGTCGAGTGCCTGGTCGAGGGCCAGGCGGCGCAGATCTTGGAAGTAGTTGGGCGATGGCGCCCGCCCCGCAGGCATCAGCTTCAACCAGCCGTCTGCCACGAACGGCGAGGGCACGGCGACGTCGACCAGATAGTCGTCGAGCGCGGCCGGGCGATCGCCGGCGAGCGCGTCGCGCAGCCAGCCGACGAGGCCCCCCACGTGTGGGTGGCAGTCGTCGAGCAGCTTGTATGCGAGGCCGGGCGCCTCGAGGTCGAAGTCGAGCGCCACGGTGCGTCCCCCCGTGCCGGCGGCCAGCCGCGCTAGGTTGGCTAGCAGGAGTGTGCGCCCCGTTCCACCCTTGTACGAGTAAAAGGTGATCGTGCGCACGTCAGGCTGCGCGCTGCAGCTGCCACCGCTTGCGCGCGGCCATCTGCAAGGACGTGCGGGGCATGGAGCGGAACGCAATCACGGGTTCCCCGACGTGCTCGAGGAAGTCGATGAGGCGCTCGTGCACCTCCCCGTCGGCGCGCGCCACCGGAGTGCGCAGCAGCCGGAACGCGAGCTTCCGCGGGCGATCCGTGTCTCCTTCGGCGAGCCACCGCTCGGCGACCGCCAGGTGGCGCTCCATGTCGTGGGCATCGAAGGAGTCGATGTCGACGATCGTCTGTGGCGTCACTCTCCGCGCCCGCTCCTGACGGAAGGCGTCTAGCTCCTCCCAGCTCGTGAAATCGCGGTCGATCCGTTCAAGGTCGCCACCCGCGATGACGTGCTCCACGCGCTCGGGATCGATGAAGCGTGGCTGCCCCGCGCCCGGCGAGGGGCAGAGCCACGTGCGCTCGTCGCTGTCGCGCACGACGAGTGTCGCGCCCGATAGGGCCATCGCTATGAGTGTGACGGGTTTCACCATGACCTGCTGGGAATCATAGGTTGCTCATGTGGGTATCACGTTGATCGCGGTTCCGTGCTTGCGGCGCCACCTATGCAACCGATCGTACGCGCCAAGTTCGTTCTCCTCGGTGGCTGTCAACGTTTCGCCGCTGACCAAGCGGGAGCTCAGCGCCTCGAGGTGTTCGTGCGCCTCATCGAGCAGACGCACCTCGCTGAGCGCCTCCAGCGGCAGCGACCCCGCGAAGATTGCCTCCAGGTAGGCCGTGGGGCGGCACAGCACCCCTGGCCACTCGTGTGTGGCGCTCGCTTTCACCTCGCTCTGGCGCTGTATGACCGCAAGCTCGCCGCGCACCATCCACGCCGTGGCCTCCTCTTGCGCAAGCCGGCCGTCAACGGCGCCCGTCGCGTCCGTGTAGCGAGCCGCAGTGTCGGCGGGGAAGGCGGCGAGCGCCTGCGGACGCTGCTGCTCGGGGTCTTGGACGACGAGGCAGATCGGCCCGAAGCCGCCCATGACGCCCATTCCCCCGGCGTTGACAGCGCCATAGACGAACGCACGGCCATGCTCCCAGAGATCCTCAAACGCCTCTCTGCGGATGAGCCACGAGCCCTGCTGTTTGGCGAAGACGCTCAGGCCGGCTGTGGCGCCTCCATGTCGCTCGGCGTAGTAGCTACGGGTGTGCAGCACCTCCCCCGCTTTGTCGTAGACGACCACCTTGTCGAAGTCAACGTTCGTCGAGAGGGCGGACGATGCGGCAAGCCACCGGAAGCGTTGCAGCTTGCCAGAGCCGCCCGCTTCGAGCACCGTCCGCGCCAGCGCCTGCCTGGCCGGCGAGTTGCCCGCGGCCGTCGCTGTGAGATCCGCACCCACAAGGTCGGATACTACGTATGCACGGAACACCTGCGTCGCGTGCTCGTCTCGCGGGGTGGGCGACGCAAGATCACAACGCCAGCGCGGCCGGCTCCTCCAGCAGCTCTCTGATGCGCGCGAGGAAGCGGGCGGCATCGGCTCCGTAGAGGATGCGGTGGTCGCAGACGAGCGTGACGGCCATCGTCTGGCGAGCGACGATTTCGCCACCGCCATCCGTGCCGTCGCCCAGCACCACGGCGCGGGGGGCCAGCGAGCCGACGGAGAGGATCGCCGCCTGCGGGGGGTTGATGATCGCGCTGAAGCTGCGAATCCCGTACATCCCGAGGTTTGAGACCGTGAACGTGCCGCCGCCGAGCTCCGGCGGGGTGATCGTGCCGGCGCGCACGCGCTCGGCCAGGGCACGGGTCTCGCGGGCAATCTCGCCGAGCGACTTCAGCGCGGCGTCGAAGACGGTCGGGACCACCAGCGCGCCGCCCATCGGATCGTCGGAGTCGGCCGCCACGGCGACGCCCACGTTCACGCGCGAATGCAGCTGCAGTTGCCCGTCGCGGTAGCTGCCGTTGGCGCGAGGGTGCTCGTGCAGCGCCAGAGCGCAGGCCTTGACGACCATGTCGTTGTACGTGGGGGCCTCCTCCGGGGAGAGGCGCTTGAGCTCGGAGCGCAGCGCTACGCACCGCTCCATGTCGATCTCCGCCTGCAGCGCGAAGTCGGGGATCGTCGCCTTCGACTCTGCCATCCGCCGCGCGATCGTCTGCTGGGTGCGCGTCAACTCCACGATGGTGGTGTCCCCCTTGGCGCTGGCCACGCGCTCGAGGAGCGTGGCGGGTGCGGGGCCCCCCTCGCTCGTGAGTGCGGAGGTCGTCTCGCTCGCGGGTGCGCCAGCCGACGATGGTCCTGCGGCCTCGACGTCGGACTTCACGATCCGCCCACCGGGACCGGTGCCGGCAAGCGTGCGCAGATCCACACCACTCTCGCTGGCGATCCTTCTGGCGAGCGGTGATGCCTTCACACGACCCTCACCCCGATGTACGGGAGTGTCGGCCGGCGGGGGCTGGAGGTCTGCGCTCTCATGTACAGCAGCGTTTGCGGAGATACCCTCATGTTGCGGATTCGCGCCGGCCGGTGGGGGCGATTCGGTACTTGACGTGTCAACGTCGCCCTCCCCGCCGACGTGCGCGATCGTGGCACCGACGGCTAGCGTGTCTCCCTCCCCGGCGACTATCTGCAGAGCGCCCTCCTGGTCGGACTCGTAAACCATCGCGGCCTTGTCGGTCTCGATCTCGACCAGCTCCTCGCCGCGGCGGACGTGCTCGCCGTCGCGCTTCAGCCAGCGCAGGATGGTGCCCTCCTCCATCGTGTCGGAGAGGCGGGGCATCACGATCTCGCTCATCGGCACCTCACCGTGCTCATGTCTGCCCCGTGGTGGGCGCCGGCGTGCCCTGGCCGCCACGCTCGCCATTCGCAGCGGGCGCTGCGCGATCCTGTGCCGGCAGCTGCCCGAGGACCTCCAGCGCGGCGTGCACCACCTGCGGCTCGTGCGGGAAGGCGATCTCCTCCAGCGGCTTTGAGTAGGGCATCGGCACATCCGCGCCGGTGACGCGCCGCACGGGGGCGTCGAGGTCGTCGAAGGCTTGCTCGGCGATCAACGCGCCGAGGTTGGCGCCCACACCGCCGTGGGGCCAGCCCTCCTCGACGACCACGCAGCGGTTGGTCTTGGCGACCGAGCGCAGCACGGTGTCGAGGTCGAGCGGACGCAGGGTGCGAGGGTCGATCACCTCGGCCTGCACGCCGTGCTCGTCGGCGAGCGTCTGCGCGGCGCGCTCGGCGGTGATCGCCATCCGCGAAATGCCGACGATCGTCACGTCGGCGCCTTCGCGGCGCACAGCTGCCTGGCCGAAGCCCTGCACATGGTCCTCCCCGTCGGGCACCTCCCCGCGCTGGCCGTAGAGCGACTCGTGCTCGATGAAGATCACGGGGTTCTCGTCGCGGATCGCGGCCTTCAGCAGACCCTTGGCGTCGGCCGGGGTGGAGGGGACCGCGACCAGCAAGCCGGGCACGTGCATGAAGAAGGCCTCCAGGCAGTGTGAGTGCGTGGGGCCCAACTGGTGGCCAGCCCCCTGGGGCATTCGCACCACCAGCGGCACGCGGGCCTGTCCGCCGAACATGTAGTGGATGTGGGCGGCGTGGTTGACGATCTGGTCGAACGCCAGCAGCGCGAAGTTGATCGTCATCAGCTCCACCACGGGGCGCAGTCCCACCATCGCCGCGCCCACACCCATGCCGACGATCGTGTTCTCGGAGATCGGCGTGTCGCGCACGCGCCGCTCGCCGAACTCCGCCAGCAGGCCGGCGGTGACCTTGAAGGCGCCGCCAAATACGCCAATGTCCTCGCCCATCAGGATCACGCGCTCGTCGCGGGCCAGCTCCTCGCGCAGGGCAGCGTTGAGCGCCTCGCGGTAGCGCAGCTCGGCCATCAGAGGGCGTCCTCGCCGGCTTGCAGGGCGCTCGTGATCTGCTGCGGAATCTCCCCCGTGCTGGCCGGCTCGGCCGCGGGCGGCGTGCCGTCGCCGTCCTGCGGCTCGGAGGTTCGCACCGAGTACCAGCCGTGCACCTGCTCGCTCAGCACGTACACGTCGTCGTACAGCGACTCCGGCGAGGGGAACGGCGAGCGCTCGGCGAAGGCGACGGCCTCGTCCACTTGGGCGAGCGCCCGCGCGTCGATCTCGGCACGTTCGCCCACGTCAACGATCCCCCCGCGCTCCAGGAGATCGCCGAAGGTGGGGACCGGGTCGCGCTCGCGCCAGCCCGCGACCTCCTCCTTGGAGCGGTACTCCTCGGGGTCGGCCATCGAGTGCCCGCGGAAGCGGTAGGTGATGGCCTCGACGAGCACCGGCCGACGCTCCTCGCGCACCTGGCGCAGCGCCTCGGCGATCACCGCGTGGGTGTCGAGCACGTCCATCCCGTCGCAGCGCATCCCCGGCACGCCGAGGCTCTCGCCCTTGCGCTGCAGGTCGGTGACGGCGGAGTGGCGCCCCAAGGCGGTGCCCATCCCGAACTGGTTGTTGGTGACCATGAACACCACCGGCAGGCGCCACAGCGCGGCGAGGTTGAGTGTCTCGCCGAAGGTGCCCTGGTTGGAGGCGCCGTCGCCGAACGTGCAGAGCGTGACATCGTCTTCGCCCCGGTAGTCGCTTGCTAGTGCGATGCCCGCCGCGATCGGCAGATTGCCGCCGACGATCCCGTAGCCGCCCATGAAGCGGCGCTCGAGGTCGAACATATGCATCGAGCCACCCCGTCCGCCGGAGCAGCCGTCGACACGCCCGAACAGCTCCGCCATCACGTTCCGGGGCGGCGTTCCGCGCACCAGCGCATGGCCGTGCGAGCGGTAGGTTGAGATCAGGTAGTCGCTCGTGCGCAGCGCCCGCGCAGCGCCAACGATCGTGGCCTCCTCGCCGATCGAGAGGTGCAGGAAGCCACCGACTTTCGCACGTGCATACATCTCACCTGCACGCTCCTCGAAGCGGCGGATCAGCGTCATCGTCGCCAGCCACTCGCGTGCCGTGGCGGGGTCTGGCAGGGGATGACTCACTGGTGCTCCAGGGCGAGGGCGCTCATCAGTGCTCCACGGTAGCCCAGCGTGGTGAGCTGCCCCTCCAACGGTCGCGTTGGTCGGCCCGGGTGCCCATCAATGCTCCACGGTACCCCAGTGGGCGATGAACTCCTTGTCCTGAAGCTGTGCCAGGTCGGCGCGCAGCGCCCGCGCTCGCCGCGCGGCCTCCTGCGGGGGGCAGTCCCAGAACAGCACCACCTCGCCGCTGACGATCTCCACCACCTCGATGTGGTCAACCCGCGCAGGGTCGGCGAGCACCGCGGGCATCCACCCGCCGCGCCTGACGATCAGCCGGTAGGCGCGGTTGGCTCTCATCGGCTGGTGCCACCAACCATCAGCATCCCCGCCTCCTCCAGCGCACGCTCGCCGACCAATACACGATGACCGGCCGATCGAGTGGTCACCACCGCGGGAACATCGCCGATACCCACTCGCGCTGCCTCTTTGGTGGCCTCCGCGAGTTGCTCGCGCACGGAGCGCAGCTCCGCGCCGCGCAGGACGGCCTGGGGATGCATCTCGCAAGCTGCCGCGGCGAGCAGCACGGTGTCGGTGTCCGCGAGGGAGCGGCCGGCGGCAAACGCTTGGCGGAAGGCGGCCTGCGCGAAGGGGACCACCCGTCCGATGCCCTTGGCGTAAGTGGCGACGCGCATCGCCAGATCGCTGTCAAACGGGAACGGCTCGGGCCAGCGCACTGGTTGCAGGCCCAGCTGATCGGCGCGACGCTGGACGTCTGCGCGAAACGCCTGCACCTCCGCATCGCAGCGGAAGGACTCGAAGGACTCCGACCTGGGCAGCTCTCGTGCCAGCACCGGCTGCCACTCCAGCGGGCCGGGAATCACACGCAGGACGCGCTCGGCCGCGAGGTAGGCCAGGGGACTGGCGAGATCGAAGTAGAAGGCCGCGTCCACGATGCAGAGGGTATCCCTCGTGTTGGCCTCGTGAACGCTCGGCCAAGCCGCTCCGGCGGGCCGCTGCGGTGGTCGCGTTGGAGGTGCGGCTCAGCCGTGTATCAGCCAGCCGTCGGTGGCGCGTCCGGCCTCCATCACGGCCTCGGAGAGGGTGGGATGGCCGTGGATGATGCGCCCGACCTCGGGGAAGCCGCCCTCCAGCGCGCGTACGTTGACGAGCTCCTGGATCAGCTCGGTGGCGCGGCTGCCGACGATGTGGCCGCCGAGCAGCTCGCCGTACTTGGAGTCGCCCACTAGCTTGATGAGGCCGGTACGGTCGCCGTAGACGATGCCACCCCCCACGGCGCCGTAGGGCACCTTGCCGATCACCACGTCGTAGCCCTGTTCGCGGGCCTGCTCCTCGGTGAGCCCGAACGAGCCGACGTTGGGGGTGCAGAAGGTGGCACGGGGGATGTCGACGTAGGCGAGCGGATGGGTGGGAAGGCCGGCGGAGTCCTCCACGGCGATGATGCCCTCGTCGGAGGCCTTGTGGGCGAGCGCGGGTCCGGGCACGAGGTCGCCGATCGCGTAGACCCCCGGCGCGGTGGTGCGCAGCGTGCCGTCCACTTTCACCAGCCCGCGCTCGTCGAGCTCTACACCGGCCGCGGCGAGGCCGAGCTTGTCCACGTCGGGCCCACGCCCGGCGGCGATCACGAGGTAGTCGACCTCGGCCGACTCCGCCGCGCTGGAGTCGCTGCCCGCGGAGCCACCGTCCCGGGCGGACCCGCTCGTATAGGTGAAGCTCACGCCGCTCTCGCTGGCGCGCACTCCCTCGATCGGGGTGGCGGTGAGAATCTGGATGCCCTGGCGCTTGAGGCCGCGCTCGACGAGGCGGGAGATGTCGGCGTCCTCGGTGGGAAGCACACGGTCGAGCATCTCGAACAGCAGCACCTCGCTGCCCAAACGCGCGAAGCCGGAGGTGATCTCGGCCCCCGATGCGCCGGCGCCGACGACCGCCAGGCGGTGTGGCAGCTCGGGCAGCGCCCACGCCTGCTCGGTGCCGATCACCCGTCCCCCCAGCTCGACGCCGGGGATCGAGCGCCCAACGGAGCCGGTTGCGAGGATCACGGTCGCCGCCTCGAGCTCCTTCTCGCCGACGCGCACCCCGACTTTGTCGTGCCCTTTGCCTGCGTTTTCCTGCCCATCGGAGGCTGGGGCGAGGGTGGCCTCGCCTGCGATCACGTCGATCCCGTTTTTCTTGAACAGCCCGCCCACGCCGCCGGTGAGCGTCCCCACTACTTTCTCGCGTCGCTCCTGCACCGCGGGGTAGTCGACCTCGACCCCCGCCACGCGCAGGCCGTACTCGCCGGCCTCGCGGATCTCGCTGAGCAGGTCGGCCGAGCGGAGCACCGCCTTGGCGGGGATGCACGCGTAGTTCAGGCAGCGTCCCCCGAGCTTGTCCTGCTCGATCACCACCGTCTTCTTCCCGAGTTGAGCTGCACGGATCGCGGCGACGTACCCACCCGGCCCGGCGCCGATCACGATGCAGTCGTAGGAAGAGTCAGCCACTGACGCGAGCCTATCGCAGCCCGTCGGCGTCCCGTTCGCCGGCCTGCATACGGCCCATCACGCGCACCAGCTTCCAAAACAGCCAGCCACTCAGCCCGATGCTGAGCAGGCAGGCCGCGGCGGCGAGGATCGTGGTGGCGATCACCAGCGCCAGCGAGGTCACGAGGATCTGGAAGGCAAGCAGCGCCTCGAAGCCAAGCACCGCCCAGTAGCGCCGCCGGTACATCCCCACTGCGAGCGCGGCGAGCACGAGGGCGATGAAGATGCCGCCGGGCGCCGAGCCGCCGTGGCTGCGCAGGTCGTGGATGGTGAGGGCCCCCACTGCGACGACGATCGCGAGTAGAGCGGCGACCCCAACGGCAACCAGCAGCGCCACGGGGCGCTCGCCCTCGCCGAGGGGGGTGAGCGCCGCCCGCGCCCGCTCCTCGCGCCGTTCGCTGCGAGTGGGCTGTTCGCCGTGACTGGTAGGCAAGCTCGTGACCGCGATGGCCACGTGCCGTGGCCGACCCCCGCGGGTGGGGCCGCATCAGCATAACGCGACCCCACCCCGGGTTCAAGCGCCGCCCTATATCGTGATTTTTAAGGCCTGGGTCAGAGTGGCTTTTTCTCCGCCGAGCGTGAGTTTGCTTTTGCTGTTGAAGTTCACTTCATGTTCCCGGCTTTCGCTGCTCGAGCTCGATAGCGAGCCGACGAGCGTTCCTTTGACCGCGAACGTGCCATCCACTGCTTCACATTCTTTGCCACCTTCGATCTTGATTTCGCCAAATTTTTCTTCTTTGGCGGGTTTGAATTCGTCTTCGTCTTCTTTTTCACCTTTGATCAGCGCATCCACCACCACGAACGTGAACGGCGTTCTGACTTTGCATTCAGTGAGCGATTTTTCCCCTTCCTTGACGCTGCAGCTTTCGTATGTGGCTTCTGCTTCGGAGGAACCGCTCGCCCCGATGAATCCATTGGCAAAGGCGTTTTTGGTGCATTCTATGGTGACTTTTTTGCCTTTGATCATGCTTTCCAGTTTTGCGGTGCCCGCCACTCCTTCCACCGGAAGCGCTTCCGTCAAGGCGTCGCCGTCCACCCGCCAGTCGGTGCCCCCCGTTTCAGTGTCGAATTTGTTCTCGACGATGTCGCCGAACGTTTTGCCGGAGGTCAGTTCAACGACCTGTTCTCCAACGATGCTCGCCGTTTGTCCGTTGAGCGCCAAACCGACCGTCTCTTCGCCGCTTTGGTTGCCCGGCGGTTGCCATACGCGGGCGACGGCCTTTGTCGGGAAATTGAATTCGTTTGATTTGAATTCTTCTTCTTTGGCGGAGCCTTCGATCTTTGCCGCGAAGTTGCCTTCCAGCGTTAACTTCGTTTCGACTTCGGTACCGGATTCACTGCCGACCGTTTTTTCAAGTACGTTGCAGAGTTTTCCGGCTTTTTTCTTGACCTTGATGGTCGCGACCTTCGATCTGCCTCCTTCCAGGGGCGCTTCCCAGACGAGGTCCGCCTTGGGGCTTTTTTCGGCTTTCGATCCTTCCAGCCAGATTTTCGCCGACAGCGCCTTGGTTTCCACGGTGGTTTCGCATCCGGTCTGGGCGGTGAACTTGGTTCCCCCCGGTTCCTGGGTGAGGAGTTCGGGGCTTTCGAAGACGACGGTCTCCGTCGATTTGCCGTCGCATTTCCAGCACGATCCGAGGATCTTCGGGCGTGAGATGACGGGTCTCGATCTGATCCGTAACGAGAAGAGGCGACCGCCGATCCGGATCGAGCCGAAGATCGATAAGAAGCTGCCGGAGACCGACGCGCTTTCTTCCGCGCCTTCTATGAGTCGGTCGGCGCCGACGTCCCATCCCGGCGTTTCCGGTTCCGACGCGGCGGCGACCGATGAGCCGATCGCCCCGAGCGCCACCACGGTGGCGATGATGAGTTGTAGTAGCCGTGCTTTGTAGGTCACTTCGATTCAACTCCTTTTTAAGTTCCAGCGTCCCCGCTGGTGACTGAGATTGATTGCGTGAACGACCGACCCCGGCCTGCGAGGTGAAGTCACGCACGCGTCCATCGGTTGCTCCCCGCCAAGGAGTCCGATCCGAGTCGGCGCTCCGCGACGCGGACTGCCGGACGAAGCTACCGCACCGGCCGGGAATGACAAACGGCTGCGGGCGCTCCGTCGAGGATCGTGCGCAACGCGCGCGCGGCGTGCTCGGGGTTGGGGGCGTCGGCGATCGCCCGTACCACCGCCACTCGCCGAGCCCCGGCGGCGAGGATCACTGCGAGATTTCCCGCATGGATACCGCCGATCGCGAAAAATGGAACCGTTGCGGCGAGCGTTGCGTGCTTCACCAGGCTCGGCCCCGTCGCCGCGCGGCCGGGCTTGGTGGGCGTGGCGTGCACGGGGCCGACGCCGATGTAGTTGACGTCCGCGACCTCCGCGCCGCTGTTTCCGACGAGCTCTCGCACGCGGTCGATCTCGGCGTGTGTGTGTGTCGAGAGGCCCACCAGCATGTCTTCGCCCACCAGTTCGCGGACCTGCGCGACCGGCGCGTCCTCCTGGCCGACGTGCACCCCGTCGGCCCCCGCGTCGATGGCGACGTGGGGCCGGTCGTTGACGATCAAGAGCGCACCAAGATCGCCGCACAGCGCGCCGGCGGTGCGGGCCACAACAGTCAGCTCCTCGTCGGACAGCCGCTTGTCGCGCAACTGCACGATGTCCACACCGCCGGCGATCGCCGCGCGCAAGACGCCGGCCAGCTCCCGGCCACCGGGTTTGGAGTCACACACCAGATACAACCGTGCTGCCGCCAGGCGCGCGCGCAGCTCGGGGCCGACGTTGCCGTGGGTGGGCATCGACCCAAGTCTCGCATGGCTGCCTGTCACTAGCATCAAACCATGCGCAGCAATGACCAGGTGGTGGATGTGGCAGTCGTCGGCGGCGGCGTCATCGGCCTCGCCGTCGCCTGGCGCGCTCGGCAGCGGGGGCTGTCTGTCGCCGTGCTGGAGCGTGGCGCGATCGGTGGGGAATGCGCTTCTGGCGTCGCCGCTGGGATGCTCGCGCCCGTCGCCGAGGTCGAGTTCGGGGAGGCCGGGCAGCGGGCGCTCGAACTGGGTCTACGTTCGGCCGAGATCTGGCCGAGCTTCGCGGCCGAGCTGGTGCAGGCAACGGGCATCGAGGTCGGGCTGCGGCAAAGCGGCACGCTGGTGGTCGCGCGCGATGAGGACGAGGCGCGCGAGCTGGAGCGGCAGCTGGCGCTACGTGAGTCGCTCGGCCTGCCCGTCAGACGATTGCGGCCCAGTGCCGCGCGCGAACTCGAGCCGGCGCTGGCGCCGACCGTGCGGCTGGCGTTGGAGGCGCCTGAGGACCATAGTGTCGATCCGCGGCTGGTGCTCGCCGCGCTGCGGCGCGCATGCGAGCGCAGCGGGGTGCAAGTTCGCGAGCAAGCTCCTGTCGCGAGGGTCGAGCTGGAAGAGTGGAGCGCGAGCGGGCCCGACGCCCGGGGGGCCGCCACCGCCGATCGTGGCGAGCTCGCCACCCCTGACGGATTTGAGGGTGCCGTCACCGGCGTGGTGCTCACCACCGGTGAGCGCCTGAGCGCCGGCCAGGTGGTGCTCGCCGCCGGCGCCTGGAGCGGCGAGATCGGGGGGCTGCCCGCCCGCGCGCGGGTGCAGGTGCGCCCGGTGAAGGGACAGATACTGCGGCTGCGCGACCCCGCCGGCCCGGGGTTGCTGGAGCGGGTGGTGCGCTTCGCGGGCGGCTACTTGGTGCCCCGCGGTGACGGGCGCTACGTGCTGGGGGCCACCGTCGAGGAGCGCGGCTTCGAGGAGCGCCCGACCGTGGGCGGCGTGTACGAGTTGCTGCGCGACGCGCGTGAGCTGGTGCCCGGCGTGCTGGAGCTGCAGATCGAGGAGCTCTCCGTTGGCTTCCGGCCATCCACCCCCGACAACACGCCCGTGATCGGTCCCGGCGCGGTGGAGGGGCTGGTGTGGGCCACCGGGCACCACCGCAACGGGATCCTGTTGGCCCCCCTCACCGCGGAGCTCGTCGCGGAGGCATTGGTGGGGGTGCACGCGTGATCTTCCTGAATGGGCAGAGCTCCGACCTGCCGGCCGGCGAGACCGTCGCTGGCGCGCTTGGCCGGCTCGGTCTGTCCGCCGATGTGCGCGGCGTGGCGGTGGCAGTCGATGGCGAGGTCGTTCCCCGCGCGGTGTGGGAGACCTTTGCGCTTACCGCTGACGCTCGCGTGGAGGTGCTCACCGCGATGCAGGGAGGATGATGGGTAGGCGATGAGCACGACCCGCTCACCATCTCCCGATCGACCCGACGCCCATCCTGATGCTCAGGCGGCCAGTCTCACCAACGGTGCTGTCACCCCTGGCGCTTCGTCTGCCAGCTCCCCGCGGGGCGAGGCTTCGAGGGACGACCTCCTCACGATCGCCGGGACCACCATGCGCTCGCGGCTGCTGCTCGGCACGGGCGGCTTTCCCTCGCTGGAGCTGATGGCGGAGGCGATCCGCGCAAGCGGCAGCGAGCTCGTGACCGTCGCCCTGCGGCGCATCGATCCGCAGGCGCGCGGCTCGCTGATCGACGTGCTCGCCGATGCCGGCGTACGGCTGCTGCCCAACACCGCCGGCTGCCACACCGCGCGCGATGCGGTGCTCACGGCCAAGCTCGCCCGCGAGGCGTTTGCCACCGAGTGGATCAAGCTGGAGGTGATCGGCGATGAGGACACCCTCCTGCCCGATGCTCCCGAGCTGTTGCGCGCCGCCGAGGAGCTGGTCGACGAGGGCTTCACGGTGCTCCCCTACACGACCGACGATCCCGTTCTCGCCAGGCGCCTGCAGGACGTCGGCTGTGCCGCGGTGATGCCGCTCGGCGCCCCGATCGGCAGCGGCATGGGCATCCGCAACCCCTACAAC
Organism: uncultured Solirubrobacterales bacterium; assembly: GCA_963724305.1. Classification (GTDB taxonomy): domain Bacteria; phylum Actinomycetota; class Thermoleophilia; order Solirubrobacterales; family Solirubrobacteraceae; genus Palsa-744. Next base: position 2,247,736 of record CAVRUG010000004.1, read on the forward strand.
CTCGCCCTCCTGCGCCAGGCGGTGCGGGTGCCGGTGGTGTTGGACGCCGGTATCGGCACCGCGTCCGACGCCGCCCAGGCGATGGAGCTCGGCTGCGACGCGGTGATGGCCGCTTCGGCGATCTCCCGGGCGGAGGACCCTGTGCGCATGGCGCGCGCGATGCGCCACGCGGTGGAGGCCGGCCGCCTCGCCAGTACCGCCGGGCGTATCCCTCGCCGTCTCTATGCCACCGCCTCCACTTCGGAGGAGGGACTCGCCGAATTCCCCGCGTGATCCTCTTCTGGGCGGTGGAGAAGTCGGAGGGCACCCAGGGCACCACACCACTTCACAAAATGAAGGGTTGGGGTCCCGAAAGTACATTGCAAACCCGTCCTACCACCGACGCCCTGCGTCCCCTTCGACGCAGCCGTGAATCGACTACCCCACCGCTTCGATCGTCCCGTTCATCGTGGTCGGGTAGTAGGTGCACTCGTAGTGGATGATCCCCGGCTTGTCGAGCTTCAGTTCGAAGCTGGCGCCTTCGCCGAAGTCCTTGGAGGCGAACGTGTATGGCCCGCCCTCGCTCTTGACGTTGCACTTTTCGGGATCTTCGTTGATCCACTTGATCGTGCTGCCCACCTTCGCCCGCACCGTGTCGGGGTTGATCGCGATGTTGCGGTAGGCGATCTGCACGACCCCGCTCTTCACCGGTTCGGAGGAGGAGGGGGAGGCATATTTGGGGGTGGTGACGGCCTTCAAGCCGCCGCTGGCGGCAGTTTTGGCGGGGGTGCTCGAAGTCGTGGCCGAGTTGGAGCCAGTCGAGCTCGACCCACTCGACCCGCTCGAGCCACAGCCCGCGGCAAGCGCCAGCACGCCGCACGTCGCGGCTAGGGACAGCGCCCCTCGCGCCATCCTTGGTGCACCCCTCCTCCACTGCATCGTCCAAGCCTAGCCTAGACTGGCGCTCCCATGGCATCACACGAGACATCACCGAGCACCGCCGCCGTACCGCAGAGTGCCGGGACGCGGGAGCCCGATCGGACGCCGGCCCCGCGCCACTTCCTCACCGGGGCGGAGCTGAGCGCCGCCGAGCTCGACGGGCTGCTAGCGCGCGCGGCCGCGTTGAAGGCCGACCCGCTCTGCTCGCGCGCGCTCGCCGGACGCAGCGTGGCGCTGATCTTCGAAAAGCCCTCCACGCGCACCCGCGTGTCGTTCGAGGTGGGCATCCACGAGCTGGGCGGCCACGCCGTGGTGCTGCGCAGCGACGAGCTGCAACTCTCGCGCGGAGAGTCGCCGCGCGACACGGCGCTGGTGCTATCCAGACACGTCGCGGCGGTGGGGTTGCGCACTGGGGCGGACGATCTGCTCGAGGAGCTCGCCGACTACAGCACGGTGCCGATCGTCAACATGCTGAGCGCCCGCCATCATCCCTGCCAGGTGCTCGCCGACCTGCTTACGCTGCGCGAGTCCTACGGGGCGCTTGAGGGGCTGCGTCTGGCGTATGTGGGCGACGGCAACAACGTCGCCCGCTCGCTCGCCGCGCTGGGGACGCTCGCCGGGATGCACATCGCCGTGGCCTCCCCCGTCGGTTACACACTGGAGCCCGACCTCGTCCTGCCTGACGGCGCCAGCGGGCAGCTGACCCTGCACTCCGACCCCTATGAGGCCGTGGAGGGAGCCTGCGCGGTGTACGCGGATGTGTGGGTGAGCATGGGCGATGAGGCCACCGCGCGCGAGCGGCGCGAGGCGCTGGCGAACTATCGCGTCGACGATGCGCTGCTAGACGCTGCGGCGCCGGGAGCCTTCGCGATGCACGACCTGCCCGCCCACCCCGGCGAGGAGATCACACCCGAGGTGATGTACGGCGCGCGCCAGCGCATCTGGGAGCAGGCCGAGAACCGTCGCCATGCGCAGAAGGCGCTGCTGGAGCTGCTGACATGAACGCGCACACCCCTCCGGGACCGGTCACCGTGTCCTCGGTCGCTCGCGTACCTCATTCATCTGCGCCCCCATGTCGGTCTCGCATGGGTGTCGCATGAGCGAGCGGCCCGAGCGCGGTCAGGAGCTAGAGCTGACGGTCGACTCGCTCGCCTACGGAGGCGAGGGCGTGGCGCGGTTGGGCGAGCACGGCTATGTGGTGTTCGTCGCCGGCGCCATCCCCGGCGACCGCGTGCGCGCGGTGGTGTACAAGCGCAAGCGCAACTACGCCCACGCCCGAACGCTCGAGATCCTGCAAGCCGGCCCCGAACGGATCCCTCCGCGCGCCGAGCACCCCGGCGTGCCCTGGCAAGTGCTCCCCTACGAGCGCCAGCTGGAGATCAAGCAAACCCAGGCCCAGGACGCGCTGCGCCGGCTGGGCGGCTTCGAGGGTTTTACAGTCGAGCCGATCGTGCCGGCGCTCGAACAGTGGCGCTACCGCAACAAGCTCGAGTACTCCTTTGGCCACGACCTGCACACGGAGGAGCTCGTGTGCGGCTTTCACGCCCCCGCCGGGTGGAACATGGTGCTGGCGATCGACGACTGCCTGCTGGCCTCCGAGGAGGGCAACCAGGCCCGCCGGGTGGCGATGCGATGGTGCCGCGAGCAGGGGCTGCGCGCGTGGAGCCGCGGTGGCGAGGAGGGCGGTGGCCTGAACGGAAACTCTCGCCCTGCCCCCCCGCGGGAGGGGCGGACCGACCCCGGCCCGGACGGACGCGCGCTGCTGCGCAACCTCGTGGTGCGCGAGGGCCGGCGCACGGGCAAGTTGCAGGTACGGATCGTCACCACGGAGGGCGAGCTCGACGCACCCTCGCTGGCGGCGGCGCTCGCCGCCGAGCTGGGGCCGCAACAAAGCCTCTCCGGCGTGCTGTGGACGCGCTCGCGCCAGCTCGCCGAGACGACCGCCGGCGGGGAGACCGAGCTGGTGTGGGGCGATGCGGAGCTGCCAGAGCGCCTCGGAGAGCTGGAGCTGCGCATCTCCCCCGAAGCGTTCTTCCAAACCAACACCGAGATGGCGGAGGTGCTGTACGGGATTGCCGCCGAGTACGCCGCCTTGGAGGGGTGGGAGCGGGTGTACGACCTGTACTGCGGCACCGGCACGATCGCGCTGGCGCTCGCGCCCCGCGCCGGCGAGGTGTGGGGGATCGAGCTGGTGGAGCAGGCCGTCGCCGACGCGATCGCCGCCGCGCGGCGCAACGAGATCGCAAACACCCACTTCTTCGCCGGCGACACCCGCCTCGCCCTGCCCGAGCTGCTGGCCCGCGCAGGGCGCCCGGATGTGCTCGTCGTCGACCCGCCCCGCGCTGGGCTCTCCCAGAAAGTGGTGCGTCGGATTATCGAGTCGGCGCCGCGGCGGATCGTGTACATCTCCTGCAACCCCACCACGCTCGCCCCCAACGCCGCGCAGCTGGTTGAGGCCGGGTGGGTGCTGCGCAAGGTGCGCCCGGTGGACATGTTCCCGCAGACCCACCACGTCGAGTGCGTGGCTCTTTTGGAGCGCCAAGGTGGCGGTGCTGCGGCGGACGTTTCCGCGCAGGCGGATGCCTCTCTTCCGGCAGGCGGTGGGGCGGGTTCAGAGGCGGACGGCGGGTAGACTTCGCTCTGATGCGCGCCGCCACCATTCGCGACAAGGAGATCGTGATCGAGGAGCACCCCGACCCGGTGGCGGGAACGGGCGAGGTGCTGGTGCGGGTGCGCGCGGCGGGGCTCAACGGCGCCGACATGATGCAGCGCCGCGGGCTCTACCCGGCGCCCCCCGGCTCGCCGCAGGACATCCCGGGGATGGAGCTGGCGGGAGAGGTCGCCGCGCTCGGCCCGGGGGCAGATCGCTTCGCGCTGGGCGAGCGCGTGATGGCGATCGTCGGTGGCGGCGCACAGGCCGAGCTGGCGGTGGTGCACGAGCGTCAGCTGATGCCGGTGCCCGACATCCTGGAATGGTCGGCCGCTGGCGGGGTGCCCGAGGTGTTCACGACCGCCCACGACGCGCTGTTCGCGCAGGCTGGTCTGCGTCCGGGAGAGCATCTGCTCGTGCACGGTGGTGCCGGGGGGGTGGGCACCGCGGCGATCCAGCTCGCCCGCGCTAGTGGCGCCCGCGTGATGGCGACCGTGCGCCGCGAGGAGTCCCGCCCGGAGGTCGCGGCGCTGGGTGCCGAGGCGATCGCGCCCGAGGGCTTCGCCGAGCGCGGTCCCTTTGACGTGGTCCTGGAGCTGGTGGGCGCCCCCAACATGGCGGACAACCTGAACGCGCTCGCCACCGGCGGTCGGATCGTCGTGATCGGCGTGTCGGCGGGCGCCAAGTGCGAGCTCAACCTGCTGGCGCTGATGGGCAAGCGCGCGCGCATCCACGGCTCCACGCTGCGCGCACGGCCGCTGGAGGAGAAAGCGCTCGCCGCCCGCGCCCTGGAACGCGAGGTGCTGCCGCTGTTTGCCTCGGGCGCCCTCGCGGTGCCGATCGCCGCGACCTTCTCCCTCGATGAAGCTGCCGCCGCCTACGACTCCTTTGCGGCCGGCGGCAAGCTCGGCAAGATCATCCTCGATATCTCATAGACCAGGCCGCATGCGGCCTGGTCCGGGGCAGCGCATGCGCTGCCCCGCCCACCGGCGCATGCGCCGGTGGGAACAGTCAATAGGGAGGCTGTGAAGCCCACCACTCGCCGAGCGTACGGAATGCCTCCCAAAAGGCGCGCTTTGAGTCCTGGCCGTCGAGCGAGTCGTCGATGTTGGGCACATACAGTGCGTCGATCGAGGGGGTCAGCTGTTGGATCTCGCCCAGTCGGGGGGCGAGCGGGCGCGCGAGCGGGATTTCGAGGTCGTTGAGTGCCGCCAGCGCCTCCGCGCCCATTGCGACCACGATCTTCGGCTGCACGATCGCGATCTCCTCGACCACGCGCGCCATGCACTCCGGCTCGGCCAGCGAGGAGTCGCCCAGAGGGCACTTCACGCACAGCGTCCCATACACCGCCAGCGGGTCGATCGAGAGGCGCTTGAGCGACTTCATCAGCGCGCCCCCCGCGCGGCCATAGAAGGCGACGCCCTCCTCGACCTCGGAGGGCATCGGGGCGTGCTTGAGCAGCATCACATCCGCTTGCGGGTGGCCGCTGCCGAGCACCGGCATCAGGTTGCCGCGCGGGCAGTGCGGGCAGGCCTGCAGGTCGCGCGTGAGCGTGTTGAGCTCGCGGATCGCTCGCTCCAAATACTTCTCGCGGATCTCGTCATCGGTTGCTGGCATCGACGCCGTTGGTTTTGACGGCGCGGCGGCTTGTCCTTGGCGCTGCATCCCGTCTTGCGGAGTCGGTGGTCTTCCTCGAGCCGCTTTTCCAGCGGTCATGGCCGAGGGTTGTTGCCCGTGGCGCGTCGCACCCGCCGCGCCCTCCTTGCCCTTCGCGCCGAGGGGGGCGTGGCGCGGGTCTCCAGGAACTTCAACGCCTGCACGTACAGCAGGCTCGTCGGGCGCGTCACGATCTCGGCGTCGCGCAGCGACTGCAGGAACTCCTGCGGCCCGTCGAAGTCGTGCATCCTTACCCGCACCGAGCCGAGGCCCTGGGCGACGTGCGAGTCCGAGCCGGCGCCCGCCGGGATCCGGTACTTGGCGGCGAACCGCGCTGCCTCGTCGTTGAACGCGCCGATCGCCACGCGCGGGTTGAACACCTCGATCGCGTCCACCTCGTCAAGCACCGGCAGCAGGTGCTCGTAGTCGGGCACCGCATGCATGCGGTCGAACGGGTGCGGCACATACACCACCCCGCCCTGGCGCTTGATCTCAGCCACCGTCTCCGCCAGCGTCATCCCGCGCGGGATGCGCTCCTCGATGAACAGCCCGATCACCTCGCCTTCGCTTGCGGTCTTCACCTCCTCGCCCACGATCACCTTCACGCCGCTCGCCCGCGCGCGGGCCTCCAGCGCTCCCGACACCTCGTTGTGGTCGGTCACCGCGATCGCCCCCAACCCCTGCTCGCGGGCGGTCGCCAGCAGCACCTCCACCGGCGTGGCGCAATCGTGGGAGTGGTCGGTGTGCATATGCAGATCCACGTCGATCAGCGGCCTCGCGGCCAGGCGTCGGCACAGCGCGGGGTCGCCCCGTGGGTCGCGCCGGCGCGCGTCCAGCTCCCGGTAGATGCCCTCGATCTCGTCTACCACCTTGCTCCACCCGTCTTTCCCCGCGCCGACCGAACCACCCGGGTTGGCGCTCGCGGAGTCGCCCGAGCTGGCGCTCACGGAGCTCTCCTCCCGCGTCTGCTCCGTCGTGCTCGCCGCCGGGGCCACCAGGCGATAGTCGGCCGGGAAGTGGCGCTCCATCAGCTGTGCGGTCTCCGGGAAGCTCGCAGTGCGCGCGTCGAGGCGGCCGAAGAAGGTCGTCACGAAGCGCCGCCCCAGCAGCGTGGAGAGCAGCCGCTCAGTGGGTGCGTGGAAGGAGCCTACGTTCAGCGCCCGCGAGTGGCGCAGCGCCGCGTTGGCGGTGCTCGGGGCGAACGGCTCGTGCACGTGCACGAAGTCCAGCTCCACCATGCCCAGCAGCTCCTCGATCGTGCGCGCCACGTCGATCGGTAGCGCCCGTGCCGGCCTGCTCGACCCAGTCGGCACGTCCAGCACCTCTCCCACCGCGATCACCGCCGGCTCGCCGCTGTCGGTGCGCTCCAGCAGGCTCTGGGGCTGCTCGCGCGCGGCCCGCAGTGCCCGCCGCGAGGCTCGCACCTGCTCCTGCGAGCGCGACGGGGCGAGGATCAGCACCTGGTGGCCCCGCCGCGAGAGCTCGCCGGCGACCTCCCGCACGTAAGCGTTGACCTCGTTCTCCTGCGCCTCCCACGGGTACGGGGTGACGTGGGCGATCGAGAACGGTTGCGCCATCGCCTCCAGATTAGGTCACGCGGCTACTTCGCGGTACGGACTGGGCTACTTCGCGGTACGGACTGGGCTACTTCGCGGTACGGACTGGGCTACTTCGCGGTGCGGACTGGCTTCGTGACCTTGCGCCCCTGCGCCGGTATGGGCGGGTGGGGGCCGGATCCGCGTGCGTATTTGGCGATGAACTTCTCGGTGTCCGCGCGCGCCTGATCGTCGGGGCGCTGGTTGTGGGGCGACTTCATCAGGTATGACGACGGCCCGTCCAGCTGCCCCGATACGCCGTGGTTGAGCGCCAGCTTGCAGCAGCGCACCGCGTCGATCACGATCCCCGCCGAGTTGGGGGAGTCCCACACCTCCAGCTTCAGCTCCGCCGTCAGCGGGACGTCGCCGAACGCCTGGCCCTCCAAACGGATGTGCGCCCACTTGCGGTCGGTCAACCACGGCACGTAGTCGGACGGTCCCACGTGGACGTCCTCGGCAGGCAGCGCGTCCTCCATGATCGAGGTGACGGCGTTGGTCTTGGAGATCTTCTTCGACTCCAACCGCTCGCGCTCCAGCATGTTGTAGAAGTCCATGTTGCCGCCCACGTTCAGCTGCGAGGTGTGCACGATCCGCACGCCGCGGTCGCCGAACAGACGTGCGAGCGAGCGGTGCACGATCGTCGCCCCCACCTGCGACTTGATGTCGTCGCCGACGATCGGCAAGCCCGCCTGCTTGAAGCGCCGATCCCAGTAGTCCTCGCGGGCGATGAACACGGGGATGCAGTTGACAAACGCACAGCCCGCCTCCAGCACCTGCTCGACATACCACTTGGTCGCCTGCTCGCTGCCGACCGGCAGGTAGGAGACGACCACGTCGGTGTGGGTCTCCTTGAGGATCTTCACGATGTCCGCGGTCTCGCCCGGGGCCTTTGTGATCTTCTCCTTGAGGTACTTGCCGAGCCCGTCGTGGGTCATCCCGCGGTGCACCGGCACCCCGAGCTTGCTCGGCACGCTCCGCCCCCCGGTGGCGAACTTGATCGTGTTGTTCTGCCCCGCCCAGATCGCCTGTCCGAGGTCTTTGCCGACCTTCGTGCGGTCGATATCGAAAGCGGCGGTGAACTCGATGTCGCGCACGTGGTAGCCGCCGAGATCCACGTGCATCAGGCCGGGCACACGCGCCTGGGAGGGGTCGGCGTCGGCGTAGTAGTGCACGCCCTGCACAAACGAGCAGGCGCAGTTGCCCACGCCGATGATCGCCACCCTCACCTTGTCGGCTTGGTAGCGCGCCTTGCCGTTGGTGGCGGCGCCGTTGTCGTTAGTTGAAGTCATCCCCGGAGACTACCCGGACAGCTCGCGGCGCACGTGCCAGATACGCTGGAACACCGTCACCACGCTGAGCGCCGCCAGCACGTACACCGCTGCCTGCAACAGCTCGAAGTGCCCGAGCGAAGCGCCTTTCGCGAAGATTAGCCCGATCGAGAGGATCACCACGCGTACCGGGCGGGTGGCGATTCCCACCTTGCACTCCACCCCCAGCGCCTCCGCGCGGGCGCGGGTGTAGGACACCATCAGCGAGGCCAGCACCGCCACCACCACCGCGGCCGCGGCCACGCGGTTGCCCTGCAGCGCGAAGTAGCCGGCCACGGCGGTCAGCACGATCCCCTCCTCGATGCGGTCCAGTGTCGAGTCCAGGAACGCCCCGAAGGGGGTGCCCTTGCCAGACATCCGCGAGTAGCGGCCGTCCAGCGTGTCCATCACCGAGCCCACCACGAACGCGATCCCGCCGAGGAAGAAGAGGCTTTCCCACACCAGCACCGCTGCCACCACGTTCAGTGCCAGACCGGTCAGCGAGATCGCGTTGGGGGTCAACCGCGACTCGATCAGGCGGTTGCGCACCAGCTCGCGGCGCTGTCCGCTGCCGCGAAAAACGCGCCCAGAGCGCGCTGAGCGGTCCCGGCGGCGGCTGCGCTGCCCCGCCCCGATCGAAGATCGGCCGCTGCTGCGTCGCCCGGCGGGTCTCGTTGGGGGGGCGTGTCGGGGAGGCATCGGTGGCGAGGAGCGCGTGTGCAGAGAGAGATTGAGAGAGTTGTTGGCGGGAGGCGTGCGTGCGCAAGTCCCCCACAACCAACCTTACAGGCCCCTTACGTGCTCGCCCCCTCCAGCCGCGCCGGGGAGAAGCGCCACGCGGTGGGGCGTGCGCGCGCCAGCCACAGCGCGCCGTAGGCGGAGAGGCCGGCGGTCACCGCCCCGAGCAGGGCGTCGAGGATGAAGTGGTTGGCGGTAGCGATGATCACAAACGCCATCAGCAGCGGGTACAGCAGCCACAGCACGCGCAGTGCCCGCCAGCGCACCAGGCGCGCCAGTGGCCAGCCGATCAGCAGCGCGAACGCCACGTGCATCGAGGGCACCGCGGCGTACAGGTTGGTAAGCGCGGTGGTGGTGCCGCCCCCGCCGTGTCCCGTGTCGATGCGCACCCCGGTGAAGTCCGCCACCGGATCGAAGAAGCCCCACTCCGGCATGAAGCGGGGGGGCGCCGTGGGAAACACCGCGTAGGCGATGAGCGCGATCGCCATCGAGATCATCAGCATGTTGCGCACGAAGTAAAACGAGCGGTTGTGGCGCAGATACAGATAGATCAGCGCGCCCACCGTCACGGTGGTCTGGGCATTGACATACAGCCAGCTCGATGCATCCATCAGCAGATGGCTGCTCGCTGCCCACGTCTGGATCGAGGGCTCCACGAAAACGTGCAGCGTTTCCTCGATGTGGATCAGCTCGCGCGCGTGCTGGAAGGCGACGGTGGCCCTCCCCTCGACCATTCCCCTCACCACACGGTAGGCGAGGTAGGCCATCCCGAACAGCGCCAGCTGGCGAATCAGGTCGAGCCAGCCCTTGGGTAGCACGCGTGCCTGTATGACGCCGAGCCGAGCGACCATCGAAGTAGCCTAATGGATGATCAGGCGCATCGCTGACCCTGATTGAAGATCCGCGTAAGAGAGAAGTCGATTCCCACGTGGATCGTGCCTGCGGCGTGCGCTTCCACCGTGGTCCAGCCACCTGGCGCGTCGCGCACGCATCCGTGGCCTTGCTGGAGTGCCCAGTAGGGCGTGTAGCGCACGCGCACCTCATAGCTGCCTGCGCGCGGGGCGGCGAGCGTGAAGGAGTCGGAGCCCACGGCGGTGAGGCGCGCGGGTGCCGCCGCCAGCCCGGGCGCTCCCGCGACTGCGAACAGACGCCAATGGGGTGAGCGCCACACTTCGTGCAGGTAGGGCAGCCCGCGGGCGATCAGGCGGCCCTCCGCAGCGCCCGAGAAGTCGAGGCGCACGTCGGGGAGCGCGACGTAGGAGATCGCGTTTTCGTACAGCCATTCGCGGTAGGCCGTAGGGGTGAGCGTGGGCGCATAGAAGAGCGCGGCGTAACGGGTATCGAGCTGGCGCTCCCACCCCCGCGCCAGCAGGATCGAGCCGTGCTCGGGCAGATACACCGACTCCCAGTGCGCGCCCGTCTGCGGCACCTCCACCCGCAGCGGGGCCCCGTGCGCGCGGTGCTGCAGCTCGCCGAGCAGCGGGGTGTAGTAGGAGGCGTTCACCGACGGGTCCCCCACCAGTTCCGAGACATCGTTGATCGGGGTCTCCAGCTGCCAGTAGAGCAGCAGCGGTGCCAAGATCAGCAGTGCCAGGCGGTGACGCTCCCACAGGGCTCCCGCCACCAGCGGCGCAGCGAACAGCTCGCCGAGGCGCGCCGCGTTGCTGCCCACGGGGGTGTGCAGCGCGAAGGAGCCCACCAGCGCCAGCGCGTACAGCCATGCCCCCCAGGTGAGCACGCGCGCGGCGCGCGGGTGTATGTCGTCGTCGAAGCGGGGCAGCAGCAGTGCGATCAGCGCCACGCCGGCCACGCCCGGCCAGAACACCGACGGCGCAAACGGCTCATATCCGCCTTCGGGAAAGGCGATCGCAAACACCGCGATCGGAGCCAGCCCCACCGCGGCGATCGCCAGTCCCTGCCACAGCTGTCGCCTCCAGTGGCTAGGTGCCCCCTCCAGTGCGAGCCTGCGTCCGAGCACTCGTTGCTGGAGTGCCTGATTGCTAACGCCCGCCAGTGCGTAGGCCACGCCGCCCAGTGCCAGGAAGGCGCCGTCGACGGGGCTGGCGAGGCTGGCGAGCAGCGTGAGCACGAGCGCCGCCGCCAGGTGCCCCGAAGCCGGGCGTCTCGCGCTTGCGGCACGCCCTCTCGCGTCGGGCAGCAGCGCCACCACCGCGAGCAGCCCCAGCGCGAGCCCGAGGCTGAAGGCCACGCGCCCGGAGAGCATTGTCACCGAGGCGCCCAGCGCGAACGTCGCGGCCGCGACGCGCGCCCCCGCGATGCCGAATACTCGCTGCGCGATCGACCCGAACAACCCTGCCGCCGCGATTGTGCAGAGCGCGAGCAGCAGGCGGTTGCCCGCGAGTGCTCCAAGGGCTGGGGCCAGCAGCGAGTAGCCGGGGAGGTAGTGGCCGCCGTACCAGCCGTTGTCCCACAGCGTGAGCCCCACCCGCGCAAACAGATCGCTGCGGTAGGTGGCAGCCGCCAGATCGCCGCTGGGAGGTTCCACGGCCAGATAGATGACCGCCAGTGGAATCGCCACCGCGAGCGCGACCACCGGGGGACTTCGCGGCGCTCGTCCGCGCAGCTGGCTTGTCACGAGGTCGTCGGCCCGGGCGGCGTGCTCGCTCACGACCGGCACCAGCCGAGCATATACCGGCCCCGACGGATGCGGGCCGCGTGCCCTACCGTGGCGCCGTGCCCATCGCCAGCTGGACCCCGCCCACCCGCCGCCGCGTGCGCGCGGTGCGCGATCGCCTGCGCGCGGTGTACGGGATCCCGCGCATGGCCCCGCACGGCGACGCGCTGGCGGAGCTGGTGCTAACCGTGCTCTCGCAGAGCACCAACGACCGCAACCGCGATGTGGCCTACCTGCGGCTGCGCGCGCGGCTGGCGACCTGGGAGGCGGTGCGCGACGCGCCGCTTGCGGAGGTCGAGGAGGCGATCCGCCCGGGTGGCATCTCGAAGGTGAAGTCGAGGCGCATCCAGAGCATCCTGACGGTGATCTCCAATGATCAACTGTCGCTGGAGTGGCTTCACAGTGTTCCGCTGGAGGAGGCGCGTGACTACCTGACCAGTCTCCCCGGGGTCGGGCGCAAGACCGCGGCGTGCGTGCTGCTGTTCGCATACGGCTTACGTGACGTCCCCGTGGACACGCACGTCTCACGCGTGGGGACGCGTTTGGAGTTGCTGCGGGCGGGCGCTCCATTCGAGGAGCTGCACGACCAGATGCTCGCTCTCACTCCTCCCGGTGAGGAGCTCGAGTTGCACGTCAACCTCCTACGTCACGGCCGGCGCACCTGTCACGCGCGCAATCCCGCCTGTGGCGAATGCGCGCTGGCGCGAATGTGCCCAAGTCGCCCCCTCTTCCCCTGACCACAGACCGGCTTTGCCAGAAGACCGGCTTCGTAGAAGGCCGGCAGGCGCGGGTGTGGGCAACGCACGGCGCGGAATTCAAGGCCGGCGTCTGGGCCAGCGGGGTGGTCGCTTGTGTGCGAAGTCTTGGGTGTGGGAGGACTCGTGCGCGACCGAGTGCGCCTGGGTGTGCGAGCCGCTCGGAGCCGCTGGTTCCACCGCCTGTGTCGGTCCCATCGATGGGGGGATCGCCGCCGGGGCCGGTATATCGCGTGGGTTGCCGGGGTGCGCGGAGCGGGGCGTAAGCGACGATATCGACCGCGATCCGGGCGAGTACCAGACGAGCGTTCGTAGAAAGCCCGTGCTTATGATTGAGAACATCCGAACTTCGAAGTATGATCGTTGTTCAGACATGCTTGGCCCCAGCAGGGGGTCCAGATTACCCGGGACTAAGGACAGGGGTCCACCGTACAAATGCCAAGAACAAGCTCACATACTGACAGACTCAACGCCGACGGGGAATGGGTGCCCGCAATCCCCAGCCTACGCGAACCGCGTTACTCGCAGTCGCTGGAGCGCGGGCTTGCAATTCTGGGCTGCTTCACACCCGAGCGGCCGGTGCTCGGAATCGCCGATATCGCCGACGAATTGGGCATGAGCCGCAGCACCACCCACCGCTACGTGATCACCCTCGTCGCGCTCGGCTACCTCGAGCAGGGAGCCTCCCGCAAGTACAGGTTGGGACTGCGCGTCACCGATCTGGGGATGTCGGCGCTCAATTCCACCGGGTTGCGCGAGCATTCGCGTCCATACCTGGAGGAACTGCGCCAGCGCACCTCATACACCGTCAACCTCGCCGTGCTCGACGGCCCGGAGATCCTCTACGTGGATCGTGCCCGCAGCTTCCGCCGTGGGCAGAGCAAGATCGATCTGGGGATCTCGCTGGGCTCGCGGCTGCCCGCCTACTGCACCTCGATGGGCAAGCTATTGCTGGCTTACCTCCCCGAGCACGAGCAACGCGGCCTGCTCGGCGAGATGAAGCTCGCCAAGCGCGGCCCCAACACGATCACGAGCAAGAAGGGCCTGCGCTCGGAGCTCGAGCACGTCCGCGAGGAGAGCTTCGCGGTCAACGACGAGGAGCTCGTGCCCGGTCTGCACTCGATCTCCGCGCCGGTGCGCTCGGAGTCGCGTGAGGTGGTCGCCGCGGTCAACATGGCGGCACACAGCTCGATGATCTCGCTAGAAGAGCTCGTCGAGCACCTCGGGCCGCACCTCGTCTCGACGGCCGACCGTATCTCGGCGCGTTTGGGCTATCGGCGCGACGACGAGAAGGAGTAATTCCGGCTTGTGCGTGGGCCAGCCCCGTGCGGGTTGGCCCACGGTGCGCCGTCAGGCTGACTAGCTCAGCGCGCGGCCGTACTGGCGCTCGTAGTACTCACGGTATGCACCAGAGCGGATCGGCTCCCACCACCACGCGTTCTCGCGGTACCACGCGACCGTCTGCTCGAGTCCCTCCTCGAAGCGCACCCGCGGCTCCCAGCCCAGCGCGCGCACCTTGTTGGAGGAGAGCGAGTAGCGGCGGTCGTGGCCGGGGCGATCGGTGACGTACTCGATCAGCGACTCATCCGCCCCCGTCAGCTCGAGGATGCGCCTCACCACGTCGATGTTGGCCAGCTCGTCGGGGCCGCCAGCGTTGTAGACCTCGCCCGGGGCGCCCTGCTCCAGCACACAACCGATCGCCCGCGCGAAGTCGGCGGCGTGGATCCAGTTGCGCACCTGCTTGCCGTCTCCATACACCGGCAGCGGATCGCCATGCAGCGCGTTGAGGATTATCAGCGGGATCAGCTTCTCCGGGTACTGGTGGGAGCCATAGTTGTTGGATCCCCGGCAGATGCTCGCCTGTAGGCCGTAGGTGTGGAAGTAGCTCTGCACCAATAGATCCGCCCCTGTCTTGGTGGCGGAGTAAGGCGAAGAAGGGTGCAGGGGCGAGGACTCGTTGAAGGTGCCCACCTCGATCGATCCGTACACCTCGTCGGTGGACACCTGCAGGTAGCGAAGGCCCCGCTCCCGCGCTGCCTCCAGCAGCACGTAGGTGCCGAGCGCATGCGTCCTCACGAACGCGTCGGGCTCGGCGATCGAGCGATCCACGTGCGTCTCCGCGGCGAAGTTCACGATCGCCTCCGGTCGTTGTCCGCGCTCGGGGTGGTCGAGCGCCTCGGCCACCGCCTGCGGATCCTCGATGCCGCCGCGGATGAAGCGGAAGCCGGCCGCGTCGGCGACGTCCTGCAGGTTCTCCTCGCGCCCGGCGTAGGTGAGCTTATCGAGCACCGCCACCTCGTCGCCGTGCTCGTGCACGCGCACTCTCGCGAAGTGCGAGCCGATGAAGCCCGCGCCGCCACACACCAGCAGTCTCATGTCCTAATCATCCCAGCTCTCGCCGCCATGTACCCCGCTAGGCCCTCGCGCCAGTCTGGCATCGGCAACACGTCGGCGCGCTCGCTCTCCAGCACCGACCACCCCGGACGCGGCGCCGGTCGGGCCATCTGCTCGCTGCTGACCGCCTCCACGCGACAGGAGCGCTCGGCCTGGCGGAAGATCTCCCGCGCGAATCCGTTCCAGGAGACCGCGCCGGCGCCGGTGTGATGCACGAGGCCGCTCACCCCGCGCTCCAGCAGCCCGAGCGCCGCCGGCGCCAGGTGTCCCGACCAGGTCGGAGAGCCGATCTGGTCGTCCACCACCTGCACCGCATCGCGTTCCCCCGCGAGGCGCAGCATCGTGTCCACGAAGTTGCGCCCGTGCACCCCATACAGCCAAGCCGTGCGCACCACCGCATGGCGGGGCGAGGCCGCTAGCACCTGCTGCTCGCCGGCCAGCTTGCTCTGGCCGTACACCGAGCTGGGGCCGGTGGGATCGGACTCAACGTAAGCGCGCTGGCGTCCCTCGGCGTCGAGCGGCGCCCGGCCGTCGAACACGTAGTCGGTCGAGATGTGCAGCATCGGGATCTCGGCCGCGGCCGCGGCCTGCGCGAGATTGCCGGCGCCTTCGGCGTTGACCGCGTAGGCCTGCTCGCGATGGGTCTCGGCTCCGTCCACGTCGGTCCAGGCCGCGCAGTTCAGCACCGCCTCCGGCCGGTGCTCCTGCAGGAACGCCTCCACCGCGGCCATGTCTGTGATGTCGAGCTCGGGCAGGTCCACCAGCACCAACTCGTGTCCCGTGCGTTCGCCCGAGCTCTGCACATCGCGACCCAACATCCCGGCGGCGCCTGTGATCAAGATCTTCATGCGCCGCTGCCTGCCGTTGACTTTTGAGATCCCTGGCGGGCAAGGGGCTCTCGCGACGCGATCCCCAAGGGCCAAGACCTCATCACAGGATCGAGATGTCGGAGTTGTCGCCAACCATGAAGCGATAGGCGCGTGGCTGGCGGTCGCCGCGGCGCACCGTCACGTTGCGGCCCAGCAACGAGGACTCCATGCGGCCGTCGAGGTCGCACACCGAGGAGCCGGCCAGCAGGATCGAGTGCTCGACCTCCGCGCCGGTGATCGCGCAGCCCTCCCCGATCGCGGTGTATGGGCCGACGTAGCAGTCGCGCAGCCGCGCTCCCGCGCCGATCACGGCGGGGCCGCGCACCCGCGTGCGCTCCAGCCGCGCGCCGGGCTCGACCACCACTCGTCCCTCGACCTGCGAGTTGACCAGCTCGCCCTCCACGCTGCGTACGATGTTGTCGAGGATCAGCCGGTTGGCCTCCAGCATGTCCTCCAGCCGGCCGGTGTCCTTCCACCAGCCCCGCACGATGTGGGGCTCCACGCGCAGGCCCGCGTCCACGAGGTGCTGGATCGCGTCGGTGATCTCGAGCTCTCCCCGCGCCGAGGGCTCGATTGCCCTCGCGGCGTCATGGATTTGGGCGGTGAACATGTACACGCCCACCAGCGCCAGGTCGGTCGCCGGTTGTGCGGGCTTCTCGACAAGCCTCACCACCCTGCCCGTCCCCTCTCCGGGCTGCGCGGGCGCCAGCTCGGCGACCCCGTAGTTCTCGGGGTCCGCCACCGGCGTCAGCAGGATCAAGGCGTCGGGTGCGTGCTCCCGGAACGCCGCAACGAGGTCGGAGATGCCGCCCTGCAGCAGGTTGTCCCCGAGGTACATCACGAACGGGCTGCCCGCCAGGAACTCCTCCGCGGTAAGCACCGCGTGCGCGAGGCCCGCTGGCTGGTCCTGCACCACATAGGTGATCCGCACCCCGAAGCGCGAGCCGTCGCCCGCGGCGGCTTCGATCTCCGGACCGGTCTCGGGGGCGATGATGATGCCCACCTCCTCGATCCCCGCCTGCGCCATCGCTTCGATCCCGTAGAACAGCACGGGCTTGTTCGCCACCGGCACGAGCTGCTTGGCGCTGGTGTGCGTGATCGGCTGCAGGCGTGTGCCCTTGCCTCCGGAGAGTATGAGTCCCTTCAGTGGCTGCATTCAGTCTCACTCAACTCAATAAACCCCGCCGAGCTTGCGGTGATCCCAGGTCACTCGGTCGAGCTCGATGAATTGCAGCGCCACCCGCTTGTTCGCCTGCTGGTCGACGATTGCTCCAACCTCTTGCGGCAGCTCCGTCGCCGGCGGCTGCCCACGGGGTGAGGCATAGCGGGTGAAGATCTCGTGTCCCAGCGCTTTGACGATCTCGAGGTCGCGGTGAATCGCCGCCTCGCATTCGAGCATCACCCCGCGCAACTCTTGATACTGCTCGCCCGCCTCCACCTGCAGCGTCGCGCGCGGGTCGCGCTCCAGGTTGCGCACCTTCTGCGAGGCCGCGTACGTCCACGACCACAGCTGCGGCCCCGGCCGTCCGCCGGTGCGCTCGCGCAGCACATACCACAGCGGCATCAGATGCGGCCATCCGTGCAGCCCGACCGTCGCGCACACGACGGTGCGTTCCTGCTCCAGGAATGCCGCGACCTCATCCGCCTCCATCCTGATCTGCTCCCGCCGGCTCATCCTCGAGGTGCAGCCTAGAGGGTGGCGCAACCGGCCGCCAGGCCGGTTGGCCGGGCCCCTCTTCTTTCATCTCGTTGGGCGCGCGGGTGCTGCCTTCTATACGATCGGCCGCATGGAACGAACCCTGATAGCCGATCTCGCCGCAAAGGTGGGGGAAACCGTGCGCTTGCGCGGGTGGGTCAACGCGGTGCGCGACCAGAAGCGCATGCAGTTCCTGATTCTGCGCGACGAAACGGGGCTTGCGCAGGTCGTGCTCGAGAAGCCCGACCCGCCGGGTGAGCTCAATGAGCGTCTCTCCGAGCTGACCGACGAGTCGGCGGTGACACTCACCGGCGAGGTGGTCGCCGACGAGCGTGTGCGCCTCGGCGGTGTCGAGATTCGCCTGCACGACCTCGAGGTTGACTCCTCTGCCGAACCCGAACTGCCGGTCACGCCGGAGTCGGCGCTCGACAAG
Organism: uncultured Solirubrobacterales bacterium; assembly: GCA_963724305.1. Taxonomy (GTDB): domain Bacteria; phylum Actinomycetota; class Thermoleophilia; order Solirubrobacterales; family Solirubrobacteraceae; genus Palsa-744. Next base: position 2,265,382 of record CAVRUG010000004.1, read on the forward strand.
CGCATCGACTGGCGCTACCTCGACCTGCGCCGGCCCGACCGGCGGCTGATCTTCGAGGTGCAGTCAACCGTCGAGCAGGCGATGCGCGAGTACTGGCGGGCGCAGGGCTTCTTCGAGCTGCACACCCCGAAGTTCATGGGCTCCGCCAGCGAGTCGGGCGCGGAGCTGTTCAAGGTCGAGTACTTCGAGCGCACCGCCTACCTCGCGCAGTCGCCGCAGTTCTACAAGCAGATGGCGATGTCAGCCGGCTTTGGCAAGGTCTTCGAGGTCGGCCCGGTATTCCGTGCCAACCCGTCGTTCACCTCGCGCCACGACACCGAGTTCACGAGCGTCAACGTCGAGATCTCGTGGATCGACTCGCACGAGGACGTGATGGCCTTCGAGGAGGGGTGGCTGGCGCACGTATTTGGAGTCATCGAGGCAGAGCACGGCGACGCGATCCGCGAGACCTTTGGCGTCGAGACCGTGGTGCCGAGCCTGCCGTTCCCGCGCATCACGATCGACGAGGCCAAGGCGCTGCTGCGCGGGCACGGGCACGAGCACGTGCCGGGCCCCGACGATGACCTCGACCCGCCGAGCGAGCGAGCGCTGTGTGCGATCGTCGCCGAGCAGCACGGCCACGAGTTCGTGTTCGTCACCGACTACCCGACGGCAGTGCGGCCCTTCTACCACATGCGCTACCCCGACCGGCCGGGAGTGACCAAGAGCTTCGACCTGCTGTGGCGCGGGATCGAGATCACGACCGGCGCCCAGCGCGAGCACCGCCTCCCCGTGTTGCTCGAGCAGGCCCGCGACAAGCGCGTTGATACCGGTCCGATCGATTACTACCTGGACTTCTTCCGCTATGGCGCGCCGCCCCACGGCGGCTTCGGCTTCGGCCTCACACGCCTTTTGATGCAGATGCTGGGGCAGGACAACGTGCGCGAGGTTACCTTCCTCTATCGCGGCCCCAACCGGCTGGAGCCGTAAGCTCGTGGGCGGGGATTCTCGACTGGCGTGGACTCTTAGCAGGTCGCTCGGGCGTGGCTCGGGCACAACTCTCCGGGTCGCTCGGGCGCCACTGGGCACAATGATGAGGTGGCCATGAAGCGCTCCAGCTCGCTCATCCTCGCCGTTCTGCTCGCGCTCGGCGTTGGCGCCTGCGGAAGCACGGTGAGCACCAGCAACTTCAAGGGCGAAGCCCACGCGGTGGCGCAGCGTATTTCCGACCTGCAGTCCGACGTCTCCGCGTTGAGTGAGCAGAAGATCTGCGAACAGGACTTCTCGCGCGCCGCCCGCGCGCGCTTGAGCACCGCCGGCAACACCTGCAAGCAGGCACTCAAACGCCAGCTCGGGACGATCGATGCCTACGAACTGACCGTCGAGAAAATCGCGGTGAGCGGCGCTACCGCTACGGCACGCGTGCGCGGCACGTGGGGGGGCAAGCTCAGCACCAATCAGCTGAAGCTCGTCAAGGAAGGCGGTAGTTGGCGGGTTGAAGGAGTCGGGTAACCGCTGGTACCGTTGCCGCATGGGCCGCGGTCGCTTGGTGTGCCGGGAAGCGCGACCGCGGCCCGTGACCCCCCTCAGGCTGCGATCAGTTCCCCCTGCAGCCCCGCTGTGAGCTGCTCCTGCAGCCCGGCCAGCTGCTCCTGTCCACCGAGGCAGAGGGCGCACGCCCGTACGTCCTGCAGCTCCACCTCTACCGGCGCGTGGTTGGAGGGGCGAAAGCCCCGGCGATAGGTGTGATTGACCTCGCAGTCCCCGACATACGGGGCGAGGCCCTCGCTGGCGAGGACCAGGTCGATGCGCAAGCCATAGTCGCGTCCATAGTGGCCCTCTCGCTGCTCCCAGCAGGTGTATCCGCGCTCGTCGGGGTGCAGCGTGCGGTAGACGTCCACGAGCTCACCCTCGTCGAGGATCGCGCGCAGGTCGGCGCGCTCGGCCTCGCCGGTCTGGTAGGAGTCGGCAAACCACGCCGGCTCGTACACGTCCTCGTCGGTGGGCGCCACGTTGAAGTCGCCCGCGATCAGTAGCGGACGGGAGTGCTCGTCACAGGCGTGACGGGCAACCGCCTCCAAGAACGCCAGCTTGCCCACATCACTTTGCTCGCCAGCGCTAGCGCCCGCGGGCACATATACGGAGACGATCGTGATTCCTTCGGTGGTGAGCTCGATCCAGTGTCCCTCGGCAATGTCGCGCTGGTGATCGAGCTCCACGCTGCGCTCGGTGATCGGGTGATCCTCACGCACCAGGATCGCCACCCCGCCCCCCTGCTGGCAGCCGGGGCTGTGGCGTGACTGGTAGCCCATCTCCCGCAGTCGCTCGCTTGGGAAGTGCCACTCCGAGCAGCGGGTCTCCTGCAGGCACACCACGTCGGGACGCTCACAGGTGAGCAGCTCCGTCAGCCGCGGCCACCGTGCCCGGATCCCGTTCACATTCCAGCTGACCACCCGCATGTTCTCCGTCGTGGTTGTTGTCGTTGTCATCGTCATCTCCGCTCCTCCCGGCTCTACGAAAAAACGCTGACTTACAAAACTGCTTCTTACACAACACAACTTAGGAGAGACGCAAGGAAACGTCTAGGTACCGCGAGGCCGAACTGAAGAGGCCTGGTTAGACGTTTCGGCACATCGCCATACCAGTTGGCTCAGTGACTACCGTAAACGACTATGGTTGATCCTCGCGGTGGCGCTGGAGGGGGCGATCGAGGACCACGAGCGACGGTAGCCCGCCGCTACGCGCCGGGGGGTCGCGGCCAGCAGCAGCCAAGGCGTCATTGGTATCTGGCCTTTCCTAGCGGACCAGGAATCGATCGATCGGTATGGGCGGTTGGCATGGAGGGCGAGCGATCGCCACGCCGCCATACCGTCCGCAGCGACGACTACCTTCAATCCCATGCTGATCAACGAGCTGACGGATGGCATGGAGCTCGACCAGGTGCTGCTGGTGCGCCAGCTCGAGCGCCGGCCCCGTCGGGACGGCGGCGACTACCTGCGCCTACTACTAGGCGACCGTACCGGGGCGGTGCCGACGATGGTGTGGGAGGGTCTGGAGCAGGTCGAGGCCGTGGCCCACGCCGGGGATCCGGTGCACGTGCGCGGGCGTTACGCGGTGCACCCCCGCTTTGGACCGCAGATCAACCTGCGCGGGCTGGACGCCCCCGTCCCCGGAAGCTTCTCGCCCGAGGATCTGCTGCCAGGGCCGGTGCGCGAGGCGGGACAGATGGAGCGCGACCTGCGAGAGCTGATCCTCACGGTCCAGGATCCCCATCTGCGCCGCCTGCTGGAGCGGGTACTCGGGGAGAGCTCGCAAATGTGGGCTGGCTACCGGATGGCACCCGCCGCGAAGTACTACCACCAGGCCTACACCCACGGGCTGCTGGAGCACTGCCTGGGGGTGGCTCAGGCGGTGAGCGCTACCTCGGCGACCTTCCCCGGCATCGACCGCGATGTGGCGGTCACCGGCGCGCTGCTGCACGACATCGGCAAGCTCGAGGCCTACACGGAGGACACGCGCAGCATCGACCTCACCGACCTCGGCCGCCTGCACGGCGAGATCGCGCTCGGCTACTACCGCATCCGCCGGGAGATCGAGGAGATCGAGGGCTTTCCCGAGCAGCTGGCGTGGGCGGTGCTGCACATCATCCTCTCCCACCACGGGTCGCTGGAGCACGGCAGCCCGGTGGTGCCGTGCACGCGGGAGGCGACGCTTGTGCACATGATCGACAACCTCGGCGGGCGGCTGGGCAGCTTCGATCGCCTGGAGAAAGAGCTGGCTCCCGGCCGCCACTGGTCGGAGTTCGATCGCGCGCTCGCCGCCGCTGCCTACTTCCCCCGGCGCCGAGAGCTCGAGTCAGAAGCGCTCGAGGCCGCTTAGCAGACCGCCAAACTTCGCAAATAGCGAGTTCGCTTGGCCGGGGCGCGAGCACAGTCTCGCCATCGGGTTCTATCTTTGAGCGAGGATGGCGAAGGACACCGAGAAGCTGATCCGCCAGCTCTCGCTGATCTCCTATTTGATGGCCGAGCGCCGCCCGGTCACGGCTCTGGAGATCCGGCGCGATGTGGAGGGGTACAGCGCAATGAACGAGGACGCGTTCGCGCGGCGCTTCTACGCGGATCGCGCCGAGCTGGAATCACTGGGGATCCAGCTCACCGTAGATCGACCTGCGGATGCGGCGGCCGAGCAGGAGAGCTACTCGCTGCGCTCGGAGAGCTTCCATCTACCTGCGATCGAGTTCGCCGACGAGGAGCTTGCCGCGCTGCAGACCGCACTGCACTTGCTCGACGGGGAGTTCGCCTATGCCGAGCCGCTGCGGCTGGCGCTGCAGCAGATCACCTGGGGGCGGCCCAGCCCCCTGCGAGCGCCCGAGCAGCAGCGTTCGGTGGGGCTCGGCATCACCGCCTCCGCCGGCGGCCACGAGCTCTCGGCGCGCCTGGCGAAGGTCGAGACGGCGATCTTTCGCCAGAAGACGATCACCTTCGACTACTACTCGATGGAGCGCGACGAGCTGAGTGCCAGGCGCGTGGACCCCTACCACCTGCTGTTTCAGGGGGGGGAGTTCTACCTGCTGGGCCATGCCCACGAGCGTAAGGCGATCCGCGTCTTCCGCCTCTCGCGCATCCGCGGCAAAGTGGCGTACGCAACCAAGGCCGAGCACGACTTCAGGCGCCCCACCGACTTCGACCCGCGCGCCTACGCCAACCGCGCCGAGTGGCAGCTGGGCGAGCAGCGTGGCATCGCGGAGATCGTGGTGTCCGAGCGGATCGCGTGGCAGATCGAGCGCCACTTTGGCCGCTACGGCGAGATCCTTGCCGCGGACGACGAGGGATCGGGGGACCGGACCTTCCTAACCCCCTATGCAGCGCCGCGGATGCTCGTCTCGTGGGTGCTGGGGTTGGGGGAGCACGCCCGGCTGCTGGGCCCGCCAGAGCTGGCCCAAGAGCTCGCCGTGCGCCTGGAGCTGCTGGAGCGCCGCCACGCGGAGAGCCCGCTTGGCGATCTCGACGGCGACGCGGACGCCCTCGGCCCGCCGCGCGGCGGCGCACAGGCGCGACCCGTGAAAAGCCGCCGCCGGCGCGCTGGCTCCACGGCGGATCCAGAGGGAACGTCCGAGGAGCCGCGCCGCGTGGAGACGGCGATCCGGCCCGAGCGCTTCGCGCGCCTGGTGACGCTCGCCGGCATCCTGATCCACGCGGGTCGCGAGGGACGGCGCGAGTCGCTCGCCGAGCTGCAGGAGCGCTTGCAGCTGAGCGAGGAGGAGTTGCGCGAGGACATCGACGTGCTGAACGTGGTCAACTTCGGTGGGGGCTCGTATGTGCTGTATGCGGAAATCCTCGACGACGAGGGCGAAATCGAGGTGGACCCCGAGCCATACAGCGACAACTTCGACCGCCCCGCGCGACTGCTGCCGGTGGAGGCCAAGGCGCTGATCGCAGCGATCGACCTGATCGGAGAGCACATCCCCGAGGGCTCGCTGACCTCGGCGCGGGAGAAGATCGTCGCTGCGCTCGGTGGCGACCCAATGGAGCAGGGTCTGCAGGTGGCGCACGGGCGTAGCAACGACTCCGATGTGTCCCGGCAGATATCGACCGCGATCACCGAGCGCCGGCTGATTGAGCTGGATTACTACAAGGAGAACGAGGACGAGTTCTCCCAGCGGCGGGTCGAGCCCTACGCCCTCATCAACGGGCGCGAGGGCTGGTATGTGGCTTCGTTTGATCCGACGCGTGAGGACGTGCGCCACTTCCGCCTGGATCGCATCAGGCGCGCCGAGATTGCCGAGGAGCACTTCGAGCCCCGCGCAGAGGTCGACCCGGCGGCCGAAGTGGAGGGCTGGATGCGCACCGGCGAGGTGGAGGCATCGCGCATCGCGCGCCTGTGGATCTCCCCCGAGCGCGCGCGCTGGGCACGCGAGAGCCGCCGCGTGGTCGAAGAGCGCGCCGACGGCTCGGTGGTGGTGGAGCTGAGCTTTGCCGGCGTGCGCTGGCTGGTGCGCGAGGTCCTCAGGGAAGCCGGTGACGCCGCCGTGCTCGAGCCTCAGGATGCCCGCGAGGCGGTGCTCGCAGCGCTGGCACGCCTACGCGCGGTGCCGGCGGGGGTGGCGTGAGATGGCGTATCGGCGTACCCTGTGGTGTTCCAGATGACTTCATTCCGCGAGGCGATCGAGGCGATGGATATCGAGCGAGCGGTGGGGCTGCTGGCCGATGACGTCGTGTTCCGCAGTCCGATCGTGTTCAAGCCCTACCAAGGGCGTGAGGAGGTCGCGGTGCTGCTGCAGGCGGTCGCTCGTGTATTCGAGGACTTCCGCTACATCCGCCAGATCGGCGACCCCGACGGGCACGACCACGCGCTCGTCTTCGCAGCACGTGTCGGCAGCCGCCAGATCGAGGGGTGCGACTTTCTGCACACCGACGAGGATGGCCTGATCGACGAGTTCGTCGTGATGGTGAGGCCGCTTTCGGGGGCGCTTGCTCTGGCGGAGGCGATGCAGGCCCAGCTTGCCGCCTGAGAACCCCGCCGGCGCGGGAGACGCGACGCGAAAGAAAACCCCGACACCGAAGAAGACCGGGGCCGGGGTTTGGATGAGACCAAAATGGTGCAGCGTCGGGGACAATGTCGGAACCCGGACCTGCTTCTGGAGGATCTCATGGAGCCGGTGGGGCGGCAGGCCCGGCGGCGGGCTCTCAAGGCGATGCGATCAACCGATGCTCGGAGTGGCTTGAACTAAGCGGCGGGCTTCAGTGCCTGTGCGAGGTCACCAGGACTGGCGTGGCCGGCGGGCAGCGTGATCGTCAGCTGTCCGTCACGGTCCAGCAGCCAGCGGACGTTGGTGAGGGTCATGCCGACGATGCGCCCGCCAGCGTCGTATTCGACGTTGTGGCCCTCAGGTGTCGACAGCGCACGCGCGGGTGGCCCTTGGTGATGCGCCACGCTGAGATAAAGGACGTCTCCACGCTCGTCGTAGTGATGGTGCTCGAAGGGGGTGCCTGCGATCGTGACGCTCATGATGGTCTTCACCGGGGGTTGTCGTCCTGAACCAGGACGGTTACGACCCAGCCGGGCTCGTCGTTGAAGTCTACGACAACCCGCAGCCAGCGCCCAGGATCGAGCGCGTTCTGGCGATAGAAGCGCTCTCGGCCCGGTCGCGGATCGTCTTCCCGATAGTCGGGCCGCTCGACCGTCGCGAGGATCGTCTGAACGTGGTCGAGCAGCCAGTCGCGGCGACCTTGCGCGAGATGCAGGTGCGAGCCGGCGTCGAACACGACGCGCCGACCATCGGGGTCAACAGCGTTCTGCTCATGGCTCTCCACAGTGGCCACGATACGGACGGGTGTAGACAGCGCGGGTGCGCGCAAAGCCGGGGCCATTCCAGCTTTCGTCGCCTCGGATCTGGGCGCGCAGCGTGGGTAAGGGCCGAAGCGTCCCGAGCAACGGCTAACTTCGCGGGCATGAATGCGGCACCTCTGCTATGGCGTAGCTACGAGGAACTGACCGAGGAACTCATGCGGCGCCTCGGCGCTGCGAGCGGGATCGCGACGCTGCGCCTTGCGCGCAATGTGCTGATGAGCGGGCGCGCCACCGAAAACCGCATCGACGTGCTTTGGGAGTGCGAGCCTGCACCCGGCCGGTTGGTGCGGCTGTTGTTCGAGTGCCGCTCCTACACACGGCGGATAAACCAGCAGGCGCTGCACAGCTGGCGCAGCGTTGTCGACGACGTATCGGAACCTGGGGTCGAGACGGTCGGTGTGATGGTGACGAGCACTGGATACCAGAGCGGCGCCCAACGGGTTGCCGACAGCTACCGGATCGTGATCCTCGAGCTGCGCGCCCCCACCGCTGGCGATCTCACCAACCGGTGGCGCTCGGCACGGATCAAGCTCGTGGTCCGCATGCCGCAGATCACCGACTTAACCGTCAATGCGACCGAGCAGCTCGGGCCGGACGCCAGCGTGAACGGCGCGCTGGGGGATTTCTTCCTCGACTTCGATGACGGCACCAGCGAGCGACTCGCGGACCACCTGCTGCACGGCGAGCTGTCCTCGCTTGAGGAGCCGCCGACCCAGCCGCATCCAGTGATGCGGACGTTCCCCGCTCCGGTGCTGCTCAGACGCCAAGACGAGCCCGTCGCGCGGGTTGTCCAGATCACCGCCACCGTGGCTGAGTCACAGGCGGAGCCGGTGGTGATCAAGACGGCCGCACAAATCGCCTGGATGCTGGCCGACACTCTCACGGGTAGCCACACCTGGTTTGCCACTGACGGACGGATCTGGCAGACCCCCAGCTGACACCGGCGGATGAGCGTCCGAGTATGCGCCCACGAGGGCAACCATTCTCGGCCTGGAGCGTCTCGCCCTAGGTTCCGACGACGGCCAAATGCCCCTCGAAAATGCGCCGTGCGGGACTCGAACCCGCCCCACCGGATTAAAAGTTCTGGCCGTTCCGCCGAGATCCCAGTAAAATAGGGCTTGCCCAAGCGGTTTTGAGGCGTCGCGTCCAACTCGTTTGGGCGATTTGGGAACACATAGGGAACACGGGGGAACACGACGCCGCCCACCTCCCCCGTGGGGACGGGGGGCCAGAGCCAGCGAGACGAGACGATGAGAAGCCCCGAATGAGCACCAAGGAGACGATACGCCCAACCGGCCACCTGCAGGTGAAGGGCGCCCGCGGGAGCCGCGCCTTCTACACCCTGATCCGCGACGGCGGGGGCCGCCACCAGCGCAAGCTGGGCCCCGCCTGGGTGAAGGACTCGGGCAGGCGCACGGCGCGCGGCGCCGTGAAGTGGGTGACGCGCGACGGCCCCAAGCCGGATGGCTACCTGACCCCGGCCGACGCCGAGGACATGCTGCGCACGCTGCTGGCGGAGGCCCCGAGACGCCGCGTGGAGCGCCCGAAGCTGGCGCGCGCGATGACGCTGCGCGAAGCGTGCGAGCACTGGCTGCGCTGGGTGGAGTCAGACCGCGAGGCAAAGCACTCGACGGTCGGCGACTACCGCAACATGTGCGACCGCATCTGCCGCGACCTCGGCGAGCAGACACCGGTGGCGTCGCTGACGGCGAAGGCGCTGCAGGAGTGGGTGGACGCCTTGCCGGCGGAACGGCGGCTCTCGCCGAAGGAGGCCAAGCGCCGCCGCGCGGCGGGAGCGGAGATCAAGCGGATGCCGGACGGCACGCATGTGCAGCTCACTCCCGCGAGCGCGCGCACGAAGCGCAAGTACGTGATCGCGCTCAACGGCATCATGAAGCGCGCGATGAAGCTGGGTGTGGTGGCGTCCAACCCGGTCGAGCTGATCGACCGCCCCGGTCGCGTGCGCACGCGCAAAACGCTGGCGACGTCGCAGTTTCTGCGGCCGGCCGAGGTGCACGCGCTGGTCGAGTCGGCCGCGGAGGTGAAGCGGCAGGACGCGGCGATCTTCATGGTGTCGGCGTTCTGCGGCCTACGCCTGGGCGAGCTGCTGGATCTGCGCTGGCGGGCGGTGAACTTCGAGGGCAGCTCGTTGCACGTGGAGTCGAATTACGTGCGCAACGTGGAGGGAACCCCGAAGTCGGGCGCCGGGCGCGTGGTGCCGATGGCCCCGGAGGTGGCGAGAACGCTGAGCGAGCAAGCGAAGGCCGTCCCCGCGAAGTCGCAGGCCAGCCTCGTGTTCGCCGGCGAGCAGGGCCCGCACGTGGACGCGAACGACTTGCGCAAGCGCTACTACAAGGCGCTGGAGCAGGCGGGCCTCAGGCGCATCCGCATTCACGACCTGCGCCACACCTTCGGCACGGTGTGCGCCGCAAAAGGCATTCCGCTGACGACGATCAAGGAGTGGATGGGCCACGCCCACCTCGCCACGACGGAGATCTACACGGCCTTCTACCCGCAGGACGCCGACGCGGCGAGGATCTCGGAGGCGTTCGCCGCATAGCAAAGCGCGCCACCGGCGGGGCTGCGGCGTGCCGCTCAGCGCAGCAGCGACAGGAAGCGAACAAGGTCGTGCAGCTTGCGTGCTGGCAGGTGCTTGAACGATGGCATCGGCGCGCGAGGTGCGACAAGGACCTCTTCGAGTTCGCGGGGCGAAAAAAGCCGCGCACCCATGTGGGTGAGGTTCTGTCCGGGCTCGGGATTGCGCCAACAGGGCGCAAATGCCCACGCCAGCTCAGGGACCGCCTCGGTATGCGACGCGGGATCAGATCCCGGCGCGCCGCTCCAGCAGCACCTGCTCAAGATCGCGGCGAATGAACTTCACATGCCGCCCGACCCGCACGTGCGGCAGCTCCCCGCGCCGAGCGTAATCGTAGACCGATGACCGCGGTATCCCGAGCAGGACCGCGGTCTGCTCGGCGTCGAGCAGCGGCTCGCGCAGGATCTCGGAGGTAGGCTCGGGCATTAAGATGCCAAAGTAGCACAACAAGCTATAAATAGCTAAAACAAAGGGACGAGGGCCGAGCGCTCCGGCCCGACGTTTCCGTACCCCGCATAGAAAGCGTTTACAATAATTTATACATTAAAAAGCGTTTTTGCTATCATTTTCGGCGTGCTAGGTGGCGATGTGGTGTGGATGGCGCGCCGGCGCGCCGGGCTGACGCAGCGAGAGCTGGGGCGCCGCCTCGGCGTGCCGGCATCGACGATCGCGCGCTGGGAGTCCGGCGAGCATGCGCCGTCGATGGATGCGGTGCAGGCGCTTGCGCAGGCGTGTGGGTTGGCGCTCACGATTGGCCTCGCCAACGGTGATGACTCCTATGCCAGGGACATCGCCGCAAGGCTGCGACTGACTCCCGCCGAGCGTGTACGGAACCTCGCCGCCCGGGATGCCGCCGACCCACTCGCAGTCGCCGCGAGCTTGGCGCGCCAGGAGGTGCGCTACGTGCTGATCGGCGATGTGGCCGGCGCCGCGCACGGCTGGCCGATCACGCTCGCCCGCGGGGAGTACCTGGTGGTCGCCGACGAAGGCACTCGCAACCTCGAGCGCCTGCACGCCGCCGTGGATGCCCTGGATGGCGGACAGCACGAGATCGAGGATCCCTTCGCCGGCCAGGACGTCACGACGCGCTGGTCGCTTAGCGCCGGAGGGTCGCTGGCGCTCGCCACGCGGTTGAGCGGCACGCGCGGCTACCACGACCTGCAGCGCGCCGCCAGGCCGGTGGCGCTCGACCAAACCGTGACGACAGTCGCCTCGCTGCGCGATCTCATCCGCATCGCCGACGCGAGCCCCCTGCAGGAGCGCCGTGCGTTCCTGCCCGCCCTCTGGGCGACATTGGAGCAGACCGAGCGCCCACGGGCACAGGCGCAAGCCGCGTGAGCGGTACGAAGCCAGCCGAGGCGGACCGCCAGGGCGTCCTCGAGACCCTCGAGCGCCATGGGGTGCGCTACGTGGTGATCGGCGGAGCGGCCGCCGAGGCGCGGGGCTGGCGCGGGCGCAGCCTCGACATTGACGTGGTGCCCGCGACGGATGAGAGCAACCTCGATCGCCTCGCCGTTGCGCTGAACGAGCTCGATGCGCGTCTCGCGGTCGGCGCCGGTGAGCCCGACGGCGTGACGGTGCCAGGTGGCTTCGACGCACGCCTGCTTACCACCAACACTGTGTGGAACCTCCTCACCTCGCACGGGCCGCTGGACCTCACCTTCAAGCCATCTGGGACCGACGGCTACGAGGATCTTGCGAGGATGGCAACCCGCGAGCAGGTGCCCGGGAGCGACTTGCAGGTACCCGTCGCTGCCGGCGCGGACATCATCCGGAGCAAGGCTGCCGCAGGACGCCCAAAGGATCTCGCAGTGCTGCCCCAGCTTCGTGAAGACCTCACGTCCGGCGCAGGGTCGGAATAGCGTCAAGCTGTCGCGCGAGTGCGACTATGAAGGCTTCGCGACGCTTCCCTCACGTCGCCCGCGCAAGTAGTCGGCGAGGAAGATGACGAGTCGCAGCAGGGCGGCCAGGATCAGCCACCAAACCACGCCGACGAAGACGGCGAAGGCAACGTGCTTGTAGTGCCCAAAAGCAATCTGGGGCGGCGTGATGACCGCGCTTACGCCAAGAGACACGACCCAAGGGATCGGGGATGCGCCGCTGCGTCGGATACGTCGTCCGACCAGCACGACGATGGAGACGGCGAGGGCCGAAAGGGCCGCGGTAAAGACAATCCCGCGAACGAACGGTGTTACGAGTAGCAATGCGAGCACAAGTAGGATGACGGCTGTTGTAACGCGCCGCATGGCGCTTGCATCGGCACTATGTCGAGCCTGCTTGATGCTCACGCGCCGGCAGCGATGCGTGCAGCTGGATCTACTTGCCTATACCAGCGTCGTGGTCGATGATGACCTGCCAGTGCGGCTCAGTCACAGATCGCCGTTGAACTCGGCGATCACGCTCTCAAGCGCCACGGGTTCGATTCCCCGTTGGCGGTCGGCGCGAGCTTCGGCGACCGCGCCGCGCTCCTCCTCGGTCTCGGGCTCGTCGTCGAGCGGCGCATGATCTAGCATCCAGGCGACCGGGTCACCGGAGGACTCCGCGAGCGTTCGAAGCGCGGTCTGCGCCTCCTCATCGCTCATCGTCTCAACCGCGTTGTGCAGCCGCTCCTTCACGGTCATGGCCCCAAGGTAGCATCGACCGGCCATTCTCGACGCGGCCGCAGCGTCCAGCCGTTGACGGCCTCGGACGGTCGATGCCCTCGGCGAGGCGCGGGTCCAGCACGGCGACGCCGGCGAGCGTGACGCCCCCGCAGAGAGCGTCGCCCTCTCTTGAGCAAGTTTTAGCTGCCCGAATAGGCTGCCGATAACGCCGACATGGCGTTCAGTTACCGACGGCGCCGAGTGATGGGCCGCGAGCTACGCAACCTGGTGTTTCGCGCCGGATCGGGCGGCGGGGCCTTCCTCGGCCTGATGTGGGCCCTCAAGCACACCAACACCCACCCGCGAGTGTCCGCTGCCTGCCGGCCTCGCATCAAGACCCACGGGCACCTGGCCACGCACGCTTTCGCACAGTGTTTGGGAAGCAGCCTCGCCTCCGAGGCCCTCGCCTGGATCGCCCCGGTGCTGGTCGGCGCAGTGGCGGGAGCGCTCGTCGGTCTCTTGCTCGCGTCGATGATCCGCCTGGGTCGAACCCCGAAGCCAGCAGCAGCCGCCAGGGGCACCGCGGGCCGATGGATACGCGCTCGCTACCCGGGCAACTGCCGGCAGTGCGGGTGCTCAATCGTGCCCGGCGACCGCATTCGCCACAGTCCCGGGCGAGCGCTGTGCACCAGCTGCGGCGAGCACTGAGGAGGCGTCGTCGCCCCCGCCGCCGCTTCGAGTCGGGTTCCGAGCCTGTGGGCCAGGGGCGGTGAAGCCCGACCTGCATTTGGTCGAGCATTCAGCATATGGAATGGGCAACACAAGGCGCCTGGGATCAGTGCTTGGTCCAGCTGCATACCGTCGCCGTCCCGGCACGTTTCGGAGCCCGGCCGGCGATGATGTCCTCTCGGAGCCGCGCAACCCCCGCTCGCAGCTCCTCGGGATGGTCGCGCCGCATCCGCTCGAAGTAGCTCGTATCACCCCTCTCCGCGGCCTCCAGCACCCGATCGTGGTCAGCCGAGAGAGCAGCCAGCGATGCGTCCTGCATGTCCTCGAACTCAAAGGCGAAGAGCCGCGCGCCGGGTAGCTCCTCGAGTATCGCCGCGCGCGGCGGGTGAGTCGCCTCTATCCAGCGCCGGCTGCTTGGAAAGTAGTCGAGAATCCAGAGTGTGGCGGCATCCTCACCCGTGTAGCCGTTGAGTACCAGGCGTCCTTTGGGTCTGAGGATGCGCCGCGCCTCGGCCAGTGCGGCGCCGCGGTCCTCGACGTGGTGCAGCATCGAGATCATCGTGGCGGCGTCGAACGTCTCGTCCTCGAACGGCAGTCGCTGTGCGTCCGCTTCTACGGTCTCGAGCCTCTTGGCGGTGGCCCGCGCCAGCATTGCGGCCGAGCGGTCCACCACGACAGGCTCCCATCCCTCCCGCCTGAGGGCGAGGGCATAGTTACCCGTCCCGCCACCGATGTCGGCGAGCCGTCGGCCGGGTGCGCCTTTGAGGGCCTCGCGCAGCCCCCGCAGAACCGACGGGCTCGCGGAGCGCGTCTCGTCATAGCGCTCGGCTTGGCGGGAGTAATCGGGCAGCACGCCCACGCTACGGAGCTTGACAGCACTACGCGGCGTTTGACGGCCGGCGCTCTCATTCATCGTGACGGTCGAAGGGTCTCAGGGCGTTGCGACACGTTCCTCAGTGGGACGACGAGCAAGTACAGCCCGACTGATTCCGCACTGCCGGAGTCACTGGATGCGAGCGCCTGAACGAGGGCCGGCACACGCCCGCTCGCGCAGCGTGTCTTCCGACCGCATTGCGGTAGCGGCTTGGCGTTGCGCTCGCCTTGTACCCCTTCCGGTCGAGGCCCAGCAGGTCAGAGCGGCGCCCGGATACCCGCCAAACGGCTTCATGCCTGGCAGGGCCGGCGGCGCGGCACCTGGGCGCGACGCGTCGAGCAGGACGCTGCGGTGACGTACTCGCCCACCCTGTGGATGTAGACGGTGTCGGCGAGGTCGATCAGCGCAGCCACAGGTCTAAACATCGCGACTTTCCCAACAGGTGCCGTAAGCCTATAGGATCACCAAGCATCTACGATGCGCGGAGCACGGGTCGTCCCGGCGCCTCGGCGGATGCCGCAGCGGGAGACGATCTGCCAGACTTGCGCGGACGTATGGGTCCCTCCGCAAGTTGTGCGCATTCGTGATCGCCTTCGGCCTCACGGCCACCACGGCTCAAGCACTGCCGAGGCCGCACGACGCTGCCGCGACACATGCGTACCTGGAGGCGGAGGTCGCCAAGGCGCACGCGCTGACAGCGGCTGCGCCGCTGATGACGAAGGCGGTGGAAAGTCTCGCGGCACGCGTCAAGGCGGAATGCCCGGGTGTTCTGGTGGATGCGCCCTTGCGCCGTAGGGAAGGGAAAGCCAATCGATCCACCGCGGCAATCTCGGAGGAGTTCGTCCTCGCCATCTTTGGTAGGGCCGAACACGTCGTGCATCCCGCCCTTGCGCGGTTTGCGCGTAGGGCAAGGCGTCTACGGTGGAGCAACGCGGGACTCACGCGGCTGGTGCACTCCTATGCGCTCGAACAGGCTGAGCAGTCCGCGATCAGGCCTCCAGACCTGTGCGCCGATCTCAGATCGTGGGTCGCAAGCGATTACACCACCGTCTCGTCGGCCACGAAACATTTCCTGCATCGGGTGGAGGCCATCACGTCGATCACCAAGATCGAATCTGGGCCACATGAAGAATTTACGCTCAACGTGAGCAAGATCGTTGCCAGCCGCCTCAGACGATACGAGGACCACGCCGACCGCCTGCTGGCGCGAAGGCTTCGGCACCATGAAGGCAAGCTCACGGGCCCTGCCCTGAAGCGGTTCTTGGCAGCGGTGGACAAGGTATACGCGGCGCTCGAAACGCCGGTCGCTGCCTCCTGACGCGACCCGTGCAGGAGGTGAAGAAGAGCCCAGTGGCGAGCATCGATTTGACCCGCAGCCGCTCAGCGAGGGAGATCGTGCGCTCCACGCTGAGTCTGTACGGGGACTACCCGTGGCTGTTTTTGATCCTGGCCTTCGTGGTGATGGCGCCATGGGATCTGGCCAAGCTGGCGGTGACCGGCATCGGCCCGCTCGGCGATGCCCGTCATGTCGGTTTCCTGGAGCGGGAATCGCTCGGCCTGCTCGATCTGCTGCTCATCAGCCCGTTGATCTCGGCGATGCACGTGCACGCCGTGGTCGCGATCGGTGACGCGCAACGCCCCCGATTGGGCGCTGTGGCATCCAAAGGCTTGCGGGTGCTTCCCGTCGTCGGAGTGGCCGCGCTCATCGCCGGCGTCGGCGTGGAGATCGGCCTCTTCGCCCTCGTGATCCCTGGCATTGTGCTCTGGACTCGCCTGTCCGTGGTCCCGCAGGCGGCGGCGATTGAGCGCGACGGGGTACGGGAGGCGCTGCGAAGCAGCTGGCGATTGACACGCGACCACGGATCGCACATCCTCGGCCTGCTCATCCTCTTCGCGATACTAGGCGTGGGAGTGGCACTTGGCACGCGGGCGCTCGATCCCGGGGCCAGCACGAGTGCCGGCAACGTCGCGCTCGGAATCGCGGTGAACACGATCATCGCCTCGTTTATCGCGTTGGCCACCGCGCTCCTCTACTTCGACCTGCTCTCCCGCTCGGAGCAAAGACAGGCCGTTCATGCCACCGCGACTCCGTCGAGCCTCGCTGCCGGTGGATCTGAAGAGTAGGATGCCGCAGTTGAGGCAAATGGGACCCGAGCCAGATGGATCTGAGGCGTTTGGTGTGCGGCGCCAACGCCCGCTCGCGGGAACTGGGACCCATCTCGTGCGCCGTATCAAGGGTGATCCGTCGAAGGCTGCATCAAAGGCGACGCAGTACTCGGTGTGGGGCGCGATGCACTTCTTGGTCGCCGTGGGCTACCTCGTCTTTGTTCATCCAGCCCACCATGCGCTGCTCGTGCGTTGGCTGCCAGGCATGGCCTACCTGATCCTCGCCCTGAGCTATCTGGGAATCGCGTGGCGGGCGAGGGGAACGCGCACGAGCTCCAGACGGTGCATAGGGGGAGCCAGGGCGCGCCACCAGAAGCCTGAATGACGTCTCGCGTCGAGGTCGGAAGGGGTGTCTCGGGCGAAGTTTAGACTCCGCGACGTGTCGCGTGCAGGCATCGATCGAGGGGAACGCTGGTGGCTGTGTGGGAACTCAGTGGACCCCTCCAGGTCAGCTCGCTCCCGAGCGCTCGACGATCCCCGTCCAGAAGGTATCGGGTGCAAGCGTCCGGTTGCCACCGGGTGTCGCCTGGTCACGACGTAGGGTCCGTTGGGATCGCCGATGAGCTGGAGATATGCTTGCTCGCTCACGATCCGATGATGGCGGGCAAGCCGATGCGTCGCCAGCCTGCCGAGACAGTTCCTGGCCTGGGTCGATACCCCCGCCGACAGCGGAAAGCGCAATGATGAGCACAAGAGGCCCACTGGCCAGGCGCTGCATTTTGGATCGTCTGGATGGCGTGAATCACGATACGTTAACACCACGCGGCAAGATTCCGTGATCGTGACCCACCCGCTGACGTCATGGACACTACGCGGCTTTCGCTCGATCCGTGATCAGACGACCTTCGAGCTTGGCGGCCTTACGCTACTCGTCGGTGCCAACTCGGCCGGTAAGTCGAGCGTCCTGCACTCTTTGCTCATGTGCGCACAGACACTTGGTAACCCGCTGGCTGATCGGCCACTTGTCCTCAATGGACCGCTTGTCCGGCTCGGACTCGCCGACGACACGGTGCATGAGGCGAGCGGACGCCACGTGGAACTCGGATTCGGACTTCGCCCTGTTGCCGACCTGCGTGTGCCTGGGCTGTGGCGAGGCGGCTTCAAGCGCCTCGACGTCAGGGCTGTGCTCGAGGTGACGCCAAGCGGTCAGGATTTTCAGATTCATGAGACCGAAGTGACGGCGGAGGCAAGCGAGTCGCTTCCAGAGATGCAGCACGTCATCATGCGCCAGCGTACGCGCGCAGCAGCTGAGCGGGCATATCGGGACCAACGGCTTAGTAGTACTTTGGTAGTTTTGTTGTAGGATTCGTCGATGGTTCGGCGAACCCTTCTTGCGTTGATGGTGTCGATGTGAGGAGGGCGCGGTGGCGGTGGTTGAGACGTTGGTAGTGGATGGGCCGGTGGTTGTGCGCGAGCGCTTGGAGGCGTTCGCCAGGGAGGTGTTGGGGGAGGCGGTGAACCGGCAGGTGCAGCTGGTCAATGGTGAGTTGTATGTGCGTGGGTTGATCGAGGGTGGTGCTCGCAAGTCGCTGGAGCCGATCGTCGCGCGGTTGGGTGGGGAGGCTGACTATGAGAGCTTGCAGCAGTTTCTCGCTGTGAGCCCGTGGGACCCGGCGCTGGTGGTTAAGGCGACGGCTGAGCGGGTAGCGCCGGCAGTCGATGTTGAGGCGTGGGTGCTCGACGACACTGGTTTCCCGAAGGACGGTAAGCATTCGCCGGGGGTCAAGCGCCAGTATTCGGGGACGCTCGGGAAGATCGGTAACTGCCAGATCGGCGTGTCCGTGCATGCCGTGGGTAAGAGGGGCACGGTCCCGTTGGGGTGGGCGTTGTATCTGCCCGAGGAGTGGTGTGAGGACCCCGAGCGCAGGCGCAAAACGAAGATCCCCGAGGAGATCGAGTTCAAGACCAAGCCGCAACTCGGGAGGGAGTTGATCGAACGGGCCGGGGGCTGGGACATCACGAGGGCGCCGATCTTGGGTGACGAGGCATACGGCGAGAACACCCAGTTGCGCCAGGATCTCGATAACGCCGGTTTCCAGTACGTGTTCTCGATCGACAAGATCGCGAGCGTGTTCGCGCCGGAGACGGTGTTCGCGCTCCCCGAGCGCAAGGGGCAGACCGGGCGGGCGCGAACACGCTTGCGCCCCGACCGCAAGCCCGAGCCCGTATCCAAGCTCATCGCCCGGCTGGCCCCGGAAAACCTGCAGACCGTCACATTCCGCGACGGGCCCGACGGGGAGCCCGTCATCTCACAGTTCTGTTTTCTGCGTGTTCGCGCGCTGCGACGCTGGCAAAACGGCGCCGAGCAGGGGCCGCGCGAGGAGTGGCTGATCTGCGAGTGGCCAGAAGACCACGACGAGCCGAGTGACTACTGGATTAGCAACATGCCCTCCGACACCCCACTCGAGCAGCTCGCGAGGCTCGCGAGGATGCGCTGGAAGATCGAGCTGGACTACAAACAGCTCAAGGGCGAGCTCGGCCTGGACCACTACGAGGGCCGCTCATGGCTCGGCTGGTATCACCACACCGCCCTCGTCACCGCCGCGCACGGCTTCCTGACCCTGGAGCGGCAGAACCCAAATCACCAGCGGCCGGCCTGACCCTCCCTCAGACAGTTCTTCTGTTCCAGCCACTCTTCAAATGCTGGACCGGCCGCTGCACCACCTGCCACCAAACGGTCACGCCCACCGACATCCCCCTCCAACGCCCCAAACGCGAGTGACAAAACTACCAAAGTAGTGCGTCACGAACGCTGGAGGAGGAGTCGTGTAGAAGACATCATCCATTGGCGGTGCTGTGCGAGAGATGGAGGCTTGTTGGCTCTCCAGCGTCGGCCCTGCGGGGGCGGGCGCTAAACCACCCTGATGCTGCGTTGGCTGAAGACCGTCGTGGTGAGCGATCAGGGAGAAGGCGCGACTTGATCGCGTCAGGTGGGGACCAGGAAGACGTTCCAGAAAGCGCTCATCCGGGGAAGCTCGGTTGGGCGTCGCTGTTGAGGCGTCGTAATTAGGTTTGGGTGGCATCGAAATCGAGGGTCCTTGCTTTTCCTTCGAGATGAGCCTGGCGGGTGCCCGTGTTCTTGGTCAGGTGGTGCCCGGCGTAGAGGCGGCGTGAGCCTGGTCTGCGGCTCTTGCATGGAACGTGAGAAGGCGAGCGTCGATACGGCGTCCGGGGTCGTAGGCCCCCAAGGTCGCGAGAGGGAGCGTGCCGAGGCAGCAACCGAAGGCATTGAGTACCGACGCGACGCTCGCTGGCGGACCGGCTCGTAGTAGCTGTGAAGCACCTGCTCGCTGGGGTGGGGGTGGAGCGAAGGGGCTGGCTCACCAGGAATGTCCATTTCGGCCAACCGGGGCCGTGAGGCTCTGGGAGGAAGCGAGGATGAACATGCCAAAGTCCAAGGACAAGTCGTTTGCGATTCCCAAGCAGTTGGTCTGGGAGGCGTGGCGGCAGGTCAAGGCCAACAAGGGTGCCCCGGGAGTGGACGGGCAGGCCCTGGAGGAGTTCGAGTCCGATCTGAAGAATGAGCTGTATCGGGTCTGGAATCGGATGAGCTCGGGGACCTACTTTCCGCCCCCGATCAGGGCGGTTGAGATTCCTAAGCCGCACGGCAAAGGGGTCCGTTTGCTGGGAGTGCCGACGATCGCAGATAGGGTCGCGCAGACCGTGGTGGCCATGCAGTTGGAGCCGTTGGTGGAGCCCAGGTTCCACCCGGACTCCTATGGTTACCGGCCGGGACGCTCGGCTCATGACGCGCTCGCGGTATGCAGGCAGCGGTGCTGGAAGTACGACTGGATCATCGATCTTGATGTCCAGAAGTTCTTCGATGAGGTGCCGTGGGACCTCATCGTCCGTGCGGTCGAGGCGGTCACTGACTGCCGTTGGGTGCTGTTGTATGTGAAGCGGTGGCTGGCTGCGCCGCTCAAGCACCCGGACGGTACCCTCCAAGAGCGGGACAAGGGAACTCCGCAAGGATCGGCGGTTTCGCCTGTCCTGGCGAATCTGTTCATGCATTACGCGTTCGACTCATGGATGGCTCGGAATTATCCGGACTGCCCATTTGAGCGCTATGCCGACGATGGTGTCGTGCACTGCAAGAGCAGGCGGCAGGCCGAGTATGTGCTTGCCGCGGTCGCTGTGCGGATGGAAGAGGTTGGGCTCAGGCTTCACCCCGACAAGACGAGGATCGTCTATTGCAAGGACAGCAACCGTCGCGGCAAGCACGAGCACACCAGCTTCACCTTTCTCGGGTACACCTTCCGACCACGGAAGGCGCGGCGCAAGGACGGCACGAAGTTCACGTCGTTCTTGCCCGCGATCAGCCCCGAGGCGCTCAAGGCCAAGAGTGCCCGGCTCCGCGAACTGCGGATCCACCGGCACACCAACCTGACGCTCGAAGACCTGGCCGGGTGGCTGAACCCCATCGTGGCCGGGTGGATGCGCTACTACGGCCGGTACTACCGGTCGGCGCTCTATCCCCTCCTGCGGCGCGTCAACGTCTACGTGAGGCGCTGGGCTGGGAAGAAGTACAAGCGGCTGCGGACCTACAAGCGGTTCAAGCAGTGGTGGGTCAGGCTCCTCAAACGAGAGCCCGGCCTATTCGCCCACTGGCAATGGGTCCCCACGCCCTGAGCGGCTGGTGAGAAGAGCCCGGTGACGGGAGACTGTCACGCCGGGATCCGAGGGAGCCGGGGGCTGCGATGCCCTCGGCCACCCGCCCTATTAGTCGCGACGCGGCACGGAAGGCGGCGCAGCGCGGCTCGCTCGAGGTAGAGGGTAGTCCCCTTCCACAGGGCACCGCGGGTGTGCGCAACCGGCAGTTCTTGCCACAGGGGCTTTCCGTCGTCGTAAACGAGTACGAGAGGGAGGCCGAGCGACTGATCGAGCATTACTTCCATTGGTGGAGTCTGAAACGGGGCGGTTCGCCTCCTGCCGTCGAACACGAGCGTGTGAGCGCGCCCGTTCGTAGGCTGCTGCGCTCCTATCTCATGGGTGAACTCGGGGAAGCGGCCGCAGATTTGATCCCACGTCATGGACCTCTTACCGTCGGGTCGCTTCTCGCGATCCAAGATGTCGAGGTTGTGCGCCACTTGCGTAACCTAACCCGAAGCCCTTGGTTTATCGAACACGCCGACCAACTTGAGTTTCGTGGTGCGGTCGGAACTGCCGACCTGCCGTCCGCAATTGACAGTGGACTGGACTATGCGCGGCAGTGGTTTGCAACCCGGGTGCAGCATCTTGGTCCGCTACGCGCCGATCCTCAGCCGCTATATGGACTGCCCGAGGCTGCGTCTGGAACCTCAGTTGGCCGTGCTGGCGAGTATACGGCCGCCGTTCTAAGCGCACACGCGAGTCGGGTAGTCCATAGCCCCAATCCTGGTGGCGGGCCATCTCGTGATTTACCTCTGAGCGCTGCCGTCGATGAGTGGATGAAGGCACTCGGACTCCTAGCAGGCGTACGGTCACAGGAGCGAGGCAAGCTCGGCTATGAGTTGCAGCTGAATGTCGAGGGAGTGCGGCGTCCGCTGGACCTCACAACTGTTGGAGTAGGGGTCTCGCAGGCCTTGCCGATCGTCGTCCTTGGCTTGGTTTCCTCCCCGGGAGCACTGCTGCTATTTGAGCAGCCCGAGCTGCACTTGCATCCCGACGTCCAGGCCACTCTAGGTGATTTCTTCCTCGCTCTAGTGCGCTCCGGGCGACAGCTTGTGGTTGAGACGCATAGCGAGTATCTCATCAACCGCCTGCGCCGACGGGCGGCAACAGATCCGGAGCTCAACGTGCCAGACGTCGTACGCCTGTACTTCTTTGAGCGAGCACGAGCAGCATCAAAGATTCAGGCCGCACGGATCGGACCCGGGGGTAGAATGAACGACTGGCCTCGCGGGTTTCTGGACACAGCAGCCCGGGAGGTGCGCGAGCTCGCGCGCGGTGCGCGACAACCAAATGACCGATGACGCACGCTCTGGTCGATCCCGAAATGTTGGGTTTGCCGGACGACTTCCTGGCTTGGGTCGAGGAGTTCGACGACTGGGGGACGCTCTTGGCTGATTCGCCTCTTTCAGCGAGTTGCCCAACCAACTGCCTACAGGAGATCTACGAGTTATGGAGTGACCACCGGCGTGTCGCAGACGCGCTCGCCGTGCAGGCATGTCCGCTCGACGCGCACGACCTCCTTCGAGTGCTCGACACGATAATCGGCAGATTCATTGCCGACCCGCTCCCGGTAGGGCATGAGGTCATGCTTGAGAACATCGTCTGCACCCCGGCGTATTGTCCGCCTGCTGCGACCCCTGGAGCTATTGCAACATTCGTCGAGTATCTCGGGAGGCTGGCTGTGCGCCGCACCAACGTAGACGTAGAAGGGGGGGTCATTACGCGCGACGAAAGTTGGTCGCATTCTTCCGACGACATCGAGGTTGAGGGCATTGTCGCGCTACGAGAATTGGACGACGGCGCCCTTGAGGAACCGGAGTCCCATGACGCGGCGGTGCGCGAGTTGCTGCATGTCTGGCGAGACCCAGCGTCAGTTATCAGGGTGCTCTCTAAGCAACCGTGTGCGCTTATGTCACACCTAGAGTTTGGTGTGCGGGCCTACTGGCTCGGAGAGATGGGCGGAGACGAGCGCGAATTACCGATCACATTTGGAGCAGATTTCACAGAAAGTGTTGAGTACATGAATTACGCGCGCGACAGCCGACGAGCCGGAGCACTCCTGCGCGTAATGGCGAAGATTGCGGCCGGTCGCGCTCAGGATGTCCCGGGGCACCTTGAGCGCAAGGGTCCGGGTGCCAACAATCCAGTCATGACTGATGCGGATGGTTACAAGGTGGAGCGGAGCTATCTGGCACGGAATTCACCAAACGCCCATCGGCTGTTTTGGGTGCGGCGACCAGTGCCTCATATGCTCAATGTTGGAGGCCACGAGTCCAGGCCAATATTGTAGAAGTTTCGAACTCGCATATGAACGCTTGTTCCGACCGGCCCCCGGGCTGCTAGCGGCTGCTACAGGGCTGGTCGCTGGGCTACGCGTACAAGCTTGGATGCTGCCACGCATCGACATCATCGGATCTCAATCTCCCGGTGTGTAAAGACCGGGCTCGACCTCCGTCGCTCCGCTTTCCGCAGCGAGCAGGCGCAGCCAGCCTGGCGATCGAGACCCCGAGTTGGACGACATCCGACAGCGCCGAGGCACGATCGTCGCATGTCCCCTGGCGCCCGGAGAAGCGGGAGAACTTGCGTTGCCTCCCGGTCACATCAGAAGGTCGTTGCGGTCGCGTGCCAAGGCGTGGCGTCCTGCCCCGCTCTGGTGCGCATAGGCACGGCCGATCCACAGGCCTGGACGATCACAGCTGAATCGTGGCTCGCAGGTTCTCGAGCAATTCCAAGGGCACACGGAGGCCGATGTCGTCCTCTTCTTCGACGACAAGCCACGCGCTTGGGATACGCCGAGCCGCGCGCTCACCCTCACATCCCGGCGCTTCATAGATCCCCGGGTGCCCGGCAAGCGGCCTCATACCGGGTAGCGGCGGTGGTGCAGCGCCAGGATGCGCCGCGTTGAGTAGCACGGCTGAGGTGAGATGGTGTTCTTCGCGATTGATATAGACGGTGTCCACGCACGAGAGCAGTGCGCGGCCGAGCAGCCCACGGTAGGGCCTGATCCGTGTTGCCACGTCCCCTTCGTATGCCACGGTTTCCCGTGGTAGATGAGTCGCGGTGAGCTTGCAGACGCCAGTTGGTGGATGGGCGGATTCCGTCCAGCGCTGAGTACCGGGCAGTCTAAACAAGAGCGGCTTGCCGGTTATGCCCCGCTTGCGGATCGGCCTGCCGTTCGCGGCGAGCGGTGTCACTCGGGGACACGGCCAGGGCTTCCCTTGATTGCGGAGCACTTCTACGGCTGCGGCCCGCAGCCCGTCAGGGAGGGTGGAATTGGCGTGAGTCGGGATCGGCGGTCCGCCCGCCACCGAGACGGCCGCGACTTCGCCGGTCGTCAACACAAACGTGTCGAGCTTCGTGTCGTTCCCTTGGCAGTCTCCCTGGGCGAAGATTGGCCCGGTCGATGTCCGCGGGGCACCGCACCCGGAGCTGCCTTCCGTCGCGGTTTCGGTTGCCGTTGCCATGCACCAGCCCGCTGTGCCGCCCTGAAGCTCCGGCACCAGCAAGACGTGGTTGTTCGGCGCGGGCCGCGAGACGTACGGGCCTTCGGCCAAGGCGGCACACGAGGGTGCCCCAAGCATCCCCACAGTTATCACCGCAAATCCAGCCATCCGACTCACGGTGAGTACAGTACTCAACCGAGGGAGCCATGAGTCGCACGGCATAGGCACGTGCGTCAAGACGCCCACCTATCCTCGAAACGTGTGCGGTCGCTACACGAATACCGTAGGCGTGGAAGAACTCAACGCCCGTCTCCGCGTCCCGATCCAAACGACGGAGGGCACGCGCCGCTACAACATCGCACCCACCGAGCAGGTCCTCGCGATCGTGGCCCCACACGGCGAGCCCGAAGCACGCCTGCTGCGTTGGGGCCTGATCCCACCATGGGCGAAGGACCTCAAGGGCGGCGCGAAGCTGATCAACGCGCGCGTGGAGACGGTGGCGCAGCGCTCGCCATTCCGCAAGCTGATCCCGAAGGCGTCGCGGCGGGCGCTGCAGGTCGCGGACGGGTACTTCGAGTGGTTGGCGCCGGAGCACCAGCGCCGTGGCGAGCTGCGCCAGCCCTTCTACTTCCAGGTGGACGGGGGCGAGACGTTCGCGTTCGCGGCGTTGTGGACGCCGGCGAAGGTAGCCGGCGAGTGGGTCAACAGCGTCACGTTGCTCACCTGCGAGGCGAGCAACCCGGTGGCGGCGGCGATCCACGATCGCATGCCGGTGATCCTCGCCGACGAGGATGTGCGGCGAGCCTGGCTCGACCGGAGCTCGACGCGCACGACGCCCTGTCGCTCTGCCAGCCGCTGCCGGACGGGCGGCTCACGGCGCGGCCCGCGAACCCGGCGCTCAACCGCCCCGACCCCGCTGCGGAGGGACCGGGGCTGCTCGTGGCGCCGTAGTCGTGGCGCACGCCGCGAAACGTGCGGTGAAGGGGAGGGCCGAGGTACTGGTGCAGCTCACGCTCCGGCCGCGCCGCCAGCCCGTGTGACGTGAGCGCATGGTTGACGCCGCGCGCGAATGGCAGGCGCGAGTCAACGAGAACGCCGTCGAGGTCGAACAGCACAGCGTCGTGGTCGGTCATCGCGGCAGATCATGACCGTCCGCCGGCGGGATGCGCGCCCGGCCCCGCGGAGACGGCGAGCATCGATTCGATCATCTCTCTACGAGTATTTTGGGATCGTCCACGTGCCTCAGTGCCAGAACAGCCGCCTAGGCGCGGGCCCTCCGTGGCCCGCGACGAGCCGAGGCGTGCTTCCCAGCGAACTGCAGAAGTTACGGTCGATCGTCCGCCGCTCCCCAGCCAGGCTGGCGCCTGGCTGGGGGCCCCGAGCGCGGCGGATCGCAGTCCCCCGGCCCCCGCCGCGTGTAGCGTGTCACACCCTGTCAACCCGCAAGGGGTGCGGCCCCTGCGGGGCCTTGACAGGGTGTGCAGCGGGTGCCGGGCCGGGGGCCGGCCGACCGCTCGATCGACGGATGGGGTGGGGGCGTGGAGCACCCCGCTGGCGGGGTCCCCAGTTGGGCTCTCGGAACTGCGCGCCGACGACAGTTGTCCGACCGATCCGGGTGGCAAACTAAACGGATGCCCTTCGACTTCGCCACCCCACTCGCTGCGACCGGCCCGCTCGCTGGCGGGATCTGCGTGCTCGGCCTGGTCGCCGTGGCGGGGTGGGTCGCGTGGCGCTTCGGGCCGACCTTGGCCCGCGTCACGGGCTGGTGTTCATGGTGGGTGGCGTGGGCGTGTGGCAGCCAGGGTGGCTACGGGTACTGCATCGCGTTCCTCGTGCTCGGCGCGGTCGCGTGGGGAGGGGGCACGCTCTGGTATGCCAGGCGCCGTGGCCGCTGGCCGTCGGCGCTCTCGGCGCGACTGTTCGCGCGCCTGCTTGGCAACCGCAGCCCACTCACGCAGCTGGAGATCCCCGCCGTCGTGATCCTGCCACGCCGCCGCCACTGACTCGCCGCACCCGAGTGCTCGACCTGCGCGCTTCGCCACACGACGCTCGCCCACCGCTCTCATTGCGCTCCGCCCTCACTGCGCTCGGCGCGCGCCCGCACCTCCCACCGCGCACTCACCAGCGCCGCTACATCACTCTCCAGCCGCGCTCTCAGCACCGCCGCCAGGCCACCCCGCCGCTCGGCTCCGCTGCGCTCCGCCTCAGGCACACAGTTGCACCTAAAGGTCTTTTCTTTTGCTATTTTGGCTCCAGGATGCTTTCGATTGGAAAGATCGCGTTGGGTCAGCACCGCTACTACGAGCAGCAGGTAGCGCAGGGGCAGGACGACCACTACACCGGCCGCGGCGAGGCCCCCGGCGAATGGGCAGGCACCGGCGCGCAGGCCCTCGGTCTCGCGGGCCGGATCGGTGCCGGGCAGTTCGGCGCGCTGATCGCGGGCCATGACCCGCGCGACCCGGAGGCGCGGCTGCGCTCCAGCGCGCGTGACCCGAGGGTCGCGGCGTACGACCTCACATTCTCCGCGCCGAAGACGCTCAGCATCCTGTTCGCCATCGCGCCTGAGCACGTCTCGGGTGAGCTCGTGGGCTGCCATGAAGAGGCAGTGAGGGCGGCGCTCGGGTATCTGGAGGACACGGCAGTGATGGTCCGCCGCGGGCACGCCGGCGAGCACGTGCAGCCCGGTGAGGGTCTGGTCGCGGCGGCCTACCGGCACCGGATGAGCCGGGCGCTCGACCCGCAGCTGCACACGCACGTCGTCGCGGCGAACCTCGCGCGTGGCCCGGACGGCCGGTTCACCGCGCTGCACGGCTCGGAGCTCTACCGGGCAGCGAAGACAGCGGGGTACCTCTACCAGGCGCATCTGCGGGCACTTGTCACAGAGCGTCTGGGGTTGGAGTGGGGGGAGGTCCACAACGGTGCGGCGGAGCTCGCGGAGATCGAGCGGCCGGTGGTCGAGCATTTCTCGCAGCGCCGCCACGAGATGCTGCGCGAGGCCGAGCAGGGCGGGATTGGCCTGGGGTCAAAGAGCGCGGCGGAGCACGCGGCGCTCGCCACGAGGGAGCGCAAGCAGTATGGGCTTGAGACGCATACGTGGCGGGAGGAGGTCAGGGCCCGCGCGGGCGAGCAGGGCCTGGACACGGGCAGGGTCGCGGAGCTGCTGCGCGTGGGCAGGGAGTGGCTGGTGCGCGGTCTCGCCAGGCGCGGCGGCGCGGACGAGCAGGCGCTCAGCGCCCAGCTGACGGGCGCTGATGGTCTGACGGAGCGCAGCAACATCTTCGATGAGCGCGCGGTGCTCCGGGAGTTCGCCGCCGGGGCGGGGGCGGGTGCGCTGGTGGGTGAGGTGCGCGGCCGGGCCGTGCGATTCGCGGAGCGCCCGGACGTGATCGTGACCCGTGGTGGTGAGATGACGACTGCGGAGCTCGTGGCGGTCGAGCGCCGTCTGATCGTGGCCGCGGTCGGGCGGGCTGGGGAGGGGACCGGCATCGTCGATCCGTCGCTGGCGGAGCGTGCGATCGCCACGGCTGACCGTCCCCTCACTGCAGAGCAGACAGCGGCGGTGCGCGCCGTGACTGGCTCGGGGCACGGAGTGAGCGTGATCCAGGCGCTCGCGGGAGCCGGCAAGACCTACACCGCCGGGGTGCTGCGTCAGGTGTATGAGAGCGCGGGCTACACGGTGCTCGGCGTCGCGCCGACCGGCCGCGCTGTGCGCGAGCTCGCCGAGGAGGCCGGCATCCCCACACGCACACTGGACCGTCTCTTGCTCGACCTCGAGCAGCTCGGTGACGAGCTGCCACAGAACGGTGTGCTGATCTTTGACGAGTCCGGGATGGCTGCGACGCGCCCCACCGCGCGACTACTGGAGGCCGCAGAGCGCGCGCGTGTGAAGGTGGTCGCGATCGGTGACCCGGGTCAGCTTGCCTCGGTGCAGGCAGGCGGGTGGCTCGGCGCGGTGGGCCGCACGCTCGGCGCGCAGCGGCTCACGGAGGTGATACGCCAGCGCGACCCCGTGGAGCGCAGGGCGCTCGGTGCGCTGCACGACGGCCACCCCCAGCGATACCTCGAATGGGCCGATCGCAACCAGCGGATTGCGACGTTCAGCGCCCCCACCCGCGCGTGCGAGCAGGCCCTCGCCGAGTGGGCTCGCACGGCCCTGGTGGCGGGGCCGGCGCAGACGGTGATGATCGCCAGGGACAATGAGACGCGCGAGCGGCTGAACCGGGGTGCGCGTGAGCTGCGGCGCGGTCTGGGCGTGCTCGGAGAGGAGCGCGCCTACGGCCCGGTTGAGGTCGCGGTCGGGGACCGGGTGATCTGCCGGCGCAACGACGGGCAGCTCGATGTGGACAACGGGATGAGAGGCACGGTGCGCCACCTCGACGCCGACCGGGTAGTGATCGACACCGACGGCGGGCTGGTGCGCGAGCTGCCCGCCGCCTATGTCGCCGAGCACGTGGAGCACGCCTACTCCCTGACCGGCCACGGGATGCAGGGCGGAACCATCGAGAGCGCGATCGTGGTCGCCTCACCCAGGGATCTCACCGCGGGCTGGTCCTACACCGCGCTCTCCCGGGCACGAGAAACCACACGCCTGCTCGTCTACGACGACGACCTCGAGCGGGAGCGCAGCGAGTTCGCGCCCACAGACCAGACCCCGACAGCAACCCGGGCCGAGCTGCTCGAACGGGTGGGGCGCCGGATGCTGGAGCGCGACGACGAAGACCTCGCGGTCGAGCAGCTACCCGGTGCGGGCCGCACAGACGACCCCGACCTGGCCGGTGCCCGCGCACACGCCGCAGGCCCACCCCAGGAGCACGCCGCCACCCGCGCAGAGACCACCCCGCCGGCTGCGGCGACTCCCCCGCGGTTGCGGGAGCTAGGCGAGCGCGTCGATCAGCTGCACGCGCAGCTCGCGGCGCTACCGACACGCCAGCTGCAGCGCATCGAGGACCTCGACGCACGCGCCCACACGCTCACCACCCAGCGCGAGCAGCTCACCCAGCGCCTCACCGGCCTGCCCAAGCCACACCGGCGCCTTGGACGCGAACAGGACCCCTACGCGATCGAGCGTGCCCACCTGGCCGGCGCCCTGCAAGCCAACGAGCGCGAGCTCGACGCCGCCCTCACACAGCACCGCGGCCTGGAGCGCGAGCTCGGCAACCCGGCCGAGGCCCGTGCCGAACGCGAAGGCCTCAAACAGGCAATCACCCAGGCCACCCGAGAGCACACGGCGCTGCGCAACGAGCTCGCCGAGCGCGAACTGCACACTCGCGCCGAGTGGATGAAGGCCACCTACGGCGAGCGGCCCGACCGGCCCGCGCAGCGCGAGGTATGGGATAACGGCGTGCGTCACGCCGCGCGCTACCGCGCTCAGTACGACATCACCGACCCGACCGACGCGCTTGGCCCCAGGCCCGAGCGGCGCGGCGGGCAGCAGCGCGATTGGGAACGCGCCCGCGAAGCGATCGACCGCACGGAGCGATGCCTCGGACGCGAGGCCACGTCCGATCGCGGCATCGACCTCGGGATCGGACTCTGACGAGCGGATGACGACTATGTAGTTAACGAGCCGCCGGAGTGCCACCGGGGAAGGTCGTGACCTATCAAGGTTTGAAGTCCCCTCGGGCGTTCAAGCGAGCCGCCGTTTGGGAAAGCAAAAGGGTGACTACTCGTAACCGGCTTGCTCATACGATTCGGCCGGACAGCCACGCGAGGATTTCCTCGTGGTCGGCTTGACCGGCGGCGATCCTCTCGACCATCGGCACATCGACGTCCGGCAGGGAGCCTTGGAGCGGTGAACCGTTGGTCTCCAGGAAGAGACCCATCAGGAAGAACGCAGTGCGCTTGTTGCCATCCGGCAGCGGGTGGTTGCGCGCCAGGCGCGCCACCAGGATCGCGGCTTTCTCCAGGATCGTCGGGTGGACCTCCACGTCGCCGAAACCTGCGCGCGGCGCGGCGAGCGCCGACTCGGCAAGGCCGACGTTTGGGAGGCGGGCGATCTGCTTGGGTGTGGTGCCGAGGATTTCGGCGGCGACGTCGCAGAAGTCGCCGAACTCCGGGTAGTTGACCGCCACGGTTACTTGCCCAAGCGGCGCAGCGTCTCGCGGTGCTCCTCAGCGAACCGGCGGCGCTGCTTGGCGCGCTCGCGGTCGGTGCCCGGGAGCCCGCGTGCGAGATCCTGCCGCTTCGCCGGCGACGGACTCGCCTTCGGCACGGTCGGGGTCTTGGGCCTCGCTGCGCTCATACACGAATTGTAGACCGGGCAGTGGTCGGCCGGTGAGGCGAGGGCCAGGGGAGTCAAGGGGGAGTCAGGCGGCGCAGGAGAGTTGGGCGGACGCTGAGGAGGTAGCTGGCTGCACCCTGCTCTATCGTACGCCCCTAGCAACAGTGGTTTGGCGTATTTGTCTATGGCTGAGCAGCAGATCATGACCGTGCCCCAGGTCGCCGAGGAGCTCCAGGTGACCGCTCAGACGATCCGTAACTGGATCGACAGCGGCGCGCTGCCCGCGGCGAAGATCGGCCGCGCCTTCCGGATACGACGCGAGCACGTCGACGCGCTGCTCGCGCGCGCACAGGCCGACAGCAGCTCACTGGCGACCCGCCGGGATCTCTGGGCGCCGGAGACGTTGGGGTTGCCCCACCGCCGCCGAGGAGCGGAGCGTCCAACTTCGGTGTGGGATGAGACGGGGACTCCAGCGCTGCCGTCCAAGCGCTCCTGAGCCACTCGCGACTGCGAACGAAGTCTCTCCAGGCTCAGGCTGAGCGACGCGCGGGGGGGCGTGGCCGCCGGCTGCTCGCGCCGTCTTCGCGCTCGACTGCCTGTGCGAGCTCCGCGGCCGCGGCGGCGAGCTCGTCGTAGGCGCGGGCGACATCGAGCATGTTCTGGCCGGTCGCGGATGTGTTGAGCTGCCGGACAGCTTCATCGAAGCGCCGCCAGAGGCCCTCGGGTCCGCGGCGTCCGGTACCGGCCTGAAGCTCATACGGCGGCCTGGGGTCGGCGGCACGGTGGGGCGGCCAGTCAAAGCCCGCGGCGTCCGCGGCCCGGCAGGCGCGCGCCTCCTCGCTCGCGGCCTGGGCGAGACCGGCAAGGCGCGCGCTGAAGCCGTGATCGGGCGGCGCCATGCGGTGCGCCTCGAGCGCATTACGCCAGCCATCGAGCGCATCCCTGAAGTCGTCGAGCACCCTCTCCTCATCCCTGGTGCTGCTTGTTGTGTTCATTTGGTCATCGTAGCTGGTGCGGGGGATGACCAAGCGCCTGACGCGTGGACTCGCCTGTTGGGGGAGACCGAGAGCTTGGCACAAGGATTGAGCAGCATTAACATTGATGTTATGGTCCTCGGGTCGATCAAGAGATGACGATGGCTACCGAAACCGCCACGACCACCCGCGCCGGCCAGGCATTCGAGGAGTTCCTCGACGGCCAGCTTGCCGATCCCGTCTTCAGGGCCGGCTTCGAGAGGAAGCTCGCCAAGGTCAAGAGCATCGCCGAGGTGCTCAGAGTCATCGAGGAGGTCAGGGAGCGGGAGAACATCCCGAAGGCCGAGATCGCCCGGCGCATGGATCGCAAGCCCGAGGCGATCTCACGGCTCCTGCGCGGCGAGGGCTCCAATCCGACCCTCGACACCCTGATCGACCTCGTTGACGCGGTTGGGCGCGAACTCGACATTCGGATCAAGCGCCAGCCGGCCAAGCGCAACGGGGACTACTCGCCGCTGAAGATCCAAGCTGCTGTCTGAGCGGCGGCGACTTAAGTGACAATGCGGGCTCTCCCGGAACAGGGTTCGGCCGATTTATGGGCGCATAGGGAACACGATTTTGGGAACACGCGCCCCAGTACTGACAAGATTTACGAGCCAAAACCCCACAAAAGCCCTGCAAATCAACACTATGCGCCGTGCGGGACTCGAACCCGCCCCACCGGATTAAAAGTCCGGCGCTCTGCCCGATGAGCTAACGGCGCGCAGCGCCACAGTCTGGCAGATGCGAGATCGTGCGGCCAGCCGCCAGCTCGGCGAGGGGTTGCGTACCACGGGCGCCGGTGGTTGGCGCGTGGGTGGATGCCGTCACCGCAACGGTCGGCCCCGCGGTGCGCGGGGCCGACCGAGATGCGGAGCCCTTGTGGCGCCAGTCCTACCCAAAGACGACGGTTGCTGCCGCCGAGGAGTTCGATCCGCCGGTGGGACGGAAGGAGGCTTGGAGCTTCACGGCCAGCCTGCGGTGGTGGTGCAGGGAGGCAGAAGCGGCCCGCGAGAGGCTGACCCGCAGCGTGAGCCGCTCGGCTCGCTCGGCTTGCTTGCTGGTACCGCGCACCCCCTTGCCGGCAAGCGTGACGGTGCCGGCGGAGGGTACGCGCAGCACCACCGTGGCGATATGGCCGCGCACCCGATGGCTGATGATCGAGACCTTGCCCACCGCCTGTTTGGCCGGGACGGAGGCGCTCGGCGGGGTGGAGGCGCCGGGCACCGTGATTAGCACCGTGGTCTGGCTACCCGACCCGCCCGAGCCAGCGCCGCCGCTACCGCCGGAGCCCTTGCCTTCGCCCGAGCCGCTACCTTTGCCGCCTTCGCCGTTGCCCGTACCCGAGCCTTTGCCTTCGCCGGAACCGGTGCCTTCGCCCGAACCTTTGCCTTCGCCGGAGCCTTTGCCGCCCCCTTCTTTGCTTTCGGGGGTTTCGCCGAGGTTGCCGAGCAAGCCGGTGACGAGCCCTTTGACCGCGGGGGCCACCCCCGCGAGCTGACCGTTCTGCAGAGGAGCGGTGATCATCGTGGCGCTTTCAGGCAGCTGCGCGACGGTTTGCCCGAGTTCTTCGCTGACCGCCTTCGGCGTGGTGTTCAGCTCTTCTGAGACTTCCTTGACGGTTTTCGGAGTGAAGCCGCCCGTCAGTTCGGAGTTGCCGAGCAGTCCTTCGAGCTTGTGTTCGGCGCCGAGCTCCCCGAAGAGGCCTTCGGCGAGGCTGGAGAGTTCGCCGGCGAGCCGATCCGTGGATTCCGTTGATTTCAGCAGCGAGCTCACCAGTTCGTCGAGGTTGAGCGACGCGAGGTTGAGCGAACCGAGGGCACCTTCGAGGGCTGTTTGCTGTTCGGGGGTGAGCAGCAGGTCGAGCAGTTTGAGCAGTCCGCCGAGCTTGCCTTCAAGCGGGCCCTTGAGATCGGCGAGTTCTCCGAGCGTGGCCGAGGGGTTGCTCAGCTTTAGTTGTTCGATTGCTTCGCTCAGCGCCAGTTCGAGATTTTTTGCCCCGAGCTTTTTTTCGAGTCCGAGCAGCCCTACTTTCAGTTCGGCGAGTCCGCTGACGCCGTCAAGGCCCGCGAGATATGGCGCGAGCTGGGCGGCAGAGAGATCGCGGAGTGGCAGCGTGGCGAGCAGGCTCTGCAGTTCTCCCGCACCCAGCAATTGGCCTGGCGTCACGAGGTTGCCCACCGACAGCGCGGGTCGTTCTGCTGTGCCCGCACCGCCGGGACGCGAGGAGTCGGCACTGGCGAGCGCCGAGGCGGTGGGCAGCGTTGCGAGCGCCACGATCAGCGTCGTAGATACCGTGGCGGCACGGCGGTGGTACCGACGAGTCAGGGTCCCGGCGGACGCGTGGGCCTCATGCAGGCGTTGGTACGCCTCTCTGGGGGGGTTCGAAAACATGCAGGTCGCTCCCTTGTTCGAATCGCCTGGTGCCCGTAGAAATATTCGAGCAACGGGATTTTCGGTCTGTATACCCCCGATTACCACCATGCGTAAACTAATTCGAACAGATGTTTATTTGACTTTTGCGAATCAGCCCCATTAGGGGGAGTTCGAATGAGGTGGCTGTGCCCACTTTACGGGCAACCTAAACAGGCGCTCGACGCATAGGCGCCGCGGGCAAATGCCCGCGTGGAACCCGATCGGTGTCCATCGCACGCGCTCTGTGATGTCGGGCGAGACCCGCCCGAGCGGCTGCGAGGGAGTCGCCCGCCGCTCAGCTCTCGGGGCGCTGCTCGGAGGCGACCCGCAGCATCTCATCGATGCGGGTGAGCTTCACGCGCGGGCGCCCTGATGGTTCGCCCAACGAGCGCTCGTGGCGGTCGATCTCCGACCAGCCGGCGTAGCTGACCAGTTCGGGCTGGCGCGCGCGCAGCGTCTCCAGCAACTCGGCGGGGTCGGGCGCTGGGGGAGTGGGCAGCAGCCCGGCGGAGAGGTCATCGAGGATCGCGTTAACGGTCTCCTGCGCATCCTTCTTGTTGGTACCGATCACTCCAGTGGGCCCGCGCTTGATCCAGCCGACGGCGTACTCCCCGCGCAGCGGCCCTTCGGGGCCGAGCACGCGGCCGCGCTCGTTGTGGATCACGCCTGAGTGCTCGTCGAACGGCACCCCAGGGAGCGCCACGCCGCGGTAACCGATCGCGCGGAACACCAGGCCGGCGGGGATCGTCTCGTACTCCTCGGTGGCCTGCGCGCGCAGCCGTCCATCGGGCGCTGCCGCCAGCTCGTTGCGTGCAACCCGCACTGCCCCAACGTGCCCGCGCTGGTCGGGAAGCAGCTCGACGGGGGAGAGCAGGAAGCGCAGCACGACTCGCCGCGGCTCGCCGCGCGGGGCCCGTTCGGCGTAGTCGCGCAGGATTCGCACATTGCCCTCGGTGATCTTGTCCACCGCGGGGTCGGGCACCGCGAGCGCGCGCTCCAGCTCGGCGGGATCGACGATCACGTCGGCGCCGGCGAGCTCTCCCAGCTCCAGCAGCTCGGGATTCGTGAAGGCTGCCTGCGCAGGCCCGCGCCGACCCAGCACAACCACCTCGCGCACCCCGCTGTGCTCCAGCGCCTGCAGGGCATGGTCGGCGATGTCGGTGAGCGACAGCTCCTCGTGGGAGAGCACCAGCATCCGCGCGACGTCAAGCGCGACGTTGCCGTTGCCGATCACCACGGCCCGCTCGCAGGCGAGATCGAACTCGAGGTCGGGGTGGTCGGGGTGGCCGTTGTACCAGCCGACGAAGTCGGTCGCCGCCCAGCTCCCCGGCAGCTCCTCGCCGGGAATCCCCAATGGCCGGTCGGCCGGCGAGCCCGTGGCGTAGACGATCGCGTGGTAATGCGAGAGCAGTTCCTCCCGCGTTACGTGCGAGCCGAGCTCGATGTTTCCGAAGTAACGAAAGCGGGGGTGGGCGGCGGTCTTCTCATAGACGCGTGTCACCGACTTGATCTTCGGATGGTCGGGTGCCACGCCGGAGCGCACCAGCCCCCAGGGGGTGGGGAGCCGCTCGAGCATGTCCACCTCGATCCGTCCCTCGGAGTCCTTCAGCAGATGCCCGGCGGCGTAGAAGCCGGCGGGGCCGGCGCCGACGACGGCGATGCGGATGGGAGAGTCGCTCACGGGGAGGAGATCCTAGTAGGGCCACGCATCAAGGCGGCCACTGCGAGAAGGCAATGTATGCCAGCGGATGGCAGCCAAAGAGCGACGGCGCGTGGTGGGGCGACTGACAGCGCCCTATAGTTGCAGAGCATGGCGGAAGTGCTCAACGAGTCCGAGGGCGGCCAGGCAAGCCCCAACGAGAGCCCCGCGGCGCCGGTGCAACTGGTCGAGCGGTTCTTGAACCTGCTCCGCGCCGAGGACATCGACGGGGCGGCAGAACTGCTGGCGCAGGACGTGGAATACGTGAATGTCGGGCTGCCCACCGTGCGCGGGCGTGAGCGTGTGCGACGGCTCCTGCGGGCCACGCTCGGCCTGGACGGAGCAGGATTCGAGGTCTACCTGCACACGATCTCGGCGAGCGGCCCATCGGTGCTCACCGAGCGTACCGACGTCATGAAGCTCGGCCGGCTGCGGATCCAGTTCTGGGTATGCGGGCGTTTCGACATACGCGACGGACAGATCGTGCTCTGGCGTGACTACTTCGATCAACTGAACTTCTGGGTTGCCACCGCTCGCGGCCTGCTGGGCACGATCTTCCCTGCGGTGCGGGCCAGGCCGCCAGCCGCGTAAGGCGATTCTTTGTAGTGGGCGCGGCCCGACTCGAACGGGCGACCCCCTCGGTGTAAGCGAGGTGCTCTGGCCAGCTGAGCTACGCGCCCCCGTGTCCGGGGTACCGCCTCACAAGGCTAGCGCTCCAGCGGGACCTGCGGGTGCTGTGGTGGGCAGTGCGATCTTGCCCGGGCGCTTTGTGGCCCGTGCCGAGTACTGCAGTAGAGCGCGAGCGGTTGAACTGTGCATCCCCGCGAGCGCCTCCGGGAGGGCGCCTCATCCAAAGATGCTGTTCCCTGCCAAGCTGTACGCATGCGCACGAGTCCCCGCAAAGCCGCTTGGATCGCGCTGGGGGTTGTCGGCGGGGTGGTGGTGGTGCTCGGGCTTGCGCAGCTGCTGCTTCCGAGGTTGGCCGCGCAGCGGGTGCGCAGCCAGATCGAGCGCTTTGGGGTGGTGCACAGCGCCTCCGTCAGCGCGTTTCCCGCGATCGAGCTGCTGTGGGGGGATGCGCAGTCCGTTACGGTGAGCGCCGCCCACCTCGACATGACGCCGGCTCAAGCCAACGAACTGCTGTGGAAATCTCGCGGGGCGCAGCGTGTTGACGTGCACGCCGAAAGCATGCGCGTTGGCTCGTTCACGCTGCGCGATGCCAGCTGGCGCAAGCGTGGCGATCAGCTCACCATGGGCGGGCAGCTCACCGAAGCCGAGCTGCGCTCCTCGCTGCCCGGCAGCACCGGCTTTGCGCTGCTTGGCAGCAACTCCGATGGAGTCTCCATGCGCGTCAGTGGCTCGCTCTTCGGCCTGACCACCTCTGTCGAGGTGCAGCTCAGCGCCGTCGAAGGCAAGCTCGTAGCCCAGCCCGAGGGAGTTCCCTTCGCTGGGCTGGTCAAAGTCACGCTGCTCTCAGCACCTCACATGTACGTGCAGTCCTTCGGCCTCGCCGAAGCTTCCTCGGCGGGTGCGGGGACGAGCGCCGATCCGACTTATCGGGTGAGCATCAGCGCGCGGTTGCAGTGAGCCGACCCATGGGGCGCCAGCGCGGAGCATGCGGTGGCGGTTCGCGCTGCGCGGAGCATGGGTGGCGGTTCGGTGGCGGTTCGCCCCGCTGCGGATACCGTGCTCTTTATGCGGCTGCCGCCGCCAGCGCCGGAGTGCGCTCGCGCACCGTCATCGGCAGGCCCTCGCGTGGGCTGATCGTCGGCATCTGGCGGATGCTCAGCTTGAAGTCGCGTGGCAGCTCCAACTCGAAGCGGCTGAGGATCAGCGTCGCGATCGTGCGCACCTCCAGCTGTCCGAAGCGCATCCCGATGCACGTCCTCGACCCGCCCCCAAACGGGACGTACGCGCCCTTGGGGATCGCCTCGCGCGCCCCCGGGGCGAAGCGCTCGGGGTCGAAGCGCTCGGGATCCCGCCACACGTCGGGGAGGTGGTGGGAGGCCCACGAGCAGTAGTTCACGTACGCGTTTCCCGGGACTTCGACGCCTTCGAACTCAAACGGCTCGACCGAGCGGCGCGGGCCGATCCAGGCGGGCGGGTACATCCGCAGCGTCTCTTCCAGCACCATCTCCAGCTGTGGCAGCTCGCCGCCCATCAACTGCTCGGCGGTCGGTGGCACGCGTAGGCACTCGCGCTGCTCCGCCACCAGGCGCTGAGCGATCTCGGGATGTCGGGCTAGCTCGTAGAACATGAACGACACCGTCGAGGTCGTCGTGTCGTGGCCGGCAAACAGCAGCGTCATCACCTCGTCGCGCACCTGACGATCGCTGAGCGCGC
Organism: uncultured Solirubrobacterales bacterium; assembly: GCA_963724305.1. GTDB lineage: Bacteria > Actinomycetota > Thermoleophilia > Solirubrobacterales > Solirubrobacteraceae > Palsa-744. The sequence continues at coordinate 2,303,441 of CAVRUG010000004.1, forward strand.
TGCCGTCCTCGTCGTGTGCGTCCAGCAGCAGGCTCAACACGTCCTCCCCGCGCTCCCCGCTGGTGCGGCGGCGGTTGATCTCGGCGTAGATGACATTGTCGAGCTCTTTCGCCGCGCTCTGCAAGCGGGCGTAGGGCGTCAGCGGGCCGCGCAGGAAGCGCGAGGTGTATTCGGTGGCGTAGAACGACAGCGCGCGCTCGAACAGCCCCGCCGCGTCCGTGCCCCTCGCCGGCTCGCCGTCGGGGTCCAGCCCGAATAGCGCGCGCATCGCCACCCTCATTGCCAACCGTCGCGTCCAGCTGTACAGGTCCAAGCTGCCCCCCGGCGTCAGCTCCTCCAGGGCACGTTCGGTCTCCTGGCGCATCACGTCGATCGACGCCGCGATCCGCTCGCGGTGGAAGGCCGGCAGCATGATCTGGCGCGAGCGGCGATGGAAATCCCCGTCGATCGTCAACAGCCCGTCTCCCAGCAGCCCGATCAGGTCGCGGAAGTGCGACGGGCGCCAGATGAAGTTCTGTGCGTGCGACACCGTCATGTAGTGGTTGGCGGCAGGCCCCAGCATGAACACGACGTTGCCGTGCAGCACTTTGATCGTGAACACCGATCCGTGCTTCTCGTAGCACTCCAGCAGCAGCGGCAGCGGATCGTGGGCGAAGCGGCGTGTCCTCGCCATGCTGAAGTTGGTATCGCCAGGCGGGTAGGGCACCTTGCTCGCGTGTTCTTTGCGCAGGTCGTCCACCATCACCGCGAATGGGTTGAACGGCTTCGGGGGCGGTGGTCCGAGGAGGGTCACTCGCGCAGCCTACCTCATTCCTGGCTGCGTGGCCAGTTTGGTGTTTCAGCATGTGCTGCCCGGTCCCCGCCTCGTCTGGCGCGGCTTGGCATACTGTGCTCAGCGCGTTGAGCCGCGGAGGGTCCTCCCTCTCGCGTCCCTCACACGCGGGGGCGTAGCTCAGTTGGTTAGAGCGCCGGCCTGTCACGCCGGAGGCCGCGGGTTCGAGTCCCGTCGCTCCCGCTCCTAAAAGCCCTGCAAATCGACTGGTTTTAAGTCGATGGCGGGGCTTTCTTCGTTTGGGCGCGAGGGTCGAAATCGCGATTTGTGCCCATTTGTGCCCGATGGCTTGCGCCTTTGAGAACGGAAGTCGGGGGTGGGTATCGAGGCATGGACGGGACGCCACGGGCCTGCTTGAAACGGAGAGGGAGCGCGGGGTTGACGCCGGATCGGACTGCTGTCCGTCGTCCATAGCGCGAGTGTGAGTGACGTCCGGGCGGACGCCCGCTTGCTTCAGCCGAGCAGGAGCGGTCGGGGAATGTTCCTCGCTCGAAGCGGCGGGAACGCGACCGGTGGGCTGACCACATCCGAATGCTTATCCCGCAGACGGGCGCTGATCACCCGCTTCCAGGGAACTCAAGCGTGTACTGCCAAATCCGGCTGATTCCCTTCGATGTCTCCTGGGTGTAGCGCTCGGCGTAGGGGAACACCAGTGACGTCGCGCTCTCCAGGCACTCGCTGACGAAGTACAGCGCGAACCCGAGCACCTGTGGCTTGGTCCCGAGCGCGGACAGGTAGAGGTTCGTGACTGCTCGGCGCTCGCGCTCGCGCTCCACGCGGTCGTGCAGCACCTGCGCGGTCACAAACGGGTCGCTGGCGGGCGCGAACAGAACATCATCCTGGGCTGCGGAGCCGAGGGACTCCGCCGCGCGGTTCGCGCTGATCACGCTCTCCTGGTACATGCTCGGCTGTAGCGAGGGCAGCCCGAACATCTGGAGCTTGCGCGAGTTCTCCTTGAACTCGGCGATCCTGCGTATCAGCTGGTGGTCGTAGCCGGCTCCGATGATCAGCAGGTCGTTGCTCGTGTCGGTGCTGTGGGTACCCTCGAACCCTGCGACCTGGCGCACTTCGGTCACCGGGCCCTTCGTGAACTGGGTGTTCTCGGCCTTGACGTAGCGCTCCGGGTCGGTGTAAATGAAATGGACCCTGCCGACGCCGGCTCGCTGCAGCAGCACGAGCAGGAAAGCCAGGTGTGGCCGCATGAAACCGGTCGCGTCGATGCACAGCTCGTGGTCTGCGAGCTCGACACGCGACTGGTCGAGATAGCTGTGCCAGAAGTCGGCCTCGTTCGCCCCCGTGGGCGCGAACACGTCCCCGTCGGGTCGGTCTGACTCGCTGAACTGGTACTCGTTGTGGATGACCCAGTGCTTCATCGCGGACTGCACGTTCTCAAACGGCTTACGCACCCGTTCGCTGTCGTTGTAGGCGGAGATGAACAGCCCCCACCCCTGCGAGGCCTCACCGAGCGCGTCGAGCTCGAGCTGGCGGCGATAGTAGATCGTGTAGTCCCGCACCCTGGAGTCCTAATCCAAGTCGGAGAGAAGGTTGATCTGCTCGCCCTTGCGATGCACCCTGAACGGAACGTTTGCACGCCTCAGACGCGCCCGTCGCACCCGGTCAAACGCCTCGGACGCCTGCTCGCCAAAGATCGCGTTGGCCTCCGTCGCGTTAAGTTTCAACGTGCCGCCGACAGTCAGCGGCAGGTCGAAGTACGGGCAGAGCATCGGATTCAGGCGGTACTTGTCCGCCACCGACGCGTCGCTCTTGTCGCGCTGCCCGCGGGTGTCCTTCAACAGCATCGAGGCGCGCTCTGCTTCCTTCAGGTTGCTCCGGGCCGCGTGTGAGAGCCGCGAGGGGTCCACTGCGAAGGAGGTCATGCGGATCTCCGGTGGACGGTCTGCGAACCGTAGCGCCCGCAGTAGTGCCCCGAGCCGGCCGACCGAGCGCTCGACGCTCTCGCCGGCCTCCCCGAGCGGCAGGTTGTCCTTGAGAAACCAGCTTGAGGCCTCCTGCACTCCGTCGCGCTGGGCGGCGATCGACATCGGCTTGCCGTGGAACGGTTGCTCGCCATTGAACTCCGCCCACCGGTAGACGTTCTTGAGGATGATTAGCAAGTTGCGCGGCAGGCCGCCCGCCATCGTGATGAACGTCTCGATCCCGAGATAGCGCTGCACGCGGGAATACTGGCGCAGCAGTTGCGCGTGCATATCAGGCTCGTGATGTTTGACCTTCTGGGCGTAGTGGCCTCCTCGCTCGCCAGCGGTCCACGCCGCGCATAGCTCGCCGATCCGCCGCGCCTCCGCACACAAAGACCTGCGTGTGCTCCAGCTTTGATAGAGAAGCAGGATGTTCAGCTTCTCAAGCAGCGGGTCCGAAGGGACCGCGAGCAGCGAGATGATCTCCTCTATCTCTGCCGCGGGAAGCTCGAGATGGCGAGCCAGCAGAGAGAAGTACTTGCGCTCGCGACCATCCTCAGAGACGAAGCTTGTGTCACGCTCTGGCGCCAGCTCAAAGAACTCGTCGAGCTGGCCGGCGACTGCCTCGCGCTGGCCGGCCACCGACCCCTCCTCGATCAGCCTCTGGGCCACCACGCGGCGACAGAAATGAGCGAAGTCCGACTCGTGTGCGAGGTAGAAGCGGTCTAGGAGCAGCGGCTCGAACTCAGAGCCCTCCTTGTTCTCCTCATTGGCGCTCAATGTCCGCGTGGTGCGGAATCCATACAGGCGTGAGCCGACCATGAAACAAGCGGGCGCCTCCTTCTCGCGGATCAGCGTCTGCACGTATCGCTGTTGCTCCTCAGTCAGGTTCTCGAGCTCATCCAGCAGGTAGAGCCAGACGATGTCACGGAGGCCCGGCACGCAGGCGCCAAACGCCTGCGGTACAGCCATCGGCAGGCGCCCGCGCGCGGCACGGATCTGCACCGCGTCCAGGCGACGCGTGATCGCGGCGTTGTTTATGACCAGGTCCAGCTCGCGCTGCCAACCATGTAGGGTACCCTTGAGCGCGGGCAAGCTCGGAGGCGGCTCTCCAGCGAAGTCATCGAAGGCGCCCAGCACGCGCTCCACGATGTCCGCTTCGCTCTCGAGGAGCTCGGGCAGCTCGCCGAAGCTCGTCAAGGCGGTGCTGATCGCCAGCTGCGCCAGCCACAGGTCCATGTAGTAGACGAACAACGCCTGCCAGGCGTCTTCCTCGATGCCCTTGCCGGCGAAGCGCCCTGCGTTCAATCCCGAGCAGCGCAAGTAGATGCCGACATAGCCCTCGCCGGGGAGTGGCGCTCCGACCTCTGCGCGCAGACGCTGCAGCGGGGCCGAGTAATAGCGCATCAGATGGGTGCGCCCGCTGCCCTTGCCACCAAGCAGGATGAGCGGCATCGGCGAGGTGGGATCGGCGATCGCGAAGAACCCTCCGCCGTCGCTTGCGAAGTCCACCCATGTCCTTGCTATCTGCTCGTCGGAGAAGTCGACGGCCTTGGTCACATTGAACGGGTTGCTGCGCATCTCAGGCCTCGATCTTCGGGTAGCGGGGGAAGATTGGCGTCCACGGCGGCGGCGGCTGGTCGAACCAAAGGATCGGCAGCGTGTTATCGGGGATGTTGTGCGAGAAGCCGAGCAGCAGCTGGCTGTCACGCCACCCCAACGGATGGCTCGGCCAGAGCTTCGCACCGTATCTTTGGGCTAGATCCAGGGCGCTCTGCGGCGTGACGTGATCCTGATCGGCCTGTTCGGCGTCGTGGAAGTGCCGGGAGGCGGGCGAGAGGCATCTGTGTGTCTCATCGAGCTCGAGTACCGTGCCGACCCGGTCGAAGTCCGTCTTCTCGGCGACCTCGGCCAGCGCCTCGCGCTGAGCGACTAGCACCAGATACTCGATCTGCAGCGAGAAGTCGTTGCGCTCTGCGACCTTGCGCAGTGTCGGGAGCACTCTTTCGGAATACCTGCTGGCCTGGGTGCCGGAGCCGCAGAGGTCATCAAGGAACACGATCCGGCGCACCTCGGAGTCTGCGAGCGCTACCGCTGGGTCGTCTATCCGCCGGTCATAGAGGCCAGCGAGGCTGACGAACACGTTCTTGGCTAGTTGGTTCTCCTGGCGGAAGTAGTAGAGCAGGTGAGTTCCACTCTCCGCTGGACTGCCCACGCCGAGGAAGCGTGTCTGGCGCAACTCCTTCTCGTAGAGCTGGTGCAGGAGCGTAACATCCACACTGTCGTCGTGGGTCTCGCGCAGGCGCGCCATCACCGGGTAGCGAAACTGGTCGCGGTAGAGAGCGCGAAGCAGCTCGCGCACCTCGCGCGTCCCGAAGAAGATGAACTGCGACAAGAGGTATAGCGCCTGTATCCGCTCTCCCTCATACGGCTCCTCCTCGCCTTTGAAGTTCTCGAGCCACGCCTCGATCACGGGCATATTCGCGCGCTGCTCCCACAAGCGCTCGTTGAGCGTCTTTATCTTCCCGAGCAGCGCCGCCGCGTACTCCTCAGCCGTCATGTCCGCAGCTTGAAGGCGCAGGCTTGACAAGGACGGTGACGGTCTCCTGGGTGATCATCGAGGCGGACCGGTTCCGCCTCGTCATCAGCCCCCGCGAGCGGATCGTGTCCAGCGCGACCAGCTCGACGTGTAGGCCCTGCTCCTCTGCCAGAGCCGTCAGGTAACTCGGAGTGGCGAAGTCTTCTCCGACGAGCTGGTTGGAGCCGGCCACAAGTACGAGGTGACCGCCGGGCCGGAGCACCTCGTGGATGCCCGCAAGCGCCGCGCGCATCTCGTTCAGGTATACGGCGGCAAGGTGCGCCCGCAGCGGGTTTCGCTCCCGGCAGCGATCGATGATCTCATCTGCGCTCGCGAGGCCGCTGATCATCGGTTCGGCGTACTCTTCTTGGCGGAAGTACTCGCGCCCAACGCTTAGGGCGATCAGCGGACGCAGGTCGCCTTCCTCGCCAAGTCCGAGCGAGAGCAGGCTGAGGCTGCAAGCGCGAATGTACTTCTGTGCGCCGAGGTACGGCGGGGAGGTAATGACGCAGTCCACGCCGCCAGCCGCCACGCTCGCGGGCAGCCTGCGCGCGTCGCCGTCGAGCACTGTTGCGGCGGGAAGCTCCTCCGGTAGAGAGGCGATGCGGCGCATGTTCTCCCGGGCGATCGCAGCAAACACCGGGCTCGCTCTGGTCTGCTTGAGTGCACGGAGCCGTCGCACCGTTGCCTCGCGCAGCCTATGCTCGGCGGCGTACTGGTCGCTTCGCAGGCGAACCGGAACGGCGATCCTTGGGTCCGCCAGTGACACAGCGCGTACTGTGGCTGACAGGCACAGCGTGAAGAACGATTGGGCGGGCGCGCTGTGCACGCGCGCGATCGCGGTCCGCAGTGCCTGGATTTCCTCCAGCGCATGTGGGTGAAACCAGTATTCAAGGCGCCGGGCGGTTTTCCGCTCCAGGGGGGCCGGTACCTCGGTCGCGCCGAGCACCCTACTCAGTGAGCGCCTCAGCGAGCCCTCCTCCAGGTGCGTCGTCTTCACCGCCGCCAGCAGCCGCGCGAGCGGGTTGGTGTCCAATCCGCTCGCGATGCGCCCGGCGAGCTGCGCCTCGACGAGGACCGTGCCGCTCCCGCAGAAAGGATCCAGCACGTGTGCGCCGGGCGCTGAGAGCTGCGGCGCCGCGGCGAACAGCGCCGGGATGTGCCTGAGCAGTTTCGCCGGGTAGGGATGCATCGCGTGGGTCGCGCGCTCGGCTCGGGCCATCTGTGGCAGCAGCGTGCGGAAGTCCACCTCAACTGGCCCGGCTGTCCTGTACGCCTGGGCGAGTGACCCGTATATGTCCTTCGCTTCGGACTCGGGTAGCGGTGGCGCTGTGGTTGTGGGGGAGAGCAGCATCTCGGCGTACGCAAGTCTGCCAGTATTCGTCAAATGAAGCTGATGCTGCAGTTCCTCGACACAGAGATGCAACTGCCCGCGCGGGCCTACTCGGGCGACGCAGGGCTGGACCTTTCGGCGCGGGCCAGCGCAACGCTCAGCGCGGCGGGCGGGCCTGTGGCCGTGCCGACGGGCGTTGCAGTCGCGATCCCCGGCGGGCATGTGGGACTGGTTTGCCCGCGCAGCGGGCTCGCGCTCCGGGAGGCCATCACTGTGCTGAATGCACCGGGGATCATCGATCCGGAATATCGCGGTGAGATCACCGTGATCCTCCACCGTTCACGTGAGACGGCCTACACGGTTCAGCGCGGCGACCGCATCGCGCAACTCCTGATAGTCCCAGTTACACACGGGCTCGACATCGTGATCTCCCCCACGCTGCCCAAGTCCGAACGCGGCACAGATGGGATGGGAAGCACCGGACGCTGAAAACGCCGAACGGGCCACGAGCATCGGTACCCCTAGACGATGTAGTTGCAGTGTGAGTGTCTACACCTCTCTGAGCGTGCCGTTTTCCCGAGAATGCAAGTGTTTCGACTGTCGCCCAATCCTCTCCCGCTCTGGACGACGAGCAGTAGCCTGAGCCGATAGCCAACCCCGCGCTCGCTCTCTGTGTCAACAGCGGCCGCCGGCTGGTATTTTATCCCTGTCATCGGTATTTGGGCGCAGGTGGTCGGGCCGGATGCGTCAACCCGCTGCCCGCTGCCCCCGGGTAGTCGGCGCCCGCTCGCTGTGCTGTCCACTCTCCGGTGTCCATGGACCCTCGCTGAGCAGCCCTGCCATTTTGGTACGTGGCCGCTGGCCGGTGACATCCGTGTAGACACGAAGTGTCATGCGGGGGTCGGTGTGGCCCATCTGTGCGGCGGTGATCGCGGGGTGCTCGCCCAGCTCGGCGCGCAACGCCGCGTAGGTGCGCCGTAGGGCGTGGAAGGTGATACCGGCGGGGATCGGCGTCTGCCTGTCCGCTTCGAGGGCTTCGTTGGCGCGACTGACGCTCGTATACAGGACGCGCGTGCGAACGCTGTTGCGCTCACGAGGGCGATCGCGGCGACGGCCGGGGAAGACGAAGTCTTCGGGCTGGCTCCAGCGGGAGGCGAGCCTGTGTTCGCGCAGCAGCGTGACCAGCTCGGGCTCGAGATGGACGGTTCGTTTGCCCGCCTCGGTCTTGGAGACGGGCACCTGGAGCACGGCGTCGTCGAGGTCGATGTCCTGCCAGCGGAGGTTGATGAGCTCCGAGACCCGCAGGCCACCCGCCATGATCGCTGTGGCGAGCAGCGCTCGATGGCGTCCAGCGTGCTGCAGGAGTACCTGGACCTGATGGCCTTGCATCCGGGTGCGGGTGGGCGGGCGCTCCTTGAGCTTTGACACGCGGCCCTTGACGGGGTTGTGCGGGATCAGCTCGTAGCGAACCGCCACATCGAGGATCTGCCCGAGGCGGGTGAGCGTCTTGTTGATCGTGCGGTTGCTCAGCGGCCGCTCGACGGTGCCCTGCTCGCGTTCGCGGACCTTCGCGGTCTTGTATCGATCGGTCTCCTGCGCAGTGATCTGCGAGAGGCGGTGGTTCTTGAAGAACGGCAGCAGGTGGTGGGTCAGCCCGAGCTCGTAGTCTTCGATCGTCCGTGGCGCCAGCTCGTGGCGCAGGCCGTCCAGCCACTGCGAGGCGAACTCGTGGAAGGTGGGGTCTGTGGCGGGTGTGGGTGGTGGCGTGGGTTGTGGTGGTTTCCAGGTCCCGCGGCGGATGTCCGCGAGGGTGTTCTGTAGCTCGGTGCCTGCGCGGCGGTGGGTGTAGCCGTCCCATGAGTAGCCGAGGGTGAGGTAGTGCCGTTCGCCGTAGGCGCGTACGCGGGCGGCGTAGGTGATACCGCGCTTGCCTATGCGTTCGACGACCTGCCCTGTCGTTTCGCGTGCCATCGTTATCGCCTCCTTTTGATACGGGAGAGGATTCCGCGTGTGCGGGGTTCGTGGATCGGCAGCAACGGTACCGTAGCCTGTTGTCTGCGGCGAGGTCGTCCGCGGCGCGGCGCCTCGCCGGCCGTGGTGTCCGTTGGTGGCTTGTCGTGTAGTCGCTCGATTGCGGTGGTGGCGGTGTCCAGGTCGAACCGGAGGCGTGCCTTGGCGCCGGTCCCGAGGCGGATCGCGCCGAGCTGGTGGGCGTGTTCGTAGACCCATGTGCGGGTGACGCCGAGGTGTGTGGCGAGCTGGCTGGCGTCGAGTAGTCGCGCAGGCGCGGGCTGCGGGCCGGTCTCGCCGCGCTCATGGAGGAGTTGTGCGACACGCTGGGCGATCTGCTCGATGGCGTGGGGTGTGAGCTCGGCGGCGGCGTGCCATAGGCGTCCCCGGCGCTGGGTGCCTGTTGGGGTTGGGGGTGGCGTGTGGGGGCGAGGCTTGAGGGTGTGTGGTGCTCTCATATCTGGACTGCCTTTCAAGAATTCGTGTTGGCCTGTCTTCGGCAGGGCTTGCCCTGCCGAAGTGAGTGCGCTTCAGCGGAGGGGGCGGGTTCTGTCAAGGGTGGGCCGTCAGGCCCCGCCGAAGGCGGCCCCGGAGGGGCGCCCTTGACAGGTTCTGCCCCCGGAGCTACACGCTGGGCGCCCTGTGCGGCGTGTCCGTTCCCGGCCGTGACGGCTGGGAACGGGTCCCTGCTGACGAGGACTGCGGATGTTCGGTGTCGGGCTCGGGTCATCGGCGGCCTCTATGCGGGGCGTGGCAGCGTGTTGTGGGTTTCGGCTGGCGTTGGATTTGGTGCGGGTGGTGGTGTGTGGGCGTGGGTGCGTAGCCGGTCGATGCGTAGCTCGGTTGGTGGGTGGGTGTGTTCGGTGAGCCAGATGAAGGGGATGGGGTGGTCGTGGATCAGCCCGTGGATTTCGAGGAAGTCCGCGAGCTCGTCGGCTTGCCCGAGCCTGGCGGCGTATTCGTCCGCTGCGTACTCTCGCTCTCGCCAGTACTTGCCCCACAGGGGTCGCATGAGGTAGAGGCCGAGCCCGCCGCGGCAGGCTTTGGTGAGCATTTTTGTGCACCACACGGTGATGTATGTGGTGAGGGCGATGATGTAGATGGTGTCGTCGTTGAACTCGAGCCGGAAGGGCTCGTGGTGTTCGCGCTCGCGTGGTTCGCGGTCGTAGATCGGGGGGTGGATCATGAGCCTGTTGAGGGCGGCTGTGACCCTGCCGTCGGGTGAGCCGAGGTGTCCGAGCTCGTGCGCGAGAACAGCGGGGAGGTGGGGGCTGTCGAGTAGGCCGCGGGAGAGCATCAGGGTGTCGCCGATGACCGCGGCGTCGGGCTCGTGTGTGTCGAGCACGAACCATGTGGCGGGCTCGGGGAGCGGCTCCGGGGCGTGGTCGCGCAGCAGTAGGAAGGCGTCCTCGTAGGTGAGCCACTCCCGCTGGGATGGCTCGCGCCCGCCGGCTTGCTGGCGCCACCACCAGCCCGACCCGCCGGGCCACGCGAGGGCGAGTAGCGACCAGGCGGTGGGGATCAGCGCGATGTCGCTCCATGTTCCGGCGGAGGTGGTGGGGTGTCCGTTGAGCGCGAGGATGATCGCGGCGATGATGAACGCGGTCATCCAGCGCAGCGCGATTACGGGGAATTCGAGGGTGAGCGTGAGCGTGTACATCAGGAGCGAGTCGGGGGAGAACTTCTCGTGCAGTCGCATGTGGGTCACCTCGCTTGGGGTTCAGAATGGAAGGTCGTTTACTCCCTTCATCCGACCCCGCTCCTGAGGGGGGACACCACCCGAGGAGCCGCGCGCGCCAGCATTGCCCGGCATCGTGCGCTCGCTGTCTGGTGAGCCCGGCGTCGGCATCTCCCTTATGCCTTTGCCGGGCGCGCCCTCGCTGCTCCCCCCGACGGCCGCAGCAGCGGGGGGTTCGGGTAGTGGCGTGGTGAGCTGTGGTGCTTGCGCGACTTGGGCCTTCATCGCCTTCCCGCGGCTGATGATGTACGCCGCGCCCGGGGAGAGGGAGCGGACGTGGTTGGGGTCCACCTTGTACTGGTGCTGCATCCTCGCTGAGCCTTCCCCGGTCGCACCGTCGATCGCGTAGTGGCTTGAGTACTCGACCACCCTGCGGGTGCCCGCCAGGGCGATGATCTCCTCGGGGGTGTTCACGCGGTGGCAGATCACGGTCTCCACCGACCCGATGATGCGGGCGGCCTCGACCGGGTCGCCCATCCCCGCGACGACCTGTGGGGCGAGGACGAGGCTGGTGTTGAACCCGCGGGCCTGCTCGACCCTGCCCGCCATCCCCGAGTTCGAGGCGAGGGCGGAGAACTCGTTGACGATCAGCATGCAGAACTGGCCGTGGGGCTTGCGGCTGGTGAAGTAGTGCGCGAAGTCTTCGAACAGGAACCGCGCGAGGCCGTTCGTCTCTTCCCGCAACGCCAGCGAATCCAGCAGAAGGTAGGCGGCCGGGGTGTCCTCCCACGCCCACCCGTTATCGAGCACACCGCGGGTCTGTCCGAAGAATGCCTCGTAGCGCAACCGGACCTGGTTGACCTGCGCCTCACTCAACGCTCCAGCCGCACTCGACCCGGGGTGCGCACCACGCAACAGAGGGAGGTCCATCCGTGCGAGTGCCTCCTGGGAGGAGCGAGGTGGCCCCTGCGGATGGGTGCATACGAGCCCGAGGGTGGTCTTGGCGATGTCGCGGTACCAGGATGCGGGGCCGACGGTGGCGTAGTTGACGATTTGCATGAGGCGGCCCTGGATCTCGTGCGGCTCACCCCGCCACCCATCGAACGCGTCCCCAGGGAACACGCGGGTCTGGCGGCCCGCATCGTTCATCAGCGCGCAGAACCGCCGGGCCGTGTCCCGGTCGCCCTTCCCGTCGAGGTAGAACATGGGCGCGCCGCTGCTCTTCGCGACAGCCCACGCGAGGCGCAGCAGTGTCTCGGTCTTCCCGGAGCCGGTTGCGCCACACACGAGCACATGCCGGCATAGGCGCTCCGGGGAGAGGAGCACCGCGCGGCCCACGGTTGGTAGCGCCCGCTCACCGGAGATACGCCGCGCGAGCACGAACCCACGCTCGCCGTCCACCGTCCCGGTGAGCCCACCCGGGTCGAGCGTCCCCTGCGGCGACACGGGTCTCCTGCGCTGGTGGCGGTGCCACAGCGCGCCGCGGCTTCCCCGGGCCAACGCTGGACGCACCGCTTACTCCCCAGGGGCGCCTGGGAGTGGCAGCTCGCGCACCCCGAGCGTCGGCCAGCGCCCGCTCTCCTTCAACGCACACAGCTGCCGGTAAGTCGCCGGCGCGCAGAAGTAGAGCACCATGTCAAAGCGCCCCGTCAGCTCCCCGAGAATCGCGCAGACACGCCGCTCGGACTTCACCGTCAGCTCCACCTCGACCGCGACACGCTGACCCTCGGTGATCACCACCGCGTCGGGAAGGTGCTCTCCCTCACGGCGATCGCGTGCCAGTGCGCGCTCGCTGACCCACTCGGCGTGAGGGGAGCGCGCCTGGATGTGCAGGCGCACGTCGTTGACCGCCGCGGTGTGCAGCAGCACCCCGAGCTTGGGGTGCCACACCTTGTACTGGGACCCGCACGCCCGCAAACCCGCACGGGTCGGCATCACCCACGCCGGCTGCCCCACCAACACCCGCCGCGTACTCACCAGCCCCGCGTCACGCAAACGCGCGAGCACGCGCTGCACCGAACGCGGCCCGCAACCCAACAGCACACCCAACTGGTCGGTCGTCGCGGCGTACTGCTCCGCCAGCCACCCCAGAAGCACCAGATCACGCGGATGCAGCAACACCCCGGGGGAGCCACGCCGCGCCGAGCGCGCACGAAACTCGGAAGCCCAGCCGCGCACGGCCGTCCTGTGGTCGCCCGGGGTGAACCGGCCGGCTGCGCGGTGGCCGTGATCGGTTTCGTTGTGTCCCAGCATGTGTAGGCTCATCGCTCGCTCCCTCCGTCTCGCCGGCCGCTCTTGGCGCCGGGCGCGCTCTCGTCGTCGTCGCGTAGGTGCCATCCGTTGGGGCGGTTCACGAACCTCGTGTGTTTTCCGCGGTACAAATGTGAGGAGACCCTTGCCAACGGCACACCGAGCCCCCTGGCGATCTCCCCCGCGCGCGAGCCGGGATGCCCCGCCAGGTAGTCCGCTACGTCCCCCTGTGTGATCTGCCCCGGTGTGTGTGGCTCCCCGAGGAGAGCGGACCGGGCGGCCTGAAGACGCTCACGCTCAGAAAGAAGCTTCTGGTAGCGCGCAAGCTCTCCATCCAAGGCGGCGAGCTTTCGGTCTATCTCGGCGACCACGCCACGAGACGCGACACCAAGCCCCAGGGCACGATCAGCCACTAGAGCACCCCTGGAGATAGATCAATACACGAAGCATCACAGGCAACACGCTAGCACATCACTGGGCATGTCGCTGTCTAACATCGCGCCTCGCGGGGTTTGGGGCGTAGGCCGACGAGCGCACGCGACGTCGGCCGGAGCCCCACAGACAAGACAACCACCCATGTGCCACCCACGCCACCCTGCTTCCCACCCATCAATCTCCATCTTCTCCATCTCTCTGGTCCCATTCTTGGTCACCCAATCACTCTGGTCCCCCACCGCCACCACACCATCACCCTGTCCTTCCATCCCACGTTCAGGATCCCGGTTCCTTGACCACCCGAACTCGAAGTTGTGGGCGGGTGGTCAAGGAACGCCAAGCACAACGCAGGCGAGGGACCCCGCACCACATAACCCCAGTGATAGAGCCACAAACAGCGGTGGGGGACCCGTCGCACAACCCGCCCCCGACACGACACCCCCAACGACGGGCAGCGCGACGGCTCCGCAACACCCGCAGAAGCCCCGCGCGCCCGAGGAGGGCGCCCGTTTCTCCGTTGGCTGGGGAGGAGTGGCCGCAGACAGGTCGGAGGGGCATCGAGCGTTTCTCGATGACGCCGCGTGGGCTGGTGCGCGTCGCGTCGCTTCGGCCGAAACAGGACCGGGAGCTTCACGATCGACGCGGGATCTGGCACCATGGGGACCATGGCAGCGGAACCGGAGCACCAGCTCGTGCATGTGACGCTCACCGGTGGGCGCAGCGGCGAGTACGTCATCACCGAGGAGCGCCCTGGTGGGAAGCTCACGCTCGTACCGGACACGTCGTGGGAGGCGAGGCTCGCCCGCCACGGGGAGCGGCACATGACCCCCGAGGAGTTCGATGCGTTCATGGCCGAGCACGGGCCGCACATGGGTCCCCCTGACGGCGAGGGGTAGCCCATGCCCACATCAGAGCTGCGCTTTCCGGCGCGCTTCGATGCTGACCTCCTCGACGAGCATCTGGAACGCTCCACGCCCGCCGGCCGAACGGCCGGCGAAGTCGCCCGACGCGAATACGAGCGGGACGGCATCCCTCGATCGCATCTGAAGCCCTGCGAAGCCGAAGGACGCGACGGGAACCTTCCTCACTGCTTCAAGGTCTACGTTCCACATCCCGACGGCTTCTGGGGCATGGTCTTCGAGATCGTTGTCCCCCCTCACGAACAAGCTCATCTGCGATACCTCGCCTTTGGTGTCCGCCACCACCCCAAGGCCTCCAACGCGCTCACCGTTTACCAGCTCGCCGACCGGCAGCTGAACAGCTGAAACGGAACGCTCGCGCGGCGGGAAGCCCTGCGCCCGTCGAGGCGGCGACGGCTACCCGTCCGCCGCACCACCTCCGTCGGAATAGAGAACGAGGAGAGCCATCCACACGACCGAAACGGAGCCAGACATGAACAACACACGCGAGCTGGTGCTGACCTATCAGGGCATGAACGGATTCGACGGGCTATGTCACGTCCGCGTGTACGAGCAGCCGGGACAGCTGCCGACGGTGATTGCCGGCGCGCTGGAGGACAACCCCGGGACCTCGATCACGAACGCGATCGAGATGGTCGCCGCCGCCGTGCAGCGCAGCCAGTTCCAGGACGGACGCGAGTTCCGACTGATCGAGCACTATTCGGACACGATTGACCGCCGCGGCACCCCGACGTACGCGCTGATCCACTTCGAGCACCGAGCCATCCACGAGCGCCCGGAGGACCCTCGCAACCACGCTGGTCAGATCGTCGTCCTCACCAAAAATTCCACGGAGGAGCCCGCTGTCGCACACGGCGAGGAGATCGAGGGAGATTTCCGCAACCCGCGCTGGCAGCCGATTCATGACGTCGAGAAGCTGTTGGGCTGCAAGGTCGCCACGTGGCCGCCGGGCACCTATACCGCCCAAGCCGTGGGCGATGAACAGGGAGAGCAGCTACGGCTGCGGCTCGCCGCACAGGCACGCCGCAGGAGCGCCGAAATCGTTGACGCGGTCGAAGGCGACATCTGAGTCGCTGAGTCATTCGAGTGCCCCCGCGGGTGCTGGCCGGCAAGGAGTCCGGCCCGATCAATGGGCACAAACGGGCACAAGACCGGCTTTAAGGCTCTGAGAAAGTGCGCTCCGGCGGAGCAAGCGGGAGGTCAAACCGATTGGGCACAAGCCGAAATTTGTGCCCAAACCCGCTGCGAAAGCCCGCAAAGTGCAGGTTTTTGAGTGGAAGACCGCCGTCTCTGCCAAAGCCGCTTTTTGGCTTGAATAAAAGGGATTCACGGGTAGCAAGGCCACCCGTGATCGCTCCTGTCACGCCGGAGGCCGCGGGTTCGAGTCCCGTCGCTCCCGCCTTTGTTGCCTCATCGTCCGCGTCGGCTTTTGGGTGCGTGGCCCGCACCTCCGACGCGGCGGTGAAGTAGTCGGCGAACGCCGTGTTGGGCTTGACGGCCACGATCTGGTTGTCCTTGGCCCATACCTGGGCGAACAGCGAGAGCAGGAGCTTGCGTCGCTCGGCGGGCTCTGGCTCGGCGTCCCAGAAGCGCGAGAAGTCTTCGAGGATCGCGTGTGCGCGGTCGAGGTGGGGGCTGGTGGGGGGCTTGGTGCGCTGTAGCTCCTCCTCGATGATTTGGCGGCGCATGACGTATTGGGGCTTGGCGATGTCGCCCATCAGATACAGCTCGCGTAGTCGCTCAAGCTGGCCGGTCAGCTCGCGGCGGCGCTCGGGGTCATCGCCGGGATGCCCGCCCGTCTCGGCTTGGATGGTGTCGAGGATCAACCCGCGTAGCTCGGGGTCGGGCTGGAAGTCGTGCAGCCAGTCGATCAGTTGCTCCTCCAGGGGCTGTGCGGGGGTCATCGTTTGCTCGCAGTCGCCGTGGTGGCGGCGGGTGGAGCACTGGTAGCGGCGCATCCCCTCGCGGCCGGTGCGACAGCCGTGCATCCGCGCGCCACAGCGCTCGCAGTGGATGAGCTTGCGCAGCAAGTACTCCTCGGAGGGACGGCCAGGCTTGACGACCCTTGTGCGCCACGACCGGACTTCCTGCACGCGGTCGAACAACTCGTCGCCGACGATCGGCTCATGCAGGCCGCGGATGCTGCGGCTCTTGTCGCGTAGCCCAGAGACATAGCCGGCATAGGCCGCGTTGCACAGCATCTCCCGCACGGTGTCCTTGCTGAACAGCCGCCCGCGTGCCGTGCGCGCTCCCTTCGCATTCAGCCACGCCGCGAGGGTCCGGTCGGACTCCTGGCCGGTGGCGTAACGCTCGAACAAGGCGAGGACAAGCGGTGCGCGCTCGGGATGTGGGGTTGCGAGCTTGGTGGCGGGGTCGCGGACGTAGCCCCAGGGCAGGCTCCCGACGAGGTGGCCCTGACGAGCCTTCTCCTTCAAGCCGCTGCGGGTCCAGAAGGACAGCGATACGGAGTAGTACTCGTCGAACATCTCGTGGATCGACTCGGCGAGGAATGCGGACGGGTCGGTGTGGTCTTCGCCCATCGGCTGGGTGACGGACACGACCCGGATGCCAAGCCGCTCACGTAGTAGCTGCTTGTAGCGGCGTGCCTCGACTTGGTTGCGGGCGAAGCGGCTGGTGTGGAACACGAGCACGACATCGAACTTGCCGGCGGCTGCATCCGCCATGAGACGTTGGAACTCGGGGCGTGCGTCTGACTTGCGCCAGCCCGAGTGAAAGTCGCAGTACTCGCCGATCAGCTCCAGATCGTTCTCGGGCGCGAAGTTGGCGATCGCTTGACGCTGCGCGTCGGGGGAGAAGCCTTGGCCTTGCTCCTCGGTTGACTCGCGGATATACGCAGCGGCGCGCTGCGGGCTATCGGCCATGCGCGTTGGGGTGGGTGAGGTCGCGTCCGCGACGCAGCCACCAGTCGGCGAACCACCTGGCGAACGCTTCGAGTTCGGGGTCGAGGCTGCTACGGGAGTCATGGCATGGTCCTCCTTGCGGCGGGGTATCGGGCCCATCGATCAGACCAGAGCCGGCCGTCGATCTCAAGCACCTGACAGGTGCATCCGGCTGCGCCGCCGCCTGCCCAGCCCGGCGGTCGCGCTTGGCGGATATGGCTGGTGGCAGGTTCGATGTCTTGAGATGTGATGCGGTCAAAGCGATCGGTGTCGGCGAGAAGGACCCAACGCTTAAGGAAGGTCGGTTTTGGCGCCGTTTCGGTACAGGCTGCCGTCGCTTTCAATCCCGCCAGTCCGGGTCGATATGCCTGAGCGCCGCCGTGTTGGCGTTGCCGGGCTGGTTTGTAAACGGCAACGGCATGTTGTCGCATCTAGGCGAAGCCGTGATTTGCAGCGACTTTTGCCGCAAACCGTCCTCGCTATTAATGCGACGGGTTATTCGAGGGGTAAAACGAAGAACAAGGCGATGGGTTATTCGCGGGCGCATCGCACCGTGACGGCGATGCGCGTGCTGAACGAGAGTGCCGATTCAGTTGACAACGTACCGTTGTCGGCCTCATCTGAGATGCAGATTTGCAGCGGTTTTACCGGCGGAAGGCACTCCGTTCTTAAGCGGAGGTCAGTTCGGAGGGAAGAACGGAGGAGAGAACGGAGGACAGAAGCTCCACCACTTCGGCCATGTGGCTGTTGCTGCGACGGCGCGAGGATGTCGGCGAGTCAGCCTGCGAGTGCGAGCGCCAGGTCGGCTGCCGGCACGCGGCTCGGGATCGTCAGCTTGACCTCGCCGTCGCGGTCGAGCAGCCATTTGGCGTTGACGATCGTGATGGCGATGACCGCGCCCGTGTCGTCGTAGCGGATGTTGTGGCCCTCCGGCGTGCCGAACGACTCGGCTGGCATCCGGGGCTCGCCAACGCTCAGGTAGAGCACGTCCGCGTCTGCGTCGTAATCGACGTTGTCGAAGGAGAGGGTTCCGATCGTGATCGTCATCGCGGTAGGCCTTCCGGGTCGTTGTCCTGCCCAAAGGCGGTGACGAAGCGGTCGGCGTCTCCTGCAAACTCTACAACCACCCGCATCCACCGGAAGGGGAAGGGCGCACGGGAGCGCAGCCAGTAGCGCTCGCGCCCAGGGCGCGGGTCGGGCTCCTGAAAGTCGGGCTGGCGGATCGCTTCAAGCAGCGTGTCCTGGCGCCCGGACATCTCGACGTGGCGCTGGATGTAGCGCCAGCGCTCCTCGGTCAGCTCGACACTGCGGCCTTGCGGCGAGATGGCGCTCGCTATCACGGGGCTCTCGGTCACGGCGCCAGCTTGCCAGTCTCGCCGGTCGCACCGTTGCGCCTCGCCAGCTGCGCAACGATGCACCGGACGGCGGGCATCGCAACATGCCCGCCCGTCCTGTGTCAGTGCTCTGTCAGCCAGCGGTCAGTAGTGGGCCGGGCTCACGCTGTCGCCGTGGGAGCGTCCGCGCAGCCGACGCCTTGCACGGGAGCGATGAGGTCGTCGGCAAGCCTGGCGAGGATCTCCGGGCACGCGACGGTCGCGTCGCTCAAGTGCGCCACGGCCTCATCGACCAGCTCGTCGGGCTCGTTGTTGAGCGAGGCGACGGCCGACCAGTAGACGCGCTCGATGATCGGCCGCAGCTCCCGTGCGGGCATCGTCAGCTCGAACTCGTCAACGTCGGGCTCTTGCTCCCAGCCGAGATCATCGAGCAGCTGAAGCTCAGCCGCGAAGCGGCGGTGCAGTCGCTGGGCGCGGGCGGGTTCGTTGTTGTGCAGGTGGCTGAAGATGTCGCCGATCGCGGTGAAATCGGTCATCAAGCCGTCGTATAGCGCGTCCCGATACCTTCGGTTGATGGTCAGGCTCATTGTGCTGGTGCTCCTTTCGGTCGAAGCACCGCAGGGGCACGCGCTACGGTACGCACGGCAAGACCAGCCGTAGAGCTACGGTTGGGCGTGGCATCGAAGGGCACGCTCCTTCGGCGCTTAAGGCCGGGGCGGGTGCTCGAACACCCGTCTCGGCCGCTTGGTTTTGGGGTTGCTGGCGATCAGAGCAGAGCCCCCGGCGGAACGCCAGACGCCATTAGATCCGCGCCGGAACAACCGGGACAAGCGTGCCCAGTGGACGAGACCGGTGTGCGTCCGGTCCCGTCCGCGATCTGCTCCTACCGGGCTACGCGCTGGATTGCGGCGCTCGCTCGGCTCCGGACTGGATCGTGTCGAGCACGAATTCTCGCAGTTGCTCGTCGGGTCGGAAATCAAAGAACCAGGCGATGGGCTAGGGCTCGGCCTTTACGTCGGCGCGGCTTGCGATTGTGTAGGTGTGTTCTCCCGCCCCGATCCACAAAGTTTCACCAAGTTCGCGCTTTCAGCCGGCGTGTTCCTGCTGATTGCAGCGTTCCTGGTGCCCGCGTTTGTTCTGCGGGAAACCAGCGTGCTACGCATCTCGGAGCACGAACTAACGACGCTAACGCCGCTGGCACGTGCAGAGCTGGAGCGACGTCAGCGTATAGCTCGTGCTGCAGGGATCGCCGTGCCCTACATAGGAGTCTTCTTCTTTTTGATTGGTGGCGCCCTGCTCGTCTACGGAGCCCCGCGGCTAAAGCGTAAAGAGGATGCAGACGAAGAGCGCTTCTTGGTTGAGCTCGCCAAGCTCAGGTCAGAAATCGAACCGCAAAGCGAGAGCGAGCGCGAAGAGCGTCTTAAAGAGGACGTCGAAGAAGAGCTATGCGACGAGAAGCTGGAAGCGGTTGAGGGCCCAGAGGGCGCACCGACACCGTCGCCCGAACTACATCCACAAGCAACGACAAATGTTCGCGAGCTGATGCTCCGAGCAGCCACAGTCGAGCGAGATGTACTGAACCACCTAGCTCAGATCGCGCCACCGAACTACGAACTGCAGGCGAACGTCAAGGTTTCGGGCGGCTTGCTGCTAGACGGGCTACTTGTTAGCAAGGTTGCTCACCTTCCTGATGTCGTCGTCGAGATCAAGCTAATGCGCGGGTCCTTCCGAAAGAATCTCAACAACCGGCTCAACGAGGGCCTCGGGGTACTGCTGCGTTATCGAGCCCGAGTAAAGCGAGCAGCCACTGGGTGGCTAATCATAGTCATCGACGGTGCGATCGACGCGGCCGATCGCGATCTTCTAGTGAGACGCGGTGAGGAATACGCCGCGGAGCTATGGGTCTCAATCATTACTCCGGATGCGTTGTCTGAATTGTCACTGCCGAAGGCGGGCTAATATTCGGCGCGATCCGCGCATATATGGGCAGTGTTCAGTGTTAGGCGAGTCCGCGCCCTTGGGTCGGTGCGGAATGTGCTCGGCTGGACGCACTCCGCGGCGGCGGGTGCATCTCTAGAGCCGAATCTCTATATATATGGCGGCGGGGTAACAATCGAGGGTTCGACCCCCCGTCGCTCCCGCTTTTGTCACCCCGCTATTCAGACCGGCTTTGGGCGTTTTGACCGCGCCTCCTCCACGGTCGTGAAGTAGCGGGCGAAGGCCGACCGGGGTTTGACGGCCACGATCGCCCCGTCCTTTTGCCAAATCTGCTCAAAGAGCGTGGCGATCAGCTTGCGACGCTCTATGGGGTCCTGCTCTGCCTGCCAGAGCGTGCCGAAGTCTTCGAGGAGCGCTTTTGCGCGATCGAGCGCGGGTGTCACTGGCGGCTTGGTGCGCTGTAGTTCTTCCTCCAGCGCTTGGCGCGCATGACGTATTGGGGCTTTGTGAAGTCGCCCATCATGTAGAGGTCGTGCAGACGCTCAAGCTGTGTAAGCAGCTCGGTGCGGCGGGCTACGTCCTCGGCCGTTTCGCCGCTCGCTTCGGCGCGGACGGCGTCGAGGACGAATGCGCGTAGTTGCTCGTCGGGCTGGAAGCCGTGCACCCAGTCGATGAGCTGTGCCTCCAGCGGCTCGGCCTTGACGATCGTCTGCTTGCAGGTGCCGTGGTAGCGGCGCGTCGAGCATTGGTAGCGCCGGACGCCGCCACGCGACCCGCTGGTCCCGTGCATTCGGCCGCCGCAGTGCTCGCACAGCAGGAGCTTGCGTAGGAGATAGTCCTCAGACGGGCGACCTGGCTTCACGACGCGGGTGCGCCAGCCTCGAACCTCCTGCACTCTTCTCGCGTCTCGCTTGGTCATCGTGGGTTGGAGTAACGATCGTGAAGTCATCGTAACGAGTCTGCTCAGTGACACTATTCCGCTTCGGTATCGTGGCTGCCAATGAGCGCACGCCAATCCTCCCCCGCGCATAGGCCTGTCTTGTGAGCCGGCACGACCCTCGGGACCTGCTGGCGACCATCGTCGCTGCTGAGGAGGTTTCCGATAACCGAGAGCCATTCGTTCTCTACTACAGCGCTGGGGGGCCGGTTATCATTGCGCCGCCCAAATGGCCCGACGATGAGCCTGTGCCGTCCTCGGTTGAAGTGGACGACCTCGCCGAACGGGGCTGGGTTCGTCTCTATCCGAGTGAGGGCAGCGGCCGAGCGTTTGCGTTGACCGCCCGCGGCCAAGAGGTCGCACGGGCATACGCGCGAGAGCGTGCGGCTGCCCAAGCCTCGGCGGTGAGTCTTGATTGGCCTTCGGTAAATCCGGTGCTCGAACGGTTCCTCGAAGCCTACGAATCGCAGGGCGCACCGGAGCACGGTGTCGATTGCCAAGCCGTGCTCGGTGGACTAGATGATCCTGCCGGTTCTCGAGCACTCGTGCGCGAGCTTGTGCGCGGGGGCTATCTCGACGCGGTCAACGAAATCGACCAGTCAGATATCCCGGCCACGGTTCGTCCGTCACCGCTCACCCTTCGCATCATGGCTCGATGGCCGGAGACCAGTCCGGAGGCCGCACTCGATGGGCTGGTCGAGGCCCTGAACACAGCGATTGCTTCAACTGATGACGAGGGCAAGAGGTCGAAGCTCACCCGGATACGAGATGGGCTGCTTGGCGCCGGACGGGATGTTGCGCTCGCGTACTTCGAGAAGAAGGTAGGGATTTGAGATCAGACGAGCGGTATGCCTCGCGGTGAACTGAGCGCAGAGGAGGACTCGGCCGGCAAGATCGTTGCGAAGCACTTGGCCGGCAGATATGAAGCACGCGACATTCGAGGTGCACCAGACGCGACGCATGACCTCGACATCGTGCTCGCAGACGGCCGCACGGTGGCGCTGGAGGTCACCTCGACTGGCGATGGCTCGGTCGAGGAACTTCATCGCCTTCTGCTCGGCCGGGTGTGGGAGGCTCCGACACTTCGGTATCACTGGTGGCTTGGCCTACCTGACGACCCGAAGATCAGGGTGAAGGCACTAATGCGGAAGATCGTCACGCACCTGGCTGTGTTGGAGCAGCACGATGTCGAAGAAGTCGGCGGTCTCCGGCATCGCCAACTGCCCGCCGACACTGCCCCGGAGGTCACGCAAGCCGCTCGCGCGATCTTCGACCTCGGCGCCGATCGTGCAACGCGGCTTGACCCGCCGAAGCCAGGCGAACCGCCGCTGCTGTTGCCGTCCCCGCACGGTGGCTTCACTGGCAGCAGCGGCCTTCTCAACGAGGCGGTTGAGAGGTGCGCCGAGAAGAAGGCTGCCAAGCTCCGCGCCGCAGACGGCGACGAGAGGCACCTGTTCGTCTGGTTGCTCGGGAGTGCATCGGGCGTGGAGCTGGCGATGGCAACACTCCCGCTCCCGAGCTCGCCGCCAGGTCTCCCGGCGGGGATAGATGTGGTTTGGGTGGCGACCGGGCCAGCCTTCCCCGATGCACCCTCCGGCCGTCTGTGGCGGGTGCGCCCGCCAGGGCATTGGGAGAAGATCGGCGCTAGCGTCGGATAGTCAAGGGCATGGAAGAGATCAGCCTCAGCGGGCACGAGGCGCAGCTGCGCAGCGCGTGCGTCCGACGTCCCGAGTACCAAGTGGCCGACTGGGCGACCCAGAACCTCGCCGTCGTCATCCACCGCACCGACGAGTGGTCGAACCGCTCGGCCCAGGATTATCGCCGCCGGGCGATCATCCTGCTGACGATCCGGCTGCTACGAGCGATTCGCGCCGGCATGGCCGTACACGCGCTCGGCTGGGAGGTAGAGGGACGCTCGCTTGATCGGCTAGCAGCCGAGGCTCGCGCCCGACTGATGCAGGTCAGCGACGATCGAACCGACGAGACGGGCCGGCTTTGGCTCGAACGCAAACTCGCCGAGAAAAGCTCGATCACCTCCGCGTTGAAGGCCAGCGCGCCCGAACTGAACCCGACCGCTGTACGTGATCTCTATTCGGCGCTGTCCCAAGACTCCCATGCTGACGTCGGTGGCGTGATGCGCTCGCTAGCGGAGGTGGACGAGGACACGCTGTCCGCCGTGGTGAAGTGGGGACCTCAACACACGAACGCCGCGAGGCAGTCCCTCGTGCTCCTAGCGACGTTTGCGGCTGAGACAGCTACAGGCCTTGCAGTCGAGGCCGGCGTTCCGTACCCCGAGCGAGACGCGCTCGCGCGCCAGCTCAGTGTGGTGCAGGCTGCACTTGGGGAGCGGGGCGAGGCCTGATGCCCGAGCAGTCACTCGACACGATCCGCATGAGCAGGGGCACGGCGCTAGCGATGGGTGCCGCACTGTCGGCTCTGGTAGAGGAGCGACTGCCGCTGATGGTCCAGGCGGGCCAGCCGCCGGAACCGATGCGCTTGATCGGGCCGGCGATGCTCGCGCGCGGTGCCGGCACGGTCCAGGCGATCGGCAAGCTCGCGCCGCTGGACCGCGAGGCCGACGCCGGAGTGCTCTTGCGTGTTCTGCTTGAGCACATGATCACGTTCGCGTGGCTGGCGGCAGACGAAGAAAACGAGCGCTTCGCGCTCTGGCTCAAGGGCGATAGCAAGCAGCGACTGAAGATGCACAACGATCTCCCAAGCGAACTGGACGAGCTACTGCCTGCACCCCTGAAGGCACTATTCGACGGCATCGTCGGCGGTGTCGAGGGTGAGCTACCGGCCCTTCGAGCCCTCGCGCAGCGCGCCGACGCTGATTGGGGTCCGCGGCTGCCGGGCGTATTGCAGCCGGGCGTCGAATGGGCATCGTTTCTCGGTCTCTACCGCATCGTCTATCGCTACCTCAGCGGGTTCACGCACGCCGGTCTGCTCAGCCTCAACGCCGTGATCAAACGCGGGAAGGTCGGCGGGGACATCGTCGCAATGGAGACCCACGACGGCGAGCGCTCAGCCGTAGGGTTGGCGCCGCTCGTGTTCGGCCTCGGGCTTTTCGTGTCCTCGGAGGCCCAGGGATGGCCCGAGAGGCACATGATCGACGCGATCTTCAACGAGGCGGCTGCCGTCTGACGAGAGCCGCGCGGAATGCAAAAGGCGCCCCAACCCTGACAGCCCTTGCGGAGCCGTACCGAAAAGTGGCATCCTAGAGCCGAATCTCGATCTGCGGATGCGGGGTGACAATCGAGGGTTTGACCCCCGTCGCTCCCGTCTTTGTCACCGATGTTTTTCGCATCGGTGTTGTAGGGATCAATATGCTGCTTCGAAGTAGGGCAGGAAAGCGTCGTGGGCTGCACGGAGACAATCTGCCTCAGTGTGCCCACGCCTGCTCGAGGATGAGGGTGCGCCGCTAGACGGGTTCGGTCTCTTGGTGTTTGGAGGGCCTACTGGGAGGCGCAGGATGTTCTGAGGTCGCGCGGCCTCCGCACCGGTACTCAATCAGGGCCACCAACAGCAGCCATGCTTGCGGCGACCTCCCCACGGCCGACTTCCGTCACCACTTCTACGAGCCAGAGACGCACTTTGAACACCCAGTTGGATGAGACTCCCGCCGTCGGGTCCGCCATGCTGGCGACGAGATGCCCAAGCGCCTCGCCGATTGCCTCAACCCACTCGCGCCTATGCTCCAATCCCGCTTCGGCGAGAAGCGCTCGCGCGTAAGCCTCGCCGGAGAGGCGCCAGCGCGCTGCTGCGCACCAGCCACGGATACGCCACGAGTCCGGTCTTTCATCCCCATAGGACGCCACCGACCAAGGAAGCGCGTTGAACACGTCCACAACACCCGCCCAGTCCTCTTCTCGCCCGTGCACCTCGCACAGGGCCGCGTGGAGGTGCATGCTCATGCTGATGGCGGCGAACATGCGGGAGGAGGAGGTGAGGTGGTCGGCGGCGCTTCTCAACAGGTACAGCGATTTGGCGTACTGCCTCAACGCGATGTGGGCGTGGGCAAGCGCAACCTGCGCTGGAACGAGCTGCTGGGGATCAGCAGCCTGCAGAGCTATCTTCTGACACTCCTCGGCGACCGCGAGCGCCCTCTCGCCATCGCCTGACCACGCGAGCGTTTCAGCCAACAAGACGCGCAGCGGCGCCAGCGAAGGTAGGTCATACGGCGCCCCATCCTCGATGTGGTGGCGCAACGCAAGCTGATACGCATGTGCCGCCTGGCCGTAGTTCCCAGCCTGGAGTGCCAGATGCGCGAGCGTTTGGGCATAGCAGGCGCCGCCTTGCCCAACCAGGGTCTCGGCCACAGGGATGGCTTCGCGGCATTCGTCACGGGTGAACATCCCTTTGAGCGCCAGGTCGGCTGCATCCAGGTCGTCACCCTGCGCGAGCATCTCCACCGCGTCCTCCAGGGAGACGGTGTCCTGCTCTGCCGGGAAGGGAGAGCTGGGCAGCACGGGAACGGAGACGTGGAGCTCTTCGAGCCTGGCGCGGTCCCCCTCACCGAATGCATGCTCTTCGAAGGCGATTCGCGCTACCTCCGCGGTCTCCACGGCGCGTCCGCACTCAGTGGCGCGCCTAATCGTGTCCCACAGCAGGGATCGCACCCTGTCGGTCATCGTGTATCCGGCGAGTGTATTGGCGCCGGCCAGCACCTCCACAAGGCTCACGAGTACCGAATCGGGGTGGCTCTTCGGTGACAGGATCGGTGCGACCGAGCCCGGCTCGGCGAGCTCCGCGAGCACACCTTCGTAGGCCACCTCGATCGCCTCAGTGCAGCGATCGGTCTCCCACGCATGCTGGGCCTTGAGCGCAAGCGTGAGTGGCAGCGTGGCATCGAAGACAGCCGATGCGCGGTCGCCGTCGCCGGCTTTGCTCCAGGCGTGCGCCGTGTCGTCCAGCAGCTCCAAGTCCACGCTTTCGCTCAGCTTCGTATGCGTTGCCACCGCGAGGTCCATCAGGCGTGCCGCTCGCACAGGATCGCTGTTGGAGAGGAGCGCCGCGAATATGCGGTACACCTCGATGGCGAGGGGGATCGCCTGCTGCGGCATTCGTTCCGCCATCAGCGCCTCGGCGTGGCGCATGACGGCGGTGCGTGTGTGGAAGGACGTCCGCTCGGGGAGCGAGAGAGCCTGCTCGACGGCGGCGACCACGAGACGGTCGCGAGTGCTCTGGATGAGCGCGCCGGCCTTGTGCTCCGCCATCTCGCGACGATTGGCCTCGGCGAAGCGCAGGCTGCGGCCAGGGCCGTAGGGGTCGAGGATGGGGACCATCCAGCCGAGGCGCAGGGTTTCCTCGACGCTGTGCTTCAAGGAAGAGCGACCAGCGCCCGAGAGGGCGTGGAGTCCCCCCATCAACATGCGCTCGTTGATGGGGGTGCCGAGCGTGCCGGTGATCTCGAGCACGCGCTGCACTCTGTCAGGCAGGATCTCCCATTCCTCTCGCAACAACGACACCGGATCCCGTGGCAACGCTTCGAGGTCGGCAATGTCCTGCGCGCGCAGCGCCAGACCATTACGCGAGACCAGCTTCAACAAAGCTGACAGCGCTAGGGGATTGCCGTTGGCGCGCGCCGCAAGCGTCAGCGCTGCCTCGCGGTCGACGCTGCCCGCCGCCGTTGTGCGCGACGCGGCACTGGTGGCGATGTCCGCCAATATCGCTGGCGAAAGCGGATTCAGGCGAAGCGCCTGCACGCGGTGAGCTGCCGCTACGTGATCCCGCCAGACGCCGAACCCACGGTCCTCGTCGCGCTGACGGATGAGCGCGGTCGGCCAGCTCGTTGTGATCACGAGCACGCCGCGACGAGAGCTGAGCAGGCGCTCGACGGCCTTGAGCGTGGTCGGGTGGGCATCATGTGCATCGTCCACCACCACCACCATCGGAAAGCCGTCGGTATTGATGAGGTCGGCGACCTCCAGCACCGCTCGCACGAGGCTCTCCTCGCTGTCGCTGCCCTCGTGGCCGCTAGCTCCGGCTTGGAGGGCGGCGATGATCTCCTTTGTATCCCGCGCATCGCCGAACAGCTCGATGAGGGTCCTGACGAGGCCCGCGCCCAACAGCTCGCCAATTGCGCTTGCCGCTTTGAGCGTGGCCTGTCTGGCAGCGATCTTCCGTTGCCGGCGGATCAGCAGGCCGCGGGCATGGGCGCGCAGCTGATAACGCAGGGAGCTCTCTAGCACGGGTGCCGGAGAGTGGTCGCTCGCTGCGTAGCAGGACAGCCCCAGCCAGTAGAAACGGGGTTCGCCTTTCCAATGCTCGCGGAGTGGAACGACCGCCTTGCGCTGGTTGGAGTCGACGAGCGCCTCCGGCCAGTACGGGTCGCCGGCCGCCAGACGTCGATACAGCTCCCGCACCACGAGCGTCTTTCCCAAGCCCGTGTCACCCAGCAGATCAAACCTTGCCGGCAACCACGACGCGATCACCGCCTCGTAACAGGCCTCGAGCTCGGCCAGCGCCGCTATGGCGGCCTCGCCATGTAGGGGCACATCGCTCAGCGGGTCGTCGGCATCGCGGTTCGCGCGCGCGAACCGCGACCTCTCGGCTGTGAAGTCGGGTGAGCGCCGTGCAGTGATGGCCGTAGGTTAATCGCCGTTGCGGCGGCGGAGGACTCGCCATCTTGTGGTCGATGATCCGCCACGAGACCGCCCTGCGTATAGGGGGGGTCATCGTCAGTTGAAAGCGCGAGGCGCTCATGTCGCCGGACGGGCCCGATGCTGTTCGGCGGCGTGAGTAGCCGCGTCTGACCGAGAAAAGGGTACGGCAGGTTCGCCCGCACCCTTCAAGCTGCACCTAAATAAGAGGCCATCCTGATAGGGATCTGGCCGGACTCTGGAGGTAACGACACCGTGGGACTCGACAATCCAATCCACATTGCATTTCTGCTAATTCTGCTGCTGCTCGTCTTCGGGGCCAAGCGGTTGCCGGAGATGGGCCGCTCGCTGGGAGATGGTATGCGCGGCTTCAAGGACGCGATCAGCGGCGAAAGTTCCCCAACCGCCGTTTCGCAGCCGGCGCCTAGACCTGTGCTGGTTGGTCAGGAGCAGCCGACCCCGAAAGCAGCACGCACCACTGCCCCGGCCCCAATGGCCGAGCCTATGCCGCCGACCGCGGCCTGAAAGCAACACGAGCAGCGGAGGGAATCATGGCAGTCGCCGTTGGCAGACTCGGACACGAAGACCGGCTCAGCGTGGTCGACCATCTGGAGGAGTTGCGCGGCCGGCTGATCGTCTGCCTTGCGGTGATTGCTGTCGCGTTCGGCTTTTGCTTCTGGCAGAACCACGCGCTGTTGAACATCATCAACAAGCCGCTCGCTCACGAGACCCAGAAACAGGTCAAGGCGGGCAGCGGCCCGCTCGGTTCCACTTACACCGTTCAGCAGAGCGCTCGCACAGTGGCCACGCAACTACAGGTCGTCGTGCGGGCGCTCGAGCGCCCCAGAAGCGGCGCTTCAGCGGCGACAAAAGCCTCACTCGCCAGCGTGGAGCCGGCTTTGAACGGCGCGATCAAGCATCTCTCGGCCCCCCCGCAGGGCAACAAGCCCGTCACCCTCGGGATCGGCGAGCCGTTCACGACGACGATCGGGATCTCGTTCATCTTCGCGATGATCCTTTCGCTACCGGTCGTGTTGTATGAGCTCTACGGCTTTCTGCTGCCGGCGTTCAGTCCCGAGCAGCGGCGGATCGCGACCCCGCTGATGCTCGCGATCCCGTTCTTGTTCATCACGGGAGTCATGTTCGGTTACTTCGTCGTGCTACCCGCCGCTGTGCGCTTCTTCCAAAACTTCAACAGCGGCGAGTTCAACGTGCTCGTCCAAGCCAGCCAGTACTACCACTTCGCCGCGGTGATCCTGCTCGCGATGGGCTTCATCTTCCAGGTTCCCGTGGGAGTTCTGGCGGCGACGCGCGCTGGGATCGTGACGACCAAGCAGCTGCGCCGCAATCGCCGCTACGCGGTCCTCGCATGTGGCGCGGTCGCGGCGTTCCTGCCGGGCGATGCGATCACGCTGATCCTCGAGACGGTGCCGCTGTACCTTCTGTTCGAGCTGAGCGTCCTGATTGCGAGGATCATCGAGCGCCGCGAGAAAGCGTGCGCGACGGGCTCTTAGAACACGCCGGAATTTGCGTCACAGGGGGACCCTGCTCGTAGGAGCTTCCGCGCTTGATTCAGGCGTTGACGCGCGCCGCGTGTCGGTTGTGCTCACGGTACGCTCGGTGCCTTCCCCGGTGGCTGGCGGGTGTATGCAGGTGGCCCCGCTCGCCGGCGATCCGGCTTGTACGCATTCGCAGGATCTGCTTGCAGTCTGTGTACTCCATCTGCATCGTGGTCAGGTGACTCGCGGCGTACTGCAGCGCGGCGACTCGCAGTCGCCGGTTCAGGTGACGGCCGTTTTCGCACTCGATCGTGGCGAGACGCGCTTCGTGGTGCAGTCGAGCTGTCGGGGAGCCGCCGCGCCGGTGCCGCATGGTGACGCGTCAGCCGGCAGGGTGCCTTCTCGCTCGAAAGGTCGTTTGCCCTCAGGCCCCCACCGTGCCAAGCCGCACTACCAGCTTGCCCGGATTGCCCTGCTCGCCGGGGAACACCAGCTTGACGGTGAAGCGTTTGTGGTTGCGCGAGACGCTGGTTGCGCCGATCCTCACGGCGTGCGCCTGCGCGCCGACGATCCGTGCGGTCGCGCTCACGATGCGCCTTTTCGGACGCGTGCTGAACCTGTAGGTCGCGTAGCCCGTGAAGCCGACCGTCCGCTGGGCCTTGGGCGTCAGCCTGTACGTCGTGACGAGGATCGCCGGCGCCGATCCCGGCGGCCGCGCGCTGCCGGCCGCGCCTGCCGCTGCCGTCGCGGCGAGGGCGAGCATAGTGAGGAGCAGCAGCGTGAACGCGCGCAGCGACCGAGGAAGCCCTTTGGTGGGTGCGGCGCCATGTCTAGGAAGTGGTTGCACCACAGTCAGTGTAGGGCCGCCGGCGTCGGTCCGTTTTCTAGTCCTCGGGGTCGATCCCGAGGGTGCGTGCCGCTCCGTGGCGTTGGGTAGGGTTGAGCGATGAGCGTGAGCGCCTCCACCGTTGACTCCGCTGTGATCCGCACCGCCGGGCTGACTAAGGTCTATGCCGGGGCCGACTTCGCGGCGGTGGACGGGCTCGACCTGGAGATCCGCTCGGGGGAGATCTTCGGGTTGCTGGGTCCCAACGGCGCGGGCAAGACCACCACCGCGGGGATGCTCACCACGCGGGTGATCCCCACCGCGGGGACGGCGGCGGTGGGTGCAGTCGATGTGATCGCCCACCCGGCGCTCGCCAAGCAGCTGATTGGCGTGGTCTCCCAGCAGAACACGCTCGACCGGCAGCTCACCGTGTGGGAGAACCTCTACTTCCATGGGCGTCTGTTCGGGATCGGGGCGGCGGCGTCGCGGCGCATCGCCGACGAGCTGCTCGAGCAGTTCCACCTCGCGCGCTGGGCGCAGGCATCCGTGTTCGCGCTCTCAGGGGGGATGGCGCAGCGGCTGATGGTGGCGCGTGCGATCTTCCATCGGCCCGCTGTGCTGTTCATGGACGAGCCCACCTCAGGCCTCGACCCGCAGAGCCGCCTCGCGCTGTGGGAGATCCTCGGGGAGCTCAACGCCGCCGGGCAGACGATCATGCTGCTGACCCACTACATGGAGGAGGCCGACCATCTCTGCCACCGTGTGGCGATCATGGACCACGGCAAGATCCTCGCGCTCGACACGCCGGCGGGGCTCAAGCAGTCGGTGGGCGCCGACACGATCGTGACGGTGAAGGCGCCCGGCGACGGCGCCTCGCTGGCTGCGACGCTCGAGCGGGAGATCGAGGGCGTGACCCGCACGCGCGTGATCGACGGCGGCGTCGAGCTGCACGTCGAGGGCTCCGAGCGGATCGTGCCGCGGGTGGTGGGCGCCGCCGAGAGCGGCGGCTTCGAGCTCGTCGACCTTTCGGTTGCCGAACCGTCGCTCGAAACGGTGTTCATCAACCTCACCGGCAAGGAGTTGCGCGAATGAGTGCCCCCGAGGCGACCACTACCACCGCGGCGGGTGCTCCTGCTACGAGCACCGACGGCAGGCGACCCATGTCCCCGGCCGCGATTGTGCTCACGCCCACGCGCTCCACGTTCGATGCCAGCCGCACAGCGCTCGGGGCGCTGATCCTGCGCGACCTCACGGTGCTGCGCAAGAACATCCCCGAATTCGTTGCACGTGTCCTGATCCAGCCATTCCTGCTGGTGTTCGTGTTCCTCTACGTGTTCCCCACGATCGGCCAGGGGATCGGCGGCGGCCACGGCTCCAACGCGTCCACCGAGTCTGACTTCGCGACCGTGCTCGTTCCCGGCGTGGTGGCGATCTCGATCATGTTCCAGGGCATCCAGGCGGTGGCGCTGCAGATGTCCACCGAGTTCGGCTACACCCGCGAGATCGAGGACCGCGTGCAGGCGCCTTGCCCGATCTGGCTGGTGGCGATCGCCAAGGTGCTCTCCGGCGCCGTCCAGGGGGTGCTGGCCGCCGTGATCGTGTTCCCGATCGCTGCGGTCATCCATGCGCCTGGCGTGCACGCCCACCTGTCGGTGCACTGGTGGATCGTGCTCACCTTGATCCCGCTCTCCTCGGTAGCAATGACCTCGCTCGGCCTGCTGCTCGGCACCACCTTCGAGCCGCGCAACATCGGTTTGATGTTCGGCTTCGTGGTGCTGCCGCTGACGTTCCTCGGAGGCACCTACTACCAGTGGACGAAGCTTGCCCCCGTGGAAGTCGCGGGGATTCACTGGCTGCAGATCCTGGTGCTGATCAATCCCCTGATCTACGTCGCCGAGGGGATGCGCGCCGGGCTCACCGAAGCCTCGCACATGCCCCTCTATGTGATCTACCCGGTGCTGATCGCCTTCTGTGCCTTCTTCCTCGGTCTGGGATTGCGCAACTTCAGGCGGCGCGTGCTGGTCTAACGCTTCGGGTCGGTGAGGACGGCGGTTCGAATCCGCCCGCCCCGATAATTTAGACTTCGTGGAGAGCCCTTAACCCTCGCGATTTGCGGGGGCTGTTCTGGTTATGGCGGGCTGGGATGTTTGGTCATGCTCTTCTATTGGGCTGGCGTGCCTTTTTGCCTTCCGAGTTTCTTCGTGCTGAGTCCGGTTT
This sequence comes from uncultured Solirubrobacterales bacterium, assembly GCA_963724305.1. GTDB lineage: Bacteria > Actinomycetota > Thermoleophilia > Solirubrobacterales > Solirubrobacteraceae > Palsa-744. The sequence continues at coordinate 2,335,646 of CAVRUG010000004.1, forward strand.
CGCGGCATCGCCTACATTCTGCGGCCTCGATCCGCTGTGGGGTGCGGCGTTGGCCGGCCAGCGCGGTCACGACTCGGCTCCATACTGCCCACAGCTTGCGGTCGCCGCCTGGCAGGCGCTGCAGTGTGGGTGCTCGCTCCCATAGCACTGCGCACTCGCCGCCTTGGTGGGCTGCCTGGTAGCGGATGCCTTCGAGATGGCTGTATTGCTCGTAGATGCGCCGTCCCCATCGTTGGGTGCGTCTGCGTGGCTCATCGCCCCATTGCAGGGTGCCCGTCGCTCCGATCGCAAGCGCGCCCTCGCCGGAGAGATCGAGCAGCGCCACTGGCGCTGGCGGGCATACCCAGGTGGCGCGTGTGTGCGGGCAGATCGACACCTCGGGCCACTGCCCTGGATAGGACTCGGCAAGCGCGGTGGCAAGGTCGGCGGCGAGATACCGCACGCTGCGTCCCTGCGGGTCCTCGCGCGGGTGCTGATGGGTGTCGCGCACGTGCGGGTCAAAGCGCGCCAGAGGACCGAAGGTGCGTGACGCTGTGCCGTCGTGTCCGGGCTGCTCGTGATAGACGAGAACCATCGGCTTTGATGCTGTCCACGACCACGTCGGGGGGGCCGCTGGCAGTGTGGCCGGCGGATCGCCGAGCTTGGCTACCACGCGCCGGGCGTGAGCGCTTCGGCGGCCTCGAGTACTCGTGTGATGCCGCCGCGGCGGGCCAAGATCTGCGCTGGCGTGGCGCGGTCGAGGTCCGGTGAGGGGGAGGTGGCCCAGTGCGTCAGCGACAGTGCGCCGCCGGGGTAGGCGGCGATCAGCTGCTTCAGGCCGGGGAGCTCTCGATCTTCGTGGAACTGCCAGGCCGGCAGGCGGTTGACGCGTCCACGCCGCAGCGCAACCAAGCCGCCGGAAGTGATGCGCTTGGACACCGCCTGCGGTGTGATGCCAAGCCTTTGCGCTGCCTGCTCGCGCGTCAGGGCAGCAGACAGCGCCTCGCGCATCGCGTCCTGGAGCGCTGGATAGGTGGCATGCCGAGCGTGCGCGAGCTCCTCGTCGGTGGGCGCCTGTCCCCATAGAGCCTCGTCGAGGCTGTCGGTCTCACCTGCGGCGGCGGTCCGCGATAGAGCGGCGTCGAACGCTCCGATCAGCGCTGGCGGCGCGTCCTGCCCGGCGAGCTCGACGGCGAGCTTCCTGGGCGACAGGGGATGCTCACCCAAGCGCTTGACGAGCTCGTCCGCCAAGCGCTCAGCCTCTGGGGTAGCTGTCGATGACATTGCCACACGGTAGCACAATGACGCAACCTACGCAACCTACGCAACGCCGGTAAGCCTACAGCTCGAATCCATGAACGCGACAGTAAAGTCGGGCGTCGATCGCTCCACCAGAGCGCTATGTGCTCCGGTCGCCTGCCAGCATAAATTCGTCGAGCCGGCGGGCGATGCTCGCGGTCAAGGCGATCTTTACTGCTCGCACACGAGCCAAAGGAGGCGTGAGGGCTCCCCTGGAACGAGTGCCCGCGGTTTGAGATGATCGAGGGCGTCGGCGCGGTGAAGAGCGGGCAGTTGCGCCCGCGGACGCGAACGCACGACGTTGCCGGCGCGAGTATCGTTTCTCATCATGGGAAGGTGGATTCGATCTTGCCTGCTTGGGGTCGCGATCATGGCTGCGCTCGCGCTTCCTGCGGCCCCGGCCTCCGCGGAAGAACCGACGCCCGAATACGAAGCCTACGTGAACGCGACCTACGAAGGCACTTACGAAGAACACTACGTCGACAACCTGGGCGATCGCTACGACTTTTCCCTCAAATTCAGCATGTTCTCCCCGTATGACCTCCAATGGCTGTCGAACGGCACGCTCCAAAACTTGAGCAACTTCGCACCGATCCTGAAAGAAGCAGATGGCCGCATGACGATCGAAGTCGCGAAGGCCGGGGGCGGATTCTTCCCGGTGGAAACGTGCAACTACCTCCCCCTGGCCATAGTCACGGGAGGCCGCTTCCCGGTGTTGCGCGCCGGCCCGGCGGGCGAACTCGACATCGACGCGTTCGTGCCCGACGGAGCGCAATACCTCGAAGAGATCTCGGCCCAATCGCAGTCCTATGAATGCGAAAAGGACGCCAGTATCGGCACCCCAGGGGCGCCGGTCGACGACCCCAATTTCGAGGCCGCTCTCAAGCCCATTGTCACACTGAACGTCGCTACCAACCCGGACTACGTGCAGAATGTGAGCGCGGAAGGCCCGCTCGTGGGGGGCACCGGGTACTACAAGATCAAGGGCAGCGTGCACGTCGAATCCGAACCGATCCCGCATTCCGCGAAACCGGCCGAAAAAGATGAAACCAAAACTCCGATCGTTTCTCCTGTTTCGCCCCCGAGCATTCCCACAAAAACGAAACCGAAAGTCGAAGAAATCGGCGGGCCGATTCTGCGCGTGGGCGGGGGCGACAACCACGGAGTGCCGGCCAAACTGAAAACAGGACTGCGCGCCACATGCCCCACCACGACGACCGGCTGCGAGGTCGCGGGCGCGCTCGTGGCGAGCCTGCCGAGCGCCCCGGGCGCGAACAAGGCCTCGGGCGCGAATGCCAAGCAGCGAAAGGTGACGATCGGCTCCACCAGCTTCAAGCTGGCCGCCGGGGCCTCGTCTACGGTCACGATCGCGCTCTCGCGCTCGGGCCTTGCCCTGCTGCGCAAGGACCACCATCTGCCCGTCTCGATCACGGTCTCGGTCGCGGCCCCCGGCCTGGCGAGCGTCAAGCACTCGCGCGCGCTGACGCTGAGGCTGCCAGGCAAACACTGAGAAACGGCCCCGGGAGCAGGGTCCTCACAGGCCCTCGGAGTCTGGACCACGACTCCCATCCAGGGTCGGGGCAGCCCTCAGCGCGCTGTCGTCGCCCCAGTTTCGCGCTTTCTGGCGCGCTGGTATGCCGAACGCTCCTTGAGCCGCGCGACATATGCTTTGAGATCCTGCGAGACATCCTCGGGGAAGCCCGCCCTCTCTGGGATGGACAGGGCGGTGGCGGCGAGGATGTCCGCTACGCCGAACCGCTCGCCAACGAGGTACTCGCTGTCCGCAAGCGCGTCCGCCACGGCGCTTGCGGCCGCGACGAAGCGCTCCCGTGCCTTGGCGGCGCGATCGGTGCGTTGCGTCGCGCCGCTTGTGGGCTCAGACGCCCAGGCCGCGGCATCGGCCGGCGCTACGATCATCGGCCGTCACCCGCCCCAAAAATCGCGTGCTACTCCAACGACGCCGCGGCCACATAGAGCAACGCCTGGGCCCGCGCCACAGCTTCCACCGCGCTGTCGGGCACCAGCAGCTCGGGGTGATGGAGGGGGCGCCGCGTGAAGCCTTGGGCGCCGTCGAGGCCGACGAATGCCATTGCGATCGGTGCCAGCTCGGCGAAGAAGGCGAAGTCGTCTGAGCCGCACGAGCGCCACTCCGGTGCGCGCTCGAAGCCCGCGCCCGCCAGCAGCTCCCGGGCTCGCGCGACGATCCCCGGGTCGTTGACCAGCGGCGGCTCGCCCGTGGTCAGCTCCACGTGCGCTCGGCAGCCGTGCGCCGCGGCCACCCCGGTTGCGACCTCCCGCACCAGCGCGCGCAGCGCCTGCCGGTCCTCGGGGCGGTGCGCGCGCAGTGCCGCTCGGGCGCGGGCCCGCGCCGGGATCACGTTCTCGGCCCCACCGCCTTCCAGCACGCCGACGGTGAGCGTTGCCGCGTGCAGCGGGTCGATGCGCCGCCCCACCTGCGCGTGCAATGCCACTACGATCTGCGCGAGTGCGAGAATCGGGTCGGCCCCGTGGTGGGGGTAGGCGCCGTGCGTCGGCTCCCCCTCGACGACGATCTCCACCGCGTCGCACGAGGCGTTGACCGACCCCTCGTCGAGCGCCACCGTGCCCCACGCGAGCTCGGGGTGCACGTGCGCCGCGACGATCGCCGCCGGCGCCAGTCCCGCCAGCGGGCCGAGGCCACTATCTGGCGGCGCTGCTGCGCGCGCGGTCTCCGTCGGCATCCCGTGCCCCAGCTTCGTCTCCGCCGGCATCTCATGAGCCAGCTCCGTTTCCGCCGGCATCCCGTGCGCCAGCTCCCGCGCGCCGGACGGGTAGGCCTCCTCGCTCGGCTGCAACACCGCCAGCAGCGGCGCCGGCAGTTCCCCGCCGAGCGCGTGTGCAGCGCGCGTCAGCGCCACCAGCGCCGCCATGTGCACGTCGTGCCCGCACGCGTGCATCGCGGCGCCCTTCGCGCTGAAGGGCGCGCCCGTGCGCTCTTCGATCGGCAGACCATCCAGCTCGGCGCGCACCGCGATTGGCGCTCGATCGTCGGACTGGTGTGGCCCCACCCTGGCGACGCGGCCGGTTCCGGCGACAGTCGCGCACTGCACCGGCAGCTCCCCGGCGACCGCCTCCGCCGTCCACTCCTCCACGTGCGCCAGCTCCGGCCGTTCGTGCAACCGGTGGCGCAGCTCCACTGCGCGCGGCAGCTCGCGCTCGATGCCTTCGAGCAGCTGCCTCAACAGCTCGGTGGCAGCCGATCCGGGCGCCGCGCCGAGGTTGGCGCCGGGCTCAGTAGATCGCGGCATACCGCCTGCACACCTCGCCGAGGTCGAGCTCGGCGACCGCGTCCAGCTCCGACTGCTTGATGCCGACGTACGCCTCGTACAGCGTCGCGCCCAACCATCCACGCGCGATGTCGTCGTCGGCCAGCGCTTGCAGGGCATCATCCAGCGAGGCTGGCAGCGCACCGACGCCGAAGCGCTCCGCCTCGGCGGCGTCGAGATGCGCGGGATCGCGGTCGAGGATCGGCGGCGGCGCGAGATCCGCGCGCACACCGTCGAGTCCGGCGCGCACGATTGCCCCGAGCGCCAGGTAGGGATTGGCGGCGGCATCGGCGCCGCGGTACTCCAGGTGCAGCTGTGGCGCAAGATCGGGAGCAGGATTGAGGGAAGGAGAGGAGGGGGAGGGGGAGGGGGAGGGGTAGGTGTTGGCGGCCCTCGCGGCACCGAGTGCCACCAGCGGCGGGATTCGCAGCAGCGTTTCGCGGTTGCGCTCGCCTACGCACACCGCGCCCGCGCTCCAGCGGTGGGGGGTGAGGCGCGCGGCGGAGACGGGGCTGGGAGCGCACAGTGCGCTGAGCGCCCCCGCATGGCGCAGGATCCCCGCCGCAAACCGGCCCCCCAGCTCGCTCAGGCAGCCGGGCCGGGCCTCGTCGTAGAGCAGTGGGGTGCCGCCGGCGTCGAGGAGATTGAAGTGGATGTGCACCCCGTTGCCGGGCTCCTCGGGGTGCAGCAGTGGCGTGAAGGTGGCGCGCATTCCCCGCCGGCGCGCGACCTCGCGCACGACCTCCTTGAGCACCACGCTGCGGTCGGCGGCGCCCACCCCATCCGTGGCCCCGACGGGGATCTCAAACTGGTGGGGGGCAAACTCCGCGAAGATCCGCTCCGGCTGCGCACCCGCCTGCACCAGTGCGCCGATCGCCTCAGCCGCGAACGGTTCGGCGCGCCGCAGCGCATCCAGCGAGAAGGGTGCCGCGGGCGGCTCCGTCGCAAAGGGCGCTGTGGACGGCTTCGGCGAGGAGGGCGCCACTGTCGGCTCCCCCGAGAACGCAGCCGCACCCCACTCGCCGCCGAGGAGCTGGAACTCGTGCTCGAAGCTTGCGATCACACGCGCGCCGAGCTCGCGCTCCAGCTCCGCGAGCGCGTCGCGCAGGAAGCGCCGCGGGCAGCACTCCCACGGGGTCCCGTCGGTTTCCACGATGTCGCACAACACCAGCTCCAGCGCATTGGCGGCCTCCACGCGCACGTGCGTGTCGGGATCGGGCAGCAGTCTCAGGTCCCCGGTCGAATCGAACGGCGTGCGCGCGGCTAGCGGGCCGTGCGGGGTGAGCGAGTGGTTGGCTGGCACCCACCCCACGCCCACCCGCAGCGTCTCCTCGAGGTCGGTCCTCAGCAGCGAGCGGCCGCGCACGATCCCGCCGAGATCGCAACACACCAGCGCGACCAGCTCGGCCGAGCTCAACTCGCCACCTCCGCCGTCACCGTCCCGTTGTCCCAGATGCCTTCGTGCAGCCCCAGTTCGCGCGCGCCCGCGCGGATTCGCGCGGCGTCCTCGGTGGCGAGCACGACCACCACGCCCCCAGCGGGCTTGTCGCTCCGCTCGATCGCCGCGGCAAGCCGCTCGGCCGGCTGTATGTGCACGCCGCCGTTGCCCAGCGAGGGGTAGGTGTCGGCGACGCCGTAGAGGGTGCCGCGGGGGCCCCGCACGCGCCCGAACACGCACACGAAGTGTCCCACCTCCCAGTCGGGCGGCGGGCCGCTCTGCTCGCCCTCGTACAGGTAGTCGAGCAGCTGATCGAGGCGTGCACGCCCGCCCCACAGGTGGTGAGTGGCGAGATTGGCGATCAACGCCACTTGGCGCTCGAGCCCGGCGACGAGCTCGAACAGGCCATCCAGCGTCCGCGCCGTCCATGGGCCTCTGTAGGGGATCGCCGCGAGCGCGCCCTCTGCCAGCTGCTCGATCGCGCCGACCACGCCGGCTGCCGTGGTGCCCGACACCGTGGCGTCGTCGACGAACGGCAGCGCCAGCCGGTAGTCGCGTCTGCCCGTTTCGCCGTGCGGAAGGTTGCCGGTGTCCTGTCGCGCAGAGACCACGCTCCCCGCCGCCAGCGCCACCGCGTCCTGGTCGAGCGGCTCGCCCGTGGGCAGCTGGACGCCGGCTGCGTGCAGCGCCAGTGCCCCGCAGAAGGCTCCGCACAGGTCATCGCGCTGTGGCAGCTCGCTGGCGTGGAACGCCAGCAGCGCCCGCGCCCCGGGGAGGAATGTCATCTCCAGTGGTGGGGGCGCGGCCATTCGAGCAAATATACGGCGGCCTTCGCGGCGATCATCGCCCGCTGCGCGTATCTGCGTATCGCTACGGGCCTTTGAAAGCAGCGACGCCACGGCCTTTGGAGGCGGTGACGGCGTGCCCTCAGGCCGGCGAGGAGGAGGGCAGCGCGAAGGCGCTCTTGCCGTCGCCCTGACGCTTGACCCGCATGACCTTGCGTTGGCGCGCGAGCTGGCTGAGGTTGGTGCGAATCTCGGTGGTGCTCATCGCGGTGACCATCACCAACTCGCTGATCGTGTGCGAGCCGTGCTCCAGTGCCGCGACGATCGCCAGTCGCACCTCGCTCGGCGAAGCCGGCTTGTGCTCGACCTCCGGCTCGGCGGGCTCGAGCTCCTCGATGGCTGGCTCGGGGATGCCCGGCTCGGGGCGGGCCGGCGGCGTCTCGATCGGGGCGGTCACGGAGTGGGCGAGCGTCGTAGACAGCGAAGTCAGGGTGTCCGGTCCGGACTGAGTGCGGAGCGATGGCATCCCGGGCAGAATGCGCGGCTCGCGCGGCGCGGCCCGGGTGGGCTCCGGCGCCGATGTGGCCGGCGCGGGGGCGGAGGACGCCAGCTCGATCGCTCCGGCCGCCGAGCCGCGCCGACCGATCTTCGATTGGTCGCGGGCGCCGCGCCGCCGCGTCCTCGCGGGCGCCGCGGCGGGCGGGTCGTCGCTCGCCGTGGCCTCGATCGAGGCGAGCGTGTCGGCGGCTTCCAGCAGGCGCTCATGCTCCTCCAGCAGTGGGCGCAGCTCGGTCATGCGCTGCTCGATTTCGGCGCACACCCGCGCCAGCAAGTCAGTCTCCACCATCGTCCCTTCGGGCTCAAAATGCTCGATTACACAACTGCACGCGCCAGCATATCCAGCGATTCGAGTCGGCCGAAGGGAGGCGTTTGAGAACGGCTTTCAAAAAGACCGGCACGCCCCGGATCGGTCCGTGGACGCGGCATCTATTTTGCAGACGTTCTACTCGGCTGACTCCTCGACGGGGCTGACGGCAAACACGATATGACGGCGGGCGACCGCGAGGAAAGGGTGATCCTCGACGGGGCCTCCATCGAGCGGGCGGACGGTCACCTCGGTGAGCGTCAGGAAGTCGCGCTCGGAGGCGTTGAGCACATCGGAGACGCGGCTGCGGTAGCCCTCGCGGGCGAGCGTGATCGAGCCTTCGATGCGGTGGCGGGCGGTCTCGAGGCGGATACGCTCCTCGCGGTGCTCCATGCTCAATGCGTCTCCTGTGCGATCGGGCCCGCGGTGGGGTCGGGGCCCGCGATAGGGTCGGCCACGACTCAGCCGCCGATGATGTGCTCTCGCGAAACCTGTGTGGCGGGCAGCCCGGCACGAGCGATCGGCGCGAGCGGGCCGTGGGCGCCGGTGGGACGGTTGCGCTCTTCGCGCACGATGTACAGCGGCCGGTGCTTGACCTCGTCGTAGATACGGCCCACGTACTCGCCGATCACGCCCAGCGCGATCAGCTGGATGCCGCCGAGCAGCAGGATCGCGATGGTCAGGGATCCGAAGCCCGGAAGGTAGGAGCCCGCGAAGTGCAGCCGATCACGACCGGAATCGCCACGAATGCGAGCCCCGCGGAGAGCAGTCCCACGTAGGTGGACAGCTGCAACGGCACGTGCGAGAAGGAGGCGATTGCGTCGAGCGAGAAGCGCAGCATCTTCCGCACCGTGTACTTCGTTTGCCCGGCGTGCCGGCGTCGCGCTCGTAGGGGACGGCCGTCTGGGTGAAGCCCACCCACACGGTCATTCCACGCAGGAACCTGGAGCGCTCGGTCATCGAGAGCAGCGCGTCGAGTGCGCCTCGGTCCAGCAGCCTGAAGTCGCCCGAGTTGGGCTCCAGATCCACCTGGGCGAGCTTGTCGAAGAGCTTGTAGAACCAGGAGGCGGTCGCGAGCTTGAAGGCTGTCTCGCCATCGCGCTCGTTGCGCACCGCGTACACGACATCCGAGCCTGTCTGCCAGCACTCGACCATCTTTGGGATCAGCTCCGGCGGATCCTGGAGGTCGGCGTCGATCATCGCCACGACGTCGCCGATCGCGTGCTCCAGGCCGGCGGTGAGTGCCGCCTGGTGGCCGAAGTTGCGGGAAAGGTGGATCACGCGCAGCCGCGGATCGTTGTTGGCCATTCGATCGAGCAGCTCCGGCGTGGAGTCCGTCGAGCCGTCGTTTACGATCAGCAGCTCGAAGGCATAGTCGGCCAATGCGGCCGTCGCACGCTGGACGAAGAGCTCGACCAGCTCCTCCTCGTTGAAGACGGGAGCGACCACGCTGAGCAAGGCGGGCGATCGTGAAGCGGCCGTTTGGGGCATGGTTGCCGTCAAGGATCTCGAACCTGATTAAGTTGGACCTATGCGAAGAGTAAGGGACAAGGCAGGGTCGGTGCTTGCGCCGCCAGTCTTCGCCCAGTTCCTGAAGTTCGGGATCGTGGGGATCTCCAACACGCTGCTCACGTTCGCCATCTTCACCCTGCTGTTGAAGGTCTTCGGCGTCAACTACCTCGCGGCCTCCGCGATCGGCTTCGCGGCCGGTGCGATCAACGGCTTCTTGCTCAACCGCCGCTGGACCTTCAAGGAGCACGCAGGCGACGCCCTCACGCCCGTGCGCTGGACCGTCGTACAGGGCGTTGGGCTGGCCGTCAACGAGGGTCTCATCTACCTGTTCGTCAGCGATGCCGGCCTGGACAAGCTCGTGGGGCAGGCGTTCGCGACGGCGATCGTAGTCGTGGGGACGTTCTTCGCGAACAGGGCCTGGACCTTCAGGACCGCGCCCGTCACCCAGCTCGGCTGAGCAACCGCGGGCCGGCTCAGGGCGGCTGGCGTTCAGTTGAGCAGCGCCAGCAGCGAGAGCCCGGCGGGAATGCTCCGTCCGCGCGCGATCGCGCTCGCCTCCAGATCCAGCGGCAGCTCGAGCGCCCAGTTGAGCGGCGCGGGGGGAACCCACAGATCGAGGCTCGACTCGGTCGCCTTTGGCGTCACGCGGTCGAGCGCCCGCAACATGATCGCGACCGGCAGCAGCAGCGAGTTGAAGTGGGTCACGAGCTCACAGCGCCACCCTGCCGCGGCGCAGGCGCCGAGCAGCGTGCTGTTGCTGTAGCGGCGGTGGTGGTGGTTCAGGACGTCGTGCCCGCTCCAAAGCCACTGGTAGCTCGGCACCGTGACGAGCAGATAGCCGCCAGGAGCGACCACTCTGCGCAGCTCGCGCAACGCGTCGACATCGTCCTGGAGGTGCTCGATCACGTCGAGGCTCGTCGCAAGCGTGAAGTGATCGTCGGGGAAGGGCATCGACATCACCGAGCCCTCCACCACCTCGCCGGCGTTGCGAGCGCGGGCGAGGGCCACGCTCGTCGCTGAGAGCTCGACGCCCGTCACCTCGCCGTAGCGGCTCAGCTCGACCATGTTCCTGCCGCTGCCGCATCCTGCATCCAAGACGCGGCCTGGTGCCAGGTGCAGACCGTCGAGGATGCCGTCGATCACACGCCGGCGTCCCCGGTACCACCAGTGACGGTCCTCGGCCCGGTGCGTTTGCAGCTCGTATTCCCGCTCCATCTCCTGGCATCTTTTCCTAAAGGGTCCTCCAGCGCCGTGCGCCTCTGTCACGGTCGCGCTTGAAAATGATTTGGCATGCCATAATCTAGGTTGATGAGCGCATCAGAACTCCTGAGATCGCCCGCGGTTGAGGACTACTGCAAGGCGATCTTCGTCCTGCAGTCGCGGACCGAGGACCCGGTGTCAACCAATGCGATCGCCGAGCGCCTGGCCATCACGCCGGGTCCGTCTCGGCGATGCTGCGCAAGCTGGGCGAGCTGGACTGATCACGCATGTCCCCTACCGGGGAGTCGAGCTCACCGAGGACGGCCGCAAGGTCGCCTTGGAGGTGATCAGGCACCACCGCCTGCTGGAGCTGTTCCTTGCGGAGATGCTGCAGATGCCGTGGGACGGGTGCATGCCGAGGCGGAGGTGCTCGAGCACGTGATCTCGGAGGAGCTGGAGCAGCTGATCAGCCGCCAAGCTCGGGGATCCCACGCTCGATCCCCACGGCGATCCGATCCCTTCCCGGCCTCAGCTCTCGAGCGCGAGACGCGCCCCTTGACAGCCTGCAAGCCGGCGGAATGGGCCTATTCGTACGCGTCTCGGATGCAGATCCGGAGATGTTGCGCTATCTCTCTCACGAGGCATCTCGCCCGGAGATCGTTTCGAGGTGCATCGAGCGCCAGCCCTTCGGGGGGCCGCTGTTCGTGAACGTTCGATGGTCGCGAGCACCCGATCGGGGGCCTGCTGGCGCGCGTCATGCGGGTCGAGCTCGACCGGGCGAGCAGCGAGCGTCAGGGGCCGACAGGTCCAGGCAGACCTGGCCAGGGGCGATCGTCGCGAGATGGCCCGCCGCCTGCCGGCGAGGCCGTGGCTGTCCTCGATGCGCCGGGGCTGGCGCTGCCGGGTACCTCGCTCGGCCAGCTGGCCGTGGGGGCGGCCCCAGCTACCTGGAGACCCTCCTCGCCAGGGGTCGCCTGAGGGTGATGCTCACGATGCTGGGGCCAGCATTCGTGGCCGCTGTGGCCTACGTCGACCCAGGCAACTTCGCGACGAACATCGAAGGTGGAGCGCGCTTTGGCTACCTGCTGCTGTGGGTCGTGCTCACCGCGAACCTGATGGCGATGCTGATCCAGTATCTGTCGGCGAAGCTGGGCATCGTCACCGACCGCAGCCTGCCTGAGCAGTTCAGGGCGAGCTACTCGAGGCCGCTCAGCTGGGGCATGTGGGTCCAGGCTGAGATCATGGCCATGGCCACCGACCTCGCCGAGTTCGTCGGCGCAGCGCTCGGGCTCAACCTGCTCTTCGGCGTGCCCTTGCTCGTCGCCGGATTGATGACGGGCGTGATCGCGTTCGGTCTGCTTGGCCTGCAGCGCCGAGGCTACAGGCGCTTCGAGCTGGCGATCACAGCGCTGCTGGGAATCATCTTCTTCGGCTTCATCTATGAGGCGCTGAACATCGGCCCCTCGGCGCGGCAGTCCTTGCACGGGCTCCTGCCTGGGCTGGCAGGCAAGGACAGCCTGTACCTGGCGGTGGGGATCATCGGTGCGACCGTCATGCCCCACGTGATCTACTTGCACTCGGCTCTGACGAACGGACGCACACCGGTGCGTGACAGCGCCGAGCGCGCAAAGGTGCTGCGCTACGAGCGCCTGGACGTGATGGTCGCGCTGGGGCTCGCCGGCGTGGTCAACCTCGCGATGCTCGCCGTCGCCGCCAAGCTCTTGCATGGCACCGGGCACACGGGCGTGAGCACCATCACCCAGGCTCACACCTCATTCGAGCAGCTGGCCGGCGGTGGGGCGGCGCTGGCGTTCTCGGTCGCATTGCTCGCCTCAGGCGCCTCGTCCTCGAGCGTGGGCACCTATGCGGGCCAGGTCGTGATGAGGGGCTTCGTGGGCCTCAACATCCCGCTGTTCCTGCGCCGCTTTGTCACGATGCTTCCGGCGATCGCGGTGCTTGGGCTGGGCTTCGATCCCATGCATGTGCTCGTGCTCAGCCAGGTGATCCTCTGCTTTGGCATCCCCTTTGCGCTGATCCCGTTGGTGCTGCTCACCTCCAACCGCGCGATCATGGGCGTGCACGTCAACCGGCTGCACACGACGATCGCGGCGTTCTCGCTCGCCGGGCTGATCACTGCTCTGAACGTCTTCTTGATCTACCAGCAGATCTTCTAGCCTCGTTTCCCGCGGGCGGTTGTGAGGACGGGCGGATCGCCGATGGCACGCGGCAGGGGCCGGTGGCGATCCGAAGACGGAAACAGAGGTGTGCGGGGGCCCGCACTCGGGTAGGACCTGCCCAATCGGCCATCCGTTCGACAGGTCGATCGTTTCCGTTGATCGATCAACAGGAAGGGAGCTGCACCATCGTGTCCCACTCACCCTCACCTACCCGCTCGCGTGCGCGCTCGGGCGCCCGCCGGCCGCTGCGCGCCGCCGGGGTCTCAGCGGCACTGCTCGCGCTGACGGCGTTGCTGGCGCTTGCAGCGCCCTCGCTGGCGACGGCCACCTCGTACGTGTCGCTCGGTGACTCCTACACCGCTGGGCCGCTGATCCTGCCGCCCGCGCCGGGGGAGCCGCTCGAATGCCTGCAGTCGGCGCGCGACTATCCCCACCTGAGCTCCGTGGCGCTCGGGCTGTCGTTGACCGACGTGAGCTGCTCGGGGGCGACCACCGCCAACCTCACGACCACCGCCCAGTATTCCGACCAGCCGCCACAGGAGAACGCGCTCAGCGCCTCCACCGGCGTCGTGTCGGTGGGGATCGGCGGCAACGACAACGGGCTGTTCGGCGAAACGCTCGTGATGTGCGGCTCTGAGGATCTCGTGACGTTTGGCCTGCTGAACCTGTGCAAAGCCACGTACGGCAACAAACTCGCCGAAGAGATCGAAGCCGACGGCCCGGTTGTCGGTGGCGCGCTCGCGGAGATCCGCGAACGCTCTCCCGCCGCCAAGGTGTTCGTCGTCGGCTATCCCGACATCCTCCCCCAGAAAGGCAAATGCTTCCCGCAGGTGCCGCTCTCCGAAGGCGACGTCGCGTACCTGAACGGCGTGGAGAAAGACCTCAACGCGATGCTCAGCCGCGAGGCCGCCGCCAACGGCGACACGTACGTCAACACCTTCACGCCCAGCATCGGCCACGACGCCTGCAAGTCGCTGCCGACCCGCTGGGTGGAACCAGTGCTCCCGGAATCCGATGCCTTCTCCGTGCACCCCAACGAATACGGCATGGAACACGACGCCACCGACGTCGAGGCGGCGATGCGGGGCGCCGGGATCTCCTAGCAGAGACCCGCGAAGCTCAGTCGGTCAGCCCGGCCCCGGCGTTCGCCGCGGGCCGGGCGCACGTTTAGCGGTGGTGGTGGTGATGATGGTGGCGACGGTGGTGCCTCGGTTTGCGATGCTGCTTGACTATGAGGTTCTGGGCGACAACCGTCAAGCGGTGTCCGGCGCTCAGCTGCATCACGCTCAGGTGGACCGGCAGAGCGCCGAACTTTGCCAGCAGGCGTTTGCCAGTCGCGTCGAGCTGGATCGAGATCGTGACTTTCTGCCCCGCGGGGATCGTCAGCTTGGTGGAGCCGACGGCCACCACTTCGGTGCGGGTTCGGGGATGGCGACGCGCGGACACTGCCACCGGCTTGCCGTGGCGGAGCTTCTCAGTCGTGGTGAGGATCGATTCGATTTCGCAGGCGGTGCCTTTGGTGCCTTTGCAGGCCAGCGTGAACGTCACCTCGCCGTTCTTGCCTTGGGCGGCGCCCACCTGCGAGACATGCGGTTTGACTGGTGGCGGCGAAACCGGCGTGTAGGTGACGCTCACCGACTTTTCCGCGGAGAAGCCGGCCTGATCGGTGGCGTGTGCGGTGATCGTGTTGGCGCCTTTGTTGAGGGAGACGCTCGTCAACCACGCGCCTGTGGGGCCCACTGTGACCGCTTTGCCGTTGACGGTGAATGAGGTGATCACGCGTTGGTCCGTAACGGTGCCTGCGACTTTGACACTCGGCGAGGACACGGTTGCTCCGGCCGCCGGCGATGTGATGCTCAATGTCGGCGGTGCACTGGGGGGATAGCCAGCAAGGACTTCCGACGACAGCGCTTCGACTTCGGAGAGCTTGTACGCCTGGATGAATGCCATATGCAGGGTATAGGTGCCGCCAGCCGGGATCGTCGCCTGGTAGGGCATCTCGAAGCCGTTGTAGCTTTCTTTGGCTTCGGTGCCGCGGTACACCGACACCGGTCCGCTGGGTGGGGTGTCGTAGACGATCGCTCCCTGAGGGTGTTCGCCGTCCCCATTGTTGGGCGTTTCAGAATCCTCCTTGTAGTAGATTCGGCCCAGCCCCGGGGGTAGGGTCACCGTCTCTCCTGCGGTGATAGCCGAGAATACATTGGTGCCAGGGAATTGATAAGCGCCGCCTTCCTTGACGCCGTTGGCGGTTTCCTGGTCGTAGAGCGCGTTCAGGGAATGGGCTAGGCCGTCGATCGATCTCCAGGTGTCGGTCAACGATGCCACCTGGTCTGCTTTGCTCGTCTGCCAGGTCCGTTCGAGTTGCACCCCGGTTGAGACAAAGCTCGTGCAGCCCGTCGCGGTTGGTGGATAGACGGTCTGCGGGAAGCACTTGACGATTGGGTCAACCTCATTGACGGTGACATAGCCGGTCGAGGGTTCGAAGGTCTTTGTCACGGTCACCTGTGGAGTGCCCGGGAGAAGCGCTTTGACTTTGAGTTCAGTTTCGACGGTGTGCGCGGCAGCGGGGCTGTAGGCGTTGGCGCCATCGATCTGCAGCTCGGAGCGGCTGGACGATCCGGTCGAGGGGTCGTCTCGGTTGTAGAGCACAGCATTGCAGTCGAACAAGGGTTCGCTCGGCGTCAGCTTTTCCGGCGCATACAGATACGAGTAGTCCAGCCCGCATTCGCCTACAGACTCCATATCGAAGTAGCCGGACAGCGAACTCGCTTCGATTTCGTAGTCGTAGTGGTTGCTGACACTCGGGAACAGTTCGAAACGGGAGTCAACGATACGGGGCCCTTGATACGGGTCTTCTGCTTCTTCGGTGGAAGTGCCCGGCGGGTGGGGTTCGGCGTTGCCGAGAGGGACCGCGCGTAGCACGCAAGGACCAATGTGCAGTGCCTCAGGCAACGATTCCGGTTTGACTGCGATTGAGAATTTTTCTGAGCTCGGGATCACTTCTTCCGCGAGGGTGCTGTAGCTTTCGCTTGGTTTTCCCGTTCCGAAGTAGCAGCGAATCGAGATCTTTCCGCTGATATTGGTAGTGCCTTCGACGGTGAAGACAGTCTGGGACGGAGGCAGGGTTTCGTCGTCGAGGACGTATGCCGGTCCGGCGGGCGAGGTGATCTGCGAGGATTCGACTTCGGCGCTGGCCGAGGCGGCCGGGCCCGCCACGGCGAACAGGGAGAGCCCGCCAACCAGTATCGCGACACGCTTCAGGGCTTTCGGTAGCAAGGTGAGCCTCCTGGGAGCAGTGAGCATCGGTGGGCGCCGCTGTGCGGGCGACAGTGTCTGGCTGCTACGACACCCCAGCATAGGAGTAGTTGCGGGCGAACTTGTAAATGGCTTGCGCGCCAAGTGCTGGCTCGGTAGAGGGACCGCGGACGGCTAACATCGCTGGGCGTACAGCCGGCGAGCAAAGGGAAGGCACCATGGAGCAACTGCGAGGTCGCACCGCATTGGTCACCGGAGCCTCGGGTGGGTTGGGCGCCCACCTGGCCCGCCGCCTGGCGCGCGAGGGAATGGACGTGGCGCTGGTGGCGCGGCGCGAGCCGGAGCTTTCGGCGCTCGCGGAGGAGCTGGAGAAGCTCGGGGTGCGCGCCGCAGCGCTGCCCGCCGACCTTTCTGACCTCGACCAGGTCGATCCATTGATCGAACGCGCCGAGACCGCGCTCGGGCCGCTGGACCTGCTCGTCAACAACGCCGGCGTGGAGTCCGTCGGGGCCTTCACGGTCTACACGCGCGAGGAGCTCACTGCGACGATCGACCTCAACCTCACCGCCCCGATGCTGCTCACCCACCGTGTGGTCCCCGGGATGCTCGCCCGGGGCCGCGGGCACGTTGTGTTCGTCTCCTCGCTCGGAGGGAAGGCGGGCCCCGCCTACGACGAGCCCTACGCTGCCACCAAGGCTGGGTTGATCGGGCTCAACCAGTCGCTGCGCAACGAGTACCGGCAGGCGCCGGTCGGTTTCTCCGTCGTCTGCCCCGGCTTCATCGCCGGCGATGGCATGTACCAGCGGATGATTGAGCAGGGCATCCGCGCCAGCCGTCTGATGGGCGAGACCACCGTCGAGAAGGTCGTCGAAGCGGTCGTGCGCGCGATTCGCCGAGACCTCCCCGAGGTGATCGAGAGTGGCGCCCCGATCCGCCCTGCGCTCGCGTTCGCGCAGCTCGCCCCGGGGCTCGCCGAGCGCGTCGCGCCGCTGTTCGGGGTCAACGAGCTCTTCCGCCGCACCGCCGTCTCGCGCGGGCGCGGTGGCTAAGCTGGGCTTCGCCCTCTAGGCAACTTCGGAGTACGCGGGCTCGCCTTCGCTCCGCTCGTGCTCGGACACGGCGTGCTCGCCGCTCAGCTGGGGCTCGGGGACCAGCACCGTGAGCGCGACCGCGAGTGCTCCTATGATCAACCCCGCTCCGACCATAAACGCCAGCTGGTAGCCGCCCGTCAGTGCCGCGGCTGAGGAGTGTCCGCTGGCGAGCAAGTGGCTGGTGCGGGTCGCTGCGAGCGTCGCCACTACCGCCAGCCCCAGCGCGCCGCCTACCTGCACGGTGGTGTTGACCAGGCCCGACGCGAGGCCGGCATCGCTCGGGGTGGCACCCGACATCGCAAGCTTCATCAGCGCTGGGAACGCGCTGCCGACACCGGCGCCCAGCAGGATCATCGTCGGCAGGATGTCGCGCACATAGCTGCCGTGCACTGGTGCGCGCGTGAACAGCGCAAGCCCCACGGCAATCGCCACGAGCCCCGGGATCAGCGTGCGCCGGGCGCCGAAGCGCATGATCAACGGTTCGGAGAGCTTCAGCGACATCGTCCCCATCACAAGCGTCGTCGGCAGGAACGCCAGCCCGATCTGCAGCGCGTCGTAGTGCAGGACCTTCTGCATGTACAGCGCGCCGAGGAAGAACACAGAGAACATGCCCGCCACGGTCAGCGCCTGGATCAGGTTGGCGCCGCTGACGTTGCGCGAGCGGAAGATCCGCAGCGGGATCAGCGGCGTGCGTGCGGTCGCCTCGCGTGCCACGAACGCCACCAGCAGCGCCACCGCCACCACGCCCAGCTCTAGCGTCTTGGCCGCGCCCCAGCCATCTTCGGCGGCCGGCTTGACGATCGTGTAGACGCTCAGCATCAGTGCGCCGGTGATCAGCACCGCCCCAGGGATGTCCGCTCCTTGGCGGAAGCCGATGCCTTTGTCAGGCGCGATCAAACGCCGCGCTAGCAGCGCCGTGGCGATCCCGATCGGCACGTTCACGAAGAAGATCCAGTGCCAGTCGAGCGCCTGCGTGATCACGCCGCCCGCGAGCAGTCCGATCGAACCGCCCGCGGAGGCGACGAACGCGTACACGCCGATCGCCTTGGCCTGCTCGTGAGGCTTGGGGAACATCGTCACGATCATCCCCAGCCCCACCGCCGAGGTCGCGGCGCCGCCGGCGCCCTGCACGAAGCGCGCCACCACCAGCATCGTCTGGTCCTGCGCGAGGCCGCACACAAGCGAGGCGGTTGTGAACACCGCCAGGCCGCCCACGAACACACCCCGACGGGAGGTCAGGTCGCCGAGGCGCCCGGCGAGCAGCAGCAGGCCGCCGAAGGCGATCAGGTAGGCGTTGATCACCCATGCGAGCGTCGACTGCGAGAAGCTCAGTTCGCGCTGGATCGTGGGTAGCGCCACGTTCACGATCGTGCCGTCCAGCACGATCATCAGTACGCCCGCGCACAGCACGTACAGCGCCAGCCAGCGCTCGCGATCTTGGTCCCTGTCGTTCATCATCCCGTTGTAGCGGATCGTAGGTCGGCATGATGTGCAGCCCAACCACAGGAGGTTCGAAGATGGCTGAGACAGGCATCAACACACACATCACCCAGATCGGGACGGTGATCGTCCCTGTTAGCGACCAAGACCAGGCGCTCGAGTTCTACACCGGCAAGCTCGGGTTCGAGAAGCGCGCCGACATCCCGTTCGGCAAGGGTGACCGCTGGGTCGAAGTAGCGCCCCCGGGGGCTGCGACGACGCTCGCGCTGATGCCTCCGCAGGAGGGCGAAACCGTCGGGATCTCCACCCGGGTGGCGTTCTCCAGCCAGGACATCGACGCCGACCACGCCGATCTGCGTGCCCGGGGCGTCGACGTCGACGAGGAGGTGATGCGGATGGGCGGCCCCGTCCCGCCGATGTTCTTCTTCCGCGATCAGGACGCCAATCGCTTCTTCATCGTGCAGACCAGCTGAAGCCGCTGGCTCGTGCAGAGCAGCTGAGGCGCCTGGCTCGTGCGGAGCAGCTGAGGCCCCCGGCTCGTGCGGAGCAACTGAGGCCCCGGCTCGTGCGGAGCAGCTGAGGCCCGCCGGCGGCCTATCTGCCAGCCTGTGAGTCGCTGCGGCGTAGCGTTGCTGCGGCGGCTCGCGCCTCGATCTTCCCGAACTCATGAGTGCTTCATCCAAGCTTGCGGTCCGGATCGCGCAACCAGTTGACGCCTCCAGCGTGGGGCGGCTTCTGCACGACTTCAACACCGAGTTCGATGAGCCCACGCCGAGGGCGGGGCGGCTCGCGGAACGGATGGAGCAGCTTCTCGCCGAAGGGCAGACAGCCGTCCTGCTCGTCGGCCCGGGGCCCGATGGCCTGGCGGTGCTGCGCTTCCGTCCGGCCATCTGGAGCGATGCGCTGGAGTGCTACTTGGCGGAGCTCTACGTGGCGCCTCACCGACGCGGTCGCGGGCTGGGACGGGCGCTGATGCAGACCGCGATCGAGCACGCACGTGCCAGAGGCGCCGATCACATGGACCTCGGCACTGGAGAGACTGATGTCGCGGCTCGCGCCCTGTACGAGAGCCTTGG
This sequence comes from uncultured Solirubrobacterales bacterium, assembly GCA_963724305.1. GTDB lineage: Bacteria > Actinomycetota > Thermoleophilia > Solirubrobacterales > Solirubrobacteraceae > Palsa-744. The sequence goes on from CAVRUG010000004.1 coordinate 2,355,068, forward strand.
GTTCAGCAACCGCGAAGGCAAGCCGGATGGGCCGGTCAACTATTTCTACGAGCGCGAGCTGTGATGCCCCCTGCCGACCGTGGCAGGGCGGCCGCCGAGGATCTGGCGCGAGCTGGGCTGCGTGACGCCCCCGTCGAGATCATCGAGTACGACCCGGCGTGGCCGGCGCTCTACGCCGCCGAGCGAGAGCGGCTCACGCCGTTGCTCGGGGGCGTGGAGATCCATCACTTCGGCTCCACCGCCGTCCCAGGGCTCGCCGCGAAGCCCGTGATCGACATGATCGTGCTCGTCGGCAATCTCGGTGCGCCGGTCGCTGGGCTGGTCTCGGACGCCGGCTACGAGTTCCCCGTCGCCTTCAACGCGACGCTTGCCCACCGACGCTTCCTTTGCTACCCCACGGCCTCGCTGCGCACCCATCACCTGCACCTCGTGGACAGAGGCGAGGAGCTCGAGCGTCGCCTGCGCTTCCGCGATCGCCTGCGCTCGGACCCTGTACTCGCACAGGAATACGTAAAGCTGAAGCGCGCACTGGCCGAGCGCCACCGGCACGACCGTGAAGCCTATACCGAGGCAAAGGCTGTTTTTATCAAGCGCTGGAGCGTGCCCGGCAGGCCTTAGTGATTCAGGTGCTGGACGATCTGGTTGGCCAACGGCGAGCCGAGCCCCGATGCCAGGTCGAACCCGGGGCCCGCCGTGCAACACGACACGCCATTGAAGACCGCATTGCCTCCAGTGGTGACATCCAGGAACGATCCGGGCGAGTGCTGGGCGATCGAGTACAACAGCGGCGGGACGAACCCGGGGTTCGGGAGCCCGGACTGCTTGGCCTGCTGGTCCCACAGAGCGATCATCCCCGCAACGAGCGGGGTGGCCGCGCTCGTGCCGCCTACGTACGAGATCGTCTGGCCGGCCGAAGGGCCGCAGCCCTGCACTTCGTGCGAGCAGATGATCGCGTAGCCGGGGCTCGGGTCCGCGAACGCGGCGACGTCGGGAACCATCCTGTAGGTGCTCTGCGACGGGATCGCCGGCTGCCACCACGGACGCTTTTCAAATGTGCTGACGCCACCCCCGCCCGCGGCGGCCTGTTCGTAGGGCGGCGGGTACTCGGTGTCGTTCCACACGCCTGAGGACTGGATCGTGTTCGCTGGGGTGAGTGTGAGGTTCGTGCCGCCGACAGCAAGCACCCACGGCGATGTCGCTGGCCACGAGGCTGACTGCTGCTTGTCGAAGCTTGTGAGTTGGGAGGCCGGCACGCCGTGCGCGCATGAGGACGAGCCGCTGTCGCCTGCCGCGACGACGATCGTGATCCCGAGCGCGGCTGTCGCGGCTGCCTGGCGGTTGAAAAGCGTGCGGGCCGCGGTGTATGGCGCAACGGTCGCCTCGCACACGCCGTAGGAGATCGAGATTACGTTCGGCAGCGGGGTGCCGTTTTTCGTTGCCTGCAGCGGATCGGCTAGTAGTTCGAGGGCGCCCTGAGGGTCGGTCTTCCCAAGCGCCTTCACCCACAGTTCCAGCCGCGAGAGTTTTGGTGCGACCATCGCGACCGTCATCGCGTCGAGTGAGCTCTCGAGAATCGGCTTGATGTTCGAGGCGCCGTGGATCTGCAGTGCAGTCCCGGGGAAGCCGAAGCAGGTTCGGTACGCGGTGACATCGTTGATCGGCGTCGGCGCTTCGCCGAGAATGGCGAGGCCCACGCCCTGGCCCTGCAGGCCACCACTCTGTAGCTGGGCGATCCCATAGGCGCTGAGGATCTGGTTCGGGAACAGGCCGGCGGTCGAGAACGTGGCCGCCGGGTAGGTGGTGGGGGCGCAGCCCGGTTCGATCGTTCCGGTGCGGGTGGGTGTACCGCCCGCCACCGAGGCCTGCGCGCTGGACACCGACGAGCTGGCGGACGCATTGTGGGTGACGTAGAGCCCGAGGCCAGACACGGTGTCGACGTTGCCGTTCAGGCCAGAGCCCAGCTTCGGTGTATTGACCGGAAGCGCGACGTCTTCGTTCGAGTGGCCGGTCGCATACAGGTCCCACTTCGTGCCGAACAGCTTCTGCGCGTTCTTGATGCTTATCGTCGCGCCGACCCGCAGGTGTGTCACGTCCACGGTCGCCGTGACGCCATAGGACTTGAAAGCGCCGACGACCGCGTTGCGCCGCGACGACGAGGCGCCGTACTTCTTCTGAAGTGTTGACAGCGAGAGATACTGGCCGTAGGTTGACGAGGCGGGATTGCTCGCCGCCTTCACGGCGTTTGCGATGCCCTGCTGGTTGGCGATCATCCCAAGCTCGAGCGATAGCTTCAGCCCCGTCGAGGCGGGTCCCAGGTTCTTGAGGCCCTTGTGGGAGATAGCCCCGAAGTCAACCTTCGTTGACGAGGCGCCGGCCGAGTCAGCGGTGGCGCTCAACGCAAAGAACACCAAGACCACGGAAGTGAGACGAGCGACTGAGCCAGACACGGAGCGACACTATCACCGCCGCCGCCCGCACTTCAGGCTCACCCCTCGACGGCGCGTTCAGTCGCACGATCTGAGACGCCCTAGCTGGGTATAGGATCACGGCCGATGCTTGTCCGCCTGGGAATCCGCACCGGTACCTCGCTCGCGGGCATTGCGGTCGGAATCCTGCTCTCAAGCGCCGTGCTCGACAAATTCTCGGTCGACGCGACCGCCGTGGTCGAGACAACTCTCGTCTTCTGGGTCGTCCACCTAGCGGTTGGGTTCGTAGCGCTGAAAGTGCTCGTCCGCGAGCCTTCCCTGGCGCTGGCAGGATTGCTTGCCCTAGCGTCAACCATCGTCTCGCTGATTATCGTCAACGTCATTGTTAGCGGGCTGTACATCAGCGGCCTTCAGACCTATGTCCTCGCGACGGCGATCGTATGGCTGGCGACAGCTATCAGCGACACGATCGGAAGACGAATGATTCGAGCGCGGCGCATGGAGCGCTAACACCGAGCCGCAGCGTTCAGCTGGCGGGCTCGTTCCTCGTGGTTGCACGTCGGTCGGTGCGGCTTCGGCGGCCCGTTCGCAGCGAGCTTCAAGGACACTGCCCATAGAAGCGAGGCGAGCGATCTAGCTGTTTAGCGGTGCACCGGAGTGGTTCATGCTGGTGGTCCGGCTGTGGTCACATCAGGAATCATCAGACGTTCCATCTCTCGGGGCTCGAACTTCGTCAGTCCTCCCGCGTAGGTCCGACCTCCACCGACGGTGATGGATGCTCGGAGTGCATCAGCTAGGCGATCGAGAAGGCTACGCGTGAGCGGCTCGCGAGGATATAGGCCGTGCGCGATGTTGATGTGGTGAGCGTCGGCGACGTTACGGACGATCGCCGGTGCCCGCCGTGCCATGTAAGTGGCGAGTATCGGCGCAGGTGTGCGGAGGCCCACCGACCACCATGCGTTCCGATGACGTGCAACGTAGCGCTGATGAACACCGAGCCCTTTGGCGCGTCGAAGAAAGCGGTCAACCTGTTTACGGTCGTTCTCCTCGAAACAGTCAAGGTCGGCCGGGATGTCAACCACGCAACGCAGCCGGGCCGTTGTCTTCAGTACAGCGCCGGCAGCGAAAAGCTCGCGCGCGCGAGTGACCGTCGGAAACAAGACCTCGGGTGGCAGATCGTGGCCCAGGGCATCGATCACGAACACGCGATTCGCGCCGGTCACCGCGCCTCGATGCACGCGGCACAGCTCTCCAAGCTCGATATGGCCACTTGGCACTCTCTGTAGCGCGCGAGTGAGCGGTGTCCAACGGCGCGCTTCGGCTAGGCGCCCTCGACTAATCGGCTGGCCGCTACCAAGGTTGCCTAGATCAGCAATGGTCTTCGCCCGACGCAATCGCAGTGTGCGAGGTTTGCTGCCGATCTCGAAGCAGAGGATCGCGCCGGTGGCGTCGGCATCCTCAAACGGCTTGGCCGTGGGCTCGATGACGTGGATGGCCTGCCCGCCCAGACCGTTGAGCACGAGATCGCGGACGAGGGATCCATAGTTGACGTCGAGCCACTCGGCTGCGGTGATGAACGCACCTCGATCCCCAGGAGCTGCGAGAAGAACGGTCGCCAAGAAGAAGTAAACGTGCAAGCCGGCGAGCTGGCTTGCGTCATGCCCGCGAGCGTGGGCTGTTGCCGTTAGCCAACGCTTCCACATTGGCGAGATCTGGTGATGGCGCACATAGGGTGGGTTCCCGATATACAAGGTGCCGCCATCGTGCCGTCCCGGTGTCGGTTCGTACCCACGGTAGTCCGTAACGAGAACCTGCGACCTTTCAGCCATCCCGTGGATGGCGAGGTTGGCTCGCGCCAGCATCGCTGCTAAAGGGTCGAGCTCGATGCACGTCAGCTCGGCCTTGGGGAACCTCTTGCCCGCCGCGACAGCGAAGCGGGCGGTGCCGGCACCTGGATCGACTACGCGCGAGGGGGCTGGCCCTCTCGATGCCCACTCGACCATCGCACGCACGATTGTCGGGGGCGTGTAGATAGCGCCGTGGGCTCTACGTTCGACCGAGGTTCGCATCAGACAGAACGCATCGCCGAGCGGATCTCCGCCAGCTCGAATGCGTTGCCTTAGCTGCCTGAGTTCGCTCGCTGTCGGCACGATAAGCTCGGCCGCGCCGCTGAGATCCCGCTCACCAACCGACATGCCGGGCACACTCTCGGCACCTAGCGCAACGGCTGCGCCGAGCAACCGGGACTCTGAGGCGAGGGCTTCGAGGAGAGGATCTTGGCCCACGCCGACACACCGTACTCAATGCGGGTGACGTCGCCAGCCGAATGGCAAGCAAGCAGCTTCCGCATAGAGCGATGGGCACGGGTGGTTTCGAACCACCGACCTCTCGCGTGTGAATAGGTACCGCAGGGTGGGGCGAATACCGGGTTTTCCCTGTATTTATGCGGGAAAGTGGGGATTGTGCCGATTGGCGTTTTCGGCTGATTTCGGCCCAAATCGGGGGGGTTTAGGCCCATGAGCGGCCCCATGGGCCTAAACGTTTTAGGGTGCGCCCCCTCCTCGTGGCGGTCTTGCGGCCGTGCAGCCAGCGGCTCCTTCACGCGAGTGGATTGCTACCGAGATCCCCCGCCGAGAGTCGTTCGCGTTCGTAGAGAGCGGCGGGACGTTCTCCCTGGCGGTTGGCGATGTTGGTGATGAAGGCCCACGGATCCTCGGGCGGCTTCGCCATCGTGCGCAGGCGCCAGACCTGCGGGGTTTCGGGACGGGTCTGACTGCAGATGCTGCTGATGTGGGCAAGCACGAGGCCAGTCGCCTTGATCGGATCGTGCCCTGCCGCGACCGCGATCACGAGGCTGAGCCGGCTTTGGCATAGGACGGAGAGCTCCTTGGGGAGGCTGAGCATGTCGTGGTCGGTGGTGATGAGGCCATCCCAGCGGCGCTCGTGAGCGTGGAGCGCATGAAGTACCTGCCAGTCCTCGTACGTGGGCAGGCGCCGGTCGATGTCACGGATGGGGACCAGCTCGACATCGTCCTCGAGGTACTTCTGGAGCGCCGCGACGATCGGCTCCGGGAAGTTCTGGTCGAGCGCGAAGAGATGCGGCATGGCCGCGCCGGTCAGGCCGCCAGGGCGAGATCCGGCTGAAGCTCGCACTCCAAGTCCAGCGCGTCCTCGACATCGGCAATATCGATTGCGGGGTAGAGCGCGTTGATCTTGCCAACGGTCATCCCGCGGCGCCGCAGGGCGGCGAGCGCCTCGGTCTCGATGCGGGTCCGGTGGACGTGGGGCGCTCCGGCGAGCTTCCCCGGGACGATGCGCAGCCGCGGACGCGGGGTGACAAGGTCGGGCCCTCGTACCAGCCGTCCGATCGCCAGTGGGCGCAGCAGATCAAGCGCGTCTGCGTCGAGGACTGCCTGTCCGTCGGGGTGCTCGGGTGAGGGAGTCGCGTTGAGGACGATCCGCCCGCCGCGGTCCACGGCGATATTCGGGCTGCCCTCCTCGGTCCACAGGGCGAGGTCGATGTTGGCGAGCTCGCGCAATCCGGTGCGCACGGCGGTCATCGTGGTGGGTGCGATGGCCTGCCCATCGGGCGCGGTCTTGGTGGCGCGCAGCCAGGCGATGACGCGCAGCGCGAGCAGATCGCTGTAGGACCAGAGCCTTATGCGCTCAGCCGACACGCTGGGAACGAGGATCTCCTTGCGTGCCCAGTAGTGCACGGTCAACTTCGGCACGCCCGAGAGGGCCGCTGCGCGGTCTGCGCTGTAGGCGCCACGTGGATCCATGGCTCAAGTATGGCCATCGACGCCGACGGACATCCACTTCGCCGCAAGGTAGGGGCGTGAGGCGCCGGGCGATGGTCCCCTCATCCGCAGGCACTCTCTCGGCCGGAACACTGTAGGCAAGCGATGCTGGAGGTCAAATGTCGCTTCGCTGGAGCGTCAGGGTGCTTGGTCCGGTCAATCGTGCGGTGACCTCGACACCGGTGGCAAGCACAGTGCGTAGGTCGGTCTGCCATTTCCCGGCGAGCACTGCGAGTTGTTGGCCCTCGAGTGTCTCGAGGCCGACGAGAGGTACCCCGGAAGCTTCGCGTGAGACGACGAGCCGCACGGGACCGACCGTCAGCTTCTCGGCCAGCGTGATCTCTACCTTGTCGTTGTCGAGTAGGCGCCGCAGGAGATCGGCCTGCGGGTCGCTGATCGCGTCGAGGAGATCGAGCACATCCGAAGGCCGTGCGCCAAAGGATCTGGGCCAGCGCTCGATCGGGAGTGTGCCCAGCCATCCGGTGACATCCTCATCGGCGACGCCAGCATCTCTTGCGGCTCGCGCGACCCGTACCGCGACGTCCCGACTGCGCAGTGCCCTGGTGATCAGGCGTAGCGCGACGGGCGAGTCAACGCCAAAACGCACGTAGAGCGCGAGTGCGGGGCACGCTGCAGTAAGGCCTTCTTCGGCGAGCAGCGCATTGGTGCGCTCGAGCACAGCAGAAATCATCCAGCTGACCGCGTGTCCAAAGCCCCTGCTTACACGGTCAACGAGTTGCTCAAGGCGCCACTCGGGGTCTGGGACCTCGCTAAGCAGGGCAGCCGCCATCACTGACAGCGGTTGGCCGCTCGTCCAGCGAGTGAGCGCGTCTGCGAGATCGACGTGTACGTCGGCGCCGCGTGGAGTCACTCGAAAGCGCCAGGCGTCGGCCCCGATGTCGGGAAGCCTGAGCAGATCGTCAAGAACTCCACTAGCGTCGAGAATCTCAAGCGCCCCGGCAACCTCGACTCGGTCCCCCCGCGCTCTCGCGTAGGACGCGAGGGTCGCAGCGAGTTCATCCAGTCGCTGAGCGGAGGCAACGCGAGTGCCGGTGCGCGCCCAAGCCCGTCTGCGTGCGGGATCGCTTGCGAGATAGGTCGAGCGGACGTCGTGGGCGAAGCGCTGCAGTTTGCCAAGCGCGGGCTCGTCAATCTGGCGGGCAACGAAGAGCGTTGCGATGACCTCCTTCAACTGCGCCTGCTCCATGACGCCGGCGAGTATCTCCTCGCACGCGAGGACGTACCACACAAATGTCGTAAACGCATGTAGAGAGTCCGGCAGTTCGGAGAAGACAGTGTCTGCGGCGTTCCGGCGGCGCGCTTCGAACTCTTCGAGGGCTGTGAGTGATTCCTCAGTACCCAGCTGGGATCGGATCTCGAGCTGGTCAGGGTCTGGAAGGTGACGCTCGGGCTCTTTCGGTGCCTCGCCACTCGGAGCAAACACCACCCAGCCCTCTGTCTCGATCCCAGCCCGTCCGGCGCGGCCAATTGCGTTGAGCATCCGTGGACCAGTGATATGGACCTCGCTCTCCTCCCACCTCGTCTCCGCGAGCACAACCGTGTGCACCGGCAGGTTGACGCCCTCCGTCAGGGTGGTGGTGCTGACGACGTGTTGCAAGGCGCCCGCCCGAAGTTCGTCCTCGATCAAGGCGAGTGTGTCCATCGGTAGGCCCGCGTGATGGTAGGCCACCCCTCTTGCGAGCATCCCGACGAGTGGGTGAGTGTCATCAAGCATCGCGGCAACGGCGTCGCGAGCGCGACGCGTGGCTTTGCTCTGCTCGCGCCCCTCCGCCAGCGCCCGAGCGAGGCGCTGAGCGTCGGGGCGAGTACCCGTGATTGTCAGGACAGGGCCCGCGTGCTCTAGGAAGGAGGCGAGGGCGGCGACCTGCACATAATGCCGCGTACTGCGCTCATCCTTCGCCCCTCGCGCTCCGTCTGTGGTGCGTTTGAAGACGAGCTCCCCGATCGGTTCGGTGGTGCTGTAGGAACGTGCGCCTGCGCCTGGGACGGTGAAGGAGATAACGCCGTCCACTGGGTAGACGAGCCGGTGAAGGCGTGCCGGCGGCACCGGTGCGACATGCCGCTCGGCGTCCCACTGAACGCTGGTCGTAAACGCGGCGGTCAGCCGACGCGGCCCGCGCCATTCAGAGCGGAAGGCGGGCGCGGCATGGTCACTGTCCATCCAAGCGTGGAATGTCGCCTCGTTGCCGATGGCAGCCGACATCAACACGATCCGGTGCTCTGTCTCCCTGGTGCGCCAGTGCAGGTAGCTGAGCGCCCCCTCCAAGGTGAACCCGCGTCCCGCGTCGCCGATGAGGTGCGCCTCGTCGAACAAGAACAGCCCGTAACGGGCAAGCACGGCCTCGGGTTCCACGCGCAGCATTGCGGCAAAGCGCTCGGGTGTCATTACCTCAATGTCGGGGCGCTCGTCTTCCAGCAGCTCCAATGCAAACTCGGCGAGGAAGTCCGGGAGGTCGAGGCTGAGGCGCTTGCGCAGTGCCCGCACCCTCGGGAAGAGCGCCCGGCGGATCTCGCGCACGAGGCTTCTCTGTGGCGCGATCAGGCACACCGACCGGTCGTTGCCGGCGAGTGCCGCGATCACGAGGATCTGAGCGACGAGTGTCTTTCCGGCGCTCGTTGGCACCCTTAGGATCGCTCTCTTCGTGTCGGGCGAGAGCAACGACGGGACCCCATCGCCCGAAGAGAGCAACTGACGCTGTGGCTCCCACAGTGTCAGCACTGGCGGTGAGGTGGACGTAAGCGCACGCCGCGCAGCGTCGGGCACGTCCGGCGGCAGGCATGTCCAGATCGAGGCAGCGTCCAGCTCCTGTGACATGGCCAGCAGGTGCGCAGCCACCCATTGCTCGTTGATGCTCGCAGGCTCCGCATCAGGCCCGAGGATCCGGCCAAGACGCGCCTGCGCCTGCTGGAAGGGCCGCCGATCGCCGAACATGAGGAACCGTAGCAGGCCGTGGCATGCCTCAACGACGTGCTCGGCGGGGCCGAACATGGTGCCCGCGAGCGCATCGAGCTGGGTTTCCGTGCGCAGCTTCACGAAGCCCATTCGGCAAGCACGAAGCCAGTTGAACGCGTCTTCGGTGCAGAAACTCAACAGGTGGATTCCGGCCTCGACCGCGAGCGTCGCACGCCACGGTGACTGGTCGCTCGCAGCCTCACGCAGGTGGCGTGATGCCTGCTTGAAAACGGCTGTCGCGTTGGGGTCAAGGCCGCCGCGGCGGTATCCGAGCTCGGCACCGAAGAGAAGCTCAAGCTGCTCGCCGAGCGGACGCTCCCCACGCGCGGCGAGCTCAAGGATGTGCGCGCTGAGACGGAAGGCACGTTCCCGCCTCGCCCACGGTGCGTGCTCCGCGCCTGTAGAGGCGATCGCATGCAGATACCAGCCGGTGCGCTCCAGCTTCTCCGAGACCTCAGCCGTGCCAGTGAAGAGGCTGAGCTCGGCGTCGGCAAGCAGCTTCTGAAGCTCGGTGGCCGTCGGGATCTCCGGCAGCTCGCCGAGCGCGAGCGTCAGGTCGTCGTGGTCGAGAGCCCGTTCCACAGGAGCGTCCTGATATACAGGGAGAATTCTCGCAGTGACCCGATGCCAAGGAGATAGCCCTCGATCCCGCCGGCTGCCACGAGGTCCGGGAAGTGCTTGTGCATAGTCGTGAACGCGCGTTGCGGGAGGTCTCGAGCATCGGCGGCAAGCGCGACTCCGCCTCCAGCCGCGGGGTCAGCCCGCTTCCAAGCCGGGACAAGTTCGGCGAATAGACTGGCGAGCTCCGGGGCTGCACCCGGCACCTCTGACTGGCCGGTGATCTTCGCCAAGTAACGCTCGGCGTTCAGGCTGAGCTGCACGTATCCGTTGCGAATGCTCGACGACGCTGATCCTGATCCTGATCGCTTCTTGATCTCCCATAGGCGGAACGTGAGGTCATTCGTAGGGGTGCTGTAGATCACGAAGCCGTCGGTTCCGGGAGAGGTCACGTCGCTGTCCGGTCGCGCCAGATGAACGATGGTTCGTCGCCCTGAGTTTCTCCTCCTTGGTAAGCATCCGCCAGGCGATCTCCGCCACGTGACCCTGGACGTGGTCGATCGAGCCGCCCGTCGGAGGAAGTCCGAAGGTCGGAGCGATGAATGGGGCGACCGTGGAGAGGTCGTAGTCGGCGTGCAGCAACTGGCCGGTCGCCGCAGCCTGCCACGCGTCAAAGATGCCACGTGCGCGACCACAGCGTAGCCCCATGATCTCTCGCGCCAGTAGCCATGCGGCTGCGTCAAGGCGATCACTCTCGGAAAGTGTGCAGCGACCTCGCCGCCAGCTACAGCCACCGTTTGTGGTGTGCTCGGTGATCGCGAGCAGGTCGGTCAGGGATCGGCCTTCGACGAGGGTCCACGGGGCGGGATGGTGAGCAACGGTCATGAGGAGAGCGCGTCGATCGGCGAGAAGGCGGTCATGGATCTGCTGCGATGGTGATGGCGGGTCGCCTGTGCGCCGTGTCGTGTCGCGCGCATCGTAGGTGATCGTCGCTCGACTGTCGCGTCCGAAACGTTGGATTAGCCGTAACACCGACCGGACGACGTACGTGGAGATGGTCATCCCCTGCACCAGCTACGATGACCAAATGAACACAACAAGCGGCGCCAGCGATGAAGAGCGTGTGCTCAGCGACTTCAGGGATGCGCTCGATGGCTGGCGTAGCGCGCTTGAGGCGCACCGTATGGCGCCCCCCGATCACGGCTTCAGCGCACGTCTGTCCGGTCTCTCCCAGGCCGCGAGCGAGGAGGCGCACGCCTGCCGGGCCGCGGATGCTGCGGGCTTTGACTGGCCGCCTCATCGCGCCGCCGACCCCCGGCCACCGTATGAGCTGCAGCCCGGTACCGGGCGCCGTGGACCCGAGAACCTTTGGCGGCGCTTCGACGAAGCCGTCCGGCAGCTGAACACCGCCGCGACCGGACAGAACATGCTCGATGTCGCCCGCGCCTACGACGAGCTCGCCGCCGCCGCCGGGGCGCTTGCCGAGGAGGTCGAGCGCGAAGATGGCGCGAGTGCCCGGCGGCCGCGCGCCCGCGCGCGTCGCTCAGCCTGAGCCGAGAGACTCTGTCGCCGCCGTGGTCTGTGGCTCAGGAGCGCTTGGACGGCAGCGCCGGGGCGCCCGTCTCATCCCATACCGACGCTGGACGCTCGGCATCGCGGCGGCGGTATGGCAGCCCGAGGGTCTCCGGCGCCCAGAGGTCGCGGCGTGTCGCCAGGGAACTGCTGTCGGCCTGCGCACGTGCGAGTAGCGCGTCGACGTGCTCCCGCCGTATGCGGAAGGCGCGGCCGATCTTCGCCGCCGGCAGCGCCCCGCTGTCGATCCAGTTGCGGATCGTCTGAGCGGTCACCTGGAGCTCCTCAGCGACTTGGGGCACAGTCAAGATCTGTTGCTCAGCCATCGCTCAATACGCCTACCGTCGTTGCGGGAATGGCCCCAGCGTATACAGGGCTCCGGCTCGATCGCGCTCGATCCTCGTTCCCTCATGGATCGGTGCGGTCACGCTGTCCACCCCGCGCACCATGAGTCAGAGTCCGAACCCGAGGTCGATACCGCGCGTGGGTGAGACCTCGCGTCCGAGGCGGCGCTCGGCGCGGTCGATCGCTTCGCGTGCTCGTTCCCAGTCGCGCTGCTGGGTGCCGCGCTGCTCGGGCCGTGGTCCGAGTGCATCGGCGGGGCCAGCGATGTCGTACCGCGCGCGGTAGCGCGCTGCGTGGCGCACGCCGTTCTCCCATGCCTCGCGCTGCGCGGGCCGGTCGGGCCGCTCACCGAAGGTGGCCTTCACCCATGCGCCGGGGGTTTGTAGTTCGCGCTCGGCGAGCTCGTTGCGCAGCGCGGTGTGCTCCTGGGTGGCCTGGGTGATTGCGTGTTCGAGGCCTTCGCGTTCGGTACGAGTCTCGGAGGGGTTGCCGAGTTCGCGCTCGAGACGGCCGCGCTGTGTGAGGACGGCCTCGAGCTCGCGCTCGTGGGCTTGCAGCGCGCTGGTGAGGTGGGCGCGTTCGATCGCGTGGGGGTCCTGTTTGCGTCCGAGGCGCCGCGGCGGGTCGGGCAGGCCGGCGAGGCGCGCGGCGAGCTGCTCGTGCTGGGCGGTGAGCGTGAGGGCGCGGGCGTCCAGGTCCTCGATGCGCTGAAGCTGGCGTGTCGGTAGAGCCGCAAGCTGCGCCTCGAGCTGCTCGACGCGCTCGCGTAGTTCCCGTAGCCGCGCAGTGCTCGCCGTGACCGGCAGGGTCGGCTCGGCGCGGGCGGCTGCGTGCTCCTGTGGTGGATCTGCAGCGTGTGTTTGGGCACGCGCGAGGTCGGGGTCCGCCGCGCGGCCCGCGCCGGGGAGCTGCTCGATCGCGAGGTCTTCGTCGTCGCGCTCCAGCATCCGCCGCCGCACCCGGTCGAGCAACTCGCCGCGGGTTGCTGTCGGGGTTTGGTCTGTGGGCGCGAACTCGCCGCGCTCCTGCTCGAGGTCGTCGTCGTAGACGAGCAGGCGCGTGGTGTCGCGTGCGCGGGAGAGCGCGGTGTAGGACCAGCCGGCGGTGAGGTCTCGGGGTGAGGCGACCACGATCGCGCTCTTGATGGTTCCGCCCTGCATCCCGTGCCCAGTCAGCGAGTAGGCGTGCTCCACGTGCTCGGCCACGTAGGCGGCGAGCAGCTCGCGCACGAGCCCACCGTCGGTGTCGATCACGACCCGGCCGGCGTCTATATGGCGCACGGTGCCTCTCATTCCGTTGTCCACGTCGAGCTGCCCGTCGTTGCGGCGGCAGATCACCCGGTCCCCGACCGCCACCTCGACGCTGCCGTAGGAGCCCTCCTCGCCGAGCGCGCCGTCCCGGCGCTGCAGCTCTCGTGCCCCCTGGTTCAGCCGCTCGCGTGTCTCGTTGTCCCTGGCGATCATCACCGTCTGCGCCGGCCCCGCCGCGGCGGCCGCGCGCGACCACTCGGCGAGGGCCTGCTTGCACGCGCCGGCGGGGTCGCTGAACGTCTCGATCCGCTTGTTGCGCTCGGCCCAGTCGAGGTAACGTTGCGGGTGGCCGTCGTGCAGCGCACCGAGCGCCCGGCGCTCCGCGGGGTCGCGCTGGCGCATCACCTCCGTCAGCCGCTGCGCGCCGAGCGCGCGGCCTACCGCTCCGAGCCAGCCGCCGGCCTGCACGGACGCGAGCTGCCCCGGGTCACCGATCGCGACCACCTTCATACGCGTCCGCTCTGCTGCCTCCAGGAGCCGCGCGGTGGGGCGAGTCGCAGCCATCCCCGCCTCGTCGAGGATCAGGACGCCGTTCTGTGGCAGCTCGTCGCCGAGCTGCTCGAGGTCGAGCAGCAGGCGGTCGAGTGTGCGGGTGGGGACGCCTGCCTCCTCCGCGAGCTCGCGCACCGCGCGGCCCGTCGGCGCGACGCCGAGCACCGTGTAGCCCGCGCTCTCATACACCTGGCGCAGCACCCCCGCGGTGTACGTCTTCCCCGTCCCCGCGAGCGCCTGGATCACACTCACCCCATGCCCCGAACCAGTCACCGCGCGCACCGCCGCTGCCTGCTCTGCAGTGAGGGGACGATCAGCCGCGGCAATCGCACGCTCCGCCAGCGGCCGGTCGATGATGCCGGTCTCCTCGCCGGCGCGGCCGACCGCCGCTGCGATCAGCCGCCGCTCGACCGCCACCAGCTCCGCGGTCGTCATCTCGCCGTCGCGGGTCGCGATCACGTCGGGGTGCTCCGCGAACCGCTCGGCCTGGCCGCGCACCTCGCCCACCAGCGCGCCCGTTCCCGCCGCAGCGGCGAACTCCTGCAGCACCACACGCTCATCGAACGTGTTGCTGCGCTCCGTCAGACCCTCCGCGCTCGTCAGCCGGTCACCGACCACACGCTCGTCCACGCCGCCGCGCCTGGCGAAGCCGCGCAGGAGCCGCTCCCGACCTGCCTGCAGGAGCTCCGCGACGCTGCCCGCGTCGAGGCCCTGCTCGCCGGCGCGTGCCCTGACCTCCTCCCGCCACGTATGCGTCTCGAGCCCATACTGCTTGCGCTCCCGTGTCGCGAGCGCCGCGTGCTCGGCTGCACTCTTTGACCCCAGGCCAATACCGCCCGCCTCAGCCTCGCGCAGCATCTCGTGACGGCGCTGGGAGAAGTGCTCGACCACCCGCCGCTCGACGTCCGCGAGCTCCGCCGCGCCGTTGCGGACCTCCCCCCACTCCAGGCCGAGACGCTCCGTGACGAGCGCGCGGAGGTGCGCCTGGTAGAGGTACCCCGCTGTCTTCGCCGCCCGGTAGAGCTCCGCGCCATGCAGCGCCGTGAACCTGCCGTCCGGGCCGCGCGCGAGGTTCGCCGCGACGACGTGCGTGTGCAGCTGCGGGTCAAGCGCGCGGCTCATCCGATGCCGGTAGGCCGCCGCGACCAAGCCCTCTCCGGACTGCACCCGCTCGCCGGCATGGCCGCGGCGGACCATCACCGCCGTGTCCTCCAGATACCCGAGCGCGGCCCTCACTGCCTCTTCGTGACAGCCCACGAGCTCACCCGAGACCTCCTCCGGCGCGACCGCGAACATGATGCTGAGCGTCTTCGGGGCGGAGAACGTCAGGTCATACGCGGCGACCTTCGGGTCCCTCGCGCAGGAGCGCAGCCGCACGGCGGGTTCGCGCGGGTCGTGGCCCGCGATCAGCGCACCGAACTGCCCGGTGCCCACCCGGCCCTTGAGGCCGAGGGCCTGCGCACCCGTGCCGACCCACTCGCCCGGAGCCTCGCCGCGGCCGGTGTAGTAGTCGTCTTGCCCCTGGGCTACCTGCTGCTCGTAGTAGCGGTGCTGACCCTGCGCGACCTTGCCGATTGAGAGCATCCTATGAGCAAAATAGCAAAAGAAGCATCCTTTAGGTGCAACTGTGTGCCGCGAGGCGGAGCGCAGCGACGCTGAGCGGCGGGCTCGCCTTGCCGTGGGGGTGCTGGAGGTGCCGGTTGGAGTGGTTGTGAGGGCGCTGGCGGGCGCGCTCTGGATGCGTAGGCGAGAGCCGAGCTGGCTCGGGTGGAGCTTAAGCGGAAGGCGGGCGGAGCTGGTGGTGGGGTGCCGTATCGCTGGTGACGCGGGTCGAGAACGCGACGGTCGCCGGGCGGGGATTTGTTTCGGGCAGCGCGTAGAGGTCTTCACGCGAGAGCATCTCATGGAGCCCAATCCGGAAGTCATCCGGCGAGTGACTACAATACGCACATAGGCCAAGTCCAGCGCGCGGCGAGCGGTCGCTCAGGCTCTGACCCACCGCAACCCGCCAGGTGACGTGGCCGCCCTGTCCAGGTGGTCTTTTGGACCACACGACCTGAGGAGAGCCTAGTGGCTACTACCCCTGAGCCGCCGTTTGTCGGCGACCACACCAATCTGTTCAGCGACGAAATTATCGCGTCGCCGATTGCGCCCGACCGCACGATGAAGATGGAGGTCGGGGAGATCGGGTTCCTGCTAGAGCGCCTCGGCGCGGACTGCGGTGATCAGCAGTACCTGCGTGAGTTGACGATGAACTCACTTGAGGCCGAGGCAATGAATGTCATCTGGGATGTTGACTGGATGCTTCACGAGGCGACCGCTGGCGTCGTCTACAAGCTGTGCTGTATTGATGACGGGCGCGGAATGAGTGCCGGCGAGATGACCCAGCACATCAACAACCTGTCGTCTTCCGGGCGCGTTCAGGCGATGGACGCAAACTTCGGTGTCGGTGCCAAGATCAGCGCGGCAACGCGCAACCCGGCGGGTGTTGTCTACCAGTCCTGGCAAGGCGGCAACGGCTCGATGATCCAGCTCTGGCGAGATCCGACTAGCCGCCAGTATGGGCTGAAACAGTTCCGTCTGCCCGACGGCTCCTACAGCTACGTCGTGCCCCTGACCGATGTCGCCAAGCCGGACATCATCGATGAGCACGGCACCAAGGTGATACTGCTCGGCTTTGACGACGACGACAACACGGTTACGGCGCCAGAGGGCGTGCCGACCCCGTCTCGGTGGTTCGCCCGCTACCTGAACGCGCGCTTCTTCAGCTTCCCCAAAGGTGTGACCGTCCGCGCACGACAGGGCTGGACGTACGACCCCGAGGACTCCAACCACAACATCCTGCAGCGAGTGCGTGGTATGGACGACTTCCTTGGCGAGCACGCCGATCACTCCGACGTCGTCGATCTCACCGACTGCCAGGTCCACTGGTGGATACTCGATGACTCAGACAAGCGCCGGAAGACGAGCGAGCTGCCGAACAACGGGCACTTCGGCGCCCTCTATCAGGGCGAGCTCTACGAGATGGCGACGGGCCGCAGTGGCACCGCCCGCCTACAGCAGTTCGGCGTCCTTTTCGGCCCGGAACGCGTTGTCCTGTACGTCGAGCCCAAGAACGGCCCGGAGCGCCCCCTGTCGGCGAACACCGCGCGCACGCAGCTGCTGCTCAACAATGCTCCACTGCCGTACGGCGAGTGGGCGCACGAATTCCGCGCGAACCTCCCGCAGGAGATCCGTGACTACATGGACTCAGTCATTGCAGGCACCAAGGGCGTTGACAACAGCGAGTCGATCATGGAGCGTCTGAAGGCGTACGTGAAGCTGTTTCGCCTCTCGCGCTATCGCTCGCAGGCTGGTGGCCCGCTGCGCGCAGGCGAGCGCGTGAGCGGTGGGCACGAGTCCGGCGAACGCTCGAGTCCGACGGAGACCGTCGAGCGTGAGCCAGCGGCCCATAAGCCCGGCAGCCAGACCGGGGACCTGCTCGCCTCGATGCTCGCCGCCGACGGCGAGGAGGCAATCGCGCTCCCTCCTACCGAGCCGCCCATTCCAGATGTCGTCTGGCTCAGCGCGTCGGACGGCGCCAACATCCCCGACCTGCTCGACGACCGCGCGGCTCTGTACCTGCCCGACGACAACCTCATCCAGGCCAACGGCGACTTCAGGGTCTACACCGACATGGCCGACTATTGGAGTGATGAGTACGAAATGCCCCGCGGCAACGAGATCATCGTCGCCGTGGTCCGCGAGTGGTTCCAGCAGGCCCTCGTCGAGACCGTTCTCGGAGCACAAGCCCTGCAGGGCGAGCGACGCTGGTCACCGCGAGACATGGAGACGATCCTCAGTCCCGAGGCGCTCACCGCCGCAGTGATGCAGCGCTACCACGTCGCCAACGCGGTCAAGCGGACCCTCGGAGCGAAGATCGGATCGCTGCGCAACAAGGCTGCCGCGTGAGAATGCAGGAGAACCGCAGCTGCCCTTCGAGGCCCGATACGGTCACCACCGGCAGGGGCACGCCGCCTGACCCCATCCGTCGATCGAGCAGTCGGCCGGCCCCCGGCCCGGCTCCCGCTGCACACCCTGTCAACCCCTCGTGGGTTGACAGGGTGTGCCACGCTACCCCGCTTGGCGGGGGCCGGGGGACTGCGCTCCGCCGCGGTCGGGGTCCCCGGCCAGGCGAAGCCTGGTTGGGGAGCGGTGGACGATCGACCGTACCTCGCAGTTGCCTCGAACCGTCGGACGCCGCAGGATCGACGTCAGCCCGCGGCTAGCAGGATCGCTGCGGTATCGGTCTCGTAGGAGGCGATGGCGTTCTTGCCCTGAGCACGCCCGCTGAGCAGCTTGGGCTCCCGTTGGCGCGGGTGAACGTCGATCGCGAACTCGATGTCCAGGGTCTGCGCCAGTCGCGCGAGGGTATCGATGGTGGGGTTGTGCTCGCCGGCCTCCAGGCGCGCGAGCTGCGGCTGGGTCATGCCGAGCTTCTGCGCCAATCCTCGCTGGGAGAGGCCGTGCTCGGTGCGGTAGGCGAGCACCTTCAGCGCGACCGCCCGGGCGACCGTCGTTCGGTCCCACTCGCGCCGGAAGTCCGGGTCGCGCAGCTCCTCGGCCAGCACCTGCTCGCTCGTCTTCATGTCGCTCAGCTTCACGTCATTCCTTTCGGTCCCGCCAGGATGATAGCAAGGTTGTTATCGCGTGCAGGCCTGGGTCAGATCTCCAGCTCCTCGAAGCGTCGCTGAGCGTTGCGGACCATCTCATCGAAGCCACGTTTGTCGATCTGCGCCTCGGGAGCCACGGCGAGAATCACAAAGATCCCGGGCTGCACTCTCCGGTAGATCGGCCGCCACCGGCTACGTCCCGCACGGGGACGCAACTCGCGCAGCCCCGCCCCATCCTCGCCCTTGATCGCGCTGGTGTGCGGAGCGCCGAGCTGCGGGCCAACCGCCTCGAGCTTCTCTCGTGCGTGCTGAATCGCGGCGCGCTCGGCCGCGTCCGAGATCGCGGCACGCTCGGCGTCGGCCGCTGGATGCCACAGCACTTCGTATGGCGGCCCAGGGTCTGGAACCCGCTCGCGTCCACGGGGCTGCGCGGTGCGCCGAGGTGGATCACGCCTTCGCTTCTGTTTACCGGGGCTCATCGCGTAGGCATACCAGTCGCCTGAGACGGCCATCCGCTCCGAGTAGTTACGCCACTGTGTATTCTAGTGCTTGTTTTGCTAATTTGGTCTATTATGGGGCGGCCGTGACCCTCGACCACGACGACATCGAGGCCATTGCCGAGCGCGCCGCCCGGCGTGTCGTGCAGCTCCTCGACCACCCCGCCCCGGGGGCCTACCAGCTGCTCGACCCAAAAGAGCTGGCCCGCGCGCTGAACGTCTCCCTCGACTACATCTACGCGCACGCCATGGACCTCGGCGCGATGCGCCTCGGCGACGGCCCCAAGGCCCGGCTGCGCTTCGACCTCCACACCGCGCGCCAGGCGATGCAGGCCCGCAAGCAGCCTCCGACAATCGTCGCCAGGCGCCGGTAAGGTGGGGACACCGCGAAAAAGCCGGGGCACCGCGGCTACGGCCCCCGGCGCGACACCGGGAGGCCCCGATGCACCCCAACCGTACACACCACCACTGCCGGGGGCACTGATGCCCAGGCCAATCACCGGACAGGTCACCGAACGGCCCTGGGCCGACGGCAAGACCATCACCTTCGGCGCCCGTCTCTACGCCTACGGGCGCCGCCACCGCCTCGTCTTCGGCACCAACAGACAGGGCTGGAACCGCACCCGCGCAGAGATCGAACTGGAGTCGATCCAGCAGCAGGTGATCCGCGGCACATGGATGCCGCCCGAGACAAAGACCTCGACCGTGCAGACCGACGCGGAGAGGCCCGACGGCCGCCAGCCCTTCGGGCCGTTCGCGCGCAAGGTGATCGATGCCAAGCAGAGTCACGGCTTGGACGCCGACACGATCGCCGACCTGGAATGGAAGCTCGGCTACCTCCTCGGGCATTTCGGGCGCATGGAGCTGGCCGATATCGACGTCGCCCGAGTCGATGGGTTCCGCGACGACCTCGCCGGCCGCGCGCGCGTGATCCGCGAGGCCACCGCGCGGGGCAAGCCGCTGTTGGAGACCGTCGAGCGCAGGGAGGGCAAGCCCTACGAGCGCCGTAAGCGCCCGCTGTCGAACACCTCGATCAACGGGATGCTGGCGCTGCTCAGCCAGATCCTGCAGCGCGCGGTGGACTACGGCTACATCGACCGCAACCCGGTGAAGGTCGGCGGGCGCAGGGAGCGGTTTCTGCCGACCGTCAAGCCGGCGCGGACGTTCCTCGAGGTTGACGAGTTGGGCTCGCTACTGGACGCTGCCGGCGAGTTGGACCGGGCCGCGCGGCGCGACCACCGGATCGGGCGACGCGCCGCGCTGGCGACGCTTGCCCTCACCGGGTTCAGGATCTCGGAGCTGTGTGCGATGCGCTGCCGGCAGGTGGATCTTGCCCGGGCGCGTTTCAAGATCCCCGACGCCAAGACCGCCAAGGGCGTCCGTGAGGTCGAGATGACCCTGTGGCTGCGCGACGAGCTCGTCCACCACCGCGGTCAGCGCGTCGCCGATGACTTCCCGATGGGGCCGACCGACCACTTCTTCGGCACGATCAGCGGCAAGCAGCGCGACCCCGACCGTTTCCGCGACCGTGTGCTGGAGCGCGCCGTCGAGCTCGCCAACGAGCGTCGCGCACAGAACGGGCTGCCCTCCTTGCAGGCGATCACCCCGCACTCGCTACGGCGCACCTGGGCGATGCTCGCCGCGCAGGCCGGGCGCGACCCGCACTGGATCTCCGACCAGATCGGCCACACCTCGGCCGCGTTCACGCTGCAGATCTACCAGCAGACCCGCAACCGCCGCCTCACCGACCGCGAGCGCCAGGCGATTTGGGAGTTGATGCGCTTCGCCGACGAGCCCGCCGAGTGCCCCTTCACACGCCAGATCACCCGGGGTGCCGACGGAGAGTTTAGGCCCATGAATGGGCCCATGAACGCTTTTGGCCTCTCCGCCGGGCTGAGCGGGTTCACTGGCGACGAGCCGAATCCCGCTTGAATAAAGGAGATCGAGGAGTGGGCACGGGTGGTTTCGAACCACCGACCTCTCGCGTGTGAAGCGAGCGCTCTCCCACTGAGCTACGTGCCCTACATGCCGGATTCTATTGGCTGTGGGATGTGGGCGCCCGCGCGTTCTGCCACCCGCCGATCGCCGTTGGGGCATCTGGTGGCCGTCGTTCCGGCTGGGGTGGCCGCGCCCTACACCACCACACCAGGCGCCGGGTGCGGCTGAAGGCGGGTGGCAGGAATCGAGTAGGCGCGCGCCAGCGCTTCGACTTGGCTCTGCGTCAGCGAGGCGCCGAACGCAGAGGCGCCCCCCAGTTTCAGGTAGGCGCTCAGCAGCGCCTTGCCAATCAGGGACAGGTGGTAGTGGCCGTCGTATACGCAGTAGATGTACAGCGGCGCATTCGCACGTAGGAATCGCGCGGTCGCTGCGCCTGCCCCGTTGCTCCCCGTGCCCGCCGCCGCACCCCCGCCGACCGTCGTGGGTGCGACGCTCCCGGTCGTCCCCGGGGCTGGCTGGCGGTGGTGGGTTGCCGGATGCGTGGCGGTGGTGGAGGACCCCGTGGAGGACGCCGCGGCGAGCGCCGTCGCGAGGTACTGCCACCCGCGCTGGGTGAGACGAACGTAAGACTTGACCATGCCGGCGAGTTCGGCGGCGGGCCCGGTGACGCTGCCTTCGGTGGTCACTTCCGCGGGCAGCGTGAGCGCTGCGGCATGGCGATCCGCCGCGGTGACCTCCACGCGCAGCGCGGAGGTCGCGTTGGCGGGGAGCCCGCCCGCGAGCGACGGCCACGCTGTACGCGCGGCGGCCACCTCAGCCGCGGTGGGAGTATGCAGCCGTTGCAAGGTGTGCGCCAACTGCACGAGGTCGGCACGCTGCACTCGCAGTGCGGCCGGTCGAGGGCGGTGGCCGCCGCAGCCCGCCGCTCCCACGGCGGCGGCTCCAGCTACGAGTGCCGCCGCCGCGAGACGGGCGAAACGTGAGGTCGTCCTCGCTCCGGTGCTTATGCGGACAGCAGGTCGACGATGAAGATCAACGGCGAGTTCGGCGGGATCTTGGGTGGCAACCCTTTCGCCCCGTACGCCAGTTCGGCGGGGATGATCAGTTCGCGCCTGCCGCCCACGCGCATTCCGACCACGCCCTGGTCCCAGCCCTTGATGACCTGGCCCTCGCCGAGCGTGAAGGTGAAGGGTTCTTTGGTTTCCCAGGAGGCGTTGAACACCTTACCGGTGCTGTACAGCGCGCCGACGTAGTTGACCGTCACCGACTCCCCGTCCTTCGCTTCGGCGCCCGTGCCTTTGATGATTTCCTTGGTCACCAGCGTCTTCGGGGCGGGGCCCTTGGGCGGCGTGATCGTTGGCTCGGTGGCGAGCGGGCCGCTGGTGGGAGTGGTGCCGGTGGTGGTCGCCGGGGTTTTTTCGACGACGCTGTTCGCCGCGGTGGACTCGTTGCCAACGGCGATCGTGCTGGAGCCGCTCGACCCGCAGCCGGCGATCAGCGCTGCCGCGCCGATGGTCGCCAGGCCGAGGACGCGGCGGGGGAAGTTGAGTTTGGAAAGGTTCATCACGGTTGGGCAGCCTAACGGAACGCGACACATTTGTGGCGCACCACCTTTTGGCGTCGCCTCGAGCACACCAAGCGCCCCAAACGGCGGAGCGAGCGGAGGGTGCCCGTCCTTCCCTCGCGGAAGTCGGGGCAGGCGTCCCGCCTGCCATCCAGGCAGTGGATCTCGCCGGACCTCTCCGCGCGCTAGGATCCACAGCGGACCGTGCTAGGCGGGGAGGTAGCGGTGCCCTGCACCCGCAATCCGCTCTAGCGGGGCTGAATTCCCCCCCGAGGGGTGTTTCGCTCCGGTCGCTCCGCCGTTTGGGGCGTCGATGGCTCGGATCCCCGCGCGGTGTCGGCTTGTGAACCAGGTCAGGTCCGGAAGGAAGCAGCCTTAAGCGATCCCCGGCAGGCGCAGCGGGCGTTCCCGATCCGGAGTCGCGAGCGGCGATCGGCGATCGGCTGTGGAGCCTCGACGGGGGGTGCACGGTCCGCTACCGGCAACGCTGGAGGATCCGCCATGAGCGGTTGCTGTGGGTCACCGTGAAGCCGGAGGGCACCGCCACTGGCTGGTGGGGGTCGTTGCGGTCGAGGATGTAATGTTTCTCGACTTCCGCGTTGGCGGGGTCCACGAAGGTGCCGCGCATGATCTTCGTCACCTGCAGGTTGGCGATCGTGCTCGGGGGAGCTTCCAGCCACAGCGCCAGCAGCGGCACCGGCGCGTGGTTGGTAACGCCGATCGGCTCGCAGTTGGTGGCGATCGCACCCGTGTCCACCAGCGCGGTGAGTTCGTTCTGGATGCGCTGCTGGCGACCCAGTTCGTTCAGTTGGTGATGGTTGGAGCGATATTGCGATGGGATCGAGGCCAGCAGCGCCACCACCGCGACGGCCGCCGCCGCCATCCACCAGCGCCGGTGGGGGTCATCGCGTGACAGCTCCATCCAGCCGCACACGGCCGCGCCGGCGAAGACGCAAAGGATCGCCCCGGCGAGGAACGCATAGCGGGTGTCGATCGGCAACCCGACACTCGCGAAGGCGGCGAACACTCCCACCGCCACGATGCCCGCTATCGCGCCAGGGAGGGCACGGGCACGCAGCCACAGCAGCGTCAGCACTCCGCCGAGTGCGGCCGCCACGAGCACGAAGGGCCCCAGGATCTCCCCGATCCGCCGCGGGATGTACTCCGGCACCTTCCCGATCCCCGTCTCGCGGTGCAGCGTTTCGGCGGTGTGTCTGGTGTTGGTCAGCGACCACAGCGGGTTTCCGGTCACCAGCCAGTCGCTTGCCACCCACACGATCGGGGCGGCCGCGGCCAGCAGCGCCAGGCGGGCGAGTTGGCCGGGTGTGCGAGGAGGGTCCGCGTCGGGCGCGCGCGGGGTCTCCGCGACGGCGTCGGGCTGGCCGGAGGTGCGCGACGTCCCGGCGACGGCGCTGGGCTGGCCGGGTGCGCGCGCGGTTTCCGCGATGGCGCCTCCTTGCGCGCGCACGGTCGGCAGCGCGAGATACAGCCAGTACAGCCCGGAGAACGCCCACGCCTCCGGCCGCAGCAGCCCGGCGAGCGCCAGCAGCACCAACACCGGCGCGCCCGCGCGGCGGTGGCGGGTCTCGACGATCAACGCGCTCAGCACCAGCAGCAGGTAGGGGATGTCCACATAGGCGCGTACTCCGTAGGAGAGGATCGGCACACGCGTGAGCAGCAGCAGCGCCGCGACGGCGCCGGCGGGGCGGTTGAACCACAGCGCGCCCAGCCGGTACACCGCCCACCCGCAGGCCGAGAGGACAAGGAAGCCGAGGGTGACGGCTATCTGCGAGGTCGCGTGGGGCCCCAGCGGAGCAGCCACCACGCCAAGCGCCTCGACAAGCGGATGGGGCGTCGGCGCGATCGGGATCCCGTACTGCGGGGTTTCCCCGCGCGTCAGCTGCTGGCCCCAAGCGAGGGCGTACAACGTGTCGTAGTTGGCAAACCCCACGCCGCTCAACACCCGCAGCAGCACCGCCCCCGCCACGATCGCCAGGGGTGTGGCGAGACGCGTAGAGGGGCTTTTGGTTGGGCCCGGCACGGCGCGGACGCTATCGCTCGGACGGGGGGCGACCCCGGATAGACTCAGCTTCAGGTGCCGGAGAGCGATAGTCAGCAACAGCAGCAATCCCTCTACCGCCGCAACCGCCCGCGCACATTCGCCGACGTCGTCGGCCAGGAGCCGGTGGTGCGCACGCTGCGCGGCGCGGTCGAACGTGGGAGGGTGCACCACGCCTACCTGTTCGTGGGCTCGCGCGGGACCGGCAAGACCTCGATGGCGAAGATCCTCGCGGCCTGCCTCAACTGCGATCGCGGGGCGGGCGGGGGCACGACCGAGCCGTGCGGCGAGTGCGAGTCCTGCCGCGCGATCGCCGCTGCGCGCTCGCTCGACGTGATCGAGATGGACGCCGCCTCCAACAACTCGGTCGAGGACATCCGCGAGTTGCGCGAGAGCGTTGCCTTCGCACCGGTGAGCGGGCGCAGCAAGGTGTACATCCTCGACGAGGCCCACATGCTCTCGCAGGCGGCGTGGAACGCGTTCTTGAAGACGCTCGAGGAGCCGCCGCCCGACACGGTGTTCGTGCTGGCGACCACCGAGGCGCAAAAGGTGCCGGCGACGGTGGTGGACCGCTGCCACCGCTTCGACTTCCAGCGCCCCACCGTCGAGCAGATCGCGGGCGTCGTGCGCCGCGCCGCCCAGGCCGAGGCGATCGAGATCCCCCCGGAGGCGGCAGCCGCGGTGGCGCGCGCGGCCACGGGCAGCTTCCGCGACGCGCTGGGGACGCTCGAGCAGCTGCTCACCTACTCTGGCCCCGAGATCGTGTTGGAGGACGTGCTGGCGGTGCTGGGGGTGACCGACTCCCAGCTGCTGGAAGAGACGGTCAACGCGGTCGCGCAGGGAAGCGCCAGGGAGGTGCTGCTGGCGGTGGCGCGCTGCGCCGAGGGTGGCAGGGACGCGGGCGCGTTCACCGCCGACCTGGAGGGTCGCGCGCGCGACCTGCTGGTGGTGCACACGCTCGGCGAAGTGCCGGCTGAGCTGTCGCTGACGGCGGAGGCGGACGCGCGCCTGCAGGCGCAGGCGGAGCGGGTGCCGCAGGCGACGGCGGTGCGGCTGCTGGAGCAGCTGGGTGGGGCGCTCGAGGCGGTGAAGGCCGGCGGCGAGCCGCGCACGCAGCTGGAGCTGGCGCTCGTGAAGGCGGCGCGTCCGGAGACCGACGGCTCGCTGAAGGCGCTGCTGGCGCGCATCGAGCGCCTGGAGAGGGGGTTGGAGTCCGCCCACCAGGCCGGGAAGCCCGTCGTGCCGCACCCCGCCGACGCCCTGTTGGCGGTCGCGGCGGTGGGGCAACCCGCGGAGGCTGCCCTCACGCGCCCGGCGCCTGCGCCGAGGGAGGAGCCCCCGCCGGTGGACGATCTGGCCGAGGCCCGCGGCTCGGAGGCGCCCGCCCCGTCCTTCGCGACGCACGACCTCGGCGATCTCGACACGCTGTGGCCGGCGGTGGTGGAGCTGGTGGGGAACGAGAACAAGCTGTTGAGCGCGGTCCTCGCGGACGCGCGGGCGGTGGCGTTGAGCGAGGAGGAGCTGACGGTGGCGTTCGCCGCGACGGCCTCGTTCCTGAAGAAGAAAGCCGAAGACAACACCCACCGCGCGACGGTGACCGAGGCGTTGCGTCAGCTCAGCGGGCAGCCGCGGCTGCGAGTGGTGTACGAGCTACGCGAGGAGCTGCCC
Source organism: uncultured Solirubrobacterales bacterium (assembly GCA_963724305.1). Lineage (GTDB taxonomy): Bacteria > Actinomycetota > Thermoleophilia > Solirubrobacterales > Solirubrobacteraceae > Palsa-744. The sequence continues at coordinate 2,380,923 of CAVRUG010000004.1, forward strand.
CCGCCCGTAGGGGGGGAGGGCGTGCAGGCGCCACGCAGCGAGGAGGAGTGGGTGGCACGCTTCAAGGACGAGCTCGACGCGGAGGAGCTCGTCGGTGCGGGCGAGACGATCGGCGAAAGCGAGTAAGGAGCAAGCAGATGCCCCAGCAGAAGCGACCCAACATGCAGCAGATGCTCCAGCAGGTGCAGAAGATGCAGCGCGACATGGAGCAGGCCCAGGAGGCGCTCAAGCACGAGACCGTCGAGGCGGCCGCGGGCGGGGGCGTGGTGAAGGTGCAGGTGTCGGGCGACCTGCAGGTGCGGTCGGTGACGATCGCCCCCGAGGCGGCCGACCCCGAGGACGTAGAGATGCTCGGCGACCTGGTGCTGGCGGCGGTCAACGAGGCGTTGCGTGCCGCCCAGGAGTTGGCAGCGGAGCGGATGGGGGGGGCGACCGGAGACCTCGACCTGGGTGCGCTTGGCGGGCTCGGGCTGCCGGGTTTGTGAGCACTTTCGCGCCGCCCGTCCAGAAGCTGGTCGCCGAGCTCTCCAAGCTGCCCGGCATCGGCAACCGCACGGCACAGCGGCTGGCCTTCCACATCCTGCGCGCCTCCGGCGAGGACGCTACGGCGCTGGCGCAGGCGATTCTCGACGTCAAGGAGCGGATCGGGCTGTGCGAGGTGTGTTTCAACCTGACCGACGAGCCGCGCTGTCGCATCTGCCGCGACCCGCGCCGCGACCACGGCGCGATCTGCGTGGTGGAGGAGCCCTCCGACGTGATCCCGATGGAGCGCACGCACGAATTCGAGGGCGTCTACCACGTGCTCGGCGGCGCGCTCTCCCCGATCGACGGGATCGACCCGGAGGACTTGAAGATCGCCCAGCTCTACGCGCGTGTGACCGATGCAGGCGAGACGACGGTCCGCGAGATCGTGCTCGCCACCAACCCCACCACCACCGGGGAGGCGACGGCGCTGCACATCGCTCAAGGGTTGCACGAGCGCGTCCCCGAGCTGCGGGTCACCCGCCTGGCGAGCGGCCTGCCGGTGGGATCCGACCTCGAGTACGCCGACGAGGTCACCCTCGGCAAGGCGCTCTCAGGTCGCCGCGCGGTGTAGCCGGCAAATGCTCAGCCGGGCTCTAGGTCGCCGCGCGGAGTAGCTCCGGCAAACGCGCCCAGAGCCGGCTCTCAGGTCGCCGCGCGGTGTAGCTCACCGTCCCCGTCGGCCGCCTTCGTCAGCACTGGCGGGCAGGGATCCTCCACCAGTTCCTCCACCAGCGTGTCGGCCGCGCCCTCGTCGAGGGGGGTGGAGGGCGCGGGCCTGCGTCCATCCCGGCCCGCTTGGCGCAGCTTGGAGACGATCCCGTCGAGCTCAAACGAGGCCCAGCAGGCCCGCGCGAGCTCGTGCCCGTGATTGGCCCAGGTGGCGTTGATCACCTTGAAGCCGCGCGATTGCAGCCATTCGACGGCCGGCAGGTAGTCGGTGTCGCTGGAGACCAGCACCGCGGCGTCGAACGCCCCCTCGCCCGCCAGCGAGAGCAGTCCCGTGACGATCGCCGTGTCGACCCCTTTCTCGGTCGACCAGCGCAGCGTCTCCTGGCAGTTGGGGCACCTCTCGATTGAGTGCTCGCACGCTCGGCAGTACACCGAACGCGGTTTGGAGCGGCGCACACGCGTAGTGACGCGAAAACGGGGCTGCTTGTCGAGGAACGCGTCCAGCCAGCCCTTGAGCTTGCGGCCGGAGTCGTCTTCGTCGTAGGAGGCATACACCAGCGCCTCCTCGAGATGCAGCGCGTCGCCGAAGCCCGCCTGCTGCAGCTGCCGTTCGCTCTCGCCGAGCAGCTCGGCGGGGACCTTCCGCCAGTCGATCAGATCGCCGTGGGCGCGGTTTCTCCACTGCAGCGAGAAGTTCCAGAAGTCGATGAAGATGCTTGTGCGGTAGGCCACGCCCTACCCCCTATCGAGTCGATTACCCATTGACATCGTCCCCCAGGATAGGCATTACGCGCCTCTCTCCCGTCACCCTCTCTCGTGAGAGGTCCTATCCTGCGTGCGTGTCCAACATCGTCGTGATGAAGTTCGGCGGTACTTCCGTCGCCGACGCCGAGCGGATCAAGCGCGCTGCCCGGCGCATCGTCGAGCGTCGTGAAGGAGGTGCGCGCGTGGTGGCGGTGCTCTCCGCGCGCGGCAAGACCACCGATGAGCTGATCGCGATGGCGGAGGAGGTCTCCGCGGCCCCCGATGCGCGCGAGATGGACATGCTGCTGTCCACCGGGGAGCGCATCTCCTGTGCGCTGTGCGCGATGGCGATCAAGGACTTCGGCCACTACGCGATCTCGCTGACGGGCTCGCAGGCGGGGATCGTCACCGACGCCTCGCACACCCGCGCGCGCATCCTCGACGTGCGCGCCGATCGCATCAAGGCCGCGCTAGAGGAGGACCACATCGTGCTGGTGGCGGGCTTCCAGGGCGTCTCCACCGCCACCCAGGACGTCACCACGCTGGGGCGCGGGGGCTCGGACACGACCGCGGTCGCCGTGGCGGCCGCCCTGGGCGCGGAGGTATGCGAAATCTACACCGACGTGGCGGGCGTGTTCAGCGCCGACCCACGTGTGGTGCCCGACGCGCGCAAGCTCGCCACCGTCACCTTCGAGGAGATGCTCGAGATGGCGGCCTCCGGCGCGGGCGTGCTGCAGCTGCGCTCCGTGGAGTATGCCCGCAACCACGGGGTGCGGATCCATTGCCGCTCCTCATTCGACGACACTCCCGGTACCGTGGTGGTGCAGGAAGGAGAGAACATGGACCACGCCGAGCGACCACTGATCACAGCCGTCACCCACTCGACCTCGGAAGCGATGATCACGCTGATGGGCGTCCGCCACCAGCCGGGCGTGGCCGCGAGCATCTTCGAGGCGCTCGCCGAGGGGGGTGTCGACGTGGACATGATCGACCAGAATCGCCCCACCGGCGGCGAGCTGGCCGAGATCTCGTTCACGGTGCCGCGCGAGCACCTGCGCGAGGCGCGCGCGGCGCTGGGACCCCTCACCGGCGAGCTGTTCTCGGAGCTACTCGCTTACGAGGAGATCGGCAAGGTGTCGATCGTCGGCGCTGGTATGCGCTCGCACCCGGGGGTGGCCGCGAAGGTGTTCAAGGTGCTGGCCGCCGAGGGCCTCAACATCGACATGATCTCCACCTCGCCGATCAAGATCTCGTGCGTGATCCCGCGCGAGCGCGTGGAATCGGTGGTACGGGCGCTGCACACCGCCTTCGAGCTCTCCGGGCCGGACACGATCCGCGAGGAGGAGCCGGTGCGAGCGAGCCAGGCACAGTAGATGGCCGACCGCAGCCCCAACGTGCGCTGGCAGCGCTCCGCGCTGACCCGTGAGCGGCGCTGGGAGTCGTTGGGGTGGGCGGGGGCGACGGTGTGGTTCACGGGGCTGCCGGCGGCGGGCAAGTTGACGCTGGCGAGCGCCGTGGAGGAGTGGTTGGTGCAGGACGGCAGGCCGGCGTTTCTGCTTGACGGCGACAACCTGCGCCACGGGCTCAACGGCGACCTCGGCTTCGACGAGCAGGCGCGCCGTGAGAACGTGCGGCGGACGGCCCACGTCGCAAAGCTGCTGGCGGAATCCGGCTCGATCGCGCTGGTGAGCCTGGTGAGCCCCTACATGGCCGACCGAGAGGCGGCAGCGATGTTGCACGCCGACGCGGGGCTGCAGTTCATCGAGGTGTTCGTGGACGCTCCCCTGCAGCTCTGTCAAGCGCGCGACCCCAAGGGGTTGTATGCGCGGGCGCGGGCAGGCGAGCTGCACGGGATGACCGGTGTGGGCGCTCCGTACGAGGCGCCTGAACACCCCGACCTGGTGGTGCGCTCGGGCGAGGAGCCGGTGGAGGAGGCGGTCGAGCGGGTCATGCGCTTATTGGAGATCCGCTCGCTGTGTCCCGCCCACAGCGCCCACAACGGCGCGCGCCGAGCCTGAGCGCATACGCGCATCCACGAAGCGTGCCCACGGCGTACACGCCAAAGCGGCGCGGAGCCGTGTCAGGCGGCGGGGGTCTCGGCGGCGAGCGGGCCCAAACGGGGCCGCTGGCCGTACAGCTCGAACGCTCTGAAGCCCGAGAAGGTCTTGTGCTCGGAGCCGTGGAAGTCGGAGGAGCCGGTGGTGAGCAGATCCAGCTCCTCGGCGATCTCGCAGAGCAGCCCCACCTGCTCGGCGGTGTGGGTGGGGTAGAAGGCCTCCACGCCATCGACCCCGAGCGACGCGAAGCGCTCCAGCATCGCCCGCACCATCTCCGGCTCCTGCACGTCCCAGAAGGGGTGCGCCCACACCGCGACGCCGCCGGCGGCATGGATCAGCTTGATCGCCTCCGCGACCGTGGGGCGGGTGCGTGCGACGTAGGTGGGCACGCCGGGCACCAGATAACGGGGAAACAGCTCCTTCAGGCTGCCGATTCCCTCGGCGGCGATCCTGGTGGCGTTGTCGGGGTGGTCGAGCAGCGCGTGGGCGAGGTGGGGGCGCCCGAGCGGGTCGCCGGCTGCCTGGCGCCGGCGCAGCTCGGTGTCGTCGAGCGCGAAGCCCTCCGCGCGCAGCAGGTCGGCCATCGCCAGCACACGCCGCTCGCGGTCGCCGCGCAGGTCCTCAAGGGTTGCGGCGAAGGCGGCGTCGTGGTGGTCGACGAGGTAGCCGAGGATATGTAGCTCCTCGTAGGCCTCGTCCACCGAGGAGAGCTCGGTGGCGGGCACCACGCGGACGCCCGCGCGCGGACCCTCCTCCAGCGCCTCCTGCACGCCCGCGACCGAGTCGTGGTCGGTGAGCGCCAGCAGCTCCACACCCGCGGCGGCGGCAGCGCGCACCACCTCGGCGGGCGTGAATTCGCCGTCGGAGTGCAGCGAGTGGGATTGCAGGTCGAAAGTGGGACGCATGGTTACTCAGGGTGATGGGATCCCGGGGCCGTGGAGCCTACTGGACAGCCGGCCCCGTCGGGGGCGATGCGGTGTCCGCCCACGATTGCGCTAGCGGTCGCGGCCGTAAGATTGCCGGAGCCGTCGCCACAGCGATGGCTCTTGCGGTGATTCCTCTGCGTAGGTGCCGTAGCCGATGCGCTCGAGATCGGGGTTGGGCCCGACGCGACTGAACGACTTCACCCACGAGCTGTCGAGCCGCATCGGGAGCGCCGGGGTGCTCATCGCAAAGACTCTCCACCCCAGGCGCATCGCGGCGAGGGTCACCGCGGAGGGGGCTTCGTAGCCAAGGCAGTCGCGCAGGCGATCGTCCATGGTCGCGATCATGATGCTGCGTGCGAGTGGCTTCGACGGACCTGGGAACCAGCCCTCGATGCCCCGGATCTGAGCCTCCGCGGCCGCTCGGCACTCAGGCGCGGGCGCGAGATTCCTGGACTCGTAGTCCTCCATCCAGGCCATCAACTCGCTCCGTGTCGGGGGGACATCGCGCAGGCGCATACGCTGCGCGATACCCAGCCAGAAGCTCAGGCGCGCCTCGTTCTCGATCTCCGTGTGCACGGGCCGCCCCATGGTCTCGGCGAGCGTCTCGCTGTAGAAGATCAGGCTGCACAGCGTGTGGATCTGATCCTCGTTGAGCACTCCCCCCACCGATTTGTGGATGTTTTGGATTCGCTCGCACGCGGCGATACCGGCCGCGCTGCGATGTCCACGGCGCATGAGCTCGCTGAAAAACGTGAGGGTGTCCGCGTCGCGCGTCCACGGACGCACGATCTGGTCGCCGGTTCCGTCGCGGACCACGCGCCTGGCGACGCGCGGTACCGTATTCACACGAATTGCCGCGCTCGCGTAGCCCAGGTGCGCGAAGATCGGGGGGGTCAGCACCTCGAGCGAGAGGTGCGTGATCTCAGCGTCGTCGCGCTCAGGATCGAGCTCTGCGATCAGGCGCTGTACGTCGCGGCCCAGCAGCCAGCGCGGCTCCCAGAACTCCGAGCGCGGCCAGCCCAAGCGGTCGGCTCGGCCGGCTATCTCCGCAGACTCTGCAGACGGGGCGCTGGTCGTCATGGCGAAGCCTCCAGTGACCGCTGCAGCTGCTCGAGCACGCGCACCACGCGCAATCCGGAGTGCCCGTCCGAGCGCGGGGTGGCGCCGGTGCGCAGGCACTCGAGAAAGTGCTCGCACTCCACGCGCAGCGGCTCGACGGGCGGGATCTGTGGCGAGAAGATCGCGCCGGAGCGCGCGATGTACTCCCCCCACGAGCGCGTGTCCTCGTCGAAGCCCTTGTCGTAGAGCGTGAGCTTGCCCTCCAGCTGCATGTCGTCGAAGGTTGCCATCCGTCGCGCGCCGACGACCGTCAGGCGCCGCTCCTTGTGGGGGTCCAGCCACGAGAGGTGCAGGTGCGCAACGATCCCGGAGGGAAAGCGCAGATAGCAGAAGACGACGTCCTCGACCCCGTCGCGCACGTAGGATCGCCCGTGCGCAACGCACTCGGAGGGCTCCTCGTCGATCAGCGACAGGATCACCGAGACATCATGCGCGCCGAGGCTCCACAGTGCGTTCTCGTCGGCGCGCAGCTTGCCGAGGTTCAAGCGGTTCCCGTACACGTAGTACAGCTCCCCCAACTCCCCCCCCTCCAGCAGCTCGCGCAGGCGATCGACGGCGGGGTGGTACTCCAGCAGGTGTCCCACCATCAGCGTCCGCCCCGCACGCTCGGCCGCCGCAACTGCCGCTTCCGCGTCGGCGGCGGTGGTCGCGAGCGGCTTCTCCACGAAGCAGTGCTTGCCGGCCCCCACCACGCGCACGGCGAGCTCGGCGTGCGAGGGCACCGGTGTGGCGAGCACCACCGCGTCGAGCTCGGGGTCCTCGAGCAGTTCCTGCAGCTCCCCCGTGACGCGCGCACCGGGGAACTGCTGTGCTGCCCGCGCGCGCGCCTGCTCGGAGGTGTCAGCCAGCCAGCGCAGCTCGCAGCCGGGGAGCGCGGCGAGGTTACGTGCGAGGTTGGGCCCCCAGTAGCCGAGGCCGGCGACCCCAACTCGGATAGGGGACTCGCTCACGATGCGAGCGTAGCGATCGCCTGCACGCAGCGCTCGGCTGCGTGCCCGTCTCCGTACAGCTCCGGTCGCTCCAGCGGCGGCTCACGCTGGAGCGCGGCGAGCGCGGCGCCGACGTCGAGATCCACGAGCGTGTTCCAGCCAGACTCCACGGTCTCGACCCACTCGGTGCGATCGCGCAGCGTGATGCAGCGTACCCCGGCCAGGTAGGCCTCCTTCTGGAGGCCACCGGAGTCGGTGAGCACCGCGCGGGCATTGCACAGCAGCGCGGCTAGCTCGCCGTAGCCGAGTGGCTGGCAGACGCGCAGTCCTTCGGTCTCCGTCACTTCTTCCCAGAGCCCTGCATCACGCAGACGCGCGCGCGTGCGTGGATGCAGCGGGAACACCACCGGTGACGGCAGTGCTCGCACCAGCTCTACCAGCGCGCGCAGGCGTGCCGGTGGATCGACGTTGCCCGCGCGGTGCGCGGTGAGCAGCAGGTACTCGCCGGCCTGCACACCGTGGGCTGCCAGCGCGCTCGTATCAGCGCGCGCGGCGGGCTGCAGGCGCAGCGCGAGGTCCACCATCACGTCCCCCACCACCTCGACGCGCCCGGCGATCGACTCCGCGCGCAGATTCCCGGCGGCGCCCTCCGACGCGCACAGCAGCAGCTCGGAGAGATGGTCGGTTAGCACGCGGTTGCGCTCCTCGGGCATGGTGCGGTCGAACGAGCGCATACCGGCCTCCACGTGCACGACGGGCACGCCCGCGTCCGCCGCGGCGAGCGCGCCGGCGAGCGTGGAGTTGGTGTCGCCGTACACCAGCACCGCGTCGGGGCACTCCTGCGCGAGTAGCGGCTCCAGCGCGGTGAGCATCCGCGCGAGCTGCGAGGTGTTGGACCCCCCGGCGATCCCCAATTCACGCTCCGGCTGCGCCAGCCCCAGCTCGCGGAAGAAAACCGCCGAGAGCGAGTCGTCGTGGTGCTGGCCGGTGTGCACCAACACCTCTTCGTGGCGCTCGCGCAGTGGCCCCGAGACCGCGGCGGCCTTGATGAATTGCGGTCGGTTGCCGACGACGGTGAGGATCTTCACGGACGCGATCCGGATCCAAACGGGGGGAGGTCGGGACGGAGGCCTGGGCCCTTCCCGCTCCACCGGGCGAGGATTCGCACGCGGCGCAGACTACGCTGCGGCACCTACCACCGACGTTGACCAGTCGATCACCGACGTGGGCCGCACGACGTGGCGGCTCATCCCCAGCTCCTTGGGTGCGAGACCGAGTGCGAGGCCTACCAGCTGCGGGAGATGCAGGACCGGCATCCGCAGCTCGCGCGCGACCACGCCTTCGGCGGCGGGCTGCTGCAGGTCGAGGTTGAGGTGGCAGAGCGGGCAGGGCGTCACCAGGCAGTCGGCGTCGGCGTCCACCGCATCGCCGAGGTGGCGGCCGGCTTGCTTCAGCGAGGCCTCCTTGTTCATCGTGACGATCGGGAAGCCGCAGCACTTGCGCATCCCCGCGTACTCGATCACGGTGCCGCCGAGTGCCTCGATCACCTGCTCGAGGTAGTGGTCGCGGGGGGTGTCGGCGTCGATCCCGAGACGCTTGCGGGGGCGCACGATGTAGCAGCCGTAGAAGGGACCGACCTTGAGGTTGGTGAGTGGCCGCTTCACCCGGGAGCGCAACTCGTCGAGGCCGAGCTCCTCGACCAAAAGCCACAGGAAGTTCTTGTTGGTCAGGCCCTTCTCGTATGAAAGCCCCTCAGGCGCGAGCGTGGCGTTGACGTGTGCGCGGTACTCGGCGCTTGCGTCGAGGCGCTCCTGGCACTCGCTCTGGGCGCCCTGGCAGGTGGAGCAGATGTTCATCATCAGCTCCGCGCCCTCCACCTGCTGGGCGAGCGCGAAGGTGCGTGCGTTGAGCGTGTCGGCGAGCTCCTGGTTGTGCTCGGCGATCACGCCGCAGCCGCTGCAGTTGGCGCGGTCGAGCTGGACGAGCTCGATGTCGAGCAGCGGGGCGACGCGCGCCATCGAGCCGTGCAGCTCGGGGGTGAAGCCGCGGCTGACGCAGCCCGGCCAGTAAGCAACCCTAAGCATCAGCTTGCGCTCCCTTCCCCGGCCGCCGCCGGGTCGTCCCCGCCGCCGCCCGCTGTGGCTGCGACCGGTGTGCGCTCGTCTTCGTCCTCGCCGGAGATGTACAGGTTGAGCTCATACCGCTCCGGCCGGCCCTCGACAGTCTGGTAGATCCGCTTGACGGCTTGCAGGTCGGCCGGTGGGATCTTGTGGCCGAACAGCGCCAGTTTAATGCCGATCTTCCCGCGTGCGATCGCCTTGATCGCGGTGGGTAGCAGCGAGAGCAGCTCTTTGCCGGCCGCGGGATGGAATTTCCCGAACCACGAGTTGCCCCCGTAGGAGCGCGGCGGCAGTTCGGCCTCGTGCAGCAGTCCATAGTCGCGTACCAGCGTCGTCAGCGCCGCCTCGTGGCGCTCGCCGTTGTTGGCGTCGACGATGTGCTGGTCGGAGATCGCGATGCGGCGCAGGCGCATGATCTGGCCCATCGGGTTGACGTCCTTGGGGCAGGCCTCGACGCACTTGAAGCAGTGCGTACAGTCGAAGATCCCCTGCGGGTCTTCGGAGAGGTCGACGAGGCGCTCGCGCTGGCGGTCGTCGCGCGGGTCGCCGACGAAGCGGTAGGCCTTGGCGAGCGCGGCGGGGCCGATGAAGCCGGGGTCGACCTCCATCGCCAGGCAGTCCGATACGCAGGCGCCGCACTGGATGCAGGCCATCGACTGGGTGACGTTGACCATCGCGTCTTTCGCCACCACGTACTCGCGCTCGGGGACGGGCTGCTTGGCGAGCAGCCACGGCGTGACGCGCTGGATCTTTTTCCAGTGCACCGCGTCCATGTCGACGATCAGGTCCTTTATCACCGGCATGTTGCCCATCGGCTCGATCTCAATCACCCCGTCCTTGGCGGAGGCGCGGGCGTGGTCGAGGTGGGTGTGGCAGGCGAGGCCGGGTTCGCCGTTGATGCGCACCCCGCAGCTGCCGCAGATCGCCGCGCGGCAAGAGCAGCGGATCCCGATCGAGCCGTCGAAGCGGGCTTTCGCCTGCAGGATGCCCTCCAGCACGGAGCGGTGGGGCTCCAGCTCGATTGTGTGCTCATCCCAGTAGGGGGCCTCGCCGGACTCCGGGTCGAAGCGGCGCACCTTGAGCTTGAACTGCTCGGGCGGACGGTGGGTCTCGGCCATCAGCGGAGCACCTCCCCGGAATTTTTTATTTGGATTTGGATGGGGGCTCGCTCTTCGGAGCGGACCCACTGGAGGAGCTCCATGGTCATCAGTACTTCCGCTCCTCGGGCTGCCACTGTGTGATCGTCACCGGCGAGTAGCTCACCTCAGGCGCGCCATCGGCGCCGAGTGAGATGTCGATGTGCTTGAGCCACTCTTCGTCGTTGCGCTCGGGGAAGTCGGTGCGGAACTGCGCGCCGCGCGACTCCTTGCGCTCGATCGCAGCGACGACGGTGGCCTCGGCGCAGTCGAGCATGTAGCCAAGCTCCAGCGCGCCGAGCACGTCCTGGTTAAAGACCGTGCCGTGGTCGTCGACGTAGGCGCTCCGTGACTCCTCCTGCAGGCGCTTGACCACGCCGAGCGCCTGCTCCAAGCCATCCTGGTCGCGGTACACCGCGACGTACTGGTTCATCGTCTCGCCCAGCTCGCGCTTGATCTCGGAGATGCGCCGTCCGGTGCGCTCCCGCGCGAGGATCGCGTCGATCGCGGCGACGTCGTCGTTCAGCTGCCCGTTGGCCGCCGTCGGCATCGGCATCGAGAGGGCGCGTGCGGCGGCGTGTTCGCCCGCGCGGCGACCGAAGATCAGCGTGTCCAGCAGCGAGTTGGCGCCGAGGCGGTTGCCGCCGTGCACCGACACGCACGCCACCTCGCCGGCGGCGTACAGGCCCTCGATCGGCGTGGCGCCGTTGACGTCGGTCTTCACGCCGCCCATGATGTAGTGCTGGCCCGGTCGGATCATGATCGGCTCGCGGGTGATGTCCACGCCGGCGAAGTCTTTGCCGATGTTGACGATCTCGCGCAGCGCCTCCAGGGTGCGTTTGCGCGGCACCTTGGTGATATCCAGGTAGATGCCGTCTTTGTTGGCACCCACCCCGCGCCCCTCGAGGATCTCGGTCTGCTCGGCGCGCGAGACCACGTCGCGGGAGGCCAGGTCGAGCTTGTTGGGGGCGTACTTCTCCATGAAGCGTTCCCCCTCGGAGTTGAGCAGCACCGCGCCCTCGCCGCGCGCCCCCTCTGTGATCAGCAGGCCGTTCTCGACCAGCGTGGTCGGGTGGTACTGCACCATCTCCATGTCCATCAGCGGCGCGCCGATGCGGTAGGCCTGCGCGATCCCGTCGCCGGTGACGATCAGCGCGTTGGTCGTCGGACTGTACACCTGCCCGGCGCCGCCGCAGGCGAGGATTGTGTTCTTGGCGTGGAACACCTCCATCCGCCCCGAGCGCACGTCGCGCGCGATCACGCCACAGCAGCGCCCCTGCTCGTCGCGCAACAGTGAGGTGACAAACCACTCCTCGAAGCGCTCGACCGTCTCGTGATGGCGCATCAGCTGCTCGTAGAGCACGTGCAGGATCGCCTGTCCCGTGATGTCGGCGACGTAGGCAGTGCGCTTCATCGAGGCGCCCCCGAACGCGCGCAGGTCGAGCAGGCCCTGCTCGTTGCGGTGGAAGGTGACGCCGATGTGCTCCAGGTGCATTACCTCCGCGGGCGCCTCCGAGCACATGATCTCGATCGCGTCCTGGTCGCCGAGGAAGTCGGAGCCCTTGACGGTGTCGTAGGCGTGCGAGTGCCAGTCGTCATCGACGGAGATCGCCGCGTTGATCCCGCCCGCGGCGGCCACCGAGTGCGAGCGCACGGGGTGGACCTTGCTGACGATCGCCACGCTCGCGCCGCCCTGCGCTGCGGCGAGCGCCGCGCGCTGGCCCGCGAGACCTGCGCCGATGATCAGTACGTCGTGTGCTGGCATGGCTCCCTGGAGCGTGAGAGGAGAGGGGTGGTGGCCCTGCTGTCGGCCGGGACTCTATAACGCAGCGCCGCGGTTTCGCTGCGCCGACCCCTCATACCCCTGCGGCCGGGCGCAGCGCCTGGCGGATCTGCGCGACCGTCACGACTCCGCGCAGCACCCCGTCGTCGTCGACGGCCACCATCGCTCCCAGGCGCCCGAGGCCCTCGGAGCGCAGCAGCGATTCCAGCGGCTGATCCTGCTCGATGCGGACCGGCAGGTTTTCCTCCAGTACGTCGCTGACGGGCAGCGCGGGGCGGCCGGCGGCGATCTCCGCGTCCACGCGTTCGGAGCGCACCACCCCGAGGAAGTGGCGGGCCGGATCGACGACCGCGAACCACGGCCAGCGGTAGCGCCCGAAGAAGTGCTCCTGGGCGTCCAGCAGCCCGGTCTCGGCGGGGATCGTCACCGGCTCGGTGTCCATCACGTCGGCCACCCGCAGGCGTTGGATGCGCTGGTTGACCGTGCCCTGCAGCACCGCTCCGGTGGCGCTCTGGTAGACGAACAGACCGATGAACGCCAGCCACACGCCGCTGATGTCGTGCAGCGCCACCAGCACGCCGAGGCCGGCCGCCCCGAGCAGCACCCCGAAGCCCTGCCCCATGCGCCCCACCACGCGGGTGGCGCGGTTGCGATCGTCGGTGCGCCACCACAACAGCGCGTGCACGATCTGGGCGCCGTCGAGCGGGAAGGCGGGGATCAAGTTGAGGAGCAGCACCAGCACGTTGAGCGTCACCAGCCAGCTCAGCCACAACACGACGGGTGTCGTGAGCACGCCGCCGTTGCCGACGGCGACCGCGAAGAAGTGGTGGCTGCTCGCCACCGCCGCGCCGAGCCCGGTGCTGATCAGGATCACGGCCAGCGTCACCAGTGGCCCGGCCGAGGCAACCCGCAGCTCCACTCCCGCGCGCGGCATCGGGCCGGTGCGGGTGGTGCCGCCGAGCGCCCACAGCTCGATCCCCATCACCGGCACCCCGTTGCGGCGGGCCACCAGCGCGTGGCCGAGCTCGTGCAGGATCACCGAGACGAAAAAGGACAGCACGATCGCGACCATCACCAGGTAGGCGGTAGTGCGCGAGCCGCCGAGAACTTCGTGGAAGTAGGGGGTGAGCGTGTCGGCGAAGTAGATCAGGATCAGGCCGAGGATCACAAACCAGCTGATCCCCACCCCGATGCGGATGCCGAAGACACGCGCGAGCTGGAAGTTCCTGCGTACGGGCATAGGCCTCAATGGTAGGCCGCGAGCGGCCCGGAGCAGTGGTCTGATTGAAGAGGGGCCCTGCTCACCGGCCTACGGCCGGCTGCGCCACCTCTCTACGCCTGCACGCGGCCGCGGGCGATGATCGCCTCGAAGTCCGTGCCGGCAGGCAGTGTGCCGTACTCGAGGCCCGCGTCGCGGCCGAGGCGCGCGGCGCAGAAGGCGTCGGCCACGGCGGGGTCGCCGTGGCGCACCAGCAGCGAGCCCTGCAGCGCCAGCGCCATGACTCTCGACCACGCGCCGTGCGCGCGTCTCGAGCGTGGCGGGGTCGGCGAACTGGTCCTTGAGACCGTCGAGGTGCTCGTCCAGGCGCCGGTCGGCGCCGCGCGCCTGCTCGAGCTCGTGCAGGAACACCTCGAGCGAGCGCGGGGCGCGCACCAGCGCGCGCAGCACGTCGAGGCTCATCACGTTGCCCGAGCCCTCCCAGATCGAGGCCAGCGGCGCCTCGCGGTAGAGGCGGGGCATCCCCGACTCCTCCACGTACCCGTTGCCGCCGAGGCACTCCAGCGACTCGAAGGCGTGGTTGGGGGCGCGCTTGCACACCCAGTACTTCGAGACCGCGGTCGCCAGGCGCTTGAAGAGGCGCGCGTCGCTGAGCTCCTCGCTGCCGGCGGGCGACGAAGCCGGTGGTGGGGTGGGCGGGTGGGTGCCGGACTTCGTCGTAGGCGCGCGCGAGGCGCATCGCCAGCATCGTCGCCGCCTCGGACTCCACACAGAGGTCGGCCAGCACGTTGCGCATCAGCGGCTGGTCGATCAGCCGCTTGCCGAAGGCGCTGCGGTGCGCGGCGTGGTGCGTGGCGGCGACGACCCCGGCGCGCATCCCGGCGGCGCAGCCGATCACGCAGTCCAGGCGCGTGTGCCCCACCATCTCGATGATCGTCGGCACGCCCCTGCCTGGCTCGCCCACCATCCGCGCCCAGGCGCCGTGGAACTCGACCTCGCTGGAGGCGTTGGAGTGGTTGCCGAGCTTGTCCTTCAGGCGCTGGATGTGGAAAGCGTTGCGCGCTGCCGTCGGGCAGGACGCGTGGCATCAAAAAGCAGGAGAGGCCGCGGCGGGGCTCTCTCGCCCGTCTGCGCGAGCACCAGGAAGATGTCGGACATCGGCGCCGAGCAGAACCACTTGTGGCCGGTGATCTCGTACTCCGCTCCGGCGCCGCCGCCGTTCAGCGCCCGTGCGACCGTCGTGTTGGCGCGCACATCCGAGCCGCCCTGCTTCTCGGTCATCGCCATGCCGGCGATCGCCGCTGCCCTTCTCGCTCGCCGGGACAGGTCGGGGTCGTACGTCGTGGCGGTGATCAGCGGCTCCCACTCGGCCGCCAGCTCCGGGCTGCGCGCGCAGCGCGGGCACCACCGCGAAGGTCATCGTGATCGGGCAGGCGAAGCCCGCCTCGGCCTGCATCGCGGTCATGTACAGCGCGCGCGCGGGCCACGTGCGCGGCTCGGCTCGGAGCTCGTCCACGGCAGCGAGTGCAGCTCGTTCTCCACGCCCATCGCCATCAGCTTGTGCCACGCAGGGTGGAACTCGACCTCGTCGATGCGGTGCCCGTAGCGGTCGTGCGTGTGCAGCACGGGCTTGTTCTCGTTGGCCAAGCGTCCCCAGAACTGCTGCGGGATGCCGCCGACGAACTGGCCCAGCGCGGCGGCGCGCTCCGTGCCCAGCCGCCGCCCTCGCGCTCCAGCGCCTCCACCAGCGGCAGGTTGCTGGAGAAGACGTCCACGCCCTCCAGCGGCGGGCGGCTGGTTGACGACCTCGTGGGTCTCCCACTGGGACAGACCGCCGGCGAGGGTTGCGCTCACCGCCGACCGCCTCCCCCCACGGGGTATCCGACAGGCGAGCCACAGCCGGCGGTCGGTGAGACGATCACGGTCATCGCACCGACAGGTTACCGGCTCGCGATAGCATCGCCGCGCTGAATCTTCCGCGCGAGCACCCTCCCTCCCTCCCTCCTCTTTTTTTCCTTTTCCCCAGCCTCCCGCTCTCGAGTTAGGACCCCGCCAATGGCCAAGATCAAGGTGCACAACCCAGTCGTCGAGCTCGACGGCGACGAGATGACGAGGATCATCTGGTCGTTCATCAAGGAGCAGCTGATCCTGCCCTACCTGGACGTCGAGCTGAAGTACTACGACCTCGGCATCGAGAACCGCGACGCCACCGCCGATCGGGTCACGGTCGAAGCCGCCGAGGCGATCAAGCGCCACGGGGTCGGGGTCAAGTGCGCGACGATCACCCCCGACGAGGCGCGCGTGGAGGAGTTTGGGCTCGAAGGAGATGTACCGCTCGCCCAACGGCACGATCCGCAACATCCTCGGCGGGGTGATCTTCCGCGAGCCGATCGTGATCGCCAACATCCCGCGCCTGGTGCCCGGCTGGACCAAGCCGATCGTGATCGGCCGCCACGCGTTCGGCGACCAGTACCGCGCGACCGACATGGTCGTGCCCGGCGCCGGCAAGCTGACGCTCGCCTTCACCCCCGCCGACGGCGGTCGAGCCGATCGAGCTGGACGTCTACGACTTCCCCGGCGGCGGCGTGGCGATGGCGATGTACAACCTCGACGACTCGATCCGCGACTTCGCCCGCGCCTCGCTGCGCTACGGCCTCGACCGCGGCTACCCGGTGTACCTGTCGACCAAGAACACGATCCTCAAACGCTACGACGGACGCTTCAAAGACATCTTCGCGGAGGTGTACGAGGGCGAGTTCAAGGCGCGATTTCGAGGCGGCGGGCATCACCTACGAACACCGGCTGATCGACGACATGGTGGCCGCCGCGCTGAAGTGGGAAGGTGGGTACGTGTGGGCGTGCAAGAACTACGACGGCGACGTGCAATCCGACACCGTCGCCCAGGGCTTCGGCTCGCTCGGGCTGATGACCAGCGTGCTGATGACCGCCGACGGCAAGACCGTCGAGGCGGAGGCCGCGCACGGCACGGTCACCCGTCACTACCGCCTGCACCAGCAGGGCAAGCCGACCTCCACCAACCCGATCGCCTCGATCTTCGCGTGGACGCGCGGCCTGGCCGCGCGCGGGCGCATGGACGGGACCCCCGAGGTGAGCGCGTTCGCGCGAGACGCTCGAGCGCGTCTGCATCCAGACGGTCGAAAGCGGCAAGATGACCAAGGACCTCGCGCTGCTCGTCGGCCCCGATCAGCCGTGGCAGACGACGCAGGAGTTCCTCGGGTCGATCGACGAGAACCTTCAAAGAGAGATGGCATAGGCGCTGGCAAGGGCGTGAGCACCACAAGTCGACGCCTGCTGGCACCCGAGCCATCCGAGCACTCAACCACCACCACTTCCAGGAGATGAACTCGTGAGCAACCCCGTACGAGTAACCGTCACCGGCGCCGCCGGTCAGATCGGCTACAGCATCGTCTTTCGCATCGCCTCCGGTCAGCTGCTCGGTCCCGAGCAGCCGGTCGATCTGCGCCTGCTGGAGATCCCGCAGGCGATGGGCGCGCTGGAGGGAGTGGCGATGGAGCTGGTCGACTGCGCCTTCCCGCTGCTCGCCGGCATCGACCTGCACGACCACCCGGCCGACGCGTTCGACGGCACCAACGTCGCGCTGCTGGTCGGCTCGCGCCCGCGCACCAAGGGCATGGAGCGCGCCGAGCTGCTGGGCGCCAACGGCGAGATCTTCACCGTTCAGGGCAAGGCGCTGAACTCCGTCGCCGCCCCCGACGTGAAGGTGCTGGTGGTGGGCAACCCCGCCAACACCAACTGCCTGATCGCGATGAACAACGCGCCCGACATCCCCCGCGAGCGCTTCACCGCGATGCTGCGCCTCGACCACAATCGCGCGATCGCGCAGCTCGCCGCCAAGCTCGGCGCCCCGGTAGGCGACGTCTCGCAGATGGGCGTGTGGGGCAATCACTCCCCGACGATGTACCCCGACCTGTTCCACGCCAAGGTCGGCGACCAGGTGGCCGCCGACGCGGTCGATGACCAGGTGTGGATCGAACAGGAGTTCCTGCCCGGCGTGGGCAAACGCGGCGCGGCGATCATCGAGGCGCGCGGCGCCTCCTCGGCGGCCTCCGCCGCCAACGCGGCGATCGATCACATGCGCGACTGGGTGCTCGGCACCGACGGGGGCTGGGTCTCGATGGGCGTTCCCTCCGACGGCTCCTACGACATCCCCGAGGGCCTCATCTGCGGCTTCCCCTGCACCTGCTCCGGCGGTGAGTGGTCGATCGTGGAGGGTCTCGACCTCGACGAGTTCTCCCGCGCGCGCATCGACGCCAGCGTCAACGAGCTTCAGGAGGAGCGCACCGCGGTGCAGGGGCTCGGTTTGATCTAGGAGCTCGGTTTGATCTGAGTCGGCTCACTGCTACAGGGTGCTCGACCTCGACTGAGTCTGAGGTGCATGACCCCAAAAAGCAGCCCCGGCGTGTCGCACGCCGGGGCTGTTGTACATCAAGGGCTTGTCAGGTTGCTTACCCCTTTGGGTGCCAACCTCTTCCCTCCTTGCGTACCTTGCCTTCCTCCTCGAGGGTCGGCAGCACGCGGTAGAGGTAGTTCTGCTTGATCCCCATACGGGCGGCCAGCTCGGGGATCGTGATGCCGGCCTGCTCCTGCACGAAGGCCAGTGCCTGTGCGGCGCGCGTGCCGCTGCCTTTGCGCCGGCCCGCTTTGCGCCTCGCTCCTCCGCGTGCCTCCGGTGCTGCTGCTGTGGCTGTCGCCGGGGCGCCGCGGCTGCTTTTTTGGTTTTGGTTTTCGAGCCGCGCGGCCGGCCCGGTCCACGGCGGCCGGGGATTTTTTTGGCAGCCGCTTTGGGGGCTGCTTTGGCAGCGGCTTTGGGTGTGGCGGCGGGTGCGGCGGCCGACCTGCCCAAGCCGTCGAGCGCGGCGACGGCTGCCTCCAGCCGCTGGTACTCCTCCACCAGCGGTTCAGCTCGTTCAGCCGATCGGTGATCTCTCGGTGCTTCTCGTCAAGGAAGTCGGTCACAGTTGAATCCTGTTCACTCGGATTGCGTGATTCTCATCACGAGGTTCTTTGTTTACCTTACAACATTCACAAGTCGCAGTACCATTACGCAAGCTTGATGTCAAGGTTCCGAGCCGTCGCGGATTCGATTGGCCTGCGCAGGTACGCGGCGAGCTCAGGAACGCGAGGCGTCTCCGTCCTCGAGCAACGCACGCAGAGCGCTCGAGCGTGCGCTGGGCCTCGCGTTCGGGCATTCCGCCGACAAGCGCGCGGGAGGCCAGTGCCCCTACCGGGCCGAGCGGCGGACGGAACTCGTTGCGATAGTCGAAGTGCGTGCCGTCGCCCTCGGGGCGCAGCGCATATTCGGTGTGAGCGCGCGAGCGGGCCGGTCCGCGACCCTCCCACACGGCCAGCCGGCATGGCTGGCACTTCGCCAGGCGCCAATGAACGTCGAGGCTCACGCCGCGCAGATGGACCTGCTGCTCCATCTCGTATCCCACCTGCGGGAGGCCCGTCGTCGGCCGAGCGCAGCGCGCGGTGAATCGTGACCCACTCGCCCAGGCGGTCGGGGTCCATCACTATCTTCCACACCTCCTCCGGCGGGGCGGCGATGTATGCGGAGAGGGAGACGACGCTCATCGTGCGTACCCGACCCGTTGTCCTCTAGGGCGCCTCCGCGATGGTGCATGGGTTGCCGAGAGTCTCATCGCGCGGCGAGCGGCTCGACCGCCTCCCACTCGCGCAGCGCGCACTCGACGGCGCTGTCGAAGGAGTGCAGCTCCACCTCCAACAGCTCGGCGGCGTGGTCGTTGGCGGGCAGCAGATCGCCCTCCAGGCCCTCCATCAGCGGCAGCATCAGCTCGGGATCCTCGCCCGCGAGCGCAGCGGCGAGGTCGGGCGGCGAGCGGCGTCATCGTGACTCCTCAGTCCCAGAGTCGGGCGGGGAAGTAGCAGCAACTCGGCGATGCGTCGCAGCAGCTCCTCATAGGTGAGCGCCTCCGGCCCACCGATGTCGAGCGTACGGCCGCCCACGTCGGGTGACGGGCGGCGGCGGCGAGCATCGCGATCGTGTCGCGCACGTCGATCGGCTGCGTGCGAAACCTGCGCCACGCGGGCAGCGTCAGCACGGGCATGCGCTCGACCAGCCGCACGAGCAGGCGGAAGGAGCGCGAGCGTGCGCCGATCACGATCGAAGCGCGCAGCGCGACCGAATCGGGAACATGCTCGAACAGGATCTGCTCCACCTCCGCGCGGCTTGCCAGGTGGAGCGAGACGTGCCCGGCGCGTGGCAGCAGGCCGCCGAGGTAGACGATCCTGCTTACACCGGCGTGCTCCGCGTGCGTCGCGAAGGTGCGCGCCGCCACGCGCTCACGCTCGGCGAAGCTGCCAGCTGCGCTCCCGGGAGTGTCCTCCATCGAGTGGATCAGGTAGTAGGCGACCTCCACTCCCTCCAATGCGCCCGCCAGCCCCTCACCGGTGAGGACATCGCCACGCACGACTTCAATCGACGGAGGGGATGGGTAGTCAGGCGTCGGGAGTGCCACGTGCGTGGAGGATGCCCCTGGCGTTTCGGGTGGTGCACCGCGCTCGCTCGCGCCGACTCCACGTTGGCTGGTAGGTCGTGCATACGTGTGGGATCGCGCGCCAGGGCACGCAGCTCGTGTCCTTCGGCCAGCAATGCGGGAGCGAGCATCGAGCCGATGAAGCCGCTGGCGCCGGTGAGGAGGATGCGCATCGCCGGCAATGATGACGCGCCGTCGCCGGCGTAATCGCGCGTGCCGCCGCCGGACGATCAGGCTGCCTCGGAAGCGCCCTCCCGGTGCGATCTGGCGATCGTCGGCGGCGGGATCGTCGGGCCTGGCGCTGGCCCGCGAGCTGACCCGCCGCCACCCGCGGCTGTCGGTGTGCGTGCTCGAGCGCGAGGCCGAGCTGGGCGCACACCAGACCAGCCACAACTCGGGGGTGATCCACGCGGGGGTCTACTACCAGCCGGGGTCGCTGAAGGCGCGCCTGTGCGTGGAGGGTGCGCGCGAGCTGTACGAGTACTGCGCGCAGCACGAGATCGCCGCACGAGCGTGCGGCAAGGTGATCGTGGCGACCGAGCGCCAGGAGCTCGGGCGCCTGGAGGAGCTCGAGCGCCGCGGCCGCGCCAACGGCGTCCCCGGGTCTGCGCCGCATGGACGCCGCGGGCATCCGCGAGATCGAGCCCCACGCGCGCGGGATCGCCGGGCTGCACTCGCCCGCGAACGGGCATCGTCGACTTCGCCGCGGTGGCCGCGCTCCTACGCGCGGACGTGCTCGGGGCGGGCGCGCGGATCGCGACGGGGCTGCGGCGTGCGCGGCGGTCACGCGCGGTGCGCGCGCTCGCTGCGCCTGGAGCACGCGCGCGGCGTCGACCGAGGCCGGCCACGCGATCTTCTGCGCGGGCGCGTGGTCGGATCGCCTGGCGGTGGCCGCGGGCGCGGATCCGGACCCGCGCATCGTGCCCTTCCGCGGTGCCTACCTGCGCCTGGCGAGCGAGCGTCGAGCAGCTGGTGCGTGCGCTGATCTACCCCGTGCCCGACCCGTCGCTGCCCTTCCTCGGCGTTCACCTGACGCGGCACATCGACGGCGAGGTGCTGATCGGCCCGACGGCGCTGCCGGTGCTCGCTCGCGACGCCTACCGGCTTGGGCGGGCTGCGGCGCGACGGATCTGCGCGACACGCTTGCGCTGGCCGGGAACCTGGCGGATGCTCGCGCGGTGGTGGCGCCCGGGCGTCGCCGAGCTGCGCCACGCGGCGAGCCGCGCGGCGTTCGTGCGCGCCGCGGCCCGCTACGTGCCGGAGCTGCGCGCGGGGGACGTGCAGCCCGCCTTCGCCGGCGTGCGCGCCCAGGCGCTCGGCGCGCGACGGGCGAGCTGGTGGACGACTTCGCGTTCTCCGCCACCGCGCGCGCGCTGCACGTGCGCAACGCGCCCTCGCCCGCGGCCACCTCCTCGCTCGCGATCGCCCGCTACGTCGCGGACCGCGCGGACGAGGCGTTTGGGCTCGCTCCGGTGAGAGCGGCATGGAATCTCGGAAAATGCGGCGTATCCAGGCGATCGTCACAGGAAAGTGACGTTTTGCCGGCTCTTTCCGGGGTAGAAAAACATTTTCTCTGCGATTTGCGAGAACGCTCCTTGAGCGAACCGTCGGCAGGTGCTTTGATCCCTGCCCGTTGTCGGTTCACTCGTCCCGCCCGGCCGGTGCGGGTCGAGACGAGAACGAACCTTGATATGGGGAGCGAGTCTTGGCGCAGCGAAAGCAGAGCGGGCGCGTCGCTGCGCGCAAGGTGACGTGCGATGAATGCTATTTCCGGCGCAACATGCTCTGCGCGCTCGACTTACCTGAGCCGTGCGCGACCTTCCGCCCCACGCGGCCCAGCTCAAGCCGCCGCCGACAGCTGCGCTTCGTCTTCCGCCAGGAGCGGCGCACGCGCGCCGCATGGGCCTTCCCGACGGCGCAGGAACAGGCCGCGCTGCACGCATAGGGCTCTCGCCCGTGCTGCCCTTGGAGGGGTATATTGGGGTGGACCCAGGTAAAGCTCCAGTAGAGGCGGTGGCTCGCATGGCGGCAAAGGACAGCATCGGCAAGGCTTCGGCGGCGGCCCGCGCCGCGCAGGGCAACCAGTACGTCAAGCGCATCCTCGAGGACGAGGAGCTGCGCGGCAACCTGCTCGCCGCCTACTCGGCCGCGCGCAGCGCTTACGGGCGGGTGGGCAACGGCAAGCCCCCCACCAAGGCGCTGTTCGAGGATCGCAAGCTCCAGCGCGAGCTCGCTCGAGGCGGCGGTGGCGCTGCGCGAGGCGTCGAATCGCGCTCAAAGAGCCCCCCAAGCGCAAGCGCCAGGCGGGGCGGGCTTGGGCCGCACGCTGATGCTCGCGCTCGTCGCCGGCGTGCTCGCGCTCGCGCTCAGCGAGAGCCTGCGCTCGAAGGTGCTCGACCTGCTGTTCGGGGCCGAGGAGGAGTTCGACTACAGCTCCACCACGATGCCGGCGCAGGAGGCGCCGAGCTCGGTGGGCGCCTCCGCCTCCTGAGGTGGCGCCTCGCGGCCAGTAGCTGAACTCGCTGAATGCCCGATGGCGTCTGTCTGTGGGAGAGCGCCCCGCGCGGCCGGGGCGCGAGGCTCGCTCTCGGGCGAGCGCGCGCAGCGCATCGTGGAGGCGATGCGGCGCAGCGTCGCCCAGTACGGCACCGCGGGCTCCACCTTCGAGCGCGTTGCGCGTGAGGCGGGGGTCTCGCGGGGCCTGCTGCACTACTACTTCGGCACCAAGGAGCGGCTGCTCGCGGAGGCGGTGCGCCGCGACTGCCAGCTGCGCCTGGAGCGCCTGGAGCAGCAGCTGGTGGGGGCGCAGACGGCGGAGGACTTCATCGGCCTGATGGCCCAGCACCTGCAGGAGATGATTCGCGAGGACCCCGACTTCGTGACGCTGCTGTTCGAGCTGTTCACGCTCTCGCGGCGCAACGCCGACATCGCGGTGGAGTACGCCAACCTGATGCGCACGATGCGCGAGCAGGTCGCCGGGATGCTCACCGTGGCCCAGGAGGAGGGGGTGCTGCGCCTGCACGCCGAGCCCGAGGCGATCGCCGAGATCCTCTTCTCGCTCGGGGACGGGTTCGCGCTGCGGATGCTCACCGAGCCCGACCGCGACTTCACCGCGACGATCCGCGCGGGCATCGCCTGCGCGCGGGCGCTGCTGGCCGATTAGAGGCCCTCGGCCGAACAATCGGTCGATAAGGAGGGCTCGAGCACCGACAATCGTTCGATTGGCCTGGCACTCCTATAATGCGAGTGCCAATGCCGATCTACGAGTATCGCCGTCCGGACGGGAGCACCTTCGAGATCCTCCAGTCGTTCTCCGACGAGGCCCTCACCAAGGACCCCGAGACGGGCGTGAAGGTGCAGCGCGTGCTGCACGCCCCGGCGGTGCACTTCAAGGGCAAGGGCTTCTACAACACCGACTACGGCACCCGCAAACGTCAGCGCGAGAACGCTGCGGCGGCGGAGAGCTCCTCCTCGGCTCTTCGTCCTCCTCCTCGGACTCCAGCTCCTCCTCGGACTCTTCTTCGGCGGACAAGTCGGGCTCCTCGGCAGCAGGACAAGGGCTCGTCGTCGGAGAGCAAGCCAAAGGCCGAGAAGGGCTCCTCCGCCAAGAAGCCCGAGCCGGCCGCCGCCAAGGGCTGACGGCTACCGGGCTGCCGTGGGCGGCTGACGGGAGCCGGAGTCGCGGCTGCCGCAAAGGGCTGACGGTACCGGGGCCGGGTCCGACGGCTGGCGGTTACCCCGCCAGGAACCGTGCCACCGCGGCGCGCTTGGATTCTTCGGAGACGGTGAGGCCTTCTTCGCCGTCGGGCAACGTGATCTGGCCGGTGGGCGTGAGCACGTGGGTGGGCGGTCGTGCCGCCTGACCGTCGAGCGCGGCGAACAGCTCGAGCAGTTCGGGGCCGCTCATGTCGGAGATGATCGCGGGCGGCGCGTTCCAGGCGATCAACGGCAGGCGCAGGAAGCTGGAGGGGGAGAGCAGCTGGGACTGCATGTCCTCCAACAGCGCCTGCTGGTGTTCCTCGCGGTTGAGGTCGGTCTCCTGGTGGGGCGCAGAGGTTCTCGCGGGTGCGCGCAAGCGCGAGCGCTTCCTTGCCGTCGAGATGGTGGGTGCCGGCGGAGAGGCGCAGCGTGAAGCCGCCGTTGGCGGAGCCGCCGTCGAGGTTGGAGACGACGCAGCCACCGGTGTAGGTGACGCCGCCCATCGCTTCGATCAGCGCAGGGAAGTTTTCGAAGTTGACCTCCACGAGGTGGTTGATCGGGACCCCGAGGAAGCTCTTGATCACCGAGATCGACTCGGCGGGCCCGCCGAAGGCGTAGGCGGCGTTGATCTTCTGCAGGCCGTGGCCGGGGATTTCGATCACCGTGTCGCGCGGGATCGAGAGGCGCGCGGCGTGCCCGCCGCCGGTGCGGATCAGCATGATCGTGTCCGAGCGGCTCGGCCCGTTGGGGTCGGCGCCCGGTTCCTTGCTGTCCTTCTGGCGTTTGTCGGAGCCCAGCACGAGGATGTTGTTGGCGGAGGTGAGCAGGGGGCCAGCCGGTTCGAGCACGCTCGGCCGCGTTCGCCGGTGGCGCGGTGCGTTCGAAGTGAGAGCTGACGAGGAACAGCACGAGCGAGAGCAGCAGCCAGCCGACGATCAGCCGCGAGCAGCGCCGAGCACGACGCGCTTGGGGGTGATGCGCCGCCACCAGGAGGGCCTCGCGCCGCGAGCGGTGCCCGGGTGGCGGGGGCCGTTGGGGGGCGGCGGGCCTCCTCGAGCTGGCGAGCGGCCGCCCCGACCGTCTTCCAGCAAGCCGCCGTTGCTGCCCCGCGCCGGCCCGGCCGACCCGTTCCCGCCCGCATCTCCAGGGCAGGGCGCAGCAGCTTGCGCCCCGCGCGGTAGCGGGTGTATTGCGGCTTGGGGTCGGTCTCGTCCGCCATCGGCGCTCTCTATATTGGCCGAATGCCCGGCGATGACGCGCACCTTGCGCACGTTGGGCGGGCGCCTGCAAACGAGCGACCGGGGAGGCGACTCTGGTGTGCCCCACGCCGATCGGCAATCTCGAGGATGTGACGCTGCGGGTGCTGCGAGTCTTGGGCGAGGCAGACGTGCTCGCCTGTGAGGACACGCGCCACACCCGGATCCTGCTCGATCGCCACGGCATTCGGGCGGCGCGGCTGGTGAGCCTGCACGAGCACAACGAACGTGCGCGCATCCCCGAGCTGGTGGCGCGGGCGGACGCCGGCGAGACGGTTGCGCTGGTCAGCGACGCCGGCATGCCGGTGGTCTCGGATCCCGGCTTCCTGCTGGTGCGCGAATGCTTGGCGGCGGGTATCGCGGTCGAGGTACTGCCGGGGGCCAGCTGCAGTGCCGGTCGCGCTGGTGGTCTCGGGCCTGCCCGCGTCGCGCTGGTGCTTCGTGGGGTTCCTCCCGCGCAAGCGCGGTCAGCGCGAACGCCTGTTGGCGGAGGCCTCCGACACGCTCGTGGCGTTCGAATCCCCGCGGCGGCTCTCCGCCACGCTCGACGTGCTCGCGCTGGCCGATCCACAGCGCCCCGTGGCGGTATGCCGCGAGCTGACCAAGCTGCACGAGGAAGTCGCGCGCGGGTCCGCGGCCGAGCTCGCGGAGCGCTACCGCGAGCGTCCTCCCAAGGGCGAGGTTGTGCTGGTGGTGGGACCCGCAGGCTCCGCTAGCGGCACTGGGGCCGATTGATTCCTACCAGCGTGCCTGGGTCAACTGAAGTGACGGTGTCAGTCAGTAGCCTGGGCGAGCGATGTCCTTAGCGGGAAGGGGCAGGCCCCCCTCCCGACCACCCCCCGGCGGGCGAGATGAGCTTCTACGTAACCACCCCGATCTACTACGTCAACGCGGCGCCCCACCTGGGGCACGCGTACACGACGATCGCCGCCGACGTGCTCGCGCGCCACCACCGCCAGCGCGGGGAGGCAGGTGTTCTTCCTGACGGGCACCGACGAGCACGGGGAGCCGGTGGCCGATGCGGCGCACGCGCAGGGCATCGAGCCCCAGGAGCTCGCGGACCGCAACGCGGAGCGCTTCCGTGCGCTGGCCCCGCGGCTGGGGGCGTCCAACGACTTCTTCATCCGCACCACCGACCCGCAGCACATGGCGAAGGTGCAGGAGATCCTCGCGCGGGTGCGCGAGAACGGGTACGTGTACAAGGGGACCTACGAGGGGTGGTACTGCCCGCGTTGCGCGGACTTCAAGGCGGAGAACGAGATCGAGGAGGGCAAGCGCTGCCCGATCCACCACATCGAGCTGGTGCGCGAACAGGAGGAGAACTACTTCTTCAAGCTCTCCGCCTTCCAGGAGCAACTGGAGCGGCTGTACGCCGAGCGCGAGGATTTCGTCGCCCCGCGCAGCCGCTACAACGAGGCGCTCTCGTTCATCCGCTCGGGGCTGCGCGACGTGCCGCTCACGCGCCACAAGCTCACCTGGGGGGTGCCGGTGCCGTGGGACCCGGAGCACGTTTTCTACGTGTGGTTCGACGCGCTGCTCAACTACTACTGCGCTCTCCTACGCGCCCGCCCGGGGGTCGTCCCGTCCCCGAATCCCGCGCGGCGATCGAAGCCGCCCCGAATCCCGCCCCCGCTATCGATATGGCACCGACTTCGACGTTCTGGCCGGCCGATTATCACCTGATCGCGAAGGACATCCTGCGCTTCCACGCGATCTACTGGCCGGCGCTGCTGCTGGCCGCCGATCTAGAGCTGCCACGTCGTCTGTTCGTCCACGGGTACCTGCTGATGGAGGGCGAGAAGATGAGCAAGTCGCTTGGCAACGTGCTCGACCCATTCGCGGTGATCGAGCGCTTCGGCGCGGACGCGCTGCGCTTCTACCTGCTGCGCGACGTCTCCTTCGGCCAGGACGGGTCGGTCTCCACGACCGCCTTCGAGCAGCGCTACGAGAGCGAGCTGGCCAACGAGTACGGCAACCTCGCGAGCCGCACGCTGGCGATGGTGCGCCGTTACCGCGACGGGGTGCTGCCCGCGGCGCCGATCGACCCCGAGCTGGCCAGCGACTTCGAGGGCCTCGCCGAGGAGGTGTGCAGGCTGCTTGACCGCGCCGAGCTCACACAGGCGCTCGATGTGATCTGGCAGCGGGTGCGGCGCCTGAACCGCTACGTCGAGGAGTGCGCGCCGTGGACGTTGGCAAAGGATGAGCAGAAGGCGGGAGGATTTGGATGGAGTGCTCGCTTCGCTCACCGAGGGCGTGCGCGTGGTGAGCCTGCTGCTTACCCCCTATTTGCCGGCGAGCACCGAAAAACTGCTGGATGCGCTGGGCGCGGAGGACCGCTCGCTCGCCGCTGCCCGCCTCGGGTCGGGCCCTCCTATCTCAGTCGGCGAGCTCGAACCGCTCTTCCCAAAGCCATGAGCCCGTTCCTCCACACCGAGTCGTCACTACTGGGAGGGGGCACTGGGGGAGGGCCTGCCCTCCCCCAGCTAATCGACAGCCACACCCACCTCGACCTCTGCGAGCCACCCGACACGGAGCTGGTGGCGGCGGCGGAGCGGCCGGGGTGACGCGAATGCTCACGGTCGGCACGGGTAGCGACTCCTGCCGCGCGGCGCTCGCGGCGGCGGAGGCGTTTCCGCAGGTTTACGCCGCGGTCGGCCGCCACCCCAACTACACGATCGGCTTCGACGACGCCGACGCTGGAGGAGCTGCGCGCGCTCGCCGCCCACCCGCGCTGCGTGGCGATCGGGGAGACGGGGCTCGACTACTACCGCGACTACGCGCCGCGGGCCGAGCAGGAGCGCGCGTTCTCCGCGCAGATCGAGCTCGCGCGCGAGCTCGGCAAGCCGCTCGTGATCCACACGCGCGCCGCCGAGCGTGACACGCTCGACCAGCTCGCCGCGCAGGCGCAAGGGGTGGGCGTGGTGATGCACTGCTTCTCGATGCCCGCGCATCTGGAGGAGTGCTTGGAGCGCGGCTACGCGATCTCCTTCGCGGGCAACGTCACATACAAAAGCGCCGCCGATCTCGCCGACGCCGCGCGGCGGGTGCCCGACGAGCGCCTGCTGATGGAGACCGACGCCCCCTACCTCACGCCGCAGCCGGTGCGCAAGCACCCCAACCAGCCCGCGTTCGTGGCCCACACCGCCGCCTTCCTCGCCGAGCTGCGCGGGGTGTCGGTGGGGGAGCTGGGGGCTGTGGTGCAGCGAACAGCCGCGCGCGTGTTCGGATGGTGAGGCGCGCCGTGGTGGACGATTCCGTCCTCCCAACCCAGCCCACGCTGCGCCGGCTGCGCCAGTTCGACGTGCGCCCCGACCGGGAGCTCGGTCAGAACTTCCTGATGCGACTCCAACATCCTCGGGGTGATCGGCCGCCTCGCGGAGCTCTCCGACGCGGACGTGGTGCTCGAGATCGGCGGAGGGGTCGGGGTGCTCTCCGAGTACCTCGCCGAGCGCGCCGGCGCACCTGCACGTGGTCGAGATCGACGAGCGGCTGCGTGACCCTGCTGAACGACGCCGTCGCGCGCTTTGCGAATGTGACGCTGCACTGGGGCGACGCGCTGGCGGTGGACCTCGCGGGGATGCGCCCGGCCCCCACGAAGGTGGTCGCCAACCTGCCCTACGGTGTCGCCGCCGGCGCGCTGCTGCGCACGGTCGAGGAGCTGCCCACGGTGGCCCGCTGGGTGGCGATGGTGCAGCGCGAGGTCGGCGAGCGGCTGGCCGCCGGGCCGGGTGGGCGCGACTACGGGGTGCCCTCGGTGCTTGCCCAGCTCGCGTGCGAGGTGCGCGTCGCGCGGGCGGTCCCCCGCACCGTCTTCCACCCTGTGCCCAACGTGGACTCGGTCCTGGTCGAGCTGGTCCGCACCGGGCCCGCCGCCCCGCCGGCGCTGCGCGCGCTCGTGGGCGGCGCCTTCGCCCACCGGCGCAAGGCGCTCGCGCGCTCGCTCAGCGCTGGCCGGTGTGGCCGAGCGCGAGCAGGTGCGCGCGGCGCTCGAGGAGCGTGGGCCTCCCGCTGGATGTGCGCGCCGAGCGGCTGTCCCCGCAGGAGTTCGTGGCTCTGGCGGAGGCGTTGGGGTTGAACGGAAAAGAGAGACCGAGCCTGCCGGCCTCACCGCGATCGCGACATTCTCCATGAGCACCCTGCCACTGCGCGCGCTCGCCCCCGCGAAGATCAACCTCGGTCTGTTCCTCGGTCCCGCGCGCGCGGACGGCCGCCACGAGCTGGCGACGGTGATGCAGTCGATCTCGCTGGCGGACGAGCTCACGCTGCAGGCCGCGCCCGATCCCGGCGCGAGCGGCGACGTCGTGGTGTGCCCGGGTCTCGGAGACCTGCTCCCGCCGTCCGCGGAGAACCTCGCCGCCGCCGCGCTCGCCGCGTTCCGCGCTGCCACCGGCTGGGATGCGCCGCCGCTGCGTCTGCGCATCGTCAAGCGCGTGCCGGTCGCCGCCGGCCTTGGGCGGTGGCTCCGGCGACGCCGCCGCCGCGCTGCGCCTCGCCGCTGCCGCCTCGGGCTTGGGAGACCGCGACTCTCCTCGAGGAGCTCGCCCGGACGCTCGGCGCCGACGTGCCCGCTCAGGTGCAGCCCCGGGCGGTGGCTCGCCACGCGGAGCCGGGGAGGTGCTGCAGGCGCTGCCCGATCCGAGTCGTCCCTCTGGGGGTGCTCGTGCTGCCCATCGCACACCCCCTCTCCACCGCGGCGGTGTATGCGGAGGCCGACCGCATGGGCCTCATGAGGGAGCAGACGGAGCTCGAGGATGCTCACCGCGCGCTCGCCGATGCGCTCGCCGACGGCTCCCCCCTGCCGCCCGCGGAGCTCCTGCGCAACGACCTCGAAGACGCCGCCCGCGCGCTCTGCCCGGAGATCGACGCCGCCTTGCGGGAGGCCCGCGCGGTGGACGCCGATGCGGCGCTGGTGAGCGGATCCGGCCCCACGGTGCTGGGCTGTTCGCCGGGTCCCGCGGCCCCGCCCGCGCCCGCGCGGCCACCCGCGCGCTGGCCGAGCGCGTGCCCGCGCCGCTCGCCGCGGAGCCCGTGGAGATGCGCTTTGCCGGTGTGACTCACACCACTGGCTTGCCGGCGGGATAGTCGTACCCTGCGGTGGGCCGCGCCGTAGGTAACAATTAGAAGCACCGATGAGCAAACCGATGTCACCTACCTGATCGCCGCCTGCGCGGCGGTGTTCAGCCTGGCGCTGTTACGTCGGTCTGATCCTCGCGCCCGCGTGGTCCGCCTACTCGCGGTCTGGGAGCGGTGGCGGCGAGCGTCCTCTCGCTGTACGTGCTCGCGGTGCTCGTCGGCATCGGGGTCGCCGGCGGGCCTCGCCGTCGTCTACTGATCTGGGTCTGAGGCCCGATGGCCGAGCTGACTGCCCTCGACGCGGTCACCGAGGCGGTCGAGTCCGGCGCCGGCCTGCCCGAGGTGGTGCGCGCCGCCGCGCGCGCGCTCGACGCGAGCCTCGCCGTGACCGACGCCCGCGGGGGGACGCTCGCGGTGGCGGCCCGCTCCCCCGCGGAGGAGCGCTCGCTGCTCGCGGGGGGCGACGGGGTGAGCAGCATCCCGCTGCGGGTCGCCGACGCCGTGGTGGGGTCGCTGCACATGCGCGCCCGCACCGAGCCCTCCGCCTCGATGCGGCGTCTGCTGGTGACGATGATCGCCTCCGAGGTGCAGCGCGTGCGCGCCCCCGACCTCGCCTCCGAGAACGCGGCGGCGGACTTCCTGCACGCGATCTCTCGCGCGCGAGCTGGCGAGCCGCGAGGAGATCGCTGGCGCGCGCGCGCGAGCTGTCGCTCGACCTCCAGGAGCGGGGCCAGCATGATCGTCGCCCGCGCCCACCCCCAGGCGCCCACCGAGGAGGGCTGGCGCGCGCGGGTGCGGGTGGTCGCCGAGCGCGGCGCCCGCGCCGCGGCGAGCCGCTCGATCGCCGCCCTCGCCGAGCGCGAGGGTCAGGCGGGGAGCGCCGCCCGGCAGCTCCCGACCCGGGGGGCCCGCGGGGTGGGCGCGGAAGTGCTGCTGCTGGTGCCCGGCGGCGAAGAGCCGCTCGCGGCGCGCGCCGCCGATTCGGTGCTGCGCGAGCTGCAGGCGGGCCTCCCCGGCTGCACCTTCGCGGTCGGGCGCAGCCGCATCGCCGAGGACCCCGCCGACCTGCCGCGCGCGGCCAGCGAGGCGCTGCTCGCGGCGAACGTCGCCGAGGGAGGGGGCACCGCCGCCGGCGGTGGGCGACTCGGTCCCGGCCAGGGCGCGCTCGCGTTCGAGCAGACCGGCGCCTACCGGCTGCTGCTCTCCACGATGAGCGACAACCCCCGCGAGCTGCAGCGCTTCTACGCGGAGACCGTCGAGCCGCTGGTCGCCTACGACGAGCAGTACGAGACCGAGCTGGTGCGCACCCTGAGCACCTTCCTCGACGCCGACGGCAACGTCGCGGGCACCGCCCAGCGCCTGTTCACCCACCGCCACACCATCTACTACCGCCTCGAGCGCGTGCGCGAGCTCTCCGGGCTGGACGTCAGCTCGAGCGACGGCCGCGAGAAGCTAGCCTCGGGCTGAAGGCGATGCGCGTGCTCGGCATCGCCCACTCCGGCGGCCCCGCCTCCGAGGCCGGCGCCGGCGCCGGGCGCGTGCCGCGGGGGTCCGGCCGGCGGGGATAGTGCTCCGACGCCAGCTCCTGGTTGGGGTCGGCCGATGGACCGGCTACGATGCAGGGGATGCGCCGATGCACCGGTAAAAGGACCTTCGCAACAACTCGTTGCCGGTACGCGTCTGCGCGTAGACGCTCTCAACCCTTGGGGGGTCGTCCAATGGCAGGACATCAGGTTTTGGTCCTGAGAATCGGGGTTCGAGTCCCTGCCCCCCAATGCCGATGGTGCTGAGCTAATGACGCTCCACCGACAGTGGTTGTCCTGGCGGCGGGCCAGGGAACGCGTATGCGCTCGGACGTGCCGAAGGTGCTGCACGAGCTGTGCGGCCGGCCGATGGGGCTGTGGCCGGTGGTGCGCGGCGCTGGAGGCGGGGCCGGCAAGGTGGTGGTGGTGGACTCGCCGGCGCGAGCCGCTGGCGGAGGTGCTGCCGGAGGGCGTCGAGCTGGTGGTGCAGCCGCGCTCCAACGGCACCGGCGGCGCGGTGATCGCGGCCGGCCGGCGCGATCGACCCCGACGGCGCCGGTGGTGGTGCTGAGCGGCGATGTGCCGCTGGTGAGCGCGGCGGCGATTGCGGAGCTGGTCGCGGCCCACGACGCCGGCGGGGCGGCGGCGACGATGGCCACCACCGTGCTCGACGATCCCGACCGGCTACGGCCGCGTGGTGCGCGACGAGCGCGGCGCGGTGGCGCGGGTGGTGGAGACCAAGAAGGCCGGGAGACGCCACCGCGCGCGGAGCTCGAGATCCGCGAGGTCAACACCGGCATCTACGCCTTCGACGGCGAGGCGCTGCTCGGCGGTGCTGCCCGCGTCTGAGCGCCGACAACGCCCAGGGTGAGCTCTACCTGCCGCAGGCGCTCGATCTGCTGCGCGCCGACGGGGCGGTGGTGCGCGGCGCACGCGGTCGAGGACCCGCACCTCGTGCTCGGCGTCAACGACCGCGTGGCGCTCGCCGCAGGTGCGGGCGCTCGCGCAGCGCGCGATCCTCGAGCGGCACATGCGCGCCGGGCGTGACGGTGGTGGACCCCGCCTGCCACCTGGGTCGATGTGGACGTGCGGATCGGCCAGGACGCCCGCATCGAGCCCGGCACCGCGCTGCGTGGGCACCACCGAGGTGGGCGCGCGGCGCCGTCGTGGGCCCGCACACCACCGCGATCGACTCGCGGATCGGCGAGCGGGCCGCCGTGCGGGTCTCCTGGCTCGACCGGGCCGTGGTCGGCGACCGGCGCGAGCGTGGGCCCGTTCGCCTACCTGCGCCCCGGCGCGGTGCTGCGGCGAGGGCTCGAAGGTGGGGACGTTCGTGGAGGTGAAGAACTCCGACATCGGCGCCGGCGCGAAGATCCCGCACCTCTCCTACATCGGCGACGCCGACGTCGGCGAGCGCTCCAACCTCGGCGCCGGCACGATCACCGCCAACTACGACGGCCACGCCAAGCACCGCACGACGATCGGCAAGCGCGTACGCGGAGGGGTGGACACCGCGTTCGTTGCCCCGGTGACAGTCGGCGACGATGCCTACACCGCGGCGGGCTCGGTGATCGTCGAGGACGTGCCCCCGGCGCGCTGGGCGTGGCGCGCGCGCGCCAGGTCAACCGCGAGGGGTACGCGCAGCGGCGCGAGGACGAGGCCGAGGCGGAGTACGATGCCCGACCGGAAACGACGTCCGCGCCCACGACGCGGGTCGCGCGCCCATGAGACGTGGTGCGTCCACCGGAAGACCTCCGCCATGCCGCGCCTCGACGTTTACACTCCGAGGAACGATGAGCGCGATGGACACGCGTGCGCAGCGCGGCGACGAGCCTGCCGATCGATTACAACAAGCGGCTGATGCTGTTCGCCGGGCGCGCGAACCCGCAGCTGGCGGTGGACATCGCGGACAAGCTGCAGATGGACCTCGGCCCGGTGACGCTGAAGACGTTCTCCAACGGCGAGGTGTACTGCCGCTACGAGGAGTCGATCCGCGGCGCGGACGTGTTCATCGTGCAGTCCACCTGCGGCAACCCCCACACGGGGGTCACCGCGAACGACTCGCTGATGGAGCTGCTGTTCATGATCGACGCCGCCGTCGGCGCCTCCGCGCACCGCGTGATCGCGGTGACCCCGTGGTTCGGGTACTCCCGCCAGGACAAGAAGTCCGCGCCGCGCGAGCCGATCTCCGCGCGCCTGGTGGCGCGGATGCTGGAGGCCGCGGGCGCCGACCGGGTGCTCACGATGGACCTGCACGCCGGCCAGATCCAGGGCTTCTTCCAGAAGCCCGTGGACCACATGACCGCGCTGTTCATGCTCACCCAGTACTTCGGGGACCTCGGCCTCTCCGACCTCGTGGTGGTCGCCCCCGACGCCGGCCGGGTGAAGCTCAACAAGAAATTCGCCTCCAAGATCGGCGCGGAGCTCGCGATCCTCGACAAGGAGCGCCCCGCCCAGCAGGTCGCGGAGATCGCGTACGTGATCGGCGACGTGAAGGGCAAGACCGCGGTGATCGTCGACGACATGATCGACACCGCCGGCACGCTCGCCGCGGCCACCCAGACCGTCTACGAAGCGGGCGCCAAGAGCGTCTACGCGGCCGCCACCCACGCGGTCTTCTCGGGCGCCGCGTTCGAGAACCTCGTCGCCTGCGGGCTCAAGGAGATCGTCGTGACCGACACGATCCCGCTGCCGCGCCGAGCGCCCCGCGAACATCCGCGTGCTCCCCTGCGCCGAGCTGCTCACCGACTCGATCCGGCGGATCTTCACCGACGACTCGGTGAGCGAAGTGTTCGGCGGCGAGAACCAGCTGTTCTGATCCCCACCAGGTGGTCTACCGGCTCCGGCAGGGTCCTGGACCGACCGATTGCTAAAGTCCTCTCCCCCGCGATATGGCCGACCAGACCTCCACCCAGCTCACAGTGCGTGCCCGCCAGCCCGATGGCTCGCGCGCGGCGCGTCGCACGCGCCGTGATGGCCGCGTGCCCGGGATTCTCTACGGCGGCGGCGAGCAGCCGCTGAGCTTCGAGGTGGATGCCCGCGAGCTGCGCCTCGCGCTGGCCAAGGCGGGAGCCGGTGCTGGACCTGAGCATCGATGGCGGCGCCCCCACGCCGGTCGTGCTCAAGGAGGCCCAGCGCCACCCGGTGCGCGGGGAGACGGTGCACGTGGATCTGCTGCGGGTGCGCTTGGACAGGCCGATCCAGGCGGTGGTTGCGCTGGAGCTGACCGGCGTGGAGGAGGCCCCCGGCGTCCGCGAAGGCGGCGTGCTCGAGTTGATCACGCGCGAGCTGAACGTCGAAGCGCTGCCGACGGCGAATCCCGGAGTCGATCGTGCACAGTGTCGCGGAGATGAGCATCGGCGAGACCCTCACGCTTGCCGCGGTCACGCCTCCCGCAGGGGTCACGCTGCTGGACGACCACCGAGGAGACGGTGCTGGCGACGCTCACGCCCCCGCGCCTGCAGAGCGAAACGGCAACCGAGATCGAGGCGGAGACCGAAGTCGTCGGCGAGGCCGAGAAGGCCGAGGGCGCCGAGGGCGGCGCCTCTGCCGAGGGGTAGCCCCCTCTGCGGGCTGTGGCGGCCGCTGACCGAAGCCGGGAGACACTCGCCTTCGCTCGCATCCCCGTTTCGGCCAGCGCGACGCTGCGTCCTCGATCGCTCGTGTGCCAAGCACACTTCGCTCACTGCGTCCTTGCCTCGCTTGCTCATCGACCGCCACAGCGGCGTGGTTCTCGCACAGGCAAGCGATGATTAGCCCGCCCGCAGACTGGCTGATCGTGGGTCTTGGCAACCCCGGTCGGGAGTACGCGCGCACGCGTCACAACGTGGGCTTCATGATCGCCGACGAGCTCGCCGAGCGGTGGGGCCTGCAGCGTGCCAAACCACGTTTCCGCGCGCTGCTCGCCGAGGGACGCACCGGCCCCGGAGGCCCACGCGTAGCGGTTCTATGGCCCCAGACGTTCATGAACGAGGCGGGCCGCTCGGCCGGGCCCGCGCGCGGCTCCTACAAGCTGGGCCTGGAGCGGGTGGTGGCGGTGCACGACGAGATCGACATCCCCTTCGGCGAGGTGCGCACGCGTCTCGGCGGCGGTCTGGCGGGGCACAACGGGCTGAAGTCGCTCAAGCGAGAGCTCGGGGGCGCTGACTTCTGGAGGGTGCGCGTCGGCGTGGGGCGCCCCGACTCCACCGACCCCGAGATCGTCTCCGCGCACGTGCTCGGCCGCTTCCGTGAGAGCCCCGAGGCGGTACGTGAGCTGGTGGGGCACGCGGCAGACGAGGTCGAGCGGCTGGTGGCAGAGCAGTGAGTCTCCGCTCGCTGCTGGGATTGGTGCAGGACGATCCAGGGGGCGCGCGACTGGCGCGCGAAGGAGGCCACGCGTTTGTTTCGGCTTCGCTTCGCCCCTACCTGATCGCCGGCCTGGCCGAGATCGGCGTTGCGGGGTCCGCGGGTGCGCGGCCAACGTTGGTAGTCGTCGGCGACGATCGCGCAGCGCGGGAGCTGGCGAGTGACCTGCGCGCATGGCTGGCGCCACGGCGGGTGCGCTACTACCCCTCGCGCGGGGTGACCTACGAATCCCACCTGACTCCACCGGCCCACCTGATCGGGCTGCGAGTGGCGGCGCTGGACGCGCTGCTGGCAGAGAGCTCCACGGCCGAGCGGGTGGGCGGGCCTCCAGTCGTGGTCGTCTCCGCGGTGGCGCTCTCGGAGAAGGTGCCCGACCCCGCGCTGCGCCCGCGCTCGTTCACCCTGCGCCGCGGTGAGCTGCTCGATCTGGAGGAGTGCGCGAGCGAGCTGGTGGCGGCCGGGTATGAGCGTGCCGACCAGGTGGAGGAGCGTGGGCAGTTTGCGATGCGGGGCGGGATCCTCGACATCTTCCCCGCCACCGAGGAGCGGGCCGTGCGCGTGGACATGTTCGACGTGGAGATCGAATCGCTGCGCTGGTTCTCCACGTTTACGCAGCGCTCGCTCGGAGAGGTCGAGGAGGTCGAGATCGCGCCCGCGGCAGAGCTGGCGGCCGAGCATCGTGAGCTGGCGGAGATCGCTGCGTTGGAGGATGCGAGCGAGCGCCCGGACATTGCCGAGCTGCTGCCGGTGGAGCGCTTCGGGGCGCTGCTCGATCTGCTGAATTCGGGCGGCGAGTCGCAGCAAGAAGGGGGAGGGGAAGGGGCTGGCCGACGAGGCATCGAGGTGATCGTTGCGGCTGAGGAGGAGCTCGACCCGGTGCTGCAGGATCACTGGAGCGACGTCTGCGCGGCCTTCCACGACGCCGACGCCCACCACCTGTACGTCAGCCCCGACGGGGTGCGGGCGGCGCTGCAAGAGCGCACGCGCATCTGGCTCTCCTCGCTCGCCAGCGGCCAGGAGCTCGAGCTGCGCGCGCAGTCCGCCGACACCGCGGCGCGCTCACTGGCCGACGCCGAGCCGCAGCTGGAGAAGCTCGTGCGCTCCGGCTACCGCACGGTCGTCACCTTCCCCCACCGTGGCGAGGGCGAGCGCGCGGCGTACAACCTCGCGCGGCTGAAAGCCGCGTGGCTGACCGACGATGGTGGCGGCGCGGACGTGACCGCGGCGCCGACCACGCCCTTCGGGCGCGGTGCCCAGCCCTCCCTGCGCTTCGCCGCCGCCTCGCTGCGCGAGGGCTTCATCGCGCCTTCGCTGAAGCTCGCTGTCTTCCCAGAGCACCGTCTCATGCGCCGCCGCCGCGCCGAGCGCCCCGACCTCAGCGCCGACGGCCGGCCGCGGCGCGGCGTGCTGCGCTCCTTCACCGAGCTGCGCACCGGCGACATCGTCGTCCACGAAGACCACGGCGTGGCGCGCTTTGCGGGCTTCGAGACGCGCACCGTGGCGGGCGTCACGCGGGACTACCTGTACCTCGAATACCAGGGCGACGACCGCGTATTCGTGCCCACCGAACAGCTCGCCAAGATCTCTCGCTACGTCGGGGCCGGCGGCGATCACCCTCCGCTTTCCAAGCTCGGCGGCTCGCGCTGGGAGGCGATGAAGTCGCGCGCGCGCCGCGCCGCGCAGGAGCTGGCGGGCGAGCTGCTCGCCCTCTACGCCGAGCGCCGCCGGCGCTCCGGGCACGCCTTCGAGCCCGACTCCGAGTGGGAGCGCGAACTGGAGCAGCGCTTCCCCTACACCGAGACGCCCGACCAGCGCGATGCGATCGAGGCGGTGAAGGGCGACATGGAGGCGCCGCGGCCGATGGACCGCCTGATCTGCGGGGACGTCGGCTACGGCAAGACCGAGGTGGCGCTGCGCGCGGCGTTCAAGGCCGCGACGCAGGGCAAGCAGGTGCTGATGCTGGCGCCCACCACGATCCTCGCGCAGCAGCACTACGGGACCTTCTCCGAGCGCCTCGCCGACTACCCGGTGACGATCGACCACGTCTCCCGCTTCCGTACCCCCGCCGAGCAGAAAGCGGCGATCGCGGGCTTCGCGAAGGGCGGCGTGGACATCCTGATCGGCACTCACCGCGTGCTCTCGCGCGACGTCCGCGCGAAGGACCTCGGCTTGCTCGTGGTCGACGAGGAGCAGCGCTTCGGGGTCAAGCAGAAGGAGCTGCTGCGCCAGCTGAAGCTGCGCGTGGACGTAATCTCGATGTCCGCCACCCCGATCCCGCGCACGCTGCAGATGTCGCTCGCCGGCCTGCGCGACATCTCCGTGATCGAGACACCCCCGGAGGGCCGGCGGCCGGTGCGCACCTATGTCGGCGAGTACGAGGAGGAGTTGGTCAAGGGCGCGATCATGCGCGAGCACCAGCGCGGCGGGCAGGCCTTCTTCATGCACAACCGCGTGGAGTCGATCGACGAGACCGCGGAGCGCCTGCGCGCGCTGTGCCCGGGGGTGCGCTTCGCCGTGGCGCACGGCCAGATGGGCGAGGGTGAGCTGGAGAGCGTGATGATGGACTACCTGCGCGGCGGCGCGGAGGTGCTGGTGTGCACCTCGATCATCGAGTCCGGCATCGACATCCCCCAGGCCAACACGCTGATCGTCGAGCACGCCGACGCCTTCGGCCTCGCCCAGCTCTACCAGATCCGCGGGCGCGTGGGGCGCAGCCGCGAGCGCGCCTACGCCTACCTGCTGTATGACTCCGCCGCCGCGCTCACACCCGAGGCCGCGCAACGACTCTCGGCGCTCTCGGACTACACCGAGCTGGGGTCGGGCTTCAAGATCGCGATGCGCGACCTGGAGATCCGCGGGGCCGGCAACCTGCTGGGCGACGAGCAGTCCGGGCACGTGGCGGCGCTGGGGTTTGAGCTGTACATGCAGATGCTCGACGAGGCCGTCCAGGCGGGCGGAGCCAGTGGTGAGGGCGACACGCCCGAGGAGGAGCTGCCCGAGCCCGTGCGCCTTGACGTCAACGTCGATGCCTACGTGCCACCCGACTACGTCCCCTACGAGCAGGCCAAGATCGAGATCCACCGTCGCGTTGCGAGTGCGCTGGAGGTGGCGGACGTGGAGCGCCTGCGCGAGGAGTTGGAGGATCGCTTCGGCCCCGTGCCCGAGCCGCTTGCCAACCTGCTGGCGCTGCAGCGCGCCCGCATCAAGCTCGGCCAGGCGGGCGCGCGCGCGGTGAGCTTCCGTGGCGATCGCCTCGCGGTCACGCCGATCGACCTCGACTCCGCTCGCGCACGGCGCCTGCGCGAGCAACTGCCCGAGGCGCTGTACGAGTCGGGCAAGTCGCAGGTGTCGGTGCGCGTCCCGCGCGAGGGCCCCGAGCGCTTTCCGGCGGTGGTGCACGCCGCTGACGTGTTGCTCTCGGTAGTGCGCGAGGCCGCGTAGCGCAATCGAGCAAAGCCGCATAAGAGCCCTTAAGGAACTCATTAGGCGCCCGTTACGCATATCCACTAGAGTGCCCTTCCTGTGATCAAGCCGATCCGTTGTGCCGCGGCGCTGGGCGCCGTTTTCTTTGCCGTTGGAGGCCTCGCCGCGTGCGGTAGCAGCGGCATCCCCAGCGACGCCGTCGTGCAGGTCAACGGCCAGCCGATCACGAAGGCCGCCCTGGCTCACTGGGTGGGTGTGGCGGCCGCCGCCTCGAGCGCGACCGCCGCGGGACAGAAGGCGGCCAAGCCGGTTGTGCCCGACCCGCCGAGCTACACCAACTGCATTGCCCACCTCAAAGAAGTCGAACCGAAGCCCGCCAAGGGTCAGACGCCGAAGACTGAAGCGGCGCTCAAGGCGCAGTGCGAACAGCAGTACACGGCCCTCAAGCAGCAGGCGCTGAGCTACCTGATCGGGGTCGACTGGGTGTTTGGGCAGGCCGAAGAACAGGGGATCAAGCTCAGCGACAAGGAAGTCGAGCAGAAGTTCAACGCGCTCAAGAAGCAGTCATTCCCCAAGGAAGGCGAATTCCAGAAATTCATGGCGCGCACCTCGTATACCGTCAACGACCTGCTGCTGCGGGTGAAGTACGGGCTGCTCACGACCAAAATCCAGGAAAAAGTCACCAAGGAAGCCAAGAAGAACGTCAACGAAGCGGCGGTGGCGAAGTACTACAACGAACACAAGTCTCAGTACGGCAAACCGGAATCGCGTGATATCCGGATCATCCTCACGAAGACCGAAGCCGGGGCGCAGCAGGCGAAGAAAGAAATCGAATCGGGCAAGAGCTTCGCGAGCGTCGCCAAGAGCAAGTCGATCGACCCGACCAGCAAGAGCGCGGGCGGGGAAATCAAAGGCGTCGTCAAGGGGCAGGAGCAGAAGGCGCTCAGCGAAGCGGTGTTCGCCGCCAAGCCGGGTGAGCTCGGCGGCCCCGTAAAGACTCCGTTCGGCTACTACATCTACGAAGTCAAGACGATCCACCCCTCCAGCCAGCAGACACTCGCGCAGGTGAAAGAAACAGTCAAAAGCCAGCTCGCCTCCACCCAGCAGCAGGCGGCATTCACCAAGTTCGTCAAGGAATTCCGCACGCGCTGGGAAGGGCGCACCGAATGCCGCACGGGCTACACGGTGCAGGACTGCAAAGGCTACAAAGCACCCAAGACCACCACCGGAGCGACGGGAGCGACGGGAGCGGCGGGCGCGACGGGAGCCGCCGGGGCGGCAGGCGCCGCCGGATAGGCGGCTCAACACAAGCTCGTGGATTTGCGCTAGAGTCGGCCCGCTGTGTTCAAGCCAATCCGTTGTGTCGCGGCGCTGGGCGCCGTTTTCTTCGCGATCGTGGGGCTCGTCGCGTGCGGCGGCGGCATCCCCAGCAACGCGGTGGTGCAGGTCAACGGCCAGCCGATCACGAGGGCGACGTTCGAACACTGGATGGGAGTGGCGGCCTCCGCGAGCGCGGCGGCGGTGCCGGGTCAGAAAGCACCCAAAGCGGTTGTGCCCGACCCGCCGAGCTACACCAACTGCATCGCCCACCTCAAAGAAATCGAACCGAAGCCCGCCAAGGGGCAGAAGCCGAAGACCGAAGCG
The DNA here is from genome assembly GCA_963724305.1 of uncultured Solirubrobacterales bacterium. Taxonomy (GTDB): domain Bacteria; phylum Actinomycetota; class Thermoleophilia; order Solirubrobacterales; family Solirubrobacteraceae; genus Palsa-744. The sequence goes on from CAVRUG010000004.1 coordinate 2,421,654, forward strand.
GCGCTCAAGTCGCAGTGCGAACAGCAGTACAAAGCGCTGCAGCAGACCACGCTGGGCTTCCTGATCAGCGCCGATTGGGTGATTGGGCAGGCCGAAGAACAGGGTGTCAAGCTCAGCGACAAGGAAGTCGAGAAGAAGTTCAACGAACTCAAGAAGCAGCAGTTCCCCAAGGAAGCTGAATTCGAAAAATTCCTGGCCACCACAGGGCAGTCGGTGTCCGACCTGCTGCTACGCGTGAAGCTCAGCCTGCTCACGACCAAAATCCAGGAAAAAGTCACCAAGGAAGCCAAGAAGAACGTCAACGAAGCGGCGGTGGCGAAGTACTACAACGAACACAAGTCTCAGTACGGCAAACCGGAATCGCGTGATATCCGGATCATCCTCACGAAGACCGAAGCCGAGGCGCAGCAGGCGAAGAAAGAAATCGAATCGGGCAAGAGCTTCGCGAGCGTCGCCAAGAGCAAGTCGATCGACCCGACCAGCAAGAGCGCGGGCGGGGAAATCAAAGGCGTCGTCAAGGGGCAGGAGCAGAAGGCGCTCAGCGAAGCGGTGTTCGCCGCCAAGCCGGGTGAGCTCGGCGGCCCCGTAAAGACTCCGTTCGGCTACTACATCTACGAAGTCAAGACGATCCACCCCTCCAGCCAGCAGACACTCGCGCAGGTGAAAGAAACAGTCAAAAGCCAGCTCGCCTCCACCCAGCAGCAGACCGCGCTCACCAAGTTCGTCAAGGAATTCGAAAAGAAGTGGAAGTCGCGCACCGAATGCCGCGCGGGCTTCGTGATGCAGCGCTGCCAGCAGTACAAGGCTCCGAAGACCACGCCGAGCGCCCCGGTCGCCACCCCCACCGGGTAGCGGGTTCGTCGAGCTCTTGAGTCAGATCGACAGAGTCCACGCCCGCCAGATCCTCGACAGCCGGGGCAACCCGACGGTCGAGGTGGAGATCGCCCTGCGCTCCGGCGCGCACGGCCACGCGGCGATCCCCTCCGGGGCCTCCACGGGCGAGTTCGAGGCCACCGAGCTGCGCGACGGCGGGGAGCGCTGGATCGGGAAGGGCGTGAGCCGCGCGGTGGCGGGCGTGAACGGTGAGATCGCCGACGCGGTGCGCGGCCTGGACGCCGGCGACCAGGGCGCGCTCGACCAGGCGTTGATCGAGCTCGACGGCACCCCCAACAAGTCGCGGCTGGGCGCCAACGCGATCCTCGGCGTCTCGCTCGCGGCGGCGCACGCCCAGGCCGCCGAGGAGGGTCTGCCGCTGTGGCGCTACCTCGGTGGGGCGGACGCCCGCGTGCTGCCGGTGCCGATGATGAACGTGCTCAACGGCGGCGCCCACGCGGATAACAGCGTGGACTTCCAGGAGTTCATGGTGGTGCCCTGCGGCGCCGAGAGCTTCTCGGAGTGCCTGCGCATGGGCGTCGAGGTGTTCCACGCGCTGAAGGCCACGCTGCACGAGCGCGGGCTATCCACGGCAGGTGGGGACGAGGGGGGCTTCGCGCCCAACCTCGCCTCCAACGAGGAGGCGCTGGAGATGCTGGTCGTCGGCATCGAGGCGGCCGGGTATCGAGCCCGGCACGGATGTGGCGATCGCGCTGGACCCTGCCACCAGCGAGCTCTACCGGGACGGCGCCTACGTGCTGGAGCACGAGGGCCGCACGCTGAGCGCCGCCGAGCTCGCCGACTACTGGGCCACGCTGGCGGCGCGCTACCCGATCGTCTCGATCGAGGATGGCATGGCCGAGGAGGATTGGGACGGCTGGAGGACGCTCACGGAGCGCGTCGGAGAGCACCTACAGCTAGTGGGGGACGACGTGTTCGTCACCAACACCGAGCGCCTACAGCGGGGGATCGAGCTGGGGGTCGCCAACTCGATCCTCGTCAAGGTCAACCAGATCGGCACCCTCACCGAGACCCTCGCGGCGATCGCGCTGGCACGCGAGGCCGGCTACACGGCGGTGATGAGCCACCGCTCGGGCGAGACCGAGGACGTGACGATCGCCGACCTGGCGGTGGCGACTGGCTGCGGGCAGATCAAGACCGGCGCCCCTTCGCGCTCCGACCGCACCGCCAAGTACAACCAGCTGCTGCGCATCGAGGAGCAGCTGGGTGCCGACGCCGAGTTCCCCGGGCGCTCGGTTTTCCGCAGCTGAGAGGGTGGCGCGGCCGGCGGGGGCCAGTTGCCCGAAACGGGGACTCCCGCGGAGGCGGGAGTGTCTCCCGGCTTCGGTCGGGCCCCTCTCCTTGTATTCAGCAGGAGCTTCCCTCGGGGGCGAATGCGAGAAGGATGCGATCGACGACGCGCGTGCGCTGGGACCGCCTGGGGCGGATGGCGATGCTGTGCGTGCTGGGCGCGCTGCTGTACCTCTACCTGAGCGCCGGCATCTCGCTGCTCTCGCTTGGAAAGAGGCCGTGGGCGACAGCTCCCAGCTGATGGTGCTGGAGCGCCAGCACGCCGCCCTGGAGGCCCAGCGCGCCGCCCTGACCAACCCGCGGCGCTCGTGCCAGGAGGCCCGCCGCCTCGGCATGATCCGCCCTGGCGAGCAGACCTACATGATCACCGGCCTCCCTCCAACTGAGCCTCTGGCTTCGCAGGCTGGGCTCTGGGCGTGAGCCCTGGCGCCGCAGGCTGGGCTCTGGGCGGAGGCCCTGGCGCCGCGCGCTGGGCCCTGGGCGCTGCTACCCTCGCGGCCCGTGCCGGGCTTCGAGAACGCGATCTATCAGTGGCGCCAGGGCGAGCGGCGCCTCCGAGCGGGCTCCGCCGGAGCGCTGTGTGCTGCTGGAGCGGGTCGTGGACACGCTCGTGGCGGAGCTGCGCCGGCGCCTCGGCGGCAGGTTCTCCGCGGAGGAGCTCGCAGAGCTCTACGAGGGGGGCACCTCGTGGTGTCTGCAGCTGGCGATGGACACCGCCCCGGCGGACCCGTGGGCGTGGGATTCGGGCGTCGTCGGTGGACGCCGCCTTCGGTCGATACCTGCGCGAGGCGGCCGACTACGCCGGGGGCCGGCAGGTGGCGGCTGAGTAAAACAAAACGCTCTAGGGCGTCGCTGGGCGCAGTCCCAGCGGCGTCCTAGTCGTCGCCGCCGACGCGGCGGATGACTGATCTGGTCCTCCTCGACGAGCACCTCGACGGGGCGGTGGCCGGCCCAGTGCTCGGCGTAGATCGGGTTGTCCTGGATGGCGGGGTCCAGCCACAGGCCGTAGCCCTCCTCGCCGTGCTCGAAGGTGCCTTCCAGGGGAGCGGTGCTGCGCGTGGTGGAGCCCGCCGGCCGCGTCCACCGCGCCGGCTGCGGCGACGTGCGGGCGTCTCCGCCTCATCCTCGTCCTCGTCCGCCTCATCCTCCTCCGCGCCCCGCTCGGCCCGTTCTGCGCGCTCGCGCTCCGCCTGCCTCGGCCTCTGCGCGTTCGCGCTCCGCGCTGCCTCGGCCTCCGCCCGTTCGCGCTCGGCCTCCAGGGCGGCCGCCTCGAGCTCGGCGGCGATCAGCGCGTCGTCCTCGGCGCGGAGGTCGATCTCCTCGGGGAAGTCGTGCGCCGGCGATGCCCGCCGCGGCATCCTCGTCGCCGACCAGCTCGTTCTGGCGCTTGAACTGCTCGATCTCCTGCACCGTGACTTCGAGCTGATGGGCGATCCACGCGTCGGTGCGACCCTGGCGCACCCAGGCGCGGATTTGGTTGAGCTGTGGACGGAGCGACTTGCGTGGCATGGACGGTCCGGGAGACTAGCGCATGGGGCCGTCGATCGCCTCGGGGGGTCGCAGCCTCGGCGATGGAGCCATTTGTTTTGCGTGAACGGAGGCCCGAGGTGGTGGGTTACGTGCACGAACGGGACGACCGAGGTGGTGGGTTTCGTGCCCGGACGGGACGTCCGAGGAGCATCGCTCGGTGCGCAGCTATCGGTAGCTTTGACGAGGGCGTGGCAGAAAGCTGTGCTTGCACGCGTTGTATGAGTGGAACCGGTCGGCCACCGGACGAGGTCCCTTTCCGGGGCTGTCGAAATATGCTTGGATGAAAGTCTGGTCTGCCGGTGATCGTGCCAGGTTACCGTCGGCCCAAACGAAAGGGTGCGTGGAATGCTGGTCCTGACGCGCAAGACCAATCAGAGCATCATGATCGGCGACGACGTCGAGGTGTCGGTGCTGTCGGTCGTGGGCGAGAAGGTGCGGATCGGTATTCAGGCGCCCACCGATGTGCCGGTGTTCCGGACCGAGATCTACATCGAGATCCAGCGCCAGCAGGGCGAAAGCAAACCTTCCGAAGAGGTCCGCTCGGAGGTGGACGAGGCGATCAAGGATTTGGGCGATAGCTAGCGCCCGCCCATTGAGAGGTATCCCGAACGCCGCTCAACTCAGAGCCAGCACCTCCCCCTCCTCCTCCCCCCCAAACGAGTAGGGATCCCGGGCGGATGGGCTTCTTAGCCTAGCCCAGCAGCTGGTAGAGCGTGAGGAACATCGCCACGGTGACGACCACCGCGGTGAGGATCAGCGTCAGCACGAGCAGCGCGAAGCGAACCGTGCCGCGCTTGTTGCGCCGCTGCACCTGGCGCTTGCAGCGCGCGCTGCTCGGCGGTGCGCCGCAGCGAGTCGCGGCGGTGGCGGTCGAGCGAGATCTCCTTGGCGAACGCCTCCTCGATCTCCGCGACGCTCCGCCGCATTTTCATGGCCTGCATCGCACCGCCTACCCCCGTGAGTCGGACGAGCTCATGGCTACCCCACCGGGCGCCTTGCCCTCGGCGCGCTCGTACACCTTGACGAAGCGCAGGTAGTTCTCCGCGATCTGCTGCGCCGCCGCACGACGCTCGATCTTGCCGTCCACATACGCTTTGAGCGGGTCCCACCAGATCGAGCGCCCGATCGCGAAGCCCACGAAGCCATCCACCGGGGCGGCCTGCGCGAGCCAGTGGTCGACCTTCGCGTCGTCCGCGCCGCGGCCGAGCACCACGCACACCACTCCGTCGCGCCCGCCCGTGCGGGCCTGGGCGACGAGCATCTCGCAGTCCGCGCGCTGCGTCCACGCCCTCGATCTTCCACACGTCCACCTCGATCCCCGCGTCCTGGATCTCGGCGATCGTGCGGCGCATCAGCTCGGGGCGTAGCTCCGCGTCGTAGCGCTCGCTCATCGCCGCCCACCGTCTGGAGTTGCGCTCCCGTGGCGGGCACGAGCAGCTCGAACAGGAACTTACGCTCGCGCTCGTGCAGCCAGTCGGAGAGCTGCTTGAGCTTGGCGCGCTGCTCGCGGTTGCCCTCGGCGTCGCCGTCGGGGTTGTAGCGCACCAGCACCTTCGTGAAGTCAGGGTCGAAGCGCTCGATGTGCTCGCCGAACTGCTCCCCATACTGGAAGTCGAACAGCTCCTGGCCCGAGCGCTCGGCGGGCATCGCCAGCCGCAGGCCCTGCGCGCGGGCCTCCTCGGGAACGGTCGAGCCGAACTGCTCGTCCACCAGCACCCCCGTCACCGACGGGTCGGCGCCCGCGGCCACCGCCTGCTGCATGCCCTCGAAGACGAGGTGCTTGGCGTCGGCGATCATCGCCGTCTGCTCGGGATCGGGTTCGCCCTCGATGCCGAAGAACTTCTTCTGGAAGGAGCCGCGGTGGTCGAACGCGAGGATGTAGAGCTGCTTGTCGTAGCCGAGTTAGGTCATGCCCGGACTTTACCGCCGAGCGGGCGCGGAGGGAAGCCGCAGGTCTGTTCGGGGGGATCGCGCGGATCTGTCCGCGCGATCTGCGCGCCGCTCCCGCTGGCTCTTCGCCGGCCGGGCATCTCGCCCGCCATCGCCTCGGGGGAGACCTCCGGCGGGCCCTAGAATGGATCGGCGATGTCTTCGGGTGCCGATCTGTTCGTGGTGTGCAAGCGGTGCGGGTCGGAGGTCAGCCCCTACATCACCGAGTGCCCCTACTGCGGCAACCGTCTGCGCCGGCGCGCGCCGAAGCTGCCGCGCGAGCACACCCCCCAGCGCGCCTCCCACCGGGCGCGGCTGCCGGTGCCCTCGCTGGGCCGGCTGCGCCGGGGCGAGATCGAGGGGGTGCGGGCGGAGCTCGCGCCGTACGCCACGATCGCGCTGGTGGCGGCGAGCTGCGTGCTGTGGGTGCTGACCAGCGGCGGCTACGTGAGCCTCGGCCGCATCGTGGTCGTGGGGCCGCTGCAGGGCGACTGGTGGAAGCTCCTCACCACCCAGTTCGGCTACGCTGAGCGGGTTCTTCGCGGGCGTCTACGCGTTCTCCGCGCTCCTCGCGGTGGCGATCTTCGGCTGGCTGCTGGAGCGCCGCCACGGCCCCTTCGCGGTGCTCGTCACGTTCTTCGGCGCCGGCGCCACCGGGGCGCTCGTGGCGCTCGCGGCCTACCCGCTGCCGATCGTCAGCCGGCGCCAACGCCGGCGCCCTCGCGCTGCTCGCGGCGTGGGCCGTCCCCGACCTCCAGGCCGCCCGCGCGCGAGCGCTACTACGACGGCGACCTGCTCGGCACCGCGATGTTCGCCGCGGTGCTGCTGGCGATGCCCTTCGCGCGCTGGGAGGCCAGCTGGCTGGCGGGCGTCACCGGCGGGGCCGTCGGGGCTGGTGCTGGGCTACGGTCTCCCGTCAGCACTCGCGCGCGGGACGGCGTAAGCGGTAGAACTAAGCGAAACACACGATCGAGAGAGGCTGAGTCGAACATGGAGATCCGCTTCCTGGGCCACGCGGCCTTCGAGCTGCGCGACGGCGACACCACGGTGCTCATCGATCCCTTCCTCACCGGCAACCCGAAGGCGGCCGTGGCCGCCGAGGAGCTGAGCCCCGACGCGATCCTGCTCACCCACGGCCACGCGCGATCACCTCGGCGACACCGTCTCGATCGCCAAGCGCACCGGCGCGGACGTGGTGGCGATCGTGGAGATCGCCAGCGAGCTCACCGCGGAGGGCGTGCAGAACGTGCACGACCCCAACCTCGGCGGCACCGTGCACTTCGACTGGGGCTGGGTGCAGCTCGTGCCCGCCTGGCACACCTCCACCACCCCGAAGGGCACCGCCAACATCCCCGCCGGGCTGGTCGTGGGCTTCGGCGGCAAGGTCGTCTACCACCTCGGCGACACCGCGCTCTTCTCCGACCTCGCAGCTCGTCGGCCGGCGCCAGCCGATCGACGTGGCGCTGATGTGCATCGGCGGCCACTACACGATGGACCGCTTCGACGCCGTCGAGGCCGCGCGGCTGGTGGGCGCCCGGCAGGTGATCCCCTGCCACTACGACACCTTCCCCCCGATCGAGACCGACGCGCAGGCGTTCAAGGCCGACGTCGAGGCGGCCGGCGCCGCGCAGGTGGTCGTGCTCGCGCCGGGGGAGACGCCACTCGCCATGACCATGACCCACGCCGTGGTGCTGATCGAGGCCGAACGCGACGCGCTCTCCACCCTCGGCGGTGCGCTCGCGGACATCGAGGGGGTCGCCGAGGCGTACTCGGTCACCGGCGAGTGGGACTTCGTGGCGATCGTGCGCGTCCCCGACCACGAGCAGCTCGCGGACGTCGTCACCGGGCAGATCACCGAGCTGCCGGGCGTCGCGCGCACGCAGACGATGGTCGCCTTCCAGGCCTACTCCCGCCACGACCTGGAGGCGCTCTTCTCGCTGGGGGAATGAGGGCTGGCTTGGCCGGACGGCCAGAGATGGTGTACGCTGAGGCGGTGTCCGAGAGCGGCGCACCCTCTGTGCAGAGCGGGCCGGACCTGGGCGAGCGGGAGGACTTCCGCGCGACCTCCGACCCCGCGCTCACCGAAGCCGGCGACCGCGGCCGGGTGGAGCTGCTGGACTACCGCCAGCTCTACTCCCTCTGGGAGCGCCAGCAGTGGGCGGTGCAGGACCTCGACTTCACCCAGGACCGCGATCGACTGGCACGAGCGCATCGACGCCGAGGAGCGCTACGCGCGGATGTACGGGCTCTCCTCGTTCTTCGTCGGCGAGCAGCGCGTCGCCGCGGAGCTCGGGCCGATGATGCGCGCGCGTGCCCCGACGAGGACATGCGCATCTTCCTCTGCACCCAGATCGCCGACGAGGCCCGCCACGTGGCGTTCTTCGACCGCTTCTACTCCGAGGTCGGGGTGCTCCAGGCCGACGACCTCGGCGGGCGCCTCGCGGAGACCACCGAGCACCTGAACCCCGAGTTCGGCGTGCTCTTCGACGAGCTGCTGCGCCGCCGCGTGGACCGGCTCGCGCAGGAGCCCGAGGACACCGAGGCGCTGGTGGAGGCCATCACGATCTACCACATGGTGATCGAGGGGATGCTCGCCCTCACCGGCCAGCACTTCATCATCTCCTACAACGAACGCATCGGCACGCTGCCCGCCTTCGTGGAGGGCTTCACCAACGTCGCCCGCGACGAGCACCGCCACGTGGCCTTCGGGGCGCGCTTCCTGCGCGACATGGCACTGGCGGACGAGCGCTACCGGGAGGCCATCGGGCGCACCCTCGCCGAGGTCGCCCCCGCCGCGGAGGGGGTGCTGCGCCCCAAATGGATGAACGAGTCCGAAGAGGACCTCGAGATCTTCGGGGTGCGCGTCTAGCCGAAACCCGCGAATTCGCCGCGCAGGCGCTGAGCCGGCGCCTGAAGGTCATCGGGCTCGGGGCCCCGGTCCGGGTAGGCTCACGCGCGGATGCCCGCGCTGCCCCTCAAGAGCGAGTACCGCCCCACGCTCGGGGAGCTGCTCGCGCCGCGCTGGCGGCGCGCCTCGCTGCGCGGTGCGCACGCTGTGGGTCGCGGCGGTGTCGCCCTGGCGGTGGCGGCGATCGCGGGCGCGGCGCTCACGCTCGCGAGCCCCACCGTCTCCCACGGAGGGCCGGTACCGTTCAGCTTCAGCTACGGCGGGGCTCCACCGCACCGACCCGCCCCCGGGGTGGTACGCGAGGGTGCAGCGCGTGCAGAGGCCGGCTGGAGGACTCCTTCGCGGTGGGGCCCCTCGTGCTGCCCCCCCACCGCGGGGCGCTCGGCGCGGCGCTGGCGCTGTACGCAGCGTGGCTACATCCCGCGCCTTGCCGCCCGCCCGCCGGGGCCCACACCCGGGGCAGACGGGGTTCGTGCTGCGCGGGCAGGGCAGCACGCAGATCGACGCCGTCTCCACGCTACGCCACCTACAACGTCTTCTACACCACCCGCGTCGCGGGCGGGAGATGTACGGGCGCAACGTCCTGCTGCTCCCCGATCGGCCGGGCGCGCGCGGGGGTTGCAGATCGCGATGCTCACCACCGTCGCCGGCAACCGGCAGGTGACCTCTCCGCTCGACGTGGGCGTCAAAGGCGCGCTCGAAGAACCGCTGGGGACGTTCGCGCTCGAATAGCTGCAACCTGGGTGACGCCGCCCCTACTGTGCCCGGCGACGGGCTGACAGCTGTACGCGCCCGGCGTGGTGCTACACGGGCGACGCTTGTCTCCGCGGTAGGCGCTACGGGGGGGGGACGCCGCCGGTGGGGTCTTCGGTGGCGGATGCTTTCCACTGCGGCTTCTCCTTCGCCGGGGGCGCCGCGAAACGGTGGCTTCGCCAGCGGTCGGTAGTAATCGGTTGCGGTGGTGGTCGGCGCCGTTTCGACCGGCGGTGCTGGCGTGGTGGGCGTTGTGCTCGTCGCCGGTGGTGGTCGGCGACGGCGTGTACCGCGGGGGTGCTGGTGGTGGTGCGGTGGCGGAAGCTGGGTGGTCTCGGTGGTGACCTGCACCACCGCGGCGGCGTCACCGGCGGCTGGGAGTAGCGGGTACGGTGGTGGCGGGCGGCTACGGCGGCGGGCACGGTAGTGGCGACGGGCGGGACGTGGGGGTGCACGCCCGTCGGCGGCGCGCGGGCGGAGCGACTTGTGCGGCGGGCGGCGGTGGAGGCGGCGCGCGGTGGACGCTGCGCGGACGGCCGCGACGGCGACGTGAGCTCCGGAGCTGAGCGGCTGGGGCGTGGAGCGCACCACCAGCGGGGCCGCGAGCGTGTGCGCGAGTGCGGCCGCGGGGCCGCCGAGGCGACGGCGCGACGGAGGCGTGGTGGTGGCGCCGGCGGGCGTGGCGGGGCCTGACGGCGACCGCGCCCGCGGTGACGAGCGCGGCGGCGGCGAGCGTGGCGGCGGCCTTCGTGGCGATCGCTCCCGCGCCCGCGGTGACGAAGCCGCCCGCGGTGCTCGCGCCGCCGCGGCTCCCGCGCCCGCACCCGCGGTGAGCAGGCCGCCCGCGGCACGCCGCGCGGCCCCGCCGTCGCTCCGCTGCGCCGCGCCACCCCGGCGGTCGGCGCTCCCCGCGCCGGCGGCGTGGCCCGCGCCGGCGGAGGCGCCGAGCTTGCCGAGGACGAAGCGCTTGAGCAGTAGCAGGGGCCCGGCGGGGAAGCACGGCGGCGAGCGCGTGGTTGTTGTCCTTGAGCAGCTTGCGGAACGTGCGGCAGCGCTCGCAGTCGCGCAGGTGGCGGCGCACGGGGGGGCTGATCTTGAGGAGCCCCTCCGCCACTTCCCCCAGCTCGTCGCGCACCTCCTCGCAGCTCAGCTTGCGCGCCTCGGCGGCCTCCGCGAGGGAGATGCGGGCGCGCACCAGCAGCGACTTCACCGAGGGCACCGTGGTGTCCATCGCGACCGCGATCTGCTCGTAGGAGAGCGCGTCGATCTCGCGCAGCAGCAGGGCGGTGCGCTGGGTCTCGGGCAGCTGCTGCACGTCGCCGATCAGCTCGCGGAAGCTCTCACGGCGCAGCACCTGATCGCCGGTGGAGAGGCCGTGCTCGGCGAAGTGGATGTCCATCGAGTCCACCCCGATCGCGGAGGCGCGGCGCAGGTGGTTGAGCGAGCGGTTGCGCGCGATCCGGTACAGCCACGGCCGCACGTTGATCGGGCGCTCGTCGGCGAGCACCGCGTTGAAGGCGGCGGCGAACACCTCCTGCAGCACGTCCTCGGCGTCCTCGCGCGAGCCCAGCATGTGCCGGCAGAAGGAGAGCAGGCGCGAGTGGTAGCGCGAGAAGAGCGTCTCGAAGGCGGCGTGCTGGCCGCGACGCGTGAGCGCGATCAGACGCTCGTCGGGCTGCAGGCGCAGCAGCGGGCTGGCCCCCCTCAGACCGGGTGCTACACCTGATTTTAGTGCGGTGACCTCCACGGTGGTCCAATCACGCGACGTTGCGGCTTTACCCGTATAGACACGGTACCAACCGCTTAAAGTTGCGGTTGCGGAGACGCTTGATGAGCTCCTGCCTATGGTCTACCCCAATACCCGCAAGGGGAGATAAAAGGTCAAAGGAATTTTTAAGGGGGGAGGGGGCAGTTATCGACTCCTCGGCCTTGCCCCTGCTGCTCAGCCCTACTCATTCCTACGCTAGGCAGCCCTGTGCACCCACCGCTCGCGCGGCGCTCGACTTGCTGACATCCCTCTCTCATAGACTCTCTTGTGGGCAGGTATTGCAGAGAGGAGCAAAGGGCATCCGCGCCCGGGTGGCGGAACGGTATACGCAGCCGACTTTAAAATCGGCGCCTCGAAAGGGTCTGTGGGTTCGACTCCCACCCCGGGCATCGCTTGAGTAGCCTGCAAGTCGGCGGGTTTACGCTCGCGAGGGTCAGTTGCTGCGCGTGAGCTCCCGCGTCAGAGCATGGATCGATCGCTCCAGCTGCTTGATGCTGGCGGTATCGACCCGCTGGAGCCCGACCGTGCGGTTGACCCAGGCGTTGATCTCACGGTGGCTGCGCCCGTCGTGGCGGTGAAGTTCCGCCACCAGGCGACTGCGCTCCTGGCGCAGCTGGGCTTGACGCTCGAACGCGGCCACCGGGGCCGGCTCGGGAGCCTCCTCGGCGGTGGCGGCGGTGGCAGCAGCGATGGTCGTGGTGGCAGCAGCAGTGGCGGCGGCAGCAGCGTTGGTGGCGGCGGTGGAGTGTGCTCTCTGGGGCGGGCCAAACAGGGTCATCTGGGCGGCAAACTCGGCGCTCAGGGGCACGAACTCTGCGGTGGGCGACGGCTCGCTCGCGCGCCGTTGCACCGGCTCCTCCCAGCCCTCTTCGGGCTCCTCGCGGTGGAGTGCGTGGCGCAGCTCGGTTTCGACCTCCGAGGCGTGTGTACGCAGCGTTGGATCGGCGGGCAGGTACAGCCAGCTTGGCTCGGCTCCGCTGGCCGATCTTCGATCGGTTGGGATCGTGCGCACGAACCGCCCGACGATTTGGCGAAAGATCAGCGGCGTCTTGGCGGCCGTCGCGTACACCCCCACGCGCAGCCGCGGGATGTCCACGCCCTCGGAGACCATGTTCACTGCCACGATCCACGGCTCATGCGAGCCACGGAAGTCCGCCAGCTTGCGCGCGGCGTTGGTCTCGGTGTGCAGTACCACCACCGGCGCCCGTCCGGTGGTCTCGCCCAGCAGCTTCGCGATCCGCCGCGCGTGCGTCGCGTCCGCCGCGACCGCGAGGCCGCCCGCGTCGCGGTGGCCCTCCGCGCGCAGCGCCCCGAGCTTGGCGTTGGCCTCCCGCAGGATCCGCGGCAGCCCCTCCGGCAGCTCGGTCGAGATGGCGGTGCGATAGCGGCGGCTTGCCTCGCGCGCGCTCAGCACCGTCTCGAACGAGGATTCCACCACGTCATCGCCGCTGCGCCACGACAGGGTCCCATCGAAGGTGACGAATGCCACCGGTCGGCAGATTCCCTCGGCGACCGCATCCGCGTAGGTGTAGGAGACGTCGGGCACCACCACTCCATCGTTGTCGTAGCGCACACCCGGGATCGGGGTGGCGTCGGAGCGAAACGGCGTCCCCGACAGCAGCAGCCAGCGCGGCACCGCGGCGAATGCCCGCTGAAAGCCGGTGCCCCACGCCAGGTCCTCGCCGAGATGGTGGGCCTCGTTGACGATCACCAGCGTGTCGGCGGGCACCTTGGCCGCCCAGCCGCGCGGATCGGCCGCCACGCGCGCGTATGTGACGGCGACGCCGTGGAAGTCGCGTGGCGGGTTGGGGCCCTTGGCGTCGGGCTGCAGCTGCACTCCCAGAAGCGCGGCGGCGGCCGCCCACTGACGGGTGAGCGGCGTCGTCGGGCAGAGCACCGCCACGCGCCCGACGATCCTCTTCGACAGCAGATCCTTGGCGAGCTCCAGCGCGGGGCGGGTCTTGCCGGCGCCGGGCGCGGCGGAGATCAGGAACGGACCCTCGCGCCAGTCGGCCATGCGGTCGAGCGCACGGTGTTGCCATGTGCGCAGGGATGTCGAGTGCGAAAGTGTCAAAGAGCCCGGCATCCTGCGACATGCAGCGGACGGATCGCGGAGCGGACGGATCGCGGAGCGCTCGCCTACGCTGGGAGGCAACCTACAGCCAACGGAGGTGGACGATGTCCGACCACAGGACAGGAAGCCGCGAGGAATGGCAGGCGGCTCGCGATGAGCTCGCGAAGCTCGAGGCCGAGCACGCGAAGCTCGGCCAGCAGGCGACCGAGCAGCGCCGTCAGCTTCCCTGGGTGGCGGTGGAGAAGGAGTACGAGTTCGACACCGAGGACGGGAAGAAGACGCTCGCCGAGCTGTTCGACGGCCGCTCCCAGCTCCTCGCCTACAACATCATGTACGGCCCCGACTACACCAACGGCGCCTGCCCCGGGTGCACGTCGCTCGGCGACGGCCTCGACGGGTCGCTGGTCCACCTCCACCACTGCGATGTGACGCTGCTGTGCTTCTCGCGGGCGCCGATCGAGCAGCTCACGGCCTACAAGGAGCGGATGGGTTGGGAGTTCCCTTACGTGTCCACCTACAACACCGAGTTCCCGTTCGACTTCGGGCTCGCGCTGTCCGAGGAGCAGGCGCAGCGCATCCCTCAGGTCAAGGAGATGGTCAACAATCCGCCCGGTTGGCTGGTCGAGTGGTCGCACCAGATCGGGGCCGAGCTGAAGGGCATCGGCCCCCGTGCCGGCCTGGCGACCTTCTCGATCGCCGACAGTACATATGCGTACACCTCGGCGACCGGTCACACCTACGTGCTCGCAATCGGGCCGCTGTGGATTCTCGCCTTCGTGCTCATCGCGATCGGCGCTTGGCAGGAGGACCGCCCGCCGGTTCGCGACGTGCGCCTCGAGGGCGTCGCGGTGCTGGCCGCCCCCCTGACGTTCGCTCTCCTGGCCACAGCGCTGCTGGCTTACGGGCAGACGAATCATTTGCCTAACGCCGGCGCAGCGCTTGCGGTCACCACCCTTGTGCTGGTGACGCTGCGTACCGGGCTGACCTTTCGTGAGAACCTCGCACTCCTGGACAGCCGTCGCGCGTCGTTGACCGACGAGCTCACCGGTCTCCCCAACCGCCGACGGCTCAATCAACAGATCCGCTCGATGGTCGGAGGCGCAGGCGAGTCCAGGCTCGCCGGGCTCCTGTTGGTCGATCTCGACGGCTTCAAGGAACTCAACGACACCCTTGGTCACCACGCGGGTGACTTGCTGCTGACCAGTCTGGGCGTGCGGTTCGCAGCGATAGATGGGCTTGAGCTGGTCGCCCGCCTGGGAGGCGACGAGTTCGCGATCCTGGTCTCGGGCAGCTCGGGCCCGGAGGTGCTTCGGAGCGCCGCCGACCAGCTGCACGCCGCGCTGGACGCGCCGTTCGAGTTCGACGATCTCAGCGTCCACGTCCGCGCCAGCGTCGGCGGCGCGCGCTATCCGCTGCATGGCGAGGACTCGACCGAGCTGATGCGCCATGCCGACGTGGCCATGTACAACGCCAAGGAAGCTCGCTCGGGATACGAGCTCTACCGCCCAGAGCGCGACCTCAACTCGCGAGATCGACTACGCCTGGTCGGGGAGCTTCGGCGCGCGCTCGAGGAGGGTGAGCTGATCGTCCACTATCAGCCCAAGGCGAGCACCCGCAGTGGCGAGATCACCGGCGTCGAGGCCCTGATCCGCTGGCAGCATCCCGTCGAGGGCTTGCTGACCCCGGACAGCTTCCTCGCCGTCGCTGAAAGCGCCGGCCTGATGCGCCAGCTGACCAGCTACGTGCTCGAGCGTGCGCTGCTCCAGCTCGCACGCTGGAACGCGCACGGCTCGGACCTCCGCGTCGCCGTGAATCTCGCGATGCCCAACCTGCTGGACCTTCGCCTGCCCGATGAGGTCTCGCGGCTGCTCGAGGAGTCCGGCGTGGAGCCGTGGCGGCTGGTCCTAGAGATCACCGAAAACATCGTGATGTCTGATCCTGCCCGCATCCTCGAGGTCGTCGCGCGGCTGCACGCGCTCGGCGTGGGACTGTCGCTGGATGACTTCGGAGCCGGCGCGTCGTCACTCGGTTACCTCAAACGCTTGACGGTCGACGAGCTCAAGATCGACCGCTCGTTCGTCATGGCGATGGACCGGGACGAGGACAGCGCCACGATCGTGCGGGCCACCGTAGAACTCGCCCACAACCTCGGCCTGCGGGTTGTGGCCGAAGGCGTCGAGACGCCCGCCAGCTGGGAGCACTTGGAGGCGTGGGGGTGCGACGAGATTCAGGGCTACCTGCTCGGCCGCCCGATGACCGTCGCGCAGCTCACCGCGCGCCTGAAACCGTCGACGGAGCGGGGCGCTGGTCCGACCGACAAGGTCCGCAACGCCGCGTGACCGCTGCCGTTTCCCAGACTGGTGGTCCCTCCCCACCGATGTCCGCCGGCCGATGCTGGCCGTTGTCTGCAGAGCGGCAGACTCGCTGGTTGTCAGCGGTCCCTGGCGAGCCGATTCGATCGAAGCTGATCAGCGGGAGTACGGGCTCCGCGCACCGAGGATCGGGCGCAGTCTCTGGCTGACGGTCCCATGCCCACGCTGACGCTGCTTGTGGCCTCGATCGCGGTGGCGGACCCGATCAACCCCCCGACCGTCGTCCCGGCCTACGGATGGCGGGCACCCCGCGGGCACACCTCGCGAGCCCCACGTTCGGCGTGTTTGGCATGTATCTCGCCGGCGGACTCATGCTCGTGTTCGGCCCGGGCCGGCTCATCTCCGCGCTGCACCACATCGAGGCACGGTCGAGCACTCGCTTGAAGCGGCGGTCGACGTGGGCGCGGCGCTGGGACTCGCGATCTGGCCTCACGACACAGCCAGCCCACCGCGCGGCTGCCCCGACCTGGGCGAACCTGCGCCGTGGCGTTCACGCTCGGTGCGGGCATCATGGCAGGCCGTGGCGCGGCTGTTGCGGTTCTCGCGAGTCCGCGAGCGCCTGGCGCGCGCGCCGGGCCGCTGGGCCGATATCGCCTACGAGTCCGGTTACTGTGACCAGGCGCACCTCAATCGCGATTTCCGCCAACTCGCCGGAACCACGCCGACCGACTTCCTCGCTTCTTTGAGTACCGACCAAGTGATCACAGACGAGATCACAATTGTCCAAGACAAGGGCCCGGTCGCCGTGTAGCGTGTCCGCCATGACCCAACCACAGCCCGTCACTCCAGTCCTGGTCTGCGACGACATCAAGGCAGCACACGACTTCCTGGTGGACGCGTTCGGCCTCGAGTCTGGCGGTGTCACCGTCGGCGCCGACGGCCGCCCGGTCCATGGCGAGGTCCGCGCTGGCGACGCTGCGATTTGGCTTCACCGCGTCAGTCCCGAACACGAGCTGAGCGCAGCCAGTGCCCTGCCGACACAGAGCGGCGGGCTCGCGGTGCTTGTCGACGATGTCGACGCCCACCACCAGCACGCGCGCGCCGCCGGCGCGCGCATCGACTCCGAACCGATCGACCAGCCCTATCGGCGGCGAGAGTACGGCGCGCGCGACCTCGAAGGCCACCGCTGGTGGTTCGGCACCCCGACCCCCTGACAGCGACGACGGTGCCGGTGACGGATCCGCTCGCGGGCACCGCGCATCCGGCCGATCCACGCTCCTGCTCGCGTGGAGAGCGAGAGCGATGCACGCTCGCGAGAACGCCGCTGCTCTGGAACGGTTCCGCGCGTCTGACCAGGTGGCCATCCCGGCGCCGGCTCACGGCTGGATTCGTTCCGGCAGCAGCAGCGTCAGCGTGGCTTGATCCAGCCGCCGAGACTGTTGTTTCACGCCTGAAGCGGCCACGACGATGTCGCTGCTCCTCTTTGATCAAGGGGGAAGCCTGCCGGTCGCACGCGGCGTTTCGCGCCCTCCAGCGCGTTTCGCCCGATACGGTTGAGCCCGGTTCAGCCGATCCGACGACAGTGTTGAACGCCGAGCGATATAGCCTCAGAGTCGCGCTTGCCGCAGCGAGCTTGGCGTTTGCGGTTGCGGCGTGCGCAACCTCGGCCAAATCGAGCACCGGAGTCGCGAGCGGCGGCTCCCCGCTCCGGGAGGCGCAGTGCATGCGCTCGCACGGCGTGCCCAACTTCCCCGACCCGAGCCCGGGCGGCCCTAGCGTAATTCCCAATTGGATCAACCCGCAAGCCCCCGCATTCCTGTCCGCTCAGAAAGCATGCGCCAAGTTCGTGGGTGGCGGCGAAAGCCGAGGGGCGGGCCCGGAGAGCGAGAAGCTCGCCCTGCTCAACCTCGCGAAGTGCATGCGCTCTCACGGCCTGCCGAACTTCGCCGACCCGACGACCTCACCTCCACCAGCCCCACCGCCCGGCAGCCATACTGGTAACGCCGTAGGCATTGGCGGGGCCTATCTCGTGTTCCCACCTCAGTCGCCGGCGCTCAGGCGTGCAGAGGGCACGTGCGGGTTCAGGATCCCCTGACGCGCAGCGAACGACCGCCAGCCCCGCTTCCGCGTTGGGCTAAACGCAGCAGCGGTCCCCGAGCGGGAATCTACGTCCGAGGCTGCTGCAACCGGACAAGACCAGCAGCCGGCTCCTCGTGCCCGTTTTGAGCAGGACCAGCTGTCTGCGTTCAGGCGGGGTCAAGACTGTCCCTCACCTGGGGATTGCAGGAGCGGGCCACCTCTTCGGATTTAGCCGCTCGCGAGCAGCGCGGCAAGCGCTGGGAGGAGGCTGGGAAACACCGCCGACGCTTGCTGGAGACCGATCTGTGCCGCATCCAGCTAACGATCTGGCCATTCGCGAGCGCTGTCGCTATCGCGTGAACGCGGTCGTCGGCTCGTTCACGCCGGCGCGATTCCGGCCGATCGAGACGCGGCCGAAGAGCGCGATCGTGCTTGCAGCCCGTCAGCAAGCACTTCACCGAAAGCATCGACCTCGAGCCCGGATCCGGCGTCGTGCTGTTGGCGCATTCCAGCAGTCTCGTCCGCACGGACCGGCAGTCGCTCGTCGACAGGGGCGGGCTGCATTGCCGCTCGCGCGGTCGCGCGACGAGGTGGGCGCTCTGGCCGGCGCCGACCGGTAGCACGGTCGGCCACTCTAGGACCGCTGCAGCGACGGAGCGGGTATCGTCGAACGAGCAGTGGGCTGTCGATGACGCCTGAGGAGCTCATGAGGGTCTCAACGAGACAGACTGGCCCGGCCTGCGGAGTTCGAGGCGCTCCGCTGGAATGGGGTCGAGGCAGATCGTCCAGCCGTCATCAAGGCCGCCGCTCGCGTTGGGATCGCTGATCATCCATTGGCCGTCGAGCGCGACGACCCAGATGTCGACCTCGCGTCCGCGTCGCCGGCCCATCTGCGCGAAAAACTCGGCCGATTCCATCTCGGAGCACAGAAGACGCCGTCGGTCTCGGGCGCTGGGCTGCCGGCGATGCCGCTCCCGACGAACCGTCTCCAGTCGAGCCCGTGAGACGGATGGATGCCCCGTCCTCAGCGAAGGTTGTGTGAAACCAGACGCCCTGACCTTGTCTGAGGACCAGCCCGGACCGCCGCTCGCCGTGGCTGTCAGCGGTGACAACTTCCGCGACGGCATCGAGCCATGCTCGATCGGCATTGGTGTCGGCGGCAGCCGCAAGCACCACCGCAAGATCACCGACGTGCTCGCCCGAGGGCCCCGATGCGAACCACTCGCTCCCACCGGGGTCCAACTGTTCAAGCTCGATGCCCCCGTCCGTCCAGTCCTCCCGGTCGACGAATGGGCTGAGCACGAAACACTTCCACCCGGTGGCCACCGCCAGGATATTCCCACGATCCCTCCAACGGCGGTTCTGCCCGCCGCGCAGCGCGGCCGTCTCCTGGCCGCCTCAGGCGCCGACCCGAAAAAGAGCAGCCACCAGCGCCACCCACCGCACGAACGGCGAACCGGCTGTCTCATCCGCCTAGCCTTCCGGTCCCGACACACCTGCTCTGCATGGAGGCTGTTGCACAAACCCCTCAGAAATCCAGAGCATCATTTGGTCGGTGGGATCACAGATGTGAGGCAGGCTGAAGTCGGGCGTTAACTGGGACAGCGGCGTCGAATCAGCTCCTCGCCGGCCTTCTCATCCCACCATCACTGTCACAGTGACTTCCGCGGCTTTATGCAACAGCCTCCATGGAACGGGGAAGGCGTGCGTAGCCGGGGACGGTTCGACGCGCAAAGCGCACGTCCGCATCTGCGTCGCGCAAGTCAGACCGGCGTCCAGCAGCGCCGCTGTAGCCGCCACAATCCGTCGACAGAGGTGCTGAAGCTGTGGCGAACGATGTTAAAAGGTTGGGAATGAGGAAGGATCCCGCGCGCAGGGGGTCCTGTTCGGGGTGTAGCACTTCTACTAACAGCTAGGAGGATCATCCCCATGCGACACCCTCGCGCGATTGCCATCGCCGCGGCGACCATCGGCATGACGCTCGCCGCATCAGCGGCCGCGAGCGCAGCGCCCACGCCTGCCCAACCATATGTGACGCTTCCGAGCGTCTTGGTGACAAACGTTGGTCAGCATCCGCAGCTCGTCGGCCAGTACGGCAACCGCGGCGGCACGACGCTTGACAACGTGACATTCAGCTGTAGCCTCGCCCGGTCCGACGGCAGCGTGAACCCGCTGCAGACCCTGGTTTCAAGTCCGTTCACCGCTCCGTTCATCCCTGGCCAGAACGCGAACTTCCAGTACGACGGCACCGCGTTCCGAGTGGGCAGTGGCACTCAGGTGCAGTGCACTGTCTCCGGAGTCGAAGCGGGTACCGGCATCATCCGCACAGCGGTCAGCAACCTCGCGACCATCCAGGTCAACCGCTGAGCTTCTCGACGGCCCAACCTACGGTTGGGCCCACCGGGGGCACTCTCAGACCCACAGGCGGACCCCTGTCGGCACAACGGACCATCCTGGGATAAGCCGTTCCTAGCCCGGATTGTGCGGTAAGACTCGCGCCTCATCCTCGGCAAGTCCGGCCGGGATATGCTCGACGCGCTCGTTCGGGCACTACCGACCCGAACGTGCTCGCCGACCTCGCCAGCGGCAAGTGCGCAAGAAGATCCCGGCGCTGCGTGAGGCGCTGGTCGGTCGCTTCACCGACGAGCACGCGCTGATCGTCGGTCCCAGATTCTCGCGCACATCGACTTCCTCGACGAGGCGATCGACCGCCTGTCCGCCGAGATCGAGGAGCAGATCGCCCCTTTCGCGGCGCAGCGTGATCTGCTGATGACGATCCCGGGCGTCAAGCAGCGCGCCGCCGAGGTGCTGATCTCCGAGATCGGCGTCGAGATGAACGCGTTCCCGACCCCCAAGCACCTCGCGTCATGGGCGAAGGTGTGCCCCGGCAACGACGAGTCCGCCGGCAAGCGCCGCTCCGGGCAAGACCGGCAAGGGCAACAAGTGGCTCAGAGCGACCCTGACGAGTCCGCGAACGCCGCCACCCGAACCAAGAACTCCTACCTCGCCGCCCAATACCAGCGACTCCGCGGCCGCCGCGGCCACTCCAAGGCCGTCACCGCCGTCGGGCACTCGATCCTCACCGCCGCCTGGCACATGCTCCAAACCGGCGAGCTCTACCGCGACCTCGGCGGCGACTACTTCACCCGCCAGAACCCGGACAGGCTCACCAAACGCCTCCTCCGACAACTCGAAGCGCTCGGACACAACGTCACGCTCCAACCCCAGGAGGCCCCCGCCTGACGGAGATTTCGCTACAGGTGATGCGTGATGGACGCCCGGTAACCGTAGAAGTCACGGCGGACGGAGCGGGGTTAGCGTCGCACGGCGGTACTGCGCTGCTGGGGCAGATCGCGGACAGGGTTGGGCTCACGAGCGCGCTCTTCGCTGCGCCTGGCGGGGCTCAAACAGCGTCGTCGTGGTCATGATCCGGAAGTTTGTGATCGGGATCTCGCGGTGATGCTCGCCGACGGTGGCGAGTGCGTTTCTGACTTGGGCGCGACCCTTGAGCAGGGCGTGCTGTTCGGGTCGGGTGGCGTCGGACTCGACCGCGTTCGGGATGGTCGAGAAGATCGCGTCGACACCAGGGATCTCGGACGCGGTCCGTGACGCACACGCCAGGGCGCGGGCGCGGTTT